>BMWJ01000005.1 GCA_014651175.1 Streptomyces clavifer | reverse complement strand
GCCGGCCTGCCAGATCATGCTGGTCGTGAAGCCCGCGTCACCGGTGTCGTTGGTGATGTAGGCCTTCGGGTCGGCGGCATGCAGCTTGCGCGCGGCGTCCAGGTACTCGTCCCAGGTGGTGGGCGTGGCGATCTTGTGCTTGTCCAGGACCTTCTTGTTGAAGAAGAGCGCCATCGGGCCGGAGTCCATGGGCAGGGCGTACACCGCGTCGTCGACGGTGACGGAGTTCCACGGGCCCGGCGAGTAGTCGCGCTTGAAGTCCGAGGCGCCGTAGCCGCTCAGGTCCTGGAGGGACTTGCCGAGGGCGAACTGACCGAGGGCGTAGTACTCGACCTGCGCGACGTCCGGCACACCGGATCCGGCCTGCACGGCGTTCTGCAGGGCGGTGTACTGGTCGTTGCCGGTACCGGCGTTGACCAGCTTCACCTTGACCTTGGGGTACTCCTTCTCGAAGTCGGTGACCACCTGCTTGAGCGTCGGCTCCCACGCCCACACCGTGATCGAGCCGCCCTTCTTGAGAGCCGCCCTGACGTCACCACCCGACACGGTCTTTTCCGAGCCGGCGTCGTCGGAGGACCCGCACGCCGTGAGGCTCAGCGCCGCCGCACACAGCAGGCCGACGCCGCGCATCGCGCGTCTGGTCATGGTTCTCATATCGCTTCACTCCGTTGTGGTGAGGGTGGTTCACGAACCGTCGAGCGTCCGCACGGGGGCGTGCGGAGGTGGGACGCCGCGCGGACCGGGGGCGGGTTAAGCCGTCCCCGGAGCGCGGAGAATCGGTGGCCGACGAGGGCCGGTGGAGCAAGGTCACTCCTTGACGCTGCCCGCTGCCAGTCCGGACTGCCAGTAGCGCTGGAGCATGAGGAAGGCAATGATCAGCGGCACGATGGTCAGCAGGGAACCCGTGATGACCAGGTTGAAGACCGGCTGGCCGCCCGCGGTGGACGCCTGTGCGTTCCAGGCGTTCAGTCCCAGCGTCAGCGGGTACCAGCCCGGGTCCTTGATCATGATAAGGGGCAGGAAGTAGTTGTTCCAGGTCTGCACCATGGTGAACAGCAGGACCGTCACGATGCCCGGGCTCAGCAGGGGGAGTGCGACGCGGAAGAACGTCCGCAGCTCTCCGGAGCCGTCCACCCTGGCTGCCTCGAGGAGCTCGGTGGGGACGGCCTCGGCCGCGAACACCCACATGAGGTAGAGCCCGAAGGGAGAGATGAGGGACGGGATGATGACGGCCCACGGGGTGTCGGTGAGGCCCATCTTGCTGAACATCAGGAACGTGGGGACCGCCAGGGCGGTGGCGGGCACGGCCACGGCGCCGATGACGGTGGCGAAGACGGCGCGCTTGCCCCTGAAGTCGAACTTCGCCAGGCCGTAGCCGCCGAGGACCGCCAGGAAGGTGGCCCCGCCGGCCCCGACGACCACGTAGAGCAGGGTGTTGAGGAACCAGCGGACGAAGATGCCGTCGTCGTACGTGAGCGTCTGCGAGATGTTGTCCCAGAGAGCGAAGTCACCGCTGAACCAGAGGCCGAAGGAGTCGAGGAGGCTCTTCTGTGTCTTGGTCGCGTTGATGACCAGCCAGGCGAGGGGCAGGAGCGCGTAGAGGGCGGTCAGCGCCATGAGCGCCGTGAGCAGCACGCTGCGGCGCGGCTGGTCGGCCGTGTGGCGTCTGCGGGGTGTGCGCCGGGCTACCGGGGCGCGGTGGGTGACTCGCCGGGACGTCTGCTCGGCGCTGTGGGGAGGTGCGCTCATGGCTCACGCCTCCTTTCGCATGCCGCGCAGCTGGACCGCGTACGCGATGATCATCGTGACGAGGCCCATGACGAGGGAGACCGTCGCCGCGTAGTTCTGCTGCCGACCGGAGAAGGACAGCGTGAAGGTGTACAGGTTGGGCGTGAAGTAGGTCGTGATCGCGTTGGGCGCCAGGCTCTGCAGGATGCTGGGCTCGTTGAACAGCTGGAAGCTGCCGATCACCGAGAAGATCGTCGCGATCACCAGCGCCCCGCGGATCGCGGGGATCTTGACCGCGGCGATGATCCGCCACTGGCCCGCTCCGTCGATCTCGGCCGCCTCGTAGAGGGACTTCGGGACGACGCGCAGCGCCGAGTAGAAGATCAGCATGTTGTAGCCGACGAACTCCCAGGTGACGATGTTGCCGATACTGGCCAGCACCAGGGAGGGCGAGAGCGGGTCGGGCAGGGACACGCCGAGGGAGTCGTTGATGTTCGCGACCAGCCCGAACCGGGTGCCGTAGATGAACCCCCACATCAGCGTGGCGACGACGGCGGGCACGGCGTAGGGCAGGAAGACCGATATGCGGAAGAATGCCTTGCCGTAGAGCCTGCCGCTGTCGAGGGCCAGGGCTATGAGCAGCGCGAGGCCGAGCATGACGGGCACCTGTACGGCGAGGAAGAGGGCTACCCGGCCCACCGCCTCCCAGAACTTCTCGTCCTCGAAGGCGCGCTGGAAGTTGTCCAGGCCGACGAACGACGTGCCGCCCACCAGCTGGTCCCGGAAGAAGCTCAGGTAGAGCGAGTAGAGGACCGGGGCGAGGAACACCAGGGCGAACACGGCCATGAACGGTCCGACGAAGATCCACCCGACGCGCCCGCGCCGGGCGCGGGTGCCTCTCGGTGGTGGGCGGCGTCCGGTGGTGAGCGGCGTAACGGCCGTCATTATCTTGGTACTCCTACTGGTCCGGCATTGTGCATGGCCCCGGCCGGAGGGAGACACCGGACATCGTGGAGGCGCGCTGCGTTTCAGAGGCCGATGTTTACGTAAACAACAATCGGTGACGTGATGTCTACACCCCCGCTCCGTCAGCGTCAAGACGCGTCTTCCACCTGGTACGACCATACTTGGGGCGCCACCGGGGGACGGCGGGCACCCGGACGGCGACTCCACGATGCCGTGTCGGCGGCAGGCCTTCGGAGGTGGTAGGAATATCGGTGATCCGGACCTACGGCCCGTCATGCGGCACGGACCGCACGCGGCGCGGGGCAGGACACATCCCGAGCACGGAAGCCCTCAGGGCGAGCGCTGCGGACGACGGTCCACCGGTGGGGACGACGACCTCTCCCGCACGGCGAAAGGCTCACAGGAACACGACGGAGGCAGAACGAAGTGCACGGACGCGAAGAGTCCGCGGACCGGTCCACGGGCTCCGCGGAACGGCCTCGCCGCAGGGGCTCCTCCATGGCCGACGTCGCACGCCTGGCCGGCGTCTCCTCGCAGACGGTCTCCCGGGTGTCCAACGGACGATCGGCGGTGACCGAGGGGACCCGCCAACGCGTCCTGGCCGCCATGAAGGAGCTCGACTACCGGCCCAACAGCGCCGCGCGCGCCCTCAAGAGCGGCGAGTTCCGCACCCTGGGCGTCATCCTGTTCACGCTGGCCACGACGGGGAACGTCCGCACGCTGGAGGCCATCTCCGCCTCCGCGGCGGACGAGGGCTACGCGATCACCCTGCTGCCCGTCGCGACGCCCACCAGCACCGGGGTCCGGGGGGCCTTCACCGTGCTCGGCGAGCAGGTCGTGGACGGTATCATCGTGATCATGGAAGTCCATCTCCTGGACTCCGCGGTGTCCTTGCCGCCGCACACGCACGTCGTGGTGGCCGATTCGGACGCGGGTGACCGCTACAGCGTCGTGGACACCGATCAGTCCGGTGGTGCCAGGGCGGCGGTGCGGCATCTGCTCGATCTCGGGCACCGCACCGTGGTGCATGTCGCCGGCCCGGCGGAGTCGTTCGCGGCCCAGCGCCGCGCCGGCGCCTGGCGGCAGACCCTGGAGGAAGCGGGACGCCCGGTGCCGCCCCCGGTGGGCGGTGACTGGTCGGCGACCTCGGGTTACGAGGCCGGGCTCGCCCTCGCGGCCGACCCCTCGTGCACCGCGGTCTTCGCGGCCAACGACCAGATGGCTCTCGGCGTCCTGCGCGCCCTGCACGAGCAGGGCAGGCGCGTACCCGAGGACGTCAGTGTCGTCGGGTTCGACGACATCGCCGACTCCGGTTCGTTCGTGCCGCCGCTGACCACCGTGCACCAGGACTTCGCCGAGGTGGGACGACTGTGCGTGGACGGTGTGCTGCGGCAGATCCGCAACGAGACGGCTGAGCGCGGTACCACCCTGGTCCCGACCCGGCTGGTCGTCCGGGCCAGCACGGCCCCACCGCCCTCGGCCTGAACGCCCGCCGGCCGCCTCCGGGCACTCTTCCCGGCCCCGGCCCGGACTTCGGTCGCACACTCCGGGTCGGCGTACGCGCAAGTGGTCGGCGTATCCTGACGGAGCATCAGGCTCACGTCGAAGGAGACGACATGACGATGCCCGACGGCCCGGGACCGGGCGGAGCCGGGGACGGAACGCTTGCACAGCCGCTGTTCGTCGAGCGGCTCGACGGGCTGGAGTCCTGGCTGGAGAGCCATCACGGCGGGCGGGCCGAGCTGTGGCTGAAGCTCGCGAAGAAGAGCACGGGCATCGAGTCCGTCGGGCCCGACGAGGTCGTCGACGTCGCGATCTGCTTCGGCTGGATCGACGGGCAGCGCAGGGCCCTCGACCGGGATCACTACCTGCAGAGGATCACGCCCCGCCGCAAGGGAAGCCTGTGGTCCCTCGCCAACGTACGCAAGGTCGAGGCGCTGACGGTGGCGGGCCGGATGCGGGAGCCCGGGCTCGCGGAGGTGCGCGCCGCGCAGGCGGACGGGCGGTGGGCCGCGGCGTATCCCTCGCAGAAGGAGGCCACCGTGCCCGCCGATCTCGTCGCCGCGCTGGCCGACGACCCCGGGGCGGCGCAGCGCTTCGACCGGCTCGGCAGATCGGCGCGGTACCAGATGGTCCTCCAGTTGCTGAAGGCGCGGACGCCCGAGGTCAGGGCCGCCCGGCTCGCCCGTCTGATGGCGCAGCTGGAGTCCGGCGGCGAGGCCGGCTGAGCCACCCCGCGCCCGTCAGGCACCGATGCCGAGAAGTCCGGGCTCCCGGACAGGGCGGCAAGGCGCCCGGCCGGGGCCGCGATCAGCCGCGGCCGGGCATCAGGCCGAGCGTGCCCGCGAAGCAGACGGCCTGCTTCGGATGCCCCTGGGCGTCGCGCTCGTGGCCCGCACGGACGTCGGCGGGGAAGGTCGCGCCGACCGGAACGCGGCTCGCGGCTCACCGGTCCGGACAGCAGCTTCCGCGCACCCTCTTTACGGGCCTGTCATGCGCAGGTAACTTCCACACTGCAAAAGATTGCAGCAACATTCTGACAGCGTTTGCCGTCAGGACGCACTGCTCGCCGAACCCTGGGGCGCGTCCGGGTTCTCCGGCGGGATCCTCGCAGCCGCTCGCCGGGCGGATGCGCTGTTGGCAGCCGCGGTCCACCCGCCCGCGGCCCCTCCCCTGGAGACACACGAATGAGACGCACCCCCACCCGGCTGCTCGGACGCCCCCTGGGAGCGGCCCTCGCAGCCACCGTGATGCTGGGGCTCCTGACCGCCGTACCGGAGTCCCCGCGCACCGTCGAGGCCGCGCCCGCGGCCGCCTCGGAATCCACCGCGACCGTCTTCTACTACACGAAGACCAAGAACTGGACCGCCCACCGGCTCCATTACGCACCCGACGGCGGTTCCTGGACCACCGTGCCCGGCGTGGTCATGGAAGCCGCGTGCACGGACTGGGTGAAGCAGACCGTGAGCCTGGGCAGCGCGGCCGGTATGGCCGCCACGTTCAACAACGGCTCGGGCGTCTGGGACAACAACGCCGGCAGGAACTACGCCCTCGGCACCGGGAACATCACCGTCAAGGACGGGGTGGTGGCCCACAGCGACCCGTGCGCCGACACGGGCACGGACCCCGGCCCGGGCGGTGCGCACACCGCGTCCGTCTACTACTCGACGGCGACCGTCGGCTGGACGACTGTCAATCTCCACTACCGGCCGACGGGCGGCGCCTGGACCGCCGTCCCGGGGGTGGGCATGGAGGCCGCCTGTACCGGCTGGGTGAAGAAGTCGGTGGACCTCGGCTCGGCGACCACACTGCAGGCCGCCTTCAACAACGGCAACGGGGTCTGGGACAACAACAACGGCAGCGACTACACCCTCTCCGAGGGACTCAGCACGGTGAAGGACCGCAAGGTCACCTCCGCCGCGAAGGACCCGTGCGCGGCCGAGACCCCGGACACCGAGGCCCCGACCGCCCCGGCGAAGGTGACCGCCGACGCCGACGGGATCGCGGTCGTGCTGACCTGGGACCCGTCCACCGACGACCGCGGTGTGACGAAGTACCAGGTGACACGGACCGGCGGCACCAGGGGCACGATGGTGACCGACGTCGGCTCCACGGTGTTCTCCGACACCGGGCTGGAGGAGAGGACGGCCTACACCTACACGGTCAGGGCCCTCGACGCGGCAGGGAACGTCTCCGCCGCCTCCGCCGCCGCCACCGCCACCACGGGGGAGAAGCCGGCGGCCCCGGCCTCCGGGAAGCCGCTGGGCACCGACCCCCGCAAGGACCCGATCTACTTCGTGCTCACCGCCCGCTTCGAGGACGGTGACACCTCCAACAACCGCGGCGGGAGCCAGCACACGAAGTCGGGCAACGCGGCCAACAACGACCCCATGTTCCGGGGCGACTTCAAGGGCCTGGTCAACAAGCTCGACTACATCAAGGGCCTCGGCATGTCGGCCGTCTGGATCACCCCAGTGGTGCTGAACCGGTCCGACTACGACTACCACGGCTACCACGGCTACGACTTCTACGAGGTCGACTCCCGGCTGGAGTCCGCCGGCGCCTCCTACCAGGACCTGATCAACGCGGCCCACGCCAAGGGCATGAAGATCTACCAGGACGTCGTCTACAACCACTCCTCCCGCTGGGGCGCCAAGGGCCTGTTCACCCCGAAGGCGTACGGGGTCCGCGACACCCAGTGGAGCTGGTACTACGACGAGAAGAACGACGGCTTCGAGTACGACGGCCTGACCGTCGAGACCAAGTCCGGGAAGTCGTACTACAACGGTGACCTGTGGTCCACCGCCGAGCCGTCGGGCAACACCTGCGTCAACTGGGGCACCCCCACCCAGTACACCTCGCCCGAGGGGTACCGGATCTACAACTGCCAGTGGCCCAGCCCGACATCGGGCATGTTCCCGAAGGCGTACTACCACAACTGCTGGATCGGTAACTGGGAGGGTGAGGACTCCCGCAGCTGCTGGCTGCACGACGATCTCGCCGACTTCAACACCGAGAGCACGCCCGTGCAGAACTACCTGATCGGCGCCTACAACAAGTACATCGACATGGGCGTGGACGGCTTCCGGGTCGACACTGCCGTCCACATCCCCCGGACGACCTGGAACCGCCGCTTCCTGCCCGCGATCCAGGAGCGCGTCACCCAGCGGTTCGGCGCCGGGGCCGCGAAGAACTTCTTCGTCTTCGGCGAGGTCGCGGCCTTCGTCAACGACAAGTGGAACCGCGGCTCGGTCAACCACTCCGCGCAGTTCTACACGTGGAAGGAACGCAAGGAGTACAGCGCCGACGACGGCAAGGCCGCTCTGGAGATGTACGACTACGAGCAGCAGCAGGGCACCGGATCCCAGCCCACCTCCACCAACGCCTTCCTGAACGGCAACACCTACCACGCACCGGACCACAGCAAGTTCTCCGGGATGAACGTCATCGACATGCGCATGCACATGAACTTCGGCGACGCCGGCAACGCCTACAGCAACGGCAAGGACTCCGACGACAGTTACAACGACGCCACGTACAACGTCGTCTACGTCGACAGCCACGACTACGGGCCCAACAAGAGCAGCGAACGGTACGCGGGCGGCACGGACGCCTGGGCCGAGAACATGTCCCTGATGTGGACCTTCCGGGGCATCCCCACGCTCTACTACGGCTCGGAGATCGAGTTCCGGGCGGGCAAGAAGATCGACTGCGGACCCGGCTGCCCCCTGGAGACCACCGGGCGGGCGTACTTCGGCGGCCATCTCGCCGGTGACGTCAAGGCGTCCGACTTCAGCAAGGTCTCCTCGGCCACCGGCGCGGTCGCCGATACCCTCGCGAAGCCGCTGGTCAAGCATGTGCAACGGCTCAACGAGATCCGCCGGGCGGTGCCGGCGCTCCAGATGGGCCAGTACTCGACGGAGGGGATCAGCGGCTCCATGGCGTACAAGCGCCGGTACACCGACGCGGCGAGCGGCACGGACAGCTTCGCGCTCGTGACCGTCTCGGGCGGCGCCACGTACACGGGCATCCCCAACGGGACGTACAAGGACGCCGTCACCGGGGACACCCGCGTGGTGACGGGCGGCACGCTCGCCGTCCCGGCTCCGGGCAAGGGCAATCTGCGCGTGTACGTCCTCGACCTCGGCGGCCGGAACGCGGCGCCGGGGAAGATCGGGACGGCGGGCGCGTACCTGAAGTGACACCGGGCGTGACCGGGGCGCAGAGGGCGCGCCGGTCACGCCAGTCAGCGGAACACGAGCCCGCGGCCGGGCCTCAGCGCTCCAGGTGGGGGAAACGCAGCTCGGTACGGCTTCGCGCCGTCTCGCCGGGACGCAGTACGGTGCTGGGCTGGCCGGGCCGGTTGGGCGAGTCGGGTAGGTGCTGGGTCTCCAGACAGACCGCGCCGTGGCGGTCGTGGGACCGGCCGTCGCCGTCGGTGAACGAGCCGTCGAGCTGGTTGGCGGTGTAGACCTGGATGCCGGGCTCCGTCGTCCACACATCCAGGACGCGGCCCTCGGCGGGGGCGGTGAGCCGGGCGGCGCGGCGCAGTCCCCCCGCCGGTGCGCCGGCGGGTTCACGGAGCACCCAGCAGTGGTCGAAGCCGCCCGCCAGGCGCAGCTGTTCGTCCTCGAGCGCCGTCCGCTCCCCCAGGACGCGCGCCGCGGTGAGGTCGAACGCAGTACCCCGCACTGCGACCGGCGGTCCCGCGGGGATGCCGTCGCCGTCCACCGGGAGGTAGGTGTCGGCGTCGACCTCCAGCAGGTGGCCGAGGACGTCCCCGTGGCCGGCCAGCTCGAAGTAGGCGTGGTTGGTCAGGTTGACGACCGTGGCGCGGTCGGTGACCGAGGCGTAGTCGACGGCCAGTGTGCCCGCGGTGTCGAGGGTGTACGTGACGGAGACGTCCAGCGCTCCGGGGAACCCCATGTCCCCGTCGGGGCTGTGCAGCGTCAGCCGCACGGACGCGGTGCTGTCCGTGGTGTCGGAGGTGGCGTCCCAGATCTTGGTGTGGAAGCCTTCGGGGCCGCCGTGCAGAGCGTGGCCGCGGTCGTTGGCGGGGATGTGGTGCGTGGCCCCGTCCAGGGAGAAGCGGCCGTGCGCGATGCGGTTGGCGTAGCGGCCCACGACGGCTCCGAAGTACGGGTGCTTCCCCGTGTAGTCGTCGATCGTGGCGAGCGAGCGGACGACCGAGGCGGCGGAGCCCGCGGTGTCGGGCACGGTCAGGCGGTGCAGGGAGGCGCCGTAGGTGAGGACCTCGGCACGAACTCCCGTACCCGAGTCGAGGGTCCACAGGCCGGTCTCGGTCCCGTGGGCGGAGCCGAACGGTGTGCGGTGCACGGTGGGGCGCGGCATCAGAGGTCCTTGGGAAGAACGGATTCAGGCCCGGACGCGGTGGATTCCCGGACGATGAGGCGGTATCCGGGGCGCGGCCTCCGTGGTTCGGCGACCGGGTTCCCCGACAGCCGCTCGACCAGGCTGTCGACGGCGAGCCGGGCGATGGCTTCCTTGTCCGGGGCGATGGTCGTGAGTGTCGTGGTGCCGTAGCTGCTCTCCTCGATGTCGTCGAAGCCGACGACGGCGATGTCGTCCGGGATCCGCAGTCCGCGTTCGGTGATGGTCCTCATCGCCCCGATGGCGATGAGGTCGTTGTAGGCGAACACGGCGTCGGGCCGTTCCCCCCGGTCCAGGAGGGCGGCCATGCCGGTGGCTCCGTCCGCGCGTCCGTAGCCGTCGGTGACCACGACCAGGGACTCGTCCGCCTCCAGTCCGGCGGCGGCGAGCTCCTCGCGCCAGCCCCGCAGCCGCAGATGGGCGGGCTGGCGTTCGCGGCCCGTGCGGGAGCCGAGGAAGGCGATCCTGCGGTGGCCCAGGCCGATGAGGTGGCCCACGGCGGCGCGGGCCGCCGCCACGTTGTCGATGGCGATGTGGTCGTACGGTGCCTCGTACTCGCGTTCACCCAGCAGGACCAGCGGTGCCGTCTCGGTGCGTGCCATCAGGTCCTCGGTCTCCAGATGGATGGGACTGAGGATGAGCCCGTCGATGACGTGGGACCGGAATCCCTGGCTGACCAGGAGCTCGTTCTCCCTGAGGCCGGCGGTGTGGTCGACCAGGACGGTGTAGTCGTGCCGGGCGGCCGCGTCGACGACGGCTCCGGCGAGCTCCGCGAAGTACGGGTTGCCGAATTCGGGTACGGCGAGGGCGATGATGCCGGTGCGGCCCTTGCGCAGGTGGCGGGCGGTGAGGTTCGGCCGGTAGCCGAGCTCGTCGATCGCCCGCTGCACCTTGGCGCGCATGGCGGGTGTGACGTGCTGATAGTTGTTCACCACGTTCGACACGGTCTTGATGGACACGCCCGCCCGTTGCGCAACGTCCTTGAGGCTGACGCCCACGGCACTCCTTGGATCGACTCGGCTCGATGGTTCGGTTCGGTACAGCTGGTCCGTCGTCAGGTGCTTCTGCGACTGCGCGCGAGATAGCGCTGGGCCACCACGACAACGATAAGGAAGCCTCCGCTGACCACCGACTGGTACGAGCTGTTGAGCGAGCCGATCTGGTTGATCAGGTTCTGGATGACGGCGAGCAGCAGGACGCCCCACAGGGTGCCGCTGATCGAGCCGGCACCGCCGATGAGCAGGGTGCCGCCGATGACGACGGCGGAGATCGCGTCGAGCTCCATGCCCACGCCGACGATGGTGACGCCGGAGGAGAGCCTGGCCGCGTTGAGCGCGCCGGCGAGACCGGCCAGCAGGCCGCTGAGCGTGTAGACGAGGATCTTCGTACGGGCGACGGGGAGGCCCATCAGGGTCGCCGCGTCGCTGCTGCCGCCCACGGCGAAGAGCGTCTGTCCGAACGAGGTGCGCTGCAGGACGAGTCCGCCGGCGCCGAAGAGCACCAGCGCGACGAGGATCGGGTAGCCGAAGCCCCAGACGCTTCCCTGGCCCAGCTCACCGAAGGCGGAGTCCTTGGGCACCAGGTAGGTGGTGGCGCCCTCGTCGGTGATGGCGAGCAGCAGGCCGCGCGCGCCGAGCAGGGTGGCGAGGGTGACGATGAAGGGGGCCATGTTGCCCCGGGCGATCAGGAGGCCGTTGAGCAGTCCGATCGCGCCGCATGCCACGAGGGGGACGAGCAGGGCGGCGAGGAAACCGTACTGCGAGGCCCAGGCGGCGAGGACTCCCCCGAGGGCGAAGACCGATCCGACCGACAGGTCGATGCCGCCGGTGATGATGACCATCGTCATGCCGAGTGCGACCACGGCGAGGAAGGACGCCTGGATGGTGATGCCGCGGGCGTTGTCCAGGGACGCGAAGGTCGGATAGATGAACGAGGCGGCGATCACGACGGTCAGCAGGACCGCCAGCACGCCCTGACGCTGGAGGAGTTCGGCGACACGGGCCCTGGTCCCCGGCTCGGAGGCGGCTGCGGGGCGGGGCCCCTTGCCGCCCGGTGTGTCCGTCCTGGGGACGGCGGGGGCCGGGGCTGCGGGCGCTGCGGGTGCGGGTGTGGTTTCGTTCATCGGGACCGACGCTCCCGGGCGACGTAGACGGCGGCGATGATGATGGCCGCCTGGGCGATCTGTGCGGTGGAGTCCGGCAGGTCGTGCTTGACGAGCGTGGCGCGCAGGAGCTGCATCAGCAGGGCTCCGGCCACGGTGCCGAGCACCCGGATGGACCCGCCGTTGAGCGGCGTGCCGCCGACGACGACCGCCGTGATGGCGGAGAGTTCCATGAGGGTGCCGAGCGAGGACGGGTCGCTCGCGGTGAGCCTGGCCGTGGCGAGGACTCCGGCGAGGGCGGCGAGCACACCGCAGAGGACGTAGACGCCGATGAGGACGCGCTTGACGGGAAGTCCCGCGAGGGCCGCGGCGGATCGGTTGCCGCCGACGGCGACGATCTGCCGGCCGAAGGTGGTGCGCTGCACCAGGAAGGCGACGGCGACGGCCAGCACCCCGGCGATCCAGACGACGAGCGGGACACCGAGGAAGGACCCCGTTCCCAGCGACAGCAGGTCGGGGTTGACGATCTGCTTGAGCTGGCCGTCGGCCATGACCAGGGCCAGTCCCCGGCCGCCGACGAAGAGGGCGAGCGTGGCCACGATGGGCTGCAGCCCGATGAGGGAGACCAGGGTGCCGTTGACGGCTCCGACGACGGCACCCGCCAGGAGCGAGACGACGAGTGCGGGTACCAGTCCGTATCCGAGGTAGAGCGGCAGGAACGCGGCGGCGAGCGCCATGGTCGAGCCGACGGACAGGTCGACGCCCTCGGTGCCGATGACCAGGGCCATGCCCAGGGCGACGATGACGATGGGGGCGACCTGGACGAGCTGGGTGCGGAAGTTGTCGGCGGTCATGAAGTGGTCGGTGAACAGGGCGTTGAAGAGCAGCACCACCGCCACGGCGACGTACACGCCGTACTCCTGGTACCAGGCCGGGTCGCGCAGCCGGGCCAGCGGACCTGTGGACCTGGCGGGTTTCCCGGGTTCGGCGGGCTGTGCGGGTTCTACGGGCGGGGAGACGGCGGCCTGGGTCATCGGGGGTCCTCCTGTGCGGCCGGGGACTTGTCCTCCGGCGCCGGTGCGTGGTCGGCGAGCACTTCGAGCAGCCGGTCCTCGGCCACGTCGTCGCCCGCCAGTTCGCCCGCGACGGCTCCGCCGCGCAGGACGACGATCCGGTCGGCGCCCTCGATGAGCTCCTCGATGTCGGAGGAGATGAGCAGGACGGCCAGGCCTTCGCGGGCGAGGTCGTCGATGAGGCTCTGGACCTCGGCCTTGGCGCCGACGTCGATGCCCCGGGTGGGTTCGTCGAGCAGCAGGACCTTGGGTTCGAGGCAGAGCCAGCGGGCCAGCAGGACCTTCTGCTGGTTGCCGCCGGAGAGTTCGCCGACCTTCTGCTCGGGGCTCGACGCCTTGATCCGCAGGCGCTTCATGAAGATGTCGACGATCCGGTCCTGCTTGGCGCGGGAGACGACACCGGCCCGGGACAGGCGCGGCATCGCGGCCAGCACGATGTTCTCGCGTACGGAGAGGCCGGGGACGATCCCCTCGGCCTTGCGGTCCTCCGGCAGCAGGCTGATCCCGGCGCGGATGGCGGCGGCCGGGGTGAGGCGGTTCAGGGCGGTGCCGTCGACGGTGAGTTCGCCCGCGTCCAGGTGCAGGGCTCCGGACAGGGCCTTCGCCGTCTCGCTGCGGCCGGAGCCGAGGAGTCCGCCGAGGCCGAGCACTTCGCCGGCGTACAGGGACAGGGACACGTCGTGGAGGTGGTGGCGGCTGGAGAGGCCGGTCGCGGTGAGCACCGGGGTGCGAGCCGCCTCGTGCCCCTCCGCGGCGAAGCTGGTGACGCCGGAGCGGCGGACCTCGGCCATGTCGCGGCCGAGCATCATCGAGACGAGCTGCATCCGGTCGAGGTCGGCGAGGTCCCCGGTGTGGATGTGCCGGCCGTCGCGGAGCACGGTGACGCGGTCGCAGATCCGGTAGAGCTCGTCCATGCGGTGGCTGACGTAGAGCACGGCGATGCCCTGGCCGCGGAGGTTCTCGATGACCCGGAAGAGGGTCTCCACCTCGCGCGGTTCGAGCGAGGAGGTCGGCTCGTCCATGATGACGACCTGGGCGTTGACCGAGACGGCCCGGGCCAGGGCGACCATCTGCTGGGTGCCGATGCCGAGGGTGTGCAGGGGGCGGCGGGGGTCGACGCGCACGCCGAAGCCGTCCAGCAGTTCCGTCGTCTCCCGGTGCATGCGGGCGAAGTCGATGAGGCCGAAGCGGTTCCGGGGCTCGCGGCCGAGGAAGATGTTGCGCGCCACGCTCATCAGCGGGACGAGGTTGACCTCCTGGTAGATCGTGGAGATCCCGGCCTGCTGTGCCTCGAACGGCCGGGCGAACCGGACGGGTCGGCCCGCCATCCGCAGGTCTCCCCCGTCGGGCCGGTACACCCCGGTGAGCACCTTGATGAGGGTGGACTTGCCGGCGCCGTTCTCGCCGACCAGCGCGTGCGTCTCCCCCGCGCGCAGGGAGAAGGAGACGTCGTCCAGGGCGACGACGCCCGGGAACCGTTTGCTCACCGAGCGGGCTTCGAGCACGGGGGACGCCGTGGACGCGGCCGCCTCCGGTGCCTGAGGTACTGCTTCGGGTGGTGCCATGGGTGGTCGTGGCCTTCCGCTGTTCCGAGGGGGCGGGCCCGGGGCCGCCGTGGCCTCCTGCGAGTGCCGCGGCGGCCGGGGCCGTGGGGATCGGGTGGGGTCAGTACGCCCCGCCGAGCGACGCCTCGGCGTTGGTCTCGTCGTACGCGCGGTCGGTGATGATCACGTTCTCGGGGATCTCCTCGCCGCCGTAGAACTTCTGGGCGGTCGCGAAAGCCAGCGGGCCGAAGCGCGGGTTGGACTCGATGACGGCGTTGTACTCGCCGTTGACCAGGGCCTGCACGGCGTTGCGGGTGCCGTCGACGGAGACGATCTTGACGTCCTTGCCGGGCTTCTTGCCGGCCGCCTTGAGCGCGGTGACGGCGCCGAGGCCCATCTCGTCGTTCTCCGCGTAGACGGCGGTGATCTCGGGCTTGGACTGGATGAGCTGCTCCATGACCTGCTGGCCCTTGTCGCGGGCGAACTCGCCGGTCTGCTGGGCCACGATCTCGATGCCGGGTGCCTCGGCCTTGATCTGGTCGACGAAGCCCTTGGTGCGGTCGGTGGTCACGTTGTTGCCGGAGGCGCCGAGGAGGATGGCGACCTTGCCCTTGCCGCCGGTCGCCTTGATCATCGCGTCGGCGGCCCGTTTGCCCTGCTCGACGAAGTCGGAGCCGAGGAACGCCACGTAGTCCTTGCAGGCGGTGGAGTTGACCTTGCGGTCGATGGTGAGGACCGGGACCTTCTTGGCCGCCGCGGCCTTGAGCGCCGGCTCGAGACCGTCGGAGTTCAGCGGGGCGATGATGAGGAACTGGGCGCCCTGGGACAGCATGTCCTGGATGTCGCTGATCTGCTTGGAGAGCTGCGACTGCGCGTTGGTGGTGAGGAGCTTCTTGACGCCGATCTTCTTGGCCTCGTCCTTGATGGACTGGGTCTCGGCGATACGGAACGGGTTGGCCTCCTTCTCCGACTGGGAGAAGCCGACCACCGCGTTCTTCAGGTCCAGTTTCGGCGCGCCGTAGGTCTCCAGCGAACAGCCGGCGCCGGAACTGGCTTCGGGGGTCTTGGCCGCCTGGGCACCCTGGCTGCTGTCACCGCCGGCGTTGCTCGTGGTCTCCGACTTGGAGCAGCCGGAAACGGCCAGCGTGGCGGTGGCGGCCAGCAGGCAGGCCGCGGCGAGGGTACGGGATCGACGCTGGGTCATCATGCGCGGGACGCTCCTTGGCGGGATGACGGCACGCCGTTCGGCGTGCGGTCGGGCATGGCTGGACGATGATCCACCGCTCGGTGGAAGAGGGCGCCGCATTCCTCACGACCCCGCTGCGAGCTGCGCAAACCGTGGTCGTGAGAGCCTGTGCGGCCTCTCGGCGGCTCGGTTTACAACGTTATATAGGCGCGGTGGCGCAGGCGGCAAGAGGTTGTCGATGCGTTTCCAAAATGTGTCGCCAGGGGTCCCCGCCCCTCGCACCCCTCGGCCGGGACCGGATGGCACCAGCTGGTGCGCGACCTCTGGACACCGGCTGGACGGCGTGCTGTCATACCGCCGACATCAATTTTTCCAACGTTGCAAGCATGCTGTCGCGCCCGCCTCCCCGTACGCGACGGCCGTCTTCGCCATGCGCCGGAGCGCGTCCGGGCCGGTCGCATCCCTGTCTGGCAGAGCAGAAGCGGAGTCCCGACGATGCCCCTGAACCGCAGACACGTCCTGACCGGCGCCCTGGCCACCGTCGCCACGACCGCCACGACCGGGCGCTGGGCCACCACCGCGACCGCCGCCGGCGGCAGGTCGGCAGCCGCGCGCGGTGGCCACTACTCCCCCAACGCGGCTCCCCTGCACCCGACGGCCTTTCTGAAGCTGCCGCCCGGGCGGATCACCGCACGCGGCTGGCTCGCCGGACAGCTCCGGCTCCAGCTGGACGGGCTCTGCGGCCGGTACGAGGAGTTATCCCACTTCCTCGACTTCGGCACGTCCGGATGGGTCCGCCCCGACCGTGGAGGGTGGGAGGAAGTCCCGTACTGGCTGCGCGGCTACGCCGACCTGGCGATCGTCACCGGCGACGCGACCGCGCCGGCGGCCTCCCGCCGCTGGATCGACGCGATTCTCGCGACCCAGCAGTCCGACGGCTTCTTCGGCCCGAGGTCCCTGCGGACCTCGCTCGGCGGCGGCCCGGACTTCTGGCCCTTCCTCCCCCTGATCCAGGCACTGCGCTCCTGGCAGGAGTACAGCGGCGACAACCGGATCATCCCCTTCCTCAGCAGGTTCTTCCGCTACATGTACGCCCAGGGACCCGGCGCCTTCGACACCAGCTGGATAGCACTGCGCTGGGGCGACGGCCTCGACAGCGTCTTCTGGCTGTTCAACCGCACCGGCGACACCTTCCTGCTCGACCTCGCGGACAAGATCCACCGGTACGGAGCCGACTGGGGGGACAATCTGGTCGACCCGCACAACGTCAACATCGCGCAGGGCTTCCGCGAACCCGCCCAGTACGCCCTGCGCAGCGGCTCCCCGCAGGACACCCGGGACACGTACGGCACGTACGGCAGGGCCATGGACCAGTACGGGCAGTTCCCCGGCGGCGGCTTCGCGGGCGACGAGAACACCCGCCCCGGGCACGGCGACCCACGGCAGGGCTTCGAGACCTGCGGAATCGTGGAGTTCATGGCGAGCCACCAGCTCCTCACCCGGATCACCGGGGACCCGCTGTGGGCGGACCGCTGCGAGGAACTGGCCTTCAACTCGCTGCCGGCCTCGCTGGACCCGTCGGGCAGGGCGGTGCACTACATCACCAGCGCCAACAGCGTCGACCTGGACAACGAACCCAAGAGCGGCCGGCAGTTCCAGAACCCGTTCGCCATGCAGGCCTACCTGCCTGGCGTCGACCAGTACCGCTGCTGCCCGCACAACTACGGGATGGGCTGGCCGTACTTCGTCGAGGAACTGTGGCTCGCCACCCCGGACGGCGGACTGGCCGCCGCGATGTACGCCGCCTGCGAGGTGACCGCGAAGGTCGCGGACGGTACCGAGGTCACCTTCACGAAGGAGACCGGCTACCCGTTCACGGACACGGTCTCGCTGTCCCTGACGTCGCCGAAGCCGCTGCGCTTCCCCCTGGTGCTCCGGATCCCGGCCTGGTGCGCAGCGCCGGTGATCGAGGTCGGCGGCCGCCGGGTCGCCGCACCCGCGGGCCCCGCCTTCACCCGTATCGACCGCACCTGGGTGAACGGCGACAGGGTCACCCTGCGTTTCCCGCAGCGCACCACGGTCCGCACCTGGGCGGCCAACCACGGCGCGGTGAGCGTCGACCGGGGACCGCTCACGTACTCGCTCCGGATAGGCGAGGAGTACCGGCGCACCGGTGGCACCGAGCAGTTCCCGGAGTACGAGGTCCACGCCACCGGTCCGTGGAACTACGGACTCGTCCTCGACGCGGAGAAGCCGGTCTCCTCCCTGCGCACGCGCTCCACCGGGCGGGCGCCCGGTGACGATCCCTTCACCCTGGACGGCACCCCGCTGACCATGACCGCCCGGGCCCGCCGTATCCCCGAGTGGACGGCGGACGACGAACACGTGGTGGCGCCGCTGCAGGAGAGTCCGGCGCGCAGCGAAGAGCCGGTGGAGGAGGTCACGCTCGTCCCGATGGGCGCCGCCCGGCTCCGCATCACCTCGTTCCCCGCCGCGGCCCCCCGGGGCGCGCCGTGGCTCGCCGACCGCTGGTACCGCATCCTCAACCGCCACTCCGACAAGGTCCTCGGCGTGGACGGGATGTCCACCGCCGACAGCGCCCACGCCGTCCAGTTCACCGACAACGGCACCGACGACCACCTCTGGCAGCTGCTCTGACGGGCGTTCCTGACGCAGCTGACGCACCGCTCCCCCGCACCATCCCGGTGCGGGGGAGTTTCTCCCTCTGTGAAGGAGTCGGACCCATGAACCCTCCACGTGACCAGGGCCGAGGGCCCTGGTGGCGCAGGCTGGCCTCCGCGATCGCCCTGCCGGCCCTCGTCGCCACCGCTCTGCTGGGGGCCGGCTCGGCGCCCTCCCGGGCGGCGGCCGCCGCCTGGACGCCGAAACCCTCCCCCATGACCACTCCGTGGACCGGCCAGGTGCCGGTGGACAAACCGCTCCCCGAGTACCCGCGCCCACAGCTCACCCGACCCGACTGGGCCAACCTCAACGGCATCTGGGACTTCGCGGTGACCGGTCGCGACGCCGGACAGCCCGCTGCCTTCCCGGACCAGATCCGCGTCCCGTTCGTCGCCGAGTCCGCGCTCTCGGGCATCAAGCGGAAGATCACCGAGAACGACAAGCTCTGGTACAAGCGCACCTTCACCGTGCCGGCGGACTGGACCGGCCGCCGTACGGTGCTGCACTTCGGCGCCTCCGACTGGCAGACCACCGTCTGGGTCAACGGCACCCAGGTCGGGGTCCACAAGGGCGGGTTCGACTCGTTCTCGTACGACATCACGCCCCGGCTGAACGGCGGCACGAACACCGTCGTGGTCTCCGTCTACGACCCCACGCAGACCGGCGGCCAGGCCGTGGGGAAGCAACGGATCAACGGCGTGGACCCGCACCCGGGCGGCGGGATCTTCTACACCGCCGCCTCCGGCATCTGGCAGACCGTCTGGCTCGAACCCGTGGCCGCCTCGCACATCACCCGTCTGGACATGACGCCTCATCCGGGCAGCGGCACCCTGCGGGTGAAGGTGCAGGCGGCTTCCGCGGGCGGACGGAGCGCGCGGGTCACGGTCTCCAGCGGCGGCACGGTGGTGGGGACGGCGACCGGGGCACCCGGCACGGAGATCTCCGTACCGGTTCCGAACCCCCGGCTGTGGAGTCCCGACGACCCGTACCTGTACGACGTGCGCGCAGAACTGCTCGACGGTGCGACCGTGGCGGACTCGGTGGGCGGCTACGCGGGCATGCGGTCGATCGCGGTCGCGAAGGTGGACAACATCCTACGGCCCGTCCTCAACGGCAAGTTCGTCTTCCAGACCGGCACGCTCGACCAGGGCTACTGGCCCGACGGCATCTACACCGCGCCGACCGACGCCGCCCTCAGGTCCGACCTGCAGGCGCACAAGGACCTCGGCTTCAACATGGTGCGCAAGCACATCAAGGTCGAGCCGCAGCGCTGGTTCTACTGGGCGGACAGGCTGGGGCTCCTCGTCTGGCAGGACATGCCCGCGATGGACACCGGCAAGACGCCGGACGCCGCCGCCCGTACGCAGTGGGAGGCCGAGTACCACGCAATCATCGACCAGCACCGCAGCTCGCCCTCCGTGGTCATGTGGGTCAACCAGAACGAGGGCTGGGGACAGTACGACCAGGCCAGGATCGCCGACGAGGTGAAGGCCTACGACCCGTCCCGGCTGGTCAACAACATGAGCGGGGTCAACTGCTGCGGTTCCGTGGACGGCGGCAACGGCGACGTGATCGACAACCACGTCTACGTCGGCCCCGGCAACACCGCCCCCACCGCCACCCGGGCCGCGGTCCTCGGCGAGTTCGGCGGTCTGGGGTACAAGGTCCCCGGCCACGAGTGGTACCCGGGCGGCGGATTCAGCTACGAGGACCAGGCGAGCACCACCGCGCTGAACAACCGCTTCGTGGGCCTGCTCGACGCCATCCGTGTCGGACAGCTGCCGGCCGGGCTCTCGGCCTCCGTCTACACCGAGATCACGGACGTCGAGAACGAGGCGAACGGGCTGCTCACGTACGACCGGCAGGTGGTCAAGGTGGACACCGCCCGGGTCAGGGCCGCCAACCAGGCCCTCATCCAGGCCTCGCGGACACCCGCACCGCCGGTCACCCTGCCCACCGGGCAGTACAGGTCCCTCCGCGTCACCACGCCCGGCCACACGGACAAGTACCTGCGCCACGCGCAGGGACTCGCCCACACGGCGGTCGTCGACGGCGGTAGCGGCGCGCTGCTGAAGAACGACGCCACCTGGAAGGTCGTCACCGGTCTGGCGAACAGCAACTGCTACTCGCTGGAGTCCCGCAACTATCCCGGCGAGTACCTGCGCCACCGGGACTTCCGGGTCCGGCGCGACGCGGACGACGGCTCCGCGCTCTTCGAGGCCGATGCCACCTGGTGCGCGGTCGCGGGTACGGGCGGGGTGCGGCTGTCCAGCGCCAACCTGCCCGGCAGCTACCTGCGCCACATCGACTCCGAGGTGTGGCTGGCCACCGCGGGCGGCGGTCACGCCTGGGACAACCCGGCCACCTTCACCGAGGACACGACCTGGGCGGTGGACGCGCCCTGGGCTCCGTGACCTGACCGCCCAACGGACGGGACCGGCCCGGCAGCATCACGCTGCCGGGCCGGCCTCCGCCGGTCCTACGGCTGTTCGCCGTCGTGCAGCGCGGTCACCTCCTGGTCGGTGAGCGCCTTGTCGTACACCTTCACCTGGTCGACGGAACCGTTCCAGAAGTCGGTGTTGGAGCCCGACCACTTGGCGCGGCCCACGGACAGCGCACCGGTGCTGACGTCCGCGGTCCCGGCCGCCGCGGTCGCGACCGGCCTGCCGTCGACGTACAGCTTGATCTCGTCACCGCTGCGCACCCCGACCACGTGGTACCACCGGCCGAGCTCCGGCTTCACTTCGAAGCGGGCCCGGTGGGCGCCCGGCGTGGAGAAGGCGAACGCGCCCTGTCCGTACTGGAGGTAGAACGGGTTCTCCTGGCGCCGCCCGTCCTGGCTGACGACGGTGGCGTAGTTGCCCGGCAGCGCGTCGAGCGACGCCCAGGCCGACACCGTGTAGTCACCGGTGGTGTCGACGACCGGGCCGGCGGTCTCCGCGTACTGGCCCTCACCGTCGAACTTCAGTGCGGATCCCTGCACTCCGGGCGCCCAGGACGTCCCGTCGGAAAGGGTGAGGTCCTTGTGGTTCGGGCCGCTGTCGGCGGCCTTGGTGCCCTCGTTCTCGTCGAGGGACCAGGAGCCGCCGCCCTTGATCAGGTCGCGCTCCCCCGCGGCGGCACCGGCCGCGATGACCTCCTGGTTGATCTTCCGGACCTTGGCCTGGTCGACCTTGATCTCGCGGCGGTCGTACGTCCAGAGCCCGTTGAGCTCGTTCTCCAGGTCGGTCACCTGGGTGTAGACGGAGCCGGAGAGTTCGGCGCCGGCCGCTGCGAGGTAGTGCGTACGGGTGTTCTCGACGTACTTCGCGGTCAGCGCGTCCTTGTCCGCGACACCGCTGTAGATCGCGGTGGGGGCACCCGGCCACATGTGTCCGGGCATCCGCAGGGTGAAGCCGCCGTGCTCACCGTCGATCGCGGCCCGGTGGTCCGGGAAGGCCGGATCGGTGTTGTTGTAGTCGTGGTGGTCGATGATGTCGCCCTTGCCGGAGTCACCCTTGGAGTTGCAGCAGTTGACACCGCTGTGGGCGTTGACGACCCGGGACGGGTCGGCGGCCTGGACCTTCTCGGTGATCTTTCCGGTCTCGGTGCGGTCCCACTCGCCCCAGCCCTCGTTGAAGACGATCCAGGCGCCGATCGAGGGGTAGTTGTGCAGCTGCTGCATCATCTCGGCACCCTGGTCGAGGAAGGCCTTCTGACCCTTCTCGCCGGTGAAGTTGCCGGAGACGAAGTCCTGCCAGACCAGGAGGCCCAGCTTGTCGGCGTGGTAGTACCACCGTGCGGGCTCGACCTTGATGTGCTTGCGGACGGAGTTGAAGCCGAGGTCCTTCTGCGTCTTCAGGTCGAAGACCAGCGCGGCATCGCTGGGGGCCGTGTTCAGGCCGTCCGGGTAGAAGCCCTGGTCGAGTTCGGCGAGGGAGAAGAACGGCTTCCCGTTGAGCACCAGCTTCTGGTAGCCGCCGACCTCGGCGATCCCGAAGGACCGCATACCGAAGTAGCTGTCGACGGTGTCCTTGGAGCGGCCGTCCTTGAGGGTGACCTCCAGGTCGTACAGGTACGGGTCGTCCGGCGTCCACAGGTGCTGCTTGGCGACGGGCAGGCTCAGCTCGCTGTTGGCCGCGCCGCTGACGGTGCCGACGACCTTGCCCTTCTTGTCGCGGGCGACAGCGGTGATCCGTGCGGACTTCGAGGCGCCGTCGGAGTTGACCTTCAGCGCGAGCCGGCCCTTGTCGATGTCCGGGGTGGTCGTCAGGGAGTCGACTGCGGCGGGTGCGACGGGCTCCATCCAGACGGTCTGCCAGATACCGGAGGAGGCGGTGTAGAAGATGCCGCTCGGGTTCGCCGACTGCTTGCCCGTGGGCTGGTCGGCCCCGGTGGTGTCGGTGACCGCGACCACGATCTCCTGCGGGCCGCTGCCCTTGAGGGCATCGGTGATGTCGGCGCTGAAGGCGGTGTAGCCGCCGGTGTGCTCGGCGACCTGCTTGCCGTTGACCCAGACGCGCGCCTGGTAGTCGACGGCGCCGAAGTTGAGCTTCAGGCGCTCGTCACCGCCGCGCTTGCCGACCGACCAGCTCTTGGGGACCGTGACGAGCTTGCGGTAGAACATGTGGTCTTCGTGGCGCTCGAGTCCGGAGAGCTGGGACTCGACGGGGTAGGGCACGGTGATGCGCTCGTCGAGCGACTTGCCGAAGACCGGCTTCTCACCGGCGGTGGCTCCCGCGAACTCCCACGGCCCGTTGAGGTTCTTCCAGTCGTCGCGCACCTGCTGCGGGCGGGGGTACTCGGGGAGGGGGTTCCTGCGGTCGAACTTCTCGCCCCACGGGGTGAGCAGCCGGTGCGTGGACTGGTTCTTCGCCCTGCGGCTGATCTCCGGGACGGTCTCGTCCCCGGCCTTCAGGCCGCCCTCGCCGTCGTACGCGACCCTGACCTGCTGGCCCTTCTGGACGGCTGCGCCCAGGGTGACGACGAGCGCCTTGCGGTTGCCGGGCGCCCTGGCGACCGACTTCACGGGCATCGGCGTGGTGTCCGCCTCGATGACGAGGTGGTCCTTCACGTTCTGGAAGCCGCTGACCTCGTGGTCGAAGGCCGCCTGCAGCTTCAGGCCGTTCTCGGCGACGCTCAGCCCGACCGGGTAGACCTCGTAGTCGGCCGGCGGGGTGAACGCGGACTCGGGCACGATCTGCTTGGCGAGCTTCGCGCTCGACCAGCGCAGGAACATGTTCGCCCCGCCGATGTCCTGGAACATCTCCAGCCGGAACGTGTGCGGTTCACCGGCCTTCAGGGAGACCGGCGCGCTGGTCTGCTCCTTGTCCCAGTCCGGCACCCAGTGGTCGATGACGGGCTTGTCGTCGATGAAGAGCCGGAAGCCGTTGTCGCCGATGGCGGAGAAGGTGTACTCACCGGTCTCGGGAGCCTCGAGCTGTCCGGTCCAGCGAGCGGTGGTGTGCTCGGTCCTGCCGGTGGCCGACTCGAACGCGCCGGTCAGACCGGGGAAGTTGATCTCGGGGTCGAGCGCCGTCGCACCCAGCTTCGCGAAGTCGCGGGCTCCGGGGGCGGACATGGCGAAGTACTCGCCCTTGAGGCCGTGCACCTCGGTGGACGGGTCCTCCTTCACCGGCGCCGAGGCGTTGGCGGCTCCTTCGGCGGGAGCGGCGGCGGGGGCAGCGGCGGCGGCCGGGACCAGGGTGGCCCCGACGGGAAGCAGCAGCGCCGCCGTACAGGCGAGCGTTCTGAAAAGCGTGCGGGGGCGGACTAGTTGTCGTATCAAGGCGTCGTCCTCGTCGAAGAAGCCGAAGTGCTCCGAACCGCGAAGCACTGCACATAGTCGAACATTGAGCCACAGCCCCAAACACCTGACAACGGTCGTGCACGCAGAATTTTCAACGATAGAAAATTCGCTCCCCCACCACCGGCCACATCGGGACAGGCCGGACCCGGTGAGCGGCGACGGGCCGCCCACCGGGTACCGGCACACGGCCCGTCGCCGTCCTACTGCGGCAGACCCGCAGGTCCGGTGGCCCATCCGGTGTTCGGCCGGTCAGCCAGCCGGTAGTCCAGCGACCCACCCCTGGTGACCAGTCGCGCGTCCGTCCAGGACCGGTCGCTCGGGCGCCCGTCGACCTTCACCGCGTCGATGTACGGATGTGTCGCGCCGGCCCCCGGCGCGGTGATCCTGATGTCCTTGCCCCGCGGCCGGTCGAGCACGGCGGCGGGGAAGAGCGGGGTTCCGAGCAGCATCGTGGCGCTGCCCGGCGTCTGCGGGTAGAGCCCCAGGGCGGAGAAGACGTACCAGGCGGACATGGTGCCGAGGTCGTCGTTGCCCGGCAGGCCGCGCGGGCCGGTCCCGTAGACCGTGTCCACGATCTCGCGCACGGTCTCCTGGGTCTTCCACGGCTGCCCCAGGGCGTTGTAGAGCCAGGGGGCGTGGATGCCCGGTTCGTTGGTGGGGTCGTAGCGCAGCGCGTCGCCGCCCTTCACCGACCAGGAGCCGTCCGCCTTGTGGAAGAAGGCGTCCAGCCTTTTCGCCGCCGTGTCGCGTCCGCCCATCGCGGCGGCAAGGCCCTGCACGTCCTGCGGAACCATCCAGGTGTACGTGGCGCTGGTGCCCTGGGCGAAGCCGCGGTCGCTGCCGGGACTGAACGGGGTCACCCAGGACCCGTCGAGGTTGCGGGCCTGGATGTATCCGGTCGTCCCCGCACCGTCACCGGCCTCGGGGTTGAACACGTTGCGCCACCAGCGGCCGCGCTCCTCGAAGGTGCCGGCCTCCTCGTCCCGGCCCAGCAGCCGGGCCCAGCGGCCCAGCGCGGCGTCGGCGACGGCGTCCTCCAGCGTCTCGGCGGCGCCGCCCCAGCAGTGGCAGACGTCCTGGGGCGCGTAGTGGGACTCCAGGTACTGCGCCAGGTTGGGCCGCTGGCCGGTGCACTGGCCGGGGCATCCGGCGTCGGAGAGGCCGTCGGGGTGGGGCACGGTGGCCTGGCGGGCCAAGGACTCGTAGGCACCTTCGTAGTCGAAGTTGCGTACGCCCATCGCGTAGAACGTGGCCAGGGTGGCGGCCGTGGGGTCGCCCGTCATCACGTGCGTGGCGCCGTTGACGTGGACCCAGCGGTCCCAGACGCCGCCGTTCTGCCGGGCGAAGTTGTACAGGGACTGGGCGAAGTCCCCCGCGATCTCCGGTTTGAGGAGGGCGAGGAGCTGGATCTGGGCACGGTACTGGTCCCAGCCGGAGAAGTTGCTGTACTGCGCCCCCTGTCCGCGCGCCACCCGGTGCGGCTTCCCGTCCATGCCCGGGTAGCGGCCGTCGGTGTCGCTGATCAGGTTGGGCTGCATCAGCGCGTGGTACAGCGCCGTGTAGAACGCCGTGCGCTGCGCGTCGGTCCCGCCGCCGGTGCGTACGGAGCTGAGCTCGCGGTCCCAGGCACGGGATCCGGCCCGCGCCACGTCGTCCACACTCGCCCTCGGCGCCACCTCCTCGCGGAGGTTGGCCTCGGCCCCGGCCCGGCTGACGTAGGAGATGCCGATGCGCATGCGGACATCGTCGTCGTCGGTGGTGTCGAAGCCGACCCAGCCACCGGATCCGCGTCCGGCCCGGTCGGCCCCGGTGGCGTACCCCTCGCCACCGCTGGCGCTGGTACCGCCCGGCGCGAGGGTGCCGTCCTTCCAGGTACCGGTCGAGGCGAAGTCACGGTCGAAGGAGGCGCTGAAGTAGAGCCGGTAGTAGCTCTTGCGGTTGTTGGTACCACCGTTGGCGCGCCTGCCGCAGAACGCCCCGGTGAGCACCGACCCGGTCACCTTGCGGTGCGCGGTGTCGATCTCGACCTCGGCGTCCTCGCTGCCGTTGAGTGAGTTCGACACCCGGAAGAGCAGGTTGGCGGGCTTGTCGGCCGGGAAGCTGAAGTCGGCCACGCCCGCGCGCTCGCTGACCGCCAGGTCCGCGGTGGCGCCCGAGTCCAGGCCGAGGGTGTAACGCCCGGGCACGGCCCGCTCGTTGTCGTGCGAGAAGTCGGCCGCGTAGACGGCGTCCTTGGTGTCCGCGGACGGGGAGGAGGTGACGTCGCCGACGAAGGGCATGATCGGCACGTCACCGGCGGCGCCCGGATTGCAACCGGCACCGTTGACATGCGTGAGGCTCAGCCCGCGCAGCCGGGTGGCCCCGTACTCATAGCCGTTCGCGGCTCCGGTGCTGGTCTGGTCGCCCCGGGTACTGGTGGGCGACCACGCGATCATGCCGTACGGGAGGACGGCGCCGGGAAAGGTGTTGCCGCCGTTCGCGGTACCGATCAGCGGATCGACGTGGGCCGTTGGCCGCGTGACGAGCACGTCGGCCTGGGCGGCCGGCGGCGTGACGGCGGCGGCGAGCGTGCCGGCGAGGACGATCGCGGCGGCTCGCGCGGCGAAGCGCCGGACGGGCGGTCTGGGGGGCATGTCGTACCTTCCGCAGGGGACAACGAGAGCGTGGACAACGTTGTCGGACTCCGTTCCCCGGCGTCCGGCACCGCTGATCACCGCGCGGCCGAGCGTAGGTCCCCGGCACGCGCGGGGAAATGCCCTGGGCGGATCCCGCCGGTGAACGGGTGGTGAAGGAACCGGCGGCCGCCCTGGCACGATGGCGGTGCCGGCCATGATCCCGAGCCCACGGAGGAGCGACGTGATTCGCTGGACGTACGCCTGCATCGACCGCCCGACAGCCCTCGTCGGCCCCGCGACGGACTTCTGGACGACCGTCACGGGTACCCACGCGTCCGCCCCGTGGGGGGCGGGCAGGTTCACCACGCTGCTCCCCGACGCGGCGGGCGGAGCCGGCACGGCCGACGCCTGCCTGGTGGTACAGGCCGTCGGCGGACCGGGCGGAGCCCATCCGGACCTGGCGGTGGAGGACGTCCCGGCCTTCACCGCTCGGGCGGCCCGGCTGGGCGCAGCGGTCGGTCCGCACGGACCCGGGTCGACCGTGCTGCGTTCCCCCGGCGGCCAGCCGTTCTGCGTCGTGCCCTGGCGCGGCCAGCAGGACCGCCCGCCGGTCCATGGCGGCCCCGGGTGTCCGGAGAGCCGGCTGGACCAGCTCTGCCTCGATGTCGCACCGGCCTCGTTCGAGGCGGAGGTCGTCTTCTGGACGGCACTGACAGGATGGGACGCGACTCCTGGCGAGCACCCGGAGTTCGTCGCGCTGCGCCCGCGCCCGGACCTGCCGGTGCACCTGCTGCTCCAGCGCCTGACCGAGGCCCGCCCCGCCTCGGCACACCTGGACATCGCGTGCCCCGACCTCGGCGCGGGGAGGGCCTGGCACGAGCGGTGCGGCGCCTCGTTCGTCCGCGACGGCCCCGCGTGGACGGTGATGCGGGACCCGGCGGGCGGCGTCTACTGCCTCACACGGCGCGCTCCGGAAACCGGCCGCTGACGACCCGCCGGCGCGACCGCCCCCGGACGGGGCACGGCCCGCGCGGGTCGGCCCGGCGACGCCGGCGGGAGGCGGCCACCGATCACCCCGTGTTCCCCCCGCGGGCACCTCGAGCCCGTCCGGCAGGGCGTCGGCGACCTCAGATGATCCCTGAGGTCGCCGCTGCCCTGGGTGCCGGAACCCCGCCGGAACCGCGTTTCCGCGGCTACGGCGTCGTGATGTCCGGCCGGGGCGCGGTCGCCATCCCGCTGCCGATGGCGAAGCTGGGGTGCGGCGGCTGGTTGTAGGCCGTGTTCTGCCAGGCCAGCGCGGTGCGGTACATGGTGTCGTGCAGCAGCGTGGTGATCTTCGTGCCGGTCTCGTACGGCGTGGAGTAGATCCGCAGCGCGGTGTTGTTGGTGGTCGGCCAGACGACCTCCTCGCGCCAGTCACCGAAGAGGTCTCCGGAGATCGACGGTGTGGCCTTGGTGCCGTTGTTGGAGTGGACGGACGCGCCGGTCAGCTGACGGGTGTCGGCCGAGGTGCCGTACTTGTCGATGTGGGTGCCGTCGAGGAGTTCACGGGTCGTGTCGCCGTCCCACCAGGACAGGAAGTTCGAGCTGGACGGCTTCCGGCTGCCGACCACGGCACCCTGCGGGTTGCGCACCCCGGAGACGGCGGAGGACCAGGACTCGGCACCTGCGCTGCCGGACCAGATGTCACCGGACACGCCGCGGCCGTTGTCGCCGCTCG
The DNA here is from genome assembly GCA_014651175.1 of Streptomyces clavifer. Taxonomy (GTDB): domain Bacteria; phylum Actinomycetota; class Actinomycetes; order Streptomycetales; family Streptomycetaceae; genus Streptomyces; species Streptomyces clavifer. Next base: position 554,419 of record BMWJ01000005.1, on the reverse strand, counting down.
CGGGGGTGGACCACAGGATCTGGCCCGTCCTCGCGTCCGCCATCCACGAGGACGGCTTGGAGCTGTCCTCGTCGACCTTGAACTCCTCCAGCCCCGGCCGGGAGGGGTCGAGGTCGCCGACGTGCATGGCGTCGCCGTGGCCGTTCTTCGTCGTCCACAGACCGCTGCCGTTGTCGTCCACGGCCATGGCACCGTAGATGATCTCGTCCTTGCCGTCACCGTCGGCGTCGGCGACGGACAGCTGGTGGTTGCCCTGGCCGTCGTAGCCCTTGCCGGAGTTGGTCGAACTGTTCGTGTCGAAGGTCCAGCGCCGGGTGAAGGCGCCGTTGCGCCAGTCCCAGGCCGCGATGACGCTCCGCGTGTAGTAGCCGCGCGCCATGATCAGGGACGGCCTGGATCCGTCCAGGTAGGCGGTGCCGGCGAGGAAGCGGTCGACCCGGTTGCCGTACGAGTCGCCCCACGAGGAGACGGTGCCGCGCGCCGGGACGTAGTCGACGGTGCCCATCGCCGCGCCGGTACGGCCGTTGAACATCGTGAGGTACTCGGGTCCGGACAGGATGTAGCCGGAGGAGTTGCGGTGGTCCGCGGAGGAGCTGCCGATCACCTTGCCGGTTCCGTCGGTGCTGCCGTCGGCCGTCTTCGTCGCCACCTCGGCAAGGCCGTCGCCGTCGTAGTCGTACACCTGGAACTGCGTGTAGTGCGCACCGGAGCGGATGTTGCGCCCCAGGTCGATCCGCCAGAGCCGGGTGCCGTCGAGCCGGATCCCGTCGATGATCGTGTTGCCCGTGTAGCCGGACTGGGAGTTGTCCTTGGCGTTGGTGGGCTGCCACTTCAGTACGAAGTCGAGGGCGCCGTCGCCGTCCAGGTCACCGACGGAGGCGTCGTTGGCCTCGTAGGTGTAGGCGACCCCGTCGGGTGTCGTACCGCCCGCGGGCGGGCTGATCGGCACGTCCTTGTAGCCGGCCCGGAACTGGATCGCGTGCACGGAGTCGCTCTGCTCCACGCCGCCGACGACCGCACGCACCGTGTAGTCGGCGGTGGCGGGTGCGCCCGGGTGGAAGTAGTTCGTCGAGGCGGTGACGGGCGTGGTGTTGACCTTGGTACCGGCCCGGTAGACGTTGAAGGACACGTTGTCGGGGTCGGTGCCCAGCCAGCGCCAGCTGACGAGGTTGCCGCTGTCGGTGTGCACGCTGACGACACCGCGGTCGAGGGCCTCGGCCTGCCGGACGGTGGCGGCCTGCGAGGCGGGGCCGAGGGCGACGATCCCGCCGGCGGCGAGCAGCCCGGCAGCCAGCGAGCCGATCAGCGCCCGGTTGCGGGTGGCTCGGCGCCGACGGCGCGAGCGGGGTTCGGGGTGGGGAAACAGAGGCTCCACGAGAGGCACCTTCTGGCCGGGGACGGCTTACGACCCGTCAGTCGCCGCCCGGTGCCGAAAGGTTGCCGCGTCATTCCGCTTCTGTTCCGACCTGCCGGACTCCGGTCCGCCGGGACTCGGTGGGCCGCACCCCGATTCCGGCCGCGTGCGCCGCCGTGTGCAGCGAGCGCAGGGCGAGCAGCAGGAATCCGACGTCGTCGAGGTAGACGGGGTCGGGCAGCAGGTCGACCGGCGACACGGTGTAGACGATCGCGGCCCAGACCAGTGCCTTGTTGTGCAGGGGGATCCCCGCGTCGACGAGCAGCTTCCTGGCCCGGACCACCCGTACCAGGAGCACGGCCGCCGTGCCTGCGGCGAGGAGCGCGGCGACCGCCCCGATGATGAGCCAGACCGAAGTGTCCATGGTTCATCGTCCACCCTCGCGGCGGCCGGAGCGCCCAGGTGTCACCCCTGGGCCCTGACGTGCCGGCGGGCGCGGCGCTTCAGGGCACGGCGTTCGTTCTCGCCGAGGCCTCCCCATACGCCCGAGTCCTGCCCGTTCTCCAGGGCCCATTCCAGGCACTGTTCCCGCACGGGGCAGGTCGCGCACACCGCCTTGGCATCCTCGGTCTGCACGAGCGCCGGGCCGGTGCTCCCGATGGGGAAGAACAGATCCGGGTCCTCGTCGCGGCAGGCCGCGTGCATGCGCCAGTTGTCCATGACTTTCCACTCCTCTGCTGCGTGCTCGGGCGGTTGTCCCCTTGCGGATGACCGGCTTCGGGCGATCGAAACCACCTGGGACGCGCCTATCCGCCCCCGGGCAGAGGGGAGCCCGGGTGGGGCGCGGACGCACACGCGCTGTCCAGCCGGATGCGGTACTGCATCACCGTGTCCGGTTCATCGGTGATCTCCACCCGGGCGCCCGGGGTCTCCAGGACGGCGCAGTCGGCGATCTCCGGAGCCGGGACGCGCATCAGGTGCAGTGGCGGGACCCCCGTCATGGGGTGCGGCGGGAAATCGAGCGGTACCACCTGCACGGTGACGTGCGGCCGGTCCGCGGCCTCGGTGAGCAACGCCCGCTGCCCGGCCATCACCTCTGGACCGCCGACCCGCGTGTGGAGCGCGGCGGCCGGGAACAGCGCCCAGAGGGCGGCGCCGCGCTCCGCCATGCGCCGCTGCCGCTCCCCCAGCAGTTCGACGCGCCGCGTCCGCTGCGCGGGGCTCTCGGCGGGGTACAGGATGCGGCACAGTGCCGCCGCGTAGTCCGGCGTGCGCAGCAGCTCGGGGACCAGCGCGGGGTGCCAGGTCCGGACGAGCCCGGCCGAGGACTCGATGCCGATGACCTCCTGCTGCCACGGCTCCATGGCCCCCCGCCACCGATGCCACCATCCGGGGAGGTTCGCGGTGCCCAGACCCGCCATGACCGGCTCGGCCTCGGCCGCGGGGACCCCGTAGCGGTCCAGGAGGACGCGGACCTGGCGCGCGTCCAGTCCCGTCTCGGCGCGCTCGATGCGCCGCACGGTCGCCGGGTGGGCGTCCAGTGCCTCGGCTGCCGCCTGCAGGCTGACTCCCGCGCGTTCGCGGAGCATGCGCAGACGCGCCGCGAGGACACGGTGCTCGACCGTCGGGCCGGATCGGGGCCGCATGCACACGCCTTCCTCGCGGGCTCGGATTCGGATCTTTTCAGGCATTCTGTCGCTTGCAAAGTATGCACTTTGCGCCGACAGTACATACATGTCGGAAATAGTCAGTTGCGCACGACTCGTCTCGGAGGATGCCGGCGGACGGAGCGCACAGAGCTGGTGGATGCCCCGTCTCGCCCAGTGCGTGCCGGAGGCCAGGCACCGCGTGCAGGAAGTCATGCGTGACTGGGGAGAGCCCGACGACCGCGTCGACACGGCGGCTCTGGTGGTGACCGAGCTGGTCACGAACGCGGTGCAGCACACCGCGGGCCGACGCATTCGGTGCCGTGTCCTGCGTTCCACGGGCAGAGTGCGCATCTGTGTGTGGAACCGCGGCAGGGGGCGCGTACCCGCGCCGTCCCGCCCGATGGACCCGGGCGCGGCGTCCCACGCCCGCGCCCCGATGCCACGCCGCCCGGAGCTGTCACACCGTGCCGGTGACGGTTCCCACGGTCTGCACGGTCCGAGCGTTCCGAGGAGTGCGGAGGGCCCCGGCCCGGTGGCGATGGGGGACCCGGACGGCCTCGAAGGCTTCGACCTGGCGTCGCTCGCCGAGGACGGCCGGGGTCTGATGCTCGTGGACATGCTGGCGACCCGGTGGGGAACGCGTACCAGCTTCTCGAGCCGCCTGGTGTGGGCCGATATCTGAAGGCCCCCGGGGCTCGTCCGGGCCGGTCAGGCGACCGCGGTCCGGCATTCGGGGTGGCCCCAGCCGTTCGGGTTCTTCGCGATCGTGTCCTTGGCCGCGTACGGCTTCCCGCAGTGGCAGCGCCCCGCGAACTTCGCGCTGATCGTCCCGCCGGGACGCGAGGTCCTGACCGCACCCGCCGTGCCGCCCGCCCTGTTCTTCGACGAGCGCGCGGGAGCCGGCACCGGCAGTCCCGCGGCACCGTGCACCGTCCCCGCCGCCTGCTGCGACACGGCCACCTCGCTCGCGGCCTGGTCGGCGAGCGCGTTGAGCGGATCTCCGTCGACCTGGTGCGCGGGCACGTAGCGGAAGCTCACGCTGCGGCCGCCCATCAGGTCGTCGATGCCGACCACCAGCTCCCGGTTGGCGACCGGCTTCCCCGCAGACGTCTTCCAGCCGTTGCGCTTCCAGCCCGGCAGCCACTTGGTCACCGCGTTCATCGCGTACTGCGAGTCCATGCGCACCTCGACGGGCACCGCCGGGTCGGTGGACCTCAACAGTTCCTGCAGGGCGGTGAGCTCGGCGACGTTGTTGGTGGCGGTGCCCAGCGGGCCCGCCTCCCACCGCTGGGGGCGCCCCTGCCCGTCGGCCACGACCCATGCCCAGGCAGCAGGCCCCGGATTTCCCTTCGATGCCCCGTCACACGCGGCGATGATGCGCTCGTCCATGCGTCGATCATGCCAGCACGGATGCTCAGGGCACGATCGAGTCGATGTATCCACCGTCCACCCGCAGCGCCGAGCCCGTGGTGGCCGAGGCCTGGGGGGAGCTGAGGTAGACGACCAGGTGGGCGATCTCCTCGGGCTCGATCAGCCGCTGCAGCAGGGACTGCGGCCGGTGCAGCCGCATGAACTCACGCTGCGCCTCGTCCCACGGCAGGTCCGTGCCCACCAGCTCGCGGACGAAATCCTCGACGCCTCCGGTGTGGGTGGGCCCGGCGATCACCGAGTTCACGGTCACCCCGGTGCCCGCGGCCTCCTTGGCGAAACCCCGGGACACCGCCAGCAGCGCGGTCTTCGACATTCCGTAGTGGATCATCTCGGCGGGGATCACGATCGCGGAGTCGCTCGCGATGTTCTGCACCCGCCCCCAGCCCCGCTCGGTCATCCCCGGCAGGTAGCGGCGGATCAGACGTACGGCGCTGAGGACGTTCGTGTCGAAGTACGTGCGCCACTCGTCGTCGGTGATCTCCAGCGGCGGCCGGGATCCGAAGATGCCGAGGTTGTTGACGAGGATGTCCGCGACGGGCGCCTCCTCGCACAGCTCGGCCGCTCCCCGCTCGGTGGTGAGGTCGCACGCCACCGTGACGACGTCCGCGTCCGGCTCGGCGCCGCGCAGGACGTCCGCAGCCGTGTCGAGCCGGTCCCTGCCCCTCCCGGTCAGCACCACGCGGGCTCCCGCGCCGGCCAGACCGGTGGCGACGGCCAGACCGATGCCCTGTGAGGAGCCGGTGACGACCGCGGTCCTCCCTGCGAGATCGATGCGCACCCCACGGTCCTTTCGTCCCACGCCCACGGTGTACGGGATCGTCTCCACCCTGGCACTTCCGTGGCCCGGACGCCTTCCGGACGCGCCCTCGGGTCCTCGCCCCCGCGGTGTGCTCGTGGGACGGGGCGGGCGGATCAGCCGAACCGGTCCGGGAGCCGGGAGGGGGCGCGCCGACGGGTCCGGGCGAGGAGCACGACCGAGCACACGGCCGCGAAGGCGCACCACGTCGAGATGAACTCCGTGCGCCACAGCGTCACGCAGACCGCCGCGCCCACCGCGACCAGGACGCCCAGCAGTACGAGGCCGCGGTCGCCCGAGAGCAGCAGGGAGCCGATGGTGGCCAGCACGTAGCCCGCCACGAGGAGCCCGGGGCGGGGAAGGCCGACGACGTAACCGAGGGTGTGTCCGCGGATCTCCGCCGTGACGGGGTGTGCGGCGATGCCGTACGAGAGGGCGGCCGAGGTCACGATGCCTGCCGCGACGGGGACCGCCAGCCGTCGGCGGGCACCGGGCGGCACCGTGCAGAGGACACCCAGCGGCACCCAGAGGGCCAGCAGCGGAAGCGCGATCACCGCCCAGGCGGTGGTGGCGGGCCCGCTGCCGCCCCCGGAACGCCAGATCACGGCTTCGGTGATCTGGTGCGCCCCGAGGAGCAGCGGCAGTGCCGCGAGCGGCAGGTCACGGGCCCGTTCGAGGCGGGCGACACAGGCCACCCCGACCGCGACGATCCCCGTGCCCGCGACGAGATCGGCGGTCGCGCTCCAGCACATGGAGTCACGCTACGGTCCGGCGGGCCGCTGTTCCGGCCGACACGAGTGCCGCGGCGCGTGCGCGGGAGCGTGCGGGGCCCCGGCCCGCCGCACGGGCCGGCCGGAGCCCTGTTGCGAGGTCAGAGAACGCCGGACTCCGAGACGGCGATCTTGGCCCGGGTCGTGCCGCCCGAGGTGCCGTACGACTCGATCTTGCGGACGAGCTCCATGCTGGACTCGTCGGCGACCTCACCGAAGACCACGTGCTTGCCGTCCAGCCACGGGGTGACGACGGTGGTGATGAAGAACTGCGAACCGTTGGTGTTCGGGCCCGCGTTGGCCATCGACAGCAGACCCGGCTTGGTGTGCTTCAGGGTGAAGTTCTCGTCGGCGAACTTCTCGCCGTAGATGCTCTTGCCGCCGGTGCCGTTGCCGCGGGTGAAGTCGCCACCCTGCAGCATGAAGTCCGGAATGACCCGGTGGAAGGGCGAGCCGGCGTAGCCGAAGCCCTTCTCGCCGGTGGCCAGCGCACGGAAGTTCTCCGCCGTCTTGGGGGCCACGTCGTCAAAGAGGTTGAACACAATCCGCCCAGCGGGCTGGTCGTCAATGGTGATGTCGAAATACGCCTTGATGGTCATGGGGCCATCCTGACATCTGCGGCCGCCCACTGTTGCACGGGACCCCGTTCCACGCGGTCGGCCGACGCGTTCCCGGAGGGCACAGCGGTGCGGCGCACCACGGCGTGGGCCGTGGTGCGCCGCGGGAGGACGGGGTCCGCCACTACCGGTGTGTCAGCGGTTGTCACCGCCACCGCGGTGGTGTCCGCCGTTGTTGTGTCCGCCGTCGCGGTGCCGGCCCCAGGACTCGGAGTCGACCCTGTGCCCGCGCCTGTCGCGGAGCGTGGCGGTGTCCTTGCTGTCCCACACGTAGTGGCGGCGGTTCTGGTAGACGTCGTGGCGGGAGTCGCGGCCCACACCGGTGTGGACGCGGACGGAAGAGCGGCCCGGCAGGCGGAGGTCGAACTCGTAGGTGCGGCGGCTCTCGTCGGTGAGCGTCCACCCACGGAGGTTGACGGCGCGACGGCCGGTGTTGGTGACGGTGACCCACTCCGCGTTCAGGCTGCGGTTGGAGCCGTTGTCGCGACCCGGGCTCTCGTACTGGATCTCGCCCAGGACGACCGCCGAGCGCTGGGCCGGCCGGTTCTGGCCGTGGTCCCGGCCATCGGCCGTGGCCGGCAGGGCCGCTGCGGCGAGCAGAGCTCCGGAGGCGAGAACGGTGGCGGTGATCCGTCGTGCGGAACGGGACATGGAAACCCCTCATCATGCGGGCCCGGTACGGATGTGCCGGGCGTTGTTCGGCCCCGGCGTAGTGCCGGGAACGCAAACTTTGTCCCGCTTCCGAGGTGGCTGGAAAGAGGCCCTGATGAGCGTGACAAAATGCGGACATTCCTGTCACACACGGCTGCAGCCGACACGGATTCCGACAGTCGTAGACCTGTCAACCGTTGATCGCTGCACCGACCCGTTCCGGCTACCGACCACCGGGCCACAGCGCTCCGTATGCGCCGCATCCCGCTACCCGCGCACCCCCGGCCGGACCGCGCGGATGCGCGTAACAAAAGCGAGAGCGCTTTCCTGGACATGAGTAGCATTACTGCGGGAAATAAGCCCTTTTGTTCGAGCCCGCAGAACCCACCGGGCCGGAGCGATCCGGGCACGCTGTCCTCCACTGGTGACCAGCGCGTTCACCGGGCTCAGCGGATCCATCGCCAGGGACCTCGCCAGCAGCACTCCCACGGCCAACGGGAGCAGGGTGACCGCCAGCGCCGTGCCGGCCGTGGTGAGGTTCTGGATGCGGGGATGCCGCTGAGCGTCGGGGACCATGGTTCCCATTCGACCAGCGGCGGCCCGCGCCGGAATCGGGTCACGTACTCAGGAGCACCGCTCCCCCGTACTCACCCGCCGGCACGCACCGGCGCGAACCGGTCGGACGCATCGCACGGACCGGGGCGGACGCACGGCACGGCCGGTCAGGCCTCCGGGGCTCCCGAAGGCCCCCAGTGGGAGAACCGGGGCAGCCACTTCACCCGGTAGTCGGGGTGTCCCGCGTGTTCGCCGGCCATCTGCCGGACGACGAATCCCAGCCCCACCGCGCGCCCCGAGGCGAAGTCCTGATCGGGCCGGTCCGTGTCCCGGGACGCGATCTCCTCGTACTCGTCCAGGAGGACCCTGTTCGTCTCGATGCGGCGCAGGGTGCGTGCCGGGTCCTGGAGGGCGATGTGCCGGTCGTAGCCGCGGGACCGCACGACGAAGGCGATACCGCCCGTGCGGTCGTGCACTTCGCCGGGCGCCTCGGCCGGGCACCGCCAGCCGTCCCCGCCGGCTCCCCGAGCGATCTGCTCCTCCTCCGCGAGGCGTGCGCGCACGAAGGCCAAGAGGTCCGTGTTGTCTGCCATGTGGTTCCGAATCCTTCTCCGTCACGGGCCGGCGGCGATGCGCTCACCGCCACGGGCCCGGTCTACCCGACCAGCAGAGGATGCCTCACGAGCAGGCACTCGGCGCAGTCCGCCCCCGCGCGGTCCGCATGACGGACATCCGGCCACCCCGGCCGGGGCGGCGACGTCCCGAGTGGCGGGGGGAAATATCCGGGTGTTCACTGGTGTGCGGCCATTCCTGTCACGATCCACCGCGAATGACTCCTCAGATCGCCGGAAGCAGGTCACCCATGCCTTTCGTCACTGTCGGCCAGGAGAACACGGCGTCCATCGACATCTACTACGAGGACCACGGGAGCGGCCCCGCGATCGTCCTCATCCACGGCTACCCGCTCGACGGGAACTCGTGGGAGAAGCAGCAGCGCGTCCTGCTGGACGCCGGATTCCGGGTCATCACCTACGACCGCCGGGGATTCGGCGGGTCGAGCAGGCCCACGACCGGGTACGACTACGACACCTTCGCCGCCGACCTCAACTTCCTGCTGGACCACCTCGACCTGTCCGAGGTGATCCTGTGCGGCTTCTCCATGGGGACCGGTGAGGTCACCCGGTACCTGGGGAGGTACGGATCGGGCCGGGTCGCCAAGGCGGTCCTGATGGGGGCCATCCCTCCCTTCCTGCTCAAGACGGACGAGAATCCCGAGGGGGTCGACCGGTCGGTCTTCGAGGGCATCAAGGAGGCGGTGATCGCCGACCGTCCCGCGTACTTCAAGGACTTCCTCGACAACTTCTACAACGTCGACACGTTCGGTGGCACGCGCATCAGCGACCAGGCGTGGAACAACAGCTTCAACGTCGCGGTCGCCGCCTCCCCGTTCGCCGCGCACGCCTGCGTGGACACGTGGCTCACCGACTTCCGCCAGGACCTGCCGAAATTCGACATCCCCACGCTCCTGGTCCACGGGGACGCGGACCGGATCCTGCCGTATCCGAACACCGCCGCGCGGCTGCCCGGGCTCATCGACGACCTCACGTTCGTGACGGTCGAGGGCGGACCGCACAACGTGGCCTGGACGCACCCCGAGATCGTCAACCCGGCGCTGCTTGAATTCGTCACGAAGTGACGGCCCGGGCGGGCCCTGGCTCATCGAGGACGCGAGGGCCGACCGTGATCAGCCGGCGGAATCGCGGCGGGCGGCGAGCAGCAGCGCGATGTCGTCGGGGCGGTTCTCGTCCTGGCCCGCCCGGGCGATGACGCGGTCGGCGGTCTCGGCGAGGGGCGCGTGGCCGACTTCGGCCAGGGTGCTGCGCAGGCGTTCGATCCCCTCGTCGATGTCCGTACCCGCCTTCTCCACCAGTCCGTCGGTGAACAGGGCCAGGACGGCTCCCCGCTCCAGCCGCAGGCCGGCGACCGGGTAGGACGCGGCGGGGTCGATTCCGAGGACGACACCGCCCGGCAGGTCGAGAACCTCGGTCCTGCCGTCGGGGTGCCGCAGGACGGGCTGGGGGTGGCCGGCCCGCACGGCCTGGGCGTACCCCGTCGCTGAGTCGAGCACCACGTAGCAGCAGCTGGCGAACTGGCCCGGATCGAGGTCGATGAGCAACCGGTTGGTGGCGCTCATGATCTCCTGCGGGTCGTGTCCGCTCAGCCCGAAGGCGCGTACGGCGCTGCGGAGCTGGCCCATCGTCGCGGCTGCGGCGACGCCGTGGCCCTGGACGTCGCCGATGACGAGGGCCAGCCCGCTGCCGGTCTCGATGACGTCGTACCAGTCGCCTCCGACCTCCATGCCCCGGGTGCCGGCGAGGTACCGCCCGATGGTCTCGACCTGCTCGACGACGGGCAGGCGGTGCGGGAGCAGGGCGTCCTGCAGTCCGCGGGCGAGGGCGGCCTCGGTGTCGTAGCGCTGGGCCCGCTGGAGCGCCTGGGCGATCAGACCGGCCAGGGCGGTGAGTGCGGTGCGTTCCTCGGGGCTGAAGCCCCGAGGCTGGTCGAAGCCGAGGATGCACGACCCGACGGGGCGCCCGGACGCGATGAGCGGCAGGAAGGCGCGGGCGCCGACATCGGTGTCCATGGGGATCCCCGGGTACGCCTCCGCCAGCTTCGTCATGGACTCGAAGAACAGCGGTCTGCCGGTCGTGAGCGTCTCCACGCCGGGGATGTGCGCGTCAAGGCCGACGCCGTCGAACCGGTTCAGGAAGCCTTGGGGGAAGCCCGTCTCCCAGGACAGGTAGAGGTGCCGTTCGCTCTGCAGGTAGATGGCCAGCTGTCTGCCCCCGAACGCGGGCAGCAGCTCCTCCGTGACCACGGCGGACACCTGGCGGGCGGTGACCGCCTCCGTCAGGGCGATGGCCAGGGCGACCGGGCGGTACAGGACGGCCGAGCGGTCGCCCGGGGAACCGGGTCCCGGGCCCTGTGCGTCGACGGGCGCCGGCGGGCGCTCGGGGCGCCCGGCGGCGCCGACCGTCACGGTGATCTCGTCCGGGCCGGGGTACATCGCCACGTTCAGCCACTCCGTCGCGGAGCGTCTGGCCAGGAAGTACACCGGGTCCGCGGAGAACAGCGCGGCCCTGTGGTGGTCCTCGTAGGCGGGGTTCGCGAGCCAGGGGAGCACCTCCCACAGGATCCGGCCGACCATCTCCGCACGGCTGTGGCCGAGGACCTCCTCGGCCAGCCGGTTGACGTAGGTGATCCGACCCAGCCGGTCGTGGGAGAGCGTGCCGCGCGGAATCCGGTCCGCGGCCTGTGGGAAGACCGGCTCGGTGCCCGGGTCGAGCAGGACACCGGACAGGCCCACGTGTCTTCGGGCGGGCCCGCTGCGGGAGAGTTCGACCAGGAGTGATCTGCCGTCCGGTCCGCGCAGTCGCATCCTGCGTACCTGCGGCTGCGCGGACCGCGCCGCCCCGGCGCCCAGGGTCCACAGCCCGTACGCGTCCTCGGGCAGCAGCCCGGCCGTCAGCGCCTCCATGGTGTCCGCGGGGCCGGTGCCGAGCATCAGACACGCCTCGTCGTCCGCGCTGAAGGCGCCGCTGACGGGGTCCCAGTCGAAGTGCCCGACCCGCAACGGCCGCACGGTGTCCGAGGGCAGCCGCACGGGTACGGGCTCGCCCTCCCACGCGATCGGCGGCCCGTCCGTCTCCAGTGCGGCGATGTCGGCGCCGAGCCGGCTCGCAAGGTCCTCCACCTTGCGGCGGTCCGCCATGCCGACGGGCTCGCCGCGCGTGGCATAGCGCAGCACGACGAGCACACCCACGGGCGTGCGCCCGCTCAGCACCGGTGCGTAGAGCGATCCGAACGGGAACGGCAGCCCCGCCATCAGCTGCGGGAACCGGCGCATGGTCTCCTCGGCATCGCCCAGGTACACGGGCTTGCCGGAGCGGTACGCCTCGGCCACCGGGAAGGGCCGGTTCACGTGCATGCGCCACCACGGACGCATGAGGGATACGGGCAGCCCCGCGAGGACCGCCATGAGGAGGAGGCCCGGGGTGCGGGAACGCAGGTAGACGCCACCGGCGTACCCGCCCGCGGCGTCGATGGCGCTCACCGCCGCCTGCGCGAGCACCGGGGACAGCCCGTCGGGCCCTCGGCTGCCGTGCGGTCTCCAGGTCACACAGTCAGGATGGGCACCACCGCGCCCCCGCGCACCTCCGCACCGGTGCGGAGGTGCGCGGTTCACGGGGAGGGCTCCTCAGCCATGAGTGGGGACACGGGGCTCGGTGCCCGCCCGGGCGCACACGGAGGCGGCCACGTCGGAGGCGTGGGCGAGCATCGCCTCCACCTCCTGGACTCCGGTCGCGCCCGCGAAGGCACCTCCCGCGCCCAGGCGGTTCAGCATGCCCGCGAGGAAGGCGTCCCCCGCGCCGATCGTGTTGACCACCTCGACCGGTGTGGCCGCCACCGACACCGGCGGTGCGGTGGGGGTGTACGCCGTGCTGCCCCTGGCTCCCCTGGTCATGACCACGAGCCGGCCGTCGGCCGCCAGGTCCGCGCAGGTGTCCTCCGGATCCGCGCCCGGCCACAGGCGCGCCAGGTCCTCGTCGCTGGCCTTGACGACATGGGCGAGGCCGCACAGCTCGCGCAGCAGCGCCAGACTCCGTTCCGGGTCCAGGGTGCGGTCCTCCCGGACGTTGGGGTCCACGACGAGGAGGGAGTGCGCGGCAGCCGCCTCGGCCGTCGCCCGTACGGCCTCCGCCCCGGGTTCCACGACCGCCGCGAGCCCGCCCACGTAGACGGCGCCGAAGCGGCCGGCCTGGGCCGAGAGGTCCGGCAGCCGGAAGGTGGCCGTGTCCCCGAGGTGGAAGTGGTATCCCGTCCCGTCGGTGCCGGGGTCGGCGACGGCCAGGGCGGTGGGCAGGGCGGACCGGGCACAGAGGGCGAGGTCCACCCCCGCCGTCCGCATCCGCTCCTCGATGGTGCGGGCGAAGCCGTCACCGCCCAGCCCGCCGGCGAAGGCGACGGGTGAGCCGAGCCTGGCGAGCCCGACCGCGACGTTGGCGGGGGCTCCACCGAACTGGGCGGCCCGCACGTTCCCGTCCCCGTCCACCGGCACGAGGTCGATGAGCGCCTCACCGAGGACGAGGACGTGGCCGGGCCCACCCGTCACGGCTGCACCACGATCTTGCGGCCGATGCCCGCCTTGAAGCGGTCGATGGCCTGCGGGTACTGCTCCAGGGGCAGCCGGTCGCTGATGAAGACGGACGGGTCGAGCACTCCGGAGGCGAAGAGCGCGGCGGCGCGTTCGTAGCTGTGCAGGACCGCCATCGAACCGGTGATGGTGATCTCGTGGTTGTAGATGCGGTACGGCTCGATGACCGCCCTGGTCGCGTAGTCGGCCACTCCGAACTGGAGGAAGGTGCCTCCCTTCGCGACGCGCCCCAGGCCGTCCTGGATGGCGCCGGCGTTGCCGGTCGCGTCGATGACGACGTCCCAGCCGCCTGGCCGGTCGAGCTCGTCGGCCCCGGCCGCGGACCGGGAGCAGCCGAGGAGGGCCGCCGTGGCGAGGCGGTCGGGGTTGACGTCCAGGATGTCGACGCCGGCGGCGCCCGTGCGCTTGGCGAGTTCCAGCATCATCAGGCCCATGGTGCCGGAGCCGTAGATCAGCACCTCGGCGCCCAGGGTGCTGTTCAGGACGTCGTATCCCCGGACCGCGCAGGACAGCGGCTCGATGAGCGCCGCGTCCTTCACGTCGATGTGCTCGGGCAGTCGGACGCAGTTGGCCACGGGTGCCACCGCGTACTCGGCGGCACCGCCCGGCTCGGTGACGCCGATGGCGGCCCACCGCTCGCAGAGGTTGCCTCGTCCGATGCGGCAGTAGCGGCACTCGTGGCAGTGCAGGGAGGGATCGACGGCGACCCGGTCGCCGATGGCCAGCTCCGTGACCTCCCGCCCGATGCCGACGATCTCCCCGGCGAATTCGTGGCCCGGGACGATGGGCAGGGTGGGGGCGAACTCTCCCTGCAGGATGTGCAGGTCGGTTCCGCACAGGCCGACGGAGGCGACGGCCACGACCACCTCGCGGGGCCCCGGAGCGGGGTCGGGGACGGTGGAGACGGAAACCTTGCCAGGTGCTTCGATGATCGCTGCCCGCATTATTTCACTGCTCCAAGAGAGAGGCCCTGGACGAGCTTGTCCTGGGCGGCGTAACCGGCGGCGAGCACCGGCAGGGACACGACGACGGACGCGGCGCACAGCTGGGCGAGGAAGAGGCCCTGGCTGGTGACGAATCCGGTGAGGAAGACGGGGGCGGTCTGGGCGACGACGCCGGTGAGCACCCGTGCGAAGAGCAGTTCGTTCCAGCTGAAGATGAAGCAGATCAGCGCGGTGGCGGCGATTCCGGGGGCGGCCGTCGGCGCGACCACACGGGCCAGGACGGTCGGCAGGCGGGCACCGTCGACCTGGGCGGCCTCGATGACGGAGACCGGGACGTCCGCGAGGAAGGACTGCATCATCCAGACGGCGATCGGCAGGTTCATCGAGGTGTAGAGCAGGACGAGGAGCCAGATGTTGTCCAGCATCCCGGCGTTCTTGGCGAACAGGTAGATGGGGAGGAGGCCGGCGACGACGGGCAGCATCTTCGTGGAGAGGAAGAAGAACATGACGTCGGTCCACTTGCGGACGCGCCGGATGGAGAGCGCGTAGGCCGCCGGGAGTGCCAGCAGGAGCACCAGGACCGTGGAGAAGAACGAGGCGCCCAGGGAGTTGAGCAGGGGCGGCCACGGGGTGACGCCGGTGTCGGCGCCGAAGAAGGCGCGGTAGCCGTCGAGGGTCAGGGGCGCGGTGAGGGAGGGCGGGTTGGTCGCCGCGTCCGACTCCGCGTGCAGGGAGGTCAGGAGCATCCACAGCGCGGGCAGGCAGAAGGCGAGTCCTGCCGACCAGGCCAGCAGGCCCAGTGCGGTGGAGCGGCGCTTGGCCCGTCGCAGGGTGCGGGAAACGGACGCGGTGGCGGGAACGGTGGCAGCGGTCATGCGCGGTTCGCCTCCTCACTGAAGAGGGACCAGACGGTCCGGAGCGCGAAGGTGGCGATGATGATCGTGCCGATCACGACGACGACTCCCGCGGCGGACGCCAGTCCGTATTCGTGGGCTTGGTAGAAGGTCTGGTAGATCGTGTACGGGAGGTTGGCGGTGCCGAGGCCTCCGGCGGTGATGGTGAACACCGCGTCGAAGTTCTGCACGATGTAGACGGCGCCGAGCAGGACGCCGAGCTCGAGGTACCTGCGCAGGTGCGGCAGGGTCAGGTAGCGGAAGGTCTGCCAGGCGCTCGCGCCGTCGAGCCGCGCGGCCTCCACCACTTCGGCGGGCCGGCTCTGCAGTCCGGCGAGCAGGATCAGCATCATGAAGGGCGTCCACTGCCAGACCAGGGCGGTCACGACCGCGAGCAGGGGCATGTCCGCGATCCAGTCCGGCTGGGCCGGCGAGGTGTCGCCGAAGAGCTCGCCGATCCAGCTGAGCGTGCCGTTGAGGAGCCCGTACTCGGGGTTGTACAGCGCGTGCTTCCACAACAGGGCGGCGGAGACGGGGACGAGCAGGAACGGCGTGATGAGCAGCGTACGGACCATGCCGCGGCCGAAGAACGTGCGGTCGAGCAGCAGGGCGAGGGCCAGCCCGATGACCACGGTGGCGATGACGACGCTCGCGGTGAGCAGGATCGTGGTGAGGACCGAGTCGCGCAGCGCCGCGTCGGTGAAGACGGAGGCGTAGTTCTCCAGCCCGTTGAAGCTGCGCTTGTCGGGGTTGAGGGAGTTCCAGTCGAAGAGGGAGATCACCAGGGTCGCCACGAACGGCAGCTGGGTGACGACGATCAGGAAGACCAGTGCGGGCAGGAGCGGCGCCCTGGTGGCCCAGGCCCGTGGGCCGTTCTTGCGGGGCGCGGGTGCCGGTGGCTTCGGTGGGGACACGGGTGAGGTGCTGACTGCTGTGGTCATCGGTACTCCTTGGCGACCTGCTCGGCCAGCTTCTGGGAGGCGGCCAGGGCCTTGTCTACGGACTGGCGGCCGGCGATGGCTGCGCTGATCTCCTGCGCGACCTTGGTGCCGAGGTCGGTGAACTCGGGGATGCCCACGAACTGGATGCCGGCTGTCGGGCGCGGCTGGGTGCCCGGGTTCAGCGGGTCGGCGCCGGCGATGGCCTGCTCGGTGACGTCCGCGAACGCCCCGGCCGCCTCGAGGTATTCGGGGTTGTCGTACGTGGAGGCCCGCTTGCCGGCGGGCACGTTGGCCCAGCCGCTGGTCTCGCCGACGAGCGACTCGTACTCCTTGCTGGACGCCCAGGAGACGAACTTCCACGCGTTGTCGGCCTTCTTGGAGGCCTTCTGGATGCCCCAGGCCCAGGTGTAGAGCCAGCCCGAGCTCTTGGTCTTCTCGACCGGTGCGGGTACGTATCCGATCTTCCCCTTCACCGGGGAGCCGGCCGCCTCCAGCGATCCGGCGCCCGCCGTGGCGTCGTACCACATGGCGGTCTTGCCCTGCGTCATGTTGTTGAGGCACTCGGCGTACCCGGACTGGGAGGCTCCGCGCTCTCCGTGCTCGCGTACGAGGTCCACGTAGAAGCGGGTTGCCTTCTTGAACTCCGGTGAGGTGAGGCGCGGTTCCCAGTCCTCGGTGAACCAGGTGCCGCCCATGGTGTTGACGACCGTGGTCAGGGGTGCGATGACCTCGCCCCAGCCGGGGAGACCGCGCAGGCAGATGCCCTTCATGCCGCGCTCGGCGCCGTCCGCCTGCGCCGCGAGTCCGGCCACCTGCTCCCAGGTGGGGCGCGCGGGCATCTTCATGCCCTTCTCCTCGAAGACGTCCTTGCGGTACATGAGGAAGGACGACTCGCCGTAGAAGGGTTCGGCGTAGAGCTTGCCCTCGGCGGTGAGCGAGTCCCGCAGGGGCTTGAGGATGTCGTCCTGGTCGAAGGCGGTGTCCTCGGCGGCGTACGTGTCGAGGGGGTGCAGCCAGTCGTTCTTCGCGAAGAACGGCACCTCGAAGTTGCTGATGGTGCCGACGTCGTACTGACCCGCCTGGTTGGAGAAGTCCTGGCTGATCTTGTCGCGGACGTCGTTCTCCGGCAGCACGGTGAAGTTGACCTTGATGCCGGTCTCCTCCGTGAAGTGCTCCGCGGTCAGCTTCTGCAGCTCGACCATCTGCGGGTTGTTCACCATGAGGACGTTCAGTGCGTCACCTCCTCCGAAGGAGGTGCCGCCTGCTCCGGCGCACCCCGCGGTGAGGAGTGTCAGCGCTGCAGTGCCCGCGACCGCCCGCAGGCGGATCCCACAGCGTCGTTGCTGGTGGGGCATAGGTTCTCCTGATGGGTCGTAGCGGCTCGTGCTGCACCGGCCGGGGGCTCCGGTTCCGGGCATGGTGGTGCTGCCCTGCGGCCTCCGGGAGAGGCAGGGCCCGGGACGTGCAGGTGTCTCAGACTCGGATCACGTGCGGGCCGAGGAGCGAGTAGCGCTGCGCCTCGGCCGAGGGGAGCCCGGTATCGGTCACCACGGCCTCGAAGTCGCCGACACCCGCGAAGCGGCAGAAGCTCACCGCTCCGAACTTCGTGTGGACGCCCGCGAAGACGCGGCGGCGGGAGCTGCGCATGGCCTGCGCCTTCACCTCGCCCACGGTCGGGTCCGGTGTGGTGAGTCCGTACTGGCGGGAGATGCCGTTCGCGCCGACGTACGCCAGGTCGATGACGAAGTCGGCGAGCATGCGGGTGGCCCAGTGGTCGACGGTGGCCATGGTGCTGCTCCGGACGCGTCCCCCGAGCAGGAGAACGGCGATCTTCTCGGCGTCGGCGAGGACCGTCGCGACGGCCAGGGAGGCGGTGACCACGGTCAGCGGCCGGTCGCGGGGCAGGGCCTCGGCGATGAGCTGGGGGGTGAATCCCTCGTCGATGAAGACCGTTTCGGCGTCACCGAGCAGATCGGCGGCCGCCGCCGCGATCCGCGACTTCTGCGGTACGTGGTGGGTGGTCCGCATCGCCAGGGTCGTCTCGAAGCCCGCGCTCTCCACCGGGTACGCACCGCCGTGCGTACGTCGGACCAGACCGTGTTCCTCAAGGATGTGCAGATCGCGCCTGATGGTCTCCTTGGCCACCTGGAACCGTTCGGCCAGCCGGTTCACATCGACCGAACCGTCACGTCGAGCCGTTTCGAGTATTCCCCGTCGGCGTTCCTCGGTGCCCACGACGCCATCCCAGTACTAGGTGCGGATCTGCCATGGCCCGACGTCCGTTCGGGCCCACGCATAGGTTTTACAAGCAGGAACAGGTGTTGGACCAGCGTATCCGCGACTCGTCCTGCGCCCGTTCGTGCCCGATCCAGCAACGCGTTCCTCACTGGTAGTCCCATATTCCGGTTGCCGCGGACAGGGGATCACTGCCCGCTTCGCACCTCGCTACGCCCGGATCCCGCCCGTTCACGGTCACGGCGTTCCTTCGGCTAGCACAACCGCATCCCGCCTGGTGCGGAAACAACACGACAACGTCTCATTCCACACCGTACGACCGGTTTTCAGCCAACGATTCGTGACTCAGGGGTCTGCGGACAACCTGCGGGGCGCTTCCTCGTATCTCACTGGCAAAGCTCCTCCGCCGCCCGCCCGGGCATTCGGAAATCGAGGAACGATGACCACGACAACCCCCCGCAGCCGCCTGTGGCGTCCGGCGGTCGCCGCCGGAGCGGCGATCGCCGTGATCGCCGGTGTCGCCGCCGCAGCACCCGACGGCAAGATGGCGGCGCCCACGCCGCGGCTCGGCCTGATCGCCGCCTCGGAGTCGGTGACGCTCGACTCCTGGAAGGACGACCCCGGCGTCTACCTGGATCTGGGCACGTACCTCACCGCGGGGGGCTCCCCGTTCGAACTGCGGGTGACCCGGAAGTCCTACAAGGACCCCGTCGTCGCCACCCAGGTGATCCGCCGGGGGACGAAGACCATCACCAGGACGCTTCCCAAGGGCACGGTGAAGGACTTCTCCGGGCTGCCGGGGTTCATGAAGATCACGGTCACGGACGCGGCCGGCAAGACCGTCATCAACCGCACGGAGTCGTTCTGCCCGAACAACGCGTCGGGCCGGATCCGCCCCGACGCGCCCGCCACGTCGAAGTACCCCGAGAGCTGCCCCGTGAACCCGTTCACGCTCGGCTCGGTCTGGGGCGTCGAGAAGGGCTGGGCGTCCAACACGTACGCGGGCTACTACTCCGCGCCGGTCGCCCTCGGCGTCGGCAAGTACACCGCGAAGGTGTCCGTGACCAAGCGCTACCGCGACCTCTTCGAGATCGCCGACAAGCCGCAGACGGTGAAGGTGACCGTGCGCGAGCGCGGCGACGGGGAGTCGGGCGCGGGTGCCGTCGGCAGGTCCGCCCACGGCTCCCACACGGCCGGACACGGAACCGGCCACACCGGCGGGCACACGGCCGGCCACCCGGCCGAGCAGCAGGCCGGGCAGCAGGCCGGGCACGCCGGCCACATCGTGCCGCGCTCGCCCGCGCCCGCGTCGGCGACCAACGGCGCGGGCCCCGCGTACAACGTGGGCCACGGTCCGTACGCACCCGCGCCCGCGGCCCTGCCCTGGGCGCTCAAGCGGGAGGCCCTCCGGGCCCCGCAGGGCCGTGACGGCCGGGGAAGCACCGACGGTTCGCGGCAGGCCCCCGCGGTGCAGCCCCAGGCGAAGCGCCCGACCGGCAAGGCCACGGTGCCGAACGTGCCCAAGCCCGATCTGCGTTCGCTGCCCGCCTACGGCATCACCATCAGCGAGGGTGACGGGAGCGCTCCGGGCAGGGACTTCCTGGCCTTCAGTGCCAACGTGTGGAACGCGGGACCGGCGCAGCTGGTCGTGGACGGGTTCCGCGCCCCAGGCAAGGAGCTGATGGACGCCTACCAGTACTTCTACGACGCCTCGGGGAAGCAGGTCGGCTACACACCGACCGGCACGATGGAGTGGGACCCCCGCCCGGGTCACGAGCACTGGCACTTCACGGACTTCGCGAGCTACCGGCTCCTGAAGGCGGACCAGAAGGAGACCGTGCGCAGCGGCAAGGAGGCCTTCTGCCTGGCCAACACCGACGCGGTCGACTACACGGTGAAGAACGCCAACTGGCACCCGTACAACACCGACCTGTCCACGGCGTGCGGCCAGGAGAACTCGATCTCGGTGCGGGAGGTGCTCGACGTCGGCTCCGGTGACACGTACACCCAGGACCTCCCCGGCCAGTCGTTCGACATCACCGGTCTGGCGAACGGCACCTACTACATCCAGGTGCTCGCCAACCCGGAGAAGCGGCTCAAGGAGACCGACCTGACCAACAACAGCGCACTGCGCAAGGTCGTCCTGGGCGGCAAGCCCGGCGCGCGTACCGTGACCGTGCCCGCGCACGGCCTGGTCGACGCCAACTGACGACGCCCGTCGGCGCGGGGCCCCGGGAGCCGTTCCCGGGGCCCCGCGTACGTCGCGCATCGCTGGCAACACCGGCCCGCCGCAGTGGAGTTGCTGTGGCAGACTTCGCAGGTGGAGCGGTCCACCCCATCTGTAACGGAGCCCGTCATGACGTCCGCGATACCTCAGCCCCCGATCGACACCAGCAGGCCCCACTCGGCACGGGTCTACGACTCGCTCCTCGGCGGCAAGGACAACTATCCGGTGGACCAGGCGGTGGCCGAGCACCTTCCGGCGGAAGCGAAGACCGGGGCGCTCCAGAACCGTGCGTTCATGAACCGCGCGACGGCGTGGCTGGCCGGTCAGGGCGTCGACCAGTTCCTCGACATCGGAACGGGGATTCCCACCGCCCCGAATCTGCACCAGATCGCGCAGGAGATCAATCCGGCGGCCCGCGTCGTCTACTGCGACAACGACCCGATCGTCCTGCGCCATGCGGAGGCCCTGCTGATCAGCAGTCCGGAAGGGGCGACGGACTACGTCCACGCCGATGTGCGCGAGCCCGGCACTATCGTCGAGGCCGCCCGCAAGGTGCTGGACTTCGACCGACCCGTCGCGCTCTCGCTCCTGGGCCTCCTGCACTTCCTGCCCGACGACGAGGACCCGTACGCCATCGTGCGCACCCTGGCTGCCACGCTGCACCGGGGCAGTTACGTGGTGCTGTCCCAGGGCGCCTCGGACGTGAACCCCGAGCGGGGTGAGGAGGGTGCGGCCGAGTACGGCAGGGG
Source organism: Streptomyces clavifer (assembly GCA_014651175.1). Taxonomy (GTDB): domain Bacteria; phylum Actinomycetota; class Actinomycetes; order Streptomycetales; family Streptomycetaceae; genus Streptomyces; species Streptomyces clavifer. The sequence continues at coordinate 533,392 of BMWJ01000005.1, read as the reverse complement.
CGGCATCCGGCTCGCCCTGCGCACCCGCGGCGAGTTCGCCCGCTTCTTCGAGGGCCTGGACATCGTCGAGCCGGGTCTGGTGACGGCGCCCGAGTGGTTCCACGGCGCCGACGCCCCCCGGCCCGAGGAGAGCGGACTCTACGTCGCGGTCGCCCGTATCCCGTGATTCCTGCGCCGGCGTCAACGGAAGGACCACTGCCATGACCGAGGAGAACGGCCACCCGGCGGCGACGGCGTTCGACGCCATCGGTGCCGACTACGAGCGGGCCTTCGCCGGCTCGGCCGCCCACCACGCCTCGCTGACCCGGTTGCTGGAGGAACTCGCGCCGCACAGCCGGGTGCTGGACGTGGGCTGCGGAACGGGCCGGCCGACCGCCCAGTCCCTGACCGACGCGGGGCACCAGGTGCTGGGGGTCGATGTCTCGCCCGTGATGGTGGAGCTGGCCTCCCGGCAGGTCGCGGGGGCGTCCTTCCGCTGCGCCGACATCCGTGAACTCCCGCTGGAGGACGAGACCTTCGACGCGGTCTGTGTCTACTTCTCGCTCCTCCAGATGCCACGCGACGAACAGACCGCGCTCGTACGGCGGCTCGCGCGGGCCCTGAAGCGGGGTGGCCGGATGGTCCTGGCGACGGTTCCGCTGGACGTCGAGGACGTGGACGCGGTCTTCATGGGACAGGAGGTACGGGTGACCAGCTTCGGCCCCGAGGCCTTCACGGCGCTCGCGACCGGCGCCGGGCTCTCGGTCCGGTGGGAGACGAACGCGGTCTTCACCCCGTCCCACCCGGCGGCGGTGCCGGAACCCCATGTGTTCCTGCACTGCCGTCGGGACTGAGGAACGGGGCGTCTTCACCCGTGAGCGGTCCGGGGCCCGGCGGATGCCGGGGCGCTGCCCCGGGCCGGCCGGTCCCGGAACGGCGGCGACCTAGGCGGCGTCCGTGACCTTCCCGGACTTGGCGGCCTTCGGGGTCTTCGGGGTCTTCGAGGCTTTCGGTGACTTCGAAGGCTTGGGCGACTTCGTGGCCTTCGGCTCCTTCGACGGCTTCCCGGACGTCGAAGGGGCGCCGCCCGTGCCGCTCTCCTCCAGCGTCCGGGCGCAGAACGCGTCCACGGCGTCCTCCCCGCCCGCCGCCGCGGTGAGGCGCCGGAACACCTGGCCGTTGCGGACGCCGTTGCCCGCGCTCCGGGCGCGGCAGAGCCCCACGAGGCCCGGATCGGCCGGGCCCCGCGCCGATGCGGACGGCGGCGCGGGCTGCGGGGGCCGCTCCGGCGTCGTGCCGGGTGCGGGCACGGCCGCCGGGTTGTCGCCCGGGCTGCGGGGTGCGTCCACCGTCGGGGCGGGGCCGGGATCGATTCTCCGCTCGAACGGGACGGGGACCACTCCGGCGGCCATCGCCACCCCGCCGAGCACCGTCGTGGCGACGAGCGACCCGAGGGCCGTTCTCCAGCGTGTCCCGGCCCTCCGGAACCCGGCCGCCGGGCGCCAGTCGTCCCGTCGGCGCCTCCGACCGGTACGGACGTGGGTACCCGCGTCACGGGACGCCCGGAAGGCGGCGAGAGCCCGGGCCTCGCCCTCACGGCCCGCCCCACCGCGGCCACGCACCGCGTCGGCGAGCGCCTCGATGTCCGGGGTCACCGGAGCCTCGGCGGGCTCCTGCTCCTCGCGTCTCATGTCCCCTCCCCCAGCGTGCGCGGCCCCCCGGCCGCCCGGCCCTCCGGGGTCATCCCCTCGGCCAGTCTCTTCAGCCCCCGGTGGGCGGCCGTCCGCACCGCGCCCGGCCGCTTGCCCAGCACCCGCGCGGCCGCCGGCCCGTCAAGCCCGACGACCACGCGCAGGAGGACCGCCTCGGCCTGGTCCGGCGGCAGTTCCGCGATCCGTTCGAGCGCCCGCCGGGTCCCGAGCGACTCCAGGACCGCGCCCGCGGTGTCCGTCTGTCCGGGCAGGTCCAGCACATCATGCTCGAACAGCGAGGTCCGGGGCCGCCGCTTCAGCCTGCGCAGGTGGTCCAGCGCCCGGTGCCGCGCGATCGTCGCCGTCCAGCCGCGGAACCCGGCACCGTCACCCCGGAAACGGCCCAGGTCGCGGGCGATCTCCAGCCATGCGTCGGAGGCGACGTCCTCCGCGTCGTCCCCGACGAGCCCGCGGACGTAGCCCAGCAGTCCGGGGTGCACGAGCCGGTAGGCCGTGCCGAACGCGTCCTCGTCCCCCTGCTGCGCACGCTCGACGGCTTCGCCGAGCCGCACGTCGTGGTCCTGCGTACGACGTCGCTCCCCGCCCCTGTGCACCCAGTCCTCTTCGGTCGCCCCGGCACCTCTTATCCTCTGCGTCAGGACTCACAGAAACGTCACAGCTGTCGCGCCGTGCGGCCCGGCGGGTCGTCCGGGGGCGTGACCCCGGGGATCGGCTGTTCCGTCCAGATGACCTTGCCGCCGCCGTCGGTGTACCGGGTGCCCCAGCGTTCTGCCAGCTGCGCGACGAGGAAGAGCCCTCGGCCGCCCTCGTCCGTGGTGGCCGCCTGCCGCAGATGGGGCGAGGTGCTGCTGCGGTCGGACACCTCGCAGATCAGGGTGCGGTCGCGGACCAGCCGTACGCGAATGGGGCCGGTGGCGTAGCGGATGGAGTTGGTGACGAGCTCGCTGAGGATCAGCTCGGTCGTGAACGCCTCCTCGACCAGATTCCACGCGGCCAGGGTGCGGGACACCTCGGCCCGCACGCCGGACACCGCGGCGGGGTCGGATGCGACTTCCCATTCGGCCACGTTCTCGGTGGCGAGCCGGCGCGTACGGCCCACCAGCAGTGCGATGTCGTCACGGGCGCGCGGGGGTACGAGGGCCCTCAGGACGGCCTCGCAGGTCTCCTCGGGGGTCCGGTCGGGATGTCCTTCGAGGGTGGAGCGCAGCATCTCCAGCCCTTCGTCGATGTCCCGGTGCCGGTCCTCGACCAGCCCGTCCGTGTAGAGCACCAGCCGGCTGTCCTCGGGCAACTGCACGTCCAGGGTCTCGAAGGGAAGGCCTCCCAGCCCCAACGGGGGGCCTCCGGGCACGTCGGCGTACGCGGCGGTGCCGTCGGGGTCGATGATCACGGGCTGGAGGTGGCCGGCCCGTGCCATGGTGCAGCGCCCGGTCGCCGGGTCGTAGATGGCGTACAGGCAGGTCGCCCCGGTGACGCCGCCCGCGGCATCGTCGGCCGTCTCGTCCTGGTCGATGCGGGCGACGAGCTCGTCCAGGTGCCACAGGAGTTCGTCGGGGGGCAGGTCCAGGGTGGAGAAGTTGTGGACCGCCGTGCGCAGGCGCCCCATGGTGGCCGCTGCGTGCAGTCCGTGGCCCACCACGTCCCCGACGACGAGGGCGACCCTGGCCCCGGGGAGCGGGATGATGTCGAACCAGTCGCCGCCGACCCCGCCGAGCCCGCCCTGCCCGGCCTGCGCGGGCAGGTACCGGTAGGCGGCGTCGATGGCACTCTGGTCGGGGAGGCCGCGCGGCAGCAGGCTGCGCTGCAGGGTGACCGCCACGGTGTGCTCGCGCGAGTAGCGGCGGGCGTTGTCGATGCTCACGGCGGCCCGCGCGACGAGCTCCTCGGCGACGGACAGGTCCTCGTCCTCGAACGGGTCGGGCTTCTGCACACGCCAGAAGGTGGCCACGCCCAGGATGACGCCCCGGGCCCGCATCGGAACGGCGATCATCGTGTGGAACCCGCCCCCGACGAGCTGTTCGGCTCTCGCCGGGCTCTGTTGCTGCCACCCGGAGAGCCGCGTCAGGTCGGCGTCGAGAACCGCCTCCCCGGCGACCAGGCGGGCCCCGACCGCGGTGCTCGGGAGGAAGCGGATCACCGACCCCAGCGGGAAGGGTCCCGTGCCGTGGCCGGATCCGCTGAACGCCACACGCCGCATGTCGCTCACGGCGCGCGCCGCGGTCGGTTCCTCTCCGTGCAGCACGCTCTCGGCCACGTCGACGGTGGCGAAGTCCGCGAATCTGGCAATGGCGAATTCCGCCAGCTCCTCGCACGTACGCGTGACGTCGAGAGCGGTGCCGATCTCCGTTCCCGCGTCGTAGAGCAGCTTCAGCCGGCCACGCGCCACGTCCGCCTTGCCCGTGAGTGCCTGCAGTTCCGTGGTGTCGCGCAGGGTGGTCACGCTGCCGGGCGGCCCGCCGTCCCGGTCCGTGGACCGCTGGCTGACGGCCAGCACCCGGTGGCCCACGGAGAGCACCTCGTCGGTCGCCGTGCGCCCCGAGGACAGCAGCTCGGTGGTGACCGGGTCGAGCCCCAGCTCCGTGACGGGCCGGCCCTCGACGTCCGCGGGCAGTCCGAGGAGTCTTCGTGCCTCGTCGTTGGCCAGCAGCAGCCGTCCGTCGCCGCCGAGGATGAGCACGCCTTCCCGGACGGCGTGCAGGACGGCGTCGTGGTGCTCGTACATCCGGGTCATCTCGGCCGGACCGAGGCCGTGGGTCTGGCGCCGCAGCCGTCTGCTGACAAGTGCCGTGCCGCCGGTGGTGAGGACCAGGATGCCCGCGGCGGAGCCGAACAGGAGGGGGAACTGGTCCTCCGAGACGCCGCTCACCCGGGCGATGGTGATGCCCGCGGACACCATGCCGATGACCTCGCCGTTCGCGCCGAAGACGGGCACGACGGCCTGCACGAGGGGCCCGATGGTCCCGGTGAGCCTCTCGGTGACGACCTGGCCCTTCAGCGCGGGCGCCACGTCGCCGACGAACTTCTTCCCGATCCGGTCGGGCAGCGGGTGGGTGTAACGGATGGAGTCCAGGTTCAGGACGACGATGAAGTCGACGCCGGATGCCTTGCGCGCCGCCTCCGCCTTGGGCTGGAGCACCGCGGTGGGGTCGGGGCCGGCCAGAGCCGCCTCCATGCCCGGGGCGTTCGCGAAGGTCTCGGCCACGGCGACCGAACGATGGCGTGCTTCCCGTTCGCTGGCCGCTCTGGACTGCAGCAGGAGTGCGGCCACGGCAGCCGTGACGAGCAGCACCACGATCGCCACCTGCAGGAGAAAGACCTGACCAGCGACGGTTCTCATGCGGAGAAACGAGCGCGGGCGGCCGTAGCGTCCGGCCATGCCCCCCTTTCTACACCCTTGCCCAGGCCCGGGCGAGCGGTACGCGGTGGGCGGTCGTCAGACCGCTTCCGGCTCCTTCGCCCGGCCACCGTCCTCGTGGGCGAGCCGGTGCGGCCACCACACGCGCGGGCCGATGTCCAGGATGAGGGAGGTGACCAGCACGGACCGGACGACGAACGTGTCCAGGAGTACGCCCAGGGCGACGGCGAAGCCGATTTCCGCGAACGCGACGACCGGAAGGGTTCCCAGCACGGCGAAGGTGCCGGCCAGGACCAGGCCCGCAGAAGTGATCACCGCGCCGGTGGTGGCGAGCCCCGTCACCACACCCGCACGGGTGCCCTGGTGCAGGGCCTCCTCGCGGATCCGGGTGGTCAGGAAGATGTTGTAGTCGATGCCGAGCGCCACCAGGAACACGAAGACGAAGAGCGGGAAGTCCGTCGTCTCGCCCGCGTAGTCGAAGACGTACCGGAAGGCGAGCGCGCTGACGCCCAGGGCGGCGGCGAAGGACAGCACCACCGTGGCGATCAGGAGCAGCGGCGCCACCAGGGCGCGCAGTACGAGCGCCAGGATGATCAGCACCACCAGCAGGACGAGAGGGATGATGACGAGGTTGTCGTGCCGGGTCGCCGCGTCCATGTCGAGCAGCGTCGCGGTGTCTCCGCCCACATGGGCGTCCGCTCCCGGCACTCCGTGAACGGCGTCCCGCACCCTCTGCACGGTCTGCTCGGCCCGTTCGCTGTCCCCGGGATCGGCCGGTGTCGCTTCGAAGATCACCCGGCCGTCGTGTACCGGTTCCGCGCCGGGCGGCACGACGAGGGAGCCGGGCACGACCCCGCGTGTCCCCGCGACCGCGGCCCGCACCTGCGCGCTCCGGCCGGCGTCCGCGATGACGACCAGAGGGCTGCCGCTGCCGGCCGGGAAGTACCGGTGCAGGACCTCCTGGCCGACGATGGAGTCGGGCTTGTCGGGGAAGGAGTCGGCGTTGCCGAGTCCCGCCGCACGCAGCTGGACCAGTCCCAGGGACAGTGCGGCGAGCACGAGGGCGGTGGCGACCCAGACCCTGCGGGGGCGCCCCGACAGCCGCTGCCCGGTGCGGGCCCAGAATCCGTGCTCGGTGGGCTCGGGCGTTCCGAGGTGCGGGACGACCGGCCAGAAGACCCAGCGGCCGAAGATCACCAACAGCGCCGGGAGGAGCGTGAGCATCGCCACCAGGGCCACGGCCACCCCGATCGCCGCGACCGGGCCGAGGCCGCGGGTGGAGTTCATCTCGGCGACCAGCAGCACGAGCATGCTCAGCACCACGGTGCCGCTGCTGGCCAGCACGGCGGGGCCCGCCCGGTGCAGTGCGCGGGCCATGGCCTCGTGCCGGTCCTCGTGCCGCCTCAGCTCCTCCCGGTAGCGGGCGACGAGCAGCAGGGCGTAGTCCGTGCCCGCGCCGAAGACCAGCACGGTGAGGATGCCCGCGCTCTGTCCGTTGACGGTGAGGCCCGCGTGCGACGCCAGAAGGTAGATGAGGGCCTGCGCCGTGAGGAGCGCGGCGACGACCGAGATCACGGGGAGCACCAGCAGGCTCGGACTGCGGTACGTGATCAGCAGCATCACGACCACGACGGCGAGGGCCGCGAGGAGCAGGGTCGAGTCGATGCCCGAGAAGGCGTCGGCGGAGTCGGCCGCGACCCCTCCGGGTCCGGAGATGTGGACGGCGAGTCCTTCCCCGCCGCTGCCCACGATGTCCCGTACGGAGTCGACGGCGGGACCGATGCGCTCCCAGCCCTTCTCGTCCATCGTGATGGGCACGAAGATCTGGGCGGCGGCCGGCGCGGTGCCGCTGTCGTACACCGGGCCACGCGTCTCCGCGCCCCGCACGCCGTGCGCGCGCAGCGTCATGAGCTGCCGCACGTCCTCCGCGATACGGGCGCGGTCCGCGCCCGTCAGGCCGTCCTCGCGGGCGTACACGACGATCGCCGTGATGATCTCGGGCCGAAATCCCTTGGACTCCTCCCAGACCTGGGTGGACTCGGCGCTGCTCGGCAGCCACGACGCGGCATCGTTGTCCTGGGCGCCCATGAGCTTCCCGGCCAGCGGCGCCGCGAGGACGAGGACGACGAACCAGAAAGCCAGGACCGCCCATTTGGTGCGCCGTCCGCAGATCAGCCGGGCCACTCCCCGCATGACGCTCCCCCACTCCGTCCGGTCCGTGGCGGCGACAGTAGAGCGGCGCCGGGCGGAGCGGGGGGCGACATGCCGTGGAGCACCGTGCCGGGCCCCGGTCGGACCACGGCCCGGCGCGTCACGGGGCCGGGATGCCTCCGGGGCGGGCCGGGCGGCCGAAGCGTACGGGGACTCCCGGCGAGTACAGCACGCTGACCGGCTCACCCACCGGCTCGGGCAGGCCCGCCGCCGTCACCAGGCTCTCGTCGCAGGCGATGAGCCGGGCACGGTGCAGGGGCCAGCGGGGGTGCGTGTTCGCGAGGTACGTCCGGCGTCCGAAGAAGGTGGTGTGCATGCCCCAGCGTGCGGTCAGGAAGTGTTCGAGGGCGCTGGGGTGCTCGATGCGCTCGCCGGTCCGCAGCACGATCCGGCTGTGCGCGCCCCGCGGCCCGGGCCACCGGCGCCGGCTGGTGTACGTGAGGGTGTCCGCGTCCCGCCGCACCTCCATCCGGGACCACACGTAGGGCAGCCGGACCATCGTCCGTGCCACGGCCACGGGGATCAGCCGGGAGGCGTCCAGCGAGCGGAAGACGACTCCGCGGCGCCCCTCGGAGTCCCGCGAGTAGAGCCGTACGTTCGTTTCGGGGAACGTACCGAGGTAGGGGAGGCCGGGGAGGCGGAACAAGCCGACCCGGTGCATGCGGAAGGCCACGAGTCCTACGTACGTGACGCCGTCCAGGGTGTCGGGCACCGTCCCCGCGGGCAGGAGCGGTGCCACGTCGGCGGGGTCGGCCGCCCAGTGCAGGAAGGCCAGGTCCAGCCAGGACTGGGTCATCAGGGAGCTCAGCGCCGGGTGCGGCGAGTCGGGGGTGACGGCCTGCGGAGCGCGGGGTGAGGGCTGCACCCGGTCAGGATCGCAGAGCGGCCCGCCCGGCGGGCACGGGGGGCGGGGTCACTGCAGCGCGCGTACCGCCGCCGCGAACACGCTGGGCAGGCGGTGGGCGGCGGGCACGATGAGCCGGGCGGCGAGCGGGTGCCGGGCCGCGCCCAGCAGCCCCTGGGTCAACAGCCGGTGCCGGCGGGTCAGCTGTGACCAACGTGCGGGATAAGCCTCGGGGCGGTCTGCGGTGAGGCAGTCGACCGCCGCCGACGCGGTCGCCGTCGCGAGGGCGACGCCCTCCCCGGTGAGCGCGTCGACATAGCCGGCCGCGTCGCCGACCAGCAGGACCCGCCCGGTCCGTGGGCTGCGCGCCGACTGCCGCAGGGGCCCCGCGCCGCGTACGGGCCCTGCCTCCGTGTCGCCGAGTGCGTCGGCCAGGGCGGGGAAGGCGGACAGGTGCTCCGCGTGGGGGCGGCGGTCACCGCTGAGCACGGCGACACCCACCAGCCGGTCACCCACGGGTGTCACGTACGCCTCGCACCGGCGTGACCAGTGCACCTCGACGAAATCGGTCCACGGGGCCACCCGGTAGTGCCGGCGCAGCCCGTAGCGGCGGGGGCCGGCGACTGGGCGGTCGAGGCCGAGTGTGCGGCGCAGCGGTGAGTGCAGGCCGTCGGCGGCGATCAGCCAGCGGGCCGTCAGCCCCGCCGCACGGACGCTGTCGGCTCCCTGCCGCACCTCTCCCACCCGTCCCGTGACGATCCGCACGCCGAGGTCCAGGGCCCGCCGGTGCAGGGCCTCGTGGAGTGCGGTGCGCCGGACGCCGAGGCCGGGCGGGCCGCGGAAGCCCGCCTCCGCCCTGCGGGTGCCCTCGACGTACCGGATGCCGCGCAGTTCGCTGCCGGGGACCGTGACGCCCAGGGCGCGCAGAGCGGCCACGCCGCTGGGCATGATGCCCTCGCCGCAGGCCTTGTCCACGGGGGCGGCGCGGGGTTCGACCACGACGACCTCGCGGCCGGCCGTGGCGGCCCGGATCGCCGCCGCCAGGCCGGCCGGGCCGCCGCCCGCCACCAGGATGTCGATCACGCGTGGGCCGCCGGTCCGGAGAGGCGGGCCAGGGCGCCGTCCTCGCAGCGGACGCGTACCGCCATGAGCGCCGCGTTCAGCACGGTGAAGACGACGGCCGTCAGCCAGGCCCCGTGGACGAGTGGCAGGGCGATCCCTTCCGCGGCGACCGCCACGTAGTTGGGGTGGCGCAGCCACCGGTAGGGCCCTCCGGTCACCGGAGGGAGCCCCGGGACGACGACGACCCGGGTGTTCCACCGGCTCCCGAGGGTGCGCACGCACCACCAGCGCAGACCCTGTGCGGTGGCCACCACCGCCACCATGGCCCAGCCGTACCAGGGCGCGAACGGGCGTCCCGTCGCCCAGGTCTCGGCGATGCACCCGGCCAGCAGGCCGGTGTGCAGGGCCACCATCGCCGGGTAGTGTCCGCGCCCGGACTCGACGGCGCCGCGGTCCAGACTCCGGCGTGTGTTGCGTCGTGCCACGGCCAGCTCGGCCAGGCGCTCGGCGGCGACGGCCAGCACGAGGGCGGTGTACCAGATCACGTGTTCCTCCGGACTACCAGCGCAGCAGCACCAGTTCACAACAGAAGCCGGGGCCCATGGCCATCAGCAGACCGGGGGTTCCCGGCTCGGGCCGACGCTGTTCCAGGGTGTCCCGCAGGACGTGCAGGACCGAGGCCGACGACAGGTTGCCCACCTCGGCCAGGGAGCGCCAGGTGACGTCGAGCGCCCCTTCGGGCAGGGAGAGGACCTCGATGACGGCCTCCAGGACCTTGGGGCCGCCCGGGTGGCACACCCAGTGGGCGACGTCCTTCGGTTTGAGTCCGTGCTCCTCCAGGAATCCGCGGACGTCGTCGGCGAGGTACCGGCGTACGACGTCGGGGACGGCGGGGTCCAGCACCACCTTGAAGCCGGAGCTCCGGATGTCCCAGCCCATGACGTGTCCGGTGTCCGGGTACAGACGGCTGCGGGTGTCCACCACCTCGGGGCCCTCCGCCCGCGCGTGGCGGCCGCCGACGAGCACCACGGCCGCGGCACCGTCGCCGAACAGGGCGGTCGCGACCATGTTGGCGGGCGTGCCGTCCTCGCGCTGGAAGGTGAGCGAGCAGAGCTCGACCGAGAGCAGTACGGCCACCTGTCCGGGCCGGCCGAGCAGGTAGTCGTGCAGCCGGGCCACCCCGGCGGCTCCGGCGACACATCCCAGGCCGAAGACGGGGAGGCGCTTCACATCGGGGCGCAGGCCGAGGCGCCCCACGAGCCGGGCGTCGACGGAGGGGGCGGCGACGCCCGTCACGGAGGTGAACAGCAGCAGGTCCACGTCGGCGGGCCGCAGCCCCGCCTCTCGCAGTGCCTCGCGCACCGCACGGGCGCCCAGGTCGACGGCCGCGTCGATGAACACGTCGTTGGCCGCGCCGAACCCGTCCAGTTCGCCGTAGCGCTCCAGGGGCAGCACCGTGTTCCGGGTGCGGACACGGGCGTTCCGGTGGATCCGGTCCAGCACGCGGCGGTCCGTGCCTGCGGGCAGGCAGGTGCGGGCCACCATGTCGGTGACCGCCTGCTGGGTGTGGCGGTGCGGTGGCAGGACCCCGTGCACCGCGGCGATCCGGGTCATCCTGGTCCCCGCTTCGGAGAGGTCATGGCGCCCATCCTGCCTACCGAATGACCCAAAACCCCGTAAATGAGACGCGCGGCTGTCGTGTTGATGCGATCCGCAGTACCTACGATCGGCCCGTGGACACCAGGGACCGGCCGGTATGCGACGGACCCGCGCACCCGGCGGCGGCGCTGGCCCTGTCCTGCCATCCCGGGCCGGTGGCGGCGGTCACCGTGCTGGTCACCGCCCTGGCCGCCGGATCCGGTCCGGGGTTCGTCCGGTGGGTGGTGATCGCCGCGGCCGTGCTGACCGGTCAGCTGTCGGTGGGCTGGTGCAACGACGCCCTCGACGCCCGGCGCGACGCCGAGGCCGGCCGGACGGACAAGCCGCTGGCCAGGGGGGCGGTGGACCCGAGCACGGTGTGGGGTGCGGCGTTCACCTCACTGGCGCTGTGCGTGCCGCTGTCCCTCGCGTGCGGCCCCCTCGCGGGCGCGGTTCATCTGGCCGGGGTCCTGGGTGCCTGGCTCTACAACCTGGGGCTGAAGGCGACGGTGCTGTCCTGGCTCCCGTACGCGGTCGGCTTCGCGAGCCTGCCCTGCCTGGTCACCCTGAGCATGCCCGGCAGCCCTTGGCCCGCCTGGTGGGCGGTCACGGCGGGGGCGCTGCTCGGCGTCGCGGCCCATCTGGCCGACGTGCTCCCGGACATCGACGCGGATCTGGAGGCCGGGATCCGCGGCCTGCCCCAGCGGTGGGGCGCGGCCCGCACCAGGCTCCTGCTGCCGGTCCCGCTGGTTGCGGCATCGGCGGTGCTGGTTCTGGGCCCGGCGGGGCCGGCGGGCGGGTGGGTGTCGGTTGTTCTCGCCGGGGCCGTGGCCGCGGCTGCGGCAGGGCTCGCGCGGGGCGGGTTCGGGCGGAAGGCCGCGCTCGCGGCGACGGTGGCCGTGGCGGCGGTGGATGTGGCATTGCTGCTGGCACGGGGCACGGCGGCCGCCTGACCCGGACGTGCCCGACGGCCCGTACGGATGCCGTGATGTCCCGCTCACTGCGCCACCTGGACACCGACACCTTCGACCTCTACTACCTGCACCGGGTCGACCCCGCCGTCCCGGTCGAGGAGACCGTCGGGGCCATGGCGGAGCTCGTCCGGTCCGGGAAGGTGCGGCACATCGGCCTCTCGGAGGCCTCCGCCGCCACGATCCGGCGTGCGCACGCGGTCCATCCGGTCACCGCCGTGCAGTCGGAGCTCTCCCTCTTCAGCAGGGACCTGCTGGCGAACGGGGTCAAGGCCGCACTCGACGAGCTCGGAATCGGCCTGGTCGCCCTCTCCCCGCTGGGGCGCGGATTCCTGTCCGGAGCCATCCGGAGCGTCGACGACCTCGACCCGGACGACGGCCGGCGTGCCCTGCCGCGCTTCTCCGCCGACAGTATCGCCGCGAACCTCGCCCTGGTGGACAGGGTCCGGGCGATCGCCGAGGCCCGGGGGGCGGCTCCGGGGCAGGTGGCCCTGGCCTGGGTGGCCGCACAGGGTGCCGTACCCATCCCCGGCACCAAGCGCAGGGCGTACCTGGAGGAGAACGCGAGGGCTGCCGGCGTCGAACTGACGGCGGCCGAACTCGGCGCCCTGGAAGGGGCCGTGCCGACCGGAGCCGTCAGCGGCGCGCGGGACACCGAGGAAGGGCTCGCCCTCACCGACCGGTGAACCGAGCGCCGCGTGGCCGACGGACACCCTCCTCGAACAGGCGTCCGTCGCACGGCCCGTCGTCTCCCCGAGCCGCGAAAGGGGGAGATGTTGCGGAGGAGCGTGCCCTTTTCTTACTCGGGGGTAGGCTCACCCGGCATCCTTGTTATACGTTGCGTCTAACAAGCGGCGGCGGGTGACCGCCCCGCAGTGTTCCACCGGAGGTGTCGGTCACGGCGATCGCACGGACACGGCCCGGGACCGTCCTCACCTCCGTCGGGCAGGCACCGCACCAACCCCCACGGCCGCCGCACGGCGGGCCGGTCACGACGGGAGGTGACGCCTCGTCACCTCAGCCGCATCTGTCACGAGCGAACCGAGGAGCCGCACCATGGCAAGCAGCACCGTTCGACCCGAGGCACACGAGCCGCACGAGCACGAGGTCGCCCGTCGGCTGCTCGACTCCGCCGCGAGGCTGGCGTACGACCCGGCTACGGAAGTCGACTGGGAGACGCCGCTGGACAAGGACTTCCACGGCGCGAGCCCGGAGTGGAGCACGCTGTACGGCACGGCGTACTGGGGTGAACTCACCGACGCACAGCGCAAGGAGCTGACGCGGCAGGAGGCCGCTTCGGTCGCCAGCACCGGCATCTGGTTCGAGATGATCCTGCAGCAGATGGTGCTGCGCGACATCTACGCGAAGGACCCGACCGGCGCGGACGTCCAGTGGGCGCTGACCGAGATAGCCGAGGAGTGCCGGCACTCGATCATGTTCGCCCGCGGTGCGCAGAAGCTGGGCGCCCCGGCCTACCGGCCGCGCCGGCTCGCCGTGGAGCTCGGCCGGGCCTTCAAGACCGTGGCGTTCGGCGAGGCGGCGTACGCGGCGATCCTGGTCGCCGAAGAGGTACTCGACGTCATGCAGCGCGACTGGATGCGGGACGAGCGGGTCGTGCCCTTCGTCCGCACCATCAACAACATCCATGTCGTCGAGGAGTCCCGGCACATGAAGTTCGCCCGCGCCGAGACACGCAGGCATCTCCTGGGCGCCGGACGGATTCGCCGCCATATCCACGCGTTCGCCATCGCGGTCGCGTCGTACGTCATCGTCAGCAGCATGGTCAACAAGGACGTCTACGCCAACGCCGGGCTCGACGGCGAGCGCGCCATCGCCGAGGCGAAGGCCAACGAGCACCACAAGTCGATGATGCGCTCCAGTTGCTCCGGCCTGATGGACTTCCTGGCCTCCGCCCGCCTGCTCACCAGGCCGGCGCTGGTGTTCTACAAGCGCGCCCACCTGATCTGAGCGGACGACATGACCTACGCCATCACCCAGACGTGCTGCACCGACGCCACCTGCATCGCTGCGTGCCCCGTCAACTGCATCCATCCGACGCCGGAGGAGAAGGACTTCGGCCGTACGGAGATGCTGTTCATCGACCCGAAGGCCTGCATCGACTGCGGTGCGTGCGCGGATGCCTGCCCCGTGGACGCGATCCTCCCGGTGGAGAGCCTGACCGGCGCGCAGAAGGAGTACGGCGCGGTCAACGCGGCGTACTTCGAGGACCGGGAGCCCGAACCAGCAGTCGACGGACCGAACTTCCACGCGTGGAGCGAACCCGTCTTCGAGCGCAGCCTGCCCTCCGACTTCGCGCCGCTGCGGATCGCGGTGGTGGGCACCGGGCCGGCCGGCATGTACGCGGTCGAGGACCTGCTGCTGCACACCGGTGCCGAGGTGACACTGGTCGACCGGCTGCCCGTGGCGGGCGGGCTCATCCGGTACGGAGTGGCGCCGGACCACCCCTCGACCAAGAAGGCCGGCGACGCCTTCGCGCGTTTCCACGCGCATCCGCGGGTACGCATGTTCCTCGGCCTCGACGTGGGGACGGACATCACGCCGGAGGAGCTCGCCGCGCACCACGACGCCGTGGTCTACGCCGTCGGCGCCGGCGCCGACCGCCGGCTCGGGATCCCCGGCGAGGACCTGCCCGGCAGCATCTCCGCGACGACCTTCGTCTCCTGGTACAACGCCCACCCGGAGGTGGCGCCGGACGCCGTCGGCCTGTCCACGGAACGGGTCGTCGTGGTCGGCAACGGCAATGTCGCCGTCGACGCGGCCCGGATCCTCGTCTCGGACCCGGACACTCTGGCCGCCGGTGACATCGCGGCCCACGCGCTCGACGCACTGCGTTCGGGCGGGGTGCGCGAAGTGGTGCTGCTCGGTCGGCGGGGGCCCGCGGAGGCTGCGTACACCAGACCGGAACTGCTCGCCCTCAAGCACCTGCCCGGTGTGGAGCTGGTCGTCGACGACCACGACCCGCAGATCGGTGCGGCGATCGACGCCGCCGGACCGGGTGACAAGGCGGCGGTGCTGCGCGGGGTCACCCGGGCGAAGGTGGACTGGTCGCTCGCGCCGGCTGCGGGCCGCCGGATCGTGATCCGCTTCCACTCCGCGCCGGTGGAGGTGCTCGGTGACGACGGGGTCCGTGCCGTGCGCGTCACGGGCGGGGCGGGCGGCACGGAGATTCCGGCCGGAACGCTGCTCCGGGCGGTCGGCCACCGCGGTGTTCCGGTGGCCGGGCTGCCGTTCGACGAGACGACCGGGACCATCCCGCACGAGAGCGGACGCGTCACCGGCCTGCCGGGTACCTACGTCGTGGGATGGATCAAGCGTGGCCCGTCGGGCGGCATCGGGGCCAATCGGACCTGCTCCGCTGAGACCGTGGGAACGTTGCTGGCCGATGCCGTGTCCGGAGCGCTGCCCGCACCGGAGCACGGGCCGAAGGCGTTCCACCGGCTGGTCCGGCGCCGCAACCGCCGGATCGTGGACGCCCGGGGTCTGGCCGGGATCGAGCGGGCCGAGCGGGCGCTCGGAGCTCGCGAGGGCAGACCACGGGTCAAGCTGGCGACGGTCCCCGAGCTCGTGGCAGCGGCGCATGCCGGCCGCTGGAAGCTCCCGCGCTGAGGTCACACCCGGGTGACGCGGGGGGCGGGGCGGGACGGCCCCGCCCCCCGCGTCACCGCGCCCGTGCGCCGGCCTCCCCGCCCGCCTCCCGGCCCGTCTCCTGGCCGTCGACGTACGTGGTGACCACTTCGATGTCGCCGATGCGCGAGGTGCTGACGCGCCAGGGGTCGTCGCCCAGTACGACCAGATCGGCGCGCTTGCCGGGCGAGAGGCTGCCGACGGTGTCGTCCCAGTGGCAGGCGAAGGCTCCGCCGACGGTGTAGGCCCGCAGCGCCTCGTCGACGGTGACGGCCTCGTCGGGGCCGATCAGCCGGCCCGACGCGGAGGACCGCTCGATCATGAACTGGACGGCCCGCAGCGGCGATCCGTGGGTGACGGGGCGGTCGGAGCTTCCCACCAGGGTGACGCCGTGGTCCAGGAACCCCTTGCCCCGGTACAGCCAGGGAGCCCGGTCCGGGCCCATGATGCGGGCGTAGTCGTCACCGAAGTAGCGCAGGAAGTTCGGCTGGACCACGGCGATCGCACCCAGCCGGGCGAAGCGCGGGAGCTGGTCGGGGCGGATCAGCCCGGCGTGTTCGATGCGGTGCCTGGCGTCCGGGCGCGGCCGGAGACGCTGAGCCCGTTCCAGGGCGTCCAGCGCGAGGTCGGCGGCGCGGTCCCCGATGGCGTGGACCGCGAGCTGCCAGCCGGCCAGGTGCCCCTCCACGATGGTGTCCGTGAGTGCGTCCGGATCGCCCTGCAACTCCCCCGCGTGCTCCAGTCCCTCGTAAGGGCTGGTCAGCGCGGCAGTACGGGCCATCATGCCGCCGTCGGTCCAGATCTTGAGCGCGCCGACCGAGAGCCGGTCGTCACCGAATCCGGTACGCAGACCGAGGTCCAGGGCCCGGGACGTGCCGTCGTCGGCGTGCCCTGCGACCGGATGCAGCGTGTCGGCGGAGACCATGAGCTGCACGCGCAGGGGCAACCTGCCCTGTTCGCGCAGGAGCTGATATGCCGCCAGCTCGAGCGGGCCGTGGCCGAACATGGTGCCGCCGATCCCCGCTTCGGCGCAGGCCGTCACCCCCTCCGCCAGGCAGGTCCGGGCGGCCTCCGCGACGGCGTCCGCCAGCTCGGCCTGGGAGTAGGGAAGCCGGAGCTTGCGCGCCGCCCCCATGGCACCCTCGGCGAGGTAGCCCTCGGTGTGCGGGACGTCGGCGGGGAGCAGGTCCAGGACGGCGGTGTTGACCACGCAGGCGTGTCCCGAGTCGTGCATCATGAAGACCTTTCGGCCGTCGCTGACCCGGTCCAGCTCGGCGGCCGTCAGATGACGTCCCAGCCCCCGCTGGTCGTAGCCGGAGACGGACACCCAGGAGCCGGGCGGCTGCCGGGCGGCGGCCTCGCGCACGACGGCGAGCACGTCGTCGACGCGCTCGCACGGGGCGACGCTGGGTGTCCTGGCACGCAGTCCGGTCCATGCCAGGTGCACATGGCTGTCGATGAATCCCGGGAGCACCGTCGCGCCCTGGAGGTCGATCACCTCACGTGCGGGCAGCGAGGTCACGGCCTCGTCCAGGCCCACGATCCGGCCGTGCCAGACGCCCAGCTCGCGGGCGACGGGACGGTCCGGGTCCATGGTGATGAAGTGGGCGTTCGTCAGCCTCGTACACAGCATGAACAGTTCCGTCCCCGGGGTCGTCGAAACAGGGCCCGCCCGCCGGAGCGGGCCGGCTGCTGGACGCGGCACGCCCGTGGAGCAGGCCGCGAGCGACTTAGGTAACGCTAACCTCGACTTGCGGGCCTGTCGACCGGCCGCACAGAGGCACATGGATCGAGTCGGGCCCGGAACGCCACGAAAAACAAAGAGCGTTGCATCCTTAGGTAAGCCTTGCTTTACTTACCCCGGCCAATCACCACACACAGAGGAGAACCCATGCGGGTCGTCATGTTCGGCTACCAGACCTGGGGACACCGCACCCTGCAAGCCCTCCTGGACTCCGAACACGACGTGGTCCTCGTCGTCACCCACCCCAAGAGCGAACACGCCTACGAAAAAATCTGGAGCGACTCCGTCGCCGACCTCGCGGAAGAACACGACATCCCCGTCCTCATCCGCAACCGCCCCGACGACGACGAACTCCTCGAACACCTCACCGCAGCCCGACCCGACATCATCGTCGCCAACAACTGGCGCACCTGGATCCCCCCGCACATCTTCAACCTCCCCCGCCACGGCACCCTCAACATCCACGACTCACTCCTACCGAAATACGCCGGCTTCTCCCCCCTCATCTGGGCCCTCATCAACGGAGAAACCGAAGTCGGCGTCACCGCCCACATGATGGACGACGAACTCGACGCCGGAGACATCGTCCGCCAGGAAGCAGTCCCCGTCGGACCCACCGACACCGCCACCGACCTCTTCCACGAAACAGTCGACCTCATCGCCCCCGTCACCACCGACGCACTCACCCTCATCGCCGCCGGACACACCCACTTCACCCCCCAAGACCGCACCCAGGCCACCTTCTTCCACAAACGCTCCGCAGAAGACACCCGCATCAACTGGAACTGGCCCGCCCACGACCTCGAACGCCTCATCCGCGCCCAGTCCCACCCCTACCCCAGCGCCTACACCTTCCACAAAGGCAAACGCCTCGACATCCTCACCGCCACCGTCTCCCGAGCACGCTACGGCGGAACCCCCGGCCGCATCTTCTACCGCGAGAACGACGGCATCGTCATCGTCACCGGAACCGACGCCCGCACCGGCAACAACCACGGCCTCGCCCTCACCCGCATACGCACCCACGACGGCCACGAACTCCCCGCAACCGACTACTTCACCACCATGGGCGGATACCTCACCAACCGCCCCTGAGACCCCGACCGCACGCGGCCACTCGGCAACCCGGTGCCGGCCGCTCCGCAGACGGAGTGGAACGAGCGGCGGCCGTCGCGGTGCGCGGGGCATCACCGCCGCCCGCCTGCCGGCCACCGGCGGTGGCGGTGGAGCCACCCCCTCCGCCGGTCGATTACCCCCGGGGTAATCGACCGTGCTCTCCTCCCCCGGCAGGATCGGAGTCGTCGGCGGGGCCCCCCGCCGGCTCCGGCCGCGGCCACCAGGAGAGCACCATGCCCGTCCCGCCCACCGCCACGACCACAGCTTCCGCCGCCGAGGCCACCCGCGCCGTCGTGCAGGGGTTCCTCGCCGCCCGGCTGGCCGGGGACACCCGGCGGCTGGTCACTCTCTTCGCCGACGAGGTCGACTGGCTGCTCGCCGAGAACCCCGCCGTCCCGTGGATCCGTCCGCGGTCCACCGCAGCCGAGTGCGCGGCTCAGTTCACGGAGCTGACGGAGCACTGCGTGCCCGAGGACGCGCGGGCGTCCGTCGACACCTTCCTCGTCGACGGCACGGACGCCGTGCTGATGGGGCACCTGTCGGGGACCGTACGCGCGACGGGAAAGACCTTCGAGGGACCGTTCGCCCTGCACCTCACCGTCGAGGACGGCCGGATCACCCGGCACCACCTCTACGAGAACAGCCTGTCGATCGCGGAAGCCTGCACCCCGTGAGTACGCACGCGAGGCGGAGTGCGCGCAGGACGGTGGCCGAGGTGGCACCCGGGACCGGTACGAGTGAAGTCCTCCACGTCCATGGACGGCCGTTCGTCGGGGTCGTCACCGGGCACCTCCGGGCCGGGCGCCCGTCTGGGCCGCAGAGGCCGCGCGCGACCGGACCCGTTCAGGATCCGGCCAGCGCGGCCTTCAGCTCCGGTGCGTCCGGCGGGTTGGCGCCGGCCCGTGCGACGGTCACGGCGGCGCAGGCCCCCGCGTGACGCAGGACGTCGGTGACGGTGCCCCTGTCCAGGGTGCGCAGCCGTTCTCGTCCACCCTCGCCGAGCAGACCGTGCGCGGCGAGGGCGTGCAGGGCGCCCGACATGAACGCGTCGCCCGCCCCCACCGTGTCGACGACCTCCGTGCGCGGCGCGTCGACCGCCACCCGGCCGCCCCGCAGGACGGCCAGGGCCCCTTCCTCCCCACGGGTGACGATGACGAGGGCCGGACCGCGGGCGAGCCACCGCTCGGCGACGCGCTCCGGGTGCTCTCCCGGGTACAGCCACGCGAGGTCCTCGTCGCTGGCCTTGACGACATCGCTCAGCGCGACGCAGCGCTCGACCCTGCGCACGGCGACGGCACGGTCACCCATCAGCGCCGGGCGCACGTTGGGGTCGTAGCTGACCGTCGCGGTCGGCCGCAGCGCTTCGACGGCGGCCAGGACGGATGTGGCTCCCGGCTCCATCACGGCCGCGACGGAACCCGTGTGGACGTGGTCCGGCACCCGTGCCGGTGTCCAGGACGCCAGGGTCCAGGTGATCTCGAAGGCGTAGGCCGCCCGGCCTTCGTCGTCCAGATTGACGACGGCGGACGGGGTGGGTGCCGAGGCACCGTCGGTGCGGACGTCCACCCCGGCGGCTTCGAGATGGTCCCTGATCAGCCGCCCTTTGCCGTCGGGGCCCAACTGGGTCCGGAGGGTCGTCCTCCGGCCGAGCCTGGCCAGACCGTAGGCGACGTTGGCCGGGCTGCCGCCCGGATGGACCTGGTCGGCGGCGCCCGGCAGCCGGACGATGTCGGCGACGCATTCGCCGATGACCAGCAGGTCGAGTCTGTTGAGCATGTGGGTGGGATCTCCTGGAGTGCGAACGGCGGTCTCCGGCAGCCGGCACGGCGCCTCGGAACACAGTGACCCGATCCTGCCGTGTCGGGAGCGCGTATCCGTCGCGTCGTCGACCGGCGGGCCGTCGACGCACTCCTCGACCGCAGCCGGAGGGCGGCCGAGCCCGGACGTACGCGCACCGGCCGGCGCTCCCGCCGTGCGCACGGCCGGTGCGTGTGTCCCCGCCGGGATCGCCCGCACCGGAGCAGCGGCCCGGAAGGATCGTGACCTGACGACGGACGTCAGTAGGGCAGGCCCTCCGAAGCCGCGCGCAGCGCGGCGAGGATGCACGTGGCGATCTCGCTGTCCGCCGCCTCGGGGTCGTCCGCGAACCGCCGGGCGAAGTCCTCCGCCGCCGCGCGGAGGGCACCGTTGATGGTCGCCGCGTGCACCTTCACCCTCAGGTCGTCGACGTCCCCGCCGGAACGCCGGGCGAGGAGCTTCGCGAGCACGGGCAGTGCGTCGTCGTGGGCCTGGAGCCAGACGGAGCGCAGCGCCGGGTCGGTGGACGTCATGCGGATCAGGTCGAGGATGACCGGGTCCCCGGGGGGCAGCCCGCCCTCCTGGCAGGACTCCGCGAAGAAGTCCAGCAGGCGCGTCTCCGGTGGCCAGTGGCGCAGTCGGTCCACCGCGAGATCGAGTCCTGCCGAGAGCAGCGGCAGCACACAGCTCTCCTTCGTGGGGAAGTGCCGCCACAGGGTGCGGGCGGAGATACCCACTGCTTGGGCGATCTGCTCCCCCGTGGTGCCGGTGACGCCCTGCGTGGCGAACAGGCGGACGGCTTCACGCGCGATGTCGGAGCGGAGCGCCTCCTTGCGTCGCTGTACGAGGGAGGGCCTCGCATCGTCATCCGCTTGCGTCGGCTGCCCCTGTATCGCGGACGGTGCCTCGCGCACCCTCGCTCCACCGCCTCCGTGTTGGTCACCGCAGCATAGCGAGCCACCCGGAAATGGCATACGCCGACACCTTGTCCGTGAGTGACACGCAGACTTACTCTTCCGTAAGTAACCGACGGGTAACCGCGCGCCGGTCGCGTACACCCTTGGCATGCACCTGCCGTGAAGGTTGCCCGGGCACCTCAACCGCGAAGGTCCGCCCGCAGCTGGGCAGTTCGTACGGCCGCACCGATCGCACGGCGTCCCCCATCGACACGATCGCCTGATCGACGAACGAGGAGCGAAGCATGAGCCGCAGGAGAACCCGCCCCACCCCCACCGCCGTCACGGACCGGTCCACCGGCCGCCCCGCAGCGCGGGCCGACCGCCGCGGCACGCCGGCCGGCCTGCGCCTGCTGGCCGGCGTCGTCGCGGGCACCGTCTGCGTGGGCCTGTCCGCCCTCCCGGCCTCCGCAGCCGGTACGGAGCCCGTCGTCTCCCGCGGGGTCACCATCCCCTCGTTCTACAACCCGCCGTCCGAACTCCCCGCCTCCAACGGTGCGTTGATCCGCACCGAGGCGCTGCCGCTCGGGCTGAGCATCCCGGGCCTCGACGGTCGCCCGATGCCGGGCACGGCGACCCGTCCGATGTACCGGTCCACCGATTCGGCCGGGCAGCCCGTCGCGGTGACCGGTGCCTACATCGAGCCCTCGACCGCCTGGAAGGGCACCGGGCCGCGCCCGCTGGTGGCGGTGGCCTCTGGCACCATGGGCCAGGGCGACCAGTGCGCACCGTCGTTCGCGCTGCAGCATCCGCTCACGCTCAACGGCGACACGGTGTCGGTGGGTTACGAGGCCCTCGCGATCTACCGACTGCTGGCCACCGGGGCGGCCGTGGTCGTCACCGACTACGTCGGCCTCGGCACCACCGACCGGGTGCACACCTACGTCAACCGCCTCGACCAGGGGCACGCCCTGCTGGACGCGGCCCGGGCGGCCCGCGCCGTACCCGGCGCTTCCGTCACCGCGGCCTCCCGCACGGGCCTGTACGGCTACAGCCAGGGCGGCGGCGCCAGCGCGGCGGCCGCCGAACTGCAGCCCTCCTATGCGCCCGACGTCCCGCTCTCCGGTACGTACGCCGGCGCTCCCCCCGCGAATCTGACCTCGGTCATGAAGGGGATAGACGGCAGCGCGCTCGCCGGTGCGCTGGCCTGGTCGATCAGCGGATTCGCGCAGGCCGACCCCGACCTGCGGGCGGTCGTGGAGGCGAACATCAGCGCCACGGGGAAGGCCGCGCTGAAGGACGCGTCCACCATGTGCGTCGGTGACGCGCTGTTCGGCTACGGCTTCACCAAGAGCAACAAGTGGACCACCAGCGGCCGGTCCATCGGCGACATCATCGCCGCCGAGCCGCGCGCGCAGGCCGCGCTGGACAAGCAGCGCATCGGCACACTCGAGCCCGCCGGGCCCGTGCGTCTGGCCACCGGCGTCCAGGACGACATCGTCCCGCACGCACAGGCCCGGCAACTGGCCGTCGACTGGTGCCGCAAGGGCGCGAACGTCACCTACGAGGCCGTCAAGCTGCCGAACCTCGGCGACCGGATCCTGACCAACCATCTCGTGCCACTCATCACCGACCAGGGCGACGCGATCTCCTGGATGACCGACCGCCTCGCCGGCAAGCCCGCCACATCCAACTGCTGGACGATGCCGCTCCAGCCCTGACCGGGCGGCCGGCGCACACTGCTCCACCGCGTCCTCCGGGGTACGCCCCGGTGGACGCGGCCTCCGCCGCCGGCAGGCAGCTCCGCTACAGGGGGATCTCGAAGTGCACGGTGCCGACACCGGGACCGTGCTCACCCGTGGGCCGGGCATCGAACACTTCCTTGGCCAGGCTTCTCCAGAACGCCTCCGCACCCTCGACGTCGGCGTTCGTGTGGAGGTAGATCCTGTCGTACCCGGGCGTCCCCGTGACGAAGTCGGCGGCCGCCTCCACCAGCGCTCCGGCCAGCCCTCTGCGACGATGTGCGGGGGCCACGTACACGCGCACCAGTTGCGCCGTGTTCCACGGGGAGTACCGCTCGCTCAGCCGGAGGGGATGCGGCGGGTGGGCCGGACCGCCGGACCGGACCCCGGTCGTGGCGACCACCTCGCCGTCGCACTCCGCGACCAGGAGCGCGTGCCGCGGTTCGTCGAGGTACGTGCCGCGCAGATCCAACACATCACGGTGCCACTCGGGCACGTATCCGTATCCGAACTCCCGGTAGAAGGTGTCGAGCATGACGCGTCGTGCACCGTCCAGGTCGGTGACGGTCGCATGGCGCACCAGGTAGCCCTGGGGCGGCGGCTGATTCACTCGGGATCTCCTGCCGGGAGTAGTACGGCGCCCGGCAGTGACGGCGGGAGTGCGCGGAGACGCACGTCGCCCTTGCCGCGACGCATATGAAAACGATAATCAATCCTAGCAAGGTGGGTGCGGCGTGACCGGACACGCCACGCCCGCCGGCCGGCCTCTCAGCGACGAATGTGACCCTGCGGCGGGTACAGGGGGCACCGAAGGCTGCCGTGCACGCCTCCGCCTCATGTCGCTCCCGGGGCCGCCCGCCCCGGTCCGTGGCACCGGGGCCGCCGACCGTCAGCACGTGAACGTTCCGGCCGCCCCCACGTCCCCACACCACTGACGCCCTGCTGCGGCCCGGGTCCGTCCCGTCGTGTCCCGGCGTCGGGCGTGGCGACCGTGCCGCGGGATGCCGTGGTCACCGGATCGTGGTCGCCTGTCGGGGAGGCGACATCGACGGGCCGACCCGTACGGGCCGAAGCGTCGTCACGACTGATCAGACCCGGTCCGGCCCGGCGAAGGTACGACGCCCCCACCCGGCCCGTGACCGTCGCGGCGGACGGGGACCGTCCGGCGCCTTCGCCCCGGTCGGCAAAGCTCGCGGACACTCTCAGGGCGCGCCCAGCAGCAGCTCCCGCGCCAGCTTCGCGAAGGCCTCCGCAGCCCGTGGGCGAATCCTGGACAGGTCCCGCGGCCGAGGCCCCGCGAGGTGCAGGTCGAACGGCACGGCCACCACGGCACGTGCCCGGTCGGCCACCGTGGCCCGTACGGTCTGCTCGTCCATCACCTGATCGCTGCCACCGAGCGTGGTGCACACCACCACCGCCTCGTCGACCACCCGCTCCCAGCCGTCCGCCCTCAGATCGTCCAGCTGGCGGACCGCCGCCCCGACCGAGTACGCGGCGTCGGTGCAGCAGAGGACCAGCCGGTCGGTGTGTGCCAGTACGGTGTCGGCGCCCCGGTCGATCCGGCTCCCCGCCCAGTCGCTGAGGACGACCGGGTAGTGGCGGGCCGTCATCGCCATGATCCGGCGGTACTCGTCCGCGTACGCCGGGCTCGCGGTCGAATGGGTGTTGGCATGGGCCAGCACCTCCACCCCGCCGGTGCTGCGTGTGGTGTAGGCCCGGATCTCCCCGTACGAGGCGTCCGCCGGAAGGCCGGCGAGTTCGTGCGGGGTGCGGGGGTTACGGCCCAGGAGGTAGCCGTACAGGTCGCCGGACGTCGGTGCCCCGTCGACGGCCAGTACCGGTTCGCCGCGCACGGAGGCGAGTATCCCGCCCAGTGCCAGGCAGGTGGTGGCCCGGCCACAGCCCGGTTGGGCACCGGCGAAAGTGATCCGCAGGCTCTGGGAGAGCGGCCGGCGAAGCTCGGCCAGCTGCTGGTAGAACCTGCTCCTCTTCGGAGTACGGGTGGAGAACAGCGGCCGTGGCCCGATCCGCAGCGTGGTGACGTCCGGGAGCGCCTTGACCGGGCTGAGCAGGAGTGCGGGCCGGGCCCCGGCGCTCCGCGCCTCGTCCACGCGGCGGGCCCCGGGCATCGGGCGCCCTCGCGCGAGCGCCACGTACCGGGCGAGGACCTTCGTCACCTCGGCGGCGGTCGGACGCCGGAGCGGGTCCTGGGCCAGACAGCGGCCGACGATCTCCCGCAGGCTCTGCCAGGTGTCCCCCTGCCAGAGGTGCATGCCGTCCGGCATCCCGTACGTGGTGCCCTGCCGCTTGCTGCTGATCCGGCGCAGCAGTTCGCCCAGGGCCCGGACGTTGTCGGCCTGGCTGGGCAGCGGCCCGCTGCCCGCGTACTCTCCGTCCACCGCGCAGTCGATCAGCCCGGTCAGCACGACCGAACGCTGGAGCACCACCACGGTCTCCTCGGTCAGCGCCGCCGGGACCAGCCCGCTCATGTGGCAGATGCTCAGCGCGCCTGCCAGGTGCCAGCCCAGGGTCAGACCGGTCAGGATGTCGAAGGGGGCCCGGTCCACCTCGGTGTGGAACCTGATCAGGTCGCCGAGTGTGGGCGGCTGTCCCGCCTGCACGGTGGTGTCACTGACCAACTGCATGGCGATCCACGGCGGATCGTGACCGAGCCCGCTGGCCAGCAGGGCCGGGGAGTAGCGGCCGTTCATCCGGCGCAGCGCCTCGGCCTCGACGACCAGCAACTGGGCTGTGGCCGGTGGAAGATCGGGGCGGATCACCCGTACCGCGGCTTCACCGCCCTGACCGTCGTGCGCGCGGTAGACGATGGACCGGTCGTCGGTGCGCCGGGACAGCAGCCGGTACGGGCCCAGCCGGACGGGGTCCTGCGGTGTGAGGGGTGCCCATACGGACGATGCCTCGTGGGGCTGCTGGGATCCGAGCGGGTCGGTGACGGGGCCGGGTTCGTACCCGCCCGGCACCGGCCGGTGCAGCGGCTCCAGGGTGACGCCCAGCCGCACCAGCAGCCGGCGTTCCACCGCGGTGAAGGAGCGCAGCGCCTCGGGTACCCGGTCCTGACCGTCCTGGTGGGCCAGCCAGACCGGGAAGTCGGGCGATCGGCCGGCCAGTTGGCCCAGACGCCGGCCGATGCGCCGGCTCGTCGCCAGGAGTTCGGCGCTGGGCAGCGCGTCCAGCAGGGCTGGCCTGTCCTCTTCTGCGAAGTCGAAGACCTGGTGCCGGACCGGCAGCGGACCGGCAACGGGAGCGGCCACGGGCCGCAGCAGCCCGCCCAGGAAGACCTCCGCGAGATGGGTGGTCCGCGCCTGCCACGGCACTTCGTTCTGCACCAGCCGCATCACCGGCACCGAGACCGGGCTCACAGCGGCCAGGTGCGCCGCCAGACGGTACGCCTCCGGGGAGGCCGCGTCCCGGAAGTGCTGCACCCCGCGTTCGCCCCGCGACGGGGCCATCAGGGTCCGCAGCCGGGCGGGGCCCAGCAGCGGCAGCCCCACCGTCGTCCCGGGCGAGGTGAGCAGTCGGGCCCAGTCGTGCAGTGCTTCGGCCGTGGGTTCCAGCACCGGCACCGGCGTCCCGGGGAACCGGGTCAGCTCGGGCGGCAGCATCTGGTCGGTGATCAGCCATCGGGAGTTGGCCGCGCCGGGATGCCGGGTGGTCACCTGCCAGCGGTCGGCCTGGATCCCCGAGGACTCCCACAGACCGGGTGGCAGGGTGTGCACCACTGCCGTCGGCCCACAGCGTGCCCATCGCGCCAGCACCGGGTGCATCCGCCCCTGGCGCCAGGCCGCACCCATCCCGTCGCTCAGGACGAGGACGAGCGTCCGCCCGGAGGGGTCCGCCGACAGCGAGGGCGACAGCGGCGCGCTCGCCGGGTCGAAGGGGCGCCCGCGGAGGGCCGGTTCGCCGGAGCCGGTGCTGTCCAGGCCGTACACCCTCAGCGAACGGAAGGCGCCCAGCCGTTGCAGGGTTGCCTGGAGGTCCGCGGTCAGCCGCTGCCACAGCAGCATGGAGATCCCGTCGTCCACCACCAGGACGAGGTCCAGCCAGCGCTCGCGCACCGGGCGCATCACCACGTCCGGCAGCCATGCCTCGGCCAGCGCGGCGGCGGTGGCCCGCTCGTCCAACTCGGACCTCCACCGGCTCGGGCGCCTCCTCTTCAGAGGCCGCAACGACCGCCCCACCAGCAGTTCCTGCGCCAGGGCCTTCTCCTCAGGAACCCGGACCGGCATGCCGGGCCGTGACTGCTCCTCCCGGTCGGGGACGCGAGACTCCGCGGACTCCCGTACACCCGTGGGCGGGGGCAGCGGCGCCGCGTGGAGGCCGGGCAGCGTCAGATCGGGCAGGTCCTCATCGGGAAGCTTCAGCTCCGAGGGAGCCGGCTGGTCCGGCTCCGGGGTGGGATGGCCCTCGGCTCCGGTCTCGTCGGCGGGGAGCGGAGGGCGGGACCGGGCTGCGGCGAGCGGCAGGGGAGCGGGATCGTCGGACAGGCTTCGGGCCAGCCACAGGACGTCCAGTACGCCCTGGGCGTCCAGGTCCTGGCCGACGGCGGCCAGGACCTGGAGGACGGTGCCGAGCCTCTCGGATTCGGGCATGCCGGCCCCCCTCATGCTCAGCCGGCCCCGGTCAGCTGGTGCAGCACCGCGTCCAGCAGTCCGTCCGCGTCCAGGTCCACCCCGCCCGCCCGCAGGAATACCGCGTTCAGCAGCTGGTCGGTGGCCAGCTCGCCCGGCGCCCGGCGTCGCAGGAACGCCTGGAGGAGGTCGTCGACCTCCAGCAGGACCTGGTCTCCCAGGTGGGCCGAGACGATCGCCCGCAGCCGCGCTTCGTCGGGTACCGGCAGGTCGAGCCGGATGCAGCGCCGCAGGAAGGCCGGGGGGAAGTCCCGCTCTCCGTTGCTGGTGATGATCACCACGGGGAACTCGGTGCAGTGCACCATGCCCCGGTCCACCAGGGCCGTGCCCTGGTGATCCGCGGTCAGCACCTCCACCGGCCCCGTCCCGTCGGGGAGCCGGGCCAGTTCGGGGATGTCGAAGACCCCTTCCTCGAAGACGGTGAGCAGGTCGTTGGGGAGGTCCACGTCCCCCTTGTCCATCTCGTCGACGAGCAGCGTGCGGGGCGCCGACCCCGGGACGAGCGACGTGCCGAGCGGGCCCAGCCGGACGAACCGGCCTATGCCGGGATCGCCCTCGCCCCGGTCCCGGCTGAGTGTGGTCTCGCGCAGCCGCCCGATGGCGTCGTACTGGTACAGCGCGTCCTGCACGCTGGAGCGGCTGTTGACCGACCAGCGCAGCAGCCGTCCCAGACGGAGCTCGTGTGCCACGGCCTTGGCCAGCGAGGACTTGCCGGTCCCGGCGGGTCCGGTGACCAGCAGCGGCCGCCTCAGGTGGAGCGCGGCGTTGACCACGTCCGCGTGCTGCGGGGCGATCAGGTAAGGGAGTTGGGGTGCGGACGCTCCGGCCTGCTTGAACCGCCGCCACGGCGGAGCCGGCGGCATCGATACCGTGTGCGGCACCCCGTCCCCGCGGAAGAGCCGCCAGCCGCGGCCCTCCGCCCCGCGGCCGCCCTGCCCCCGGTCCGCATCGGATGCCCCGTGCGCTGCCTCGCTCATGCGCTCTCCTGTGGTTCGGCCAGATACAGCTGGGGTACGGTCCGATCGGCGTCGGCCCAGGCCAGTACGGGCCGGCCCGGGTAGTCGCGGGGCCGGTGCACCGTCTTGGCACGGTACGAGCGGACTCCTTCGGGCAGTTCACGGGTGGAGACCACGCCCATCTGTTCCACGGCCTCCGACTGGCTCTCCCCCGCCCTGTCCCAGACCACCACCGGCACCCCCACGGCCAGGCACACCTGCACGATCTCCTCCCGGAGTCCGGCCGGCACCGTGACCGCGACCCGTACGGCGTCGGCCCGGTCCATCAGGGTCCCGTAGATCTCCCGTGTGCCCATCGCCGAGTCGTTGAACAGCAGCGAGGTCCCGGTGTCGAGCTGGCGCCAGCGCCGCCGCCAGTCCGGCAGGAAGCGCTCGTTGCGACGCAGCAGTTCCGGACAGTTCACGACCACCTGGTACTCCGCGCCGAGCACGGCCGGCACCACGTCGTCGGGGTCGTCGGTCTCCCACTCGTCGATGGGAAGATTCAGCCCTGCCCGGTCCACCAGGGCCTCGACGAGCGGCCGGCGCTCGCCCGGGTCCGCGGCCCGGCACAGCGACTCGAGGGCGCGCAGCACCTCCCGGGCGGCCTGCGCCCCGCTGTACACCCGCTCACCGTCGGTGGACACCTGGCGGGGACCCGCTCCCTCGTCGCACCACAGCCGGAGCTGGTAGCGGTCCACCCCGAGGAGGGTCCGCACCTGCACCAGGACCCGCAGCGGCGCTGCCCGCGCGCCTTGCGTGCGGGCCCACTCCTCGGCGTCCGAGCGGCGTTCGGCCAGCGCCGAGCGGGGGATGCCCAGCCGGTCGGCCACCCCGTCGGACCAGAGCCGCAACAGGGCCCGCGGACTCCCGGCGCACAGCACCGCCAGATACTCCACCACCCGAAGCAGGCCGGGCACCCTGGGGCCGGCGGGATCGCCGTGGCTGTCGCCGGAGAGCCGCTCCAGGCTGGTCAGCGTCTCTTCGAGGCGCTCTCCGTCCGGGAGCACCGCCGCCAGCGGCAGCGCGGCCCGCATCGCCTGCGGCAGCCGGGCCCGCAGGCTCCCGGGCAGTTGCTCCAGGTGGCTGCGGAGCCGGTCGAATTCCCGGGGCGAGAGCAGCAACGGCACCTGCGAGAGCAGTCGTGCCTGCAGAATCCGCTCGGTGGCCGACGGGTCCCTCAGCCGCATCACCTCGCTGAGCGCCGCCAGCGCCCGTGGGTCGGTCACCAGGAGTCGGGCGAACTCGTCGTTGCCGGGCCCCGTCCCATCACGGGGGTACGTGTATCCGCAGCGCTCGGCCACTGCCCGGGCCCGCTCCCGGCGTTCCTCGGGCGAGGACATCACCGTCGCCAGCAGATCCGCCAGCAGCGGCAGCGCGGGATCTCCCGGATCGGCCTCGGCCGTGGTGTCCTCGAAGAGTCCGGCGGCGCCCACCGCGCGCAGCTCCTCCTGGATCGTCTGCCAGGGGATGCCCCAGCTGCGGCGGGCGATCTGCTGGCTTCCGTACGGGAGGGGCCGCCCGCTGACCGGGTCGGCGGGCGGCATGATGTGCCCGGTGACGAGCCCCACGACGACCTGCGCGTCCACGGACCACAGCGGGCCTCCGCTGTACGCCGGCCCGATGGCCATTCCCGTCGACTCGCCGTCCACGTAGGCGACCGCACCGTCCAGGGACTTCACACGTACGTCGGCGAACGTGCTGCCCAGTCCGGTGCTGTGCCAGGCGCGCAGCCTCTGACCGGGTTCCATGGGCGCCCACTCCGGGGGCGGTGCCGGGATGTCCCCGGCCCGGTCGACGGCCAGCACGGCCAGGTCGCCGTACCAGTCGTGATCCCGCTTCTCCCGCACCGGCAGCCCGCCGTCGCGCCGCCGGGGCGGTATCCAGTACTCCACCCTGGCCCGCCGCTTGTGCACCGTCGACGGCGTCCGCAGGGCGACCTCCACCACCACGCCACCCGGCGGCCGGTGCTCCAGGACCGGTCTGCCCAGCGCGTCGTTGACCACGTGGGCGCAGGTGATCAGGTGCTGCGGGGTCAGCAGCACCCCTGCTCCCGCGGTGAGATTGTCCCCGCGGCGCATGACGGACACCACGGCGTAGCGGGGATCCACGCTCTGCGCACCGCCCCCGCGGTGGAACCAGCCCACCCCGTCAGCCCGCGTGCGGCGTGGGCTGCCAGGTGGCGGACACGGTCAGATGGGCCTGCCCGCTGCCTCCGACGACGCCGAGCCTCAGGTCCTGCCCGATCTGCAGCCCGAAGGTCACGTTGACCTCCTGCGGAGGACTCGGCGCGGTGGTCACCGCGTCATGTACCTCCTGAAGCAGCAGTCCCAACGGTTGCAACGTGGTCCGCAGCGCCTCCACCGCCGACGTTCCCACGCGTCGGCCGCGGGCGACGGGCACGCTGTGTCCCATCCCCTCGGGCAGTTCCTCGCTCTCCCCGTCCGCTTCCGGACCGATCGGTTCGACAGTCTCGACCTCGACTGCGGACATCACCTCGAACCGGACAGGAGTGCCGTCGCCCAGGTGCAGCTCAGTGAAGGTCGTCATGCCCCTCATTGTGCCCAACATCCTTCTCCGTGCGGCCGGTTCGGGAAGATCAGGGCCGCGGAACAGCCCTCCGCCCGGCCAGACGTCGGAGGTGATCGGGCACCACGGCTGGGCAGGGGCGGGGAGGACTGCCTCGCCGGCGCCGGCAGCGCCGGGGTGCGGGCTCGCCGACGAGTCCGGATGCGTG
Source organism: Streptomyces clavifer (assembly GCA_014651175.1). Lineage (GTDB taxonomy): Bacteria > Actinomycetota > Actinomycetes > Streptomycetales > Streptomycetaceae > Streptomyces > Streptomyces clavifer. Next base: position 502,299 of record BMWJ01000005.1, on the reverse strand, counting down.
CGTCGTGGTGACCTCACCCGATCCGTCGGGGGTGGTGCGCGGTTGCCGGCCGCACCGAGGTGTCGGGCGGATGACCGCCGGGACCCGCATGACGGCGGCCCCGGCGGTCATCCGCCGCCGTGAGGCCGCGCCGTGGCTACTGGCCGGAGCCCGGGGCAGCGGCTGATGCACGGTCCGGAGGAGCTGTCCCGCGCCGCCCCGTGCAACGTCGGCCGGACCGGGTCCGGCCGACGCCCCCCTTCGTTCGCTGCCGGCTACGACGTGGCCGACGCCCCCGGGGCGGGCAGGAAGCCCGTGTCCTGGAAGTAGGTCAGGTAGCGGTCCAGGACCTCGTCGGTCAGGGGCGGCAGGTGGATGCCGAGGGCCGCGGCGGCCCCCGCCGACCGGCTGGAGTCGAAGCGGCGCCGGTCCGTCGCCTCGTGCCGGGTCCGCCCCTCGTCTCCCAGGAACAGCTGTGCCGCGTTGTCGGGTCGCGCCGCGACGCGCGCCTGCCAGTCCTCGGCGGGGACGGTGCGCAGCTCGTGGCCGAGCCGACCGGCTGCTTCGAAGACGCGGTCCAGACCCGGCGCGTCGGGGTTGGTGAGGTGATACGTCTCCGTGCCCGTCGGGGCGGACGCGGAGAGCGCCACGACCGCGGCGCTGACGTAGTCCACGGGCACCCAGTCGGTCGACCCGTACGGCAGGTCCGGTACCGCTCCCGCTTGGAGGCAGCCCTTGATGAGCTGCCAGAGCAGGTCGCGGTCCTGGCATGCGCCGGTGGCGGTGTCGCCGCTGATGCGGCCGGGCCGGTGGACGGTCACCGGCAGACCGCGTTCGCGGGCCAGGCCGACGAGTCCCTCGGCGACCCACTTGCTCTGCGCGTACCCGTCGGGCAGGCCGGGCGCCGGGCCGGTCGGGGTCGACTCCGTGATGGTGACGGGATCGGGGCCGGTCGCCGGGGCGTAGACGCCCGTGGTCGAGATGTAGTGCATCCCCGGTGAGGCCGAATCGGCGAGCAGGCGCAGCAGTTCCTCGGTGCCGGCCACGTTGGGGGCGCGCATGTCCCCGTAGGCGGCCGCGAAGTTGACGCGTGCGCCGTTGTGCAGGACGGGGCCGAGACGGCGGACGAGGGCGGCCCGGTCCTCGGGCGGAAGGCCGAGCCCTGGCGCGGCGAGGTCTCCGGGGACGGGGCGGACCAGGTCCGCGTAGCGGGGGCGCCACAGGCCGTAGCGCTCCAGGTTGGCCCGCAGCCGATGCTCCGCGCGCCGCTCGTCCTCGGCCCGTACGAGGCAGTCGACAGGCCCGCCGGTGGTCTCGATGAGGTCGCGCAGGAGGAAGGCGCCGAGGAATCCGGAGGCGCCGGTCAGTAGGGGCCGGGCCGAGGGGCGGAGGGTCCTGCGGGCAGATGCCGCGCCGTCCCGGGCCGTGCCGGTGACGCCTGCGGCCAGCCGGACCTCGTCGTAGAGGTCCGGCGCGGCATCGCCGTCCCGGTCCTCCTCATCCGCCGTACGCCCCAGGAGACGGTCGACGGCCTCCACGGTGGGCGCCGCGAAGAGGGCGCGCAGGGAGGGGCGCCTGCCGCACCTCTCGCCGATGCGCCGGGCCAGGGCCACGGCGAGCAGCGAGTGGCCGCCCAGCGCGAAGAAGTCGTCCGTGACACCGACCTCGGGCACGCCCAGCGTCTCCGCGAACACCTCGCACAGGACGCGCTCGCGCGCGGTTCCCGGCGCCCGGCCTCCGGCCGGGGCGGCGGGGCCGGGGGCGGGCAGGGCGCGCCGGTCGGTCTTGCCGTTGGGTGTGAGGGGAAGGGCGTCGAGGCGTACGTGGGCCGAGGGAACCATGTGGTCGGGCAGGGTCGCGGCAAGGTGTGCGCGCACCTCGGCCCAGTCCGGGCCCGGCGCGCCGGGCGCGGGCACGGTGTACACGACGAGGCGCCGGTCGCCCGGCCGGTCCTCGCGGACGGCGGCGCAGGCCGCGGCGACGCCGGGCAGGGCGGTGAGCGCGGCCTCGATCTCACCTGGTTCGATGCGGAAGCCGCGCAGTTTGACCTGGTCGTCGACGCGGGAGACGTAGACGAGTTGCCCGTCGGCCGTCCAGTGCACCAGATCACCGGTGCGGTACATGCGGCCCCCCCGGTCGTACGGGTCGGCCACGAACCGGGACGCGGTCAGTGCGGCACGGCCGTGGTACCCGCGGGCCACTCCCTCGCCGGACACGTACAGTTCGCCGGTGACTCCGGGCGGCACGGGTGCCAGCCGGTCGTCCAGGACATGGACCCGGGTGCCGTCGACGGGGACGCCGATCGACACGGTGCGGTCGGGGGCGAGCGGCCCGTCCGCCTGCTGGAAGGCGCTCATGGTGGCGCAGACCGTGGTCTCCGTAGGACCGTAGGCGTTGACGAGGAACCGGTCCCGGGCCCAGGCGTGCACCAGGGGCGGCGGGCACGCCTCTCCGGCGAGGACCATCGTGGTGCCGGCGGGCAGTGAGCCCTCCGGCATCACCGCGAGTGCGGCGGGCGGCAGGGTGAGGTGGGTGATGCCCCGCTCGTGGACCAGTGCGGCGAGGGCGGGGCCGGGGAGCAGGGCGTCACGTTCGTCGATCTCCAGGCAGGCTCCGGAGAGCAGTCCCATGCACAGTTCCCAGAAGGCGGCGTCGAAGCTGACGGAGGCCATCAGCAGCACCCGGCTGTCCGGGGTGACGCGCAGCCGCCGGCTCTGGGTGCGGGCCATGGCGCCGACGCCCCGGTGGGTGACCACGACGCCCTTGGGCCGGCCGGTGGAGCCGGACGTGTAGATGACGTAGGCCGGATGAGCCGGGTGCGGGACCCGTGCGCCGGGGCGGGCGGCCTCGTACGCGGGAGCCGCGGCACTGTTGTCGAGGTCGTCGGTGTACAGGTGCGGCACCGGGGAGGCCGGGAGGCGGCGGTGGACGGCGGGTGTGGTCAGGAGCAGCCGGGGCGCGGCGTCGTCGAGCATGTAGGACAGGCGCCGGGCCGGGTAGTCGGGGTCGAGCGGCACGTAGGCCGCCCCCGCCTTCAGGACACCGAGGAGGGCCACGACGAGGTCGTGGGTGCGGGGCAGGGCCACGGCCACCCGGTCCTCGGGGCCGATGCCCAGGGTGGTGAGGTGGCGGGCGAGAGCGTCGGCGCGGGCGTCGAGCTCCCCGTAGGTGAGGGTGGTGCCGGCGTCACGGACCGCCGGGGCGCCGGGGGTGCGCCGGGCCCGCTGTCCGAAGAGCGCGGGGACCGTCGCCCGGGGCAGATCCTCGGCCGGCCCGGTACCCCAGGCGGTAAGGCGGGTGCGCTCGGCGTCGGTGAGCACGTCATACGTGTGCAGCGGGCGGTCGGGGTCGGCGGTGACGGCTCCGAGCAGCAGGACGAGCCGGTCGGCGAGGCCGCGGACCGTGGCCGGGTCGAAGAGTTCCGTGGCGTAGTCGACGGCGGCCCGCATGCCGCTGGGCGCACCGCCGTCGTCGTACGTCTCGGTGAAGGTGAACGACAGGTCGAACTTGCTGACCCCGGGGTCGACGGGCACGCCGCCGGTGGTGAGGCCCGGGAGGTCGAGTGCCGCGGCGGGGGTGTGGTTCTGGAGGACGAGCATGGTCTGGAAGAGGGGGTGGTGGTTCTGCGAGCGCGCGGGGTTGAGCAGTTCCACCAGGCGTTCGAAGGGAACGTCCTGATGTGCGTACGCGGACAGGTCGAACTCCCTGACTCGTTCCAGGAGTTCGAGGAACGTCGGGTCGCCCGTCAGGTCCGTGCGCAGCACGAGGGTGTTCACGAAGAAGCCGACGAGGTCCGAGGCGGCCTCGTCCGTCCGCCCGGCGACGGCCGTGCCCAGCGGGATGTCGTCGCCCGCGCCGTGCCGGGACAGTACGGCCGACAGGGCGGCTTGGAGCACCATGAAGACGCTGCATCCGGCGGTGCGGGCGAGGTCCGCGATGCGCTCGGCGGTGGTCCGGTCGACGGCGAAGTCGTGGGTGGCGCCGGTGTGCAGGGGAACGGCGGGCCGGGACCTGTCCCACGGCAGCTCGATCATCTCCGGGAGGCCGCGCAACGCGCCCTTCCAGTGGTCGAGTTGCCGTGAGACGAGGCTTTCGGGATCGTGTTCGTCACCGAGCAGACGGCGCTGCCAGAGGGTGTGGTCGGCGTAGTCGACGGGGAGTGCGGTCCAGACGGGGGCCTCGGCGCGGACGCGGGCCCGGTAGGCGAGGCCCAGGTCGCGGGCGAGGGGTGCGAGGGACGAGCCGTCCGCCGCGATGTGGTGGATCACGAGCACCAGGACGTGGGCGTCGCCGCCAAGGCGCAGCAGCGTCGCCCGGAGGGGGAGGCGGTGCTCGATGTCGATCGGTTCGGTCGCGGCCGCTCTGATCCGGTCGGGCAGCTTGTCCTCCTCGACGGCCTCCAGGGCGAACGGGAGACGGACGTCGTCGGGGGCGGTGATGTGCTGGCGGGGTCCCTGCTCGTGCTCGGGGAAGACCGTGCGCAGGGCTGCGTGCCGGATCACGACGTCACGCAGTGACTCGCGCAGGGCCTCCGTGTCGAGCGGCCCGTCGACGCGTACCGCGAACGGGATGTTGTACGTGGCGGAGGGGCCTTCGAGCCGGTGGAGGAACCACAGGCGCTGCTGGGCGTACGACAGCGGGAGCGCCGCGGGGCGCTCCTGCGGCGCGAGGGCTGGGCGGGCGGGGCGGCCGGCGTCCGCCAGAGCGGTGGCGAGCAGGGCGACCGTGGGGTTCTCGAAGAGGGTACGGATCTCGGCCTCGGTGTCCAGGGCGGTGCGGACGCGGCCCACGAGGCGCGTGGCGAGCAGGGAGTGGCCGCCCAGGGCGAAGAAGCTGTCGTCGACGCCGACGCGGGGTACACCGAGCACATCGGCGAACAGCCCGGCGATGATCTCCTCGAGGGCGCTGCGCGGCTGCCGGCCCGTCGCGGCGGACGGAGTGGTGGCGGGGGCGGGCAGGGCAGCCCGGTCGATCTTGCCGTTGGGCGTCAGTGGAAGCGCGTCGAGCGGCTGGACGACGGCGGGGACCATGAAGCCGGGCAGGTGGCGGCCGACGTGCGCGGAGAGCAGACCGGGGTCCGGGGTGCACCCGGGTGCGGGGACGACATAGGCGGTGAGGGTGCGGTCGCCGGGGAGGTCCTCGCGGACCACGACGCAGGCTTCCCGCACGGACGGGTCGGCGCGGAGCACGCCCTCGATCTCGGCGGGTTCGATGCGGTGGCCGCGGAGCTTGATCTGCCGGTCCGCCCGGGCCACGTACCGCAGGGTGCCGTCGGTGCCCCACCGCACGAGGTCGCCGGTGCGGTACATCCGCGCCCCCGTGCCCGTGAACGGATCGGCGACGAACCGGGTGGAGGTGAGTCCGGGACGGCCCAGGTAGCCGCGCGCGACACCGGTTCCCGCGACGTACAGCTCGCCCTCGGCGCCGGCCGGCACGGGGCGCATCGCCGCGTCCAGGACGTAGGCCCGCATGCCGTCGAGCGGCAGGCCGATCGGGGCCGCACCACCCGGATCGCCGTCGGGCCGGACCCGGTGGAGGGTGGCGAACGTGGTCGTCTCGGTGGGCCCGTAGACGTGGAGGACGGTCGTGCCGGGGTGGGCGGCGGCCAGGCGCTGCAGCACGCCGGGCGCGGCGGCCTCGCCACCGGAGGCGACCAGGCGCAGCAGTCCGAGGGCCCCGGGGTCGGTCTCCGCGACGACGTTGAACAGGGCGGTCGTCAGGAACGCCGCCGTCACACCCTCCCGGGCGATGAGATCGCGGAGCACTGCGGGCTGGAGCGTGCCCTCGGGTGCCACGACCACGCGGCCGCCGTTGAGCAGGGGAGCCCAGATCTCGAAGGTGGAGGCGTCGAAGACGTACGCCGAGTGCAGGAGGACGGCGTCGGCCGCCCCGTCGCCCCAGGTCCGGTCGGCTGCGAGGGCGGCGATGTCGGCGTGGGTGACGCCGACCCCCTTCGGGAGGCCGGTGGAGCCGGAGGTGAACATCACGTACGCGAGCCGGGCGCCGCCCGTGGTCACGGGCAGGGTTCCGGGGGCTGCCGGGGCTCCGCCCCGGACCCGGCCCGCCGTGTCGACGGTCACCAGGGCCACGTCGGAGCCGAGTCGGCGCACCCAGGGGAGCCCGCGGGTGGTCTCGTCGACGATCAGGGTGCGCAGGGCGGCCACCTCGGCGACGCGGGCGAGCCGTTCGGCGGGCCAGCGCGGGTCGAGCGGCACGTAGGCCCCGCCCGCGCGCAGGGCGGCCAGGGAAGCGGTGACGAGGGCGGTCGAACGGCCCAGCAGGATGCCGACCCCGTCCTCGGCACCGGTCCCGAGTCCCGTCAGGGCGCCGGCCAAATCGTCCGAGAGGTCGTGGAGCTGCCGGTAGGTCAGCCGCTCCCCCGCGCCGGTCACGGCCACCGCGTCCGGGTGCCGGGCGGCGCGCAGGGCCAGGGCGTCCGGGACGCTCATGTCCGCCGTGCCGCCGGGGAGTTCCGCGCCGCTCCCCCGGGCGAGCAGCGTGTCGCGCTCGCCGTCCAGGAGGAGCGGGACGGCACCGGCGTGGTGGTCGAGGCCGTCCGCCATCGCCGTGAGCAGGCGCCGCATGCGCACGACCGTGCGGGCCACCTCCTCGCGGTCGAGGGCGGCCGGACGGAAACCGAAGGTGATCCTCAGGGCGTCACCCGGAGCGATGGTGAGGGTGAGCGGGTAGTGGGCCGCGTCCGTGCCGCTGAACCCGGTGACGGTGAGGCCGGGCAGGCCCTGCTGTGCGGTGCGCAGGGCCTCCTCGTCCATCGGGTAGTTCTCGAACACGGCCAGGGTGTCGAAGAGTTCACCGAGACCGGTGACGCCGTGTATCTCGGTGAGTCCGACGTGCTGGCTGCCGAGGAGGCGGCCCTGCTCCTCCTGGAGCCGGGTCAGGAGCGCGGCCACGGTCTCGCCGTGCGCCGGGCGGAGCCGTACCGGCACGGTGTTGATGAACAGGCCGACCATCGACTCGACGCCGGGGATCTCCGGCGGCCGGCCGGACACGGTGGTGCCGAACACCACGTCGGGGCGTCCGGTGAGGTGCGCGAGCAGGAGGCCCCAGCCGCCCTGGACCACGGTGTTCAGGGTGAGCCGGTGGGTGCGGGCCGTCGCACGCAACCGGTCCGTCGTGGCCGCGTCCAGTTCCATGACGAGGGTCTCGGGCAGTTCGCCGGAGCGAGGCGTCTCCGCGCCGCCGGGCCCGGCGAGCAGGGTCGGCGCCTCGATCCCGGCCAGGGCGGTGCGCCAGGCGTCCAGAGCCGCGGCGCGGTCCTGCTGGGCCAGCCAGACGAGGTAGCTGCGGTAGGGGGCGACGCGCGGCAGGGCGCTGTCGTCGCCCCCGGTCGCGTACAGCTCGAAGAGTTCCCGCACGAGGAGCGGCACCGACCACCCGTCGAGCAGGATGTGATGGCTCGTCATGACGAGGTGGTGGCGTCGCGCCGCGGTGCGCACCAGGGTGAACCGCATCAGCGGCGGGGTGGCGAGGTCGAAGCGGCGGACGCGGTCGGCGGCGAGGAACGCGGCGAGGCGTTCCTCCGTCGTGGCCGTGCCGTCCGTGCCGGTCAGGTCCAGTTCCTCCAGGGGTACGGGAACCTCGGTGGCGACGGCCTGGACGGGCTCGTCCAGGCCCTCGTGGAGGAAGCCGACCCTGAGGTTGGCGTGCCGCCGCAGCAGGCCGCCGACCGCTGAGCGCAGTGCGGGGACGCCGACGGGACCTTCGAGGTCGAAGACGAACTGCGCGGTGTAGACGTCCACGGCGTGGGAGTCGTACAGCGCGTGGAAGAGCATGCCTGCCTGCAACGGCGTCAGCGGCAGTACGTCCTCCAGCTGGAACCCGGTCACTTGCGTCCACCCCACTTGTTCTGCAGTCGGTCGATCTGGGCCTGGTCGAGCGAGACCAGGGGAAGGTCGGACGGCGTCCAGCCGCCCGCGTCGGGCCGTTCGGCGTGTTCCGCGATGGCGCGCAGTGCGCGGGTGAACGCGTCGGACAGGGCGCCCACGTCCTCCTCCTTGAGGAGGTCGCTGGGCCAGGTCCAGCGGGTCACCAGGCGCGGACCGTCCGGCAGGTCCTCGGTGTGCGCGTTGATGTCGAGGACGTGGTGGACGGGCATGTCCGGGTCCTGGCTGCGCGGTCCGCCCCCGTCGAGGAGTACGTCCCAGTCGGCGCCGCCGCTTCCGTCGGCCGCCGTCCGCGGAGCGACGTAGCGCCCGAGGTAGTTGAAGCCGATCTGGGGTGCGGTCGCGGTGGCGAGCCGGAGGCGCGTCTCCGGGTTGAGATGACGCAGCATTCCGTAGCCGACGCCGCGGTCGGGTACGGCCCGCAACTGTTCCTTGACGCGTTTGACGGCGCGTTCGACCAGGGTCGCGTCGATGCGCCCGGGGTCGCGGGCGTCGACGGGTCCGGGGTCGAGGCGCACCGGGTAGAGGCTGGTGAACCAGCCGACCGTACGGGACAGGTCGACGCGGTCGTCGATCTGCTCGCGGCCGTGGCCCTCCAGGTCGAGGAGGACGGCGGTGCCGTCCGGCCGGGGCCCGCCGAGGGCATCGGCGCGTTCGGCCCGCCAGGAGCGGACGGCGAGGGCGAGCCCGGTGAGGAGGACGTCGTCCACTCCGGCACGGTAGGCGCCGGGGACGGTGGTGAGCAGGGATCTCGTCCACGTGGCGGGCAGGTGGGTGACCAGGGTGCGCGTACGGTCGGCGGTGTCGAGGTCGGGGTCCAGCGGCCGGTATCCCAGCTGCGGGTCGGAAGTGCCGGAGACCGTTTCCCACAGGGGCAGTTCGGCTTCGCGGGCGGCACTGCGCGCCTGGGAGGCGAGGAGTCGGGCCCAGCGCCGGTAGGACGTGGTGGCGGCCGGCAGCGCCGCTGTCGCTGCGGGGCGCTCACCGCCGCCGGTGACGGCCTGCCACGCGGTGGCGAGGTCCGCGGCGAGGATCCGCCAGGAGACCGCGTCGACGGCCAGGTGATGCACGACGAGCAGCAGACGGCCGCGCCGGCGGGGTCCCGCGTCGCACCAGACCGCCTCGACGACGTCGCCGTCCTCGGGGCTCAGCCGCGCGCGGACCCGTTCGCCCGCGTCGGTGACGGCGTCGCGGACGGCGTCGGTGTCCAGGCCCGCGACATCGACCCTGGTGAGGCGGGCGCGGGCCGTCACGGCACCGGGCGGCAGGGCTTCGAGGACGGGTTCGCCCCCGGCCGGGCGGGTGACCCGCAGCCGGAGCATGTCGTGGTGGTCGATGAGGAGTTGCAGCGTGGCGGCGAGGCTTTCCTCGTCGGCGTCCGCGGGCGTGCACAGCACTCCCGACTGGTTGTAGCCGTCGGTGGCGGGCCGTTCCAGGAGCCAGGCGGCGATGGGCGTGGGCGGCATCGCGCCGGTCCCGTCCTCGGCGGGCGGGGCGGGGTCGCGGTCGAGCGCGGTGGCGACGCCCGCGATGGCCTCGGGGGTGCGGTGGACGAAGACATCGCGCGGGGTGACACCGAGACCGGCCTCGCGCACCCGGCTGACGAGCTGGATGGAGAGGATGCTGTCGCCGCCCAGCGCGAAGAAGTCGTCGTCGGTGCGGACGGCGGGGGTACGCAGGACCGAGGCGAACACGTCGCACAGGACGCGTTCCTGCGCGGTGCGCGGCTGTCCGCCGGGCCGGGCCGCGGCGGGCCGCTCCGGCACCGGCAGGGCGCGCCGGTCGGTCTTGCCGTTGGGCAGCAGCGGCAGCGCATCGAGGGCGACGAGGACGGCGGGCACCATGTACGGCGGCAGGACCGACGTCAGCCGGGCGCGCAGCTCGCTGCCGGCGGGGGCCGCCGCACCGCTGTGCGGGTCGGCGATGGTGTACGCGACGAGCCGACGCTCGCCCGGCCGGTCCTCACGGACCAGAACGCAGGCGTCGGCGATGCCGTCGAGCGCGGTGAGAGCTGCCTCGATCTCGCCCGGCTCGATCCGGAATCCGTGCAGCTTGACCTGGTCGTCGGCGCGGGAGACATAGGTGAGCAGACCGTCGGCGTCCCGTCGGACGAGGTCGCCGGTGCGGTACATGCGGCTCCCGTCGGGGCCGTACGGATCGGCGACGAACCGTGCGGCCGTCAGCCCGGGGCGCCCGAGGTAGCCGCGCGCGAGTCCGTCGCCCGCGATGCAGAGCTCGCCGGTGACACCGGGCGGTACCGGCCGGAGACCGGTGTCCAGGACATAGGCGCGGGTGTTGTCGACGGGACGGCCGAGCGGCACGCCCCCCTCAGCGGCGGAGGTGCCCGCGGTCCCGCTCCGGTGGCGGTGCGCCGTGGCGTCGATGGTCGTCTCGGTGGGCCCGTACAGATTGTGCGCCTCCGCCCGCCAGGCCCGGCCGACGCGCTCCGCCAGGGCCCGGGACAGGGGTTCGCCGCCGCACAGGACGGCCCGCAGGGTCGTGGGGGCCTCGTCGGGACCGGTCTCGGTGAGGACCAGCGAGAGGTGCGAGGGTACGAACTGGGCGATGGTCACCCCCATATCCCTCATACGGGTCAGCAGCCGGGCGGGGTCGTGGTTGGCGGCCGGCGGTACGGGGCAGGTGGAGCCGCCGTGCAGCAGGGGCAGCCAGGTCTCCCAGACCGAGGCGTCGAAGCTCGGCGACGTGCGCGCGAGGACCCGGTCGTCGTCGCCGAGGCCGAGGTGGCCGGCCATCCACGCCATGTGGTTGGTCAGCGAGGAGTGGGTGACGACGACGCCCTTGGGGCGCCCGGTGGAGCCCGAGGTGTAGATGACGTACGCCGCGTCGCGCGGGTCCGGGGCCGCGGCGGGCGGCGCCGCACGCCCGGTGGACCAGGCGGCCCGGTCGTCGAGCGTCAGGCAGGGTACGGACGGGACGTACCGCGCGGCACGGGCGGCACCGTGGGTGAGGAGCAGCGCAGGGCGGGCGTCGTCGAGCATGTGGGCGACGCGGGCCTCGGGGTACTCCAGGTCGACCGGCAGGTAGGCCGCTCCGGCCTTGGCCACCGCCAGCATCGCGACGACCTGGTCCGCGGTGCCCTCCAGGGCGAGGGCGACGAAGTCGCCGCGGCCGATGCCCCTGTCGTGCAGATGGTGCGCCAGGTCGTCCGAGAGCACGTCGATTTCGTGGAAGGAGAGGTGGTTCCCGCCCTCCCGTACGGCGATCGCGGCAGGTGTCCGGGCACACTGCGCGCGGAACGCCTCGGGCGCCGTGCGCGCCGCCACAGGCCGGACCGGGCCGCGCGAGACCCGTGTCAGGTCCCGCCGCTCGGCCGCGTCCAGGACGTCGACGGTGTGGACGCGCAGACCTGGGTCGGCGGCGAGCAGGGCGAGCAGACGGGTCAGCCGTCCGGTCAGCGCCTGCGCGGTGGTGCGGGTGAAGAGTTCGGTGGAGTACTCCAGGACGCCGTCGAGGCCCGCGGGCCGGCCTGCGCCGTCGTGCGTCTCGGTGAAGGTGAAGGTCAGGTCGAATTTGCTGATGCCCGTGTGCACGGGCTGTTCCGTGACCGTGAGACCGCGCAGGTCGACGGCGGTGTCCCCGTGGTTCTGGAGGACGAGCATGGTCTGGAACAGCGGGTGGTGGTTCTGGGCCCGGGCCGGACTGAGCGCGTCGACCAGCCGCTCGAAGGGCACGTCCTGGTGGGCGTACGCGGCCAGGTCGAACTCCCTCACCCGGTCGAGCACGTCACCGAAGGTGGGGTCGCCGCTCAGGTCGGTGCGCAGGACGAGGGTGTTGACGAAGAAGCCCACCAGGTCGTCGAGGGCTTCGTCGGTGCGTCCGGCCACCGCGGTGCCGAGCGGGATGTCCTCACCGGCGCCGTGCCGGGAGAGGAGCACTGCCACGGCTGCCTGGAGCACCATGAAGAGGCTGCATCCGCGGGCACGGGCGAGAGCCGCGAGGGCCCGGTGGGTGTCCGCGCCGACGGGAAAGGAGAACGCGTCCCCGCGGTACGCCGTCACGGCGGGGCGCGGCCGGTCGCAGGGCAGGTCGAGGAGGTCGGGGGCGCCGGCGAGTGCGGCGCGCCAGAAGTCGAGCTGGCGGGCGGCCTGGCTGGACGGGTCGTCCTCGGCGCCGAGCAGGGCGCGCTGCCACAGGGTGTAGTCCGCGTACTGGACGGTGAGCTCCGTCCAGGAGGGTTCCTCGCCGTCGGCGCGCGCCCGGTACGCGCGGCCCAGGTCGCGGGCGAGCGGGGCCAGGGACCAGCCGTCGCCCGCGATGTGGTGGAGGACCAGGACGAGGACGTGGGCCTCGGGACCGAGCCGCACCAGCCGTGCGCGTACGGGCAGTTCGGCGCTCACGTCGAAGGCGTGGGCCACCTCGGCGGTCAGCACCCCGTCGAGGTGGGCGGTGTCGGTGCCGCGGGGCGTCAGGTCGAGGTCGGCGGCGGCGGCGTCGAGGACGAGCTGGCGTGCCACTCCGTCGGTTTCGGGGAAGACGGTGCGCAGGCTCTCATGGCGTTCGACGACGTCGGCCAGGGCGCTCTCCAGGGCTTCCGCGTCGAGGGGGCCGTCCAGGCGGAGGACGAGGGGCACGTTGTACGTGGCGCTGGGCCCTTCGAGCCGGTTGAGGAACCACAGGCGCTGCTGGGCGAAGGACAGCGGCAGCGGATCGGGACGGATCCCGGCGCGCACCAGGGGTGTCCTGGCCTGTTCGGCACCGTCCAGCGCGGCGGCCAGCGCGGCAGGCGTCGGATGCTCGAAGAGGCTCCTGACCTGGACCTCCACGGCGAGCTTCGTGCGGATCCGCGCGGCCAGGCGGGTGGCCAGCAGGGAGTGGCCGCCCAGGGAGAAGAAGTCGTCGTCCACCCCGGCCCCGTCGAGGCCGAGCACGTCGGCGAACAGTCCGCACAGGATCTCCTCGCGGACGGTGCGGGCCGCGCGCCCCCGGACCGGGGCGTGCTGCTCCGGCTCGGGCAGGGCGCGCCGGTCGACCTTGCCGTTGACGGTCAGCGGCAGCGCGTCGAGCAGGACGAACGCGGAGGGCACCATGTAGGCGGGCAGGGACCTGCCGACGGCGTCGGCGAGGTCGCCGGGGCCGGGCCGCGCGCCGGCGGCGGGGACGACGTACGCGACGAGCCGGCGGTCGCCGGGGGTGTCCTCGCGGACGACGGCGAAGGAGTCGGCGACGCCCTCGCTGCAGGCCAGCACGCCCTCGACCTCTCCGAGTTCGATGCGGTAGCCGCGCAGCTTCACCTGGCCGTCGGCGCGGGTGACGTACGCGATCTGCCCGTCACGGGTCCACCGGACGAGGTCGCCGGTGCGGTACATGCGCCCGCCCGCCGGGTCGAACGGGTCGGCCACGAACCGGGCGGCGGTCAGGCCGGGAAGTCCGGTGTATCCGCGTGCCACACCGCGCCCGGCGAGGTACAGCTCGCCCACGACACCCGGCGGAACATGGCCCAGGGAGCCGTCGAGGACGTACAGGCGCATACCGTCCAGAGGGCGCCCGATGGGCGGCGGGCCCGACGGCAGGTCGGCCGGCACGTCGTAGCGGGTGGCGAAGGTGGTGGTCTCGGTCGGCCCGTACACATGGAGGAGGCGGACGCCGGGCGCGGTGCCGGCGACGCGCTGCATCGCGTCCGGTGAGGCCAGTTCCCCTCCGGCGCAGACGAGTCGGAGGCCGGTGAAGGCGCCGGGGTCGGTCTCGGCGATCGCGTTGAACAGGGCAGTCGTCAGGAAGACGGCCGTCACTCCGTGCTCGTGGACGGCGTCGCCGAGGGCGCGGGCCTCGAGCACGCCGTCCGGTGCGACGACGACGCGCCCGCCGTGCAGGAGCGGTGCCCACATCTCGAACGTGGAGGCGTCGAAGACGTACGCCGAGTGCATCAGGACCGCGTCGGCGCGGCCGTCCTGCCATGCGGAGTCGGCCGTGAGGGCGACCACGTCGGCGTGGGTGACACCGACTCCCTTGGGCAGTCCGGTCGAGCCCGACGTGAACATCACGTAGGCGAGCGTCCCGGGGCCCGGCACGGCGGACGGACGGCCCGGTTCCCCGGGCGCGCCGCGCAGGATCCGGCCGAGCCGGTCCACGACCACGACCGGTACCCGGCGGGCCGTCGCGGCCACCCAGGGGGACGAGAGGGCGTCCTCGTCGACGATCAGGGCGCGCAGGTCAGCCACCCCGGCGACCTGTTCGAGCCGTTGCTCGGGCCAGCGCGCGTCCAGCGGGACATAGGCACCGGCCGCACGGACCGTGCCGAGGGACACCGCCACCACGGCCGGCGACCTGCCGAGCAGCACGCCCACCGCGGACTCGGGGCCGAGGCCGAGGCCCGCCAGGGCGCCGGCGAGGTCGGCCGAGATCCCGTCGAGTTCGGCGTACGTGAGGGTGGTGCCGTCACCGGTGACGGCCGAGGCGTCCGGTGTGCGGTGCGCCTGGGCGGCGAAGAGCGCGGGCAGGGTGGCGTCCACGGTGTCCGCGGGCAGTCCGCGGCCGGTGCCGTGGTGCGTGACGCGGGCGAGTTCGTCCGGCGTCACCAGGTCGTAGCCCGCCAGGGGCAGGCCGGGGTCGTCCGCCACCTGCTCCAGCAGGCGGACGAGTCGGGACGCCAGGGTGTCGACGGTGGTCCGGTCGAAGAGGGCGGTGGCGTACTCGATCCCGGCGGTGAGGCCGCCCCCGCCCTGCTCCTCGCCGAAGGCGAAGGTGAGGTCGAACTTGCTCAGACCGTTGTGGACGAGCCGGTCCTCGACCGTGAGACCCGGCAGGTCCGGGCGGGCGGTCTCCTGGTTCTGCAGGACCAGCATGGTCTGGAACAACGGGTGGTGGTTGCGCGCCCGGACGGGGTTGACGCTCTCGACGAGACGCTCGAAGGGGACGTCCTGGTGCATGTAGGCGGCCAGGTCGAACTCCCGTACGCGCACCAGGAGTTCGCGGAAGGTCGGACTGCCGGACAGGTCCGTGCGCAGGACGAGCGTGTTGACGAAGAACCCGACCAGATCCTCCAGTGCCTCGTCCGTGCGGCCTGCGACGGGCGAGCCGAGCGGAATGTCGTCGCCCGCACCGTGCCGGTGCAGCAGGGTGGCGACCGCGGCTTGGAGCACCATGAACAGACTGCTGCCCGACTCCCTGGCCAGGCGCAGGAGCCCGGTGTGCAGGGAGGGCGGTACGTCGAAGGTGTGGACGGCTCCGCGTGGGTCGGTGTTGGCCGGGCGCGGCCGGTCCAGCGGCAGGTCGATCAGTCCGGGCAGGCCCGCGAGGGCGGTGTGCCAGTGGTCGAGCTGCTGCCGCAGGATGCTCTGCGGCGCGATGCCGTCACCCAGGGCGGCCTGCTGCCAGAGGGTGTAGTCCGCGTACTGGAGCGGGGTACCGGGCGCCGGCTCGGGCTCCCGCCCCGCGAGGCGGGCCCGGTACGCGTCGCCGAGCAGGCGGGCGAGCGGGGCGAGGGACCAGCCGTCGCCGGCGATGTGGTGCAGGACGAGCACCAGGACGTGGTGGCCCGGCGCGGAGCGCAGCAGCAGGGCGCGCAGCGGCAGGTCGGCGAGGACGTCGAACGGCTCGCGCACGGCGGCCAGGACGGCCGTCTCCAGACCCGCGGGCGCCGTGCTCACGACCGGCAGGCGGGGCGTGGCCGCGTCGGCGGGGAGGACCGACTGGTAGGGCACACCGTCCCGTTCGGGAAACAGGGTGCGCAACGCCTCGTGCCGCTCCAGGACGTCGCGCAGGGCCGCGCGCAGGGCGTCCGTGTCCAGCGAGCCCTCCAGCTCGAGGACGAGCGGGATGTTGTAGGCGGAGTTGGGGCCCTCGAGCCGGTTGAGGAACCACAGGCGCTGCTGCGCCGGGGAGAGAGGCATGGGGTCGGGCCGCTGCGCGACGGCCGTCACCGGCGGCCTGGCCGGGCCCGGCGTGTCCAGGACGCGGGCCAGACCTGCGACGGTCGGCTGCTCGAAGAGGGTGCGTACGGCGATCTCCACGCCCAGGACGGCGCGGATGCGGCTGACGACGCGCATGGCGAGGAGCGAGTGCCCGCCGAGCTCGAAGAAGCTGTCGTGCGGCCCCACGACGGACCGGTGCAGGACGTCGGCGAAGATTCCGGCGAGCAGATCCTCCTGGAGGGTGCGCCGTCCCGGCCCGGCGGTGGCGGCCGGTTCCGGTGCGGGTTCCGGCAGGGCGCGCCGGTCCGCCTTGCCGTTGGGCAGGAGCGGGAGGTCGTCCAGGACGACGACGGCGTCGGGCACCATGTAGTGCGGGAGGGACTCGGCGAGGGCGTCGCGCAGGGCGACCGGGGCCGGGGCCGGGTCGCCGGTGACGGCGTAGGCGACGAGACGGCGCCGGCCGGGTATGTCCTCGCGGATCACGGCGCAGGCGGCCGTGACACCGGGGCGGGCCAGGAGCGCGGCCTCGACCTCGCCCGGCTCGATGCGGAAGCCGCGGAGTTTGACCTGGTCGTCGGCGCGGGCCACGTAGTCGAGCAGACCGTCCCTGTTCCACCGTACGAGATCGCCCGTCCGGTACATACGGGCGCCGGTGGCGTCGAACGGGTCGGCGACGAACCGTGCGGCGGTCAGGCCCCGGCGGTTCAGGTAGCCGCGGGCCAGGTTGGGGCCGGACAGGTACAGCTCCCCGGTGACGCCGGGCGGTACGGGCCGTAGCCGGCCGTCGAGGACGTAGGCGCGCATCGTGTCGACGGGACGGCCGATCGGCACGGTCTCGGAGGGCGCGCCGAGGTACGCGGGTGCGGCGGTGTCCGCGGGTCCGCCGCTCTCCGGGCCGCCGGCACGGTGGGCGGTCGCGTCGATGGCCGCCTCGGTCGGCCCGTAGAGGTTGTGCACCTCCGCCTGCCACAGGTCGGCGACGTCGTCGGCGAGCGAGCGCGGCAGCGGTTCGCCGCCGCACAGGACGACGCGGAGCCCGGTGAGGGGCGCGGCGTGGGCCGCCTCGGTGAGGACGAACGTCAGGTGCGAGGGCACGAACTGGGCGACGGTGACGCCGAATCGGCCCATCCACGAGACGAGGGCGCGGGGTTCCCGGTTGGCGCCGTGCGGCAGCACGCAGACCTCGGCGCCGTTCATCAACGGCAGCCACAGCTCCCACACGGAGGCGTCGAAGCTGGTGGAGGTGCGGGCGAGGACCCGGTCGTCCGGGCCGAGGTCCAGGTGCCGCGCCATCCACGCCATGTGGTTGGCCAGTGCGGTGTGCGGCACGATCACGCCCTTGGGGCGGCCGGTGGAGCCCGAGGTGTAGATGACGTACGCGGGGTCCGCCGGGTGCGGGGTGTCGTGGAGGGGCGCGGTGGGAAGCACGGGCCGGGTGGCCGGGTCGTCGAGGGCGAGCCACGGTACGTCGCAGTAGGGCAGGCCGGCGTGGGTGTCCGTGGTGGTGAGCAGCAGGGCGGGCCGGGCGTCGTCGAGCATGTGCCGGATACGGGCCGGCGGATACTCCGGGTCGACGGGCAGGTAGGCGGCACCGGCCCGCAGGACGGCCAGCATGG
Organism: Streptomyces clavifer; assembly: GCA_014651175.1. Lineage (GTDB taxonomy): Bacteria > Actinomycetota > Actinomycetes > Streptomycetales > Streptomycetaceae > Streptomyces > Streptomyces clavifer. Next base: position 484,929 of record BMWJ01000005.1, on the reverse strand, counting down.
CGACGGCGGTGTCCACGGAAGGCGGCGCGGCGATGGCCACCCTGCTCTCCCGCCCTGCGCCACGCTCGCGCAGGACGTGCGCGAGGGCGTCGGCGCGGGCATCGAGTTCGGCGTAGGTGAGGCTCGTGTGCGCGTCGCGCACGGCGACCGCGTGGGGGGTGCGCGCGGCCTGCGCCCGGACCGCTTCGGGGACGGTGCGTGCGGGCAGCGGCCGCTCCTCGCCGCGTCCCCGGGCGAGGAGTCGGGCCCGCTCCTCGGGCGCGAGCGGGTCGAGGTCGCCGACCGCCCGGCCGGGGTCGGTCACGGCCAGGGTGAGGACGCGTGCGAAGCGGGCGCACAGGGCGCGGGCGGTCTCGGCGTCGAAGAGGTCGGTGGCGTACTCCAGGTAACCGCCGATGCCGGCCGGGGCGCCCTCGGCCGACTGCTCGGCGGGTGCTGTGAGCTCCGTGAGTGAGAACGTCAGGTCGAACTTGCTGATCCCGGTGTGACGGGACCGGTCGTGGACGGTGACACCCGGCAGATCGAGCCCCGCCCGCTCCTGGTTCTGGAGGACCAGCATGGTCTGGAAGAGGGGCTGGTGGTCGCCTGACCGCTCGGGGTTCAGGGCCTCCACGATCCGCTCGAAGGGGAGGTCGCCGTGGCTGAGCGCGGCGATGTCGAATTCCTTGACCCGGTGCAGCAGTTCACGGAAGGTCGGGTCGCCGGACAGGTCGGTGCGCAGCACGACGGTGTTGACGAAGAATCCGACCAGGTCGTCGAGGACTTCGTCGGTGCGTCCGGCCACCGCGGTGCCCAGGGGGATGTCCGTACCGGAGCCGTGGGCGTGCAGCGTCACGGCGAGAGCTGCCTGGAGCACCATGAAGGGGGTACAGCCGGCGGCACGGGCGAGCCGGACGAGCGCCTCGTGCGCGGGGGCCGGCAGCTCGAACGGGACGGCGCCGCCCCGGTGGCTGGGTACGGCCGGGCGGGGCCGGTCGATGGGCAGGTCCAGCAGTTCGGGGGCACCGCGCAGCGCCTCCTCCCAGTAGGCGAGCTGGCGTGCGGCCAGACTGTCCGGGTCGTCGTCGCCGCCGAGCAGGCGGCGCTGCCAGAGGGCGTAGTCGGCGTACTGCACGGGCAGCGCGGGCCAGTCGGGCCCTTCCGTGCCCGCGGTCCTGGCGCGGTAGGCGGCACCGAGGTCACGGCTGAGCGGTGCGAGGGACCAGCCGTCGGCGACGACGTGGTGCAGGACGAGCACCAGGACATGCCGGTCGGGGCCCAGCCGGAGCAGATGCGCGCGGACGGAGGGGTCCGCGGTGAGATCGAAGGGTGCGGCGGTCAGGCGGCGCACCGCTTCCTCGGCCCAGACGTCGGCTGGTTCTCCGGCCGTGGGCAGCTCGACGACGAGGGGCACGAGCGACGCTGCGGCGTCCGCGTCGAGAACCACCTGGCGGGCGACGCCGTCGTGCTCGGCGAAGACGGTGCGCAGGCTCTCGTGCCGGGCGACCACGTCGGCCAGGCCGCCGCGCAGGGCTTCCGTGTCCAGAGGGCCGTCGAGTTCGAGGACGAGCGGGACGTTGTAGGTGTCGCCGGGGCCCTCCGTCGTGAGGAACCAGAGGCGCTGCTGGGCGAAGGACAGGGGTACCACTTCGGGCCGCTGCTGCGGGGAGAGGGCGGGCCGCGCCTCCCCGGCCGTGTCGAGCGCGGCGGCCAGAGAGGCGACCGTGGGGTGGTCGAAGAGCGTACGCAGGCCCAGTTCGGTGCGCAGGGCGGACCGCACCCGGCCGGTGAGTCGGGTGGCGAGCAGCGAATGGCCGCCCAGGGAGAAGAAGTTGTCGTCGACGCCGACCGCGGTCACGCCCAGGACGTCGGCGAAGAGACCGGCCAGGACCTCCTCGTACGGGGTGCGCGGGGCCCGGCCCGTGGTGGCGACGGCGCGGGGGGCCGGCAGGGCGCGGCGGTCGACCTTCCCGTTGGGGTTCAGGGGCAGCTCGTCGAGGGCGACGAAGTCGGAGGGCACCATGTAGGCGGGCAGGGCGCGCCCGACACGGCGGGTGAGGGCGGAGCCGTCCGGCCGATCGCCGGGGGCGGGCACGACGTAGGCGACGAGCCGCCGGTCTCCGGGCCGGTCCTCGCGGACCAGGACGCAGGCGGCGCGCACGGCCGGGTCGGTGAGCAGGACGTTCTCGATCTCGGCGGGTTCGATGCGGAAACCGCGGAGTTTGATCTGCCCGTCGGCACGCCCGACGTACTCGATGTCACCGTGCGCGGTCCAGCGCACGAGGTCGCCGGTGCGGTACATGCGGCCGCCGTCGGCGCCGTACGGGTCGGCGACGAAGCGGATCGCCGTCAGCGCGGCACGACCCTGGTAACCGCGGGCGACACCGTGACCGCTCACGTACAGCTCCCCCACGACGCCGGGCGGCACCAGGCCGAGCCCTCCGTCGAGCACGTACAGCCCCATCCCGTCGAAGGGCCGGCCGATGGGCGGCACACCCGGCACAGCCGGCGCGACCGGGTGGCGGGCGGCGAAGGTCGTGGTCTCCGTGGGGCCGTACACGTGCAGGACGCGTGTCCCGGGCGTGGCTGCGGCGACCCGCTGCATCAGGTCCGGGGACGCGGCCTCGCCGCCCGCGGCGACCAGACGCAGCCCGGCGAAGGCCGCCGGGCCCGTCTCGGCGATCAGGTTGAACAGCGCCGTCGTCAGGAACAGCGCGGTCACTCCGTGCCGGTCCGTCATGTCGCGGAGGGTCCGTGCCTCCAGGACACCGCCGGGGGCGACCACCACGCATCCGCCGTTCAGGAGGGGCACCCAGATCTCGAATGTGGAGGCGTCGAACACGTACGCCGAGTGCAGCAGCACCGCGTCGGACACGCCGTCCGACCAGGCGGTGTCGGCTGCCAGCGCGAGGACGTCGGCGTGGGTGACGCCGACGCCCTTGGGCAGGCCGGTGGAGCCGGAGGTGAACATCACGTAGGCGAGCCGGTCGCCTCGGGTCGCGCGCGACCGGGGACCCGGCCGCGGTGGTGCGCCGCGTACGACACGGCCGAGGGCGTCGACGACGATCAACGGCAGCCCGGCAGCCGTCTCCCGCACCCAGGGCCGGTCGGCGGTGGCCTCGTCGACGACGAGAGCGCGGACCCGGGCGACTTCCGCGACGCGGCCCAGCCGTTCGGCCGGCCAGGAGGCGTCCATCGGTACGTACGCGGCACCCGCGCAGACCGTGCCGAGCGTGGCGCACACCAGGGCCGCCGAGCGGCCCATGAGGACGCCGACGCCGTCCTCGGCGCCGATGCCCCGGGCCGCCAGGGCCCCGGCGACGTCGTCCGCCGCCCGTGCCAGCTCCGCGTACGAGAGCGTGACGGCTCCGTCCACGACCGCGGGGGCGTCCGGTGTGCTGCGCACCTGCGTCGCGAACGCCTCCGGCAGGCCGGAGGCCAGCGTCTCCGCGGGCAGTCCGGCGCCCCGTCCCTGGGCGAGCAGGGCCGCGGCGCCGGTGTCGTCGAGGAACGGCAGGTCGCGCAGCGGGAGGCCGGCGTCCGCGGCGGCCAGTGCGGACAGGAACGATACGACGGCCTGTTGGTGCAACCGCAGGTCGTCGGGGCGGTACAGGTCGGGGTCGGCGTCGAAGCCGATCAGGGGCCCCTTGCCCTCGGACCGCTCGGAGACGAAGAGGGACACGTCGTCGACGGGGCCGACGGACAGCACGCGGGAGGGGCCGGGGCTGCCGGCGAAGTCGAGGTCGAAGTCGTAGCCCATGATGTTGACGACGACACCGGTCAGCCGCGCAGCGTCGTCGGCCATGTTCAGCTCGCGGGCGAGTTGCTCGCGGGAGAACCGGCGGTGCCGCAGGGCCCCCCGCATCTCGGCGGCGACATCGCGTACGAGGGTGCCCACCGTCATGTCGGCGGTGACGGTCAGGCGTAGCGGCAGGATGTTGGAGGTCATACCGACGATGTGCCGCAGCCCGCCGTGACGACCGTTGGAGGCGAGGCCCACGGTGACGTCCCGCGTCCCGGTGACCCGGCCGACATAGGCGGCGACGGCACTCACGAGGACGGCCGCCCAGCTGGTGCGGTGGGCGGAGGCGAGCCGGCGCAGGCTGTCGAAGACGGCGACGGGCAGGGATTCGCCGTTGTGCAGCCGCACCTCGGGTTCGGCAGGTGACGGGGCGTCGGTGCGCCTGCGGATCAGGGGTTTGCCGCCGTGTGCGTCCGAGTCGTCCGCCGCACCGGCCGGGTCCACGGAACGGTCGGCGGCGAGGTCCGCGAACCTGCCGGTCCAGTAGGCGCGGTCGGCCTCGTAGCGGTCCGAGCCGCGGTAGGCCGCCTCGTCGGCCACGAGGTCACGCAGAGGAGCGGCGGGCAGCTCGGCCCCGGCGGGGTCCTCGCCGCGCACGGCACGTCCGTAGAGGTCGGCCACGGTGCGGGCGAAGACGGCCCCGCCGAGTCCGTCGACGGCTATGTGGTGGAAGCGGACGTACCAGTAGTGCAGTCGGGGGCCGAGACGCAGGAGGGCGAAGTGGTGGTGCGGGGCGTCGAGCCTGTCGACGGTGGCCATGTCCTCGGCCAGGTACCGTTCGGCCGCGGCCGCGGGATCGTCGGCCTCGGACAGATCGACCGTGCGGAGTCGCCCGGCCCCACCCGACGGGCGGCGGACGACGCGCTGGCGCACGTTATCGCCCAGGGCGACGAACTCGATGTTGAGGCTGTCGCACAGATCGGCGGCCCGCTCGAACGCCACGCGGAATAAGCCCTCATCGAGCCCGCCGCGGATCTCGAAGCATTCACCGACGTTGTATTTCGGACTGTCCGGATCGACCAGCTGTCCGTACCAGACACCCTGTTGAGCCGTGGTCATTTCGAGGAGCTCTTCGGAAACCACTCTTGATGCGGACGAGTCGTTTTCGCGCATGCCGGTTCACACCTTTGGGGAGAGTTTTCGGGGACGGCGGACAGGGCATGACGAAACCCGGCATGCCGATGCAGGATCGATTGCCGACAAAGGGCAGGGGATAGCGACGAGGACATCGCAGTACCCATGTCGTCAGGCGTTCATGGGGTCCCTACGGGCATGTTCGCGCGAAAGGGAACCCCGTCACCTTCACTGTTGACCACGAATGACGAAGCAGTGCGGCGCTGGTCCACGCACACCATATGAAGGCGGCATGATCACACGAAGCCGAGACGCGACTGATCAGCGCCCACACCTGATCGATTTTGCCCGAATGGGAGCGAAACCGATCAGGCGGGTAGCCACAGTGTGATGTCTGGCCTGCGGTGATGCCATCGTTGACCGGGACGCCGGCCTATCCGGCGTCGGCCTCCGTCGCCCGCACCAGACTGGCGGGCCGCATATCGGTCCAGGCCCTCTCGACCGCGTCCATACATTCCTGACGCGATCCTTCGGAGCCCTCGACGCGCCATCCGCCCGGGATATCGATATGTGCCGGCCACAGCGAGTACTGCGCCTCGCCGTTCACCAGCACCACGAACCGCCCCGACTCGTCATCGAAAGGATTGGTCACGACCGTCCCCCCACGTTCTCACTCTTCCCACGGCATGTTCCTCATGTGTTTCCAGGCGTGCCGCATCCAGCATTACCCGCACCACCGGGAGACCCACCCCCTCACGGTGCGGTCCCGGCCCTGCGAAGCGGAGATACGTTACGCCTCCGTTGCCGGTGCTGCACCGGCATACGAGCCGGGTCACCCCGACTCCCCCGTTCATACCGATCACACTAGAGGACCCCCGGACGCTGAAGATGCAATTTCAGCCCATTACTCAGGATCGCTCAATCGAACAACAAAGGAACAGATGCGCCCGGGACATATGACAGCTCTTCCGTCGCGAAAATATTCAGCCACCCCCTGTCCCGATTGTGCACCTATCGCTGATTACGACCCGTGCAATTCCGGATAACCGTCGGCGTACGCCCGCAGACTCAGCATCACGCCCGGATTGCATTGCGCTCCCATGCGCCGGATACGCGCCCCACCCAACCCGTAACCCGAACCGGCGAAGACGGCGACCGTCGCCACCCGGAGGGCGGCCGGGTGGCCTGTCCGCGACGTTCCGACCCGTATACGGGTGCGCCACAGCACACCACCGCCCTCTCCGGCCGGTCCGGGGAGGCCGCCGCGTCGGTACGGACGGCAGGGCCGCGGGCGGTCGCACGCCCCGACCCGCGAGTCCACGCGGCCACGGGCCCAGGCCCGCGACGCCGCCCGTGCTTCCCTGGCCGGGCGCGAGAGGCCCACGGGCGCGGCCATGGGCACGCCCGGCCGGAGACGGGACGGGCGATTCGTGCGGAGCGGGGGCCGGCAGGCGTTCGCCGCGGGTGCGCTGCGGGCCGGGAGAGCTCTCGGGGCCACCACCGACCACCGGAACGGTCCCCGTCCTGCGGGGCCCACGACCGGCCCGGTCGGGCCCGATCACCCGACCGGGCCTACGGCGCCGTGCGATCCGTCGAGGCGGCCTCGATGACGCCGTCGAGGAGGGAGCGGGAGCGCTGCAGGTCCTCGATCATGCGGTCCATGCGAGCCCGCTCCTCGGTCAGCTCACGCACCAGGGAGGCGTCCGCGGTCTCGGCCGGCCCGCCGTCGTCCCTCATACAGGGCAGCAACCTCACGATCTTCGCGCTGCACAGACCTGCCGCGTAGAGCTCCTGGATGCGTCGGACCCGGGCCACCGCCGTCCCGGCGTACTCCCGGTGGCCGCCGGGCGTCCGCTCCGCCGACAGCAGGCCCTCCTGCTCGTAGTAGCGCAACGAGCGCTCACTCACTCCGGTACGCCGGGCCAGTTCGCCTATGCGCATGACACAGATCACGCCTTTTCGCCTTGATCCTCACATGGATGTCAGGTTCTACGGTAGTCGCATGACCTACGACACGACCACGTCCCCGCTCCTGCGCCCAGCCCGCCTCGGCGACCACGAGCTGGCCAACCGCCTGGTCATGGCCCCCATGACCCGCAACCGCGCGGAGAGCGACGGCACCGCCACCCCGCTGATGGCCGAGTACTACGCGCAGCGTGCCGCCGCGGGCCTGATCATCGCCGAAGCCTCCACCCCCAACCCGGTCGGTCAGACCTACCCGAACATCGCCGCCCTGTACACCGATGCCCACACCACCGGGTGGCGCCGGATCACCGATGCCGTCCGGGCCGCGGGCGGCGGGCCCATGTTCCTTCAGGTCCAGCACGGCGGACGCGTCGGACACCCGGACACCAGCGGCCTGACACCGATCGCACCCTCCCCGCTGGCGCTGCCCGAAACCATTCACACCCCGGCCGGACGCCGGGCAGCGGTCACCCCGCGCGAGATGAACGCCGAGGACATCCGGACCACCGTCCGCGACTTCGCCGCCACCGCCCGCCGCGCCCTCGACGCCGGCTTCGCCGGAGTCGAGGTGCACAGCGCCAACGGATACCTGCTCCACCAGTTCCTGGCCCCCAACACCAACCGCCGCCGTGACGCCTACGGGGGCAGTGTCGAGAACCGCATCCGTTTCACCACCGAGGTCGTCGACGCCGTCGTCGACGCGATCGGCGCCGACCGCACCGGCCTGCGCATCTCCCCCGGCCACACCGTCAACGGCATCACCGACACCGACGCCGGCCTCCTCTACCCCGCGCTCCTCGAGGCCAATGCCGACAAGGGCCTCGCCTACCTCCACATCGCCTTCGCCGCCCCTGCCCATCCCCTCTTCGCCCGTCTGCGCGAGATCTGGCCCGGCTCCCTCATCGCCAATCCGGTTCTGCCCGCCGACCAGATCCCCGCCGACGGCGGACGGGAGGCCGCCGAACGCCTCCTCGACGTGGGCGCCGACCTCATCGCCCTGGGCCGCCCCTTCCTCGCCAACCCCGACCTGGTCGAACGCCTGCGCACCGGTGCGCCCGTCAACGCCGTCCGGGCCAGGTACGCGATGTACACCGGTGGCCCGACGGGTTACACCGACTACCCCACCCACAACTGAGCCGCATACCGGTCGGCGTGGCCACACCGGCACCGGTAGGACACCCGCATCAACCCGAACCGCTCCCGGTCGGCCGTTTCGCACGGTCCAAGGGCATGAGGAACGGGTGCACGCACGGGCAGGAACACGTACGGGGCCCCCATCGGCAACCCGCCGCCACACCGATGGAGGCGTGGGCCGAACCCTGGCCCGCGACAGGGCCGGCGGACGGGTCACTTCCTCCAGAACAGGTGGTGCGTCACCCCGCTCGGGCTGGGAACGACATCCACGTGGAACCGGTCGAGCAGCTCGTCGGGGGACTCCCAGAGCCGTACCCCGGACCCGAGCTTCACCGGCGAGACCGCCACGTGCAGGGTGTCGACGAGATCGGCGTCGAGGAACTCCCGGATGGTGGTCGCTCCGCCGCCGAGCCGGACGTCCTTGCCCCGGGCCGCCTGCCTGGCCTGTTCGAGCACCGCGGCAGGGTCGGCGTCGACGAAGTGGAACGTGGTGTCGGAGAGCGTGAACGAGGGACGCTCGTGGTGGGTCATGACGAAGACCGGGGTACGGAAGGGGGGCTCGTCACCCCACCAGCCCTGCCACTCGTGGTCTTCCCACGGCCCGCGCTGGGGACCGAACTTGTTGCGGCCCATGATCTCGGCGCCGATGTTCCAGGCGAAGTCCCGCGTGAAGTAGTCGTCCAGACCCCGGCTTCCCCCGGGCTCGGTGCGCATGGGCCAGCTCGCCGTGGCGCCGGCCCATGCGAACAGCTTCTCGGGCTCGACATGACCGAACGGCCTCTCCAGGGTCTGGTCCTCGCCTGCACCGATTCCGTCACTCGAGACGTTGAAGTTCTGGACTCTCAGTAGCTGGGACACGCTTTCCTCCTGTGCTGGGGTGCCGACGGTGGTAGGACTCGCCGCGCCGGGCGAACTCATCGGTGCGTCCGCGAGGGGTCGCACGTCGGGGCTGCCGGTGTCACCACCTGCGAAGGACCGGCGATCCACCCGGGCAGGCGGTGGCAGGGCCTGAGCACGAACCTTTCTACGTGTCGTGCCGTCCGCGCACCATCGCGGTGATCCGGACGGGCGCGAAGGGAGACGTGCTGCCCGGGGAACAGAGGGCCCCGCCGACCGCTCGGAGGGATGTCCCGTCGCGCCGCGGGCATCCGTGCCGCTACTTCTCCTGGAGTACGAGGCCCTTCGGGGAGACAAGTCCCTTCACCGGATCGGCGCGGAAGGTCGCCGTCCAGGCCACCGGCCCGCAGCCGGGGCCGTTGGGGCGTTCCTCGGTCAGTTCGGCCTGTGCACTGTCCTTGACCGGTCTGCCCTTCTCCACCGGGGTGACGGTCAGTTCGACCGGCAGGTGCTCCGGCCCGATGTCCTGCGGCAGCCCCACCGACACCCGTCCGAACGGATCGCCCGGGTCCCCGGACGCCCGCTCCTCACACGCACCGTCCACGCAGAGCCGGATCGTCGCCCCGCCGGAGCCCTCGAAGTCGGCGGGGCGCCAGACGACGGAGACCGCCGAGTCCATGCCCACGAGTGTGCACGCGGTGCCCTGTCCGGATGTACACCCGGTCAGGGCCGTGACCGTGACCAGGGGGAGGAGAACCTCGCGCAGGCAGGACCTTCGCCGCGACACCCGGGACGGCCGGTGCGGCGAGTCCGCTGTCGCTGAGGACGAGGAATCAGGGGGCGACGAGCCCGCCGCTCCCGTCGGTCCCGCCCCCACCGCCTCCGGAGACGACGCTCTTCGCATTGACCTGCTCTTTCCTTCGAAAGTACGGACGGGGCCCGACCATGCCACCGGGGCATCTCCTCGAGGCAGCTTCACCGAGTCCGGGCACGCCTTCCCTGACGGGCCGCTCCATCAGCAGGCAGGGCGTCCCCGAGCGGTCTCCGGACTCTGCTCGGATCGGGAATCCGTCCTCCTGCGCGGCGGCCTCGCCCCGGACGGCCCCCGTCCGGACCCGACGGGTGACCGTGAGCCCCCGGTGACGGAAACTCGGATGCGGGTACCGCAGGGCCACCCTAGGCTGCGCTGGCGGTGCGGGCGAGGCCTCGCACCGGCCGTCGGTGGGTAGGAGATGCTCGGGGTATGACCAGTCAACTGTTCGCGATCTGCTTCAACGCGACCCGGCCGTCGGCCCTGGCCCGGTTCTGGTCCGGGGTCCTGGGCTGGGAGCCGGCCGACGGGCCGGACGACGACGTGACGATTCTGCCCCCCGGTCCCACCGGTTTCCGCATCCGCTTCCTGCCCGGCCAGGAGCCGAAGTCCGTCCAGAACCGGGCGCATTTCGACCTGACGAGCACGTCCCCGGAGGATCAGCAGCAGACGGTGGCCCGGGCACTGGCACTCGGCGGGGTGCACATCGACGTGGGGCAACTCCCCGAAGAGGGGCATGTGGTGCTCGCCGATCCGGACGGCAACGAGTTCTGCGTCATCGAGGCGGGCAACGACTTCCTCGCCGACACCGGTTTCATCGGAGCCCTGGCCTGCGACGGTACGCAGGAGGTCGGCTACTTCTGGAGCGCGGCGCTGGGGTGGCCGCTGGTGTGGGACCAGGATCAGGAGACCGCGATCCAGTCGCCGAACGGCGGTACGAAGATCACATGGGGCGGCCCTCCGGTGGCGCCGAAGTCGGGCGCGAACAGGCTGTACTTCGAGCTCGCGCTCCCCGCCGACGCCGACTGGGAGGCGGAGACGCACCGGCTGATCTCGCTCGGTGCGACGCGCACCGACGCAGGCGACGGCGACGGTCCAATTCTGATGCTCGACCCCGACGGCAACGAGTTCTCCCTACGGACGCCCCGGTAGCACGGCTGCTGTCCGGCTGGGCGGAACCTTCCGCCGTCCTCCGGGCCCCCTCGACCTGCTCGGCACGCCCCCAACTCCCGTCCACCGGGGCCCCCGTCGACGGCGGGCGGCGCGATGCGGTCACTCATGCACTGCCGGAGCGTCCTCGACGGCTCGCAGATGGCGGGCGACCGGGCCGAACGAGACCAGACCGCTCGCCGCTCCGGCCAGTTCGTGCCGGGCGGGGGCCAGTGCGTCGCCCGCCCGGCGCAGGACCGGTGCGTGCCCGACGGCTTGGGCGGCCCGGGCGAGCACGCACCACAGTGCCTCCTGAAGCAGGTCGTGCGGAGGCCTGGGCACCCGGTCCAACGCCCGCCGGGCCTGGTCCGCCGCACCGGAACCGGCCAGCAGCAAAGGCTCCAGCCAGGGTCGGTACGGACCGGTGTCGAGACCGGCGAAGTCGTCGGGGGACGGCAGGGCGCCGTCGGCACGCATCACCGGCACCAGGGCTACCAGCGCGTCCGCTCCGCGGGCGAGGCCGGGCATGCCGCAGTCGGCGGTGCTCTCCAGGGCACGGGCGTACAACGGGCGGGCCGTCGCCCAGCCTTCGGTCTCGCAGGTCCGCAGCGCGCGGAACCAGGAAGTGAACACGCCCGCCAGCGGCCGCTCGCTCCGTGCGGCCAGCCGGTCGGTGGCCTCGGCCTCCTTCTCCGCGGCGTCGAGATCTCCGAGCCCGGCAAGGGCTTGCAGGCGTACGAGGCGACCGAGGACCTCGTGGCCGGGCAGTCCGTGGTCGCCGGACAGCCGGATCAGTTCCCGGCCGGTCGTCTCGCGGCCTGTGCAGTTGCCGCAGCGGCCGAAGGACTGCATGAAAGCACCGTTGAGGGCGAAAGCGAGCAGCGCCGGGTCACCCAGCTGCCGCGCGAGCCGGACGGCATCCTCCGCGGCCCTCTCCGCACGTGCCCGCCACGGTTCGAGGACCGGCGCGTCAACGGCCCGGCCAGGCCGGCTGTCCGCCGCGGCGTCTCCGCGCGACTCGACCGCGACGACCGACAGCAGGCGTGCCCGCAGCGCAGGTGCTGCGCCCGGGGCCTGCTCCGCCGCGGCGCGGGCGGCTGCACGTACCAGCTGCCCGGCGCCCTCGGAGTCGTCGGCACGGGTCCAGACGGCGGGGACGTCGTACGAGCCGATGATCCGGGCCGTCAGATCGGCGTCACCGGTGGCCTCGGCCGCCGCGACGACGCTCTGCCGGTGCACACGGGCCTCCTCCAGCCCGGTGGCGCCGGTGACGGCCAGGTCGCGCAGCAGGCCGGCTGTCGCGTGCAGCCGGGCGCGGGACCCGGCGGGCACCGAGCGCTCCCAGGCCGCCGCAGCCCTGCCCCAGACCCCGTCGGCGACACCGGCCGCCTCCTCGGCCCCGGCCCCGCGGGAGCCCTTGAGGATCTGGTCCTCGGCCCGGGCCAGAGCGGGCCCGGGGCCGGTGCCGTGGTCCCGGGCCAGGGTGCGCCGTGCGCGCCGCAATGCCTCGAGGGCCTCGCCGCGCCTGCCTGAGCGGGCCAGCGCGGTGGCAAGCAGCACCCAACCGTCCTCGCGCCACGGATGCGCCGCGACATGGGCTTCCAGTTCCACGGCTGCCTCCCGGACGGCGCCGGTAGCCAACAGGGCGTCGCTCCGGCGCTCGACGGCGTGCAGCCGCAGCGCCTCCAGGCGGGCCCGGTCGGCCGCGGCCCACCGGGCGCCGGGGAAATCGGCGATGACCGGACCGCGCCACAGGGCGAGAGCCTCGTCCCACAGCGCGACGGCTCCCCGGGGCGCCGCCGCACCGGCCCGGCCGGCGATGTCCTCGAACCGCCACGCGTCCACCGCGTCCCGGCCCGCGTGCAGGACGTAGCCCGGCCCCTGTGTCACCAGCAGCCGGGGTGCCCGGCGTGGGGGCCGCCGGGGCTCCAGCACGCGGCGCAGCGCGGACACGAAGGTGCGCACTGCTCCCACCGCACCGGCCGGCGCCTCCCCCTCCCACAGGTCCGCCACCAACCGGTCCACCGGCACCACCCGGCCGCGCGCGACCAGGAGCCGGCTCAGCACCTCCCGGTGCCGCGGTGCCCCGAGCGCCAACGGTTCACCGTCCCCGTCCCATGCGGCCACCGGCCCCAGCAGTCCGTACGCCACGCCCACGGCACGGTCCCTTCGCGGGCGGCCCCGTTCCCGGCGCGCCGTTCACTCATCGATCACTGATCCGGAGCCCTCAGCCTGGACTGCGTCCCCGGATGGTCCGGCTCCAGGAGTCCGGGACGCCCACTCTGCCACGAGCACCAGGAGAAACCCCGTGTCCCCTCTGAGCATCCCCGGCTTCACCGAACACCGCGTGACCGTCGACGACAAAGTCGCCCTGAGCGCCGCCGTCGGCGGCAGCGGCAGCCCGGTCGTACTCCTGCACGGCTTTCCGCAGACCCACCTGATGTGGCGCGAGGTCGCGGCCGACCTCGCCGCCGATCACACCGTCGTCTGCCCCGACCTGCGCGGCTACGGCACCAGCGACAAGCCCGCCGAGACAGGCCCCGACGTCTACTCCAAGCGCACGATGGCCCGGGACGTCGTGCGTCTCGCCGCGGAACTGGGTCACGAACGGTTCACCCTGGTCGGCCACGACCGCGGGGCTCTCGTCGCGTTCCGCGCCGCCATGGACCACCCGAGCGCGGTGGCGCACGCGCTCTTCCTCGACGTCCTGCCGACCCTCGACATGTGGGACGCGCTGCACGGGACGTCCGGCGCGGTCGGCTTCCACCTCTACCTGATGGCCCAGGCCCCCGGGCTGCCGGAGGAGATGATCCGGGGAGCGGCCGACACCTTCTTCTCGTTCTTCCTCGACGCATGGACCAGTGACCCCGCCGCACTCCCCGCCGACGTCCGTCGCCACTACCTCGACGCCTCCGCGGCGGCCGTGCCGTCCATCGTGGCCGACTACCGCGCCTCCGCCGGCATCGACGTCGATCACGACGCCGCCGACCGCGCGAGCGGCAACCAGCTCGCCATGCCGGTCACCGTCCTCCAGCAGGACTGGGGCACCGCCCTCGGCTACCACGCCGAGGAACTGTGGCGCTCCTGGGCGCCCCGGCTCCGCCACCGCACCGTGTCCTGCGGCCACTTCATGGCAGAGGAGGACCCGAAGCTGATCGCCGCCGAGATCCGCGCCCTCGCCGACCGCTGACGCGTGCGCCGCGGGCGCTCCCGTCCGCCCGTGGTTCCCCGGTCTCCGCGGCTGCCGGACGCTGCCGCTGCGCGCCTGCCGGTCCTGCCGCGCGCAGACGGCTTTCCCCCACTCCCCCGGCCGGGTCACCGCCCGGTACGGCATGCCGTACCGGGCGGTGGCCCACAGCTGCGATGCACGTAGCGGGCTCCGGAAGGGCTGCTGCCGGGAGCGCCAGGGTGCCTACCCGTCGGCGCGCCCGGTCTCCCCTCCCGCCCCGGCTTCGGCGGGATCCGCTGCACGGCGCGCCCGCGTCGCCACGAGGAGCGTCGTGGCGACCAGCGCGGCGGCGACGATGCCGGTGGCGAGGACCGCGCCCGGGGCGAACGTCAGGGCCAGCACGGCGAGGACGGCCACCGGGTGGATGAGGTCGTTCCGGCTGCGGAGTTCCTGCGCCCGGTGGTGCAGCAGCCACACCAGGGTGATGAACACGGCCACCGGAATGGTGAATGCCGCTGCGGCGGCCCGGTCGGAGATGTGGCCGTGCCCCGTGGCGTGGGCGACGTTGACCGCCAGCCCGGCACCCACGGCGGCGGCCGAGGCGAAGACGGCGTAGTGGCCGTAGCCCCAGAGGATGGCGGCTTTGAAGCCGGTGAGGCGCCGAGGCGCGTTCTGTGCGAAGTAGAGCCACCACAGGGCGAACACGGTCAGCACGCCGCCGACGACGAGGGTCGCGATGTCGCCGAACGACGCCTCCCCGTCGAGAGCGGCACGGACGGCCACGGTGGACGCGGTGATGGTCTCGCCGAGGACGATGAGGGTGAACAGCCCGTACCGCTCGGCGATGTGGTGAGGGTGCCAGGTGGTCCTGGCCGGGGCCTCGGCCCAGACGGGGACGGCGATCTCGGCCAGGACCAGGACCGCGAACAGCGGCAGCCCCCAGTCCTCGGGCAGGGCCAGCCGGGCCACCCAGCCGATCTGCACGACGAGGATGCCGACCGCGTAGCGCAGGCAGGAGCTCCTGCGCTCGGGGTCGGAGCGGGCAGCGCGCAGCCACTGGGTGACCATGGCGAGCCGCATGACGACGTAGCCCCAGGTGATGACGGTGAAGTCGTCGTGCTGGAGGGCGTCGGCCGCACCGGCGGCCAGGATGAGCGCACCGGTGATCTGGACCAGCGTGAGCAACCGGTACGGGACGTCGTCGGTGTCGTAGGCGGAGGCGAACCACGTGAAGTTCATCCACGCCCACCAGATGGCGAAGAACACCATCGCGTAGCCGAGGACCCCGTCCGCGATATGGCCCTCGGCCAGCTCGTGCTCGAACGCGGTCGCCGCCTGGGCGACAGCGGTGACGAAACACAGGTCGAAGAACAGCTCGAGCGCGGTCGCCGCGCGGTGCTCCTCACTGGACAGGCGGGCGACCATAGGCCGGTGCCATCCGCCGACGGTGGACTGTGACTGACTCATTCGTACCCGGTTTCAGCGGTGGGAGGGGCTGTGCGGAACCGGCCGGTCCCGAGGGCGGCCGAGCCTGCCGAGGCCGACCGCGCAGGCCACCGGCCGGATCGGTCGGCTCGACGGGCAACGGTCACGTTACGAGCGGGCCCCGAAGGCACGCAACGTCGACAGGCCCCCGCGCGTGCTCTCGGCCCGCCCGGCGGGCCGGTGAGCGGAGCCCTGCGACGGGCGGGCAGACGGGCGAGCTCGCGCGCGTGACGGTCTCCTTGCTTCCACCGAGCCCTCTTCCCCCAGGCCGGCCGAGCCGCTCGGCCTCGTCCGGCGCGGGCCGTCACTCGCTCCTGGGCCCTGTTCCACGGCCTGTGCAACGCCGTGGGCGCACGAAGTCGTTCAGAAGCGTGTGGGGCTGAGGGGGCGTGAGCACCGCGGCGGTCACCGGCCTTCCGCCGAGGGTCTCCGGTCCGTACCCGCCGCGCGTCTTCGCGACGGTGCCGTCGGCGCCCTCCCCGACCCGGTTGCGCGGGACGACGTCCGCGGGGCTGACGACCGCGTGCGCGTCCAGCACGATGTCGCCGGGTCGAGTGGCGGAGCCCGTTGTCAGAGGCTCCCGATAACGTGCCGGCAGCCAGATCCGACTCTTCTCCGGGAGTACATCCGTGGACATCCTGCTCGTCGCCGGCCTGTGGTTCGACGGATCCGCATGGGACGACGTCGTGCCCGAACTCACTGCGCTCGGCCACCGCCCCGTGCCGCTCACGCTCCCCGGCCAGGGCGACGGCACCGCCTCCGCGACGCTCGACGACCAGCTGGCAGCAGTACTCGCCGCCGTTGACGCGGCACCGGGGAAGCCGCTGGTGGTGGGACACTCCGCCGCGGCGAGCCTGGCTTGGCTGGCCGCCGACGCACGACCGGAGAAGGTGGCCAAGGTCGCACTGATCGGCGGCTTCCCTGCCGCCGACGGGCGGGCCTACGCCGATCACTTCGCGATCAAGGGCGGCATCATGCCCTTCCCCGGCTGGGGCCCCTTCGAGGGGGCGGACTCCGCCGACCTGGACCAGGAGACCCGGCACCGCCTCGCGTCCGCCGCTGTTCCCGTTCCCGAGGGGGTCGCACGGGGAGTCGTGCGCCTGACCGACGAGCGCCGCTTCGACGTCCCCGTCGTGCTCATCTGCCCCGAGTTCACCCCCGCCCGGGCCAAGGAGTGGATCGCCGGCGGCGAGTGCCCCGACCTCGCCCGCGCCACCGACATCGGCTATGTGGACCTCGACTCGGGCCACTGGCCGATGGCCAGCCGCCCCCGCGAGCTCGCCCGCGTCCTGGCGGAGGCCGCGAACGCGTAGTGCTGTGGCGGGGTCGGGTCGTCGGCCGCTGCCGGTGGTGGTCCGCCCCGGCGGATGCCCTTCCGCTGCGGGTGCGGGACGCCGGCCTCGTACAGGTCCCGCAGACGGGGTGCAGCGCTCCGGACCCCGCTGGTCCGGGGCGCTTCTGTGCGCTCGTACCGCCTTCGTCGCCGCGCCGTCCTCCGTGACTCGGTGCGGACGCCTGTGGACAGGCGGCCCCTGAGTCGCGCGGTCCGGCCGGGCGTCGTACACAGAGAGCATGAGTGAGGAACGGACGGCGTGGCATCCGGGCGAGATCGTCCCGGAGAGCGGGATCTACGCGTGCGACTGCGGCGCGGGCCATCATTGGAGCACCGACGTGAAGGGCCACCGCTTCCCGCCCCTCCCGGCAGGCTGTCCCGGGGCCGCGTGGACGCTCCGGACGGACGCGCACCCCGATGTCTGAACCAGAGGCGTGTCCGTCTCCGCCGGGAGTCCTGGGGTTCTCGGGCCACCTGTCGAACCGATGCTCACGCAGGCGTGCGAACCCTTACGCCCGCCCTGCTCATGCGGTCAGCAAGGTGATCCGCGAGCAACGGATCAGTCGATCAGGACATCAGCGATGATGATCCCCAGGCCGATCAGCATGTCCAGGCTCCCCGCCCGGCACGAAGACGGCCATCCGTACCCGGCGATGCGGGCGGCCCAAGTACCCCAGCCGAACAGAGCGACGGTGTTGAGCAGCAGGGCTGTGTCCACAGCGGTGGCCTCTGACCACCACCCGGCCATCGCCGCAAGCAGTATCCCCACGGTCGGCAGCACGGCGGCGACCAGCGGCCACTCGGCGAGCACCAGCCGCAGTCTGCTCGTGGTTGCTGCCCTGCCGGAGGACGCACGCTGCGCGATGACGTGTGCGTACCCGTGGGCGGCACCCGCCGCCAGCGCGGTGAGCAGCACCCACAGCGCGTCCTGGCCGGGATCGGCCTTCTCGCCCGTCGCGTCCAGCGCAGCCACCAGCGCACTGGCCAGCACCAGGCCGTAGATGCCGCTGAACAGCGACTGCTCCGGCGGCCGGTGCCGCAGGATCCACCTTGGTGCGACGCTCTCGGGGCGGACGTGGTTGGCGCGGGACATCGCATCGCCTCGGTGCGGGAATAGGGCTGGGTCCGCACATGCTCACCCGCCTGGCGTCAGGGAACACGACGCCACGCGCTGCTCGCATGGTTGTTGTGCCATAAGAGGGGGTCAGGGCGCGGGTGTCGGGTGCAGCGCCGCCGACGGGACCCGCGGAAGCCGGTTTCACGGGGGCGCCGCCGCGACCGTGGAAGGAGGCCGGTGCACGGCATCCGGGGCCCGCCACCGGCCGCCGCGGCACGCAGGGGCCGGCTCCCGGGCACCGGCGAGGACGCCGCCCGGGGCACCCGGACGGACGTTTCGCGAACCGGGGACCTGAAGACTGGTGGCGCGGGAGCGGCAGCCGGCCCGGGACAGCAGGGAGCCCCGCCCGGGGGTCCTCGTTCATTCCCCGGGCGAGGCTCGATGTCATGCGGTGGCGAGGTGGCCGGCGGTGCCGACTACCTGATCAGGTACGCCTTGACCACGGTGACCTGGTACGTGTTGCCGCTCCCGTCCGTGAGCTTCGCCTTGAGGGAGACCGATGTGGCCTTCTTCGGGTGGCTGAGCGAGAGCGACCGCTTGCCCTTCTGGGTGACGACCGGGGTCTTGGACCACTTCTTGCCGCCGTCGTAGGAGACCTGGACGGACAGGGCCCCGAATTTCTTGGCCGCCGGGCCCTGGATGGTGACCGGGACCGTGAGCCTCTTGCCGGCCGCGGCCGTGCTCCGCAGGTCCAGCTTCGGGGCGAAGCGGACCGAGGACAGGGGAAGCGCCGCGTACTCCTCGCCCGGGACCTTCTTCGACGTGAACGTCCAGGCGGCGAGGAGGCGCGTGGTCACGCCGGCGACCGCGGTGGACCGGTCCGCGGACGTACTGATCCGGTACGTGGCGGACTTGGACGGCAGACCGTCGGCGTCCTGGCAGAGCGCCCCACTGGAGCTGAGCAGCTTCTTGCCGTCGACGGTGACGAGGGTCCGCTGCTTGGTCGTCACCGACTCACCGGTGTGACCGGAGCCGTCGGCGAACTCCCCTATGCAGACGCTGAGGTCGTTGTTGTAGCGGCGGGCGGTGTTGTACGTGTCGATCTTCGGGCTGAACACCCCGACGTTGAACGTCTGCGTGTAGGTCTTCCCCCGCTGGTAGAGCTTGAGGTCGGGCAGGGCGTAGATGATGTCGAGGCTCTCGCCGCTTCGGGGCCCGTACTGCCCGGCCACGAAGCCCCACTTGACGCCCTTGCGCGTGTTGACGTACGTCTTCGCGGTGGTGGGCAGGGCGAACGGCTTGCTGACCGTCTCGGATCCGACCCCGGAGGACGTCTCCCAGGTGGGGCTGATCGCGCCCGTGCGCCTCTTGGCCGATGCGCCGATCCTGATTTTCACCAGGGCCAGTTCACCCTCGGCGACCTTGTGGACCAGCCCCGTGTGCAGGGAACGGGTGCGGTCGTAGAGCAGGTTGTAGGTGGTGCTGCCCTTCTGCCAGGTACCACCGATGTGCGAGCTGAACTCCTTCGCCGGCAGCGCCGCGCCCACATGGCCGATGCGGAATCCCTTGAAGGAGCTCTGCTGCCAGACCGAGCCGTAGCCGATGTCCTCGGTCTCCAGGTAGTACTTCACAGAGGTCTCGACGCTTTCGGCGGCCTGCGGCACGGTGATGTTCACCGGCTTCGCCCTACGGGCGTCGAACGTCACCGTGGTGCTCCGGGCGATGGAGATCTTCGGTTGCACCATCAGCGCGGTGTCCGCGGCACCCTGTGCGCCCTTGCGGGTCTGGACCGGCGTCTCCAGCAGGTAGGTGCCCTTCGGCACCCGGGTCCTGACGATGCCGTCGCCCTCGGTGTCGTGGGCGTTCAGCGCGAAGTCGACGTCGTGGCCGAGGACGAACGTGCCCGACCGCGAGGGCCTGCCGTCGGTGCCGATGTACTTGAGGGTGAGGTCGTACGCCTCCGCCTCCCGCTGCACACCGAAGGAGGTGCGCACACTGCTGCCGCCCTCCGCCGACCTTGCGACGAGCACTCCGGCGAACATGCCGTCCCGGCTCCCGGTCCGGGTGTCGGCGGTGAGGTCGACACCGGCGCTGCCGCCTGCGGGGACGGTGATCCGGTCGGTACCGACGGCGAAGAACCCTGCCGGTACGGCTTTGCCCCCGGGGCCGGCCGTCTCCATCGACAGCGCGAGGGTGACCGGCTCCGCGCCGTCGTTGCGGTAGGTGATCCGCCGGGTCACCGGCTCGTCGTCGCCGTGCGGCCACTGCTGGGTGCCGAAGTTCACCGAGGTCTGCTCGCTGACCACGCTCTGGACGATCGCCCGGGCCAGGTCGGCCCGCCCTGTGCCCTGCTGGAACGGCGACATACCGCTCCCCGGCTCGGCGGAGGCGGTCAGCGCCTGCTTGATGCGCTCACCGGTCCAGTCCGGGTGCTGCTGCGCGAGGATCGCCGCCGCGCCCGCCACGTGCGGGGTCGCCATCGACGTACCGGACATCGCCACGTAGCCGGGGACGGCCGGAGTACCCTCCGAACCCTTCGCCGCCTTCGCGGCGACGATGTCGGTGCCCGGGGCTGTGATGTCGGGCTTCAGCGAGCCGTCGGCGGTCGGACCGACACTGGAGAATTCCGCGATCCGGTCCTTGCGGTCGACCGCGCCGACGGTGAGCGCGGAGGCCGCGCTGCCGGGGCTGCCGACAGTCGTCGCGTCGGGGCCCTCATTGCCCGCCGCGACGACGAAGAGGATGCCGCTCTCGGCGGATATGCGGTCGACAGCGGTTTCGAGCGGGTCGGTCTCCGTGGAGTCCCCGCCCCCGAGGGAGAGGTTGGCGATCCGCGCGCCGTTGTCGGCGGCCCACTGCATCCCCGCGATGATGCCGGAGTCGGCGCCCGTCCCCTCGTCGTCGAGGACCTTGGCGTCCAGGATCCTGGCACCGGGGGCGGCTCCCCGGTGCGTACCGCCGGACCTCTCCCCCGATCCCGCCAGCGTCGAGGCGACGTGGGTGCCGTGGCCGACGTGGTCGACGGTGCTGCTCGAACCCGAGAAGTCCTTCTGGGCGATCTCGACGCCCCTGAGGTCGGGATGGGTTTCGTCGACACCGGTGTCCAGTACGGCGACCTTGACCTGCGCACCGTCGAACCCGGCCCGCCAGGCTGCCGGAGCCCCGATCTGCGCGACGCTCCTGTCGAGAGCCACCTTGCGGCGGCCGTCCAGCCACACACGGTCGATGCCCGGGGCCGTCGTCCTGGCCCCGTCGCCCCGGCGGTCGGCAGTGGTCAGCGCGTCCCAGACCCCGGCCGAGTCGCTCTTGGGCGCGGTCAGTGCCTCGCCGGCGAGGGAGGGCAGGCTCCGGCGCACCCGGATGTCCGCGGCGGCGATCGCCGTCTTCGCGGTGGCCTTCCTCTTGGTGTACGAGACGATCAGCGGCACCGTCGCACGGTGCGCGTCGTCGTACTCGGCCCTCAGCAGTCCCGTCACATTGAACAGCCGGCGGTCCACGGTGCCCTGCCCGACCAGGAGGTGCGCGTCGGACGGCAGGACGTAGGTGTCGGCCCCCACCCGCTGGACGGACATCGCGATGTGTTCGCGGCCCTCACCGGGCTGGACGCGCGTCACCTGTCCCCTCGCGTCGACGTGCACCCGGTCGCCGGATATCAGCGTCACGACGGTCCTGGCGCTCTCCCCCCGGGGCGCCGTCGTGCCGGACTCCCCGCCTGATCCCGTTCCGTCCGCCCCGGTCCGGGGCGTCCCGGCCGACGCCGAGCCGGCCGTCAGGCAGGTCGTGAGCAGCACGGCCACCATGGCCGCACCCGTTCGTCTCTTGTTCCCGCGCAAAGCTGTCCCCACCTTTGAAACACTGAAGTCGGTCGCGCCGCCACCGGCGCCCTGGTGAAACGTTCTGACGCTGCGTCAGCAGATAACCAGGTGGTGGCGAAGGATCCGGGGCAGGGCCCGCGACGAGGCAGTCATCTCTAACTCCGATGTGAGGAAACCGTGTTGCTCGGTGTGAGATCAACTGTGCCGTCGGGGGGCGACCGCGACCTGAGTACCCGTACCCATGTTCGTAGGGCGATCGGACCGACTGTGCTCGACGGCTGTCTGCCCGAGAGGACCACACAGTCGAACTGGCCTCCGTTCGGTGGGTATTGGGCAGAAGAGCGAGCAACTCAGCAGTGACAGACGGCCATTCGCTCCCGCCCAGGACTTGTGACGCCCCTGTGACCGGAAATATGGCCTCCCTCACATGTGCAGGGTCTGAACCCTGATCAGATGACCGGATGCGCAGACCCGCCCCTCCCCGTCCGGCTCTCGCCCGCACCGCCCCCTTCCTGGCGGCTGTGGCGGCGACGACCCTGCTGCTCACGGCCTGCGGGACGGAGGGCACCGGCACCGCGGAAGCCGGCGCGGCCGATGCGCCTATCCGTACGCAGGTCGACGATCCGGGCAAGGACGGCGTACGGATCACCTCGCTGACCCTCCCGTCGGTTTCGCCCTCGCCCAGGCGCAGCCACTCCGTCTCCACCGGCAGCCTCGCCATGGACTCGGGGGTCGTCGCCGCCTACGAGGTCACCAACGAGGGCTCCGAATCCCTGACCTACTCGGTCGTCTTCACCTTCATGAGCAGTGACGGCGGGGCCATGGCCAACCAGACCGCGACCGTGCGTGACGTCGGCCCCGGCAAGACCGTACGGGGCACGGTC
Organism: Streptomyces clavifer; assembly: GCA_014651175.1. Lineage (GTDB taxonomy): Bacteria > Actinomycetota > Actinomycetes > Streptomycetales > Streptomycetaceae > Streptomyces > Streptomyces clavifer. The sequence goes on along the minus strand of BMWJ01000005.1, from coordinate 462,435 downwards.
AGGGCCGGGGAGCTGCCACCCACCGCACCGCGGGTGACACAGGCCGAGGTGCTCCAGGTGACCAAGGTCCCCGCGAGCGAGGCGCCCGCCGAAGCGGGCACGTGCCCCGAATCGGGGATCCGGGTCAGCGCCGACGAGGGCGATGCGGCCATGGGGCTGCGTGTCGTGGGCCTGCATCTCGACAACTGCGGCACACGTGAGTACACCGTCGAGGGCTACCCGCTGCTGGAGCTCCTGGACGACAGCCTCGAGCCCGTCGACGGCGTCGAGATCCTCGACGGCAGCCGTGGGATCACCACCGGCGCCGGTGACGACAAGCAGCCCCGCCGCGTCACGCTCGGGCCCGGCGAGTCTGCGACCGCGGGCCTGGTGTGGCGCAACACCACCGAACCGGGCACGCCCGTGAACGTGCCCCATGTGCGGGTCCGGGCGAAGGCCGGTGCCGACCCGGTGACGGTGACCCCGGGCCTCGACCTCGGGACCACCGGGAAGCTCGGGGTCAGACCGTGGGTGAAGGCGGAGCGCTGAAGGTCCGGGAGCGGCCCGGTCACCAGCAGGTCACCGGTCGCAGCGGGCCTCTCGGGAATCCGGCGTTCCGCAGGACGGCTCCGACGCGCTGCCCCCGGGTCCCGTTCATTCGTCCCACTGGTCGAGGAGGGCGTCGACCTGAACGGCGCTCGGTTCCGCCGCTCCGTCGTGCAGGGGTTGTTCGGTCCAGATGACCTTGCCCCGGGGGAGGTAGCGGGTGCCCCAGCGTTCGGCGTACTGGGCGACGAGGAACAGACCGCGGCCGCCCTCGTCGGTGGCCGTCGCCCGGCGCATGTGGGGTGATGTGCTGGAGGCGTCGGAGACCTCGCAGATCAGCGTGAGGTCCTTCAGCAGGCGGACCCGGACCGGCTGGATCCCGTAGCGGATGGCATTGGTGATCAGCTCGCTGAGGATCAGCTCGGTGATGAAGGAGATCTCCTCGAGCTCCCATTCCGCGAGTCGGCGGGCGCATTCCCTGCGAATGGTGGCGACGGCCGCGGGGTCGTCCGGCACGTCCCACTCGGCGACCTGGGCGGGGTCCAGTCGCTTGGTGCGGGCCACCAGGAGGGCGACGTCGTCGCCGGGTCGGCCGGGGAGCATGGCGTCGAGGATGTCCCGGCAGGTCTGCTCGGGGGTGCGCTGCGGTCGTCCGGTCAGGGAGGCGCGCAGGAGGCCGAGTCCCGTGTCGATGTCGCGGCGGCGGTACTCGATGAGGCCGTCGGTGAAGAGGACGAGGCGGGAACCAACGGGCAGGCTGAGCCGGGCGGTCTCGTAGGGCAGGCCGCTGCCTGCCCCCAGGGGAGGGGAGACGGGGACGTCCGGGAAGACAGCGGTGCCGTCCGGATGCACGACGGCGGGCGGAGGGTGCCCCGCGCGAGCCAGGGCGCAGTCTCCGGTGACCTGGTCGTAGATCGCGTACAGGCAGGTGGCGCCGGTGACTGCCGCGCTCCCGTCGTCCGTGGCCTCGTCGGTGTCGATGCGGGCGACCAGCTCGTCGAGGTGGGCCAGGAGCTCGCCCGGTGGAAGATCGAGGGCGGAGAAGTTGTGCACGGCGGTGCGCAGACGGCCCATGGTGGCGGCGGCATGGACGCCGTGACCGACCACGTCGCCGACGACCAAAGCGACTCGGGCACCGGAGAGAGTGATGACGTCGAACCAGTCGCCGCCCACCTTGGCGTGGGCGGACAGGTAGCGGTGGGCGACCTCGAGGGCGTTCTGCCTGGGCAGGTCGCCGGGCAGCAGGCTGCGCTGCAGGGTTTCGGCCACGGTGTGCTCACGGGTGTAGCGGCGGGCATTGTCGATGCAGACTGCGGCCTGGACGGTCACCTCCTCGGCCAGAGCCAGATCGTCCGGCTCGAAGGGCTCGGGCCGCTCCGAGCGCCAGAAGCCCGCGATCCCCAGGACGACTCCCCGTGCGGACAGCGGCACGATGATGAGGGAGTGGAATCCGTAGTCGAGGATCTGCCGCGAGCGCTCGGGGTCCTGCGCCTGCCACCGCGTCGCGGTGCGGAGGTCCGCCTCGAGGACGCCTCTCCCTCCGGCCAGGCCCTCCATCTGCGGGGCTGAGGAGGTGAGGCCGATCGGCTCGCCGGTGGCGAGGAGCGGATGCTCCTCGCGGATGCCGGCCGTGGCCGCGCGGCGCAGTTCCCGCTCCGACCCCGTGGGCTCCCCGCCACGCAGTACGGGCTCCGCCAGGTCGACGGTGACGAAGTCGGCGAAGTCCGGCACGACCGCATCGGCGAGCTCCTCGGCGGTGCGGGTCACTTCGAGGCTGGTGCCGATGCTCACGCTGGCGCCGTACAGCACCTTCCAGCGTTTCTGGGAAGCCTCCACCTTGCCGGACAGGGCTTCCAGCTCGGTGGAGTCGCGGAGAGTGGTGACACTGCCCCCGGGCCCTCCGTGCCGGTTGGTGGGCCGTTGGTTGACCACCAGCAGCCGGCCTCCCACCGGGTGCACCTCGTCCGTTGCCACACGGCCCGAGGCCAGCAGGTCGGCCGTCTGCGAGGGGAGCCCGAGCTCGTCGACGGGGAGGCCCTGGGCCTTCGGGGTGAGGGAGAGCAGGCGCTGCGCCTCGTCGTTGGCGAGTAGCAGCCGGGCGTCCACATCGACGATGAGGATGCCCTCCTTCACGGAGTGCAGCACCGCGTCATGGTGCTCGTACATCTTGGTGATCTCGGCCGGGCCGAGACCGTGCGTCTGGCGCAGCAGGCGTCGGCTGACCAGTGCCGCTCCGCCCGTCATGAGCACCACCGCACCGGCGATGGCTCCCAGCAGGGCGGGCATCTGCTCCGCGACCCTGTCGCCGACATGCTTGAGTGTGACGCCGGCGGTGACCAGGCCGACCACCGAGCCGTTCGGGGCCCTGACGGGGACGTAGGCCCTGACCTGCGGGCCGAGTGAGCCCACGGCCTGTTCCCGTACCGTGTGCCCGACCAGCAGGGGAGCGAGCTCGGTGGTGGTGCGAAGGCCGATGCGATCGGGCACGGAGTTGGCGCGGTAGACGCCGTCGCGGTTCGTGACGCCCACGAAGTCGACGTCGGCGTTCCTGGCAGCCCGCTCGACACTCGGCTGCAGTGCCGCGGTGGGATCGGGGGACGCAAGGGCCGCCGCGATCCCCGGGGAGTTGGCGAAGCCCTGCGCGACGGCGAGGGACCGGTCGCGGGCATCCCGGTTGCTGTCGCGCCCGGCGGCCAGCACGAGCGCGACGACGGCACCGACGGCGAGCATCACCACGACTGCCATTTGCAGCAGGAACATCTGGCCGACGACACTGTGGATGCTCAGTACGGAGCGCGGACCCCTTCCCGGACTGCCGGCCGAACTGTCCGGCCGCCGAGTGTCCGAAAAAAATCTGGAGCGGATGCGAAATCCGGACATGACGGCATCTTTACATAGTTCCGCCCCTCCGGAGTCGCTCGAACTGCCCCTCGGGCGGGCACGACCGAACCCCTCGGTCCCCCGGGAGTTCCACCGGCGGCTCGTGCTGCCGCGGCGGATGGTGACGGGTCATCGTCCTGTGCGGCGGAGGGGCCGGATCGCGTACCGGCGTACCGGTGACGCCTGCTGGTTCCACCGGTGGACGCTCCCGCCGGAGCAGAGGACACGAGGGCCTTGCACGCGCACGCCGCGGCTACTATCGAGCCGTCACCGAGGCGCCGACCAGGAAGAGATTCGCACACGATGGACCACGACGCTCGCTTGTTCCTGCTCCCCGACGGCTACCCCCTGGTGGGGGCCGCTCTCGCCGCGGTCGGCGCCCTGGCGTGTGCGGAGACACCCGCTGTGCACGGGTGGCTGCAGGCTCACGGTGTCTCCGCTTCGGCGGAGCGGGTCAGGATCCTCCCCGCCGACGCCGAAGCGCTGATTCCCGAGGATGCCGAGAGCCTTCCTGTTCCGTTGAGCGAGGAGGAGGCGCTGCGTGTGCACCAGGAGTGCGCTCCGAAAGCCATCGCGGACCTGGAAGCAGAGCTCGTCGGTTTCCGGGAGATGCCCAAGGACCGGGAAGCACTCGTGCACCGCGCGCTGACTGCCGGCATCCCGGCCCCGCGCATCGTTCAGCTCACCGGCCTCACCCCCCAGGAGATCAGCGGCCTGATCCAGGCCCGGCCCTCCGCATAGCGCGCGCCGGCCGCTGCCTTGCGCCGGGGCGCGTCCGGAGCAGCGCAGCGGTCCGAGGCGGCGTGAACCGCAGACCTGCCCCGCCCGCCCGGAGGCCCAGCGAATCGGACGGCCACGGGGCAGGTGCCGGTTCCCTGCCGGCCGTGGCTCCGTCGCCTCTACCGTCCTGTCGGCCGAGCCCGTACGAACGGGCTCCGAAACGGCCGACAGGACATCTTCGGCCGGTCGGTCCCGCCGATGACGACCGCCCGGGCCCGGGGGCCATCTCTGCCCGGTGGCACGAGTCCGGCGACCGGCCCGACTCTCCCTCAGGACACGTGGGGTGTGACCGGGGCGGCGGTGGACACCGTCGGAGCAGGCCCCGGACACCTCCCCGTGGCGTCCGCCCGCACACCGCGCACCCGAACTGTGGTGTCCCGCCACATACGCCCCTGACCTGCCCCTTCCTACGGTATGGCGACACGGAATCGTCCCCGCCAACTGTCCGGAAGTGGTACCCATGGCCGCCCCAGTAACCGCTCCCCCACCCGCCTCGAACCTTCGCCGCATCGTCGCCGCGAGCCTCGTCGGGACCACCGTGGAGTGGTACGACTTCTTTCTCTACGGATCGGCTGCCGCGCTGGTCTTCAACAAACTGTTCTTCCCCGGCTCCGACCCGCTCGTCGGCACGCTGCTCTCCTTCCTCACCTACGCGGTCGGATTCGCCGCACGCCCCCTGGGGGCTCTGGTGTTCGGGCACTACGGGGACCGGCTGGGGCGCAAGAAGCTGCTGGTGCTGAGTCTGTTGTTGATGGGTGGCGCGACCTTCGCCATCGGGCTCCTGCCGACGCACGCCACCATCGGATCCGCCGCTCCCGTGCTCCTCACCGTCCTGCGGCTGGTGCAGGGCTTCGCCCTCGGCGGCGAGTGGGGCGGGGCCGTGCTGCTCGTGTCGGAGCACGGTGACGCGAAGCGCCGCGGCTTCTGGGCGTCGTGGCCCCAGACGGGCGCGCCGGCCGGGCAGTTGCTCGCGACCGGGGTGCTCTCCGCTCTCACCGCGCTCATGTCCGAGTCCGCCTTCGAGGCGTGGGGCTGGCGGATCCCGTTCCTTCTCTCGGGCGTGCTCGTGATCCTCGGACTGTGGATTCGTCTCTCTGTCGATGAATCCCCTGTGTTCAAGGCCGCCCTGGCCCAGGCCGAGCTACGCAGGTCCGCCGCCGCTCCGGCGGAGAAGATGCCGCTCGTCGCCGTCCTGCGGCATCACTGGCGGGACGTGCTCATCGCCATGGGCGCGCGGATGGCCGAGAACATCAGCTACTACGTCATCACGGCGTTCATCCTCGTGTACGCGACGACCGCCGCGGATCTCAGCAAGCAGACGGCCCTCAATGCCGTACTCGTCGCGTCCGCCGTGCACTTCGCCGTGATCCCGCTGTGGGGTGCGCTGTCGGACCGGGTGGGGCGCAGGCCCGTCTACCTGGTCGGCGCGATCGGTGTGGGGCTGTGGATGTTCCCGTTCTTCGCCCTCATCGACAGCCGGAGCTTCGGGAGCCTGTTGCTGGCCGTCACGGTCGGGCTGATCTTCCACGGCGCCATGTACGCGCCGCAGGCGGCGTTCTTCTCCGAGATGTTCGCGACCCGGATGCGCTATTCGGGTGCGTCGATCGGCGCCCAGTTCTCCTCGGTCGCCGCGGGTGCCCCGGCACCGCTGATCGCGACCGCCCTGCTCGCCGACTTCGGCAGTTCGACGCCGATCTCGCTGTACGTCATCGCCGCGGCTCTGGTCACGGTACTGGCGATCGTCTGCGCGAAGGAGACCCGGAACCGGGACCTCACGGACATCGAAGCCGACGGGCCGGACCGGACGGACGTCGTCGGCGAGCGGGCCGAGATGCACGCCGAGGCACGCAACACCTGAACCGGCCATGGCACCGAGGCCTCCTGCCCGCCGACCGGGCGGGGAGGAGGCCTCGGTGCCGTCAGGATCCGGCGGGCTCGAACCAGGTGGGTTCGTCCGCGACGGACTGCCTGATCCGGAACAGCGAGAACTCGCTCAGCGGCGGCAGCGCGTCCAGGGCGAACCAGCCCACCTCGAGGGACTCGTCGTCGTTGACCCGCGCCTCGCCGCCGGTCGCCCGGCAGCGGAACGTGATGTCGAGGTACTGGGACACGTCCCCGTTGGCGTACGTCACCGGCTCCAGCGCCTTCGTGAGCACCACCCGCTCCGCCACGCAGCGCACGGCGGTCTCCTCGTACACCTCGCGCACGGCTGTCGCCGCAGGCTCCTCGCCCGGCTCGGAGATGCCACCGACGACCGACCACTCACCGGTGTCGGACCGCCTCCCGAGGAGCACTCTGCCCTCGTCGTCGAAGACGATCGCGCTGACGCCCGGCAGCAGGAGCAGCTGATGACCGGCCGTGGCACGGATCTCACGGATGAAGTCGGGAGTAGCCATGCGGCGATCCTACGTGGCCGACGGGACGCTCTCCGGCTCCTGCCTGCGGTCCTTCCTCACCCGTACGGACCGGACCGCCACCCAGCCGAGGCCGGCCACCGCGAGCAGCGCGAGGATCCCTTCGGGCAGGGTTCCCAGCCGGGTGGCGGGCGTCAGCGAGGACCGCAGCGGAACCTCGTCGACCAGGGCGTCGGGAGTGAACATCTCTGTCTTCTGCACGATCGTGCCGTCCGGCCGGATCACGGCGCTCACGCCGCTGGTGACGGGCACGACGACGGAGCGCCCGTGCTCGACCGCCCGCACCTGGGACATGGCCAGCTGCTGGTAGGTCATCTCGCTGCGCCCGAAGGTCGCGTTGTTGCTCGGGACGGCGATGAGCTGGCCGCCGTCCTTCACGGTGTCGCGCACCGCGTCGTCGAACGCGGCCTCGTAGCAGGTCACGAGGCCGACCCTGGTGCCCGCCAGATCGAACACGCCGACCTTGCTGCCGGACCCGAAGTCCCGTTGCACCCGGTCGACGTCCTTGCTGAAGATCCGCACGAAGGACCGCATGGGCATGTACTCGCCGAACGGCTGGATGTGCCGTTTGTCGTACGTGTCGACGGGGCCGTTGTCGGGGTCCCACTCGATCAGCGTGTTGCGGAGCGCGCCCGTGTCGGGGGCCAGGACGGCCCCGATGACCGTGGGGACGCCGATCGCCCGCACGGCCCGGTCGATCGCCTCGCGGGCGTCGGGGTTGCGGTACGGGTCGAGGTCGGAGGAGTTCTCCGGCCAGAGGACGAAGTCGGGCTGGGCCACCTTGCCCGCCTTCACGTCGCGGGCGAGCTGCTCCGTGCGGTCGGCGTGGTTGTCCAGCACGGCCCGGCGCTGGGAGTTGAAGTCGAGCCCCAGTCGGGGCACGTTGCCCTGGATCGCGGCGACGGTGGCGGTGCCGTCCTCGGCCGAGTCGTCGACGAGCGGCAGCGCCGCGAGGGCGGCCACGACAGGGACGGCGACCGTGACGGCCGCCGCCACCACCGCGGCGCGGGGAACGGTACCGGTGGAGCGGTACCGGCGGACCTGCCGAAGGGCTTCGAGGAGCCCGAATCCGCACAGCACCACGGCGAAGGAGAGCAGCGGGGTGCCTCCCAGCGCGGCGAGCGGCAGGAACATGCTGTCGGCCTGGCCGAAGGCGATCTTGCCCCAGGGGAAGCCGCCGAACGGCACCCGGGCCCGGACCGCCTCGTCGAGCACCCAGACGGCGGCCGCCCAGACGGGCCAGTAGGCGAGCCGGGAGACAGCGGCGATCCCCACGCAGCCCACGGCGATGAACAGCGCCTCGGCGAACGCGAGCGCGAGCCACGGGACCGGGCCGACTTCCTCCCCCGTCCAGTGCAGCAGCGGAAGCATGAATCCGAGGCCCGCGAGGAGGCCGAGACCGAACGCGGTGCGCAGCCTGCGGGCGGACAGGACCCACCCCAGCAGCGCGAAACCGGGCAGCACGAGCCACCACAGGGGCCTGGGCGGGAAGCTGGCGTAGAGCAGCAGACCGGACAGGACGGCCGCGGCCGGCCGGACGAGCCGCGGCCACGGTCTCCCGCTGCGGGGCACGGGTGCGGGGGACGGCGGGTCGACGGTGGTGATGGTGGCGCTCACCCGGCGGAGTCTACGGTGGCGGGCCGTGGGAGCGGCAGTCGCTCCGGCCGTTCAGCCGCCCGCCGGGCCTCCGGGCTTCCCGCCGGCCGGCAGGTGGAGGCGGTCGCGGATGAAGCGCACGGCCGCTTCCGCGTCGTCCACGGTGACGGTGAAGGTTCTGCCGTCCCCCAGCCTCAGGACCAGCGCCTCGCCCCGGCGCACGACCACGGCGGTGCCCTGTTCGGGGCGCCAGCGGTAGCCCCACCCACCCCACTGGCGCGGGGTGACCCTGGGTGCGAAGTCCGCGCCGACGACGTGCGTGAGCAGGATCCGGCGCCTGGGCAGTCCGATGTGGCCGCAGCGCACCTCGAGGGCGTCGCCGTCCACCTTGACGGCGACGTGGACGAAGGCGAGGGTCCCGAAGAGGATGAGCAGTCCGGCGGCGACGCAGCCGATGACGGACATGAGGAGCGGTGCGATCCCCGAGCTCCACGCGGAGTCGACGGCGAGCTCGATGCCGAGGGCCATGCAGCCCGCTCCGGCGACCGCGAGCAGCCACTGGAAGCGATTGGTGGCCCGGCCCGTCCAGACCGTGCTCGGGGCCTGGCTCGAACCGTGCCGCGCGTTGCCGGGGTGGTCCGTCATGCCAAGCAGCGTACCCACGTTCCGCACTCCGGCGAGGGGAGCGTGGCGCAGCCGGGCGGGCCGGGGCGGGTCAGAGCGCGGGGCTGACGGCCTGGAGCAGCCGGCCCTCGGCGTAGGCCAGAGCGGGATCCGGGAGGCCGGCGGGCTGTCCGCCGAGGAGGACGGTCAGGGTGCCGACGGGTTCGGCCGACGGAGCGGCATCGGCACCGATGCGGCGGAGCACCTGGGCGGCGACCGCTTCGGCGGAGCCGTACAGGAACGCCTGCGGGCGACCCGGCTGCCGCACCGCGGCACGGATGCGTTCGGCGAGCAGCTCGTAATGGGTGCAGCCCAGCACGACGTCCTCGACGTCGGGCGGGGTGAGGGCGGCGGCCGCCGCCACGGCACGGTCGATGGCCGCCTCGTCGGCGTGCTCCACGGCATCGGCGAGCCCTGGGCAGGGCACCTCCGTCACGCTGACGGACCGGGCGAATTCGCGGATCAGCCCGCGCTGGTAGGGGCTCCCCGTGGTGGCCGGGGTGGCCCAGATGGCGATGGGGCGGTCTCTCCGGGCGGCCGGTTTGATCGCGGGCACCGTGCCGATGACCGGCACGCCCGGTTCCAGTGCGGCCCGCAGGGCGGGCAGGGCGTGGACGGACGCGGTGTTGCAGGCCACGATCAGGGCGTCGGGCCGGTGGGCCGCGGCGGCGCGGGCCACGGCGAGCGCGCGGACGGTCACGTCCTCGGGTGTACGGGGGCCCCAGGGCATCGAGCCGGGATCGGAGGACAGCACGAGATCGGCGTCGGGCCGCAGCCTGCGTACTGCGGCCGCTGCCGCGAGCAGGCCGATTCCCGAGTCCATCAGTGCGATCTTCACCCGGTCACCATAGTCGACAACCCTTGCGGCCCCGCCGAAGTGGTGCAGACTTCGGCGGATGAGCGCCGTTGCCGGGATCGCCGTGGGTTCGCTGGTCGTGTGGGTGTGGCTGCTGCTGGGCCAGGGGTTCTTCTGGCGGACCGACCAGCGGCTTCCGCGGCGTGCGGAGCCGGTGCGCTGGCCCTCGGTGGCCGTGGTCGTCCCGGCGAGGGACGAGGCCGACGTGCTGCCGGTGAGCCTGCCGTCGCTGCTCGCCCAGGACTATCCCGGGGACGCGGAGGTCTTCCTCGTCGACGACTGCAGCACGGACGGCACCGGGGACCGCGCGCGGGCGCTGTCGGTACGGTTCGGCGGACTTCCGCTGACGGTGGTGACCCCGGGCGAGCCCGAGCCGGGCTGGACGGGGAAGCTCTGGGCCGTGCGGCACGGGATCGCACTGGCCCGGCGGCGGAAGCCCGAGTTCCTCCTGCTGACGGACGCCGACATCGCGCACGAGCCGGACAGCCTGCGGGAGCTGGTCGCCGCGGCGGGCGACGCGGGCGCGGGCGGCTTCGACATGGTCTCGCAGATGGCCCGGCTCAGGGTGACGAGCCCGTGGGAGCGGCTGGTCGTGCCGGCCTTCGTCTACTTCTTCGGGCAGCTGTACCCCTTCCGCCGGGTGAACCGGGCGGGGTCGCGCACGGCGGCCGCGGCGGGCGGATGCGTACTGCTGCGGACCGGCGCCGCCGAGCGCGCCCGGATCCCGGAGTCGATCCGGCAGGCGGTGATCGACGACGAGTCGCTGGCGCGCGCGGTGCAGCGCAGCGGTGGCCGGATCTGGTTGGGGCTCGCGGAGCGGGTGGACAGCGTGCGCCCCTGTCCGCGGCTCGCGGATCTGTGGCAGATGATCTCGCGGAGCGCGTACGCGCAGCTGCGGTACAACCCGCTGCTGCTGGCCGGCACGGTCGTGGGGCTGGGCCTGGTCTACGGGGCACCGCCCGCCACGCTCGCCGCCGGACTGCTGTCGGGCGATGCGGCGGCGGCGTGGGCGGGCGGTGCGGCCTGGGCGGTGATGGCGGGCACCTACATGCCGATGCTGGGGTACTACCGGCAGTCGCTGTGGCTGGCCCCGCTCCTGCCGTTCACCGCCGTCCTCTATCTCCTGATGACGGTGGACTCCGCGGTGCGGCACCACCGGGGCCGCGGTGCGGCCTGGAAGGGCCGTACGTACGCCCGTCCCGAGACCGCGCCGGACAGCTGAGTCCCTCCCGGGAGCGGCCGAGAGGTCACTTGCGGCCGGGGGTCCAGTCCATGCCCCAGCCGTAGGCGGCGTCGATGGTCCGCTGGGGGCTCACCCCGCGCTGGGGGACCAGGTAGCGGGCCTCCCGCTGCACGGTGAGGTCTCCCCCGTCGCTGGTGATCAGCGCGAGCGCGCACACGGTGGAGGGCACCGTGCACTCGTCGAGGGAGAAGTCGATCGCCGCGCCGTTCTGCGGCTGAAGCGTGACGGTGGCGTGCAGATCGGCGAAGCTCCGGGCGCCCTCGTAGATGGTGACGAAGATCAGAACGCGGCGCAGCCGGTCCTTGTGGTCGAGGTTGACGGTGAGGTTCTCGCCGGTGGTGAGGGCGCCCGTGCGGTCGTCGCCGTCGAGGTGGATGAAGGGCGGCCCGCCGAGAGAACCGAAGGCGTTCCCCAAGGCCTGCACCACGCCCTTGCTTCCGTCCGTGAGTTCGTACAGCGCGCAGAGATCGAGATCGAGGTCGGCGTGCATGGCGACGGCCCTTCCGAGTTTCGCGCCCCAGCTCTTGAACTGCTTGCGCACTTCCCAGTTGAGGTTGACGCGCAGCGCCCCGCTGGTACCGCCCTGTTTCGCCAGGGAGACGGAGGGGGTCTCCTTCGTGAGGGTGACCTTGGTCAGCCTCACCGGCTGCGCGGCGGGAGGCGCGGGCGGTGGGGCGGGGGCCGTCCGGGGGGTGACGTAGGAAGCCGGGGCGGGGCGGGGCGGAGAGGGCTGCCGGGGTGGAGGCGTCTGCTGGGGCGCCTGCGGCCGCTGAGGTTCGTCGACGGAAATGCCGAAGTCCGTCGCGAGGCCTCCCAGACCGGTGTCGTACCCCTGCCCTACGGCCCTGAACTTCCAGGCGCCCTGGCGGAGGTAGAGCTCCCCCAGGATGAACGCGGTCTCGACGGTCGCGTCCGTGCTCTCGAACCGGGCGATCTCGGCGCCGTTCGTCCGGTCCACGATCCGTACGTACAGGCCGGTCACCCGGCCGAAGGTGCCGCCGTCCGCGGAGGCCACGACGACCACGCGGTCGATCGCGGGCTCCATACGGGCGAGATCGACGTCGAGGGTGTCGGTGACTCCGTCCCCGGCGGTCCGCTTTCCCTCGTGACGCACGGCCCCCGACGCGTGGGCAGGCTGGTTGTAGAAGACGAAGTCCGCGTCGCTGCGCACCTTTCCCGACACGAGGAGGAGCGCCGAGGCGTCCACGTCCGGTGCCCCGGGTGAGGTGCGCCAGCCCAGTTCGACCCGTACGGCCTGAGCCGGCACAGCGACATTCGTTCCTTTTTGCATGGTCATGCTCGCCCCCATCACGAGTCCGGCTGCCCGGAGATTTCCCGCCAACCTAATCCCCGGCCCACCGGGGTGCCCACTGCTCTGCCGGGACGGCTCCCGGCGAGCCTCCGGCCACGCCGGTGAGCCGGCTCTCCGCTCGGCCACCCGATGCGCCTTTTCGAAGGTGCCCCGGCGTCGGTGATCACAAGCACTCGCCCCTGGGGAGAGCGCCCCCGCGGGTCTCCCGTGCGCGGCCCCGCGCACACCGGGCGGTGACCGGCATCTGATGAGGGGTCAGGGGCCTGACCGCCCGCGAGCCCCACCCCGTCGGCGGGTCTCCACGTGCGGGTCACGTACGCGCCGGGGCGGCGCCCTGCTCTTCGGGCGCCGCCCCGGGCCGACGGGTCAGACGTTCGTCCGGGGGATCTGTTCGTTCCAGGTGCGGGAGAAGACCCGGCGGCCGTCCTCGTACCCGTCGAGCGTCGCGTCCACGTGGAAGGCGTCCTCGTCCGAGGTCAGCACGGTGCGCGTCTCGACGCGTACGTCCCAGTCGGGGCGGCCGAAGCGCATCACCCAGGCCGACTCGCCGCGCACCGATCCGAAGTCCTCGCCGGTCCAGCTGTACTTCTCGCAGGCCCTCAGCCCGGTCTCGATCCCGGTGTCCTCGTACCGCTGGAGTCCCCGGTCCTTCACGATGTCGAGCACCGACCGGTAGTCGACCAGGTCCCTGGTGACGGTCCACGCCTGTTCCGGCTCGCTCAGCCGCGTGACCGCGGGCGGTGCGCAGCCCTCGGGCTCGCCGAAGGGGCGCAGGGCCTTGTCCTCCGGCACGTCCTCGGGGCGGACGGGCAGGGTCAGGGTACTGCCGCTCTCGTACACGCTGAGCAGCGCCGGCCGGGGGGCCGGCCAGACGAGCGGCCAGTGCGAGGTGGACAGCGACACCCGGATGCGGTGTCCGGGCGGGAACGCGTGCGCGATGCTGTGCAGCGGGACGCGCACCCGGTACCGCCTGCCCGGCTCCAGCGCTTCCGGGTGCTCCTGGCTGTCGCGGTGGGTCAGGTTGAGTACGCCGTAGGTCACCCGCGTCGAGCGTCCGTCCGGTGCGACGTCGGACAGCCTGACGTTGAGCTGGGCCACCGGTGCGTCCGAGGCCACCTCCGCGTCGAGGGCGGGTGCGCCGAGGACTTCGACGCGCCCGTCCAGCGGTGCGGTCTGGAAGACGAGCGATCCGCCGTCCTCCTCACGCTGGTCGTAGGGCAGGTCCGGAGGGGCGTTGTACGAGGCCCATTTGCCGGCGAACTGGCCGACGGACAGCGGCGACTGCACCGTGTGGGCACGGTCCTCCTCGCTCCGCCGGTCCCCGGGCCTCCCCAGTGCGCCGTCGCGCAGCGGGAGGACCGCCTCACCGATGTTCGGTGAGGGCCAGGACGGCTCTCCGACCCACCGGCCGGGCCGTTCCTCGTAGGAGGTCGAGGGCGGGACGCTCTCCTGCATCCAGGCCAGGAGCATGGGGCCGTCCATGACGCCGTTGTCGATGCCCTTGAGCCAGTGGTCCCACCAGCGCACGACCTCCTGGAGGTACCCGATGGCCGGTCCCGGCTCGCCCAGGTGCGGCAGTTTGTGCGACCAGGGGCCGATCAGTCCCTTGCGCGGCACGTCGACATTGCTCAGCAGCCGGGTCACCGCGTTGGAGTAGCCGTCCGCCCAGCCGCTGGAGGCGAGTACCGGGCAGCGCAGGGCCGTGTAGTCCTCGCTCAGACTGGCGTGCCGCCAGTAGTCGTCCCGCTGCTGGTGGCGCAGCCATTCCAGGACCCAGGGGCGTGCGGCGTCGAGCCGTTCCCGCCACATCTCCCGCCAGCGTCCACCGACCACGGCCGGGTCGGGCGGGCAGGTGGCGTACGCGAACATGGTCCCGGCCTCGGCCAGGTTGTCGGACAGCATCGCGCCGCCGAGGTAGTGCATGTCGTCCGCGTACCTGTCGTCGGTGAACGAGGCGAGACAGATGGCCCGCAGGCTCGGCGGCCTCCGGGCGGCCGTCTGGAGAGCGGCGAACGCTCCCCAGGAGATGCCCATCATCCCGGTGTTCCCGTCACACCAGGGCTGTTCGGCGATCCAGGCCAGCACGGCCTCGGCATCGCTCTGCTCCCGCTCCAGGTACTCGTCCAGCAGCACGCCCTCCGACTCGCCGGTCCCCCGCAGGTCGACACGCACGCACGCGTATCCGTGTCCGGCGATGTAGGGGTGGTGGATGGCGTCGCGCGTGGAGGTGAGGTCGTTCTTGCGGTACGGGATGTACTCCAGGACGGCCGGCACGGGTTCCGCGTCCGAGGCGGTGGGACGCCAGACCCGGGCGGAGAGCTTGACTCCGTCCTCCATGGGGATCGTGACGTGCTTCTCTTCCTGGATCGCGCAGGGCAGCTGGTCGACGTAGCGCATACCTGTGCGACCTCCTTTCGTCGTGCTGGTCCTGACGGGTCACCTGGTCTTCGTGCCGCGGCCTCCCGGTTCCGTCTCGTCGAAGGTGAGTCCGAGGGCGGCCACGCACCGGTCGAACTTGCGGCGGAGGTCCTCCTCGTCGTCGCCTCCCGTGAAGATGTGGGCCAACTCGTAGCTGTAGCTGTCCTGCTGGGAGACCGTGGAGAGCTTCTGCCCCTCCTCGGGGACGACGTCGACACGCACGCCGGGTATCTCGCGCTCGATGGCCGCGAGCTGCTCCGGGGTCGGCACCTGGTGCACCTTTCCGTCGCCGAACCAGCGGTAGTACCACTTGGCGGCCATGGCGTAGGGCCCCTTGCCGCCGGTGAGCGCCGGATCGCGGCCCAGCGCGAGGCTGATCATCCGGTGGTGGTTGGGCGCGCCGTCGACGTAGTCGAAGAGCTCGGCGTGGGACTGCGAGTGCCGGGGGTTGATCTCCAGGAGACTGATGTCTCGCGTCTTCGGGTCGTAGAAGTACTCGATGCTGAAGGTGGCCGCTTCCATGCCGATCTGCCGCATGGTGCGCTCACTGGCCTCGTGCAGCTTGCGGATGACCGGGGCGGGGAGGCTGCTCGGGTACTGATGGCGCAGGAAGCACGGGGAGGCCGGGTAGTTGATCGAGTCCAGCACGCCGTACACGGTCACCTCGCCCTGGTGGACGTATCCCTCGACGGCGACCTGGATCCCGGTCATCGCCTCCTCGGCCAGGCAGACCTGGCCCCCCACGCCGTCCATCTCCGGAGGCAGGTCCAGGAGTTCGAGTACCGAGTCGAAGGGCCTGCCCACCCGTCCGATGCCCGCACGGATCTCGTCGACGGCCGTCCGGAACTCCGTCATGTCCGAGACGCCGTACGCCAGCTCCGACGAGTAGGCGAGGGCGGGTTTGAGCCACATGGGGAAGTTCACCCCCTCGGGCGGGTGCGGGTCGTCCGTCTCCAGGTCCACCCTGCCGAAGCGCGGGTACTCGTCGATGACCTTGGCCTGTTCGAGCCTGCTCCAGTACTTGTGCTCGCACTTGACGACGGATTCGAGGCTGGTCGTGCGTACGCCGTACTCCTTGCCGAGCATGGGGACGAGGGTGCTCACGGGGAAGTCCCAGTAGCCCACGATCGCATCGACGCTGCCGTCGTGCGTGTCGAGAACGGCCCGTGCACGGTCCATCAGAGCGGGCACGGACACCTCGCCCTCCTGCAGTTCCTCGATCGTCAGCAGGCGGTGGAACCGGTAGGAACCGGCGTCCGGGACCGCTTCCAGCGTCGGCAGGTTCGCCTCGTCGAGGCCGATGACGAAGATGTTCTTCCGCGTCTCCTCGGGCATGAGGAGGTCCCTTCGGTAGGAGGTGTTCCTGTACGCCTCAGCGCCTGCCCGCACCGGCCACCGGCATGCGGAAGCGTCCTCCTGGGGGATTTTCCCGCTCGTGTCAACGCACTCCGCGGGTGCGGAACTGGACGCTGATCCGCGGCCCCCTGGCGTGAGCGGTCTTGGGAATCGCGTGCTGCCAGGTGCGCTGGCACGATCCGCCCATGACGATCAGGTCGCCGTGGCCCAGCGGCCTGCGCACCGTCTCGCCTCCGCGGCACGGCCGCAGGAGCAGGTCGCGCGGGGCGCCGAGCGAGAGGATCGCCACCATCGTGTCCTCGTGGGAGCTGCGGCCGGTCAGGTCGCCGTGCCAGGCGACGCTGTCGCGCCCGTCCCTGTAGTAGCAGAGCCCTGCCGTGGTGAAGGGCTCACCCAGCTCGTGGACGTAGTGGGAGGACAGCGCGTCGCGGGCCTCGTCCAGAACGGGGCTCGGCAGCGCGTTCCCGGCCCGGTAGAAGGCGAGCAGCCGGGGAACGTCGACGGTCCGGTCGTACATCTGCCGCCGCTCCGCCCGCCAGGGCACCTCCGCGGCGAGCACGGCGAAGAGTTCGTCGGCGCCGCTCAGCCAGGCCGGCAGCAGGTCTATCCACGCCCCGTCGCCGAGGACCGTCCTGCGGAGCCCGGTGAGACGGCCCAGGCGCGGGCTGTCGGCCTGGTCGAAGAGTGAACCCTGGAGATGAACGGACATGGGACCAGCCTAGCCGCTAATAGAACACGCGTTCCCATCACTGTCCGGCGCCCGGCGCCTCCGGATCGTCGCTGCTCAGCTCCGGCTCCAGGCCCTCGGCCACCGCGGTCCGGCAGAGGCCCGCGTCCGCGCGCCACGCCTCGAAGGACCAGCTGGTCAGGGCCACCACGGCCAGTCCGAGCGTCCAGCCGCCGACCACGTCGCTGAACCAGTGCACGCCCAGCGCGATGCGGGTGAATCCGACGCCCAGCACCGAGACCGCCGCCACGGCCCAGAAGAGGGGGCGCAGCCCGCGGCGTACCAGCGGCAGCAGGACGAGCAGGAGGATCGCGAACGAGGTCGTGGCCGTCATCGCGTGACCGGAGGGGAAGGAGAATCCGGGGGCGTGGGCCACCGGGTCCGGCAGGACCGGCCTCGCCCGCTCGACGATGATCTTCACCAGAAGCCCCGTCAGCCCCCCGGCCACCGCGGTGACGGCCGACCACGCGGCCAGACGCCAGGAACGGCGGTACACGAGCCACAGGGTGAGTACGGCGACCGCCGCACGCAGGGTGACGGGGTCCCACACGACGTCCGAGAAGAAGCGCAGGGTGCCTGTCCACGCCGGATGGTCGAGGGCGGTCCGGTTCAGCCACCGGGCCGCGCCGGCGTCGAGGCGCCGCAGCGGATGCCACCCGCTCTCCACCAGGACGAGCAGGAGGCCGAACAGGACGGCGGTGACCGCGGCGACGGCCGCCGAACCGAACAGCCGGATCCCGAATCTGCGGTCGGCGTCCCGGCGGCGCCGTCGTAGGGCCGGGGCAGCGGGTCGGGCGGTCATTCAGGCTCCTGGGTCGGGTTGTACGGGACCTGGCCGCTTGGCCCGCACCGCCTCGAGTTGGGCGGCGAAGGAGAGGCCGAGGAAGAGGGCGATGGAGGTGAGGTAGGCCCACAGCAGCAGCGACATGAACGCGGTGAGCGGGCCGTAGACGGTGTCGAAGGAACCGCTGATCTGGAGATAGAGGCTGAGCAGCCAGGTCAGCGTGGTCCAGAGCACCAGATACACGGCGGCGCCGAAGGCCAGCCACGTGTAGCCGGGCTGCCGGCGCCTCGGCGAACGGCGGAAGATCGCGCTCGCCGAGATGAGGACGAGGACCAGCCCGGCGGGCCAGCGCAGCAGGTCCCACGCGGACCGGGCGCCCGTGCCGAGGTCGTACACGTCGACCACGGCCGCCACCAGGTCGCCCCCGGCCACCATCGCGACGAAGCCGACGCCGAGCGGGATGCCGGCGGTCAGCGACATCACCAGCCCGCGCAGGTACTTCCGATGGAAGACCCGGTCGCGTTCGACCCCGTAGATGCGGTTGGCCCCGCGTTCTATCTGGCACATCGCCGTCGTGGTGTTGCTCAGGGAGAAGACCAGTCCGAACCAGAGGGCGAGCTGGGCCCCGTCGTCGGCGCTCCGCCGGCTGCGGTCCAGCGCGTCGTCGACCACCTCGGCGCTCGGCCCCGCGGTGATCCGCTGGATCGTCAGCTCCGCCACCCTGCCCAGGTTCTCCGTGTGCAGGGCGGTCGACAGTCCGACGAAGGCGATGACCAGCGGCACCACGGCCAGCACGGTCTGCAGGGCGAGCGCCCGGGAGTGGCTGAAGCCGTCGGCGTACCGGAAGCGGACGAAGGAGTCGCGCAGCAGCGGCCAGCGGCCGTAGCGCCGCAGGGTGGCCAGCGCCTCGTCACCGGAGAGTTCGCTGCCGATCATGTCCCGGGTCTGGGGGACCCTGGTGGCGGTACCCATCTCACTCTCCTCGCACGGGCATGAGTACGGTCAGCGCGCCGGGCCTGACCTGGACGGTGAGGCGGCGGCCGGGGGACACGGGATCGCCGTCCAGTTCGCGGTGCTGCGGGGCGTCGAAGCGGATGTCGGCACGCCGGAAGGTGAAGTACTCCACGGAACGGGACCCGCCCGCGCGGCCGGTCCCGCCCTCCGGCCCGCGGCGCGCCAGCGAGGCGACGGCGGCCAGCCATCCGGCGGGGCCGCGCGGGTCGAGGATCATGAGGTCCAGCAGGCCGTCGTCGGGCCGGGCGGCCGGGACCAGGGTGGCACCGCCCTGCACCTTGCCGGTGTTGGCGATGAGCACCATCCGGGCGGTGCGCCGCAGGGGCCGCGCACCGTCGATGCCGACCGTCAGGCGCATACGGGGTGCGCGCAGCTCCTTCAGACCGGCCACCGCATAGGCGGGCCAGCCCATCAGTGCCTTGGCGCGGTCACTGGTGCTCTCCAGCATCACGGCGTCGAGCCCGGCGCCCGACATCACCGTGAAGTGCGCGGGCGCCAGGCCGTCGCCCTCGATCCGCCCGAGGTCGATGCGGTGCGGCGCACCGCGCAGCGCGACGGACAGCGCCTCCGCCGGCTTCACCGGAAGCCCGAGGTTGCGGGCGAGGAGGTTGCCCGTGCCGCAGGGCACCACCGCGAGCGGGACGCCCGTCCCGGCCAGTGCCTCCGCGGCCGCCCGGATCGTCCCGTCGCCGCCGCAGACCACGACGAGCGACGCTCCTCCGCGCACCGCGTGCGCCGTCTGCCCCTCCCCCGGATCGTCGGCCGTGGTCGGCACGAAGTCCGCCCCGTGGTGGCCGTGGTCCTCGAGGATCCTTCGCAGGGCGGCGCGGGCCGCCTCGTCGGTGACGGTGGGGTTGAACACCACCGTGGTGCGCCCGGTCGGCACCCCGCGGGCAGGCTCCTCGTCAGCCGCCCCGGCAGCGGGCGCGACGCCGGGCACATGGGGCCCCGCCAGCAGCGCGCGGCCGACGATCAGCAGGGACAGCCCGCCGTTGAGCAGGCCCCCCACGACGTCCGTGGGGTGGTGCATCCCCCGGTACATCCTGGCGATCCCCACCAGCACGGGCAGGAGAAGCAACAGGGCCGCCACGGCTTTGCGCCACGGCCCCTTCGTCCGCTGCAGGACCAGCACCGCGAGACCGGCGTAGAGGGCTGTCGCCGCCCCGGTGTGTCCTGAGGTGTAGCTGGAGGTGGGGGGCGAGGCGTCGAGGCGTTCGACGTCGGGCCGGTTGCGGTCCACCGCTTCGGTGATGACCAGGAAGACCAGTGACTGGAGCGACACGGCGACGGCCAGGAAGAGCGCGTCCCGCCACCGGGGCAGCCGTGGGACCAGGAGCAGGACGAGGCAGGAGAGGAGGGTGCCGACGACGACCGTGGTCGTGTTGCCCGCCTCGGACACGACGAGGGAGACCGTGTCGAGCGTCCCGGTGCGGGCACTTTCCAGCGAGTCGGCGATCTCGTCCTCGGCCGTCAGCGGCCAGACCGTGGCCGCGGGCCCGGTGAGTAGGAGTCCGAGCCCGACCATCAGGGCGGCCTGGCACACCGCCGTCGAGGCGATGACCCCTGCGGCCCGGCCCCTGCCCCTGGGGGTCCGGGGGGTACTGCTCGCAGGCTCCGCCACGGAGCGGGACGCCGACGGCGACGGCGGGGTGTGTTCCCCGGTACGCGGCGGCGGCGTGGCGGAGACGGGCCCGCCGGGGAGGGCTGCGGGCCCGCCGGGGAGGGCTGCGGGCCCGCCGGGGAGGGCTGCGGGCCCGCCGGGGAGGGCTGCGGGCCCGCCGGGGAGGGCTGCGGGCCCGCCGGGGAGGGCTGCGGGTCTTTCCGGTATGTCGGTCGGCATGGTGTTCCCGTCGTTTCGGTGACCCTCGGCTGCGCAGGGGGCCGGGGTTCACCCCCGGCGTTTCGCCGTCTGCCCTCTCCGCGCTCCTCCAGACCTCCCGCCGCGACAACGTCCGCTCTCCCGGTCGGCGCGACCCTGCGGCCCGTCCGTCCGGTCGCAGCGTCCGAGGATCCGCCATAGGCTGCCGGGGCCGACACGGTGTGACCGCGACGGGCCCGACCAGGGCGTCCGCTCCACGGCGGCCGAACCGCGCGCACCCGGGGGTCACGAGCGGCCACCCGGAAATCGCATCACTGACGTGCGTGCGCGTGGGCAGGAGAGGGACGACGCCGCACGACCCTCGTACGGGCGACGGCGGATACGGCAGACCTCAAGGAAAGGAGCGGCCCGATGCCGGACGAAGGACGCGGTGACGACGTCTACCAGCCGGATGGGTCCGACGCGGACAACCGGCCGACGGACGATCTGGACCCGGAGAACGTGCTCGACGAGCCCGACCTGGACGACGTGCTGGACGCGGGGTACTCCCCACCGGAGAAGCCCCTGGGCGTGTCGAAGTACGGCACGACGGGCGAGGAGCAGCGGGAGGGCGAATCCCTCGACCGCCGCCTCGCCCAGGAGGTGCCGGAGGAGGACCCGCTCCTGGCCGACCCGGCCGACGCAGGGCCGGAGGACAACGGTCCGGAGGAGGTCGACGCCGGGGACGAGCGCGCGGGACGCGTCGCCGTGGCCGACGAGGAACCCGGGTCCGCACGCAACAACAGGGTGCTGGGCCGGGACGTCGGCATCGACGGAGGCGCAGCCTCCGCCGAGGAGGCCGCGGTGCACATCCAGGAGGACGACGGAGCCTGAGCGGACCTGGTCCCGGGCTTCGCCGCACGGGCCCAGGACATGCCCCTGCCGAACAGGGGAACGTCGTGATTCGCGGGCCGCGATCCGGTGGTCCGCGCGGAGGAAAGGTGGCAGCTGATGACCGACAACGATGTGAAGCAGCGCAAGGTACTGGCCGTGGTCACCAACTACGGCGTGGAACAGGACGAACTCCTGGTCCCCCTCGAGCACCTCCGCGGTGCGGGAGTGCGGGTCGACGTCGCGGCCGTGTCGATGGACGACATCGCGACGCTGGTCGGTGACAAGGATCCGGGGAAGACCGTTCGTCCCGACCTCACGCTGGCCGACGCCGACCCCGCGGCCTACGACGTGCTGCTCGTGCCGGGCGGCACGCTGAACGCTGACACCCTTCGGCTCCAGAACGCCACGACCGACATCATCCGTTCCTTCACGGATTCCGGCCGTCCCGTGGCGGCCATCTGCCACGGTCCCTGGGCGCTGGTGGAAGCGGGCGTCGTCGCAGGCAAGCGGCTGACCTCCTACGCCTCACTGCGGACCGACATCCGCAACGCGGGCGGCGAATGGACCGACGAACCGGTCGTGACGGACGGTTCCGGTGGCTGGACGCTGATCACCTCACGCAATCCGGGTGATCTGGACGCCTTCCTCGGGGAGATCGACGCCGCCCTCGCGGCCCGGGCCTGACCGGAGACGGTGCGGGCGGGACGGCCACCGCCGGTCACGGCCGTCCCGCGCTGCGGCGGGGCCCGGTAGCCGCGGTGTCCCCGGCACTCACGCGCAGGTCGTCGTGGAACGCCCGGCCCCGCGCTGTGAGCGAGAGGGGTGTGTCGAACGTGCAGGAGGCGCCGGGCTCCAGCGTCCGGCCGAACTCACACACCACATTCGACTTGGCGGTCGTCTCGTCGTAGGAGGGGACCTGGTGTGCCCGGCAGTTGGACGGGATCGCCGCGTAGTCGAGTCCCCGGGTGACGGAGTGGACGACTCAGGCACTGTCCGCGGCTTCGGTGCGACGGATGTGTGGGGGGATCAGCATGAAGAGAACCTCCGTGTGACGCGGTCGAGTTGAACGGATGGTGTCCTCCGGAGTAGCAGCCCTTCGGTGGTCATGACAGCCTTCGATACCGAACGGTTGCGGCCGCGAGTGACCCCGTGGGGCGGCGGGGCGCAGGTGGACGCACCGTCCTTGCCGCGACCCACCGGCCGGCCGCGGCAAGGACAGGTCCTACGAAAAACTGCCCGGGACGAGTTCGCGGCACGAACTCGGCGGGGAGGGAACCGGTCACGGCCGGGGCGGAGTCGTGGAACTCCGGTTCAATGATCGTAAAATCCAGGTCGAGCGTCCTTGGACGGTGAACGGGGTATCCCGTATAGCAACGCACCCGGGGAAAACAGTTCGGCCCGAGGTATCGGGAACGACGGAACACCAGCCCCCGGGCCGGTGCCGTCACGGTGCCCGTCACGACCGGGGCGTGCACTTCGTAACGGCGCACCGCGCGTCGGCGAGAGCCCTGTGCCCTGACACGGGTCCGCCCCTACGCACGGGCGGACCAGGGCCGTTCCGCGTTCCCGGGCAGACATCGGTGGAGGCGGGAATTCCGACGACGGCCTGAGGAACGGTGAACTTCTCGCGCGTCGAAGACCGGCGGACCGCTCATGCATTCACCGAAACCGATCAAAGAGCAGACGGCTGATCAGCGACCGGGCCGTTACGTCGCATGCGCGAACTCCGCGGCGGCCGGGTCTTGAACGCGCGGAACTCTTCCAACTCGGCTGGATGTACGTCGAGATCCAGAGGGAAGTGCTTCTGCCGATCCTTCGGTCCGATCTCTCCAGACACCATACCGAACATGGCCGCGGGCGAAATCCGGCGGCCCCGCCATGGCCGCCCCCCTTCGACGAACGGGTGCTGCGCCTCGACGCCGCAGATCATTCCGCCCGCGTCGCGCGCTCCGCGCAGCGGCGGAACTGCGAGGCGCCGAACAGGCCCGCAAGGTCCGGGTGCGGGTGGGGCGCAGCCCCGGCAGCCGGGATCGCCTCCGCCCGTCCCGCTGCGGCCGGGCAGCCTTCGTGGGCAGAGGAGGGCCGACCGGATGCGCGCCCGCTACCGGGGCCGGGGCGGCCGCGGGGCCGGTCGCACTGCCCCTGCCCACACCTCGGGCCCACCGGCACAGAACGACGGCTACCCGCAGGTGGGCGTAGGTATGGAGGGCGCGCGCAGAGCCCGTGGGGGACGCGGGAACGGGACGTGCCGTGGCGGGGCCGCGGGACTCGGTCGTGCCGGCCCACGGCCGTGTCGATCCGCGTGGCGGAGGCGGCGGACCCGCGTCCCGCACCGCCCGGAGCGGGCGTGCGCCACGCGAATGTCGCCCTTTGTAGCCCACCCGCCACTTCTTGTCAGCCAGGCCCTCCAGCGGAAAAGCACCCGCTGTTAACGCAGGCTTTAACAATAACGCGGCAGGTCGGGCCGACAAAAGCAGCGTAAAACGGATAACCCCAAGATTGGGGCTCCCCAACCAGCACATCGTGGGCTTAACTTATGTGTCATGACCTCCCCTCGCTCCGCCTACGGAGGCGGCTACTACGCCGCGCCGTCGTTCCCCGACACCCCGATCTACGACTCCCTGGTCGCCGAGCGGGGTACCCCTCAGATCGCACCGATCCGAGTCCCGGCCGCCTACGACACCGGCAGCAGCTACCTGCCGGCCCTCCCGTCGGCGCTTCCGGCCCTGCCCGCCGCCCCGTCCCAGCACAACGGGTCCTACGGCTACCCGCAGCAGGCACCGCAACCGCAGTACCAGAACGCCGGGATGCAGCAGGCGCCGATGATGCAGCCCGCGCAGCTGCAGCACGCACCGGCCCCCTACATCCCCCAGCAGCCCGCCGCGCCCCGTGGCTACCAGCAGCCGCCGCAGCAGCCGCGGCCCGGGACGGGCTACGAGGCGATGCGCCCGGCCTCTCCGAGGCCGGCACCCGCGCCGTCTCCGTACGAGGAGCCGTACAACCGTCCGTACCAGGGCCGGGGGTACTGAGCGGGGCGAAGCAGCCCGCCGTCAGGGGCGGACGGCAGGATGGATGCATGGTTACTCCCGTACTCAGGGCCATCCACATCCACCCGGTCAAGTCTCTGACCGCGTGCACGACCGATGAGGCCGCCGTCGAGCCATGGGGACTCGACGGCGACCGCCGCTGGATGCTGATCGACAGCGAGGGCCGGGTCGTCACACAGCGTCAGTTGCCCCGCCTGGCCACGCTGTCCGCAACGCCGTCGCCGGGCGGCGGGGTGGTGCTGGCGGCGCCCGGCAGCGAGCCGCTGACCGTGGACGTGCCCGACCCGGCCGCCACCGTCCTCGCGGAGCTCTTCGGGAGCGAGGTCGAGGTGGTGGAGGCGGCCGGGGCCGCCCACGCCTGGTTCGGTGCGCGCCTCGGTGCGGAGGTCCGGCTCGTCCACCTGGACGAGCCGTCGCACCGCAGGTCCATCGACCCGGCGTACTCCCGCCCCGGCGAGACGGTCTCCTTCGCCGACGGATTCCCGCTGCTGCTGACCGCGCGCGCCTCGCTGGACGCGCTCAACTCGCTGATCGCGCAGGGCGAGTACGCGGACGAGGGACCGCTGCCCATGAGCCGTTTCCGGCCGAACGCGGTCGTGGACGGCACTACGCCCTGGGCCGAGGACGGCTGGCGGCGGATCGCGATCGGGGAGGTCGCCTTCCGCGTGGCGAAGCCGTGCGGACGGTGCATCGTCACCACCACCGACCAGCGGACGGCGGAGCGGGGCAGGGAGCCCCTGCGCACGCTCGCGCGTCACCGTCGGTCCGGGAAGAGTCTGCACTTCGGCCAGAACCTGATCCCCGAGGGGACCGGTGTGATCCGGGTCGGCGACCCCGTGCGGGTCCTCGCCCGACAGGCCCGGCCCTCGGACCGCCCGGGTCAACCCGCGGGAGGCGGCGGGGCGTTGGCGGAGTGAGGTTGCTCTCTCTTCGCCGCTCCGGTGTGCAATCGGGGCCGTATCGGGCTATGACGGATACGGAAGGGGGTGCGTGGCTGTGCGAGCAGTTCTGGGAATCCGGCGGTGGCGGCGCAATCCCCTGTGCCGGCCCACTGATCGTCACGAGGCCTGGGTGGCCCTCGTCGCGCTCCTGCTGATGCTGGTCGCGGCCCCGACGCTCGGCCGGCTGTGCGGCACGCTCACCGACGACGCCCTCCAGCGGACGGTGCGGGCCCAGCACGCTCAGCGCCACCTCACCACGGCCGTCGTGATCCGTGAAGACTCCGGTGTGCCCCGCTTCGCGCACGACCCCGAGAGCGCCGTCGCGGAGGACACCACACGCACCTCGGTCGTGGCCCGGTGGAAGGCGCCGGACGGCACGGACCGTACGGGAAGGGTGGCGACGGCCTCCCGCGTCACCGCTCCCGGCGCCCGGATTCGGATCTGGACGGACGAGACGGGCCGTGCGGCACTGCGCCCCATGGACGCGTCCACCGCGCACACGCACGCCGTACTGGCCGGTGTCGGAGTGACGCTGCTGGCGGCCGGTCTGGTGGAATCCGCCCGCAGGCTGGTCGTATGGCGCATGATGCAACGGCGGTACACGCGGCTCGCCGAGGCCTGGGCCGAAACAGGTCCCGACTGGGGCAGAACGGGTACGGGAAGCTGACCCCGGGGTGTGCGGCGTCCGGTCCCGGGCGCCGCGCGGGGCTCCTGAAGAGGGTTCATGCGCGGCAGACCCGTCAACTCACGTCCGCCGCGCGCGCTACGGTGGACCGGCCCGCCCGACTCTCCTCGGCAGGCGGACCCGGTGCTGACCGGACCGGACAGCACCGGCAGTCGCACGGCATGCGGGCAGGCACGAGGCAGCGCACACGGCACGAGGTGGGGGCACAGCAGCACCATGGCACAGGGCACGGTCCAGGTGACGCACACCGGCACATCGCGATGGCGGCGCCGCACGGGCGAATACGCTTCCCTCACCGCTGCCCTGGAGGCCGCGACCGAAGGTGACGTCCTCACCATCGCCCCCGGCACCTACCGGGAGAATCTCGTCATCCACCACGCGGTGACGCTGCGCGGGCCCGAGGGCTCCGCCGGATCCGTCCGGATCGCACCGGCCGACGGCGTCCCCCTGACCGTCCGCGCCTCCGCGGTGATCCAGGACCTCCATGTGGAGGGGCAGGACTCGGCTGCCCCCGCCCTGCTCGTGGAGGAAGGCGCGCCCGAGCTGTCGGATCTGCGCATCGTGACCAGGTCGGCCGCCGGGATCGAGGTACGGGGGGCCGCCAGGCCCACCGTGCGCCGCTGCACCGTCGACAACCCGGCCGGGGTCGGAATCGCCGTACTCGACGGTGCCGGGGGCGTGTTCGAGGAGTGCGAGGTCGTCTCGGCCGGACAGTCCGGCATCGCGGTGCGCGACGGCGCACATCCGAGGCTGGATCGCTGCCGCGTCCACCACGCGTCGGGGGCGGGTCTGAGCGTGACCGGTGAGGGCAGCGGCCTGGAGGCGGTGGGCTGCGAGGTGTACGAGATCAAGGGCAGCGGGGTGCAGGTCACGGCCCGGGGCTCCGCGCACCTCACCGACTGCACCGTGCACCGCACGTCCGCGGACGGGGTCACGCTGGACACCGACGCGGTCCTCACACTGGCCGACTGCGACATCCACGACATACCGGAGAACGCGGTCGATCTGCGGTCCCGGTCGGTGCTCACCCTGACCCGGTCCACCGTCCGCCGGTTCGGCCGCAACGGCCTGTCGGTCTGGGACCCGGGCACCCGTGTCGATGCCAACCAGTGCGAGATCCACGACAGCACGGGTGACTATCCGGCGGTCTGGGTCAGCGACGGGGCGACGGTGATACTCGATTCCTGCCGCGTCCACGACGTGCCCGACGCCCTCTTCGTCCTCGACCGCGGCTCGCGCGCGGACGTCGTGGACAGTGATCTCTCCCAGATCCGCAACACGGCGGTCTCGGTGAGCGACGGGGCCACGGCGCAGCTCGACGACTGCCGGATCCGTGAGGCGTCCACCGGGGCGTGGTTCCGCGACCACGGCAGTGGCGGCACCCTGAACAACTGCACCATCGATGCGGCGCAGACCGGGGTCATCGTCACCAAGGGCGCCGACCCGGTGATCGAGCGCTGCACGGTCACCTCGCCGGCCGAGGCCGGTTTCTACGTCTCCGCCGAGGGCCGCGGCACCTTCAACAGCTGCCGGGTCACGGGGAGCGAGGGGTACGGCTTCCACGTACTGGACGGCTGCCGGTCCACCCTGACGCACTGCCGTACGGAGCGGTGTGCCCGCGGCGGCTACGAGTTCGCCGACGGCGGGGCCCTGCACGGCGAGGGGCGTACCGGCGGCCCGGTCGTGGAGGACTGCACGAGCGACGAGAGCGGACTGCTCGGCGCCGCTCCCCCGGCACCGAAGGTCCTGACGGCGGCCCAGTCGTCGCCCGGGCTGCTCGGCACCATGCCGGTGCAGCGGGCGGCGGAGCCCGTCGCCGAGCGTCCGGCCGAGCCGGTAC
The DNA here is from genome assembly GCA_014651175.1 of Streptomyces clavifer. Classification (GTDB taxonomy): domain Bacteria; phylum Actinomycetota; class Actinomycetes; order Streptomycetales; family Streptomycetaceae; genus Streptomyces; species Streptomyces clavifer. Next base: position 434,662 of record BMWJ01000005.1, on the reverse strand, counting down.
GGGACTCGGGCGCCGTCCTCGGTGAACTGGACGCGCTGGTGGGCCTGGACAGTGTCAAGCGCGAGGTGCGGGCCCTGACCGACATGATCGAGGTGGGCCGCCGCCGCCGCATGGCCGGCCTCAAGGCCGCTTCGGTGCGCAGGCATCTGGTCTTCACCGGTTCCCCCGGTACCGGCAAGACGACGGTGGCCCGGCTGTACGGCGAGATCCTGGCCTCGCTCGGTGTACTGGAGCACGGACATCTCGTGGAGGTGTCCCGGGTCGACCTGGTCGGCGAGCACATCGGGTCCACGGCCATCCGCACCCAGGAGGCGTTCGACCGGGCGCGCGGCGGAGTCCTGTTCGTCGACGAGGCGTACGCACTGTCGCCCGAGGACTCCGGCCGCGACTTCGGACGGGAGGCCATCGACACGCTGGTGAAGCTGATGGAGGACCACCGGGACGCCGTGGTGGTGATCGTGGCGGGCTACACCCACGAGATGGAGCGTTTCCTCACGGTCAACCCGGGTGTGGCCTCGCGTTTCTCACGGACGATCACCTTCAGCGACTACGTTCCCGAGGAGCTGCTGCGGATCGTGGAGCAGCAGTCCGAGGAACACGAGTACAGCTTGGCGGACGGGTCCGGGGAAGCGCTGCTCAAGTACTTCACCGCGCTTCCCAAGGGCCCGGCGTTCGGTAACGGCCGAACGGCCCGCCAGACCTTCGAGTCGATGGTCGAGCGGCACGCGGGCCGGGTCGCCCAGCTCGCCGAGCCGAGCACGGACGACCTGACCCTGCTCTATCCGGAGGACCTGCCCGAGCTCCCCTGAGCCTCCGCACCGGCCTGCTGGGGCAGGACGGGCCCGAGCCGCTCGAGGAGCGCGGCCCGTTGCACGGCGAAGTCCGGATCGGCCTGGTAGTCGGAGTGTCCCAGGATCGGTTCGGGCAGCGGGTGTTCCGGGGTGCGGCCGTAGACCAGCGGGTCCTTCAGAGGGCCCCGGTCGATCTCCGGGCCTCCGCGCTCGTCGATGCCCACGGGCCCGCCGATCGGGTCCGTGGCACGCCACAGGTTGCGCCAGCAGTGGACGGACCGGTGCAGCCCGTCCAGCGGGCCGGGGCCGAAGTAGGCCGGGAACCAGCGCCCGTAGAGCCGTTCGATCGGAGAACCGTAGGTGAGCAGCGCCACCCGGCGCCGGGCCGCGTCGGGCAGCTGCCACACGGCGGCCGCTGCGAGCACGCTGCCCTGGGAGTGTCCCGAGATGACGAGCCGACCGCGGGTGCGGCCCGTCCAGGCGGACATCCGGGACGAGAGGTCGGGCACGGCCCGCTCGGCGTAGCAGGGCGGTGCGAAGGGGTGGGCGGCGCGTGGCCAGAACGTGCCCACGTCCCAGAGGATTCCTATGGTGCGCCGGGCGGAGACGTCGCGGTAGGCACGACGTCCCCAGGTGACGAAGAGTATGAAGCCGAACCCGATCATCCACGAGCCGGTCGACTGGGCGGCTTCGGCGAGCGATTCGACGGCAGGGCTCGTGCCGTCCATCGCCAGACCGGGAACCTCACCGCTGAGCCAGGACCCCGCGAACGCTCCGGCACCGAGCAGGAGCGTGGCGCCTGAGACGAGTCCGATGATCCGGGGTGCGGAGTCGGTGAGCGCGGCTGTGGCCCTCGCGCGGGCGATCCGCCGGGTGCGGACGGGGTCGGAGCGCGTCGGTTCGTACTCGGCCTCGATCGCCGGTCCGAGTCGGCGGGCCTGCCGGGCGGTGCGGACGACGAGCCAGGTGACGGGGACGAGCAGGAGCAGCAGGAGGACCGGGATGACGGAGGCCTGCCAGCTGAGGATGACCGGCGGGCCCTGTATCGCGGAGCCGCTGCCCATGCCGGGGGTGCCCGGGCCGTCGAGCCAGTCGGCGACGCGCTGGGCGACGCCTCCGGTCATCACGCCGCCGAGCCCACAGGCGAGCATCGCGACGGCGGGGCCGCCGAGGCCGTGAAGGATCGTGCGTGGCTCGGGGGTGCGCCGGTACAGGCTGAGCGCCACGGCGGCGAGCACGACGACGAGGGTGCCCTGGCCGAGGGTGAGGGCACGGAAGGCGGTCTCTCCGGGGAGGGTGCCGGCGGACACCCAGCGGGGGCGCGACCAGGCGGCGAACACCACTCCGGCGACCAGGAGGAGGAGCGCCGCAGGAGGGAGGAAGCTGATGACGGCACGGTCGAGCCGGTTGTCGAGGCGTCGCTCGCTGCGGCCCCGGCGGCAGACCACGGCGACGACGACGAGGGCGCACAGGACGAGGGCCGCCTCGAACAGTCCACCGAGCACCGCGGGTACGGGGCCGCTGCCGGCGCGGTCGTGCCGGGCGGCGGCGCCCCCGACGGCTGCGGCGACGGTGAGGAAGCCGGCGGCGGTGTGCGCGGCGCGCAGCCGGGCCACCAGCCTGCGGCCGTACCAGAAGCCCGGCCTGCCGAGGGCGGGGCGGACCACGGGGGCTCCGGACCGCACGGGTGGCGTCCCGTCGTCGCTACCGGGGTCGTCCCAGGTCAGCGGGCGCTGCGATTCGTAGGCGCTCCAGGTGCGGTTGGACAGGTACCAGAGCAGCCCGACGAGGGCGGTGGGCACCACCGATGCGACGGCGAGCCGGCGCCCGGGCTGGGACCACCAGCCGCCCTGTTCCGTGGCGAGGAAGCCCAGCCAGGACCTCCGCCCGGAACACTCGGCGACGCCCGCGCACTGCCAGGCCAACAGGTCGAGGGCCACCTCGCAGGCGGCAGCGGTCAGCAGCACGGTGAGGCTGAGGGCGAGGAGCCGCACCACCGCTCCGTACAGCCGGACCGCAGCCGTGCGCCCCCGGGCGGTGGGCCGCATCCAGTGGGCGAGGTTGACCACCATGAAGGGAAGCAGCAGGAGCCACAGGGCACGGGAGCCGTTGCCGGAGGTGAGGTTGGACCAGCAGTAGGCCTCGGCGACGGGCCCTTCCTGGTGGCGCTCGGGGTGCTGTTCGGCCGCGACGTCCTCGGTGCGCCGGTAGACGGCGGCCGTGGTGTCACCGGTGATCCTGGTCGTGCGGGGGTCGCCGAGCATCTCCTGGGGGGTGGTTCCGCCGACGCCGTGGACGAGCAGTTCCAGCGCCGCCCCGGAGCTCTGCGGGACCTGGGGTGCAGGGGCCAATGCGGTGACTCGCTCTCTGGTCCGGGCGGCGTCCGGGCCGCGGCGGGAAGTGGACGGGGCGCCGCACGGGCATCCCGGGCTGACGCGCAGTCACCACCATCCCGGACGGGAGGCGTCCACCGCACCGCTCTCACCGAATCTCCCCAGTGAAGGGGCCCGTGGGGGTGCGTGGGAGGATGAGGGCGTCCCGCAGGCGGCTGCCGGACCGTGCGACCGAGGGAAGGGCCGGGGCCGGCGATGAGCGAGAACCAGAACCTGCTCGCGGAGCAGCGGCGTGCGCTCATCCTCGACGAGGTGCGCAGGCGCGGTGGGATCCGGGTCAACGAGCTGACCCGCAAGCTGAGCGTTTCCGACATGACCATCCGGCGGGACCTGGACGCACTGGCGCGTCAGGGTGTCATCGAGAAGGTGCACGGCGGGGCCGTCCCGGTGGTCGAGGCGAGCACGCACGAGCCGGGGTTCGAGGCGAAGTCGACGCTGGAGCTCAGCGCCAAGGAGGACATCGCACGGGCCGCGGCCGCGATGGCGGTGCCCGGCAGCGCGATCGCGCTCTCCGGCGGCACGACCACGTTCGCGCTGGCCCGGCATCTGCTGGAGGTACCCGCGTTGACCGTGGTGACGAATTCGGTGCGGGTCGCCGATGTGTTCCACGACGCGCAGCGGCCGACTGCGGCGGGCGGCCCGCGGGCCGGGGCGGCCACGGTGGTGCTGACCGGCGGGGTCCGTACGCCTTCCGACTCCCTCGTGGGTCCGGTCGCCGACCGGGCCATCGACTCGCTCCACTTCGATGTGCTTTTCCTCGGGGTGCACGGCATCTCGGTCGAGGCGGGTCTCTCGACACCGAACCTCGCGGAGGCCGAGACGAACCGCCGCCTCGTCCGGGCGGCGCGCCGGGTCGTGGTGGTCGCCGACCACACCAAGTGGGGCACGGTGGGCCTGAGTTCCTTCGCGGCGCTCGACGAGGTGGACAGCTTCGTCACGGACGCGGGCCTGCCGGACGGTGCCCGCCAGGAGATCGAGGAGCATCTGCCGGGCCTGGTCGTGGCGGGCGGATCACCGGACGCGTAGGGCCCGGCGTGTTCCGCTCCGCACCACGCGGAGCGGGAGACGTCCTAGGATCGTGACGTGGCCGTCTTCCGGATCGAGCGTTTCACCTCCCTCCCCGCCGCCGAGAGCTGGCGCCGGGTGACCGACTGGGACCGGCATGGCGGGACTGTTCCGTTCACCTCGGTCACCGTCCCCACAGGTCCGCCCACCCGCACCGGAACGCTGTTCGTGGCCCGCACGGGCCTCGGACCGCTCGGTTTCGACGATCCGATGGAGGTCGTGCGGTGGACACCGCCGGCCGCCGGCAGGGCCGGGCTGTGCGAGCTGGAGAAGCGCGGATCCGTGGTGCGGGGCCGGGCCTCGATCGATGTCCGTCCGACCGGCACGGGGTCCCACGTGATCTGGGTCGAGGAACTGCGGGTACGGCTGCTGCCCCGCTGGGGCGATCCGCTGCTCGCGACCGCGGGGCGCCGGGTCTTCGGCCGGGTGCTCGACACGCTGCTCGACGAATAGCCGCGGCCGCCGCTCCCGGCGCCCGGGATCCGGTCGCCGGGAGCGGGGCGGACGGGGTCAGGCAGGGTCAGGCGGACCAGGTGCCCGTGGCGAGGAAGCGGTCGATCGTCGCCGTGTACGGCTGGATGTCCAGGCCCTGCTCGCTCAGCCAGCTGTCCGAGTAGTACTTGTCGAGGTAGCGGTCGCCCGGGTCGCAGAACAGCGTGACGATGCTGCCGGTGCTGCCCCCCTCCACCATCTCGGCCACCAGCTTGAACGCGCTCCACAGCCCGGTGCCCGTCGAGCCGCCCGCCCTGCGGCCGAGAGCGCGCTCCAGGACGCGGACCGCGGCGACGGTGGCCGCGTCCGGGACCTTCATCATCCGGTCGATGGCGCCGGGCACGAAGCTCGGCTCCATCCGGGGCCGGCCGATGCCTTCGATGCGTGAACCGCAGTCGCTGGTGGCCAGTGGGTCGTGCCGGGTCCAGCCGTCGAAGAAGCAGGAGTTCTCCGGGTCGGGTACGCAGATCCGTGTGTCGTGCTGCATGTAGCGGACGTAGCGCCCGATGGTCGCCGAGGTGCCGCCGGTGCCGGCCGTGGCCACGATCCAGGCGGGCTCCGGATACCTCTCCAGTCTCAGCTGCTGGTAGATGGACTCGGCGATGTTGTTGTTGCCGCGCCAGTCGGTGGCGCGCTCCGCGTAGGTGAACTGATCCATGTAGTGGCCGCCGGTTTCGGCCGCGAGGGCCGCGGACTCCTCGTACAGCCTGCGGGCGTCGTCCACGAAGTGGCACTGCCCGCCGTGGAATTCGATCAGCCGGCACTTCTCGGGGCTGGTGGTGCGGGGCATCACCGCGATGAACGGCACGCCGATCAGCTTCGCGAAGTACGCCTCCGAGACGGCCGTCGAGCCGCTGGACGCCTCGATGACCGGCTTACCCCGGCGGATCCAGCCGTTGCACAGTCCGTAGAGGAACAGCGAACGGGCCAGCCGGTGTTTGAGGCTGCCCGTGGGGTGTGTCGACTCGTCCTTGAGGTAGAGGTCGATGCCCCACTGCTCGGGCAGCGGGAAGCGCAGGAGGTGCGTGTCCGCGGAACGGTTCGCGTCCGCCTGGACCTTGCGCACCGCCTCCTTGAGCCAGGCCCGGTAGTCCGGATCGCTGCGGTCGATGTCCACCGTCTCCAGCACCCCGCCGTCACGTCCGTGCTCATTGGTGTCCATCAGCGGTCTCCTTCTCGTGACGGCCGTGCTCCGGATCCACCACGATATTCCCCCCACCTGCACAAACGATCGCTTTGATGACCCATAGCCCTGCCTTTGCACAGCTGTCCGAGGGACGCACGACCGGTGTGGCGATCCGATGGCCCGCGCACCGATGTGGTCTGGTGCAAGCGGCCCCGTCCGGGGCAGAATTTCCCTCAGGAGTCGGGACAAGGGGGGTGAAGTCGCCATGACCGAAACTGAGTTCAGTGCGACGGATGTCAGGATCGAGCGGTGGGCCCGTTCGTTCACCAGGGCCGGCCGGGTGATCGTCAAGGACGGCCGGCTGGCGTTGCTGAGAAGCGACGGCCGGGAGATCGACAGCGCCCCGGTGAGCTCGGTGAGCGCGGGCAAGCGGTGGTTCCTGGCCGCCGACTCCGCGGTCGCGCGGATCAACGGGGTGCGCTACCGGCTGACGATGGGACAGCGCAACCGCAGGCCGGGCGGGGCAGCCCCGGTCCGCCGGTTCCTGGAGGCGCTGCGGGGCGCGGGCGCCCGAAGAAGCTGACGCAACGGGGCCGCGCGGACACCGCGAGTTGCGGAGCGCAACCCCCTGAGTCACGCTGGTCACACGTCACTGATGATGTACCGGCGGTTACGGCGCAAGCCGCTCCGCCGGGACCACACAGGGCGGACCACGCATCACCCGACCAGAAACAGCAGTCAGCCATCTGCTGGATCCGTCCCTTCGTCTTCTTCCGGACCTATTTCGGGGAGTCGCAGCCGTGATCAGCGAGCCAAGCAGGCACTGCGCGGTGGAGCTCCAGGCCCTGCCGTCGCGGATCGGTCAGGTCCGCAGAATCATTTCGGCGCAATTGCGCTACTGGCATCTCGATCCTCTGATCGACCAGGCAGCGCTCGGCGTCACCGAACTGCTGACCAACGTCCACCGGCATGCACAGCCGGACAAATCGTGCACCGTCGAGATCGAGCTGCTGCTCGACCGCCTGACGGTATCCGTCCACGACCACGACCCCCGGCTGCCGACCCTGTGCGATGCCGACTCCTCCGCCACTTCGGGGCGGGGAATGGCGCTGATCGCCGCTGTCAGCGAGAGCTGGGGCGTACGACCGAGCTCGGACGCGGGGAAGGTCGTCTGGTTCACCCTCCCCGCTCCCTCCTTCGCCACCGCTCTGCATCCTCTCCCGGTGTACGGGTCGATGACCGACGGCCCGTTCGCCTCCGGGCCCGGGATCCACCTGGAACCCGCGGCGGTGGAGACGCGCGCCCGGTCGGCCGTCGTCGGCTGACCGGAGCGGCACACCGAGCCGAGGGGAGCGCGCCGACCACGAGTGGCCGGCGCGCTCCCGCATGCCACGGGGCCGTGGGCCGACCGGTCCGCCCGGCGCGGTCAGCCGGTGCGTCCCCCTGCATCCCCCGGGCCGGCCGTGGTGAGTCCGGTCCCGTACCACTCCCCGTACCGGTCCGTACGGGCTCCGGACGCGTTCCCACGGCGGGACCGGATGCCGGCGACGGCGGCGAACCGCGTCCGCCTCGTCGTCACGGTCGCCCGGGCGGGCTCGGACGGACCACGCCCGCGGGGCAGTTGCCGCGCTCCGCTCCCGCGGCCCTGTTCCCGCCCGGCCGGGCGCGGGTCAGGCGAGGGCGGCCAGTGGGTCGTCGAGCACGGGCTGCCAGGCCAGCTCGGCTGCGCCCACGAGGCTGTTGTGGTCGAGGGAGCAGGACAGGATCGGCACACTGCCGCTGCGGCCCCACAGGCTGCGGTCGGCCACCACCGCACGGAGCCGCTCGGGGTCGGCTTCCAGCAGGTCCCGGTGCAGGCCGCCGAGGATGATGCGGTCCGGGTTGAGGATGTTGACCAGTCCGGCCAGGCCGAGACCCAGGCGGTCGATCAGCTCCTCCGCGGCGGCCCGTACACACGGGTCGCCGTACTCCGTGCGCAGCAGGTCGCCGGACTGCTTGAGGAGCGACTCCTCCGGACCCGGCTCCCGGTGCGCCGCGGTGAGGAAGGCGAGGGGGTCCGTCTCGACGTCCAGGCAGCCGCGTCCGCCGCAGTGGCAGGGGCGGCCCTCGGGGTTCACCGTGAGATGGCCGACCTCCAGGGCGAGGCCCGAACTGCCGCTGTGCAGACGGCCGTCCAGGACGAGGGCGCCACCCACGCCCCGGTGGCCGGTGGCCACACAGAGCAGGTGCTGGGCACCGCGCCCCGCGCCGTGCCGATGCTCGGCGAGGGCGGCGAGGTTGACGTCGTTCCCGGTGAACGCAGGCCCGGAAATGCCGGCCGCGCGGACGCGGGCGGAGAAGATCTCCCGGACCGGGGCGCCCGCCGGCCAGGCGAGGTGCATCGGGTTGAGGGCGGTGCCCTCGGGTTCGGCGACGGCGGAGGGGACGGCCAGTCCGGCGCCGACGCAGCGCAACCCGCTGTCCCGCAGCAGCTCGGCTCCGGCTTCGACGACCTCGCCGAGGACCTGTGCGGGGTCGGCCATGACGGCGACGCAGCCGGGTGCGGTGGCCACGATCCTGCCCCCGAGGCCGACCAGCGCGGCACGGAAACCGTCGGCGTGCACCTGGGCGGCGAGAGCGACCGGCCCACTGTCCCTGACGGCCAGCCGGTGCGAGGGGCGGCCCTGCGAACCGGCCGCGGAGCCCGGGCTGGAGTCGACCCTGATCAGCCCGAGCGCTTCGAGCTCGGCGGCCACCGCGCCGGCGGTGGCGCGCGTGACACCCAGCTCGGAGGTCAGCACGGCGCGCGTGGGCGCGCGGCCCGTGTGGACCAGTTCCAGAGCGGGCCCGAGCGCGCTGCGGCCCCTCTCCAACTTCGTCCGCGTGGTGGTCGACTTGCCGTTCATGGGGGCGAGTCTCCCACGGTCCGGAACCGCTGCCGACGCTCCGGGGCCCCGCACCGTTCACCGGCACGTCATTCGGGGCAGCGGTCTTGCACACGTCGTCGGCGCACCCCTATGCTCGCTTTGTGCCGCAACTGAACAAACTGCGGACGGCCCTGTCGGGGGGATCCGGCGGAGACACCGCCCCGCCCTCGTCGGCCCGCCTCCGTACCGCGCTGACCGTGTTCTTCGCCCTCGACGGATTCCTGTTCGCGGGCTGGGTGGTCCGCATTCCGGCCATCAAGCACCAGACCGGGGCGACCGCCTCCACCCTGGGCCTGGCCCTGCTGGGCGTGTCGGCGGGCGCGGTGATCACCATGATGCTCACCGGCCGGCTCTGCCGACGCTACGGAAGCCACGCCGTCACCGTGGTCTGCGGCGTCCTGCTGCCCTTGAGTATCGCCCTCCCCGCACAGACGCGTTCGGCCCTCTCCCTCGGGCTCGTCCTGCTGCTGTTCGGCGCCGCGTACGGAGGCATGAACGTGGCGGCGAACAGCGCGGCCGTCGATCTGGTCACCGCACTGCGCCGCCCCGTGATGCCGAGCTTCCACGCCGCGTTCAGCCTGGGCGGCATGGCGGGAGCCGGACTCGGCGGTCTGGTCGCCGGCAGCCTGTCCCCTTCGACCCACCTCTTCGCCCTCGCCGGGATCGGACTGGTCGTCACCGCGGTCACCGGCCCCGTACTCCTGCGGTACCGCCCGGTGCCCGGCACCCTCGCCGACGAGCCGCGGCCGGCCGCGCATCCGGCGCACCCCCACCGGATGAGCAGCCGTGCCCGCCGGATCGTGATCCTGTTCGGGGTCATCGCCCTCTGCACGGCGTACGGCGAGGGCGCGCTCGCCGAGTGGGGTGCCCTGCACCTCACGCAGGATCTGCACGCCGACCCCGGTCTCGCTGCCGCGGGTTACTCACTGTTCGCCCTGACCATGGCCGTCGGCAGACTCACGGGGACCACGCTCCTCGAACGGTTCGGTCAGACCCGCACACTCGTGACGGGCGGGGCCACGGCCGCGGCGGGCATGCTCCTCGGTGCACTGGCACCGACCGTCTGGCTCACGCTGCTCGGTTTCGCCGTGGCCGGTCTGGGGCTGGCCAACATCTTCCCCGTCGCGGTCGGCCGGGCGGGCGAGCTGGCAGGCCCGAGCGGAGTGGCCGCAGCGTCGACGCTCGGGTACGGCGGAATGCTGCTGGGACCACCGGTGATCGGCTTCATGGCCGACTGGATCTCCCTGCCGGTGGCCCTCACCACGGTGGCCCTGCTCGCCGCCACCGCGGCGGTACTGGGGTACGGAGCCCGGAACCTGGCGCACACGTGAGCGATTGAGTAGCCGTACTCAGGCACGAACCGCTCCCCCGGCGCACGATGGAGACATCGACCAGCCACGGGGAGCGGGACATGAACCACCAGGTGATGAACAGGCGGCTCCGCACACTGGCGCGGCTGACCTTCGGCAACACGGCTTCGCGGATCTACCTCGGCCTCGTGCTGGCGGCCGCGGTGTTCGTCGCGGCGGACACGTTGTTCGTGTCCCACGACGACGCCTCGTTCGCGGGTGTCTGGGTCTTCTTCCTCGCGGCACCGACCGTGTTCGCCTTCATCGTCGGCGGCTCCATGGCCGGTGCCGAAGCGGGCGGACCGGCCTGGTTCCTCTACCTCGCGCTGGTCGTGTCCGTACTGGTGCAGGCCTGCGCGCTGGGGTGGTTCACGCGGCTGTTGCGCGGCACGGGGCGCGAGCACTCCGCCCGCCCGCAGGGCGCCTGACCCGTCCCTGCCCGGTCGGTGCCCGGCTCCCACCACGCCCCGGGCGCCTGCGGTGCCCCGCCCCGGACGCTGTGCGGCGGCTTCGGCCGTACGGGGCCGGCACAGCGGTGGCGTGAGGGCAACGGCTGCCGCGCGTGAGGGTGCGGGGCCCGCGTCCGGGGTGCTGCCGGGTCCGGTGCGGCCGTTCAGCCCTTCGGTCGGTCCAGCATCCTGGACAGTACCGCTCGCTGCAGCGGCTTGACCTCCGCGTGCCGGGCCCGGCCCCCGTCCGTCAGCTCGACCCGGACCCCTCGGCGGTCCTCGCTGCACATCCCTCGGCAGACGAGGCCGTCCTTCTCCAGCCGCGCGACGAGGCGCGACAGCGCACTCTGGCTGAGGTGGACCCGGGAGGCGAGCTCCTGTACGCGGTAGGCGGCGCCGCCGTCCTCCGCCGTACTCTCGGCCAGGATGTCCAGCACCTCGAAGTCACTGGCCCCGAGACCGTGCCCGTGCAGCGTGCGGTCGAGCTCGCACAGGGTCCTGGCGTGCAGCGCGAGGAGGTCGCGCCACTCGTCGACGAGTGCCTGCTCGGACCTGTTCGCTGCCATGTCCGCACGCTAGCAGAGCGGCGGAATGTCGTTTGCGCCTGCATGTGATGCGCGTGCGGGGAGCGAGGGGAACATCCTCCCGCGCTTGCGGAGGCACCTCGTGCCGGCCGGGCCGTACGCGCCCCGGCCGCGCGGGCGAGCACCACGAGCTGCCCGCGGTCCCGGGCTCCCGCCCCACCACGGCACGGCCGGCACGGGTGGCGGTCGGGGGGCTGACGGCGAGCCCGCGTGCGACCCCCTCGTCGGTCGGTCCGATCCCCCACCACGGCCCTCACCTCCCGCTCCCGCCCGGTCAGTTCGTCCGGCGTGGTAGCGGCTGGGGGCTCCCTGGGCCGGGCGGCGAACTCCGCGACCAGCCGTCGCGTCACGTCCGGCGAGAGCAGGGCGTGCCCGTCCGCCACCGCGCGTACGGCCCGCACCGGTCGTCGGGGGCGGTGTCCTTGACCAGCGGGCCGGGGGCCCCGAGCCTGCGGCGGGCCGCGCGGGCGGGCCCGGGGCCCTGAGGGCTTCCGGGACGGGCGCGGTGACGGTAGCGGTAGCGGCCCTGCGTCAGGACATCGCGCGCCCCGTGCTCCCGGTTCCAGCGGTCCGGCCGTCCAGGAGACCGACCGAGCGGGCGAGTTCGCGGGAGGCCCGACGGAAGAACGGGTCCCGTTCCTCGACGACGCGGGTGAACTGGCCGAAGACCTCGAAGGAGATCAGACCGAAGAGCTGCGCCCACGCCGCGACGAGCGCCGCCACGACGGCGGGCGGGAGGTCGGGAGCGAGGTCGGCCGTCATGCGTTCGGCCTCGGGGCGCAGTTCGGGTGCCAGTGGCGGAGCGGCCAGACCGTCGGTGAGGTAGGCGTCGCGTGCCAGCCCGAGCAGGACGAGGCCCACCCTGGACGCCGGGCCGACGGTGTCCTGCGGGGCGGTGTAGCCCGGAACGGGCGAGCCGTAGATCAACCCGTACTCATGGGGGTGGGCGAGCGCCCAGTCCCGCACGGCGCAGGTGACCACGGTCCAGCGGGCGGGGTGGGGGCCGGAGGATCCACGGGGGGTCGCCCGGGCGGCCTCCGCCGTCGCGCCGACCGCGTCGTACGCGTCGACGATGAGCGCCGTGAGCAGGTCGTCGCGGCTGGGGAAGTAGCGGTAGAGGGCGGAGGAGACCATGCCCAGCTCACGGGCGACGGCGCGGAGAGAGAGTTTCGCGGCGCCGTCCGCCGCGAGCTGTCTCCTGGCCTCGTCCTTGATGGCGGCGGTGACTTCGCTGCGGGCGCGCTCTCTGGCTCCCCTGATGGTGCTCATGGGGGCAGTCTGCCACGAAACCGGAGCACCGACCACTAACGAGAGCACTGCTCTTGCTTTAGAGCATCGATCACGCGCACACTGCTCTCAAGCGAGAGCAGTGCTCTCCCAACGGGAGGAAGTCCCCATGTCGCAGCAGCCTTACTACCTTCGGGGCAATGCGTTCAACGTCCGGATGAACAGCGCCATCGGCTGGCTCGCCCGCCACGGTTTCAGCCTTCTCGGCTCGGCGGAGATGTCGGTGCGGGGCCGCAGGAGCGGACAGATGCAGCGTGTTCCGGTGAACCCCCACACGCACGGGGGCGTCCAGTACCTCGTCTCCGCCCGCGGCCACTCCCAGTGGGTACGCAACATGCGGGTGGCGGGTGGCGGAGAGCTGCGCGTCGGCAGGAAGGTCCGCACGTTCACGGCACAGGAGATCGCGGACGACGAGCAGAAGATGCTGGTCGTCCGCGCCTACCTCGAGCGCTGGGGCTGGGAGGTCAACCAGTACTTCCGGGGCGTCACCGCCAGGTCCACCGACGCCGAGCTACTGGCCGCCTGCCCCGACCACCCGGTCTTCCGCATCACCGTCGAGAGCTGATCACCGTCCAGGGCTGATCACGATCGGGGCCCGGGGAGGGCCCGCCCGGCGGTCGAAGCGGCTCCGGCGGTCCGCTGGTCGCGCGGCCCCGCTTCCGGCACGCCTCGAAAGGGGCCGCACGGTTCACCGGTCCGGCCCGGTCCGGGCAGCCACGCGGAAAGCCGTGCCCTGTCAGGGTCGGGGCGGCCCGGAGAGGAGGATCCCTCGTGTCGGCCGTTCGATGTCCGCGACGACGACCGAGGTCTCCTCACCACCCTCGAAGTCCCCCGGCGAACCGGCCGCAGGCCGGCCTCGGGTCTCCTTGGAGGGGACCGGCCCCTGCCGGTCCCCTCGGCCCGGACCGCCGCCCGACCGGCCCTCGCGGTCCTGACGGCCTATCGGTCCATCGCCGACAGTGCCCGCTGCGCCAGCGGATGCGTACGGACCAGCTCGGCCAGCGATGTCGTGCCCCGGGTGATACCGGCGAAGGCACTCCAGGCAGGACGGAAACCCGTCAGCACCGCGTGCAGGATGCCGGGGCGGCGCTCGAACAGCTTGAGCATGCGCCGGCCGACGCCCATCTCGACCCCCAGACCCGCCTTGATGGCGAACGCGTAGTTGAGCGCCTGACGCCGGGCGTCGACCGCGTCGTGCGACTCCGCGATCCGGACCGCCCACTCGCCGGCGAGCCGTCCGGACCGTAGGGCGAAGGAGATACCCTCCCTGGTCCACGGCTCCAGCAGTCCTGCCGCGTCGCCGCAGACCACGACACGGCCGCGGGAGAGCGGCGAGTCCTCGCTGCGGCAGCGCGTCAGATGACCGGAGGAGATCGTCGGCTCGAAGCCGGCGAGGCCCAGCCGGCCGATGAAGTCCTCCAGATACCGCTTGGTCCCCGCGCCGTCCCCACGCGCCGCGATCACTCCGACGGTCAGCGTGTCGCCCTTGGGGAAGACCCAGCCGTAACTCCCGGGCATCGGGCCCCAGTCGATGAGCACCCGCCCCGCCCAGTCCTCGGCCACCGTCGCCGGCACCGGGATCTCGGCCTCCAGGCCGAGGTCCACCTGGTCGAGCTTCACCCCGACATGGGCTCCTATCCGCCCGGCGCTGCCGTCCGCGCCGACGACCGCCCGCGCCAGAACCGTCTCGCCGTCGGCCAGGACCACCGCGACCGTGCGCCGGTCGGGCACGGCCGGTCCGTGCTGCTCGACCCGGGCCACCGCGACACCGGTCCGCAGTTCGGCGCCCGCCTTCTGCGCCTCCTCGACCAGACCGGCGTCGAACTCCGCACGGTTGATCAGCCCGAAGAGCATGCGCTTGGACCTGCGTGTCCGGGACAGCTTCCCGTTGAGGGAGAAGGTGACGGCGTGGATCCGGTCCTTCAGGGGCAGTTCGAACCCGGGAGGCAGGGAATCCCGTGAGTACCCGATGATGCCGCCGCCGCAGGTCTTGTACCGGGGAATGTCCGCCTTCTCCAGCAACAGCACCCGACGGCCCGCGACGGCTGCCGCGTACGCCGCGGAAGCTCCCGCCGGACCCGCGCCGACCACGACGACGTCCCATACCGACGACGACTCTTCCGGCTCACGTCCGGCGTCTGCGTTCTCGCTGCTCACGATGTGCTTCTGCTCCTGATCCCGACAGTTGCCCCAGTTGCTCACGGCATCCTACGGCGCGTCGCGGCCGAGCCCCTCTGTGGGAGGATCAGCCATGGTTTCGCCATACATGCAACGCCGCACCCACGGCGTCGCCCACGGTCGCGTACACACCGCGCCATAGACCTAACGTCGCACCCACGAGGAGCGTGCCCATGACCGCCCGTCCGATTTCCGAGACCGTTGCCTCGCTGATGCCCCGCGCGAAGGCGGAGCTGGCCGAGCTGGTGGCCTTCCGGTCGGTGGCGGACCCCGCGCAGTTCCCGAAGAGCGAGTGCGATGCGGCGGCCGACTGGGTCGCCGACGCGCTGCGCGCCGAGGACTTCCAGGACGTCGCCCTGCTCGACACCCCCGACGGAACCCGGTCCGTGTACGGCTTCCTGCCCGGCCCGGCCGGAGCGCCCACCGTGCTGCTCTACGCGCACTACGACGTGCAGCCGCCGCTGGACGAGTCCGCCTGGCTCTCCCCGCCGTTCGAGCTGACCGAGCGCGACGGCCGCTGGTTCGGCCGGGGCGCCGCGGACTGCAAGGGCGGCTTCATCATGCATCTGCTCGCGCTGCGCGCCCTCAAGGCGGACGGCGGCGTCCCCGTCTCCGTCAAGGTGATCGCGGAGGGCTCCGAGGAGCAGGGGACGGGCGGCCTGGAACAGTACGCCGAGGCGCACCCGGAGCTGCTCGCCGCCGACACGATCGTCATCGGCGACACCGGCAACTTCCGGGTCGGCCTGCCCACCGTCACCGCGACGCTGCGGGGCATGACCATGCTGCGTGTACAGCTGGACACCCTCGAAGGGAACCTGCACTCCGGGCAGTTCGGCGGCGCCGCCCCGGACGCGCTGGCCGCGATGATCCAACTGCTGGCGTCGCTGCGGGCCGAGGACGGCACGACGACGGTCGACGGACTCATGACGGACACCGAGTGGGACGGACTGCAGTACCCGGAGGACGAGTTCCGCAAGGACGCCAAGGTGCTGGACGGGGTGGAGCTGATCGGTACCGGCACGGTGGCCGACCGGATCTGGGCGCGGCCTGCGGTGACCGTCATCGGGATCGACTGCCCGCCGGTGGTCGGTGCGACTCCGTCACTGCAGGCGAGCGCCCGGGCGCAGATCAGCCTCCGGGTGCCGCCGGGCCAGGACGCCGGCGAGGCCACGAAGCTGCTGACCGCCCATCTCCGGTCGCACGCCCCGTGGGGCGCCCGGGTATCGGTCGAACAGGTCGGCCAGGGGCAGCCGTTCCGCGCCGACACCACCAGCCCGGCGTACACGTCGATGGCGGAAGCCATGCGGGTCGCCTACCCGGGCGAGGAGATGCAGTCGTCCGGCATGGGCGGCTCGATCCCCCTCTGCAACACCCTCGCCGCGCTGTACCCGGAGGCGGAGATCCTGCTGATCGGCCTGAGCGAGCCCGAGGCACAGATCCACGCGGTCAACGAGAGCGTGTCCCCGCAGGAGCTGGAACGCCTCTCCGTGGCGGAGGCGCTGTTCCTGCAGAACTACGCGGAGTCCAAGAAGGTCTGAGACCTCCCGCCGCCGCGCACCAGGCAGGCGGACGTCGCCCCGAGCGGAATCCGGGCTGCGTCCGCCCTGCCCGGGCGGGTGTTCACGGCACGACTCCTGCCGGCCGGCGCAACTGTCGTCGCCGGTGCGGCGCCGAGCCCTCGGTACGGCGTCTCGGCACCCCTGTGCACGTGCGGTCGCCGGCGGGTCGGACCGGTGTGCCGGCAGGTCGGGCCTGTGTCCCGGACCAGCAGGTGCGTCCCGTCCCGTGGGCGGCGAGGGCGACGACCGGGCCCGGTCACGCAGACACACCCGGCCAAGACCGGGGCCTGGATCCGGGCCGCCCGACGCCGCTCGGCCATCGACGACCGACAGCCGGGGCGACTCGGTCACCGGCGCACGACGCCGCCCCCTTGGTCCGGCGCCCGATGCCACCCGAACGTCGGCGGCCCCGCTCACCCCACCGGCACACCGGCCTCCAGGTTCAGCACAGTGGCCCGCTCGCGGGCGCGCAGGGCCCAGCGCAGCCTCTCGAAGCGGGTGGGCGGCATCATGCCGGCCGCCTCATGCTCGGTGACGAACCGCCAGCCCCGCAGCTCCGAGCCCGGCAGCAGCAACTGCGCCGCGTCCTCGTGGGACAGCAGTCCGCCGTCGAACAGGAAGCGCAGGCCTCCGTACGCGGGCGGCTCCGGCGCCTCCCAGTCGACCACCAGAAGCTTCGGAGCCGTACGGAGATGGAGCCCCAACTCCTCGGCGACCTCCCGGATCCCGGCCTCGGCCGGAGCCTCTCCCGGCTCCACCACCCCGCCGGGGAACTCCCAGCCGGGCTTGTAGGTCGGGTCGACGAGCAGGACCCGGCCCTGCTCGTCGAAGAGCAGGACGCCCGAGGCGACGGTCTCCGCTCGCGGTTCCGGCGTCTGGACTATCCCGCACTCCCCGGCCTCGCCGTTGCGCACGGCCTCGGCGATCCGCTCGGCCGTCTCGAGCGGGGTGAGGGCGCTGGTGTCGATCGTGAGGGCGTCTGCGGTGATCCACTCGAGCGCAGCCCTGTAGGGCTCGATGTGTTCGTACGCCCATTGCTCGGAGCGCTCGTTGTGCCCGGGATCGTCCGCGAACTCCTCTCGGCCGGCGATACGTCCCCGCAGGATCGTTTCCTCGGGTGAGAGCAGTACATGGTGCACAGGAATGCGCCGGGCTGCGAGCCCGCCGAAGATCTCGTCGCGGTACTCCTGTCTCAGCAGTGTCATCGGCACCACGAGCACCCCGGGAAGCTCGGCGAGCAGCGCGGCCGCCGTGTCGACGACCAGGCGCCGCCAGATCGGCAGGTCCTGGAAGTCGGTCACTTCGGCAAGCTTCTTCTGGGGCAGCAGATGTCGCAGTCCCCCGCCGATCAGTTCGGGGTCGTAGAAGGTGCTGTTCGGGATCAGGTCGATCAGTTCGCACGCAGCACTGGTCTTGCCCGCACCGAACGCACCGTTGATCCAGACGATCACGGGTCCCCCTCTTCCGTAGCCCCCTGTGGCTTGCCCGCAACACCCTGCTGCGGAAACCCGCCGGGGCGACGCATGTTGCGGCGAAGCGACCGCCGGGGCGCAGGGGGCGTCCCACTGTACGAGCCGGGGCAGGGGCTCGGCCGTAACGGCGGACGCCGGAGGTCGTTGGAGCGGGCAGCACGGCAACGACATGGGGGTACCTGATGCGGCGTACGGTGATCGAGCGGTTTCCCGCCGGTGGACCGCGGGGCAGCAGGCCCGCCGAGGAGTTCGCGGCGGCCCGCCGCGGCGAGGGTCTGGCCGCCGAGGTGGTGATGGACCTGGACCAGGACGCGTTCCTCGTGGTCGTGCCGCGACAGTCCGCGGACGGGGACCACTGAGGGCCCGCCCCGGGTCCGCCGAGGAGCCGCTGAAGGCCGCCGCAGGTCTCCTACGGGGCGGCCACGGCCCGTGCGTTCGCCCCCTCGTGGCGTACCGACGAGGCGGCTGCCGCCGCGCCCACGAGGCCGGCGTCCGTGCCCATCACCGCGGGGGCCACGGTGAGGCCCCGGACGAAGGAGAGCGTGGCGTAGTCGCGCAGGGATCTGCGCAGTGGTGCGAAGAGCACCTCGCCCGCCCCGGCCACTCCCCCGCCGATCACCGCGATGTCGATCTCGGTCAGCGTGGCGGTCGCGGCGATACCGGCGGCGAGCGCCTGGGCGGCCCGCTCGAAGGAGGCGACGGCCGCGCGGTCGCCGAGCCGTGCGGAGGCGGCCACCGCGGCGGCCGTGGCGTCACCGTCCGGGCCGGGGAGCCAGCCGTTCTCCAGGGCCCGTCGCGCGATGTTCGGCCCGCTGGCGAGGCGCTCGACGCAGCCGCGCGCGCCGCACGGGCACAGGTCGCCGTCGAGATCGACGCTGATGTGGCCGATGTGGCCCGCATTGCCGGTGGGCCCGCGGTGCAGCTTCCCGCCGAGCACGAGGCCGCCGCCGACGCCCGTGGAGACCACCAGGCACAGGGCGTTGTCGTATCCGCGGGCCGCCCCGAGCCAGTGCTCGGCCGCTGTCATCGCGACACCGTCACCGACCAGCGCGACCGGCAGTCCGCCCGTCTCCGCGACGACCCGCTCCACCAGGGGGAAATCGCGCCAGCCCGGGACGTTGACGGGGCTGACCGTACCCGCGGACGCGTCCACCGGACCCGCGCTGCCGATGCCGACCGCACGCGCCCCGTGCCACAGCGGCGACACCTTGAGCTCCTCCAGGACGGCGGCGACCGCCCCCATCACCGATTCGGCGTCCTCGCGCGCGGGCGTCGGCCGCTGTGCCCGCACGAGCAGCGAGCCGTCGCCGTCCACCAGCGCGCCGGCGATCTTGGTGCCGCCGATGTCGAGCGCGGCGACGAGGTCGGTATGCATCGGTGTGGACTCTCCGGAGGGCTGAAGGGCGGGACCTGCGAGTGGGAACGGTGGTCAGCACAGTCTCCATTCAGTTGACAACGTTGTCCAGGGCCTATGCTCGACGCCACACCTCCGGCCCCTCCCGGCACCGCCCCGGGACGGCCGGAACCACCCGCACCCGACGACAGGACAGCGCACCGTGGCCGAGACCGCCCGTCATCCCGAGTCCCGCTACGGCAACCGGCCGACCATGAAGGATGTGGCAGCCCGTGCCGGAGTGGGACTCAAGACGGTCTCCCGGGTGGTCAACAGCGAACCCGGCGTCACCCCCGACACCGAGCGCCGCGTGCAGGAGGCCATCGAGGCACTGGGTTTCCGCCGCAACGACAGCGCGCGCGTGCTGCGCAAGGGCCGCACCGCCTCCATCGGCCTCGTGCTGGAGGATCTCGCGGACCCCTTCTACGGCCCGCTGAGCCGCGCCGTGGAAGAAGTGGCCCGCGCCCACGGGGCCCTGCTCATCAACGGATCCAGCGCCGAGGACCCGGACCGCGAGCAGGAGCTCGTCCTCGCGCTCTGCGCGCGACGCGTGGACGGCCTCATCGTGATCCCGGCCGGTGACGACCACCGCTATCTGGAACCCGAGATAAAGGCCGGGATCGCCACCGTGTTCGTCGACCGCCCGGCCGGGCGGGTCGAGGCCGACATGGTGCTCTCTGACAGCTTCGGCGGTGCGCGCGAGGGTGTCGCCCACCTGGTCGCGCACGGCCACCGCAGGATCGGCTTCATCGGCGACCAGCCCCGCATCCACACGGCCAAGGAACGGCTGCGCGGCTACCACGAGGCCCTGACCGACGCCGGCATCACGGTCGAGGACTCCTGGGTCTCCCTCGGCTCGACCGACCCGGCCCGGGTCAGGGCCGCCGCCGAGACCATGCTCACCGGCCCCGACCCGGTCACCGCGCTCTTCGCGGGCAACAACCGTGTGACGGTCACGGTCGTCCGGGTCCTGGCGGAGTGCGACCGCCGGATCGCCCTCGTCGGCTTCGACGACATCGAGCTGGCCGACCTGCTGGGCATCACCGTGATCTCCCAGGACGCCGCGGCGGTCGGCCGCACCGCCGCCGAGCACCTCTTCCGCCGCCTGGACGGCGCCGACCACGCCCCGGCCAGGGTGGAGTTGCCGACTCGGCTCATCCCCCGCGGTTCGGGCGAACTGCCTCCCGCCTAGCAGGGTCTCCCGTCGGACCACGCCGGGCGCGCCCTCTCCCGGCATGGCCGCCGGTGGCCATGACCACGCCCTGGGGCCCGCCGTGCGAGGCACGGCACCGGACCCTATGTGCGCCGGTCCGGCCCGGACGCGGGGACCGGAGGCCTACGGAGCCGTCACGGTCAGCCCGCCGCGGCGCGGCGAGGCGAAGGTGTCCAGGTCCGCGCGGGTGAGGCCGGTGAGTCCGGTGACCTCCGCGGTGTCCAGGGCGCCGCAGTCGATGCCCCGCAGCAGGTAGCCGCTGAGGGCCTTCGCCGTTGCGGGCTCGTCCATGACGTCACCGCCCGCCCTGGCCACGTACGCGGCGAGCCGGGACGCGGCCTGGCCCAGACCCTCGCGGTAGAAGGCGTAGACGGCCGCGTAGCGGGTGGGCAGGTGCCCGGGGTGCATGTCCCAGCCCTGGTAGTAGGCGCGGGCCAGGGCGCGGCGGGTGAGGCCGTAGTGGAGGCGCCAGGCGTCGTGGACCTGCTCGGTGGGGCCGACGGGCAGCACATTGGTGGAGCCGTCGCACACGCGTACGCCGGTGCCCGCGGCGGCGACCTGCATGACCGCCTTGGCATGGTCGGCGGCGGGATGGTCACTGGCCTGGTAGGCGGGGCTGACGCCGACACAGGCGCTGTAGTCGAAGGTCCCGTAGTGCAGTCCCGTCGCACGGCCGCGCGCGGCATCGATCATGCGGGCCACGGCCGCGGTGCCGTCGGCGGCGAGGATGGACTGGCTGGTCTCGATCTGGATCTCGAACCCGAGGCGCCCGGCCGGCAGGCCGTGGGCCTGCTCGAAGGCCTCCAGCAGGCGGACGAAGGCCGTGACCTGCTCCGGATAGGTCACCTTGGGCAGGGTGAGGACGAGCCCGTCGGGGAGACCGCCGGCCCGCATCAGACCGGTGAGGAAGATGTCCGTGGTGCGGATGCCCCGGTCGCGCACGGCCGCTTCCATGCACTTCATACGGATGCCCGTGTACGCGGCAGCTGTCCCGTCGGCGTACGCGTCGGACACCAGCCGGGCGGCACGGGCCGCCGCTTCGTCCTCCTCCCCGTCCGGACGGGGTCCGTAGCCGTCCTCGAAGTCGATGCGCAGGTCTTCAACGGGCTCGCGCTCCAGCTTGGCCCGTACGCGGTCGTGGACCGGTTCCGCGAGCTCCCGCGGGATGCCCAGGACCCCGGCGAGGGTGGCGGCGTCGGGGGCGTGCTCGTCGAGGGCCGCCAGCGCGCGGTCGCCCCAGGATCGGATCGTCGTGGCGGTGAAGGCGTCCGCGGGGACGTAGACGGTGTGGACGGGCTGGCGCGTCCCGGGGTCTCCCGGGTAGCGGCGGGCGAGTTCCGCGTCAACCCCCGCGAGGGAGGCACCGATCTCCGCGCCGACCGCGTCGGCGAGGCTCGTCGCCGCCTTCTCCTGCTGACCCATGACCGCACCCTTCGTCTATCGATGTTTCCGCTTCCCGGAATCATTCATCCGCATAGTGAAGCTATAAGCCGCCCGTGTCCGCGTCAATGGTGATCGGAAACGGCCCGGGGCCGCGCGGCGAGAACACCACGCGGCCCCGGGCCGTCGTACGGGTACGGCTTCCGCCGGATCAGCCCTTGCGGCTCTTGACCTCGTCGGTCAGCTGCGGGACGACGTTGAACAGGTCGCCCACGACGCCGTAGTCGACCAGGTCGAAGATCGGGGCCTCGGAGTCCTTGTTGATGGCGACGATCGTCTTCGAGGTCTGCATGCCGGCCCGGTGCTGGATCGCACCGGAGATGCCCGAGGCGATGTACAGCTGCGGGGAGACCGACTTGCCGGTCTGGCCGACCTGGTTGGTGTGCGGGTACCAGCCGGCGTCGACGGCGGCGCGCGAGGCGCCCACGGCAGCACCGAGCGAGTCCGCGAGGGACTCGATGATCGCGAAGTTCTCCGCGCCGTTGACACCACGGCCGCCGGAGACGACGATCGCGGCCTCGGTCAGCTCCGGACGGCCGGTCGACTCACGCGGGGTACGGGAGAGGACCTTGGTGCCGGTCGCCTGGGCGGAGAAGGAGACCGTGAGCGCCTCGACGGCACCCGCGGCCGGAGCGGCCTCGACGGCGACCGAGTTCGGCTTGACCGTGATGACCGGAGTGCCCTTGGAGACGCGGGACTTGGTGGTGTACGAGGCGGCGAACGCGGACTGCGTCGCGACCGGGCCCTCGTCACCGGCCTCGAGGTCGACGGCGTCGGTGATGATGCCGGAGCCGATGCGGACCGCGAGGCGGGCCGCGATCTCCTTGGCCTCCGCGGAGGAGGGCAGCAGCACCGCGGCCGGGGACACGGCGTCGTACGCGGCCTGGAGGGCGTCCACCTTCGGTACGACGAGGTAGTCGGCGAACTCCGGCGCGTCGGCGGTCAGGACCTTGACGGCACCGTGCTCGGCGAGCGCGGCGGCGGTGTCGGCGGCCCCGTTGCCGAGGGCGACGGCGACGGGCTCGCCGATGCGGCGGGCGAGCGTCAGCAGCTCCAGGGTGGGCTTGCGGACGGCACCGTCCACGTGGTCGACATAGACGAGAACTTCAGCCATGGGACTTCAATCTCCTGCGTGCGAGGGAGTGCGGGGCGGTGAGGGAACAGCCGGAGCTCAGATGAACTTCTGGCCCGCAAGGAACTCGGCCAGCTGCTTGCCGCCCTCGCCCTCGTCCTTGACGATCGTGCCCGCCGTACGGGCCGGGCGCTCGGCCGCGGAGTCGACAGCGGTCCAGGAGCCCGCCAGGCCGACCTCGTCCGCCTCGATCTCCAGGTCCTCGAGGTCCAGGGACTCGACCGGCTTCTTCTTGGCCGCCATGATGCCCTTGAAGGACGGGTAGCGGGCCTCGCCCGACTGGTCGGTCACGGAGACCACGGCCGGGAGGGACGCCTGCAGCTGCTCGCTCGCGCTGTCGCCGTCACGACGGCCCTTGACGGTGCCGTCCTCGACCGAGACCTCGGAGAGCAGCGTGACCTGCGGGACGGAGAGACGCTCCGCGAGCAGCGCCGGAAGCACGCCCATGGCGCCGTCCGTCGACGCCATGCCACAGATGACCAGGTCGTAGCCGGTCTTCTCGATGGCCTTGGCGAGCACCAGCGAGGTGCCGATGACGTCGGTGCCGTGCAGGTCGTCGTCCTCGACATGGACGGCCTTGTCGGCGCCCATCGACAGTGCCTTGCGCAGCGCGTCCTTGGCGTCCTCGGGGCCCACCGTCAGCACGGTGATCTCCGCGTCGTCCGCCTCGCCGGCGATCTGCAGCGCCTGCTCGACCGCGTACTCGTCGAGCTCCGACAGCAGACCGTCGACGTCGTCACGGTCCAGGGTCAGGTCATCGGCGAAGTGCCGGTCGCCGGTGGCGTCGGGCACGTACTTCACACAGACAACGATCCTCAAGCTCACGCCGGCTCTCCTACTGCATCGTCATTTCTGGGCTGCCTTGTTGCACGCAGCATAGGCGCCTCATGGGGCGGATCCGGTCGGGGCGACCGAGGCTCCGAGGGCAATATTACTCGCCAGTACATCCAGTGTATTCCCCATAAGCAAGCGCTTGGAACTGTGACGTTGCCAACGCGCTCCGCACCTGTGCCACCTGCGTGCCCTCAGTCTCGCAGAGCCGTGAAACTCCCCTGGTGGTAGACCAGCGGACGGCCGCCCCCCGTCGGGTCGCCGAGCACCGCTTGGGCGATCACGATGCGGTGGTCCCCCGCCGGGATCCGGGCCACCACCCGGCACACCAGCCAGGCGACCACACCGCCGAGCAGGGGCACGCCCTCGGGCCCGCCGCGCCAGTCGGTGGACGGGCCGAACCGGTCGGCACCGCTACGGGCGAAGGTGGCGGCCAGCTCCTGCTGGTCCTCGCCGAGTATGTGCACCCCGATGTGCTCGGCCTCGGCCACGACGGGCCAGCTGGAGGACGAGGTGCCCACGCCGAAGGAGATCAGGGGCGGGTCGGCGGCGACGGAGTTGAGCGAGGTGGCGGTGAAGCCGACCGGGCGCTCGCCGGCCGCGGTGATCACGGCCACCCCGGCCGCGTGCTGCCGGAAGACGGAGCGGAGAAGTTCGGGTGAGGCCGTCCGGGAAGTGCCGAGAGCGGGCGAGGCCGTCATGGAGGTTTCCTTCTGCGAGGGGGCGTACGGGGCCGTGGATTCTTCAGGCACCCGGACAGCGCGCACTGGCGTGGCGCACGAGGTCGACATGGACCCGGCCGAAGAGAAGGAGTTCTGGCGGCATAGCGTCAGGGTGACGATGCACAGCGTGTCCGGTCAAGCGCGTCCCGGCATGTGGGAGATGCGTCACGGCGCGTCACATCGCCTTTCCGAGTGCGGCGACGACGTCCGCGGTACGCGGCTGCCCCACCGCCCTGCGCACGATCCGGCCGGCCGCGTCGAGCACCAGGACGGTCGGAGTGCGGCTGATGCGGAGCCTGCGGACGAGAGTGAGATGCGCCTCGGCGTCGATCTCCACGTGGGCGACGCCGTCGACCATCCCGGCCACCTCGGAGAGCGTGCGCCGGGTGGCGCGGCAGGGCTGGCAGAACGCGCTCGAGAACTGCACGAGAGTCGCCCGCTCCCCCAGTTCAACGCCGAGTTGGGCGCTGTCCAACATGTCGGCAGCCGTCTGCCCGTCCATCCGCGGCCTCCTTCCCAGAGCTCTGCGCAAAGTGTCAGCACCGCGCCACGGCATTACATTCCCGGAGGTTTCACGTGACGAGAATCTCGCGCCCCGGGCCCTTTGGGGCTGGCCACGGCGTCGCACATGGGGCACGATCGCCACAATGCCGAATACCTACGGCTGCGTAACTTACGCCGGGAGAACCCTCCCCAGGCACTGAAGAAGGGTCTTCATCCAGATGGCAGAACTCGTCTATCGGCCGGTCGTCGGCGCCGCTCGCACGCTGTTCAAGGCGCTCGACCTGAAGATCGACACACAGGGTTCGGAGCACATCCCGAAGACCGGTGGTGCGGTACTGGTCAGCAATCACATCAGCTATCTGGACTTCATCTTCAGCGGACTCGGCGCCCTGCCCCAGAAGCGGCTCGTCCGCTTCATGGCGAAGGAGTCGGTCTTCCGGCACAGGATCTCCGGACCGTTGATGCGCGGCATGAAGCACATTCCCGTCGACCGCAAGCAGGGCGAGGACGCCTACGCACACGCGTTGGCGTCGCTGCGCTCCGGCGAGATCGTGGGGGTGTTCGCCGAGGGGACGATCTCCGAGTCCTTCACCTTGAAGAGCTTCAAGTCCGGCGCCGCCCGGCTGGCCCAGGAAGCCGGAGTGCCTCTGATCCCGATGGCGTTGTGGGGCACCCAGCGACTGTGGACGAAGGGGCACCCGCGCAACTTCCGTCGCAGCCACATCCCCATCACCATCCGGGTCGGCGAGCCGGTGCAGGCGCCTGCCGACCAGTACGCGGGCGCGATCACCCGCCGGCTGCGGGAACGCGTGCAGGAGCTCCTGGAAGCGGCGCAGCGGGCCTACCCGGTACGCCCCAAGGACGCGAGCGACACCTGGTGGGTCCCGGCCCATCTCGGTGGCACGGCCCCGACGCCCGACGAGGTGCGCGAGCGCGGCTGACGGCGGTGTGAGCCGGAGTCGTCACGCCGCCGGGTGGAGGGTGATCCGGGCCCCCGGGCTCATCTTCTCCAGCGACTCGGCGAGCTCGGTGGCCGCGGCCACGAGCTCGCCGGGCGTCATGGGGGCGAGGCCTTCCAGCAGGAAGACGGCGTTCACCGAATCCTCGGTGAGGCGGGTGCGGGTGCCCTGGCGCCAGTTCCAGCGTCGGCAGGTGACGGCCTCGTCGTCGCACCAGACGACTTCGCCGGGCTCGGGGTGTTCCACGACCTCCGCACCGCCCGCCGCCGTGGGGAACGGCTCCTGGCCGGTGGCGCGCACGAGGCGCATGGCGCCCCTGATGCGGTCGGTGTCCTCGCCGCCGACCGGGATCAGATGGGCGACGCTGATCGCGTTGTAGAGGTCGACCAGCCGGTTGATGCGGGGCAGGCCGGCATCGGTGAGCGCGCGCCTGGCAAGGGCTTCGGCCGAGTTGCGCGTACGGGACGGTTTGGCGCCGAAGGCCGTGTACGCGCCACGCCAGGCCGCAAGACGCGGGTCCTCGTGCGGCGCGCGGCCACCCAGCCGCTCCACGAGCCTGCTGGTCGCGTCGTCCAGCAGAGCGGAACTGCTCTCGTCACTCGGCCCGTTCACCAGGCCGTGCGCCTCGACGGCGAGATGGGTGAAGCTCGGGGCGAGGCTGCGGACCTCGTCGGAAACCGTGATGGTCAGGGTCATCGTCTGCCTTGTGTCGTCGCGGTACGCGTGCGGAGAGTCGGGCCGGCCCGGGCGTCACAGCGCGGAGGGAAGACCCCACACGAGCTCCGGACGGTCCCGGGCGCTCCGCAGCACGTTGAGCACCGCAGGGTGCGGTGAAGTACTGCATAGAGTACCGGACAGTCCATTCTGTTGAACTTTGCGCGTCATACCCATGCCGGCCGCTGCTCGTCGGCCGAGGAGTGCGCGTCCCCACCGGGCTCGTTGCCGCGCGGATACTGCCGCACCCGGCGCTCCGCGTACCCGCCGGGCGAAAAGGCGCGGCCGACCGGGAGTCAAGGACATCCCGATCGGCCGCGTGCTCGTGCCCCTACCGCGCCATCTCTTCCTTGAGCGCCTGGACGAAGGCGTCGACGTCCTCCTCGCGGGTGTCGAAGGCGCACATCCATCGGACGTCCCCGGCCTTCTCGTCCCAGAAGTAGAAGCGGAACCGCTTCTGCAGCCGCTCGGTCACCGCGTGCGGGAGCCGCGCGAACACGGCGTTGGCCTGCACCGGGTGCAGGATCTCCACGCCGTCCACCCCACGGACGCCCGCAGCCAGCCGCTGGGCCATCGCGTTGGCGTGCCGGGCGTTGCGCAGCCAGAGATCACGTGCGAGCAGGGCCTCCAGCTGTACGGAGACGAAGCGCATCTTGGAGGCGAGCTGCATCGACAGCTTGCGCAGGTGCTTCATCGCACGGACGGCGTCGGGGTCGAGGACCACGACGGCCTCGCCGAAGAGCGCGCCGTTCTTCGTTCCGCCGAAGCTGAGGACATCGACGCCCACCGTGTTGGTGAACGTACGCATCGGCACGTCCAGGGACGCGGCGGCGTTGGCTATCCGGGCACCGTCGAGGTGCACCTTCATGCCCCGCTCGTGGGAGTGCTCGCAGATGGCCCGGATCTCGTCCGGCGTGTAGACCGTGCCGAGCTCGGTGTTCTGCGTGATCGACACGACCTGCGGCATCGCCCGGTGCTCGTCGTCCCAGCCGAATGCCTGCCGGTCGATGAGCTCCGGCGTCAGCTTGCCGTCCGGGGTCGGGACGGTGAGCAGCTTGAGCCCGCCCATCCGCTCCGGCGCGCCGCCCTCGTCCACGTTGATGTGGGCGGACTCGGCGCAGATCACCGCACCCCAGCGGTCGGTCAGCGCCTGGAGGGCGACGACGTTGGCGCCGGTGCCGTTGAACACCGGGAACGCTTCGGCGGTGGGACCGAAGTGGCTGTGCATGACCCGTTGGAGGTGTCCGGTGTAGTCGTCCTCGCCGTAGGCGACCTGATGGCCGCCGTTGGCGAGGGCGAGAGCCGCGAGGATCTCCGGGTGCGCACCCGCGTAGTTGTCACTGGCGAAACCGCGCACCTGCGGATCGTGGTGACGTCGCGCGTCGGTCCTTACGGTTGCGGGGTCAGCCACAGGCGCTTTCCGTTCACTTCTCCGGCGGGCACGTCCCAGACGCCGGCGATGGCCTCGGCCAGCTCCTTGACGTCGGTGAAACCCGCGAACTTCGCATTCGGGCGCTCGGCGCGCATCGCGTCGTGCACCAGTGCCTTGACGACCAGGATCGCAGCAGCAGCAGCCGGCCCTTCGTCGCCCCCCGCCTTGCGGAAGGCGTCGCCGAGGGCGAGCGTCCATGCCTCGGCCGCCGCCTTGGACGCCGCGTAGGCGGCGTTGCCCGCGGTGGGGCTGCTCGCTCCGGCCGCACTGATCAGCACGTACCGGCCGCGGTCGCTGCGCTGGAGGCCGTCCTGGAAGGCGAGCGAGGTGGACTGGACCGTGCGGATCAGCAGCTTCTCGAGGAAGTCCCAGTCCGCCAGGCTGGTGTCCGCGAAGCCGGCGCTCCCGCGCCAGCCCCCGACCAGGTGGACCAGACCGTCGATCCGGCCGAACTCCTTCTCCGTCCTGACCGCCCAGCTCTTGGCCGCCTCCAGGTCGAACAGATCCACGGTCTCACCCGTGACGGTCGCACCGCCGTGCGCGTAACGCGCCGCGTCGACCGCCTCGGCGAGCCGTTCGGGATGGGCGTCGGCGGCGACGACGGTCGCACCCGCCTCGGCCAGCCTGAGCAGGGTGGCCCTGCCCGCCGCTCCGGCCGCTCCGGCCACCGCGATCACCGCACCGTCGAGCACACCGCTCCCGTCACCCTTGACTGTTCCGTCCATGGCCACCGCCTCCTCAGAACGTGCGCTCACGCGGCTGCCCGCCCGGCGTCCGCCGCGGTGATCCCCCTGGTCGAGGCGATCACGTGCTTCAGCTTCTTGGAGAGCGCCTCATAGAACATGCTCAGGGGAAACTCGTCCGGAAGCACGTCGTCGACCAGCTTGCGCGGCGGCTGGGACAGGTCGAGGGCGTCCGGGCCCTTGGCCCAGCGGGAGCCGGGATGCGGTGCGAGATAGCTCGCGACCAAGTCGTACGCCGCGAACCAGTGGACCAGCTTGGGGCGGTCGATGCCGTCGCGGTAGAGCTGCTCGATCTCGCCGCAGAGCGCGTTGGTGACCTCCGGGGCGCGATCCCAGTCGATCTTCAGCGTGTTGTCGGTCCAGCGGACCACGTCGTGCTTGTGGAGGTAGGCGAAGAGGAGCTGGCCGCCGAGCCCGTCGTAGTTGCGGACGCGCTCGCCGGTGACGGGAAAGCGGAACATCCGGTCGAAGAGCACGGCGAACTGCACGTCACGGCCCTGACCGAAGCCGTCGGCCTCCAGTTTCACGGCCTCCTTGAAGGCGGTGAGGTCGCAGCGCAGCTCCTCGAGCCCGTACATCCAGAAGGGCTGGCGCTGCTTGATCATGAAGGGGTCGAACGGCAGGTCGCCG
Organism: Streptomyces clavifer; assembly: GCA_014651175.1. GTDB lineage: Bacteria > Actinomycetota > Actinomycetes > Streptomycetales > Streptomycetaceae > Streptomyces > Streptomyces clavifer. The sequence continues at coordinate 405,298 of BMWJ01000005.1, read as the reverse complement.
TGGCTGTGGGTGCGGTCGTGGACCATGTCCCACAGGACGAAGGCCTCCTCGCAGCGCTTCTGGTCGCCGATCATCTCCCGGATGTCGTCGGGGAGCTCCAGGCCCAGGAGGTCGACGGACGCCTCGGTGACCCGGCGGAAGCGGGCCGCCTCGCGGTCGCAGAAGATGCCGCCCCAGCTGAAGCGCTCGGGCGCCTCGCGCACGGCGATGGTCTCGGGGAAGAGCACCGCGGAGTTGGTGTCGTAACCGGAGGTGAAGTCCTCGAAGGTGATGCCGCAGAACAGCGGGTTGTCGTAGCGCGTGGCCTCGAGGTCGGCGAGCCAGGCGGGCCACACCATGCGCAGCACGACCGCTTCGAGATTGCGGTCCGGGTTGCCGTTCTGCGTGTACATCGCGAAGACGACCAGGTGCTGGAGGCCGTCGGCACGGTCCCTGGCCGGCTGGAAGGCGAGCAGGGAGTCGAGGAAGTCCGGTACGCCGAACCCGTCCGCCGCCCAGCGGCGGAGGTCCGCGACGAGCGCACGGTGGTACGCGGCGTCGTGCGGGAGCAGCGGGGAGAGCCGCTCGACCGCGGTGGCCACCCGCTCGATGGTGGCCTCGGCGCTGCCCGCCGAAGGGGCGCCCTCGGCGCCGAAGTCGATGGAGCCGTCCTTGGACTGCCAGGGCCGGAACTCCTCCACGGCACTCTTGAGCTCGGTCCAGGCCGGGTGCTCGACGACCCGCGGAGCGGTAGCTATCGCGTCGGTGGCGGTGGCGTGCTCAAGAATTTCCGTCATAACTCTTCCTTCACGGGAGAACCTCGCGTCAAGCAACCGTATCCATGTGCGGTTCCTTCAGACAAGTGGAGCCCAGAAAAATATCCTGCCACCCCTCATCTTCACCGCTATTTTTCCTGTGACACATCTGTGGAACGACTTCTTCCGTTGAACATGCCGGACATACGCCACCCTCCGCAGAGAACCGGTTCCCGGTGGGTAGGAGCAGCACGCGGGATCGGGTTGTCGACGACGGACGGAAGCGGGATCGCCTTGACTTTTCTCACCATCGGCCATCGCGGGGTCATGGGTGTCGAACCCGAGAACACCCTGCGCTCGTTCGTGCAGGCGGAGCGGGCGGGCATGGACGCCATCGAACTGGATCTGCATCTCAGCAAGGACGGGGCACTCGTCGTGATGCACGACGCAGCCGTGGACCGCACGACGGACGGCCGGGGACTGGTCTCCGAGAAGACGCTGGCCGAGCTCCGCGAGCTGGACGCCGGGGAGGGCGAGCGCGTGCCCGTCTTCGAGGAGGTGCTCGACGCGGTCGGTTCACCGCTGCAGGCCGAGATCAAGGACGTGGCCGCGGCCCGGGCGCTGGCCGAGGTGATGCTGCGGCGCGATCTCGCCCGCCGGGTCGAGGTGTCCTCGTTCCACGACGCGGCGGTCGCGGAGATCGCGCAGTTGGTGCCGGGGGTACGGACGGTACTGATCGCCGGCCGCTGGGGCGGCGACGTGGTCGAGCGGGCGAAGGCGGTGGGGGCGGCGACGCTGGCCCTGAACATCCGCCGCCTCACGCTGGAGGTGGTCGAACAGGCCCACGAGGAGGGCCTGAAGGTGATCGGCTGGGTCGTGAACACCCAGGACCACCTGCGGCTGGTGAGGGCGCTGGGGCTGGACGGCGCGACGACCGATTATCCGGAGATCCGCCGCGCCGGCCGCTTCACCGCCTGAGCCCGCAGTGAGCCCCGTCCGAGCCCACTGCGGGCCCCTGGCTACAGCTCCTTGACCAGCAGCTCGAACACGAGGTCGTCGCGCTGCGGGATCCCGAAGCGCTCGTCGCCGTACGGGAAGGGCGTCGTCTCTCCCGTACGGCGGTAGCCGCGGCGCTCGTACCAGGCGATCAGCTCCTCACGGACCGAGATCACCGTCATGTGCATCTCCTTCACGCCCCAGGTCTCGCGTACGGTGCGCTCCGCCTCGGCGATGATCACCTTGCCGAGACCGGCGCCCTGCAGGGCGGGGGCGACCGCGAACATGCCGAAGTAGGCCGCTTCGCCCCGGTGCTCGAGCTGGCAGCAGGCGACCGACGCACCGTCGCGCTCGGCCACGAGGAGCCGTCCCGCGGGTGCCGTGACCACCTGGCGCACGCCCTCCGCGTCGGTGCGCCGCCCGTGGAGGATGTCCGCCTCGGTGGTCCATCCGGCGCGGCTCGTGTCGCCGCGGTAGGCGGATTCGATGAGCCCCACGAGGACCGGCACATCGTCCTCGGTCGCGTCACGGAAGGTCAGCCGTGCCTGATCGGGGGACGGTGCGATGCCCATGCGAGGTACTCCGTTTGTCTGCTGCCGACGGTCCGGTCCGAGACTAACCCGGCCGCGACCGCCCCCCACAGGCCCGGGCGTGCTCCCCCCGCACCTCAATGCGCCCCGGTAGGACCGCCCCCAGTTGGGCATCGACTGGACGACACCGGTGTCATTCACCGCAGGGGGAGGTGCGCTGTGCACGGACCGGCGCTGTCCGGCTGGCTGCTGATGCTGCTGTGCGGGATCACGAGTGCGTACTGCGTGCTGCGTGCGCGCAGCGGTACTGCGGGGGAACGCAGGGCGGCACACGCCGATGCCGTGATGGGCTTCGGTATGGCCGCGATGGCGGTCCCCGCGGCCCTGCTCACGCTCCCGGACTGGATGTGGGCGGTCTACACGGTGGCGTTCGGAGGTGCGGCGGTGCGCGCCCTCGTCGGTGCGCGGCGCAGCGGACACCACCTGCACCATCTGGTCGGTTCACTGGCCATGGTCTACATGGCGGTGGCCATGGCACCGGGGGCCGGCCAGGGCGGACACGCGGCCCACGCGGCCGCGGGGGCGGCCGGGGGCGTCCCCGTGCTGACGGGAGTACTCCTGGCCTACTACGCGCTCTACGTGCTGCGCTCGGCGGGACGGCTGATACCGGTGGACACCGCCGCGGGCGGTTCGGACGGCCGTGGCGGTGGTGCACCGGGCGGGCCCGGCATCGCCTGGGGTGCGCGGCCCGAGCTGGCGATGGCGTGCAGGCTGACCATGGGATTGGCCATGTTCGCGATGCTGCTCACCCTGTGAGACGGAGAGCCCGGCAAACAGTGTCCTGCGTCACTTGGCGGTCGCGGCCATACCCGTGGCCACCGCCGCACTCATAGGCTGACGGTCATGGTGGTCTCCCTCACGCTGCTGATGCTCGGTGCGCTGGCTGCCGTCGTGGCTCCCGGTCTGATGGCGCGGGCCCAGTGGCCGGAGCGCGAACCGGTCGTGGCGCTGCGGGTCTGGCAGTGCGTGGTCGCCGCCGTGCTGCTGTCGTTCGGCCTCTCCATGACCTTCAGCGCCGCCGCCGCCTGGCAGGCGGTCCGCGGACATGTCTTCGCACCGGCACCGCACGCGGTGGTGGAGGCGTACGCCCTCGGCGCGTACGGACCGTGGTCGGCCGTCATCGCGGTGCTGCTGGCGCTCGGCGGCCTGTGGACCGCGGCCATGCTCGTACGGGAGATCCGCCGGGCCCGGGTGCGGCGCAGGCGGCGCCGCTCGGAACTGCTGGTCCGCTCACCGCTGATGCCGGGCGAGGAGCCCGGCAGCGGCCGTCTCGTGGTGCTGGAGGGTGAACGTCCGGATGCCTGGTGGCTGCCGGGTGCGGCGCCCCAGCTCGTCATCACCACTGCGGCGCTCGGCCGGTTGAAGGGCCGTCAGCTCGATGCCGTGCTGGCACATGAGCAGGGGCACGCGCAGGCCCGCCACGACTGGCTTCTGCACTGCTCGGGCGCGCTCGCGACCGGCTTCCCGCAGGTTCCGGTGTTCGCCGCCTTCCGTGACGAGATGCACCGGCTGGTCGAACTGGCCGCGGACGACGTGGCGTCACGGCGTTTCGGACGCCTCACGACCGCGCTCGCCCTGGTCGAACTCAACGAGGACCGCGGGGTGTTCGGCCCCTGCCCGCCCCCGGACGCCCAGGTGCCGATCCGGGTGAACCGGTTGCTCGCCCCGGAGGGACGCCTCACCGCCGGCCGCCGGCTACGGCTGACGGCTGCTGCGGCCCTGGTCCCGGTGGTGCCGCTGCTGGTGGCTTTCGTCCCGGGGCTCAGCGCCCTGGGATAGCGGAATCAGTGGGCCGTCCGCGAGGATCACCCCCATGCACTCCCCCTCGCTCCCTCCACGCACCCGGTCCTTCCTGCTGAGTACGGGCATCGTCTGCACGTTCTTCTCCGTCGTCCTCCTCACCCTGGTCGCGGTGCGCTGGTCGCCCCTGATGGCACTGGACACCTCGGTGGCCGAGGCACTGCACCGCAGTGCGGTGACCGAACCCGGGCTGGTCCGGGTCAACCGGGTACTGACGGACTGGGTGTGGGACCCGTGGACGATGCGCATCCTGATCGCCGTGGCGGTCGTCGCGCTGTGGCGGCACGGTGCGCGCCTGCTCGCCGCGTGGGTGGCCGCGGTCAGCGCGTTCGCCACCCTCGTGCAGCAGGGGCTGAAGGCCGCACTGGGCCGGGAGCGTCCCGAGTGGCCCGATCCGGTCGACTCGGCACACTACGCGGCCTTCCCTTCGGGCCACGCGATGACGGCGATGGTCAGCTGCGGACTGCTGCTGTGGCTGCTGCGCCTGTACGGCTCGAGGTCCCCCTGGTGGTGGGCCGCGGTGGCCCTGGCCGTCGTCTCCGTCGTGGGCGTGGCCGTCACGCGGGTCTACCTCGGCGTGCACTGGCCGACCGACGTGCTGGGCGGGCTGCTGCTGGGCGCGGCCGTGGTCGCCTTCGCCGTCGTCGGGTACGGCGCGGTCGCCGGGTACGCCGCCCGCCGGACGGCCGGTGGCGCGGATGCGCCCTTGTAGGGCGGCCCGCGCAGCGGCGAGGATCGGAGCATGCAGATCAAGGGTGTGCTGTTCGACTTCTCCGGAACCCTCTTCCGTATCGAGCCCGTCGGCTCGTGGCTGCGTGCCGTGCTCGAAGCGCGCGGTACGGCGATGGACCGGCCCGATTTCGACCGGTGCGTACGGCAGCTGACCCTCGCCGGGGCGCTGCCCGGCGGCCCCCACCCCCAGCAGGTCCCGCCGGGGCTGGCCTCCGTGTGGGCCGCCCGCGACCGGAGCGCCGAGGAGCACCGTGAGGCGTACACCGGCCTGGCCCGCGAGGTGGCCCTCCCGGACCCGGGGCTGTACGACGCACTGTACGAGCGCCATATGAGCCCGGACGCCTGGCAGCCGTACCCCGACGCGGCGGAGGTGCTGCGGGACCTGCGGGACGAGGGGATTCCGGTCGGTGTCGTGAGCAACATCGGCTGGGACCTGCGGCCCGTCTTCCGCGCGCACGGCCTGGACGAGCTGGTCGACGCGTACGTCCTGTCCTACGAGCACGGCGTCCAGAAGCCGGATCCGCGCCTGTTCACGGCCGCCTGCGCGCGGCTCGGGCTGGATCCGTCGGACGTGGTCATGGTCGGTGACGACCGCCGCGCCGACGGGGGCGCGGCGGCACTGGGCTGTGAGGTCTGTTTCGTGGACCACCTGCCCGTGGCGGAGCGCCCGGACGGACTCGGAGCGCTCGGTCTGGCGGCGCGCGCCCGGGAGGGGAGGGCGACGGGTCGTGAAGGATTCCGGGAGACGGTGTGAGGGATATCCCTGTCCCTCGATGGGGTCCATGGCCGTGCGGGGGCCTAGCCTTGTACCCATGTCCCCGTATCCGAACACATCTGTTTCCGTGCGTCCTGCCTCCGAGATCAACGAAGCGATTCGTGACCTGTGGCAGCGCTCGGGCGGGATGCTGTCCCCGGACGACGAGCGGGAGTACCAGAGTCTGCTGGTCGAGTGGGCCGCCGCGGCGGGCACGAGCAGGCGCCCCGCCGCCTGAAGGGCTACGGACAGCGCCGGCCCCTCTGATTCCGGCGATCCCCCGCGTCGCCGGAATCAGGGGCTACAGCATCTCCCCCTGCGGCTCACCGGTCAACGAGATAAGCGTGCCCCGCCGGGTGGAACCACCCGGCGGGGCACTGCTGTTCCCGTGCGCGGGGTACGGGGAGGAGCGGGCGGGTCAGCGGTCGAAGTAGTCGGGCTGCGTCTGCACGTTGAGCTCCTGCAGCCGCACCTTCTTCGCCGGGTCCGTCCGCCGGTCGTCGAGCTTCAGCACGTCGAAGCCCTTGGCGATGTCGTTGGAGTAGATGTAGCCGTTGTAGTAGTACGCCGACCACGGGCCGGCCGTGGTGACGGCAGCCGTGGAGGCCGGACCGCGCTCGAAGTACGCGATCTCCTTCGGCTTCGAGGAGTTGGTGAAGTCCCACACGGAGACTCCGCCCTGGTACCAGGCCTGGACCATCAGGTCGCGGCCCTTGACCGGGATGATCGAACCGTTGTGCGCGACACAGACCTCGGTGTCGGCCTGCGGCCGGTCGATCTTGAAGTAGCTGCGGAAGACCAGCTTGCGGTGGTCGCCCCTCCCGATGATGTCGTAGATGCCGTCGGCACCCCGGTTCGGGCCGATCGCGTCGTTGCAGGTGGCCGCTCCGCCGCCGCCGAGCTCATCGGTGAAGACGACCTTGTCCGCACCCTGGTTGAAGGTGGCGGAGTGCCAGAACGCGAAGTTCACGTTGTCCTGGACCCTGTCGATGATCCTGGGGTTCTCCGGGTCCTTGATGGAGAACAACAGACCGTCGCCCATGCACGCCCCTGCTGCCAGGTCCTTCGAGGGCAGCACCGTGATGTCGTGGCAGCCGGTGGTCTTGGAGACGCCCGGGTTGGTCGGCGCACCCGGGTTGCCGCCGTCCGCGAAGAGCACCGGGAAGTTCACGATCCGGGACTTCTCGGGGGCGCTGCGCGGCACCTTGATGACGGAGATCCCGTCGTGCGGCGGCTGGCAGTCCGGGAACGTCTCGTTCGGCGAGTACGAGGAGACGTACACGTAGACGCTCTTGCGCTCGGGAATGATCGTGTGGGTGTGCGAACCGCACGCGGTCTCGACAGCGGCGACGTACTTCGGGTTGCGCTTGTCGCTGATGTCGAAGACCTTCATGCCCTCCCAGGAGGACTTCTCCGTGGCGGGCTGCGTGGTGCTGGCACAGGAGTTGTCACTGCGCGAGGAGTCGGTGGACAGGAAGAGCAGGTCTCCCGAGACCGAGATGTCGTTCTGCGAGCCGGGGCACAGCACCTGTGCGACGGTCCTCGGCTTCTTCGGATTGCTCACGTCGAAGATCCGGAAGCCGTCGTAGTTGCCTGCGAAGGCGTACTTCCCCTGGAACGCGAGGTCCGTGTTGGTCCCCGCGAGCGCGTCCTTGGGGACGTTGGCGAGGTGCTCGATGTTGTCGCTGTGGACGATCTCGTCCACGCCGGGTATCTCACCGCTCTTGATCGCGGCTTCGGCCTCGGCCTGCTGACTCACGGATATACCGCTGCGGGTGGCGGCGGTGTCACCCGGGTCGGGTGTCGCGGCCGCGGGTCCGGCCGTCAGCAGAGTGGCGATGAGCCCGGCCGCGGCTGCCGCCACACCCAGACGTCTGCGCCGCACGCTGGTGGTGTGCAACGAGGTCACTGCGTCCTCCCTAGTGTCCGTTCGTTGAGGAACGGTTCCTGGACCCCGGCAGTATCGTCCCTCGCATGTACACACCAACAGATGGCAACAGAGACGTAATAAAAGTTTTTGATCATTGCCCTGTGGAAGGTGTTAGGACGGTCTGCAACACAACCATGTGGCACAGGAGGTCGCCGTGCTGATCCACCGTCGGACCACACGCGGACGCGCAGCCGCGCTCACGGCAACGCTCGCGGCCGCCGTACTCGCCCTGAGCGCCTGCGATGCGGGCAGTGGCGGCGACGGGACGGACGACGCGGCGGACAAGGGCCTCACGGTGGTGGCGCCCGGGAAGCCGGGTGAACCGGCCGGCACGATGTCGGCCGAGGACGCGCTGAAGGCCGTCGCCGGGAGCGACGCCCCCAACTCGGCGGACTTCCGCTACACCAGGATGATGATCGGGCATCACGAACAGGCCCTCGTCCTCACCGCGCTCGTCCCCGACCGAGCCTCCTCCACCCCCGTCAAGCGGCTCGCGGAGCGCATAGCGGCGGGGCAGAGGCCGGAGATCGCCGCCATGCAGGGGTGGCTGACGAATCACGGCGGGGACGGGCGCGAGGAGACGCACGAACACTCCGCGATGCCCGGGATGGCGTCCGACGCCCAGCTGGAGCGGTTGCGCGCAGCGCGGGGCAAGGCGTTCGACACGCTGTTCCTCGAGCTGATGATCACCCACCACCAGGGGGCGGTCACCATGGCGACGGAGGTGCTGGCGGACGGCAACAACGTGCTGGTGGAGGAGATGGCCAATGACGTCGTCGCCCAGCAGACCGTCGAGGTCGACCGGATGCGCGGACTGATGCCCTGACGGACCCGCGGGAACCGGGCCCGCGCCGCACCTCCCCGGTTCCGCGCCGCGGTGCCATGCTGGAGGCATCCTGCGGGAAGAGGTGCGCCGTGCTCCGTGTCGCAGTCGTCGGTTCGGGTCCCAGCGGGGTCTACACGGCCCAGGCCCTGCTGCAGCAGTCTCGGGTCCCCGATGTGCGGGTACACGTGCTGGACAGGCTCCCCACGCCCTACGGTCTGGTCCGCTACGGCGTGGCGCCCGACCACGAGAAGATCAAGTCACTCCAGAGCAGCCTCCGGGCGGTGCTGGAGGACGAACGGATCACCTTCGTCGGGCACGTCGAGGTCGGCGGTCCGGGCGGTCTGTCACCCGCCCGGCTGAAGGAGCTCTACCACGCGGTGGTCTACTGCGTCGGCGCGGCGGCGGACCGCCCGCTGTCCGTCCCCGGGGAGGACCTGCCGGGCAGCTTCTCGGCCACCGAGTTCGTCTCCTGGTACAGCGCCCACCCGGACGCGGCCGCCGACGGCTTCGCGCTCCACGCCGGTTCGGCCGTCGTGGTCGGGGTCGGCAACGTCGCGGTCGACGTCGCCCGGATCCTCGCCCGCGGTGCGGCCGAGCTGCGGGCCACCGATGTGCCGCGGGCCGCACTGGACGCGCTCGGCTCGAGCCGGGTGCGCGACGTGCACATCGCGGGCCGGCGCGGTCCCTCGCAGGCGAGGTTCACCACCAAGGAACTGCGCGAGCTCGGTGCGCTGCCGGGCGTCCGGATGGTCGTGGACGGTACGGAGCTCGCCCTCGACCCGGCCTACGCGGCTCCGGCGGGCGGGCCGGGCACGCCGCCGCTGCCCGCCGTGGTCCGGCGGAATCTGGAGGTGCTGCGCGGCTGGTCGCAGAACCCGCCACCCGCCCCGCACGGCTTGGAGCGCCGCATCCGGATGCGGTTCTTCCTGCGCCCGGTCGAGCTGCTGGAGCGGGGCGGGCGGGTCGCCGGGGTCCGGTTCGCGCGGACGGCTCCGGACGGTGCCGGGGGCGTACGGGACACCGGCGCGTACGAGGACGTCGAGGCCCAGCTGGTCCTGCGGGCCGTGGGGTACCGGGGGACGCCGCTGCCCGGGCTGCCCTTCGATCCCGCGCACGGCACCGTGCCGCACCTCGCCGGCCGGGTGCTCAGGGACGGCGTGGCATCTCGCGGGGAGTACGTCGCCGGGTGGATCAAGCGCGGCCCGACCGGTGTGATCGGTTCGAACAGGTCGTGCGCCAAGGAGACGGTCGCCTCACTGGTCGAGGACGCTCCGCTGCTCGTGCGCGGAGACGTGACCGCCGATCCGCTGGAAGCCCTGCGGGCATCGGGTCAGTTGCCGGTGGAGTGGGACGGCTGGCTGTCGATCGAGCGCGCCGAGGCGGAGCTGGGGCGCTCGCTGGGCCGGGGGCGAGTGAAGATCCCCGACTGGTCCGGTCTGCTCGACGCGGCGAGGGGCGAGGGCCGCTGAGGGGCGCGCCGGGGAGGTGTCAGTCCTCGCCCAGTCGCTTCGCCTGGAGGTCCGCCGCACCGAGAACACTGGAGAGCAGCCCGGGGAAGAGGGTGTCCAGGTCCTCCGTCCGCAGACCGCTCAGCTTCGCGGTGCCCCGGTAGATCTGCTGGATGACGCCGCTCTCGCGCAGCACCCGGAAGTGGTGCGTGGTGGTGGACTTGGAGACCGGGAGTTCGAAGCGTGAGCAGGCCAGTTCGTCCGCCGCGCCCGCCAGCTGGCGCACGATGCGCAGCCGTATCGGGTCGGAGAGCGCGTGGAGCACCCCCTCGACGCGGATCTCCTCGCGTGCGGGATGGGCGAGCGCACGGGCGTTCGTCACGGTGGCTCCATTCGTCCAGGAACGACCATTGTACGAGACCTGTCGTATTTTAACGACGGGTGGCGACCACCAACCGGGCGCGCGGGCTGCCGTCCGGGCGGCGGCCGAGGTCCTCCATGGGCAGCAGCCGCACCTCGAATCCGGTGCGTACGAGATCGCCCACGACCGCGGGCAGCGGGAACGTGCGGTAGTACATGACGAATCGCGGATGCCACAGGGCGTTGCGCAGCCGCATGGCCGCGTCGAAGCCGAACAGCGACCAGTAGGCCCGGGAACCCACCGCGGGTGGGGCGCCGACCGGGAAGACGAACCGGCCGCCGGGGCGCAACGAGGCGTGCACCTGGCCGAACAGCCCGGGCCGCTCCCGCGGCAGGAAATGACCGAACGCCCCGAGGCTGAGGGCCAGGTCGAAGACCGGCGCGAAGGGCAGTGCCCGGGCGTCGGCCCGCACATAGTCCACGGCCGGTCCGTCGCCGGGCACGGGGGTAGGCCCCTGCCCGGCCTGCGCGACGGCGAGCATGCCCGCGCTGAAGTCGACCCCGGTGACCCGCTCGCCGCACAGCCGGCGCAGGACGCCCACGCCCGCTCCGGTGCCGCAGCAGACGTCGAGCCCCCGCGCGAACGGACCGAGCGGCCGCACGGTCCCTTCGACGGCGTCGAGGACCCGGTCCGGGGTCCGGTAGGGCGTCCGGTCGAACTTGGGGGCGAGCAGGTCGTATCCGCGCATCGTGGAGGAGAGCGCCTGAACGGCCAGTTCGCGGAGCGTGGGTCCCTGTGGAGTGAACATCGCGGCACAGCGTACCGACAGAGGAAGCGTCAGACCGCTCGGCCGTACTGTTCGGGTACCGTCACGTCGCCACCGAGCGCTCGCGCGGCACTGCGGGCGAAGTAGGGGTCGCGGAGCAGTTCCCGGCCGAGGAGCACCGCGTCCGCACTGCCGTCGGAGAGGATCTTCTCGGCCTGCACCGGGTCGGTGATCAGCCCGACCGCGGCCACCGGAAGACCCGTCTCGGTACGCACCCGCTCGGCGAACGGCACCTGGTAGCCGGGGCCGACGGGGATCCGCGCGCCCGGGGCGAGCCCGCCGGTCGAGACGTCCAGCAGGTCGACGCCGTGCGCCCGCAGTTCGCGTGCGAAGCGGACGGTGTCGTCGGCGGTCCAGCCCTCGCGTCCGTCGTCCGCGTTCTCGGTCAGCCAGTCGGTGGCGGAGATGCGGAAGAGCAGGGGGAGCTCCTCGGGCCACACGGCCCGCACCGCGTCCACGACCTGCAGGGCGAAGCGGGTGCGGTTCTCGAAGGAGCCGCCGTACTCGTCGGTGCGGCGGTTGGTGTGCGGGGAGAGGAACTGGCCGATCAGGTAGCCGTGCGCACCGTGGATCTCGGCGACGCGGAAGCCGGCCGCGAGCGCCCGGCGGGCGGCGTCCGCGAACTGCGCGACGACCTGCTGGATCTCCTCGGTGGTCAGCTCCTCGGGCACCGGGTGGCCCTCGTCGTACGCGACAGGGCTCGGGGCGACCGTCTGCCAGCCCTCGCCGCCCGGGGTTCCCGCGTCGACGGGGCCGCCGCCGCGCCAGGGGAGGTCGGTCGACGCCTTGCGTCCGGCGTGAGCGAGCTGGATGCCGGGAACGGTCCCCTGGCGGGTCAGGAAGCCGGTGATGCGGCGGAAGGCCTCGACCTGCCGGTCGTTCCATATGCCGAGGTCCGCGTGGCTGATCCGGCCCTCCGGGCTGACTGCGGTGGCCTCCACCAGGATCAGGCCGGTGCCGCCCGCCGCGCGGGCGGTGTAGTGGGCGAAATGCCAGTCGTTCGCCGTGCCCGCGTCCGGGCCTGACGCCTCCGCACTGTACTGGCACATGGGCGCCATCCAGATGCGGTTGGGGACGGTCAGTGACCGCAGGACGTAGGGCTCGAAGAGTGCACTCACAGGGGTCTCCGCTTCTTCGGAATGCGACGGACGGGCAGGGACGGACCCCGCACGACGGGCCGCCCACTTGTACGAGATTCACCGTACTACGAGATTCACCGTAGTACGAGAAAGGCCGTACAAAGAGGCACCGCCGGATGCCGGGCACCCGGACCGGCATGCCCCGACTCCCCCACCTTCAGGGCCGCAGCCTGCGCCTGAGCCTGATGTCGGCACCGGCCTCGTAGACCTGGCTCCAGCTGCGCCCGCCGCCCGAGGTCCATGTCACGTGCACGTTCTCCCCCTGCGGGCGGACGGACTCCACTGTCATGAGCCGGTCGCCGTCCCTGACGTCGCCGCGAAGGAGTTCGCCCGCCTTGACGGTGACGGGCTCCCCCGACCGTGCGTTCTCCGCCTCTTCGGCTGCCCCGACGAGCGCCGCGGCCAGTGCCCTGGCCGCGGCCGGAGAGCAGGACCAGGAGGCGTGAGCCGCCGGGCCCTTCAGCAGGATCGCGACGCGGACAGGTCCCTCGGCCGGGCCGGGGACCACCTCCAGCGCCACGCCGCGTCCCTCGGTGTCCTCGATCTCGATGCTCATCCGTGTCGCCTCCTCGTCCCGCTCCGGTCGGCACGGCTCCGCCGGAGATTCTCCGGCGGGCCCAGTCGGCTGGGATCGAGGCCGCCGGCGTCCACCACGAGGTCGTTTCTGCGGCACCACCGTCGGGTCGACCCACGCATTTGAGCACATGCGCGCCGGCCCGGCCGAAGAGGTGTGCTGTGCCGGTGCGGTGGACACCGTCCGAGGTGTCACGGGCCCCTGCCGGTTCGCGTTCCCTCGCAGGCCCCGGTGGCAGGGATCGAAAGTTTCGAGGGCGTCCTCGCACACCCCCGGAAGGAGTGTGCGAGGACCGGCGGAGACGGCCGCCCCCGCCCGTCAGACCGCCGTGTGCACCGGTTCCGTCGTCGTGGCGCAGACCAGGCGGCGCCGGTGGTCGACGGACCGCTCCGGACCGGTGAGGCGCAGTCGTACCGTGTGCCGGACGTCGGCGGCGTCGCTGGAGGCGGCGAAGCGCAGCTCCAGATCCCCGGGCTCGACGATCCGGTGACCGCCGACCCCGGTGAACGAGACCAGGTCCGCGTGGAAGGCGAAGCGGACCAGCCGCGACTCCCCCGCGGCCAGCGGCACCCGGACGTAGCCGATCAGCCGGGACTCCGGGCGCGTGGTCTGGGCGACCGGGTCGTGGACGTAGAGCTGGACCACCTCGGCGCCCTCCCGGTCACCGGTGTTGGTCACCGTGATCCCGAGGTCGCAGGCACCGTCGGTGGGGAGCTCGGCCGGGACACCGGTTCCGGGGCCCCACGCGAACGACGTGTACGAGAGCCCGTGGCCGAACGGGTAGAGCGGTGTGGGATCCAGATTGCTCACCCCGTTGGCCCGGCCCAGCGGCGGCTGCAGATACGTCCACGGCTGCCCGCCCGGACCGTGGGGGACGCCGACGGGCAGCCGCCCGGAGGGGTTGACCCGCCCCGAGAGCACACCCGCCAGCGCCGGACCCCCCTCCTCACCGGGGAAGAACGCCTGCACACACCCGGCCAGCCGGTCCGCCCGGCCGCCGAGCGCGTACGTCCGTCCCGTCAGCAGCACCAGGACCACTGGGGTGCCCGTCGCCAGGAGTGCGTCGAGCAGCTCGCCCTGGAGGCCGGGCAGCGACAGGTCGGACGCATCGCAGCCCTCCCCCGAGGTACCGCGGCCGAACAGCCCCGCCCGATCGCCGAGTACGGCCACGCAGACGTCGGCGCCCGCGGCCAGTCCGGCGGCCTCCGGGATCCCGGAGGCGTCCGTCCCGTCCACGTCGCAGCCCCGGGCGAAGTCGACGCCCGCGTCGGGGAACTCCTCGCGCAGCGACTCCAGCACCGTCGGGACGGCGATCCCCATCGGCACGTCGGGGTGCGAGACCCCGACGTGGCTGGGGAAGGAATAGCAGCCGAGCATGGCCAGCGGGTCGTCGGCACGGGGTCCCACGACCGCGATCCGTCCGGTGCCGGTCAGCGGCAGGGCGTCACCGGGATTGGCCAGCAGGACACAGGAGCGCTCGGCCAGGAGCCTGGCCAGCGCCCGGTTCCGGGGCGGGTCCAGATCCACGGTGCCGCGGGCCGCCTCCGGCTCCGCGCCGTCGGGCACGCCGGGCAGCGGGGGCCGGTGCGGGTCGAGCAGTCCGAGCTCGCACTTCTGGAGCAGGACGCGGTGCAGGGCGCGGTCCACCAACTCCTCGGCCACCACTCCGTCGCGTACGGCGGCGACCAGGGCGTCGCCGTAGCTGCGCACGGTGGGCAGCTCGACGTCGACCCCGGCGGTGAGCGCGAGACGGGCGGCGCCGGCGCGGTCCGCGGCGACCTTGTGCAGCGTCTCCAGGAAGCCGATGCCGAAGTAGTCCGCGACCACCGTTCCGGTGAATCCCCAGGTGTCCCTGAGGAGTCCGGTGAGCAGGGCCGGGTCGGCGGCGGCCGGGACCCCGTCGATCTCGGCGTACGAGTGCATCACCGAGCGGGCGCCGCCGTCGCGGACGGCCATTTCGAACGGCGGCAGGATCACATCGGCCATCTCCCGGGCGCCGGCCCGGACCGGGGAGAGGTTCCGCGCACCGGCCGACGCGGAGTAGCCCGCGAAGTGCTTGAGCGTGGCGACGATCCCGGCGGACTCCAGGCCCCGGACATAGGCGGTACCGATGGTGGCGACCAGGTAGGGGTCCTCGCCGATGGTCTCCTCGACCCGTCCCCAGCGAAGGTCCCGGACCACGTCCAGGACGGGGGCGAGCCCTTGGTGGACACCGACCGACCGCATGTCGCTGCCGATCCGGTGCGCCATCTCGGCGACCAGCTCCGGATCCCAGGCCGCGCCCCAGGCGAGCGGGACGGGGTAGGCGGTGGCGCCCCACGCGGTGAAGCCCGCCAGGCACTCCTCGTGGGCGAGCGCCGGGATCCCGAACCTTCCTGCCTCGGCGATCCTGGCCTGGGCCCTGGCCAGGGCGACGGCGCCGACGCCCGGGTCCACCGGTGCGGTGCCGAACGGCCGGGTGAGCTGGCCGAGTCCGCGGGTCGTGAGCTCCTCGAAGTCGACGGGGTCGACCATGTCGTTCTGGTGCGGTGCGACTCCGTCGCCGTCCGCGTCGGCGCCCACCCAGACGCCGTACAGCTGCGCGGCCTTCTCCTCGAGCGTCATCCGGGCCGCCAGATCGGCCACCCGCTCCTCGGGGATGAGTGACGGGTCGCGCCACGGGCCGTCTACGGCGGGGGCCGGATCGGCCGGTCGGGCGTGCGGGACGGGGGTCATTGCCATGGCGGCAGGGGTTCCTCTCATGAGTGCGGTGGTCCGGGGCGGCAGGGGCGTCCTATTTGCCGCCCACCCCCATCAGTCCGTTGACCAGCGCCCGCCGGGCCACGAGGTACACGGCGAAGATGGGTACGACGGAGAGGACGATCGCGGCCAGCACGGCGGGGATGTTCACTCCGAACTGGGACATGAAGTTGAACAGCCCCAGCGTCAGGACGCGGTTCTCCTCCGACTGCGTGAGGATCAGCGGGAAGAGGAAGCCGTTCCATGCCTGGAGCGCGGAGAAGATGGCCACCGTGCTGATCCCGGCCTTGGACAGCGGCACCGCGAGCTGCCAGAGCATCCGGAAGGGTGAGGCCCCGTCGAGGGACATCGCCTCGTACATTTCCTCGGAGACGTCACGCATGGTGCCACTGAGCACCAGGACCGCGACCGGCATCGAGAAGGCCGCGGTGGGCAGGATGATCGCGTACAGGGTGTCGTACAGGCCCATCTTCCCGATCAGCAGGTACAGCGGCACGATCACCGCCTGCGCCGGGATCGCCACGCCGAGCAGGAAGGTCCGGAAGGCGAGCGACGAGAGGCGGCTGCGGGTGCGCACGGCCACGTACGCCACCGGGACGGAAAGCACGAGCACGAGGGCGACCGTGGCCACCGCGACGATCGCGGTGTTGCCGAGCAGCGCGAGGAAGCCGCTGTCCAGCACGGTGCCGTAGTTGTCGAGCGTCGGATCGGTCGGGAAGGCCAGCGGGTCGCCGTTCAGCGCCTCGTCCTGCCGCATCAGCGATGCGGAGACCAGCGTGTAGAGCGGCACCAGGACGAGGACGAGCCAGACCAGGGAGCCCAGGCCGGCCAGCGGGTTGCCCCGCCTCCTGCGACGGCGGGCCGGGGCGGGGCGGCGCGGGGCCGCGGGCGATGCGTGCTGCGGTGCAGCGGGGCGGGTGTCGGTCGACATCTCGTCACATACCTTCCCGGGTGGACCGCATGGATCCGAAGCCGCTGAAGCGGACCAGGATCAGCGACAGACCGGTGGCCACGACGACGAGGGCGGTGGCGATGGCGGCCGCGTAGCCGAGGTCGTAGGTCTGGAAGCCGGTCCGGTACATCAGATAGGGCAGGATCGTCGTGTCCGTGCCGGGACCGCCCTTGGTCATGATGAGCACGGTGTCGAAGTACGTCAGCGAGCCGACGATCATCAGGACCGACGAGGTCGTCATGGTGTGGCGCAGCTGCGGCAGCGTGATGTGGAAGAACTGCCGCACCATGCCCGCGCCGTCGATCGACGCCGCCTGGTAGAGGACTTCCGGGATCTGCCGGGCACCGCCCTGGTAGATCAGCGTGTGGAAGGGCATGAACTGCCAGCCGCCGACGAACGCCACCATGAGGAGGGCGCCGGTGGACGAGCCCATGACGTTGGGGTCGACGCCGATCCAGGGGCCGATCTCCTTG
Organism: Streptomyces clavifer; assembly: GCA_014651175.1. Lineage (GTDB taxonomy): Bacteria > Actinomycetota > Actinomycetes > Streptomycetales > Streptomycetaceae > Streptomyces > Streptomyces clavifer. The sequence goes on along the minus strand of BMWJ01000005.1, from coordinate 388,424 downwards.
ATCACACCGAAGTTGGGGTCGAGGAGGGCGTGGAAGAGCATGGCGATCGCGGTCGTGGAGAGCAGCAGCGGGATGAAGAAGATCGCCGACAGCACGGCCCGGCTGCGCTGGCGGCCCGCCGCCCAGACGCCCAGCAGCAGGGCCACCGGGGTCTGGAACGCCCAGCTGATCGTGGTGAGCAGGAGGCTCAGCCAGGCGGCCTGGCCGAATTCGGAGTCCTTGAACAGCCGGGTCCAGTTGTCCAGGCCCGTCGGGGTCGGGGAGTTGAGCCCGTCCCATTCGCAGAAGGAGAGGTAGACGGCGATCGCCAGGGGGACGATCGCGAAGACGGCGAAGAAGAGGATGCCGGGAACGGCCCAGCCGACCGGGGGACGGCCGACGTTGCCGACGGCCGCCTTCCTGTCTCCGCGCCTCTTCGCTGGAGTGTGGTGAGACATCGTTACCTGGTGGCCTTCATCGCTTCGACGAACTTCTCGGGAGTCGTCGTGCCGGCGAACAGCTTGCTGATCTCGGTGAGCATCGGGGTGGCGTACTGGGCCTCCAGCGCCTGGTCCCACGAGAGGGTGAAGCTCGGGGCCTCCTGGACCATCTGGTACTGGGCGTTCGCGAACTCGGGGTTGGGCGAACTGCTCAGCAGCGAGGCCGCGTTGGAGGTGGTGGGGATGTCACCGTTGTCGACGACGGCCTGTGCGTAGGTCTTCGACGCCATCGTCTTCAGGAACGCGATGGCGGTGTCCTTGTGCTTGGTGCGGGCGTTGACGGACCAGTAGTTGGTCGGGTTGCCCACCACGTTCGCCGGGTCGCCCACTCCGCCCGCCACCGTCGGGAACGCGGTCCAGCCGAGGTCCTTCTCGGCGAATTCGGGCGCCTTGCCCAGCTGGGTCGAGTACTCCCACGAGCCCATGAGGTGCATGGCGGCCTTGCCCTTGTTGAGCAGGGTCGGGGCTCCGCCGTTGCCGTAGTCGACCGAGTTGAAGTTCTTGCCGAAGGCGCCGTCGTCGATCAGCTCCTTGACGGTCTGCGCCGTCTTGAGCACCGCGGGGTCGCCCCAGCCGTCGGTGTCGCCGTTCTGGATCTTCCGGAAGACCTCGGGTCCGCCGATCCGGTCCAGCAGGTACTCCATCCACATCAGCTCGGGCCACTTGTCGGCCCCGCCCAGGGCGAAGGGGATGATGCCCGCGGCCTTGAAGGTGGTGATGGCCTTCTGGAGGTCCTCCCACGTCTTGGGGACCTGGAGCTTGTGCTCGGCGAACAGGGACTTGTTGTAGAAGAGCATCACGGGCTGCATGCCGCGCATCGGCACCCCGTAGATCTTCCCGTCGAGACTGCCCGCGGTCATGATCGACGGCAGGAAGCCGTCCTTGAGCGTGGCGTCGTTCTTGACGGTCGAGGTGAGGTCGACCAGGTCCTTCGAGTCGACATACGGCTTGATGGAACCGCCGCCCCAGTTGAAGAAGATGTCCGGGGCGCTGGGCGAGCCCATGGAGCTGCGCAGCTTGTTCACGTAGTCGGTGCCGGGTACCGACACCAGCTTGACCTTGACGTCGGAGGTCTTGTTGAAGGAATCGACCGCCGCCTGCTGAACCTTGACCGCGTCGTCGCCGTAGACGTACGCGGTGATGCTTCCGCCGCCCCCGCCGCTGCCCCCGGAACCGCAGCCGGCCAGCAGACCGGCCATGGCCATCGCCGCGCCGGCCGCGACCCATCTCGTCCCACGTGTACCTGGAGTGAAAATGCCCGACCGCATGACCGCACCTCTGTCGAATGTTTCGGCGTGACGTTCGAATGTTGCCGGAACCGTACGGTCGGGTTTCGGGCCCGTCAAGAGGGCGGGAACGAGGTTTTCGGAACCGTGCCCGGGCAGGTGTCCAGGGCGGCGGGAGGCTACGATTCGCGCATGAGCCCCGCAAAGGTCCAGCCCCCACAGGAGAAGGCGCCCGTCGACGAGTCGTCGGAGAGCACCGCCACGCTGGCAGAGATCGCCCGAGCGGCCGGAGTCTCGGCTCCGACAGTTTCGAAGGTGCTGAACGGCCGGGCCGACGTGGCCCCCGGTACGCGGTCGAGGGTGGAGGAGCTGCTGCTGCTGCACGGCTACCGCCGCAGGCGCGGCGCGTCGCAGCAGTCCCGGCTCATCGACCTGGTCTTCCACGAGCTGGACAGCGCCTGGGCGATGGAGGTCGTCCGGGGCGTGGAGAACGTCGCCCGGGAGGAGGGGCTCAGCCTGGTCCTCTCGGAGAGCGCCGGGCGGCTCACCCCCGGCCAGACCTGGGTGGACGGCGTCCTGGCGCGCCGTCCTGCCGGAGTCATCCTGGTGCTGTCGGACCTCGACGCCGCGCAGCGCGCCCAGCTGAACAGCCGCTCCATCCCGTTCGTCGTGGTGGACCCGGCGGGCGATCCGGGTGACGACATCCCCTCCGTCGGGGCGGCCAACTGGCAGGGCGGCCTGGCCGCCACCCGCCACCTGACGGGGCTGGGGCACCGCAGGATCGGCGTGATCGGGGGCCCGGCCCGCATGATGTGCAGCCGCGCCCGGCTGGACGGCTACCGGGCCGCCCTGGAGACCTCGGGGCTGCCGATGGACGCCGGGCTCGTCCGCGAGGGCGAGTTCAACCACGAGGACGGTTACACCGCGGCCCTGGAACTGCTGCGCCTGCCGGAACCGCCCACCGCGATCTTCGCGGGCAACGACCTCCAGGCGCTCGGCGTGTACGAGGCGGCCCGCGAGCTGGGGCTGCGCATCCCGCAGGACCTCAGCGTGGTCGGCTTCGACGACCTGCCGCTCACCCGCTGGATCGGCCCGCCGCTGACCACGGTGCGCCAGCCGCTCATCGAGATGGCGGAGACCGCCGCCCGCCTGGTGCTCGACCTCGGCAGGGGCCGTCAGCCCGCGACCACACGGGTCGACCTGGCGACCAGCCTGGTGGTCCGCAGCAGCACGGCCCCTCCGGCCCGATGACGGGGCCGGCACTGCCCCCGGAACGCCTGCTGCTGGAGCCGTACACCCGGGCCGACGAGGGCGGGTTCGCGGCACTGTTCCGGCATCGGCAGCAGTAGACGTCGGGCCGACGCACCTGCCGGAGGGCCGCGCCGCCCAGGAGCCGTCGCGGTGCCCGCGTGCCGGAGCGGCGACCGGTTGGCCCGTGCGACGTCCCCCGGGCCGCCCGGAGGCGCGCCCACATCGGGGCGCGACGGACGGAGCGGGGCCACCCGGCCCCCGCCACTGCCCCGTCCCGACCGCCTTCGCCGCTGCGACCTGCGCGAACACGGATCCGCGCGCCCTTGTCAGTGCCCGGGTGCAGACTGACCCGTATCCGGTACAACGGCGTTTCGGGAGGTCGTGTCATGACCGAGGTTCTGCTCACCGTGGGCACCCGCAAAGGACTCTTCATCGGGCGCAGGCGAGGTGGCACGTGGGAGTTCGGCGAACCGCACTTCAATGCCCAGGCGATCTACTCGATCGCGATCGACACGCGCCGCAGCGGGTCGCCCCGGCTGCTGGTCGGGGGCGACAGCGCGCACTGGGGGCCCTCGGTCTTCCACTCCGACGATCTGGGCGCGACGTGGGTCGAGCCGCAGCAGCCGGCGGTGAAGTTCCCCCCGTTCACCGAGGCGTCGCTGGAGCGGGTCTGGCAGCTGCAGCCGGCCGGCCCCGAGGCCCCCGGCGTGGTCTACGCGGGGACCGAGCCCGCCGCCCTGTTCCGGTCCGAGGACGGTGGTGAGTCCTTCGAGCTGGTCCGCCCGCTCTGGGAGCACCCCACCAGGTCCAAGTGGGTGCCGGGTGGCGGCGGCGAGGGCCTGCACACCATCCTGACCGACCCCAGGGACGCCCGGGCGGTGACCGTCGCCGTGTCCACCGCCGGAGTGTTCCGCACCGAGGACGGTGGCGAGCGGTGGGTCCCGTCCAACAGGGGTGTGTCCGCGGTCTTCCTGCCGGATCCCGATCCCGAGTTCGGCCAGTGCGTGCACAAGGTCACCCGGGACGCGGCCGACCTGGACCGGCTGTATCTCCAGAACCACTGGGGCGTGTTCCGCAGCGACGACTCCGGGGGCACCTGGAAGGACATCGGCGCGGGGCTGCCCTCGGACTTCGGATTCGCCGCCGCCGCCCATCCCCACCGCGCGGACACGTTCTACGTCTTCCCGATCAACGCCGACGCGGACCGCGTTCCCGCCGGTCACCGCTGCCGGGTGTTCCGCACGCGGGACGCGGGAGAGACCTGGGAGCCGCTGACCCGGGGCCTGCCGGACGGCGACCACTACGGCACGGTGCTGCGTGACGCGCTCTGCACGGACGACGCCGACCCTGCGGGCATCTACTTCGGCAATCGCAACGGCGAGGTGTACGCGAGTGCGGACGACGGGGACAGCTGGCAGCAGCTCGCCTCGCATCTGCCCGACGTGCTGTGTGTGCGGGCGGTGGTCCTCGACTGACGGGAGCGCCGCGATGGGGCCGCGGCGCCGTCGCACAGCTGTCGGGCCCCGGGCCCGCTCCAGGTCGCGCGCGGTTGCGGCGCCTCAGGACTCAGGCTCGGTGGGCACGCAGAGTACCGGGACGGTCGACAGGTGCAGGAGCTTGTGCGGGGTCGATCCGAGCAGCGCCCCGCGGATCGGGCTCTCGCCCCAGCTGCCCACCACGATGACCCTGGCCCCGTGACGGGCCGCGGCTTCGATCAGTGCCTGCGCCGGGTTGAGGTCGATGACCTCGACGACGGTCGGCACACCGGCCCCCTCGGCCGCCGCGACGGCGTGGCGGAGTCCCTCACGCCCGGCCTGGCGGATGGCCTCGTAGTGGGCCCGGTACTCCTCGCCGGTGGGGCCGGGCGGCGCTGCTCCGTAGACCAGGACGAGCTGTTCACCGAATGCCTGCGCCACCTCGATCGCCGCCCTCAGGGCGCGCGCTGCGCCGGGTGACTCGTCATACCCGAGGACCACGGACATCTAGGACTCCTTGCCGTGTACGAGGTCGGGGTCGACCACACTTCGGCGTTCGCTCCAGAAGACGGACGACCGGAGCCGCAGCACGACCATGAGCACCACGCCGACCAGGCTGATGAAGATGCCGATGACGAGCGGCGGACCGAGGCCGAACCACGAGGTACCGCTGTAGGAGTTCGCCGGGTCCGACATGTCGATGACCGACCTCACCAGCAGCCAGGTGAGCAGACCGGCTCCGACCAGCGGCCCGACACCGATGAGGAAGAAGTTGCGCACGCTCTCGGTGAGGTGCCGGCGGTAGTAGACCGCGCACGCCACGCCGGTGAGTGCGTAGTAGAAGGCGATGAGCAGCGACAGAGCCGTCAGCGAGTCGAAGAGGGCGTTCTCGCTGATCCGGTTGACCACGAGGTACCAGGCGATGGCGATGGCGGCCACCCACCAGGTGCTGACGTCAGGGGTCCGGAACCGCGGGTGGATGCGTGCGAAGTGCGTCGGCAGGGCATGGCGTCGGGCCATCGACAGCGCGGTGCGCGACGCGGGAATGATGGTGGTCTGCGTCGAGGCGATCGCGGATGTCGCGACCGCGAGCAGCACGATCCAGTCCCAGCTCCCCATGACCTCGCCGGCGAGGAGCGCGAAGATGAACTCCTCCTCATCGGCGTTCTCGGTCAGGTACGCCGTCCCGGCGAACGCGACGACCGCGAAGCCGACGGACAGGTAGGTCACCAGCAGGATGATGGTCGACCACACGCCCGCCTTCCCCGGTGCGGTCGCGGAGTCCTCGACCTCCTCGGTGAGGTTGACGGCCGATTCCCAGCCCCAGTAGATGAACACGCCCAGCAGCAGTCCGCTCGTGAGCCCCGCGCCACCCGCCCCGAAGGGGTTGAGCCACTCGGCCGACGGTCTGACGGAGTCCAACGACGTCGTGCCCGCGTAGACGCGGTAGAGCGCGACGACCACGAAGACCAGGAGGAAGACCACCTGCGCCAGGATCAGGACGTTCTGCACCTTGGCCGACAGTTCGGTCCCGATGACGCACAGGCCCGTCATCACCACGATCAGGAGCACGGTGAGGAGTTGGCGCACGAAGGTGTTGTCGGCCCAGCTGTCGAGGCCCACGGCCAGCAGTCCGAAGCTGACGGCGACGTCCGCCAGTGACCCCACCACCAGCACTCCGGTCATCGTGATGGCCCAGCCCCCGAGCCACCCGGTCCACGGCCCCATCGCGCGGGTCACCCAGGAGAACGTGGTCCCGCAGTCCTGGTCGACCTTGTTCAGGTAGTAGAAGGCCGAAGCGATGAAGAGCATCGGCACGAAGGAGGCGAACAGCACTCCGGGTGCGTAGACACCGACGAGTGCCACGATCGGGCCGATGACGGCCGCCACCGAGTAGGCCGGGGACGTGGCGTTCAGCCCGATGACCAGCGCGTCGACGAAGCCGATCGCGTCCGGTTTCAAGCCGGCCGGGCGGGCTTGTCCGGCTGGGTCCTCTGCCATGCTCCCTCGCTTCCGTCACAAAGCTGAAGAGAAAGCGGAACAAATCGGTCACATGCTATTGACGTGCCGTCGGGTGCGCACTTCCGCCGTAACGTCGTCCGGCGAACCGCGCCCGGGTGCCGTCACTGCTCGCGCATGGCCCAGGGCGTGCCGTACTCGGTCAGCAGGTCGAGGAACGGCCTCGGCGGCATGGCTTCGGGGCCGAGCACTCCGCTGCCGCCCCAGACACCCCCGGCGACGAGTTCAAGAGCGGCGACGGGGTTGATGGCGGTCTGCCAGACCACGGCCTGGGAGCCGTACTCCCGCATCGACCACTGGTTGTCGACCACGTGGTAGAGGTAGACCTCCCTGGGCCGCCCGTCCTTGACGCCCTTCACCCAGGTGCCCGCGCAGGTCTTTCCGTGCATCCGCTCCCCGAGCCCGGCGGGGTCGGGCAGACAGGCGGCGACCACGTCACGGGGCGAGACCGCGACACCGCCCCGGTCACTCCGCACGGACACCGGGTCCGTGCGGTCGAGCCCGAGCTTGTGGAGCGTGCGCAGCACCCCGATGAACTCGTCGCCCAGGCCGTACTTGAAGGTGACCCGCCGGGCTTTGAGCCAACGCGGTACGAGGAGGACCTCCTCGTGCTCGACGTTGACGCACTCGACGGGTCCGATGCCTTCGGGGAAGTCGAAGACCTCCGGCTCGCTGAAGGGGGCCGTGGTGAACCAGCCCCGCTCCTCCTCGTACACGACCGGTGGATTGAGGCATTCCTCGATGGTCGTCCAGATGCTGAACGAGGGGGCGAAGTCGTAGCCCTCCACCGTCAGGTCGGCACCGTCCCGGACACCGATCTCCTCGATCTCGTCGAAGAGCTCGTCGGAGGCGTATCGGGCGAACACGTCCGAGAGGCCGGGCTCCACGCCCATCCCCACCAGTGCGAGACGGCCGGCGGCCTGCCATGCGGGGGCACGCTCGAACTGCGCGTCCCCGAGTTTCACCCCGCACTCCTCGTACGGACGGGACGGGTGCGGCCGGGACAGGGACATGGCCATGTCGAGGTAGTGCACCCCGTGCGCGAGAGCCGCCTCGAACAGGGGCATGACGAAACGGGGGTCGGTTGCGTTGAGCAGTACGTCGCAGCGGTGTTCGCGGAGGGCGGCGCGCACGGCCGCACGGTCCGAGGCGTCCAGCCGCACGGCGCTGAACCGGTCCCCGCTCTCCCCGAGTGCGGCGACTGCGGACTCCGCCCGTTCGAGGTCGTAGTCGGCCACCGCCATGTGGGTGAAGAAAGGGCGCCGGGCAGCGATCCTGGTGATCGCCGTACCCACGCCTCCCGCTCCGACCAGGAGTACACGCATGGGACACCACTCCTTCGCCGTGCTGCCGCGGCCACGGGTACAGCGGACCGGTCCGGTGGAGTGGGACCGTAACAGCCGGACGCCCGGGCGGCGGGCGACCCTCCCGGCGGGGTCACGCGTCCGGGGGATCCGTGTGCGCCGCGATCGCCGCGCCCGCCCGGAAGGGCCTGGCCGGGTCCGCACCACGGCCGACGCCCAACTGGACGGGGCGCAGCCGCGTCGCCGCCGATGGCCGCCACTCCGGGGCCGGGCGACGCGGCGGCGGCGCGTCCCGGCCGGATCATGAAGCGGCCCCACCGGCGGGGGGGGTGCCGGTGGGGCCGGGTGCTCGAGCAGGTGGAGGGGGTGTCCTGCTGGAGCTCGGGTCGAAGAGTCTCGTGCCCCGGATTCGAGGGCCTATGCCGGGGGCGGCGGATCGGATGCCGGTATCGGCGGCCCGGGGCCGCCCGGGCCGCCCGCTGAGCACGCCGCTTACGGCAGGCGCCAGTCCACCGGTTGTTCCCCTGCGCGCACCAGGAAGTCGTTGGCGCGGCTGAAGGGCTTCGATCCGAAGAATCCACGGTCCGCCGACATGGGAGAGGGGTGGGCGGACTCGACCGCCGGCAGGTCCCCGAGAAGCGGTCGCACATTGCGTGCGTCGCGCCCCCACAGCACGGACACCAGCGGCTTGCGCCGGGCGACCAGCGCACGGATGGCTTGCTCGGTCACCTCTTCCCAGCCCTTGCCGCGATGCGCGGCAGGCTTGCCGGGGGCCGTGGTCAGCGCCCGGTTGAGCAGGAGGACGCCCTGCTTCGTCCAGGGGGTCAGGTCTCCGTTGGACGGCCTCGGGAGGTCGAGGTCGCTGTTCAGCTCCCGGAAGATGTTCTCCAGGCTCCCGGGCAGCCGCCGCACGTCGGGCGCGACCGCGAAGCTCAGACCGATGGCCATGCCCGGCGTGGGGTAGGGATCCTGACCGACTATCAGGACCCGCACGTCCTCGAAGGGCTGCTGGAAGGCACGGAGGACGTGCTGCCCCGCCGGCAGATAGGTACGGCCGGCTGCGATCTCGGCGCGGAGGAAGTCCCCCATCGCCGCGATGCGTCCGGACACCGGACTCAATGCCTCGGCCCAGCCGGGCTCAACTAGCTCACTCAAAGGTCGCGCTGCCACAGCCCCTCACTCTACCGGCCTACACGGACCGCGGCGATCATGAGGGTCCCCCCGGGGCCGGGCCCGGGGATAGGGTGCCGGTCGTCGTCACTCCCCCTTCCTTCCGGAGCGGTCCATGAGGTCACGCAGGAACCCGCCCCGCAGCGGACCATGCCCACACCGCTCCCCCGGAAGCACGCGGCGCCCCTCCCCCGGGCGTCCCTCGTGAATGCCGCGGCGCGGGGGGCGCTCGTCCTCGGAGTCGACTCGGGAGGATCCGGGCTGCGAGTGGCGCTCGGCGCGGCCGACGGCGGACACCCGACGTCCACTGCCGTCTGCGAGGAACCGGTGCGCACGGGGGCCGAGGGCATCGACGCCGGACATCTGCTGGATCAGCTGCTCCCCGTGACACTGCGGCTGCTGGCCGAGGCGGGACCGGGAGCGGCGATCACAGCCGCGGCCGTGGGGGCCGCCGGGATGGCGACGCTCGGCGGGCAGCTGCGCGCCCGGCTGCCCGGCGCGCTCGCGGAGACGCTGGGTGTACGCCGAGTGGCGCTGGCCGCCGACGCCGTGACCGCGTACGCCGGAGCACTCGGCCAGCGCCCCGGCGCAGTCGTCGCGGGCGGGACCGGCATGATCGCGCTCGGCACCGACCTCACGACGTGGCGCAGGGCCGACGGCTGGGGCCACCTGCTGGGTGACAGCGGCGGTGGCGCCTGGATCGGCCGGGCCGGGCTCGATGCCGCACTGCGTGCCCATGACGGCCGGCACGGAGGTTCCCCCGCGCTGCTGGCCCGGCTCCAGGCCGTCTTCGGTCCGGCCCCGGACCTTCCCGGCCTGCTCTACCCGCGCACGGACCGTCCCGCGCTCCTCGCCTCCTTCGCGCCCGAAGTCGCGGCCTGCGCGGCCGACGACGAGGTCGCGGCGCGGATCCTGCGGGAGGCCGCCGCCCATATCGCGGAAGCGGCAGCGGCGGCGTGCCCCCGGTCGGCGGACTCCGGCGGCGAGCTGTGCGAAGTCGCCCTGACCGGTGGCCTCTTCAAGATGGGCGACCCTCTTCTCGGGCGGTTGCGCGTGGAGCTGGCGCGGCAGATCCCGCACGCGCGCGTGGTGCCGGCGGCGGGAAGTCCGCTGCAGGGATCCCTGGAGATCGCCCGCGCACTCGCCCGGTCGGACCTGCAGCTGCCGGCCCATCCGACACTCCTGTTCGTACCGGGAGTAACGTAGAGGATTCGAGCGAACATCTGCCCGGACAGAGCAGGGCAGTTGACTGGTATGCCGCTCAACAGACATAAACGGACAGATAACGCCTGACCACCCCCTCCCTGAACAGAGGGGCACCCAAAACCAGTAGCATGCGGCGCCATGAGCACCCCCACTGGGCCCGCTTCCGGCCTGCCTGTACGAATGCCGCGACCTCGCCAGTCCGGACGGCACCGCCGCCCGGAGCCCGTGGTCGCACCTGAGGGCGCTGCCGCGCTCGTTCTTGCCGTTCCCGGTACCCCTTCCCCGGCCACGCGGAGTCTGGCCGAGGAAGTCATCAGCATCGCCCGTTCCGAGCTCCCCGGTCTGAACGCGAAGATCGGTTACCTCGAGGGTGACGACGCGGAGTACCCCGTGCTGGTCTCCGTACTCGCGCATGCCGCCGCCGAGCGCACCGCGCGCTACGAGCAGGCCACCGCCGCGGGCCGCGAGGTCCCCGCACCCGAGGGCCCGTCCGCAGTCGTGGTGCCGCTGCTCGCAGGGCCCGACAGCGCCAATATCCGACGCATACGGCAAGCCGTCATGGACAGCGGCACGCAGGTCGAGCTGACCGACGTCCTCGGTCCGCACCCGCTGCTCGCCGAGGCCCTGCACGTGCGGCTCTCGGAGGCCGGGCTGGCGCGCGCCGACCGCGCCAGGCTGTTCACCGTGGCGACCGCGGCCGACGGCATCGTGCTGGCCACGGTGGGCGGCGAGGAGGCCGTGCGGGCTGCCGGGATCACCGGCATGCTGCTGGCCGCACGTCTCGCCGTGCCGGTGATGGCCGCGGCGCTGGACGTGGAGGGATCGGTCGCGTCGATCGCGGAGCAGCTGCAGAACTCCGGTTCCGCACAGCTCGCGCTCGCGCCGTACCTGGTGGGCCCGGAGATCGACGCCGGACTTCTGGACGCCGCGGCGAAGGAGGCCGGCTGTGCGACCGCCGAGCCGCTCGGCGCGTACCCGGCGATCGGCAAGCTCGTGCTCTCGCTGTACGCGACGACGCTGGGAATCACCCCGGCGACGCCGCAGGGAGCCCAGGCGCACTGATCCGCGCCGGGACCGCACCCGTACGGGGTGGCACCGCCGCGCGCCCCGGGAGCAGGCCGGAACAGGCGGCACGGACCGGTCCCCCGGTCCGTGCCGCCTGACGTCTGCCGCCCTCTGGGGCGCACAGGGACTCCGTGCGCGGGCCGGACGTCAGGCGAAGACCACGCAGGAGGCCGCCGGAGCCTCGATGGAGCCCACGTGGGCCGGAATGCCCGTTTCCGCGTCGACGGCGAACCAGCTCACGTCGCCCGAGTGCTCATTGGCGACGTACAGCCACTGCCCGGTGGGATCGAGGGTGAGGTCGCGGGGCCAGCGCCCGCCGCAGCCCACGGCCGCGGCCAGGGCCGGCTTCTCGGCCGTCTCGTCGAGGGTGAGCACGGAGATGCTGTCGTGCCCGCGGTTGGCGGTCCACAGGAACCGCCCGTCGTGGGAGACCGCCAGCTCGGACGGATAGGTGCGCGCCCCTCCTCCGGCATCCGCGCCGTCGGGCAGCACCGCCACCTCGCCCACCGGGTCGAGGAGGCCGTCCGCCGCTCCCCAGCGGCACACGGTGATGGTCGGTTCCAGCTCGTTGAGGACGTAGAGGTGTCCCCCGGACGGGTGAAAGGCCAGATGGCGCGGGCCCGTGCCGGGGCGCAGCGCGGTCTCGGCGTGCAGCCTCAGGGCTCCGGTGCGCTCGTCGAGGGCGCAGACGCGTACGGAGTCCGTACCGAGGTCCACGCTCAGCACCCACCGCCCCGACGGGTCGGCGAGCACCTGGTGTGCGTGCGGCGACGCCTGGCGACCGGCGTCGGGACCGCTGCCCTCGTGCAGTAGCACGGAGGCCGCCGGGCCGAGGGCGCCATCGGGCCCCAGGGGCAGCGCGGAGACGCTGCCCGAACCGTAGTTGGCGGTGACCAGGTGCCCGGCGGCCAGCGCCAGGTGGGTGGGGCTGTCCCCGCCGACCGGACGCACCTCACCGATCAGCCGCGGCGGGCCGTCGTCGACGACGAGTGCGGCCGCGCCTCCTCCGGGGGTCTCGCTGACCGCGTACAGCACCGTCGCGCCCGACCCGGGGGCGCTGCCGACCGCGAGGAAGGACGGGTCCGGGACGGCGTCCGTGGCCGCGAGCACGGTCAGAGCCCCACTGTCCCGGTCGACGGCGGCAGCGGTGATCCCGCGCCCACCCGCCGAGGTGAACGACCCTATGAATGCCCGTCCGGCACTGCTGCCCATCGCGCTACCCCTCTTCACGTCCGCTGCGATCTTCACCTCGGCCGCCGTCTGCACGGCCGACGCGATCTTCACGGCCGACGGTAGCAGGCAGGTCTCTTTGGTCCAGACCAATACGGGCGATGGGTGGCGCCGGGGTCAGGTGCCGGTCAGCGGGGCGCGCGAGGACGGTGCAAAGGCACCGCGAGCTCGGCAAGCGCCCGTCCCAGGCCGTGCGGAAGAGCGAGCGCGGATTCGGCGCAGACCGCGGGCGCACGGCGCCGGCGGCAGCCGAGGGACTCCTCCGCCGCCGCCTCGTGCCGTGCGCCGTCGGCGGGGCCGTGAGGCCGCTCGGCACGGGTACCCGGTCCAGTGGGCCGAGGAGCAGGGGAGTCGGCGAGGGCTGGAAGCTCTCGCCACGCGATGGCTCAGGCGCCGGCCGGAATGCGGCCGGGCCTCCGCAGGGGAACGGCGAGCTCGAGCAGAGCCCGCTCCAGCGCATGGAGGTGGACGAGCACCGGTTCGACGCCCGTCGGCTCCGCCGCCGTCACGCTGTCGAGTCCGAGGTCCCGCTCCACGGCCGGCGCATCGGTGAGTGCCTCGACGGCGGTCTCCACACGCCAGCAGGCCGCGGCGAGCCGGATGTCGTGCGAGGCCTCCGGATCAGCGGCGACGGAGGCCAGGCCGCGCACCTCGCGTGCGCAGTCGTCGAGCAGCGCGAGCACGTGCCGGGCCCGTCGCTTGCGGGCCTTCATCGGGTTGAGCGGATGCACCAGCGGCGCGAGCGACAAGCGCACCCTGCCGAGGATCGCCTCCAGTTCGACGACGCGCCGGGCCGGGTCCGCGTCCTCGCTGCCGGTGAGCCGGGCGGCGGCCTCCGCCGTGCACGTGTGCACGCACCGCAGCGCCCGACCGACCCACGCCTCGGTCACCGAGTGCGTGGTCACCGGCAGTACGAACAGCACCGCCAGCACGGCCCCGAGCGCCCCGACCGCCGTCTCGGTCACCCGCAGCACGAGCAGACCCGCGTCGAGCACGCCGAGCAGCCCGTACAGCATGCTGGCCATCACCGTCACGGCCAGCATCATCCAGGTGTACGAGACCGCGGCGGTGTAGAAGATCCCGAACACACTCACCGCCACGACCACGGCGGCCACGACCGGCTCGTGGTGCAGCGGTACGGCCACGGCGAAGCCCAGCCCGATTCCGAGCACCGTCCCCAGGAAGCGTCTGAACCCCCGCACGGCGGTCTCGCCCCGCGAGGTGGTGGCCACGAACACCCACCAGGTGGCGCCGACCGCCCAGTACCATCGCTGATCGGAGAGCACCTGTCCCACCGCCAGCGCGAACCCGGCTCCCAACGTCGCTTGCACGGCCTGCCGCGTCGTGATCCGTCCCAGCCCGGCCGCCCCGGCGGGGAGTGCGACCGCCGCGGGTACCGCGAGCCTCCGCTCGTAGCACCACACCCCGAACCGCATCACCGACGACGCGGCGAGCGACAGCAGGACGGCCGCGTACAGCTCGGGCAGCTGACCGGGCACGGTGTGCAGGAACTGGGCGGAGAAATAGGCCATGAAGCCGAACACACCCAGTGCGTGCCCGCGAGGGCCCCACCGCCGCGCGTAGACCCCGGCTCCCACGACGCCCAGGAAGGCCAGGTCGCGTGCGACCGGCACGTCATGCAGCGCGGCGGCGAGCGTGAGCACCGGCAGACCCACGACGGGGAGGAGGGCGGTCGTGATCGCCTGCCCACGCACCGTCGGGTCGGTCACCGTGAACAGTGCGAGCAGCGCGGCGAGGCCACCGGTGATGGCCGCCGTCAGCGAGTGCCCGGCCGCCCCGCACAGGATGACGGCGAGCCCGATGCCGAGTACGGCCCGAGAAGCGAACCGCAGCCGCACCCGCCCCGGATCGTGTGCGACGAAAGCCCTCTTCAGCAAGTTTGCCCCGCACCTTTCGTACATGGACCAGCGCAGACATGAGAAAGGCGCCGCAGGGATTCCCGAGGGACCCGCAGCGCCATTGATAGACCCATTTCAGCACCTGGGGGGCTGGTGGTTCAACCGATGCCCCATTCCATGGACCAATGGCCCAACTCGGGTGCACCCCGGTCGGCCGCGGCAGAGCCAACGGACCAGCCGCACGCGACAGGGCCGCACGCGACAAGGCGGCACGCGCGGCGCACCCACCGCCCGCCGCCGGGCGCCGCGGGCCGTGCGCGTCCGTGGCCACGACCGGCCGGGCCGGCGGCGCACCGGCCTCGGCGCGTCATGACCGGCACTCGACTTCGGTGTCCAGGTGGAGGTCCGTGCGGACCCCCACCTCGCCGGTTGCGGCTTCCGGCGGGGCGTCGACACGTCCGCCGCCGACGGAGCCGCGGGGGAGGCAGCCGTCGGCGCGCGGGAGGGGCCGCGGCCGGCGACGGCCGCCCGGTGCGCCACGGATACAGTCGGCCGACCGATCACCGAGCCGGAAGGAAATGCCGGACATGGCCGTGGACCTGCTCGACACCCGCATCCTGCGCCTGCTCATCGAGCAGCCGCGCACCAGCGTCCGCGAGTACGCGCGCCTGCTGGGCGTGGCACGGGGCACCCTCCAGGCCCGTCTGGACCGCCTGGAGCGGGACGGCGTGATCACCGGAACGGGCCCCGCCCTCTCCCCGGCGGCCCTCGGCCACCCGGTGCTCGCCTTCGTGCACCTGGAGGTCACCCAGGGGCATCTGGACGAGGTGGGGGACGCGCTCGCCGCCGTACCGGAGATCATCGAGGCGTTCTCGACCACCGGGGGCGGGGACCTCCTGACCCGTGTCGTGGCCCGCGACAACGGGCACCTCGAGGACGTGATCCAGCAATTGATCCAACTCCCCGGCGTGGTCAGGACACGGACCGAGGTGGCTCTGCGGGAGAGGGTGGCGCACCGGGTGCTGCCGCTGGTCGAGTCGGTGGGGCGGGCGGCGGGCGGCTCCGGCTGACCGCCCACTGGCATGCTGGAGGGTATGAGTCCCGCGCCCGCCCCCGCCCTGTGTGTCCTCCTCGATCTCGACGGCACCCTCGTCGACAGCGAGCCGAACTACTACGAGGCGGGGCGCAGGCTCCTCGCCCGGTACGGCGTGACGGACTTCGGCTGGGACGACCACACCCGCTTCATCGGGATCAGCACCCGTGAGACCCTCACCATCCTGCGGGAGGAGTACGGGATCGAGGCGTCGGTCGAGGAACTGCTGGCCGGAAAGAACGCCCTCTACCTGGAGCTCGCCGGCACCTCCACCGAGGTCTTCCCCGAAATGCGCGTCCTCGTGGAACGGCTGCACGAGGAGGGGATCCCCATGGCGGTGGCCTCCGGTTCCTCCCGTGCCGCGATCGAGGCCACCCTCGCGGTCACCGGACTGGACGCGTTCCTCCCTCTCCACGTGTCCGCCGAGGAGGTGGCTCGTGGAAAGCCGGAGCCCGACGTGTTCCTGGAGGCCGCCCGGCGACTGGGCGCCGAACCGGCGGCCTGTGTGGTGCTGGAGGACGCGGCCCCGGGTGTCCGGGCGGCCCAGGCGGCGGGCATGCGCTGTGTCGCGGTCCCCTACGTCACGGATGCCGCGGGCGATGCGGATACCCCGGGTCCCCGAAGTGCCCCGGCTCCTTCGGATCCCGAAGCGGTCGCGGACGAGGCGGTGTTCAGGAAAGCGGATCTGCTCTTCCCCGGCGGACAGGCCGAGTTCAAGGCTGCGGTGCTGTTCGAGTGGCTCACCGTAGGACGGGAACGGGGCTTCCGGACAGCCGGATTGGCCTGATTCCGCGCGACGGTGGCCTGCCGTGCTCACGGAGCTCCGGCGGACCGATATCCTGATCACGCCGCGCGCCCCCGCACCGTACCGAGCCGAAGAGCCCGATGAGGTCGCCGCCGCGGCAGTCGGAGCGGGCCACAGTTCGAGATTGGTGTGCACAGGTGCTGGTAGCTGGACGGTACCGGTTGATATCCCCCATCGGCCGTGGCGGCATGGGTGAGGTGTGGCGCGCGACGGACGAAGTGCTGGGCCGGGCGGTGGCGGTCAAGCTGCTGCTGGGCGATCAGGCCGACGCCTCGTCGACGGCGCGGTTCCGCCTCGAGGCGCAGACCGCGGCGCGTCTGAGTCACCCTCACCTGGTGGCCGTGTTCGACTTCGGCTCGTGGGAGGACCGTTTCTTCCTGGTGATGGAGCTGGTCGAGGGCCAGAGCCTCGGGGATCTGCTCGAGGACCGGGGGAAGGTACACCCCGAACAGGTGGCCCGGATCGCCGGCCAGGCGGCCGCCGGGCTGGCCGCGGCGCACCGTCAGGGCATCGTCCACCGCGACATCAAGCCCGGCAACCTGATGCTGGACGCCGACGGGTCCGTGAAGATCGGGGACTTCGGCATCGCCCAGTTCGTGGACGACCCCTCGACCGCGCTGACCACCGCGGGCCACATCGTCGGTACGAGCCTGTACCTGGCTCCCGAACGGGCGCTGGGCCGCACGGCCGACTCCGCGTCGGACATGTACTCCCTGGGCTGCGTCGTGTACCAGCTCCTGGTCGGACAGCCGCCGTTCCGCTCGGACACGGCGACCGCCACGCTCTACCAGCACGTGGACACCCCACCGGTGCCGGTGAGACAGCGTGGGGCCGATGTGTCCCCCGCCTTCGACTCCTACCTGATGGGCCTGCTCGCGAAGCAGCCGGAGGACCGGCCGAGCGCACAGCAGGTCTCCGACTGGTTCCGCACCGACGCCTGGCGTGGGCGCGCCGAACCGCTGCCGCGGCACGCCCCGGCCGCTCCTGCCGCGCAGTCACCGTCGCCGGCTGCCGCGCCTGCCGCAGGCGGCGTCTCGACGTACCGGCTGCCACAGGCGACCGGCCGCCGTCGGGCCGCTCCCGCGCCACGGGCCGCCCGGTCGGCGACCACCCGTCGGCTGAGCACGAGTGAGGCGATCCGGCGCCGGCCCCGGGTGGCGAGCGCCGTCGCGGGTGCGGTCGCGTTCGTGGCGGCGGTGTATCTGGGAACGGTGCTCTTCGCACCGGACTCCGGTGCCGCGGCGGACGTCCAGGACCCGGAATCCACTCCGACGGCCGTTGTCGATCCGTCCCAGTCCCCCGGTCCTGCCGGAGAGGCTCCCCGGCAGGACGGCGACAGCGACGAGGACGACTGAGCCCAGGTCACCAGCGCGCGTGGACCTCCGCGCGGATGCGGCGGTCGTACAGTTCGCCGATCGCGTCCAGTGTGCTCTGCGGCAGCGGCGGGAGCGCGGCCGCCGCCGCGTTGTCCCGGGCCTGGTCCACGGACCGTGCGCCGGGGATGACGCTCGTGACACCGGGCTGCTGGATGATCCAGCGCAACGCGGTCTGCGCCGGGGTGGCGCCCTCGGGGACCAGCCCGGCGAACTCGGCGGCAGCCGCCACACCGGTCGCGTAGTCGACGCCGGAGAAGGTCTCACCCTGGTCGAACGCCTCGCCGTGACGGTTGTACGTACGGTGGTCCTCGGGGGCGAACACGGTGTCCGCGGTGTACTTCCCGGACAGCAGCCCGGAGGCGAGCGGAACCCGCGCGATGATGCCCACCCCGGCCTCGGCAGCCCTGGGGAGCACCTCGTCCAGCGGCTTCAGCCGGAACGGGTTGAGGATGATCTGGACACTGGCGACCCCGGGCCTGGCGATGGCCGTGAGCGCCTCCGCGCACGTTTCCACGCTCACCGCGTAGGCGGCGATCCGCTGTTCGGCGACGAGCGTGTCCAGGGCGTCGTAGACCGCGTCCGACGAGTAGACGCTCGTCGGCGGGCAGTGCAGCTGGACGAGATCGAGCGTGTCGACTCCGAGGTTGGTGCGGGAGCGGTCGTTCCAGGCGCGGAAGTTGTCCAGTACGTAGTTCTCGGGGATCTGGTCGGCGCGCCTGCCCATCTTGGTGGCGACGAGGATGTCCGCGTCCGGCCGGTCCTTGCGATAGCGGCCGATGAGCTGTTCGCTGCGGCCGTCCCCGTAGACGTCCGCGGTGTCGAAGAAGGTGACCCCCGATTCCACGGCGGCGTCCAGGACTGCGAACGCGTCGGTCTCCCGCACCTCGCCCCAGTCCCCGCCCAACTGCCAAGTGCCCTGTCCCACGACCGATACGTCACGGCCGGTCCTGCCGAGTGTGCGCTGCTCCATACGGATCATGCTACGTCGGCACGCGGGGCCGGCGGCGGGGCCGTGACGGGGACGGTGCCCGTCCGCAGGCCGTGCGCGGACGGGCACCGGTGCCGGCGGGGCTCGGATCAGTCGTTGGTGGTCACGCGGACGTAGTCGACGACCAGCTGCTGCGGGAAGCTGGTGCTGCCGTCCGGGTCGCCGGGCCAGTAGCCGCCGACGGCGAGGTTGAGGATGAGGAAGAACGGCTTGTCGAACACCCATGCGTTGCCGTTGAGATCGGCGGGTGTGCGGCGCTGGTAGACCGTTCCGTCCACGGACCAGGTGACGGAGTCGGGGGCCCAGTCGACGGCGAAGGTGTGGAAGTCGTCGGCGAAGGCCGCCCCGCCCGGGAGGGTGTAGCCGGCACCGATGCCGCCCGAGCCCGAGTAGCCCGGGCCGTGCAGAGTGCCGTGGACGGTGCCCGGCTCGAAGCCGACGTTCTCCATGATGTCGATCTCACCGCTGTTGGGCCAGCCCACGCTGCCGATGTCGGCACCGAGCATCCAGAACGCGGGCCATATGCCCTGACCGCGCGGAATCTTCATCCTGGCCTCGACGTGGCCGTACGTCCGGGTGAACGTGCCGACGGTGTTGAGACGGGACGAGGTGTACTCGCAGGTTCCGTACCAGCACTGGTAGTCGGCGGGGTTCTCCTTGCGCGCGGTGATGACGAGGTTGCCCTGGCCGTCCAGGGCCGCGTTGTCGTTGCCGGACGTGTAGTACTGGCGCTCGTGGTTGTCGACGTTGTCGCCGGTCTCGGTCTGCCACTTGGCGCCGTCCACCGCCGAGCCGGCGGGCCCGTCGAACTCGTCGGCGAAGGCCACGGCGGCGGGTGCGGGTGGGGCGGAGACGTCCGGGTGCGGAGCAGGCGCGGCCGTGGCCCCGACGGGCAGCCCGGTCATGACCACCGAACAGCAGAGCAGGGAGAGCGCGTACAGCGACGCGCGACGCCGCTTCGCAGGACGTCGTACGGCGTGGTGGGGGGAGGACACAGTCATCACATCACTTCGAGGTGGGGGTCACCGGGGCATGCGTGGGGGCATGCCCATGACAGATTCACACCTGGGGCGACCCATGGACGCGATCACTCCGGGCGTATATCTCACTGCTTGATTCAAGGCAGTGGCCGGACAGCCGTCAAGAACCCGACCAGGACGCGACGGGTAGAAGCCGATGCGGTGGGGAACGGACAACTCATGCGCATTCGCCTTGTACCGGCCGTTCCCGCCGTCCTCGCCCTCGCTCTGCTGGCCCCGGCCGGCGCGGCGGTGGCCTCCTCCGCCGGGACCGCTCCCCCGGCACCCCCGGCCTGCCGGGAAAGTCGTCTGTCCGTGGCCGCCTCCGCCTCGGACCGCCCGGACACGGTACGGATCAGCGTCACCAACCGCGGCACGCGGGCCTGCTCCGTGGACCGCGTCCCCACCGTCGTGTTCGGCGACCTGGACGGGCCCGCGCTGCCGGTGCCCGGGGCGGAGAGCGCACCGTACCGCCTGCCCGCCGGAGGCTCCGCACACGCGGCGGTGCGCACGCTCGACCCGGCGGCCACCGAGCTGCGGCTGGTGGACAGGCTGACGGTCGCCGGCGACCCTGCGCACCGCGGACGGACGTTCGGCGCGGCCTCCCTCGGGGCACCGGAGGGGATCCGGGTGTGGGAACCGGTCACCACGTGGTGGCATCGGTCGACTGCGGCGGCCGACGCCGCGCTCGACCGGTACGCGGACTGACCGTCACAGGGGCCCACCGGTCGACCGGTGCAACGACCGGCCCGCGCACGAGGAGGCCACGCGGTGCCGCTGTCCGTCGTGCGTGGCACGACGGACAGCGGCACAGTGGAACGTGTAGGTACGGGCTACGGACCGTGCGGGCCCCACCGGCCCTGCGCCGGAGGGCGGGCAGGGTCCGGCCGCATCCTGGCGGAAGGACCGAGCCGTGGACATCGATGGCGGACAGCGTTTCGTGGTGCAGATCCATGACGCCCGGCGGATG
Organism: Streptomyces clavifer; assembly: GCA_014651175.1. Classification (GTDB taxonomy): domain Bacteria; phylum Actinomycetota; class Actinomycetes; order Streptomycetales; family Streptomycetaceae; genus Streptomyces; species Streptomyces clavifer. Next base: position 367,889 of record BMWJ01000005.1, on the reverse strand, counting down.
CACTTCGACTTCCGGCTGGAGGTCGACGGCGTGCTCAAGTCCTGGGCCGTTCCCCGCGGCCCGTCGGACAACCCGCGCGACAAGCGGCTGGCCGTACCGACCGAGGACCATCCACTGGAGTACCGGGCGTTCGAAGGGGTCATTCCCCGCGACGCGCAGGGCAGTGGGACCGTCATCGTCTGGGACCAGGGGACCTACCGCCCGCTCAGCCACGACCCCGGCGGCGCCCCGGTACCGTTCGCCGACTCCCTGGAGCGCGGGCACGCGACCTTCTGGCTGGACGGGGCCAAGCTCCACGGCGAATTCACCCTCACCCGGTTCCGCGTGGACGACGAGGACGGCACGCAGGGGCCGGAGGCCTGGCTGCTGATCAAGGCCAATGACCGGCAGGCCGTCCACGACCGGCCGGGCACCCCCGATCCTCACCACGCCCGCTCGGCCCGCACCGGCCGTACGCTGCACCAGGTCTTCGCGGCGGAGGGGCCCGGCCGGCGCACCGACTGAAACCCCGGGGCGCGACGGTACAGCCCGGGGCCCCGGTCCGCGTGTGCGCGTCCGTTCGGTCGCACACACGCGCCTGACCTCATCCGTGCGTCAGGGGGCGTGCCCCGGGATGCCGTCACGCATTCCTGACGTCTGCCAGGTGGGCGAACACCACGACGTTGTCCTTGTAGTCCTTCGCCTTCCTGTCGTACTCGCCGCCGCAGGTGATCAGACGCAGTTGGGCGGTGCCGTTGTCGGCGTACACCCGCTCGTCCGGGAAGTCCGCCTTGCTGAAGGTCTCGACCGAATCCACCTTGAAGACGGTGTCGATGCCGTCCTTGCGGGTGATGCTCACCTTGTTGCCCGCCTCGAGCGTGCTGAGCAGCAGGAACACCGCGGGACCCGTCTTGGTGTCGACGTGACCGGCGACGACCGAGGTACCGCGCTCGCCGGGTGCCGCCCCGTCCTTGAACCAGCCGGCCAGATTCATGTCGTCCGCGGGCGGCGCGTCCAGTTGCCCCGACGGGCCGATGGCGAGCGGGGTGAAGGGGGCGTCGACCGCGATCCTCTTGATCCTGATCCGCTCGGGTGCGGACCGGGGCAGCCCCCGGCCGGGGGTGGAGGCCGACGGCGTGGGCCGGGGCGTGGCCGACGGCGTGGGCCGGGCCGGAGCGGTGGCTGCCGGCGCGGGGGCGGATGTCGCGGCCGCGACGGGCGGCGGGACCCCTGCCGACGCGTCGAGCGAGTTGTAGACGAGCAGGAAGCCCAGCCCCACCGCGACAGCGGGCCACAGCAGGGAACGGCCGAGGGCAGGGGAGGCGGATTCTGAGTCGGACGGCTGCGGGGCGGCCATGCGCGTGCTTCCTTTCGTGTACAGGGAGGACCCGGGGTGCGGAGGCCGGGAGAATCGGCGTGGCCGCCGCCCGGGGAGGACGGCGGCCACGACAGGATCTGTTCAGTGGTGCGGGCGGCCGTCAGACCGCCGCGGCACCCGAGCCACTACGACGGCGCATGCGGTACGCGGCGGCACCGAGGCCGCCGAGCATCAGCACCGAGCCGGCTGCGAGGCCGCCGCCGGACAGGGCCATCGCGCCGCCGCCGGCGTGCACGCCACCCTCCGGCTTCTCGTGCTTCCAGGACCCCGACTCCTCGCTGTCCGCGCCGCCGGACTCGGACTCCTTGCCCTTCTGCCAGTCGCCCGTCGAGGACTCGGACTCCTTGTCCTCCTTCTGCCAGTCGCCCGTCGCGCTGCCCGACTCGGACTCCTTGTCCTTCTGCCAGTCGTCGGCGGTGACGGCGGCCAGCGCACCACCACCGGTGTGCACGCCACCCTCCGGCTTCTCGTGCTTCCAGGAATCCGGCTTCTCACGGTCGTCGCCACCGCCCGACCCGGACTCCTTGTCCTTCTGCCAGTCGTCCGCCGAGACGCCGGCCAGCGCACCACCACCGGTGTGCACGCCACCCTCCGGCTTCTCGTGCTTCCACGAGTCCGGCTTCTCACGGTCGTCGCCACCGCCCGACCCGGACTCCTTGTCCTTCTGCCAGTCGTCCGCCGAGACGCCGGCCAGCGCACCACCACCGGTGTGCACGCCACCCTCCGGCTTCTCGTGCTTCCACGATTCCGGCTTCTCACGGTCGTCGTTGCTGCTGCTGGAGGATCCGCTGTCCTTGTCCCAGTCGTCGGCCGAGGTCACGGCGTATGCGGCTGGGGCGGAGACCGCGAGGACCGCCGTGACGGCGGCCGATGCGAACAGGGTGCGGGCAGAACGCATGGATACACAGTCCTTTCGCCACCCCTGCGACGGCCGGCTGGTTGTCGGCTCATCGGATCACAGGTGCGACGTGATCCACCGTCAGCCGGAATGCCGCCTCCCACCACTGGAGAGCGCCGCATTCGAGCGATGCCATGGGCTCATCGTGTGACTGCGGGCCGGATGTCACCCGTTGGGCGGCACGCCACGCCGAGGCAATGTTTGGGCAGCGGCGAGAGCGGTCGCGTCGTGGGGCGCCGCACCCCCGGTCCCGGGCGCGCCGCAGAGCCACCGTCGAGGACGTCGGCGCCGGTGGTGCACGTGCGTCACGAGGGGGCGTCCACGACCGCGCTCAGTTCGGCGGGCCCGGGCTTCGGCGGGGACGCGGAGCCCGGGGCCGTCGCGGCGGCCGGAACCGCGTGAGCTGACTCGCCACTTCCTGAAGCAATGACGCGCCAGGGCTTACGGCCCGTCACCGAGGAGGTCGAGCCAACGGGAAAGCGAAGCAGAGATGCCATCAGTTCTTGTCGCCAACAGGCCCTGCTTCATCTGTTGTTGCACATCTCTTGACGCGTTCGCAACAAGGGTGAAGTATCTGCCGCAGCCGGAGAGAGCGCTCTCCGGCCGTGCGCGTCGTGTACCCGCCCCACGACTGAGGAGACCCCCATGTACGCACCGCCTCTGTTCCGCAGACCTGTCCCCCCACTGAGCAGGAGACGCGGAGGTGTGCTGGCCCTGGTCACCGGCCTCGTCCTCTCGCTCCTGGCGTTCGTCCCCTCGACACCCGCGAGTGCGGCACCGTCGCTCCTGTCGCAGGGCAGGACGGTCACCGCCTCCAGTCAGGAGAACGGCGGCACCCCCGCCGGCTCCGCGGTGGACGGCGACAACGGCACCCGCTGGGCGAGCGCCTTCGCCGATCCCCAGTGGATCAAGGTCGACCTGGGCGCCGCCGCCTCGGTGAGCCAGATCGTCCTGCGGTGGGAGGCGGCCTACGCCACCGGCTACCGGATCGAGTTCTCCTCCGACAACAGCAACTGGAACACCGCCTACTCGACCACCACGGGCCCCGGCGGCACCGAGACCCTCAGCGTCTCCGGCACCGCACGCTACGTGCGGCTGACCGGCACCGCCCGGGCCACCGGGTACGGCTATTCCCTCTGGGAGTTCCAGGTGTTCGGCACGACGAACGGCGGGGGCGACCCGCAGATCCCCGGCGGCGGTGACCTCGGTCCCAACGTCCTGGTCTTCGACCCCTCGACGCCGAACATCCAGGGCAAGGTCGACGAGATCTTCAAGAAGCAGGAGTCGGCCCAGTTCGGCACCGACCGCTACGCGCTGATGTTCAAGCCCGGCACGTACAGCAACATCAACGCCCAGATCGGCTTCTACACCTCCATCGCCGGACTCGGACTCAAGCCGGACGACACCACCTTCAACGGCGACGTCACCGTCGACGCCGGCTGGTTCAACGGCAACGCCACCCAGAACTTCTGGCGTTCGGCCGAGAACCTGGCCCTCAACCCGGTCAACGGCACCAACCGCTGGGCCGTCTCCCAGGCCGCCCCCTTCCGCCGCATGCACGTCAAGGGCGGGCTCAACCTCGCACCGAACGGATACGGCTGGGCCAGCGGCGGCTACATCGCCGACAGCAAGATCGACGGCCAGGTCGGCCCCTACTCCCAGCAGCAGTGGTACACCCGCGACAGTTCCATCGGCAGCTGGGGCAACGGCGTCTGGAACATGACGTTCTCCGGAGTCGAGGGCGCACCCGCGCAGAGCTTCCCCGAGCCGCCGTACACGACCCTGAACAACACCCCGGTCTCCCGCGAGAAGCCCTTCCTCTACCTCGACGGCAACACCTACAAGGTCTTCGTCCCCGCCAAGCGGACCAACGCCCGGGGCGTCTCCTGGAACGGCACCCCGCAGGGCGAGTCCATCCCGCTGAGCCAGTTCTACGTGGTGAAGCCGGGCGCGACCGCGCAGACGATCAACGCTGCTGTCCGCCAGGGGCTGCACCTGCTGTTCACCCCAGGCATCTATCATGTCAACGAGCCCATCGAGATCAACCGCGCGAACACCGTCGCACTGGGCCTCGGCCTCGCCACGATCATTCCGGACAACGGGGTGACCGCGATCAAGGTCGGTGACGTAGACGGAGTCAAGCTGGCCGGCCTCCTGGTCGACGCCGGTACGCAGAACTCCTCAGTGCTCGTCCAGGTGGGCCCCGACGGCGCGTCGGCCGACCACTCGGCGAACCCGACCTCGCTGCAGGACGTGTTCGTCCGGGTCGGCGGAGCGGGCGCCGGCAAGGCGACCACCGGCATGGTCGTCAACAGCGACGACACGATCATCGACCACACCTGGCTCTGGCGCGCCGACCACGGCGACGGAGTCGGCTGGGAGACCAACAGGTCCGACTACGGTCTGCGGGTGAACGGCGACGACGTGCTGGCCACCGGCCTGTTCGTCGAGCACTTCAACAAGTACGACGTGCAGTGGTACGGCGAGAACGGCAAGACGATCTTCTTCCAGAACGAGAAGGCGTACGACGCCCCCAACCAGGCCGCCGTCCAGAACGGCAGCATCAAGGGGTTCGCCGCCTACAAGGTGGCCGACTCGGTGACCACCCATGAGGGCTGGGGCATGGGCAGCTACTGCTACTACAACGTCGACCCGACCATCCGTCAGGAGCACGGTTTCCAGGCACCGGTGAAGCCCGGTGTGAAGTTCCACGACCTGCTCGTGGTGTCCCTGGGCGGCCAGGGCCAGTACGAACACGTCATCAACAGCACCGGAGCCCCCACATCCGGCACCTCGACCATCCCGTCCCAGGTGGTGTCCTTTCCCTGAGGCGGGGTGAGGTGAGCGGAGCTCCACTCACCGTACGGCGCGGGGCCCGGCTGTCAGTCGCCGCCGGGCCCCGCGTCACGTCCGAGGAGCATGTCCAGGTGGGCGAGCAGATCCGATCCGATGGCGGGTGCGGTCCGCAGCCCCGGGTACCCGTCCGGCCGTACGAGGATCGACCCGGCGCGGGAGGGGCGGGGCCGCCCCTCCCGCGCCGGTCGGTGCACATCAGCCGACGGTGCAGGCGTCACCGTCCAGGGTGAACGCCTTGGGTACGGTGTTGGCACCCGCCCAGCTGCCCGAGAAGCCGAAGCCGGCGGAGGAACCGGGCGCGACCCTGGCGTTCCAGCCGGCGTTGGTGGCCGTCACCTTCACCCCGTCCTGCTGGGCGGTGGCGTTCCACATCTGCGTGACCTTCTGCCCGTCGGGGAACGACCAGCCGATCCGCCAGCCGTCGTAGGCCGTGGTACCGGTGTTCGTGACCGTCACATCGGCCTGGAAGCCGCCGGACCACTGGTTGGTCACCTTGTACGTCACCGAGCAGTCCGCGTCGCCCGGAGGCTCCTCCGGGTCGGGGTCGGGGTCCGTGCCTCCCCCGCCGGTGTCGGAGGTCTCGCCCACCTGGATCCCGCGCCCGTTGGTGGAGACGTACACCCGTCCGTAGACCCGCGGATCCCCGGTGATCGCGGCGCCCGTCCAGCCCCACTGGTGCGCGTCGTCGTTGATCCTCGTCCAGTTCGCGCCGGCGTCCGTGGACCGGAAGATGCCCCGCACCCCTCCGATCTTCGCACTGACGAAGACGGTCTGGTATGACGCGCCGGAGGCCGCCTTGCCGAAGCCCACACTGTCCGCCTGCTCCACGCCGGAGAACCGGGTGAAGCTCGTACCGGAGTCGGTGGAGCGCCACAGCCCGTACGTCCCGGCCGCGGTGCCGCCCGCGAGCCAGATGTCGCCCTCGGTCCCGGGCAGGGCCTTGAAGCGGACGTTGCCCTCGGCGGGCAGATTGTTCGCCCTGGCGGTGAACGTGGCGCCCCCGTCGGTCGACACGTAGAAGGTGCCGGCCTTGAAGCCGTAGAACTTCTTCGGGTTCTTCCGGTCGGACTCGACCATGGCCCCGGCCGGGATGCCGGTGGACGCGGTCCAGGAGTTGCCGTACCCGGTCGTGCGGTGGACGGCCGCGCCGTCCGGGCTCCAGACGAATCCACTGCCGTCGGCCGCCGCGGCGACCGTGCCCCCGCCGGTCACGCCGGCGGGCTCGGAGGCCTGGAACCAGTTGGCCCCGTTGTCGGTCGAGAAGCCGATGTGCGGGGCGGTGTCGGCGTTGCCGACCCGGACCACCGTGCCGGGGGACGCCTCGGCGAAGTCCAGGCTGGTGGTCGAGTCGAGGTTCGGCGAGGTGAACATCATCGCGGGGACCGCGTCGAGATCCGTGTGCCGGAAGCCCCCGATGTCGCCGAGCGCGCTCAGCAGCGGGGCACCGGACGGCGGGCTCGCCAGGTCGTTGACGGCCGTCTCCTCCAGCCCCTTCACCATCGGGGTGATCCTGAACCGGCCGCCGGTGTCCCACGCCGTGAGGTCCTCGGTGCCGTAGACCGTCGCGCCCGTCCCGTACATCATCCGGTTCGAGTCGAAGGGGTCGATCTCCAGCGCCTCCGTCATCCAGCCCAGCTTGGGCGTGGTCTCGGGCGGGGACGGGTTGGCACCCCAGGACAGCCAGGGGACCGAGGAGACGTCCTGGGTGTACCGGTTCGAACGGTTCGGGTAACTGGTGTAGTCCCAGGCCCGCGTCCAGGTCGCGCCGCTGTCCGTGGAACGGAAGATCTGGGTGTCCGGCCACCAGGAGCTGTACGCGGTGGCCATCAGGGTGCCGGGCTTCTGCCGGTCCACGCTGAGTCCGCTGAACCCGTAGTAGGTGTCCGCCTCCGCGACCGGGCTGACGTCCGTCCAGGCACCGGTCGCGGTGGCGTACCGCCAGATGCGCCCCTTGCCGCCGTCGTACGGGCCACCCGTGTCGCTCAGCGTCAGATAGAGGTGGCCGGTGGAGGAGTCGAGGACGCCCTTGTGCGCGAGGTAGCCGGTCGGCTGTCCGGCGATCCGGGACCAGCTGCCGCCGCCGTCCGTGGAGCGGTAGACGGTGTTCGCCTTGTCGGCGACCCCGACGTAGATGTCCTGGGTGGCGCTGCCCGCGCTGCCGGAGCGCTCGTCGAACGTGACCCACACGATGCCCTGGTTGTCGCTGGCGTATCCGCTGGTGTCGGACGGGTCCTGCGCGTAGTTGCCGGGGTTCGGGAAGGCGGTCACCTCCGCCCAGGTGACGCCGGAGTCGGTGGACCTCCACAACCCCTTGCCGCTGGGCGCACCCAGGTAGAGGACGGACTTCTTGTTCGGATCGACGGCGAGCCTCTCCCCCATCCCGCGGCCCGGCATGTTGCCGCCGAGCTTGAAGGGGAGCGGGGCGGCCTTCCAGGAGGCGCCCCGGTCGGAGGAGCGCAGGACCGCCCCGTTCGTCGGGTCCCAGCTGTTGGTGTACGTCCCCACGGCCGCGTACACGTTGTCGGGATCCGCCGTGTCGGAGGCGAGGCTCACCACACCTGACCAGCCCCACCGGTCCCAGTCCACCCAGTCCAGCAGCGGTGTCCACCGCTTGCCCGGCTGGTCCCAGCGGTAGGCCCCGCCGATGTCGGTGCGCGCGTAGGCGAGGTTCTTCTCGGACCGGTTGAAGACGATGCCCGGGACGAATCCACCGCCGTCGATGCGTGCGTTCTTCCAGGTGTAGGTGTCCGCGGCGATCGACACATCGGATGCTTCGGCCGCGGCGGGCACATCGTCGGAGCGGGCTGCGGCCGGACTGCCGGTGATCGACAGCCCGGCGGTCAGGGCGAGCGCCGCCAGTAGGGCGGCTAAGGGTCTGGCGCTCAAGCGCACGGAAGCGTCCTCTCCGAGCTGGACCGCCGCACTGCGGCGGTAGGGGCTGACACAGAGTGGGAGCGCCCCCAAGAGCATCCCGATGGTAGCGCCGCGCGTCGCTCGAGTGAAGGGTGGTGAAGCCGGTTCATCCGATGAATCCGGCGACCTCTCGCCCGCAGCCCGCTCGCCCACTCCCCGTGCCCGCCGCACACCCCCGAGGACGCACGTCACGCACACCCGGGGACCGGCGTCCGTCCTCACCGTCCCCGGGACCCACGAAAGGGGGCACAGCCCCCTCACACCTCGACAACTTGCGGCGGCAAGGCTGCGCCTGTGTCGTGATCGCTCAGCGGCTGTCCACGGTCCTGGACGCGGACCGGGTGATCGTCATGTCGGAGGGCCGCGTCGTGCAGCAGGGCCGCCCGCGGAACTGCTCGCGGACACGGGCGGGCGGCTCCACGAGCTGGTACGGCGCCGGATGGGTGAGCTCCTCCGCCCGGACCGGGCGGAGTCGCAGGCCCCGGCACCGCGCCTCGCGGCGTCGTCGCCTCCTCCGCCGTGCGACGGACGCGAGCGGGGAGGTCCTAGCCTCGGCTGCCGCCGGGCCTGGGGGCCTCCACCGCGTCCCGGACGCTGCCGCGTGCGGCAGCTGCGACGGCGTCGGCGGTGATGCCGAACTCGTCGTACAGCCGCTGGTAGTCGGCGGACGCCCCGTAGTGCTCCAGGCTCACGATCCGGCCCGCGTCACCGACCACCTCGCGCCAGCCCTGGCCGACGGCGGCCTCGACGCTGACGCGTGCGCGTACGTCCGGCGGCAGCACTTCGTCCTGGTAGGACAGCGGCTGCTCGGCGAACCATTCGCGGCAGGGCATCGAGACCACGCGCACGGAAAGCCCCTCGTCGGCCAGCAGCTTGTGGGCGTCGAGGGCGATCGGGACCTCCGACCCCGTGGCCACCAGGATGACGTCGGGGGCGGTTCCGGAGGCCTCCACGAGGACGTAGGCGCCGCGGGCCGCTCCCTCGGCCGGGGCGTGGACGCCGTCGGAGCGATCGAGTACCGGAAGGTTCTGCCGGGTCAGTACGAGACCGGCGGGGCGGTCGGTGTGCTCCAGGATCGTCCGCCAGCAGACCGTGGTCTCGTTGGCGTCGCCGGGACGTACGACGTCGAGGCCGGGGATCGCGCGCAGTGCGGCGAGGTGTTCGACGGGCTGGTGGGTGGGGCCGTCCTCACCGAGCCCGATCGAGTCGTGGGTCCACACGTAGGTGACGGGCAGCTTCATCAGCGCGGCGAGGCGGACGGCGGGCCGCATGTAGTCGCTGAACGTGAGGAACGTACCCCCGTAGGGGCGGGTCAGGCTCTGCAGGCCGACGCCGTTGAGCACGGCGCCCATCGCGTGCTCCCGGATGCCGAAGTGCAGCGTGCGCCCGTAGGGGCCGCCGCTGAACTCCGAGGTCTGCCGGTCGGAGGGGACGAAGGAGGGCTCTCCGTCCATGGTGGTGTTGTTGCTGCCCGCGAGGTCCGCCGATCCGCCCCACAGTTCGGGCAGCACCGGTGCGAGGGCGGTGAGTACCTCGCCGGACGCCTTGCGGGTGGCCATGCCCTTGGGGTCGGCCGGGAACTCCGGCAGGGCGTCGGTCCAGCCGTCGGGGAGGTCCTGTCCCCGCAGCCGGTCGAGCAGGGCGGCGCGCGGGGGGTTTCCGGTCCGCCATGCCTCGTAGGTCCGCTGCCAGCGTTCCCGGGCGGCCCTGCCCCGCTCGCCGACGGCCCTGGTGTGGGCGAGGACCTCGTCCTCGACGGGGAAGTACGACTCGGGGTCGAAGCCGAGGAGCCGCTTGGTGCCGGCGACCTCGTCGTCGCCCAGGGCCGCCCCGTGGGCCTTCCCGGTGTTCCGCTTCGTCGGGGCGGGCCATCCGATGATCGTGCGCAGCATGATCAACGACGGCCGGGACCGGTCCGCCTTCGCGGCCTCGACCGCGGCGAGCAGGGCGTCGACGTCCTCGACGTAGTCGCCGGTGCGGGTCCAGTCCACCGTCTGTACGTGCCAGCCGTAGGCGGCGTACCGGGCCGGGACGTCCTCGCTGAAGGAGATGTCGGTGTCGTCCTCGATGGAGATGTGGTTGGAGTCGTAGAACACCACGAGGTTGCCCAGCTGCTGGTGGCCCGCGAGCGACGAGGCCTCGGAGGCGACGCCCTCCATCATGTCGCCGTCGGACGCCAGCACGTACACGTGGTGGTCGAAGGGGCTGGCGCCGGGGGCCGCTTCGGGGTCGAGCAGCCCCCGCTCCCTGCGGGCCGCCATGGCCATGCCGACCGCGGCGCCGAGCCCCTGGCCCAGCGGACCGGTGGTGATCTCGACACCCCTGGTGTGGCGGTACTCCGGATGCCCCGGGGTGGCCGAGCCCCAGGTCCGCAGCGCTTCCAGGTCCTCCATCTCCAGGCCGTAGCCGGCGAGGTAGAGCTGGATGTACAGCGTGAGGCTGGTGTGGCCGCAGGACAGGACGAAGCGGTCCCTGCCCAGCCACTGGTCGTCGGCCGGATCGTGCCGCATGACCTGCTGGAACAGCAGATAGGCGAGCGGGGCCAGGCTCATCGCCGTACCGGGATGTCCGTTGCCGGTCTTCTGCACGGCGTCGGCGGCCAGTACGCGTACGGTGTCCACCGCCCGGACGTCCAGCGCGCTCCATCCGGCCCGGTCCGCCACCGGCAGGGCGAGGCCGGGGTCGCGCGGTGGGGTACCGCCGGAAGTGGATCGCTCGGGCGCCATGGTGGTGTCTCCCTCGGGATGTCGCTTGCCGGTCCGTACGGTCCGGGCGCTGCGGCCCGTCCCCTAGGCATCCTCGGTTCCTTCGCCGCCCTTCGCATCCCGGGCGGGACCGGCGGCGTGGGTGCTGTCGCCGGGCTCCGGATGCCCCGCCTGGGTGGCGGCGGTGGAGCAGCCCCCCATCCACCCGGTCGGGCGGATCGGGCGGGGCCTGGGCGATGCCGTCCCGCACGCCGCGTACCCGCTCGTACGCGCGGCATCCTCGGCCACCGTGCTTTCCTCGGGGCCACGGACCGTCCGGGACGGTGTCCCCTGCGCACCGGCCGATTCCGGAACGCCGGGTCCGACGGGTGCACGCATATGGCACAGTCGTGCCGGTGGACGATCTGCGGCCCCAGGATCCCGCGCGCATGGGCGCGTACCGGCTACTCGCCCGTCTCGGCGCCGGCGGAATGGGGCAGGTGTATCTGGGACGGTCGCCGGGCGGGCGGCTGGTGGCCGTGAAGGTGATCCGCGACGAGATCAGCGACCATCCCGAGGCACTGACCCGGTTCCGGCGTGAGGCCGCCACCGTGGAGACCGTACGCAGCGCGTACACCGCCCAGTTGATCGAGGCGTCCCTCGACGCCTCGCCCTACTGGCTGGCCACCGAGTACGTGGAGGGGCCGACGCTGCGCGGAGCGGTGGAAGCGGGCGGGCCGTTCCCGCCGGACAGCGCCCTGCGGCTGTTCGCCGCGCTCGCCGAGGGACTGGCCGCGGTCCATGTCCACGGGGTCACCCATCGGGACCTCAAGCCGCAGAACGTGATCCTCTCGCCCCAGGGGCCGCAGCTGATCGACTTCGGGATCGCCCGGGGCCTCGACCAGACCTTCATCACCAGGGACGGGATGGCGACGGGGACGCCCGGGTTCGCCGCACCCGAAGTGATCCGGCGCAACGCGGCCGGTCCGGCGGCGGATGTCTTCGCCCTGGGGGCGACGCTCGCGTACACGGTGACCGGCCGGGCCCCGTTCGGCTCCGGTGATCCGTCGGTCGTGAGCTACCGGGCGGTGTACGAGGACATCGACCTGGCGGGAGTACGGCCCGCGCTCGCCGCGCTGATCCGGGACTGTGTCGCCAAGGACCCGGCGGACCGGCCGGATCCGGCGACGGTGATCGCACGGTGCGCGGTGGACTCGGCGCTGGCGACGGACCCCCACTACCGCTCGCTGGTCCGGGGCGACGATCCCGTGCCCGTGCGCGAGGCGGCGGGCACCGAGGTCCTGCCGGGCGGTCCGGCGGAGCACGAGGGCGGTCCGGCGGAACGGGAGGACGGTCCGGCGGAACAGGAGGACGGTCCGACGGATCACGAGGACGGACCGGCGGAGCGGGGACTCGTGGCCGCTCCCCCGCGGGCTTCCGTGGGCCCCACGCCGTACGACGGTCAGGACGCCTCTTCGCGTCCCGCCCGCCGCAGAGGGTTCGGGCTCGCGGCCTGCGCCCTCGTGGTCGCCACTGCGGCGCTGGTCTGGCAGTTCACCGACCCGGGCGGCGGTTCGACGGAAGGCGCCAAGGGGTCGGGCGCGTCGCGCGCGTCGGATACCTCGGGCACTTCCTCGCAGCCCGGGAGCAGCGTCCCACCCACTCCGGCCGGGCCCCCGGGCCACATCCTGAACGACCGTGTCTCCAAGGACCGCTGGACCCTGTCGGACGATCCGGGTCAGGCCGCCTTCCTCTCGGGCTCGTGCGACCAGTCGGATCTCTCCCCGGACCGGATGCCGATGAATCTGGAGTCCAGCGTCTCGCACACCACAGGAACGGACACGGCCACGGTGACGCTGCGCCCCAAGGAGTCCGGGGAGGGCGACCGGCCGGATCCGTACTACCTGGCGGTGGGGGTGCGGCCCCCGCACGAGACGGACCGGGCGACCGGCCGGCCCACCAAGTCCGTCAGCAAGGGCATCGGCTTCACGAGCAAGCCGTTCGACCTCTACTCCCGGTGGTCGTCCGGCGGCACCATCACACTCAAGTACCCCGCCGACTTCCGGGCCCACTTCGGCGGGGACCAAGTGGTCGACGCGCTCCCGGTGGGGGACGACAGGGGCGACTGGACGGTGGTGTTCTACCACGTGGAGGGCGGGCCCACGGAGTACACCTCCGTGGTGTGCAACGGCTTCCACGCCTGATCCGCGAGAGCGGTGTACGGACCGTCGGACCGCCCCGGCCGTACACCGCTCCCGGACTCAGCCGGCGGCGCGGAAGCCGCGCAGGCGCAGGCTGTTGCCGACGACGAAGACGGAGGAGAAGGCCATGGCCGCTCCGGCGATCATCGGGCTGAGCAGGCCGGCGGCGGCGAGCGGCAGAGCCGCCACGTTGTAGGCGAAGGCCCAGAACAGGTTCGAGCGGATCGTGCCGAGCGTCTTCCGGGAGAGCCGGATCGCGTCGGCCGCGGCCCTCAGGTCACCGCGGACGAGGGTCAGGTCGCCGGCCTCGATGGCGGCGTCGGAGCCGGTCCCCATCGCGAGCCCGAGGTCGGCCCGGGCGAGCGCGGCCGCGTCGTTGACACCGTCGCCGACCATGGCGACGCTGTGGCCCTCCTCCTGGAGCCTCTTGACGACGGCCACCTTGTCCTCGGGCATGACCTCGGCGATGACCTCGTCGATCCCGACCTCGGCGGCGACGGATTCGGCGACGGCCCTGTTGTCTCCGGTCAGGAGGATCGGGGTGAGGCCCAGTGCGCGCAGCCGCCGGACGGCCTCGGGGCTCGTCTCCTTGACCGCGTCGGCCACCTCCAGGACCGCACGCGCCTCGCCGTCCCAGGCGACGACGACCGCCGTCCTTCCGGCCTTCTCCGCGTCGTCCTTCGCACGCCGGAGCGGCTCGGGCAGTCCCATGGCCCACTCGGTGAGCAGCTTCTCCCGGCCGACGAGGACGGCGTGCCCCTCGACGACGCCCTGTACACCGAGGCCGGGTATGCCGGCGAAGTCCTCGGGGGTGGGCAGGGCACCGGCCTCGGCGGCCGCACCGGCGGCGACGGCCCGGGCGACGGGGTGCTCGGAGGCGTGCTCCAGGGCTCCGGCCAGGCGCAGGACCTCCTTCTCGTCCGTGTTCCCCGCAGTGTGCACGCCGACCAGGGTCATCCGGCCGGTGGTGACGGTGCCGGTCTTGTCCAGGACGACGGTGTCGACCTTGCGGGTGGTCTCCAGCACCTCGGGGCCCTTGATCAGGATGCCGAGCTGGGCACCGCGGCCGGTGCCGACCATGAGGGCGGTCGGAGTGGCCAGGCCGAGTGCGCAGGGGCAGGCGATGATCAGTACGGCGACGGCGGTGGTGAACGCGGCCGTGAGGCCTGCGCCGCTGCCGAGCCAGAAGCCGAGCGTGGCGAGCGCGAGTCCGATGACGACCGGCACGAAGACGGCGGAGATCCTGTCGGCGAGGCGCTGGGCGGCGGCCTTGCCGTTCTGCGCGTCCTCGACGAGCTCGGCCATGCGGGCGAGCTGGGTGTCCGCACCGATCCGGGTGGCCTCGACGACCAGCCGGCCGCCGGCGTTCAGGGTCGCCCCCGTGACGGCGTCACCTGCGGATACCTCGACGGGTACGGACTCTCCGGTGAGCATCGACGCGTCGACGGCGGAGGACCCTTCCACGACGGTGCCGTCGGTGGCGATTTTCTCGCCGGGCCGTACGAGGAAGCGGTCGCCCACGCGCAGCTCCGCGGTGGGCACGGTGACTTCGAGCCCGCCGCGCAGGAGGGTCACCTCCTTGGCGCCGAGCTCCAGGAGCGCCCTGAGGGCGGCACCCGCCTTGCGCTTGGAGCGGGCCTCGAAGTAGCGGCCGGCCAGGATGAAGGCCGTGACGCCCGCCGCGGCCTCCAGATAGATGTTCCCCGAGCCGTCGCTGCGCGCGATGGTGAACTCGAAGGGGTGCGTCATACCCGGTGTGCCGGCCGTGCCGAGGAAGAGTGCCCACAGCGACCACAGGAACGCGGCGCCGGTACCGACCGAGATCAGGGTGTCCATGGTGGCTGCGCCGTGCCGGGCGTTGGTGACGGCGGCACGGTGGAAGGGCCAGGCCGCGTACGTGACGACGGGCGCGGCGAGGGTCAGTGAGAGCCACTGCCAGTATTCGATCTGCAGGGCCGGGACCATGGCCATCGCGATGACGGGAACGGCGAGAACGACCGCGGTGACCAGCCTCTGGCGCAGCGGACGCAATGCTTCGTCGGCCTGTTCGTCGTCGCTCGGGCCGGCTGCCGCGCCCTCGACGTCGTGCCGGGGCGGGGCGGGTCGCCGGGCGGAGTAACCGGTCGCCTCGACGGTGGCAATCAGGTCCTCGACCGCGATGTCGTCGGCGAAGGTGACCTTCGCCTTCTCGGTGGCGTAGTTGACGGTCGCCTCGACCCCGTCCATGCGGTTGAGCTTCTTCTCGATGCGGGCCGCACACGAGGCGCAGGTCATGCCGCCGACGGCTAGCTCGACCTGGGCGGCGCCCTGAGTCATGGTGGTCATTTCCTGCTCCTCGTCGGGACGGGTGGGGTCGGGACCCGTGCATGCGGGTCCCGACGGCTGCCGGGGCGGTGCGCGCCGCTCAGGGGCGGCCGGGCGGCTCCTGGCCGGCGTCGTCGACCACCGCGGCGACCGCGGCGTCGTCCGGTGTTCCGGCGGTGGTGACGGTGACCAGGCCGCCGGCCACGTCGACGGACACGTCCTCGTTCAGCGCTCCGGCGGACTGTGCGACAGCGGTCCGGAGGTGCCCGCAGGTCGTGCCGGCCACCCGGCGGAGGGTGACGGTGGAGCCCCCGTCGGCGGTCGCCACGCTGCCGGCTCCGTTCGTGCGGGTGCCTTCGAGCATGGACACGTACATGGGATCACCCTTCCGATCTACATACCCCCTAGGGGTACCGGCTCCACTCTCAGGTATACCCCCCACCCGTATCTTTCGCAACAACGCCAAGATACCCCACCGGGGTATAACCTCAGGAGACGGGGGCCCGCCACGGGACCCGCTCGGACCAGGAGGAGCAGCCATGAACACCGCCGGGAAGATCACGTCCTTCACCGCAGCACTGGCGGCGTCCTTCGGCGCCGCGTACGGCCTCGGCAGCGCGGTGGGGCCCATGGGAGGCACCGGACCCGTACCCCGCGCCGGCCACACGGACAGCGCGGAACGGCAAGGGGAGGAGGGCGGCGGTGACCACGCGGAATCAGTGGCCGGAGGGCTGCAGGTGTCCGAGGGCGGCTACACCCTCGACCTCCTGACCCCGCGGCTGAAGGCGGCACGGGCGGGCGAGCTGCGCTTCGCCGTACGCGACGGTTCCGGCCGGCCCGTCACCTCGTACCAACGTGAGCACGGCAAGGAACTGCACCTGATCCTGGCCTCACGCGACCTGGCGACCTACCGGCACCTGCACCCCGCCCGTGCCGCCGACGGCACCTGGAGCACCCCCGTCAGCCTGCCCGCAGCCGGTGACTACCGCCTCTTCGCCGACTTCACCCCGGGTACGGGGAACGCTCCCGACCTCACCCTCGGCGCCGATCTCGCCGTGGCGGGCACCTACGAGCCCGCGGAACTCCCCGAGCCGGCCCGCACCGCGACGGTCGACGGGTACACCGTGACCCTGAACGGCAATCTCCGGCCCGGGGCCGCGGCGGACCTCACCTTCCACGTGAGCAGGGGCGGACGGCCGGTCACCGACCTCCGGCCCTACCTCGGCGCCTACGGACACCTCGTCGCCCTACGTGCCGGTGACCTCGCCCACCTGCACGTCCACCCCGACGGGGAGCCCGGTGACGGCAGCACCGAGCCGGGCCCCGGCGTCTCGTTCTCCGCGACCGCGCCCAGCTCAGCGGCGTACCGCCTCTTCCTGGACTTCGAGCACGACGGCACCGTCCGCACGGCGGCCTTCACCGTCCGGGCCGGAGCGTCACCGGCTGCTCCGCAGCAGGCCGAGTCCACGTACGGGCACGGGGAGGGCGGCCACGGACACTGAGGGCGGCACCATGGGGGCGGTCGGCATGCGGAGGAAGGGCCCCGGGCCGGCCGTGCCCGGGGCGTGCGGTCACACGCGGTGGCAGCGGATCCAGGCGGCCTGGCCCCCGTCGACGAGCAGATCGGTGCCGGTGATGTAACCGGCTCCGGGCCCGCTGAGGAAGGCGACAGCGTCGGCGATCTCCGCCGGAGTCCCGGTCCGCCCGGCACCGCAGTCCTCGAGCATCCGCAGCATGTGGGCGCCGGAGGACGACTCCGCCTCCGCCTTCGACATGGCGGTGGAGATGACCCCGGGGCTGATGCTGTTGATCCTGGCACCGCGCAGGTTCCAGGCCAGCGCGGCGGCCTGCACCCGCAGGTGGTTGCTGCGCTTGGACAGGATGTAGGCGGTCGTCGCCTCCTCGCCGACGGCGGCGACGCAGGCGAGTGCGAGGAGGTCCCCGGCCGGGGCGGACGCCAGCAGGGCTTCGTCCTCCCGGGTCGGCGAGGCGTAGTGGCCGGCCATGCTGGAGACGCAGACCAGCGAGGTCCCCCGGGAGGCCACCTGCTCGAAGGCCTCGATGACATGGGCGGTGCCCACCATGTTCACGGCCAGGATCGTCCGGGCGGACGCGGTCGCCGGCGAGACACCCGCGGTGTGCACGACGGCAGCGACCCTGCCCTCTCCGGCGGCGGTGCGGGCGAGTTCGTCGACGGCGGATCGGTCGGACACGTCGGTGACCACCCCCCGCACGGCGTGACCTTCCGCACGGAGCGCCTCGACGAGCCGGTCGAGCTGCGGACCGGACGCGTCGGCGAGGACGAGGGTCCGTCCGCTGCCCAGTCTGCGGGCGACGGCCGCTCCCATCCCTCCCGCTCCGGTCACCACGACCACGTCGCGCTCGCCGTACGTACCTTCGTGCATGAGCATCCTCCTGTATGACGGCGGCTCAGCCGGCTGCCGGGCCCCGCGCGGGGACGGCCGAGCCGTGCGGGGTGTGCGGATCGGTGCCTCAGGCCCTGGACACGGAGGCGGTGCTCCCCAGCGCGTCGCTCCACGTCGTGCGGGTGGCGACGGCCTGCCGCCAGGCGCGGACCGTCTTCGGCGGCATGCCGACGGCGAGCACACCTGCCAGGTGGTCGCCGGTGCGGTAGGCGGCGAGGAACCGCCGTCCGGCGAGGTCCCCCTCGACGACCGCGACATCATCGTGGCCGCGCAGGCAGCCGTGCGCCTGGACCTTCATCCCGTACTGGTCGGACCAGAAGTAGGGCACCGGCGCGAACGGCTTGCGGGCCAGGGGCTTCAGCAGGTTGCGTGCCGCCGCCATCCCCTGCTCCGCGGCGTTGGTCCGGTGCTCGACGCGCATCGGTACGCCGAACAGCGGATTGTGCCAGCGGGCGACGTCACCCGCGCCGTACACGTCCGGTGCGGCGGCGCTGAACTCGTCGCAGAGCAGGCCGTCGTCGACGGTCAGTCCACTACCGGTGAGCCAGTCGGTGTTGGGTACGGAGCCGACGGCGACCAGCACGTCGTCGGCCTCGATCACCTCGCCGTCCGCCAGCCGCACCCCGTTCCCGTCGGCACGGACGACGGTCACCCCGGTGCGGAGGTCCACGCCGTGGTCGCGGTGGGCCTCCGAGAGCACCCGCCCCACCTTCTCGCCCACCGCGTGGGCGAGGGGCACGGGTGCCGGTTCGAGGAGCGTGACCTCCGCCCCGAGGCTCCGGGCCACCGCGGCAGCCTCGGCCCCGAGGAAGCCGGCCCCGACGACGACCAGCCGGCGCCCGGGCAGCAGGCGGTCCCGCAGCGCCACGGCGTCGTCCAGGGTGCGCAGGACGTGCGCCCCCTCGCCGGGCAGCCGGCGCGGGCGTACGCCGGTGGCGACGATCAGCCCCTCGTAGCCGGTCCTGCCGCCGTCGGCGAGGAGGACCTCGCGGGAGCCGAGGTCGAGTCCGGTCGCGGCGGTGCCGAGGCGCAGGTCGAGGCCGAGCGAGTCGAGGGCGGGCCGCGGGCGCAGGAACACCCGCTCGGTGGGCCAGGTGCCGGAGAGGACCTGTTTGGAGAGCGGCGGACGGTCGTAGGGGGCTTGCGGCTCGTCACCGACGAGGGTGACCGCTCCCTCGTACCCTTCCCTGCGCAGGGTCTCGGCGGCCGCCAGTCCGGCGGCGGACGCGCCGACGACGACGATCCGCTTCACCGCTCCACCAGGTGGATCGCTGCCGCCGGGCAGATCGCGGCGGCTTCCCGCACGCCGTCGTGGAGTTCGGGCGCGGGACCGTCGTCGAGCACGATCGCGACCCCGTCCTCCTCCCGCTGGTCGAACACCTCGGGGGCCGCCATGACGCACTGCCCGGAGGCGACGCACTTCGGCTCGTCCAGTTCCACACGCATGCTCATTCTGATGCTCCTCGGTGCGTACGTTCGTCGGCTGCGTACGGGGTTCGTCCCCTGCGGGACTACCAGGTGACGGGCAGGCAGCGGACGCCGTAGGTGGTGCCGGTGTGGTCGAAGGCCAGCTGATCGAGCGGGGCGGCCAGGGTGAGGGTGGGGACGCGCCGGTAGAGAGTGCCGTAGACGACCTGGAGCTCCAGCCGGGCCAGGGACTGGCCCAGGCACTGATGGGGTCCGTAGCCGAAGGCCTGGTGCGTGCGGGCCGGGCGGCGCAGGTCCAGGCGGTCGGCCTCGGGAAAGGCTTCGGGATCCCAGTTGGCGGCGGCCAGGTCGAAGATGATGCCGTCACCGGCACGGATGACCTGGTCCCCGATGCTGATGTCCTCCTTGGCGACGCGGCGCACACCGGTCTGGACGATGGTCAGGTAGCGCAGCAGTTCGTCCACCGCTCCGGCGACCGTCCGCGGATCGTCGTCGTCGCGGAGCAGGGCGAGCTGATCGGGGTGCTGGAGCAGAGCGAGGGTGCCGAGGCTGATCATGGTGGCGGTGGTCTCGTGCCCGGCGATGAGCATGGCGACGCCCATGTGGACGGCCTCCGTGCGGGTCATCTCGCCCGCCGTGACCCGGCGGCCCATCCCGGAGAGCACGTCCTCGCCCGGGGCGGTGAGCTTCTCGCCGAGGAGGGTGTCGAGGTAGCCGGTGAGGGCACCGCTCGCACGACGCGCCTCGTCCGCGGAGGCGTCGCTGTCGAGTACGAGGTTGCTGTTGCTCTGGAAGAAGTCGTGGTCCGCGTACGGCACTCCGAGCAGTTCGGCGATCACGAGCGAGGGGACGGGCAGGGCCAGGGCGGTGAGCAGGTCCGCCGGCTTGGGCCCGTCCAGCATGGTGTCGATCAGGTCGTCGACGATCTTCTGGATCGCGGGCCGCATCGCTTCGATCCGCTTGACGAGGAACGGCGCGTTGACCATCCGGCGCAGACGCGTGTGCTCGGGTGCGTCGGTGTTGGTGATGAGCGGCGGAGTGGCGTGCGCGATGGCCGCACGGTGGGCGTTGACATAGGGGAAACCGGGCTCGTGGTCGTCGTTGCTGACCCTGGGGTCGACGAGCAGGGCTCGCTGGTCGGCGTGCCGGGTGATGAGCCAGGGGGTCGTGCCGTTCCAGATCCGGACCCTGCCGACCGGGCTCTCGGCACGGGCGGTGTGCAGCCCGGGGGGTGGGGCCAGTGGACAGGTCAGGTCCCTGGTCATCGGGTACGCGCGGTCGGGC
Source organism: Streptomyces clavifer (assembly GCA_014651175.1). Classification (GTDB taxonomy): domain Bacteria; phylum Actinomycetota; class Actinomycetes; order Streptomycetales; family Streptomycetaceae; genus Streptomyces; species Streptomyces clavifer. Next base: position 347,538 of record BMWJ01000005.1, on the reverse strand, counting down.
GGGGTCGTGCCGTCGGCGGGGCGGGCCAGGATGCCGGACATGCTTCTCCTCTGCGGTGGGGGGTGTCCGACGCGTTCGGGGCGGGTGCGCGGGGTGTCGGACGGGCCCATCCCAGCGGAACGGACTGACACCCCCCGGCCCGTTTCCTGACAGAAGCCTGACGTGACGCACATCACTGCGGGGGCGGACAGCGGGATCAGCGGCTGGAGCAGCCGAGCCAGTAGCCGAAGCCCCGTCGGGTGTGGATCAGTGCGGGTTCCTCGACATCGACCTTCCGCCGGAGCCGGGAGACGAGTTTCTCGATCGCGTTGTCGGCACGGACATCGCCCCAGACGTGGCGGCTGATCTGCCCCTTGGAGAGCACGCGTTCGGCGTGGGCCAGCAGGAGGCACACGAGCCGGTACTCGGCGGGCGTCAGGTCCAGGGGCCTTGCTCCGCGCCGCGCCTCGCACGTGGCGTGGTCGAGGAGGAGGTCACGGTAGTGGGGGGTGTCGCCCTGCCGGGGCGTGTGCCTGCCGCGTAAGAGCACGTGCACCCTGGCCAGCGCCTCGGAGATCCCGAAGGGTTTGGTGACGTAGTCCTCCTCGCCCAGACCCAGTTCGGGCACGAGGGTGTGCAGGGACTCGTACGCGGTGAGGAAGAGGACGGGCGGCCGGTCGGCGGGCGGCAGACGGCGGCCCCGCTGGAGTTCGTCCAGGTCGGGCATCGTGGCGTCGAAGACCACGAGATCGTACGGATGTTCCGTGACCCTCTTCAGCCCGTCGGCGCCGTTCGCCGCCGACTGCACCTGATACCCGGCCAGCACGAGTGTCGTCGTGAGGAGTTCGACGGTCGAGGGGTCGTCGGCGACGACGAGGACGTGCTGGCCGTCCCCACGTGCCGGGGCGGGCTGAGGGGTGCTCATGTGCATGCGGGAGCCGTTCGTGTCGGGCCCGGGGCCGGTTCCCGCCGGGTGCCGGCGCATCCGGGGCCGCGGAGGGATCACCTGCCCGCGGTCGGCCGAGGGGACTGCGGTCAGGTGGGTGGCGGGAGCTCCACGGCGTCGTCGGCGTGCGCGACGAAGTCGTCGACCATGCGGTGGAAGAGGGTGGCGAGCCGCTCGAGGTCCTCGGGCGCCCAGTCCTGCAGCGCCATGCTCATACCCCGGCGACTCGCCTCCCGGATGCGGTCGACGGCCTTCCGGCCGGCCGCCGTGAGCTCGATGAGCCGGGCGCGACGGTCGTCCGGATCCGGCACACGCGTGACGAGACCGGCCTTGCGCAGGTGCTGCACCTGCCGCGTGACGTGCGAGGCCTCCACCGACATCCGGGCCGCCAGCTCCCCCGGCCGCAGCGGCTCCCCCTCCGCGAGCTGCCGCAGCAGGGCGGCGGCGGCGCGGTCGAGCGGGACACCGGCCAGTGCCATCAGACGGTCGTGCTGCCGGGCCCGGCCTGCCAGGTAGGCGATGCGGTCGAGAGCTCCGGCGATCTCACCGACGTACGTCGCGGGGGCCTCCGGAGCGGGCGCAGGCTTTGGCATGCCTTCACCCTAGCGATTACTTGCCTGACTCAAGCAACGAAAATGCGCCGCATCAGACGGCGGACCAGCCACCGTCACTGGGCAGGACGGCTCCGTTGACGTTGGCGGAGTCCTCGCTGAGGAGCCAGGTGATGGCTGCCGCGAGGCGGCCCGGCAGGGCGGGGGCCGGCAGGGTCGCCCGCATCACGGGGCCCACCCGGGCAGCGGCGAATTCCGATGCCATCGCCCCCTCGATGTTCGTGATCACGGGGCCGGGGGCCACGGCGTTCGCGCGGATCCCCTGCGCCCCGTGGAAGAACGCCACGTTCTTCGTGTAGCCGACCAGCGCGTGCTTCGACGCCGTGTAGGCCGCACCCGCGGCAGAACCACGCAGGGCCGCTTCGGAGACGACGTTGACTATCGCTCCTTCCCCGGCGGCGATCATGCCCGGGAGGAGCGCCCGGGTCAGTCGCATCGGCGCGGTGAGGTTGACGGCCATCACCCGGTCCCACGTGGCGTCGTCGACCTCGGCAGGGGGCAGGAAGCCGTCCATGATGCCGGCGACGTTGGCCAGCCCGGCCACCGGCCCGCCGGCCGCGGCGACGACGGCGGCGATGACGGCGGCGTCGGTGATGTCCCCGGCCACGGTGCGGACGGGGGGACCGCCCGCTTCGGACGCCAGACGGTCCAGGCTCCCCGCGTCCACGTCGGTGGCGACCACCGTGCCGCCCTCCCGGGCGATCCGAAGGGCCGTGGCCCGTCCGATTCCGGACCCCGCTCCCGTCACGACGATGGTGCGGTCGCGGAACCGGCTGTTCTGGTCGGTGGTCATGAGCACTCCTTGCTCCGTCCTCCCTGAGGAGGAGTCGGTCCGGAGTCCCTCGTGCGGTTTCAGTAGCCGCGATTGTCCGCAGGCGCACGATGCCGGGAGGGGGTCCGGACGGTCAGTCTGGGGACCTACCCAGAGATCAGATGTGGAGACCCCCTACTCGTGGCTACATTCCTCTACCGCCTCGGACAGTCGGCATTCCGGCGACGCCGGACCGTCGTGCTGCTGTGGCTGGCTGTTCTGGCCGCCGTCGGCGCGGCCGCCGCGACGGCACCCGCCGCCACCGACGACGGCTCGTTCATGCCGGGGATCGAGGCGCAGAAGGCCTTCGATCTGATGGAACAGCGCTTTCCCGGATCGGACTCCGACGGAGCCGACGCCCGGATCGTCTTCGTCGCTCCCGACGGCCGGAAGGTCACCGGGGCCGACAGCCGGGCGGCCGTGGACGGGCTCGTGGACGAGGTCGGCGCCGGAGCGCAGGTGGCCGGTGCGGTGAGTCCCTTCAGCGCCGACGCGGTGAGCCGGGACGCCTCGACCGCTTACGCGACCGTCAGCTACACGGTGAAGGCGGCCGATCTCACGGACGCCACCCGGCAGACACTGGAGCGCGCCGTCGAGGAGGCCAGGGACAGCGGCCTCACGGTCGAGGTGGGCGGCACCGCCCTGGCGACCCAGCCGGCGGCCGGCGGTGTGGCCGAGGGCATCGGTGTGGCCGTGGCGGCGGTGGTCCTGCTGATCACCTTCGGTTCGATGGCGGCGGCCGGGCTGCCGCTGCTCACCGCGCTCATCGGCGTGGGCATCGCCATGGCCTCGGTCCTGGCCCTGGGCAGCACGTTCGGGCTGTCCATGACCACCGGCACCCTGGCGTCCATGCTCGGTCTCGCGGTCGGCATCGACTACGCGCTGTTCGTCATCTCCCGCTACCGCGAGGAGCGGGCGAAGGGCCGCGCCCCCCAGGAGGCGGCGGGCCTCGCCACCGGAACCGCCGGGTCGGCCGTCGTGTTCGCCGGGCTCACCGTCGTCATCGCGCTGGCAGGACTCTCCGTCGTCGGTGTCCCGATGCTGACCAAGATGGGGGTGTCCGCGGCGGGAGCGGTCGTCGTCGCCGTACTCATCGCGCTCACCCTGGTCCCCGCGCTGCTGGGGATGTGGCCGGATGCCGTCCTGTCGCGGTCCACGCGCAGGAGCCGCCGCACCCGCGCCGGAGCCGGAACCGGCACGGACGGCAGCGGGGTCAACGGGGGGACCCGCTGGGCCCGGTTCGTGCTGCGCCGTCCCGTCCCGGTCCTGCTGGCGGGCGTCGCGGGCCTGGGCGTCCTCGCCCTGCCGGCGGCCGATCTGCAGATGGGCATGCCGGGCGCGGAGGCCAAGCCGGTCTCGACCACCGAACGCCGCGCCTTCGACGCGCTCGCGGACGGCTTCGGCCCCGGTTTCAACGGCCCGCTGACCCTCGTGGTGGACGCCAGGGGCGCGGCCGATCCGAAGTCCGCGGTCGCCTCCGTCGCCTCCGAGGTCGGCGCCACCGACGGGGTGGTGTCCGTCTCCACGGCGCGGTTCAACCCGGCCGGCGACACGGCGGTGTTCTCCGCCGTGCCGAGCACCGGACCGAACGACGAGGCCACCAAGGAACTCGTCCACACCATCCGCGGCGAACGGTCCGCGACCGAGTCGTCCACCGGCACCACGTTCGAGGTGACCGGCAGCACGGCGATGAACATCGACGTCGCCCAGGCGCTGCAGGACGCCCTGCTGCCCTACCTGACCGTCATCGTAGGCCTGGCCTTCGTGCTGCTGCTGGTCGTCTTCAGGTCCGTACTCGTACCGGTCAAGGCGGCCCTGGGGTTCCTGCTGTCGGTACTGGCCGCCCTCGGTTCGGTGGTGGCCGTCTTCCAGTGGGGATGGGGCGCCGGACTGCTGGGCGTCGAGCAGCCCGGACCGATCATGAGCCTCATGCCGATCTTCCTGGTGGGCATCGTCTTCGGCCTCGCGATGGACTACGAGGTCTTCCTCGTGGCCCGGATCAGGGAAGCTCACGTACACGGCGACCGGCCCGCCCAGGCGGTCGTCACCGGGTTCCGCCACAGCGCCCGTGTCGTCGTCGCGGCGGCGCTCATCATGATCGCTGTATTCTCCGGATTCGTCGCTTCCACCGAGTCCATGGTCAAGACCATCGGGTTCGGCCTGGCGATCGCCGTGCTGTTCGACGCGTTCGTCGTACGGATGGCGATCGTGCCCGCCGTGCTCGCCCTGCTGGGTGACAGGGCCTGGTGGCTGCCTCGTTGGCTCGACAGGGCGCTGCCCGACGTCGATGTGGAGGGCGCGGCCCTCCACGCGCGGCCCTCCGGTGACGAGCGGCACGACGCCGCCGGGGAGCCGGTCCGCGTCTGATCAGCGGCGGCGACCGAAGGGTTCGGCCCGGCCGTCCCGGTGGCGCTCGGCGGAGCGCCACCGGGACGGCACGCCGGCCACCCGTGGGCGACGGGGCCGCGGGGACGTGCGGGAGGACGAACGGGCGGCCCGACGGCCACTCGGACACGAGGTCGCCGGCGCGCCGGTGCAGGAAGGAGAACGATGAGCGTGCACGGGCCGCGGTCCGAGCCGTCGCATCCCCGCAGCCGGGATGCCGCGACGATCCTCGTGCTGTTCGCGTTCTCCGCGGCGGGCAGCATGATCAGTACGTTGGCACCCGGCAGTCCGCCCCGGGTGTGGCCCTCGATCGTGCTCTCCGCGGTCGCCTGCACCGCCCTGCTCCGGCGCCGCAGCCATCCCCGCACGGTCGTGGCGCTCACCACGCTGTGCACTCTGGGCGAAGGTGCGCTGGGATACCTCCTCACCCCTCTGCTGCAGGGGCCGCTCATGGTGGCGCTGTACTCGCTCGGCCTGCGCACCGACCGCAGGACCACCCGTACCGGTGCACTCGCCGTCGCCGTACTGCTGCCCGTCACCGCCCTCCTCGCCGAGCCGGTCGAGCACTACGGCCTGCTGCTCACGACGGTCAATCCCGTCGCCTGGGTGCTCCTGCCCGCCGTACTGGGCAGTTCCGTCAAACTGCGCCGTGCCTATCTCGCGGCGGTGCACGCCCGCGCCGAGCACGCCGAGCGCACCCGTGAGGAGGAGGCCCGGCACCGGGTGGCCCAGGAGCGCATGCGCATCGCCCGCGAGCTGCACGACGTCGTGGCCCACCACCTGGCTCTGGCCAACGCCCAGGCGGGCACGGCGGCGCACCTGTCCCGCACCCACCCGGACAGGGCTCAGGAGATGCTCGACAACCTGGCCGAGACCACCGCCTCGGCGCTGCGCGAGCTCAAGGCCACGGTCGGACTCCTGCGCCAGGACAGCGACTCCGACGCCGCGCTGGGCCCGGCCCCCGGACTCGCGCGGCTCGACGACCTGACCACGGCGTTCGCCGGCGCCGGGCTGGAGGTCACCGTCACCACCGAGGGCACAACGCGGCCACTCGCACCGGGGGCGGACCTGACCGCGTTCCGGATCGTGCAGGAGGCCCTCACCAACGTCACCAAGCACGCCCGCACGGGGGCGGCGCGGGTCCGGCTGGTCTACTCCGACGACCGGTTGTCGCTCACGGTCACGGACTCCGGGGCCGCCGTACGGGCGGCATCCGCACCGGGGCGCGGCTTCGGTCTCATAGGAATGCGGGAACGTGCCCGCTCCGCGGGAGGGACCGTGGATGCCGGCCCCCGGCCGGAAGGCGGGTTCGAAGTCCGTTGCACACTGCCGCTGTCGCCCCCGCCGACCGAAAGGAGCCGATCCACGTGACCACCCGTGTCCTGCTCGCCGACGACCAGGCCCTGCTCAGAGCCACCTTCAGCATCCTCATCGACTCCACTCCGGGTATGACCGTCGTCGGTGAGGCCGCCGACGGAAGCGAAGCGGTCGAGCTCGCTCGCGTACACCACCCCGACGTGGTCCTGATGGACATCCGCATGCCCGGAACCGACGGTCTGACCGCGACGACCAGCATCTGCGGCGACCCCGGTCTCTCCGCGACCCGGGTGCTGATCCTCACCACCTTCGAGAACGACGAGTACGTCGCCCTGGCCCTGCGCGCCGGGGCGAGCGGCTTCCTGGGCAAGGACGTCAGTGCCGAAGTGCTCCTCTCCGGCATCCGCACGGTGGCCGCGGGCGAGTCGCTCCTCTCCCCCACGGCCACCCGTGCCCTCATCACACGCTTCCTTGCGACGCCGGAGCCGGACTCGCAACTCGTGCCCCCGGAGCGGCTGAACGCCCTGACCACCCGCGAGCGGGAGGTGATGGCCCTGGCCGCGCACGGAAGGTCCAACACCGAGATCGCCGAGGAGCTCGTCGTCAGTCCGCTGACCGTACGCAGCCACGTACAGCGCGCGATGGCCAAGCTCGACGCCCATGACCGCGCACAACTCGTCGTGATCGCCTATCAGAGCGGCCTCGTGCGGACCCCGCCTCCCGGCCGTCCCTCCTGATCCGGCCCGGAGGGACGCCTGCGCGCCACGTCCTCGACGAGGCCGGCGTTCACCGGCGGTCGCGCAGGTGTGCGCGCAGCAGGTTGGGGGCGGTCGCCGTGGTGCAGGCGGCACTGAGCACGTACACGTCGTTCCCGCGCAGTGCGACGGAGGTGGGGTTCCGCAGGCCGTCGGCGGCGTCCCGCGCCCCCTCCGCGAAGACGTACAGGAGGACGGCCCGGCCGCCGGGCGTGGGCCCGTTCCGCCTCGGCCGCGGCCCATGGAAAATCCCCGGTCCGCAATTGCGGACCGGGGATTTCCTCACGTATATTGAATTCTTCTGTGTGCCCACAGAAAAGGCCCCACATCGGGGGCCTATAAGAAACAAGATATCCGGCCGGGAGCCATTTTGTCAAATAGGGAAAGCGCCGAGTTGCAGAAGGAGCAGGCATACGTCGACCGGCTCCACCACCGCGTGGACGTGCTGCGCGGGGTCGCCTCGCGCTCCGTCGAGGACGCGCTGACGCCGGTCGGAACCGGCTTGCAGGCACGCCTCGAACGCGATGTGCTGGTCGCCGAGCGCTCGGGTCTGCTGGCAGCCCTGGACGCGGTGGACGGTTCGCTGTGTTTCGGTCGCATCGATCTCGCCGACGGCGCCACGCATCACATCGGCCGGATCGGGATCCGCGAGGACGACACCGAACACACTCCCCTGCTGATCGACTGGCGCGCGCCGGTGGCTCGCCCCTTCTATCTCGCCACCGGGCACACTCCGATGGGTCTGCGCCGGCGCCGTCACCTCACCACCGAGGGCCGCGTCGTCACCGAGCTGCACGACGAGATCCTCGACGTGGGTGACCAGGAGCGCACCGGCTTCGAGGACCCGAGCGGCGACGCCGTGCTGCTCGCCGCGGTGAGCTCCGCGCGCACCGGCCGCATGGGCGACATCGTGCGGACCATCCAGGCGGAGCAGGACCGGATCATCCGCGCCCCGCACCGGGGCGTGCTCGTCGTCGAGGGCGGCCCGGGCACGGGCAAGACGGCAGTCGCCCTGCACCGGGCCGCCTTCCTCCTGTACGAGCACCGCGAGCTGCTGGCCAAGCGCGCCGTGCTGATCGTGGGACCCAACCCCGCTTTCCTGCGTTACATCGGCGAAGTGCTCCCCGCGCTCGGTGAGACCGGTGTCCTGCTCGCCACGCAGGCCGAGCTCTTCCCCGGCGTCCACGCTCGCGGCACCGAGACGCCCCGCGCCGCCGCCGCCAAGGGCGGTGAACACATGGCCGAGGCGCTTGCCCTCGCGGTCCGCGACCGGCAGCGGCTGCCGGAGCCCGGCGACCCGATCGTCGTTCCGCACGACGACGGGGACCTCGTCCTCGACTGGGAGATCGCCTACGAGGCCCGTCAGGCGGCCCGCGACACCCGCCTGCCGCACAACCTCGCCCGCCCGCACTTCGCCTTCCGGATCATCGACGCCCTCACGGCACAGCTCGTCGAGCGCATCGGTGCGGACCCGTACGGCGGCCCCAACTTCCTCGGCCCGGACGACATCGCCCAGCTGGGCAAGAGCGTCGCCGTCAGCGGGGAGGTCCACGCCGCCGTCGACGAGCTGTGGCCGGTGCTCACTCCCGAGGGGTTCCTGGCGGACTACCTGGCGGAGCCCCTGTACCTGCCGGACGAGGACGCCGAAGCCGTCCGACGCACGCCCGGCGACGGGGAGTGGACCCCCTCCGACGTCCCGCTGCTCGACGAGGCCGCGGAGCTGCTCGGGGCCGACGACAGCGCCGAGCGCGCAGCCGCCGAGGCCGGCCGCCAGGAGCGCATCGCTTACGCGCAGGGCGTCCTGGAGCTGTCGCGGGGCTCGGAGACCTTCGAGTTCGAGGACGAGGAGTCCGAGACCCTCGCCGCCCACGACATCATCGACGCCGAGCGGATGGCGGAGCGGCACGAGGAGGCCGACCACCGCAGCGCGGCCGAGCGCGCCGCCGCCGACCGGACCTGGGCGTTCGGGCACATCATCGTCGACGAGGCACAGGAGTTGTCGCCGATGGCGTGGCGGCTGCTGATGCGCCGTTCACCGACCCGCTCGCTGACACTCGTCGGCGACCCCGCGCAGACCTCCGAGGAGGCCGGGGTCGGTTCATGGGGACCGATCCTGGAGCCGTACGTCGGTGACCGCTACGAGCACGTCAGGCTCGGCGTCAACTACCGTACGCCCGCCGAGATCATGGAGCTCGCGGCCCGGGTCCTGCGCGCCGAGGACCCGTCCTTCGAGCCGCCGGGCTCGGTGCGGTCCACCGGGGAGGTGCCGTGGACACGGGACGCCGGCGCGGATCTGGCGGGCGCGGTCGCCCGCGCGGTCGCCGAGCTCACGCCCGCGGAGGGACGCCTCGCGGTGATCGCACCGCTCGCGCTGCACGAGGAGATCGCCGCCCCGCTGGACGGGGTCGAGGCCGGTGCCGAGCCCGATCTGACCCGGCCGGTGGTCCTGATCGCACCGCGCCAGGCCAAGGGGCTGGAATTCGACCATGTGCTGGTCGTGGAGCCCGCCCGGTTCGGGACCAGCGATCTGTACGTGGCACTGACCCGCGCCACCCAGCGCCTGGGCATCGTCCACCGCGAACCCCTGCCCGAGGCCCTGCGCTGACGCTGCCCGGCTGCGGCACCCGGGCGGCCGCGCGGATGCCGTCGTGCCGGGGCGCCGCCGGCCCACCCGGTGGCAGGCCCGCGCCGCCTCCGAGCGGCTCGGCCGGGACCTGTCCCGCCGGATGCTCGGCGGGACAGCCGGCTCACTCGTCGATCGCGGCACCGAAGCGTGCGTCGGTGCCGGACGCGCCGAGGGATCCTCCGCCGTACGACCACGAGCCCGTGCTCACCGTCCCGTTCGTGGATGCGGCGAGCCACCACACCACCCCGTCGGAGGTGTTCTCGCCGGGGGCCGCGGCGAGCAGCTCGGAGCGGCCGTCGGCGTCCGAGTCGACGAGCCGGACCTGACCGCCCCAGCGGTCGCCCTCCTCCGCCGTGCCCGGTACACCGGCCGAGTTCTGGTCGAAGGACTTCGCGCCCACCGCGGTCAGCCCGGCGGCCGAGCCGCGCAGCACCCGTACCCCGCCCGCGTCCGCCACGGTGCCGATGTCCTCGCCCGGCACACCCACGGCCAGATCCGCGTAGCCGTCACCGTCGATGTCCGCGAGCGAGACGTCGGCGCCGAAGCCGTCCCCGAGCTCGGCGGTGCCGGGCACGCCGGCGGTGTCCTGCATCCACACCTGGTCGGGGGTGCCGTACTCGGACACGTCCTCCATACCGTTCTCGGAACCGAGGTAGACGCTGACGAACCCGCCCGTGAGGGGTTCGTTCTCGTCCTCGGGCCGGTCGGGCCTGCCGAGGACGATGTCGTCGTACCCGTCGTCGTCGATGTCTCCGGACGCCGTGGCGGAGCCGCCGGAGAGGTCGCGGACGTAGGCCGGTCCGTCCGCACCGCCCATGTACAGGAAGGACCGCGGCCTGGGGTCCTCCACAAGGCTGCGGCAGGACACGAGCAGGTCCGCGTACCCGTCGCCGTCGTAGTTTCCCGTGGTCAGGGAAACGGGCTCCATCGAGTCGCGGCCGGGCACACCCGCGGTGTCGAAGCGGCCCGTTCCCTCCAGGGAGCCGGCACCGTAGGAGAAGAGGGAGACGCCCCGTCGGTCGGCCACGGCGAGGACGTCGCCCGGCGTGGCCCCGGAGAGCCGGGCGGCTGCGACGGACAGGCCGAACCGGTCGTCCGTCTCGGGCGCGCCCGACCCCAGGGTGATGCTGCGGGCCGGGGTCAGCCCGGACGAGGACCCGTAGAGGACCGTCACCCGGCCCGCGTCCCTCACCGAGCCCTCGTCCTCACCCGGCGCGGCGACGATCGCGTCGTCGTAGCCGTCGGTGTCGAGGTCGCCCGTGGCCACGGCGGTACCGAAGCCGTCACCGGCCTCGGCGGAGCCCGGGACGCCGGCGGTCGCCTGGCCGAAGACGGCGGTGCGGACCCGGGGGACGCTGGTGGCGGTGCCGATGCCGCCGGCGGCTCCGTACTGCACGGTGACGTAGCCCGCCCCCTTCTTTCCGCCGTCGGTACCGCCCGGTGCGCCGGTCAGGACGTCGTCGTAGCCGTCGCCGTCGAAGTCGCTGTTGCGGTCGTCCGCGTAGGTGCCGCCGGGCGTCCCGGCGAAGCCCGCGGGCGCCGTGGTGACAACCACGCCGCTCAGCAGGAGGAACGACGCAGCAGCAACGGCGGTGGAACGTCTGTGGGTCATGGTCTGCTCCCCTGTGCGGGTCAGTGGTGGCTCGTGGTCGCAGGTTGGATCCGCGACGCACAGGGGAAGTTGCGGCCCACCGGCCTTCTGTGACAGAGCGGTGACACGTCAACGGACCTGCCTGGTTTCCGAGTTCGGGGGCAGACGTCCTGCCACAACCGAAAGGAGCTGCGTCATGCTGGGTATAGCCGCGGCAGTACTGTTCTTCATCGCTTTCCTGATCAACGCCGCCGACCTCTCCACCAACGAGGTCTTCGCCTCGGTGAACGTCATGCTGATCGGACTGACTCTGCTGGCTCTGCACGTGGCGGGCGTCGGCAGCGGCCTCCAGGCCCGGCCCCGTCGGCGCTGACCGGCTGAGTGGTTGAGTGGCTGACCACGTTCCGGTACGGGAGCTGCCCCGCCCTGCGGAGGTTCGGCGGGGCAGCCGTGCGGCACTGTCGACACTCCCCGTGCACGTCCGGTGCCGCCACCGCTCCCCCGCCTCCACCGCTGCGACGAGCGACGTCCCGTGATCCTCCGGCCCACCCGGGCCCGGACCGGCCCGGCACGCTCCGACAGCGTGCCGGACGCGCCCCGGTCGGGTCCGGTTGCCTCGGGTCCGGTTGCGCCCGGCCCGAGGCAACCGGACAGGGGGTCTATCTCCGGGCCGCCGGACCGGCGCCGCCGTTGAGGACGAACTGCGAGCCGGGTTCGATCTCGATGTCGCCGTCGGCCGAGCCGGTGATGGTCACATCGGTCAGGGTGGCGCTCCCCCGTGCGCCTCCGTGGGCCAGGATGCCGGACCCGTTGACCGAGTTGTCGATCCGGACGTTCGAGATCTTCGCCCCGGGGACGGATCCGCCACCCGACTTGAACTGGATACCGTCGTAGGTCGAGTCGTGGATGTCGGTGTCGCGGATCGTGACGCCCGGGATGTCCGGGCCTGCCGCGAACAAGGTGATGGCTCCGAACTCCTGCGCCTCGCCCCAGAACGCCCCGCCGGTGCGGTGCAGGGCGTTGTTGGCGATCAGTGTCTGCCCGGAGAAGGGCAGCGGGTCGTGGTCCGTCGCCAGCATGATGCCGGGGTAGTTCATCGTGTCGGAGATGATGTTGTTCTCGATCGTGTTGCCGTAGCCCCCGTAGACCGCGATGCCGTTCGCCCGCCAGGGCAGCTGGATCGTGTTGTTGCGGAAGTGGTTGTCGTGCCCGATGTCCACCGAGGGGTTCTTCACGTACTTGCTCGACCACACGGCCAGCGAGTCGTCACCGGTGTTCCTGAAGGAGGAGTTGAACACCGTCGAATTCCGCGTTCCGTTGGCGAAGTTGATGCCGTCCGCGTAGGTGTTGCGAATCCGCATGCCGGTGAACTCGACGCCGTCGCCGGGCCCCCAGAGGGCAGGGATGTTGTCGTAGTCGCGGCCGACCCACACGCCCACGTTCATGTGCTCCATCCACACGTTCGTGATCCTGGTGTCCTCGCCGAAGCGTCCGTTCAGGCCGACTCCGCCCTCCGCGTTGCCGTCGCCGCCCCGGATGGTGCCCGAGCCGAAGATGGCCAGGTCCGAGATCCTGGTGTTGTCGTCGATGTCGAAGCCGAAGTTCCCCTCGTGCGGGTGGTTGATGCCGCCCGCGTCCTGGGGCTGGGTGAGGGTGTACAGCTGGGAGTGCCACATGCCCGCACCCCGGATCGTGACGTCCCGGATGCCGACCTGGTTGAACTGCCCCCGGTTCAGCGGGTCGTCGGTCAGGATCTTCTGCTCCTGGCGCCACTGCCCCGGCGGAATCCACACACAGCCGATGTCGCCGTTCTGGTCGGCCGTCACTGCCCGCTGGATGGCGTCCGTGTCGTCGATTCCGTCGTTGGGGACAGCTCCGTAGGCGGTGATCGAGGCGCAACCGCCCGGCTGGGCGGCCGGCGGCGCGACCTGCTCCAGGTCGACGAGGTCGATGACGTAGAAGGACGCCGAGTCACCCGCGTCGCGCTGGAGACGGAACTTCGTGCCGGCGGGGTAGGTGCGGCCGAGCAGGGCGTTGGACTCGTCGAACAGCCTGCGGGCGTCCGCCTGCGGCCGGTTGGTCAGGCCCTCCGGGCTGTCCGTGTCACCGTAGAGCCAGCTGTGCTTGGAGGAGAGGGTGAGTTTCCGGGCGAAGCTGCCGTCGATGTACAGGCTGATCGTGGCCTCGGTTCCGCCGCCACCGGGGGCGTCGGGAATGGAGTTGCGGACAACGATCGAATTCGACGGCACGGTCGAGGTGACCTCGACGTACTGGCCGGAGGTGTTCAGCCGCACCGACTCCCGGCCCGAGGACTCCGTGGCGAAGTTGGTGTGCCCGAAGGTGCGCTTCTGGTCGGTCTTCAGCAGCGTGCCCTGGTAGGAAGCCTGTTCCGCCTCGTACTCGGTGTACGGGACAGCGGCCCCGCGGCCTACCACGATGGCGCGCGCGAAGACGTTGTTGTCCTCGTTCGTCTCGGCGACGACACCCGTCGCGTCGGCGGTTGCGGTCAGATTGGCCCCGCCGCTCTTCGCTGTCCAGGTCCCGCCGATGGGCACGGTGACCGTGCCTCCGGCGGGAACGGCCCCGGTCGCGCCGTTCAGCGTGGTGCCCTCCACCAGAAGACGGGTGACCGTGGACGGGCTCACCGCCGTGGTGCCGCGGTTGTGCACGGACACCGTGAAGGTGACGGCCGCGCCCACGGCGGGGTTCGCCGGGCTGGACGTGATGCCGAGCACCTCCAGGTCGGGGCCGGGGCTCTGTCCCACCACGAGCTTCGACGCGGCCGTGCGGCTGTTGTTGCTGTTGTCCTGCTCGACGACCGTGTCGCTCGGGTCGACCACCGCCGAGACTCCGTACGTACCCATGGGCCGCTTGCCGACGGCGACCGGCACGGTGACCGACGCTCCGGCGGCGAGGCCGCTCACGGGAGCGCTGCCGGCGACCTGGCCCTCGAGGCTGACGTCGACCGTCGTCGCGGCGGCCGCCGCCGTACCCGTGTTGCGCACGGTGGCGTTCACCGTGACGTCGTCCTTCTCGGAGGGCGTGGCGGGTGACCACGTCAGGTCGGAGACGGTCAGGTCGGGGTTGGGGGCGGCGGTCCCGACGACCTGGATCTCGGCGACCTGCGCGCCGGGAGCACCGGTGTTGGGGAAGAACGTGAGCCGGACGTCCGCGTGCCGGCCGCTGACCGGGATCGTCACCGTGTTCTGGTTGCCGGACGGGTCGAACACGTAATCGGCCCGGTCCTTCAGTGAGGTGAACGCTGTGGCGGACTGCGCGCGGCCGAGCACCTGGACGCTCTGCGTCCGGGTCGCCCATGCCTGATCAGGGGAGAGCTTGACGACGACGGCCTCGATGTCGGCGTCGGCACCGAGCTTCACCGTGAGCGTGGAGGGGTGACCGTTCGCCTCCCAGTACGTGCCGGTCTTGTCGTCGTTGGCGTGGGCGACGACGTAGGTCTGGGTGTACGACGACGCCTCGATCGGCTTGTTCAGCGCCAGGTTGGAGCCGTCCGGGGCCGGCGGGCCGGGATCGTCCCCGCCACCCGCGCCGTGGACCTCGACCTGGGAGAGCTGAGCGGCGTTCCAGCCGGTGTTGGCGGTCACCTGCACACGGATGTACCGCACCCGCTCGGTGGTGAAGTCGATGGTGACGGTGTTGCCCGTCTCCGGGCTGAACAGCCGGGCGGCAGAGGCCGACAAGGTACGGAAGCCGCTCCCGTCAGTGCTTCCCTGGACGCCGAGCGTCTGGGTCCGCGCCTCCCACGTGTTGGGCAGTTTCAGGACCACCCGGTCGACGTCGAACTCGTTGCCCAGGTCGATCCGGACCCACTGCGGGAAGGCTCCGGGACTCTCCCAGTACGTCTGCCCGCTGCCGTCGGTGACGTTCGACGCCACGTAGGCGCCGTGCGACCCGCTCGCCGCCGCCTGCTTGCCGAGAGCCAGGTCGGGGCTCGGGACGGCCGCCGAGGCGGCGACCGGCAGGAGCCCGACGGTCATCAGTGCGGCGGTCACCGCACCGACGGCGAACCGCCGTCCGAGTTGCTTCCATCTCATGCTGTCCTCGTTTCCGTGGGGCCGCGGGACCGGAGGTGCACGTCGACGCGCCGTCGGCCGGGTGCGGGCCGGCGGTACGCGGACGGGGACGATCAGGGACGCCCGCAGGGGGCAGAGAAGTCCACTTGCCGAAAATTCGCGCGCACTACTGAGGATTTTGAGTGATGCAGTCAATATTTTGCGGATCTGAGGTGACAGGTTTCTAGCAGGCCCTAGTTTTGTCAACGGTCCTCACACGGTCACCGCCCATGAGCCGCATCGGCCCGGCTCGGCGCCGTCCCGGCGGGGGCCGCCCGGGGCAAGACGCCCGCGAGAGTAAGGGGAGAGTGACGGGGAGTTGCATCGCGTGGGTCATGCGGTCACCACGTGGAGGGGGATGCGATGAACAGCACGGAGGAATTCCGGGGAGCACGTCGCGGCTTGTGGAGACGGTTACGGAAGCGGGTTGTCCCACTTGCCGTTCTCGCCCTGGGTGCCACACTGCTGACCACGCCCGTGGCGGCGGCGGTGACGCGCGCCGTCGGTCCGGCGCCGTGTCCGCAGTTGCCGTGCCAGGGGTCCGACCCCGGGGCCGTCACCGCGTGGCAGTCGGGCGGAGCGCCGAAGCTGGTGAAGGAGGCGGTTCTCGCCTCGGGCACGCGCATCAAGCTGTACACGGGCAGGCCCGCCTGGGACACGGCCGGCTGGGTCTACTCCTGGGCCGAGGTGCAGCTCAGCGGTGTCGGGGCCGACAAGGGGCGGGGGTGGCTGAAGACCGAGGAGAATCTCGGTGACGGAATCAACATCGAGTCGGCACTCGAGCATCCTCGCTCGTACCGGGACAGCAGCGGCACCACGGGCATGTACGTGTACGACACGACGCGCTACGGAGTCGTCCACGCGAACGGCGCCTGCGTGACCGACGGCAGAGAGACCGGGTGCGTCAACGCCACGACGTCGGAGGTGGAGTCCGTCGGCCCCTGCGCGGGCTGGTGCTCGGACGCCGACCCGGAAGCGATCCCGGTGTCGGACTGGTCCTACGTCGAGCGCTCCCCGTACGACCGAGTCCAGCTACCGTCCGGCGCCTCGGTGCAGAAGGCCGACGGGCGCCTGAAGCAGGGGAGTTACCTCGGCTGGGCGGAGGGCGAACTGCCGGCAGGCGGCAGATTCTGGCTGGAGGCCTGGCAGGGCGCCGGCCGCTGGGGCGAGGTGTACACGGAGTTCACGCCCGAGGGTGCCTCGCGCACGGAATCCGGCTCGACCCGGGCCTACTCGTGGCTGCCGGAGCTGCGGGCGTGCGTCAGCGACAGCACCGGCACCGCCTGCACGCGAGACCCCGACGCGGCGACGACCGCGCCCACCGAGGCGCCCTGTGCGGTGCTGCCCTGCCGGGACGTGGATCCGGCGAGCGTCACCGAGTGGATGCCGAACTACGAGCCCCGTCAGGTGGAGGACGCCGACATCTACCAGGGCGGCAGGCTGAAGATCTACGAGGGCCGCCCGGCCTGGGACCCGTACCACCTGTACTACTGGGGTGAGGCCGAGCTCCCGCCCGGCCGCGCCGGGGTCTCCGCCACCTTGATGACGCACACCGCGACCGGCGTCGACTCACGCGCCCAGCGCCCGGTGCCCCTGCCGGGCACCAGGCTGACCGCATCCGGAACGACGAGGATGACGCCCCTCGACCCGTTGTCCGGTGGAAAGATCGCCGGGCTGGTCGTCGACGGCAGGAACTGGGCCTTCGCCACCCACCAGGGCAACAACATGTACATGACTGCCGAGGAGGGGCCGGTGGGCCCCTGTGCCCCGGGCGAGGCCTGTGAAGGCGTGAAGCCTGCCTCGGTCACGAAGTGGACGTCCGTGGCCACAGACTGGGCGACGGCGGTGCTCCCCGGTGGCGCAGCCGTCACACTCAGCGGCTCCCGCCCGGACTGGTCTGTCTCCGACTACTACGCCTGGGCGCACTCGGCCGCCCAGGGCGCGACCGTCTGGCTCGAGGACAGGAAGCCGGACGGCTCGTACGAGAAGGTCGCGGGTGACGCGGAGATGAGAGCCACGTCCGGCCGCTACGTGCGGGCCTGCATCAGCCAGGGCTCGGCCACCGCCTGCACGAAGGCGTCGCCCTGAGGGACCGGGCCGCGGCCTCGCGCCGCGCGCCCCGAGCATGGCCGTGACCGACTGCTGACAGCACCGATGGCTCGGCATCAGGAGGTGCCGAGGATGCAGAACTCGTGGCCCTCCGGGTCGGCCAGGCACATCCATGGGACGTCGCCCTGGCCGAGGTCGAGGTCTGTGGCGCCGAGGGCCCGCAGCCGGGCCGCTTCCACCTTCTGATCGTCGCCGGGGTACGGCAGCAGGTCGAGGTGGACGCGGTCCGGCACGGTCTTCACGCCGGGCGTGCGAAGGAACTCGAGGTACGGGCCGACGCCCGCGGTGGAGCGCAACACCGCATGGTCGTCGGTCACCTCGTGCAGGCTCCAGTCCAAGGCCTCCCCCCAGAACCGGGCCATGACCCGCGGATCCACACAGTCGACCACCACCACGGCGATCGGTCCGGTGTCCCGATAGATCTCCCGAGGCTCCAGCACGCAGAACTCGTTGCCCTCCGGGTCCGCGAGAACCTGGAACAGCACGTCGCCCTGGCCCACATCGGCAGGTGTCGCACCGAGTGCCCGGAGGCGCGCGACCAACTCCGCCTGATGGGCCGCGGAAGTGGTGGCGAGGTCGAGGTGCACGCGGTTCTTCGACGCCGCCTTGGGTTCCGGCACGGTGACGACGTCGATGCATACGGCGACCGGGTCCGGCCAGACGAAGCCTGCTCCGGGTTCCACGTTCGTCACGCCCGGCCCTTCGCTGGAAACACCCCAGCCGAGCGCCTCCGCCCAGAACCGGCCCACCAGCGAGTCGTCAAGAGCCTTGATGTTCACCTGAACAGGTCGCAGTGCCATGTCCGCGATCCTATGCACCCGCTCCACGGACACGCGGACACGCGGACACCGTCGCCGAACAGAGACCGGCTCGCCCACCGGGGACACCCGGCCCGCGCCCTCCCCCGCTGTACGGGCCCGGTCCCGGGGACGCACCCGCTAGCATACCCCTAGGGGTATCAGCGAAGGAGGCAGCATGGAGCTGGACATGGCAGCCGATGAACTGAAGTCGGTGCTCAACCGGCTGAAGCGGGCCCAGGGTCAGATCGCCGGGATCATCAAGATGATCGAGGAGGGCCGGGACTGCGAGGACGTGATCACGCAGCTGGCCGCGGTGTCCCGCGCCCTCGACCGGGCAGGGTTCGCGATCATCGCGACGGGCCTGCAGCACTGCATGGCCGATGGCGGGCAGGAGGCCGGGGACCGGGACCAGATGCGGGCCCGCCTGGAGAAGCTGTTCCTGTCCCTGGCCTGACGGCGCGGCCGTGCCGGCACGGCGACAGACGGCCGGGGTCAGACGGGAAGCCGGGGCACACTCTCGATCAACCGGCGGGTGTAGGGGTGCGCCGGCGCACCGAGCACCTGGGATGTGGCGCCCAGCTCGACGACCCGGCCGCGCTCGAGCACGGCGGTGCGCTCGCACAGGGAGGCCACGACCGACAGGTCGTGGGAGACCATCACCAGCGTCAGCCCCCGCTCGTGCTTCAGCTCCGCCAGCAGGTCGACGACCTTCACCCGGGTGGTGACGTCCAGCGCGCTGACCGGCTCGTCGGCCAGCAGGACGCGGGGGTCGCAGACCGTGGCACGGGCGATGGCGATGCGCTGCCGCTGCCCACCGGAGAACTCGTGGGGGTAGCGGTCGACGGCGTCCGCCTGGAGACCGACGCGCTCCAGCGCCGCGGCCACCTTGGGCGCCGCGGTGGACCGGGTGTCGAGACCGAGGGAGCGCAACGGTTCCGCCACGATCGCGCCGACCCGCCGGCTGGGATCGAGCGAGGAGTACGGGTCCTGGAACACGCACTGCACGCTGCGCCGGAAGCGGCGCATCTGTTCGCGGTCGCGCGGCTCGAGGCCGGCGCCGTCGAAACGCACGGTGCCGGCCGTGGGCCGCGTCAGTCCCAGCAGCAGGCGCAGCAGCGTTGTCTTGCCCGCGCCCGACTCACCGACCAGGGCGAGGCTCTCGCCCGGCTCGACGGTGAGGGAGACGTCCCGCACCACATCGACCGCCGTCCCCCGGTAGCGCACCGCGGCGTCCTTCAGCTCCAGTACGGGTGTCATCGCGGGCTCCTCAGGTCCAGGGCGGACTCCAGCTGCCGGGCACTGGCGACCAGTGCCCTGGTGTACTCCTCGCGAGGCGCGCGCACGATGTCGTGCACCGCGCCCTGCTCGACGGCCCGGCCGTCCTTCATGACCAGCACCCGGTCGGTGACCCTGGACACGACGGCCAGGTCGTGACTGACGAAGAGCACGGCCATCTCCCGCTCCTGGACCAAGCCGTCGATCAGTTCCAGCATCTCGGCCTGCACGGACACGTCCAGGGCCGTGGTGGGCTCATCGGCGATGAGCAGCTTCGGCTCACAGGCCAGCGCCATCGCGAGGGCGACGCGCTGGCGCTGGCCCCCGGAGACCTCGTGTGCGAAGGCCCGGGAGATGCGGTCGGGCTCGGGCAGCCGTACCTTCTCGAGGGCGTCGCGGACGGCCCCGCGCAGCTGCTTGCCCCGGAGGCCGGTGCGGCGGGCGATCGGCTCGGCGATCTGGCGGCCGAGCCGCATCAGCGGGTCCAGTGCGGTCAGCGGCTCCTGGAAGACCACGGCCGCGTCCCGCCCGCGGACGGCGGAGAGCCGCTTCTCGGTGGCGCCCACCGTCTGCGTCCCGGCCAGTTCCACGCTGCCCGTGGAGGTCATGCCGTCGGGCAGCAGTCCGAGCACCGCGAGCGTCGTCAGGGACTTGCCGGAGCCGGACTCCCCGATGAGGCCGAGCCGTTCACCGCCGGCCACGGTGAAGGACAGGTCGTCGACCAGGGTCCGCCCGTCGGCTGCGCGGACGGTCAGTCCGCGTACGTCGAGGAGAGTCACGTACGCCTCCGTCGGGTGGCCGGGTCGAGGGTGTCACGCAGGCCGTCGGCGATGAGGTTCACGCCGATGACGAGCAGTACGAGCAGGATGCCGGGGGCCAGCGCTCCGGCCGGCGCCGTGGTGAAGGTGGCCTGGGCTTCCTGGAGCATGCGGCCCCAGGAGGCGTTGGGCGGCGGGGCCCCGAGACCCAGGTAGGACAGCCCTGCCTCGGCGAGCACGGCGAGCCCGAACTGCAGGGCGAGGTTGACCACCAGGGTGGGCCAGATGTTGGGCAGGACGTGGAAGAGGACCGAACGCGGCCAGGAGGTACCGGAGGTACGGGCGGCGGTGATGTAGTCCTGCGCCAGGACCCGCTTGACCAGGATGCGCACCAGCCGCGCGACGACCGCGCTCTGCGCGAGGCCGATCGCCAGGATCGCGGAGCCGAGGGTCGCCGACCGTGCGGCGACGATGAGCATGGCCAGCAGCAGCGTCGGGAAGGCGATGAGGATGTCGAGGAACGCGGAGAGGGTGTCGTCCAGCCAGCCCTGCGCGAATGCCGCGAGCACGCCCAGGGTGACCCCGAGGACAGCGGCGATGAACACCGACCCGGCCCCCGCCTCGACGGCGATGCGCGAGCCGGTCATGACCTGGGTGAACAGGTCGCGTCCGAGCTTGTCCGTGCCGAGCAGGTGGCCGTCACCGGGTCCGGCGAGCCGGCCGCCGGAGGTGTCCTCGGCGTCGTAGGGCAGCCAGAAGAACGACACCACGGCCAGCAGCGCGATCACACCGGCGAGTACGCAGCCGACGACGAGGGTCGCGGAGCGCCGGGAGCGGCGCCCCTTCGTCGGGGTGAGCAGGTCCGTCCCCGTCATCGGGCACCTCCCGAGAGCCGGCCGCGCAGCCGCGGGTCGATGATCCGCTGGACCAGATCGGCCACGAAGCCGATCACGAGCACCGCGAGGGTGGACACGAACAGCACGCCCTGGATGACCGGGTAGTCGTGTTGCGCGATGCCGGTGGCGAGCAGGGAGCCGAGGCCCGGCAGCGCGTACACCGACTCCACGACGACGGCGCCCAGCAGTGTCGAGGCGAGTTCGATGCCGAGGATGGAGATCACCGGCACGGAGGCGTTGCGCAGACCGTGCCGCCACATGGCGCGGCCGAAGGACGAACCGAGGGCGCGCGCCGTACGCAGGTAGTCGCTGCCGAGCACGTCGAGTGTGGCGGAGCGGACATAGCGGATCAGGGACGCGCTCATCACGAGGGCGATGGTCACGACCGGCAGCACGAGGGCGCGGAACGCCTCGGCGGGGTCGGCCCAGCCGTCCTGCGGGAAGCCGCCGGAGGGCAGCCAGCCCGCGTTCAGCGCGAAAACCGCGATGAGGATCATGCCGAGCCAGAACACGGGTATCGCGATGCCCAGTTGGGACACGCCGCTGAGCAGCGCCCCGTACCAGGTGTGCCGCTTGTACGCGGCCGTGAACCCGGCGGGTACGGCGACCAGGACGGCCAGGACGAACGCGGCCAGGGTGAGCGGCACGGTGACGTTCAGCCGGGCGCCGACCTCGGGTCCCACGGGCAGCGAGCTGACGAACGAGGTGCCGAGGTCCCCGCTCGCCAGCTGCCCGAACCAGTGGACGAACTGCTCGGGCAGCGGCCGGTCGGAGCCGATGGAGCGGCGGGCCGCGGCTATCTGCTCGGGGCTGGCACCGACCGCGGTGAGCGCGTTGGCCGGGTCGCCGGGCAGCATGCGCAGCAGCACGAACAGGACCACGCAGGCCAGGGCCAGCGACACCGCGAGGAAGGCGAGCCGCCGCAGCAGATAGCGCGCCATCAGCCCTTCTTCTTGATGTCGTAGGCGAAGAACTGCGAGTTCAGGCCGTTGACCGGGTATCCGGAGAGCTTCTTGTTCGCGACGACGATCTGCGGGTAGAGGTAGAGCCAGTCGCTGGCCGCGTCTTCGGCGGTCTGCCGGTTGACCTTCTTCAGCAGCTCGGTCTGCTCGGCGGTGCTGGAGGCTTCCTCGGCCTGCTCGACCCACTGGGTGACCTGCGGGTTGTCGTAGCCCCAGTAGAAGTCGGGGTTGCCGTACCAGACCAGGTCACGGTCGTTGACGTGCTCCTGGAGCGTGGCCGAGAAGTCGTGGTTCTTGTAGACCTTCGTGTACCACTCGTCCGGCGTGATCGTGTTGATCTCGACCGTGATGCCGACCTTGGCCAGCTGGGACTTGATGAAGGTCGCGGCCGTCGGGTGCGGGTCGTAGTTGGGGGTGTCGAGGGTGAAGCTGAAGCCCTTGGCGTAGCCGGCCTCGGCGAGCAGCTTCTTGGCCTTCGTCACGTCGTGGGCGTCGACGTCGGTGAGGTCTTCGTACCAGGGGTCGGTGGGCGGCACCATCGAGCCGATCGGCTTGCCGTAGCCGCCCCAGACGGACTCCAGCAGCTTCTCGTCGTCGATGGCGGCGGAGACGGCCTGGCGCACCTTGACGTCGGTGAAGGGCTTGGCCTTGTCGTTGAACGCCAGGAGCAGCTTGGTGGTGGAGTTGCCGTCGTTAACCTCGTACGAGCCGTTGCTCTTGAACTGCTCCAGGGCGTCGGGCGACTGCTCGCTGGTGACCACGTCGATGGCGTTGGTCAGCAGCGCGTTGTTCAGCGCCGTGGCGTCCTTGTAGTAGTGGAAGACGACCTGCTTGTTGGCCGCGGCGTCACCCCAGTAGCCGGCGAAGCGGTTCAGGCTCAGCGCGGAACCGCGGGTCCACTTGTTCAGGGCGTACGGACCGGTGCCGTCCTCGGTCGTCTTCAGGTTCTTCGCCTGGGAGTTGATGACCCAGACGTAGGAGAGGTTGTAGACGAAGGAGATCGACTTCTTGGACAGCGTGATCTTCACGGTCCGGGCGTCGGGGGTGGCGACGTCCTTGATGACCTCGAGGTTGCTCTTGCGGGCGGACTGGGAGTCGTCCGCGATCACCTTCTCCAGGCTGTACTTGACGTCCTGGCTGGTGAGCTCCTTGCCGCTGTGGAACTTCACGCCCTCGCGCAGGGTGAAGGTGTAGGTGAGGCCGTCGGCGCTGGTCTCGTAGTCCTGGGCGAGGAGCTTGTCGACCTTGCCGTCGTCGGTGAGTCTGAACAGGCCCTCGTAGACGTTGCCGTTGAGGGCCTCGGTGACGCCCTGGCCGCCGCCCGCGGTGTTGTCGAGGTTCTGCGGCTCGTAGAGGGAGCCGATGTTGACGACCGCGTCCTTGTCCCAGGTGCCGCCCGAGGCGCTGGAGCCACCGGAACCGCCGCATGCGGTCAGGGCCAGGGCGAGCGCGGCGACGGTGGAGGTGGCGAACAGGACGTTCTTCTTGGTGCTCATGGGGTGAGGGCTCTTTCGGTGCGTTGATTCGCGGGGTGATCAGTGCTGGGCGTCGAAGCCGTCGCGGAAGACGGGGAGCTTCTCGCCTGCCTCGACAGGCAGGTGGAAGCGGTTCTGCCGCGGCGGCATCGGACAGTTGTACTGATCGGAGAATCCGCAGGGCGGCGCGAAGGCCTGGTTGAAGTCGAGGACGACCCGGCTCTCGTCATCCGTGCGCCGCACGAAGAGGAAGCGGCCGGCCCCGTAGGTGGAGTCACCGTTGGTCGGATCGCCGAAGACGAGCAGCAGGGTGCCGTCGTCGTCGAAGGCGCTGAGCGTGTACGCGCGACCGTCGACGGTGAGGGTGATGTCGCCGGGGACGGCCAGGTCGCGACTGCCGCCGTTGTCCCGGATGTGTTCGAAGGCGATGCGCCTGGCGCCGGGGACGGGTGTGTAGGAGGCTTCCAGCACCCAGGCGGGGTCGTAGGGAAAGGCGTCGACCCGGTCGAAGTGGCGGACGGCGGGCGCGTCGGCGTCCCAGAAGCGCAGGCCGTGCTCGAGCTCGCCGCGGACCAGTTCGGTCCGCCGGAGCGTCGTGACGGTCACCGTGTCCGGCCGGTCCGCGCCGGCGTCCGCCGCGTCCGGGACCTCGCCCGCCGGGGCCCAGCGGGTCTCGACGAGGGCGAGGTTGCCCGTCGGGGACGTGAGCGCGCGGTGACGCTCGGCACGCCAGGCTTCCCATGCCTCCGCGGGATCGACGGATGCGCGGTCGGGGGAGGAGTGGGACACGGGAGTACTCATTCGTCTAGGCAGCGGCGGCCCTCACGACTCCCGGGTGACAGGACGTGAATAATTGGCCAAAGCATCACCTTTATTGACCATAAGCTCATCTAATGTCAAACATCCGTGCCACATAGTGAGACGACCTTCTCATTCCTCGCTCCCCGACCCCGGGGCGAGCCGCCGCCCCGGCGACGGACGGGACCACGCCGCAAGAGGAAACGGGCCACCTCCGCCACTCGGGCGCAGCCCTCTCGGGGCTCACCGAGGATGCGCACCCGGCCCCGTCGCGCCGGATGGCAGGGGCTCGACGCGCCCTACGGACCACCGGCGCGCTCCGGCGACGAACCCCCGGGCCGATCCATCGCACGGAGTCGACCGGGAGAAGCGGATAGATAATCCACTTACATGCTACGGTCGCACCAAGCGGATTAGCTGTCCGAATACAAGCCGGAGGGGACGGACCATGAGGAAATCTGCTGTGGTGACGGGCGGAACGGCCGGCATCGGCCTGGAGACGGCGCTGGGGCTGGCCGCCTCCGGATTCTCGGTCACCGTGGTCGGACGCAGCGCGGAGCGGGGCGCCGGGGCGGTCGGCCTGATCAATGCGACGGGCCCGGCACACCCTGCCCGGTTCGTGGCCGCCGATCTCGGCGCACTCGACGACGTGCGCGAACTCGCCCGGCGGATCGCTTCCGAGCATGCCGCCTCGGGCGAACCGCTGACCGTGCTGGTCAACAACGTCGGGGCCATGTTCACGGATCGGCAGGACCTGAACGGCCTCGAGGCATCGTTCGTCGTCAACCACCTCTCGCCGTACCTGCTGACCGAGCTGTTGCTGCCCACCCTGACGGCCGGGGCGCCGAGCAGGGTCGTGAACGTGACCTCGGGTGCGGCCAGGGTCGCGAAGCGGGTCTTCGACGCCGTCGAGCCTCCCGGCGGCTACTACGGCTTCCACTGGTACGGCCGCGCCAAGCTCGCGAACCTCGCCTACACGCTCGACCTGGCGCGGCGGTTGGACGGTACGGGCGTATCGGTCTTCGCCGCCGATCCCGGAGGCGTAGCGACGGACATGACCGACGGCACCATGACGTCACCGAAGATCGTTTCGCCCGCCCTGCGGCTGCTGTGGCCGGTGGTGCGCCGCACATTCGCACGCGCGACCTCCGGCCCGGCGTCCGTAGCGGCCAGGCCCTCGATCACCGCCGCCACGGACGACGCGCTGACGGGCAGTACCGGCATCGTCATCGGTGCCGGGGCGCGTCCCGTGACCCCGCTGCGCGCGGCGACCGACCCCCGCATCGCCGACGCCGTACGGCGACTCGGCGAACGGCACGCGCCGCTCACGGCCACCTGAACCAGCGGGCGGAGCCGCTCGGCCGACGGGTCATCCGGATGACCCATCCGATTAGCATGCATCCATGACGCCGACGCCACTCCGCAAGGACGCCGCCCGCAACTGGGACCAGATCGTCGCCGTCGGGCGTGCCCTGGTCGACCAGGGCACACCGCTGCAACTGAACGACGTCGCCCGCCGCGCGGGAATCGGTGTCGGCACCGTCTACCGGCACTTCGCCTCGCCGGAGGCACTGCTGGAGACCGTCGCCACCCCCTGTCTGGAAGCGCTGGCCGCCCATGGCGAGCAGGCACTGGCCGATCCCGACCCCTGGCGCGCCCTGGAGGGCTTCCTGACCCGCACGGTCGAAGCGCAGGTCGGTGACGCCTCCCTCGCCCCGGTCACGGCAGCGGCCGAGGACGTCCTGCCTCGCACCACGGAACTCAAGAGTCTGCTGTGGTCATCCGGCACCACGCTCCTGGACCGGGCCCGCGCTGCCGGAACGGTCCGCCCCGATCTGGCCGCGGGCGACCTGGTCCCGCTCATGTGCGGGATCGCCTACGCCGTACAGGTCCACGGCGGCGCTCCCGCCGAACGGATCGACACCGCTCGCCGCTACCTGGCCACCCTGCTCGGGGGCCTGCGGGTCACACCACCCGGCGCGTGACGCGCACCGTACGGCGCAGGCGTCGCCCCCGACCCCCGGCGGCACTGCGGCCACCACGGAAGGGCCGCGTGGATCACCTCGCCGTGATGCCCCGCGCGGTGTGCCGTCCTGCCCTGCGAGGCAGGGAAGCCGCGGCCCGCCCTAAAGGAGTTCCGCCTCCTCCGGCGCATCGCCGGGCGTCGTCGTGATGCGGGTCAGGACCTCGGCCGTGGTAGGAAGCACGGGTATCAGGTCACCGACGCCCGTGACGTCCAGCAGCCTCGCGACCTGCGGGGACAAGGCGGCCAGCGACAGGGACCCGTGCCGGTCCTTCGCGTACCGCAGGATGGTGATCATCGCGTTGAGGCCGGCGGAGTCGCAGAACTCAACGGCGGCCATGTCCAGGACCAGGTGCGGCCTGCCCTGCCTGATCAGCCCCAGAGCCCGGGTCCGCAGCACCGGCACACTTTCCACATCGATCTCTCCGACGACCGTCAGGACGGCGATCGAACGCGCCGGGTACCCGACGGTGAGGGCGAGGGTCTGGCTGTGCGTCATGGGTTTCAGTACTCCAGGCCGGTAGCGGGCCTCCGTCGCGGCAGGAACGGCGTGGCCCGCTGGAAGATCACGCATCAGTTGTCGACTGCCGAACCGTACCTCATGACAACTATTGCCATGGTGAAACTATTGTGAGGGTCGCCCATCGTACGGGAAGCCTGTTACAGACAGGGGTAAGGTATGCCGGGTCGCGCGTGTGTCCCGGAACCCTGGTTCCGGCTGTCCGCACGAGCGCCTCGGATGCCCGGCTCGATCGCGCGGTCCGGTGGCCGGACGGACGAGTGAGACGATGCCGGATCGGAGTGTCATCAATATGGGCCTGAGCCCTGAACCCGACCATCGGTCGCGGGTTGCGGCACGGGAGGGCTCCGAGTTCGTGGAACTCCTCGAAGTCCTCTGGGAGCACGGACGTGAAGCCGTACCGACGGGCCCGGTCTCCCCTTCGCAGCTCCGCGTGCTGTACACGCTGGACCGGGAGGAGGGCATCAATCTGCGGATGCTCGCCGATGCCCTGGGATCGGCCTCCCCCTCGGTCAGCAGGCTGTGCGACCGGTTGCAGGCCACGGGATTCGTGGAACGCGCCCCCAGCCCCGTCAGCCGCCGGGAGCTGGAGCTCCGGCTGACCAGCCACGGCAAGGCCTACCTCGTCGACCTGCGCATGCGCCGGGAGGAAGTACTGATGTCCACGATCGATGCCATGCCGGCCAAGGCGCGACGCTCACTCCTCGAAGGACTCCGCGCGTTCCGCAACGCGGCTGCGGCCGCGGGACAGGACAGCGACGGGGCGAGACCCTTGCGGTCGACCGGATAGAGGCCGGTCGACCGGCCGGTCGGCTCCGGTCACACGCGAGGGTCGCCGGCGGAGGACTGCCGGCCGAACCAGTCGAGGCAGACCACCAGCGCATCGTCGTCCAGCGGCGCGGCACCCCGGTAGTCCCGCAGATCGCGCAGCAGCGCGAGAGGCACCTGCTCGGACGGCAGGAAGCGGTGCGCGGACAGCGACCGCGCGAGGGCACGGTGCCCGTAGTGCTCCCCCGCGGCCGACGCGCTGCCGTAGACACCGTCACTGCCGATGAGCATCCGGTCGCCCGGCTCCACCCGCAGGCGCTCCGTGACGTACTCCGTCTCCTCGAACATGCCCAGCGGGAGCTGTGCGTCGAACTCCACGGACTCGACCTTGCGGCCCCTCAGCCGCCACATGCGCGGGGAACCCGCGTCCACGGCCTCCACTCCGCCCGTGGCCAGGTCGAAGCGCAGCAGCAGGACGGCCGCGTAGAGCTCGCCCCGGTACTGGGCGTAGACGGCCTGGTCGGCAAGGCTGGCCTGGCCGGCGAGGTCGAGACCGGCCCGCCGGGCGTTGCGCAGGGCGTTGACGACGAGATTGGTCATCAGGGCCGCCTCCATCCCCTTGCCCATGCCGTTGGTGACGGTGAGCGTGAGGTGCTGGGCCGAGACCGACCAGTCGAAGTTGTCGCCGAAGATCGCGTAGGCGGGCTCCAGGTGGGCGCCCAGCGAGAATTCGGGACGGGACACCGAGCGGCCGGGCAGCAACTGCCACTGCATCTCGGCCGCCAGGGTCAGCCGCGTGGCGCGGCGGGCGAGGAGGTAGAGGTCGGTGTCCCGTTCGGCGACCAGGATCTCGTGGCCGAGCGCTTCACAGATCTGCTGCATCTCCGCGAGCCCTTCCCGGGACCAGCCGCCCTCCCGCGCCGTGACGGTGAGGACACCGAGCCGGTCGCCCCGGACGGTCACCGGCAGGTGCGCGGTCGCCGGTCCAGGTGTGGCCCGCGGCTGCACATACGGTTCCTGGGCGCCGAAGGCCCGCCCCTGCGGGCTGTCGTGCACGGGCACGGGCTCGACGAGAGGCACCTCGGACACCACTTGGAGCGTGGTCATGCCGTAGTCGGCAAGCCGCAACTCCACGCTCTGCACGTCGTACCGCTCCCGCAGAGCCCCCGTGACGACGTCGAGGAGCAGGTGAGGTGCGGCCTTGCGCAGCTCCCGCTCGACGGCAGCGAATCTGTCCACGTGATCCTGTTTCTCATCGTGCTGCGCCGAAACCCGGACCGTCCGTGGACCGGCCGTCGGCGTCCAGCGTACGGGGCCTGTACCCGATCCAGTGCGGCGCGCCCAAGAGATCGCACCGGTGGTCGGCGAAGCTCATCTTACGATGCCCAGAGACAACTGTTTCCTCACAGCAAGAAATCTCGGGTCATCACGCATGGGCCTCCCGGGGCGGGGCAGGGGCTCGTCAGGACGGGGGGCTCAGTATCAGGGAGGGTGGAGACAAGAAGTGACTGCTGAACAGACGGACGAAATCGTACGGACTGACGTGGTGTCGGCTCCGGGGGCTTCGCCGGAACGTATCGGTGAGCTGCCCTGGATCGAGGACGCGGGCAAGGTCGCACCGAAGGACGCTCGCGCGCTGTCGGCGCTGTTCTTCGAGCAGTTGCAGGTTCTGGAGGAGGGCACGCACGAGTACCAGTACGCGCGCAACACCCTCATCGAGATGAACATCTCCCTGGTCCGGTTCGCCGCGCGCCGCTTCCGCAACCGGGGCAGCGGTGAGATGGAGGACATCACCCAGGTCGGGACCATCGGGCTCATCAAGGCCATCGACCGGTTCGAGCTCTCCCGCGAGGTCGAGTTCGCGACCTTCGCCGTCCCCTACATCGTCGGCGAGATCAAGCGCTTCTTCCGCGACACCACCTGGGCCGTCCACGTCCCCCGACGGCTGCAGGAACTCCGCGTGGATCTGGCCAAGGCGAGGGACGAGCTCGCCACCCACCTGGACCGCGACCCCACGGCGAAGGAACTGGCCGACCACCTGGACCTCACCGAGGACGAGGTCATCGAGGGCATCATCGCCTCGAACGGCTACACGGCGGGCTCCCTGGACCTGCCGACGGACGCCGGGGACACCCCGGGCGCGGCCTCCCGTACCTTCGCCGACATCCTCGGCGAGCCGGACTCCGCCATGGAGACGGTGGAGAACCTGCACGCCCTGGCCCCGCTCCTGGAGGAGCTGGACGACCGTGAGCGCCGCATCATCGAGATGCGCTTCGGCCAGGAGATGACGCAGGCACAGATAGGCGCCGAGCTCGACGTCTCGCAGATGCACATCTCCCGTCTCCTCACCCGCACCCTCGGCAAACTCCGCGCCGGCATGCTGGCCTGAGCCCGCCCGCGCCGGGACCCGACGACCGCAGACATCCGGCGCATGCGGCAGGACGCATCGCCGCACGAATACGGCCCGAGGACATGAGTGCGCCGGCCCTCCCCGATGGGGAGGGCCGGCGCACTCATGTCCTGCCCGGACCACGGCGGGGCTCCGCAGCAGCGCCCGGGCACTGCTGCGGAGCGACCGCGACAACACGGCCCACGAAGATCAGCGCCGCGCTGCCCCGTCCTCCGGTCGGCCCACCAGATCGGGTGCGCGCAGCATCTCGGGCGGAATGCCCCATGCATCCACGAGACCGGCGGCGAGGGGGCGGACCTTGCGGCAGAGATCGTTCACCTCACGGCTGATCGCTTTGGATCGCTGGACGGTCAGCCGGCCGTGCTCCATGAACCAGGCCCGGTCCGCCTCGATCGTCGACAGCGCGAACAGGTCGCACAGCAGGCCGAGCGCGACCTTGTTGCCACTCTCGGGCAGCGCACGCACCCTGTCGACGAACGCCTCCAGCACCAGCCGCTCGACGTGTGCGTGGGCGACCGCGATGACGTGGTCCTGCACCTGCGAGAAGACGACGCCGGGGTTGCGCTTCTGGTCGATCCCGCGCTTGAGCCGACGGGCGACACCGGCGAGCATGTGCTCCTCGCGGTAGCGGAGCATGGTGAGCTGGTACTCCGAGTCGAGCAGGCCGGCTTCCTGGTCCCACTCGCCGCCGCCGGGCCGCAGGTCACGTACCCGCTCGAGCAGCTTGTGGGCCGATGTCCGCTCTATGACCGTCTCGACGGCGAGCCCGGTGACGTAGCGGACCATGCCGAGCTGGTCCAAGTCCTCGAATTCGCCTGCGTAGTGGGTGAGCAGCCCCTTGGCCACGAGCTGCATCAGGACGTGGTTGTCGCCCTCGAAGGTGGTGAAGATGTCGCTGTCGCTCTTCAGGGCGGCGAACCGGTTGACGCTCAGGTAGCCGGCCCCGCCGCACGCCTCGCGGCACTCCTGGACGACCCGGGTGGCGTGCCAGGTGGCGAGCGCCTTGGTGCCTGCGGCCCGTGACTCCAGCCGTCGTCGCGCCTGCGCGTCGTCCTCGGTGCCGGAGAAGACCTCGTGCAGTTGTGTACGCACGACGTCCTGCGCGAAGTGCAGCGCATACGTACGCGCGATGAGCGGCAGCAGCCTGCGCTGATGCAGGCCGTAGTCGAGGAGCAGTTGCTCCTCCGTGTCCGGCGCCGCTTCGAACTGCCGGCGCCGCAGGGCGTATTTCGTGGCGATCGCCAGGGCGACCTTCGCGGCGTTGACCCCGGCGCCGCCGACGCTGACCCGGCCCTGCACCAGCGTGCCCAGCATGGTGAAGAACCGCCGGTCGGGGTTCTCGATCGGACTCTCGTAGACGCCTTCGGCGGTGACGTCGGCGAACCGGTTGAGCAACGCCTCGCGGGGCACCCGCACGCCGTCGAACCAGATGCGGCCGTTGTCCACTCCGTTGAGGCCCATTTTGCGGCCGTCGTCCTCGATCCGTACGCCGGGCGCCGCCTCGCCGCCGACGCGGATCGGCACGACGAACGCGTGGACACCCTCGGACTTCCCGCCCACCTCGAGCTGGGCGAAGACGACAGCCAGTTCGGCGTGACGCGCCGCGTTGCCGATGTAGTCCTTGCGCGCCTGGTCACCGTGGGTCGTGACGACGAACTCCTGGGCTGCGGCGTCGTACCTCGCGACGGTGCCGAGCGCCTGGACGTTGGAGCCGTGCCCGGCCTCGGTCATCGCGAAGCACCCCATGAGCTTCCCGGTGATCAGGTCGGGCAGATGGGCGTCGTGGTGGCGTTCGGTACCCAGATGCAGGATCGCGCCGCCGAAGAGACCGAACTGCACACCGACCTTCACCAGCACCGACAGGTCGCCGAAGGCAAGCGTCTCGAACGCGGCGATCGAGGCTCCGATGTCGTCGCCCCCGCCGTACTTGCCCGGGAAACCCATGCCGGTCTGGCCCGTCGCGGCCATCTCGACCACGAGCTCACGGACCCGCTCGCGAAACGCGTCGATGCCCAGCTCATCGGCCTCCTCGAGGACGGAGGCGTACGTCACCAGGTTGGTCCGGACGAGGTCGCGGATCTCGGCGTACTCGCCGTCGAGCACCTCGGTCAGTGCCCGGACGTCGACCTCGGGCTGCACGTAACCGCTCGCAGCAGTGGATGTGTTGTCGGTGGCCATGCCATTTCGCTACCCCGCCCGGGGGCGATCAAGCAGTCGACCGTGCTCTCGGGGCCGAACGAGGGAAGCGCCACAAGGCCGCGCAGCACCCAGATCCCCCCGTACATCCGTGGGCCCGGGGTCCGGTGCCACCGGTGTCAGCCCGCCTTCGGTGGCCTCTGCGCGTCGAAGGCGAGGACGGTGTTCCTGGCCGCGGCCACGATCACCGCACGCCCCGCAACGGTCACGCGCGGGCTCGCACCCTGCTCGCCGGTGAAACCGTCGGCCTGCGGATCCGTCGTCCACAGGGGTTCGCCGTCGCGCGGCGCCAGCGCGACCACCCGGCCGGTGGCCGAGCTGAAGTACAGGGCGCCGGCTCCCGCGGCGGGACCCGACGCACCCTCCACGCCCGTCTGCCGCGACCACTTCTTCCGGCCCGTCGCGGGGTCGAGCGCCGTGATGAGACCGGTCTGCCCGCTCACGTAGACGGTTCCGCCCGCCATGCCGGGCGTCCCCGCGTACGTCTGGGCCAGTCGGGAGTACGAGACCTTCCGCGAGGCCGGGTCGACCCGCGCCACCCCGTCGTAGCCTGCCGACGCCGTTCCCTCCAGGTGTTCCTGCAGGAGTACGAGCCTGCCGTCGGCGACACCCGCGGGCACCGCGGGGCCGTCGACGGCGATGGGCCCTCCGAGTGTCCCCGAGGCCCGGTCGACCGTGTGGAGGGTGGG
This sequence comes from Streptomyces clavifer, assembly GCA_014651175.1. Taxonomy (GTDB): domain Bacteria; phylum Actinomycetota; class Actinomycetes; order Streptomycetales; family Streptomycetaceae; genus Streptomyces; species Streptomyces clavifer. Next base: position 314,765 of record BMWJ01000005.1, on the reverse strand, counting down.
ATTGCGCACCTCTGAGCCATCCATCTCCGCATCCGTCGCGCACATCGCCAGGAGCCGGGGGCCCACCGGTACGGGAGCGCACCGCGTGCCCGCGGGGAACGACGTCGTCCAGGCGACCTCACCGCTGTGTGCGTCCCGGGCCTCGAAGCGGGAGTTGGAGGCGTCGACCGTCACCACGGCGGAGCCGACCACCACGGCGTCCAGGGACCGGCCCGTGACGGCCATCGACTGGGCGCCCGACGGGACGGACCACAGCTCCCGGCCGTTGTCCGCGTCCATGGCGACCACCTCGCTGGAAGGATCCTGCGGAGCGTCCTCGGCGGCGAAGCGGTAACCGAGCACCGTGTCGTCGGTGGCGCCCACCAGGTGCATGCCCTGGACGGGGACACCCGGGCTCTTCGCCATCCACACCCGTGAGCCGTCCTGGGCCCTGATCCGGGTGGCGACGACACCGCCACCCCCGCAGAACAGCGCGTCGCCGCGCGCGACGCAACGGAGCTCGTCGGGGATGTCCTCGCGACCGCCCCGCAGGGTCCTGCGCCACGGCTCGAAGCCGTCCGGAAGGGCGGCATCCGGCGCCGCGACGCTGTTGCCCTTGCCGCCGCCGCTGCTCCCCCCGGAGCCGCCCGTCGTCAGCACGGCGACTCCACCGCCGATCGCCGCCACCGCGACCGCCGCAGCGAGCGCGGGACGCCACCGGCGACGCAGACGGCGCCCGATGGGGGTGCCGGTGCTCCCTGCACCCGGCGCGGCCGGGGCGGTGCCCGGGTCAGCCGGCGCCGGGGTGGCCCGCGTCGCGAGGTGATGCTGGGTGTTCGTCTCGCGGGTGGAACCCGCGCCGGCCCCGTCGGCGTCGGTGCCACCGAGGTCGGCCGGCAGGTCCCGCAGCAGCACGAGGAGTTCGTCCGCCGAGGGGCGCCCCTCGGGCTCCTTGTCCAGGCACGACTCGACGACCGCGCGCAAGGCCGCCGGCACGGCACCCAGGGACGGTGCCTCGTGCACCACCTGGTAGGCCGTCATGTACGGGCTGTCCGCGTCGAAGGGCCCCCGGCCGGTCGCCGAGTAGACCAGAAGCGTCCCCAGCGAGAAGACATCGGACCGCGGTCCCACACCGCGCGGCGCCTGCAACTGCTCCGGCGACATGAAGGGCGGCGTACCGATGACCCGCCCCGTCATCGTCAGTGTCTGCTGGTCCACGGCGCGGGAGATGCCGAAGTCGATGACGCGCGGACCCTCGGCCGAGAGCACGACGTTCGAGGGCTTCAGGTCACGGTGGACGACACCCGCCCGGTGGATGTCGCGCAACGCCTCCGCCAGCCCGATGGCGAGCCGCCTCAGCTCCGCTCCGTTCAGCGGGCCGTTCGCGGCGATGCGCTGGGCGAGTGTGAGTCCTTCGATGTAGGTCGTCGCCATCCACGGCTGCTCGGCCTCCGGGGCGGCGTCGACCACGGCGGCGGTGAACGCGCCGCTCACCCGCCTCGCCGCCGCCACCTCCTGCCGGAAACGGATGCGGAACTCGTCGTCCCCCGCGAAGTGCTGGTGGATCAGCTTGATCGCGACAGGCCGCCCCGAACTCGTACGGGCCAGGAAGACCGTGCCCATGCCACCCGCGCCCAGGCGCGCCTCCAGTGGATAACCGCCGATCTCGGCCGGATCGCCTCCGCGCAGCGACACCTTCCCGATCTCCCGTCCCTCGTACATCTCTGCCACCACATGCCTGGGTACCTGTCCTGCACACAAACTAGCCGCACGGCGGAAGGGCACAGCGAAGCGGGTGACGCACAGGGAGCCCGGGTCTGCCGCCGGGGGCAACCGCCCGCGAGCACCGCGTCATCCTCCCGCATCAGGGGCGAACGACGAAAGTGAACAAGCACAGGTGCGTACGTGCTGGTCGGGAGTCGCACACCCTCGCCTTTGGTCGCGGAGGTGCGCGACTTTCCGGAGCTGTTTCGCGCAGGCGTGGTCGCGACGATGGTCCGACAAGCGAGAGACGGCCGCGAGCAGGTGGCAGCCGGGCGGCGCACGAGACACGACCAGAGGGAGACACCCCGTGGACACCACGCACCTGCAGGCGGCCGATCGATTCGTCGTGAGCCAGAAGACGACCGTGATGACCAATCAGTACGTGGTGAGTTCCGCTCGATCCGACGGGTCGGCCGGTGAGGTCGTCGCGTTCGCCCAGCAGGAGCTGATGGCGCTCAAGGAGCAGGTGATCATCTACACGAACGAGTCCCGGGACCGCGTCCTGTGCACCATCGAGGCCGACCAGGCCATGGACATGGGCGCCGTCTACGCGGTGCGGGACGAGGACGGTGAACCCATCGGGTCCTTCCGTGAGAAGATCATGACCTCTCTGCTGCGCTCGACCTGGGTCCTTGAACAGCCGGGTCTGGCGGAGCTCACCGGGCGCGAGCGCAACGCCGCGCTGGCTGTGCTGCGCAGGGTCTGGGACTTCCTTCCGGCCACCGAGTTCGTGCCCTTCGCCTGGCCGCGTCACTTCGACTTCGCCGAAGGTGACACGCACTGGATGGCGGTCGAGAGGAAGTTCGGGCTGCGCGACCGCTACTTGGTGGACATCGCGGGTTCAGGTCTCGACCGACGCCTCGCCATCGCCCAGGCCGTGGCGCTGGACGCCTTGCAGTGATGAGGTCGGCGGAACAGAGGTCCCGGGCCGAGCCGGGCAGCCGTCCGCCCGGCGTGCACCGGGTCGAGGTCGCTGTCAGCAGCCCGTCCGGGGTCTCGGCCTGCCGGGGCGAGGCGGGCCGGGGCGGGGCGGGCCGGAGGTCATCACGGTGCCGGGACTGCCCGTGAAGGAGGGGCGTGGGTCGCAGGTGCCCGCCCGCGGAGGCCATCGGTCACACGTCCGCCGACGGTTCCTCGGCCACCGGGAAGTCCGCCGTCCTCAGCACCTGGCCCCCGGCGACCACCGCGAACACCTCGCAGCCCGCCAGGGACGCTGCCCACTCGATGCCCTCGGCGCCCATCGCGAAGGCCGCCGTGGCGACCGAGTCCGCCTCCGTCAGGGTGGCGGCCACGACTGTCATGCTGAGCAGTGCCGTTGCCGGGTGCCCGGTGCGGCCGTCGATGATGTGGTCGCCGCGCTCGTAGCGGGCGGAGGTGGCGACCGCTCCGTCGGTCAACTCGAGGACGGTGCACAGCCTGCCGGCGTGTTCGGGGTGCCGTACCCCCACCCGCCAGGGCCCGCCCGAGGCGACGACGTCGCCGCCGGCGTTGAGGCAGAACCGCCGCGCACCGGCCGCCCGCAGCAGCTGTGCTCCCCGCTGCACCGACCAGCCCTTGACCACCGCGCACGGGTCGAACCCGCGCCCCGGCAGCCGGACGTCGAACGCGCCGCCCGTGGCGAGGCGGTAGCGCTCGCACAGGCCGAGCACCTCCACGAGGTCCTCGCTCAGCTCGTGCGGCTCCAGCTCGCCGCGGCCGTGACGCGACACCTCGCTGCCGGGCTTGAAGGGGCTGAACCGCTCGTCCACCTCGCGCAGCCAGGCGAAGACCGCGTCCGCGGCCCGCTCCGGTACGTCCTCGTCGTCGACCCGCAGCGAGACGGGGAACCCCATGACATGCTCCACGCGCCGCATGTCAGCCACCCTTCGCGTCGAGGGCGGCCTGCAGGGATTCCTTGTAGGCGTCGCTGGTGATCGTCGCGCCGGTGACCGTGTCGACGTCCGCGCTCTGCACCTCCAACGTCTGTGCGACCAGCTTCGGCACCGCCGTCTTCGTCTGGGGATGGTTCGGCTGCTGGAGCATCCGCACCGCGGTGATCCTGTCGCCCTCGAAGGTCGCCCGGACCTGCACCGGACCCTTCTCCGTCGTGATGGTCGTCCCCTCAACGATCACGGTGGAGGAGCCCGGGGGACCCGCGGAGGCGGAGGGCGCCGGGTCCGGCGCGGCGGTGGTCTCCGTGGGGCCGAGGGACGGCTCGTAGCGCCAGACGGATATCAGGCCCAGGACGCTCAGGGCGACGACGGGTATGGCTCGCTTCACGATGTCGTCCTCGTCTCCCTCAGCCGGCCAGGCTGAAGCGCTCGAAGTGGATCTGCTGCTTGGGCACACCGAGATCGTCCAGCGTGCCGAGTACGGCGTTCATCATCGGTGGAGGCCCGCACAGGAAGACGTCACGGTCGGCGATGTCCGGCACCATCCGCCCCAGTTCGCGCGGTGCCAGCTTGTCGGGGACGGGCCCGCCCGTCACCAGGTGCAGCTCGGCGCCCTTGGCGAGCGCGAGGTCGCGCAGCTCGTCGTGGAGGACGGCGTCGCGTTCGGAGGCGACCCGGTAGATGACGACCGCATGGCCGTCGAGGTCCTCGAGGAGCGCACGGATCGGGGTGACGCCCACACCGCCCGCGATGAGCAGCGACGCGGTGCGCGTGCGGTGCAGGGTGGTGAAGGCGCCGTACGGCCCCTCGGCGAACACCCGCGTGCCGACCTGCATGTGGCGCAGGGCCGCGCTGCCCTCTCCGGCCGCCTTGGCGGTCAGGCGCAGGCTGTGGCCGTCCGGGGCGGCGGACAGCGAGAAGGGGTTGGCCTGCCACCAGCGGTCCTTGGTCAGGAACCGCCACAGGAAGAACTGGCCTGCCTGCGCGGGCAGCTTGTCGAGGTCGCGGCCGGTGATGTGGATCGAGACGACGTCGTCGGACTCGTGGACGACCGCCGAGACCCGGAACCGGTGGCGCCCGTTGCGCCACAGGGGTAGGGCGACGCGGCCGAGGAGGACCGAGCCCAGGGCCACCGCCCACACCCCGTACCAGTACGTCGTCGCGGCGGCCGACGAGGTGAAGGTCGTCCCGACCGCGACCTGGTGCGTGAAGGCGAGCACCACGGCCACGTAGGCGTACAGGTGGATGAAGTGCCAGGTCTCGTAGGCGAGGCGGCGGCGGGCGTAGCGGGCGGAGACCGCACCGATGACGAGGACGAGGCCGAACGCGACGATCGCGCGCAGGACGCCCTCGGTCGTCTCGGCGAGGTCGACGAGCTCGGTGACGGGGCCGGCCCCGGCGCCGTCGGCGTAGCCGAAGCTGATGAAGACGACGTGTGCCAGCAGCGTCCACAACAGGCTGAAGCCGGTCCAGCGGTGCCAACTGGTCAGCCGGTCCATGCCGATCCGGCGGTCGAGCCAGGGCAGCCGGGCCACGAGGACCAGTTGGAAGGCCATGACCAGCGCTCCGTACAGTCCGGCGAGGCGGCCGAGGACGATCAGGGCGTTGGAGGCGAATCCCGCCTGCACGAAGAAGTAGGCGACCACGGCCGCGTTGACGGCGAGCACCGCGTAGAGGCCGGTGCGGGCCACCGCCCCGGGGCGTATCGCCGTGGGGGGCGCAGGGAGTGATCGGACGGTCGTCACGGAACGGCAGCTCCTCGATCGGGTCGTGGGACTTCGAGCTTGACCGGCGAAAGCTGTCGGGAACCTGTCGGACTGCTGGCAAGTCCTTATCAATGCGCCCGCTGTGTGAGCCGGGGCACACGGTCCGGCCCGCCTCGTGACGCACTATGGGCAGGTGGAAAAAGTGCGCCTCCTGGTCGTCGACGACGACCCGCCGATAGCCGACCTCGTCGCGACCGTCGCCCGCTACGAGGGCTGGGACGCCGTCACCGCGAACTCCGGTGAGCAGGCGCTCCGCCTTGCCGGCGAGTTCCACCCGGACATCGTGGTGCTCGACCTGATGCTGCCGGGCGTGGACGGCTTCGGCGTCCTGGACCGGTTGCGCCGCTCGGGCACGATGGTGCCCGTCGTCTTCCTCACCGCTCGGGACGGCGTCGCCGACCGGGTGGCGGGGCTGACCCGGGGCGGCGACGACTACCTGGTCAAGCCGTTCGCGGTGGAGGAGCTGATGGCGCGCCTGCGCACCGTGCTGCGGCGCAGCGCGGGACCGAACTTCCAGCGTTCCGTGCTGCGGGTGGGCGGCCTGTCGATGGACGAGGACACCCACGAGGTCCGCCACGGCGAGAAGCTGCTCACCCTCACCCCCACCGAGTACGAGGTACTGCGCTTCCTGATGCGCAAGTCACCGACCGTGATGACCAAGGCGCAGATCCTCGACCACGTGTGGGAGTACGGCTTCGGGGGGCGCTCGAACGTCGTGGAACTGGTCATCAGCCGGCTGCGCCGCAAACTCGACGACGCGGGTGACACGGGCGCGCCGCTGATCCAGACGGTGCGGGGCTTCGGCTACGTCATCCGGCAGGCGAGCGGGTGAAGCGCATGGTCAGCAGGGTGCGCCGGGCGTTCCGGCGGCTGCGGCTCGGCACGCGCCTCGCGCTGGGCCTCGGTGCGCTGTCCCTGGTGGTGTTCGCCGTCGTCGGGGCGGCCCTGACCACGTACATGCGGGACTATCTGACGAACCAGCTCGACGACCAGCTCGGGCTCGCCCAGGTCGCCCAGGCCAAGAGCATCGCCGAGACCGGCACGCTCCACGGCAAGAACTACTACCGCTGGTACTACGCCGTCTACGACGTCTCGGGCCGCGCCGCCGAGCTGCGCTCGCCCGAGGAGACGGGCGACCTGCCCCAGGACATCGCGCCCCTCACCTCGCTGGCCGAGAGGCAGATATCCGACGACACCGAGGTGCTGCGCACCGTGCGGCTGGCGGGCACGGGCGAGTACCGGCTGCGCGCGTGCGCGGTGAAACCCGGAGTGGTCCTGGTCAGCGCGGCGCCGACGGACGACATCGACGACACGATGAGGCGGTTGATCGGGTTCCAGGTCGTCGCCTTCGCCCTGGCGCTCGCGGCACTGGTCGAGTGCGGCCGGCGCATGCTGCGCCGGGGTCTGAATCCGCTCAGCGACATGGCGCACACCGCCCACGGCATCGCCTCGCACAACCTGACCGAGTCGGCGGCCCGGCTGTCGATCCGCGCCGACAAGCGGGGCGGCGGCCCGGAGGTCGAGGAACTGCGCACGGCCTTCAACACCATGCTGGAGCACATCGACGACTCGCTCGCGGTCCGTGCGGAGGCCGAGCAGCGCCTGCGGCGCTTCGTCGCCGACGCCTCGCACGAGCTGCGCACCCCGCTGATGTCCGTACGGGGCTACGCGGACCTCTTCCAGTACGCCGCCGCCAACGCCCCCGAGGAACGCGACAGGCACCTGACGCGGCTGCGCGCCGAAGCCGCCCGGATGGGGGTGCTCCTGGACGACCTGCTGCTGCTCGCCCGCCTGGACGCGGCCGAGGTGGACGCGCCGCTCAGGCCGCAGGAGGCGGATCTCGTGGAACTGGCCGAGGACGCGGCCGCCGCCTTCCGGGCCGGCCACCCGGACCGCCCGCTCACACTCACGTCACAGCCGGACGCACTCGTACTGCGTGCGGACCCGCACCGCATCCGGCAGGTCCTGGACAACCTGCTCACCAACGCGGCCGTGCACACACCGGCAGGTACGCCGGTGTCGGTGGAGGTCGCACGGCTACAGGACACGGCCGTGGTGCGGATCGAGGATGCCGGGCCCGGCATCCCTGCCCAAGACCGGGAGATGGTCTTCGACCGCTTCTACCGCGTGGACACGTCACGCACCCGCGACCGCGGTGGCAGCGGCCTCGGCCTGTCGGTCGCCCGTTCCCTGGTCCACGCCCACGGCGGCACGATCACCCTCGACAGCCGACCGGGCTCGACGGTCTTCACGGTGCGGCTGCCGCTGCGCGGAGAGTCGCAGACGGCGGTGGACGGCGCATCGCACGAACCGGTGCTGTGATGGTCCGGGACCGGGGTGATCACCAGTGCCCCGCTGCCGAGCCCCTACCGCCCATGCTGTGGTTGCACCGCACTCGGCCCCACGCCGCGACGCCCGTCCCCTGCGCTCCCCGGCCTCGGCGCGGGACGGGCGCGAAGCGGACAGCGACGACGAGGACTACGGCTGCGGCTGCGGTGTCAGAGCGCTGACGTATCGTTCCCGCCACCGCACACCGACTCGGAGGACCAAGGAATTGACTGGCCTGTCCGCCTTCCCGCTGCCCTTTCGTGCTTCCCGTTCCCTGTCGTTCGCGACACCGCGAACGCTGCGGGAACTGCACATGATGCAGTGCAGCTCACACATTCGGGCGAAGCCGGGGTGGTTCGACAAGATGCACGATGCCGACATCGTCGCCAGGTGGACGCAGGAAGCGGTCGCCCAAGGCCTCACCGAAGCGCAGACTCGTCACGTGCTCGCCGAACTCGTGCATTACGCCGCGCTGCGGGACGGCCGTACCGGCATCGAGGTGTCCGCCGTCGACGGGGTGTGGCAGTCGGACGCGTTGGTCGACGACCAGCTCACATCCCGGCTGCGCGAAGCGGTTCGGGTGCTGGAAGAGGTCCCCGAAGCAGAACAGGACTGGCATCCCGGATCTGACGGCCAGGTACTGGATCTGGTTCACCCCTCACTGTTCTGCCTGGTGCGAGAGGTGAGCGACGCACCCGAGCGGGCTTGGCGGAACCCGACGGACCGCTACTCGAGATACGAATTCTCGGAGAAGTTCCAGTGGCTGCCCACGGAGGTCGACGTCAGCGCCGAGGGCGAAGTCGCCTTCCGCTCGTACGTCAACAACGTCCACCCCGGGACTCATCACGAACTGGCCGCCGTCCTGCCGGACGTGTTCGCGCGCTTGCGCCCTCTGCTGGAGAACGTGCTCACCGATCTGCGCCATCCGCGGCCACTGCGGATCGAGGCCGATCCCTACGGCTGGTACGACTCGGAGCCGGAGCATCCGGACAAGGCGTCCTACAGCGATGACGGGGCCTACGCAGAAGCCCTCGGGGCATGGGAGGAGGCCCAGGACGACTGGTGGGAGAACCGCCGGCCGGTCCTCCCGGACGCCCCGGACTTCACCCCTCCCGAGTTGCCGGACGAATCCGCCCGAGTCGACCTGCGCGGCCGCCGTCTCCAGGTCATCGTCAAGCTGGCCACCATTCATCTCACCCCGGACAAGCCGGAGTACCCAGGCGGTTCCTGGCATGTCGAGGGGATGATGAACGAGCGGATCGTCTCGACCGGCATCTACTACTGGGACAGCGAGAACATCACCGAAAGCCGGCTGAGCTTCAGGGCTGCACTCGACGACCCGCACTACGAACAGAACGACGACAACGGTGTGCGTGAGGTCTACGGCCTGGAGGACGAGGACGCGTTGAACCAGCCGCTGGGATCGGCTACGACCCCGGCCGGCCGCTGCCTGGCGTTCCCGAACATCCTGCAACACCGCGTCGGCTCGTTCCGCCTCACGGACCCCACCCGCCCGGGATATCGCAAAATTCTCGCGTTCTTCCTGGTGGACCCGTCCGAAAGGATCGTCTCGACGTCCGACGTACCACCACAACAGCCGTGGTCCGAGACCTCGACCATGACGCTCGAACAGGCCAACACCTACCGTGAGCAACTCATGCGGGAACGCAAGTTCTTCGTCGACGAGCACAACGAGCAGCTCTACGAACGAGAATTCTCCCTCTGCGAGCACTGAACCACGCCCTCCCCGAGCCCCCCGGCCCCGGCGGCTGGGGGCGTATCACGTGGCGGCAACGGCATGGGTGGAACGAGTTCACAGCTGCGGTGATCACCATGCCGTGTGTGACGGCATCCGCGATGAGGGGATGCCGGTGGGCGCCGTCATCGGCCGCGAGGACGGCGCCCACCCTGGAGGCCGTCACCTCAGTGCCTACACCATGAGTTGTTGTGGAGATAACTGGCAATGAGTGCACCTGCCCGTACCTGGCAGCGACAGGCCCCCAGCCCTTCAGGAGCGCCAGGTTCCGGCGGAGCCGGTCAGGCGGGCCTCGATCCGGCAGGCCCGCCTGCCACCGTGAGCAGGTCCACGACGAAGATCAGCGTCGAGCCCGCCGGGATCAACGGAGAGGGTGACTGCCTGCCGTAACCGAGACGCGGGGGAACGATGATCTCGCGCCGGCCACCGACCTTCATTCCTCTGACCCCCCGGTCCCAGCCCTTGATGACCCTGCCACCGCCCACGGCGAACTTGAACGGCCGGTCCCGCTCCCACGAGGAGTCGAACTCCCTTCCGGACGCGAACGTGACCCCTACATAGTGAAGCTGGACGACCCTGCCCGGCTGTGCCTCGGGTCCATCTCCGACCACGAGGTCCCGGATCGTCAACTCGGTGGGCGCGACGCCCTCCGGGACATCGATTCTCGGCTTCGTCAGTTCGCTCATCACGGTCCCCTCACTCGCCACCGGAATCCCTCGCACGGGCCGACCGGACACATGGACATTCCACGCGGCAGTCGATCACGCTACCGGCAACGCCCGCGCTCCGAGGTGCGCCTCCGGGCCCGGAGGTGCACTCGGGCCCGAGTGGTGGGTCAAGGACCGATCGATGCGCGCCCCGGGGTGACCGCGTGTGATCCGGGCTGAGATCGTCCACCTCCGGCGGAGTGCAGGCGGTGTCCACACCCCCTGCACCGGACGGCGGGCGGCCGGTCGCGGCGAGGCCCAGGGCATCAATGTTTACACCTTGCGACCAATGTAAACATTGTAGACAACGTCAACGCAATACACCTACCTTGCGCATAGAGCAAAGGTGTACACTCTGTCCAAGACATTTCCGTCTTGCACATGACGGGTGGAACGGGGGAGGGCAAGTGAGCCTGGAGACGGTTGACCAACGGTTCCGGATCACGGGGATCGTGGGGCGTGGGAACATGGGTGAGGTGCACCGGGCGGAGGATCTCCGGGCCGCCCCGGACTCCCCGCACCGCGAGGTCGCCGTCAAGACCGTGCTGCGCGGCCGGACCGGGGTCGCCGTCGACACCTCCGGGTCCGGCAAGGAGATCGACCGTTTCCGCCGCGAAGTGCGGATCATGCGCATGCTCTCCCAGGGGCACCCGAACCTCACCCTGTTGATCGACGGCGGCGTGGACGGGACGCCGGGCGGCAGCGGTCTGCCGTACCTGGCCATGGAGTTGCTGGACGGTCATCCGCTCGCCGACCTCATCGACGAGGAGCCCCAGCTTCCGGTCTCCTGGGCCGCCGCCGTCGGAGCCCAGATCGCCGCGGCTCTCACCGCCGCGCACGCGGCAGGAGTCGTCCACCGCGACCTGAAGCCGGCCAATGTGATGCTGACCGGTGACGGCACCCTCAAGGTCCTCGACTTCGGCATGGGCTCGATCGTCGACGATCCCGACCAGACGCGGCTGACCAGTACGGGTGTCAGCGTCGGCACGGCCCGCTACATGGCCCCGGAGCAGTTCCGGGCCGAACCCGTCTCCGCCCTCGCCGACCTCTACGCGCTCGGCTGCATCCTGTACGAACTGCTGATCGGGCGGCCTCCGTTCTCCGCCAGGACGCCTTTCGAGCTCTCCGAGCAGCATCAGCACGAAGCGCCGCCGCAGCTGACCCTGGTGCGCCCGGACCTTCCCGCCGAGCTGGTCCGGCTCGTCGGCCGCCTGCTGGAGAAGGACGCCGACCTGCGGCCCGAGAACGCCGCCCAGGTCCACGACGCCCTGGTCCCGCTCGCGCTGGCGCCGGACGACACCGCTGACCTGCTGGCCCCGCACTGGCGGGTGATGGACCCGGTGGCGCGGCTGCGTTCCCTGCTCCCCGAGCGCACCCCTGCCGCGCCCGCGCCCGTGCCGCGCAGGGAGCCGCGCCTGCCCGAGACGATGGACGTCTTCGGCATCCACGCAGATCTGATCAAGGAGTACGAGGACTTCACCAAGAGTGCGACGGTGATCCGGGACGCCCGGATCGAGGGCTTCGTCGAGGACGACCTGGCGGCGAAGTCGCAGTGGCCGGACCCGTGGCTGTCGCTCAATCCCTTCTTCGCCGACGGCGGCCAGGTCACCGACCTCGTGCGGGACGGTCTGCTGCACCCCAAGTGCGCAGAGATCTTCCAGGCGGGCAAGAAGGAGAACGCGCGGCGCCCGGACGGCCGTCCGCTGACCTTCCACCTCCATCAGCGGCAGGCGATCGAGGCCGCACAGGCGGGCGACTCCTACGTCCTGACCACCGGCACCGGTTCCGGCAAGTCCCTTGCGTACATCGTCCCGATCGTGGACCGCGTCCTGAAGGAACGTCAGGCCGCCGGCCCCGGCGGGGGCGGGCGGGTCCGCGCGATCGTGGTCTATCCGATGAACGCCCTGGCCAACTCGCAGCTCGGCGAGCTGGAGAAGTACCTGCGCCACGGTTTCGGGACGGGGGGCGAGCCGGTCACCTTCGCCCGTTACACCGGGCAGGAGTCCGACGAAAGGCGTCGGGAGCTGCGCAAGAACCCTCCGGACATCCTGCTGACGAACTACGTGATGCTGGAGCTGATGCTGACCCGGCCGGACGACAGGTCCAGCCTGATCCGCATGGCCGAGGGACTGCAGTTCCTCGTCTTCGACGAGTTGCACACCTACCGCGGCAGGCAGGGCGCGGACGTGGCGTTCCTGATCCGCCGGGTCCGCGAGGCCTGCCGGGCCTCGGCGACCCTGCAGTGCATCGGCACCTCGGCGACCATGTCCACCGAGGGTTCCTGGGAGGATCAGCGGCGCGAGGTGGCCAGGGTCGCCGGCCGGCTGTTCGGTACGACGGTCCTGCCGAAGCGGGTCATCGGCGAGACCCTCGTCCGGGCGACCGAGGAGGCTCCGGCGGACGTGCCCGCCGAGCGGCTGCGGGTTCCGGCGGCACCCCGCTCGTACGACGCGCTGACGAAGGACTCGCTGGCCCGCTGGGTGGAGTCCCGGTTCGGTCTGGAGCGCGAGGAGAGCACGGGGAGGTACCGCCGGTGTGCCCCGGGCACTCTTGAGGCGGCGGCCACCGAGCTGGCCGACGCCTCGGGTGTGGCCGAGGAGAGCGTGCGCGAGGCGATCCGCACCACCCTGGAGGCCGGTGCGCAGGCGAAGCACCCGGTGACGGAAAGGCCGTTGTTCGCCTTCCGGCTGCACCAGTTCCTCTCCAAGGGCGACACCGTCTACACGACGCTGGAGGATCCGCTCACCCGTCCCCTCACCCGCACCTACCAGCTGGAGCAGCCCGGCAGTGCCGGCAAGCCGCTGTTCCCGCTGGCGTTCTGCCGCGAGTGCGGTCAGGAGTACCTGACCGTCTGGCGCTCCGAGGAGAGCGGCGCCTTCCGGTACGAGCCGCGCCGGGACACCTCGGCCTCCGGGGGCCGCGACGGCGAGGGTTATCTGTACCTGGGCATGCCCGGGGAGGACTACGAGTGGCCCGCCGATGCGCAGAAGGCCGTGGACGACCGGCGGTTGCCGGAGTCGTGGCTCGAACGGGACGCGCAGGGCGTGACCGTCGTCAAGAAGTCCTACCGCCCCCGGGTGCCCAAGCGCGTCGTCGTGGACGCCTTCGGGAACGAGTCGGACGAGGGTCTGGTGGCGGCGTTCGTGCCGGCGCCGTTCCTGTTCTGCGTGCACTGCCAGGTCTCCTACGAGCAGACCCGCGGCCGGGACTTCGCCAAGCTCGCCACCCTCGACCAGGAGGGGCGTTCCTCGGCGACCTCCCTGATCTCCGCGTCGATCGTGAAGTCCCTGCGGGCGGTGCCGGAGGAGAGCCTGGGCAAGGAGGCGCGCAAGCTCCTCACCTTCGTCGACAACCGGCAGGACGCGTCGCTCCAGGCCGGGCACTTCAACGACTTCGCGCAGGTGACCCAGTTGCGCGGTGCCCTCCACCAGGCCGCGGTCCGGGCCGGCGAGGAGGGGCTGCGCCATGACGACCTCGCCGAGGCCGTGACCGAGGTGATGGGGCTGACGCCCCGCGAGTACGCGGCGAACACGAAGCACAGCAAGCTGGCTCCCTCGATGGAGAGCCGTGCGGCGAAGGCCTTCCGTGACGTCGTGGGGTACCGGCTCTACCGCGACCTGGAGCGCGGCTGGCGCATCACGATGCCGAACCTCGAGCAGACGGGGCTGCTGCGCATCGACTACGAGGACCTGGGCTGGATCGCCGCCGAGCCGGACCGCTGGGATTCCGTCCACGCGGCGCTCCGCGACGCGGACCCCGCGCTGCGTGAGGAGATCGCCCGGACGCTGCTGGACTTCATGCGGCGCGCCCTCGCCATCGACGTGCAGTACTTCCGCGACGACTTCGACACCTTGCAGCGGGCGAGCGAGGAGCGCCTCGCGGGTCCGTGGGTGCTGAGCGAGAGCGACCGCCCCACCGTCGGCACCGCCTACCCGTACGGCTCGCGGCCGGGTATGGAGCGCTCCGCGCTGTTCCTGTCGGCCCGCGGCAAGTTCGGCAAGTACCTGCGGCGGAATCTGCCCGAGCTGCGCGACCTCCCCCCGGAGGACGTCCAGGGCATCATCGAGGACCTGCTGAGGGTGCTGCGCGAGGCGGACCTGGTGCGTGAGGTGGAGGCGGCCCCGGAGCACGCCGGCCCGGCCTACCGCCGCCGTGCGGCCGAGAAGCGCATGGGGTTCCGGGTGTCGGCCGCCGCCCTCATCTGGCGGGCCGGTAACGGCGAGCGGGGCGCGATCGACCCGCTGGCCCGCACGTACAACCGCGGCGAGGGGCCGCGGGTCAACCCATTCTTCCGGGACCTGTACCGGACGGCGGCGGCCGAGCTGGCGGGCCTGTTCGCCCGGGAGCACACCGCGCAGGTGACGCCGGAGGACCGGCTGGAGCGCGAGCGGGAGTTCCGCTCCGCCGAACTGCCCCTGCTGTACTGCTCGCCGACGATGGAGCTGGGCGTGGACATCTCCTCGCTCAACGCCGTGATGATGCGCAACGTCCCGCCGACCCCGGCGAACTACGCGCAGCGTTCGGGCCGGGCGGGCCGTTCCGGCCAGCCCGCACTCGTGACCACGTACTGCGCCACGGGCAACAGCCACGATCAGTACTACTTCCGCCGCTCCCAGGACATGGTGTCCGGGCAGGTGGCCCCGCCGCGTCTGGACCTCGCCAACGAGGACCTGGTCCGCTCCCACCTGCAGGGCATCTGGCTGGCGGAGACCGGGATGAAGCTCGGCAGGGCGATCCCGGACGTCGTCGACGTCGCCTACGACCCGGACGGCGGCGACCGCCCCGATCCGCACATGGCGCTGGCGCTCCTCCCCCACATCCACGACCTGTCCCTCGACGAGGACGCCCGTCGGCGCGCGATCGCGACCGCCCGGACCGTACTGACCCCGCTCATCGGGGACTTCGAGGCGACCACGTGGTGGTACGACGAGTGGATCGAGGACCGGATCGAGCGGGCCCCGCAGGAGTTCCACGCGTCCTTCGACCGGTGGCGGGAGCTGTTCCGGGCGGCCGTCATGGACCAGTACGAGCAGAACAAGCGGGTCGTCGACCACACCCTGACGCCCGGCGAGCAGGGCCGGGCCCGCACCCGCCGGCGCGAGGCGGAGACCCAGACGAACCTGCTGCTGAACCGCTCGTCCGACAGCAAGTCGGTGATGAGCGACTTCAACCCGTACCGCTATCTGGCCTCCGAGGGGTTCCTGCCGGGCTACAGCTTCCCGCGGCTCCCGCTGGCCGCGTACATCCCGCGGTCCGGCAACCGCCGCAACGCCGACGGCGACTACCTGCAGCGTCCCCGGTTCCTCGCGATCCGCGAGTTCGGTCCCGGGGCGCTCATCTACCACGAGGGGGCCCGCTACCAGGTCACCCGGGTGCAGCTGCCGCCGGACGCCTCGGGTGACCTGGCGACGGCGGAGGCGAGGCGCTGTGACGGCTGCGGCTACCACTACGCCGTCAAGGTCGGCACGGACGTCTGCACGATGTGCCACGAGCAGCTGACGGGCAAGCGCACCGGCCTGCTCCACCTGCACACCGTGTACACGACCCCGCGCGAGCGGATCTCCTCCGACGAGGAGGAGCGCCGCCGGGCCGGTTTCCGCTTGGAGACCTCGTACGCGTTCCAGGACCACGGCGTCCGCAAGGGGCGTCTCACCTCTCATGTGACCGACCGCGAAGGCGCTCCGGTCCTCGACCTGGACTACGGGGACTCCGCGACCGTCCGCATCACCAACCTCGGCCGCGTCCGCGACAAGGAGGGCGAGCCGGACGGCTACTGGCTCGACCTCGGCGACGGCCGCTGGCTCAACGACCGGGCCGCGGCGGACGCCATCGAGGGCACCGGCATGCCGGTGGTCGACGAGGACGGCAACGAGAAGCGCCGCAAGCGGCGTGTCCTGCCCTACGTGGAGGACCGCCGCAACATCCTCGTCGTCACTCTGGACGAGCCGCAGCCCGAGCCGGTGGCCCTGTCGTTCCTGTACGCGCTGGAGCGGGGCATCGAGGCGGCTTTCGAGCTGGAGGACTCCGAGCTGACCGCGGAGCTGCTGCCTCCGGACGACGGCCCGCGCCGCCACCTTCTGTTCACGGAGGCGGCCGAGGGCGGCGCCGGTGTGCTGCGCCGTATCCAGCACGACAAGGACGCCCTCGCCAAGGCGGCCAGGACCGCCATGGAGATCTGCCACTTCGACCCGGAGACCGGCGAAGACGAGGGCGGGCCGTCGGACGATGAGCAGTGCGCCCGTGGCTGCTACGCCTGCCTGCTGTCCTACGCCAACCAGACGCACCACCGCAGGCTGAGCCGGCACAGCGCACTGCCGCTGCTGGAGCGGCTGGCCGGCGCCCGCACCGAGCGGGAGGACCGGGGCGAGTCCCGCAGCGAACTCTTCCGCAGGCTGGCCCCGGCGGCGGACAGCGCGACCACCGCGCCGGAGAACTCCCCGGCCGCGCGCACGGTGGACTCCCCTCCCACGAGCACCCCGGCGCCCTCGCCGACCGTGCTGGAGACCGATCTGGCCGCCTTGGTCGCGGAGGGCGACCTGCTCGGCTGGCTCAGGGCAAAGGGCTACCGGCTCCCCGACCAGGTCAAGACCCTCGTCCCGGAGGCGGGAGCCTGCCCCGACCTCGTCTTCCGCCTGGACGGTGCCAGCCTCGCCGTGTTCGTCGACGTCCCCGGCCACCCGGCCGGCGCGACCCGCGACCTGGAGGCCGGCTACCGGCTGGAGGACGCCGGCTGGGACGTCGTCCGCTTCCCCACGGACGCGGACTGGGACGCCATCACCGGCCACCAGGCCGCCTACTTCCACCTGCGCTGACCGCGCCGCCCTCTTCCGAATCTCCAGAAACTGAGACATCTCATGAGCCTCACGTACACAGCCGGCTCGCTGGTCGCCGCCCGTGGCCGGGAATGGGTGGTGCTTCCCGAGAGCGCCGCCGACATGCTGGTGCTGCGCCCCCTGGGTGGGAGCGAGGACGACATCGCGGCCGTCTTCCCGTCCTTCGAGGAGGTGCGTCCGGCCGAGTTCGCACCGCCGAGCCCGTCCGACCTGGGCGACCAGCGGGCCGCCGGTCTGCTGCGCACGGCGCTGCGCATCGGCTTCCGTTCGGGGGCGGGACCGTTCCGCTCCCTGGCGTCGATCGCCGTGGAACCCCGGGCCTACCAGCTGGTCCCGCTGCTGATGGCGCTGCGGCAGCGCACCGTACGGCTGCTGATCTCGGACGACGTCGGCATCGGCAAGACGATCGAGGCGGGGCTCATCGCCAAGGAGCTGCTGGCACAGGGCGAGGCGACCCGGCTGGCGGTGCTGTGCTCCCCGTCGCTGGCCGAGCAGTGGCAGGGCGAGCTGCGGGAGAAGTTCGGCATCGACGCCGAACTGGTCCTGGCCTCCACGGTGTCGCGGCTGGAACGCGGGCTGGAGCTCGGCCAGTCCCTGTTCGACAAGCACCCGTTCACGATCATCTCCACGGACTTCATCAAGTCGACCCGGCACCGCGAGGACTTCGTACGGCACTGCCCCGACCTGGTGATCGTCGACGAGGCGCACTCCTGCGTGGCCGCCGACGACGCGACGCAGGGCGGCGCGTCCTCCGCGTCGAACCAGCTCCGCTACGAGCTGCTGCGGAAGGTCTCCGCCGACGCCGACCGCCATCTGCTGCTGCTGACGGCGACCCCGCACTCCGGCAAGGAGTCCGCCTTCCGCAACCTGCTGGGTCTGGTACGGCCCGAGCTGGCGACCCTGGACCTGGAGTCACCGGCGGGGCGGGCGAAGCTCGCCGAGTATTTCGTGGCCCGCAAGCGCGCCGACGTCCGCACCTACCTCACCAGGGAGGACGGTCTCGCCGACGACTCGCTGGCCGAGCGGACCGCCTTCCCCTCGGACCGCTGGACGAAGGACGAGCCGTACAAGCTGACGCCCGGCTACCGGGCGCTGCTCGACGACGCCATCGCCTACGCGCGTGACCGCGTCGCGGAGGCCGGTGAGCAGGGGAAGCGGGAGGCCCGGATCGCGTGGTGGTCGGTGATCGCGCTGCTGCGCTCGATGGTGTCCTCCCCGGCCGCCGCCGCGCAGACGCTGAAGACCCGCTCCGAGTCCGCCGTCGCCCGCACCGCGCACGAGGCGGACCTGCTGGGTGCCTCGGTGGCCGCCGACTCCGCGGACAACGACCGGCTGGAGGGCATGGACGTCGCACCGGGCGCCGCCGAGTCCGAGGACGCGGGCGCCCGGCTGCTCGAACTCGCCTCACGTGCGGCGGAGTTGGTCGGGCCCGCCGAGGACGCGAAGCTGAAGGCGCTCACCCGGCACCTGAAGGGCCTCATCGCCGAGGGCTACCACCCGATCGTCTTCTGCCGCTACATCCCGACGGCCACGTACCTCGCCGAGCAGCTCGACGGCAAGCTCGGCAAGAAGACGAAGATCGCCGCGGTGACCGGCACCCTCTCCCCGCAGCAGCGCCTGGAGCGGATCGAGCAGCTCGCCGTCGAGGCGGGCGAGGCCGGCGACCCGGCTGCCCGGCGGGTGCTGATCGCCACCGACTGCCTGTCCGAGGGCGTCAACCTCCAGCACCACTTCGACGCGGTCGTCCACTACGACCTGGCGTGGAACCCGACCCGGCACGACCAGCGGGAGGGACGCGTCGACCGCTACGGCCAGAAGCGCGACCAGGTCCGCGTCATCACCATGTACGGCGAGGACAACGGTATCGACGGCAAGGTCCTGGAGGTGCTGTTCAAGAAGCACCGGCAGATCAAGAAGGACCTGGGCATCTCCGTCTCCGTCCCCGACGAGACCGCGTCCGGCGTCACCGACGCGGTGGTGGAGTGGCTGCTGCTGCACGGACGGCAGGGCAGCCAGGAGAGCCTGTTCGACATGGGGGACGGCCACCAGGAGTCCTTCGAGCGCATCGAGCGTGAGTGGTCCTCGGCCGCCGAGCGGGAGAAGACCTCCCGCTCGAAGTACGCCCAGCGCGCGATCCACCCGGAGGAGGTGGCTCGCGAGGTCGCCGCCGTACGGGCCGCGCTCGGCGGCGCGGAGGAGGTCCGCGGTTTCGCCCTGGAGGCCCTGCGCGACCTGGACGCACTGGTCCGCGACCCACGCGACGGCACCGGTGACTTCACCGCCCAGGCCGGCGGCACCCCGGCGGGCCTGCGGGACGCGCTTGCCGCGACCCTGGGCAACCGGCTCGTCGAGGAGAACCGCGAGATCCCCTTCCGCACCACCCCGGCGATCGCCCGCGGCGAGGCCGCTCTGGTCCGCACCGACCCGGCGATCGGCGCCATCGCCTCCTACGTCCTGGACTCGGCACTGGACGTGAAGGCGCTCGGCCCCCGCCCGGCACGGCGCTGCGGTGTGGTCACCACGGACGCGGTCACCACCCGCACCACGCTCCTGCTGGTCCGCTACCGGTTCCACCTCACCCTCCCGTCCCGCACCGGCGAACGGCAGGTGGTCGCCGAGGACGCTCGCCTGCTCGCCTTCGAGGGGATGCCGTCGCGCGCCCGCTGGCTCGACGACGACGCGGCCGCCGCCCTCCTCGCGGCCCGCGCCGTGGCGAACACCCACGAGCAGTCCGCCCACAACGCCATCTCCCGCGCCCTGGACGGCCTGGGGGACCTCGCCGCACACCTCACGGAGTACGGCACGAATCTGGCCGCCGAGCTCGACGCCTCGCACCGCCGGGTGCGCAAGGCCAACGAGGAGATCGTCCGCGGCCTGAAGGTCGTCCCGCAGGAGCCCGCCGACGTCCTCGGCGTGTACGTCCACCTGCCGCCCGTCGCCCCCGCCGCCTCTACCGTGTCCGGAGCCGAAGCCTGATGTCCGCCGCCACCCGCACCGCCCTGGCCTTCACCGCCGTCACCACGGTCGGCGGCCTGCTCCCCGCCGACATGCTGCTGCGCATCGCCGAGGCACGGAACCTGCCGGGCACCAGGCCCGCCGACTACGGCCTGCCCGCCTCGGTCCCCGTGCGCGACGAGGCCGAGCGCGCCTGGGAGTACCTCAAGCCGCTCTGGCGCGACCTGCGCACCGCCCTGCCCGCCGACCCTAAGACCGGCGCACCCGCTGCGGACCCGACCGGCCGGGCCGGCACCGACTGGCTGGCCCAGCTCTTCCGCAAGCTGGACTTCGGCGCGCTGACGGAGGTCGGCGCGGCGGGCGTCCCGGCCGACGCCGACCCGGACAAGCACTTCCCGGTCTCCCACCGCCACGGCCCGGCCCTCGTCCACCAGGTCCCCTGGAACCAGGAGCTCGACAAGCGCCTGACCTTCGGCCAGGTCCCCCCGCAGTCCATGCTCCAGGACTGCCTCAACCGCACCGAGGCCCACCTGTGGGCGGTCCTCACCAACGGCCGCCGCGTGCGGCTGCTGCGCGACTCGTCGTCCTTCGCGACCGCCGCGTACGTCGAGTTCGACCTGGAAGCCATCTTCGACGGCGAGCTGTTCAGCGAGTTCGTGCTGCTGTACTGCGTGCTGCACGCGTCCCGGTTCGCGGTGGCCGAGGGGGCGGCGGCTTCGGGGTGCTGGCTGGAGAAGTGGCGGACGGTCGCCATCGAGTCCGGCAGCCGGGCCCTGGACCACTTCCGCGACGGGGTCCAGGCAGCGCTCACCGTCCTCGGCACCGGGTTCCTGAGCCACCCGCACAACGACGAGTTGCGCAAGCGCCTGGACGTCCACACCTTCCAGACTGCACTGCTCCGACTCGTCTACCGCATGATCTTCCTCTTCGTCGCCGAGGACCGGGGGGCCCTGCTCGACCCCGAGGCGGACGAGCAGACCCGCGACCGTTTCACCCGCTACTTCTCCACCGCCCGCCTCCGTCGGCACTCCCTGCGTCGCCTGGGCACCGCCCACGATGACCGGTACCGGTCCCTGGAGCTGCTGATTGATGCGCTGGGATCCGAGGAAGGCCGCCCCGAACTGGGGTTGCGGGGACTCGGCGGCCTCTTCAACGACACGCCTGCCGACGAACCCCTGCGCGGAGTGCGGCTGGCCAACCGCCACCTCTTCGAGGCGGTCAAACACCTGGCCCGCATGCGCGACACGGGCTCCGCCCGCTGGCGTCCCGTCGACTATCAGCACATGGGCGCTGAAGAGCTCGGGTCCGTATACGAGGCGCTGTTGGAGCTGGTGCCGAAGCACAGCGACACCGAGCGAAAGTTCGAACTGGTCGACCGCATCGGTAACGACCGAAAGAAGACGGGCAGTTACTACACCCCGTCCGCGCTAACCGAGACGCTGCTGGATTCGACGCTGAACCCGGTAATAGACGACGCTGTCAGACGCGGGGAGCAGAACGCGAGCGCCAATCGCCGCCCGGACCCTGCCGATACGATCGTCGAAGAACTCCTTTCCCTAACAGTCTGCGACCCTGCCTGCGGGTCGGGCCACTTCCTCGTGGCGGCAGCCCGCCGCATCGCCAAGCGGGTCGCCGCCGTCCGCGACCGCAACCCTGAGCCCACGGCCGAGTCCGTGCGTCACGCTATGCACGAGGTCGCCGCACGCTGCGTGTACGGTGTGGACCTCAACCCGATGGCGGTCGAGCTGGCCAAGGTGTCGCTGTGGCTGGAAGCGATGGAGCCGGGCAAGCCCCTCAGCTTCCTGGACGCACACATCAAGCACGGTAATGGCCTGATCGGGGCGACGCCGGCCTTGATGCGAGACGGCATCCCGGATAGAGCTTTCAAGAAGACCGAGGGCGACGACGAAGCCTGGACTCGCTCGCTGCTCGCCCGCAACGCACAGGAACGCGTCGGTCAAGGCGGCCTGTTCGAGGTCGCGACGGAAACCACAGTCGCCAACAGCTCCTTCGCGCGCGGGCTGCGCCAGATCTCTGCGTCCTCAGACGACAGCCTCACCGATGTCCGACGCAAGGAGGCCGCGTACCGCGACTGGTCGACCTCGGCCGAGTACCTGCACGCCCTGCGTCTGGCGGACTCATGGTGCGCGGCGTTCGTCTGGGTCAAGCGTGAAGATATGCCGCCGGCCATCACCCACAAGGTGTTCCGAGGGCTGGAAGATCCCGAGGGCGATGCGGCACCGCAGTCGACTCACGACGAGATCGTGCGCCTGCGCGACCAGTACGCCTTCTTCCACTGGCACCTGGAATTCCCAGAGGTCTTCCATGTGCCGGATGATCCCGCCCTGGCTGAGGCGGGGAGGATGTCCGAGACGATCGCCCCGGGAACCGGCTGGGCCGGCGGATTCTCATGCGTAGTGGGCAACCCACCGTGGGACAAGGTCGACTTCGAGGACAAGAAATATTTCAGCGTGGTTGATCCGGCGATTGCGGAAATTTCCGGCACAGCCCGCCGCACCCGCATCGTCGAGTGGGAGCGGGAGAACTCGGAGGCCAGCAAGCGCTACCGGGAGGCACGGCGCGCGGTTAAGGGGACGTTTCACTTCGCAGGGGACTCTGGCGTGTTCCCTTTGTGTGCCAAAGGGTTGACGCTTAAAGGTGTCACCATGCTACAGACGGACACTTTGTTCGCCGAGCAAATGACCAACGTGGTCAGCGCGACGGGCAGACTCGGCCTAATTCTACCGACGGCGATCGCAACAGGCGCGGGATCGCAATACCTTTTCGCGAACTTCACCCAGCGCAGCATTCTTTCCTCACTTTATGACTTCGAAAACAAGCGCCCTAAGTCTTCAGCGCTACCGAAGGGTGGCAAATGGTTCGAGAGTGTGCACTCAAGCTACAAATTCTGTCTACTTTCGCTCACCGGACCAGCCAAGGGGGCAGATGCCAGCCGCGTCGGCTTCTTCCTATCTGAAGTCGCGGACCTGGAGGACCCTCATCGCGTATTCACCCTTGACCCTGAAGACTTGGCCCGAATCAACCCCAACACAGGAACTCTTCCGGTATTTCGAACGCAGCGTGATGCGAGCATCACGGCAGGCGTATACCGGCGCGTTCCTGTGCTTTGGAACGAAGGGAGCCTGGGCGGCAACCCATGGCACATGGCCTTCAAGGCCACCTTCTTCCACACGACAGACGACTCTGACCTGTTCCGTACACACGACGAACTCGTCGCAGATGGCTGGCAACTGAAAGGTCACACATTCACGCGGAGCGGAAAGAGGATGCTCCCACAGTACGACGGAAAAATGGTACACCTCTACGATCATCGCTGGAATAGCTATCATGGCACAGGGAACAATCACTACAAGAGGATCGAGGTGCAGGAAAAAAGATCTCCCGAGGCAGCCGCCATGCCACGCTACTGGATCCAGGAGAGCGGTACGATCACAGTAAGCAGGAAGGGTCAAGTTAAGGAAATTCCGGGCGTTGATGCACGCCTTTCCGATTTGTCATGGGCATACGACTGGCTAATCGGTTGGCGCAATGTCGCCAGATCTACCGATGAGCGCACTGCGATCCCTGCATTCATTCCGAAGTCAGCTGCAGTGGAGAAGCTTCCTCTTGCCCTACCTCAGGTTGCACCGCAAGCTGCCGCTGGCCTCGTCGCGGCGCAAAGCACGCTCATCTTCGACTACGTGTCCCGCCAGAAGGTGGGCGCCATCAGCATGGGCGTCTACATCTGGAAGCAGCTCCCCGTTCCCACCCCTGCCACCCTGGAGCCCCACCTTCCCTTCCTTCTCCCCCGCGTCCTCGAACTCGTCTACACGGCCTACGACATGACCCCGCTCGCGCGCGACCTCGGCGATGAGGGTGAGCCCTTCCAGTGGGAAGAGGAGCGCCGCGCCCGCCTTCGCGTAGAGCTGGACACGTACTTCTTCCACCTCTACGGAATCTCCCACGAGGACACCGACTACATCCTGGAGTCCTTCCAGTCGGAGTCGGGCGGCCTGAAGAACAACGAGATCGCCAAGTACGGCGAGTACCGCACCAAGCGCCTCGTCCTCGCCGAGTACGACCGCATGGCCGCCGCCGGTCTGACCATGGAGACCCCGCTCACCGAGGGCCATTCCGGCACCTACCGCTCCACCCTCACCCCGCCCCCCGGCCAGGGCCCCCGCCACGACTGAACCGCTCCCGGGTGGCCGCACCTGCGGTCACCCGGGGGCGCCCCTCGCTCATCCAAGGAACCAACGCACGTGGTACGTCGAAGCCAAAGCAGCAACCCTCGTTCGGTCGTCGTCCTGACCTCGGGTACGGACTGGGGTACCCGTGCCGCAGTGCAGCGGCGGAGCAGCGGTGCCGAGTCCCCCATACCCAAGCGGCAGCCCGCGAAGATCAAGGCGTTGCAGCAGACCATCGGGGTGGCCGGCTCGGCCATCAAAAGGAAGCGCTGGCACGAGGCGCGCTACGCGCTCAGCCGGGCTCGGGCGCTCACCAACGCCCTCCCCACCAACGTGGCCGTCCAGGAACGCGAGAAGCTCTCGGCGCTCCGCAAGAAGTACGCAGCACGCAACACGCCGGCCGCAAGGAGCGTCAAGCAGGCGCAGGCGACACCAGCTGGGCGTGCAGGCGGCAAAAAGCCCACCCCGAAGAAGTCCACGGCGAAGAACGCCGTACAGAAGCCGAAACCCGCGCCCATTCGCGACCTCGGTGACCGTTTCATCGACCGTGCGGCCCTCGGTTACGCGCCTGCGGGCAAGACAAATGGTCCCTGAGCACGGCGATGGCGTGCCGCCTGCCACTTCCGCAGACGGCACGCCATCAAGTCGCTCAGCACTCCGACGCGAACCGCACGAACTGTCCCCAGCCTTCGCGGTCCACCGCGAACGCAGGACGGGTCACGTCCTTGGAGTCCCGCACGTGGATGGCCTGCTCGGTGACGGCGACCTCCACGCAGTCGTCGCCCTGGGTGCCGCTGTAGCTGGACTTGAACCAGGCGAGTTCCTTCGTACCGCTACTCATCGCTCTCCTCGAAGTCGCTCCAGCAGGTCCCTGGATTCCTTGGGGTTGAGGGCCTGTGAGCGCAGTGTGTCATAGCGCTGGCAGAGGAGGCTCATCTCTTTCGGGTCGGAGATCAGCCGCCCGTTCTGCTGCCCTTCGGAGTAGCCGAGCCGCCGCCCTTCCGGGGTTTCCAAGATCCGCATGGGCCCATCCAGGCACCCGTGGAACGGCAGCTCCAGCGGCACCACCTGAAACGTCACGTTGCGCGGCGCGGTCAGCTCAAGCACACGGTCCAGCATGTTCGCCTGTACCTGTTCTCCCCCGAGCCGCCGCCGGAGAACCGACTCCTCCACGATGAAGCTGAACGGCACGGTCGGCCGCTCCCGCAGCATCGCTTGTCGCTCCATCCGTGCGGTGAGCTGTGCCTCCGCCTGCTCATCGGTCAGCAACGGGATGCTGTTGTCGAACACGGCCCGCGCGTACGCCTCCGACTGCAACAGCCCCGGCACCAGCCGGCACTCGTACGTGCACAGGCTCACCGCCTCCCGCTCCAGCCGTGCCCACCGCCGGAACCACGCCGCGAGCCCCGCCTCACCCCGGGTGAGATGGCAGGCGGCCTTCCGCAGGGCACCGGTGTTGCCGAGCGCTTCCTCCGCACGCTCCACGAACACCTCGTCCGGCATCCGTCGGCCCAACTCCACCGACTCCACCGTGTGTTTGGAGTACTGGACCCGGGCGCCGAGCTCGATCCGGCTGAGCCCCGCGTGTTCGCGCAGCGCCTGGACGACCGCGCCGAACGTGCGCAGACTGTCGGACGGATGGGGTTCCCGCTCCCACTCCCCCGCCGGAACTCCCTGCGCGCCGACGCCCCCGGCCGCCTCCCCCACACCGATGCTCATCCGGCCCCCGCCTCTCTCCGCACCGCACGGCGACGGCTCCTGACACCGCCCCGGGCTCACCACTCAGCGTGACGGAGCGAACCCCGTACTGTCCACTTTTCGTGCCCGTACGCTGACTCCGCGTACGGGGTGTGGCTCTCGCCCCCAGGCGCGTCCTGCCGTCACTCTGACGCCATGAACCACGCGCTGCCCCAAGTCGGCCGCCCCACCCGCACCTTCTCCCAGCTCCTGTCGTCCACGCGACGCGGCGCCCGGCTGGCCAGACTGCTCGCCGGGACCGAGCTGAGGTCCTGGGGTGCCCCGCAGGAACTCACGGAGCGTGCCGAGCTCGTGGTCGCGGAGCTCGCGGCCAACGCCGTCCTCCACGGCCTCGTACCAGGTCGGTGCTTCCGGCTCACCCTCGCCTACGACCCGGCGGCCGGCCGCCTCCGCGTCGAAGTCACCGACGCCCGCGGGGAGGTGTACCCGCAGCCCCCTCCGGCGGACACCGAACCCGAGGCGCTGCACTCCGGCGGCCGGGGCCTGCTGCTCGTCACCGCCCTCACCGACCACTGGGACTGCGTACCCCACCCACCCGGCGGCAAGACCGTCCGGGCCGAGCTTCACGGCACCACATCGTGATCCCGTCGGCGCAAGAGCGGGTGACGGCTGTCTTCAGCGGGCGCTTGCACCCGGCCGGGCCCTCAAGCCGGTGCTGGTACCCAGCGAGTCCTCGAACGGCGACTACAGATGCACTCGGCCTCAAGAGAGGAACGCCTGACCGTCAGGTACGCATCCCCAGTTTGAGGGCGGCTTCGCGGGCCTTCTCGTCGGCCATGGCTATGAACCGTTTCCGCGTGCCGTACGTCTGGAAGTCGGCCTGAGACTTGACCAGCAAGGAGGCCGCGCGCTCCGTCAGCTTGTGCGCCGCTTGCAGCGACTTGATGAGGTCCTTGGTGTACCGGTTGGACGGCAGGGCGTGCACCTCACTGGTGCGTGCACGGACGCGAGTGATCAGGCGGAGCACGGTCTGCCGCTGGGCATCCAACTCGGCGGCACGCTGACTCGCGCGCCCAGTCGGCGTCCAGCCTCGCCCCGAAGCTGCCTGGTCGGGACTGGAGATCATCCGGCTCCCTCCGGCGGGCGGGGCCGGACGAGCGGACAAGCCAACCGCTGCCGGGTTGAGCGGAGTGATGTGACCGAGTTCCGGGAGGGAGAACAGCGCGACTTCCCTCTCGTCGGCAAACTGCCGGGCGCTGGCCGTGTAGCCACCGGATGCATAGAACAGCAGGTGGTGGTGCGAGTCCGCTACTCCCCGCAGTTCTCGAATGGGTCCGACACCGATCGGCTGGCTGTAGTGCTTCACCTGCGCCACGGCGTCGCGGGCGACCACGTCGATGCCGCCGTCCGCGCCGGCGCCCGTCACCCGTGCGTCGGTGAAGCCGAGACTGCGCATGTGGTCAGCGGCGGCGAGCTCGGCGTCCTGCCATGTGCGGATGCTCCTTGTGTGGAAACTTTCCCGCGCTGAGCGTGTACTTCCTTCCGCATACGGGGGTGCGGGGGCCTGGCCGGGTGACCTTCGGCCCGGTCCTGTCATCCCGAACAGCTCGTGGTCGTGCTGCGCGACGCGCGGAGGTGCACCAGAGACGTTGCCGTTGCTGCGCCGCCCGGCGTCGGCCAGAGCCCTGGCCGCGGCCGGAGAGAGGGAACTGAGCTCTATCGCGCCTTCGGGGCCGTCGAGTACGACCGCCTCTCCGAACCGGGAAGTGCCTCTCCCCTCAAGGAAGGTAAGGGGACGGCGCAGTTCCATGTGGGCCACCTTGAAGGTGCCCCGCCACAGAAGGAGACGTCGACCGGTCAGCGCGCCCTGGAACCGGAGAGTGGTGAACAGCAGCTCGACCCGTTCGTTTGGCTCCAGACGCGCCAATAACTGGTCAGCTTGTGGAGAGTTGGCCACCCAGCCGCTGCCGCGAACAGCAGCGGAGGTGCGAGGGTCATTGCGGAGAATTGACACCATCTCATTTTGCCTCAACTCCCCGCGCCTGACATGGGTTCCGGCGTGGATTCGGTGAGACGCGGGCCAGTAGGGCCCGATGTCATGACGCCGTCTTCACAAGGGGTGCGTGTCCGTGAACCATTGCTGGGACCGCCGACAGGAAGTATCGCCGCACCGGATCCAGCCACCCCACACCAGAAGTGTGTTGACGACGCCAACACACTTACTTGCGGTGGCCATTGCCATGCAGGGGATCAGGGGGCAATGAGCCGTGAGTGTGGACGATACCGGTGGATCTGGCCGGACCGTCACTGCGGCCCGACTGCTCGACGAGGCCGAGCGCGCCTTCCTCCGTGCCGACTTCGGCGTCGTACGACCACTTGTGCAGCGATTCCACAGTGAGTTCGGCACACCCGACGCCGACGACGCTACGGTGCGGTACGCCGTGCTCCGCGCCGCGCTGGCCGCACGGGTCGGAAACTGGCCGGAGGCGGTCCAGCGGTGCCCTGACAGCGAGTTGGATCTGGCGGCGACGGGGGTCGTGCACGCCCTTGCGGTGGGTACCCTCCGTCGGCTGGGCGAAGAGGGCGGACGGCACGACGATGCCGGCACAGCGGCCCTCGCGATCGTGCTGTGGGCACACCTCCTGGACGAGGATGACCCGGGCGACTTCCGTGCGTTGCTCACCGGGCGGCGCGGCACTCCTGTGCCCGACGAGCTCTGGGAGAAGGCCCGTGGTCAACTACTCGGGCGCATCACCGCTCTGCTGCAAGCCCTGGATGTCCGGGGTGGCCGAGACGCCCTGGCAGCATGGGAGACAGCTTGGGAGGCCGAGCGCTCCGGCCCCGCGGTCATTCCGGCAGACGTAGGAGCCGACGGCCTGATCCCGCTCGGGCATGCCGCCCGGCATCTCGTGGGCCACGGGCGCCATCTCGTCCTCCTCGAGGCCTACACCGCCCGGCACCCCGACCCCTCCACCTGGATCGCGGACTCGCCCGATCACCGCAGGTGCGCCGACGTGCTCGCCCGGGCCCTCGCCCAGCGGGGTCAGAACCGGGTGCGGGGCGGGGAGTGGAGCGAGGCGCTCGCAGACTTCAGCACGGCGGCGCGACTCGGGCACACCCTCGACGCCAAGGATCAGGCGGCTGTACTGCGCGCGGGGAAGAATGTCGGACGGCGCCGCAACGGGCGCGGCCACTCCCCCGTCACACGGATCCACGGCCTGGAACTCGCGCACGCGCTGCTCCCCGAGGACGGCCCACAGGCCGCCGAGCTCACCGCTGAGCTGGTCCGGCAGGGCAGGAAAGTCTTCGACAGCGACCCTCGGCAGAGCAGGAACCGCTTCGCGCGTGCCCTGCTCGTGTCGCCCCATGCGCCGGATGCCAGGTGCGGCCTCGACGACCATCTGCGAGCCGACCTGCGTCGGGTACTCGACGGGGCACAACCTCAGGAGACGATCCGCCCAGCCGCCGTACGCGACCTGCTCCGGCGCGACCCGGACGGCGCGCCGGGCCGGGAGTGGCTGACGCGCCACTACGTCGGACAGGCCGTGGCCGCCGCGTCCCGCGGGCGTACGTCAGTGGCACGGACCGCCGTGCGCAAGGTGATCCAGTACAGCGAGACCCGATCCCCGCACAGCGTGGGACTCGTCGACGACGTGCTCGTCGACCTGCTGATCGACGCGTCCATGTCTTCCGATGCCGAGAGTCCTCGCGCGTGGATGGAACACCGCGTGGCCCTGCTGAGCACCGCCGCCGTTGTCGCGGGTCCGGCCCGTGGACATGTCACGGAGCAATGTGACGCCGCAGTGCTCGACCTCGCCGAACACCTTGAAGCAGAGGCGTCGCCGTCGGACGTGATCGGGCTTTTCCTGCGGGACCTGATGCGGATCGGCGTCAGTGCACGCTTCGACCAGACCGTGGAATCCGCCTACCTGCGCCGCGCCGCGACGCGCGAGGCAGAGGGAGACTTCGGCGGGGCGCAGCGCGACCGTGCGTGTGCGGAACGGATCGGCGCCGGACTTTCCGACCAGGGCCTGCTGTTCGGCCCCTCCCCCCGGCGCCGCAGCGACCACGACTCCGGACAGGAATCCCTCTTTTGACCGTCGACGAACCCGACTCGGGCCCAGGGGGTGACGCAATGCCGTCTATTCCATGGTTCGGTCCCACTTTGAACGAACTCGTACCCGGCACCGTGCCGGGCACCCGGTCCCCGGCCCTGCGCAAGCAGGCGGCACAGGCCCTCACCGCCGCAAGGCAGGATCCGGTCAGGCAAGGGCTCATCCGTCGGGCAGACCAGGCCTCCCGCAGTGCGGTCGACTCCCTCGTCGCCGAAATGCTCACACCGCCCCTGCCCGGCCATGACACCGAGGAACTCCCGTGAACGATCCCGCTCCGAGCGCTCCCGCCGGCCCTCCGTCCGAATTGGACAAACTGCGTCGCCGGGTCGAGGCGCTGTCCCATAAACGCGACGAGGCCGAAGCCCGGCTGCACGCACTGCTGGGAGCCCTGTTGCCACTGGACGACCTGCTCGCCGACACGCGTCGCCGGGCCGGCGCTCTGCACGAGGCACGGTCCGCACGCGAGGCCACCTCGGCTGCCGTCGCACTGAGCGAGCAGATCGACGCGGCCCACGTGATGCTGCGGAGCGAATTCGCCCGGAACGACGTCAGTCCGATGGACGCGGTGGGCAGGGCCGTCGATCCGGCGGAGATGCGCGTCGTCGGGACTGCGCCCCATCCCTCCGCCCCGGACGGCATGGTGCTGCAGGAGAAGGTCACCGGCTTCCGCCTGGGCAACTCCACCCTTCGGTCCGCGCAGGTGGTAGTCGCCGCGCCGGGGCCCGTCCCGGAACCCACCGTGGTCCCGGCAAGCGCGGACAGCACGGACAGCACGGATCCAGCGGTCTCCGCAGGGGCCTCGTCCGGGGGCAAGCGGACTCAGCCCCGGCGTACCACCCGCTCCGGGCGGCAGCTGCCGCGTAAACCCTCGGCCAGGCGAGGGCG
The DNA here is from genome assembly GCA_014651175.1 of Streptomyces clavifer. GTDB lineage: Bacteria > Actinomycetota > Actinomycetes > Streptomycetales > Streptomycetaceae > Streptomyces > Streptomyces clavifer. Next base: position 283,921 of record BMWJ01000005.1, on the reverse strand, counting down.
TCGCACCCGTCGCGCCTGAATCTGCCGCCGCGCTTCGTCGACTCACCTGCCCGCAGCGCACCCGGCGCGTCCCGGATGCCCGGCGGCCCCGTCCCGCTCCGGGCCGGACGCCGTCGCCCATGTACCGCACCCACGTCCTACATCCGACGCCCCATGACGATCAGGAAGCAATTCCATGCACCGGATTCTCGGCATCGACCTCGGCACCACGAACTCCGTCACCGCCTGGCTGAGCGACGGCGTCCCCGTCGTCCTGCCTAACCGGCACGGCGACCAGGCCACCCCCTCCGCCCTCGGAGTCGATCCCCACGGCGCCCTCCTGGTCGGGCACGAAGCTCTCAACTGGCGCACTGCACAGCCAGGTTCCGTGATCACGGAGGCCAAGCGGCTGATCGGTCGGCGCTGGGAGGACGAGCTCGTGCAGCAGGCGCTGCAGGCGCGGCCGCACGACGCGTCGCCCGTCCGGGCGAGCGCCGACGGCTCGGTGGAGATCCGGCTCGGCGAGCACTACCTGTCTCCGGTCCAGGTCTCCGCCATTTTGCTGCGCAGGCTCAAGCAGGACGCCGAGGCCGCTGCGGGTGTGCCGTTCGGGCGTGCGGTGATCACGGTGCCGGCGTATTTCGCCGAACCGCAGTTCAGCGCGGTGCGTGAGGCCGGGCGGCTGGCCGGTTTCCACGTGGCGCGGATCGTCGAGGAGCCGACCGCCGCCGCGCACGCATTCGGCATCAGGCCGGACGAGGACGGCACCGAGGCCTACGCCACCGTGCTCGTCTTCGACCTGGGTGGCGGTACCTTCGACGTGTCTCTGCTGACGATCGGTCCCAGTTACTTCTTGGTGGGCCAGCTGGGAGGGGACAACCTCCTCGGCGGGAGCGACTTCGACGCTCTGCTCGACGACCATCTGCGCGAACAGCCGGACGGGCGCGACCACAGTGGCGATGGAGACGCCTCGCGCATCCGGGCAGCCGCGGAGCGCGCGAAGGTCGAACTCTCTTCGCGCGATGTCTCCGAGGTAACCCTCGCTCCGCTCGGCCGCCAGGGCGGATCCTGGTCCGGGGCGGTACGGCGCACTGACTTCGAAGCACTCCTCAACGAGCATCTGGGCCGTATGCGGGAAACGGTCGAGTCCGTGTTGAAGGAAGGCGACGCGCTGCCGGAGGATGTCCAGCGCGTCCTCCTGGTCGGTGGCTCCACTCGCATCCCGGCCGTCAGGCGCACCCTCGAGGACCTCTTCGGCGAGGAGACGGTGTCGCATGCGGTGGATCCCATGACGGCCGTCGCCCACGGCGCCGCCGTGGAGACCGGCCTCCTCGGAACCCTCGCCTGCCCAGCCGAGACCTGCACCGTCGAGGGCATTCCGGTCACGGCCGACGTCTGCCCGGGCTGCGCCACCCCGCTGCTCGGGACGGCCACCGTGGACTGCCCGGGTTGCCATGTCCCCGCCCCCGAGCTCACTGCGGCCTGCCCCGTGTGCGCCACGGACCTGTCCGGGCTGCGCGCCGCCCGCCCGGTGTCCACCCTTACCGAGTGCCCGGAATGCGGCCGGGACGACAACCCCGCCTCCGCGACCGTGTGCCTCGACTGCGACGCGACGCTGGACGCGGGCGGCCTGAAGTGCCCGGGCTGCGGGATGGTCAACGCGGCCGGGCTCACCACATGCTCGTTCTGTGGGGGCGACTTCGGAACCGCCCTTGCCGAACAGGTCACCGCACAGCACATTGGACTCGAACTCGAGGACGGCACCGTGGAAGTCATCTTCCCCGGCGGCATGCCCTACCCGACCGAATGGCACCGGGTGGACGATCTCACGGTGCCGGGCGACCGCGGCGCATCGGTGCGGTTCCAGCTCTGGGAGGGACCACACCTGCGCTCGGCGCAGCGCAACGAGTTCTGTGGGGGCTTCGTCCACGATCGCGCCGACGGGCCCCGGGGCGAGGTACCGCTCACTCTTCAGGTGCGGCTCGACGCCGACCGGACCATCGACCTGAAGTACCGCTTCGGCACAGGTGACTGGCACGGTGCCCGGTTGCGGCGCAGCATGGCCTCCCCCGCCATCGGCCGGAAGGCGGCCGAACTCCACGATCGATACGCCCACTTCCTGGACGACTGGGTCCGGGAAGTCACTCCGGCCGAGCGCGACGCCCTCACCGAGGTCATGGCCGACCTGGCGGCACTCAGCAAGGGAGAGAAGGTGGGCCGTTCCCTGGACGGACTGCTGGACTCGGCCCGCGACACCCTGGAGTTGTGCGCCCGAGCCCGAAGTGCCTACGCCCGGGCGACGATCGCCGGCCAGGGCGGACGGGGGCTACTGCCGTCGCCGCTCCTGGAGCAACTGCGGAAGGCGGCGGAGGCGGTCATGGACACGCGTAAGGCCATGGACGCTGACGCCATGCGAACGGCCACGGGACGGGCCGAGGAACTTTGGACCGGACTCGACCCGGCGGTCCGCACATCGATCCTCACCATCCGCTTCGCCGAACAGGACTCCTACCCGGCCACTCTCCGCATGGAGGTCCTGGCCGCCCGCGACGCTCTGCGCAGCGCCGTGGAGCGCAGTGACCAGGCCGCCCAGGACACCCAGCTCGTACGCCTCGGACGTCTCGCCGAACAGGGCCGCGACCAGTTCGCGGAGGTGAGCGCCCCCGCTGCCGGGAGCGTGCTGCCCTCCAAGCGGTAACGGGCTGCGGCGTCCGGCGCGGTGCGGGGACTGTTCGTCCCTGCACCGCACGTCCCGGGGGCCTCAGGCCCCGAGCGAGGGTGAGTGGGCGAGACCGGCCGCTCTCGCATACCCATCAGACCGGCTCGGTGCCCGGGAGGCTGCCGATGACACCTGGCCGGCCCCGCTTCCGTCCGCCCATGGTGGAGGCGGTCACGGTCTGCGGCTTACCGGGGGCGCCCGTCGGACCGGACCCCGTACCCGGGGCGCCCCGTCCCGTCGTGAACCGTCAGTCCAGCAAGCGCTCGGCGCGGTCCGGAACGCCACGGATGTGCCGCCCGTCGGCGACCATCCCGAGAAGGAGACGGTGCCCCTCCGCATAATGGATGAGCCCGGACACGGCGGCCTCGCGCATGAGGGTGACGGTGTTCTTGACGGGAATACCGCGCGCTGCGGCGTACTCGCCCGCGTCGCGGTCGTCCGTGATCCAGACGGCCCCGGCGAACTCCTTCCTCGTCTGGATCAGGGCGAGGGTCTCGGCTTCGCCCAGATGACGCAGGGGCTCGCTCGGAATGCCGCCGAAGACCGCTCGTCGCAGTCGGTCCGCGAAGGCGATCTCAGCCTCGGTGCATAGTTCGATCGGCTCCCCCAGCCAGCCCTCGACGGGGAGTTGACCGAGGTCGCGGACGTAGGCGGCTGAGCGGCGGGCTTCCTCCGCCACCGCTTCGGTCCAGCGGCCACACCCGCCGAGCACCTTGCGGAGCAGATCCAGACGGCTCACGGCACCGAAGTTGCAGAGAACCGTGTTGTCGGGGAACAAGCTGACGCGGCTGGAGAGGTCCAGGGAGTTGGTCATGGCTGGAATACCGGGTCGCCCCTCTCGTCCTCCGGCAGCGCCCGCGGGGCGGGCGACGGCTCGAGTATGGCTCTCAGGTCATCGACGCTGCGGTCCAGATAAGCCGCCAGAGGGCGGAGGGTCGTCTCGCCTGCCTCGTACGCGGCGTGCAGTTCCGCCATCGGGACGAGTGGCGGGCGCGCCACGGCGGATTCGGCGCGGTGGCGGTAGTGGTCGTCGAGCCGCCCCGCGAGGACGTGGCAGATCTCGGTGGTGAAGCCACGGAACCTGTTCCGGCGGGCCGTGTCGAGGAGCCCGATGCGGTGGAGTCGTGCGGCCAGCGCGCTCGGCGACACCTTGAAGGCGACGACCAGCTCGCTGAGCTCGGCGTCCGTGGGAGCGTTCCGGTCGGTGACCGTGCGCTCCCAGACAGCTCGCACTTCGGCTTCGGGCATCAGGAAGTGGGCGGCGAAGACATTGGCCCTCACCTCGGAGTAGTCCTTCTGCCTACCGGGTTCCGGTACCGCGTCGGCGCGCAGGTCCTGGGCGTCCCGGGCGAGGAGGTGTCCCACCTCATGGGCCAGGGTGAAGCGTGCCCGGGTCCATTCCTGGGTGGTTGCGAGCAGAACGATGCGGAAGGCGTCGGACTGCCACGTCGCGCCGGAGAGAGCAGCCTGGACGGGAAGGTCGACGAGGGCCACGTCGATTCCGCAGTGGTCCGCGAGGAGGCGGGTGAGGGACGGGAGATCCATACCGGCGGGAGCCCCCGCGCCTTGCCGCGCGAGGTGCTCCGTGAAGTCGGCCGCGAGGTGCTCCCCTTGGTCGACGTACCGCTCGAGTTCAGGGCGGGGCTGAGGCAGGTCGGGGATCGCGCGGGGCCGGCCGAGCAGGTCCAGCACGTCGTAGGCGTTCTGGAACCGGCAGGCGATGGCCTCGACCTCGGCCCACCGGGCGCCTTCGGCCACCGCACCGCCGGAACGGGCGGCAGAGCGGGGGCGCACCGGCTCACGTCCGCCGAGCAGGTAATCCACCGTCGTGCCGGTGGCCTCCGCGATGCGGGCGAGATCCAGGGAGCTGAAGCGACGCACGCCGCTGAGCGACTTGGAGAGCTTGTCCGGGGAGAGGCCGACCCGCTCGGCGAACGCGGTCTGGGAGAGGGAGGCTGCGTCCATGACTCCACGTACACGGTCGATCACAGTCTCGGTCATCCTCTCACCGTATCGACGTGTTGCGAAAATCGCAACGCGGCGCTGTCCTCTGCACCCGCTCGTCCGACTTACGGCCCCCTTCCCATCGGCACCTGACCGGTGCACTACTCGTGGGCACTCCCCGCTCACCCGTTCAGGCACCGGACCAGTTCGACGGAGGCTCGCCGAAGATGGTGCGTGCGGACTTGACCGTCACTCGCCCGAAGAGATGGTTGCCACCGGCGCCGAGCGCGGCACCGATACCGAGTGGCACCTGCTTGCTGAGCACCAGGACCCCCTGCTTGGTCCCGTACTTCGTGATGAACCGCGGACCCAGCACCTTGTTGACCCGATTGATCGCGCTCATGGGGATCGCATCGACGATGCGCCGTGCCCAATAAGGGCCTGTGCGCCCGATCGTTTTGTCCAGCGCCGTGATCGCTCTGTCGCCGAGAAGGACCGTCAGGACCAGGAGCCTGCGTCGCTCGATGTTCTCCGGGTGCGTGCCATGAACCTCGGCCAGCGACAGCGTGTAGAGCACTGACGCTTCGGTGAAGAGCAGGACATCGGCCAGAGCTGTCGGAATCCCGGTTCCGGGCACGATTCCTGCCGCGCCGGATGCTCCTCCTGACACTGTGACGCCGAAAAGGTAGTGGCGATCCAACCGCCGGATCAGATCCTGCGGGGTGTCGTCGGGGTGGGATCGCCGCAAACCAGCGACGCGCCTCTCCGCCAGCGGCTGCTGGACGACCAACGCCTTGTCGAAGGCCTGCTGGATCAGGCCCTTGGTGCCATCGGTCTTACTCATCGGGGTTGTGGTCCTCTCGGATTGTGTGCGCGTACGCCCTGGCGTCGAGATGTCATGCCGTCACCGCGTCCGCACCCACCCGTCCAGCCCCTCCAGGTGACGCGGCAACCTGCTGCCCTGCCAGCCCAGCACCAGCCGCTGACGCGCCCGGGTGATCATGACGTAGTAGGCCATGCGCAGGGTCGCCTCCGTGGGGTCGGTGGCGGAGTCGGACTCCGCGTCGGCGATGACGACGGTGTCGAAGTCGAGGCCCTTGACGCTGGCGCGGTGGACGACGACCACGCCGGGACGGGCGAGGTCGAGGTCGCGGTAGCGGCCGGCGGTGGCCGCCGAGCTGTAGAGCTGGGGTTCGTGGGCGAGGCCGGAGCGCTCCAGGCGTCGCATGAGGTCGGCAGCCGCGCGTGAGGAGTTGACGATGACGCCGATGCGGTCCGCCGGGTGCCGCGCCGCCGTGGTGGCGATGTCGTCGGCGAGGTCCTTGGCGCCGGAGTAACGGCGGATCACGGGCAGGACACCGCTGCGGAAGGGCATGGGGGAAGCGCTGCCGCCGGTGCGGAAGTGGTCGGCGAGGGACGCGATCTCGCGGGTGTTGCGGTGGTTGCCGGAGACCTCGGCACGCCCCGTGGCGCGGCCGAGGGCGTCGGTGATCTCGGTGAGGGTGGAGTTGGTGTCGGTGAGGCGCTGGCACTCGTCGGCGAAGACCGTCACCGATGCGGCGGAGAGGCGGACGAGCCGGTAGAAGCCCGGAGACAGGTCCTGGCCCTCGTCGACGACGAGGTGGGGCGTGGCCGCCTCGTTGTCGCCGAGGGAGGCGGCGGCCTGGTGGGCGAGGGCCGTCCAGTCGAACCAGCCGTCCTGGGTGCGCGGTGCGCCGTATCCGAAGTGCTTCAGGACCCAGGCATGAACGGTGGATGCCTCCACCGGGGCGCCCGGGATCGTGAGGCCCTGGAGGGTGTCGCGCAGGAGCTGGCGCAGCAGGTTGGAGCGCGACAGGAGCACGGTGGGGCGGCCGGTGAGGGCGAGGTGGACGGCGCGGTGCGCGGCGAGCAGGCTCTTGCCGCTGCCGGGCGGGCCGCTGACGACGTGGTTGCCCGTCAGCGGCAGGGCGTCCAGGCAGTCGCGCTGGGTCTGCGTGAGGTCGGGGTGGAGGACGGGGGTGTTCGTGGTGGTCATGGGTGTCATCCCTGGACGGTGGCGGCGGCGTACTCGCGGCTCGCGGTGAGGACGTCGGTGAAGTAGCCGGGGACGCGGGCGGAGCCGACGACCAGGGCACGGTCGAGAAGGGTGTTGCCGGTCTGGCAGCTCGTCTCGGGCAGCAAGGTGCAGGCGTGGCAGGCGGCCCGGTTGAGGTTGCCGAAGCCCTGGCCGGTGTGCTCGGCGCACAGCGGGTCGGCGGAGCACCAGGCGGCGGCCTCCAGCATGCGAATGAGCGTCTCGGCAAAGTGCGGTGCCTCGCCCTGCCTGACGAGGCCGCCGAGTGTGCCCTCCGCGTCACCGGCGGCCGTGTAGATCAGCAGTCCGTGCTGTCCGTGCTCGGGGCGGCCGTAGACGCGCTCGCGCAGGCTGGCGGTGGTGTAGCCGGAGTCGAAGGAGAGCTGGCGGATGAGGAGGTGGGCGACCGTGTGCAGGAGGAGAAAGCGGGGGGAGAGTTCGCCCCCGGCGGTCTCGGCGAGCTGGTCGCCGCGGAACGACGCGTCCAGGTCGGTACGGATGCCGCGGACGTGGGCCCGGACGCGGGGGTCGCTCTCCCACGTGGTCAGGCGCTTGTCGTCGAGGGTGAGGACGATGCCTTCACCGTAGACCTCGGTGGCCGGCAGCCAGCGCAGGCGTCCGCTGGTGTCGGCGGGCACGAGTGTGCCTCCCGGGGAGTGGCGGCGGAACCCGGTCAGCGCCCGCACCTCGCGGAGCCGGTCGGCGAGGACGATGCCACCGATGTGCTCGTCGAGGGCGGCCCAGGGCTCCTCCGTCTCGCCGTCGAGGCCGAGGCCGCCGCGCCGGACCGCGAACTCACCCGTGGGCTCGGGAAGCAGGACGGCGTCGAAGGCGTTCCACTCGTCGCGGCTGAGGTCGGTCTTCCGCGCGTCCGGTCCGGCTGCGGGAGGGGTGGGCGCGGGAGCGCCCGTGGCCTCCGCGACGAGCTGGTCGATGAGGCTGTCGGGTGCCTCGGTGTCCTCCTTGATCAGCCTGCGGAACGTGTCGGCCCGGGACTCATCGGGTGCGTCGAGCAGGAGCGGCCAGCAGCCGTGGCCGCGGACGGCCTCAGCCGCGTCCTGCTCCGCGCGCGGGGGTTCGGCGGACTGCGGGATGTCGAGGGCCGAGTACACGGCCGGGTAGTAGACGTTGCCGGCGGTGCGCTGCACGATGTGAACCTGCTGGCCGCAGGTGGCGTTCTCGTCCCGGCGCTGCCAGGGGTTGCGGCCCGGGCAGTGGCCTCCCTGGGGTCCGAGGACGTCGAGCAGGTCCCGCTCGGCGCCGCACGGCTTGCCGTCGTGCCGTGTCGCTCCGCAGCGCACCGAGAGCGCTTCGAGTCCGGAGGCGCGGTCGGCGACGCGGAAGCTGAGCCGACGTGCCTTCCATGGGTGCTTCTTCTCCGGGCAGGAGTCCCGCAGTTCGGGTGCGAGGCGGGAGTGGGCCCAGTACCACCAGTCGACGTCGTCGAGGTGCCCGTCGGCGCAGATGCGGACGAACCGCATCGGCGTGAGGCGGGGCGCGGCGGCACAGGACACGCACACGGGCGGCTCGCCGGGCTTCTCCATCTCGCGCAGGAAGCGGACCATGCTCCGGCAGGCGCCGCAGAAGAGCCAGCTGGGGAAGCGGACGTGGGGAACACCGGGGCGGTCGGCCTGGTCGTAGCGGTCGTTGAGGGTGTGGGGCGCGGCGTAGAAGCCCTTGACGCCGAGGCGGGCGGCGAGCCGGTCGGAGGGGACGGGCGTCTTGAGGTCCGGCCACCTCTCGATGCCCGCGGCGACGAAGGACTCGCCCTGCACGTCGAGCACGGCACCGACACCGAACGGCAGCACGGTCTGTGCCTGGCGGACCCGGAGTTTGCGCTTCACTTTCCTGCTCCCGTCACGGTGATCTGGCACTCGCGGTCCACGCTCCGCATGGAGTTGAGGGTCTCCCACAGGCCGTAGCGCTGCTCGAAGGTCTTGAGGAGGTTGTGCTGGCCCTTGCCCTGGCTGCGGTAGTAGAGATCCTTGCCCTCGGCGGCGGCCGTCCGGGCCTGCCGGTACCAGGTGTCGAGGAGGTAGCCGAGCTCCGCCCGGACGTCGGCGCGTACGGCGGCGGCGCGCGTGGTACCGGGCTCGGCGGCCGCAGCGCGATCGGCGAGGGCGTCGGCGATCCGCTCGACTTCGTCCCGGTGGCCGGTGATCCGGCCTGCCTGGTTCTCCGCGGCCAGGCCGAGCCGGTGGCGGACCAGGACGACGAGTGCGGCGTGCAGGGCGCGGCGGCGGGCCGGCGGGGACCAGGGGGTGACGCTGGCGGGTTCGACGTAGCGGTACAGGGCCCGGTGGTAGTCGATGAAGGTCTCGTAGTGGGACCGGTCGCGCGGGCGGGTGGCGTTGAAGTAGGTGACGACCAGACCCGGCACGCGGTGGCGGCCGACGCGGCTGGTGGCCTGGATGTACTCGGCGGTGGTCTTGGGCTGGCCCTGCATGAGCATGTAGGCGAGCCGCTTCACGTCGACACCGACGGAGAGCATGTTGGTGCACGGCAGGAAGGCGACCGACCGGGGGTCTTCCCAGGGCTTCTCCAGACGGTCGAGGAGGACGGGCTGCTCGGCACGCTTCAGGTTGCTCGTCAGTTCCTGTACGTCGCCCAGCACACGGACGCCGGCACCTTCGTCGAGGCCCCGGAGCTGGGCGGGGATGTCGTCACCGGCCGCGGTGACGGTACGGCCGAGTTCCCGCAGGCTGTGGTGGTAGGCGACGAGCGTCCAGTAGGCGTCGCGGTGCTCCTCGGGGAGCCGGTGGACGCCCTGGAGCATGGCAGCCGTGGTGGCGACGGCGCCTCGGCCCGCGGTGTGGCCCTGGGCCATGACACCGAGGTAGAGGCGTCCGGGGCGACCGCTGTCGGGGACGGCGAAGAAGCTGTCGCGGGCGTCGGGACCGGACGGCGGGAACAGCTGGACGTCCTGGTGGTGGAGCGCGCGTACCTGTTCGGCCGAGCGGCGGATGGTGGCCGTGGCGGCGACGATCTTCGGCGGACGGCCGTCCGGGCCGGTGCACAGCTCCAGGATGGCCGCCTCGTAGAGGCCGACCGTGGTGCCGAGCGGTCCGGTGAGCAGATGCAGCTCGTCCTGGATGATCAGGGACGGGGGCGGGTTGCCGGTGCCCGCACCGAAGAGACGGCCGGAGTCCGGCTCCCAGGCCAGCCGGGCGAACTTGTCGACGGTGCCGAGGACGAAGGTGGGCGGGTTCTCGTAGAGGTGCTGATCGACGACGGCGACCGGCAGGACGTCGTGAAAGCAGCACTCGTCCCGCGGACAGCAGAAGGCGAACTCGTCCTTCGCGGCGTGGACTCCGTAGTCGGACCGGACGCTGGACCGGTTCGCCGGCAAGATGCGTGTACCGCACCACGGGCAGCGGTCGAGGATGAAGACGTCCTCGGGGTGGGTGGCCTCGCGCTGCTGGTCGAAGGCGTCCTTGGCCGTCTGGTACTTGTTGGGCGTGGTCGCGTCGCCGACCCACAGGCCGATGGTGACCGGCTCACTGCCGAGACCGAGTCCGGGTTCGCTGCGACGCAGGTGTTCCAGGGCGCAGATCGTGGTGGCGGCACGCTGGAACTGCTGGGTGGTGAGCAGACTCAGGGTGTAGCGACTGAGGACGGCGGTGCCGCCGCCCTCGCCGCGGATCCGGCGCAGGGCGATCGTGAAGGCGGCCAGGAGGAGGTACGCCTCCGTCTTGCCGCCGCCGGTGGGAAACCAGATCAGGTCGGTGGTCCCGCGGTCGCGGTGGCCGGGGTCGGCGACACCGTCGAGGGCGAGGAGGAAGAAGGCGAGCTGGAAGGGGCGCCAGGTGGCGTCGGGGTCGACGGGCGGGTCGAGAGCCACGGTGTCGGAGCGGTGGCGTCGCAGGCCGGCCTGGTCGGAGGCGGAATGCCGCATCTGCAGCAGCATGACCCGCTGGGCGATGCGGAAGGCGTCGAGAAGTTCGGGGCGGTCGGGGTCGCACAGGGTGCGCACGCCCGCTTCGATGCGGGAGACCGCCTGGCGAACGCGGTTCAGGATGCGCTCGGCTGCCTCCCGTCCCCAGGGCGGTACCTCGGCGGAGCGCTGACCGACGTACCAGGCATGGTAGGCGGCGGCGAACTCGGCGAGCTCCTCCCGGAGTTGATCTCGGTCGACGGTCGGGTCGGCCAGGTGGGAGATGTTGAGCACAGGGGCGTCGAGCGGACCGCCGGCGCGCACGGCGGGCACTTCGGCGCGCGGCAGGATCTCGCAGGCGAGGAGTTCCACCCGGTCTCCCTCGCCGCGTTCTTCGCGTACGGCGCAGCCATGGCCGACGGCATGGGTGACGACGTGGCGGTACTGCAGACGCAGTTCGCGTTCCTCGGGGTCACGGCTCGCAAGCCGGACGCTGGGGTAGGGCCGCACGGGAGCTCCGACGGGGCGGACGGTGAGCCCGCACTGGAACAGCATGTCGTCCCAGATCGGTGCCTTGCCGCCGGAGCCGTCGTGGTGTTTCTCGTTGATCAGGGCAACGGTGATCAGCGTGCCGTCGCCGTAGGAACGCCGGGTCACCTGGATCTTCGCCCGGCTGTCGAGGACGGTCACCTCGTCGCGATCGGGGCCGATCGTGTGCGTCTCGGGCGGGAGCGGGACGCGCTGCCAACGGCGCCCGCGCCCGGTCTCGTTGCGCCGCGTCTCGTAGCGGGCTGCGGTACAGCTCACCTCGATGTGGACCGCCTTGGTGTAGAAGCTGAGGCCGAGGGAGGCGGGCAGCCAGCTGTTGGTCTCCGGCACGGGATCGGCTGCCGGGTTCGCGTCGGGGGCGTCCTCCTCGGCGGCGGGCGCCTCGGGGTCGTCGGCCGCGAGGGCGAGCTGCCGCTGGAGGTCCGCCTGTTGCGGGTAGAGCGTGCCCATCAGGTATTGCCGGTCGGGCGGCGCGTCGAGCACCTCGTCGTCGGCGCCGACGGGGCCGACGAGCTGACGGGTGAGGTAGTCGACCAGCTCCTGGCGCGGGTCCATGTGCGGGTTCCTTCGGATCGGGTGGAATGTGGCCGGTTCATCGGACGCGGCCGGTTCAGAAGTGCTTGGGGGCCATTCCGTGATGGATCAGCTGGCCGAGGAGCTTGGCCTTGGCCTTCGGCTCGATCTGGCGGATGCGCTCGCGGGTTACGCCGAAGATGGCCCCGATGTGTTCCAGCGTGTCCGGCTCGTCGCCGTCGAGCCCTGTGCGCCGAACGACGACGTGCCGGTCCCTCTCGGGCAGGTGCTCCAGGACGTGCCGGAGGCGCCCCTGAAACTCCTTCCGGAGCAGCACGGTGGGAGGGCCGGGCAACCGGCTCGGCCCGATGATCAGATCTCCGAGCGCGGTGTCATCGCCGATGATCCGGTCCAGGGAGTCGGTGGGCCGGCTGATCCTGCGCACCTCCTCCACTTCGGCGAAGGTGAGGCCGGTCGCGTAGGCGACGTTGTCGACGGTCCGAGGCCGGCCCTCGCTCAGCAGCTTGCGCTCGGCAACGGCTACCTTGCTGACCATCTCGTGCACATACACGGGCAGCCGGATCATGGTGCCCTCGTCGGCAATGGCGCGCGTAATGGCCTGCTTGATCCACCATGTCGCGTAGGTGGACATCTTGTAGCCCCTGGTGGCGTCGAACCTGCGGACCGCGCGCATCAGTCCGAGGGTTCCGTGCTGGACGAGGTCCTCGATGTCCAGTCCGCGCCCTTGACAGCCCTGTGCGATCTTCCACACAAGCCGCTGGTTGTGCAGGACGAAGCACTCGTACGCCCGCCACCGCTCGCTGTCGCGCGGGAGTCCCGCGATCTCCTCCTTCGGAACATCGCGGCCGAGGCGGTCGGTACCGCCGCGGAGAAGCACGGCAAGACCGACCTCCTCGTCCGCCTTCAGGACCACCTTGCCCGCGTTCCGCCGCCACCGGTCCTCCTCCATTACGGCCCGTGCCGCACGGACAGCCCCCGAAAGCGACTCGTCCTTGGCGGAAACAGCGGAGCAGCTGGACTTCTCGGTGCTCGGCGCAGGAACGGATGCCGACGCCCTCGATCCGGCCCTGCCTGGCGTCACGGGCCTGGCCGGTGCGCCGAGTGGGCGAGGGCGCGTGACGGGCAAGCCGATGGTCAGCTCACGCGCATCGGCAGGACCCAGCCCAAGGAGCCGCACCACACCGTCATGGGCGAGCTTGCTGACCGTACCGTCGGCCTCCGCATAGCGGCCCAGCATCCGCCGGGCCTGGGCCAGGCGTTTGGCCGCCTCAGAGGGCACGAACTCGGTTTCAGGAACGGCAGGCTGTAGCACGCCACCGCCACCCCCGGCCTGTTCAGAACCTGCGACGGGTACGACGGCAGGCCGTGCGCTGGGCGTCCGACGCGATGAGCGGCGCGGGGTCTTCACATGAATGCCCAGCGCCTCGAGCCCCTTGCAGAGCCTCCGCTGCTGCTCATCGGTGGTGAGCCCGAGTCGGTCGGCTTCCATGACGAAGGCACGTCGGCTGACCGTGCCCGCAGGCGAGGCACAACTCCTCAGCCGCTCGATGACGGACGGCAACTTCTCCTCGATTGTGCGACGTTCGGCCTCAGCCGTCGAATTTCCGTTCACAGCGCCCCCACTCGTGCGACCGAGCACCAGTTCCGTTCGGAAAGCCGATCGGATGCATCCACACCGTAGTCACATCCGTTTACATCGTCAACGGACAGATCACTTGTGATCACTAATGACCACTAATCAATTGACAACGTCAACAGGTAAGCTGTGCGAAGTCGCGCTCCTACGTCGAACCGGAAGGTCACCCATGCCGCAGCACGACCGTCTCCCCGGGACGCCCGAGTTCCGCATCAAGCTGCCCAAGGACGGCGGTGAGGCGCGCGGACATCTGCTCACCGAGTTCGGCGGCAACGGCACGCACAGGTTCGTCCTGCAGAAGGGTTCGTCAGTGGCCGCAGAAGCGTGGCCCGGGCTGGGCGACCACGCACGCCGCTTCCGTGCGGAGCTGCGCGAGAGCGAGGCGCTGGCCGACGTCTCCACGGATCCCGAGCGGCCGCAGCATTCTCGGCCGTGGGTGGCGACTCAGGACATCACGTGCAACTCCTCCTCGGCCGCCGCCGCGCTGGTGTACGGCTACGACGCCTCCGGCCCCGAGTCCTGGCGGACCGTAGAGGGCCACCCCCTCGCCGACTACCTGTCCACCGCCTGGCGCGCCCCACGCAAGGCATGGCTGGTGCGGGGCTCCAATGTCTCGGGCCACAACCTGGTCCGACAGCTGTGGCTGGAGGAGGGGGCAGTCTCGCTCGCGGGCGCGCACCTGCCGCCCCTGGAGGAGAGCGATCCGACGAAGAGCGCACTGCGCCGCTTCGTCGAGGAGGGGTACGAGGGCGCGGCCTCGTACAGCCAGAAGCGGGGCCTGGTCGACGAGTTGCACGCCTTTCTGACCCAGATGCGCGTCGGTGACACGGTGGCCACCATCGGCGACGGCCGGCTTCACATCGGACGGATCACCGGGGAGGCCGTGCAGACCGCGTCCCCGCGCGGCCTGTCCGATCTGCGGCGCTCCGTCGCCTGGCAGACGGACAGCCACCCGTACGACGAACTGCCGGAGGCGGTGCAGCAGAAGCTGTCCGTCCAGCATGACGTCGTCGATCTGACCGGTGTCCTGGAAGCGCTGGAGGGACTCACCGGGAACACCGGAGCCGCCAGTCCCTCAGGAACCGACGGTCCCACCCGGCAGTCGGCCGTAGGGCGGCCGACGCAGCGGGAGCTGTCCCTGCCGGACGTCACCGAGTCCATCGCGGCCGAACTCCTCGTCCACGACCGGGCCTGGCTGGAGGAGGTGCGTGAGCTCCTGACGGACGACAGGCAGTTGGTCTTCTACGGCCCGCCGGGCACAGGCAAGACCTACCTGGCGATGAAGCTGGCCGAGTACTTCGGCGGCGGCCCCGAGCAGGTCAAGATCGTACAGTTCCACCCGTCGTACTCCTACGAGGACTTCTTCGAGGGATTCCGGCCCATGGAGGACGCCGAGACGCGCGAGGTGGCCTTCCGGCTGACCGCGGGCCCGCTCCGGGAGCTCGCCGATCTCGCCTCCCGCGAGGGCAATCGGCACGTCCCGCACTTCCTGATCATCGACGAGATCAACCGTGCCAATCTCGCGAAGGTCTTCGGTGAGCTCTACTTCCTCCTGGAGTACCGGACGAAGTCCGTCCGGCTCACGTACTCCGGGGACGACTTCGCGCTGCCTCCCAACCTCTTCGTGATCGGCACCATGAACACCGCCGACCGGTCGATCGCGTTGGTGGACGCGGCGATGCGGCGTCGTTTCGCGTTCGTGGAGCTCTCCCCTCGCGTGGAGCCGACCGCCGGGCTGCTCGCGCGCTGGCTGAAGCGTGAGGGCAGGGAGACGGAGCCCGCTCACCTTCTCGACGCTCTCAACGCCCGTATCGAGGAGGCGGACTTCGCCATCGGCCCCTCGTACCTGATGAAGCCGGGCGTGTACCGCGATGGTGGCCTCGAACG
Source organism: Streptomyces clavifer (assembly GCA_014651175.1). Classification (GTDB taxonomy): domain Bacteria; phylum Actinomycetota; class Actinomycetes; order Streptomycetales; family Streptomycetaceae; genus Streptomyces; species Streptomyces clavifer. The sequence continues at coordinate 268,743 of BMWJ01000005.1, read as the reverse complement.
CACCTGGCGCACGAAGATCCTCCCCCTGCTCGAGGAACACCACTACGGAGAGGGTCTCGACGTCGCCCTTCGCTACGGCCTCTCCTCGCTGCGCGAGCAGCGACCATGACTGTGGGCGATGTGACGCTCCACGAGTACGGGCCCGCGGTCTCCACCCCCATGAGCATCGAAGCCGGGCTGGCTCTGGCGGGCTCCGGCATCCTGCAGAGCGCGGCCCCGGCCCCCGGCAAGGAGGGGCATTGGGTGCTGCGGGCCGGGAGCCGGGTCGGCGCCGTACGCCTGCCCGGCGGCCAGGTCGTACGAATCATGCCCAAGACCCCTGTGCGCCGACTGTTCTTCCTCCTCGGATTCAGCCTCGATCCGGCGCGCGCCTGGCGCGACAGCCGGGAGGGAACCATAGACACCGGCGAGCACGACGACATCGTCCCCGCCCTCGCGCACGCCGTGGAGCGGCAGATCGAGGCGGCGCTGCGACGGGGTGTCCTCCAGGGCTACCGGGAAGTGGAGGAGTCCGCACTGGTCGTACGCGGGCGGCTGCGCGAGGCCGAGCAGATCCGGCGGCACTTCGGCCGTACGCCGCCCGTGGAGATCGCCTACGACGCGTACACCGCCGACACCGCCGAGAACCGCATCCTGCGCGCAGCCGCCGAGCGGTTGTTGCGGCTGCCGGGGGTCCCTGGCCCGGTCCGACGGCGCCTCGCCCATCAGCGCGTGCGCCTCGCCGATGCCCGGTCACTGATACGGGGACAAGAACTGCCGCGTTGGCAGCCGTCGCGTCTGAACTCCCGCTATCAGCCCGCGCTTCGGCTCGCCGAGGCCGTCCTGCGCGGTACCTCCCCGGAACACCGGCCGGCCGGTGACGAACCGCTCAGCGTGGACGGCTTCCTGCTCGACATGAACAAACTGTTCGAGGATTTCGTCACGGTCGCTCTGCGCGAGGCCTTCCGGGAGCACAATTTGACCGCGTACCTCCAGGACTCGCACCACCTGGACACCGCGGGGCTTGTGCGCATACGCCCCGACCTCGTCGTACGCACCGGTGACGGCCGCACTCCGCTCGCCGTCATCGACGCCAAGTACAAGGTGGAGAAGGCCGACGGGCTCCACAACGCCGACCTGTACCAGGCGCTCGCGTACGCCACGGTGCTCGGCCTGAACAAGGCCCACCTGGTGTACGCGGCGGGACGGCAACCGGAGCGCTTCCACGAGGTGCGTGGATCGGCTGCCGGACAGGACGGGCGCGGAGTGCGGCTGTATCAGCACACCCTCGACCTCTCCGGGGAACCGGGACAGATCCTCTCGACCCTGCGGGACATCGCCGGAAGGTCCGTCGGAACCACCCCGTATCCACGATCATGAAAAACCGTCAGGCAGGAAGGAACCTCATGCCGCGTCTCGCCTTCGCCCAGAGCTTCTGGGACGGCTACGACAAGTTGGAGAAGCCGGTTCGGGCAGGCGTCCGCAAAGCCATGGAGAAGTTCCAGACCCTGAGTGCCGCCGAACTCAACGCGGACAAGGGCCTGCACCTGGAATCCGTCGGGAGCGCCCGCGATCCGCGGATGCGCACCATCCGCATCACCGACTTCTGGCGGGGCGTCGTCCTCGCCCCCGACGACGGCAGTGACATGTTCCTGCTGGTCAATGTCCTGCCGCACGACGACGCCTACACCTGGGCGGCCAAGCGCCTGTACAGCGCGAATACCGCGACCCGAGCCCTGGAGGTACGCAACGCCGTCGCGCTGGACGAGCTGACCCCCTTGTACGAGTCGGCCGCACGCAATGCTCCCGAGTTGCTGCTCGCGGGTGTCTCCGACGGCACTCTGCGCGAACTGGGCATCGACGACCAGGTGCTGCGCGCCGCTCGTTCCCTCGTGGACAAGGCCCAGCTGGACGCTTTCGCCACGCTCCTGCCGGAGGATCAGCTGGAGGTGCTGCAATACCTCGCCGAGGGTTTCGGACCGGAAGAGGTCTACCGGGACGTCGTCGCCGTCCGCCGGCCCGCCGACGCGCCCGCGGACCCGGTCGAGGACCTGGCCACCGTGATCGCCAACACTCCTGCACGCATCCGTCTGGTCACCAGCCCGGACGAACTGGAAGAGATGCTGGAGAAGCCGTTCGATGCCTGGCGCGTCTTCCTCCACCCCTCCCAGCGCCGCGTGGCCTACCGCACCTCGTACGGGGGTCCCGTCCAGGTCACCGGAGGGCCGGGGACGGGCAAGACCGTCGCCGCCCTGCACCGGGTCAAGCACCTGCTCAGCCGCCGTGAGGACAGCCGTGTCCTGCTGACCACGTACACGAACGCGCTCGCCGCCGGATTGCGCCAGATGCTCGGCCTTCTCCTCGACGAGGACGAAGAACTCCTGAGGCGGGTGGACGTGACGACGGTCGACGCCTACGCGAACGGTGTCGTGCGCGCGAAGTCCGGCACCGTGCCCAGGCCTGTCGGGGACCGGGAACAACGTCAGCTGTGGGAGAAGGCCGTCAAGCAGCTCGATCTGCCTTTCACCGCCCAGTTCTTGGCGCAGGAGTACCGGCACGTCGTACTCGGCCAGGATCTCCGCGATCTCGACTCCTACCTCGGGGCGAGCCGTCGTGGCCGGGGCACCGGCCTCGGCCACGCGCGGCGCCGGGAGGTGTGGAGCGGTGTGGAACGGTTCGAACAGCTTCTGCGTAACCGCGGTGAGACCACACACCCGCGGGTCTGCGTCCGCGCGGCGGAACTCCTGTCCGGCGATCCTGCTCCGTACGCCCATGTCGTCGTGGACGAGGCCCAGGATCTGCACCCCAGTCAGTGGCGTGTGCTGCGTGCCGCTGTCTCTCCCGGCCCGGACGACCTGTTCGTCACCGGTGACCCTCACCAGCGGATCTACGACTCCCGGGTATCTCTCGGTTCCCTGGGCATAGTCACGGTCGGCCGCAGCTTCCGGCTGCGTGTCAACTACCGCTCCACGGAGGAGATTCTCTCCTGGTCGGCACGGCTTCTCACGCCTGTCACCATCGGAGCACTCGAGGGCGAGGGGACGGACTCGCTGGCCGGGTACCGGTCCCTGCTGCACGGGCGCCGCCCCCAGGTGCAGGAGTACGCGACGCGGCAGGAGGAGACCGAGGGCTTGGTGGACCATGTCCGTGCATTGCTCGACGAAGGCCTCGCACCGCACGAGATCGGAGTGTGCGCTCGCTTCAACCTCTCCCTGGACGCGGCCGAGAAGAAGCTGACCGGCGCCGGCATCCCGGTGCTACGGGTCAAGGGTCAGACCGCGCAGAAGGCCGAGGGAGTACGGCTGGCGACCATGCACGCGATGAAGGGGCTGGAATTCCGGGCGGTGTCCGTCCTCGGCGTCGACGAGGGCGCCGTCCCGTTCGCCCGTGAGATCACCCCACGCGAGGTGGATCCCTTGCAGCACGAGGCAGACGTGCTCCGGGAACGCTGTCTCCTCTTCGTCGCCTGCACGCGGGCCCGCGAAGCCTTGAGCGTGACGTGGAACGGAGCTCCGAGCCCGTTCCTGGCCGGCACCGCCTGACCGGTCACCCTGGCCGCGGGAAACAGCGGGCCGACCCTGCCGGGCCGGCCTGCTTCCGATCTCACTCCTCCGGCGCCAGGGCTCCCGTGGCGAGGCCGTCGCGGGCGACTTCGGCGAGCTGTCGACTCAGCTCGTCCACCCTGCGCATGCCTTCCTCGAACACGGACAGGGCCCGGAAGGCAGAACCGTACCGACGCTGGTCGTCGATGCCCATACGAGGGATGCGTGAACCCTTGCCATCGAGGCGGTAGGACCCGCTGGCACTTGTGGACCGACGGGTATTGAAGGAGCTGCGCAGGAACCCCTGCAGATAGTCCGTGTCCAACTGCTCGCTGGCCGATACGGGCTCCGGACCGTCGTACGAGACGAGTCCGGCGCGGGCGAGATCCGCAACGCTGGTCGAGGCGGCGTCCAGGGAGCCCGGTCCACCGCCCGGCGCCAGCTCGGGCAGGAGTGCGGCGAGTCGGCGGAGCTGGTTCCCCAGCTCCTCGCGCAGGGTGGCGTACTCATCGGGGTAGTCACGGTGCCGGGCCCTGAGATGGCTGCCGGGGGTCAGATCGACGGTGTCGTCGAGGAGCTCGATCAGCGGAACGTCGGCCATCTGGTCGGGGCGGGGGTCCAAACCCACATCCGGGCTGTTGTCGGTCAGGTCGATCATGCGCACGGCCCGGATCATCTCCGTGTTTTCCGTGCCCTCAGGACGCTGCAGACACCACAGATGCACGGGCATGGCGTGGGAGGTCGCGGTCCCGGGCGGTAGAGCGACCACTTGGCGCAGGATCCCCCGACGTACGAGCTCCGCCCGGATTCGGCGGCCTGCCTTGCGGTAGGCGACCGAGGCAGGCATGACCATGAGGACCTGGCCGCCGACATCGGTATGCGCATAGGCGTGTTGGAGCCACGCCAGCTCTCCTTCCGCTTTGGAGGGAGTACCGAGTTCCCATCGGGAGTCGAGCAGCAGTTCCTCCCGCCCCCACTCGGTCACACCGGTCGGCGGGTCGCAGACGACCAGGTCCGCCTTGAGACCTGGCCATCCGTCCTCACGTAGGGAATCACCCGCCACGATGCGCACACCTGGTCGGTCCAGGAGGTCAGCGCGAAGCTGCGCGAAGCGTGCGCCGGCGGCGTCGATCTCCTGGCCGTGATATCGCGTTCCGGCACCCGCAGTGACGGACAAGAGCAGAACCCCGATCCCACAGGCGGGGTCGAAGACCGTAGCGTCGGCCGGCAGCTCGGGAGCGAAGTGGCACACAGCCCGCACCACGCGCTCGGAAGTCACCTGGTCCGACCCCGCACGCCGAGCCGAGTCCATGAAGCGTTCGGTCAGTCCGTTGACGAGGTCGACGGGTGCTTCAGCCCGGGCAAGCGCCCGTACTCGGGCCGAGACATCGTCCGGCAGTCCCGCCGCCTGCGCTCCGGCAAGCATCCCTGCCACCTCGGCCAAACCCGCGACCATCTGATCGCCGTACGCGGCTCTCATGGCCTGCCACAACTCGACCTCGGGTGATACCTCCTGGCCCTTGCGCTGCTTGTCCAGCCATGCCTGGACTTCGGCGAGCACATAGAGCGGGCTGTTAGTGGCACCGCCCGTCTGGGTGGGGAAGTCGTCATAGCGCCGGCGCCAATTGGACACGGCAGCCCGAGTGACGCCGGCCAACCGAGCGATCTCGGAACCAGTGACCAGGGGGCCGGCCAGTGGAGCGGCATTATCCTTCATACGCCTCACCGTACACGGGACGCAATCCATCTTCCAGGAAGAGGCATGTTGACAACATAAACACTTCACCATGCCGCCACTGAGTGGATACCGCGAACACCACATGCCGATCGCCCAGGGGCAGCTCCGTCGTGGAGCTGACCACTCCGCCGGGCCGCGGCTGCAGGTGGGCGCCACCCCTGGCAGTGCCGGGCTTCGGACCGCCTCCAGCCGCGTGGCAGCCGTACTGGCGCACTCGACCCATTCAGGCGCGCGGTTCGGTGCCGATCGCGTACAGATATCGATCGCACCTCGGGTTGTTCCTACCCTGCTTTGCAACATCCACGTTCGCCCGTCCACCTACAGCCGCCCGGCCCTCGGCGCCTGGACCCGGCCCACTCCGGAGTCTTCCTGTGCGACGCACCCAAAGACTTCACCGCACGGCCGGCCAGAATACGGTCGGGCAGGGGGACGGAGTTGTCGTAAACAGGCGGGCATGCACCCCGAGCGTGGCCGACCGGACGGCGTGCGTGGGTCCCAAGAGACCTTCTCGGCTTGAAGCAACGAACTGACCCACAACCGGGGGATGCGTTGCCCACCGCATTCACACACGTACGGCACCCTTGGAAGCCTGCTCAATGATCGACCGACCTCGCGTAACCCCGCGCCCACTCCAACCAGCGTCAACCCGAGTCCGGAGCCGCACTCAGTTGGCGCGGCCAGACTTCCGCTCCACCGTCCCACCGAAGGTGGGATCAACCCGAGGAGCTCAGGCGAATTCGACGGTCGGCGTTGTCCCCGTCGGTATCCACCACCCTCAATTGAGGCGACCGCCGAAGCACTCTAACGCACCCGCCCCGTGGCACCCCATCGAGGAGATGACGCGTTGCGCGGGGATGAAGATAGGCACAGGTCATCACAGGTATGCGACCATGCCGTAAAAACGAGGTACTCCAACAACACATCAACCACCAACTCCGTGTCCACTGCAATGCCGTGCTCATCATGTCTTCAACCCAACTCGGTCTCCTGCGGCGCTACGGTGCGCCGTCCGGGTTACGGACACGCGAGATGCGATACCGGGTTGGTGATGACAAGGACCGTGGCTGCAGCACGCCGCCGGGAGCACGCAACCGGCAGGGGCCGGCCCCGAGCCACCTGACCCCTTGAGCAGCCATCACAGTGATGGCTGGCATGGCCGGGGGCTACGTGGTCGCGTGGGTCGCAACCGTGGCCACCGAACCCACCTGAGACGCCGCACCCTGAAGCAGCCGGGCAAATCCCCCGATGGCTTTATTCACGAGTAGTGGTTCTGGCACAACTCCCGTGGAGCACGCACGGAGCGTGACGACTGCTGGCGAGTAGACGGGTTAGTCAACGGCCAATTAACCCCGGCAGTCACTCCTTGCGCTCTCCTGGCGCCTGCTTGCTCAGGAGTTGTTCAGCTGCCTCAAATGCTTCTTCCTTCAGCGTCTCGATGGAAATGCCCCAGCTCTCGTCCCAGTCCTCCAGATTGCTTGCGCAGGCGACGAGTGGCTGCAGGTCGTCGGGATAGCCGAGGTCATAGGCGACATCGGCCCAGATCAGATGAGAGCCCGCAGCGGGATCGAGCGATCCGTTCACGATCTGGCGGGCGATCCAGTAGGCCGTGGCCCACTTCGCGGCCCGGGGGTCGGCGGGCGGTTGGAGTCCGAGTTCCTCCAGCACCTGGTTGAAGAGGTCCGGGGCTTCCGGTTCTTCGCTCCGCAAGAGGCCGGCCAGCATGGCGAGCGAAGGGCTCTCGACCCCGGCCATCAGCGCGTCCAACCCCGCCTGGATGAGACGGTCGGATCCAACCTGTCGGCCGAGCGCCCTCTCACCCGCTACGTGGCTGATCTGGTGGAGAGCGTCGTCGTGGTTCATCTCGGTCTTCTTCATCGGTGGCTGTGGAGAGCACCTTTCCATAGCCACCAGAGCTGTCGCCATCGAGTTCCCGGACCGCGGTGATGGGCGGCGATCAGGACATGAGGACGCGTTTGCGGAGGATCTGGAATCCGGCTCGGCCGAACATCTGCCGTTTGAGCATCTTGATCCGATTGACGTGTCCTTCTACGACGCCTGAGCTCCAAGGCAGGGTGAGACCGGCGATGACGGCATCGTGGTCGCGGTCGATGCCCGCGGCGAGGGTGTGGAGGCTTGGGAGGTCGTCCTGTCTGACTGCGGCGAGCCAGTCCGGCAGGCGCTCACCCTGGCGCTCGGTGAGCATGGTCACGAAGGACCGGACGTGCCTGGTGAGTGCGTCGATTTCGGGGCAGTTGGCCCGGACGTTCTTCAGATGGAGGTGTTCGGTCTCGGAGAGGCTTTCCGGACGGCGGAGGATCCACCCGGCGACGGCCCGGGGCGAGGGCGGGCGGGCTGTCACCGGCCGCGGGGAGGTGCCTTTCTGGTGGAGGTAGGCGCGAACGCGCTGGTAGCTGCCCTGGAAGCCGAGCAGCACTATCTCCTCCCATAGCTTCCAGGCGTTGGTGCAGCCTTCGTCCCAGCGGTCGTCGAGGTAGGTCTTGTACTCGTCGAGGACCGAGGTCCGGGTCTGCCACTGACCGGCGAAGAGGTCTTCCGGCTTAGCGGCGTCCGCGTACCGTTTGACGGTTCGGCTGGTCATGCCGAGCTGCCGCTGGATCGCGCGCCGGCTGTGTCCTGCCTCGACCAAGGCGTGGATCGTGGCGTGCGTGGTCCGGGTCCGGTCGGCGAACCGGTGGCCGGTCGGCCACGGTGAGCCGGACGACTCCTTCGCCGGGTCGGGCTCCGTCTTGGTCGTTTCAGGTGCCTCGGGGACCAGGACTCGCAGGCATTGACGGTGCTGGGCGATGCTCCGCTCGGCGGCCTCGCTGAGGTTGTGCCAGAGGTGCCACCGGTCCGCAACCTGCACGGCTTGCGGTGCACCAACGGTGGCGCCCTCGGCGAAGAACGGCGCACGGTCCCGGCACACGACCTCGATTCCGGGCCGCTGAGCCAGCCACGCGGCCAGGCTCGACGACTCTCGGTCGGGCAGCAGGTCGATCGGTCGGCGGGTTTCCACGTCGACGAGGACGGTGCCGTAGTGGCGGCCCTTGCGGGTGGCGTACTCATCGACGCCAATCACCCGCGGAGCGGGCACCTCCGGCTCGGGAAGCGCGTCGACCAGCCGCAGAACGGTGCTGCGGCTGACCGGTGCACCCACGATGTCGGCCAGTCGGGCGCCGGCCCGGCCCGCGAGAGCCAGACCGATCGCGGCCAGGGTCGAGCGGAGCCGCTCGGTCCGCTGGCTGTGCCTTCGGGTTAGGCCGGGTATCTGCTCGACGAACGTGCGGCGTCTGCACTCGGCGTGCCGGCAGGTGAACCGGCGGACTCGCAGCTGAAGTACGACGCTTCGTCCTGCACTCGGAACATCAGCGGGAAACCGCAGGTAGGAGCCGTGAACCTGAGCGGACCACGCTCCGCATTCCGGACACGAGGCGCCTGCGGCGGTGCACCGCATATCGACACGCACTTTCGCGATGTTCACGTCTACCGACAGCACCGCGATGTCCGCGATCGACGGGAACAGCAGCTTCTCCAGCCGGAGCAAGATCTCATTCACAGCCCCGAACTGTCGGCCCAGTCACTCTTGCCAGTGATCATTTTTGGGCAACTTCCCATGGCGGAGCCGAGAGTTCAGAGGTCACCCAGAGTGAACGGATCACACAATCTGAGCCAGAACCCGAGTAGTGCCGCCAGTTGTTCATGGGTTTGGGAGGCACCCAGATCCACGGTCGGGTGATGTTCACGAGTTTCGACAGCACCGGGGTACTTGCCAGGGCAGCATCGAGGTGCTCCTGGTGAAAGGCCCTGGTCATGCCGCAGATGTCGAAGGTCGAGCTGTACGCGGCGATCCGGCGTAATCACCGTGCCGGCATGAAGATGCGCGAGCTCGAGCGCAAGTACAACGTGTCGTGGCGGACCGTGAAGAAGGCCGTGGACTCGGTCTGGCCAGAGCCGCGGAAGAAGCTACCGCCGCGGCCGACTGCGCTGGATCCGTACAAACCGGTGATCGACGCGATGCTGCGGACGGACCTCGACGCGCCGCGCAAGCAGCGGCACACGATCACGCGAATCTTCCACCGGCTCATCGAGGAGCACGGTGCGAATGTGTCCTACCAGATGGTCCGGCGCTACGTCTCCGACCGGAAGCCGGAGACGCCTCACGGCCTCGGGGAAGGCCCCCGGTGGAAGCGTTCGTGCCGCAGACCCACCTTCCGGGCCACGAGGCGGAGGTCGACTGCGGTGACGTGACGGTGCGCCTGGCCGGCGAGCTTGTGACCTGCTACTTGTTCTCGCTCCGCCTGTCTTACTCGGGCAAAGCCGTTCGCCGGGTCTTCGCCTCCTGCGGCCAAGAAGCCTTCTTCGAAGGACACGTGCACGCGCTCCGCACGCTGGACAGTGTTCCGCGAAGCAAGATCCGCTACGACAACCTGAAGTCAGCCGTCGCCCAGGTCCTGGGGCTAAACCGGGCCAGGGTGGAAACCGACCGGTGGATCGCCTTCCGATCGCACTTCAACATCGAGAGCTTCTACTGCCGCCCCGACATCGAAGGCGCCCATGAGAAGGGCGGAGTCGAAGGGATGATCGGCTATTTCCGGCGCAACCACTTCACGCCAGTCCCGGAAGTCGACTCTCTCGCGGAGCTGAATGAGATGGTCGACCAGTGAGACCTGCACGACGGGCACCGGAGGATCGGTTCACGGTCACGAACCGTCGACGAGTACCTCGCTGTCGAACAGCCGCTACTGATGCCGCTGCCTCAGGAACTGTTCGAAACGGGCCGACTGTTCACACCGCGGGTCGACCGTTACAGCCAGATCACCGTCCGCACCAACCGCTACTCGGTCCCGACCCGCCTGATCGGCAAGCGGGTGCACGTCGTCCTGCACGCCTCGCACCTGGTGGTTTACGACAGGAACGTCGAGGCGGCCCGGCACGAGAGGCTGATTGCGAAGGGCAGCTGCCGCCTGGACCTGGACCACTATCTCGAAGCCCTCATCCGCAAGCCCGGCGGCGCAAGGCCGCCCAGACGGAGGACGAACCGACCGCCGGCACATCCAACCCGGCGCTTCCCGGGCAGTCGTCGGCGTCCGTCACATCGCTGCACGAGTGGCGGCTCACGCACCTGCCACCGGACACCAGACCGATGCCTTCTGTGGCCGCCTATGACCAACTGCTCCGACGCCGCCGCACCAGCGGCAGCGACCATCGTGAGGGAGAAGCCCAGTGACTCTGCCCCGCCAGCGAGGCTTGACCGAACAGGCCGCCGACGCCGCGATCGACTCCGCCTGCCGCCTCCTGCGGCTGCCCTCGATCCGCAACGAGTTCTCCGATATCGCCGACCGGGCGATGAAGGACCAGATGACCTACCGCGGCTTCCCTGCCGAGCTGCTGATGACCGAGTGCGACGACCGCTCCCGACGCCGCCCGGAACGGCGGATCAAGGCAGCTGGCTTCCCACGGGAGAAGTCGCTGCGGGCCTTCGACTTCGACGCCAACCCCAACATCGACGCGGCCACCATCCACACCCTGGCCAGCTGTAAATGGATCAAGAAAAGCCAGCCGCTCTGCCTGATCGGCGACTCCGGCACCGCAAGTCCACATGCTCATCGCACTGGGCACCGAGGCCGCCATGAAGGGCTATCGAGTCCGCTACACGCTCGCCACGAAGCTGGTGAACGAGCTGGTCGAGGCCGCCGACGAGAAGCAGCTGAACAAGACCATCGCCCGCTACGGCCGCGTCGATCTGCTCTGCATTGATGAGCTCGGCTACATGGAACTCGACCGCCGCGGCGCCGAACTCCTCTTCCAGGTCCTGACCGAACGCGAGGAGAAGAACAGCGTCGCCATTGCCTCCAACGAGTCCTTCGGCGGTTGGACCAAGACCTTCACCGACCCCCGCCTCTGCGCGGCCATCGTCGACCGCCTCACGTTCAACGGCACGATCATCGAGACCGGTACCGACTCCTACCGCCTCGCCAGCACTCGAGCCCGGGCAGAAGAGCCCGCCAAAGCCAGCTGACTCCTGCTGGTCTCGTTTCGACGGCCCGGCGCCCTTACGGGCGCCGGGCCGTCCCACACGCTGACGTCACCTCTCGGGCCCTGGCGCAACTTTTATGACGGTGCCCCATCAGGTGGCAGGACGGTCCAGTTGCTTCGCATCGGAGTCGTGGACCAGTTCAGCAAGCTGGATGAGGAAACCATACGTCGCCAGACGGTTCTGGAGGCGGATGAAGTAGGACCTGCTTGAACACTTGAAGACCTCGCGGCGGCGCACCTTCCAGAGACCGTGCTCGTATGTGTGAGCCGCTTGCAGGAGAGCCGCTTCCGCCTCTTCCGTGCTGCCTTCGAACTCAGTGACGGTCCGCCCGTCACGATCTGAATCCGACACGCCACTGACAGGCACGGCCAGGACTATCCACCGAGGCATCTCGCGATTCCCTATCCCGCGACGTCGCATGTCGCGACGCGTACGGCGTCAGTCTGGCAGGAGGCATCAGTGTCGGGCTGCCTGCCGCGGAAGTCGAGCCAGTGCCATTCCTCGTGAACATCCTCGCGCTCGCTGGCCTCCAGTTGCTGCCCAAACTGCAGGACAATCTCTGCTACTGAAAGTGAACGAAGCCATGCCGCGACATCCGCCTTGGACGTACAGCAGCCGGCCCACCCTGCCCACGCTTTTGTATTACCGCCATGGGTGGGGCAGGCCGTGCATCGGCGCCTGCGAATGGGCCTGCAAGCGCCACGTAGCGGCGGGCCGTTGCCGGGTCCGCGACGGCGTACACGCCGGCCACCCGGATCGCTCCCGCGTCGGGCTTGAGCAGCCCCACGAGCCGCGAGACCGGCGTGGTCGTACCGGCGCCGCACGTTTCCCTCGCTGCTGCAAGGCTGTCGCCCGGCTCGGACTTGCGCGGGAGGGAAACGAACGCGGTGCCGGACAAGGATGGCCGGGCTTGTGACTCGGGGGCAGAGAGCGCGCGTTTCCTGGGCATCACGCCCTCGTGCGGCGGCTGTGGTGGTCCTCAGCGGTCCGGAGCCCTGGTGTCGTCGACCGGTTCCGAGCCGAGGCCGTGGCCACGGAACCGGCCGCTGTGCCGCGCGTCAGCCCCACACTCGAGTCGCTCCGTACACGGCCCCGAGAGGCACCGCCCGACGGAACCCGTCAGGCGGTGTTCCCGGCACGGCCTGAAGCGAGCAGCTGCGTCTCCCAGCTGAAGGCGACGCCGGTGGCGCCCCCGTGCTGGAGCAGGACTTCGGTCATGCCCGGGTAGGTCTTCTCGCGGGCCCAGTCGCGCTGCCACTCCCCCGCGACGGCCTGCCAGGTGATCGGCACCACGCCCGCCTGAACCATCCGCTGCACGGCCATCTTGTGCGCTTCCTTCGAGGCACCGCCCGAGGCATCGGTGACGACGAACACCTCGAAGCCCTCACCCGCCGCCTGGATCGCCGGCATCGCGACGCAGATCTCCGTCCAGAGACCGGCGATGATCAGCTTCTTGCGGCCGGTCGCCTTGACGGCGTCGACGACCCGCTCGCCCTCCCAGGTGTTGATGAACGTGCGGTCGATCGGCTTCTGCTCCGGGAACACGTCCTGCAGCCCCTTGATGATGTAGCCGCCGCGCTCCTCCAGCACGGTCGTCAGGATGGTCGGTACGTCGAACACCTTTGCGGCCCGGGCCAGCCCGACGACGTTGTTCACGACCATCGTGGGTTCGTGGCTGTTCAGGTTGGCGAACTGGAACGGCTGGTGGTCGATCAGGACGAGGACGCTCTCCTCGGGCGTCAGCAGTGCCTGCAGTCCGGACTTCGTTTCCTTGCTCATGGGGTCCCTTTCCGGGGTGCTTGTCTTCGCGTGCTCGGAGTGCTCGGGGTGCTCGGACGGAAACCGTCGGTCTCGACGCCGGAGTACGGCCGGCCGTATGCGTCCGCGCCGGCTCTGCCCCGAGACCGGGTCGGCCAACCACCGCGCCACAACGGTCGGCATCGCATCCCGGACAGGCCCTGCTTACGCAGCGACACGGTCCCGGCATCGAGGCCGGTCAGTTCGACCAAGTGGTTGACACGTCACCCACATTAGCAGCGGTGGTGGACGTGTCAACTAACTGTCCGGAGTGCGCAGTTCACCCTGATCGCGGTCCCGGCGGATGCGCTCGTGGAGGCACGCCGGATCCGCCGGACGACGGAGCGACCGGTCACGTCGGCCTCGACGATCGCCAGGTGAGGGCCGCCCCGGGTCTCGTTGCCCGGACACGGCGGGCCCTGCCTCGCCGAGGACGGCCTCACCCCCCCCTGCCCGCAGATGCGCGACGGACCGCGTCGTTAAACTGCGTCCATGGACGCACCGCCGCGCTGGCTCGTCGGGGAAGAGAAAGCCGCCTGGGACAACTTCATCCGCATGCAGGAGAAGCTCATCGGACGGCTGTCCCGTCACGTCCAGTCCGACTCCGGAATGTCCGCATCCGACTACGTCGTGCTCGCCGGCCTCACCGAAAGGGGTGGCGGGCGGATGCGCTTGCTGGATCTGGCCAAGCTCGTGGAGTGGGAGAAGAGCCGCATGTCCCATCAGGTCACACGGATGACGAAACGCGGGCTCCTGTCCAGGGAGGACTGCCCCGACGACGGTCGCGGCGCGTTCATCGTCGCCACCCCGGCCGGCTACGAGGCGATCGAAGAAGCCGCGGGTCGGCACGTCGAACACGTCCGCCGACTGTTCGTCGACGCCCTGACACCGAGTCAACTCAAGGCACTCGCCCGTATCTCCGAGCGCGTCCTGGAGCACATGGAGGCGCAGCCCGACTGACCGGGCGAGGAGACGCGGCTCGAGCCCGGCGGGGGCGAGGCACGGACCACGCTCGCGCAGCGCTCCGGCAACGAAGACGACCGGGGCCCACGGGCGGTGATTCGATTCGTGGAGCATCTGAGCTTGCGCAGAAGCCGCCAGGGTTCGAGAGTGGCCATGGCCGGTTCGACGAGTGCGCGGGTCTTCGCGTAGGACCGGTTCACCGCCTGCCGACCGGCAGAAAGGGTGCCCCAGCCCAGCGGGCCGGACGGGACCGGCACCCGAAGGCCCGCTCACCCCCGGCAGCCGTGCCGGCGATCATCGGATCGACGGCGGGTCGGCCCGGTGGACGGGACGGACCGGCGCGCAGGACTCAGCCCGCCGCCAGCCGTTGTCCGAGAAGGTCCAGTCCGTGCCGGAGCCGGCGGAAGTAGGTGGCCCGGCTCATGTGGAGCCCGCGTGCCAGTTGCTGATGGGTCTGCCGGCGCCCGAGGTAGTAGTGCAGCAGGATCTGCCCGGCCTCGGCGTCTTCGAGTGCGTCGCTGTCCGCCAGGGTGCGCACCCCGTCCCGCAGCGCCTTCCGCAGATCCTCCGCCGTCTCCGTGCCCGGGGAGCGCAGCAGCGGGCTGTGCGCCAGCCAGGCGAGGTCGGTGACGTGCGCGAGGGCCTGTCCCACATCGCGGCCGGTGGCCGAGGGGCCGCCCGGCCCCTGCCCGAGGGCGAGCCGCTCCACCCAGTCGGTGATCGCGTCGTGTCCGAAGTCCTGGCTGTAGATCTCGGGTTTCCGGCCGCACCGGTAGACGTCGTCGGTGGTGGTGCCGTGCTGGTGGAAACGTAAGCTCGTCAGGAGCTGCTGGTAGCGCGGGCTCGGCGTGGAGACCGTCAGCAGCAGGCTGTTGGCCATGACGTGGTGCAGCAGGTCCCGCAGCAGCCGCGCGTGCAGTCCGCGCTCCGGGCAGTACGCGGCCCCGAGGACCAGGGACCGGGTCCGCTGCCCGCCCATCAGCCGGTCGGTGTGCTGCTGGAGCAGGGGCTCCATGCTGCCGACGGTGCGGTCGGCGACGCGGACCAGACCCATGACGCCCACGGCCCGGCCGTCGCGGTCCCGGGCCATCCGGAAGCCGGCGGGGTCGTCGTGCAGCCACCGTTCCACCAGGCGTTCCGTGCGCCGGGTGTCCATGCCTCCCTGCCGGGCCCACAGGTGCATCAGCCCGCCGATGTCGTCGGCGTCGCCCGGGGCCGCGGTCTGGATGGCGCCGTCGCCGGCCCTCGCCGGGAACAGCGTCTCGCGTACGACGGTGTCGTCGATGAGGGCCATGGTTCCCTCGGCGAGCCGCCCCCTGCGGGCGACGCTCGCCTCCGCGGCCAGCTGCCGCCTCCGATGGGTGTGAGCGCGGGACCGTAACCCGTGGTGGGCGGAGGGCTGCCGCCACCGGTGGGCCTGTTCGAACACGGCGCGGAACGGTTCCAGGACGGTCAGACCGAGTTCCGTACGGGTCACGAGACTGAGCCGGCCCAGGGTGTCGAAGAGCTCCCGGCCCTCTCCGAGGAGTTCCCGGTCCCCGCCCCAGACGGTGGCGAGCTTGTCCAGGGCGCGCTGCCACCCGTGGGCGGGCCGCTCGCGCGAGAGCCGCTCGGTGATCTCCTGCACGACCTGGTCGGCGACGGCCCCGGGGGCGTCCGGCGAGGCGCCCGCGTGCAGGGCCCGGCAGGCCGCGCAGGCGATCAGCGGGTTGCCCCCGGCCATGCGGACGACCAGGTCCCGTGCCACCGGGCCGGCGAGTTGAGCGCCGGCCGCCAGCCGCCGGATCCGGTCGTCGGACCACGGCGCGGTCTCGATGACAACCGCTCCCGAGAGCGTCCAGCCGGGCTGGGCCAGTAAGGACCGCCGGCTCACCAGAAGCAGGGGTGCGGCAGGCGCTTCGCGCGGGGACCGCGCGTGCTCCAGCGCCGCGAGGGCCTCCGGGCCGTCGGCGCCGTCCAGCACCAGCGGCCGGGTGGTGGGCTCGGCGAGCGCCGCGCGCACGGCGTCCGGGGCGTCGCCGCGGGACAGGTCCAGCACGCGTGCCGGCGACAGGCGCGACACCAGCCAGGACTTGCCGCTCCCGAGCGGCCCCGTCAGGTTGACCAGCCGGTGGCGGTCCATCGCCACCCGCAGGACGTCGGGCGTCGCCCGGGCCGGTGCACCGGTCGCCGCCGCCTCGGTCATGAGGTCTCCCACCACGCTTCCCGCGGGCCCGTCGTCGATCACGGCGACACCCTATTCACCGGGCTTCGCGGCGAGAAGACCACGAACCGGATCGGCCTCTGAGACTCCTGTGAGACCTCTGTGGGACTCCACCGCCCGGGGACGGTGGCTAGCGTGAGTCGGTGATCGCACCGGGCGACCGGACCGAGCCCTCAGGGAGGCCACATGAACACCAACAGCATGTCCGTACTCGGTCTGACCAGCACCGAGGAGGACGTCTACCGCCACTTCCTGCGGAATCCCGGAACACCGGAGGGTGAGGCCCCCGGGGCGGCGTCACCGGGCGAACGGGAGAGCGGGGTGCGGGCCGTCGGCCGGCTCCGGGAGCTGCGCCTGCTGCACGGGGACGACGCGAACACCTGGGCCGTGGATCCCGTCGTCGCCGTGCCCCGGCTGGCCGGGGAGCAGCTGGACACGGCGCACCGGACGATGCGTCAACTCGTCGACGTGCGGCCGATCCTGCGGTCCCTGCGGCATGAGGGGCCGGTGCTCGGGACCGGCGCTCCGGAAGATGGTGCCGCCGCCCTGTTCCGGCTGGAGGACCTGCGGGAGGTACGCGCCCGGGTGGGCCAACTGGCTTTCGGCGCACGGTCGGAGGTGCTCGCGGCCGACCCCTGCGACGCATCGACGCCGGAGAGTGCCGGCTATGCCCGGCACCTCGACCTGGGGCGGCTGAGCAAGACGGTGCGGGTACGGGTCCTCGTGCGGGCGACGGCGCTCGCGGACGCCGGGAGTCTCGACCGGATGCGGCACCTGCATCTCGGCGGGGCGGCCGTCAGGGTCGCGGACGAACTGTCCGAATCGGTCCTCGTCTACGACCGGCACGCGGCGCTGGTACCCATCGACGCCCGCGACACCGGGCGCGGCGCCCTGTACACCGAGGAGAGCGGGCTCGTGAGCAGCTTGGTCGGCCTCTTCGAGCGGCTGTGGGCCACCGCGACCGACTTCGCCGACCTGGTGGCGGCGGACACGGGGCAGGTCGCCCGGCTCACCGACACCCAGCGCCTGGTGCTCGCCGCCATGTGCGCCGTCAGCAAGGACGAGACGGGCGCCCGGCAGGCCCGGATGTCCCTGCGCACCTACCGGCGGCACATCTCCGACGTACTGCGTCTGCTGGGCGCCTGCAACCGGGCCCAGGCCGCGCTGCTCGCGCGTGAGCGCGGCTGGGTGTGAGCGCGACCGGATGCGAGCCGCGACCGGGTCCGGACGTGCCGCCCCGGGCCGGCTGCCCGTCCGGAGCGGGCTGTCGCAGGGCCCGCCCGCCGGACGGTCCTCCGGCCGGAGCGCCCCCCCTTGCCGCAGGACCCGCCCCATGGCGGCCCCCGTACGGCGGCCGTCGCGCGCGACCGCCGTACGACCGGGCCCGTGCGCGACGGCTCCGCCGGGCGGCCTCACCCCGCGGCCGCTCCGTCCCGGTCGGCGCCGCCGGCCCCTGCCCCGGCCCGCCCCAGCGGCGGAACCCGCAGGCCGAACTCCCGGCGCAGGGCGGTCCGGGCGGCCAGCAGACCGCACATCCCGTGCACGCCGGGGCCCGGTGGGGTGGCGGCCGAGCAGAGGTAGACCCCCGGCAGCGGGGTGCGGTACGGGTCCCAGCGGGCGACGGGCCGGAGGACGGACTGCCGCAGGCCGAGGGCCCCCGTGGCGATGTCACCGCCGACGTAGTTGGGGTTGTAGCGTGCCAACTCGGCCCCGGACACGCCGCGTTCGGCGACCACGGTGTCGGTGAAGCCGGGGGCGTACCGCTCGATCGCCGCCCGCACCAGCGGCAGCGGGTCGCGGGTGGAGCCGTGCGGGAGGTGCGCGTACGCCCACACCGGGCGCCGCCCGGGGAGGGCACGCCCCGGGTCGGCGACCGCCGGGTCCACCACCAGCACGAAGGGCCGTTCGCCCGGCGTGCCCCGGGCGTTGGCCGTCTCCTGCCGGTAGACCTCCCGCGCCGTCCCTCCGAGGTGTACGGTCACCGCCCGGCCGACACCGGGGGCGGACCAGGGAATCGGTTCCGAGACGAGGAAGTCGGCCTTGCCGGCCGCCGGACCGTAGCGGTAGCGGCGCAGCGCCCGGGCGTAGCGAGGGGGCAGCCGGTCCCCGGCGAGGGATGCCAGCGCGGTGGGAGAGAGGTCCAGGAGCACCGCCCGGACACCGTCCAGTTCCCGCAGGTCGGTGATCTCCCGCCCGGTGTGCAGGACGCCGCCGTGCGCCCGGATGTCGGCGGCCAGGGCGTCCGCGATGCTCCGGCTGCCGCCGCGCGGTACCGGCCAGCCCGGCCCGTGGGCGAGTTGTGCCAGCAGCAGCCCGACGGCGGCGCCGGGCAGCGACGGCAGCGGGCCGGTCAGGTGCGCGGCGGCACCGGCCAGCAGCGCCCGGGCCTCCTCGCCGCGGAAGGCGAGCGGCCCGAGCCGGGTCCCGTGGAGCAGGACCCGGCTCAGCAGAGCCGGGGCGGCCCGGAGCCCGGGAGGCCGGCGCAGGTCGGACAGGAGCAGCCGGACCAGGTCCGCCCCGTGCGCCAGCAGGGGTTCCATCAGCCGACGCCAGCGCGCTCCGTCCGGTCCGAGCCCGGCGCAGGTCGCGTCGAGGTCGTGCCAGGCCAGGGCGGCCCGCCCGTCGTCGAGGGGGTGGGCGTAGCTGATCTCCGGGCGGAGCATGTCCACCCGCTCGGCGAGGCCGAACTCCCTGAAGAACGGGGAGGACATGCCCATCGGATGCACCGCCGAGCAGATGTCGTGGACCACGCCGGAGTCGAACAGGTCGGCTCCGCGCAGCCCGCCTCCCAGGGTGTCGGCGGCCTCGTACACCTCGACACGCAGGCCGGCCCGGGCCAGGGCGGCCGCGGCGGCGAGGCCGTTCGGACCGCTGCCGACGACGGCCGCGTCCGCTCCGCTCACCGAGGGCGCCCCGAGCCGGCGGACGGTCGGCCGGTGCGGGCGTCGCGGGGCCCGGGCGGGCGGTGCCGGGCCCGCGACGGCGCGGGTCGTGCGGGGGCGGGGATCATCCGGCCACTCCCACCGTGGGCTGCCCGGACGGTACGCCGGTGGCCGCCTCGGCCGCGGCCGAGGCACGGGCGCCGTCCGCGAACTGCGCGGCGGCCAGGCGGCCGTAGAGAGCGTCGTCCCGGATGAGTTGCGGGTGGGTGCCGACGGCACGCACCCGGCCGTCGTCGAGGACCACGATGCGGTCGGCCTCCACCACGGTGGAGATGCGGTGCGCGATGGCGACGACCGCGCAGCGGCGGGCGATGCGCCGCAGGCTGTCGCGCAGGGCCGCCTCCGCCTCGGAGTCGAGGTGGGCGGTGGCCTCGTCGAGGAGGATCACGGCGGGCTTCTGCAGCAGCGCCCGGGCCACGCAGAGCCGCTGCCGCTGGCCGCCGGAGAGGCCGATGCCGTGGTCGCCGAGGGGTGTGTCCAGACCATCGGGCAGGGCGGCGACCACGTCGGTGAGCCCGGCGAGCTCGACCGCCTCCTCGATGTCCGCCTCGGTGGCCTCGGGTGCGGCGTAGACGATGTTCTCCCGCAGGGTGCCGCGCATCGCGGCGCTGTCCTGCTGGACGTAGCCGACACCGCCGCGGATCTCGGCGGTCGACAGGTGCGCGATGTCCTTGCCGTCCAGGAGCACGGCTCCCCGCCCGGGGCGGTAGAACCGCTCGATGAGCTGGAAGACCGTGGTCTTGCCGGCACCGGAGACACCGACCAGTGCGGTGAGCCCGCGCCGGGGGACGGTGAAGGAGACCGCGTCCAGGACGGGCCGGTCGCCGTAGCCGAAGCGGACGTCGCGGAATTCGACGGCCGGGTGCCCGCCCTTCGGAGCGGGCGGCGCGAGGTCCCCCGCCTTACCCGGGGTGGCTCCGGGGCCGGCGGCCGCGGCGGGAACGGGGGTGTCCTCCTGCGGGATGCCGGCCAGTTCGTCCACGCGCTGCACGGCGGCTCGGCCCTGCTGGTAGGTGCCGAGCGAGAGGAACACGAGGACCAGCGGGGAGACGAGGTAGAAGAGGTACATCGTGAAGGCCGTGAATTCGGCGACGCTCAGGGAGCCGGTCGCCACCCTGGCCATGCCGATGCCCATCACGGCGGCCAGCGAGGCCTGCAGGCCGACGTTCAGTACCGGCGAGAACAGGGCGTTGAGCACGGTGACCCGGTTGCCGGACCGGCGGACCTTGTCCGCGCGCGCCGCGAGCCGGTCCTCCTCGCGGCCCTCGGCGCCGGCCGCTTTCACGGTGGGCAGGGCGGCGAGCACCCGCTGGAGGTCCGCGCCGAACTCGCCGGTGTCCGTGCGGTTGACCAGGGCCGCCCGGCGCAGCCCGCGGGCGACCCCGATGGAGGCGACGCTGGCGACACCGAGGCAGCCGACGGTCACCAGCAGCAGCCAGACGTCGATCAGGGCCATCATCACCACGCCGCCGAGCACGATCAGCCCGTTGAGGAGGATCTGCGCGAGGCTCTGGGTGAGCGCGATCTTCATCAGCGCGGTGTCGCCCACCAGCCGGGTGTGCACGTCGCCCTGCCGCTGGGTGTTGAGGTACGAGAGGTCGGCGCGCAGCACCCTGCCCGAGAGCAGGACCCGGGCGTCGCGGACGATGTTCTCGCCGGCCCGGCCGATGAGGCATCCCTGGGTCGCGGAGAGCGCGGCGTCCGCCACGAACAGGACGGCCAGCAGGGTGATGAGGAGGGCGACCGGCTCGTGCCGGCCGACCGCCTCGATGAGATGCGCGACGAGCTGCGGCTGCACGAGGGTGGAGGCCACGCCGAGGGTCCCGAGCAGCACCCCGCCCGTCAGGAGCCGGGTCTGGGCACGGGTCAGCTCCGCGACGAGGCCGCGCGGCGCGGCGGTGGTGGTCATGACTGCTCCGTACGGTCGGCGCGGACGAACCGGCTGATGTGGACGGGGCTCTGGGCGGCGGTGAACGGCCCGCCCGACCAGTCGCCGTGGAGGCTGACCCGTTCGAGTCCGGCTTCCGCCGCGTAGGCCTCGATGTCCTCCGGGGTGGTGAGCCGCGTGATCTCGGTCCCTATCCGGGTGCCGCCGGGCTCGTGCAGCAGGTGCGAGGTGTGCCAGAGCCCTTGTTCGGCGAGGAGCGTGGAGTAGGTCTGGAGCCCGGTCCCGGGTGCGGGGTAGGGCGCGAAGAAGGAGGTGCGGCTGAGTCCCTCGTGCAGGGTGTGCACGAAGCCCGGGTTGTGGGTCTCCACCACGAGGGTTCCCCCCGGCGTGAGACGACGCGCGGCCCGGACGACGGCGGCGCGCTGGCCCGCCGGGTCGAGGACGAGGGACATCGTGCCGCAGACGCAGTAGACGAGTCCGTAGCGGTCACCGTCGTCGTAGGTGCGGATGTCGCCGTGCACGGGGGTCACGGCGACCCCGGACTCCGCGACGGTGGTCCGGAGCTGTTCGAGCATCTCCGGGGACGAGTCCACTCCGACGACCTCGCCGGTGAGGCGCGCGAGCGGCACGGCGATACGGCCCGTGCCCACGCCGAGTTCGAGGGCGGCCCCGCCGGGGTGCCAGGCGGCCAGCGCCGCGGCCGTGCGGCCGGCCGAGCCGTCCTCGGGGAAGAGCCGGTCGTAGAAGTCGGCGAAGACCCTGCCGTAACCGATGTCCGCGATCGCGGGGGCGGCGGTGTCCGAGGGTGCGGTCGCGGTGCTCATGCCTGCTCGCTCTCTGCCGCCGGAGCGGACGGCGTACGCATCGGCGTGTAGGGGGAGACGAAGATGATCTCCGGCTCTTCGGAGTCGTCGTAACCGGCGTTGCGGGCCAGCGTGAACTGGAAGCCCTTGACGCCGGTGGCGCCCGAACGTTCGATGCCGGCCCGGAAGTAGGCGCTCAGGATGCGGTATCCGGGCAGGGCGCGGGCCGTCGTGAACCCCTTGTCGAGGTGACGCATCACTTCGGCGCCCAGGTCGAAGACGGCCTTCTCGGTCCGGCGGGCGGGGAACCAGACGATCTGGTGGGCCCTGCGCCCCGCGATGACCTCCACGGGCGTCCAGTCGGAGGTCTCTCCGGCCTCGTCGAGGGTGCGGCAGTAGAACTGCAGGTCGTGCTGGGCCGGAGTCGGCGCGAAGAAGCGCCAGTTCGGGAAGAGCGTGGAGAACACGTCGAGCCGGGCGAGCCTGCTGAACGACGGCTGGGGGTGCTGGGTGCAGAGGGTGCCCAGCAGAAGCAGGCCGGCGAGCAGCCGTACGTTGCCGTCCGTGCCGCCGAAGTGGCGGGCGAGAAGTCGGCCGGCCGGGGCGGCGGAAGCGGTGCCGGTCATCGGGTCCCCTCCTGTGCGGCCGTGGCGGAGGGCTGTCCTGCGGTGGCGGAGGGCAGCACGGCCGTGGTGTCGCCGAGGAAGGCCACGAGACGGCGGGCCGCCTCGCCGGCGAGCCGCGGGTCGGTCAGGATGCCGTCGTGGTCGGCGGTCTCGACGACGGTGCTGCGGACGGTCCGGCCGGTCAGGTGCGCGTCGGCGAGGTCCTTGTGCAGGAGCAGGTGGTCGGGGTCGCGGTCGACCGTGTGCTGGGCGGACAGCACCAGGGCGTGGGCGTCCAGCCGGGGCAGGGGGCCTTCGAAGGACCGGAAGTCCCTTTCCGCGGCCCGCCATTCGCGCAGCGCGGCGGTCCACACGCGATGGTTCGCGTACTCGGCCATCGCCCTGCTTCGCACCGGGGCGGGCAGGTTCCGGATCCAGCCGGGAGTCTGCATGAGGACGCCGAGGCCCATCCGCAGGCTGACGGAGGTGGACCGGATCATCTCCTCGATGTGCCGGGCGTTCGCACCCTGCTGGCTGGACCGGTCGAGCTGCTGGGGGTGGGAGCTGTCCACGTAGACGACGGAGTGCACCCGCTCGCCCAGCCGGACGGCCGCCCGTCGGGCGAGCTCACCGCCCAGGGAGTGCCCGACCAGCGAGACCTGGCGTCCTTCCGGGACGGCTGCCTCGATCAGGTCGACCAGGTCGTCCACCGATTCACCCAGGTGGTACGGCGTCGAGGTGTGCCGTCTGCTCGCCCCGTAGCCGGCCCGGCTGTAGGCCAGCCACTGGCGTCCGTCGGCGTTGAGGGCCCTGGCGTACCAGCTGAAGTGCGCGGGCAGGGCGCCGAGTCCGTGCACGAGGACGGCCACCGGGCCCTCGCCCGTCCGGCTGACCGTGCCGTCGTAGGCCAGTTCGTTGCCGTGGCGGGTGGTGGCCGTGGCGCCGAACACGTGATCGGTGGTCCGCAGCCTGCGGTGGACCGCCACCGCGGCCGCGGCGGCCGCGGCGCCGGCCATGAGCAGTGCCGCGGCCGCCGGCATCCGGTCGTCCCGTCCGGCGACGGCGGGGTGGCTGCGGGGCGTGCTGGTGTACGCGACCATCGGGTGCATCGCGGTGAAGGCCGGAATGAACCTGCCCAGTCCCATCACGGAGCCGTTGGCGACGTGGAAGGCGGCGACGCCGGCGATCACCGGGCGGGTCAGCAGCCCGCCCTTGAGGTACAGCACCGGGAACAGGCATTCCATGGCCAGCACACCGTGGGCCAGGGCCCGTGCCGACCGGGGGTGGCGACGGGTCAGTCGCCACACCTTCTCGTGCCCGTAGGTCCTGGTGCGCATGACACCGGTCAGGGCGGCGCCGGTGCGCCAGTCCTTCCCGAGGAGCTTGATCCAGCCGGAGACGACGTACGACAGGTTGGACTGGAGCGCCACGTACCACACCAGCGCGTCCTGGGCGGCGGGCGAGGGGGCGAGCCGGGCCAGACCGGTCGCGGTCTGCACCAGGTTGGACGCCTGGTCGGAGCCGTCCGTGCCGTAACGGTGGGTGGGATAGAGCAGGGCGCCGCTGAGACCGAGGAAGAGATTGGCCGCTCCGCGCGCCCGGCTGTCGCCCGGCAGCAGGAGAGCGGCGCTCGCGGCCACCCGGGCGGCGTGCAGGGACCGGCTGGTCCGCTCGTCGGCGACGATGTCGAGCAGCTTGCGCAGGGGTCTGCCGTAGTGGGCGTGCCCGTACCGGGCGAGTGCCCAGTCGTTCAGTCCGCCCGGCCGTTTCTGATCCGGGGTGGTGAGGTGCTCCAGGCTGGACAGCAGGGAGGTGACCGCTGCGATCCGTTCGGAGGTGCCGATGGCCTGGCTGCGGGAGACCGGCAGGGGACCGGTGAGAGCCGAGAGCGCCGCCCGGGCGGTGGGCCCGGAGGCTCTGAGCTTGGCGAAGCGAGCGAGCATGGAAGGTACTCCTGGGCGGAAGTCGGGCAGGTCCGGCCGAACGCCCCGCCGCCGGCCGGACCGGCGGCGGGGCGTTCGGCGTGCGGACTTCCCGGATACGGATGCGCTCCGGTGCGGGGGGCCGGAGTCCGGCCGTCCCCGTCCGGTCCCGGCCGGAGCGGCGTGCCGCTCCGGCCGGGACCGGACGTCTGTGTCAGGCGGGGACGTCGATCTCGATGGGGGGCTCGAGGGGCCCACCGTCCCGCCCGGCCACGAACGCGTTCACCAGGGCCACGCCGATGATCACGCCCGACACCACAGCTGGCGTGGCCATGACAGGTGTGTGGTTGATGATGACCCGGCCCTGCGGGTCGTCGACCCTGATGTCGGTGAGGGCACCGGGTCTTGTCAGGAAGGAAGTGTCGTTCATCTGGCTCTCCTTGTCCGTGTTCCGGTTCGGGTGGGGGCCGCGATCACTGCTCGACGGGCGACGTGTCGCCGATCGCGTCGCAGACCACCACACCGGCCACGAAGCCGGCGGCGAACACCGCCGTCGCGAGCACGGGCGTGGCCGCGACGGGGGCCGTGCCCGTGGCGGTGTAGCCGGGGTCCTCCTCGGTCAGTGGGCGTGCTGCGGCCGGGACGGTCTGGAAAACGGAAGTGTTCATGGGCATTCTCCTGGTGGGTGTGAGGGCGTGAAGGTGCGTGGGGCGGTGCTGCGGGGGCCGTTCAGAGCTGCGGCTCGCGGGTGCCGGCGATGACGCTGATCGCCGGACTGGCGCAGACCTCCGCCACGACGACCAGCACCGAGGCGATCGGGCTCGCGGCCGGACCGGTGTGCCCGGCGTCGTTCTCGGACAGTGCGCACGTCGTGACCACGGTGGCGGGACATACGGAGGCCGTCGCCCACCGGGTGCCGGTCACAGCGAAGGTTCTTCGGTACTGCCGATGATCGCTCCGGCCGCGTAGGCGACGACCACGGCGGCGGCGACCGTCACGATCACCTGGGTGGCGGCGATCGGCGCCGCACCACCGAAGGCCTGCCCCTCGGTTCTCTCGTCGAGCGGACCGACGGCGGCCCAGCACGGTGTTCTGACCTGGTGCACGTTCCCTCCTCTGTCAGCCTGGACGGCACCCGGAGGCTCCCGCCACAGGTCCGTACGGCAGCGCGGCCCCCCGGACCCGAGGGGTCCGGCCGGGCGGCGTTCCGTCTGTGCCGTCAACGATGGCGGGGCCACCGGCCCGGGGGAAGACCGTCGGCTGGCACGAGGCTGCAGGGCCGCCCGCAGGATGGTGCAGGCAAGGTGCCACCGGGGCAGGGGCGGTTCGGGGAGGGCGGGAAAGGCGCATACGCAGACGCGTGCCGTCGTCGGACGGCTCATCTCACGTACCGGTGCAGGCGGCACCACGATCGCCGACCTGGACGCCGCACGGACCAGGCTGCTTGCCGCCGACGTCGGCGACGCGCAAGCCACCCGTGAGATCACGGACCGATGGCACACCGACTTGTACAGGCTTCTGCAGACGGCCTCCGTCACCAGCGACGAGCTGCACGAGGTGCTGACCTCTCCAGCGGCTGGTCAACACATCCGCGGCCCGTCCGGTACCCGTGCACAACAATGTCAACGGCGGAATTCAGCACGGCCCGGTGATCCAGTCAGGCCGGATCACCGGGCTCGCCTTCCATGCCCACGGCCACGACCTTCCCGTGCAGGACTGAGATGTGTCGTCAGTGAGTCCCAGTACGCCGAGCAGACGAACTGGCCCGGGCCCGGCCTGCGCATTGTGCGTCAACAGTCCCCTGCCGATGCATGCATTGCCGTGTCTGCCCAGTGACGACGCCGACGGGTGCCCGTTCGGTACGCATCGCCGTACCCCATCGGGTTCGCCCACAACACCAGCAGTCGCGGAAGGCGCCGTCCGCAGCGGCACAAGGACGTCCTGCACACCCAGGGCGGGCACCGGGCGAACGACTTCCGGTGCACGTCCTGCCGGCTCGACGTGTCGCTGGACGCGCCCGGCACCGCGCACCGCAACCACTGCCCCAACTGCCTGGCCAGTCTGCACGTCGACCGGAGGATCCCGGGCGACCGCGAAGCGGACTGCCGCGGCCGGATGGAGGCGCTGGGCATGTCCGTCCGCCCGGACGGCGAGTGGATGATCATCCACCAGTGCATCTCCTGCGGCGAACTCAGCGCCAACCGCATAGCTGGTGACGACAACCCGCTCGCCCTGGTCCGCCTCGCCCTCAGGCCCATCGCCGACCCCAAACACGCCAGCCGAGCCCTGCTCACGCTGTAACCCGGCCGTGCCGACCGAGGGCGGGACACCCGATGCGGTGCCCCGCCCACGGCCCCCACCCACGAACATCACCACTACCGGGAGCGAGCACCCCAGCAGTGAGCCTGTGACTTCGTCATGAAGGGCATGGCCACCTGCACTGGCGGAACACCAGCCTGGGCCGTTTCAACGCACGACTACCAGCCGGGGCGGGCGCGGTCGACAGGAGAGGGGCCGACATGATCCCCCGTTCAGGGCCCGGACATGCGAGCTGTCAACGGCGCAGTCGTCCAGGTCCACCAGGCCGGCACGGCGAAGTTCGGTCAGCAGGACGGCATGCAGGCGCGGCCACACGCCGATCTCCGTCCAGTCCCGCAGCCGGCGCCAGGCCGTCACCCCGGAACAGCCCACTGTCTCCACAGGCACATCACGCCAGGTCACACCGGTCCGCAACACGTAGAGGATGCCCGCGAGAGCCGCCCGGTCGGGGACCCGCAGCCGCCCGGGGTGACGTCGGCGCCGTTCGGGAGCGGGTGGAAGCAGCGGAGCCACCCGCTCCCACAGGCCATCCGAAACAAGATCAGTACGCACTCCAGCCACACTGCAAACCAAGATCGTCGAGCGCAAGACCCGCAACTCAAGTCATTCTGTAACGGTCAGTTATGCGGGTCCGCTCCATCAGCCGCCGTACACGGTCGCACGAGGCGGGTCGGCGTAGCACATCATCAGGTCCGTCGGCCCGATGTCCGCAAGCAGGTTCTTCGAACCGTGCCGCAAAACCGAACCGTCCAGGATGAGGACCTTCTCGTGCATGCGGTCGCGGAGTCGACCTGACAGCCGACGAACTCCAACTGCGGCACCGACTCCCGGTGCCGCACCACACGGGAAGGGTCCTGCTGCTCTTCCGGCGGGCGGGCGTAGGCCGTGAGCTGGATCCCGGCAGCCGTCCGTAGGCCGAGCATCCTGGCCCACCGGCGAACCGGGACCCGGCCGTGAATGCCGAGCACAGCTCGATGCTGCGCCGCAGCGTCGGCAACACGGCGGCACCGGATCGCACCGAGGGCTGCCCCTGCCGCCGGCGCAAGCGGCGCGCCCTCTGCCCGGCGGACAGACCGGCGGAGCTGGGTGAAGCGGGTCGGGGCGAACCACGCACGCTTCACCGAGCTCTCATCAGGTGGTGCCGCACACGGGGAGAGTCGGGCGACCGCCGTCAGACAGGGCTTCGAGGGCTTGAAGCCTGCCCTCCAGTTCGCCGGGCGCGACAAGGAAGCGCAGGACCGCCTGGTGGAAGGCGTCACGCAGGGCCGGGGGCATGACGTCCGAGGCGTCCCAGCAGAGTTGCCGCTCCGAGTCGCGGAGGATGGAGCCGATCCTCCGCTTCAACGGGTCCCCGTGGCTTTCCGGTGCGGGGGCCTTCTTGTTGACCGTGAAGTCCGGCAACCTGGTACCGGGGTCGGCCAGGAAACGGATCAACTTCCTTGCCTCGTCGGTCGCGTTCAGCATGGCCGCAAGGTCGCCGGAGACCTCCCAGCGGTCCGAGCCCGCTCGCGCGCCGGGGATCACCTCGGCTGAGTGGACGAAGTCGCCTTCGACACCCTGCCAGTGTGAGGCGCGGAACGATCCTTGGTGCTCCGCGCTCCCCCGCGGGCAGTCCTGGCCGAAGTCGTCCTTCAGTATCCGGCCGACGCGTGTCCTGTCGCCCGCCCCCACCATCTCACCCCAGGTCTGCCAGGCTTTCCGTACGCGGGCGTCCGTCCAGGAGAGACCGCCGGTCGCCCACTGCTCGTAGACCTGCGGGCCGGCCTGCTGCAGCAGGATGTCCTCCACCCAGTCGGTGCCCGGCCAGCCGGAGGTCGCGCCGGACTCCATGGCGAGGCACCAGCGGTCCGGTTCACCGGCGGTCCGGGCGATCCCCGCACCCCCGGTGGTCCCGTCCTTCGGCAAGTCCCCCGCGTGCCACACCATGCTCTTCAGGCCGGTCTTCACCGGCAGCCAGTACGTGCGCTTCTGCCCGTCCTCGCCCGCCACCTTCGGCGTCCAGACATCGTCGTAGGCACCGGCCTCGAACAGGCCGTCCAGCGGCTTCAGTCTGCCTTCGGCCGCGTAGACCGTCAGTTCGCCCGGCCCGGGGAGCACGACCACGTCGGGTTGCGTGCCGGACGCCAGATCGGCGGCCAGTACCTGGCTCAGGGCGGAACTGCCCTGATAGACGACGTCGATGCGGTGCTCCGCCTCGAACCGTTCCACGGCCCGCTCGAACTGCTCCTTCTCGCTACCGCCCCAGTTGGCGAGCACGGTGACGGATCCCGTCCATCCCCGCGCCCAGTGCACCCCCGCGACGGCTCCCGCCGCGAGCAGGGTCAGGCAGACGCTGACCACACCGAGTGTCCGGAGCCGCGGGCGTCTCATCGCGGCACCTTGAACCGGTACTCGGAGATACGCGGCCACAGGCCCGCCAGCATCAACACCATCAGCACCACCCCTCCGACGAACACCCATTCGGACAGCGCCGCCCAGAAACCGGCATCCGCCATGTACCGCTTCACATCCGCGCCTGTCTCCGGAATCTCGCTCGCCGGCCGTGCCACGTGCAGCTCGGCGAGGGAGTCCCCCATCGCCGCGTGCGCCCGTACGGTGAACCAGCCGAGAACCGCCGCTCCGCTCGCGCACAGGAAGGTGGCAGCGAGTAGAGGGGGGTGCACAGCACTGCGTAGGCGATGCCGGACGAAGCGCTGTGTCTCCACCAGTACCGCGCACAGCACGACGCACAGCGCCAGGGCCGCGCCCCAGACCAGCCGCAGCGGCCAGGGGAAGGACGCCTGTTCCCGGGCGACCGCCATCTGTTCGTGCCGCAGGGCGTCGAGGCGGGCGATGATGTCGTCCCGGCCTTGTTCCGCGTAGTGCAGATAGGCCCCTCGCAGCAACGGGTCCGTCTCCCGTCCCGCCCGCTCCGCCCAGGTCGAGTAGACGGTGATCAGCCCGGTGACGGTCTGCAAGGTGTGACGGTCCGCCAGGCCGGTGACGTTCGCTGAGGCCGCGACGGCGATGCTCTGGTGGGCGACCGACATCTGCGTGTGGAACTCACCGGTCGTGTCCTTCGCCGTCTCGTTCGAGTCGACGGCCGCGTGGGCCCGTTGCAGCGCGTTCTTCGCGGTGTCCACGGCCAGGATCCCGGGGGTGCTCGACGAGGCCAGCGGCACGGTGTCGTCATGAACGCCCCGGTAGGCGCCGAACAGGACGAGGGTGGTGACGGCCCCGAGGGTCAGGAGCAGCCAGAGCCTGCGGGCGAGGTCCCGCCCAGTGGTGCTCACGGCCGTTCCTGGAGGGCGTGACCGCACAGCGGGCAGAAGCGTGCCGCCACGGCCACCTTCCCGTCGCAGTCCGGGCACCGTCTCGTGGCAGCGCCCGGGCCGCCGAGAGCCATGCCGTCGGCGGAGGCGGACGCGGGACCGTACGTACTGTGGCTGCTGGCGGTGATCAGGTGCTCGAAGTCGACCGCCGCCACACCGGGACGGAGTCTGACCAGCCCCGCGTCCGCGTCATCGATCTCCACCAGCCGTTCCAGCCGGATCAGTGGCTGGTCGGCACCGATGGTGCGGGCGAGTTGCACGGCTCTGCCCAGATGGCGCTGTGCCAGGGCACGCTCACCGTTGCGATGGGCGTCGGTGGCGGCGGCGACAGCCTCGCCGAGCCGCTGGTGCTGCTCGAAGTGCTCGACCTGGATGTCGCTGTGCCCGGAGAGCGCCGCATCATCGGTCCAATGCACCAGGCACGGCAGGGGCGGCGTCAGCTCCACGCCGTCGGCTCCCTGCGCGCCGAGGGACACGACCGCGAGTTGCAGGTCCTCCCCACGGGGGTGCCCGGTGGGGTCGGCGGACAGGCACAGCTGGTAGCGGCGGGACTCGTCGCCCCACGCGCGCGTGACGAACCGCCGCGTCCCGTCGTCGCCGGTGTGAACGGGGGTCAGTTCCACCTCGGTCGGGAAGACCTGCTTGAGGTAACGCACCCCGGCCCCGGCCATGGGGGTCACCGAGATCACCAGTTCGGGGATGCTCTTCGCGAGCAGATGGCTCATCAGCTGCTCGTACTCACCCGGGAGGGCCGCTTCCTCCTGCACCGAGGAGGCACGGCCGTGCAGTCGACTGGTGATCCGTAGCAGTTCCCGGCCGTCCCAGCCGTCACCGATGCCCCAGGCGTCGCATACGAAACGCCCCGCGCAGGCCTCCAGGACGTCCGACAGAGGCATCAGTCCGTCGTGCTGGTTTCTGCCGTCGGTCAGCAGCAGGACGTGTCCGATGGGCACGTCCGCCTGCACCAGCAGCCGACGGGACAGGTCCAGCCAGCTGCCGATGCAGGTGCCGCCCCCCGCGATCAGGCGGTTGACGGCCCGTTCCGCCTCCGCGCGGTGCAGGGCGTCCGCCCGGGCCATCGTCTCCGTCGCCGGATAGACCACGGCCGCCGACTCGGTGCCCCGGACCACGGCGAAGGGAGTGCCGTCCGGGAGCATCCGCAGCGCCGCCACGGCTGCCTGGTGCGCCGCACGCAGCTTCTCCTGCGGATAGACCATCGAACCGGAGCAGTCGATGACCAGGACCTGCGCGAGCATCGGGCCCCCGGCTCCGCCGGTACCGGCAGTCTCGACGGTCAGGATGGCGTGCATCTGCGGTTCACGCGCCTCACCAGACAGGTATTTCCACTGGCTGAGGCCGAGACCGGCCGAGGCGGCCCTCACCGCCCCGCCGCCCATCGCGTGCATGCCCTTCCTGTCCCTGTTCCCGGATGCGCCTGTGTCCACGGGGTCCCCACTCCTCGCTTCGTCCGTCTTCGGCCCCCGGCGTCCTGGCCGGGAGCCCGAAGCCTCATGTCGTCCTCCACCGGCCCCGCAGCACCTCCCGGAGGTTGGCCGTCCGGGGAAGCGCCGCGTAGGCCCGGTCCAGCAGGTCACCGCGGTCGGAGGCGCTGAGGGCCTGGTCCGCGAGTCCCTTCAACGATCGGGACAGCAGTGCACTCCATCCCTGTGGGGTATCCGTCGTCCCGAACCGCGGA
This sequence comes from Streptomyces clavifer, assembly GCA_014651175.1. GTDB lineage: Bacteria > Actinomycetota > Actinomycetes > Streptomycetales > Streptomycetaceae > Streptomyces > Streptomyces clavifer. The sequence goes on along the minus strand of BMWJ01000005.1, from coordinate 236,998 downwards.
CCGGCCGGAAAGCGCTGCCCCCACCCGTCGGCCGGACGGCAGACGAATGCGTTCTCGCGGACCTCGGCGAGCAGCCGGTCCCATGCCCCGCTGCCCGCGAGGTGCTGCGCGAGCTCCCCCAGCTGTGCCAGCCGCTGGTCGGCCTCGGCTAGCTGATCGGCCGTGGGGCCGACCCCGGCCAGCCGCCCGGTGAGCACCCGGATCGCCGCGATGCGCGCGCTGTCGTAGTGCCGTGAGGTCGTCGGCACCTCGTCGAGCAGCGCGACTGCCCGTGCTCGTCCCCCCTGGCGCAGGTACAGCCGGGCGAGCCCGAAGGCCGCACTGCCCTGGGTCCGGTCCCGCCGCCAGACGGCCTCGTAGTAGTCCTCGGGGCGACGGCCCTCGGCGGGGAGGTGCTCGGCGCAGAAGCCGAGTGCCAGCTTCGGCGCCGTCTCCCCGGGTAGCGAGGCGTAGACGGCGATGAACTCGCTCATGGCCTGCTGGATCTGATGAGTGGCCAGCAACAGCAGACCCCGGTGCCAGAAGATCCGCCAATCGTAGGCACCGCTCTGCTCACCGGCCCTGCCGAGCCACTGCCGGGCTCGGTCCGTGTCCCCGGCGTCGAGGTAGGCACGGCACAGCCACAGAGAGGTCTCGACTGTGCTGAGTGCCGGGTCACGCCCAGCCTCTTCCGCGATGCGCTCGGGGCTGCCGGACACGAGGCCGCCGATCAGCACGGCGGCGGCGTCGTGCTGATCGGGGATCGGCACGGGCATGGCCCGCGCCGCGTCTTCGGGGTCCGGCGCCTCGATGGACAGCTCCGGCACCTCGGGGCCCCTGCGCCCGGTCCAGTGGTCGAGCGCCGGCACCGTGCCGTGCTCCGCGCCGAAGACGGCCGCCGTCGGCTCGAACCGGGTAGAGCGCTCCGGGTACGGCTCGTGCCCGCTGAGCGCCTGGTGCTCGCGGAACACCTCCCACAGCTGGCGGGACATCTCGGCCGCGGAGGTGAACCGGGCCGCCGGGTCCTCGTGGGTGGCGCGTCTGACCAGAGCCTTGAAGGAGTGTTCGGCGAGGCCGTTGGCCGGATCGGCGCGGCTGGCGAGGGTCTCCAGCGTGCGGCCGACGGTGAAGAGGTCGGTGTCGATGTGGAAGCCCCGCCTGTCGCGTTCCGGCTTTGGTGGCGCGTAGGCCGACGTGTAGACGAGGTGGGAAGAGCGGTCGTCGATCCGCCGGACGGCTCCGAGATCGATGACCTTGATGTCGCGCCCGTAGTGAATGACGTTCTCGGGCTTCATGTCGCAGTAGAGCAGTCCCTTGGCGTGCAGATACTCCAGGGCGCCGAGGATCTTGCAGCCGTAGGTGATCACATGGCCGATGCCGAAGGAGCCGTCGAAGAGGGCCGTCAGCTCCGCGTCGGAGGCGTGCCGAATCCATTCGAGCGTACGGCCGCCGACGTACTCCATCACGATGTACCCGGTGGGCTCCCCCTCGCCGGAGACCTGGTGCTGCACGTACGTGACGATGCGCACGATGTCCCGGTGGTGGAACGTGGTGAGCGAGCGGCGTTCCTCGACGGCCGCCCGCCGGGCAACGGCGTCATCTGTGTTGATCAGCCCTTTGAGGACGACGTGGTGACCCGGCACCTGGGTGTCCTCCGCCAGGTAGATCCAGCCGAGACCGCCCACCGCGAGATGACCGAGCACCTCGTAGTGGTCGCCGACCCGGTCGCCGGGACCCAGCTGCGGTTCGAACGAGTACTCCCGACCGCACCGGGGGCAGTAGCCGTGGGTGAGGGCGGGCCCTCCGCCGTAGGTGACGCCGATGGTGCCGGCACAGTTGTCGACGCCGCAGCGCCGGCCGCCGTCGAGTGGGACGGTGAGGGTGGTCGCTGCTTCCGACGGACGCGGGGAGGGGACGTGCGGGAGGATCAACAGGCCGTCGTTGTCGAGCGCGTCGGCGGCCGGCCCGGCCCCTCGGCGCGGGGGCCCGGAGGGCTCGGAGGCGGGCCGGGCCGGTACCGCCCGGGCCCCGTCGGGGCGACGTCGGTGACAGGAGTCGCAGAAGCCGGTCACCATGATGTGGCCGTCCGTGCAGCCCGGTCTGGGGCACGGTGCCGGTGAGGAGGTCATGACGCGCAGGCACCCCCCCGCCCCTGTCTCCGGGGGGCCCGGGACTCGACACGGTGGATGTAGGCCTCGACGGCGGCCTCGACGGCCCTCACGTCACACGGCCGGTTCCGCAGCAACTCGTGCGCGCGAAGACGCAGTGCGTCCAAGGTAAGGTCCTCCTCTTCGCCCCGTACGGCGTCCAGGTGCATGACGTGGTAGCCGCGCAGCCTGCCGTCCAGCTCGTCCCGCCGGTCGCGGAGCGTGTCGAGCGTGTGGATGGTTTCGGTCATGCGTGCGGCCAGCCGTTCGGCGAACCACTCGTACCGGGCCAGATCGGGGTGCGGTCCGCCACCACCGCCGTGGGCGCCCTGCCGGGGCCTGAACGCGGCCAGCGCGGCGTGGGCTCTCACCAAATCCGCGTCGAGGGGGCGCACGCCCTCGGCCCGCACGGCCGTCATGCGCGCGTGCAGGGCCTGCGCGAGCGGCCCGGTGATCTTCTCCAGCCGCTCGACAAGGCGTGCGCGGCGCGCCCGCTCCGGCTCGACGACCAGTTCGTACAGGGCGCGGCGGTAGGTGGCGTCCACGGCACGGAAGATCAGCAGCAGGCGGTTGCCCTTGGCGCGCAGCGTCTTCAGCAGGTCCAGGAGCGCCGGCGGGTCGGCTGCCTCGTCGACACCGACGACGACCAGGGTGAGGGTGGCGTCCGTGGCGCCGATCCTTTCGGCCATCGAACCGGCCGGATCCTGCCGCAGTCCCATGCGCTCGGCGATCCGCTCCCCGATCGCGACGGAGGTGAGCCCCGCCGCGTCCACTGCCAGGTCATGGCCTCCGGCCGACGGGACGGTACCGGGCGGATCGAGAAAGGTCCGGTCGACGGAGGCCGGGGTACGTAACTCCCGGTCGGCCAGGGTTATGGCCCGCCGCAGGGTGGCGGCCCGTACCGCGTCACCGGCAGGGACGAGGCTGATCTTCACCTGTTGCCCGTCGTGCTGGAACCAGTCGGTCAGTCGCTGGGCGAACGACTCGTCGAGCAGGGCTTCTGCCACGTCCTCGCTGGTGGACCTGAGCCGGTCGTCGACGGCTGTCCTTCCCCTGGTCCACCGGCGGACCAGGGGAAGGTGCCGGACGATGGTCTCGGCCGGGCTCATGAAGGAGAACAGGTTTCCCTGCTGGTCGGTCATTCCGCTGAGGACCAGCCCTATGACCTTGCCGGTCTGCGTGTCCATCACGCCCGAGCCGCTGCATCCCGGAGCTGCGAGCTCCCCGGGGGTCTCCGGGACCAGTTGGACCTGCCCGTCGCGCCCGCACCTGCCGACGACAGCGGCCCGAAACCAGATGCCGCCGTTGTGCTCGTACGGGAAGCCGTACATCTGCACCGTACGGTTGGGCGCGGAGAGCCGGTGCAGCAGTGTCGTTTCCTCAGCAGGCCGCGGGGGCTCGAGCTTCAGCAGTGCCACATCGCCGCTGGGGTCGCCGTCGGCGTCAAGGGCGTTCGGTACGTAGGCGTCCCCGTCGACCCATGCCGTCACCGAGGGCACCGTGCTGCCCAGCGCCGCTCCCACGAACTCGGCGGTGAACGACGCCGTCCTGTCCTCCACCACATGCGCGCAGGTGAGAACCCGGTCGGGGCTCAGCAAGATGCCGGCCCCTGCGATCCTCCCGTCCTGGCGCCGGATGCGTACCGCCCAGCAAGGCGTCTTGAGTGGTGAGCCATCATCGACACCCCCGTCGGCTCTCATACCGGCAACTATACGAGCGCAAAGTCCTGCCGCATACTGAGTTGACTAAGGATCAACTGACTTACGGGGGACACGAGTTGACCAAGGAACAGGGGTTCGTCGGATTGACCGAGGTGATCCGTCAGATCCGGGACGAGCTGGAAAGGGCCCAGGGGGACGCGCAGGGCAGATCCATCGGCTTCCACGTGGAGAAGGTGAGCCTGACGTTTACCGTCCAGGTCCACCACGCCGGCACCGGTCGCGGTGGGGTGCGCATCGGCGTGGTCACGGCCGAACTCGGTGGCTCAGTGGACCGACAGACCACCCATCAGGTGCAGGTGGACCTGCAACCGGAAACGAGGTCGGGGGGACGGGTCTCGGTCAGCCGGGACGCGGGGCGGGAGGTCCGGGAGGTGCCGTAAGCCCCGGGGACGAGCGGTCAGGTGGCCGGAAGGGGACCCGCCGCCCAGGCCGGCACTGCGGCGGCTCACACGAGGCGTCGCGCGTCCCTTCGTGGCCAGCCGGCCACCGACCGCAAACCGCCCTCCCTCGTGGCGCCCTCGGGCATCACCGTCGAAGCGAGGTCATCGACATCAGAAGGACGTGGAACTGATCCACCGCCTGGGGTGAGCCACGGCCCAGCGACTGTTGGAGCAACGGGTTGCGGCAGTCCCACCTGAAAGAGCGCAGGTCAGCGCGGCGGACGGTGTGCGCGACCTCCACCGCATTTGTAGGTGCCGTCAGGCTCCACGCAACCCTGTAGAGTCCGCGCGCCCCCTCACTCGGGGCGGCCGGACCTTCCCTCCACAGTCCCGCCGAAGCGACGCGCTGTCCGAAGGAGCTCAACCGCGCCTGCCGGTCCGCATTGTCGACGTTCGTGTCCGCCAAACTCCGCTAAGGCAACCCGCAGCATAGTCGGGTCTCACCAGGCCCCGTCCCCTGGTGGGCGGCTCAGCACGCAGGAACCGGTGGGCGCCGGCGGGTGCTCGACCTGTTGCGGGTCAGCTGAATCGCATGTCCGCAGCGCTTCACTCCGTCCCGTGATCACACACGAGCGATCATCACTTGCGAGAGGGCGGACCGGGGACGCTCAGCACAAGCGCCGCGGCGAGTATCTGCGGCGGCTTCGTCGACATCGACTGCTGCTGGTCGAGCAGTGCGAGACGCTTCCGGAGCCGAACATCGAGCCCGGCAGCCTCGCGGTGGAGGCTCGCGGAGGACTCCTTGGGCTTCTCGCCCCTCCGTTCCTTCTCGGAGGCCGCCGCAGCGTCGAGGAGCAGCCGCTCCTTCTCCTGCCGTGGGCCGCTCACCGCCTACACCCGGAGGGCTCCTGTCATCCCGCGGGCGTCTCCTGTCATGGTGAGAAAAACCGGAAGGTCGTCACGGTGCCCGTGACCGGCGTCGTACCCGGAGATACCGACGGCACGGCAGCCTTGGCCGCCCCGTTCGTGCCGGCGTCGGCGAGTACGCGAAGGGCCCCGGCGCTTTCGCGCCGAAACCCAGTCGGCGGTGCGCCGCTACGGAACGGCGCACCGCCGACTGGGTTTCGGCGGTCCGCCGCCCTTCTCTAAACGAGCGTCATAGCGTAGATCTCGACGCGCGTGTCGTCCGGCAGCGAGACCGAACGGACCGTCTTGCCCCCATCGAGCTCGGCGGCCGTACCGAAGAGCCGAATGGACGGCCCGTCGACACCGCTGCCCCGCTTGATGCGGTGCGACATGTCGAGGAGGACCGTGCTGCCGTTCGGCGCGGAGCCCGCCCAGTCGCCGAACGTCACCGGTGCCTCCGTGCTGCTGCCGTCCGTGTAGTGCACGGTCAGTGAGGTGGTCACAGGACCGTTGTGCGCCGAGCCGACCAGCCGCAGCGCACTGTGCTGTCCGGCGGGCAGCAGGAGGGCCTGCCCGCTTGCTTCGAGGAAGTTGTTCGCCGTGCCGGTTGGGTCCGGCGCGTCGTACGTCACCCCGTCCCAGGTGACCGGCCCCGCCTTGGGCAGCAGGTCGCCGTCATAGCTCCAGCCATGCCCGTCGAAGTCGCCCTCGTCGGAGTTCGCCACCGTGGCCGTGCCGTCATGGCCGAGGTCTGCGCGCAGGTCCACTGCGCACTGCCCGTTCGCCTCACTCGCGCAGGTCGTGGAGGCTCCCACCGTGACGGTGGCCTTGCGGGTGACCGAGTTCGTCCCTCGGCCCGCGACCTTCACCTCCACCGGGTAGGACCCGGCCGCGACGCCCGGGGGCACGGTGATGTCGAGCGACACCTTCCTCTGGACCGGGAGGTGACCGGAATCGATCACCAGTGGTGAACGCTGCGCCGTCGTGGCCTTCCAGCCGCTGGGCACCTTCGCCGTGACCGACACGTTCAGCTTGCCGGGAGCCTGCCCGAGGACGTCCAGCGTGAACTTCGCGGTCTGTGCGGCGTCACCCGTGGGGACGACCGCCGAGGCGGGACGCAGCGACGCGTCGACGTGCTTGCGGCTGTCGGGGGATGCCTGGTTGACGGAAGGCGGCTGGGCGCCCTTGCCCGTGCCCCAGGAGGAGGGGGAGGTCCCGAGCCGGTGGGCAAGGGTTCCGCCGTGCGCGAGCTTGTTCCAGCTCAGCCAGGTCTGGGGTACGTCCCGGCCGTTCAGGGCCACGCTCCGCACGTACCGCTTCGTGTCGCTCGCTCCGGGTGCTTCGATCGTCAGCGTGCCGCCCTGGCCCTTGGTGCCGGACGCCTTGGGATAGCTACCGATCCGGACGGTCGCCGATTCGAACTGCGGGCTGGACACGGCCAGGAAGTCGCCGCCGCTCATCGTCGGGTAGAGGCCGAGGGAGGAGAAGACGTACCAGGCCGACATGGTGCCCAGGTCGTCGTTGCCCGTCATCCCGTCCGGCCCGTTGGTGAACAGCGTCATCGCCGCACGCACCACGGTCGCGGTCTTCGCCGGGGCGCCGACCCAGTTGTACATGTACGGGGCGTGCAGGTCCGGCTCGTTGTTCGGGTTGTACGTCGGCTTGCCGTAGTAGTCGTACGGCTGCGAGATCCAGTCATTCCGGGCGGTGCCCGCCGGGTCAGTGAGCAGCTTGTCGTGGACGAAGAAGGAGTCGAGCCGCTTCTCGGTGGCGCTCCGGCCGCCCATCAGGCTGACGAGGCCGGCCGGGTCCTGCGGTACCAGCCACTGGTACTGGTACGCGCCGCCCTCATGGAACTGGTGCGCCGCCTCGACCGGGTCGTAGGGCGTGAGCCAGGTGCCGTCGGCCGTCCGCGGCCGGAACTGCTGGATCGAGGAGTCCCACAGGTTCCGGTACCACTGGCCGCGCGCGGCGAACATCTTGGCGTCCGACCTGTGTCCGAGCCGGTCGGCCATCAGCGCAAGCGACGCATCGGCGGCGGAGTACTCCATCGTCGCCGACGCCGGGTGCTTGCAGTCGTTGTCGCCGCCCTTGTCCGCGCAGTCCTTGCCGAGCTCGAGACCTGACGGGATGTAGCCGCGCTCGGTGTAGTGGTCCGATCCCGAGCGTCCGTTGTACGGCGAGTCGGCGGGCGGGGTGCTGGTCGCGTTCTTCTTCAGCAACGCGTAGGTCTCTGCCTCGTGTCCGGCAAGCAGCCCCTTTGACCAGGCCTCTACGAGGAAGGGCGTGACCGGGTCACCGGTCATGATGTTGGTCTCGCTGTTGGCGAGCGCCCAGCGGGGCAGCCAGCCGCCGTCCCGGCCGGCCGCGACGACCGACAGCGCGACATCCCGGGCGACCTTCGGCTCCAGCATCTGCAGAAGCTGGTTCTGCGGCCGGTAGGTGTCCCAGAGCGAGAAGTTCTGATACGGCGTGTAGTCCTTTGCCGTGTGCGTCTTGTTGTCGAACCCCTGGTACATGCCGTCGACGTCACCGGCGAGGTTCGGGTGCAACTGGCTGTGGTAGAGCGCGGTGTAGAAGGCCTTCTGCCGGTCCGCCGTGCCTCCGCCGATCCGGACGGAATCCAGCTGCTTCGTCCAGGTGTCCTGCAACGCCGCACGCGTGGCGTCGAAGTCGAAGGACTCCTTGGTCTCCGCGGCCAGGTTCTTACGGGCGCCCTCCACACCGGTGTAGGACAGCCCCACCTTCAGGACGGCGTCCCGGTCGGTGGTCGCGTCGAAGGTCACCCAGGCGCCGTTCTGGCCGCCTCCCTCCGCGTGGCGGGTGCCGGGCTCGGGGTCTGCGCCGTCCCACGTGCCGTAGGCCTTGAAGGGCCGGTCGAAGGTGGCGCTGAAGTACACCGTGTGCTCGTCGTGTCCGGCACAGAAGCCCCCGGCGTGCACCCGGCCCTCGATGGTGCGGTCACCGACGACGTGCACCTCGGAGTCCAGCACGGACTGGTTGGCCTTGCCCGTGTTGAACAGGACGTTGGCCGAACCGGTGGAGGGGAAGGTGTAGCGCTGCCACCCGGTGCGCTCGGTGGCGGTGAGTTCCGCGTCGACGTCGTACTTCTTCAGCCCCACCCGGTAGTAGCCGGGACTGGCCTGCTCGTCGTCGTGGCTGTACGGGGAGCGGTAGGCGTTCGGGTCCACGGAGTCGACTGCACCCGTGGTCGGCATGATGGGCAGCTCGCCCATGACGCCGCAGCCGACGCCGGACAGGTGCGTCTGGCTGAATCCGTAGATCGAGTCCTGCTTGTAGTCGTAGCCGCCCTGGCCGCCGGTGTCCGGACTGACCTGGACCATGCCGAACGGCGCGCTCGCCCCGGGGAAGGTGTTGCCGAAGTTCTGGGTTCCGACGAACGGATTGACCAGATCGATCGGTTCCGCGCCCGCGGCGGCGGCGGCGGGCTCGGCGATGCCGACCACTCCACCACTCACGAGTACGGCGGCCATCAGACCGGCTGCTATACCGGAAGCACGGGGACGGAACGGTCTGAAAGCAAACCGCATGGCGTATTTCCCTTCGAGTCCTGCTGAACTGACAACGTTGTCACTCTGTTCGTTCGCACCATAATCCCCGGCCGCCCCGGATGTCACTGGGTGAGCGGGGGCAAATTACATCACTCGACCGTGGATCTGGGCGCCTCCCAAACCCCGTGAACAACTGACGGCACTACTGGTGAATAAAGCCACCTCTCTCACTTGGTGCGGCCGGACATCACTCCTACAGTGACGGCAAGACGCAGCCCTACCCGAAAAATGACAGGCGGACCTGACGGTTGGCATTGTCGCGATTTGTATCCACCAAGCACACCGACTGCCACGTCCCGAGCTCGAGCCGCCCTCCGATCACCGGCAGAGTCGCGTGCGGCGGCACGAGGGCCGGGAGCACGTGGTCGCGGCCGTGGCCCGGGCTCCCGTGGCGGTGTCGCCAGCGGTCGTCCGCGGGGAGCAGCGTCTGCAGGGCGGCCAGGAGGTCGTCGTCGCTGCCGGCCCCGGTCTCCAGGATGGCGACCCCGGCCGTCGCGTGGGGCACGAAGATGTTGAGCAGGCCGTCCCTGCCGTGGGCGACGCGGGCGAGAAACTGTTCGCAGTCCCCCGTCAGGTCGGTGACGGTTTCGGTCCGTCCGGTGGTGATGCTCAGCAGGTGCGTGGCGAAGGAGTCGGGCATGGTCCCATTCTGTCGTCGTCGCTCCGGCTCGCGCGCCGGGAAGATCCAGGCTTCCGCCACAGTTGGTAGAAGCGTGAACGAATTCGGGATGCGTGAGCTGGACGTGGTCGTGATCGGTGCCGGACAGGCCGGGCTGTCCGCCGCCTACCACCTGCGGCGTGCCGGCCTGGAACCCGACCGTGACTTCGTCGTACTCGACCACGCCCCCCGCCCCGGTGGCGCCTGGCAGTTCCGCTGGCCCTCGCTCACCTACGGCAAGGTCCACGGCATGCACGCCCTGCCCGGGATGGAGCTGACCGGCGCCGATGACAGCCGTCCCTCGTCCGAAGTGATCGGTGAGTACTTCGACGCGTACGAACGCCGCTTCGGCCTGCGGGTGCACCGCCCCGTCGAGGTGAGCGCCGTGCGCGAGGGGAAGGCCGGCCGTCTGCTCGTCGAGACGTCCGAGGGTACGTACACACCGCGTGCGCTGATCAGCGCGACGGGCACCTGGGACCGGCCGTTCTGGCCGCGCTATCCCGGCCAGGACACCTTCCGGGGACGGCAGTTGCACACCGCGAACTACCCGGGGCCCGAGGAGTTCGCGGGCCGCAGGGTGGTCGTGGTCGGCGGCGGGGCTTCGGGCACCCAGCATCTGATGGAGATCGCCGGGGCGGCCGCGGCGACGTACTGGGTGACGCGCCGGCCCCCGGTCTTCCGGGAAGGCCCCTTCGGGGAGGTGCAGGGGCGGGCCGCCGTGGCCATGGTGGAGGAGCGCGTACGGCGTGGGCTCCCGCCGCAGAGCGTGGTGAGCGTGACCGGGCTGCCCCTGAACGACGCCGTCCGGCGCGCACGGGAGGACGGGGTTCTCGACCGGCTCCCCATGTTCGAACGGATCACCCCGGACGGGGTGGCCTGGGCCGACGGCCGTACGGTCGACGCCGATGTGATCCTGTGGGCGACCGGCTTCCGGGCCGCCGTCGATCATCTGGCGCCGCTTAAACTCCGCGAGCCGGGAGGCGGCATCCGCGTCGAGGACACCCGCGCCGTCCGGGACGCGCGCGTGCATCTGGTCGGGTACGGCCCCTCGGCCAGCACCATCGGGGCCAACCGGGCGGGGCGGGCAGCGGTCCGCTCGATCATGCGACTGCTGAACAGCACGGGTGACGCGGGGGGTGCGGACAACGTGGTGAGTGATGACGACTGGGTGGACGGCGTCCCCGCCTGACGAGGACGGCGGAGCGGCGACACCGCCGTCCGCCCGGTGCGTCCGCGTCCGGTACGTCAGCGGCCGGGGCCCGGGGGCTGACCGTCCGGCGAACGGCGGCAGCGCCGAGAATGCGGGGCCCCGCGGTGAGCGCTCGGGCGGGCGCGTCGGGGGTTCGACGCCCCTGGCTCAGCGGCTGGTCCGGGAACTCCGCGTCCCACCGGGCGTCGGCACCTCACGAGGCGGGCACCGCGGCCGGCAGGCCGTCGCGTCGGACCAGCGCGGCGTAGCGTCCGCCCTGTTCCAGCAGTTCCTCGTGCGAACCCCGCTCGACGACCCGGCCTCCGTCCAGGACGACGATCTCGTCCGCGTCCCGGACGGTCGACAGGCGGTGCGCGATGGTGAGCGTGGTGCGGCCCTTCGACAGCGCGTCGATGGCCTGCTGCACGGCGTGCTCCGTACGGGTGTCGAGGGCGCTGGTCGCTTCGTCGAGGATCAGTACGGGCGGGTCCCGGAGGATCGTGCGGGCGATCGCGAGCCGCTGCTTCTCGCCGCCCGAGAAGCGGTACCCGCGTTCGCCGACCAGGGTGTCGTACCCGTCGGGCAGCGAGGCGATGTGGTCGTGGATCTGCGCGGTGCGGGCTGCGGCCTCGATCTCCTCATCGGTGGCGTCCGGCTTGGCGAAGCGGAGGTTGTCGGCGACCGAGGCGTGGAAGAGGTAGGTCTCCTGCGAGACCACGCCGACGGCCCGGGCGAGGGTGTCGAAGTCCAGGTCCCGTACGTCGACCCCGTCGAGGGTGACCCGGCCGCCGGTGACGTCGTACAGCCGCGGTACCAGATAGCTGAGCGTCGACTTGCCCGAACCGGTGGCGCCGACGACGGCGAGCGTGTGGCCGGCGGGAACGCTCACATCGATGCCGCTCAGCGTCAGGCCGCCCTTCCGGTCGTAGCCGAAGGTCACGTCCTCGAAGGCGATCTCGCCCCGGATCCTCTCCAGCCGTACGGGCTCCTCGGGCTCGGTGATGTCGACGTCGAGATCGAGGTACTCGAAGATCCGCTGGAACAGCGCGAGGGACGTCTGCATCTGCACTCCGGTGGAGAGCAGGCTCACGGCGGGCCGGAACAGGCCCTGCTGGAGCGAGACGAAGGCCACCAGCGTGCCGATGGAGACGGCGGTGGCGCCCGACTGGAGGGTGAGGCCGGCCGCCCAGTAGATGACGGCGGGCATCGCGGCCATCACGATGCCGATCGTCGACATCCGCCAGCGCCCGGCCATGTTGGAGCGCACCTCGAGGTCCACCAGGCGTTCGGACTCCTCGGCGAAACCGCGGGTGAGCGAGTCCGAGCGGCCCATGGTGCGGCCGAGCAGGATGCCGCTGACCGAGAGGGACTCCGTGACCGTGGCCGCCATCGCGGCCATCTGCTTCTGGCGCTGGGTGGTGATCTTCTTGCGCTCACGGCCGACGCGGCGGCTGATCCAGACGAAGACGGGCAGCAGGAGCAGCGAGACGACGGTGAGCCGCCAGTCGAGCGCGAGCATGGCGACCACGGTGGCGATGACCGCGGTGAGGTTGGAGACCAGCGAGGTCGCGGTGGAGGTGACCGTCGCCTGCATTCCGCCGATGTCGTTGGCGATGCGGGACTGGACCTCCCCCGTGCGCGTCCTGGTGAAGAAGGCGAGCGGCATCCGCTGCAGCTGGGTGTAGACGGCGGTGCGCAGATCGTGCATGACGCGCTGGCCGACCGTCGTGGAGATCAGGGTCTGCAGGACACCGAAGACGCTGGTCATCACCGCGGTGAGGATCATGCCGAGCGCGAGCAGCGTGAGCAGCCCCGTGCGGCCCTGGGGGATGGCGGTGTCCAGGATCTCGCGGAGCAGGAACGGGGAGGCGACCGACACCAGCGAAGAGGCGCCGACCAGCAGCCCCACGACCGCGAGTCTGCCGCGGTAGGGACGGAAGAGGCGGAAGATGCGGCGCAGCTCTGCGGGCGGCTGTTCGGAGTCGCCGGCCGAGGGGGTCCACGTGGGTTCGTCGGGTTTCATGAGCTCCTTCGACGGCGCGGGGCCGACAGGCTTCGGGCGGAGGCGTGCGGCCGGGGAACGGCTGAGATCCTATGGAGCTTAGCTCACTGTTACCTCTATTCACAATGAACATGGTCCTGATATTGTTCCCCCATGGACTCCCCCGACTCCGACGGCCAGGTGGCCGAGCAGCTGCTCCGGCTCACCCGCAGGCTCCATCGCATCCAGAGCCGCCAGCTGGAGCCGATCGGCATCACTCCGGCCCAGTTCCGGCTGCTGCGCACCGTCGCGCACTACGACGGCGCGCCCCGGATGGCCGATCTCGCCGAGCGTCTGGACGTCGTCCCCCGCGCTGTCACCACCCTGGTGGACGGCCTCGAGGCGAGCGGCCGGGTGCGCCGTGCCCCTGACCCCACCAATCGCAGGGTGGTGCGCATCGAGATCACCGAGGAGGGCCGCAGCGTGCTCCGTTCGCTGCGCAACGCGCGCAAGGCCGCCGCGGAGGAGATCCTGGCTCCGTTGACCGCCGACCAGCGCGACGTGCTCGGCGGGCTGCTGACCGCTCTGGTCGACGGAATGCCGGAGCGCCGCCGCTGCTGACGCACGGTGCGGGCACCGCCCGCCTCGTCGAAGGGATCCTGAGATGCCGCTGCTGGAGCCGAAGCCGGAATCCCTGCGCCCGGGTACGGCACGCGCCCCCTCCCCCGACCGGGTGCCCGACCGGAGGGCGACGGGCACGCCCACGGCGCTGCGGGCCGACCTGACCGCGCTGCTCGGCGCGGAGAAGGTGCTGTGGAAGGTCTCCGACCTGGTGCGGTATGCCTCCGACGCCAGTCCCTACCGCTTCCTGCCGCAGGTCGTGGTGGTCCCGGAGGACATCGACGACATTTCCGCGATCCTCTCCTACGCGCACGGCAAGGGCCGCGACATCGTCTTCCGGGCCGCGGGCACGAGCCTCAACGGCCAGGCGCAGGGTGAGGACATCCTCGTCGACGTGCGCCGGCACTGGACGGGGATCGAGGTCCTGGACGGCGGGGCGCGGGCCCGGATCCGCCCCGGGACCACCGTCATGCGGGCGAACATCACGCTCGCCCGGCACGGCAGGCTGCTGGGCCCCGATCCCGCCAGTGCCATCGCCTGCACCGTGGGCGGTGTCGTCGCGAACAACGCCTCGGGGATGACCGCGGGGACGACACGCAACGCGTACCGTACGGTCTCCTCGCTCACCTTCGTCCTGCCGAGCGGCACGGTGGTCGACACGGCCGGGCCCGACGCCGACGAGGAGCTGCGCCACGCGGAGCCGGGCCTGTGCGACGGGCTGTTGGCCCTCAAGGCGGAGATCGAGGCGGACGCCCCGCTCGTGGCCAGGATCCGGGCCAAGTACGAGATCAAGAACACCAACGGCTACCGCCTCGACGCTTTTCTCGACGGATCGACGCCCGTGCAGATCCTGCGGGGTCTGATGGTCGGCTCGGAGGGCACCTTCGGCTTCCTCTCCGAAATCGTCTTCGACACCCTGCCCCTGGACCGGCACGTCTCCTCCGCCCTGCTGTTCTTCCCCTCCCTGACCTCCGCGGCGGCGGCGGTGCCGCGCTTCAACGAGGCGGGGGCGGTCGCCGTGGAGCTGATGGACGGCAACACGCTGCGCGCCTCGGTGAGGGTCGAGGGGGTCCCCGCGGACTGGGCGGGTCTCCCGCGCGGGACGGCGGCGCTCCTGGTGGAGTTCCGCGCTCCGGACGAGACCGCGCTGGAGACGTACGAACAGGCGGCGGCCTCGGCCCTCTCGGGCCTCGACCTCGTCGTTCCAGCGGTCTCCGTCACCAACGAGTTCACCCGGGACGCGCGTACCGTCGCGGGGTACTGGAAGGCCCGCAAGGCGTTCGTCACCGCCGTCGGCGGCTCCCGCCCCGCCGGTACGACACTAATCACGGAGGACTTCGCGGTTCCGCCGTCCCGGCTCGCGGAGGCCTGCGAGGAACTGCTCGCGCTCCAAGCGGTCCACGGCTTCGACGCGGCCGTCGCGGGCCACGCGGCCCACGGGAACCTGCACTTCCTGCTCGCGTTCGACGCGGCGAAGCCGGCCGACGTCGAGCGGTACGCCGCCTTCATGGACGACTTCTGCACACTCGTCGTCGACCGTTTCGACGGATCGCTGAAGGCGGAGCACGCCACCGGCCGGAACATCGCCCCGTTCCTGGAGCTGGAATGGGGACCGAAGGCCACCGAGCTGATGTGGCGCACCAAGCAGGTCATCGACCCCGACGGGGTGCTGGCGCCACGCATCGTCCTGGACCGGGATCCGAAGGCGCACCTGCGCGGACTCAAGACGATCCCCAAGGTCGAGCCGGTCGCGGACCCCTGCATCGAGTGCGGTTTCTGTGAACCGACGTGCCCCAGCGAGGACCTGACCACCACTCCGCGGCAGCGGATCGTGCTGCGCAGGGAGATGATGCGCCAGCCGGACGGTTCGCCGGTGGAGGCCGGTCTGCTCGACGCGTACGGGTACGACGCCGTGGACACCTGCGCGGGCGACTCCACCTGCAAGCTGGCGTGCCCGGTCGGCATCGACACCGGTGCGATGATGAAGGACTTCCGCCACCGTCGGCACTCCCCCCGGGAGGAACGCGTCGCGGTGCTCACCGCCACGTACTTCAGGGCGGTGGAGGCCTCGGCGCGGCTGGCGGTCGGTGCGGCCCACACCGTGTCCGGGCCGGCCCGGGACCGGGTGCTCGGGGCCGTGACCCGGCTCGCCCGCAGGGCCGTCCGTCCGGATCTGGTGCCGGAGTGGCTGCCGGAGACCCCGGGCGCCGCCTCCCGCAAGCTCCCTCCCACCGGGCGCGCGGGGGCGAGGGCGGTCTACTACCCGGCCTGTGTGAACCGCATCTTCGCCGGGCCCGAGGACGACCGGGGCGCTCTGTCGCTCGCCGAGGCCGTGGTCTCCGTGTCGGCGCGGGCGGGGAAGCCCGTGTGGATTCCCGAGGACGTCGCGGGGACCTGCTGCGCGACGATCTGGCACTCCAAGGGGTACGAGGCGGCCACGGCCGTCATGGCCAACCGCATCGTGGAGGCCGCCTGGGGCTGGACCGCGGGCGGCAGGCTGCCCCTGGTCGTCGACGCCTCCTCGTGCACCCTGGGCCTGGACCGTGAGGTGGTGCCGTATCTCACCGAGGCCAACCGGGACCTGCACCGCGAGCTGACCGTCGTCGACTCGCTCGTCTGGGCGGCCGAGGAGCTGCTTCCCGCCCTGACCGTGTTCCGCAGGACGGGTTCCGCCGTCCTGCATCCGACCTGCTCCATGGAGCATCTCGGTGATGTGGCACACCTGCGTGCGGTCGCCGAGGCGTGCGCCGAGGAGGTCGTCGTCCCCGACGACGCCGGCTGCTGCGCCTTCGCGGGTGACCGCGGCATGCTGCACAAGGAGCTCACGGACTCGGCGACCGCCAAGGAGGGTGCCGAGGTGGGTGCCCGGGAGTACGACGCGTACCTGTCGGCCAACCGGATGTGCGAGATCGGCATGGACCGGGCCACCGGCCGCGCCTACCATTCGGCGCTGATCGAGCTGGAGCTGGCCACCCGGCCGGTCCTCTGAAACCGGGGCGCCCGCGCGGACCCGTGGCGACGACCGCGGCCCACCGGCCGAGCGGCGCTCTCCACCCACACCACGGATTCCGGCGGGGCCCCGGTTCCGGTCGGTACGACGCGGCCACCAAGACCGCGCCGGTCCCACCGATCCGCGTCTCCCCCAAGTCCGAGGGCTCCCGCGGCGGATCCACGGCCTCACCCCGGCGGGTGGAAGAGGGCCTGCTCGGGCACGGGCTCCCAACACCCCGCCGTACAGGGCGGATCGGGCCCCGGCTCCACGGCCCGGTAACCCGGCCCTGAATAATCGCTTGCCTGGGACAGGGGCAGGACGCGAACCTTGCACGGTTTGGTCCCCCACTGTTCCACGAGGTCCGCCACGGATCTCCGCCCTTCCGATCCTTGGGACGTCATGCAGATTCGCGATCTTCCGTACTCAGATCCCGGCGATCCCGATGTCCGGTCAGGCCCACGCTTCCTCTACTGGCTCGGCCGCAATCAGCTCACCGGCCAGCTCAAGTCGCTCTCCTGGGGCCTCATGCACCAGTGCGCGATCGCCGGCCTGCCCCTCGTCGTGGGACTCGCGGTCCAGGCCGTCATCGATGGCTCCCGCAGGGGACTCGCGCAGGCCGGCGCGCTGATCCTGGTCCTCGGCATCCTGATCGCCGTGGGCGACACCATGCTCCACCGCACGGCGGTCACCAACTGGATCACCGCCGCGGCCCGGGTCCAGCAACTGCTCGCGCGCAAGACCGCCGAGCTCGGATCGGCACTGACCAGGCGGGTCGCCGCGGGCGAGGTGGTCGCCGTCTCCACCGGCGACGTCGAGAAGATCGGCTGGTTCGTCGAGGCGCTGTCGCGCTTCGCCGCCGCGGCCACCGCCCTCGTACTGATCTGCGTCGGGCTGGTCCTCTACCTGCCCTCGCTCGGGGTGCTGGTCGCGATCGCCATGCCGGTGCTCGCGCTGACCGTCCTGCCCCTGCTCCCCCGGGCCACCCGGCGCGCGGACATCCAGCGCGAGAAGGCGGGCAAGGCCACCGAACTGGCCTCCGACACGGTCGCCGGCCTGCGCGTGCTGCGCGGCATCGGCGGCGAGGAGCTCTTCCTCGGCCGCTACCGGCGCGCCTCCCAGGAAGTGCGTGAGGCTGCCGTCGGCAGTGCCCGGATGTGGGCGCTCATCTCGGCGATCCAGGTGTTCCTGCCGGGAGTCCTGCTGATCTCGCTGGTCTGGTACGGGGCCGCTCTGGCCCGGGACGGCCGCATCGACGTGGGGCAGCTGGTCACGGTGTACAGCGCCGCGACGCTGATGCTCTTCCCTCTGCGGCACTTCGAGGAGATCGCCATGGCGTACTCCTTCTCGAGGCCCTCCGCCCAACGCGCGGTCCGCGTGCTGTCCCTGGAACGCAGTACGCGGCCGTCGACGATCGACGCCATGGTGCCCGAGGGCGATCTGTACGACCCGGTGACCGGGCTGTTTGCGGCGCGGGGGCAGTTCACCGCCGTGGTCTGCGGCGACCCCGACGAGGCCGGCCGCCTGGCCGAGCGCCTCGGCGGACACGCCGAGGCGGAGACCGGGGCGGAGACCGCGCCGGGCACCGGGCCGGACGTCGGAAAGGACCCCGCTGCGGGCGCCGGCACCACTACGGACGACGGAAAGCGCACCGCGCCGGCACCGCTCCCCTCGGTGCTGCTCGGCGGTGTCCCCCTGGACGAGCTGCCGCTCGACTCGGCGCGGACCGCGGTGCTGGTGCAGGACAAGGACCCGGTGCTGCTGTCCGGGACGCTGCGCGAGCTGCTCGACGTGCCGTCCTCCGGGGCGGTCTCGCCCGGGGACGCCCTGGACGCCGCCCAGTGCGGTGATGTGCTGGACGCGCTGGCCCAGGCGTCCCTCGACACCGGGGGCGACCCGATGCGCACCCGGATCACCGAGCGCGGCCGGTCCCTTTCCGGTGGTCAGCGCCAACGCCTCGCGCTGGCCCGCTCGCTGGTCACCGACCCGGAGGCACTGGTCCTCGACGAGCCGACGTCGGCCGTCGACTCGCACACGGAGGCCCGCGTCGCCGCCGGGATCAGACGGCTGCGCCGAGGTCGTACGACGGTGGCGTTCGCCTCGTCCCCGCTGCTGCTGGACCTGGCCGACCGCGTGGTGCTGGTGCACGGGGGCACGGTCGTCGCGGCCGGGGCGCACCGCGATCTGCTGCGCGACGAGCCGCTGTACCGGGCGGTCGTCACCCGTGAGACCGATGACGACATCGCGGCGTCCGCCGCGCAGGACGAACTCGTGGGAGCCGACGCGTCGCCGTCGGCCGAAGCGATCGAGGAATTCGAGGAGAGGGCATGATCGGCGTCGCACAACCGGCGTACGACCCGGCCGCCCCGGAGTCGGCGACGACGCTGCCGGTCGGCACCCCGACGACCGTACAGGCCTACGTCCGCTCCCTGTTTCGGCGTCACCGCCGGCCGTTCGTGGTGCTCATCGCGGTCAACGCGGTCGCGGTGATCGCGTCGATCACCGGCCCGTACCTGCTGGGCGGACTGGTCGAGGACCTGTCCAACGGGGTCACCGACCTCCATCTGGAGCGCACCGCGGCGGTGTTCGCACTGGCACTGGTCATCCAGACGGTGTTCACCCGGACCATGCGGCTGCGCGGAGCGATGCTCGGCGAGGAGATGCTGGCCGACCTGCGCGAGGACTTCCTCGTACGGTCGGTCGGGCTGCCGCCGGGTGTCCTGGAGCGGGCCGGGACCGGTGACCTGCTCTCCAGGATCACCACGGACATCGACAGGCTGGCCAACGCGATGCGCGAGGCCGTCCCGCAGCTGGCGATCGGCGTCGTGTGGATCGCGCTGCTGCTCGGCGCGCTCACCGTCACCGCACCGCCGCTGGCCCTGGCGGTGCTGATCGCCCTGCCGGTGCTGATCGTCGGATGCCGCTGGTATTTCCGGCGGGCGCCCTCGGCCTACCGCTCGGAGGCCGCCGGGTACGCGGCGGTCGCGGCGATGCTCGCGGAGACCGTGGACGCCGGACGGACCGTGGAGGCCCACCGGCTGGGTGCGGGCAGGGTCGCGCTCTCGGACCGGCGGGTCACGGAGTGGACGGCGTGGGAGCGCTACACGCTCTTCCTGCGTTCGGTGCTGTTCCCCGTCATCAACGCCACCTATGTGACGATCCTCGGTGCGGTGCTGATGCTCGGCGGCTGGTTCGTGATCGAGGGATGGCTCAGTGTCGGGCAGTTGACGACGGGGGCGCTGCTGGCCCAGATGATGGTGGACCCGCTCGGTCTGATCCTGCGCTGGTACGACGAGTTGCAGGTCGCCCAGGTGTCCCTGGCCAGGCTCGTCGGCGTCCGTGAGATCGAGCCGGACGCGGGCGACGACGGAGTCGGCCCCGACGGCCGGGAGGTCCGGGCCGCGGAGGTGCGTTTCGGCTACCGCGCCGGTGTGGACGTCCTGCACGAGGTGTCGCTGGACATCGCCCCGGGCACCCGGCTGGCCCTGGTAGGGCCGTCCGGTGCGGGCAAGTCCACGCTGGGACGTCTGCTGGCCGGCATCTACGCGCCGCGGACCGGTGAGGTCACGCTGGGAGGGGCCGAGCTGTCCCGCATGACGGCGGAGCGGGTGCGGACCCACGTGGCCCTGGTCAATCAGGAGCACCATGTGTTCGTGGGCTCGCTGCGGGACAATCTGTTGCTGGCCCGCGCGGGGGCCGGGGACGCGGAGCTGTGGGCCTCGCTCGCGGCGGTCGACGCGGACGGATGGGCGAAGGCCCTGACGGACGGCTTGGACGCGGAGGTGGGCTCCGGCGGTCTGGCCCTCACTCCGGCGCAGGCACAGCAGATCGCGCTGGCCAGGCTGGTCCTGGCGGACCCGCACACCCTGGTGCTGGACGAGGCGACCTCGCTCCTGGATCCTCGGGCGGCACGGCATCTGGAGCGTTCGCTGGCCCGGGTGCTGGACGGCCGGACGGTGATCGCCATCGCGCACCGACTGCACACGGCGCACGATGCCGACGTGATCGCGGTCGTCGAGGACGGCCGGATCACCGAGCTGGGCAGCCACGACGAGCTGGTGGCGGCGGACGGCGCGTACGCGGCGCTGTGGCGGTCCTGGCACGGGTGAGCCGAGCGACGGCCCGGCCCGGCCCGGGGACGCCTGACGCACTCGGACCGGGCCGGTACGCCACCGCACGGTGTTGCTGCAGCCGGGGGGACCGCTCGCCCGCACCGGGACACCGCCCTCCCGGACGGCAGGGAGTGGCACGGTCCCCGGCCCGGGCGGCCGCCTCCCGTGGCGCACAGGAGGCGAACCGCGTCCCCTGCGGTGAGGATGAGGGAGTGACTGGCTCCGGATACGGGGCAGGCGAGCGATGACCGCCCAAGCCCGAGAAGGGACGCACACCGTGGCACGACCCAGGATCCTCGTTGTCGGTGCAGGCTTCGCCGGAGTCGAGTGCGTGCGTCGGCTCGAACGCAGCCTCGCCCCCGGTGAGGCGGACATCGCCCTCGTCACGCCGTTCTCGTACCAGCTCTACCTTCCCCTGCTCCCCCAGGTGGCGTCCGGGGTGCTCACTCCGCAGTCGGTCGCCGTCTCCCTGCGCCGCAGCCGGCGCCACCGCACGCGGATCGTGCCGGGTGGCGCCATCGGGGTGGACACCAAGGCGAAGATCTGTGTTATCCGCAAGATCACCGACGAGATCGTGAACGAGCCGTACGACCACCTCGTGCTGGCGGCCGGCAGTGTCACCCGGACGTTCGACATCCCCGGGCTGGTGGAGAACGCGCAGGGCATGAAGACCCTGGCCGAGGCCGCCTACATCCGGGACCACGTCATCTCCCAGCTCGACCTGGCCGACGCCAGCCAGGACGAGGCGGAGCGGGAGTCCCGGCTGCAGTTCGTCGTGGTGGGCGGCGGATACGCCGGTACGGAGACCGCTGCCTGCCTGCAGCGGCTGACCGCCAACGCCGTCCGGCACTACCCCCGGCTGGACCCGAAGCTGATCAAGTGGCATCTGATCGACATCGCGCCCAAGCTGATGCCGGAGCTGGGCGACAAGCTGGGCGTCACCGCGATGGAGATCCTGCGCAAGCGCGGCATCGAGGTCTCGCTCGGTGTCTCGGTGGCCGAGGCCGCACCGGACAAGGTGACCTTCACCGACGGCCGGGTGCTGCCCTGCCGCACGCTCATCTGGACCGCCGGAGTCGCGGCCAGCCCTCTCGTCGCCACCCTCGGCACGGAGACGGTGCGCGGCAGGCTCGCGGTGACGCCGGAGATGCAGGTGCCCGGGGCGGACGGGGTGTTCGCCCTGGGCGACTCGGCCGCGGTGCCGGACCTGGCGAAGGGCGACGGGGCGATCTGCCCTCCGACCGCGCAGCACGCCATGCGGCAGGGGCGTGTCCTGGCGGACAACCTCATCGCCTCGCTGCGTGGCCGTCCGCTGCAGCAGTACGTCCACAAGGACCTCGGTCTCGTCGTGGACCTCGGCGGCCGGGACGCGGTCTCCAAGCCGCTGGGCATCGAGCTGAAGGGCGTGCCGGCCCAGGTGGTGGCGCGCGGCTACCACTGGACGGGCCTGCGGACCAACGTCGCCAAGACCCGCGTCCTGACGAACTGGTTGCTGAACGCGATCGCGGGCGACGACTTCGTACGGACCGGTTTCCAGGCCCGCAAGCCGGCCACCCTGCGCGACTTCGAGTACACCGACGCCTATCTCACGCCGGAACAGATCCACGCGCGGACCGCGTCGCCGGCCGACCACGGCTGACCACGGCCGACCGATGGCATGCCCCGGCCCCCGCCGCACCGGCGGGGGCCTCGGTCATGTCCCCAGGCCCAGCACCGTGTCGACCGTGTCCGCCTCCTGCGGCGACTTGTCCTCCCGGTACCGAAGCACCCGGGCGAACCGCAGGGTGACCCCGGCCGGGTAGCGGGTCGAGCGCTGGAGGCCGTCGTAGGCGATCTCGACGACGAGCTCCGGCCGCACGGTGACGACGTGTCCGTCGTCGTCGGTGGACAGTCCCCGCAGACGTTCGGTCTGCCAGGCGAGCATCTTGTCCGTGAGTCCTTTGAAGGTCTTTCCGAGCATGGCGAAGGATCCGTCCTGCCGCCTCGCTCCCAGGTGGAGGTTGGACAGCTTCCCGGTGCGCCTGCCGTGTCCCCATTCGGCCGCCAGCACCACGAGGTCCAGGGTGTGCACGGGTTTCACCTTCAGCCAGGACGCGCCCCGGCGGCCCGCGCTGTAGGCGGCTTCCAGGCCCTTGACCACCACGCCCTCGTGTCCGTGGGCCAGGGTGGACTCGAAGAACGCCCCCGCGGTCTCACGCGCCGCCTCGTCCCCGGGGTCCGTCACGACGACGCGCCTGACCCTCATCGGCTCCGGGACCAGCTCGGCCAGCTCCGTGTGCCGCTCGGTGAGGGGCAGGTCCAGGAGGTCGCGTCCGTCGACGGACAGCACGTCGAAGAAGACGGGGACCACGGGAACGGCTGCCGCCGCGGCGGCGACGTCGCGCCGCGAGCCGACCCGCGCGGCGGTCTCCTGGAAGGGCCGCGGCCTGCCGCCGGGCCCGAGTGCGATCACTTCGCCGTCGAGGATGAACCGGTCGCCGCGGAAGCCCGCGACCGCCGTGACCAGTTCGGGCAGCCGGTCGGTGATGTCGTCGAGCGTGCGCGTGTAGGCCCGCACCCGCGGTCCGTCGCGGTGCACCTGTACGCGGATGCCGTCGAGCTTCTCCTCCACCGCGCACGGCCCCAGCTTGTCGACGGCCTCGGTGACCGAGCGCGCGGAGTGCGCGAGCATCGGCATGACGGGCCGGCCGACGGTGAGGCGGAAGGCCGCGAGCGCCCCGGGACCGTCGGCCAGCAGTGCCCGGGCGACGGACTGGAGTGATCCGGCGAGCATGACGGCACGGCGTACCCCGGCGGGCGGCGTGCCGGTGGCGGCGGCCAGGGCGTCGATGGCGACGGCGTCCAGTGCTCCCTGCCGCACCTCTCCGGTGAGCAGTGCGTGCAGGAAGTGCTGTTCGTCGGCGGTGGCCGCGCCGAGCAGCCGCTGGAGGCGCTCCTTGCGGGCGGCCTGTGAGCCGGGGCCGGAGAGCGCCCCGATCTCCGTCAGCTCCGCGTCGACGCCGGAGACCGTCAGCGCGGCCGCGTCCGCGGGTGCCACCGGGTCGCCGAGGGCGCGCCACCCGATGCCGAGCCGCCCCTGCGGGAGGCGGCCGGCGAGGTACGGGATGACGACCGGGACGTCGTCCGGGCCGGTGTCCCGGAACAGGTCGGCGAGGAGGGCGACCTTCCGGGTCCGGGCCGACGTCGCGGCGACCTCCAGGGACACGTGGGCGAGCCGGGCGAGCAGCATGCAGTCATGGTGCTACGGCTGCGGGCGCACCGCCCCCGGAAGGGGCGCCCGGTGGTCAGATGAAGTTGAGCGCGGCGGCCGCACCCACTCCCCCGAGCACCATGAACGCGGGCATCAGCACCTTGATCTCCACCCAGCTGCCGGCCCGGAAGCGCATGAACTTCGGCGGTCCGAGCGGGTACCACCGCTTGCGGCCGAGCGGGATCGGCCACAGGATCGGGCAGCCGGAGATGGTGAGCGCGTCGCCGATGCAGTGGACGAGGGACCCGAGGACTATCGGCAGCCCCAGCCACAGGTACTCCTGTCCGGGCTCGGTGAACAGCCAGGCGGAACCGTTGCCGGGCTGGTCGAGCACTCCCGCCAGGATCCACGCACTGGTCGCGCCGAGCAGCCAGACGAGGATGTCGCTGGACACGCGTGCCGCCCGCCAGAGGAGGCCTTCGACGGCGAGCACGAGGTGGACGAAGAGGATCGCCAGGACCGCCCACCGGCCGCCGGTGATCGCCGCGAGCGAGGCGCCGCCGCCTATCAGCACCGCCCACAGCCAGGTGTGCGTGAGGGTGCGGTGTCCCCCCGTCCTGCGCGGGTCGCCGGGACCCTTGGTCGCCTTGTAGACGGAGTACGAGAGTTTGTCGACGATCTCGCACAGGCCCTTGGAGACCGGGCCGAAGGCGCGCGAGATGGTGGCGGACTTGTGGTCGAGGTCCGGGGCGAGTGCGGCGCCCGCGCAGATCAGTGCTCCCACGACGAGGACGGGCCAGGGCATCGTGTGGCCCGCGGCAGCGGCCGCGGCACCCACCCCCAGCCAGGCCGCCGCCCCTGACAGAGAGTGTGCCGGTCCCATCATGACTGATTCCGCCCCCATCGTGAGTCGGCCGTGCGCGGCCGGGCCGCCATTGTCTGTGCGAGGCGGCCGAGTTGAGTGGGAAGCGTATCGTCAGTGATCTTCCCGCGGTCCTCCGGTTCCCGCATCCGGCCACAAGGCAGGCAAGATGGGGGCGTGACCCTTATCGATCAGCTGCCCCCGACCGCCGACCCGGACGCCCTCTTCGAGGCCTTCTCGTCATGGACCGAATCGCAGGGCATCACCCTCTATCCGGCTCAGGAGGAGGCGTTGATCGAGGTGGTCTCCGGGGCGAACGTGATCCTTTCCACCCCTACCGGCTCGGGAAAGAGCCTGGTCGCGGCGGGTGCGCACTTCGCGGCACTGGCCCAGGACAAGGTCACGTTCTACACCGCGCCGATCAAGGCGCTGGTGTCGGAGAAGTTCTTCGACCTGTGCAAGCTCTTCGGCACGGAGAACGTCGGCATGCTGACCGGCGACGCGTCGGTCAACGCCGACGCCCCGGTCATCTGCTGTACCGCCGAGGTGCTCGCCTCCATCGCGCTGCGTGACGGCAAGTACGCCGACATCGGCCAGGTCGTGATGGACGAGTTCCACTTCTACGCGGAGCCGGACCGCGGCTGGGCCTGGCAGATCCCGATCCTGGAGCTTCCGCAGGCCCAGTTCGTCCTGATGTCGGCCACCCTCGGCGACGTCAAGATGTTCGAGGAGGACCTCACCCGGCGCACCGGCCGCCCCACCTCCGTGGTGCGCTCGGCGACGCGTCCGGTCCCGCTCAGCTACGAGTACCGTCTGACGCCGATCACGGAGACGCTCACGGAGCTGCTGGACACCCGGCAGGCGCCCGTGTACATCGTGCACTTCACGCAGGCCGCGGCCGTCGAGCGCGCGCAGTCGCTGATGAGCATCAACATGTGCACGAAGGAGGAGAAGGAGAAGATCGCCGATCTGATCGGCAACTTCCGCTTCACCACCAAGTTCGGCCAGAACCTCTCCCGCTACGTGCGGCACGGCATCGGGGTGCACCACGCGGGCATGCTCCCCAAGTACCGCCGCCTGGTCGAGAAGCTGGCGCAGGCTGGCCTCCTGAAGGTGATCTGCGGTACGGACACGCTGGGTGTCGGCGTCAACGTGCCGATCCGCACGGTGCTGTTCACCGCTCTCACCAAGTACGACGGCACCAGGGTACGCACGCTGCGCGCCCGCGAGTTCCACCAGATCGCCGGGCGAGCCGGCCGGGCCGGCTTCGACACGGCGGGCTTCGTCGTCGCGCAGGCCCCCGAGCACGTCATCGAGAACGAGAAGGCCGTCAAGAAGGCGGGCGACGACCCCAAGAAGAAGCGCAAGGTGGTCCGCAAGAAGGCTCCCGAGGGCTTCGTGGCCTGGTCGGAGACCACCTTCGACAAGCTGATCACCTCGGATCCCGAGCCCCTGACCTCGCGCTTCCGGGTGACGCACACGATGCTGCTCTCGGTGATCGCCCGCCCGGGCAACGCCTTCGAGGCGATGCGGCACCTGCTGGAGGACAACCACGAGCCGCGCAGGGCGCAGCTGCGGCACATCCGGCGGGCCATCGCCATCTACCGTTCGCTGCTGGACGGCGGTGTGGTGGAGCAGCTCGACACCCCGGACGCCGAGGGCCGGATCGTCCGCCTCACGGTCGATCTCCAGCAGGACTTCGCGCTGAACCAGCCGCTGTCCACCTTCGCTCTGGCCTCGTTCGACCTGCTGGACGTGGAGTCCCCCTCGTACGCCCTGGACATGGTCTCGGTCGTCGAGTCGACGCTCGACGACCCCCGGCAGATCCTCGCCGCCCAGCAGAACAAGGCGCGGGGCGAGGCCGTCGGGCAGATGAAGGCGGACGGCGTCGAGTACGAGGAGCGGATGGAGCGGCTCCAGGAGGTCACGTACCCCAAGCCGCTGAGCGAGCTGCTCTGGCACGCGTACGACGTGTACCGCACGAGCCACCCGTGGGTCGGCGACCACCCCGTGTCGCCGAAGTCGGTGATCCGGGACATGTACGAACGGGCCATGACCTTCACGGAGTTCACGTCCAACTACGAGCTGGCCCGTACCGAGGGCATCGTGCTGCGCTATCTGGCGAGTGCCTACAAGGCGCTGGAGCACACCATCCCGGACGACCTGAAGTCCGAGGACCTCGAGGACCTGATCGCCTGGCTGGGCGAGATGGTGCGCCAGGTGGACTCCAGCCTGCTGGACGAGTGGGAGCAGTTGGCGAACCCGGAGGTGGAGACCGCCGAGCAGGCTCAGGAGCGGGCCGACGAGGTCAAGCCGGTCACGGCGAACGCCCGCGCCTTCCGGGTCCTGGTCCGCAACGCGATGTTCCGCCGGGTGGAGCTGGCCGCCCTGGACCGGGTCCGGGACCTGGGTGAGCTCGACGGCGACTCGGGCTGGGACGAGGACGCCTGGGGCGAGGCGATGGACGGCTACTGGGACGCGCACGAGGACCTGAGCACGGGCCCGGACGCGCGCGGCCCGAAGCTGCTGAAGATCGACGAGGACCCCGAGCACGGCCTGTGGCGGGTGTGGCAGGCCTTCGCCGACCCGGCGGGCGACCACGACTGGGGCATCCGTGCGGAGGTCGATCTGGCGGCCTCCGACGAGGAGGGCCGGGCTGTCGTCCGGGTCACGGCCGTGGGCCAGCTGTGACGCCGCAGCGGTTTCGAGAGTGGAGACGAACGTCATGACGACGAACCCCGCCGAGCGACTGGTCGATCTTCTCGACCTGGAGCGGATCGAGGTCAACATCTTCCGTGGCCGCAGCCCCGAGGAGTCCCTGCAACGGGTCTTCGGCGGGCAGGTCGCGGGGCAGGCGCTGGTCGCGGCGGGCCGCACCACCGACGGGGACCGTCCGGTGCACTCGCTGCACGCCTACTTCCTGCGGCCGGGACGCCCCGGCGTGCCGATCGTGTACGACGTCGAGCGGGTGCGGGACGGCCGGTCCTTCACCACCCGCCGCGTCACGGCCGTGCAGCAGGGCCGGACGATCTTCAACCTGACGGCGTCCTTCCACCGCCCCGAGGAGGCGGGCTTCGAGCACCAGCTGCCGCCCGCCCGCACGGTGCCGGACCCCGAGGACCTGCCGACGGTCGCCGATGAGGTGCGGGAGCACCTGGGCGGGCTGCCGGAGGCACTGGAGCGGATGGCGCGGCGCCAGCCCTTCGACATCCGCTATGTCGACCGGCTGCGCTGGACGCAGGAGGAGATCAAGGACGCGGACCCGCGCAGCGCGGTGTGGATGCGTGCGGTGGGCCCGCTGGGCGACGACCCGCTCGTGCACACCTGCGCGCTGACGTACGCGAGCGACATGACGCTGCTCGACGCGGTGCGGATCCCGGTGGAGCCGCTGTGGGGGCCGCGGGGCTTCGACATGGCCTCGCTGGACCACGCCATGTGGTTCCACCGGCCGTTCCGGGCGGACGAGTGGTTCCTGTACGACCAGGAGTCGCCGATCGCCACGGGCGGCCGCGGTCTCGCCAGGGGGCGGATCTACGACCGCCAGGGGCAGTTGCTGGTGTCGGTGGTCCAGGAGGGCCTGTTCCGCCGCCTCGACGGCGCGTAGACCCGCTCCCGAGGGGGTCAGGTGCCGGGCAGCGGGTCCTGGTCCACCTCATGACGGCGGGTCCGGATGTCCGGGCCCGCCGGGTGCAGTTTGGCGTCGCAGGCGGGGCCGAGTCCGGTGCGGCGTGATTCCACGCCGGTGAGGGGCCGTCCGCAGAGGGCGCACCGCACCGGGCGGCGGGCCTCGCGTCGGCCGGCTTCCGGCTGCGGTCCGGGAAAGAGTTCGGGAAGGGGCTCGGGGGACTTCACACGAGGATCCTCTCAAGCCGGTAGGACACACCACGGAGGGCACAGCGGTGAGCAGCGTACTGAGGATGGTGCCCGCGCAACGGGACGAGGGTGGGGCCACCGGAGGGGGCGCCGCGGCTCCGGTGGGGCACCTGGTGCTGTGTGCGGACGGCTCGGTGCCGGAGCACGTGGCGGCGTACGTGGAACGCGAACTGCCGCCGGGCGGCATACCCGCCTACCGGGCGGCACGGGGCAGCGGTACGCGTTCCTTCGTGCTGTGGGCGGACGAGCGGCGCCGGGAGCGGCTGGCCACGGTGGTGACCCTGTCGGCCGCCAAGGGGGTCGCGTCCTACCAGGTGCTCGGCGCGCACGGTGAGCTCATAGGCACGGTCGTCCGCGAGAAGGCGCTCCGGGGCAGGGGTCTGCGCACCCGCTGGACGGTGACGCCGGGGGGCGGGGCGGAGGCGGTGGGCCTGAAGGGCCGGATCCTCTGGTGGTACGTGTGGTGGCTGCTGTCCCCGCTGCAGACCCTGATCATCGTGCTGAGCCTGCTCAGCGGGAGCGGTGACGCGGCCCGGGGGCCCCGTCGCATCGTGTGGCGTGCGGGCGGGGAGGTCCCGCTGGAGTTCAGGTCGAAGGACGACACGGTGCGTCTGCACTCGCCCGGGTACGACCGGCGGCTCGGCGCGGCCCTCGTGGCCCTCCTGCGGAGCTACGACAGCTGGCTGCTCGGCACGGAGTGGGACGACGGGAAGAAGTGACGGGGGTCCGGTCGCACCGGCCGGTCGTGTGACTCGTCGAGGGTGCGCGTCTGCAGGTCGTCCACCGGACCGTGTGCGGCTGTGGGAGGGTATCCCCCCATGACCGTCCAATCTCTGGCATACCGCCGCGTAAGCCACCATCCGCCACACGGCGTCCGGCCTCCCGGCCCGCTCGGCGGAGGCACGGGATGGACATGATCCATATCCGTGCGGTCAGCCCTCCGGACCGCACGGACGGGATCGTGGAGTGCCTCGCCGACGACCCGTTCGTCCTGAACCTGATCGTGCACCGGGGCGCGGCGCGCAACCCGGACGGCGACACGGTCGCCTGCGACGTGCTGGCGGGGGCGGCGAACGACGTTCTGCGGGGTCTGCGGGACCTGGAGACCGACGTGCGCGGCTCCCTCGTCATCGAGCCGGTGGACACGGCGTTCGTGGGGCGGGCCTCCGAGGGCGCCGCCGGTCGCCTCAGGGCACTGCCCAGCGCCCCGGTCTGGGACCAGGTGGAGGCGCGCATCAGGTCCGAGGGGAGATACGCACCGAGCTTCTACCTGTACCTCGTCATCGCGGGGCTGATCGGTTCGGTCGGCATCGTCACCAACTCGCAGATCCTGATCGTCGCGGCCATGGTCGTCGGTCCCGAGTACGGGGCGATCGTCGCCGTGGCCCTGGGCGTCGACCGGGGCGACCGGGGCATGGTCCGGCGGGGGCTGTCCGCCCTCTGCGCGGGGTTCCTGCTGACGATCCTGGTGACCTTCCTCTTCAGCCTCCTCATCCGCGGATTCGGATTCCAGTCGGAGGCGTTCGACGCCGGGCTGCGGCCGGTCTCCAACCTGATCAACACGCCCAACTTCTTCTCGGTCGCCGTCGCGACCCTGGCCGGCATCGTGGGCATCGTGTCGCTCACCGAGGCCAGGACGAGCGCCCTCCTCGGCGTGTTCATCTCGGTCACGACCATCCCCGCCGCGTCGGACATCAGCGTGTCCGTCGCGTTCACCAGCTGGCCCGAGGCAGGGGGCTCGCTCATCCAGCTGCTGGTCAACATCGCGGTGCTCATCCTGGTGGGTACCGCTGCGCTCCGGTGCCAGCGGGCGCTCTGGCGGCGAGTGGACCGGAAGCGGCGCGCAGCGGGTCTGACCGGCACGCGTACGCCGTGACGGGTGTACGCCGGGCCTGACCCGCGTACGCCGGGCGTCATCGCCGGAACAGGCCGAAGTCCGCGCGAGCCGGGATGATGGTGGACAGGCTTCGCATGCCGCTCAGGCAGTCAGGAGGTCCGCGATGGCCCAGGACGCCACCTCGCCGCTCCGCGCCGTACCGGGCGCGACACCCGCGGAGCGGGCCGCTCTCGGCAGAGCGGCCCGCCGCCGGGCGCCCCGGTCCGGCCATGCCGTGTTCGAGCCGCCGGCGGACCGGCCCGACGCCCTCGACATCCTCCGCACCCAGTCGGAGGCCAGGGTCCCCGAGCTCGTCCCGATCCGGTACGCGCGGATGACCGAGTCCCCGTTCCGCTACTACCGGGGGGCCGCCGCCGTGATGGCCTCCGACCTGGCCGGCACACCGGACTCGGGCATCCGGACCCAGCTGTGCGGTGACGCCCACCTGCTGAACTTCAGGCTGCTCGCGTCCCCCGAGCGCAATCTGCTGTTCGACATCAACGACTTCGACGAGACGCTGCCGGGCCCCTGGGAATGGGACGTCAAACGCCTCGCGGCCAGCCTCGTCATCGCGGGGCGGGCGAACGGCTTCTCGGACCGGGAGCGGGCGGACATCGTCCGGGCCACGGTGCGTTCGTACCGGGAGTCGATGATCCGGTTCGCGGGCATGCGCAATCTCGACGTCTGGTACTCCCGGACCGATGAGGACCTCCTGCGCGCCGTGGCCGCGGAGAAGCTGGCCCCGCGCGGGCGCAGACGGCTGGCCAGGGCAACGGCGAAGGCGCGCACCAGGGACAGTCTGCAGGCCTTCGACAAGCTCACCGAGATGACGGAGGGGCAGCTCCGGATCGCCGCGGACCCGCCCCTGCTCGTGCGGTTCGCCGACCTGCTGCCCGACCCGGAACGCGAGGCACTGCAGGAGCGGGTCCGCAAGCTGCTCCGGGGCTACGGCCGCAGCCTCCCCTCGGACCGCAGGGCCCTGCTCGCGGACTTCCGTCCGGTGGACATGGCCCGCAAGGTCGTGGGGGTGGGCAGCGTCGGGACGCGGTGCTGGATCATCCTGCTGCTGGGCCGGGACGGCTCGGACCCGCTCTTCCTCCAGGCGAAGGAGGCCGACACCTCGGCGCTCGCGCCGTACGCCGGGCCGAGCGTGTACCGGAACCAGGGCGAGCGGGTGGTCGCGGGCCAGCGCATGATGCAGGCCGCCGGCGACATCTTCCTCGGCTGGGAGCGGGTGAACGGGATCGACGGCAGGCGCCGCGACTTCTACGTGCGCCAGCTGCGCGACTGGAAGGGCATCGCCGAGCCGGAGCTCATGGTGCCGCGCGGGATGGGCACGTTCGGCGAGCTGTGCGGCACGACGCTGGCCCGCGCCCACGCGCGGTCCGGCGACCGGATCGCCATCGCGGCGTACCTGGGGCACGGCAATGTGTTCGACCGGGCGCTGGAGACGTTCGCCGAACGGTACGCCGACCGGAACGAGCGGGATCACCGGGCACTGACCGAAGCGGTGGCCGCCGGCCGGGTCCCGGCGGCCCAGGAGGGCGACGGGTAGGGCCTTTCACCGGTTCGTGCCGGGCCCACGCGCCCCGGTCCTCCGCGTCGGGGCACACCGGACGCGCCACACCCCGAAAATGAGACATCACAGACAGAACGGCACATCGTGGTATCACCGTGTGGACCGCGCCGGCACAGCACGATCCGGCCGGGACCCGACGCGGAGGAGAACATGACGATGTCGGCCGAACCGGCCGGAGCGCCCGGCGTGGAAGCCTCCGACCCGATGAAGGTCGTACACACCCGGCGGTATCTGGTGCTCCTCATCATGGTGGCGATCCTCGGCGTCCCCATCTCCGCGGCGGCGTTCGGCTTCCTGGCCCTCGTCCATGAACTCCAGTTGCTGACCTATCAGGATCTGCCCCGGGCCCTGGGCTTCGAAGGCACGCCGTCGTGGTGGCCGGTGCCGCTGCTCGCCGTGGCCGGCCTGCTGACCGGACTGACCATCCGCCACCTCCCGGGCCTGGGCGGGCACAGGCCCGCCGAAGGCATGGCGCACTCGGGACCGCCGGCCGCCTCGGAGCTTCCGGGGATCGCACTGGCCGCGCTGGCCTCCCTCGGGCTCGGCGCGGTGCTCGGCCCGGAGGCTCCCCTCATCGCCCTCGGTGGGGGCCTGGCGGTGTACGCGGTACGCCTGGTCCGACCCGGCATCGAGCCCGGCGGGCGCGCCATGGTGGCGGCTGCCGGGAGTTTCGCCGCGGTCAGCGCCCTGCTGGGCTCGCCGCTCCTCGGCGCCTTCCTGCTGATGGAGGCGTCCGGCCTCGCCGGGGTGATGCTCGGCGTGGTGCTGGTACCGGGGCTGCTCGCCTCGGGCATCGGCTCGCTCGTCTTCATCGGCCTGGGGTCGTGGACGGGGCTGGGAACGTACTCCCTGAAGCTCCCCCACGTGCCGCACGCACCCCAGCCGACCCTCGCCGAATTCGGCTGGGCCGTCGCCCTGGGACTCGCGGCGGCTCTCGCGGGCACGGGGATCAGGCGGCTCTCCCTGTTCCTGCAGGAGCGGGTCGAGCGGCGCACCGTGGTGGCCACCACGGTGATGGGCGTGATCGTCGGCGTGCTCGCGCTCCTGTACGCCGAGAGCACCGGGGAGGGCGCCTCCGAGGTGCTCTATTCGGGCCAGGACGCCCTGGGCGGGCTGCTCAGCGACGACGCCGCGTACTCCGCCGGTACGCTCCTCGTGCTCATCGCCTGCAAGGCGCTCGCGTACTGCGCGTCGTTGAGCAGCTTCCGGGGCGGCCCCATCTTCCCCTCGATGTTCCTGGGGGCCGCGGGCGGACTGGCCCTGTCCCATCTGCCCGGCCTGAACGCGACGTCGGGTTTCGCGATGGGCATCGGCGCCATGTGTGTGGCGATGCTGAAGCTGCCGATGACGTCGGTGCTGCTGGCCACACTGCTGCTGGGCTCCCAGGGCATCACCGTGATGCCTCTCGTGATCGTCTCGGTGGTCGTCTCCTACGTCCTCGTACTCAGGCTCGAGCGTCCCGTTGCGGCCCGGCACACAGCGCCCAGATGACGATGATGTACATGGCGATCAGCACGAGCGACCAGAACGGGTAGTACGGCAGCCACAGGAAGTGGGCGACCACGCCCAGCCCCGCGAGCAGGACTCCGACGGCACGCGCCCACAGGGCACCCGTGAACAGGGCGCAGCCCGCCAGGAGGATGACGATGCCCAGAATGAGGTGGACCCATCCCCAGCCGGTCAGGTTGAACTGGAACACGTAGTTGCGGGTGGCGACGAACACGTCGTCCTTGGCGATGGCGGCGATCCCCTCGAGGATGGCCATGGCTCCGCCGAAGATCATCAGCACCGCCGCGAAGACGGTCCAGCCGGACGGGGATGGCCGCGAGCCCACGGTGTCGTGATCCGCTCGCGTACCGCTCACATTTCTGGCCATGTCGGCCTCCTCGGATCTCCCGCCGCCACCCGCCCGAATGAACTGGTATGCGGCTTATTTCACCTTTATTAGCCTGACATGGCGTCACCCGATCGGCGCGCCGGGACGACACTCTCCCGCCCGCATCTCATTTCAGGGATACGATCCTGGATATGAGAGAGAGCGACGCACTGGATGCCGTCGACGCCCGGCTCGCCGCCCGGCTGAGCCAGCTCCGCACCGAGCGCGGCTGGTCCCTGGACGAGTTGTCCCGGCGCACCGGGGTGAGCCGGTCGACCCTGTCACGGCTGGAGCGCGGCGAGCTGAGTCCCACCGCCACCGCGCTCGGACGGCTCTGCTCCGCCTACGGGCGGACGATGTCGCGCCTCCTGATGGAGGTCGAGGCCGAGCCGCCGGTCCTCGTGCCTGTCGCACAGCAGCCGGTGTGGCGGGACGAGCGCTCCGGCTTCGTACGCCGCTCCGTCTCACCGCCGCACGCCGGGCTCCGCGCCGAGATCGTCGAGGGGACGCTCGACGCAGGGGCCGCCCTGTCCTACGAGAACCCGCCCGTGCCCGGTGTCGAGCAGCACATCTGGGTACTCGAAGGCACGGTCGAGATCACCGTCGACGACACCGCGCACACCGTGAGCGCTGGCGACTGCCTGCGCTTCCGGCTGCACGGCCCCTCGCACTTCCACTGCCCCGGCCCCGAACGGGTCCGCTACGCCCTGATGATCGTCCTGCCGTGAATGTGAAAGGACCCCGCTCCATGACCGAGATCGTCCCCGTGTCCGGCCCCGAGCTCGTCACGTACGCCGACGAACTGGCCGCCCTGCTGATCGACACCGTGGAGGGCGGAGCCTCGGTGGGGTTCCTGACCCCGCTGGACCGGGCATCCGCCGCCACCTGGTGGCGGGAGCGGGCCGTGGCGGTCGAGGAGGGGCGCCACCAGGTCTGGATCGCCCGTGACGGGGAGCGGCTGGCCGGCACGATCGGACTGGTCAAGCCCGCTCTGCCCAACGCCCGCCACCGCGCGGAGGTCGCCAAACTGATGGTGCGGCCCTCGTCCCGCGGCCACGGCCTCGGCCGGGCCCTGCTGGCGGCCGTCGAGCGGTCCGCGGCGGCGGAGGGGCTGACCCTGCTGGTCCTGGACACCGAGACCGGCAGCCCCGCCGAACGGCTGTACAGCGCGGCGGGCTGGACGGAGTGCGGGTCGATTCCCGCGTACGCCGGGGACCCGGCCGGCGTACTGAGGGCGACCACCTTCTACTACAAGGCGGTCGGCCCCGCGAATCCCGTGACGGCACAATGAACAGCGACGCCACGCTATCGAGGAGATTCCCCATGACGCTGCACGACATCCCGCTCCGCACCCTGACCGGCGAGCCGACCACCCTCGGGGCCTACGAGGGCTCGGCGGTCCTGCTGGTGAACGTCGCCTCCAAGTGCGGCCTCACCCCGCAGTACGCCGGCCTGGAGCGGCTCCAGAAGGAGTACGGGGAGCGCGGGTTCACCGTCCTCGGCGTGCCCTGCAACCAGTTCGCGGGCCAGGAGCCGGGCACGGCCGAGGAGATCCAGACCTTCTGCTCGACGACGTACGGGGTCAGCTTCCCGCTCCTGGAGAAGGTCGACGTCAACGGAGAGGACCGTCACCCGCTGTACACGGAGCTGACGAAGCTCGCGGACGCCGAGGGCGCGGCCGGGGACGTCCAGTGGAACTTCGAGAAGTTCCTGGTCTCCCCGGCCGGCGAGCCGGTCGCCCGGATCCGCCCCCGGACCGAGCCGGAGGCCCCCGAGGTCCTGGCCGTCATCGAGGCGAACCTGCCCCGGTAGCAGGAGCGGGACGCGCGGGGCCGGACCGTCCCACGGTCCGGCCCCGCGGTGACCGCTAGCGGATCGGCATCCCCGACAGGGTGCGGGCGATCACCAGGCGCTGGATCTCGCTCGTGCCCTCGAAGATGGTGTAGATCGCGGCGTCCCGGTGCATGCGCTCCACCGGATACTCCCGGGTGAAGCCGTTGCCGCCGAGGATCTGGACGGCCTGGGCCGTGACCGCCTTCGCCGTCTCGCTCGCGTAGAGCTTCGACATCGATCCCTCGGCCGAGTCGAAGGGCTTCCCGGCGCTCGCCATCCAGGACGCACGCCAGACCAGCAGCCGGGCGGCGTCGATCCGCGTGCGCATGTCGGCCAGCTGGAACGCGATGCCCTGGTTGTCGATGATCGGGCGGCCGAACTGGCTCCGGGTCTTCGCGTAGTCGAGGGCGACCTCGTACGCGGCGCGGGCGGTGCCGACGGCCATGGCGCCGACGGCCGGGCGGGATGCCTCGAAGGTGGCCATGGCGGCGTTCTTGACCCGCTCCCCGCCGGACTTGGCGCGCTCCCGGGCCCTGGCAAGCCGCTCGTCGAGCTTCTCCTTGCCGCCGAGCAGGCAGTGCCCGGGGACCCGGGCGTCCTCCAGGACCACTTCGGCGGTGTGCGAGGCGCGGATGCCGTGCTTCTTGAACTTCTGCCCCTGGGACAGCCCTGGGGTGGCGGGCGGGACGATGAACGAGGCGTGGCCCTTCGAGCCCAGCGCCGGGTCGACCACGGCGACGACGACGTGGACGTTGGCGATGCCGCCGTTGGTCGCCCAGGTCTTGGTGCCGTTGAGGATCCACTCGTCCTTGGCCTCGTCGTACACCGCGCGGGTGCGCATGGCGCCCACGTCGGAGCCGGCGTCCGGCTCGGAGGAGCAGAAGGCGGCGAGCTTCACGTCGTCGGCGTCGCCGTACATCTGCGGGATCCAGGTGCCGATCTGCTCCTCGGTGCCGTTGGCGAGGACGCCCACGGCCGCCAGGCCCGTACCGACGATCGACAGGGCGATGCCGGCGTCCCCCCAGAACAGCTCCTCCATGGCCACGGGGATGCCGAGGCCCGTAGGGTCGAAGAACTGCTGGGCATAGAAGTCGAGGGAGTAGATGCCTACCTTGGCCGCCTCCTGGATGACGGGCCAGGGCGTTTCCTCACGCTCGTCCCACTCCGAAGCGGCCGGTCGGATCACATCCGCGGCGAAGCCGTGAAGCCAGTCACGGACCTGCTTCTGGTCGTCGTTGAGCTCGAGCGTGAACTCGGCCATGTTCCCTCCATGCGCTTTCGGACAAGCATACGTTACTCGCGGTAACACCAGTCTGTTACCAGCAAGTAGTCACTGTCAACCGGTCAGCCGGGGATCAACGACCGTCGGACCATGGTGTTACGTTGCCCGGGCGTCAAGAGATCGCAGGACAGCTTGCGGGGGCGGGGAGAGACGACATGGAGACCACAAGAGGGGCCGAGCGACAGCGGACCGCCGCCGAGCGCCGCCGCCGGGAGCTCCTGGAGGCCGCGGACCGCGTGGTGCTCCGGGACGGCCCGCAGGCGTCGATGAACGCGATCGCCGCGGAGGCCGGGATCACCAAACCCATCCTCTACCGCCACTTCGGCGACAAGGGCGGCCTCTACCGCGCCCTGGCCAAGCGCCACACCGACGCCCTGCTGAGCGCCCTGCGGGCCGCGCTCGACGCCCCGTCCGAGCGGCGCGAGCGGGTCGAGGCGACCCTGGACACGTATCTCGCGGCGATCGAGGCCCGTCCGCAGGTCTACCGCTTCCTGATGCACCCGTCCGACGACGCGGCACCCTCCCCCGAGCAGGGCTTCGACGTCGGCCGGCACTCGGCACCGCTGCTGCGCCGCCTCGGCGAGGAGCTGGGCAAGGTGATCTCCGAGCGGGTCGACCTCGGTCCCGACAGCGAACAGACGGCCCGCATCTGGGGCCACGGCATCGTCGGCATGATGCACGCGGCCGGCGACTGGTGGCTGGGCGACCGGCCCTGCTCGCGCGAGCAGCTGGTACGCAGTCTCGCCGATCTGCTCTGGGGCAGGCTGGCCGAGGCCGGCGACCTCCCGGGCGGCCCGGGCTTCTGACCCGCCGCCCCCGTCCGTCCCCCGGATCAGTCCGTACGCGCCCACGGCGCCCGCCGGGCGGCGCGCAGCGCCCTGGCGCGACGGAGGCCGGTCAGCCGGTCCGTGTAGACCCGGCCGTCGAGGTGGTCGCACTCGTGCTGCAGACAGCGGGCGAACCAGCCGGTGCCGGTGACGCGCACCGGCTCGCCCGTGACGGTCCGGCCCTCGACCACGGCATGATCGAAGCGCGGGGTGCCCGCTTCGAGGCCGGGGAGTGAGAGGCACCCCTCCGGTCCGCGTACGGTGATCCCGTCCGCCTCGACGAGTACCGGATTGACGAGATGGCCGAGATGCCTGACCTCCTCGTCGTCCGGACAGTCGTAGACGAACACCTTGAGCGGAACCCCGACCTGGTTGGCGGCCAGTCCCACACCCTGCGCCGCGTACATGGTGGCGAACATGTCCTCGACCAGCGTCGCGAGTGAGGGCCCGAAGTCGGTGACGTCCTCGCAGGGGCTGTGGAGCACCGGGTCGCCGAACAGACTCATGGCACGGACGAGTCCGGAACTGCCGGGGATCGGGCGGTTTCGCATGGGGAGAAGGGTACGTTCCACGTGACCTCCACGTTCCGCCCGGTGCCGACGTGCGGTCGGGGTGCCGGACATCGATAGGCTGGGCGCGGACTGATGCAAGGAGGATCTAGGACGATGGCAGGCAACACGGAGCCGTTGTCGCCGCGGGCCAAGCTCGCCGTGACGGCGGGCAAAGCCGCGGCGGCGGTGTCACGCGCTGCGGGGCGTGGCAGCGGATCGGTGATCGGCGGCCGGGTGGCGCTCAAGCTCGACCCCGACCTGCTGGGGCGGCTGGCGCAACACCTGGACGTGATCCTCGTGTCCGCGACGAACGGCAAGACGACGACGACCAGGCTGATCGCCGAGGCGCTGGGGGCCGCTGGGCCCGTCGTGTCGAACGCGCTCGGCGCCAACATGCCCGCGGGGATCACCTCCGCGCTGGCCGGCGGCTCGGACGCGAAGTACGGCGTGATCGAGGTCGACGAGAAGTACCTCGCCGGTGTCGCACGCGACACGACACCGAAGGTGATCGCGCTGCTCAACCTCTCGCGCGACCAGTTGGACCGCGCCGCGGAGACCCGGATGCTGGCCGAGAAGTGGCGGGAGGGCCTCTCCGGCTCCAAGGCCGTGATCGTGGCCAACGCCGACGACCCGCTGATCGTCTGGGCGGCGTCCTCCTCCCCCAACGTGGTGTGGGTCGCGGCGGGACAGGCGTGGAAGGACGACGCCTGGTCCTGCCCGTCCTGCGGCGGTGTGATGCAGCGCCCCGGTGACGACTGGTTCTGCGGCGAGTGCGGTTTCCGCCGCCCCGCCCCCAGCTGGGCGCTCAACGGCGACTACGTCCTGGACCCGCACGGGTCCGCGTGGCCGATCCACCTCCAGCTGCCGGGCCGCGCCAACAAGGCGAACGCCACCAGCTCGGCCGCGGTCGCCGCGGTGTTCGGCGTGCCGCCCCAGGTCGCCCTGGAGCGCATGTACCAGGTGCAGGCCGTGGCCGGCCGCTACGACGTCGTCACCTTCCTCGGCCGTGAGCTGCGGCTGCTGCTGGCGAAGAACCCGGCGGGCTGGCTGGAGACGTTCTCCCTGATCGACCCGCCGCCCACCCCGGTGATCCTCTCCGTGAACGCCCGCGGAGCCGACGGCACGGACACCTCGTGGCTCTGGGACGTCGACTACACCCAGCTGTACGGCCACCCGATCTTCGTGCTCGGGGACCGCAAGCTGGACCTCGCGGTCCGCCTGGAGGTCGCCGGTCTGGACTTCCGCGTCTGCGAGACCCTGGACGAGGCCGTCCAGATGTCTCCGCCCGGCCGCATCGAGGTCATCGCCAACTACACCGCCTTCCAGGATCTGCGCCGTCGTGTCGGCAACTGACCCCGGCGCGGGCGGCCCCCGGAGAGGACGAAACGTGAGCAACAACGGTCTGCGGCTGGTGTGGGTCTACCCGGACCTCCTCAGCACCTACGGCGATCAGGGCAACGCCCTCGTGGTGGAACGCCGGGCACGGCAGCGCGGTCTCGACGTGCAGCGCGTCGACGTGCGCAGTGACCAGCCCATCCCGACCTCGGGCGACATCTACCTGATCGGCGGGGGTGAGGACCGGCCACAGCGACTGGCGTCGGAGCGGCTGCGCCGCGACGGCGGACTGAGCCGGGCCGCCTCCAACGGCGCGATCATCTTCTCGGTCTGCGCGGGCTACCAGATCCTCGGCCACGAGTTCATCAACGACCTCGGCGAGCGCGAGCCCGGCCTCGGGCTGCTCGACGTGGTCTCCACGCGGGGCGAGGGCGCCCGGTGCGTCGGCGACGTGCTCGGGGACATCGACCCCAATCTCGGGCTGCCGCCGCTGACCGGGTTCGAGAACCACCAGGGCATCACCCACCTCGGCCCGACGGCCAGGCCGTTCGCCCGCACCCGGATCGGGCGGGGCAACGGCACGGGCGACGGCACCGAGGGCGCCTACAACGACACGGTCTTCGGTACGTACATGCACGGTCCCGTGCTGGCGCGCAACCCGCTGATCGCGGACCACCTGCTGAAGCTGGCCCTCGATGTGAACGCGCTGCCGCCGTGCGACGACCGTTGGTACGAGGCGCTGCGCGCCGAGCGGATCGCCTCGGCGACACAGCCCGCCTGACGCGCCCTCCGGCCGGCACGGCCCCCCGTGCGGACACGCCCTGTTGACGGGTTGTCCGGGATCGTGGGGTTTCGTGTCTGGCCGGTGGACGTCCAGCAGTCGGACGGTGGTTTCGGTCCCGCCACCTGACGCCGGTAAGGTGGCGGGGATCCAACCGGACGACGTGGTCCGGTCGTCGGCCCACGTTGCAAAGGTTTCCGGGCAATGCGAATTGGTGTGCTCACGTCCGGCGGCGACTGCCCCGGCCTCAACGCCGTGATCCGTTCCGTCGTCCACCGCGCGGTGGTCGACCACGGTGACGAGGTCATCGGCTTCCACGACGGTTGGCGGGGCCTCCTCGAATGTGACTACCGCAAGCTCGATCTCGACGCGGTGGGCGGCATTCTCGCCCGGGGCGGCACGATCCTCGGTTCCTCCCGGGTCCAGCCCGCGCATCTGCGCGACGGTGTGGAGCGGGCCAGGGGCCATGTCGCCGACCTCGGCCTGGACGCGATCATCCCGATCGGTGGCGAGGGCACGCTGAAGGCGGCCAACCTGCTCTCCGAGGCAGGGCTGCCCATCGTCGGTGTGCCCAAGACCATCGACAACGACATCTCCTCCACCGATGTGACCTTCGGTTTCGACACGGCCGTGGGCGTCGCCACTGATGCCCTCGACCGGCTGAAGACCACGGCCGAGTCGCACCAGCGGGTGCTGATCGTCGAGGTCATGGGGCGGCACACGGGCTGGATCGCCCTGCACTCGGGCATGGCGGCCGGTGCGCACGCCATCGTCGTCCCGGAGCGGCCCTTCGACATCGACGAGTTGACCGCGCTCGTCGGCCGGCGCTTCTCGGACGGCAAGAAGTTCGCGATCGTCGTCGTCGCGGAGGGCGCCAAGCCCCGCGAGGGCTCGATGGACTTCGACCAGGGCGCCAAGGACATCTACGGCCACGAGCGGTTCGCCGGAGTGGCGACGCAGCTCTCGGGCGAGCTGGAGCACCGCCTCGGCAAGGAGGCCCGCCCGGTGATCCTCGGTCACGTCCAGCGCGGTGGCACGCCGACCGCGTACGACCGTGTCCTGGCCACCCGCTTCGGCTGGCACGCGGTGGAGGCCGCTCACCGTGGTGAGTTCGGCATGATGACGGCGCTGCGCGGCACGGACATCACGATGGTTCCGCTGGCGGAGGCCGTGGAGACCCTGAAGACGGTCCCGGCCGAGCGCTACGCCGAGGCCCAGGTCGTGCTCTGACCGCATCGGATCCTCGTGTACCGCCCCCGGCCGCACCCGCGTCCGGGGGCGGTTCTAGTCTGGACCGGACAACCGGCACGAAACGGGGACGTCCCCAGCGGGAGTGAACAGATGGATCACAGCGGGCACGGCATGAACATGGATCTGCCGCCGTTCACGCTGGGACGCGGGCTCGAATTCTCCGCGGACCCGTTCTTCCTCATCGGCTGCGTCGTCGCACTCGCCCTGTACGGCTACGGGGTCGTGCGGCTCCGCAGCCGGGGCGACGGCTGGCCGGTGAACCGGAGTGTCTTCTTCGTCCTCGGCGTGCTGTCGATCGCTCTGGTGATGTGCACGGGGCTCAACGACTACGGCATGGTCATGTTCAGCGTGCACATGGTGCAGCACATGGTGATCAGCATGGTGTCGCCGATCCTGCTGCTGCTGGGCGCTCCGGTGACACTGGCGCTGCGGGCGCTCCCGGTGGCGGGCCGCGGCCGTACAGGTCCGCGCGAGCTGCTGCTCATGCTGCTGCACAGCCGCTACATGAAGATCATCACGCACCCCGTGTTCACGATCCCGCTCTTCATCGCAAGCCTGTACGGCCTCTACTTCACGCCCTTGTTCGACTTCCTGATGGGGTCGAAACCGGGCCACATCGCGATGATGGTGCACTTCCTGGCGGTCGGCCTGGTGTTCTTCTGGCCGATCATGGGCGTCGACCCCGGTCCGCACCGGCCCGGTTACGTGATGCGCATGCTGGAGCTCTTCGCGGGCATGCCGTTCCACGCGTTCTTCGGGATCGCGCTGATGATGGCGAGCCAGCCGATGGTGAAGGCGTACGAGAATCCTCCGGCCTCGCTCGGCATCGACGCGCTGAGCGACCAGACGGCGGCCGGCGGCATCGCCTGGGCGTTCAGCGAGATCCCGTCGGTCCTGGTGCTGATCGCGCTGGTCTTCCAGTGGTACCGCTCCGAGCAGCGCACGGCCAAGCGCTCCGACCGTGCCGCGGACCGGGACGGCGACCAGGAGCTGAAGGCGTACAACGCCTATCTCGCCTCGTTGCAGACACGCGGACAGTAGCGGTGGACGCCCCTGAGGGGTGACCATGGCTTCGACGGCCGTGCGGCCGGTGAGGAGCGTGTGCTCATGCCCGGATCCACGAAGACCATGGGAGTGCTCACCGTCGGAGCGCTGGTCGCGGTGACCGCGTACACGGTGGCCCTGGGAAGCAACGGCTGGCTGTGGTTCGGCTGGGTGGTGCTCGGACTCGCCACGCTCGGGATGCTCGCCACCCGCGACACCTGAGGTGTGGGCCGCCGCCCGGCATTCCGCGCGGCGGCCTCGGCAGCCGACCTGTGCCCACCCCGGACAGCAGGCGTCGGCACCGTGCGCGGGTGCCCCGGCGGCGTCACTCCGGTGACACCGCCGGACTACCGGCCGGATCGTCGTGTGCGGCGGGACCGCGCACACCGGCCGATGTGGGGCTCCGGCCACCTGACGCCTGTCCGCCGACCGTCCGGGCCGCAGCAGATCAGGGCGGTCCGGCTCCCGAGGAGCGGCTCGGACCCGGCCCTCGGGGCGAGAGGGTGCCGCTCTCCGGTTGCACGGCGGACTTCGCCGTCGAGTCGGTGCGGGAGTGATGGCCGCAGGCGTGGAGCGCCGGCCGGGATCCGTACGCCCGCGACTGCGAGCTGGCCGAGGGTGCGCGGCACCGCACCCGACGTCCGGCACGGGCCGGATGCCGGGCGCAGGGCACGGGTGCAGGCTGGGAGTATGAGCGCGCCGATAGTCATCCACCGCCCCTCTGCGACCGGCGGCCGGCGAGTCACCGTCCGGGGGCAGATCGTCGGCCTCGCCCACGACGATCACGACGTCGTGGAATTCCTGCGTCGGGCCGGCCTGCCCGACGCGGACCAATTGCTGGACGACTCCTCCTGGGTGCAGTGGCGCGGCGGCAGGGCACACCGGTACGAGGCGGCGTAGCCGCGGGATCTGTGTCGGCCGGCACAGACGGGACGGGAGACCGTTGCATCGGTGATGTCGGACATGACGCGGCAACGGCCCGGCGCGGGTCCGCCGATCCTGTGCGGCGCTGTCCGCCGGTCGCGGCTGCGGGGCGAGCAGGTCGAGGCCTCCGGCAGGTGGCGCAGGCCGGTGAGGACGTGCTCGATGAACCGGTTGGCCGGGTGGCGGCGGCTTCGTCCCTGGCGGTCGCCTCTGCCCGGGAGTGGACGGACGAGCCGGGTCGCCGCCGTCGGGCCGGTGTCCCGGACGGCACCGTCCGGCAGGAGAAGCGGTGGCCGGCGCTCGGTCTGCTGGACGACCGGATCGGGGGCTGACTCCTCCACCGGTGGTGTTCGACTACGCGGATGACGGCATCAGCGCCCCTTACGCCACGGCCGTCAGGAACGGGGCCCGTCCCATGCACCGGCGCTGACCGACCACGAAGCAGCCCACCGGATCGGGGCCGATGCAACTGCCATCGGCCCCGTCGCCGAGCTTCCCGCTGGAAACAGGACCCGGGCAGGCCGACAGCGTCGGCCTGCCGCGACGGCAGCCACAGACGCAGGCCACGCCGGGCGAGGGGCAGACCCCGCCTCACCACCTGGGACACGGTCTACCGGTCCGCGACGGCCGGCTCCGCAGCCGAGCCCTCCTGCGTCGGTTCCCAGGCGGCCGCGCAGAGGGACTCGGCCACGGCGGCCGTGTACCGGGCTGCGGAAAGCCAGTGGATGGCGAAGTCGTCGGTGTCGGCAGGGCGGAGGCGGCCGAAGGGGTCGCGATCGCGTTGGGCGGCTGAAGCGCACAGGGCGGTGAGGAGTCCGGCTGCCGTGGGCAGACCCGCACGGCGGATGCGGCGCGTCTCGGCGCTGACGTCGCCGAGCATGCCGAGGGCGGCGCGGCCCGCCGGGACCGTCTGCTCGACACGTCGCTCCAGAAGATGGAGGGGCGAGTGCGCGCCGGGCCCTCCGGGCCGGGGCGGGGCGGGGTGCGCGGGGGCAGCCGGGTCCGGGAGGTCGGCGCGGCGCAGGCGGTCGAGGCCCAGGTCGACCGTGCCCTCACCTGTGGGGTGCGAGCAGGCGAGGAGGATGAGCCGGGGGTGGGGGGCGGGGACCAGGCGGCCGATGACCCTCAGCCGTGTTCCCGGCGCCGTGGCCAGCAGCATCAGGTTGTCGCGGTGGGCCAGCGCGGGGTCTTCGTCGGCTGCGGTGAGCCGGACGGACACGCCTCCCTCGCACAGCGCGAGCAGA
This sequence comes from Streptomyces clavifer, assembly GCA_014651175.1. Classification (GTDB taxonomy): domain Bacteria; phylum Actinomycetota; class Actinomycetes; order Streptomycetales; family Streptomycetaceae; genus Streptomyces; species Streptomyces clavifer. Next base: position 192,415 of record BMWJ01000005.1, on the reverse strand, counting down.
CAGATGCCGCCCGACTCCCTTACGGCGCCGAGCAGCTCGACGTCCAGGAAGAGCAGGTCGCTGCCTCCGCGTTCCGGGTCCCCGTAACGGGAGGTGGACCGTAGGGCGCGTGCGGCCTGCTCGGACGGTGGCGTCTCCCACAGGGCGGCGAGTGGCACCTCCGTCCACGCCGCTCCCCGGGCGGTAACGGCCTTGACGCCCTTCCCGGCGCCCAGTCTGCCGTCCGGCGAGACCGTCGCCCCCGAGACCGCCAGGCCGGCCCGGCCCAGCTCCCGGTGGGTGAGCGCGCTGTCCCCCAGGCGCACGGCCCGGTCGGCCACGCCCAGGGCGCGCCCGACGCCGCCGGGTGCCACGTCGCCGACCGTGCAGAGGCGGCCGTCGGATGCGGCGACCCAGGTGCGGACGCCGCCGTGCCCCGAGTCGGTGACCACGGGTTCGGTGAACAGGCCGTACAGGCGCAGCGAGCCGTCCGGGCTGTACGGGCGGCGCGCACGGCCTATGACCGCGGCCAGGTCGGCCCCGGACGCCGTCCCCACCCGGTGCGCGGTGCCCAGAAGTTCGGCCAGGGCGGTGACGAGGTCGGCCGTGCGGTAGGACGGGTCCCCGGCGCGGGCCGCGCGCAGCAGCGTGACGACGGAGAGCGCGGCGCCCGCGGCACGCGGCAGGTGTCGGAGCCGGGCGGTGTGCGCGGCACGCAGGAGCGCCGATTGGGTGACGGCGCCGGCCCCGTCGACGCCGGCCTCGAGTACGGCGGCGCCCGCCGACCACAGGGCGTCGGACGCGGCACGCTGGGCCGGGCTCGCCACCTCGGGCGTGGAGGCGGATTCGGGGGCCGGGGAGGGGTCCGTCGCGGAGGCGTGTCCGGGGACCGCCCGGGTGGGCCGGTCGGCGAGCTCCTGTGTCAGGGCCGCCGCGGGTGCGGCGCAGGCGGCGGCCGCGCGGTGGACGCACGCCGGGGCGAGGAGGCAACCGCAGGTGATGGCATCCGCCGTCGCCACCACGCCGCCCGGGGCGTGCAGGCGCAACTCGGTCTCGTCGTCGACCGCGATCGTCACGGTGTCGCCCTCGCGGTGCGTCGGGCGGGAGCCGAGCTTGGTGACCGACGCGTCCAGCCGCTTGCGCAGCCGGGGCGAGAGGCCCTCCACCAGCGTGGCCGTGACCTCCGGCGCGACGGGTGGCAACTGTGCGGCGGTCATACGGTCTTCTCCCCTATCCAGCGAGCCAGTTCGAGTGGGCTGAGGGCCGCAACCGGCATTCCGGCGGCCACGAGCTGTCCGGCGATGCCCGTCGAGTAGCGGGGCCGGCCGGCGTCGTCGAGGCTCGCGCACCCGAGGACATGGCAGCCGGTGGTCACCAGAGCCCGCACCTCGGCCAGCAGTCCGCCGAGCGGCGCGCCCTCCTCGAAGTCGCTGATGACGACGACGAGGGTGCGGGTGGGCACCGCGATCAGGCTGCGGGCGTGCCGCAGCCCGGCGGCGATGTGCGTGCCCCCGCCCACACTCACCTCCAGCAGGAGGGAGAGGGGATCGCGCACATGACCGGTGAGGTCGACGACCTCCGTGGAGAAGGCCAGGAAATGGGTGCTCAGGGTCGGCACCCCGGCGAGTACGGAGGCCGTCAGCGCGGACCAGATCGTGGACGCCTCCATGGATCCGGAGACGTCGGTGACCAGGATCAGGCGCCAGTCGGCCGACCGGCGTCCGCGACTGCGGAACACCGGCTTCTCGGGGATCACCTGGACCGTTCCGTCGGCCGTCCGGCGGGCGGTGGCCAGGTTGGCGCGCAGCGTGCGCGGCAGGTCCAGCCGGCCGCCGGGGCGGCGGGTGGGCCGGGCCAGCATCGTGCCGGTGAGGGCGGGCCGCAGCCGGGTGGCGAGCTGCCGGGTCAGTTCGTCGACCAGGTGACGGACCAGGGGCCGGAGCGCGGCGAGGCGGGCTTCGGGGAGGCCGCCGGCGTACCGCAGGACTGTCCGGAGCAGTTCCACGGAAGGGGTGGCGGCTGCCGGGTCGAGTTCGGCGAGGACGTCCTGCCGCCCCGTGACGGCTGCGGCGGCGAGAACCTCCTCGCGGACGCCGGGGCCGAACAGCGCGGCCAGTTCCTCGGACCACTCGCGGACGCCGGGGAACGACGGTTCCCGGCCGCCGCCGTGACCGGGCAGGCCGCTGCGGGATCCCTCGCCGCGGCCCGCGCCGTAGAGCTCGTCCAGAGCGGTCGCCAGGCGGGCGGCGCCGGACGGCAGCCGGTCGGGGCGCCGGCCGAGCACGAGCCGCCACCGGTCGGCGGGAGCGAGGGTCCGCGCGGGGGTGGCCTCGGTGGAGGGTGTGGTGGCGGGTGTGACGGCGGGGTGCGTCGCGGCGGGGTGGCCGGAGAGCGGTGGGAACCGGTCGTCGTGGGCGGGTGGCAGTACGGGCAGGTCGAGACCGGTCAGGAGCTCGCGGGCCGCGAGATCGGCGGCCGTTCGGCGGGCCAGCTCGGCCGGATCGTCCGCGTCGAGGGTGCCCACCCGTTCGCCCAGCCGCTCCTCGACGGTGTCCAGCAGCCGGTCCCGGGCAGCCGGGCTCAGGGTGTCGAAGCCACCGCGCAGGGCCGGCAGCCGGGCGAGGAACGCGCTGTCGTCCAGCTCGACGACCCTGCGCAGCAACGGGTCGAGGGCGCCGACGCCGACGGTCAGGAGGGGGCCCGCCACCGTCAGGACGCCGGTGAGGCGGGCGGTGAGCGCGGCCCGGGAGGTGCTGTCCACGGCTCCGTCCACCCAGGAGGCGACGCGCCCCCCGAAGGTCTCGGTCTCTTCGTGGCCCGTGAGCACCCTGACCGCCCCGGCGGCCGCGGCGATCAACGGGGTGCCGTCGGCGGCCAGCCGGGTGAGAGCGTCGGTGAGCCGGATGCCGCCCAAACGGTCGGCCCGCTGGGCCAGTTCGAGCAGGGCCCGGGCGTCTTCGGGCTCCTCGGAGCCGGTCAGGCCGTCGACCTGACGGACCGCGGCCGAGGTCAGGAGTTCGACTGCGCGCGCGGTGCGGGCGGCACGGGCGGAGGCGGTGGCGTCGGGGGCCGAGGGGTCGTCCGGCGCGGCCGTGCCCGGCAGGTGGCCGGCGTCCATGCGGTCGAGCAGGTCGAGCCCGGCAAGGAGTTCGGGAAGGGTGCCGCTCGCGGGGAGTACAGCCGCCAGTTCCATCAGCCGCTCGTCGGCCAGGGCGGGGAGCCCGCACTGGGCGGCCTCCGTGAGGCCGCGGACGACCTGGGCGGCCGTGGGCCCGCCCTCCGCACGCTCGGCTGTGTGATTCTGCCGCAGCACGCCCTCGGCCGCCTGGGCCGGGGTGACGCCGCGGGCCCCGGCCGCGGTGAGCATCGCGGCCGTCGCGGGGGTCCACCTCACCTGCCAGCGCGTCGTGAGTCCTTCCGTGCCCGCCGTACCGGTGACCCCCTGTCGTTGCGCGTAGGGGATGCCGCACACCGCCAGCCTGCGCAGCAGCAGTTCGCGGCGCCGGTCCAGGGCGGAGCGCGCGGGGTCGAGCCGGAGGTCGCGCGGGGCCATCTCGTGCGCGTCCTCCGGTCCGGGGAGGGAGAGCGCAGCGGTCTCGGCCTCGACGGCGGGGCCCAGGCCGCTGCGCGGAGCGGCGGGCGCGGGCCGTCCGGTGCGGGATCCGACGAGTACGCGCTCCAGGGCCCGGGCGACGGCGCGGCCCGTGCCGTAGGTCTCCCCGCGCCCCAGCACCGTCTGTACCGCTTCCAGGAGTTCACCGCGGCCGGGGGCGGGCAGGTCCCGCAGGCGGGCCAGGTCACCGGCCACCCGGACGACCTCGCGGCCGTCCGCCGGGCCGTAGGGGTGGCCCTGTTCGCGCAGGGCGACGCAGACGTGGACCGCTGTTCGGATCAGCGCCTCGTGGAGCGCGGCCGGGTCCCCGGCGGCGTCCAGGACGGCGTGCTGCCACTCCGGGTCCCGGATGCCGGCCGGGTAGCCGGACCGTGAGTCGAGCAGCGGGTACGTGTAGGGGACGAGGGAGACGGTGCACGTCGCCGTCCCGGAAGCGCCGTTCAGGTGGCGGTCCGCACCCGGCCCGGACGCGCCCGGCGCGGCCGGCGCAACCGGCCCATCCGGTGCGTCCGGTGCGCGGCCCTCGTCGGCGGACTGCAGCAGCGCCGGGGTGTGGAAGGCTCCCACCAGCACGGCGGGCCGCCGCCCGCTCGCCAGGGCCTCGGCGACATGTCCGCGCATGCACGCCTCGCGCGCCAGGTCCGTGCTGTGCACCCCGCCCCGCGTCAGGGCCTCGCAGCGCAGCGCCCAGCCGGTGAGCAGGGCGGCACGGCGGAGCGCCTCGGGTGTCGAACCGGGCGCGAGGGCCTCCACCAGCCGGTCCCACAGGTCGTCGCCGTCCCGGCCGGTGAGCCGGGACCGGAGCGCGGCGGACAGCCCGTGCCCCTCCCCCTGCAGCGGTGCGGAGTCGGCGCCCGGGGCAGGAGCAGGGGTGTCCGGACCGCCCTCCGCCCACGCCCGGTCGGCCAGCGGCAGATCGCAGGCCACGGCCGGAACCCCGTTTCTCGCCGCCCAGCGCAGAGCGACCAGTTCCGGCGAGAAGTCCGCGAACGGGTAGAAGGCCGGCCCCCGTTCGCCTGCCGAGCCGGGCCGCGGCCCGGCGGCGGGCACGGCGGCCAGCGCTACCGGGGCCTCGGTCTCCTCGTGGGCGAGCCAGCCCAGCCAGGGCTGGAACTCGGCGGGCAATTCGATGAGGAGGATGTCGGGGGCAGCCGCGTCCAGCAGTGCCGGGAGGGCTGCCGCCAGCGAGGGTGCGTGGTGGCGCACCCCGATCAGGAACGGCAGACCGGGTCCGGTCGCCGCGAGGGCCGCCACCGCGGCTTCCGGGTCGGCGGCCCCCACTGCCGGGTCCGGCGGCGGGGAAGCGGCCGGCGCACCGGCGTTGGGTGAGACTTCGGCGGTGGGCCGTGTCCCGGGGGTGGTCGCCTCACTCATCCGTCAGCTCTCCAGTACCGCGCGCAGGTCCCACAGGGCACGCCAGGTGGCCGACCCCTGCTCCGCGCGTCTGCGCACCGGCCCGTCCCAGTACCCCAGCAGCCGTGCCGCGTCGGCGGGGTCGTCCTTCCGGACGACGCCGAGCAGATGGCCGGGCAGGAGGGAGAGCACATCCCGGTCGCCGGGGAAGTAGGCGGCGGCCAGGCCCAGGGCGCCCGCGACGGAGACCGCCTCCGCCGTGCTCATCACCGTGGAGGGGCGTTCGACCTCCCAGCCCTCCGCGGAGCGGCCCTGGCGCAGGTCCCGGAATGCGGTGACCAGGGCTTCGAGGACCGCGTCGTCCACCTGGTAGGCGGCGCCCACGCGTTCGACGGCCGCCCGCGACTGGCGCCGGACGAGCGCGGTCTCGGCGTCCACGTCCCCGATGGGGCCCACGGTCTCGAAGTTGAATCGCCGCTTCAGTGCGGCGGACATCTCCGAGACGCCCTTGTCCCGCAGGTTGGCGGTGGCGATGAGGGTGAACCCGGGGGCCGCGTGCACCTGGGCGCCCTCCCCGCCCGCGAGTTCGGGGACCGCGATCCGCCGCTCGGAGAGCAGGGACACGAGCGCGTCCTGGACCTCCGGCAGGCATCGGGTGACCTCCTCGATGCGGGCGACCGCCCCCCGGGTCATGGCGGCGAGTACAGGGGACGGAACCAGGGCCTGGTCGGTGGGTCCCTGGGCGAGCAGCAGCGCGTAGTTCCAGCCGTACTTGAGCTGGTCCTCGGTGGTGCCCGCGGTGCCCTGCACGGTGAGTGCGCTGGTCCCGCAGACGGCTGCCGACAGCAGCTCGGAGAGCAGGGACTTGGCGGTGCCGGGTTCGCCCACGAGGAGGAGTCCGCGCTCCCCGGCGAGGGTGACCACACACCGTTCGACCAGTGCGCGCTCGCCGACGAACTTCTGCTCGATCACCAGGCGGCGCGGCACCCCGGCTCCCGGCCGGGCACCCTTCGGCAAGGCCAGCGCCTCGCCCGCGCTGCCCATCACGAAGGTGACGACGGCACGCGGGGTGAGCAGCCAGCCGGGTGGGCGGGGCCCGGAATCATGGGCGGCGAGGAAGTCCAGCTCGGTGGCGTACCGGTCCTCGGGCGGCGTGACCTGGCGCTGTACCCGGCCGGGCGCCGACACCTGGTCCGGGACGCCGCCCGTGGCGGTGCTGTCCATGGTGGTCGTGGTGTCGTTCGTCATCGGCGGCGGCCCTTCCGGATTGCGCGCGTGTCCAGCTCTTCGAAGGCGGGGGCGTCGCCGCCGCGGGCCCGTGCCCAGGCGGCTGCGAACAGCGCGGGCACGGGGAGGTGGGGCAGGGTCCGGGTGGACCCGGCCACGGGGTACAGGCGTTCCTTCCAGGTCTCCAGCGGCAGCCCGGGGGCGCCGCGTTCGAGCCAGCCGCAAGGGAGGAACAGGGTCCGGCCGGCGCGGGACCGCTTCGCCTCCACGACCAGGTCGGTGGCGGCGAGTTCGGCCCGGGCCTTCTTCACCCGTGCCGGCTTCCACTCGGTCCAGCGGACGCAGTTGCGGTCCGTCGGGTCGGGCAGGGCGAGCAGCATCAGATAGAGGGCGGCGGCGTCCGCGCTCAGCCCGAGGGCGTCGGCCGCCTCGGCCACCAGGTCCGGCACCGCACGCGTCGGGTCCTGGGCCGGGTGGTGCGGGGAGCCGTCGGGGGCGCCCGCCGAGGCCAGCACGTCGGTCTCCTCGCCCAGCAGTGCGCGCAGGGCGAGCAGATCGCCGGTGCTGTGAGGGCCGACGGTGCCCTCGACGAGGCCGAACGCCGGGTCGTCGGGTCCCGCCAGGCCGGCCGGGCGAATCAGCAGCTTCTCGTTGCTGCCGTGGCCGGGTGCCAGGAGCAGCGCCGTGCCGGCCCGGACCAGACCGTCGGCGCCGGCACCGCCGGACTCGGAGAGCCCGTGGGCGGCGCGGACCGCGGGGCCGATCGAGCCCCCCGCCTCGGTCCAGTCCAGACCGAGGTCCAGCACCAGGTCCGGGTCGGCGAGGCGGCCACGCAGGGCCGCGAGCCCCACGGGCAGGTACGCCCGCAGGGGGTGCCCGTGCGGCAGCGTGTAGGCGAGGGTGCGCAGGGCGGTCAGGGCCCCGGAGACCGCACCGCGTGCGCCCACCCGGCGCAGGCCCGGGCGGCCGGTGCCGTCCGGGACGTCGGCGCCGTGGCCGAACCAGGTCCGGGAACCGGCGTTGAGGATCAGGTCGACGGCACCGGGGGTGGTGCCCGACAGGTCGAGGTCCAGTTCCTCGGGTACGCGGACGAGGGAGGCCAGACGCTCCTGCCAGACCTCGGTGGCGGCCCGGACGTCAGGGCCCGTGGACCACAGCTCGGCCGGGTCCGCGGGAAGCAGGGCCCGGAGCAGGGCGAACCGGTCTTCGCCGGGCAGGGCGTCCAGTCTGTCCTGCGCCGCCTCGAAGGCACGTGTCTTCGTCCCGAGCAGCGCGAGCGCCTCGGCGCCGGGCTCCTCGACGGCTGCCGACAGCAGGGCGGCGGACTGGAGGGGACCGATTCCGGTGGCCGTGTGGAACGCCTCGGCGGCCTCCGGACGCCAGGGCGCCGGTCCCCGCTCCCGCACCAGGGCGGTGAGCCGGGTGAGCCGGTCGCGGGCGATGCCCTGCCGGTGGACGTGCTCGTGGTCCAGGGTGAAACCGGGGACGGGGCCGAAGGCGCCGGTCGGGTCGTGGTCCAGGGCGAGCCAGCGTGCCGCGTCGTGCCGGGAGTTCCGGCCGTGGCTTGCGATGACCACGACGGTGCGGGCGCCCTTGCGCAGCACCTGGCCGAGGCGGTGCACGACCTCGGGGCGTCCCGGCCCGGATGCCCCCGTGCCGAACGGCTCGACGAGCTCCACCTCCCGGACCGTGCCCGCCGGGTCGGCCAGCGGGCCTGCGGCGAGGGTTTCCAGCAGCAGGACGAGCCCGGTGCGGTGCTCGGGGGAGGTGGTGGCGGAGGCGGCCCGGTAGGCCAGTTCGGGCAGCTTGTCGAGGAGGGAGGTCCAGGCCAGGGACTCGCCGGGCACCGTGTACGCGTCCCGCTGCCAGCCGTCCGCGGGGGTGAACGGGACCTTGGACGGCGTGGGCGGGCCGAACGCCGGTTCGCCGCCGAGGACATGGTTCACGGCGAGGATCTGCCGGATCATGGTCCACCGGCTCCCGGCTCCCCACCAGCTGCCGCGCATCCGCTCGGAGCCCCAGGCAGAGGCGCTCCGCAAGGTCGTGTCGTCGCCGTGCTCGGGCTCGTGGTCGAAGAACATGCCCTGGGTGCGTGCGGTGTTCCGGGGAGTGGCCGGCTGCACGGGCTCGGGCGGTTCCAGGTACTGGGCGGCTGCGGAAGCCCGGTCCACCGCGTTCCGGACGAGCGCGGTGACGCCCGCGAGGAGCCGTGCGTCGGACACCTCGGGCAGCACCCGGGCGACGGCCTCCTCGCTCAGCTCCCGCGACGAGGGCCCGGTGTACTCCTTGACGGCCCGGAACGCCTCGAGGTGCCGGGCGACCGCGGCGGCGACCTCCTTGAACAGGTCTCCCGCCCGGGAGTCCGTCAGATTCCGCAGGACGGTGGAGCCCCGTTCGTCCCTGGGGCGCAGTGCGTGCCAGTAGGCGACGGGAGGCACGTAGGGGGTGCCCGCCGCGTCCTTCCCGCCGGAGGAGTCGAGGGTGACGGACCACAGGCTGCCGCCGGTGCCGTCCGTGTCCGCCGGGTGCACTTCGACGGAGCGGCCGTTCAGGGCCGCGACCGGCCGTGAGCCACCGGGCAGGGTGAGCGCGCCGAGCGGCACGGGGGACCGGCCGCCGGGCAGCGGGTGCGGCAGGGCAACCGTGTGGCCGTCGGGGCTGCCGGCGACGATCCGGTGCCCGTCGGCGGGTGCGGCGATGCCGGGCTCGGTGACCGTACGGCGGACCCAACGGCCGAGGACCGTGCCGTCCGTGCCGAACGGGGTGCTTTCCAGACCGGGCTGGAGGGGCAGCACCTGGCAGTGCTCGGTGAGTAGCCGGGTGCCGTCCCGCACCCCGGAGCGGAGGAAGGCGGGAAGGGACGCGCGGCCGTGCGCGCCGCCGGCCGGGTCGTACTCCAGCCACACCCGCTGAGTGCCCTGGTGCCCTTCCCGCCAGTGACCGGTGCCGTCGGAGATGACGGCGCGCTGAGGCGGGAGAGAGGTGTCGCCCGCGTGCAGGGCCTTGCCGCCGGTGGCGCGACCGCCACCGGGCAGCGGCACGCAGACCTCGTCCGAGGGGCCTGAGCCGCCCCAGCGGGGAATCTGCTCCCCGCCGACGGTGAACACCTCGGCGGGGCGGTGCGACCAGTAGCCGCGCTGCTTGCCGTCCTCCCACCAGATGACCAGCAACTCGCCGTCGACGTAACGGAAGCCGAGCGTCCGCCAGTGGTCGACGGTGGCGGGCAGCCGCAGGGTGTGCCGCAGCGAAACGCCTTCCGGGCCGACTACGACGGCGCGTTCCTGGGTGTTCAGGATCAGCGCGGGCCAGGCGCCGGTGACACCGACGCCCTCTGAGCGGTTGCCCCGCTGACGCGTCGCGGCCGCCTCCATGGCCAGTTCGGCGTAGGTCTCGTCCAGCGCGGGCCAGCCCAGTTCATCGAGGACGCCTGTACGCAGGGTCGAGGCGAGCAGCGGGACGACGTCGTGGCCCTTGAGGAGCCGCACCGCCTCCGGGGCGACCTCTGCGATCACGGAGCGGTACACCGAAAGCTTGCTGAGAGCGACGTGCAGCCCCGGAAGCCCCTGCGCGGCCGTGTACTCCCGGGCGCAGGCGGTCAGCCACTCCCGCAGGATCCCGGACAGCACCGGATGCGCCGCCAGTTTCGCCATGCTCGTGTCGTCCGGCCGCTGACCGCGTCCGCCACCGAGGCCCCCGACGGTCCGGCTCAGCAGGGCGCGGAAGACCGGCCGTTCGGCGACGGCGGTGAGATCCCGCGCTCCGGGCGCGGTGTCCGTGAGCCAGGAGCCGAGCGGGACACCGGGACCCTGCGCGGTGCCCGCGGCCTGGTCGTCCGGCTCGGCGACGGGGATGCCGGAGGCCAGGCAGAGGTCGAGGAGGTCGAGGTCGGCGGTGCGCTGCCAGCGCCCCTGGAACAGCTCGACGGGGCGCCCGTCGGCGCGCAGCCGGTCTGCCATCCGGGCGGCCAGTTCAAGGGTCTGCGGGCTGCGTCCGGAGGTGACCCGGTTGCGCCGGCGGTGCGCCTCCCAGCGGGCGATCCAGTCCGCCGGGGAGACCGACGGGTCGCTGGAGGGGCCGGAGTCCGAGGTGTCCGGGAGGGCGGTCAGGAGGTCTTCGGCGCCGGATTCGGCCAGCAGCCCGAGCCAGCCGTGTTCGCCGTCGGTGTCCCGGCCGCTCTCGCTGAACGTTTCCGGGAAGAAGCCGAGGAGCCGGGCGCGCACGGCCGTAACCTGTTGGGCGAGGGTGACGAGCGCGGAGCGGTAGGCCGTCCAGAACGAGGCGGGGGCGCGGACGATTCCCGGAGAGCCGATCAGATCGGCCACCAGCTCGCGTTCGGCTGCCTCGCGGTCCAGCCCGGCGGCCTTGACCAGCGCGCGTACGTCCTGCGGCAGCGCCGCGTACGGAGGCACGCCGGCGGCGCAGCGCTCGACCAGCAGGCGGCGGAACTGTGCCCAGGCGTCCGCCGGTGCGAGCCGGGCCACCAGGTCGCGCACGTACTGCCGCAGCGCCTTGACGGTCAGCGCGCCGACGAAGGCGAACTCCAGGAAGACGGCCCGCTGCCGGTCCTCGTCCACAACCAGCCCGTGCACCCGCTCGGCCTCGCGGGCCTTGCCGAAGAAGGAGGCCGCGTAGCCGGCGTTCTCCGCCTGGAGGAAGAGGCGTGCCACCTGCTCGTAGTAGGTGGGGAGGAAGTGGGGCACGGCCCGGCCGAGCCGGGTGCCGAGTGCGTCGAAGCCCTCCTTGGCCGCTCCGGCGCGGCTCCTGGCCTGCCGGCCCAGCCGCTCGATGTCCTTGACCAGAGCCAGGGCGTGGTGCCCGTTGGCCGGGTCGTTGACCAGGGCCCAGGCCGGGAAGCCCAGCGTTTCGCGACACACCTGGCCCACGACGGGGGTCTCGGCGGTACGGGCGAGCCCGAGGAATTCCAGGGCCAGGTCCTCGGCTTCACCGAGAGTGCCGGGAACGAGCCGGACCACGGCGCGGTCGCCGAGGGCGGTGTGCGTGTAGGTGCGGGCGGTCAGCGCGTCGGCGTCGTCCCGGTCCGTGGTTCCGGCGGGGAGGACCGCGCCCGCGTCCAGCAGGGCCGCCACGCGCGCCTCGGCGGCGGGGGTGGAAGTGCTCCCGCTCCGGGCCTGGGCGGGGAGGGACACCGTGCCCGCTGCCGCCGTGTCGGCTTCGGTGTTCGTCGTCGTGGTGCTCATGCCGCCCGCTCCTCGTCGTCCACGTCGCGGCCGGCGTAGAGCGCCGCCGCCATGCGCATGCCCTCGGACCACGCGACGGGACCGATCTCGGCAGCCGTCAGCGCACGCCCCGCAGGTTCGGTCCAGCCCAGGGGGCCCGTCTCGGTGCCGTACTCGTCGTATCCGTCGTGCTCGCCGATCCAGATGCGAGCCTCGGCGGTGGCACCGTCCTCGACGACCGGGCAGACCGCGTATCCACCACGTGACCGGTACCCGAGCTGGGTGACGCGGCCGTGCAGGAAGCGCAGTTCCTTGAACACGCCGCCGGCATAAGTGTCCACGGAGGTGGTGTCCGGGGCGAGGCCGGGCGGGCGGCGCCACACCTCGCGGAACAGCTGCTCCACGTTCTGGCGCACCCCCAGTTCGACGGCGAACTCCCGCAGCTCGTCGAGGTCGTCGAGGAGAACGGGGTGGGGCACGCTGACGATGTCCGGGGTGATGCGGACCGTGTCGCCGTCCAGGTCGACGAGGCCGAGACCGCGGTCGGGGTCGACGTCGCGCAGGAACCCGGCCACCCCACCGTCCGCGCCGGTGACCACCACGTCCCGCAGGGCCGCCTGCCACGCCGGGTCGGGCCAGACCCGGGCGAGCACGGCCGTGGGAACGGGCAACGAACGCGCCATCCACTGCTCCACGTCGGTCAGGCACTGGCGTTCGTGCCGCTCCAGCCACTCGGTCAGCTGCCGGAGTCCGACGACCGCCGGGTCGTCCTTCAATCTCGCCGGGACGGACTTGAGCCGCCGGCCCTTCCCATTGCGGCAGACCACCTTGCCCGCCTCCAGGGCGACTTCGTAGTCGCCCGCCGGAACCCACCCCATGCGCTGTTCTCCCCGTTGTTCCGGGCGGCCGCCAGACCGACGGCACGCTGATAGAGCCCGTCAGCGGCAACGCACCGTGACGAGTGGGAGAGACTCTAGGCGTGCCCAGTGACAATGGGCTCGGGCCCCTCCGCTTCGTCGTCCGGACCCGCACCCGCACCCGCACCCGCACCCGGGAAGGATCCGCCAGGCCGTACCCGCCGTCCCGCGGAGGGCCGCGTCTCGTGCGGTCGTGCGACCGACGGCTCCCGGGCAACCGGTAGGGACCACAGCTCCGGTCCCGAGGTGATCGAAGAGGTCCGGCGAAGGGGCCGGCAGGACGAACAGCACCGTCCCCGTGAAGCCCGTGGGTTCTGACGCGCCGGTTCGGCATCGTCGTGGGCGGTCTTCCGGCAGGTTCCACCCCGCGGAGCAGGGCCCGGGCATCCGCGTCCTCGCCCCCGAACAGGCCACCAGAAGCTGTGACCGGGGGCCCTGCCGCGTCGCGGGCACCGCGTCCGAGCGGCTGGGAACGCATGGGGCACCCCGCACGTAGGAGATCATGTGTTCCCACTCCGCACGGCTTCCCGAAGACGCTGGGAACAGAGCTACGATCGATCGCCGGAGAGAAACGACGCGTACGTACGGACCCTCGACTGATGGCGCGTCAAGTGAGTCGACGAGAAGCGGGTACCCGTCCAGGGAGGCCCGGCCCGGCAGTCGGCCGCACCAACGAGCCGATCCGGAGCGACAACAACCTGTGCGACCTGGCAGAACGCGGCCACCAGCCCGGTCCATAAGGCTAGGAGAATAGCTGTGTTCTATTACGTCCTGAAGTTCGTCGTGCTGGGCCCACTGCTGCGGCTGCTGTTCCGGCCCCGTATCGAAGGGCTCGAGCACATCCCCGACGACGGTGCGGCCATCGTCGCCGGCAACCACCTCTCCTTCTCCGACCACTTCCTGATGCCGGCGATCCTGAAGCGCCGCATCACCTTCCTGGCGAAGGCCGAGTACTTCACCGGTCCCGGCATCAAGGGCAGACTGACCGCGGCCTTCTTCCACAGCATCGGGCAGATCCCGGTGGACCGTTCCGGCAAGGAAGCGGGACAGGCGGCGATCCGCGAAGGGCTGGGGGTGCTGAGCAAGGGTGAACTGCTGGGCATCTACCCGGAGGGCACCCGCTCGCACGACGGCCGGCTGTACAAGGGCAAGGTCGGGGTCGCGGTGATGGCCATCAGGGCGGGGGTCCCCGTCATCCCCTGTGCGATGGTCGGCACGTTCGAGATCCAGCCGCCCGGACAGAAGGTTCCCAAGGTCAAGCGGGTCACGATCCGGTTCGGGGAGCCGCTGGACTTCTCCCGCTACGCGGGCCTCGAGGACCAGAAGGCGGCGATCCGGGCGGTCACGGACGAGATCATGTACGCCATTCTCGGTCTCTCCGGGCAGGAGTACGTCGACGAGTACGCGGCCAAGGCGAAGACGGCGCAGGCCGAGGAGCCCAAGAGGTTCCCTCGACGGCCACGCTGAGCGGGGAATCTGCTCTCGGCCGATATCCCTCGCCCACCGGCGGGGAGGGACCGTAGCGTTTCCCGTATGAGCAGAGGACGAGCTTTCGTGCTGGGCGCGACGGGGCAGATCGGCCGGCCCGCGGTGCGGTCCCTGGCCGAGGACGGCTGGGAGGTGACCGCCGCCTCCCGGGGAGGCGGCCGGGACGCCGCCTGGGGCGACGACGTCCGCAGCGTCGCACTGGACCGCGAGGAGAAGGGCGCCCTGGCGGCCGCCCTCGGCGACGGCTGCGACGTCCTGGTCGACATGGTTGCCTTCGGCCGGGGCCACACCGCACAGTTGACAGGGCTGTCGGACCGAGTCGGGTCCGCGGTCGTCATCTCCAGCGGTGCGGTGTACGAGGACGGCAGGGGCCGCAGTTTCGACACTCAGGGCGAGCCGGACGGCTTCCCGGAGTATCCGGTGCCCATCCCGGAGACGCAGCGCACGGTGGCCCCCGGGGACGCGACGTACGGGACACGGAAGATCGCCCTGGAGCAGGACCTGCTCGCGGCCGGTGACGCGCTTCCGGTGACGTTGCTGCGGGCGGGCGCGATACACGGGGAGCACTGCCGCACACCGCGCGAGCTGTACTTCGTCAAGCGCCTGCTGGACGGGCGCAGGCGGCGGGTCCTCGCGTACGACGGACAGAGCCGCTTCCATCCGGTCCATGTGTCCAACGTCGCCGAGCTGATACGTCTCGCCGCTCGGCGGCCGGCCTCCCGGGTGCTCAACGCCGGGGACCCGCAGGCGCCGACGGTCGCCGAGATCGGCGCGGCCGTCGACGGCGTGCTCGGCCTGGACACCGAGACGGTGCTGGTGGCGGGCGCACCGCCGGAAGGCCGTATCGGGGAGACGCCGTGGACCACCGCGCATCCCGTCGTCTACGACATGTCGGCTGCCGAACGCGAGCTGGGCTACCGCCCGGTGACGGGGTATGCCGAGTCGCTGCCGACGACCGTCGCGTGGCTCGCCGAACAGCTCGACGGGCGGGACTGGACGACTGTCTTCCCAAAGATGGCGCGCTCCTACGGCGAGACGCTCTTCGGCTACACGGCGGAGGACGCCTGGCTGGACCGGTACGACCGGAGGGCGTGAGCGCGCCGCCCCGGCCGGGTGTGCCCCATGTGTTCGGCCGGGGCCGGAGGGCCGACACCCGGCGGGCGTTCTCAGCCTGCCGCAGCGGGGGGAGTGTGCGGAGGACCCCGTCGCGAGGCCGGGTGCTCCGTGGCGGGGCAGCATGGCGGTGGGGGCTACGCGTCGGCGGGTCCTGGAGAGGACGCACCGCGCTGCCGCGGGCGGCCGATGGCCACGGCGCCACGGAAGCGGTCGGCCGAGAGGGTCGACATGGTGTCCAAGGACCGGTCGGGGACGGGCAGCAGATGGGCGTCGACCCAGGTGTCCCCCGCGACCGAGTTGGCCCACGGGTCCTCGATCACTACGGCGCCGGGCACGACACCGTGGCAGAGCACCCAGTGCGGGACGTCGAACCCTTGCATCGCGGCGAGCGAGACCAGGAGCAGCACGTGCTCCCCCCTGCCGATCGCGCTCCTGATCGCGGCCGGCGAGAGGTGGCGCGAGTCGATCGGGACACCGGTCCGTCCGGCCTCCGCACGCGACGCGTGCTGGAGCAGGGCACGCCATTCCTGTTCCTTCTCCGGGTAGTGGTCGAGGAGGACGGGCCGGTCGACATCGAGGTGGACGGTGACGGGGGACGACGGCCATGCCCGGTGCACGGCAACGCCCAGTCCGATGGGCTCGCACGCGGGGAAGTTGGTCGCGTCGCGCCACATCGTGAGCTCGGCCCGGCGGTCGAGTTCCTCGCGCGGCAGCGTCCCCGCGTGTGCCTGCGCGACCAGGGCGGTGACGGCGCCGCAGGTGAAGTGCGTGGTCTGCCCGTAGTACGGAGGTTCGGTCAGCGGGCCGTCGTGCAGCCAGTGGACGAACCCGGCATCGGGCCCGGCCGGGCCCTCGGACTGCGCGAGCGGAGGGCACAGCGGCGCGAAGCCGTGGGCGGCGGCCGTCTCGGGGCTCGCCGTCCATCCTTCCCACTTGACCTGTGCGAGTCCCTGGCCACGCGCGTGGGCGACGACGGCCTCGACGGCTGCCGTCACGTCTCCGACAGCGTCGACGATCTTCAGGTAGGCCGTGTGCGGGCGCGCCGTCACGAGCGCGGCAGCGACCCACTCCGCACCCTCGCCACCCGGAACGGCCATGAGGTGGGGGGCGTGGGCGGAGCGGTCGACCGTGCGCCAGCGCTCCGGCACCTCATGGAGTCCGAGCCGCCCCAGCAGGGCCGGCGAGGTGTCGGGCTCGAAGGGGATGACGACGCTCTTCGCGGGCGTCTCCTGCTGGGGTGGCATTCCGGCACTCCTGACGGGTCGGGGGGTGAGGGACGGGTGTGGCCCGCGGGATCACTGCGGTGTGGACGCGGGCCCGGGGGTACGGGCCGGGAGGACGGGCCCGGGCGGCAGCGCACCCGGGCGGCACGTCGCGGGTGCGCGGGTCGGCGCGGGTGCGCCGCCGCCCGGCGTCATGCGCGGGACTGCCGGAGCACCCAGACGAAGTACGGGCCACCGACCAGGGCGATCATGAGGCCCGCGGGCACCTGGGCGGGTGCGACGAGTGTGCGGCCGAGGGCGTCGGCCACGCAGACCAGCAGGCCGCCGAGCAGCATCGCCACCGGGATCGCACGGCCGTGCCGGGCACCCACCAGTGACCGGGCGAGGTGCGGGGCGACCAGCCCCACGAAGCCGACGACGCCGACGGCGATCACGCTGAGCGCCGCGAGCACGGCGGCGATCGTCAGCGCGGTGAGACGTGCGCGTACGGGCCTGACTCCGACGATGCGCGGGGTGTCCTCGTCGACGGCGAGCAGGTCGAGGCGGCCGCGCATGGCGAGCAGTACGGGGAGTGCGAGCGCCAGGGCCACCGCGACCGGTACGACGTCGGGCAGCGTGCGCCCATAGGTCGTGCCGGAGAGGAAGGTGAAGATCCGGGGCGTGTTCCACGGGTCTGCACGCAGCAGGAGGAAGGTGGTGATGGAGCTGAGACCGTATCCGCACCCGATGCCGATCAGTACGAACCGGTCGGGCAGGAAGCCGCCGCGCCAGGACAGGAGGGCGATCACCGCGAACGTGGCGAGCCCCATCGCGACCGCGGCCGCGATGAGCAGCGGCCGTCCGCCGGACAGACCCGACGTGACGACGCCCGCCGCACCCAGCCCGGCGCCCGCCGTGATGCCGAGCACACCCGGCTCCGCCAGCGGATTGCGCACCGCGCTCTGTACGACGCATCCGGCCAGTCCGAGTGCCGCGCCGGCGAGGACCGCGGCGATCACACGCGGGACCCGGTCGTCGAGCGCCTGCCCGATCAGGTCGGGGGCGGTGCCCTGGGCCCAGAGCACGATGTCACCCATGCGCAGCCAGAGGCTCCCCGCGAGGACCGCCACGACGGCAGCCCCGGCCAGGACCGCCGCCGTGCCGAGCACGACGAGGAGGAACGCGCGGCGCGACCGTGCGGCGACCCGCGCGTGCGGTGGTTGCCGGAGCCGGCCCGTGTCGCGGAGGCGCAGGGCGAGGACGACGATCACGACGGAGCCGAGCAGCGCGGTCGGTACGCCGGTGGGAATGGAGGCAGCGCCGTCCGCGCCCTGTATCGCGCGCAGTGAGGCGTCCGCGAGCAGGATGAGCAGCGCGCCGAGCAGCCCGGCCGCGGGGACCAGGAGGATGTGGCGGCGCAGTGCCCGGATCCGGCCCGCGATCAGACGGGCCAGGACGGGAGCGCCGAGGCCGACGAAGGCGATCGGGCCCGCGAGTGTCACCGCCGTGCTGGTCAGGAGCACCGCGCAGAGCACGGCGGTCACGCGGGTGGCCCGGATCGGCACGCCCAAGGTGGACGCGGCGTCGTCGCCGAGATTCATCACGTCCAGCCTGCGGGACAGCACGAGGGCGACGCACAGCACCACGGCCACGACGGGGAAGGCGCGTACCGACGCGTCGATGTTCAGTTGGGCGAGCGAACCGCTCCCCCAGGCGAAGAGACCGGTCGTGTTCTGCTGGAACAGGATGAGGAGCATCCCGGTCGCCGCGTCCAGGGCCATCGCCGTCGCGGACCCGGCGAGGACGAGGCGCGTTCCGGCGGTGCCCGCTGCCCGGCCCGCGAGGAGCAGCACGAGCGCCGCCGCCGTCAGGCCGCCGGCGAAGGCGACGGCGCCCGACGCCCAGAGCGGGACGGCGAGGCCGAAGGCCGCGACGAGCGAGAGCGTGAAGTGGGCGCCGGCCGTGACCGCGAGGGTGTCGGGGGAGGCGAGCGTGTTGTGTGTGACGGACTGCAGCAGTGCGCCGGCCGTGCCGAGGGCGAAGCCCACCGCGACGCCCGCGAGCAGCCGCGGCAGGCGTGATCCGGTGAGGATCTCACCGACCGGCGCCCCGCCGGTGTCATCCGTTTCCCCGCCGAGATGGCGCACCAGGTCGCCGACGCCGACGCCCGACGTCCCCTGCGTCAGGTGCCACATGCCGACCAGGGCGGTCACGACGAGGAGGACCGTGAGGACGGCCACCCCGGTGGGACCGCCGCCGTGCTCGGTGCGCGGCGGCGTGTCCCCCCGCGGTGCCGAGGTGAGCGGGGTCCTCACTTCTTGCTGAGTACGTCGACGTAGGCGTCGATCGCCTGGGCGCAGGAGCGCGGACCGCCGGCGCCCCACACGCGGGCGGGGAACGCGTGCGCGCGCCCTTCCTTCACGGCCGGGATGGTCTTCCAGAGCGGGTTCTTCTCCAGTGCGGCGACGTATCCCCCGGCACCTTCGTCGTTGGCGTAGAAGAGGTTGGCGTCGCCCACCGAGGTGAGTCCCTCGACGTCGGTCTGCGCGAGGCCGTAGGAGGGGTCGACGCCACCGTTGCCGTGGGCCTTGTTGACGTCGTTGGTCCACGCGGGCTTCATGCCGAGCTCTTTGCCTATCTCGGTGAACAGGGCGCCGTCACTGTAGGGGCGGACGGTGAGGTTGCCGCCCTGGAGCCATCCGTCGAAGAACAGGAAGTCCTTCGTCGGCAGATCGGCGTCGGTGACCTGCTTCTTCGCCGTCGCGAGGTGCTCGTCGAACTCCTTGAGCACCTGGTCGGCCCGCTCGGTGCGCCCCGTCGCCTCGCCGATCATGCCGAACACCTCCCGCATGTTCCCGATCGGGTCCTTCGGGTTCGCCCCCCGCGTGGCCATGACGGGGACGCCCCGCTTCTCCAGCTTCGCGATGGTCTCGTCGTCGGCGTCGAACGCCTCCACGACGATGAGGTCGGGCTTGGCCGCGTAGAGGGTGTCGAGGTCGGGCTCCTCACGGGTGCCGATGTCGGTCACTCCGCCGGGCAGCTTCTCGGCGCTGACCCAGGTGCTGTACCCCTTCGCGTCGGAGACCGCGGTGGGGGTGACGCACAGGGTCAGCGCGTCCTCGACCTGCTGCCATTCCAGGACCGCGATCCGTTCGGCGGGCTTGTCCAGCTTCACCTGACGGCCCACGCCGTCCTTGAAGGAGACCGGCTTCGTCGAGGTGGTCGTGGTGTCCTGGGCGCAGCTCTCCGACGAAGGGACCGTGCCGGCGCTGCTGCCGGCCCCGGCCTTGTCGACGGTGGTCGTGCCGCAGGCCGTTGCGGCGAGGACGATGAGCCCGGTGGTGGCTGATGCCGCCAGGCGACGGGCACGGTTCATGAGTGATCCTCTTTCTTGCGATGCGTTGCGGCGGCCGTGCCGCCTCGGGGCGGGATGCCGCACCCTTAGGTCAATAAATCGATAAGTCGATAGGGAAGGGCGCCGCGTGCGAGGGCCGGTACCGGTCGCGGCACGGACGGTGCGGACCTCGCCGAACCACCGCCTCAGGCGGGGTGCCGCCCGATCGGGTCGATGCGGAGACGGCCCGTGCGGGGGTCGACGACGACCTCGACCCTGATCTCGTAGACCTCGCGGATGTTCTGCGCGGTGAGGACGTCGACGGGGGCGCCCGCCGCGTGTACGCGGCCGGAGCGCATCAGGACCAGCGTGTCCGCGACGCGGGACGCCTGGTCGAGGTCGTGCAGCACGACCCCGACCGCGATGCCGTGCTCCTCGACGAGATCGCGCACCAGGTCGAGCGTCTCGATCTGATAGCGCAGGTCCAGGTGGTTGGTCGGTTCGTCCAGCAGCACGACGCCGGTGTCCTGGGCCAGGCAGGCCGCGAGCCAGACACGCTGCATCTCACCGCCGGAGAGCTCTCCGACCGGCCGGCCGGCCATGTCCCGCACGCCGGTGACCCCCATCGCGCGGTCGATGGCGCTCCGGTCCTCGGCGGTGGGTCCGGAGAAGCCACGCCGGTACGGGTGGCGTCCGAACGCCACGACCTCCGCGACCGTCAGCCCTTGGGGTGCGGGCCTCGACTGCGAGAACAGCGTGACCTCGCGGGCGAACTGACGGGCACTGAGCAGGGCCGCGTCGCGTTCGGTGGACCCGCCGGGGGTACCGAGTGTCACCCGGCCGCCCTCCACCCGGTGCAGCCGGGAGAGCGCGCGCAGCAACGTGGACTTCCCGCTGCCGTTCGGTCCGACCAGGGCAGTCGCGCGGCCGGGCTCCAGGGCCAGCGAGACGCCGTGGACGACCGGCGTGCCGCCGTACCGCAGCACCAGGTCGTGCCCGTTGAGTGCGGCCTTCGGTGTGGCGGGGCCGGCCACAGGGTGACCGGCGCGCCGGTAGGGGCTGGTGAACATCGGTGAGTCCGGACGGTCGCAGGGGCAGGGGCTGCGGCACCCTCCGCCCGGCCTTCACCGACCGGGCAGCGGATTCCCCCCACGCACGGAAAGCACCGCTTGCGGCGAGCAATAACTAAGGGTTGCCTAACTCGAAGAAGAGTATGTTCCGCTTGCGATGTCGGCAATCAGGAGTCATGGACAGGCGATACGGGATTCCGGACATGCGCGGGAGCGCCCTCGGCCGTGTCGAAGAACGCGCCCGGCGTGGTTCCCATGACCCTCCGGAAGGAGGCGATGAACGTGCTGGGCTGCGCGTATCCGAGCGTCTCGGAGACGGTCGTCACGTCCAGCCCTTCGGAGAGGAGCATCAACGCCCGGTGCACACGCAGCACTTGCCGCCACTGGGCGAAGGACAGGCCGGTCGCGTGGCGGAAGGCGCGGGTGATCGTACGGTCGCTGATCCCCAGCCACCGCGCCCACTCCTCCAGCGAGCGGCAGTCGGCGGGATCGTCCAGCAGTGCTTCCGCGATGGCGTCGATCCGGGGGTCGCCGGGAAGCTGCAACACGAACTGGTGCTGCGACGGCTGGAGCACGTCGAACACGACCGACTCGGCGCGCTCCCTGGCCTCGGCATCGAGATCCGTACGGGACAGATGGGTCAGCAGCGACTCCAGCAACGGCGTCATCGCGACCGCGCCCGGCTCCTCGAACGTGAACGGCGCGCGATCGGGGTCGAAGAAGGCTGCGTAGAATCTCGCGCCGGCTGTCGCTCTGCCCCCGTGCACCACTCCGGCGGGCATCCACAGCCCGTATCCCTCGGAGACGGTGAAGACGCGGTCCTGGACCCGGGACGTCAGCGTCCCGCCTCGCACCCAGACGAGCTCGTGCCGGGCATGCGAGTGCGGCGCCCACTCCGTGGGGACGCGGGGGACGTGCAGCCCGGCGGTGATGGCGAAGGGCGCTGTCACCTGCTCGGCGGGCGGGGCGACGCGGAGCACCACCGTGCCCGCCTCGCGACGCCACATCCCCGGGCTCGCATCGCCACGGGACGGTCGGACCATGCGATCGAGTCTATCCGGGGCCGTACCGCGGGCCGGGAGGCCCCTGCCCCGCTGTGCACCGGCGAGTGCCCGGATGAGCCGCCCCCGTGGGATGCCCGGTCGGGGATGTGATGCGGGCCGGAGGGCCGCGGGCCCCACGCGGAGCCACGAGGAAGCCGCGGAGGGGTGAGCGGGCGGCCGCCGGTCGTCATCGGCCGCCCGCTCACGTCAGGCGGTGATCACGGCTTCGGCGTGGCGTGCGGGCTGCACGTCACGTCGCCGCGGTCGGTCCTCCCCGTGAGCAGGTAGGTGTCCACCCGCTCGTTGACGCAGGGGTTGACCAGACCGGTGACTCCGTGGGAGCCGGCGCCCTTCTCGGTGATGAGACGGGAACCCTTGAACCGCTTGTGCAGCTCGACGGCGCCCTCGTACGGAGTGGCGGCGTCCCGCTCGGACTGCACGATCAGCACCGGGGGCAGGCCCTTGCCGGTCCTGACCTCCAGCGGGTTCTGCTGCTTGGCCGACCAGGTCGCACAGGGCAGGTTCATCCAGGCGTTCGCCCAGGTCATGAACGGGTACTTCTGGTGCAGCCGGGTGTTGTCGCGGTCCCACTTCTTCCAGCTGGTGGGCCACTTGGCGTCCGCGCACTCGACCGCCGTGTACACGGCGTTGCTGTTCTCGGAGCGGGCGTTGCCCGCGGTGTCCGACAGGTCGGGGGCGGCGGCGTCGATCAGCGCCTGGGTGTCGCCCGCCAGGTAGTCGCTCCAGGTCCGGGCCGTGGGCGCCCAGGCGGAGTCGTAGTACGGCGCTCCCTGGAAGAAGCCGATGAGCTCGGCGGGACCCAGGACGCCACCGATGGGGCTCTTCTTGGCCGCCGCGCGCAGCGTCAGCCACGCCTGCTCGACCTTCTCGGGCGTGTCGCCGATGTGGTAGACGGCGTCGTTGTCGGCGACCCATGCCTTCCAGTCGTCCCAACGCGTCTGGAAGGCGACGTCCTGGTTGAGGTTGGCCTCGTACCAGATGTTGTCCGTAGCCGGGTTGACCACGCTGTCGACGACCATGCGGCGCACATGCGTCGGGAAGAGCGTGCCGTAGACCGCGCCCAGATACGTGCCGTAGGAGACGCCCAGGAAGTTGAGCTTCTCCTCCCCGAGCGCCGCGCGGATGACGTCCAGGTCGCGTGCGGTGTTGGGCGTCGTCATGTGCGGCAGCATGCCGCCGCTGCGCTCGGCGCAGCCGGCCGCGTACTCGGCGGCCAGCTTGCGCTGCGCGCGCTTGTCCGCCTCGCTGTCGGGCACCGGGTCGGCCTTGGGGGCCTTCACGAACTCCTGCGGGTCGATGCACGAGATGGGCGCCGAGTGGCCCACCCCGCGCGGGTCGAAGCCGACGAAGTCGTATGCCTTCGCGGTGTTCGCCCAGAGCGGGTTCTTCGTGACGACGCGCTTCGGGAAGGCCATGCCGGAGCCACCGGGGCCGCCGGGGTTGTAGAGCAGGGCGCCCTGGCGCTCGGCCTTGGTGCCGGTGCTGACGTGCCGGTCGACGGCGAGCTCGATCTGCTTGCCGTGGGGCTTGGCGTAGTCGAGCGGCACGGTCACCCATCCGCACTGGATGGGCGCGGCGATCGCCCAGTCGGCCGGACAGTCCGTCCAGTCGATGCCGGTCTTCGCCGCCCTGGCCGCGGCGAGCTGTACGCCGCGCGCCTCCGTGGACCCGTGGTGACGGTCATCGGCGCCGGCGGCAGGCGCGGCGGTCGCGCCCGCAATCAGCGCCCCCGCGATCAGAGCGCCGGCCGAACCGAGCACTGCTGTGCGTATCAAGTGGAACCTCCCCCTGTGTGTGGCCGCCGGTGGCGGCGCACGTGTTCCTGCGTCCAGCGGATCCTTTCGTCTGTGGGGTGGCTGAGAACAGGGCGGACACCTGTTTCTTTGCCGAACCAATAACCGGTGCCCCCTGCCCGCTGAGCGGACTCAGGCTCCGCGGGCCGCCCTCAGGCCGTGCAGCAGCTCTTCCAGGACCTCGTCCAGCAGACAGCGCAGGAGCCGGGCATCGGCGGCCAGCGCCGTCACCAGGACGCCGGGTCCGGCCAGCGGGGTGAGTACGGCGGTGGGGCCGAGCACCCGGGACACGAGCGAAGCGGTCTCGAGCACGGGGTCGACCAGCAGCAGTTGCCCCACGGCCCGGTTGCCGCCGAGTACGGCGGCGCCGTCCCACCCTCCGGGCGCCCCGGGCCCGTAGGCCAGCTGCTGGTCGAGCAGCGGACGGCCGGCCCGGTGGACCGTCAGACGGGTGGTGAGGCTGCCGGTGTCCTCTCCGTGCCGGCCCAGGATCTGTTCCTCGCGCAGCACCAGCCGCGCGGTGGTGGCGAGTTCGACCCGGGTGGTCTGGTCGAGCGCGCTGCCGCAGGCCGAGATGAGCTGCTCGGGGAGCCAACGCAGCTCCGCTCCCTCCCCCGCGCCGAGCCGCAGAGCGTACGAGGCGCGGCCCGCGTCGGGGCCGGCGCCGGGGAGCGCCACCGTGGCCGCCGCGGAGTCCACGGCCAGCAGGGCACCGTCCTCGGCCCGCGCCTCGATGGCGAGGCGGTCGCCACCGAGGGGTGCGCTCATCGCGCCGACCACGGTGACGCGGGCGTATCCGGGCTCCGGTGATCTGGTGCGGCGCAGGGCGAGCGGCCCTTCGCTCTCCAGCACGGGGAGGGCGGTGGCCCCGCGCCCGTCGGGGACCGCGGTGATCCGCGCGGTGGCCTTGACGCTCATGCGGCCCAGGCGGCGAGCTGCGCCCGCACCCAGTCGGCTACCGGCCCGACCCCCTCGGCGGAGGTGAGGGAGGTGAAGACGACGGGGAGTTCACCGCGCTGCTCCGCGGCGTCGCGGGCCATCCGGCCGAGGTCGGAGCCGACGTACGGGGCGAGATCGGTCTTGTTGATGACGAGGAGGTCGGCGGTGGTGACTCCGGGGCCCCCCTTGCGCGGGATGTCGTCACCGCCCGCGACGTCGATGACGAATACCTGTGCGTCGACGAGCCCTTTGGAGAAGGTGGCGGTGAGGTTGTCGCCGCCGGACTCGACGAGGATCAGGTCGAGGGCCCCCACCGCTTCCTCCAGGTCCTCGACCGCTTCGAGGTTGGCGGAGATGTCGTCGCGGATCGCGGTGTGCGGGCAGGCGCCGGTCTCGACGGCCCGGATCCGCTCGGGCGGCAGGACGGCGTTGCGGAGCAGGAAGGCGGCGTCCTCCCGGGTGTAGATGTCGTTGGTGACGACGGCGATGGACAGCCGGTCGCGCAGGGCACGGCACAGGGCGGCGACGGTCGCGGTCTTGCCCGATCCGACCGGTCCGCCGAGGCCGATGCGCAGGGCGCGCCGGGTGCCGTCGGGACGTGCGGCGTCGGCACTGACGGCTGCGGGACCGTGGTGGGCGTGGTCGAGGTGCATGGGTGCGGCTCCTGGGGGTGACGGCGGAGGGGGGCGGGGTTCAGGAAGCGAACAGGCGGACCGGCCAGGCCGCGTGGGCCTCGGCGGTGATGTCGAGCAACGGGGCCGAGGCGGCGGGCAGCGCGTCGATCCCGTCCCGTGCTGCCGCGGCGGCCTCTTCGGCGACCCGGTCGAGTGCGGGAGCGAGGCGGGCGAGGACGGCGGTGGCCTCGAAGGGGTCGAGCGAGAGCAGCCGGACGACCGCGGTGGCCGGACCGCTCACGGCTTCGTACGCGACGCAGTGTGCGGCGTCCTCCGGCTCCAGGCCCGCCGCACGTGCGGTGAGGCCGAGGACGACGGGCTGATGGGCGCCGCGTGGCCGGGCCGCGGCGAGCGCGGCCAGTTCGGGGCTGGGCCAGGTGGACCGCGCGGCCCGCATGAGCTGACGTCCGAGCTTGCGTCCGACGGCCCGCAGTGCGGGCGACGGTGTACGGACGTCGGCGGCCTGGTCGAGCGCGAGCGGATCGAGGCCGTGCGCCGCCGCGGCGGCGAGCGCGGCGGAGGTGAGTCCGGTGGTGTGGAGCCGGCCCAGGCAGAAGTCCGCCAGGTCCTGGGCGTTGCGGATGCGTCCCGCCTTGACGGCCGGCTCGGCGCCACCGGAGTGGGCGTGGCCACCGGCGGGGAACCGGCCGTCGGCGAGGACGAGCAGGGCGGCGCGCGTCGTCATGGGTGCTGTCCTGCCCTCGGGGGTCGGCGATCGGGATCGTGTGGGACGGGATCGGAAGGGACGGGATCGGAAGGACCGGCGGAGTCGGAGGACTCGGCGGGCTCAGCGGGTCATGGGTCCAGAGGGTCGGAGGGGCGGCGTGTTCAGAACAGGAAGTAGCGCTGGGCCATCGGCAGTTCCGCGGCAGGCGCCGGCTCGACCCGCTCCCCGTCGATGGTGACGTCGAAGCTGTCGGGATCGACCCGGACACGAGGCAGGGCGTCGTTCTCCCGCATGTCCGCCTTGGTCACACCGCGGGTGCTGGTGATCGGCACGAACCGCTTGCCGAGCCCCAGCCGTTCGGGCAGCCCGTCCTCGATGGCCGCGGCGGACACGAAGTTGAAGGAGTTGGCAGCGGGGGCCCTGCCCACGGCGCCGAACATCGGCCTGGGCATGACCGGCTGAGGGGTGGGGATCGACGCGTTGGCGTCACCCATCTGCGCGTACGCGATCTGGCCGCCCTTGATCACGGTCTGCGGCTTCACACCGAAGAAGGCCGGGTCCCACAGCACGAGGTCGGCCAGCTTTCCGCTCTCCACCGAGCCGATCTCCCGGTCCAGCCCCTGGGCCACCGCCGGGTTGATGGTGTATTTGGCGACATAGCGACGGGCCCGGTGGTTGTCGGCCGGTCCGTCGCCCGGCAGGGAGCCCCTCCGCCGCTTCATCACATGGGCGGTCTGCCAGGTACGCAGGACCACTTCGCCGATGCGCCCCATCGCCTGGGAGTCCGAGGAGATGATCGAGATGGCGCCGAGGTCGTGGAGGATGTCCTCGGCCGCGATGGTCGAGGGCCGGATCCGGGATTCGGCGAAGGCGAGGTCCTCCGGCACCGCGGGGTTGAGGTGGTGGCAGACCATCAGCATGTCGAGGTGTTCCTCGATGGTGTTGACGGTGTGCGGCCGCGTCGGGTTGGTGGAGCTGGGAAGGACGTACGGCTCCGAGACCACGCTGATGATGTCGGGTGCGTGCCCACCGCCCGCGCCTTCGGTGTGGTAGGCGTGGATGGAGCGACCGGCGATGGCGGCCAGGGTGTCGGCGACGAATCCCGCCTCGTTGAGCGTGTCCGTGTGGATGGCCAGCTGTGCGCCGGTCTCCTCGCAGACCCCGAGGCAGGCGTCGATGACGGCGGGGGTGGCGCCCCAGTCCTCGTGGATCTTGAACCCCAGCGCTCCGGCCCGCAGTTGGGAGTGCATGGCCTCGCGGGACATCGTGTTGCCCTTGCCGAGAAGACCGATGTTGACGGGATAGGCCTCCAGCGCCTCGAACATCCGGGCGAGGTGCCAGGGGCCCGGGGTGATGGTGGTGGCCTTGGTACCTTCCGCCGGTCCCGTGCCACCGCCGACAAGGGTGGTGATCCCCGCGGAGAGCGCCTGGTCGATCAGGGTCGGCGAGATGAAGTGGACGTGGGCGTCGATGGCCCCCGCGGTGAGGAACTTGCCGTTGCCCGCGATGATCTCGGTCTCGGGACCGATGACCAGGTGGGGATGGACACCGTCCATCGTGTCCGGGTTGCCGGCCTTGCCGATGCCGGTGATCCGGCCGTCGCGGATGCCTAGGTCGGCCTTGACGATGCCCCAGTGGTCGATGATGACGGCGCCGGTGATCACCGTGTCGGGTGCACCTTCGGCGCGGGTGGTGCGCGCCTGGCCCATCGACTCGCGGATCACCTTCCCGCCCCCGAACACGGCTTCGTCACCGGCCCGCCCCGGGCCGCCGCAGCGGTCCTCCTCGATCTCGACGACGAGGTCGGTGTCGGCGAGCCGGATGCGGTCACCGGTGGTGGGCCCGAACAGATCGGCGTACACCGGGCGGCTGAGCTCAGGCATCGAGGGAACCTCCGGTGTCGCCGCGCAGTCCGGGGACGATGCGCAGGCCTGCGAGCGGGACGAGTTCGACGTCGACGGGGATACCGGGCTCGAAGCGCACCGCGGTCCCCGCGGCGATGTGCAGGCGCAGCCCATGGGCGGCCCGGCGGTCGAACTCCAGGCCGGGATTCGCCTCGGCGAAGTGGTAGTGCGAGCCGACCTGGACGGGCCTGTCGGCGGCGTTGAGGACGGTGAGGCGGGTGACGGGGCGCCCCTCGTTGAGCGGCACGGGGGCGTCCGCGTACAGGATCTCTCCGGGAATCATCAGCCGTTCCCCCGTCACACGATCGGGTCGTGCACGGTGACGAGTTTGGTGCCGTCCGGGAAGGTGGCTTCCACCTGGACGTCGTGGATCATCTCCGGGATGCCGTCCATGACGTCCGCGCGGGTGAGCACCTTCCTGCCGGAGGCCATGAGCTCGGTGACCGTCCGGCCGTCGCGGGCACCTTCCAGGAGGTGCGAGGTGATCAGGGCGATCGCCTCGGGGTGGTTCAGCCGCAGCCCACGCGCCCTGCGCCTCTCGGCGACGTCGGCCGCCACGTGGATGAGCAGGCGTTCCTGTTCGTGCGGAGTCAGTTGCACGCTTCCACCCTCTTCGTCTTCCGCCCGGTACCGGCCCCGGGCGCAGCGGGACCCTATCCGCCTTCAACAGACTGTTGAAGAACGAACGGGGCCCCGCGGCCAGGTATTGCACGTTAGGGCGGAAGTTTTTCCGGCGCGTTAACTGATCTTTTGCGGATCCATGGACATCAGGCCCCGCAGCCCGTTCTCCAGCACCTCGGGCTCCGCCCCGCCGAACAGCGCCTCCTGGGCCATGAAGCCCTGAGCGGTGGCGATCATCGTGCGGGCGACATCGTCGGCGGGCACGTCGGAGTGCATGATGCCGGCCGCGCGATAGGCATCGACCAGCTTCGCCCAGGCGGCGCGCATGCCGGTGTAACCGTCCTCGAGCGTCGCCGCCAGCCGCTCGTCGCGCAGGGTCTCCGCCCACACCTGAACCATCAGCGCGGCGCACGTACGGCGTTCCAGCCCGTACACCTGCCCGTCGATCACCCTGCGCAGCACCCGGCCGAGCAGGACGTCGGGGGTGGGCGGCGGAGTGAGCTCCGCCGCCTCCTCGAACGCCTGCCGGATGGAGCGGAAGGCCTCGTCGGCGATGGCCGCGATCAGGTCCTCCTTGCTCGCGAAGTAGCGATAGACGGCCCCGGCCGACAGTCCGACCTCCTTCAGCACGTCCTGCATCGATGTGCCGTGGAAGCCGTTGCCGGAGAAACAGCGTGCGGCCCCGGCAAGGATCTGCCGACGACGGGCGTCTAGGTGCTCCTGGGATACGCGTGCCATGACCCAAACCTAAAACGAACGTTCCTTCTTGACAAGGATCCGCCCCGGGCGGACAGTGAAGCCGTCGTAAAACGAACGATCCTTCTCTTTGGATCGCCACTTTCGAATCGAGGCACCCCCATGTCTGCTGCACCGAACCGCCGTGCGGTGGTGATCGTCCTGCTCGTCCCCCTGGCGGTGACGCTCGCCCTCTGGGCCTTCGCATGGCCTGCCGCGCGGATCGCGCCGCGCGATCTGCCCGTGGGCGTCGCCGGGTCCGCTGCCGCGGCCGGTCAGCTGCAGGAGCGGTTCGAGCAGCATGAGGGAGCCTTCGAGATCCACCGCTACGACGACGCGGCCGCCGCACGCACCGCGATCGAGAACCGGGTCGTATACGGCGCCGTCGTGGCCACCGGCAAGGGGCCGCAGCTCCTCGTCGCGTCGGCGGCAGGCCCCGTCGTCTCCCAGTTGCTGACCCAGATGGTCGCGGGAGCCTCACCGGCAGGAACCGCCGTACCGGTCACCGATGTCGTCGCGGCCCCGGCGGCAGACCCCCGTGGCAGCGCGTTCGGCGCGAGCATCCTGCCGCTGGCCATCGCCGGGGTCGCCGCCGGCGCGGTCGTGACCTCGATGAAGCTGCGCGGCGCCCGGGCTGCGGTGACCCTGGCCGGCACGGCGGCGCTGGTGGGCATCGCCACCACCGCGGTCACCCACAGCTGGCTCGGCGCGATCACCGGGGCCTGGTGGACGGAGGCCGGCGTCATCGGGCTGACCGTGCTGGCGATCGGCTCGATGGTGGCCGGCCTGGCCACCCTGATCGGCCCGGCCGGGATCGGCCTGGGGTCACTGCTGATCGTGCTGCTGGGCAATTCGTTCTCCGGCGTCACCAGCGCACCCGAGCTGCTCCCCGAGCCGGTCGGCCTGATCGGCCAGTGGCTGCCGCCCGGCGCGGGCGGCTCGCTGCTCCGGTCGGTCGCGTTCTTCGACGGAAGGGGCGCCGGCGGAGCCGTGGCGATCCTGGCGGCCTGGGCTGCGCTCGGCCTGCTCGCCGTCCTCGTCGCCGGCCGCGGGCGCCCGGAGCGGACCGACGGCGCCGCAGCCCCCGCGTCCGAGCCCGATCCCGTACCCGTGGGCTGAGTGTCCTCACACCGGAGCCGGCCGCGCACCCGCCACACCGGAGGGGTGGCCGACTCATGAGCACCTCGACCGCTTCGGCGGCGAGGAGGGCCTCTCCCCCTCCCTCCACTCGCCCTGCGGCTCGCTCCACGCCACGACGGCGACGCACGACCCAGGATGCCGCGCCCCCGTCAACGACGTGGAGGCGTTCCTCCTCGGACGGGCCGACCGCGGGCGCGGCTCGCGGCCGCCCCGGCCGACCGGGGCGGCGACATGCACGGGCGGGCCGGGGCGGCGACATGCACGGGCCGGTGGGCGGGTAGTCATGCAACAGCCTGCTCCGGACGCTCCGGTGCGGGACCGGCCCTCGGTCTCCGGCTCGGGGAGGGCGAGTTGGTGCGTGTCCACGCGATGCCCGTCGCCGTGCCGGCCCGTCACACGGGTTTTTCCGGCGGGAGTTCGACCCGTCGAGCGGCACACCCTCGACGCCCCGGCGTACGGATGCGTGGATCACGCCGTGGAGAACCGCGCACCGCCCCAGTCGCCGCACCCCGCGAGGTGGACCCCGATGCCCTCACCCCAGCTCCCGCCGCTTCCCGCACTGACCCGCGCCGAAGCCGAGTTCATCGACTGCTATCTGGAAGTGCTCGACCAGATCGGCCGGATCAATCCGGCCCGTGGGAGCGACACCTACGGAGCGCTGAGGGCCGCTCAGGCGCTGGCCTCACGGGCCGCCGACCTCCGCGACGCGCTCGCACTCATGCACGACCGGGGCGAGACGCAGATTCACGCGGCCACGCTGGCACGGGCACTGCGACTGCTGGACGGGGAGCGACGCGCAGGCCGGGTCACCCTGCCTCCGGATCCGACGAGTTGACAGCTGCCCCACCCCGGATTCCCCGCCTCCGCCGGCTCTCGACGCCCTTTCACGACACGCCCGGTGGGAGGACCAGTTTCGCTCGCTCGTTCGGCGTAGACGCTCGCCCGCACGAGGGACAGTCCAACTTGCGCAGTGTGCGCGGACGCCAAGCGGAATATGCACTTCCGCCGCTGGTACGGGGCTGGTCGGACAACGCCGACGAGGCCCGGAACAGAACCCGTCCACCCGAATGGATCAGTCGTGATGACTCTCACATAACGCCATTTCAGCTCGGAAATCCGGCGGTCCGTGAGTAAAGATCCCTGGGACGACAAGCCCCCGCCACCGCGGCGGGGCGGTCCGGGCGGACGCCGAGTCCTGCCGCTGTCCGGATGCCTGGTCGACAGAAGTGGATCGGCAGGAGTGGAGGACCCGAGCACAACGGGCCGACCGGAATTCCGGGCGGCCCTCGGGGTGAAGCCGCCGTGTGCGGCCGGGCAACTTCGCCAGCCCGAACCCGACAGGTCATCCTTCACAGGCGGCTGACGAAGGGTTGCGCATGACTGCGCAGGTTCATGTCCCGTCTCTGCTTGCCCGGGCCGGAACGGCCTCGGTCCTCACCATCGCTCTGGGTACCACCATGCTGGCGCCCGGCCTCGTCAACGACGCCGAGGCAGCGACCCACTCGACGAAGGCACTCAAGATCGCTGCCTCGAAGAAGGGCTCGCCGTACGGCTACGGCGCCACGGGGCCCAACCGGTTCGACTGCTCGG
This sequence comes from Streptomyces clavifer, assembly GCA_014651175.1. Lineage (GTDB taxonomy): Bacteria > Actinomycetota > Actinomycetes > Streptomycetales > Streptomycetaceae > Streptomyces > Streptomyces clavifer. The sequence continues at coordinate 160,812 of BMWJ01000005.1, read as the reverse complement.
GCCTCACGCTCTACTCCTTCAAGAAGGCGGGCAAGAAGCTCCCCCGCACGGCCCAGCAGCAGTACAACAAGACCCGCCACCTCACCAAGTCGCAGCGGCAACGCGGCGACCTGGTGTTCTTCCACTCGGGCCGGAGTGTCTACCACGTGGGCATCTACGCCGGCGGGGGGAAGATCTGGCACTCGCCGAAGACCGGTGCCGTGGTCCGGCTGGAGAAGATCTGGTCGAAGAGCGTCTGGTACGGGAGGGTCCGCTGACGGCTGTAGCCACCTGGATCAGTGCAGCAGGGGTCCGGTCACCAGGACGAGGCCCAGTGCGGTGAGCGCCGCGCCGCTGCCGCCCTCGATCGCGCGGGCGGTACGCGGCCGGCGCAGCCACCGGCCGAGACGGTCCACCAGCAGGGCCACGGCCGGGAACCAGACGAGCGCCAGCAGTACGACCATCGACGCGAGCAGCAGGGTCCTGGGAAGGGGCGGCTGCCCGTCGGGGACGAACTGGGGCAGCAGGCTCAGGAAGAGGACGGGCGCCTTGGGGTTCAGGGCGTTGGTGAGGAATCCCTGGCGCAGCGAGCGCCCGGGGCTCATCGGCGCCCTGTCCCCGGCCTCGTCCGAGGACGGGTTCCCCTCCGCCACCGGACCCCGTCGGCGTATCGCGTACAGGGCGCCGAGCCCCAGACAGAGCACGTAGGCACCTCCGAGCAGCTGCACGGTGCGGAAGAGCACGGGCATCGTGACCAGTACGGCGGCCAGACAGGCGACGGCCAGCGCCGTGTGCACGAGCAGGCCCCCGGCGACTCCGACCGCGGTGGCGATCCCGGATCCACGCGAGGCCAGGGCGTTCCGTACGACCACGGTGAAGTCCGCGCCGGGCAGCGCGACCATGCCCGCGGCCACCCCGATGAAGGCGATCAGTTGTGCGTCCATGTGCACACGATGACCCCGTCGGGCCTTTAGCGTGTACTTGCAATCTTCTGGGTCTGCCAAAAGGAACGCTTAATGTACGATCCGACGCGCCTGGCCGCGCTGGTGGCGGTGGCCGAGGCCGGTTCGATCACCCGGGCGGCTGCGCGGCTCGGCTACACCGCGCCCGCACTCTCCCAGCAGCTGGCCAAGCTGGAGCGGGAAGCCGGTGCGGTGCTCCTGGTGCGGCACCATCGCGGGGCGCGGCTGACGGCGGCCGGTGAGCTGCTGGCGGGGCGGGCCAGACGGGTGCTGGACGAGATGGACCAGGCCCGGCACGAGCTTGCCCGCCTCGCAGGGCTGTCGGGAGGGCGACTGCGGGTCGGTACGTTCACGACGGCCGGAATCCATCTGCTGCCCCCTGTGCTCGCCGCCTTCCGGCGCGCCCACCCGGACGTGGAACTGACCGTCACGGACTACGAGCCGCCCTCCGGGGTGGCCGCGGTGGCCGCGGGAGAGGTGGATCTGGCGCTGACCCATGCGTACGAGCCCGCGACCGCGGAGCCGATGCCCGCAGGGGTGTCCGCCGACCCGCTGCTCGTCGAGGAGCTGGTGCTGATCACCGCCGTCGGCCACGTCCTGTCCGAGGGCAGCGGTTCCCTGCCCGTGGGCAAGCTGGCGGGCAGGCCCCTGATCAGCAGCGCACCCGCCCATCCGCCGAGACGCGGGGTGGAGCGCGCGCTGGCCGAGGCCGGGGCGACCCCCGCCGTGGTCTGCGAATCCCCCGGCTACGCGCTGGTGTGCGCGCTGGTCAGCGCGGGGCTCGGCGTGGCGGTGGTACCGGAGATGGTCGCGTCGATGTCCCCGACGCCCCTCGCCGTACGCCGGCTGGAGGCGGCGGCGTTCCGGCGGACGATCTCCGTGGTGCACCGGGGTGACCGGAGCTCGGTCGCGGCGACCACGCTCAGGGCCCTGCTCCGCAGCGGCTTCGGCCGCGGGGCGACGGGAACGCAGTGACCGTGGTGACCACGGGTGCGCGCCGTGGCCTGCGGCGTGGGAAGCCGGGCCGGACCGGGCTCCCGGCCTGGCCGGGAGCCGCGAGCGCGCATGGGAACTCGGCCCGTGCGGGAGTTCAGGTGCACAGCGAAGGCACATTCCAGGCAGGGCCCCCGGACGAACGGAAGGCGCGAGGTCCGTACGGCCTCCAGGGATCCGTGCGGCGGCCCGGGATCCGTACGGCGGCTCGGGTCCGCGCGGGAGGCCGACCGACCGGCACCTGGCGTCAGGCCCGTGCGGGGACGGGCCAGGGAAGGGTGATGGACACGGTCTTGCCGCCGTCCGGGGTGGGACTGACGCCCAGGCCCCCTCCACACTCCTTGGCCAGGGCACGGATGATCACCATGCCGCGGCCGTTGTCCTGCCGGACCGCCGCGGGCAGCTTCTGGGGCCAGCGCGGGTGACTGTCCGTCACTCCGAGGTAGAGCTCGACGTCCCGGTCTAGGCGGAGGTCCACCGTGAACGTGGGCGACTGTCCGAAGGTGTGCTGCACGGCGTTGGTGGCGAGCTCCGACACGATCAGCCGGATGACGTCGGCCGCCTCGGAATCGTCGGACAGGCCCCATTCGGAAAGCACCCTGGTCACGTGTCTCCGGGCCGCGGAGACCGAGACCGGATCGCTCGGCAGAGTGACGGTTGCTTCCTGATGGTCTGCCATGGCGACGCCGTCCCTTCCCGCCCGGACCGAACCGCGATCGGCCTGGATTGTGCTTCGCGTCAGACTGCCACTGATGCACCCCTCTGTAACGACGATCCACAAGATATGCATATATCTGTCGCTCATTACGGTGAACTCTGCCCCCTGAGCCCCGTACTGGCGCAACACTGGCCCCTTTCCGAGCCGACCCGGCACGGGTCGGCTCTCCGCACAGCGGAAGGAGGCCGGCATGCAGCACGGCCCTGTCGTACGCCGTCGCAAGCTCGGCGAGGAACTGCGCCGCCTGCGCCACGGCGCGGGACTCACGAGCCGCGACGCGGCCCGGCTGCTGGGCTGGCACCAGTCGAAGGTGAGCCGGATCGAGACGGGAGCGAGCGGGGTGAGGCCGGGCGACGTGACCCGGTTACTGGATGCCTACGGGGTCGACGACGCGCAGCTCCGGTCACTGCTCCAGGCGCTCGTCGGCTCCGCGGGCGGGGGCGGCAACGGATGGTGGCACGCCTATCGCGGTCTCATCCCGCCCCAGTACCGCGACTTCATCAGCCTGGAGTCCCAGGCCGGAGCCGCACGCACCCTGGAGACCTCGGTGGTGCCGGGACTGCTCCAGACCGCCGACTACGCACGGGCGGTCACCCGGTCCTCCCTGGACGGGCTGCCGCCCGCGCAGCTGGACTCCCTGGTGGAGGTCCGGCTCGCCCGGCAGGGAGTACTGCACGCGCGCAGACCGCTCCACTTGAGCGCCGTGCTCGACGAGGCCGTACTACGGCGTGGCGTCGGCGGTCCACAGGTCATGCGGAACCAGCTGAATCATCTGGCCGACGTGGCCCAATTGCCGCATGTGCAGTTGCAGTTGCTCCCGTTCGACGCAGGCAGCTACATCGGCCTCACCGGACCTTTCGTTATCTTCTCTTTCCCGACCATTTCTGATCTGGATGTGGTCGTTCTTGACCACTTGACGAGTAGTCTCTATCTGGAGCGGAGAGAAGACCTTGAGGCGTACAGCTCGGCCTTCCGCACCATGCAGGCTCACGCGCTGTCGCCGGAGCGTTCGCTGGACCTCATCGCCGCCGTAGGCCGCGGCGGTTGACCGGATCTTCAGACTGCCCGAGGGGGGCACGATGTCCGACCGTCTCGCACAGCCCGCACTCCGGTGGCGGCGCAGCAGCCGCAGCACCGGGATGAACAACTGCGTGGAAGCCGCACCACTGGACGGCGACCTGCTCGCCGTACGGGACTCCAAGGATGTGGACCTGCCGCCGCTGCACTTCACCGCGACGGCCTGGACGTCCTTCGTGGCCGGGCTGCGGGAGCACCGGGGCGGCTGAGCGGTCAGCCGGAGGGGGCGGTGGCCACGATCGTGGCCACCGCGGCCATGATCTCGTCCCTCGTCAGATCGGCCCGCGCGGTCAGCCGCAGCCTGGAGATCCCGTCCGGGACGGAGGGCGGCCGGAAGCACCCCACCGCGAGACCGGCCGAACGGCAGTCGGCGGCCCAGCGCACCGCCGCCTGTGCCGACGGCGCCCGGACCGACACGACGGCCGCGTCCGGTCGTACGGCGGTCAGCCCCGCCGCCGACAGCCGGTCGTACAGTTCGGCGGCGACGGCCCGGGCCCGGCCCGCCCGTTCCGGTTCCCTGCGCAGCAGCCGCAGGCTGCCCAGGGCGGCTCCGGCGGCCGCCGGAGCGAGGCCGGTGTCGAAGATGAACGTCCGGGCCGCGTTGACCAGATGGTCCACGACGCGGGCAGGGCCGAGGATCGCCCCGCCCTGGCTGCCGAGGGATTTCGAGAGGGTGAGTGTCGCCACGATGTCCTCGCCGCCCGCGAGCCCGGCGGCGCCGAGCGCGCCGCGCCCGCCCTCGCCCAGGACGCCCAGGCCGTGGGCGTCGTCCACGAGGAGTGCCGCTCCGCCGCCCCGGCACGCGTCGGCCAGGGCGCCCAGCGGAGCGGCGTCGCCGTCCACCGAGAAGACGGAGTCGGTTACGGCCAGGGCCCGTCCGCCATGGGTGTGCAGCGCCTTCCGCACCGCGTCCGGATCCGCGTGCGGAACGACGGAAGTGGCCGCGCGGGAGAGTCGGCAGCCGTCGACGATCGAGGCGTGGTTCCCCGCATCGGACACGATCAGCGACTCCGGCCCGGTGAGCGCGGTGAGCGCGGCGAGGTTGGCGGCGTAACCGGACGACAGGACGAGGGCTGCCTCGAAACCGCAGAAGTCCGCAAGCTCGCGTTCGAGTTCGGCGTGCAGGGTGGTGGACCCGGTGACCAGCCGCGACCCGGTGGCACCCGCTCCCCAGCGGAGGGCCGCCTCGGCCGCGGCCGCGGTCACCTCGGGGTGCCGCGTGAGACCGAGATAGTCGTTGCTCGCGAGGTCGAGCAGTCCCGATTCGGCGGGCCGGGGGCGCAGGGTGCGGACGAGTCCGGCCGCGGCACGGCGGCGGGCCTCGTCATCGATCCAGTCGAACGGGGCGAAGGGCATGGGGGCGGTCCCTTTTGTAGGCAGCCCACAGACCCTAGCGGGGTGCGCAGCAGGTCAGGATGTGGCAATACACACACCCTCGGCCGCCTCTGCTGTCCGGTTCCTCCTTGGCCGATGGCGGTGCCGTACGTCAGGATCAGGGCCATGGACCTGCTGAACACGCTGGTGGACAAGGGACTGCGGCGCGAACTGCCGACCCGTGAAGAAGCGCTCGCCGTGCTGGCGACCTCGGACGACGAACTGCTCGACGTGGTGGCCGCGGCCGGAAAGGTACGCCGTCAGTGGTTCGGGCGGCGCGTGAAGCTCAACTATCTGGTGAACCTGAAGTCCGGACTCTGCCCCGAGGACTGCTCGTACTGCTCGCAGCGGCTCGGCTCCAAGGCGGGGATCCTCAAGTACACCTGGCTGAAACCGGACGAGGCGACGAAGGCCGCCGCCGCCGGGGTGGCCGGCGGTGCGAAGCGCGTGTGCCTGGTGGCGAGCGGCCGGGGGCCGACGGACCGGGACGTCGACCGCGTGTCGCAGACGATCGAGGCGATCAAGGAGCAGCACGAGGACGTCGAGGTGTGCGCGTGCCTCGGTCTGCTCTCGGAGGGTCAGGCCGACCGGCTGCGGTCCGCGGGCGCCGACGCGTACAACCACAACCTCAACACCTCGGAGGGGACGTACGGGGAGATCACGACCACCCACACGTACGCCGACCGGGTGGACACCGTGCAGCAGGCCCAGTCCGCGGGCCTCTCGGCGTGTTCCGGGCTGATCGCGGGAATGGGTGAGACCGACGCCGATCTGGTGGACGTCGTGTTCTCGCTGCGCGGGCTGGACCCGGACTCGGTGCCGGTGAACTTCCTGATCCCGATCGAGGGCACCCCGCTCGCCAAGGAGTGGCACCTGACTCCCCAACGGTGCCTGCGCATTCTGGCGATGGTCCGGTTCGTCTGCCCGGACGTCGAGGTGCGGCTCGCGGGCGGGCGCGAGGTCCATCTGCGCTCGATGCAGCCGCTCGCCCTCAACCTGGCCAACTCGATCTTCCTGGGTGACTACCTGACCACCGAGGGGCAGTCGGGCCAGTCCGACCTCGACATGATCGCGGACGCCGGTTTCGAGGTGGAGGGGGCGGACACGACGACGCTTCCCGGGCACCGCGCCACGACGGGCGGCGGCTGCGGTTCGCACGACGGCGGCTGCTCCCCGTGCGGCGAAACTCCCGAGGCCGCTCAGGACTCCTCCGAGGCCCCGGCCGTGGGGCCCGAACCCGCAGGTGCGGAACCTGCTCGAACGGAACCTGTGCGAACGGATCTGGTGACGGTGCGCCGTCGCGGCGCCGGCACGGACATCGCGCCCAATGCCTGATCCGCTCTCCCCTGCCGAACTCCGCTCCCTGGACCGGGCCCACGTCTGGCATCCCTACGGTCCGATGCCGGGCCGTCAGGAGCCACTGGTCGTGGAGTCGGCGTCCGGGGTGCGGCTCCGGCTCGCCGAACCGGCCGACGGCCAGCTTGAGTTGGTGGACGGCATGTCGTCCTGGTGGTCGGCGGTGCACGGCTACAACCATCCGGTGCTCAACGAGGCTGCCCGCGGCCAGCTCGACCGGATGAGCCATGTGATGTTCGGCGGGCTGACACACGAGCCCGCCGTCCGGCTGGCCACCCGGCTGGTGGAGATCACTCCGGAGCCGCTGCAGCACGTCTTCCTCGCCGACTCCGGGTCGGTCTCGGTCGAGGTCGCGGTGAAGATGTGCCTGCAGTACTGGCGCTCGGCCGGGCGGCCCGCCAAGCACCGGCTGCTGACGTGGCGCGGCGGCTATCACGGGGACACCTGGCAGCCGATGTCGGTCTGCGATCCCGAAGGCGGTATGCACGAGCTGTGGTCGGGGGCCCTCCCTCGCCAGATCTTCGCGGACGCGCCGCCCGACGGCTTCGACGCGGAGCCGGACGCCCGCTATGTCCGGCATCTGCGGGAACTGATCGCCGCGCATGCCGACGAGCTGGCCGCGGTGATCGTGGAGCCGGTGGTACAGGGTGCGGGAGGGATGCGGTTCCACTCGCCGGAGTACCTTCGGGTGCTCCGCGAGGCGTGCGACGCGCACGACGTGCTCCTGGTGTTCGACGAGATCGCCACCGGATTCGGCCGTACGGGGAAGTTGTTCGCGGCCGGGCACACCGGGGTGTCCCCGGATGTCATGTGTGTCGGCAAGGCGCTGACCGGCGGATACCTGACGCTGGCGGCGACACTGTGCACCACCCGCGTGGCGGAGGGCATCTCGAGCGGGGCGGTGCCGGTGCTCGCGCACGGGCCCACCTTCATGGGCAATCCGCTCGCCTCGGCCGTGGCCTGCGCGTCCATCGAGCTGCTGCTCGGCCAGGACTGGGAGCAGGAGGTGAAGCGGATCGGCGCCGGGCTGCGGCACGGCCTCGCCGAGGCCGCCGGTCTGCCCGGCGTGCGGGACGTGCGCGTGCTGGGCGCGATCGGTGTCGTACAGCTCGACCACGAGGTGGACATGGCGGCCGCCACCCGGGCGGCCGTCCGCGAGGGCGTATGGCTGCGACCCTTCCGTGATCTCGTCTACACGATGCCGCCGTACGTGACGGGCGACGACGATGTGGCGCGGATCTGCCGGGCCGTGTGCGCGGCGGCGAGGGAGGGCTGAGATGACGATTCTGGTGGTGTCCGGCACGGGCACCGAGATCGGCAAGACGGTGGTGACCGCGGCCGTGGCCGCGGCCTGTTCAGGTCGGCGGGTCGCGGTGCTCAAGCCCGCTCAGACCGGTCTCGCCCCCGGGGAGCAGGGGGACGTGGCCGAGGTCGTGCGGCTGGCGGGGGGCCGGGTGACGGCGGTGGAACTGGCCCGCTTTCCCGAGCCGTTGGCCCCGGAGACCGCGGCACGCCGCTCCGGCCTGCCGCCCGTGCGCCCCTACGAGATCGCCGACGCGGCCCAGAAGCTGGCGACGGAGCACGATCTGGTGCTGGTCGAGGGCGCGGGCGGACTGCTCGTACGTTTCGACGAGCAGGGCTCCACACTCGCGGACGCCGCCCGGCTGATGGCCGCACCCGTGCTGGTCGTGGCACCCGCGGGCCTCGGGACCCTCAACGCCACCGCGCTGACGGCGGAGGCGCTGCGAGCCCGTGGCCTCGCATGTCCCGGCGTGGTGGTGGGCAGCATGCCGACCGAACCCGATCTGGCGGCCCGGTGCAACCTCGAAGACCTCCCCGTCGCCGCGGGCGCCCCGTTGCTCGGTGTGGTCCCGGCCGGGGCGGGGTCGCTCTCCCCCGCCGATTTCCGTGCACGGGCGGCGGCTTGGCTGGCGCCGGAGCTGGGTGGGAACCGGCTCGGCCGGTGACGGGCTGAGCGGGCTCGTACGTGAAGGGCTGAGCCGGCCCGCACGGGGGAGAATCGAAGGAGCCGTACGCGTCCCGCCGAGGAGGTCCGTCATGCGTCTGCGCAGCACGAGGATTCCGCGGGACGCGGTGCACCATCCGGTCTTCGCCCGGTTCTATGCCCGGGTGAGCGTGACGGCCGACCTCAGGGGCGGTATCGCCGGGCTCCGTGAGGAGCTCCTGTCCGGAGTCTCGGGCCGGGTCATCGAGATCGGCGCGGGAAACGGCCTCAATTTCGCGCATTACCCGGGGTCGGTGTCCGAGGTGGTGGCGATCGAACCCGAGCGCCGTCTGCGTCAGCTGGCGGCCCGTGCCGGATTTCGCGCCGAGGTCCCGGTCGATGTGGTGCCGGGCACGGCCGAGGCCCTCCCGGTCAAGAGCGAGGCCTTCGACGCCGCGGTGGCGTCGTTGGTGCTGTGCACGGTTCGGGACCTGCCCCGGGCGCTGTCCGAGATCAAACGTGTACTCCGGCCGGGCGGTGAGCTGCGCTTCTTCGAGCACACGCTGGCCCCGGGGCGAGCGCTGGCGACCACCCAGCGGGTGGTGGACCGGACGGTATGGCCACTGCTCTTCGGGGGCTGCCACACGGCGCGGGACACGATCGCGGCCATCGAGTCGGCCGGCTTCGAGCTGGGCGTGTACCGGAGGCTGCGGATCCCGGAGAAGGGCGTCCAGCTGCCGACCACACCCTGCGTGCTCGGTGTGGCCCGCAGGTCCATGGCCGTGGAATGAGACTCCCGCCCCCCTGCCCCGGGCCCGGCCGCCGGTGGGCCGGGCAGCCTGGCCCTCGTCCCCGATCACCGGGGCAGGGGCGGACCACAGGGGCGGGTGGACCCGGGCCGCGGGTGGGAGGCAGGGCCGGGTCAGAGGCTCCACTGACGCAGTTCGTCGGCGATCGTCCGGACGTCCGCCTTGCCCTCCTTCACCAGGCGGGCGAGATCGCGTACCTGCTCGGGCGACGTGGTGACCTTCAGCCCCGAGGCGACGAGGTAGCCGTAGGCGACCGCGGACGCGAACATGGCGTTGGAGTGTTCCAGCGCGGGTACGTGGAGGAGCAGCTGCAGCATGGCGGCCGCACGGGAGTGCGGATCGCTGTAGACGGGGCTGCCGAAGATCTCCGCCTCGTGCCGGCTGACCGCGGCGACGAGCGCACCCCAGTCGACGACCTGCGGGTCACCGGGCGTCTTGTGCTCGGCGACCATGAGCAGCCAGGAAAGGTCGATCTGCAGATTCAACGGGTGCCTTCGCGCTCCGGGCCGAACTCCTCGGCGAACACCGACTCGTACTGCTTCATGAAGTCGGCCGCGGCCTCGACGAAGGTGTGTCCCACCTCGCCCGCATCCTGTTTGACGAGTTCCTCTATGTAGCGGTTCACGCTCATCCCCCTCTGCAGGGCGCGCTGCCGCGCTGCCTCGGCGGTCGCCTCGTCCACGCGAACGTTCAGCTGAGTCTTGGGCACGGCATCACGCTAGCGCGTACGCGCTAGCACCGGCAAGGGGAAGCACTTCGTGGCCCGTACATCTGCGACCGCCCGCCCGCATCGCGGAATCCGCTCGACTCCCGAGTTCGACCGATGGTGGGATGGCGGACATGAATGATCTGGTGATCCGCGCGGCCACGGCGGACGACGTCGACACCGTTCTGGCGTTCTGGAAGTCCGCGGCGGAGGGCACCAGCATCAGCGACGACCGGGACGGCGTCGAACGGCTCGTGGCACGCGACGCAGGCGCCCTGATCGTCGCCGAGCGGGACGGCGCACTCGCCGGGACCGTCATCGCGGGCTTCGACGGCTGGCGGTGCCACCTGTACCGGCTCGCCGTCCATCCCGGCCTGCGTCGCCGCGGCGTCGGCGCGGCACTGCTCGCCGCCGCCGAGGAGCGGTTCACCGCGCTCGGCGGGCGGCGGGGCGACGCGATGGTGCTGGACCGCAACACGCTCGCCCAGCATGCCTGGCGTGCGGCGGGGTATGCGCCTCAGGCCCGGTGGAGCAGATGGGTGAAGCACCTCACCACCTGAAACGGGCCGGGCCCGAAGCCCGGGCCGCACGACAACAGAGGGGCGCGAAGTCCAGGGGTGGACGGAGCGGACTCGACGGACAACCGGAACGTCCGGCACTTTGCCGACCCTTTACTATGGATCCCCAACCGTCCGACTTTTCGAAAGGTGTGAGCGTCCGCCCATGGGCGAGCCTCCCAGTAGTAGATACCGCCGACATCGCGCGAACCTCCTGACCCTGCCTGATCATGGGACGGAGGTGAACCGATGACCGAAGTGCTACTGCTCCTCGTGGCGGTGCTGCTCTCCCTCGCCTGCGGCGCATTCGTGGCGGCGGAGTTCTCCCTGACCACCGTGGAGCGCGGCGAGCTCGAACGGGCCGTCGAGCGGGGGGAGCGTGGGGCGGCCGGAGCACTCAAGGCGGTACGCAGCCTCACGTTCCAGCTCTCCGGCGCACAGCTCGGCATCACCGTCACCAACCTGGTGGTCGGCATGCTCTCCGAACCGTCCATCTCCAAGCTGATCCGCGGGCCGGTGGAGGCGACGGGGGTTTCGCCGGGCGTGGCCTCGTCCCTGGCCCTCGTGATCGGCACCGCTCTGTCCACCGTGGTCCTGATGGTGGTGGGTGAGCTCGTCCCGAAGAACTGGGCGATCTCGTCCCCGCTCGCCGTCGCCAAGGTGGTCGCGACTCCGCAGCGGGTCTTCACCGCCGTCTTCCGCCCGTTCATCAGCCACCTCAACAACACCGCCAACCGCTTGGTGCGCCGCTTCGGCCTCGAGCCGACCGAGGAGCTTGCCTCCGCGCGCAGCCCGCAGGAGCTGGTGGCCCTGGCACGTCACTCCGCGAAGGAGGGCGCGCTGGAGGCGGACACGGCGGAGCTGTTCGTACGCACCCTGAACCTGTCGGAGCTGACCGCGGAGAACGTGATGACGCCGCGCGTCCAGGTGACGGCCCTCGACATCCGGGCGACCGCGGAGGACGTCGCGAACGCCACCAGGGCCACCGGTCTCTCCCGCTTCCCCGTCTACCGGGGCAGCCTGGACACCGTCGTCGGCGTCGCGCACATCAAGGACGTCCTGGCCGTCCCGGCCGACCAGCGGTCCCGTAAACGGGTGTCCGACATGCTGCGCGAGCCCCTGCTCGTACCGGAGACCCTCACCGTGGACCGTCTGCTCGACCGGCTGTCGGGGAAGCTCGCCATGGCCGTCGTCATCGATGAGTACGGCGGGACGGCAGGCGTCGTGACCCTGGAGGACATCGTCGAGGAGGTCGTCGGCGAGGTGCGCGACGAGCACGACCCGCACGAGACTCCCGACCTGGCGCCCGCCGGGGAGGACGCCGACGGACGGGTCCTGTGGTCCGCCGACGGGGCGGCCCGCACCGACCAGCTCCGGACCATCGGGCTGCGGGTCCCCGACGGGCCCTACGAGACGCTGGCCGGACTGATCGCCACCGATGTCGGCCGCATTCCGGTGGTCGGCGACACCGTCGAGCTCACCGGTTGGCGGATCGACGTGGTGGACGCCTCGGGGCACCGCGCCGCGCGTGCTCTGCTGCACGCCCCCCTGCCCGGTACCGACGAGCCGACGGAGGACGAACGATGATCGCCGCCCAGCTCTTCATCGGTCTGCTGACCCTTGTCGTCAACGCGTTCTTCGTCGGCGCCGAATTCGCACTGATCTCCGTCCGGCGCAGCCAGATCGAGCCGGAGGCCGAGGCCGGGAACCGGCGGGCGCGCAGCGTCATCTGGGGCCTGGAGCACGTGTCGGCCCTCCTCGCGGCGGCCCAGCTCGGCATCACGCTCTGCACCCTGGTGCTGGGCATCGTCGCCGAACCCGCCATCGCGCATCTGCTGGAGCCCGTCTTCGACGCGGTGGGTGTCCCCCACGGACTGGTGCACCCGATCTCGTTCGTGATCGCCCTGTCCGTCGCCACGTATCTCCACATGCTGCTGGGCGAGATGGTGCCGAAGAACATCGCACTGGCCGAGCCCGCCCGCACGGCGCTCCTGCTGGGACCGCCGCTGGTGACCCTGGCCCGGGCACTGCGGCCGGTGATCTTCACGATCAACGCCTTCGCGAACGCGCTGCTCAGGCTCCTGAGGGTGGAGACCAAGGACGAGGTGTCCGCCACCTTCTCCGACGACGAGCTGGCGCGGCTCGTCAAGGACGCGGGGGACGCCGGACTCGTCGACGACCGTTCGGCCGAGCGGTTGCGCCACGCGCTGGAGCTGGGTCGCCGCCCGGTCCGGGACGTACTGATGCCGGTCGAGCGGGTGCTGTACACCCGGGTCGGGACCACGCCCGAGGAGCTGGAGAGGCTCTCGTACGAGTCCGGCTTCTCGCGCTTCCCGGTGATGGACAGCGAGCAGCGGATCCTCGGCTACCTGCATGTGAAGGACGCTCTGGACGCCACGCCCCGCGATGTCCCGTTCCCCGTGACGGCGCTGCGTCCGATCGCCCGGGTGCGGGCGGCGACGCCGCTCGACGACGTACTGACCGCGTTGCGACGGAGCCGTACGCATCTGGCGGCCGTTCTCGACGAGGACGACCGGCTGGCCGGCATGGTCACCATGGAGGACGTGCTGCGCGAACTGGTGGGCCGCCCCCAGGCCCGCTGACACCGGTACCCGAGGACGAACCGAGAAGGGCGCGGCCGTGGCCGCGCCCTTCTCTCTGCGTCCGGGGCATTCGGCTCTCTGCGCCTGGGGCATTCGGCCGCGGCCACGGTACGATCGCACCGCCATGAAACTGAATGCCTCCTACACCAGTCTTGTCGCGGTCGGCGACTCCTTCACCGAGGGCATGTCGGACCTGCTGCCGGACGGTACGTACCGCGGCTGGGCCGATGTTCTCGCTTCCCGGCTCGCGGCCCGCACGCCCGGCTTCCGCTACGCCAATCTCGCGGTACGCGGAAAGCTCATCGGCCAGATCGTCGAGGAGCAGGTTCCCATCGCGGCGGCGCTGCGACCCGACGTGATCACACTCGTCGGAGGGCTCAACGACACCCTCCGGCCGAAATGCGACATGGGTATGGTCCGCGGCCGCCTGGAGGAGGCCGTGGAGCGGCTCGCCCCGGCGTGCGGGACGCTGGTGCTGATGCGGAGCCCCGGCCGCAACGGACCGGTCATGGCACGCTCCCGGCCGCGCATGGAGGAACTGTTCTCCCTGGTGGACGACTTGGCGGAGCGCCACGGTGCGCTGGTGGCCGATCTGTACGGTGCGCCGTCGCTCGGCGATCCCCGGATGTGGGACGTCGACCGGCTGCATCTGACGGCCGAGGGGCATCGCCGGGTCGCGGAGGCGGTCTGGCAGACGCTGGGACTTCCCGCGGAGAGCGACTGGCGAAATCCGATGCCCGTGTCGCAGCCTGCCCGATGGGCGAAGCGGCGGGTGGACGACGTCCGGTTCGCCCGACAGCATCTGGTGCCCTGGATCGGGCGGCGGCTCACCGGCAGGTCGTCCGGCGACGGGCGGGGCGGGGCCCAGTTCGACGGGGCGCTCGGGAAGGCTTTCTGGATCACACCGGAGGACGGACCCGCTCCGGGCCCCGTGACGGGGTGGCGCCGGCTCGACGGCTGACCGGTGCATGGCACCGAAGAAGTGGCACCGAAGAAGCCGACGGCCGGAAGCCGGTCCGTTCGGGGTGCCGGCCCGCGGTTGGCCTGCCGGGCCCGTGGAGCAGCGGGCCCGGCAGGCGTTCGTAGGAACCCACACACCGGACCGCGGCGTCGGCCTGCAGAAACCGCCAGTAGAATCCGGACACGTGACTGCTGTGTCTGCGAAGCCTCGCATCCCCAATGTCCTGGCCGGCCGCTATGCCTCTACGGAGCTGGCCGTCCTCTGGTCCCCCGAGCAGAAGGTGAAGCTGGAACGTCAGCTGTGGCTGGCGGTGCTGCGCGCTCAGAAGGACCTCGGGATCGAGGTGCCCGACGCTGCGCCGGCCGACTACGAGCGCGTGCTCGACCAGGTCGACCTGGCCTCCATCGCCGAACGCGAGAAGGTCACCCGGCACGATGTGAAGGCCCGGATCGAGGAGTTCAACGCCCTCGCCGGCCATGAGCAGGTCCACAAGGGCATGACCTCCCGGGACCTCACCGAGAACGTCGAGCAGCTGCAGATCCGGCTCTCGCTGGAGCTGATGCGCGACCGCACGGTGGCGGTACTGGCCCGTCTCGGCAGGCTGGCCGCCGAATACCGCGAACTGGTCATCGCGGGCCGCTCGCACAATGTCGCCGCGCAGGCGACGACGCTGGGCAAGCGATTCGCCACTGCCGCGGACGAGCTGCTGGTCGCCTACGGGCGACTGGAGGACCTGCTGGGCCGCTACCCGCTGCGTGGCATCAAGGGCCCCGTCGGCACCGCGCAGGACATGCTCGACCTGCTCGGCGGCGACGCCGGGAAGCTCGCCGATCTGGAACAGCGCGTCGCAGGTCACCTCGGCTTCGCGCACGCCTTCACCTCCGTCGGCCAGGTCTACCCCCGGTCGCTCGACTACGACGTGGTGACCGCACTGGTGCAGCTGGCGGCGGCGCCTTCGTCGGTCGCCAAGACCGTCCGTCTGATGGCCGGGCACGAGCTGGTGACCGAGGGCTTCAAGCCTGGCCAGGTCGGCTCGTCGGCGATGCCGCACAAGATGAACACCCGCTCCTGCGAGCGCGTCAACGGCCTGATGGTGATCCTCCGGGGCTACGCGTCGATGACGGGTGAGCTGGCGGGTGACCAGTGGAACGAAGGCGACGTGTCCTGTTCCGTGGTCCGCCGGGTCGCACTGCCGGACGCCTTCTTCGCCTTCGACGGTCTGCTGGAGACGTTCCTCACCGTGCTCGACGAGTTCGGTGCGTTCCCGGCGGTCGTCGCGCGTGAGCTGGACCGCTACCTGCCGTTCCTGGCCACGACCAAGGTCCTGATGGGTGCGGTACGGGCCGGGGTCGGGCGCGAAGTCGCCCACGAGGCCATCAAGGAGCACGCGGTCGCCTCGGCACTCGCCATGCGGGAGCAGGGCGCGGAGCGCAACGAGCTCCTGGACAAGCTGGCTGCCGACGAGCGCATCCCGCTCGACCGCGCGCAGCTCGACGACCTGATGGCGGACAAGCTGTCCTTCACCGGTGCGGCGGGCGATCAGGTGACGGCTCTGGTGTCCCGGATCGAAGAGATCGCGAAGCAGCACCCGGAGGCCGCCGGTTACACCCCGGCCTCCATTCTCTGACAGCCGAGGCGGGCTCTCCCCCGCCGGAAGACCACCTGAACCACTCCGGCCCGCCCGTGCCACGCCGTCCCCGGCGTGGCACGGGCGGGCTGATCTCGTCGGTCTTACGTGCTCCGGGGCCCAGACGGTTCCGGAGCCGCCACCGCGGCGGCGGCGTTCCCGGGGGGACGCCGGCCACGCGAGACGATCCGAACAAGTCGGTCGGGCCGCCCGGTGAGCGGTCGTTACCGAAGGGCTCTGCCGTGGACGGGCAGACGCGGCACGGACCAGCACCATCGCCCCGGTTCGTGTCCGGCCCGGCGTTGCGGGCCGTCCGGACGCAGGTCCGGGCCGCCTTGGACAACAGCCCGCCCGGTCCGCGGCCGGGGGCCGTCCTGCGCGGCGGCCGGGCCGTGATCGGCTCGAGGGGTCCGCCGACCTACCTCGCCGCCTGACGTTCGGAGGTGCGCGCTCCTGTACCGGGGTGCTCGCTCCCGCCTGCACGCCGGAAGCCGGACAGCGTGCGGTGCGCAGGCCATGAGCGGACCGACCCGGCTCACCATCTGTCGCTGCCTCTCAGGGCGGGTCGACCACCGTCACCAGGACGCTCATCTCGCACCCCGGCCCTTCTTCTTCGGCGTGGAGCGTCAGGACGACCCATCGGCCTTCCGTCCGCCACATCCGGACGTCCTCGCAGCTCGCCACTACCTCGGCCCAGGGCTCCGGCATGACCTCCCCCGCCGACATCCGCTCCTGGGCACTCCACAGGCTGATGGCCTGTGGTTCACCCCAGCGCAGAGTGAGCAGGGCGAGCAGGGCGTCGCACTCCGCGAGGCGCTGTGCCCGGTGCCCGACGTGTTCCGCCTCGTCGCCCCGGTCCGTGCCGTCCCGGCACCCTGCCCCGTCTCTGTCGTCCCGGAGGTCCTCGGTGTGGAGGAATGCCGTGTGGTATCCGGGACCGCTGACTCCTGAGACCGACGAGGTGCGTTCCGGAGGGAAGGCCCTGGCACGCATCCCGTCGATCAGGCGGAGGTGGTGTGCGGTCGTCATATCGTCAGTAAACCGCCTCGCACTGACACCTGACCTCTCACCGGACTCCCAACGGCGCCGGGAGAGCCCGAAGGATCCGGTTGTCCCGAGACAGATCCGTGAGGAGCCGGCACGTTCTCCCGCTGTGGCTCAGGCGTCTCTGCGGCGTATCGTCCACCAGCCCGCGAGCAGTGCGACAGCGGCCCATCCGGCGGTGACGGCCAGCCCGGTCCAAGGCCCCAGGCTTCCCTCCGCACTCTGGTGGAGAACCAACTGCCCGGCCCGGTCCGGCAAATACTGTGCGACTCCGCCCGCGATGTCTCCGACCACGAAGGAGACGATCAGGATGAAGGGGATGAGCAGACTGAGCACGGCGACCGCACTGCGCAGGACCGCCGTCAGCCCGGCTGCGAACAGAGTCATCAGAGCGAGGTAGACGCCACCACCGAACGCGGCACGCAGGGTGCCGGGTTCACCAAGACCGATCGTGTACTCGCCCATGAACGATTGCCCTACCAGGAAACTGGTGAAGCTGGTGATCAGCCCGACGACGAGGGCGAGCCCGCCGATGACCGCCATCTTGGCGGCGTAGAAGAGGCTGCGGCCCGGGACGGCCGTGAGCGATATCCGCAGGGCGCCGTTCAGGAACTCTGACGACAGAGCGGTCGCACCGAAGCTGATGGCTGCGATCTGGCCGAAGTTCAGCGCGTAGAAGGCGAAGAAGAGGAGGTCGTTGCCCGGGTTGTCCGCCTCTGCCCGCCCGACGGTGGAGAAGGTGAGTACGGTGACGAGGAGGGTCGCTGCGAAGACCGCTATGAGCGAACCGGAAGCGGACCGCACCGATGTGATTTTGATCCACTCGGAGTGCAGTACCGCGGTCGTCGAGGTGGTCATGATGGTCAGGCCTCCTGGTCGGCGGTGGGGGACGTGGTGGCGGCGGGGGGCGTGGTGGCGGTGAATTCCGCCTCGGTCGAGGTGAGATCGAGGTAGGCCTCTTCCAATGTGGCCTGCACATTGCTGAGTTCGAGCAGGGGGATACCTTCGAAGGCAGCCAGGACGCCGATTTCCTCCGTAGTGGCTCCGTCGACCGTCCAGCGCCCGTCGTCGTCCTGCGCGGGCTCGTACCCCTTACGGATCAGCACTTCGCGCAGCCGGGTGGATTCCGTCGTGCGAAGCCGGACGCCGGGCCGGCTGCGGGAGGCGAGGAACTCCCGCATCGGCATGTCGACGAGGAGCCTGCCCTTGCCGAGGACGACCAGGTGGTCCGCGAACGAGGAGGTCTCGTTCATGAGGTGGCTGGAGACCAGCACTGTGCGACCCTCGCCGGCCAGCTTCCGCATCAGCCCTCGGATCCAGACGATGCCTTCCGGATCCAGTCCGTTCGACGGCTCGTCCAGCATCACCACCTCGGGATCGCCGAGAAGCGCCGCGGCGATACCGAGCCGCTGCCGCATACCGAGCGAGAACGTCTTGATCCGCCGCCCGCCGACCGAGCCGAGGCCGGCCTCCACGAGCACCGCTTCGACCCTGCTGCCCGCTATGCCGTTGCTGGTGGCAAGCGCCAGCAGGTGGTTGCGCGCCGTCCTCGAACCGTGTGCCGCCTGGGCATCGAGCAGTGCGCCGACCCGGCGCAGCGGATTGCTGAGTGAGACATAGGGCCGTCCACCGATCGCCGAGGTGCCGACGGTCGCCCGGTCCAGGCCGAGGACCAGGCGCATGGTGGTGGACTTGCCCGCGCCGTTGGGCCCGAGGAAGCCGGTAACCCGACCGGGTCGCACGCTGAACGTGAGGTGGTCCACGGCGCGGGTGCTTCCGTAGTCCTTGGTGAGCTCATGCACATCGATGCTGGTCATGACCCCAGCCTGGCCGCCGCTCCCGGTCCGTGGCCTCCCCCGTCCGGGTGGATCGTCTCCCTCTCCCGGGGGAGCCGTCCCCCCGGCCGGCCCTGGCACGATGGCTGCATGCGCCGCTACTTCGCACTGTTGGCCAGACCGGTCACATACAGTCGTTGGCTGCACCTGCTCATTCCCTTGGCGGTGGTCAGTGTGTGGCTGTTCATCTCCCCGAGCCGGCCGTGGATGCCGGTCTTCTTCGCGGTACCCGTCGGACTGCTGCCTGCGATGCGTCTGGCCGAGGGGGTTCAGGCGCAGCTGCTGCTCACGCCCGAGCAGCGGGGCCGCCCCGACGCCGCGATTTCCGTGGGGCCTTCCACGACATGGGCGGCACGCTGGCGGACCGTCGTCTGGCTGGAGGTGCGGCTGCTCCTCTCGACGGTGGTTTCCTTCGCGACGGTCTGGCTTCCGGCGACGACGGTCGATCTGGTGCGGGGTTCGTTCGGGACGGTACCGAGCGATGACTGGCTGGCCCGTGGTGTCGGACCCGGCTGGTGGTGCGCCCCCCTCGCTCTCCTGCCGATTCTCCTGCTGCTCGGTGTGGTCGTGCTGTGCGGTGAGTTGGTCACAGCCGCCGCCTGTCGGCTGCTCGGCCCGTCACCGGCCGAGCGGATGACGGCACTGGAGGAGCGCACCGAGACTCTGCTCGAACGCAACCGCATAGCACGCGAACTGCATGATTCGATCGGGCACGCGCTGACCGTCGCGGTCGTACAGGCGGGGGCGGCGAGGACGGCGGGCGACCCGGATTTCACAGCCCGGGCACTCGCCGCGATCGAGGAGACGGGCCGGGACGCGCTGGATGATCTGGAGCGAGTCCTGCGGGTGCTGCGCGAATCGGACACTCCCGCGAGCGGGCGCCCGACGCTGGCCGAGGCCGACCGGCTGCTGGAGTCCGCTCGTGGCTCCGGGGCGAAGATCGACGCGGAGGTCTCCGGTTCCCTCGAACTGCTCCCCGGCCCCGTCTCCCGTGAGGGGTACCGGATTCTGCAGGAGTCGCTCACCAACGTGCTGCGTCATGCCGGCGCCGTCCCCGTACGGGTGAGGATCAGCATCGCTGAAGGCTCCCTGGAGCTGGAAGTGACCAACCCTCTCGTCGGATCACCTCGTGGGCAGGGCGGCGGCAGTGGGCTGAGAGGTATTCGCGAGCGGGCGGCCCTGCTGGGAGGGAAGGCCAAGACCGGTCGGTACGAGGGAGAGTGGATGGTCCACGCGAGCCTCCCGTTGAAGCACATACGCTGACCTTGAGATTCAACCCGTAGCAGCCTTGGGCGCGTGGCTCGCATACTGGTCCAATGAGTTCGATCTCCACGCACCGCCGGTTCCGGGACCCCCGGAGCACGACGTACGACTTCCTCACGTCCGTTCTCGTGCGCTGTCCCGGCTGCGGAAAGGTCGCGCACGTCGGTACGGCACCGGACCCGTCGGGGGTTCACGACCAGGGCCTCTTCGCCTGGAGGCGGCTCGTTTGTCGGAGCTGTGGGATGGCGAAGGACTGGAGCCGTGGCGGTGTGGCCTTGCACCGGGACCGGCATGCGCCGGCCACAGACCCGTACTTCCGTGTGCGTCTCTGGCTGCAGACCTTGACCCGGCACGGGTGGGTATGGGCCTACAACCTGGAGCACTTGGACTTGGTCAGGCGGTTCGTGCAGGCACCGCTGCGTGAAGGGATTCCCTGGCACGACCACGGCCGCAAGATGACCGTGGTGGCCCGCCTGCCCGTATGGATACAGCAGGCCAAGAACCGCGACGAAGTGCTACGGGCCATCGCCCGCATCCATGCCTCACTGCTGCGCATCTGAACTTGTCCTCAGCCAGTTCGGCGAGGTTTGGTGCCGACCTTGTGGTGGGCGGGGTGGGTGTATGCCTCGCCGGTGGCGAGGACTCTGCCGACGTCGTGGCGGGTGGCCGTGCTGTAGTTCTTCGAGCCGAGCGGTCTGCCTGGTCCGGGCAGGGAAGGTCTGGGTGCAGCGGCTGGGGACCCTGTCCTCGTGCGGAGTTCCTGAACCCTCTGCGGACGCGGGCGGGTGTCAGTCTGTTCGACTCGGCCGGCTTCTCCCAGGGCCTGCGGAGATCGGTGGCCATTGGGCGGGCTAGGCGGAGCAGGGCGTAGGCGGCGATTGCCAGCCAGGTCCACCGGTCGGCGGCTTCGGAGCTGCGGAGCCGAAGCTTGGTCCAGCCGAGGGTCTGTTTGAACAGGCGGAATGTGTGCTCGATGTCGAAGCGGCGGAGGAGGGACTGCCAGCAGCGGTCAACGTCCGCGGCGGTGGCGCCGGTGCCCGACCACGACGAGCGCGGAGCGCAGCACGGTGAATCGGAACCACCCGTCAAGGCAGGGCAGCGGCTCGGGGAACCAGCCATCCGTCGTCCGCGGGTCCCGGAGAGCGTCGAGGAGGATGGCGAGAGCACGTGGCCGATCGACATGGGCGGGGCTGAGCGCGGCGCAGACCCGCACAGCTGGGTCGGAGTCGTCGAGCAGGTCGGAGGTTCGCCACCCGAGCAACAGGTCGGGCACCGCGGCCCACGCATCCCCGCCCTGCACCAGCTCACGGACGGT
Organism: Streptomyces clavifer; assembly: GCA_014651175.1. Taxonomy (GTDB): domain Bacteria; phylum Actinomycetota; class Actinomycetes; order Streptomycetales; family Streptomycetaceae; genus Streptomyces; species Streptomyces clavifer. The sequence continues at coordinate 139,688 of BMWJ01000005.1, read as the reverse complement.
CAGCAGGACCCGCCGCGGGCCAGTCGGGCGGCCTGCTCATCGAGATTGAGGGGGAGTCGTGCGCAGCCGAGGCCACCTGTGGCTGTGCCCGTCGCGGCTACAGCGCCCGCGCGGCCTCGAACCCATGCCGAGACCCGAGCTGCGCGACCCGGTCCTCCAGCACCTGACAGATGAACGCAGTGCCAACTCCGCAGACCCGGCACCCCAAGTGGTACTCGTGGACCGGCAGCAGGTACCGGTACGCCTTCGCCCCGCTGCACGCGTGGACCGATTCGAGCCGCCCCTCGGCGTCTGCGGCGGACAGCGCCCGGTACACGGCGGTGAGGCCGATATGGATTCCCTTCTGCTTCATCGACGTGTTCAGGCCCTGAGCACTCACGAACCCACAGTCCTTCCGGAGGGCCGCCAGCATTTCGGGCCGCCGGTCTGCTACGTACTCCCCCTGCGCTACTTCATCGGCCGTGGCAGCTTTCGGGCCGTGGAACGGTGACGGCCGGCGTCACAGCCGCCGACCGCCACCCACCGCCCGCCACACGCAGCGGGGTGTCACCAGGAGGACTTGGTCACTCCGGGAAGAAATCCGGCGTGCGCCTGTTCACGCATCCGGACCCGGGACAGTCCGAACTTCCGCAGGTGCCCCCGGGGGCGGCCGTCCACAGCGTCCCGGTTGCGCACCCGGGTGGCGCTGGCGTTGCGGGGCTGACGGCGCAGTTCCTCGACGGCTGCGAGTCGCTCGGCCTCCGGGGTACCGGGCCTGCGGATGATCTCCTTCAACTCCGCGCGCCGCGCGGCGTACCGCTCGACGGTCGCCTTGCGCTTCTCGTTCTGAGCGATCTTGCTCTGCTTGGCCATCAGACCTTCACTCCCCGCGCCCGGATGCGGGCGACCGCCGCCTCAATGCCGATGGTGTCGATCACCTTGATCGCCCGGGCGCTCAGCACCAGGCGCACATGGCGCCCTTCACTGGGCAGCCAGTAGCGCTTGCGCTGGATGTTCGGGTCGAACCGACGCGACGTGCGCCGGTGCGAATGGGAGATCTTGTTGCCGAAGCTCGGCTGCGCGCCGGTCAGTTGGCAGTGGGCGGACACGGAGTTACCTGCCTCTCATCGAGTCGGGGTCTCTATTGAACATGGAAACCATTGTCATATAGTAGCGTCATGGCTCGCAACGAAGTACGCCCGATCATCAAGCTCCGCTCCACCGCAGGAACGGGCTACACCTACGTCACGCGCAAGAACCGGCGGAACAACCCCGACCGGCTGGTCCTGCGGAAGTTCGACCCGCTCGTCCGCCGCCACGTCGACTTCCGCGAAGAGCGCTGACACCGCGACTCCCCCGCTTGACACCCGATCCCCAGGACACGCCATGAAGCCCGGAACCCATCCCGCCTACCGCCCTGTCGTCTTCCGCGACAAGACCGCCGACTTCTCCTTCCTGACCCGCTCCACCCTGACCAGCGACCGGACCGTCGAGTGGGAGGACGGCAACACCTACCCCGTCGTGGACGTGGAGATCTCCTCCGCGAGCCACCCCTTCTACACCGGCACCGCCCGGGTTCTGGACACCGCGGGGCGCGTCGAGCGCTTCGAGCGACGCTACGGCCATCGTGAGGGCCGGTGATGGAGGCCAAGCACAAGCTCTCCGTCGTCATCGTCAGCGGGCTCCACTCGGACGCACGCCACCAGGTCGTGGAAGGGCTATTGAAGGACGTGCCTCACAGCGTCGCGCTGCACCACGACCTGGCCACGGCGGAGAAGGGCACGGTGCACCGAACCGCACGTGACACCTCCGGGATGCTTTCCAACGGCGAGGCTCCCTTGGTGAACGACTGCGCCTGCTGCGCCCTGCGCGAGGACCTGATGCCAGAACTGGAGCGCCTTGCGGTCGACGGTGAAACCAAGATGGCCGTCGTCGAACTGTGGGACTCCGTCGAGCCCAGGGCCATGGCCGAGGTCATCGCCGCACACGGCGAGGGCCTGGTCGAAGTGACCGGTGTGATCACCGCCGTCGATCCCAGCCTCGTGCTGCCCTACCTCGCCAACGGCGACGACCTCGCCGAAGTCGGCCTGGCAGCCGCCGCCACCGACCAGCGGACCGTCGGCGATACCTGGGCCAGGCAACTCGAATACGCCTCCGTCATCGGCCTCGTGGAAAACGCCGAGGCGGACGACGAGGACCGGGCACTGCTCCGCCAGTTGCACCCGACCGCGCCTCGGGCGGAAGCAGGCTCATCCGAGCTGGCGAAGCTGGCTCTGGCGGGGTTCGACGTGGAAGCGGCCGGTGCTGGCCAGCATCCCGCCTGCGCCCTGCTGCCCCAGGAGGCCGAAGAGTCCGGCGTCAGCACTCTCGTCTGGCGCAAGCACCGCCCGTTCCATCCCGAGCGCCTCTACGAGGCGCTGGAGGACCTGAGCTGCGCGGCCGCCCGCAGCCGGGGCCGGTTCTGGCTCGCCGACCGGCCCGACACCCTCCTGTCCTGGGACGCGGCGGGCGGCGCGCTCTGCGTCGAGAACAACGGCCCCTGGCTCGCGTCCCTCCCGGACGCCGCCTGGGACATGATCCCGCCGGTCCGACGGGCGGCCGCCGCATTGGACTGGCACCCCGAGCACGGCGACTGCTGCCAGCACCTGGTCTTCATCTCCCCCGGCCTCGACCAGGACGGCCTGACCGCTCTGCTCGATTCCTGCCTGCTGACCGACGGCGAATACGAAGCAGGCCGCACGGCGTGGAAGACCCTGCCCGCCGCGTTCGACGCACTCCTCGACCCGGTCCGCTGACCGCCCGGCGCACCCAGACACCCGCGCACCCAGACCTGTGAGGAAGACCGATGGCTCGACGCCAGGAAGCCCGTAAGCCGGTCAAGGACCGCCCGAACCCGCTCAACGCGGCCAAGATCACATACATCGACTACAAGGACACCGATCTGCTGCGGAAGTTCGTCTCCGACCGCGGCAAGATCCGCAGCCGCAGGGTCACCCGGATCAGCGCCCAGCAGCAGCGACAGATCGCCGCGGCGATCAAGAACGCACGCGAGATGGCGCTGCTGCCACACTCCAGCTTCAGCAAGTGATGTACAAGCAAGGGGCGTTCATCACGAAGAGTAATGGTCAAGGACTCCGAGTACTGGCCCGAACCTCCGGCAACGCACTCGGAGGTGCCCGCAACCAAGGGTTGTCCCGTAGCGGTTCTGGAGCTGGTGGAGGCGGGGCCGGTCGCGGTGCCGCTCGTCCCCGGACCGGGGCCGGTGTCAGCTCAGCTCGGGCAGGGTCGAAATGTTTGGCGGTTCCAGTACATCCCCCTTGAACACCGGAACGATCTTCGAGGGGTCGACCACCGGCCTGTGCTCATGCGGAATGCTGAACACGGGTGTGACGACGACGACCAGTCGGCCGTCGGCGCCCGTCTCGCTGCGAGCCCGGTAGCTGACCACACCGTGCGCGGCCGCCTGGGCAAGGCTGTCGGTGTCCCGGCGCTTGAAACTCTCGGAGGACAGGTAGGACTGGACGACGAAAAGGCGCTCCCCCCAGTTGGCCAGGGTGTGCGGTTCGGCAGGCACCAGGTACCGCAGTCCGCGCTCGTTCAGGCTCTGACACAGCGCATCCAGTCCGTCCTCTTCGTTGGAGGCGTACGACAGCTCGGCTGTCTCGTGGACGAGTTGCGCGGTGGACCAGAAGAGCGTCTGGGTGAGGTCGACGGCGTGCTCCCGCTCGGCCCGCCTGAGGTCCGCGGCGATCCCAGGGGTGATCTCCAGATGCAGCACGAAGCTTTCATCCTCGCCCGGCTCCCGGCCCTTGCCGGTCCACCTGACCTGTTTCAGGGTGAGCCACGGCCAGCCGAGCCGCCAGGATCCCGCCGACGGACAGATGGAGTCACCCAGAACGTGCCTGCCCGCGCCAAGAATCCGGCTCGAACAGTGGCTCCATGCGGGGAGGGCGGGCGTGGTGGCGAGGGTGCTGTTCTGCTCGTCCCAGGCGAGATCGATCCGCTGCCGCATGTCCTCCTCGGTGACCCCGAACGTCACCGTCCCGTTGAACAGGGCCTGTTGGTCCTGGTTCAGTTGCTCGAAGCTGACGTCGGTGATGGTGCCGGGCCACTCCCGGTCCATCGCCGCCAGCATGGCCTGATACTGCCGCTCCAGCTTCGCGGGCAGTTTCGGCAACGCGGGAACACCCTCGATCCCGGCCTGTTCCGCCATGTCTCCTCCTTGCCGCGCCAGAGGCGCGCCCTGCGGCGACCGGGCGCTTCCTCCACCGGTCGCACGGCCGGCCCGCCCCGTTGGGCGGCACGGCCACAGCGTACGTACCGGACATCGGGTGCGCAGGCGAACAGCCCGTATATCGGGCACTCGGTCACCTCTCCGGGACAGCCTTCGGCCCCGAACACCGCCATCCCCGCACCGTGCGGTGCGTGCGCGGCGAGCAGAACCAGATCGTCGCGGTGCCGGGCGGCGTTCAGTCGAAGTCCCACCTGCAGCCCGTCGCACCGGGAGCCCGCCGGCACGGCGGCAGCATGGTGGGTGTGCTCTGCTCGTCGGCGCCCTCCCCGGAAGGCGGAGTGGCGGCTGGTTGTGGCGATCGATGTCAGCAACTGGCTGCGGCAGGAGGCCAACACCAGTCCGGACCGGCTGTTCTGTCACATGTACGGTCGAGGCAGGGGCTTGGCCCCGGCCGACCGGTCGGACGCCGACGAAGTCGAGGCGCACGCCTGTCCGAAGTGCGAAGCCCAGCCCGGATCGCCGTGCCGCTCGCGTGGCCGCGGTGGCCTCGGGGATATCGGACGAAGCCGCCGCAGTGCCCGTCCCCGGCGGGTGGCGCCGGCGGACGCTCAAGGGACCGCGGTACCGCTTCCTGATCATCGCCCGGGTGATGGAGGACTCGTACCCCGCGCGCCTCTGCGGTTGCGTGGGGAACTCCGCGCGGTCGAGAACGTGAAGTGCCCCGCCTCAATGATTCTCCCACTGAGCAAGTATCTTGATCATTGAGATATCTCGAGGGTACGAGAGGAGCGCAAAGTGTTCTCGCTGGTGTTCGCGGTGCTCGCGGCCGCGCAGTTGGGCCTGGCCGTAGCCGCAGGGCGCCACTGGCGGGCGTCGCCGAACCTGTTGGCCGCCGTGCCGATCCTGGTGTGCTCCGCACTGTTCTGGGACAACGGCGTGATCGCCGTGGGAAGCCTGGAGGGGGCCGGGCCCCTGCTGCAGGGGTTGAACGTCCCCCGTTTCGCGCTGCACGCGTTGCTGACGCCCCTTCTCGTGCTCTGGTCGTTGGCGGCGGCGAACCACGCGGGGGTGCCGTGGGCGCGGCGGAAGGGAGTGCGTGGCGCAGCCGTCGGCCTTACCGCACTCCTGATGGCGGCCGGCGCCCTCCACGACATCTTCGGTCTGTCGCTGCGCACGGAACGCTGGGCGGACACCCTGCGCTACGTGAACGACGCGTCGTCACCGACGGGCCCACTGCCGGCCATCGTCACCGGGCTGGTGGTTCTCGCCACCGGGGTCGTGTTGTGGCGGCACGCCGGGTTCGCCTGGCTGGCGCTCACAGCCGCTGTAATGGTGGCGGTCTCCGGAGCGGGGGCCCAGGTGCCCGTTCTCGGCAATGCCGGGGAGGTCGTCCTCAATGTCGGACTGCTGCTGACCCTCCGCAGGTTCCGGCCCCAGGGAGGCCGGAACGTCGTCCCCGCCGTCGGGCCGAGGGCCGCCACGCACTGAGCCGACCGGGAGCCGGCGTCGGCAGGGCTGACGTCGCCTGATGTGACGTCAGTCACCGGGCTGGACAGCCGGGGGTGGGTACAGGGCCGAGTGGCTCTCGCCGTCGCGGCTCCGGCCGTGGCCGTGCCCGGTGTCTCCTGGAGGACAGGTCACCTGCGGGGCGCCAGTGAGCGGGTGGTCGGCGACCGAGAAGCGCATCTCGCTGGTCTTGGTCGGCCACGCGAGGACTGCGTCGGTGTTGAAGGCCGGTTACCTTGATGGCGTGGTTGACCTCCACCTGCCAGTCGGTCAGGTGGTCCCGGCCTCCGAAGGCGAGGACCGCGGCCGTCACCGCGATACCGTGCGAACCTAATCCGGCTTTCACCGTCTTCTCTCCGGCCGGTGCCGGCCTTCGGGCGGGGAGGCAGCTCGTTGCCGTCGCCCAGAGCTTCCTGACCTGCCACCGTCAGGTTTCAGATCGGGTGCTTGCCCGCCCTTGCCGTTCGTCTCCGCCAGCCCCAACTCCGCCAGATCCTTCATCGCCCTGCGCGCTACGACCGGACGGCCGACTCCACCGGCGTGATCACCGAAGCCATATGCCGGACCGTCGCTATCCGCACGCACTCCAGCAGCCGCGGCGCATCGCCCCGTACCATCCCGGCCGTGGGAGTGCGCTTCTCCTCCTTCGACAACGCCCCGGGGGGAGGGGAGAGGGGGCGTGATCTTCCGCGATCCCACCCTCGGCCAGGTCCGGGAACCGCCCGTCGGCGTCGAGCCGACGGGCCTGTCATCCGAGGTAGTAGGGGCGGTTGTGTGCGGCGACGGGGGGCGACTGGAATGTCCAAGCTCCGGCAGCGGGTGTGTCGCGGACAAGGCGCAGGAGGTCCTGGCCGACGTCACCTGCCGAGTCGTGCACGGTGAGCTGGGAGCACGCGGACACCGGGCCGCTGAGGTCATACCAGCGGTATGGCTGGTAGACGTTCATCGGGCCGGCGAGTGCCGCGCCCGTGGAGTCGGTGCCGTACCCGGTGATCGGGGTGTTGTTCGCGGGAACGGACGTGAGCCGGCTCAGGTGGGCGTCGAAGGAGAACAGCTCAGTTTCCAGACGGGCGATACCGCCGTCGGCCGTGGCCTCGGCGGCGTGGCAGCGAATGCTCCAGGTGTCGCCCGCCGGGCCGTTGAGCGAGGGCATCTCCGCCTCGAACCAACCGGGATACTTGGGTTCCGCATACAGGGTGCGTCCGGCGTCGATGGCCAGGGCGTTGTCGCACAGCACGTGGATACGGGCGATGCCGAGCAGCTTGGTCTGGTCGTGACCTTGGGCGTACTGCTGGTAGCTCACCTGTGGGATCCGCCGCGCTGCCGCCGTCGGGTAGGCGACGATGTTGACTTCGACCTCCTGGGTGATGCCCCCGCCGAACTGGTACTGCGCGAAATACAGTTGGTAGTTCAGCGAGACCAGGCACTGGCCGTCGAAGTCCGCCGCGGTCAGGGCCGGATGGTGTTTCGCCAGTACCTCGCGCACCGGATCAGGGCCGACAAGGTAGTCCAGGCCGATGTTGTGCAGCGCCCCGTAGTGGAAGGGCAGCTGGTAGGGCGCTGCGACGGGCGGCAGGGGAAGTGGGCTCACGAGGCGGCTCCGAAAGCGCGGTTGGCGGTCACAGTGATGGGCCGGTCGCGTTCGGCCAGGTCGGCTTCGATCCGCTCGGCGCTCCGCAGGGCGAGTGCGGCCATGGTCAGGGTCGGGTTGGAGGTGGCCACCGACGGCATGCTGCCGCAGCCGACCGCGTACAGGCCGGGGTGGTCCCAGCAGCGCTGCCACTGGTCGACGACCGATGTGGTCGGACCGGCGCCCATGATGTGGGTGCCGGCGGCGTGGCCCGCGCCCCGGTAGCCGTAAGTCCGGCCCCGGTGTTCGAACCGGCCGGGCCAGTTGGCGGCCTCGAAAGAGGTGTGGTCCTCGGCGCCCAGAAGCGTGAAGATCTGGTCGGACACCGCCTTGGCCGCCGCGATGCCTTCCTTCACGTGCGTGGACAGGCCGTAGGTCACCACGGGGCGCGGCAGACCGAGCAGGTCGCGGTGGCGGGGGTCGAGAGTCACCCGGTTGGCGGGATCGGCACTCTGCTCCATCTCGAACTGGAGCGTGAACTGCCGTCCGACGCGGTCGGCCACCGCTTGCCGTAGTTCGCGGCCCCGCAGCCCGGGCCGGTGAGGTCCCGACGCACGCATCAGCTCGACGACGTCCGTGTCAACGGAGCCTTTCGCCCACACCCAGCCCCAGTTGCCGATCTCGATGCGGAACGGAGCGCGCAGACGGCGGGCCGGCCCGGCCCGGAACCCTTCGAGGCCGGAGGTGGAACCCGGCCCCCGGTAGGGGCCTACCTGCTCGGGAAGGAGTCCCCAGGTCAGCAGGACAGGATGGTCCATCAGGTTCCGCCCCACCTGTCCGCTGCGGTTGCCGATGCCTGACAGAAGCAGCAGCTTGGCGTTCTCGATGGCGTGTGCTGCCAGCACCACCACGTCCGCGTGCACCGTCCGGCGGACGGTCCCGGCCTGCCGACTCTGCTGGACTCCGCCGGTCTGCGGATAAGTCAGGTACTCGACTCCCGTGGCCCGGCCGGCCGGGTCGACGAGGATCAGGCTGACCACGGCTCGGTCCTGGAGTGTGACCGACGGGGCCCAGCGGGCCTGCGTCTTGAGGGGCGTGTACTTGGCATGGGAGGGGCAGTGGGGGATACAGGACGCGCTGCCCCCGCAACGGCTGCCCGGCTCGGGACGCCCGTACGCACCGACGGGCTCGAAGCCGGCGCCGCCGCCGTAGCGAGGATTGGGGACGCCGTTACGTCCCTGTGGGGTGCCCGCCACCCGCAGCTCCACCAGCTCCTCGACGCCCGGCTCCTTGACCCGGCGGCCGTCCAGACGTGCGGCCATCACTGTGTCGACGCGGCTGGGAGGCAGTCCCCGCATGGGGAAGACGTAGCCCTCGGGGAACGGTAGGCCCACTGCGCCGCGCTGCTCGTCGACGTCTGCCGACACCCCGATCGCGAACTCCGCTGCGCGGTAGTACGGCTCGAGGTCCGCGTACGTGAGTGGCCAACTGCGGCCGTAGCCGAACGCCTCGGTGTCGAAGTCCTCGGGCAGCATGCGTGGGGTAAGCCCGGTCCAGATGTTGCCGGTGCCGCCGTTGACCCGCACGTATCCGCTGGCATACGGAAGTGTGCCGCGCTGGACAAGGTACCCCTCGGAGCGGTATCCGCCACTGTCCACGCCGGTCAGGTCACTGACCTCGGGCCACGGGATCGCCTCGTGCGGGGAGTAGGGCGAGCCGGGCACCTTAGCCGACGCTGCCAGGAAACGCTCCCCGGCCTCGCGATGGCCCTGCTCCTGGTCGCCCGCGCGGGCGCCGGCCTCCAGTACGAGGACACGGCGGCCCTGGTCGCCCAGATGCCGGGCCACGAGCGAGCCTGCGACACCACCCCCGACCACGATCACGTCGTACCGGCCCTCTTCCGTCATCGCCGCCGCCCGGCTCCTGCACCGGCGGCCTCTGCCGGCTCGGCCCAGCTTCCGAAACCCGGCGCGGAGGTGCCCGGGGCGCGCCCACCAATGGCCCGCCACACCAGGGCACCCGCGTAGGCCCGAGGCGACACCAGGAACGGCCCACCGCCCCCTGCCGACCCCTGCCAGCTGCCCGTGTACCAAAGGCGGATGAGAGCCTCCGCCACTGCCACAAGCTCCTCATCGCGTGCGTCGGGCGCCGCGGCCAGCCGCCGATAGGTCTCGGCGCCGACCTGCTCCAGCACTACGCCCAGGAGTTCCGGCGCCAGGTCGTCCTCGCGCAGCTCGTCGATGTCGAAGCCGGTGAGACGGCTGGAGAGCCCGAGGAACTCTTCCACCCCGCAGCCTTCGTTCCCGGCACGTCCCTTCGCGCTCCCGCCTGAACTCACCGCGATCCCTTCGTCGACGCCGTTCCTGCGACGACGGCCACCGGCCCGTCACGGCGATCAGCCCTGCCCTGGCGAGGAGCCGGCCATGCGTCCCCTCCGCCGTGCGGCCGGAACTCTCCTGCCAATGACCGGAATCACGATTTCTCCGACAAAAGGAAACCTGTGGCTGTCAGGATCAGTCCGTCGGTCGGCTGTGAGGCGCGAGCGCTGCGCGGCTCGAGCCATCCAGGAGAACCAGGGCAGTCGTGGGTGAGGTGACGGCGCCGCTTCCGCATACCCCTTCGCCGCCGACAGCCTTCGGTCGCATCGACTACGTGTTGCAGGCCCGTCATGGCGGCGCTCGCACGACGAAGAGAACAGACGGTGGCCGAACCATCGACGCGGAGCGCCTGGACCCGGCGATTCCATCCGGCGCCCGAAGCGCCCGTCCCCCTGGTCTGCTTCCCGCATGCCGGCGGTGCCGCCACGTACTACCACCCACTCTCCCAGGCGATGTCGCCGGACGTGGACATGCCCGCGGTCCAGTACCCCGGCCAGTAGGACCGTTGCGGCAAACCGTGCGAGGACATCGGCATCCGCCCGTACCGCGGCCGGCAGTCCCGGGCGACCTCCTACGGCACACCGGACGCGGGCGAGGGGTCGTCATCGCCTTCTGCGCCCCGCTGCGCGGCCGGCTCCTCGAGCCGCGCTCGACGTAACCTGCAGCCGTGCCTGATGACTCCGCGACACCTCAACCGACCGAGCCGCTGACGACCGACGCAGTCACCCGGATCGTCCTTCGCCCGATCGCCAGCCCCCTCCCGTTGGGGTTCTTCGCGCTCGGCATGGGAAGCGCGGTCCTCTCGACCCTCCAGCTGGGATGGGTCCCGCTCGCCCAGAGCAGTGTGCTGCTGCTCCTGCTCCTCATCTTCGTCGTGCCCCTGCAGTTCATCGCCGGGCTGTTCGCCTTCGTCGCCCGGGACGCCGGAGCGGCAACGGCGCTGCTCCTCCTCAGCGCCGCCTGGGCCGGAACGAGCGTGACCTCCCTCAACTCCCCACCCGGCGAGCCACTGGTGGCCCAGGCTGTGTTCCTCCTGGCGCTCGTTCCCTTCGTCCTCGCGCTCGCCGGTGCGTCAGCGCAGTCCAAACCGCTCTTCGCGGTGCTGCTCTGCCTCACGGCCGTACGCTTCGGCCTGACCGGCCTCTATGAGGCGGGCCTCGGCAACGCACCGCAGGTCGCGGCAGGGTGGTCGGGCATCGGGATCGGCGCCTACGCGCTCTACAGCGGACTGGCCCTCCTGGTCGAGGACGGCAAACAGCGCACCGTGCTCCCGCTCTTCCGCCGCGGCGCCGCCCGCACCTCCATCGAGGGCGGCCTGCGCGAACAGCTCACCGCCGCACAGCAGGAGGCCGGGGTCCGCCACCAGCTTTGAGACCGGAGCCCGGCACAGGCTGCCCGACGACCACCCCGACCGCCACGCCCGGGTGGTCGGGCGGTCGTCGGGGCGGACCGAGGACGCGAGGCGAGGCCTCCGCCCGCAACGCGATGTAGAGGTGGCGGACGCGGACGCAGATCGATACCACCGCCGCTAACGGAGGGGTGCACCGGCCTCACCGCCGACGAACGCACCGCAGGCGCCTACCTCATCACCCCACACAGCACGTATGGGCCCGGCGGACGAGCCTCCTACGGACCGACCTTCACCCGCCCCGACGGCCCATGGGTCTGGGAAGGCGACGTGTCCTGACCTCCTGCACCCGTAACCGACCTCCGGAACCTTCGTTGCCAGGACTCAGGCTGAGCAGCCCATGCCCCGTTGGACTGCTCACCCCTCGAACGCCCCGCAGGCCGCCTACGGGGCGTTCGCTGTGTACTCAAGGGCTTCGGGCTGCACCCCTGCGCAGCCCGAAGGTCGCAGTACTGGACCGGAGTCCCGCCATTTGATGGGCTTCGCTCAGTCCTCGACGAGCTCAGCGTCGACGAGTGACGGGTCGATGTCGGAGGTCCGGAACACGGCCTGCCCGCCCGAGCGCACCTCGTGCCGTGGCCGGGTCCGGGCCGGTGGTGAGCTACGGATGCGGTCAGGGTACTTGCAGGCCATGCGTCGGCCCTTCGTGTCCGTGGGCGGCGACAGGAGTGGTGGCACCGGCATTGGCAGCAGCATCATGCCGGGGAATCCGGCAGGGATTCACGTCTGGCAATCCCCGGATGTTCCGTGGAATACGTGAAATCACGGTTCATGAATCGCCGAAGGCTTTCTCTCATGGCCGACTTGAAGGCTCCCGCCAGGGCCCCTGGTACGGACGCATTGGGTAGCGCTTCCAGTTTTGGTTGATCCGTGTCACCTCAACGTGAACGGGGAGTTGCGTGGGATCCCTTGACAGTCTGAAGCGCTGCCCACACGATACCGGTCATGCCCTCACAAGCCCGGACTCTTAGGTGGGAGCGCTCCCAATCCAACGGTCTAGGTGTGCATCGCCGCCCAAGCCCGGAATTGCCCGGACGTCGTACTACCGCACTTCCTCCGCTCCGCACGCTCAAGACGAGAGCCGTGCGGTGTATCCCCGTCAGGAACTGAGGTACTTCCATGCGTCTCTTCCCCCGTGTGTTGACGGCAGCGCTGCTTGCCCTGCCGTTGGCCCTCGTCGCCTCTCCACCCGCCCAGGCGGCCGACCCGACAACGCTGACTAGCGGCTTCTACGTCGACCCCAACTCCAGCCCGGCCCTGTGGGTCGCCGCCACTCCCAGCGACGGACGAGCGCCCGCTGTCCGTGACAACGTCGCCACGAAGCCCATGGCCCGCTGGTTCGGCAACTGGAGCGGCACCATCGGAACCGCGACCGGGGCCTACGTCGGCGCGGCCGACGCCAGGGACAAGCTGCCCGTCCTCGTGGCCTACAACATCCCCAACCGCGACATCTGCGGGGGACACTCCGGCGGCGGGGCAGGGTCCGTCACCACCTACAACGAGTGGATCGCCGCGTTTGCCAGCGGCATCGGCACCAGGCCCGCTGTCGTCATCCTCGAGCCGGACTCGCTCGGGGACACCAGCTGTATGACCGCCGCCCAGATCGCCGAGCGCAACTCCCTACTCAACAACGCGATCACCCAGTTCAACCAGAAGGCCCCCAACACCTGGGTCTACCTCGACGCGGGCAACCCGGGCTGGCGCAGCGCGACCACGATGGCCGCGAACCTGAACGCCGCAGGCCTCAGCCGTGCCCACGGCTTCTCGCTGAACGTCTCCAACTACTACACCACTGCACAGAACATCACCTACGCCAACGCGGTCAACGCCGCACTGAGCGCGTCCAGTGGATACACCAGGCCGTTCGTCGTGGACACCAGCCGCAACGGCAACGGTTCAAACAACGGTGAGTGGTGCAACTCCGCCGGCCGCAAGATCGGCACCCCCTCCCAGAAAGGCGGCGGCGCCGAGATGCTCCTGTGGATAAAGACGCCCGGCGAGTCCGACGGCAACTGCGGCGTCGGCGCCGGTTCTGTGGCAGGCCAGTTCCTCCCCGAGGTCGCCTACAAGATGGTCTACGGCTACTGACCTTCCAACCATGCCTTCGGCCATGCGCACGACCACGACCACTTCACCGGCATTCTCATCCCAACCGCCGTCGCCATCACAGTTTGGCCCTAAAGCATCCGTTGCTGCTGCCAGCAGTCATCTGCAGAGCCAAGCGGGGTTGAACAATAAGCTGACCGGATGCCGGTTACCGTACTTCTGGTCGACGACGAGCCCCTGGTACGCACAGGGCTGCGGGCGGTCCTCGAGGCCCAGCCCGACATCAAGGTGGTGGGTGAGGCCTCCGACGGTGCGGCGGTGATCCCCCTGGTGCGCCGGCTGCGGCCCGATGTGGTGGCGATGGATGTGCGCATGCCCTTGATGGACGGGATCGAGGCGACCCGAGTGGTGCTGCGTTCCGTTCCCGATCCGCCGAAGATCCTGGTGGTCACCACGTTCGAGAACGACGAGTACGTGTACGAGGCGCTGCGGGCCGGTGCGGACGGATTTCTGCTCAAGCGGGCCCGGCCCGCGGAGATCGTGCATGCGGTGCGGCTGGTGGCGGAGGGGGAGTCGCTGCTGTTCCCCGCCGCGGTCCGGCAGCTCGCCGCCGAGTACGGCACGAGTAGGGCGCGGGCCGTCATGGACCGGGCCGCGCTCACCGACCGCGAGGCCGCTGTGCTCCGGCTGATGGCGCGAGGACTGTCCAATGCGGAGATCGCTGCCAAGCTCGTGGTCGGTGTGGAGACGGTGAAGTCGCATGTCAGCGCAGTACTGGCGAAGTTGGGCGCCAGGGACCGCACCCAGGCAGTGATCGCCGCCTACGAGTCCGGCTTCGTCTCTCCGGGCTGACCCGGGTCACCTCTCGGTACCGGCTCAGGGTGACGGTCGCCGCCGCCGTGGCCAGCGAGTACGATCCGGCAGACATGGGCACGACCTGGGAGGACACACCGTGGGCCGGCTGACCGGTGGGGACCCGTCTCTGCTGCGGCGGATCAATTCCGCGGTGGTTCTGCATGCCCTCCGTGGGGCCGAATCGCCGACACTCACGGACCTGACGCGGATCACCGGGCTGTCCCGCCCCACGGTCGAGGGCGTCGTGGAGGGACTTTTCACAGCCGGCCTGGTCGTCGAGGAGCTGCCCGACGAGAGTGGTGCCCGCAGGCAGGGACGGCCGGCGAGGCGGTTCAGGTTCCGTGCCGAGGCGGGGCACTTGCTGGGCATCGAGATCGGGCCGCACCGGGTCTCCGCCCTGCTGTCCGGTCTGGACGGCCGGATCATGGGTGCCGGTTCGCGAGAGGTCTCCGAGACGGCGTGTGCCGACGACAGGATCGACCAGGTCCGGGCCGTGATCGCCGATGTTCTGCGGCGCACCGGGGTCGCGCGGAGCAGCCTGCGCGCCGTCGGTGTGGGGAGCCCCGGCATCGTGGAGGCCGACGGCACCGTGCGGTTGGGTACGGCGCTGCCCGACTGGACCGGTCTCGCGCTCGGCGAGAAGCTGCGGCGGTCTTTCCGCTGTCCGGTGCTGGTGGAGAACGACGCCAACGCCGCCGCTGTGGCCGAGCACTGGAAGGGGGCGGCCACCGAGTCCGACGACATCGTCTTCGTCCTCGCCGGCTTGAGCCCCGGGGCGGGTTCCCTGATCGGCGGGCGTCTGCACCGCGGGTTCGGTGGCGCTGCGGGAGAGATCGGCGCGCTGCATCTGCTCGGCCGCGACGTCACCCCGGAGCATCTCCTCTCCACGACGGACACCCCGCTGGACCCGCTGGACGAGCACGCCGTCGCCGCGGTGTTCGCCGCGGCCAAACGGGGCGATGCCGGGGCGCAGGCGGCTGTCGAGAGGTTCATCCAGAGGCTGGTGCACGATGTAGCCGCTCTGGTGCTGGCTCTCGATCCCGAGCTGGTGGTGATCGGCGGCTGGGCCGCCGGCCTCGACGGCGTCCTCGATCCGCTCCGCGACGAGCTGGCCCGGTACTGCCTGCGGCCGCCCCGGGTGACGCTCTCACTGCTGGGTGAGGCGGCCGTCGCCACCGGCGCCCTGCGGCTGGCCCTGGACCACGTCGAGGAACAGCTCTTCGCCGTGGAGGGAACGGTGACGGCCCGCCGCTGACTGCGACGGGCCGCTTCGGGCGGGTGCTGCCGGGGATCCGCCGGCGCCGGATTTTCGGCGCCGAAGGCGTGGCGCTCGGATCCGGTGGTGTCAGGAGGCCTGCCGCTCCTGCTCCTCGTGGCTGATCTCCAGAGCCCCCGAGTCCCCGAAGGTGAGCCGGCAGGTGTCGGCCCGGTAGGTGGCGACCGAGACGGCGGCCGTGCCGGAGACGGCGAAGTAGCGCGTCGTGACCACGAGGACCGGAGCACCGGGAAGCCGGTCGAGCTCCTTGGCATCGTCCGCGCGGGCCGATCCGAGCTCGACCGAACGGTCCTGGCCATCGAGCCCGAGGCGGTGCAGTTCACGCAGGACGCTCCGTGCCCGGGCCGGGCCGGACGGAGCATCGATCGCGGAGAGCTCGGGCACGGACGAGCGCGGGACATAGAGGAGCTCGGCCGCGACGGACTGCCCGCGGGTCACCCGGATACGGCGCACGACGTGCACGTCTTCGCCGGCGGCACCGTCGAGCATGGCGGCGACCGCGACAGGAGCCTTTCCGGTGGTGCACTCGACGGGCTGCCACGCCTCGTCCGAATCCCCGCCCGCCCAGTCGTGCTGGGCTGCGGCGACCGCGACGCCGACGCGGGGCGGGGCGACGGTGGTGCCCACTCCCCGGCGTCGCTGGAGTCTGCCTTCGAGTTCCAGCTGCTCCAGGGCCTGCCGGAGCGTCGCCCGGGCGACACCGAAGCGCGCGGCCAGATCACGCTCGTTGGGAAGGATCTCTCCCACCGCGAAGTCCGAGTCGAGTGCCTCACTGAGCACGGTCTTGAGGTGCCAGTACTTCGGCTCCTGCACCGATTCCAGCTGCGTGGTCCCCACCCTGTCCTCCGCAATCGCCCAGCGTCTATTCCGCGACGTTATTTATTAAAGGTTCCTGCCTAACGTGGAGAACCTTAGGACGGCGTACCACCTTGGTCAAGACCAATCCTCTCCCCGTGACGGAGCGGAGCGGTCACTTGGCGCAGAGCGTTCACAGGACGTTCGCGGAGCCGTGGGCCCCCGGCAGCGAAGAACCCCACGTCCGTGCTGGTCCGTGGGGCTCGTGCGGCAGGGCGAGCGACTACCGCGCCGACCAGGCGGGCCGTGAGCAGGCAGGAGGAACGGCTACCGCCACGACGGCCCGACTCTGAGCAAACCGGCCAACTTGTCCGGATTACGGATGATGTAGGCACGCTGGATGACCCCTCCACCGACCTCCAACTGGAAGACCGTGTCCGGCTTCCCGTCCACGGTCATCAGGAGGGCCGGGCCGCCGTTGAGCTCCACGATCGCGGCCTCCATATCCGAAGCCCCCTCCTGCGCCACGGCGACCAGGAAGCGGCCGACCTTGTCCGCCGTCTCGATGAGCCGTCGCGGCGCCTTCGACTTGCCTCCGCTGTCGCTGACCAGCCGCACGTCGGGAGCCAGCAGGGCGATCAACTGCTCCAGGTCTCCGCCGGAAGCGGCCGCGAGGAAGCGCTCGGTGAGCCGGCGGCGCACGGCCGGATCGACGTCGTAGCGGGGCTTGCGTTCCTCCACGTGCCGTTTCGCCCGGCCCGCGAGCTGGCGCACCGCCGCGTCGGACCGGTCGAGGGCGTCCGCGATCTCCGCGTACGGGAAGCCGAAGGCTTCGCGCAGGACGAATACCGCGCGCTCCAGCGGGGAGAGCGACTCGAGGACGACCAGCACGGCGAGCGAGACGGAGTCGGCGAGCACGGCCTGCTCCGCGACATCGCGCACGGAGGGCCCGAAGTCGGTCGCAACGGGCTCGGGCAGCCACGGTCCCACGTACGACTCACGCCTGGACTGCAGATGGCGCAGGCGGTCGATGGCCAGCCGGGTGGTGATCCGCACGAGGAAGGCCCTCGGCTCCCGCACCCCCTCTCGCTCCGCGGCCGACCAGCGGAGCCATGTCTCCTGCACCACGTCCTCGGCATCGGCCACGCGACCGAGCATGCGGTAGGCGACCCCGGTGAGCACGGGCCGGTTCGCCTCGAAGAGGTCGGTCACGGTGTCGGCAGTCACCTCTCCATCCCAGCCGACGCGCCGGACGGTGTCCAGCAGGAATCGAGCCTGCCCCTTGAACTGCAAGCTACCCAGCGGTAATTATTGGTGGCGACGCGTCCACCACCGTCCTGCCCACTCGGGCCGGACCGTCCCGAGGAGCGGCATGGCCACAACGGTCTCGTTCGCGGTCGATTCCGCCGTCGGCCCTCGCACGGTCTCGGTGGCGTATGAACGGAGCGGCTCCGGCGAACCGTTGCTCCTGCTTCACGGCATCGGGCACCACCGTCAGGCTTGGGCCCCGGTCCTGCGGATCCTGGCCGCCGAACGGGATGTCATTGCCGTGGACCTGCCGGGATTCGGCACCTCACCCGCATTGCCGGACGGTCTCACGTACGACCTGCGGACCGTGATGACTCCCCTGCTCGGCGCGTTCTGCGAGGCGCTCGGTGTGCGGCGCCCGCACGCCGCGGGCAACTCCCTCGGGGGCTTGCTGGCACTGGAGCTGGGGCGGGAGAAGCTGGTCCGCTCGGTCACCGCGCTGTCCCCCGCGGGGTTCTGGACGGAGGGTGAACGCCGCTACGCCTTCGGGGTGCTGCGCGCGATGCGCGGGGCCGCGCTGGCCATGCCGATGCCCCTGGTCGAGCGGCTCTCACGCAGCGCGGCGGGCCGTTCCGTACTGACCGGCACCATCTACGCACGGCCGGGACGCCGTTCTGCCGATGCCGTCGTGGCGGAGACCGTCGCACTGCGGAACGCCACCGGCTTCCACCCGACTCTGGCCGTGGGCCGGGGCGCCGCCTTCACCGGCGATGTGCCGGGGCTCCCGGTCACCATCGCCTGGGGCGACCGCGACCGCCTGCTTCCGCGCCGCCAGGGCATCCGGGCCAAGCACACCATCCCGGATGCCCGGCTGGTGAGGCTCCCCAATTGCGGCCACGTGCCGATGAACGACGACCCCGCCGCGGTGGCGCGGATCATTCTCGACACGAGCAGCTGACACGTCGAGCCGGCTGGTGACCGCCGCTTCCCGCGGCCCGGAGGACGGTCCTGGACGGGCGACGTCCGTGCGCCCAGGACGGGGGCGCCCACAGCGACGGGCGCACAACCGTCGAACACACCTGGGACGGCTGGTCGCGCCGAGCGTTCCGCGGCCGGTACGGCCAGGTAGGAGCCCTGCCCGCCGATAGCGGCAAGGGCCGCGAGACGTCCCCACCGGAGCGGCGTGAAGCTGCGGCCGGCCTGAACGGCACAGGCGATGCGGCACAGGGCCGACGGGTTGGGGAGCCGCCCCGGCCGGGCGCCCGGCCCGTGGGTGGGCGTTGCGCGGAGCCCTCGCCGAGCGGTGAGGCCCGCTGTTCATCCGTGGTTGGCATGCCCGCCGCCACCAGGCATTAGGCATGACTCGGCACTCAGCCACACGCCCGTCGTCACGGCAGTCCGTCTGCCCCGTAGCCCCTGGAGTCGCATCGATGCCGAAACGTCCCCGTACACCGGCCCCGGACCGCCGCGCCGTGCTGCGCGGATCTCTCATCGCCTCGGCCGCCTTCGCCGTTCCCGCCAGTGTCACCGCCGCTCCCGCCTTTGCCCTCTCGGGCAGGCCGAACGCCGCATGGGGTGTGCAGGTCGGCGATGTGACGGCGTCGTCCGCGCTGGTCTGGGTGCGAGCGGACCGGCCTGCGCGCATGCTGGTCGAGACCTCGTCGACCGAGTCCTTCCGCCGTGCCCGCAGATGGCACGGCCCGCTGATCGGGGCCCGTACGGACTTCACCGGGACGACGCCCCTGTACGGGCTGCCGGCCGGTGAGCAGGTGCACTACCGCGTGACGCTCTCGGACCCGCACGACCCGCGCCGTACCGGCAAACCGGTGTACGGAACCTTTCGTACCGCCCCGGCCGGGCGCCGCGACGGGGTGCGATTCCTGTGGTCCGGTGACATCGCGGGCCAGGGCTGGGGCATCAATCCCGACATCGGCGGCTACCGGGTGTACGACGAGATGCGCCGCCTCGACCCGGACTTCTTCCTGTGCAGCGGTGACAACATCTACGCGGACGGGGTGCTGGAGCCCAGTGTGACGTTGCCGGACGGGCGGATCTGGCGCAACATCACGACCCCGGAGAAGGCGAAGGTCGCCGAGACCCTCGACGAGTACCGCGGGAACTTCCGGTACAACCTGTTGGACGACAACCTTCGCGCGTTCAACGCACAGGTGCCCTCCGTCATCCAGTGGGACGACCACGAGGTGCGCAACAACTGGTACCCGGGGCAGATCCTCGACGACGTTCGCTACACCGAGAAGAACGTGGACCTCCTGGCGGCGCGCTCGATGCGGGCCTTCCGCGAGTACTTTCCGGCGCCGGGCCACGGCTCGTCCCCAGGCGGCGCCTCCCTGCGCGGTCCGGCCGGCGAGGGACGCGTGCACCGGGTCGTGCGCCACGGTCCGCTGCTCGACGTCTTCGTCCTGGACATGCGGTCGTTCCGCAACGCCAACTCCCCCGGCCGGCAGCCCGACGACACGACGGGCATCCTCGGTACCCAGCAGTTGAGCTGGCTCAAGCGCGAGCTGTCCCGGTCCCGGGCGGTGTGGAAGGTGATCGCGGCCGACATGCCGCTGGGCCTGGTCGTCCCGGACGGGGCGACGGACTACGAGGCCGTCGCCCAGGGAGACCCGGGCGCGCCGCTGGGCCGCGAGCTGCAGATCGCCGAACTGCTGCGCTTCATCAAGCACAACCGGATCGCCGGCACCGTCTGGCTGACCGCCGACGTGCACTACACCTCGGCTCAGCACTACTCCCCCGAGCGGGCGGCCTTCAAGGACTTCGCGCCCTTCTGGGAGTTCGTGTCGGGGCCGCTGGCGGCGGGCGGGTTCCCGGCCAACGCGCTCGACGGCACGTTCGGCCCCGAGCGGGTCTTCGTCCGGGCACCGGACCGGGCGAACGTGTCACCGATGGAGTCGCCGCAGTTCTTCGGACAGGTCGACATCGACGGTGGGAGCGGGGAGTTGACCGTCCGGCTACGGGCGCAGGGCGGCACGGTGCTGTTCAGCAAGGTGTTGCAGCCGGGGCGCACGGGGCAGTGAGCGGGCATCGTCGACGATCGGCCCCGGGCTCGTGTCCGGGGCCGTTGTCAGTGGTGGGTCCTACGGTTTTCCCATGACCCGATCCGTTCAGGCCCTGGCCTACTCACGTCCGTCCGTCCTGGAGTCCTCGCAGGCCGGACAGTTGCTCGGCCTGGAGACCGCCGGTGGCCTCACGCCGCTGGGCGCCGAGGCGCACCCCCGGTTCTTCTCCGGGTTCCTCACGTCACCGAGCATCGCCGCGCGGGGCCTGCTGGCCGTCGCCGACGTGGCGTCCGCCCGCTACTACCAGCGGACGCTGCCCTCGTCCCTCGACCCGGTGGTCACGGGGAACGGCGACCGGCTGCGCTTCGAGTCGTTCTCCGGCTGCTGCGGTGTGTACGCGCGTCTCGACGTGCTGCAGGACGGGCTCGACGGGGCGGAGACGGGCCACGGGACGACCAACGTGGATGTCAACCACCCTCTGCGCGAGGCTCTTTCCCGGATCACCGCGGATGATCCGCTCCATCTGCGGGTCGGCCCGGACGAGATGGCGGTCACCACGATGGACGGACCGGTGGTGGAGAAGAAGGTCCCGCTGCCGGACCGCTGGCTGCGGGGTTTCGCCGAGGCCCAGGTGGTGTCCGCCGGCTTCGATCTGCGAGCCGGGCTTCCGGCGGCGGAGGCTGTGAGGTTCCTCCGTTCGCTGCCGCGCACCTCGGGCAACGCCTCGCGTGGAGCCCAGTGGGTCGTGCCCGCCGGGAAGACCCTGCGGCCGACGACCCGCCCCGTGGCGGGGGCGGTCTGCCTGCCCGGCCCGGAGCGGCTCGTCGCGCTGCAGCGGGTGTTGCGTCACGCGACCGCTCTGCGGATCTACGGTCCGGTGGCCGACGGTACGGCGACGGCGAGCGCCTGGGAGGTGGTGCTGCCGGGAATGCGGCTGACCCTGACCCTGTCACCCGACGCGTCACGCGGATTCTCCGGTGAGGGCGGGGTGCTGGAGGCCCTGGCCACGGATGACGCCGCGTCGGACGCCGAGCTGGTTTCCGTGCTGCTGGCGTGGGAGCCCAGGATCGAGCCGGCCCACCTCGCCGAGCAGTCGGGGCTGACGGTGGAGCGGGTGCGGGCAGCCCTCACCCGGTTGGGCACGGCCGGGCGCGTGGGGTACGACCTCGCGGACGCGGCGTACTTCCACCGGGAGCTTCCGTACGACGCGCGCCGGGCCGAGCGGCACAATCCACGACTGGTCGCGGCACGGCAGCTGGCCGGTTCGGGAGCGGTCCTCGTCGACGGTGAGCCGGCGACCGTCTCCTCGGGTGAACGCCGTTACCAGGTGCGGGAGACGGACGGGGTGCTGAGCTGCACCTGCCAGTGGTGGGCGGACTACCGAGGACGCCGGGGCCCCTGCAAACACGCGCTGGCCGTCCGCATGGTCCGCCGCGGTGCCACGGTCGCCGGAGGTGTGCGATGAAGGAGCTCCTCGATGCCGTGCAGGGCGGCCGCAAGCAGGCCGTGCCCGCACTCGTGGCCGGACTGGACCGCACGGGTCGCAAGGCAGCCCTCGCAGAGCTGAAGTCCCTGCGCAAGGAGGCCCGTGGCTGGGACTGGCAGCAGCGGGCAGTCGTCCAGAACGCGCTGCTGGTGGCGGGCGCCGGGTGTCACACCGGCGCCGCGGCCTGCGCGGCCTGGATCGGCGGCAGAGATCTGCGCGACTGGTCGGGCACTCCGTACAACCTGGTGCTCAAGGTGCTCGCGGACCGTGATCCCGCCTGGCTCGCCGACCTCGCCCAGCGGCTGGCGGCACGTCCGTCGATGGCCTCGACGGACGCCGACTACCGGTTCGTCGCGGATCTGGTACACCGCGCGCAGTGCCCGATGCCGGTCACGGACACCATCGTCGAGGCGTGGGTGTCGCACGTCGGATCCGGCCGGTGGCACGGCAACGAGCGGAGGCCGCTGATCGACGTCCTGCGCGCCGAACCGCATCTCACGTCCCTGGTGCCGAGACTGTTCGAGGGGGCCGAGACCCCGTCCGCGATGTTCTGGTACGACGATCCGCGCTCCGGCGACCACTGGCCCGCAGCACTGGCGACGCTTGCCTCCGAAGGCGTGCTGGACCGCGCCGCGCTGGCCGACGCGGCCCTGAAGCGGCTGCTGCGCGGGGGCAAACCGGGGGACCTGCGGTTCGGTCTGGCCGTGGTGCGTGCGCTGGCACTGACCGAGCAGGAGGAGGCTGCGCGCGTCTCGGACTGGTCGGGGATGGCCGGCGACGGTCTGCCGGTCGTCGCCGGCCACGCACAGGAGGTGCTTTCCCGGCTGGACGCACGGGGCGAGCTGACCACGCGTGAGCTCGCCGAGGTGTCGAGCTCGGTCCTGTTCCGTACGGAGAAGAAGCTGGTCCGAGCCCAGTTGGTACTGATCGGCAAGGCACTGCGCCGGGACGCGTGCGCGACCGACGGCCTGCTGCCGGTCGTCGCCGAGGCCTTCGGGCACGAGGACACCGACATCCAGGAGCGCGCCCTGAAGCTGACGGCACGCCACCTCCGGGCGGCGGGGGACGCCGTGCGCCGGGATCTCGCGCTTGCCGCGGCTCAGCTGGGCCCGATGCACAGGGCCGCCGCCCACGAGGTGTTCGGGGATTTGCTGGGCGAGGGACCCGCCGAGGAGCCCTACGAGGAGTCGCTGCCCCCGGTTCCCACCGCACGACGGCTCGCACCCGCCCCGGAGACGGTGGCCGAGCTCGTCGAGGAGGTGGCCGCCCTGGTGCATTCCGGAACGCGCGAGGTCGATCTGTTCGAGCGTGCGCTCGACGGGCTGGTCCGTCACGCACGGACAGACCGCACGTCGCTGACCGAGGCGCTGCGTGAGGCGCTGGCCGGCCAATGGTGGGTCAAGGATCCTCGGCAGGAACAGGTGGACCAGTGGTTCACCCGGCAGCCCGGCGGTCTCGATCTGGTCGCGGCGTCCCTGCTCGGCCGGATCTCGTTCCGGTCCGTCCACGACGGACGTACGCGGGCGAGGAACACCGGCACCTGCCCGCACGCCGCGCTGGACGGGGTGATGCACGCGAGGCTGTGGGAAGCCGCCGCCTTCGTGACGACGGGACAGGTGCCGTTCCTGCTGGCCACACCGACCTGGCACACCGGTTCGCTGGACGCGGGCGAGCTCGTGGAACGGCTGCGGACCTACCGTCGGCTCGGCGTCCGGCCGGGGCCCGTCGACTTCGCGCAGGCGCTGCTGCGCGTACGCCGGACCGGCAGCCAGCGGGCCGCAGCCGACGCCGCTCTGCTCGGGACTGCGGAGGGTGAACGGCTCGCCTCGTGGCTGCGGGCGGACGAGCCGGTCGCGACCGTGCTCCGGCACGGGTCGGACGACGACCGCCCCACTTCGGACACCTGGTTCCGCCGGTCCACCACCGGGATTCGCCGAGTGCTGCTCGCAACGAAGGAGCGCCTCGACATCCAGCAGGAGTTCCCGCGCGCGTTCCACTGGCTGGGCCGGCCGCACTACCCCGATCAGAGCCCCTGCTACCACTGGGACGCCGCGCGCTCGGAGCACTGGCTCGCGGCTCTCCCGGAGGACAGGGAGACCCTGGCCGCGTGGATGACGCCCACCCTCATGCACGGCGCGGACGACGGGCCGGACGGTGGGGCGTGGGTGCTGCCGGGACTCGCCGAGGCGGGCGGGCCCGCCGCCGACGCCATGCACCTCGCTCTGGCGTACGGGCTGGGGGCACGCCGCCCGGAGGACCGCCTCTCGGCAGTGGACGGCCTGCTCGTGCTCGCTGCCCAGGGGTGCCTGGACACGGCCATGCTCGGCCGGGACCTGGCCGTACTCGTCGACCATGACCTCGTGAAGCCCACCCGGGTCGCGGACTCGGTCCGGACAGCCGCCGCCACCGGCGCGTACCGGACGGTGCTGTCTGTGCTCGCCGCAGCCCTGCCGAGCCTGCTGGCCTACGAGAAGGCGCCGCGCGGACTGGGCGAGATCCTTGCCGTGGCCGGCGAGTGTGCGGAACGCTGCGGTCCGGTGACCATGGAGCCGATCGCCGGTCTCGCCGGGACGGCCGGCCGCCGGGGCTCCTCCCAGCTGGTGCGGCAGGCCGCCCGGCTGCTGGCGGCCACACGGCCCGCGGGCTCAGCCGGGGCCGGGGCCGGCGGCGGGGAGAAGGCCCTCGGCGGGATCGACCGGGCCGAGGGGGACGGGGACAGGGACGGGGACGGGGACGAGCAAAAGGTGCTGATAGGCGACCAGATCCACACGTAACCCATCAGTCACAATCCGTTCGTGATCAGGCAACACCGGTCGGTCACAGTGAGGACATGACTGATGTGACATCCGCGAAGAGTGCCCGCCGTCCGCACCACTGGCGGCGGGACCTGATCGAACTGGCCGCTCTCTTCACGGCGGTTGCCGTGGCCGACGCGATCGCCAATCTGATCGGGCACCAGCCGGACGGCCCGTATCTGCTCGTGGCCTCGGCCGTCGCCCTGGTCGCCACGGCCGGGTTCCACACCTGGTGGGCGCGGCGGCACAGCCACGCCCCGCCGCCGGATACCAGCACGTCCGACGTCGACACGAGTCCGGAGAACGACTCCGACGGCGCCGACGAGGCCGTGGAGACGGTCCTGTGGCGCATGCGGACCACGGTGCGGGACGCCCCCGGCACCCTGGCCTCGCTCTGCATCGCGCTCGCCCGGCACCGCATCGACATCCTCACCCTGCAGACGCACCCGCTGGCTCGTGGCACTGTCGACGAGTTCCTCCTGCGGGCGCCCGCTGGGCTGCCGGCCCAGCAGCTCACCCGGGAGATCGCCGCCGCCGGGGGCACCGGCACCTGGATCGAGCGTGCGGACGCCCACGACCTGGTGGACACCCCCACCCGGGTCATCGGCCTCGCCACCCGTACGGCGCTCGACGCGGCCGAACTCCCGCTGGCGCTCCGCCAGCTCCTCGGCCGGTGCACCATCCACTCGCTGCCCGCCCTGTCGATCACCGGGCGTCCCACCGGGGAGAGCGCACCCGTGGAGGGTGTTCTGGAGGACACCGTGATGAGACTGCGCGACCCGTCGGGCGGAGTCATCACGGTGGAGCGACCGTATCTGCCGTTCACGCCGACCGAGTTCGCGCGGGCCCGTGCCCTGGTCGAACTCGACGCCCGGCTCGGCCCGCGCGTACCGCGCAGCGAGGACGTCCTCACCCTTCCCGAGGGCAACGAGATCACCGTGCGGCGCGCGGACCGCAGCGACCTCGCCGCCGCCCGCGCCATGCACGACCGCTGCTCCGAGCACACCCTCGGCCTGCGGTACCACGGCCCGGTCCGTGACGCCGACCGCTACCTGGACCACCTCCTGAGTCCCCGCTTCGGCCGCACGCTCGCCGTACAGACGGCCTCCGGCCGACTGGTGGCTCTCGGTCACCTGCTCTGGGACGGTGACGAGACCGAGGTCGCCCTCATGGTGGAGGACGACTGGCAGCGCCGCGGCATCGGCTCCGAGCTCCTCGGACGGCTGGTGGCCCTGGCCGTCGAGGCCGGCTGTGACAGCGTGTACGCCGTCACCCAGGCCCACAACACAGGCATGGTCGCGGCCATGCGCGCACTCTCGCTGCCCCTGGACTACCAGATCGAGGAGGGCACGCTGGTGATCACCGCCCGGCTGGCTGCGTCTCCCGCCCGGCCGCTTCCTGCCCACGAGCAGACGGAACAGCACCCGCGGATCCGTCGCTGAGCGCCTGGCACAGATCGGCCCACAGGTCCTCGACGTCCTCGAGACCCACCGACATGCGCAGCATGCGGTCGCCGACTCCCGCGGCCTGCCGGTCTCCCTCATCCACGATGCGGTGGCTGATGGAGGCCGGATGCTGGATCAGCGTGTCGACGCTGCCCAGGCTCACCGCCGGCGTGATAAGGCCGACTCCCGCGATCACCCGGTGCGGGTCCCCGTACACCTCGAAGGACACCATCGCCCCGCCCAGCTCCGGGTAGTGCACGCGGGCTACGCGCGGGTCCGCGGAGAGCCTGCGGGTCAGTTCGGCGGCGCTGGCGGACGCGGCCCGCACCCGCACGGAGAGCGTGGACAGTCCGCGCAGCAGCAGGTAGCCGGCGAGCGGGTGCAGGACGCCGCCGGTGGCGAAGCGCACCTGCCGCAGCGTCGCCGCGAACTCCTCGTCGCAGGCGACGACGCCGCCCATCACGTCCCCGTGCCCGCCCAGGTACTTGGTCGCGCTGTGCAGCACGATGCGGGCCCCGTGTTCGAGCGGGCGCTGCAGCACCGGTGTGGCGAAGGTGTTGTCGACGAGCAGCGGGACGGAACCGCAGGAGTGCGCCACGGCCCGGATGTCGACCTCGGCCAGCGTCGGGTTGGCGGGCGTCTCGACCATCACCAGGCCGGTGTCCGGACGCATCGCGTCGGCGATGCCCGCCGGATCGGTCCAGGTCACCTCGGTGCCGAGCAACCCGGCGCCCAGCAAGTGGTCGCTGCAGCCGTAGAGCGGACGCACCGCGACCACGTGGCGCAGCCCCTTGCTCGCGCGGGCCAGCAGCACGGCGGTGAGCGCCGCCATTCCACTGGCGAAGGCCACGGCGCTCTCGGCACCCTCCAGACGGGCCAGAGCCGTCTCGAACCGGGCCGTCGTCGGGTTGTCCAGCCGCGCGTAGACGGGCGGCCCTTCGGGCTTCGCGCCGGTGGCGGCGAAGGCGTCGATGCGCTCGGCCTCGCCCCGGGAGTCGTAGGACGGATACGTGGTGGACAGGTCGATCGGTGCGGCGTGCAGACCGAGGGAGGCGAGATCGTCGCGTCCGGCGTGCACGGCTTCGGTGGCGAGCGCCCTGGACCGGGTGGGTGCCGGGGTGGTCAGCGCAGAGAATTCGGTGTCCATGTCACCACTCTGAACAGAGGACGGGCCGTCGCGGGGAGTCCCCGTGCTACGTTCGGCCGATGGCCGAATCCGTCGCACTCGACCCGGTGGATCTGCACATTCTGCGACTGCTGCAGAACGATGCACGGAAGACGTACCGGGAGCTCGCCGCCGAGGTCGGTGTGGCACCGTCCACCTGTCTGGACCGGGTGACACGGCTGCGCCGCGCCGGGGTGATCCTGGGGCACCAGCTGCGGCTCGATCCGGCGCGGCTCGGCCGTGGCCTGGAGGCGCTGCTCCTGGTGCAGGTCAGGCCGCACCGCCGCGAGCTCATCGGCCCGTTCGTCGAACGGATCAGGGCGCTGCCCGAGTCCCGCGCACTGTTCCACCTCACCGGCCCCGACGACTACCTGGTCCACGTGGCCGTCGCCGGCACGGCGGATCTGCAGCGGCTGGTCCTGGACGAGTTCACCTCGCGCCGCGAGGTCGCGCGGGTGGAGACCCGGTTGATCTTCCAGCAGTGGGAGTGCGGTCCCCTCCTGCCTCCGGCCACGGGCGCCCCGGAGTCACGGCCCGAGACCGCGACGCCGTGACGGGCCTCACCACGCGCACGCCGGCGCCCTGCGCCGCAGGGGTGGCGAACCCCCTGCGGCGCACCCCAGGGCGAACCTCTGCGGCGGACTCCTGCGGAGCCACGAACGGAGTCCCGCCTTCCGGGCACCCTCGGCGAGGCCGAAGGTCGCATACCGGTGACGCGGAGGCCTCCGCCGTACGAGGATGTCCCCATGTCAGACACACCGAGCAGCGCACTGCCGCGCCAGGTCGCCGACGCCTACGTCGACGCATACATCGCACTCGACCCGATCACCGGCACCTATCTCGGTGTCGCGGAGAGCTCTCGCGGGCTGCCCGACCTCTCGCCCGCCGGCCAGGCCGAGGCGGCCGAGCTGATTCGCAGGACACTTGCGGAACTGGACGTCGCCGAACGCGTACCGGGCGCGGACACCGAGGCCGAACAGCGCTGCGCACGGCTGCTGCGCGAGCGCCTGACGGCCGAACTGGCCATCCATGAGGCGGAGGAGGGGCTGCGGGCCGTCTCCAACATCCACTCCCCGGTCCACAGCCTTCGCGAGGTGTTCACGGCGACTCCGACCGCGACGGAGGAGGACTGGGCCGCGATCGTGGACCGTCTGCTGGCTGTCCCCGCCGCCCTGGAGGGATACCGCGCCTCTCTCACGCTCGGCCTGGAACGGAAGCTCTACGCGGGCCCTCGTCCCACCGCCACCTTCATCGAGCAGCTGGGCTCCTGGGCCGGGGGCGAAGGGCCCGGATTCTTCCAGGACTTCGTGTCCTCGGGACCGGACGCGCTCCGCACGGAACTGGACGAGGCCGCCGGCCGGGCCGCCGAAGGGCTCCTCGCGCTGCGCGACTGGATGCGCGAGGTGTACGCCCCCGCTGTCGAGGGGGCACCCGACACCGTGGGCCGTGAGCGTTACGCCCGCTGGGCCCGTCAGTTCAACGGCACAGACCTGGACCTCGACGAGGCGTACGCGTACGGCTGGGCCGAATACCACCGGCTGCTGGCCGAGATGAAGACCGAGGCCCACAAGATCCTTCCTGGTGCGGGGCCCTGGGAGGCTCTCGCCCACCTCGATGTGCACGGTGAGCACATCGAGGGCGTGGAGGAGGTCCGGGTGTGGCTGCAGGGCCTGATGGACGAGGCCATCGAGGCGCTCGACGGGACCCACTTCGAGCTGGCCGAGCGGGTGCGGAAGGTGGAGTCCCGTATCGCTCCCGCGGGCGGTGCCGCCGCTCCGTACTACACGGGGCCCTCCGAGGACTTCTCGCGCCCCGGCCGCACCTGGCTGCCCACCATGGGCGACACCCGCTTCCCGGTGTACGACCTGGTGTCCACCTGGTACCACGAGGGCGTGCCGGGCCATCATCTGCAGATCGCGCAGTGGACGCACGTGGCGGACAGCCTCTCGCGATACCAGGCCTCGATCGGCCACGTCAGTGCCAACGCGGAGGGCTGGGCCCTGTACGCGGAGCGGTTGATGGACGAACTGGGCTTCCTGCCCGACGCCGAGCGCCGGATCGGCTATCTGGACGCGCAGATGATGCGTGCGTGCCGGGTGATCGTGGACATCGGCATGCACCTGGAGCTGGAGATCCCCGCGGACTCGCCGTTCCATCCGGGCGAGCGGTGGACGCCGGACCTGGCCCAGGAGTTCTTCGGCAGCCACAGCGGCCGGCCGGCGGACTTCGTGGAGAGCGAGCTGACCCGCTATCTGTCGATGCCCGGGCAGGCCATCGGTTACAAGCTGGGCGAGCGCGCCTGGCTGCTGGGCCGGGAGAACGCCCGCAGGGCACACGGTGACGCGTTCGACCTCAAGGCCTGGCACATGGCCGCCCTCTCCCAGGGGTCACTCGGCCTGGACGACCTGGTGGACGAGCTGTCCCGTCTCTGAACCCGCTCGACGGGGCGGGCGGCCCGGCGCACGGCAGCCGGGCCGCCCGTCAGCGCTCCCCTCTCCCCTACGTTCCGAAGAGTGAGTTCCGCATGGCCCCGGCCGCCTTCCTGTTCTGCTCCGACCCACTGCGGCCGGGCCGCCCCGACCCCCACTTCGCTGGGGAAGCGGCTGTGGCACGACGGGCGGGCGCGCGGGTCGTCACCGTCGATCACGACGCTCTGCTCAACGGCGACGCGGAATCCGCGGTCGGGCGGGTTTCGAGGGACTCGGGACCGTACTGGTACCGGGGGTGGATGGTTCCGCCTGCTCGGTACGCCGAGGCGGAGAAGGCTCTCGCCGCACGTGGCTGCTCGCTCCTGACGTCCGCCTCCGCGTACCACCTGGCCCACGAACTCCCCGGCTGGTACGCGACGTTCACCGCCCTCACGCCTCGCAGCGTCTGGTGCGCGCTGCCCGAGACCGGCGGTCCACCGGATCCGGCGTCCCTGTCCCGGCTGGCGGCACCGCTCGGCACGGGGCCGGGGATCGTGAAGGACTTCGTGAAGTCCCGCAAGCACGAGTGGCACGAGGCGTGCTTCGTGCCGGAGTTGTCGGACACCGACCGGCTCGCCCGGGTCGTGAACCGGTTCGTCGAGCTGCAGGGCGACTTCCTGGCCGGCGGGCTGGTACTGCGCGCGTACGAGCCCTTCGTGACGGGCGGGGAGGCCCGGGTGTGGTGGGTGGACGGGGAACCGGTGCGGGTGACGGCCCATCCGGACACTCCCGGCCGGGTGCCGGCGCCCGGTCTCGACGCGGTCGGTGCGGCCGTGCGCCGCCTCGGCTGCCGTTGGGTGACGACCGACCTTGCGCTGCGGGAGGACGGTGTGTGGCGGGTGGTGGAGGTGGGCGACGGACAGGTCAGCGGCCTGCCGGCCGGGGACGACGGGGAAGCCCTGTTCGGCGCGCTGCCCACCGTCTGAGCCGGTCCCCGGCCCACTCCTCACTCCGGAACGCGCGCTTCACCCACCGGGCCGGGCCGCACGACTCCGTGTCAGCAGCCGCAGTCTTCGGAGCCTGCCGGTGCGGTGAGCGGGTCGGCGGCGCGCTGCTCGCGCCCCCTCCAGGTCTCGAACTCGAATCCCTCACGCACCCAGTACTCGAAGCCGCCGAGCATCTCCTTCACCTGGTATCCGAGTTCGGCCAGTGCCAGGGCGGCACGGGCGCCACCGTTGCAGCCGGGTCCCCAGCAGTACGTGACCACCGGGACGGCCGGGTCGAGGAGCGCGGCCCCCTGCTCCGCGATCAGGGCGGTCGGCAGGTGCACGGCGCCGGGCACGTGCCCCTGGTCCCAGGAAGCGGTGGAGCGGGAGTCCAGGACGACGAATCCCGGGTCCCCGTGGGAGTCGAGGGCGGCAGCCACGTCGGAGACGTCGGCGTGGAAGGCGAGAGAGGCGCCGAAGTACGCGGCGGCGGCTGCCGGGGAGGCGGGCGGGACGCGCAGGACGGGGTGGGCCGCGGTGGCGGGCACTGAGTTCATGCCCGGAAATCTACGGCCGACGAGCCCACCCGGGAAGCAGGGATTCCCGGCACATCACTTGATTCACCGGGATTTCGCGTGTTGTCTCGGCCCATGAACGACTATTCCACGGACGCCACCGACTGGCGGATCCTCGATGTCCTGCAACGCGACGGACGGGCGACCTTCGCCGAGCTGGCCCGCGCCGTCGCGATGTCCCCCAGCGCCGTCACGGAGCGGGTACGCCGTCTCGAGGATGCGGGCATCATCAGCGGATACGCAGCCGTGGTGGACCCGGAACGCCTCGGGATGCCGATCCTCGCCCTCGTCCGGCTGCGCTATCCCCACGGCAACTACAAGCCGTTCCACGATCTGACCGACACGACGCCGGAGATCATCGAGGCCCACCACGTCACCGGGGACGACTGTTTCGTACTGAAGGTGACAGCCAGATCGATGCGTCACCTGGAGGAGATCACGGGGAGGGTCGGAACCCTCGGCTCCGTGACCACCAGCGTCGTGTACTCCTCCCCCCTGCCCCGCCGGCCGATCAGCCGCTGGGCGGCACCCGCAGGCCGCTCAGCCACTGAGCGATTCCGGCCGGCCGGCACACGGGCGTGCGGTCGCCGGGAGCGACGGCCTGGTCAGCCGCCGAGCGTGCCCGTCGTCCGGTGGCGGACCGCCGATCCGTGCCGGTCCTTCACCACCTCCAGCTGCGCGGGGATACGGCGGCGCAGGTCGGCCACGTGGCTGACGATCCCGACGCTGCGATCACGCTCACGCAGCGAGTCCAGGACGTCGAGCACCTCGTCCAGGGTCTGCTCGTCCAGGCTGCCGAAGCCCTCGTCGATGAAGAGCGTGTCCAGCCGGACCCCGCCCGCCTCGTCCGTGACGACGTCGGCGAGGCCGAGTGCCAGGGCGAGCGAGGCGAAGAACGTCTCACCGCCCGAGAGGGTGGCCGTGTCGCGTTCCCGGCCCGTCCAGGAGTCCACCACGTGCAGGCCGAGCCCCGCCCTCCGGCCTCCGCTGCGCGCATCGGAGTGGACCAGGGTGTAGCGGCCGGACGACATCTTCTGGAGACGGGCGGTCGCCGCGGCGGCCACCTGTTCGAGCCGGGCCGCGAGTACGTACGCCTCCAGCCGCATCCTTCGCTCGTTGTCGGCCGAGGTGCCCGCGGTGAGTCCGGCGAGTCGCGCCACCCGCTCGTACTCGGAGCGCAGCGGCCCCAGCCTTCGCACTTCGTCCGCCGCATGCCCGGAGAGCCGGCCGAGCTCGGTGCGGCGCTCCTGTGCCGCGGCGAGCGCGGTCGCACCGTTGCGCAGCAGCCGCGCGGTGAGGTCGTACGCCGTCAGCGCGGCGTCGGGCGTGGCGGGCGGGCGTTCCGCCGCCGCCCGGGCGTCCTCCTCGGCGAGCCGGTCCGCGACCGCGGCGGACTCCGCCTGCCAGGCGTCGATCCGGTGCTGCAGTTCGCGCTGCGCGGTCTCGCCCAGCAGCCCCGCGGCCGCGGCCCGCGGAGTGTCGAAGCCCGCGCGGAAGGCTGCGTCGGCGACCCGGCCGTCGGCTTCCTTGCTCGACTGCGCGGCGCTCTGCTCGGCGCGGAGGGCTTCCACGGCCTCGGCGAGCAGCCCGGCCCGGCGCCCCAGTAGTTCGGCGTGCTCCGCGACGGATGCCGATGTGCCGCGGGACTTCACCAGCTCGGCTTCCAGAGCGGACTGCTCACGGTCGAGCGCTTCCCGCTGCGAGGTACGGGCCGCGGCTCGCCGCTCGGCCTGCTGCCGCTCGTCGAGCCGTCCGAGGTGCTCCCGCTCGGCTGCGGCGAGGGTCTCCCTCGCACCGTGCGTCCCGGCGGCCAGCCGGTGGGCGTCCTTGTGCTCCTGGTTCAGCCTGTCGACGTACGCGGCGAGCTCGGCCACCGAGGACGTTCGGGAGTCCGCGCCACCGGTCCCTGTTCCGTGCGCACCGCCGCCAGAACCCTCGGGCCCTGCCGCGTCGGCGCGGGCCGCGGCCAGGCGTTCTCGGAGGACTTCGAGCTCGCGTTCGGCGTCCGCGCGTGTCCGTTCGGCGCGCCGGTGTGCGGTCAGCGCCGCTTCCTCCGTCGCCCGGTCCACATGGCCGTCGCCGGCGAGGGCGGGCTCCGGGTGTTCGGCGGACCCGCACACGGCGCAGGCCGTTCCGTCGACGAGCTCGGCGGCCAGCTCCGCGGCGATCCCCCTGAGCCGCCGTTCACGCAGACCCAGCCAGGTCTCGTGCGCGGCCACCGCGTGCTCGCGGGCTCCTGTCAGACGGCCCTCGGCGGCTTGCTCCTGCACGGCGAGCGCGTCGCGCCGGTGGGCGGCGTCCAGCCGCTTCCGCGCGGGGGCCAGCTGTCCGGCCAGTTGCTCCGCGCGGGTCGCGGCCTCCTGGGCCGTCTCGATGCGCTCCTGGAGGTCCCGGCGGGTGGTGTCCCAGCCTGCAAGCCAGTCGGCTGCCTCCTGGATCATTTCGTCGTCGGCACGTGACTGCCGCTCCAGCCCGGCCCGTTCGGCGTCGATCTCCAGGGTGCGCTGTTCGGCGCGGCGGGCGGCGTCGAGCGTGCCGAGCTCCACGCGGATCTCCCGCTCCAGGGCCGCGAGCCGCTCGGCGCCGGCGTCGGCCAGCTCGCCGGGCAGGCCCGCCCGGGACCTTGCGCGGGCGTCGCTCGCTGTGCGGTGGGCGCGTTCGGCCTCGTCCCGCAGTTCGAGCGCGGGGGCGACCAGGTCCGCCTTGCGCGCGCGGGACAGCTGTTCGTGGCACCGGTCGCGTTCGGCGCGGCGCTCCTCGAGTCCGGCGGCGCGACGGCGGGTCTCCTCGTAGCGCTGCTGGAGCCGGGCCAGCTCGCGCTCGGCGTCGAGTGCATGCCGGGCCGCCGCGTGCCGGCTCTCCGCCGTGGCCAGGGCGCAGTGGGCGATGTCGAGCCGTTCGTGGGCGCCGCTGCGTGCGACGGCGGCCCACTGCAGTACGCCTCCGGCCAGTCCGGGTTCACCGGGCCGGTCCTCGGGCAGCATCGTCTCGCCGGCCGCGGGACCGGCCGCCTGGGCGATCCGCTGTGCGAGAGCGAGGATCTGCTCGTCGCCCGTCCGGACCCGGGCTTCGGCCGTGCGACGGAGCTCGGCAAGCCGCTCCTCGACGGCCGCGAACCGGCGCGTGTCGAAGAGCCTGCCGAGGAGCTTGCCCCGTGCCTCGGCGTCCGCGCGCAGGAAGCGGGCGAAGTCGCCCTGGGGGAGCAGCACCACTTGGCAGAACTGTTCCCGGCTCATCCCGATGAGCCGGCCGATCTCCTCGCCGATCTCCTGGTGCGAGCGGCTGAGCGCCTGCCAGCCCTTCACCGGGTCGTGCTCGCGCAGCAGGCTCTGCGCCTTCTCGGTGGTGAATCCGCCGCCCCTGCGCTTGGGACGGGGCTGGGCGGGGCTCCGGGTGACCTCGAGCCGGCGTCCGCCGACGGTCAGTTCCAGCCGGACCTCGGTCGGCAGGTCCGCGGGGGCGTGGTCGCTGCGCAGGGAGGTGCCGGGGCCCTGCCGGGCGCCGGGCACCGCTCCGTAGAGCCCGTAGCAGACGGCGTCGAGGACGGAGGTCTTGCCCGCCCCGGTCGGGCCGTGCAGCAGGAAGAGCCCGGCCGAGGACAGGGCGTCGAAGTCGACTTCCTGCGTGGTGCCGAAGGGGCCGAAGGCGGTGAGGGCGAGGGTGTGGAGTCTCATCGGGCCACCTCGGTCAGGCCGTCGACGACCCGTACGTCGTCGAAGGCGGCGCGGAGCACCGTGCGCTCCTGTTCGCTGGGGCCGCTTCCCCCGCGCACGTGAGCCACGAAGTCCTCGGCGATCTGGTGGTCGTCCCGTCCTCTGAGCCGCTGGGCGTACGAGGCGAGCAGGTCCTCCGGGGCGCGTTCGGGTTCGAAGACCAGGCTGAGGGTGTGCGGGAAGCGTTCGAGGAGTCGGGCCATCGGCTCGTCCGGCCGGGCGGGGTCGGTGAGCGTGGCCTCCACCCAGGACTCCTCGTGGCGCTCCAGGGCCGGGTCCTCCAGCAGGACGTCGAGGTGTCCGCGCAGCCGCGCGAGCGTGCGTGGGACCGGGCAGCTGACGCGTTCGGCGGCGAGCTGACCCTCGCCGCCCAGGTCGATGAGCCACATGGTCTTGCGATGGGCGTGCTCGGAGAAGGAGTAGGCGAGTGGGGAGCCCGAGTAGCGCACGCGTTCGGTGACGGTCTGGCTGCCGTGCAGGTGTCCGAGGGCCACGTAGTCGACGCCGTCGAAGACCCCGGCGGGCACCGCGGCGACGCCGCCGACGGTGATGTCACGTTCGCTGTCGCTGGGCTCGCCGCCCGCCACGAAGGCGTGCGCGAGGACCACGGCGCGGGTCCCCGCCGGCCGGGAGGCGAGGTCGGCCCTGACCCGGTCCATCGCCGCGGAGAGGACGGCTTCGTGCCCGGCCTTCACCGCGCCCAGCGTGTCCCTGACCAAGGCGGGCTCCAGGTAGGGCAGCCCGTAGAAGGCCACGTCGCCCTGTGTGTCGGACAGTACGACGGGAGTGGCGCAGTCCCCCGGGTCGGTGCGCAGGTGGATGCCCGCCCGCGCGATCAGCCCGGCGCCCACGCCGAGCCTGCGGGCGGAGTCGTGGTTGCCGGAGATCATGACCGTCGGCACCCCGGCGTCCGCGAGCCGGTGCAGTACGTCGTCGAACAGCCGGACCGCCGCGAGCGAGGGCACCGCCCGGTCGTAGACGTCGCCGGCCACGACGACCACGTCGACGGCGTGGGTGCGCACGGCCTCGACGAGGTGGTCGAGGTAGGCGGCCTGGGCTTCGAGCAGAGGAACGCGGTGGAACGTCCGCCCCAGGTGCCAGTCCGAGGTGTGCAGAATCCTCACGACATCACTCCGATGGCCCAGAGGGCTCCGACCTGCATGTTCCGCTTCCTCCGCCCCCGGGTCCGCTCCGGCCCGGTCACCTCGTCCGCCGCGGTTCTCCGCCGCCTGCCCGACCACGCTAATGCCGCGGGCCCTCGATCCCTCATCCGGACCGGACGTCCCCGTAGGTCTCGCCACCCGGTTCGAAGGTCGCCGACCCCGCCGTGGCGTCGGCCAGCCAGGACCTGAACTCCTCGACTTCGGCGTCCGGCAGCGCGATCCCGATCGTCACGCTCTCCGCGTACCGCACCTCGTGCACGGTCGTGCCGGTGGCGCGCAGGTCGTTCTCCAGCTTGCCCGCCCGCTGGTGGTCGACGGTCACGGTTGCCAGCCGGAACCGCCGCCGGGTGATCATGCCCAGCGTGTCGAGCGCTTCACCTACCGCTCCCCCGTACGCGCGGATCAGCCCGCCGGCGCCGAGCTTCACACCGCCGTAGTAGCGGGTGACGACGGCGACGACGTACCGCGCGTCCCGCCGCATGAGCATCTGCAGCATCGGCACACCCGCCGTTCCACCGGGCTCTCCGTCGTCACTGGCCTTCTGTACGGAGGCGTCGGCGCCGATGACGTAGGCGAAGCAGTTGTGGGTCGCGGTGGGGTGCTCCCTGCGGACGCGTGCGACGAACTCCTGCGCCTCCTGCTCGGTGGCGGCGGGAGCGAGCGCGCAGAGGAAGCGCGATCGGTTGACCTCGGTCTCGTGCACGCCCGCACGGGCGACTGTCCGGTACTGCTCCTGCATCCGCCCACCCTATGTGCCGGTCCGGAGGCCACGTTCCCCCTCACGTGGGGAATGGTCCGGGAGGGCCGTCCGTTGTCCGGGCATGTACGCAGACGACGAGACGGTCCGCAGGATCCTTCAGGGCACGGGCGACACCTGGGCGGTGGTCGGCCTGTCCGCCAACCGCTCCCGTGCGGCACACGGGGTGGCCGAGGTCCTCCAGCGCTTCGGCAAGAAGGTGGTGCCCGTGCATCCCAAGGCCGAGCCGGTCCACGGCGAGCAGGGATACGCGTCTTTGGCGGACATCCCGTTCCCGGTCGACGTGGTGGATGTCTTCGTCAACAGCGACCTCGCGGGCGGGGTGGCCGACGAGGCCGTGGCGGCCGGGGCGAAAGCGGTCTGGTTCCAGCTCGGGGTGATCGACGAGGCGGCCTGCGCGCGCACGCGCGCGGCAGGTCTCGACATGGTGATGGACCGCTGCCCGGCGATCGAGATACCCCGTCTGGGCCGCCCCTCCTGACAGGCGTGGTGTCGCGCCGGGCTTCCGGCCGGGAGAATGCCCGTCGTGACACAGCACCTCGTCAACGGTGAACGCGCTGCGGCCGCCCAACTGGCCGGGCTCGGTGTGGAGCGGGGCGGCGTCCTGCTGGTCCACGCGTCGATGCGCTCCGTGGGGGGCGACGCAGGGGCCATGGCGGACGCCCTGCGGACCGTACTCGGACCGGAGGGCACCCTGGTCGTCCCTTCCTTCACCCCGGAGAATTCCGACACCTCGCGCTCCTACCTGGAGCGCGTCCGCGGCCTGAGCGACGAGGCGCGTGCGGCTCTGCGTGCGGCGATGCCGCCGTTCGACCGTGAGGTATCGCCCGCACCGGCCATGGGGCGGCTCGCCGAGACGGTGCGGCTGACCCCGGGCGCGGAGCGCAGCGCCCATCCGCAGACCTCGTTCACCGCGATCGGACCGGCGGCCCGGAAGCTGCTCGCCGAGCACCGGCAGGACTGCCATCTGGGCGAGGACTCCCCCCTCGCCCGCCTGTACGAGGCCGATGCACAGATCCTGCTGCTGGGCACGGGCTTCGACACCTGCACCGCGTTCCACCTCGCCGAGTACCGCCTCCCCGCCCCGCCGCGCCGCCTCTACCGCTGCGTGGTGGCACCACAGGGAGAGCGTGGTTGGTGGGAGTACGAGGACGTCGCGCTGGACGACGGCGACTTCGCGGCTCTGGGCCGCGCCTTCGAGTGCGCCGACACCACCGGGGCCGTACGCACGGGCCCGGTGGGTTCGGCCGGCAGCCGGCTGGTCCGTCTCCGTGCGGCCGTGGACTTCGCCGTCGACTGGCTCGGGGCCCATCGGAGCGGCGGCGCTTGAGCGCCCGCCCTTCTGCGGCGCCCGCCCCGGCCACTCAGGTGCGAGGCACAGCGGGTGCAGCAGGGCCGGGGGGACGGAAGAAGCCGGAGACCCGGAGCAGGACCGGAATGACCTGAGGAGGAGGGAGTCAGATGCCCAGGCCCTCGACCATCACCGCGCCCGGCAGTGCCGCCAGCGCCTTGCCCGGCACGATCAGCTTGCCGCGGCGACGGCCGCTGCCGATCAGGACCCACTCCTCGTCGACCACGGCGGGGTCGAGCAGCAGGGGCCAGGCGGCGGGGAGGCCGATCGGAGTGATTCCGCCGTACTCCATGCCGGTCTCGCCGACCGCCGTGTCCATCGGGGCGAAGGACGCCTTGCGCGCCCCGAGGTGTTTGCGCACCACCCCGTTCACGTCGACGCGCGTACCTGAGAGGACGACGCATGCGGCCAGTGTGACCTCGGCGCCCCGTTTGCCCGCCACGACCACGCAGTTCGCCGAACTGTCGAGCAACCCGGCGCCGTAGTGCTCGACGAAGACCGCAGTGTCGGCGATCGCCGGGTCCGTGTCCACGAAGACGAGCCGGTCTGCGGCGAACCCGCCCCAGCCGGCCGCGACCGCTTCCGCCACGGGCGGCGTGAGCAGGTCGAGGCGGTCGGCAGCGGGTGAGGCGTCGTCGAAGGTGCCCAGTGGTGCGCGCATGGGTGCCACGCTAACAGCCACCGGTCCGCACTCACTTACCGTCTCGGCGGACCGGCGGGATCGAGACCGCCATGGTCAGTTCGACCGGTTCGGAGCCGTCGTTGCGGTAGCTGTGCGGGACGTGCGCCTGGAACGTCGCCGAAGTACCGGCGGGTACCGCGTGGGCCTCGCCGTCGACGACCAGGGTCAGTTCACCAGCCGTGACATGGAGGAGCTCCACCGTTCCTTCGGGGTGCGGGTCGGAGGCACTGGTGTCTCCGGGCATCAGGTGCCAGGACCAGAGCTCCAGCGGGCCCCCGGCCTCCGTGCCCACCAGCAGCGTGGTCGAACTCCCCGCCTCCGTGGACCACATGCGGACGGCCTGACTCTCGGGAACCAGTCGCACCCGGGCCCCCTGCTCGTAGTCGAGCAGCGTGGTGATGCTGACGCCCAGCGCGTCCGCGAGCTTGACGGTCGTGCCGACGCTCGGGTTCGTCCGGGCCTGCTCGATCTGGATGATCATGCCGCGGCTGACCCCGGCCCTCGCCGCGAGAGCGTCCAGTGTGAAGCCGCGCTCGCCGCGCCAGCGCTTGAGGTTGCGTGCGAGCGACTGGGTGAGCTGATCGAGGTCAGACACATTCCGTCCCATATTCCAAACGACAGGGTCGCATATATTGCACTACGGTGCGGTGCACCCCCGGACCACCGCACTGTACTGCGAGGCACTCGATGGCAGCACTGTGCGCCCTGGCCACAGGCCTCATGTGCGGACCGGCGGATTTCGGCGGCGGGACCCGCACGGGCAGCGCCGGCCACTTCCCACGGTGTGCCCCCCTCATTCGAGGTCATGGAGAAAGCCGGCTGCGAGGCGATCCGCCCGACGTCCGACTACCGGGTGGCGGGTCACCTCCTCCCTCAGGCCCGCGATGCCCCGCTGCCGGGTGGAACGGTCTCCGCATTCAGGGAGCTGTCCGCTCCGCCTTGACGGGTCTCCCGGTCAATCGTCGGTGCTGCCGGAATCGCCGCCCCCGCGGTAGGCGGCGCCGGTGCGATCGTTCCGACTACGCCACGGCCGCCGGGATGCGCCGGTGCACGTCCTCGTGCAGGTTCCGCATCGCCACGCGGAAGAGCTCGGCCTGGTGGACGCCGAGGAACCCTGTGTGCCCGAACACCTCCAGGCTGACCATCCCGTGCAAGTACCCCCACGCACTCAGCAGCAGGGCGGTCGCGGGAGGAGGCAGAGCCTCGCCGCCCGGGGCTGATACGTGCTCCAGGTGGCCCAGGAACGCGGGCGAGAGCGATCGGGCGTCCACCGCGGCCAGTTGGGACGGCGTGTACCCGCCGAACAGCTCTCGCTCGAAGACCGCGCTCATCCGGCGATTCGCCTCCGTGGTGGGACCGTCGACGGGTGCCTCGTAGTGCGGGAGGGGTGTCCCGTAGAGGAGCTGGAACCGCTCGGGATGATCGAGGGCCCATCGGCGGTAGCCCTCGGCCGCGATGACGAGCCCCGGCAGGTCCGGATCGTCCGCCGCGGTGCCGGTGGCGCCCCGCACGGCGTCGGTCAGATCGTCGTACGCCTTGGTGATGAGCGCCGTGACGAGGTCGTCCCGGCTCGGGAAGTAGTGATAGAGCGCCTGCACGGTCATGCCGAGGCTCCGGGCCACGGCACGCAAGGACAGGGCGTGCGGCCCATGTTCGACGATGTGGGACTCGGCTGCGCTCACGATCTCCTGGATGGCGACGGCGCGGCGTCGCTCACGCAGGGACGGACTGGCTGCCGCGACTCGGTCTGTGGACATGCGGAAACCGTACGACAGTTCGCCCTGGCACAGCACGGCTTCTATGCAGCCTGTCAAAAAAATCTAACACTGCTCAAATCTGTTGCACCCCGCTAGCTTCGACCTCGGCGGCGGGAGGCCGGCACCGCGTTCCGGGGCCCGGTCCGCGGCGTCTCTTCGGCGTCGGCACAGGGCGTACACCCCTGCCCTCATGCCGTTCCGGCCGCTGCAAGTCCTTTCACTCCCCGCAGGATCCGAAGGAGAAAGAGCGTGTTCGAACGCATAGCCGAGCTGGCGATTCGCCGGTCCCGGCTGGTACTTGTCGTCGCCGCCGTGGTCGTGGCCCTCATGGGCGCCTTGGGCGCCGGTGCATTCGGGAAGTTGCTGGACGGCGGATTCGACGACCCGGCCTCCCCGTCCTCCCGGGCCACGGCCGTCATCGAGGAACGGTTCGGCGGAGAGACGAACCTGGTGCTGCTGCTCCGTGCCTCCGAGGGCGGCATCGACGCCCCTGCCGCCGGGAGGAGCGGGCAGGACCTGGTGGCCGGGCTCAAGAAGGAACAGGGCCTCGAGAACGTGGTGTCGTACTGGGACACCAACAGCCCCGGCCTCCTTTCCGAGGACGGACGCGAGGCCATCGTGCTCGCCCATGTGACAGGC
This sequence comes from Streptomyces clavifer, assembly GCA_014651175.1. Lineage (GTDB taxonomy): Bacteria > Actinomycetota > Actinomycetes > Streptomycetales > Streptomycetaceae > Streptomyces > Streptomyces clavifer. The sequence continues at coordinate 98,451 of BMWJ01000005.1, read as the reverse complement.
GACGAGACGGAGCAGAAGAAGAACGCCGAAAGGATCATCGGCACCTATTCCGGGACGTACCAGGACACGCTCACGGTCAAGGCCGGAGGCAGTGCAGGCGTCAGCAACGACATAGGGCCGCAGACCGGGGAGGACCTCGTCCTGGCCGAGGCCATCGCGATACCCCTGACCCTCCTGCTGCTCCTGGTGGTCTTCGGCACCGTCGTCTCGGCGCTGCTGCCGCTGGTCATCGCGCTCAGCGCAATCGCAGGTGTGTTCGCGCAGCTCTTCGTCATCGGCAGCTTCACCGACGTCTCCGTCTTCGCGATCAACCTGGCCACGGCCCTGGGCCTCGGACTGGGCGTCGACTACGCCCTCCTGATGATCAGCCGGTTCCGGGAACAGCTCGCGTCGGGGGCGAGCGTGGAGGACGCCGTCCGCAGGACGATGAGCACAGCAGGCCGCACGGTGGCGTTCTCCGCCGCGACCGTGGCTGTCGCGCTCGCCGCACTCCTGGTGTTCCCGCAGTACTTCCTCCGCTCCTTCGGATACTCCGGGGTCGGTGTCGTCGTCATGTCGGCTCTCGCCGCCCTGTTCGTCATGCCGGCCCTGCTCAACGTCCTGGGACACCGGGTCGACAAGGGCCGCATTCCGTGGGTGAAGCCGGGGCGCTCCCGGACCCGGGAGCCCTTGTGGGGACGGGTGGCCCGCACCGTCATGCGGCGCCCCGCGCTCACCGGGCTGCCCGTGCTCGCGGTTCTGCTGGTGGCTGCGAGCCCGCTGCTGGGTGTCACCTTCGGTACGGCGGACGAGCGTGTGCTTCCCGAGGACGCCGAGAGCCGGCACGTCGCGGTGGCGTTGCGGGAGAACTTCAGCGGCAACGACGCCTCCGCCCTGCACGTCGTCATCGACGAGTCGGTGGACAACACCTCGTTGCAGTCGTACGCCTCGGGACTGTCCGGACTCGAGGGTGTCGTCCGCGTCGAGGCCAGCACGGGCGTCTACACGGGTGGGCGGTCCACGGCGACCGGCCCCGGCAACGCGGCGCTCGGCCGCCCCGCCGCGCAGCAGCTCAACGTGGTGAGCGAACTGACACCGAAGTCGGACGAGGCCATAGAACTGGTCGGGAAGGTCCGCGCGGCCGCCCCACCCTCCGGGACGCACCCGCTGGTGGGCGGAGCCGACGCCGAACTGGCCGACTCCAACGCCTCCATCGGCGGCATGCTTCCGCTCGCCGTGGGCCTGATCGCCGTCAGCACGTTCCTGCTCCTCTTCCTGTTCACCGGCAGCGTCGTGCAGCCGTTGCGTGCGCTGGTCCTCAACCTGATCAGCCTGGGTGCGACCGCGGGCGTCATGACCTGGATCTTCCAGGAGGGCAACCTCTCCGGAGTGCTCGGCTTCACCGCACAGCCGATGGAGACGTCGATGTTCGTGCTGATGCTCGTCGTCGCCTTCGGCCTGTCGATGGACTACGAGGTGTTCGTCACCAGCCGGATCAAGGAACTGCACGAGCTCGGCCAGGACAACGAGTCCGCGGTGGTCGACGGCCTCGGGCACACCGGACGCATCGTCAGCGCTGCGGCCGCCCTGCTCGCAGTGAGCTTCTTCGCGTTCGGAACGGCTCAGATCAGCTTCATGCAGCTGTTCGGTCTGGGCAGCGGACTGGCCATCCTCATCGATGCCATCGCCGTACGCGGTGTTCTCGTACCGGCCGCGATGCGCCTCCTCGGCCGCTCCGCCTGGTACGCGCCCGGCCCGCTGCGCAGGTTCCACGCCCGGTTCGGTCTGAGCGAGAACGGCCCCGCACCCGCGCCGGAGCCCGTGAACTCCCGCGCGAGGGACACGGCGGGCGTCTGACCCGCGCAACCCGTGCGCGAAGGGCGCGTCGGGCGGCCGACGTGCGCGAACCCGCACGACCGCCATCCGCGCCCGTGCCTGCTTCCGCCCCACCGGAGGCGGGCAGGGGCGCACGCGGAGTGGACGGCCTCGGGCCACTCTCAGGCGGCCGAGGGCAGCCAGGCCTCCCGGAAGCGGCGGCGGGCACGGTGCAGACGAGACCGCACCGTCCCCACCGGCAGGGAGAGGACCTGCGCCATCTCCTCCTCGTTGAGCCCGTAGGCGCGCAGGGTGAGCACCTGCCGGTGGGGAGTGGAGAGCCGTTCCAGTACGTCGCTGATGTGCACGACGTCCAGGGGATTCGCCTCCTGTCCCGCGTCGGCCCTCAGGTGGGTCGCCTCGTCACCCGCGCGTTTGGCGGTGCGCACTGCCTCGCGCAGCGTGACCGCACGCACCCAGCCGTAGAACGCGGCCGGCTCGCGCAGCGTGGGCAGGCCGCGGTAGATGGCGAAGAGCGCCTCCTGCGTGGCGTCGGCGCCGTCGCCGCGGGCGACGGACCGGCAGAGACGGGCGACGTACGGCGTGATCCCGGTCAGCAGGTGGTTCATCGCCTGCTCGTCACCCGCCTGTGCCCGGGGCAGTAACGCGAGGGCGGTGGGGATACCGCTGATGGTGCTCATTCGGGGGAGCGCTCCTTAGGGCAGGCACGGTGGGCCGGGTGGCCGTCCTCACCGGGCGATCACGGGCGCGGGTGCGGGCGTGGGTGCGCCGGCCTCCGTGAGGACGAGGAGCCGGGCGAGGACGTCGTCGCGGAAAGCCCGCATGAAGGCGGGGCTGAAGCAGGCGGTGGAGTGGGGGAACTCGATGGCGAGCCTCCCTTCGAAGGAGACGACGCACGCCATGAGGGGACTGCGCCCCGCCTGCGGGAAGTAGTTCTCACGGGCCGGCACCAGCCGGACGTCGGTGGCGTGCAGCCCGGCGGGCAGTCGGGGGCCGGCCACGACCCCCATGTTCGTGGCGATCACGGTGGCCGTCTGCAGCGCCGGGTTCCGGGGGACCTCCGTCGTGATCCGCAGCTCGTTCTCCTGGTCCGCGCGGGCGATGGAATCGCGCAGCCGCGTGTGGACGGTACGCGCCAGCACCATCGGGTCGGTGTCCCCGGCGACATCGACGCTCTGCAGGTGGGCGGTGACGGCCGGCACCATGACGGCGGCGGGCAGCGGAGGGGACAGCCGGGAGCGCAGATCCACGGGGGACAGACAGCCGAGGGTGCGGGGACCGTCACCCTCCAGGCGTCCCCGTGCTGTCGTGAGCAGCGATGCGGCGACGAGGGAGTGGACGGACAGGCCCGCCTCGCGCGCGGTCCGCCGCAACCGGTCGGTGCGCTCCTCGTCGAGCGTCAGCCGGCACACCTCGATACGGCCGTCGGCAGCAGGTTCCGAGCCGTCGCCGGCCGGTCGCGGCACGTCGTAGGGCAGGAGCTGGACGGGGTGTCGCCGTGTCTCCTCGATGCGCCGTTCCAAGTAGGCGGCAACGGCCACCGGATCGGCGTCGGGCAGCAGTGCACTGACGGGACGCGGCCAGCGGGGAGCGGCCGCGGAAGCCTTCCGGACCTCGCCGGCCGAGAGGGCCTCCGGGGCGTCCGCGCCACCCTCGACCAGGGCCCGGTAGTGCTCCCAGACGGTGTTGTGCAGGGCGATGATGCTGTGCCCGTCGGAGATCGTGTGGTCCACGGCGAGGACGAACAGATGCCGGTCGCCTCCCGGTGTGCTCACCAGGACCGCGCGGACGAGCGGCCCTCCGACCGGCAGAGGTGCGTTCAACTCGGCCCTTCGGGCGTCTTCGTGGCCGGTGCGGGTGATCAGCCGGGGCCGCTCGCTCTCGGGAAGGAGGTGCAGCGCGAAGCCCCGGCCGTCCGGCGCGATGCGCGAGCGCAGCGTCGGACTGGCCTGTGTGACGGCGTCGAACGCCACCGACAGCGCCCCCGCGTCCACCTGTCCGCGCAGGGTGCAGAAGAGCACTCCCCTGCTTCGCTGTGCGACATACAGCGTCTCGACCGGACACAACGCACGGTGCATACCGTCAGCCTTCCTCTCGTCGGTTTCCGCGCCCGCCCAAAACCGGGTGACGGCGCGGCACTGCCAGGGCGTACATGCAGGACGCACGCCCGTCCGAGGATGCGTCGCCGGCAGGGGACACGCGGGCCGCCGGAGAGAAGTTGCGGGATTTCCCTGGAATCCGCCCGGGACGGCGCTATCCCGGCTCCTGCGTTCTCCAGTGAGATACCTGGATTTCCGTGGCTGGGCCCGGTGCGGGCTTGATCCGGTCCGCCGCGCGACGGAGTCTGGGGGCACCTGCGGGACCGGCGGTGGGACCGCGGCGACCCCACGCTCCCGGCGTGCGGCCGGCTCCCGTACCGATCCTGCGGGCCCACGCCGCATCGCCCGTTACGCACCCCCGTTACGCGCCCCTGTTCACGCGCCCCCGTTCCGCCCGACCGGGCCGTCCCGGCCGGGACGCCCCGACCTGCCACGTGAGGGTTGTGCCATGTCACTCCACGAGGGACCACCTCGCGAGGACGACCACCAGCCACTGTCCGGCGCCCAGGAAGGACTCTGGTACGCCGGGCGGCTAGCGTCCGACGGTGCCGCCCACAACACCGCGGAGGCGGTGGAGATCCACGGCCCCCTCGCCACCGGCCTGTTCGAGACGGCTCTGCGCCGGACCGTGGGCGAGGCCGACACCTTCGCCATGCGTCTGCTCGACACGGACGACGGCCCTCGCTGCGAACGGGCGCCGGACGCACAGGACTGGGTGCTGCGGCGGATCGATGTGAGGGACGCCGACGACCCGGAGGCCGCTGCCTGGCAGCGGGTCCGCGCGGACCTCGCGACGCCGGTGGACCTGGACAAGGGCCCACTCTTCTCGCACACTCTGCTCACCCTCGCCCCCGACCGGCACCTCTGGTTGCTGACGGCCCATCACATCCTGCTCGACGGCTACAGCTACAAACTCATCGGCCGCCGCCTCGCCGACACCTACAACGCGCTGGCGGCGGGGGCCGAACCCGCTCCGACCGTCTTCGCGCCCGTGAGCCGGCTCCGGACGGAGGAGGCGGCCTACCTCGCCTCCGAGCGCTGCGAGCGCGACCGGGCGTACTGGTCGCGGCGGCTGGCCGGACTGCCCGAGCCCGCGCGGCTCACGCGCCGCGCCCACCCGCCCGTCGCCCCGTTCCTGCGCCGCACCGCGGAACTGGGGACCGCCGACGTGCAGGCCCTGTCGGATGCCGCCACCCGGCTCGGCGCCACGCGCACCGACCTGCTGACCGCCGCCTTCGCCGCCTACCTGCACCGTATGACCGGCGCCGACGACCTCGTGCTGGGCATGGCCACAATGAGCCGGCTGGGCAGCGCCGCCCTACGAACGCCGGGCACCGCCTCCGACGTCCTGCCTCTGCGCGTGGCCGCCGGCGCCGGCACCGCGGTCGCCGACCTGGTCCGGACGGTCGCCGGTGAGCTCACGCGGTTGCGGCGGCACCAGCGGTACCGGAGCGAGTTCATCCGCCGCGATCTGAACGCGCTGGGGACCGGCCGCCGCTTGTACGGGCCGGTGCTGAACATCGTCCCGTTCGCCGAGTCACTCGATTTCGGCGGCAGCCCGGCCACCTGGCACCACCTCTCCGGTGGCGCCGTCGACGACCTCCAGGTCTCGGTACGACCGGGCCCCGGCCCCGGCGGCCTGTGGCTGGCCTTCGACGCCAACCCCGCACTGTACGACGAGGACGAACTCGGCCTGCACCGCGACCGTTTCCTGGCTCTCCTGCGCCGACTGGCCGAGGCCCCGCCCACGACACCCGTGGCGGGCCTGGAGCTGCTGCTGCCCGGTGAGCACCCGCGTCACGCTCCTGTGCGGGACCTCCCGGTCACCGCCACCCTCACCGAGCTGTTCGAGCGGCAGGTCAGGGCCCGGCCGGAGCGCGTCGCTGTCACCCACGAGGGCGAACGGCTCACCTACGCGCAACTCGACGCCCGCGCCAACCGCCTGGCACGGCTGCTGGCCGAGCGGGGTGCGGGCCCGGGCCGGGTGGTGGCGCTGGCCCTGCCCCGAGGCCTGCGGCTGCTGCCCGCCCTGCTCGCGGTCCTCAAGACCGGAGCCGCCTACCTCCCCCTGGACGGCGGCCACCCCGCGGAACGCCTGCGGCTGGTCATGGACGATGTGGCCCCCGCCCTCCTTGTCACCGAGACCGGTCTCGCCCGACACCTCACCGGTGGCGTCCCCGCCGTCGTCCTGGACGACCCCGCCGTCGAGGCGGACCTCGCGGGCCGGCCCGCCGGAGGGCTGACCGACGCCGACCGGCGGGGCCCGACGAGCCCGTCGGACATCGCGTACATCATCCACACATCCGGCTCCACCGGCCGCCCCAAGGGCGTCCCCGTCGTACACGCGGGCGTCGTCCGCCTCTTCGCCGCCGCAGCCGAGCACTTCGACTTCGGCGAGGACGACGTGTGGACGCTGTTCCACTCCTACGCCTTCGACTTCTCGGTGTGGGAGATCTGGGGCGCCCTGCTGCACGGCGGCCGGCTCGTCGTCGTCCCCCATGCCGTCAGCCGCTCACCCCACGACTTCCTGCGACTGCTGCACCGTGAGGGCGTGACCGTGCTCAACCAGACGCCGTCCGCCTTCGAGCAGCTCGTGGAGGCCGACGGCGAGCAGCCGCCCGGAGCCGGTCCGGACCGCACGAGCACCCTGCGCCACGTCGTCCTCGGCGGTGAGGCCCTGCGTCCCGAGCGCCTGCGGCCCTGGGCCGACCGGCACGGTCTCGAGAGCCCGGCACTGGTGAACATGTACGGCATCACCGAGACCACCGTGCACGTCACCCACCACCGCGTCACCCCGGCCGATCTGACGGACGAGCGCCGGACGAGCATCATCGGCAGGCCGCTGGCGGACCTGCGGGTGCACCTGCTCGACCCCTCGGGCCGGCCCGTGCCGCCGGGCGCCGTCGGCGAGATGTACGTGGCCGGCGCCGGCGTGGCCACCGGGTACCTCGGCCGACCCGAACTGACCGCCGAGCGGTTCCTCGACGACCCCTTCGGACCGCCCGGCTGCCGGATGTACCGCTCCGGCGACCTGGCGCGCCGCCGCGCCGACGGCACCCTCGAATACCTGGGCCGGGCGGACCAGCAGGTCCAGTTGCGCGGCTTCCGCGTCGAGCCGGGCGAGATCGAAGCCGTCCTCGCCGCCCACCCGCAGGTCTCCCGGGCCGCCGTTGTCGTACGCCGGGCCGACAACGGAGCCCGGCAGCTCGTCGCCTACACGGTGTCCGCCGGGCAGGTGCCGCCCGACCCCGCGGAACTGCGCGCCCACGCCGCCACGCACCTGCCCGACCACATGGTCCCCGCCGTCTGCGTCGGCGTCGACGCGCTCCCGCTGACCGCCAACGGCAAGCTCGACACCGACGCCCTGCCCGCGCCCGACTTCACCGCCGCCGCGGCCGGCGCCCGCCCCCGCACCCCCCGGCAGGCACTGCTGTGCGCCCTGTACGAGGACGTGCTGCGGCTGCCCCGTGACACGGTGGGCGCCGACGCCAACTTCTTCGACCTCGGCGGCGACTCGCTGCTCGCCACCCGGCTGCTGGCCCGACTGCGGCACTCGACCGGGGCCGAAGTGCCGATCAGCGCCCTGTTCGACGGCCCGACACCGGAGATGCTCGCGCAGCGGCTGGCCGACCGGCCCGGTACGGCTCCCGACCGCCCGGGGCTCGGCGAGGTCGACCGTCCCGAATCAGTCCCGCTGTCCCACGCCCAGGAACGCATGTGGGTCCTGCACCGGCTCGACGACGCCGCGGCCACGTACAACATCCCGCTGGTCGTGCCGCTCGGCCCCCTCGTGGACGCCGATGCGCTGCAGGCCGCGCTCGGCGACCTCGTCGACCGCCACGAGAGCCTGCGCACGGTGTTCGCCGAGCGGGACGGCGCGCCCCGTCAGCGGGTTCTGCCTCCGGAGGAGTCGCGCCCCCGGCTGCGCCGGGTGGACTGCCCGGCCGACGAGATCGCCGCCCACGTCGCCGCGGCCTCCCGGCACCGCTTCGGCCTGACCGGCGAGAACCCCGTGGCCGCCTGGCTGTTCGGGGCGGGGGAGGAACGCACGCTTCTGCTGGTGCTCCACCACAGCGCGGCCGACGGCTGGTCGCTGCGCCCCCTCGCCGACGACCTGTCCGCCGCCTACGCGGCGCGCCGCGCGGGCCGGGCCCCCGTCCGGGACCCGCTGCCGGTGCAGTACGCCGACTTCGCCGGCTGGCAGCGCGCCCTGCTCGCTCCCGACCCCGACGGCGCGGGACGACTGGAGCGGCTGACCGCCCACTGGCGCCGGGCGCTGGCCGGTCTGCCCGAGGCGTGCACGGTGCCCGGCGACCGGCCCCGCCCCGCGTCCCCGCGGGGTGACGGCGCCCATGTCACCGAGGGGGTGGACACGGCCCTCCACCGGGACCTGCTGCACCTGGCCGAGCGCGAGGGCGTCAGCCTTTTCATGGTGCTGCACGCCGCGGTGAGCGCTCTGCTGACCCGGTGCGGAGCGGGCGAGGACATCGTCGTCGGAACCCCCGTCGCGGGCCGCTCCGAACCCGCCCTGGACCAACTGATCGGTCTGCTCACCAACACCCTGGTCCTGCGCGCCGACACCTCCGGCGATCCCACGTTCCGGGAACTGCTGGCCAGGGTGCGCCCACAGGATCTGGCGGCGCTGGATCACCAGGACCTGCCCTTCGACCGGCTGGTGGACGAGCTGAACCCGCGGCGCGTACCCGGCCGCCACCCGCTGTTCCAGGTCATGCTGGCCCTGCAGAACAACGAACCCGCCGTGCTCCGGCTGGAGGGGCACGAGGTGACACTGCGGCCCACCGCCACCCGCACCGCCAAGTTCGACCTGTTCGTGGACGTCTTGGAGCGGCACGGCGACAGCGGGGCCGGCGGGCTCGACCTGCACATCGAGTACGCGACGGAGCTGTACGACGCAGCCACCGCCGAGGAGTTCGCCCGCTGCCTGCGGGAACTGCTGCGCGCGGTGTGCGCGGACCCGGACCGCAGGCTCGGTGACCTCCCCGCTCCTCCCCCGCGCACCCCGGCCGCGGTCCGAGGGCCCGACGTAGCCGAGGTGACGGACACGGCCCTGTCCGTACCCGGCATCCGCGACGCGGTCGCCCTGGCCGGCTCCGGCGGCGCGCCGCCGGACCTGTACGTGGTGCCGGGCCGCGCGGACGCCGCCGAGCGCGTCGAGCGGATCCTCGACGAGGCCGGCCACGGCGCTGTCCGCGTCACGGCGGTCAACACCCTGCCTCGTACCGACGACGGAGCGGTCGACGCCGGTGCGCTGCGCGCCCTGCCCCGCGTCGACGCCGCCGCCGCCGACTCCTGGCGCCGGCACCTCGCCGGCCTCCCCGGCGTCCGCACCGCCGAGGTCGCCGTGGAGGCCGCCCCGGAGGAACTGGGCCGCCGGCACGCCGGCCCCCCGCGCCGCGCCGCTCCGCCGGCACCTGCCGGTCGGCCCGGCACGACGACGGCCGGGACCGTCCCGGCGCTCAGCGAGGGACCGGAGCTGACCGGGCCGACCGTGTCCGGCTGGGCCCAGGCGCTCATCCGTGCCGCCGAACGCGGCCACGGCGACATCGTCCACGTGCACGCCGACGGCAGCGAGACACGGCGCGACTACGCGTCCCTGGTCGCGGAGGCCTCCCGCGTCCTCGCAGGGCTGCGGCGGGCCGGTCTGCGCCCCGGCGACCGGGTGATCCTCCAGTGCGACGCCACCGAGGACTTCCTGGCCGTGCTGTGGGGGTGCGTCCTCGGCGGCCTCGTCGCCGTTCCGCTGACCGTCCCCACCTCCTACGCCACCCCCTCGGCGGCGCTCACCAAACTGGAGGGCATCTGGCGGATGCTCGGCCGGCCATGGACGGTGTGCTCCCCGGCCCTGGAGGCCGGCCTGCGCGACCTGGCGGCACGTCAGGACTGGCCCGGTCTGCGGCTGACGACGGCGGACGCGCTGCGGGACGCGCCCGAGGACCGCGACTGGTACGCCGCCCGGCCCGACGACCTCGTCCTGATGCTGATGACGTCCGGCAGCACGGGCCTGCCCAAGGCCGTCCGCCTGACCCACCGCAACGTGCTGACCCGGTCCGCCGCCACCGCGGACCTGAACGGGCTCGGCGCGGAGGACGTCTCCCTGAACTGGATTCCGCTCGACCACGTCACCGGCGTGGTGATGTTCCACCTGCGGGACGTGTACCTGGGCTGCCGGCAGGTCCACGCGCCGACATCGTGGATCCTGCGGGACCCGCGGCGCTGGATGGACCTCGCCCACCGGCACCGGGCCACCGTCACGTGGGCGCCCAACTTCGCCTTCGGGCTGCTGGCCGAGCACGCCGACCGCTTCCGGGACCGCGAGTGGGACCTGACACCGATGCGGCTGGTGATGAACGCCGGCGAGGTCGTGGTGGCCGCCGCCGCCCGCAGGTTCCTGCACACGCTGAAGCCGTTCGGACTGCCGCAGGACGTGATGCACCCCGGCTGGGGCATGTCGGAGACCTGCTCGGTGGTCACCGACGCCGTACTGCCGGCCGAACCACCGGGTACCGACGAGGCGTTCGTGAGCTGCGGCCTGCCCTACCCCGGCTTCGCCATGCGTATCGTCGACGAGCACGACACCCTGCTCGCCGAAGGCGACGTCGGCCGGCTCCAGGTCCACGGCACCTCCGTGACCGAGGGCTACCACGACAACCCGGCGGCCGACGCCGAGGCGTTCACCGACGACGGCTGGTTCGACACCGGCGACCTGGCCTTCCTGCGCGACGGCGAGCTCTACATCACCGGCCGCGCCAAGGACGTGATCATCGTCAACGGCGTCAACCACTACAGCCACGAGATCGAGGCATGCGTCGAGGCGCTGCCTTACACCGTCCGCAGCTACACCGCCGCCTGCGCCGTGCGCTCAGGACCGACGGCGACCACCGACGAACTGGCCCTGTTCGTCCACCTCGCCCCGGAGCACGATCCCGCCACCGCGTTGCGGGAGATCGCCGGCAAGGTGACCCGGGAGATCGGCATCAGCCCCGCCTTCCTCGTCCCCGTCGCCGCCGATGCCATCCCCAAGACCGAGATCGGCAAGATCCAGCGGACCAAGCTCCGCAAGAGCTTCGAGGCGGGCGCCTTCGACGACGCGGTGCGCGAGGCCCAGCTCCTGCTGGGGACGGCCGCGACCCTTCCCGACGTCTTCCTCCGACCGGTGTGGCAGCGAGCCGCCCCGCACCTCCCGCGGGCATCGGCGGCCGGCCGCCACACCCTCGTCCTCACGGGCAGCGATCCCCGCACCCAGGAGATCTCCGGACACCTCGCGCGGGCCCTGCGCGCCGACGGCGGACTGTGCACCGAGGCCATCGACGGGGCGTCGTACGCCCGGCAGAACGCCGCCCGTCACTACATCCGCCTCACCGAAGAGGCCGACCACAAGGCGCTGTTGCGGGCCCTGGACGCCGACGGCCGGCCGGTCGACGCCATCGTGCACCTCGGCGCGCCGCACGCCGCTGACACCGAAGCCCCCGAAGCCGCGGAGAGCGGGGCGCGTCCCTGCTCGCCCTCGCCCGGGCCCTCGCGGACCGGCCCGGCGGCCCGCACCGGACCGATCTGCTGTACGTGACGGCCGGCGCCCAGGCGATCACCGCCGACGACCGCCCCTCCCCCGTGCACGCCATGGCCGGCGCGGTCCTGAAGTCGCTGCGCGAGGAACTGGGCGGGCTGCGGTGCGTCCATCTGGACCTCGACCCACAAGGCGAAGAGGACCCCGTACCCCTGCTGCTCGCCGACATGACCGGCACCCCCGCCGACACCGAGGTCGCCCGCCGGGGCGGACGGCGCCTGGTGCGCCGACTGGCCCCGCTGCCCGAGCCGGCGCTACCCACCGATCCACCCGCCTCCGACGGCTTCCACCTGCTCAGCGGAGGGCTGGGCGGTGTCGGCACCGAGATCGCCGCCCACCTCCTGCGCACGCCCGGCACCCGGCTCCTCGTCCTCGGCCGGACGCCCCTGCCCCCGGAGGACACCTGGCCGGAACACCTGGCCGCCGGCGGGCCCCCGGCCGCCCGCGTCGAGGCCTACCGGCGGCTGCGGGAGTCCGGCGAGGTCCGGTACGCGCGCGCCGACGTGACCGACGAACGGCAGGTGCGGGAAGCCGTCGCCGCGGCCGCCGAGCACTGGGGCGCTCCCCTGGTGTCCGTCACGCACCTGGCCGGTGCACTCGTCGAACGCCCCGTGGCCCAACTGGACCCCGCGACCTGGCGCACGGCCCTGGACGCCAAGGTGCGGGGCGCCCTGACCCTGCACCGAGTGAGCGCGGACCACCCGGTCGGCTCCTTCGTCACCTTCTCCTCCGTCAACGGCTACTTCGGCGGCGCCATGAACACCGCCTACGCCGCGGCCAACGCCTACCTCGACGCGCTCGTCCTGCACCGCCGCGCGCTCGGGCTGCCCGGACAGAGCCTGGCCTGGAGCATGTGGCGCGAGCGCGGCATGAGCAGCGGCTACCGGCTCGCCCCGCTCACCGAGGCCCGCGGCTACCGCGTCCTGGACACCGCCACCGCACTGCGCTCCTTCGACCTCGCCCGGACCCTGGACGAACCCCACCTGCTGATCGGCGCCGACCGCAGCGTCCCCTGGGTCCGCAGCCACGTCCTCGAACCGGTCCGGCAGGTGCGGCGGCTGGCCGGACGCCTCGCCCTGGCGGAGGGCACGGACCTCGGCGCGCTGTACCGCTCCGCCGCCCACGGCACCGACGGCGACCACTGGGTGCTGCGCGCGGCGGGCGGCGGCGAGCGGCCGACGACACCTTCCGCGGACGAGGCGGGAGAGCGGCTGCGGGCGCTGGAGAGCCGGCTCGCCGGCCTGTGGCGCGACGTGCTGGGCCGGGACCGGGTCGGCCCGGACGAGAACTTCTTCGACCTGGGAGGCAACTCGCTGCTCCTGGTCGCCGCCCAGAGCGCCGTCAGCCGGGAGTTCGGGTGTGAACTTCCCGTCGTCGAGCTGTTCGCCCACCCCACCGTGCGTGCCCTGGCCCGCCACCTGGCGTCCCTGACCGGGCCGGGGGCCGCCGGCGCCCCGCCGGCGGCCGACCCGCAGGCGCCACCGGGAACCGCCGGAACCGGGCCCAGCGGCCTGGACCACGCAAAGGAACGGGCCCAGCGGCAGCGCGCGGCCCGCGCCCGCCGCTCCGCACGGCACGGGAAGGACCAGGGGCATGCCTGAGACCACGGGACCGCGGGACGAGGACGAACCGGCCGTGGCCGTGATCGGCATGGCGGGCCGCTTCCCCGGCGCGGACGACCTGGACGCGTTCTGGGACAACCTGGCGGCCGGACGCGAGTCGGTGCGGCCCGTCACCGACGAGGAGTTCCTGGCCGCCGGCGGCGCCGAGCGCGACCTCGACGACCCCACTCTGGTCCGCATGGCGTCGGTCATCGAGGGGATCGACCGCTTCGACTCCGGGTTCTTCGGCTACAGCCCCGCCGAGGCGGCCGTCATCGACCCCCAGCAGCGGCTGTTGCTGGAGACGGCCTACCACGCCCTGGAGGACGCGGCGTGCCTCGGCGCCGGGACCGGGACCGGCACGTTCGGGGTCTACGCCGGGAGCGGCGACAGCCGCTACTACCCGGCCCACGTGCACCCGCGGTACGCCGGGCAACCCGGATCGGTGGAACTCGTGCACGCGGCCACCGCCAACTCCCTGGGCACCCTCGCCACCCGCGTCTCCTACGAGCTGGGGCTGACCGGACCCAGCATGTCTCTGCAGACGGCCTGCTCCACCGCTCTCGTCGCCGTGCACACCGCCTGCCAGGACCTGCTCGACCACCGGTGCGACACCGCTCTCGCCGCCGCGGTCTCCCTCAACCCCTCGGCGGCGCTCGGCTACCGCTACGTCCCGGACGGACCGTTCTCGCCCGACGGACGCTGCCGCGCGTTCGCCGAGGACGCGGCGGGCACCTCCTCCGGCGACGGCGTCGGCGCCGTCGTCCTCAAACGGCTGGAGGACGCCCTCGCCGACGGCGACCGCATCCGCGCCGTCGTCCGGGGCAGCGCCGTCAACAACGACGGACGCCGCAAGGTCGGCTTCAGCGCTCCCAGCGCCGCCGGCCAGACCGAGGTCGTCCTCGCGGCGCAGGCCCAGGCGATGACCGACGCCGGAACCATCGGCCTGGTCGAGGCGCACGGCACGGCCACGCGTCTGGGCGACCCGATCGAGGTGGCCGCGCTCACGGAGGCCTTCGGGCAGTCCACGCGGCGCCGCGGTCACTGCGCCCTCGGCTCCGTGAAGACCAACATCGGCCACCTCGGAGCGGCTGCGGGCATCGCGGGGTTCATCAAGGCCGTCCTCGCCCTGGAACACCGGCAGATCCCGCCGAGCCTGCACTTCGGGCAGCCCAACCCGCACATCGACTTCGCCGCCGGCCCGTTCCGGGTGCCCACCGCCCTCGAGGAGTGGCCTGCGGGCGAGCACCCCCGGCGGGCAGCGGTCAGCGCCTTCGGCATCGGCGGCACCAACGCCCACGTCATCCTTCAGGAGGGGCCGCCCCCTGCGGCCGGCCCCCCTGCGGCCCGCCCGCCCGCGGCCGACCGCCGTCTGGTGCTGCCCCTGTCCGCGCGCACGGCCGGAGCCCTGCGCGGCCAGGCCGAGGCACTCGCCCGCCATCTGGAGAGGCGGCCGGAACTCCGCCTGGACGACGTCGCGCACTCCCTGCGCGCCGACCGGCCCGCGCTGCGTCACCGCCTGACCGTGACCGCCGCCTCCCGCGAGGAGGCCCTGTCGGCGCTGCGCGGCGCCGTGCCCGTCACGCCACCCCCGCCGGACGGGCCCGCCCGGGTGGCGTTCCTGCTGCCGGGCGGCGGCACCCAGTACCCCGGCATGGGCGCGGAGCTGTACCGCGACCACGACGTCTACCGCGACACCGTCGACGCCTGCGCCCGCATCCTGCGCCCCGTCCTCGGCGCCGACCTGCGCGACACCATGTTCGACCGCCGGCCGACCGACGACACGGCTGCGTTCCTCGCCCTGGTGGTCACCGAATACGCCCTGGCCCGCACTCTCATGGCGGCAGGGGTGCGGCCGGACGCTCTCATCGGCCACTCGCTGGGCGAGTACACGGCCGCCTGTCTGGCCGGAGTGATCGACCTCGACGAGATGCTGCCGCTGGTCACCGAGCGCATCCGTCTCATCCGCGCGGCGGGCGGCGCGACCGTCGGCGTGGCGGCTCCCGTCGAGGAGGTGCTGCCGCTGCTCGACGGAGAACTGTCCCTCGGTGCGGTGAACGGCCCCGCGGCCTGCACCGTGGCCGGGTACGAGGACGCCGTCGCGCGCTTCGAGGCCGAACTCACCCGACGGGGAATCCCGTTCCGCCGGCTGCGCATACCGGCCGCCGCCCACTCCCACGTCCTGGACCCACTGCTCGGGACGTACGAGAAGCACCTGCGCGGCGTCACCCTGCGCCCGCCGCGGATCCCGTTCGTCACCAACGTCACCGGCACCTGGATCACCGACGCGCAGGCGACCTCGGTCCAGCACTGGATCGACCACACCCGGGAGACCGTACGGTTCGCCGACGGCGTCGGCGCCCTGTGGGAACGCCGGCCCGTCCTGGTGGAGATCGGGCCCGGCGACACCCTCACCAAGCTCGCCACCGCCCGGCTCGCGGAGCACACTCCGGTGACGGTGACCACCATGCGGCACGCCAGGGCCGACGCCGGCGACGGGTTCGTCCTCGCCGAGGCGCTGGGCCGGCTGTGGAGCGCGGGCGTGGACACCGCACTGCCCGAGGTGCCGGGCACGCCCGGGCCCGCGCCACTGCCCCCGTACGCCTTCGAACGGCACCGCCACTGGATCGACGCCCCCGGGGCCCGTACAGCCTCCGGCGTGCCGTCCGCCGCGGCCTCGGCGGACGCCGGGGCGGCCCTCGCCCCACGCCCCCGTCTGACGACCGGGCACGTGCCCCCGCGCACCGCACGCGAAGAGGCCGTGACCCGTCTGTGGGAGGCGACCCTCGGCATCGGCGGCATCGGCGTCCGGGACAACTTCTTCGACCTGGGCGGCGACTCGATGCGGGCCGTCCTGCTGGCGGGCCGGCTGCGTCAGGCCGGCGTCCTCGACGTGCCGGCGTCGGCCCTGCTGGCCGCGCCCACCGTCGTCGGGCTGCTGGCCGCGGCCGACGACACCGGGGCGCGGGAGCCGGGCGGCGGCGGGAACGCCCTGGCCCCACTCCTGCCGCTGCGGGCCCGGGGCGACGCCGTACCGCTGTTCTGCGTCCACCCCGGAGCGGGCGTTTCCTGGCGTTACACGGGACTGCTGCCCCACCTCGGGGGCGACCAGCCGGTCTACGGCATCCAGGCCGCCGGTCTCGACGGCGCCGGACCTCCCGCACCGGACGCGGCGTCCATGGTCGCCTCCTACGTCGACCTCGTCCGCGAGGTGCGACCGCACGGTCCCTACCGCCTGCTGGGCTGGTCCTACGGCGGGTTCGTGGCGCACGCGATGGCCTGCGCCCTCCAGGAGCGGGGGGAACGCGTGGAGTTGCTGGCCATGCTGGACGCCCCCCAGCCGCACGGCACGCAGTACGACGCCGCTGCGGCCGAACGGCAGGTGGCGGCCCTGCTGACGAGGGTGGCCGGCCTGCCCGTCGAACCGGGAGCCGCCGAGGTACCGGGTGTGCCGGCCGTCCTCGCCCGCATCGACGCCGGCCTCGCGGCCGACCCGACGAGTTCACCGGTCACCCGCGCCGAGGCCGAGGCCATCGCCGTGGTCATGCGCAACAACCTGCGCCTGGCACCCCACTTCGCGCCCGGCGTCTTCCGCGGGGACGCGCTGTTCTTCAGCGCCGCCCGGGAGGCGGCCACCGGGTTCCCCGGCGACCTGGCCGTGGTGCCGGACAAGATCGAGAGCTGGCGGCCCCACGTCGACGGGACCCTGCACGAACACCGGGTGCCGTGCGGGCACTACGAGATGACCGAACCCGAGCCCCTCGCGCTGATCGGTGCCCGGGTCGCCGAGGCGCTGCGCGAGGCATCCGACTGACCGACCGGCCCCGCCCCCTTGTCCGCTTCCCCGTCCCGAGCGGGACCCCACCGTGCAGGAGCCCCACGTGACCGTGACCGCCCCCCAGGACCTCTACGAACTCGGTGACGCCCCCGAGCTGGGCACCGTACCCAAGCGCATGCACGCCTCGTTGATCCGCCGCGAACGCTACGGGCGGCCCGTCGACGCCTTCCGCACCGAAGTCGTCGACGTACCCCCCGTGGGGCGCGGCCAGGTGCTCGTCAAGGTGATGGCGGCCGGGATCAACTACAACAACGTCTGGGCGGCCACCGGACAACCCATCGACGTGATCGCCGCCCGGCAGAAGGCGGGAGCCACCGAGGACTTCCACATCGGTGGCTCCGACCTGTCCGGCGTCGTGTGGGCCGTCGGCGAGGAGGTGCGGGACGTCCGCCTGGGCGACGAGGTCGTCGTGCTCGCCTGCCGGTGGGACGAGACGGCCGAGGACATCCGCCTCGGTGCCGAGCCGGTCTTCTCCAGCACCCAGCGGGTGTGGGGGTACGAGGAGAACTACGGTTCCTTCGCACAGTTCGCCGTCGTCGACGAGTACATGTGTCACCCCAAACCCGCCCGCCTGTCCTGGGCGGAGTCCGCCTGTTACATGGCCACGGCCGCCACGGCCTACCGCCAGCTCTTCGGCTGGGAACCGCATGTGGTCCGGCCCGGCGACCCGGTGCTGATCTGGGGCGGGGCCGGTGGCCTCGGCAGCATCGCCATCCAGCTCGTGCGGCACGTCGGTGGCATCCCCGTCGCGGTCGTCTCCAGCGAGGAGCGCGGCGAGTTCTGCGTGAAGCTCGGCGCCCGGGGATGGATCGACCGGCGCGAGTTCGACCACTGGGGCCGGATGCCGGACACGGCCGACGAGGCGGCGATGGCCCGCTGGCTCACCGGTGCGCGCGCCTTCGGGCGACGTTTCTGGGAGGTGCTCGGCGAGCGCCGGGCCCCGCGGATCGTGCTGGAGCACTCCGGTGCCGACACCGTTCCCACCTCGATGTACCTGTGCGCGAACGGAGGCATGGTCGTCATCTGCGGCGGCACCACCGGCTACAACGGCGACGTGGACCTGCGTTTCCTGTGGATGCGGCAGAAGCGGCTGCAGGGTTCGCACGTGGCCAGTACCCGTGAGGCCCGCGAGGTGACCCGGCTGATCGACCAGGGGTACGTGGACCCCTGCCTGTCGCGGACGTTCGGTTTCGAGGAGATCGGCCTGGCGCACCAGCTCATCCACGACAACCGTCATCCGGCGGGCAACATGGCCGTCCTGGTCAACGCGCGGGCGTGAACCCTCGGCGCCCCCTGCCCCTGCCCCGTGCGCGGAGCCGGGGGCGGGGGGCGCCAGCCCGCCGCTCAACGCGGCGCCCAGCCGAGGACCGTACTGAGGACGCCCGCGCCGACCGCCTCCACGTGGACGTGCACGGCGAGCGCCGGGCCCGTCCGCGTCCCGATCAGGAGCCCCTCGGCTGCGGGGGCCGCGGGCCGCGCCCGCAGGTCGCGCAGGCTCCGCAGCGCACCGCCCGGCAGCGCCCGGGGCCCGGTGTGCAGCGCCTTCCACGCTGCTTCCTTCGCCGAGAACAGCGAGGTCACGGACCACGGCACCGTCCCGGGCCGGGGATTGCGCAGCAGCGCCTCCTCGTCCTGGCGCAGCACCAGCCGCGCCGCCCCGGCGGGCAGGGGGCGCAGTTCCAGGTCGCAGCCGAGCGGGAGGTCGTGACCCGGCGCCCCGGCCAGGGCCACCGCGACGCCCGCGCTGTGCGCGATCGACGCCACCCGGCCCGGCGGAAACAGCGGCAGGCGGCCCGACCGCGGGATCTCTCCGCAGTCCAGGCCCACGGCGCCGAGGGCACGCCGCGCAGCGAGCCGGCCGGCCAGGAACTCCCGGCGGCGGCGCGGCGACATGGCCGATGCGGCGGCCTCCTCCGCCGGGCCGGCGGGTACGGCCCGGGGGTCCGAGGCGGCGGCCACGCCGAGAGCGAGCCCGGCCGCCGTCCACGCCGGGTGCGGCCGGGCGGCGGCCTCCGCGTACGGACCGGCCTCTGCGTCGGCGAACACGCCCGCGGGACGGCCGGCCGCTGCGAAGGAGAACGGGAGCGGGCGCACCCGTCAGGCCCGCAGCAGCTTCTTGACGATCTTCCCGGCGGGATTGCGGGGCACCTGCTCGATGAACTCCACCCGGCGCGGGCGCTTGTAGGGCGCGAGCTGCTCCCTGACATGGGCGAGCAGCTCCGCGGCCCGGGTGTCCGGGGCGGCGACGACGTAGGCCAGCGGTACCTCGCCGTAGTCGTCGTCCGGCATGCCGATGACCGCGGCGTCCCTGACCGCCGGATGGGACATCAGGGCGCGCTCGATCTCGGAGGGATAGACGTTCTGGCCCGCCCGGATGATGAGGTCCTTGCTGCGGTCCACGAGGTGGATGCGTCCCGCGCCGTCGACGAATCCCAGGTCACCGGTCTTGATCCAGCCGTCGAGGGCGATCTCGCGGGTGGCCTCGGGGTCGTTCCAGTAACCCTGCATCACACCCGGTCCGCGCACGGTGATCTCACCGATCTCGTCGCGGGGCAGCTCCCGCCCGGTCTCGTCGACCGCGCGGGCGGACATGCCGGGCACGACGCGTCCGCAGGGGATGCGGACGGAGACGTCCCCGGGGGCCGGGTGCTCGTCGGGGCCGAGGGTGACGAAGGGCCCGCCGACCTCCGTCATGCCGTAGACCTGCCGGAAACCGCAGCCGAGGCGCTCCACGGCCTCGGCGTACACGTCCAGCGGCATGGGGGCGGCACCGTAGAGGATCTCCCGCAGCGAGGACAGGTCGGTGCGCCCGGAGCTCTTGGCCTGGAGCATGAAGCGGAGCATCTGTGGGACCAGCCACATGTGGGTGGCGCGGTGTTCCTCCACCGCGGCCAGCGCCCGCTGCGGGGTGAAGCCGGGCATGAGCACGACGGTGGCGCCGGCGGCCAGGTAGGTCAGGGACACGACCATGCTGCCGTGGTACAGGGGGCAGCAGTTGACCATGACGATGTCCTCGGTGGGACGCGCCATGACCAGCCAGCCCAGGGCGATGGCACGGAACGAGGCGCCGTCGACCGTGACGCCCTTGGCCCGCCCGGTGGTCGCCGAGGTGTGCAGCACGGCGATCGGGTCGTCGTCGGCCACCTCGGGCAGGACTCGATCGGCGGTCAGGGCGCCCAGCGCCCCGAAGGCGGGCTCGTCCAGCGCCATCCTGATCCGTACGCACGCCGGGAGGTCGGGGTGCAGGTCCAGCAGGTCCGACTCGCCGAGGACAGCGACCGCCCCGACGCGGGCGACGATGTCCTCGACCTCGGGCACGGCCAGACTGTGGTTCAGCGGCACGAACAGCGCGCCGAGCCGGGCGAGCGCGAAGTAGGTCTCCAGGACCTCGACGCGGTCCTTGGACAGCACCGCGACCCGGTCGCCGCGCTCGATGCCCAGCTCGGCCAGTCCACGAGCCAGTTCGAGCGTGCGGTCATGGAACTGCGACCACGTGAGCCGGCGCCGCTCGTCGACCAGTGCCCACCGGTCCGGCCAGCACTGGCGGTTGCGTTCCAGCAGTTGTGTCAGCCACATCACGCACCGCCGGCGGTGGAACGCTCGGTCACGAACCGCTCGTAGTCGCCGATCGAGTGCAGCTCCTCCATGTCGTCGGCGGTGATCTCCACGCCGAGCCGCTGCTCGACGAGCAGGACGAGGCGCACCAGGTCGCCGGAGTCGATGCCGCTCGCGGCGAGGTCGATGCCGTCACCGACCTCCCCGGCGTCGGCGAACTCCGCGGTACCGGTGAGTTCGACCAGCAGTTCCCTGATGGTGGCCATGCTTTCCCCTTTCACCACGGCGGGTGCCCGCCGAGCGAATCGCGTGGGTCCGGTGTCACCCCGACAAGAGGCCCGTGCGTCCGACGGCAATCCCGGTGGCCCTACGTGACGTTCATCACGCGCCCGCACCGCCGGGTGCGGGGATAGCGGAGCCCGTGCGCAGCCTCTTTCTCCGGGACGGGGAGCGCGCCACCCGCCGAACGGACCGGGTGCCACTGCTCCCGCCGGGCCGGGCCCGGCGGGAGGCCCGAGGAGAGCCGAAGGAGTGATACCAGTGCCCGAGCCAGATGCCCGGTTCGAGGGCCGGCGCGGTTCCGGCCCGGCGGGAACAGGCCACGGGGGCGCCGCATGAGCGCGCGGCCGACCGGCACCACCCCCGCCTCGCAGGACGAACTGCTCGCGCACTTCGACGGGCTCATCGCCGCCGGGGAGACCGTCGAGCCCCGCGACTGGATGCCCGACGGCTACCGCAGAATGATGATCCGTCAGGTCGCGCAGCACGCCCATTCCGAGATCATCGGCATGCAGCCGGAAGGCGCCTGGCTCACCCGGGCCCCCTCCCTGTACCGCAAGTCGGTGCTCATCGCCAAGGTGCAGGACGAGGCCGGGCACGGAATGTACCTCTACTCCGCCGCCGAGACACTGGGCGTGGACCGGGCCGCGCTGCTCGACGCCCTGCACCAGGGCCAGCAGCGGGCCTCGGCAACGTTCAACCACCCCGCGCTGACCTGGGCGGACACCGGAGCCATCGCCTGGCTGACGGACGGCGCCGCCGTCATCAACCAGGCCCCTCTGTGCCGCACGTCCTACGGTCCGTACGCCCGGGCGATGCGCAGAGTCTGCCAGGAGGAGGCCTTCCACGTGCGACAGGGTTACGACCTCATGCGCACGCTGTGCGAGGGCACACCGGAGCAGAAGGCGATGGCCCAGGACGCGGTGGACCGGTGGTGGCTGCCGGCCGTGGCGCTGATGTTCGGGCCGCCCGACACCGAGGCGGGCGGCGCCGACGCCCGCGCCGCGGCGCTCGGCGCCGCCGTCTCCCGCCGCGCCATGGCCTGGGGCATCAAGCGTCACACCAACGACGAACTGCGCCAGCGTTTCGTCGACAGTTGCGTCCCCCAGGCCGAACGACTCGGACTCGTCCTGCCGGACCCTGCGATCCGCTGGAACGAGGAACGGGGCCACCACGATTTCACCCCCGTGGACTGGGACCTCTACCGCGCGGCGCTCGGCGAGGACACGCACTGGTCGCGGCAGCGGCTCGCCCACCGGCGGGCGGCGCACGAGGACGGCGCCTGGGTGAGGGAGGCGTCCGCCGCCTACGCCGCGCGCTTCGGGGCCGACGGTCCGCCTCCGCCCCCGGCCCCGGACCCGGAAACGGCCTCGAAAGCGGGGGCGGGACCGGCCGCGGTGGAGGACGTACGGGGCGGGGCGGGTGAGCGCGCATGAGCCGCCGGACCGAAGGCGCACCGGCGTCCTGGGAGGTGTTCCTCCGGCCTCGGCGGGGCCTGAACCACCAGCATGTGGGGTCCGTACGCGCCGCCGACGCCGATACGGCTCTGCTGCGGGCCCGTGACCTCTACACCCGGCGCGGCGACCCGCTGTCGCTGTGGGTGGTCCGTTCCGATGCCGTGCACGCCGCCTCCCCGGACGAACGCGACCCGTTCTTCGCGGGCGCCCACCACAAGCCGTACCGGTATCCGGAGCACTTCCCGCCCCTGACCGAGAAAGGCGCCGACGGTGACCACCTCGACTGACCAGGCCCCGGCCGACGAAGCCGCCCGTGCCGACGCCCACCTCGCCGTGCACCTGCTGCGCCTGGGCGACGACGCCCTCGTCCTCGGACAGCGGCTGTGCCGGTGGATCACGCGGGCGCCGACGATCGAGGAGGACATGGCCCTGTCCAACATCGCCCTCGACCTGATCGGCCACGCCCGCACGCTGCTCGCCCTCAGCGGAGAGGCCGACGGCACGGGACGTACCGAGGACGAGTTCGCCTTCACCCGCTCCGACCGTGAGTTCACCAACGCCCTGCTGACCGAGCTGCCCTGCGGCGACTTCGCGGTGACCGTCGCGCGCCAACTGGTCTACGCGCACTACGCGGTCCTGTACTACGAGGCCTTGGCCGACCGCGCGGACCTCCGGCTGGCCGCGTTCGGTGAGCGGGCCGCGAAGGAGGTGGCCTTCCACCGGACACACGCCGACAACTGGGCCCTGCGGCTGGGGCTCGGTACCCCCGAGAGTGCGCGCCGCATGCAACGCGGCCTGGAGCAGGTGTGGCCCTACGCGGCCGAACTGTTCGACGAGGACGAGGTGACTCGCCACGTGGTCGCGGCGGGTACGGCGCCCTCGCCGGCCCCGCTGCACCCGGTCTGGCAGCGGCGCGTGGGCGAGGTCGTGACCCGGGCGGGTCTGACCGTGCCGACCCCGCGCTGGCGGGCCGGGGGCGGACGGGCCGGCCTGCACACCGAGGAGTTCGGACCGCTGATCGCCGACATGCAGTCGGTGCACCGACAGTTCCCGGGGGGCCGCTGGTGAACGGCTCGGTCCCCTCGCCGTCGCGACCGGCCGCGCCCCGGCCGGGCCCTGTGGGGTCACGGCCTGTGGTGTCCCTGCGCCCTCCCCGCCCGGTGGCGGAGGTCCGGGCCCTGGTGGAGGCGCTGCCTGATCCGGAGTTGCCGATGATCGGCCTCGGCGACCTCGGTGTGGTTCGGTCCGTCGCCCCTGCAGCCGACGGAGTCCTCGAAGTGGAGATCACCCCGACCTTCCTGGGCTGCCCGGCGCTGCCCGCCATCGTCTCCGCGGTCAGGGACGTCCTCGCCGGCAGCGGCCACCCCGATGGGCGCGTCCGGCAGGTGCTGTCCCCGCCGTGGACGACGGACCGCGTCACGGAGGCCGGCCGGGAGAAGCTCGCCGCCCACGGCATCGCCCCGCCCCCGCCCGCCTCGCCGGGCGGCCCGGTCCCCGTCGTACTGGCCGCGGTGCCCTGCCCGCACTGCGGCTCCCGGGCCACCCGGCCGCACAGCCCCTTCGGCCCGGCCCGCTGCCAGTCCGTGCTGCGGTGCACGGCGTGCCACGAACTCTTCCCGTACCTGAGCGCGCTGTGAGGCCGACCGTGGACACCGACAGCGACACGACCGGCACCGACACCGGCACGACCCACGCGGTCGCCGGCACCGGCCCCGACGCCGCTCTCGGCGCGACCGGCGCCGAACCCCTCACCACACTCCAGGCGGCTCCCCACCGGCACCCGACACCCGGCCGGCGTACCGGCTGGCACCGGCTCGTGGCCGCAGACGTCCGCCACCTCACCGGGGACGCGGTCGCGGTCACCCTCCACGTGCCCGACGCCCTGCGCGACGTCTTCGCCCACCGGCCCGGCGAGCACGTCGTCGTCCGGCACCGCCGCGCCGGTACGGAACTGCGCCGCAGCTACTCGGTGTGCCCCCCGCCGGCGGACCCGGTCGCACTGCGCCTGGTGATCCGCCGCGGTGCACCCGACGGTTTCGGCGCCCACGCCGTCTCCGGCCTGTCGACCGGCGACGTCCTGGAACTCTCCCCGCCGCAGGGCGCCTTCGCCCTGCCCGAGCAGCCCGGCGGCCACCACGTCCTGATCGCGGGCGGCTCCGGCATCACACCGCTCGCCACCATGGCCGCCGCCGCACTGCGCGAGGACCCCGTCTGCCGCATCACCCTGATCCACTCGGTCCCGACGGCCGCAGACGCCCTGCTCTCCGACGAACTGTCCGAACTCAAGGACTCGTTCGTCGACCGTCTCACCGTCCTGTACGTCCTCACCCGGGAGCGGCACGACAGCGGGGCACCGGGTGGGCGGATCGACCACGCGACGCTCCCACGCCTGCTCGCGGCGGTCGACACCCGGCCCGGCCCCGGCACCACGTACGCCGTGTGCGGACCGGCCGGCCTGGTCACCGCGGTGCGCCGGGCACTCACGGCGTGGGGCGCGGACCCGGACCGTATCCACTACGAGATGTTCACCCTCGCGGGCGACCCGCCGACGAGCGCTCCGTCCCGGTCGGCCCCCGCCCCGCTCCGGACCCGCCTCACCGCCCTGCTCGGCGGTCGCCACCGCCTGGCAGCCGCCGGACCCGAGGACGCCACGGTCCTGGACGCGTTGCTGCGCACCCATCCCGACGTCCCCTACGCCTGCCGGGAGGGCGTGTGCGGCAGTTGCCGGGCCCGCGTCACGTCCGGCCGGGTGACCACAGGGACCCAGTACGCCCTCGACGCCGCCGAACTCGCCGCGGGTTACACGCTCGTGTGCAGGGCCCGGCCCCTCGGCGACGAGCTGACACTCGACTTCGACGCATGAACCGGCCCGCCCCGCCGCGGCCCCGGGCCGGCCCCCACTCACCGAGGAGAAGACGTTGACCACCAGCCTGCGACACCAGGACAAGACCGCTCTGGTCACCGGCGGCAGCCGGGGCATCGGCCGGGCCATCGGCCGGCGCCTGGGCCGCGAGGGCGCCCTCGTCGCCGTCCACTACGGACACGACCGCGCGTCGGCCGAGCGCACGGTCAAGGAGATCGAGGCCGACGGCGGACAGGCCTTCCCCGTCCACGCCGAACTCGGCGTGGACGGCGACGCCGACACACTGTGGGAGGCCTTCGACCGGGCCCTGTCCGCACGGGGCGCGCGTCCCGGCGTCGACATCCTCGTCAACAACGCCGGAATCACCCTCCCGCGCCCGATCGCGGACGTCACCGAGGCGGACTACGACCAGGTGTTCGCCGTCAACACCAGGGCGCCGTTCTTCGTCGTCCAGCGCGCACTGACCCGGCTGCGCGACGGCGGCAGGATCGTGAACGTCTCCTCGGTGGCCACCCGTGTCGCCTTCCCCCCGATCGTCGCCTACACCATGACCAAGGCCGCCCTGGACTACCTCACCCTGGCCCTCGCCCAGGAACTGGGCCACCGGGGCATCACCGTGAACAGCGTCGCGCCCGGCTACACCGACACGGAGATCAACCCCACGCTGAGCATCCCGGAGGTGCGCCGGAGGTACTCGGAAGCCTCTGTTCTGGGACGGCTCGGCACCCCCGCGGACATCGCCGACGTCGTGTCCTTCGTGGCGAGCGACGACGCCCGCTGGGTGACCGGCCAGTGGATCGACGCCTCCGGCGGCGTCCACCTCGGCGCATGAGGAAGCCGCTCGCGGCGCCGTTTCCCCGCGCCGCACGCCGGGAGCCTCCGCCCCGGCCGCCCGGCCGCACCCACCATCGACGGCAGCACCAGGAGATGCCATGACCGACAGCACGTCAGCCCCCGCCCCTCCCACCGCCGACACCGACGCGCCGACCCAGCCCTTCCCGGGCACCAGCCCCTACGACGACTACGTGCACGCTTCCGTACTCAACACGCTCCAGCACCCCCTCACCGAAGCCCCTGACGAGATGGGGTTCCTCGTCACCACACAGGTCATGGAACTGTGGTTCACCCTGATCGTCCACGAGTGGCGCACCGCGAGGACGGCCTTCGCCAAGGACGACCTGCACGCCGCCGTGGACGCACTGACACGCAGCCGGCGCGCCCTGACCGCCCTCAACGCGACCTGGGCGCCGGTCGCAGCCCTGACACCCGCCCAGTTCAACGGCTTCCGGGCCGCGTTCGGCCGGGCGTCCGGCTTCCAGTCGGCCATGTACCGGCACATGGAGTTCCTGCTGGGTGACAAGTCCGCCGACATGCTCCGTCTGCACCAGGGCGACGCCGCGGTCCACGAGGCGCTCGGCGAGACCTACCGCGAAACATCCCTGTACGAAGAGGTGCTGTGCTTCCTGCACCGCCGGGGCCTGCCCGTTCCCGGTCACGTCAGGGACCGCGACACGACCGCCCCCCACACCTGCGACCCGGGCGTGATCGAGGCCTGGCGGCAGGTCTACGCCGGCCCGCGGCACGACCCGCTGCTCGCCCTCGGTGAGCTGCTCACCGATGTCGCCGAACTCGTCACGCGCTGGCGCTTCGACCACGTCATGGTCGTGCGCCGTGCCATGGGCACCAAGAGCGGCAGCGCCGGCTCCACCGGGCTCGCCTGGCTGGAACGGCGAGCCGCCCGCCCGGTCTTCCCCGAACTGTGGGAGGTGCGCGGCGATGTCTAGGACGATCTCCGCGTTCGCGGCAGAGGAGGAGAAGCGGGTCCTGGGCCTGAAGCCGGTGCTGGCACCGGTGCACGGCTCCTACGGAGACCACCCCCACCAGGTCTACGACGCCTGGCCCGCCGAGGACCCCGGCGCCCCGCTGGTGGTCCTGCTGCACGGCGGCTACTGGCGCTACGACCGCATGCACCTCACTCCCTTCGCGGCCTACCTCGCGCGGCAGGGCTTCGACGTGCTGCTGCCGGGCTTCCGCCGGTCCGGCGGCGCCGGCGGGTACCCGGAGACGTTCGACGACGTCACGCGCATCGTGGACACGCTGCCGCAGGGACGGCCGTACGTCCTGGCCGGACACTGCTCGGGAGGCCATCTGGCCCTGTGGTGCGCGGCCCGCGGGCTGCTGCCCCCCGGTTCGCGCTGGCACACCCGCGACCTGCCCACCGCCGTCCTGGCACTGGCACCGATCACCGACCTCACCGCCACCCGCCGCGACGGCCTCAGCGACGACGCCGCCCTGCTCCTCCTCGGCGGCACAAGCCTGTTCGCGTCGAGGATGCCTTCGGTGGACCCCCTGACCCTGCTGCGCGAAGCGGGCACCACCGGCGTCCCCACCGTGCTGCTGCACGGAGCCGTCGACGAGGAGGTCCCGCTCACCCAGTACGCGGACTACGCGTCCGTGCACCGCGACCTGACGACCGTCGTGCTGCCCGGCACCGGCCACTACACGCTCATCGAACCGGGAGCGCCCGGTGCCCGCGCGGTCGCCGGCACCCTGGAGGAGATGTCGGCCGCCTTCGGCGCACGACGCCCGGTCGACGACGACCGGAAGGCGCCCCTGACATGACCACCGCCCTCACCACACGCGAAGAACAGGCCGCGCGACTCGACGCCGCCGACCCCCTGGCCCCGCTCCGCGAGCGGTTCCTGCTCCCCGGCGACGTCGTCTATCTCGACGGCAACTCCCTGGGGCCCCTGCCAGCCGCCGTTCCCGCCGCCCTCGCCGACGTCGTGAGCCGGCAGTGGGGCACCGACCTCATCCGCTCCTGGAACGACAACGGCTGGTGGGAGGCGCCCCTGCGGATCGGCGACGCCATCGGCAGCCTGATCGGTGCCGCGCCGGGACAGACGGTGGCGGGCGACTCCACCAGCGTGCAGTTGTTCACCGCGCTCAGCGCCGCCGCCGCGCTGCGCCCCGACCGGACCCTGCTGGTGACCGACCCCGGCCACTTCCCCACCGACCGGTACCTGGCGCAGGCGGTGGCCGAGCGCAGGGCCCTGGAGGTGCGGCGGGTCCCACCGGCCGATCTGGCACCGTTCCTCGCCGCCGAGGGCGCCCGGGTCGCCGCGGTCAGCTACGCGCCCGTCGACTTCCGCACGGGAGAGCTGTACGACATGCGCGCGCTGACCGATGCCGCGCACCGAGTCGGCGCACTGGTCCTGTGGGACCTGTGCCATGCCGCCGGCGCCCTACCCCTGCACCTCGACACCCTCGGCGTCGACTTCGCCGTCGGCTGCGGCTACAAGTTCCTCAACGGCGGCCCGGGAGCCCCCGGGTACCTCTATGTGGCCCGACGTCACCACGAGGCATTCGAGACCCCCCTGACCGGCTGGAACGGCCACGCCGACCCCTTCGGCCTCAGCCGCGAGTACGCACCCGCGCCGGGCATCGCCCGCGCTCGTATCGGCACCCCGCCCATCCTGTCGCTGCTGGCCCTCGAAGCCGCGCTCACCGTGTTCGACGGCGTCGACATGGCCGACGTCCGGGCCAAGAGCCTCTCGCTGACGGCCTTCTTCCTGGACTGCGCCGGCGAACTGCTCGCTCCCCTCGGCTTCGCGCCCGTCACCCCGTCCGACCCCGCACGCCGCGGCAGCCACGTCGCACTGCGTCATCCCCACGCCAGAAGGCTGGCCCGGGGCCTGGCAGACCGCGGAGTCATCATCGACATGCGCGCCCCGGACATCCTGCGCTTCGGCGTGAACGCCCTCTACACGACCCACCAGGACCTGTTCAGCGCCGCCCGTCGGCTGCTGGACGTCACCCGGGAGGCCCCCCAAGGCCCGCCGCCCCCGTCGTCGGGCCCGGTCACCTGAGATCCGACGCACCGGGGCCCACGCGACGGCGGCCGTACCGGAACAGGGACGGTACGGCCGCCCCTCGCTCGGCGGAGAACCGCAGCCCGGCCCGGCCGGTCCCGGATCGAATTCCGGTCCCGGTCCGGCCCGGACCTCCGGAGGGACCGGACTTCACCTGATGTACTCCGGCAACACGCGAGGCGGCCACTGACCCACCGTCAACATGCCCATGGAATGGGCGCGCGCCACCAGGGCGGCCCGGTTGGGCACCTTGAGCTTGCGCAGCATGAGGCCGACATGGTATTCGACGCCCTGTCGGCTGAGATAGAGCACCGCCGCGAGCTGCATGGTCGAGGCGCCTGCGGCTATCCCCTCCAGGACCCGGGCGTCGAGCTTGCTCAGCAACCGCTCCCGCGGGTCACCGATCACGTCACCGGCATCCCTGCCGCCCGCCTCCGCGTCGGGCCGGACCTGCACGACGATGCCGGCGAGCTGCCCGGTGGTGTTCTGCACCGCGATACCGGTCAGCCCGCCGGAGAAGACCCGGCCCCCGTTCCCCAGGCCGACCATGCGCTCGGCGAAGCGGTTCGAACGGCCCTCGGAGAGCCGGGTGAAATGGCGGTGCAGCACCGAGGGGGCGGAGGGATGGAGTAACTCGTACAGGCTGCGGCCACAGGTGTCGGCCGAGGTGCGGCCGAACTGGTGCGAGAAATCGAGTTCCGCGGCCACGATCTGCATCTCGGGGTCCATATAAGCGGTGTAAAGGCGGAGGTTGCCCGATCCGTGAGCTCGTGGCTCCTGGGTTTTCCGGTGAGTGGTCGCGTGATGCGGGACGGACACTCTGTCTCTGTCGTGCGAGGCACTGGTTACGTGCGAGGTCACTGCGACGCACCGTCTTTCTCGATTCAGAAACGGGGGGCGTACACGACACCTGGAGTGCGATCGCAGGCGGCGCGTACTCGGCCGGGTTCCTGGTCGCGGCCCGGCCGAGCCTTTCTCCTCTGACCAACTGCAGCAGAGCCTAGGAATATGCCTCCGGGCCGGTCAAGCGGACCTTTGTGCGGTCGGCGAAAACTGTGGCCGGAAATCCCTTCGGACGCTGCCCCGCGGTCGTGGCACTCGACCTGAACAGCCCGGTCGACGTCGACGGTGAGGTCGCACCGTGAAGTCTCGTCCCCCAAGAGACCGCCCGGAAGTGCCCGGTGAACCTGCCGACATGATCGCCGCAGCGCCGGCGCGGGCCGGCTGACCGTTTGCCGTCCGGGGGCTTCCGATCGCCGCCCGATTCCGGCCGGAGGGAGCGGACAGGAATGCGCGCACCGGTATCCGTCAGGCGTCCGGAGTTCCACCGGCTCCCGGGCCCGCACCAGTTCCGGTCGCCCGAAATACCGAATGCGCCGTTGGAATTGCGTCAGATGCCTCTCCACCGCGCGGGAGGCCGTGCCCAGCCCGGACAATGTCTCCGCATTACTCAGACCGGCCGCGGCCGAACGCGCCGCCTTCCGTTCGGACGGCATCAGCCGGACCCCGTCCGAGGAAGTCGCGCGTGGTCGCTCGGCCCGCTTGCGCGTGATTTCTCTCCGCCCACGCATCGCCCCCGCGGTCCACGGGCGCCCTGGTGACCCTCGGCAGGGTTTGCGGGGGCGAAAGGTCCGCGCCCCGTCCCATCCCGGCGGGAGCATCGTCGCCATGCGATTCCGCATCGGCGAGGCAGGCTTGCCGTCATGGGCACCGCACGCTGCTCGCCACCAGCGAGAAACCGGCGCGGCTGTTGTCACCGGCTATGCCGACCTCGGCCCCTCTCACGGCACAATGACCCCCATGGTGCACATCTCCTCCCGAGCAGTCGGGGGTTCCTCGCTCTCCTTGTGGTCGAAGGACTCGTTCCTGTCCATCGGCTCCGTGGGGTCAGTGCTGTCCATCGGTTCGGTCGGCAGCGCGCTGTCCATCGGTTCGGTCGGCAGCGCGCTGTCCATCTGGTCCATCGGCTCTTCGATGTCCATCGGCTCGATCGGCTCCGCCATGTCCCTGGTGTCGCTGGGGTCCATCCAGAGCACCGGCAGTGCGCTGTCCATCCAGGCACGACGCTCTGTCCTGGCCATCGGCCCGTACCGCGTGATCAGATCCCCTGGCGTGCTCGCGCTGGTCGGATCGGGTGCGCTCGCGCTTACCGGCGCGCTTGTCGTGCACACACGTGCCAGGCCATGAGCGGTGCGGCCCCTTCGGTCCCGGTGCCGACAGGAGGATGTCAGGCCGTTGACGTGGTCGTCCGACGAGTCCGGGGACGGAGGGAATCTCCGCCAGGAGGGCATCAGTCGGGTGGCAGGGCCGGGAAGCATCATGTCGACCGGGCGGCGGGGTGATTCCGTCCGCCCGGCAGGACGGCAGCCGGCGTGGAGCCGCTGCCACCGGCGCCCGCCCGCACGTGTCGATGTCAGTGGTCTCTCGTAGCGTTCTCCCTGTCGGACGCGGTGCGAACGGAGCGCCGGTCCATCTTGTCGAGAGGGCTGTCATGCCGCGTACCACCACGTATCTGGAGCTGTCGCAGGACGGCGCAGGGGCGCACAAGTTCTACGAGGTGACCGTGGACGGGACAGTGGTCTCGGTGCGCTACGGACGCATCGGCGCGGACGGCCAGTTGCAGACCTCCTCCTTCCCCTCGGAGGCGAAGGCACAGGCCGCGGCTGCCAAGAAGATCGGCGAGAAGGTCCGCAAGGGGTACGCGCCGGCGGTACGGGGGCAGCGCGCGGCACGAGCGGTGACGCGCCGCCAGGTCACTTCCGCGCCCTCCACCGCCCGCGCCGTGGCGCCCGTGCTGTGGAGGTTCAGGACCGGTGCGGCGGCCTTCGGCATCCATGTCGACGAGGACCGCTGCTGGGTGGGAAACCAAGCGGGTGACGTCTACACCGTCAGCCACGGCGGTGAGGTCCTGGCGCGCTACACGCTGCCCGACGGCGTCAAGTGCCTGGTGGCGGACGATTTCTGGATCTACGCGGGGTGCGACGACGGCAAGGTCTACGACCTCTCCTCGAAGCTTCCGTTCGCGGCGTACGACATCGCGGCGGACGTGGACATCTTCTGGCTGGACATCCGCGAAGGCGTGCTGAACGTCTCCGACCGTGCCGGGGGTCTGACGGTCATCGACCACGAGGACGAGTACCAGTGGGCGCGCAAGTCCACCGGAGAGCACGGCTGGATGGTGCGCGCCGACGAACGGGCCGTCTACCACGGACACCACAAGGGCGTCACGGCCTATGCGCCGGACGGCTCGGGGGAGTTGTGGCACACCTCGACGCCGGGTCAGGTGCTCTTCGGCTGGCAGGAGGAGGAGTCGGTGTACGCGGGCACCGCACGCAACGTGGTGCAACGGCTGTCCAAGGCGACAGGCGTGGTGGAGGCCACCTTCCGCTGTGACACCGCCGTGTACGCGTGCGCGACCGCGCCCGGTGGCCGCTTCGTCTTCGCGGGCGACAGCTCCTCGTCGGTGTACTGCTTCGACCCGGACGGCACACGCCTGTGGAAGCTCGGTACGGGCGGCGGTTCGGCGCTGTCCATGCAGTTCTTCGACGACAAGTTGTACATGGTCACCACGGACGGGTCACTGGTGTGCGTCGACGCGAGCCCCGCGGCCGTCGCTGCGGCCCAGCAGGGCACGGTCCCGGTCGCGGCGGACATCAAGTCCGCGGCGGCGCTGCCCACCTACACTCCGGCGGCCACGGTCACGACCGTCAGCTCGCCACCGCCCGGCGCCGTGGTCGTGGAGTGTGTCCAGGACGCGGGCAGGCTGCGGGTCCATGTGGTCTCCGACGGCTTCGAGCCCTCATGGAACGTGCAGTTCCCGCGTGGGATGCGCCAGCCGGGGACACGCTATGTGGTCGACGCCCTGCATCCCGCCGAGGCGGGCTTCTACCGGGTGCGCGGCGAGATCAGGCGGCTGGTCTGACGGGCGGATGCCGGCCCGGCCGTCGCCCCTCCCCCGGCCCTCCTCTGCCCGGAAGCGATCGTCACCGGATGCAGCGACGGCTTCGGGGCCCACTCAGGCTCCAGGCACCGTTCCCGTCCGGAGGTGCACGCCCGACGCGGCCCCGGCCGCCCGGCGGTAGCCCGTCGCGCGCCGGTGGGCCGGCTCGTGCCGGGACAGGCCGATGTGGGCCGGGGTCACCAACGTGCGTGTGCGCCGGCGCTTCCCGGTCAGCGGCGGCCGGTGGCCAGGGTGACGAGGAACTGGCCGCCGCCCGCCGTGATGTCGGCGGTCACCGGCAGCCCCGGCACCAGTCGGGAGAACCGGTCCACCAGCCAGTCCGCCGCCTCCTGGGCGTCCTGCCTGTTCGGACAACGGCCCACCATCTCGCGGCCCCCCTTGCGTTCCAGCCGTTCGGCGACGGTGATCAGCGGCGCGGGGTCGACCACGTACAGGCGGTCCGGCCAGGCGATGACCACCTTGACCGCGCCCTTGCGGGTGTTGCACCCGCGATGAGCGAGCCGTTCGGCGACCTTGGCCTTCCGGTCGGCGGTCCGACTGTCGACGCTGGGCCCCCGAGGGTCGTTCACCGACATGTCGGGGTCGACCGGTTCGTCGCACACCCAGCAACGCCAGCCGTCGCGCTCTGCCACATCATCAAGGAGACTCACCCGAGCAAACTAGCCTGCCCGGCAGCCGCCCCGCACACCAGGGCCCCGGCCGTGGTGGTGGCCCCAGCGGCGTGAGGGCCTGCTGGGTGAGCGCCCGCCGAGCGCCCCTGGGCCCTGGTGGGGACGGCCCTGCTCGCAGCCGGTCGGGCGCCCGTCAGGTGCGGGGCGTGTCCTCCAGCAGCTGCGCCACGGCCTGCAGCTGTTCTGGGGTGACGCCTTCGGGGATCGGGACCGGTGCGGGCGTGCACAGGGGCGGCTGCCAGCCCTTCTCGGAGTCCCAGCTCCGTACGACGCGGGCGGGCGCGCCCGCCACCACCGCGTGGTCGGGGACCTCTCCCCGCACGACGGCTCCCGCCGCGACGACCACGTTGCGGCCGAGACTGGCGCCGGGGAGGATCACGGCGCCGGTGCCGATCCAGCATCCCGGGCCGATCACGACGGCCTCCATCCGCGGCCACTGCTTGCCGACGGGCTCGTCGGGGTCGTCGTAGCTGTGGTTGGTGGACGTGATGTAGACGTACGGGCCGCAGTACGTGTCCGAGCCGATCGTCACCGTGGTGTCCGCGATGACGTGGCTGCCGCGGCCGAGCACCACACCGTCACCCAGAGTCAGGATGGGGTCCGCTCCCAGGTCCAGGTCGGGCATCAGTCCGGCCGTGAGCGTCACCTGCTCCCCGATGATGCAGTGGTCGCCGAGCTCGATCCACGGTTCGCCGAAGACGGTGCCCTGCGGGAAGGCGAGCCGGGTCCCGGTGCCGATCCGGCCGAAACGCAGCCGCCCCGGATCCTGCGCGGTGACCGCCCCGGCCTCCCGCACCCAGTCCCAGCCCCGGTGGACCGCACGGGACAGGAGACGACGCCGCCAGCGGGCCGGCGGGAAGGAGAACGTGTTTCTCTTCTTCGGCACCCGCTCACGGTAGTCGGCCGGGACGGGCGGATCCCCGGGACCGCCTGTGATGTTCACCCCACCCCCGCCGGGACGGGAAACGCGTCGCCTACCGTTCACAGGAGGACATACGAAGGCGCGTGACCGGACCACCCCCGCAGCGGAGGAGCAGGCGATGGCAGAACAGGCGTTGATCACGGGCATCGGCGGCAAGGAGCCGGACGTCGACCCGGACGCCTTCGTGGCACCCACGTCCGTCGTCATGGGCGAGGTCTCACTGGCTGCCGGTTCCAGCGTCTGGTACCAGGCCGTGCTCCGTGCCGACTGCGGTCCGATCTCGCTCGGCCCGCAGAGCAACATCCAGGACAACTGCAGCGTGCACACCGACCCCGGCTTCCCGCTGGTCGTGGGCGCCCGGGTCTCGGTCGGCCACAACGCGGTCCTGCACGGCTGCGTCATCGAGGACGACGTCCTGATCGGGATGGGTGCGACCGTACTCAACGGGGCGCACATCGGCGCCGGTTCGCTCGTCGCCGCGCAGGCACTCGTCCCGCAGGGGATGCGCGTACCGCCGGGCTCCCTCGTCGCAGGCGTCCCCGCCAAGGTCAAGCGGGAGCTGACCGCCGAGGAGCGCGAGGGCATCGCCTTCAACGCGGCAGGTTACGTGGAGCTGGCGAAGGCGCACCGCGCCGCGCACCAGGCCTGACCAGCCGATGCCCGGGCCCCGGCGGGATCCGGGCCGCCGCCGGGATCCGGGGCCGCGGCTCTCCCCCGGACCGCCGGAGCTTCGCCCGGCCCCCAGTCCCCCACACCTTCCGCCGGGGCCATGCGGACACGTGCCGGCTCAGTCCGCGACGGCCACGGCGTCCGGTTCGGGCGCCCGAACCGGGCCCAGGCCCTCCGCGGCATGCTGCTGCTCCGACTTCCTGGCCCGGTTCCTCAGCACCAGCATCGAGGTGACCCCGATCAGCACCGCGGCCACCAGTCCGAGCCACGAGAAGCGCTTGAGCCACGCCTCGGCGACGACTCCCACCGAATAGATGACGGCCGTGGTGCCCCCGGCCCAGAGGATGCCGCCGAAGACGTTGGCGATCAGGAACTTCCAGTACGGCATGCGCAGGACACCGGCGAGGGGGCCGGCGAAGATCCGCAGCAGTGCGACGAAGCGGCCGAAGAAGACCGCCCACATGCCCCACTTCTCGAACGACCGCTCCGCCATGGCGATCTGGGCCGGACCGAAGTGCTTGGGGAATCTGCCACCGAGCCAGGCGAGCAGCGGGCGTCCTCCCCTGCGGCCGATGGCGTAGCCGATCGAGTCCCCGATGATCGCTCCGGCCGACGCACAGGCACCGAGCACCACGGGGTCGATGTCGCCGTGCTGGGAGGCGAGGAGCGCCGAGCTGACGAGGACGATCTCCCCGGGCAGCGGAATGCCGAGGCTCTCGAGCCCGATGACGACCCCCACCAGGAGGTAAATACTGACCGCGGGAACGGTCTCGAGCCACTCCTGGACGTGCAACGCCTGTTCCTCCCGCTGAGAATCCTGCCCGCCGTGCACCACGAAGGGTGCACGGCGGGCAGCCTACCGGCCCGGCCGGCGCGGGACGTGCCGCCTCTGTGCCGCGCAGGGGGCGCGCTGCGGGCGGGTTGTCGGCTCAGCGGTTCGGACGCAGGGTCCAGACGACGCTCATCTCGCTCGTCACCGCACCGTCGGCCCGCCGGATCTCGACGGTGACGGGGAATTCCGGCCGCTTGCCCTCGTCCAGCTCGGCGACGACCTCGGCCGCGGGGCGGCCGAGCGTGGCCGTCGCGGTGAGCCGTCCCATGGCCACCTTCTTGAATGCCATCTCCGTCGTGACGGGCAGCGGGACGGCCCGCGTCATCTGGTCACCGAACGCGGCGACGACGATCGCTCCGCTCGCCGACTCGGCCAGCGTGAACATCGCTCCGGCGTGGGGCCCGCCGAGGTGGTTGTGGTAATCGGGCTGGTCGGGAAGCGAGAGGACAGCACGCTCCGCGGTCGTCTCCAGGTATTCGAGGTTCAGTGTCCGCACCATCGGAACGCTCGCGGACAGCATGTCGCCGACTGTCATTTCTTCCGTGCTCATGGCCATTATGTTACTAGCGAGTAGTAGGCCTTGACCATCCCCTCACAGGGGCGGCCGTAGCAGTGGGTCCCCCGCCCCTCTATGGTTACTGGCCATGTGGCCAGGACAGCAGCCGCCCGGGGGCGAGCAGAACCCGCAGGACCAGAATCAGAACCCGTACCAGCAGCCGGGGTACCAGCAGCCGAATCCCTATCAGCAACCGGGATATCAGCAGGGACAGCCGGGCCAGCAGCCCGGCTACCCGCAGCCGAACCCGTACCAGCAGCCCACCGTGCCGCAGTACGCGGTGCCGGGCGGTCAGCCGGGGGGCCCGAAACCGGACGACAAGAAGAAGACGACGATCGTCGCGATCGTC
This sequence comes from Streptomyces clavifer, assembly GCA_014651175.1. Taxonomy (GTDB): domain Bacteria; phylum Actinomycetota; class Actinomycetes; order Streptomycetales; family Streptomycetaceae; genus Streptomyces; species Streptomyces clavifer. Next base: position 61,527 of record BMWJ01000005.1, on the reverse strand, counting down.
GCCGCCACCGCGGTCGTCGTGGCGGCCGTCGTCACCGGCGTCGTCGTCATGAACAAGGACGACGACAAGGGCAGCACGACCGTCGCCGGCGGTGACAAGGCCTCGCCGTCCGCGAAGCCCTCCGAGGCCACCTCCTCCCCCGCGGACAATCCGCGGGGCGGTGAGGACGCCGCGCCGACGGTGCCCGGCTGGAAGGTCGTGACCAACCCCAAGTGGGGTACACAGTTCGACGTGCCCGGCGACTGGGAGGTCTCGGGCGGCGGCGTGTTCTCCGGCTTCGAGGACGTCAAGAACCCCACCGGGAAGCCGACGGTGGGCTTCACCGCACCGGCCTACTACAAGAGCAAGTGGTGCGTCGACGACTCCGACAAGGACGGCCGCGACGAGGACACCGGTCTGGCCGGTGTCGGCACCAAGGGCGGCCAGGGCGCGAAGAGCACGGACGAGGCCGCGACCAACGAGGCCGCCAACTGGGTCTGGGCCGCCTACGCCCAGGAGGACCCGAAGGAGAAGGTCAAGATCGGCAAGGCCAAGCCGTACACGACCAAGTCCGGTCTCTCGGGCAGCGTCGCGACGGCGACCGCCACGGGCCTGGCCAAGAAGGACAAGTGCGACACCGACGGCAAGTCGATCGCGTTCACCTTCAAGAACGCCAAGGACGAGTACTCGTCGTGGGTCCTCTATGCCAACGCCGGAGTCGACGACGAACTCCCGGACGCCACCATCCAGAAGATCCTCAGCACCGTCCGTCTGGCCGAGAGCACTTCCTGACCTCGGACATCCGCGGCCCGGTCAATCCATTTGGCAGCACGGGGGCGCGGCGGCGATAGTCCTCTGGTGACTTCAGCCGCCGCCTCCCCGCCGCCCTCGCTCCGCCCCCTGCGGACCGGCCGCAACTACGGTCTGCTGACCGCCGCCGCGATCATCACGAGCCTGGGTACCCACGGCGCACTGATCGCGGCGGCCTTCGCGGTTCTGGAGGCGGGTGGCGACGGGGGCGACGTCGGCCTGGTCGCCGCCGCACGCACCGCGCCGCTGGTGCTCTTCCTGCTGATCGGCGGTGCGATCGCGGACCGGCTGCCGCGGCACCGCGTCATGGTGGCGGCGAACGCGCTCAACTGCGGCTCCCAGGCGGTGTTCGCCTGGCTGGTGCTGACCGGTGACCCGCAGTTGTGGCAGATGATGCTGCTGACCGCGTTGTGCGGCACCGGGCAGGCCTTCTTCAACCCGGCGGCCGAGGGCATGCTGATGTCCAGCGTCAGCGGCGACCAGGCGGCCCGCGCCTTCGCCTTCTTCCGGATGTCCATGCACGGTGCGGCCATCGGCGGCGCGGCGCTCGGCGGCGCCATGATCGCGGCCATGGATCCCGGCTGGGTCCTGGCGGTCGACGCGGCCGCGTTCGCCGTCGCCGGCACGCTCCGGGCCTTCCTCGACGTGAGCCACATCCCCGAGCGCGAACCGGGCGGCGGCCTGCTCGCCGACCTGCGGGACGGCTGGAAGGAGGTCGCCGGGCGCCCCTGGCTCTGGGCCATCGTGCTGCAGTTCTCCGTGGTCGTGGCCGTCGTCGGGGCCGCCGAGGCGGTGTACGGCCCCCTGGTCGCACGGGACGATCTCGGGGGCGCGCGCCCGTGGGGGTTCGCACTCGCCGCGTTCGGGGTCGGCACCCTGGGCGGAGCACTACTCATGATGCGATGGAAGCCCCGGAGACTCCTGCTGGCCGGGACGCTCTGCGTGTTCCCCATGGCCCTGCCGTCGGCGGGCCTCGCGATCCCCCTCCCGGTGACGGCGTTGTGCGGCGTCATGTTCGTGACCGGAGTCGCCATCGAGGTGTTCGGCGTCTCCTGGATGACGGCCCTGCACCAGGAGATTCCCGAGGACAAGCTGTCCCGGGTCTCGGCGTACGACTGGTTCGGCTCGGTCGCGATGGTGCCGCTGGCGACGGCGGCGGCGGGCCCGGTGGAGACGCTGGTGGGCCGCAGCCAGGCGCTCTGGGGCTGTGCCGTGCTGGTCGTGGTGGTCACGGTGGGGGTGCTGTTCGTCCCGGACGTACGCAATCTGACGCGACGCAGCACCGTGAAGGAGACGGCCGGCCCGGCGGTTCCGGCGCAGGCCCGGGCGTCAGCCGATGCCGAAGGCTCCGTCGGGGGGCTCGGGTGACGCGACGGCCTCCTCGTCCCGTACGGGCGCGGCATCGCCGATGAGCCGTGCCAGCGCCGCCCCGTGCGCGACCCGGGCGGGGAACGCGTCGGCGGCACACAGCCTCGTCAGCGGTGCGATGTCGAGCGCGCTCCGCGAGGCGACCAGGACGACGTTGCCGAAGCGCCGGCCGCGCAGCACCGCGGGCTCCGCGATCAGCGCGAGCTCGTCGAAGACCTCCGCGAAGTTGGCGAGCTGCGGGCGCAGGAAGCCGAAGGGCGCGCTGTCGGCCAGATTGGCCGCGTAGATCCCGTCCGCCCGCAGGACCCGCCCGGCGGCCCGTGCGTACTCGACGGACGTGAGGTGGGCCGGCACCCGTGCGCCGCCGAACACGTCGGCGATCAGGAGGTCCGCGGAGTCCTCCGGCGCCTGCTCCAGCCAGCCGCGGGCGTCGGTGCCGTGCACGGTGATGCCGGCCTCCCCGGGCAGCGGCAGGTGTTCGTGGACCAGCTCGATCAGTCCCCGGTCGGACTCGGCGACGTCCTGCCGGGAACCGGGCCGGGTCGCCGCTACGTAGCGGGGCAGGGTGAGCGCGCCGCCGCCGAGGTGCACGGCGTCCAGGGGCGCACCGGGTTCACCCGCCCGGTCCACGACGTGGGCGAGCCGCCGTACGTACTCGAATTCGAGGTACTGCGGATCGTCGAGGTCGACGTACGACTGCGGGGCGCCGTCCACCGTGAGCAGCCAGGCCCGGTCCCGGTCCACATCGGGCAGCAGCCGGGCGGTGCCGCAGTCGGTGGTGCGGATGACGGGTATCGGCTCGTTCACGCCTCCATTGTTCCCTCTTTCCGAGGCGCTCCGGACCCACGGAACCCGCCTCCCGTGATGCGTGGGAGGCGGGTTCCGCACGGTGTCAGAGCAGCCCGGTGACCGTGCCCGCGCCGACCGTCCGGCCGCCCTCGCGGATCGCGAAGCCGAGACCGGACTCGAGCGGGACGTCACGGCCGAGCTCGACGGTCATCGTGACCGTGTCGCCGGGCCGCGCCACGGCTGTGTCGCCGAGGTCGACGTCACCGACCACGTCGGCCGTCCGGATGTAGAACTGCGGCCGGTAGCCCGTGGTGACCGGCGTGGTGCGGCCCCCTTCCCGGGCCGACAGGACGTACACCTGCGCGGTGAAGCGCCGGCTCGGACTGACGCTGCCGGGGGCCGCCACCACATGGCCGCGGCGGACCCTGTCGCGCTCCACTCCGCGCAGCAGCAGCGCGACGTTGTCCCCCGCCTCGGCGGACTCCATCGGCTTGCCGAAGGTCTCCAGGCCGGTGACGACCGTCTCGATGTCCGCGCCGAGCACCGACACCCGGTCCCCGACGCGTACCGTGCCGCGCTCCACGGCACCGGTGACGACGGTGCCGCGCCCCGTGATGGTGAGCACGTTCTCCACGGACAGCAGGAACGGCGCGTCGGTGTAGCGCACCGGCATCGGTACGTACGTGTCGATCGCGTCCAGCAGCCCGTCGATGGCACCCGTCCAGCGCGGGTCCCCCTCCAGCGCCTTGAGGCCCGACACCCTGACGACGGGCAGGGTGTCACCGCCGTAGCCGTGCGCCGTGAGCAGCTCGCGGACCTCGAGCTCGACCAGGTCGGTCAGCTCGGGGTCGCCCGCGTCGGCCTTGTTGAGGGCCACGACGATGTGGTCTACCCCGACCTGACGCGCCAGCAGGACGTGCTCCGCGGTCTGCGGCATGATCCCGTCGAGCGCGGACACGACGAGGATCGCTCCGTCGAGCTGCGCCGCTCCGGTGACCATGTTCTTGATGTAGTCGGCGTGGCCGGGCATGTCGACGTGCGCGTAGTGACGGGTGTCCGTCTCGTACTCGACGTGCGAGATGTTGATGGTGATACCGCGCTGCGCCTCCTCCGGCGCCCGGTCGATCCGGTCGAACGGTACGAAGGTGCCGGTCCCCCGGTCGCTCAGCACCTTGGTGATGGCGGCGGTCAGCGTGGTCTTGCCGTGGTCGACGTGGCCCATGGTGCCGATGTTGAGGTGGGGCTTGGTGCGCACGTATGCCGTCTTGGGCATGGCTCGTTCCTTGGAATTCGAAGCTGAGAAGAGAAGACCCCAGGGCCCCGCCGACCCTCCCCTTACGGGGTCCGCCGGGCTGTCGGGGGAGGGTCAGCTTCGGGCGCCGCCGAGGGGCGCTGCCGCGGCGGTGAACGCTGCGGCGACTGCTGCTGCGGCTTCGGCGGCAACCGCCGTTGCGCATGCCGGGCTTGCGGCCTCGGGGTTCACGGCAGCCTTCGGCGTGTCCGCGACTGCGGACTGCGCTGCGAGGAAGGCGTACCGGAACATGCCCTGATCATGGCGGAGGGGGACGGCGGCGTCGAATGGTTTTCGAGCGGGCGCGACCGCGGGGCGGGCCCGGCCGACCCGCGTGGAGGGTGCGGGCCCAGTACAGCCGGGGCTCCTGGCCCTCGGTTCAGGACCTCTCCCCCGTGAGCTCGAGGAGTCCAGCGCGCGCCGGGGAGCGACGCCCGCGCTCCTGGATGAACCGCCTGACGCCGGTTCGGCGCGGTCCACGCGAGTGCTCTGACTCCGTGAAGGGTGGCAGGGCTCTCGCGTGCTTGGTCCCGCTCTCCCACGTGTCCCGTCGCACACTGATTACGGCGATCACACACGCGTTTCGGTTACGCTCCCCAGATGTTCGACCCCGTCCCCGCAACACGGCCCGCCGGCGGTCTCGCAGTACGCTGCACGAGGGTGCTGCTCTCCCCGTGGTCCCGGCTCTCCCTGCTCGTGGCCATGCTGTTGGCCGCCGCCACCACGATGCTGCTGTTCGAACCACAGCGGCTGCTGGCCTCCGGCTGGCCACCCCAGCTGACGGGTTCGGCCGCGGCGATGCTGTTCGGGGTCGCGTACGGCGTGTGCACCGTGGCGTTCGTGCCGCGTCCCCTCCTCAACCTCGCCGCCGGTGCGCTCTTCGGCGCGCAGACCGGACTGGCCGCCGCTCTGGCCGGCACCGTGCTCGGGGCCGGCGTCTCCTTCATGCTGGGCCGGGTGCTGGGCCAGGACGCGCTCCGCACGCTGTTGCGCGGCAAGTACCTGAAGGCCGCCGACGGGCTCCTGAGCCGTCATGGGTTCAGGTCCATGCTGGCGCTGCGGCTCTTCCCCGGGGTGCCCTTCGCCGCGGCCAACTACTGCGCGGCGACCTCACGGATGGGGTACCCGCCGTTCCTGCTGGCCACCGGGCTGGGATCGATCCCGAACACCGCCGCATACGTCATCGCCGGCAGCACGGCCTCCTCGCCGACGTCGCCCGCGTTCCTGGCGGCGATGGGTTTCATCGTGCTGTCGGGTGCGGGTGCGGCCCTGCTGGCCTGGCGCAGGCGCCACCGGCTGGGCGAGGCGGCGGACGCTTCGTAAGCGGGGGCACCCGGATGTTCGTTCATCTCCAGGCGATACGCTGCGCGCGACCGACAGAGGATGTCCGGGGCCGTGGCGTCCCGTCCCCTTTCTGACCACATCCGCACACTGCCGACGGCCTTTCCGACCGTCGGCCGTTGCATGAGTACCTCCGGGATGGCCTAAGCCCCATGAGCTGGTTCGAATCATTCGTCCTGGGCATCGTGCAGGGACTGACCGAGTTCCTGCCGATCTCCTCCAGCGCGCACCTGCGGCTGACCGCGGCGTTCGCGGGCTGGCAGGACCCCGGTGCGGCGTTCACCGCCATCACTCAGATCGGCACGGAGGCCGCGGTCCTCATCTACTTCCGCAAGGACATCGGCAGGATCCTCTCCGCGTGGTTCAAGTCGCTGACCGACGCCTCGATGCGCAGCGACCACGACGCCAAGATGGGCTGGCTGGTCATCATCGGCTCCCTCCCCATCGGTGTGCTCGGCGTGGCGTTCAAGGACCAGATCGAAGGCCCGTTCCGCGACCTGCGCCTGATCGCGACCACCCTGATCGGCATGGGCATCGTCCTGGGTATCGCCGACCGTCTCGCTGCCCGCGACGAGGCCGGTGGCAAGCACCGCGCCGTCAAGGAGCGCAAGTCGCTCAAGGAGCTGGGCGTCAAGGACGGTCTGATCTTCGGCTTCTGCCAGGCCATGGCTCTGGTCCCGGGCGTCTCCCGCTCGGGCGCCACCATCAGCGGTGGTCTGCTCATGGGGTACACCCGCGAGGCCGCGGCCCGTTACTCCTTCCTGCTGGCGGTGCCCGCCGTCCTGGCCTCCGGCCTGTTCACACTCAAGGACGCCGGTGAAGGGCCCGTCTCCTGGGGGCCCACCGTCTTCGCCACGATCGTCGCGTTCGTGATCGGGTACGCGGTCATCGCGTGGTTCATGAAGTTCATCACGACGAAGAGCTTCATGCCGTTCGTCATCTACCGGGTGATCCTGGGCATCGTCATCTTCGCCCTGGTCGGCGCGGGCGTACTGAGCCCGGACGCGGGCGAGTCCGCCGGCTGAGGGAAGTCGCCTGCGCCCCGACTCCCGGACCGGGCCGGTCCGGGAGTCGGTCATTTCACCGATGACGCGCGGGCACCGGGGCGGGAAGTTGGGCGTGGTCACGGCCGTCGGTGTCACGCGGCAGCCGTGCACCGGCCGCCTTCGCTCCCACACCACGGAGATCCTCATGCCCCTGACCCGTTCAGCCGGCGCCGCTCTGCTGGCCCTCGCGCTCGCCTCCGTCGCCGTCCCGGCATCCGCCTCCTCGACGGCAGCCGCCGCCGACGACGTGCACTACGTGGCCCTCGGTGACTCGTACGCCTCCGGTACCGGGGCCGGCAGCTACTCGGACGTCGCGTGCACCCGGAGCCGCAACGCCTACCCGGCCCTCTGGGCCGGCGCCAACGACCCCGCCTCGTTCTCCTTCGCCGCCTGCGGTGGCGCGAAGATCCCCGATGTGGTCAGCAGCCAGGTCGGCGAACTGGACCAGGACACCACGCTGGTCAGTTTGAGCATCGGGGGCAACGACTCCGGCTTCGCCTCGACCATGCTCAGCTGTCAGTACTCCACCCAGTCGGCCTGTGAACGAGCCCTGGCAACGGCCGGGGAGTACGTCGTGAACGAGCTGCCGGGCGAGCTGGACAGCCTCTACGCGACCGTACGCGCCCGGGCGCCCCACGCCGAGGTCGTCGTCGTCGGCTACCCGCACCTCTACAAGGAGGGCGGTCTCTGCATCGGCGGGCTCGGCTCCGCCAAGCGCACCGCGGTGAACCGGGGTTCGGATCTGCTCAACGCGACGATCGCGGGCCGTGCGGCGGCGGCCGGGTTCACTTTCGTGGACGGGCGGCCGGCATTCGCCGGGCACGAGATCTGCACGAGCGACGCATGGATCAGCGGCACGAACGTCCACCCGACGGCCGAGGGGCACGAGTCCGGGTATCTGCCGGCCTTCGGCGCCGCCGTGTCGGGGAACTGAGCTCAGTACACGTCGCGCACGTACCGCTTGTCCGCGGCGAGCTGCTTGACGTACGCGGCCGCTGCGTCCTCCTGGAGCCCTCCGTGGGCCACGGCTATGTCGCGCAGGGCCCGGTCCACGTCCTTGGCCATACGGGAGGCGTCGCCGCAGACGTAGAAGTGGGCGCCGTCCCGGAGCCAGGTCCACAGGAGGGCGCCGTGCTCGCGCATCCGGTCCTGGACGTAGACCTTGGCCCGCTGGTCGCGGGAGAAGGCGGTGTCCAGCCGCGTCAGGGTGCCGTCGGCACGCAGAGCGTCCAGTTCGTCCTGGTAGTAGAAGTCGGTGGCCCGGCGCTGCTCGCCGAAGAAGAGCCAGTTGGGGGCCCGGTGCCCGAGTGCGCGCCGTTCGTCGAGGAAGCCGATGAAGGGGGCGACCCCGGTGCCGGGTCCGACCATCACCATGGGAGTGGCGGGGTCGGCCGGCGGCCGGAAGTGTGGGGCGCGCTGGACGAAGACGGGGACGGGGCTGCCGGATTCCGCGTCGGCGAGGAAGGCGGACGCGACACCCTTGCGGGGGCGGCCGTGCCGGTTCTCGTAGCGCACCACGGACACGGTGAGCCGGACCAGCCGGGGATCGGTCAGGGGACTGGAGGATATGGAGTAGAGCCGCGGCCGCAGGCGCCTGAGTGCGGCGGTCCATTCGGCGGCCGTGGCGCGGGCGGAGTGTTCGGCGATGACGTCGATCGCCTGCCGGCCCCAGGTCCACTGGGCGAGCTCGCCCTTGTTGTCCTGGCGCAGCAGCTTCTTGAGGGTGCGGTCGCGGGTGCGGTCACCGACCAGCCGCAGGAGGTCGGGGGTGACCTGAGCGATGTCCAGGTGGCGGTGGAGCGCCTCGCCGAGGGACACGGAGCCGGGGCCGGAGAGGTCGACCGGGTCCGAAGCGTCCAGGCCCGTGACGGCGAGCCACTCCGCAACGAGGTCGGGGCAGTTGACCGGGACCACTCCGAGCGCGTCGCCTGCCTCGTACACGAGGGGGACGGGGCTGTCCTGGGTATCGAAGGTGAACCGGCGTACCTCCTTCGTCGCGCCGGGGAGGCTGAGCAGCCGGTTGCCGGTGAGACGGGCGAGCGCGGGCGCCGCCTTGGAGGGGCGGAGCGAGGCGGGAGCCGCCGCTGGAGCGGGAGCGGAGGCGGCCGGAGCCGCCTCCGGCCGGGTGTCCAGGGCGGCGAACACCTGGTCGAGCCACTGTCCGACCGGCTCCTCGTAGTCGGGTTCGCAGTCGGTACGCGGGAGGAGGCGCACGGCCCCGAGCTCGTCGAACCGCCGGTCGAGCCGCCTGCCGTGCCCGCAGAAGTCGTCGTACGAGGAGTCGCCGAGGGCGAGCACCGCGTAGCGCACGCCCTCCAGCCGCGGGGTGTCGGGCGCGTTGAGGGACTCCCAGAAGCCGGTTCCGTTGTCCGGGGCGTCGCCGTCACCGAAGGTACTGGTGACGACCAGCAGATCGGCCGACCGCGGCAGTCTGTCCAGAGGGCTGTCGTCCATGCCGAGGAGTGTCGTCGTGCGCCCTTCGTCGGCCAGCCGCTGCGCGGCCGCCGCGGCGACCTCCTCGGCGTTCCCGGTCTGGGAGGCCCACAGGATCACGACCTGCCGGCCGGCGGGGACGTCGGAGTGGGGCGCGGTGCGCTCCCCGCTCCCGGTCGCGTCGCCGGGCAGCCGGGAGAACATTCCCGCCAGCACCCCGTTGACCCACAGGGCGTGCTCCGGCTCGAACGGCGCGTGCGCCGGCAGCACGGGTGTGCCGGCCGGCTGCGTACCGAGACCCGCGAGGAACCCGGCCAGGTAGCGGCGCTCGTGACCGGCCAGCACGGGAGGCGTGACGTCCGCGATCCCGAACACCCCGGCGAGCCCGGAAGCCGGTCCGGCAACCCGGGCGAGCACGGGGGCGGAAGCGGGGGTCACGGCGGGTACGACAGCGGCCACCTTCGCCAGCGTCACGGCGCACACCTTGAACTCCGGCTGGAAGGAGATCGGATCGACCGCGTCGTTGGTCACCGCGTTGACGCTGAGGTATTCGCCGAAGAGGTCGTTCCAGTGGAAGGGCGCGAAGCAGTCCCCGGGCCGCACCCGGTCGGTCACGACGGCCGGCAGCACGGCCCGGCCGCGCCGGGAGGCGACCTCGACGGGATCGCCCTCCCCTATTCCGAGGACCAGCGCGTCCTGAGGGTTGATCTCCACGAAGGGGCCCGGGTTCAGCTTGTTGAGCTTGGCGACCTTCCCCGTCTTCGTCAGGGTGTGCCACTGGTGCTGCAGGCGGCCGGTGTTGAGGACGTAGGGGAAGTCGTCGTCGGGCATCTCGGCCGGGGGCAGGTGCGGACGCGCGAAGAAGACCGCCCGGCCGCTCGCGGTGGGAAAGGCCAGCCGGGGCACGGTCCCGTCGGGGCGCACGGTCAGGGTCTGGCTGCCCCCGTCGTTGAGGTAGCGGACGGGGTTGCGGCCGGGGCCGTCCGCGGCGGCGCTCGGCCACTGGACGGGGGTGTCGCGCAGCCGTGCGTACGTGACGCCGCGCAGGTCGTACCCGGTCCTCGGGTTGTGGGCCTGCTTGATCTCCTCGAATATCTCCTCGGCGCTGCCGTAGCCGAAGGCGTCCTCGTACCCCATCTCGCAGGCGATCCGCGCGATGATCCGCCAGTCCGGCCACGCCTCCCCCGGCGGTTCCACGGCCGGACGGCTCAGTGTGAGGTTGCGCTCGGAGTTGATCATGACGCCCTCGGCCTCCGCCCACAGTGCGGCGGGCAGTGCGACGTCCGCGTAGGCGTTGGTCTCGGTGTCGGCGAACACGTCCTGGGTGACGACGAATTCCGCTGCCTCGAGCCCCTCGATGACGGTCCTGCGGTTGGCCACGGACGCCACGGGGTTGGTGCAGATGATCCAGCAGGCCTTGATCTCGCCGTCCGCCATGCGCCGGAACATGTCGACGGTGCCGGTGCCCGCCGTTTCCGTGCGCAGGGTCCCCGGCGCGATGTCCCAGAGTTCCTCGACGAAGGCGCGCTCGTCGTCGGCCTGAAGGCTGCGCTGCCCGGGCAGTCCCGGCCCCATGTACCCCATCTCGCGGCCGCCCATGGCGTTGGGCTGGCCGGTGAGGGAGAAGGGCCCGCTGCCCGGCCGGCAGATGGCGCCGGTCGCCAGGTGCAGGTTGATCACGGCGTTGGTGTTCCAGGTGCCGTGCGTGCTCTGGTTGAGACCCATGGTCCAGCAGCTCATCCAGTCGCCGGCCTCGCCGATCCAGCGGGCTGCCAGGCGGATGTCCGCCTCCGGGATGCCGGTGGTCTCCGCGACCGCCGCCGGGGTGTGGTCGCGGAGGAAGGCGGGCATCACCTCCCAGCCCTCGGTGTGTTCGGCGATGAACTCCGGATCGGTGTGGCCGTTCTCGACGAGGAGGTGCAGGACGCCGTTGAGCAGGGCCAGGTCGGTGCCCGGCCGTATCTGCAGGAAGAGATCGGCCTTGTCGGCGGTGGCGTTGCGCCGGGGGTCGACCACGATGAGCTTCGCCCCGGTCTTCACCCGCTCCATGAGCCGGAGGAAGAGGATGGGGTGGCAGTCCGCCATGTTCGAGCCGATCACGAAGAACGCGTCGGCGTGCTCGAAGTCCTCGTACGAGCCCGGCGGGCCGTCCGCGCCCAGGGAGAGCTTGTAGCCGCTGCCCGCGCCGGCCATGCAGAGGCGGGAGTTGGACTCGATCCAGCTGGTGCGGACGAAGCCCTTGGCCAGTTTGTTGGCCAGGTACTGCGCCTCCAGGGTCATCTGTCCGGAGACGTAGAGGGCGAGCGCGTCAGGTCCGTGCTCGTCGACGATCCCGCGCAGTCGCCGTGCGGTCTCCTTGACTGCGGCGTCCATGTCAAGCGGAGCCGGTTCCTCGCTACGGTCCGCCCGGACCAGCGCCTTCGTCAGCCGGCCGGGCGCCACGAGCATCTCCGCGCTCGTCGCCCCCTTGGTGCAGAGCCGGCCCCTGTTCGCGGGGTGCGCCTTGTCGCCCGAGGCCTTCAGGACGGTGCGCCGCCCGTCGGGCCCCATGCCGAGGTCGAGGACGATCCCGCAGCCGACACCGCAGTACGAGCAGACCGTCCGCACCTGGGTGGGGGTGTCCGGCTGCGGGTTCGGCGCGGTCATGGACGGCCTCTCGTGGGGAACGCTGGTCCCACGACGGTACGAATCGTCCGTTTCCCGGGTGTCACGCCGGACGATCGAGCGTGGTTACGTCCCGTGCACAGTCGGACGGATCGGCGCGTGAGGCCCCCGGGGGGAGGCCGTGTCCTTCCTGGACGTTAACGTGAGCAGCGGTCCGGGCGGATCCCCGCAGTGGGCCCCGCCGGGGGCCTCTGCATCGAATGCGCCGCCGGCGCCCTCAGGAGGTAGTCATGACCGCCAACGACCTTCCCGTGATCGCCGCAGTCGACGGTTCCTCCCACAGCTGGGACGCGCTCGACTGGGCCGTGCAGGAAGCCGCGCGCCGCGGGCTGCCGCTGCTGATCGTGCATGTCAGGCCGCTCGCCCGGGGCACGGACGGGAAGAGCGGCCTGCGGGAGTCCGAGGAACTGCTCGGCCAGGCGGAACGGCGGGCTTCCGGCTCGGCCCCCGGCCTGCCCATCTCGACCCTCGCCCCGCTGGACTTCCCCTCGGCGGCCCTGACCTCGCTCAGCCGCGACGCGTCGATGGTGGTCGTCGGCTCCCGCGGTCTGGGCGGATTCCGCTCCCTCATGATCGGCTCGAACAGTCTGGCCACCGCCTCGATGGCCCGGTGCCCGGTCGTCGTCGTCCACAGCGGGCGGACCGACGAGGACGGGGCGGACGCGGTGGATGCCTTCCCGGACGTGGTCGCGGGGGTGGCCGCCGACGAGAGCAGTGAGTCGGTGCTGGACTTCGCCTTCGAAGCCGCCGCGTCCCGGCCGGGCGCGCGGCTGCGGCTCGTGCACGGCTGGACGATGTTCTCGTCGATCCTGTCCGGCGGCCCCGTCTTCAACCGGGAAGCCGCGGCCGAGGCGGCGGAGCGCACCCTTGCCGAGCTGACGGCGGGCCGGCTGGCGAAGTACCCGCAGGTGGACGTCGTGCGTGAACCGGTCAGCGGTTCGGCGTCGCGCACCCTGGTCACGGCGTCGGCCACCGCGGCCCTGACCGTGATCGGACGGCGCAGGGGCGGCGAGTCCCTGGGCCTCGGGCTCTCCCCCGTCGCGCAGACGACGGTCACGCACGCCCTCGGTCCGGTGGCCGTCGTCCCCTGCTGAGGCGGCACGGGTCCGGCCTCTTGGCCTTACGGGCCCGCGGGCCGAGACTTGCACGATGACACAGCGCGTGGCTCTCGCGACCGTAATGGACCGGCTCTCGATCGATGCGGTGATCACCGGCTACGCCGTGGCGGTGGACGACGGCGCCTGGGAGGACTACGGCGCCCTGTTCACCCCGGACGGCCGTGCGGACTACCGCGGTGCGGGCGGGGCCGAGGGTCCCGCAGCCGAGGCCGCGCAGTGGCTCGCGGAGGCTTTCGGGCCCTTTCCGGTCAGACAGCACCTGATCGTCAACCGCCGGCTCGACCTCCAGGATCTGGGCGGCTATCCCGGCGACCGGGCGCGGGTGCGGGCCGACTACCTGAATCCGATGGGCCCGGAATCCGCAGCCCGGGGGCCGCTTCCGGTCTTCTTCTCCGGCGGCCGGTACACCTTCGACCTGCTGCGCACCGAGCCGGGCTGGCGGATCCGTACGGTCGAGGCGCACGAGAAGTGGCGCTGCGCGCCCGTCGGGCCCACGGCCGGCTGATCGACGGCCCGGGGCGGCGTGCCCGCGACCGGTTGATCGCCGGCCGGGGGCGGCGTGCGCGCGGCACGCCCTCTGGGCGCCGTCGATCTTCTGCCGCACACTGGGACCGAGCGGGGGGAATGGGCGAGGAGGGCAGGGCATGCCGATGCGGGGCGGGCTTCCGGCGGACCGTACCCCGGGCGGCCCGGACGGCGACCCATCCGGCAGCTGGCAGGACGGCGACGGCCCGGACGGCCACGGCTCGGACGGCAGCAGCCCTGGCGGCGGGACCCGACCGTACGCGCGCCTGCTGCGCTCTCCCCTGTGGCGCGGCACCGCGGCCCTGTGCGCGGGCGCCCTGCCGGCCCTGGTGTTTCCCGCCCCGTCGCTCTGGTGGCTCGCTCCCGTCGCCCTCGTGCCGTGGCTGCTGCTGATCCGGTCGGCGGACACCGGGCGACGCGCGGCCCTCGACGGCTGGATCGGCGGCACGGGCTTCATGCTCGCCGTGCACCACTGGCTGATGCCGAGCCTGCATGTGTTCCTGCTGGTTCTCGCGGCCCTGCTCGGTCTGTTGTGGGCTCCCTGGGGAATTCTGGTGTCCAGGCTGCTCGGCGGGTCGCCGTCCGCCAGGACCGCGGTGGCAGCCGTCGCGGTCCTGCCCTCCGGATGGCTGATGATCGAGCTGGTCCGCTCCTGGGAGGGGCTCGGTGGGCCCTGGGGTCTGCTGGGCGCCAGTCAGTGGGAGTTCGAACCCGCCCTGCGGACGGCTTCGGTGGGGGGCGTGTGGCTGGTCACTCTGCTCGTGGTGACGGTGAACACCGCGGTCGCGCTGCTGCTCGCCGTCCCGGCGGCCCGCACCGCCGCGGCGGTGAGTCTGGTGGTGTGCACGCTGGGCGTGGCGGCGATCTGGGTATGGGCGCCGCGGCCGGAGCCCACCGGTACGGCCCGGATCGCCGTCGTGCAGCCGGGTGTCGTCGACGGGCCGGGCAGCGTCCAACGCCGGTTCGCGCGCAGTGAGGCGCTGACGCGCACCCTCGCCGGCCGGGACGTCGACCTCGTGGTGTGGGGCGAGAGCAGTGTGGGCGTGGACCTCTCGCGCAGCCCGGGGACCGCCGACCGGATCGCGGCGCTCTCCCGGCTGGTCGGTGCCGAGGTGCTGGTCAACATGGACGCCCGGCGGACGGACGGGCCGGACCACGCCGGGATCTACAAGTCCGCGGTGCTCGTGGGCCCGGACGGGCCGACCGGGGACCGCTACGACAAGACGCGCCTGGTGCCTTTCGGTGAGTACGTCCCGGCTCGCGCGGTGCTCGGCTGGGCGACCTCGGTGGGCAAGGCGGCCGGCGAGGACCGGCTGCGCGGCAAGGGGCCCGTCGTGATGGACCTGCCGGGCGCGGACGGGCTGCGGATCGGACCGCTGGTGTGCTTCGAGTCGGCGTTCCCCGACATGAGCAGGCGGCTGGCCGCGGACGGCGCGCAGCTGCTGGTCGCCCAGTCGTCGACCTCGACGTTCCAGCACAGCTGGGCACCCGCGCAGCACGCCTCGCTCGGCGCGCTGCGGGCGGCGGAGACCGGGCGGCCGATGGTGCACGCGACCCTGACGGGCGTGAGTGCCGTGTACGGCCCGCGGGGTGAACAGGTGGGAGCCCCGCTCGGTACCGCCGTGAGCGGGGCCGTCGTCCGCGACGTGCCCCTCGCCCGGGGCACCACGCTCTACGTCCGGCTCGGTGCCTGGCCCGTGTACGGGGCGCTGGCGGTGCTGGCCGTCTTCTTCGGTGCGGCGGGACTGCGGTCCCTCAGGTCGCCTGCTCCAGGGCGTCCCTGACCACCCGCTCGCAGAGCCGGTGGGTCTCCAGGGCGTCCCGGGCACTGGGCACCTGGCCGGCCCGCACCGCGTCCAGGAAGGACAGCACGCTCTGTTCGATGCCGCGCTGACGGGCTACCGGCACCCAGTCGCCGCGCCGCCGCAGGGTGGGCTGCCCCTTGTGGTCGACGACGTCCGACAGGTTGAGCACCTGGCGCTTGCTGTCCTGGCCGGAGACCTCGAGGATCTCCTCGGTCGATCCGTTGAGCCGGTTCATCATGCCGATGGCGGTGAAACCGTCGCCGGAGAGCTGGAGCACCACGTGGTGCATGAGCCCGTCCTCGATCCGCGCCCGCACGACGGCGCCGGAGACGGGGCCGGGCACCAGGAAGCGCAGGGTGTCGACGACGTGGATGAAGTCGTCGAGCACCATGGTGCGGGGGTCCTCGGGCAGCCCCACCCGGTTCTTCTGCATCAGGATCAGCTCGCGCGGGTGCTCGGCGCACTGCGCGTAGGACGGGGCCAGCCGGCGGTTGAAGCCGACGGCGAGGCCGGTGCCGTGTTCTTCTGCGAGCGCCACCAGCCTCTCGGACTCGGCCAGTTCGTAGGCGAGCGGCTTGTCGATGTACGTGGGAACGCCCGCCTCGAGCAGCCGCCCGGCGATCTCCGGGTGCGCGGACGTGGGCGCGTGCACGAAGGCGGCGTCCAGCCCCTGGGCGAGGAGCGAGTCGAGGTCCGTGTGGCACTGCCGTTCGGGGATCCGGTGGGTCCCCGCGACGACGGTGAGCGTGGCCGGCGTACGGGTCTGCAGATGCAGTTCGACCCCCGGAAGGGTCGTCAGCACCGGCAGGTACGCCTTCTGCGCGATGTCGCCGAGCCCGATGCAACCGACCTTCACGGAGTTCTCCCTGTCGCCTTCACCACGGCCGTGTCACGGTCGCGTCGTGTGCCCGTCCTTGGTCCCGGCAGCATACGTGCGCCGGGACGGGTGCCGGCCGGCGATACCGTCGAACGCGTGCCGGGCCGGGGCCGGGGCCTGATGCCGGTCGCCGCGCCTTCGCACCGGTTCCGCCATCTCGGCATCGGCGGCCCGGGCCCCGCACCGGGGGCGTACCCGTAGCTGTGGACGGCTGCACCACAGCGCACCGCGGCATCAGGTCTCGTGCGAGCTGAACGCGTGGCCGATCCCCGGGGAGACGACGCGCCAGGTGGTGGAGCCGGCGTGTATCCGGGACGTGCCCGCACGGGACACACCGCCGACCGCGTCACTCGTGCGGGCCAATCCTGGCGTAGCGGCTGTCCCGCTGAGGCACCGGCCGGGCAGAGTTGCCCAGGTGCATCGAACCGGAATCACCGCAACACTCCTGGTGGGAATCGCCGTCACCGCGGTCTCGGGCTGCGTCTCGGTGGAGCCGCCGCGAAAGACCGTGGCACCGCGCCCCGGCACCAGCAGACCCGCACAGGACGTGGCACCGCAGATCATGCAGCCTCCGGCCCGGGACTCCCTGGAGGCCCTGCCGGATCCTGCCGCGTCCGCCTCCGCGGCCGATGTCGCCGCCTCCACCCGGAAGGACGTGCCGCCCGCTCCGCGCCCGCGTGCGCGGGCGGACGTCCCGCAGCCGCAGGTACCTCGCCTGCCTTCTCGGATCCCCGCCGCCGTACAGCCCGCCGCCCCGGGCGCATCCGTCTCCGGGGAGGACGTCTGCGCGCTGGGCAGGGGATTCGGACGCTGGCCGGCGGGGAGCCCGCAGTCCACGATCTGCGACGCCACGTACGGCCGCTGAACCCGGCGCGGCGGCGGGCCGGCAGGACACCGGCCGGATGGGCATCACCTGGACACCGGCGGATCGGTGTCACCGGGGCGCGCACGGATCGGCCCGCCCGGGAGCCGGCCGATCCGTGTCACCAGGGCACTGCGCCCCCGGCTCACTCCCCCGCGCCGCTCCTCCGCATCCGTTGCTCGAGCCGCCCGATGGCAGCCCGGATCCCTCCGCCGTAACCGTCGTCCGCCAGGACGCCGACGCTGTCCCACGCATGGTCCAGGTGGACGCGGGCCGCCTCGAAGCGCTCCAGCTTCAGGTAGTCCGCCGCGAGATTGAGGTGCAGCGAGGGGAAGAAGGACCGCACCGCGAGAGCGTCCCGGTGTTCAGCCGCAGCGGCACCGGTCAGCCCTTCGGCGGCCGTCAGCGCCCGGAGGTCCCACGCGAGCTCGTCCCCCGGATCGTCCTGGGTGTCGGCCATGTAGTGCGCGAGGGTGCAGCGGTGCAGGGCGTCCCCGTCCTCACCGATCTCCACCCAGATGGCCCGGAAACGATTGCGGGCCTCTTCCCTGTCCCCGCCGTGGAGCAGCATGACCGCCTGGCCGATCCTGGTCACGACAGCGTCCTTCGACGCCTCCTGCTGCTCCACGACTGAGGTCTCCCTGGTCACCGTGCGGCCTGTTCCCGTCGAGCCGACGCTAGCCGCAGCCGAAGGTGATCGCGCTCAGGCGCGGGCCGGATGCCCCGGCGTCGCCCGCCCGCCGGGGCCGCCCGGCCGGACCGACGGCCCGTCCCGCCCTGCGGGGTCTACGGTCCGTGGACCGGGCCGGGCGCCCGGCCCGGTCTCAGGCCAGGTCCGGGATCCGCCAGTCGATGGCCTCGTGCCCCTGTGCGGCGACGGCCTCGTTGATCTGGGTGAAGGGACGGGAACCGAACCACTTCTTCGCCGAGAGCGGCGAGGGGTGCGCGCCCTTCACGATGACGTGGCGCTCCGGGTCGATCAGCGGGATCTTCTTCTGCGCGTAGTTCCCCCAGAGCACGAAGACCGCCGGGTCCGGCCGGGCCGCCACGGCGCGGATGACCGCGTCGGTGACCTTCTCCCAGCCCTTGGACTTGTGCGAGTTCGCCTCGCCGCCCCGGACCGTCAGCACCGCGTTGAGCAGGAGGACACCCTGCTCGGCCCACGGCATCAGATATCCGTTGTCCGGCACCGGCAGGCCGAGCTCGTCGTTCATCTCCTTGTAGATGTTGCGCAGCGAGGGGGGCGTCCTGACCCCGGGCCGGACCGAGAAGCAGAGCCCGTGGCCCTGCCCCTCGCCGTGGTACGGGTCCTGGCCGAGGATGAGGACCTTCACCCGGTCGTACGGTGTGGCGTCCAGCGCGGCGAACACCTGCTCGCGCGGCGGGTACACCGGCCCCTTGGCCCGCTCCTCCTCGACGAATGCGGTGAGCTCCTTGAAGTACGGCTTCTGCAGCTCTTCGCCGAGGACGCCGCGCCAGGACTCGGGCAGCAGGTCGGTGTCGGTCACGTCCACAACCTCCGGTAAGCAATCGGTTCTTGACCACAGAACCTACCGGGGGCCTCTGACAGCGGCCCCGCCGAGCCCCGGCCCGCGCCTACCAGCTGGCCTTGCGGTACAGCTCCCACATCTGCATGACGGTCTGCGGGTCCAGGGCGCGCTCACTGCCGCCGATGTCCTCGCCGGCCGCCACGTAGAGCTTGCCCTGCCACAGCGGCAGCAGCCGCACGTCATCGACGAGGATCTCCTGGGCGCGCCTGAACTGCTTGGCGACCGCCCCGCGGTCGCTCTCCTGGCGGGAGGAGGGAAGCAGGTCCTGGGTGATCTCCTTCGTCACGTAGGGCGTACCGGTGACGCTGTCCTTGCCGACGAAGGGTGCGATGAAGTTGTCCGGGTCCGGGAAGTCGGGGAACCAGCCGCGGCCGAAGACCGGGTAGTCGCCCTTGGTGAAGCCCTCCTGGAAGGTCTTCCACGGTGCGCTCTTCAGCGTGATCTTGAACAGGCCGGATGCTTCGAGCTGGCGCTTCAGCTCCGCGAACTCGGGGGCGGTGGAGGATCCGTAGCGGTCCGTGGTGAACCAGAAGGTCATCTCGACCGGCTCGTCGATCCCCGCCGAGCTGAGGATCTGCCTGGCCTTGCCCGTGTCCGGGTCGCCGAAGGAGTCGAAGAAGCTCGTGGTGTGGCCGGCGATGCCCTTGGGGACCATGGAGTAGAGCGGCTCGGCGGTACCCTGGTAGACCTTGGCGACGAGCTCGTCGCGGTTCACCAGCTGGGCGATGGCCCGCCGGACGGCGAGCTTGCCGGAGGCCGGGTCCGCGGGGTTGAAGACCAGGAAGCGGATGTCGGCGCCGACCGTCTCGATGACCTGCAGACCCTCGTTGTCCGACTTGTTGTCCTCGAGGCTGACGACCTCCTCGGCGGTGAGACCGCGGTAGGTGGCGTCGATCTCCTTCTTCTTCAGGGCCGCCACCATGGGGGCGGAGCCATCGAAGTAGCGGATGGTGACCGAGGTGTTCTTCCGGTGGGCGAAGCCCTTGTAGTCGGGGTTCTTGGCCAGCTCGGCCTTGCTGCCCGGCTCGTAGGCCTTCAGGACGTACGGTCCGGAGCCGGTGACCTTGCCGTCGTCGCGCAGGCGGTCCGCGGGGTACTCGCCGGGTGGGACGAGCGACATCGCCGGGGTCGCGAGGATGAACGGGAAGGTGGCGTCCGCCTTGCGGAGGTGGAAGACGACCGTGTCGTCGCCCTTGGTCTCCACCCGGTCGAGGGAGCCGAGGAGGCCGGCCGGTCCGCCCTTGACCTTCAGCTTCACGATCCGGTCGATCGAGTACTTCACGGCCTCGGCGTCGATCTTCTCGCCGTTGGAGAACTTCAGGCCGCTGCGGAGTGTGCACCGGTACGCCATGCTCGTGGCGTCGGTGAACCGGCACGACTCCGCGGCGTCCGGTTCAGGGCTCGTGCTACCGGTCGGGAAGCTGACCAGGGTCTGGAAGACGTTCCTCATCAGCTCCCAGGAACCGTCCCAGGCCGCCGCGGGGTCGAGTGTCGAGGGCGAGCTCGTCGTCCCGACAGCTATGTGCTGGTCTGTTTCCGAGCTGTTGTCGGACAGCAGTCCGCAGCCGGCCAGCAGAGAAAGGGAAGCAAGGGCTGCAGAAGCCTGCAGACTGGCCCGGTAGAACACGCGCACGCTCCTCGATCGGCCATGAGTCGGCAGACCATACCGCAGCGCCCCGCCGGGTCAACCCGGGGACCTGACGGGGCACTTGCGTCAACCAGACCCAAACCGGTTCAGGCCACGCCGGCGTTCAGGAAGATGCCGCCGTCCACCACGAGCGTCTGCCCCGTGACCCAGTCGGACTGGGCGGAGGTGAGGAACGCCGCCGCACCCCCGATGTCCTGCGGAACTCCGAGCCGGCCGAGCGGATAGGCGGCGGCCGCCTCGGCCTCACGGCCCTCGTAGAGCGCCTCGGCGAACTTCGTCTTCACCACCGCGGGCGCGATGGCGTTGACCCTGACCACGGGCGCGAACTCGTGCGCCAGTTGCAGGGTCAGGTTGACCATGGCCGCCTTGCTCATGCCGTAGGCGCCGATGAACGGCGACGCGGAGACCCCGGCGACGGACGCGATGTTGACGATCGCACCGCCGTTCTCCTTCTGCCAGGCCTTCCAGGTCTGCTGGGCGAAGCCGAGCGCCGAGATCACATTGGTCTCGTAGACCTTGCGGGCGACGTTGAGATCGAGCTCGGCCATCGGCCCGAAGACCGGATTCGTACCGGCGTTGTTGATCAGGAAGTCGACCCGGCCGAACGCCTCCATGGCACGCTCGACGGCCGCCGCCTGATGCGCCTCGTCGTGCGCCTTGCCCGCGACAGCGAGCGCCCGGTCGGAGCCGAGCCTCTCGACCGCCTCCTTGAGGGCGTCCTCGCCGCGGCCGGTGATGACGACCCGGTCCCCCCGGGCCACGAGCGCCTCGGCGATGCCGTAACCGATGCCCCGGCTCGCACCCGTGATGAGCGCGACCTTGCCACTGTCCTGCACAGTCATGATGTCCGTTGCCCTTCGGGGTCAGTTGAGCGGTCCGCCGGCGACGTACATGACCTGTCCGGAGACGAAGCCCGCGTCGTCGCCCGCGAAGAAGGCGATGGCGTTGGCGATGTCCTCGGGCCTGCCGACGCGCTGCACGGGGATCTGGGTGGCGGCGGCGGCCTGGAACTCCTCGAAGCCCATGCCGACGCGGGCCGCCGTCTGGGCGGTCATCTCGGTGACGATGAAGCCCGGGGCGACGGCGTTGGCGGTCACACCGAACTTGCCGAGCTCCTTGGCCAGCGTCTTGGTGAGTCCCTGCAGTCCGGCCTTGACGGCGGAGTAGTTGGCCTGGCCCCGGTTGCCCAGGGCCGACGAGGAGGAGAGCGAGACGATACGGCCGAACTTGGCCTCCACCATGTACGCCTGGACGGCCTTCGCCATCAGGAACGCGCCCTTGAGGTGCACGTTCATCACGAGGTCCCAGTCGGACTCGCTCATCTTGAAGAGCAGGTTGTCGCGGAGCACGCCCGCGTTGTTGACGAGGATCGTCGGAGCGCCGAGCTCGGCGGCCACGCGCGCGACGGCGGCTTCCACCTGGGCGCTGTCCGACACGTCGCAGCCGACGGCGAGGGCGGTGCCCCCCGCGGCGGTGATCTTCTCGACCGTGTCCTTGCACGCCGCCTCGTCGAGGTCGAGTACGGCGACGGCGCGGCCCTCGGCCGCCAGGCGTACGGCGGTGGCGGCGCCGATGCCCCGTGCCGCTCCCGTCACGATGGCGACGCGCTGCTCGGTGGTGGACATGCTTGGTTCTCCTCGCCCTTGGATCGCGGCTCAGCGGACGTCAGGAAGTTCCCGATAACTGAGCAACCGCTTAGTACCTTCAGCAGACGAGACGCTAGAAGCCCTGGCACGCGGTGTCAACGGCCCACGGGGGCACGGGCGCATGTCACACCGGACGGCGCCGCGACCGCGCATGTCGCGGACGGCGCCACCGGTGCCGGATCAGCGCACCAGCAGGTCGAGCAGCCGTTCGAGCTCGGCCTCGGGATCCGCGGTGAGTCCGCTGTGCACGACGCCCGGCTGGACGACCGTGGAGCGTGGCGCGATCAGCCAGCGAAAGCGCCGCCCGGCGTCGTCACCAGCCGCCTGGCCTGCCGCTTCGCCGCCGCAGCAGACTCCCTCGACAGCGCGCAGAGCGGCCTGGACACCCACCACGTCGGCCCGCGGATCCAGGGCCCTGAGCTTGCGCTCGTCCAGGAGGGTACGCGCGGCGACGAAGGACTTCGCCCGGCAGTAGACCAGCACACCCGCGTTGAAGCACTCGCCGCGCTCGACCCGGGGCACGACGCGCAGGACCGCGTACTCGAAGACATCGCGCTTGCTCATCGGTCGCCGTCCTCGGTGTTCCGTCCGGCTTCCGCCCGGACGCCGCGGTCCCTCTCCGTCGCCTGCGGCCTCGGGGCCAGACGCTCGGTGACCCAGCCGGGTGCACGGGAGGGCTGGGTCCTGGTGGGCTCCCCGATGGAGATCCGCTCGTGGATGCTTCCGGCACGCGCCAGCAGCGGCTCCACGTACGCCCGCCGCAGCGAGTCCGTCGTCTCGAATCCCGGCTCGCCGGCCAGCCACTCGTCCGGCACCTCGGCGGCCACCTCGGTGAGCAGTTCCTCGGTGACGAGCGGGGCGAGCTCGGCGGCGGCAGCGGCGATGTCCGGGGCGAACGGCGCGAGGACGTGGTCCGAGGCGTTGTACGGCTTCGCCGCGGATGCCTGGGCGCCCGGCCAGTTGTGGTGCCAGATCATCGTGGCCCCGTGGTCGATCAGCCAGAGGTCACCGTGCCAGACCAGAGCGTTGGGATTGCGCCAGGACCGATCCACGTTGTTGATCAGCGCGTCGAACCAGACGACCTTCCCGGCCTCCGCCGGATCCACCTGGTAGGCGAGAGGGTCGAACCCTAGCGAGCCGGGGAGGTAGTCCATCCCGAGGTTCAGCCCACCGCTCGCCTTGAGAAGCTCCTGCACCTCCTGGTCCGGCTCCGCGAGCCCGATGACGGGGTCGAGCTGGATCGTCACCAGCTCGGGCACCCGCAGCCCCAGCCGCCTGCCCAGCTCTCCGCAGATGACCTCCGCGACCAGGGTCTTGCGGCCCTGCCCTGCGCCGGTGAACTTCATGACGTACGTGCCCAGGTCGTCGGCCTCGACGATCCCGGGCAGGGATCCGCCCTCCCGCAGGGGCGTGACGTAGCGGGTCGCTACGACCTCTTGCAACACTTTCCCAGGCCACCCATCTCTTCAGCCTTACAATCCATGGACGGCATCTTCGCTGCGCAGAAGCGGGAAGCGCCGGTCGGCGGCATTGGGGAGAATCTGGGGCGTTCCGGCCGGCAAGCCGGTCCCCTCGATCCCCCAGCAGACCGTCGATGGTGCCGCGCACCTCGCTGCCGGCCTCCGGCACGAAGTGAACAGAGTAACCGAGGGTGATCGCGGGCGAGGAGTGTCCGAGCCACCGCCGCGAGGTCACGACGGACTCTCCGGCTGGATGCCGGCCTGCACCTCCGAAGAGGTGCTCACGGCTGCCGGGACGACGGAGGACGCCCGTCGTCGAGGGCGCCCGTTGCGGGCCGTCGTGCTGATCGCCGAGCAGTGTGGGCACCGGCGGCCCGCGCCCGGAACCATCGACCGGACTCCCGTCCGGTCGCCGGCACCCGGCGCCGACGGTCGGCGGCCCGTGCCGACCCGAAGGCGCTGTGGCCCGAGGCCGGGCGCGTGCGTGGAAACGGTCGCTGTGCGCCGGACAGCTGGGACGTCAGCTCGCGCACCGCCCCGAGCGCACTCCCGGAGCCTCACGCCCCGGTCCGCCCCGCCTGCCCGGCGCCCCGGCACGCGCAGGACGCCGGAGGTGCCACCAGGCCGGATTCCATGGCGTCCAGGGCATGGCGGGCCGCGGCGAGCTGTGCCCGCAGAGCCTCGGTCGGGTCGTCACCCCGGGGCTGCCGCCTCGGCACGGGGCCTTCCCGTTCCTTCTCCAGCTCCCGGGCCTCCTCCAGCGAATTGATGACGACGCCGATGAGGAGGTTGACGAGCAGAAACGAGCCGAGCAGGACGAACGAACCGAAGTAGAAGATCGTCCACCGGGAGACCTCAAGGCCACCGCGTACGGCGTCGCCGAGTCCGTCGAGCGTCATGAGAAGAAAGAGCGTGAGAGCCGCACGACCGAATGACCCGAAGTGCTCGGGATCGCCTTCGGCCAGGAGTACCCATCCGACCATGGCGTACACGTACAGCAGGAGCGCTCCGACGAGGGCGAAGCTGAGGGTGCCGGGCAGGCTCTTGCCGACGGCGACGATCACGATCCGCAGTTGCGGCAGGAACCGGGCGGCGCGGAGCACGCGCGCCAGGCGCAGGAGCCGCAGCGCGGTGGCGTTCTCACGGGCGAACGGCATGAAGGCCACGACCACGACGATCAGGTCGAACACGTTCCAGGGATCGCGCAGGAAGTCCCTGGGCCGGTCGGCGTGGGCGGCAGCCCGCAGGAGTATCTCGATGGTGAAGACGGCCAGGAAGAAGTGCTCCGCAGCCTTGAGGGCGCCGTGCCATTGGTACATGAGGCCGCTGTACGTCTCGATGCCGAGAAGGACGGCGTTGGCCGCGATGAGACAGAACACGGCGCTGGAGAACGCGTAGGAGTCCACGATGCGGCGGCTGCGGCGCGCGAGCCCGCGCCGCAGGTGCACGGCCGTCCGGTCGAGCATGGGTGATTCGTTTCCTCACAGACCTGATTGCGGACATTCCACTCAAGCCGACGAGAGATGCTCCCCGGGCGGATTGCCATCCCCCATGCTTCTACACGCGTGTAGAAAATGCGAGCCGGGCACGGCCAATCCTGCCTTCTTCAGGCGGACTTCACGACGTCGATCGACCTGGGCCAGGCGTGGCCAGCCGTGGGCGGACAGGAGTCCGCCGGCTGTTCTCGCCGCTCCCGTCGGGGCTCGGAAGGGCGTCCCGACCGCACCGAGGGGCGCGGCCGGTGTTGAACCGGCGGGTCCGCGGGCCGACGGCCCTCCCTGCGGATGTCCGCGGCCGTTCGCCGTGTCACCGGTGCACATGACACCTGTCATACGAACCCGTGACACGGCGCACTGCTCCCGGCCCTTCGCCGCCGGGAGGGTGGAGTGCATGGACACAGTCATCGAAACCGTCGGACTGAGGCGGAGCTACCGGGGGTTCGACGCCGTGCGCGGCATCGACTTCACGGTCGCCCGGGGAGAGCTGTTCGCCCTGCTGGGGACCAACGGAGCGGGCAAGACCTCGACGCTCGAGATCCTGGAGGGCCAGGCCACCCCCACCGGTGGGACGGTCCGGGTGCTCGGCCGGGACCCGTTCCGCGAGCGGGCCGCCGTCCGGCCCCGTATCGGAGTGATGCTCCAGGAAGGCGGCTTCCCGCCGGAGTTGACGGTCCTGGAGACCGTCCGGATGTGGGCGGGCTGCACCAGCGGCGCCCGGCCCGCGGACGAGGCCCTCGCCCTGACGAACCTGAACCACCGTCGCAAGGTGCGCGTCAAGCAGCTCTCAGGCGGCGAGCGCCGCCGCCTCGATCTCGCGCTCGCCCTGCTGGGCCGCCCCGAGGTGCTGTTCCTCGACGAGCCGACGACCGGCCTCGACGCGCAGTCCCGCCGCGACACCTGGGAGCTGATCGGCGAGCTGAAGGCCCAGGGCACGACCGTGCTGCTCACCACGCACTACCTGGAGGAGGCTGAGCAGTTGGCCGACCGGCTCGCGATCATGCACCGGGGGCTGATCGCCACCACCGGGCGGGTGGCCGACGTGGTGGCCGAACGGCCCTCCCGGATCAGCTTCGAGCTGCCCGGGGACCGCCTCCTCGGCGAACTGCCGCCGCTCGCCCCCATGGGTGTGACCAAGCACGAGACGGAGGGCAGGACCGTCCGCCTGGAGACCCGGGACCTGCAGCGCACGGCCACCGAGCTGCTCACCTGGGCGCAGCACGCCGGGGTCACCCTGCATGCCCTGGACGCCCGGTCGGCGTCACTGGAGGAGGCGTTCATGGAGATCGCCAAGAACCTGGACAACGAGGAGACACGATGACGACGACCGCACCCGCCCGACCGGTGGCCACGACCGCGACCGTGCGGTCCGGTCCCGCTTCCCGGATGGCCGCCCTGGGACGCGCGGAGCTGGCGCTGCTGGTGCGCAGCAAGGCGGCGCTGGTCACCGCGCTGGTACTGCCCGCCACGATGGCCGTTTCGATGCGCGGCCTGGTCAAGAGTCTCGACCTGGGCGGCACCGGCCTGTCGATCGCGACCGTCCTCGTGCCCGGAACGCTGGCGATGGCCCTGTTCTTCTCCATCTACACGAACCTGGTCGGCGTGTACGTCACGCGCCGCGAGAGCCTGGTGCTCAAGCGGCTGCGCACGGGCGAGGTGCGCGACTGGGAGATCCTCGCCGGTGGTGCGCTGCCTGCGGTGCTGCTGGCGCTGGTCCAGTGCGTCGTCCTGGCGGTCGGCCTTACCGTGGTCCTTGACGCCTCGGCACCGGCAGCGCCGCACCTGCTCGTCCTCGGTCTGGTCACCGGCTCCCTGCTGCTCGTGGCCTGCGCCGCACTGACGGCCGCGTTCACCCGGACGGCGGAGAGTGCGCAGCTGACGTTCCTGCCGTTCATGCTGGTGACCATTGCGGGGTCCGGGCTCTTCCTGCCGCGTGAGGTGCTGCCCGGTGCGGCGGCGGACATCAGCGCCTGGCTGCCCTTCTCACCGGTGATGGACCTCCTGCGGGGCGGCTGGACGGGTGACCTCGGCTTCGTGGACCAGGGACGTCCGGTGCTCGCGGCCCTGGCCTGGACAGCTGTGGCGGCCCTCGGTGTACGGCGATGGTTCCGCTGGAGCCCGCGCCACTGAGTGTCCGACCGTGTGTGCGCCCGCTCCGCGGTGCGGGCCACTCCGGACTTGACGCAGGTGCGAGGGAAGACAGCTCTGAACATTGTATGTGCGAGGCCCGCAGCCCTATTGTGTGGCACATGCAGTCCCCTGCCATCGGCCGGACGGCTCGGCTGCCGGGTGATCGGCTTCGACGCCGTCCGGGCACCGGACGCGTTGCGAGCCGCGAAGGGCGGAACGCGCCGGATCGGCGGCGGGGACCCGGCCTCGTTCACGCTCGCAGGCGCCCGAAGGGGACACCGGTGAGGCCCCGGTCCCGCACATCGACCCGTGGCCGGCCCGGCCACATCCCCAAGGAGTCCGCCCTCATGTCTCTCACCTCCACCCGCCGCCGCACCGCGGCCGCGGTCCTCACGGCGGCTGTACTCGTGCTGCTGGCGGCCTGCGGAAGCGAGGAGAAGGACTCGGGCGGCGCCTCGGCCTCCGGTGGCCCGAGGGTTGATCTGACGGTACTGGCCGCGTCCTCGCTCACCGATGTCTTCAGGACGGCCGGTGCGGCGTACGAGAAGGAGCACCCCGGGACGAGGGTGACGTTCTCGTTCGCCGGCTCGCAGGAGCTCGCCGCCCAGGTGAGGCAGGGCGCTCCGGCCGACGCGCTGGTCACGGCGGACACCAGGACGATGGACGGCCTCACCTCCGACACCGGGACGCCGACCGTCATCGCGAAGAACCGTCTGGTGATCGCGACGGGCAGGGGCAACCCCGAGAAGGTCGCGAGTCTGAAGGACCTCGCCGATCCCGGGCTGAAGGTCGTCCTCGCGGCGCCCGAGGTGCCGGTCGGGCGCTACAGCCGGGAGATCCTCGACGCGCAGAAGATCGACGTGAAGCCGGTGTCCCAGGAGCCGAACGTCCGCGCCGTCCTCAGCAAGGTCGAACTCGGCGAGGCGGACGCCGGTCTCGTGTACAGGACGGACGCGGCGACGGCCACCGACAAGGTCGACGCCATCGACATCCCGGACGCCCAGAACGCCGTCGCCTCCTACCCGGCGGCTACGCTCAGGACCTCGGAGAACAGCGAGGCCGCGGCCGCGTTCGTGACGTGGCTGTCGTCCACCGACGCCCAGAAGTTCCTCACGGACGCCGGCTTCCAGAAGCCGTGACGGGCCTCCGGGCGGGCGGACCGCCCACACGGCACTTCCAGCTCAGGGATCCTCGATGAGAAGACTCCGCCACCGCGCCACCGGCCCCCGCGTGCCGATCGCCCTGGCGGTCCCCGCGCTGCTGGCCGTCGTGTTCCTGCTGCTGCCCCTGGCCGGGATTCTCTCCCGCACCTCGTGGCACGACCTGGGCACCCACCTGACCAGCCCCGGGACGACCGAGGCCCTGACGTTGTCCCTGATCGTGTCCGCCTGGGCGCTGGGCCTGTCCGTCGTCCTCGGTGTCCCACTGGCCTGGCTGCTGGCCCGCGTCGAATTCCCCGGCAAGGCCTTCGTCCGCTCCCTCGTGCTCCTGCCGATGGTGCTGCCGCCCACCGTGGGCGGCGTCGCCCTTCTCCTGGCCTTCGGCCGGCGGGGGCTCCTCGGCCCCTGGATGGAGGACACGTTCGGTATCACCCTGCCGTTCCACACGTCCGGCGCCGTCCTCGCCGCGACCTTCGTCGCGATGCCGTTCCTGGTGATCAGCCTCGAAGGAGCGCTGGGCGGGCTGCACCCCCGCTACGAGGAGACCGCCGCTTCCCTGGGAGCCTCACCGGTCAGGGTGTTCTTCACCGTCACGCTGCCCATGGTCGCCCCCGGGCTCGTCGCGGGCGCGGCACTGACGTGGGCCAGGGCGCTGGGGGAGTTCGGTGCCACCATCACCTTCGCGGGGAACCTCCCCGGCACCACACAGACGCTTCCGCTCCAGGTCTATCTGCTCCTCCAGGACGACCCGGAAGCCGCCACTTCGGTCTCCCTGCTCCTGCTCGTCATCGCCATGGCCGTGCTCGTGGCCCTGCGCGGTCGCTGGACCGGGACCCCGAACTCCCCGGGGAAGCGGCGGGCCCCGGCGGACGACTCCGGGCCCGCCGCACGGCTGGACGCCCAGGCCGTCCCGGAGGCCACGCACGACTCCGCGGACACCGGGGACACCTGGCCGCTGCACGCCACCGTCACCGGTTTCGACCACCTGACCCTCGACGCGGATGCCGGGACGACCATCGCCGTGGTCGGCCCCAACGGCGCCGGCAAGACCACACTGCTGCGCGCACTGCTCGGCCTCACCCCCCGCGCCCACGCCGAACTCCGGCTCGGCGACAGTGACGTCACCACACTCCCCCCGCACCGCAGGGGCGTGGCCTGGGTACCGCAGGACGGTGCGCTCTTCCCCCACATGACCGCACTGGCCAACACCGCGTACGGGCTTCGCTCGCACGGTGTGCCGCGTGCGGAGGCCGGTCGAAGCGCCCAGCGGTGGCTGGACCGCCTCGACGTGGGTCATCTCGCGCACCGCAGGCCGGCGCAGATCTCCGGAGGCCAGGCGCAGCGCGTCGCGCTCGCCCGGGCTCTGGCCGCCCGCCCCCGACTGCTCCTCCTGGACGAACCGCTCGCCGCCCTCGACCAGACCACCCGCGCTCACGTCCGGCACACCCTTCGGCGCCATCTGGACGGCTTCGGCGGCGTGTGCCTGATCGTCACGCACGACCCCGTCGAAGCCGTCGCGCTCGCCGACCGGGTACTCGTCCTCGACGGCGGGCGGGCCCTGCAGGACGCACCGCCCACCGAGGTGACCCGGCACCCGCGCTCCCCCTGGGTCGCCCGCATGCTCGGCCGCAACGCGTGGCCCGGCCTTGCCACGGCTGAAGGCATCCAACTCGCCGGCGGTGGTGTCCTCATCACCTCGGACCCGCTCCCGCCCGGCACGGACTGCCTCGCGATCATCGCTCCGGAAGCCGTGGCCGTACATCTGGAGAGGCCCACCGGCAGCCCCCGTAACGTCTGGCCCGGCACGGTGCGCGAGATCACCACCAGCGGGAGCCGGCTCCGCGTCCTGATCACGTCGGACCGCGCACCCGACCTCGTCGCCGAGGTCACCCCCCAGGCCGTCGCCGAGCTCCGCCTCGTCGAGGGAACGCCCGTCTGGGCCGGCGTCAAAGCCGTGGAAGTGTCCGTCGTCGCCCTCTGAACCACCCTCGGCGCAGGGACTCCTGAGCCGTCGGGGGCCGATGAGCTGTGTGATGATGCACGCTGATCGGCGGCCCCGGGGAGGGGCCGTGCGCAGGGAAGAGGGCGGGGAGCACAGCGTGGGCAAGGGTGAGGAATCCATACCGGACGAGGAGTGGGAGCGCTTCCTCCGGGAGGCGGAGGCAGGGAGCGCGGGGGCGCCCGAGGAGCCGTCGGCGCGGGCCCGGATGGTGACGCGGCGGTTGCGGGAGGAGCCGAGTCCGCCGGAGGGCTGGCGGACTCACCGGCCCGCCCCGCCGCGCAGCAACAAGGGCTGGTACGCGGCCGGTCTGCTGGTTGTGGTCTGCCTGCTGGTCGTGACGCTCATGCCGGGTCGGGTGGCCGGGTGGTTCGGAGTCGGGAGCGGCGACGGCGCACCGCTCGCCGCCGAGTCGGAACGTCCTGATCAGGCTCCGGCGGAAGAGGTGGTGGCTCAACCGCCCACGCTGGAGGAACCGTTCAGAGGATCGCCCGCAGCACGGTGGGGTGACGGCATTGCGGCCCTCCCGGTGCCCGCGGCCCGGGCCACCGGCTGGATGAGCGCGAAGGAGGTCGCGCAGACCCTGGACCGGACCCAGGATTTCATCGCCGCGTCCAGTCTGGATCCGGATGTGCTGCTCGGGGAGCGGCCGTCGAGGGCCATCGCCCTGATCAATCCGCATCAGAAGGACGTGCAGGACTTCCTGGGCGCCGCGTTCCGCACGCCGAGCCGTGAGAACGACCCCCTCCTGCTGTTCAGCCGCTTCGAGAAGGACGAGGTGCGGCTTGTCGGGGACGTGGTCAAGACCCGCGGAAGGATCACGTACCGGCAGGGTGAGCGCGGTGCGGTCGAAGTGAGCACCGATGTCACCTTCGTCTACCCGGTCGTACGTGCCGAGGCGGGAAGCGACGAGGTCACCCGCACCATCGTGCGCCGCGAGGTCGTGATGAGCTGGGACGACCCGGCCAAGGTCATCACTGAGCCAGGGACGTTCTCCCTCGTGTCGTACAAGGTGGACACCACCAACGGGGGCTGCGGCACCTATACCGGCTATCTCACTCCCGCGTTCGGTGCCGAACGCGCGGTCTCGGGCTCGGGGAACGGTGCCGAGGTGGACCCGTACGACCGGAGCACCTCGATGGACGCGCACCTGCGTGAGAACGGCGAAGAGGGATGCGGTACCGCCACCCGTTCGTGAAGGGCCGCGGACCGCACGGCGGGCCCTGAGTGCGGTTGAGGGCCCCGCCCGGGCCCGGCGGCTCACCGCCGCCCCTTGCAGCCGGTCACCTCCGCGATGCCTGGGTGGAGGTCGGCCGCGCCGGTGCGGGGCCGGTGCCCTCGTCCCCGTACACCAGGGGGTGATCCCGGCGCCGACCCGCACCGCGTGCGCGGCCGTCAGAGAGGTGTCCGCGGTGGGCCCGGACCGTCGCCCGTGCCGAGGCCCTTTCCGGTGACGGTCGTGTCCGGGCCGCAGCAGACGCACGGTACGACCGGCGCCGGCCCTCGTTGATGTCGGATTTCGGCCGGACCCGGGCGCTCGCCCTTGCTGGAATGGAGCTCACTCCATCCGAGGCCGGCCCGGGACGGGACTCATGACCACGCTCGACCCTGCCGACGCCACCGAGGCGCCGGACCGCTCACCCTTCGTCTCCTGGGCGGCGGTGGTGGCGGTGATGCTGGGAATCTTCTCACTCGTCACCGCGGAGATCCTTCCCATCGGGCTTCTCACCTCGATCGGCACCGACTTCGCCGTGTCGGACGGCAAGGCCGGCCTGATGATGACGATGCCCGGCCTGCTGGCCGCGGTCTCCGCCCCTGTGGTGACGCTCGCCACCGCCCGCGCCGACCGACGGCGCATGCTCTGCGCGTTCATCCTTCTCCTCACGCTCGCCGACTTCGTCACCGCGGCAGCGCAGGACTACGGCACGGTTCTGCTGGCACGAGTCCTGGTCGGCGTCTCCATAGGCGGCTTCTGGTCGATCGGGGCAGGCCTGGCCGGGCGGCTGGTGCCGGCGGAATCGGCCGGCCGGGCGACAGCCGTCGTCTTCTCCGCGGTTCCCCTCGGTTCGGTCCTCGGAGTACCACTGGGCACCCTCATCGGCGACGTCGCGGGGTGGCGCACCGCGTTCCTGGTCATGGGGGTCTTCACCGGTGCCGTCCTCGCCCTGCTGCTGGTGGTCCTGCCCCCGCTGCCGCCCGTGCGGGCGACCCGGCCCGACGTGCTGACCGCCATGCTGCGCGGCACCGGCACCCGCTTCGCGCTGGCCCTGACGTTCCTCGTCGTCCTGGCCCACTTCGGGGCCTACACGTACGTGGCACCGTTCCTGGAGCAGGTCACCCGGGTGAGCGCCGGGACGGTCACCGTGCTGCTGTTCGTCTACGGGGCGGCGGGCCTCGTCGGGAACTTCGCCGGCGGATCCGCCGTCGCACGGTATCCGCGCGGCGCGTTCGCCGTCGCCGCTTCGATGATCGCCACGGCTACGCTGCTGCTCCCCGTGCTCGGGCAGTGGCGTGCCGGCGCGGTGGTGCTCCTCGTCGTCTGGGGTGCGGCCTACGGAGCCGTACCGGTGTGCTCACAGACGTGGTTCGCCAGAGCATCACCCGGCACACCGGAAGCGGCTTCCGTTCTGTTCACCGCGTCGTTCCAGGCGACGATCTCCGTCGGGGCTCTCGCCGGCGGACTGGTGGTCGATCGCTCGTCGCCCTCCTCGGTCATGGTCCTCGGCGGGATCGCGGCCGTTCTGGTGGTGCTGGGCATCGGAGCGCACCGCGCACGGCGTATCTCCTGGCCCGGCACGGAGCGATGAGCGGCCCCGCCCTCGGCCGGTGGAGGGGCGCGGCATACCGAAGGGGGGCCTCTGCCCCGCGAGCGGCACGGGCCCCGGCCCGGCGAATCGTCCCGGCGACGGCAGTGGGGGCGGGGCGGGGGCGGCCCGCACCCCGACGACGCGGACGCCCTCGCGACGGCCGGGACGGTCGGCCCGCAGGGGCTCCCGGCCCCGAGGAGTTTCCCCCGCACCTGAACGCACGGGCACGCAGGCCCGTATCCAGGTACGACGTCATGATTCCGATGAAGGGAAAGCCGGGATGAGCGCATCGCAGGAGCGTCAGGTCCGCTTCGGGCGCCGAACCGTCGTCACAGCGGTCGGTGCGGTGGGAGCGGCGGCCGTTCTCACCGCGTGCGGCGGTGCGAGCGACTCGGGCGGTTCGGACACGGTCCAGCCGGCCGGGGAGGGCGACGGCGCGGACGGCGGCGGCGCGGTCCTCGCGAGGACCGCCGACATCCCCGAGGGCGGCGGTGTGGTCTTCGCCGACCAGGGCGTGGTGGTGACGCAGCCGAAGGCCGGCGAGTTCAAGGCCTTCTCCTCGAAGTGCACCCACCAGGGCTGCGCGGTGAAGGGCATCGCCGACGGCATCATCAACTGCCCCTGCCACGGCAGCACGTTCGACGCGGCGACGGGCGCGGTGACCGGTGGCCCCGCGACGCAGCCACTGCCCGAGAAGGCGATCCAGGTCCAGGGGGACTCGATCACGCTGGCCTGAGGGGCCCCGGCACCGAGGCTCCGCCGGGCGGCCGCGTCGGCGTCACGACACGAACCGCCGGGCGGGTGCCATTGCGTGATCCGGGACGAGGCTCCATGATTCCGAATGGTCCCGGACGACCGCGCGCGGCCCGTGCGGTCCCGCGCCGGCCCACCTCGACGAAAGGCGTCCCATGACCGCCACCCAGCGCCGCGGCCGCCGGATCATGATGAGCGATGCCGAACGGGACGCCTACCTCACCGGGCGGCGCACCTGCCGGGTCGCCACCGTGTCCCCGGAGGGGCGGCCCCACGTCGGGGCGCTGTGGTACGTCTGGGACGGCACGTCGCTCTGGCTGTACTCCCTCACCCGGAGCCTGCGCTGGTCGCAGCTGCGGCACGACCCGAAGATCGCGGTGGTGGTCGACGACGGGGCGGAGTACGCGGAGCTGCGCGGCGTGGAACTCTCCGGCGAGGCGGAGTTCGTCGGCGAGGTCCCCCGCGAGGGTGCGGCCTGCCCCGAACTGGAACTGCCGGAACGGATGTTCGCGAGCAAGTACTTCGGTATGGACGAACTGCCGCACGACGGTCGGCACGCCTGGCTGCGCCTCACTCCGGAGACCGTCACGTCCTGGGACTTCCGGAAGCTGGCCGATCCGGCCCCGGACCCCGGGCAACCGGCGCCTCCAGAGCCTGCCCCGCGGCACGCAGCGCCTCCACCGCGGCCCTGATCGACGGCCGGCGGTCCGCGTCCGTGCGCCACACCGCGTGGACATGACGCCGCATCGTCTGCCGCACCGGCACGAGGCGCACACCGTCCGGCACCGGCCCACGCCCCAGCCGGGGCGCGACGCAGACGCCGAATCCGGCATCGATCAGGGCGAGCTGGGTGTGGTGTTCACCCGCGAGATGCGCTATGCGGGGCTCGATGCCCTTGGACCGCAGCGTGAACATCAGCCAGTCGTAACAGAATTCGCCCTCCGGCCAGGACACCCACTCGTCTTCGGCGAAGTCCTCCAGATCGACTTCCGCACGGTCCGCGAGCGGATGGCCGGCCGGCATGGCGATGTCCGGTGCGTCGTCGAGGATCCATGCCTTGGCCAGGCCACCGGGCACGGGCAGCCTCTTGTTGCTCCAGTCGAGCACCACGGCGAGGTCGACATCCCCCCGGAGCACGGCGCGGATGCCGCTCTCCGGCTCCAGCTCCGTCGTGCGCAGTTTCAGATCGGGATGGTCGGCGCGCAGCGCCATGAGGGCGGCCGGGAACAGTCCGCGGGCGGCCGTGGGGAACGCCGCGATCCTGACTTCGCCCACCACCTGGCCGCGTTGGGCCTCGATGTCGGACTGGGCGACCGCCACCTGGGAGAGGATCTTCGCCGCATGGTCGGCGAGCAGCCGGCCCGCGTCCGTGAGGCGGACTCCCCGGCCGTTCTTGGCGAGGAGCTGCTGCCCCACCTCGCGTTCCAGCTTGGACATCTGCTGGGAGACCGCCGACGTCGTGACGTGGAGACCGTCGGCGGCGCCGCTCACCGAGCCGTGCCGGGCGAGTGCGTCCAGCGTACGGAGGCGCTCCAGATTCAACATGTAAGCGATGCTACGCGAAAGGACCCACAAAATCTCACTTGTTCTACGTGAAGTGTGCCGTCATCGTTGACCCATGAGCGCCCCTCCCGCACCGAGAACCGTGCCGCCGCCCGGCACCCCCCTGCCCGCCACCGCCGCCCCCGCCCCGCGCCCGGCCGTCGACTGGCGCATCCGCTTCGTGGCGCTCTCCCTCATATGGGGATTCAGCTTCCTCCTCATCAAGGTCGGCACGGACGGATACGCCCCGTTCCAGGTGACGTTCGGGCGGCTGCTCTTCGGTACGGCGGTCCTCGCCGTGGCGATGGCGGTCCGCCGGGAGCGGCTGCCACGCTCCGGCCGGACCTGGGGCCACCTCTTCGTCGCCGCGTTCTTCCTCAACGCGCTGCCGTTCTCACTGTTCGCGTACGCGGAGCTGACCATCCCGTCCACCCTCGCCGGGATCTGCAACGCCACCTCCCCGCTGTGGGGCATGGCGCTCTCGCTCGTCGCCCTCTCCGAGGACCGGCCGACCCGCCGCCGCGTCGCCGGGCTGGGCCTGGGCTTCATCGGTGTACTGACGGTGCTGGGAGCCTGGCAGGGGTTCTCCGGCCTGGACCTCAGCGGTACGGCCATGGCCCTCCTGGCCTCCCTGAGCTATCCGATCGGCTGGATCTACCTCCGTCGCACCCTGTCGGGCACCGGCTCGTCGGCGCTGGCGATGACCGGCAGCCAGCTGTTCCTCGCCACGCTGCAACTCGCCGTGGTCACCCCTCTGTTCACCTCGCTCCCGGACAGCGTCCCGCTCCTCCCGACGCTTTCCGTGATCGCCCTGGGAGCACTCGGAACGGGCTTGGCCCTCCTCATCCAGTACGGCCTCGTCACGGAGATCGGCCCGACGACGGCACAGATGGTCACCTACTTCATCCCGGTCATCGCCACCGCGGCCGGCGTGGCCCTCCTCGACGAGCCGCTGAGCTGGAACACCCCGGTCGGCGCCCTGATCGTCCTCGTCGGCGCCGCCCTCACCCAGAGCCGCGCCCACGCCAGGCCGGTCCCGTCCTCCACCGGGTCCGGGGAGACCGCCGCTCAGCCGTGACCGACCGGCCTGACCGGACCCGCCGCGGCCGCGACCGCGTCCGCCAGCGGCGCGATGTCGGCCGCGGCCAGCGGGGACACCGTCAGGCGCACCCCCTGCGGCGAATCCATCCGGAAGCGCGCCCCCGGGGCCACCGCCCATCCGGATTGCAGCAGCCGGGCCACCGCCCCGGTCTCGTCGCTGACGGGCACCCACACGTTCATCCCGCTCCGGCCGAACGCCGGGACACCCCGCGCCTCCAGCGCGCCGATGAGCGCGTCCCGGCGCTCGCCGTAGGACCGGGCGATGACCGCCGCGTCCACAGCCCCCGACATCCACAGGTGCGCCACGGTCCGCTGCAGCAGCATGCTGACCCAGCCGGGCCCCAGCCGCTGCCGTCCGGTCACCCGGTCCACGGTCAACGCGTCGCCCGTGAGCACGGCGAGGCGCAGATCCGGTCCGTACGCCTTGGCCACGGACCGTACGAGCGCCCAGCGCTCCGTCACGCCGCCCAGGGGGTGCAGGGGCAGGTCGACGATGGCGTGGCCGTGGTCGTCCTCGATGAGCAGGACGCCGGGATACTCCGCGAGTACGGCCCGGAGCTCCTCGGCCCTGCGGCCGCTCACCGCCGCACCGGTCGGGTTCTGGGCCCGGCCGGTGACGACCAGCGCCCTGGCCCCCGCCCGCAGGGCCCGCTCCACATCGCCGGGCAGCGGCCCCTCGTCGTCCAGTGCGACCGGAACGGCACGCAGCCCGAGCGCCGGGACGAGATCCAGCAGTCCGCCCCATCCGGGGTCCTCGACGGCGACGGGGTCACCGGGCTTCAGGTGCGCCGACAGCACCCGCTCGATCGCGTCGAGGGCCCCGGAGGTGACCGCGAGCGGCCCGGCGGGCACACCGTCGGCGTCCATCGCCGCCCGGGCGAACGCCGAGAGTTCCGGCAGGACGGGCACCTCTCCGTACATGCCGGGCTGCCGCGCGTACGCTTCCGCGGCATCGGCCAGTGCCTCGCCGATGTCCGGCAGGAGGACCGGATCCGGGTTGCCCTCGCCCAGGTCACGCACGCCCGGCGGTGCCTCGATCCGGAGCGAGCCGCGCGCCGTGCTCGCGGGGCGTGAGCGCACCCTGCTCCCCCTGCGGCCCGCCGTCTCGATCACTCCGCGCTCACGGAGCGTCCGGTAGGCGGCGGCCACCGTGTTGGGGTTGACGCCGAGCAGCGACGCCAACTCCCTCATCGGGGGCAGCACATGGCCCGGTGCGAGGTCCCCGGAACCGACCCCGCGCTCCACACTCGCGGCGATTTCCGATGCGCGCCGCCCATTGATCCGATACTCTCCTAGCACAAACATCATTATGCACTAGTGCAATGGAGTAGGCAATGCCCGACACCGCAACACCCGACAGCACCGGGACGGACGCCGCAGCCCCCTACGAGCCGACCGGGCGCACGGTCCCGAGCCGGGCCGGGCAGCGCGCTTCGTACGACCGCGAGCTCGTCCACTCGATACTCGACGAGGCCTACCTCTGCCACCTGGGATTCGTCCGCGACGGTGCGCCGGTCGTCCTCCCCACGCTCTTCGGCAGGGTCGGGGAGCGGCTCTACGTGCACGGCTCGACGGGGTCCCGCCCGCTACGCGACACGCGTGCGGCGGATCCGGGCATGGCGGTCTGCCTGACGGTCACGCACGTCGACGGCCTGGTACTGGCCCGTTCCGCCTTCCACCACTCGATGAACTACCGCTCCGTGGTGGTCCACGGCATCGCCCGCACCGTGACCGACCCGGAGGAGCGGCGCGTCGCACTCGACGCCATCGTCGACCAGGTCGTACCGGGCAGGTCCGCGGACTCGCGGCCGGCCGACGCGAAGGAACTGGCCGCCACGGCCGTCATCCGCCTCGACCTCGAGGAACTGTCCGCGAAGGTCCGCACCGGTGGCCCCAACGACGATCCGGCGGACCTCTCGTTGCCGTACTGGGCCGGTGTGGTTCCCCTGGCCCGGGGATACGCCGCACCGGTCCCGTCCGACGATCTGGATCCCACCGTCCCTGTGCCGGACTACCTGACCGCGCTCTGAGGCGCCCCCGCCGGGCCCGTCGCCGTCCCGGTCGCCGACGGGCCCGCACCGGATCAGGCCGGCACGGCCTTCCTGCTGCGCGGGGCCGCCGCCGCACCGCGCGCCTCGGCGTAGGCGAGTCCCGCCACCGCGAGGAGCAGGAGCAGGGTGCCGGCGACCGTGGCCGCGGTGAGCCGCTCCCGCAGGACGGTCACGGCGATGACCGCGGCACTCACCGGCTCCAGGAGCATGATCACGGAGACCGTGGCCGCCCGGACCGTCGCCGCGCCCGCGAAGTACAGCGCGTAGGCGAGCGCGGTCGGCACCGCCGCCACGTAGACCAGCAGCCACAGGACCTGACCCGTCGCGGCGGTGTGCGGCACCAGCCCCTCGGCGACGGCCATCGGCAGCAGCCCCACGGCGCCGATGCCGAAGGCCCACGCGGTGGTGGAGAGGGCGTCCCCCGACGCACCGTCACGGCCCAGCCGGCGGGTCAGCAGGGTGATCGCCGAGTAGCCCGCGGCGGACAGCAGCGCGAGCAGGACCCCTGCGGGCCGCACCTCGGCCGGCTCACCGCCGAGCACCAGCACGGCGAGCCCGGTGAGCGCACCGGCCACGGCGGCGATCCCGCCGCGGCCCAGCCGCTCCCCCAGGACCAGCCGCGCACCGACGGCGATGAGCACGGGCCCGGCCCCCAGGGTGACGACGGTCCCGACGGTGAGTCCGGTCGCCTGGACCGCGGCGAAGTAAGCGCTCTGGAACACGGTGAGGCCGATACCGGTCCCGAGGATGCGCAGCAGCCGCCGGCCCCTGGGCTCCCCGGAGCGGCGAGGGCGCCGGGGGCGCAGGACGAGCACCCCGGCCAGCAGGACGAGGCCGCCCGCGCAGCGCCAGAACGACAGTGCGAGAGGGCCGAGGTCGCTGACCCGGAAGAGGAGGGAGGCCGCGGCACCGGCCGTACCCCAGGCGACACCGGCAACGACGAGGTAGATCAGGCTCCGCCCGATGGGCAGGCCGGGAACAGGGAGGGACACGTGGGATCTCCGGAGGAAGAGGGGAGGGCGGTCGCTCGGCTCCGCACGCGGGCAGCGACGACCCGCTCGGGACGTACCCGGGCCCGGTCTTCGTCAGGAGTGGCTGCCGCGTACTAGGCGGCAGGAGGCGGAAGTACGGTGCGCTGCATGATCGCCACCCTACGGTCCGGCCGGACGCCCGGACAACCTCCCCTCGCCGGCGGCGGACGCGCCGGCGCCCGCCGCACCCTCCGGCAGGAGTCCCGGGGTTCCCGGGCCGGAAGCCACCGGGCCGGACGGCGGCCTGGGCGCGGACGACTGGGCGATGAACGCCCCGATCAGCACGATGCAGCCGCCCACGAGCTGGGGCATGGAGAGGTGTTCGCCGAGCAGTACCCAGGCGAGCACGGTGGCGATGACCGCTTCCAGGCAGGCGACGACACCCGCCACCTGGGGTGAGAGCAGCCGTACGGACACCACTCCGGTGACATAGGCGAGCACGGTCGCGAGGAGGACGATCCAGCCGAGCAGCAGCCACGCGGGGACCTGGTGCCCGTTCATGGCCGCGCTCCCGCCGAGTGCCATCCAGTCCATGCCCCACGGCCGGGCCACGACCGTGAGGACGGCTGCGCCGACCAGCAGTCCGTAAGCGATCACGCCGACCGGATGCGGCGGCCCGGCGTCCGCGGAACCCCCGCCCCCGGCGTCCTGGCTGCCCTGGTCGGACAGGACGAAGTAACCCACCTGGCAGCACGCCGCCCCGAGTGCGAGCAGCAGCCCCACGGCGTCGAAGCTCAGACCGGCCCAGACCTCCACGACACAGGCGAGTCCGCCGACGGCCAGCACCACACCGGCCGCGGCGGCCCGGGTGACGGGCCTGCGCTGTACGAAGCGCACCCAGCCGAGGACCAGCGCGGGCGCCAGGTATTCGACGAGGAGAGCGACCCCGACGGGGATGCGGGAGATCGAGGCGAAGTAGAAGGCCTGTACGCCGGCCACGGCGAAGAGCCCGAACCCGGCCAGCAGTGCGGGCCGTTCACGCACCAGGTTCCGGTGCTGCCAGGCGACGGGCAGCATGACGAGAGCGGCACCGGTCACCCTTAGCCACACCACGTGCAGGGGGTCGAGCCCTGCCTCGATCAGCGGTTTGGCCGCCACTCCCGAACCACCGAACGCGAAGGCCGAGGCAAGGGCCAGGCCCAGCCCGGCACTTCTCCTCTGAGACGTGTGCATCGGCACATCATGGCAGCTGATGTCAGGAGCGTCACCACCGTTACGCCTGTCGATACCGTTCCGCGATCACCTCGGCCGGTCCGCCCCCGCAAGCCGGTCGGCCGTCCGGGCCGCGAGCCACGCCGCATCGACGCCGGACCGCTCCAGCACCTCGACGGCCCGGCACCCCGGGTCCGCCATCAGCGCGGCGAGGAGATCCAGACCTCCGGCGCGGGACGCTCCGCGCAGCACCGCACCCCGCGCCGCCCGGGCCAGCGCCTCCGCCGCCGAGGGCGACCACCCGTCGGCCGCGTACCGCGGGGCGGGCAGCACGCCCGGGCGCTCCTGCGCACCCTGCCAGCGGAGGCCGTAGCCGATACTGCGCTGCACGAGGTACCCGAGGACCCTGGCCAGCCGCGGCCCGTCGCCGAACGCCTCCCGGACCGCGGGGTCGGACTCGACGAGCGAGTGGAGGAGGTGCGCCGTGTCGACGTCACGGTCACCGTCACGGACCGCCCGCCTGCGCGCGCCGACCGCGACCGCACGCATCTCCTCGGTGAGCCCACCGGGGGGCTCGAGGAGGTTCGGCGGGGCCTGTCCGGAGGTGTATCGCGTCGGATTGTGCACCATTCCACCCCATCAGGCCCGGTGAGCGAACACATCCCCGGTACGGCCCATCCGCGCCTACCACCGAGGACGGGGGAATCCGGACGTTCCTCATCCCTGCGAATGAGATCGCGACCGCACGGACGGCACCGGGGCCCCGCGGACCGGCCGCGGGGCCCCGGTCGGCTCCGCCCGCACCGCACGACTCAGTGATCGTCGGCGAGGATCAGGTACAGCTTCTTCCGGGCGTCGTTGATCACGGTGAGTGCCTTCTGCCGCTGGTCGGCCGAGCCGGTCTTCCAGACCTGCCCGAACGCCTCCATCAGCCCGAAACCGGCCTGCCGGATCTCGTTGACACCCTCCCAGTCGACACCGCGCCCCGCCTCTTCCCACGGCGCCTCGGGGCCGGACTCGGCCTCGGTTCGGCCCGCGTCCGTGAGCGTGTACAGCTTCTTGCCGCCCTCGCTCGCGCTGATGATGAGCCCTTCGTCCTCCAGCATCTGGAGCGTGGGGTAGACCGAGCCGGGGCTGGGCCGCCAGGCCCCTCCGCTGCGCTCACCGATCTCCTGGATCATCTCGTAGCCGTGCATCGAGCGGTCCTTGAGCAGCGCCAGGATCGACGCGCGCACGTCGCCGCGCCTGGCCCTCCCCCGGCCGCCTCCCCGGCCGCCGCGTCCACCACCGCCACCGAAGGGTCCACCTCCGAAGGGCGGGCCGAACGGCCCGAAGGCGGCCCGCCCTCCCTCATGCTCTCCGCGGCCCTGGCGTCCGGGGCCGCAGTTCCCGTGTTCGTGCCCGTGTCCATGTGAACGCATCACTGCGCTCCTCTCATCATTGATCGGTCGTGATACGTCAACGATATATCGGAAGCTATCGCGTGACAAGAACCGAACCGCCGGAAGGGATGTCCTGCGGCCCGCGCTCGAGTCGTGTTCGCCGCGAGCCGGGCAGCCGGGGGCAGCCGTCCGGCGCACCCGGGCCGACGGCTGAGCGCGCCGGACGTGGACCATGGCCGAACCGGTGGGAGCCGTTACGGGCCCGGTATCAGGTCGCCGCACCCGGACACGGCGTACGGACTTCACCGGCGCCCGCGGCAGGACCGCGCGAGGCCGGTTCGAGGGGTGCCCCGGTACGCACCGTTGCGGTGGTCGCTCGATGGGCGCGCCGAGTCCGCGCACGGGAGCCTCCTCGTCGGCCGCGCACCCAGGGAGCGGAGCGACCCCCTGCCGCGTGCGCCGACCGGGACATCGCGGCGCACAGGTCCGGTGCGTTCCGCCGCGGCCTCGACCTCCGCGCCGCGTTCTTCCCCCGGAGAACCGTCACCGGACGACAGGAGGAGGGCCGGCCGCCCGGGCCCAAAGGAGTCCGCCCCGTCTCGACCACGGCCTGTCCGGCGGGTCAGGTGTGCTTGCTGCCGCGACTCCGCCGCAGGGTGCTCAGCAGGGTCCTGTTCCGGTAAGGGGCACAGGCCTCGCGCACCCGGCCCTCGGCTCCTCGACGGGCGAGGTTCCGGTTGAGCTCGTCCGCCGCCGGGAGGACCACCCCGCCCCACCCGGACCGGATCATCGGCCAATCCGTCCGGGACAGGCCCCAGCCCGGTCCTGGATCACCCCATGACCTGCGGCGACCGGCTCCGCCGGGGCACTGGGGGTTCCTTCCCGACGGGACGGGGCGGTTCTGCGCCTGTATCGCGAGGACACCGTGGGGCGCGTTCGGGGCCCCCGTCAGTCGATGCAGAACTCGTTGCCCTCGATGTCCTGCATCGGGATGCAGGAATCAGTGCCGTCATACAGCGTGCGCACGTGTACCGCGCCGAGCGGGACCAGCCGTGCGCATTCGGCCTCGAGTGCGGCGAGGCGCTCTTCACCCACGAGTCCGGTGCCGACCCGCACATCGAGATGCAACCGGTTCTTGGCGGCCTTCCCCTCGGGGACGCGCTGGAAGTACAGCCGCGGGCCCGCACCCGAGGGATCGGTGCAGGCGAACCATGAATCCCGCTGCTCAGGTGACTGTGAGCGCTTGTAGTCGTCCCACGTGGCAAACCCCTCCGGTGGCGGCGGTACGACGTACCCCAACACCTCGCACCAGAAGCGGGCGAGGCGCTCGGGTTCCGCGCAGTCGAAGGTGACCTGGAACTTCTTGATCGACGTCATCGGCCCACCGTAGTGGCGCGCGCCGTTCACCGGGATCCCGCGGGTTCGTCGCCGTGCGGGTCACTCGTCGGGCCCGGTCCACCCGGGCGGCTTCGGCCAACACGGCTGGAAGGGAGGGGACTTCAGGCCCGACGGCATACGGGACGTGCGTCCTGCGCCGGGACGCCGACGTCACCACCGCCGTCCACGGCACAACGACCCCCTGTCGGCACGACAGCGGGGTCGGGATGATGCGCACGCCGACCACGACGTGCGCGTTCCTCGCGCGCGAGGGGACTACGGACCACGCCGGCCGGAACGGCCACCGCTCCGCCGCCCACGCTCCGATCGAAGCCCCGCGGACCCCCGCGTCACGCGCGGCACACCTGCCGGCCGGGCAGCACGCTCGCCGCCCCGCCCGGCCGGGGGGCGACGCAGCGGCTCTCCCAAGCCCTCGTCACGGCGTGGGCAGCCAGCCCACCTTGCCCGCGAGCAGCGCGTATCCGACGAACGCCCCGATGTCGAGGAGGGCGTGCGCGACGACCAGCGGCCCGACACGCCCCCACCGTCGGTACAGCAGGACGAAGACGACGCCCATGACCATGTTCCCGATGAAACCGCCGATTCCCTGGTACAGGTGGTACGAGCCGCGCAGCACGGAGCTCGCCGCCAGAGCCGCCATCGGGGTCCATCCCAACTGCCCCAGCCGCCGCAGCAGGTAGCCGACGACGATCACTTCCTCCACGACGGAGTTCTGCACCGCGGAGAGGATCAGTACGGGGAACTTCCACCACACCTCGGGCAACGACTCCGGGACCACGGTCAGGTTGAATCCGCCGGCCCGCGCCACCAGGTAGAACGCCAGCCCGGCGCTGCCGATGCCCGCCGCGACCAGGGTGCCGCGGCCCAGGTCGGGCCAGGGCCTGGTCCGGTCGAAACCGAGGGTCCGCAGACCGGCGCCCTCCCGGAGCAGCAGATGGGCCACCAACGCCACCGGCACCAGGGCGGAGGCGATGCCGAACAGCTGCCAGGAGAGGTCCAGCCACG
Source organism: Streptomyces clavifer (assembly GCA_014651175.1). Lineage (GTDB taxonomy): Bacteria > Actinomycetota > Actinomycetes > Streptomycetales > Streptomycetaceae > Streptomyces > Streptomyces clavifer. Next base: position 17,308 of record BMWJ01000005.1, on the reverse strand, counting down.
GCCGCCCGGGAGCGTACGAACCGTTCAGTGTCGCGGCCTGGTCCTTCAGGCCTCCCGGCTTCGTGAGCGATCCGGTGAAACTGATCAGGGCGGACACCCCGCTGGCCCCGAGCGAGAGAGCCAGCACCAGCAGCGTCTCCGACCGCAGGGTCCGCCGTGACAGCTCCTCGTGAGCAATGAATTCAGCCACGCGCCCCTCTTCCACCCGTACACCGGCCCGCGGCCGTGCGTCCTTGCCTCATAGCTTGCCCGACGCCGACCGGGCGCAGGGACACCGGGCAGCGTCTTCGGCAGCGGGGCGGGTACGGGCGGCGGCCGGCGCGGGCCGCCACCGCCCCCTCAGGGGGCGGGGAAGCCGACCGGCCAGGTGTGCACCGGCTCGCCCGACTGCATCAGTTCGCCGTAGCGCCGGGTGGTGGCCGCCAGGGCCGCGTCCCGTTCGAGCCCTGCCCCCAGGGCGCGGTGGAACGTGTCGACCTGCCAGGAGGCCCCGTTCACGCGGCGGCGGCAGCGCTCCTCGATGACTCCCAGGTAGAGGTCGCGGTCCGCCGGCTCGATGTTCCAGGCATCGAGCCCCGCGGCGGCGAGCGGCAGCAGTTCGTCCCTGACCAGTTTGACGGCGGGCACCTTCGCCACGCCGCCCGAGCGGCCCGGGCGCGGCCACAGCAGCTCGGCGTCGATGCCGTACCGGCAGGCGGCGTCGAAGTTCTCGGCCGCGGCCTCGAAGGGCATCCTGGTCCACACCGGCCGGGACTCGTCGGCCAGCGCGCGCACCAGGCCGTAGTAGAAGGCGGCGTTGGCGATCACGTCGACGACGGTGGGCCCGGCGGGCAGGACCCGGTTCTCCACGCGCAGGTGGGGAACGCCGTCGGCCAGCCCGTACACGGGGCGGTTCCACCGGTAGACCGTGCCGTTGTGCAGGACGAGCTCGGCCAGCGTGGGCACACCGCCCTCGTCGAGCACCCGCAGCGGGTCCTCGTCGTCGCAGATCGGCAGCAGGGGCGGGAAGTAGCGCAGGTTCTCCTCGAAGAGCTCGTAGGCGGAACCGATCCAGCGCTCCCCGAACCACGTGCGCGGCCGTACCCCCTGGTTCCGGAGCTCGGGCGGCCTGACGTCCGTGGCCTGCTGGAACAGCGGAGGCCTCGACTCCCGCCACAGCTCCTTGCCGAAGAGGAACGGGGCGTTGGCCCCGAGGGCGATCTGGACCGGCGCGATGGCCTGGGCCGCGTTCCACACGTCGGAGAAGCGCGCGGGCGTCACCTGCAGGTGCAACTGGACCGAGGTACAGGCCGATTCGGGAGCGATGGAGGCGGAGTTGCAGACCAGTCGCTCGACCCCCTCGATATCGAGAACGAAATCCTCGCCGCGGGCCGCCGCCATTTGATCGTTGAGCAGCGTGTACCGGTCCACGTCCGACAGGTTCGCGGAGACCACGTCGTCCTGGCCGAGTGTCGGCAGGATGCCGATCATCACGATCCCGGCGTCCACCTCCGCGGCTTTCCGATGCGCGTAGGCGAGGCCGGTGCGGAGCTCCTCGGCGAGCTGATCGAAAACCCGGCCGCTCAGCCGGTGCGGAAGAATATTCACTTCCAGGTTGAACATCCCTAGTTCCGTCTGGAAATCCCGGCTGGCGATGCGCTGGAGGACCTCGGCATTCCGCATCCGCGGCATGCCGTCAGGACCCGCAAGATTCAGCTCGATCTCCAGCCCCATGAGATTTCTGGGCCGGTCGAACCTCTGCTCCGACAGGAGCCTCTCCAGTCCCTCCAGGCACTGGGCGAGCTTCTTGCGGTACACATGCCGATCGGACAGATCAAAGGTGTCCGCCACGACCTTCTCGCCCATCGAAGGGTCCCTCCTCGGGTGGGCGGCCCGCGGCACAGGCCGCTCGCATCACGATCGATAATGCCCCGACGAGGTGATCTATAACGCCCCCACGGCCCTCGGACACACAGTAGTCTGAGGACGGAAGCCGGAGGCACATTCCGTCGGCATGCAGCATATGGAGTTCATGTGCCCGGAGCGTGCGGAAACACTGACGGGTTTCAGCCTACCGCCGCATCGTGAAAATTCCTGGCCATAGGCTTCCCCGATGGGGCCGAAGTGGCAGAAACTCCGCAATTCAAAGGCTCAAATCTGCCTTGCGGACAATATGCGCGACGGCTAGGCGAAACATCGTGTGAACATTTGTCGTATAAACTCTGCGAACGAGGCAGAGAGTTGACGCACCGGCCAGTCCGCCCGTCACCGGCCTTCCTCTGGCCCCGCACGCCGACAGCGCCGTCTGCACCCGCCCACGCATCACCGTGTCTCCGAAGTGAGAGGCGACCCACTATGCCGCTGCATGTTTCTCCGGCCCCAGCGCCCGCACTGCGCAGCGTTCTCGCAGCACTCGGTTCTCCCACCGCAGTCCGCGAGGCCCATACACCCGCTCTGCGGTCCGTCCAGGGATCGCTGAGCCCCGAACTTCCGCTCCCCGTCCATGTGCTGGACCGGATCGTGCCGAACGAGGCAGCACCCCGCACCCGCCTCGCCGGCTGGCGCTTCCTGATCCGCAGTGGTGAGCGCGCCGTCGCCGCGGCGGACACCATGCTCACCGCCGACGGCTGGACCTTCTCGCACTTCTTCGAGGGGCCCTACCTCGCCTCGACCGAACGCGCCGTGCGACAGGCGGACGCGGCGACGGCGCACTACCAGCCGCGCCTGCTGTCCATCCCGGAGCTCTACATGCTCACGCTGTGGCTGCACGACGACACGGGGGCCGACGCCGCGGGCGGGGCACTCGCCCCGACCGATGTGCTGGTGCCCCTGGCCCCCGCACCCCCCGGGATCACCGCACACCGCCCGCACCGGGTCGCCGATCTCCTTCCGGTCATGACCCTGCGCGTCACCCCGGCTCCGCTCCCGGAGCTTCCCGGCCTTCCCGGTCTCCTGGGATCGCCGGCCTGACCCCTCCGGTTCCACGCGCCCCGCCGTCCACACGGCGGGGCGCGTCCGTCCGCCCGTCCGGACTAGCCCGGTCAGGTCACCCCGAACCACCCGAAGGGACGGTCCAGTTGCGTTGAACCGTCCGGCCGGGTGATGCGTCATGGAAGGAGAACAGGAGCTGCGGCGAAATCCCTGCGGAACGACGCCCGTGGGGCAACACTGGAACCGGACCCATCTGATACGGGGGCGGGCCGTGAACACCTCGTCAGCCGCAGGACACTCGACGCAGCGAAAGAACCCTTCCATGTGCCAGCACCAGCCACCCTGCCCGACCGCAGACTCCGCCGACCGGGAGGCCGCCCGCCTGACGGCGCACCACCCGGAACAGGGCTGGAGCCTGCTGTGCAACGGCGTCCTGCTCTTCGAGGACACCGGCGAGCTGCTCCCGGACGGGCAGATCATCGCCCCGCACCGGACGCTGAAAAGCGGCCAGGTGATGAAGGCCGCCTGACCGCGGCGAACAGACACGGGGGCCGGCCGGAGAGGTCTCCGCACCGGCCCCGACGCGTATCCGCGCGGCCTACTGGTCGTACTCGTCCAGGGGCGGGCAGGAGCAGACCAGATTGCGGTCGCCGAACGCCCCGTCGATCCGGCGCACCGGCGGCCAGTACTTGTCCGACGGTGCGACACCGGCCGGGAAGACCGCCACCTCGCGGCTGTAGGCGTGCGCCCACTCGCCACCGAGCGCGGCCGCGGTGTGCGGTGCGTTGCGCAGCGGGTTGTCGTCCGCGGGCCAGGTGCCGGAAGCGACCTTCTCGATCTCGGCGCGAATGGCGATCATCGTGTCGCAGAACCGGTCGAGCTCGGCGAGGTCCTCGCTCTCCGTCGGCTCGATCATCAGCGTCCCGGCCACCGGGAACGACATCGTGGGCGAGTGGAAGCCGTAGTCGATCAGCCGCTTGGCCACGTCGTCGATGCTGACGCCGGTCGCCTTGGAGATCGGGCGCAGGTCCACGATGCACTCGTGCGCGACCAGACCCGCCGGGCCGTTGTACAGGATCGGGAAGTGCGGCTCCAGGCGCTTGGCGATGTAGTTGGCCGCGAGCACGGCGACCTGCGTCGCGCGCTTCAGCCCCTCGCCGCCCATCAGCCGTACGTACGCCCAGGAGATGGGCAGAATGCCGGCCGACCCCCACGGGGCCGCCGAGATCGGACCGACGCCGGTCTCCGGGCCCGCCGCGGGCTGGAGCGGATGGTTCGGCAGGTACGGGGCCAGGTGTGCGCGGACACCGACCGGACCGACACCGGGACCGCCCCCGCCGTGCGGGATGCAGAAGGTCTTGTGCAGGTTGAGGTGGGAGACGTCGCCGCCGAACTTGCCCGGCTTGGCGAGGCCGACGAGCGCGTTGAGGTTGGCACCGTCGACGTAGACCTGGCCGCCCGCGTCGTGCACCTCGCCGCAGATGTCGGCGACGTGCTCCTCGAAGACTCCGTGCGTCGAGGGGTACGTGATCATGAGGACGGCGAGCTCGTCGCGGTGCTTCCCGATCTTGGCGCGGAGGTCCTCGATGTCGACCTCGCCGTCGTCGGCGGTCTTCACCACGACGACCTTCATGCCGGCCATCACGGCACTCGCGGCGTTGGTGCCGTGCGCGGAGGACGGGATGAGGCAGACGGTCCGCTGCTCCTCGCCGTTGGCCCGGTGGTAGGCGCGCACGGCCAGGAGACCGGCGAATTCGCCCTGCGAGCCCGCGTTGGGCTGCAGGGAGACGGCGTCGTAGCCGGTGACCTCGGCGAGACGCTCCTCGAGCTCACGGATGAGGGTCAGGAAGCCCTGGGCCTGCTCGGCCGGCGCGAAGGGGTGCAGCGCACCGAATTCGGGCCAGGTGATCGACTCCATCTCGGCGGTCGCGTTGAGCTTCATGGTGCACGAGCCGAGCGGGATCATGCCGCGGTCCAGCGCGTAGTCACGGTCGGCGAGCTTGCGCAGGTAGCGCAGCATCGCCGTCTCGGAACGGTGCTGGTGGAAGACCGGGTGGGTGAGGAAGGAGTCCGTGCGCAGCAGGTCCTCGGGCAGCGTGTCGGCGGCCTCGGCGTCGAGGGCCTCGATGTCGCCGCCCGCCCCGAAGGCGGCCCAGACGGCGGCGACCTGGGTGCGGGTGGTGGTCTCGTCGCAGGCGAAGGAGATCCGGTCGGCGTCGACGAGTCGCAGGTTCACCCCGCGCTCACGGGCGCCGGCGACCACACCCGCCGCTCGGCCCGGGACCCGGACGGTGAGGGTGTCGAAGTACGCGTCGTGCACGACGTCGACACCGGCGGCCCGCAGCCCCTCGGCGAGGATCGTGGCGAACCGGTGCGTGCGACGGGCGATCGTCCGCAGGCCCTCGGGGCCGTGGTAGACCGCGTACATCCCGGCCATGACGGCGAGCAGCACCTGTGCGGTGCAGATGTTGCTGGTGGCCTTCTCCCGGCGGATGTGCTGCTCGCGGGTCTGCAGGGCCAGGCGGTAGGCCTTGTTGCCGTCGGCGTCGACGGAGACCCCTACGAGGCGGCCGGGCAGACTGCGCGCGAACTTCTCGCGGACGGCCATGAAGCCGGCGTGCGGTCCGCCGAATCCCATGGGGACACCGAAGCGCTGCGTCGTGCCGACGGCGATGTCCGCGCCCAGCTCTCCGGGCGAGGTGAGGAGGGTCAGGGCCAGCAGGTCGGCTGCGACGGTGACGACGGCCCCGAGCTCGTGGGCCTGCTCGATGACGGGCTTGATGTCTCGCACGGCTCCGGAGGCGCCCGGGTACTGCAGCAGGACGCCGAAGACGCCCCGCTCGGCGATGTCCGCCGGGATCCCGCCGGAGAGGTCGGCGACGACCACCTCGACGCCGGTCGGCTCGGCGCGGGTCTCGATCACCGCGACGGTCTGCGGGAGGGTGTCGGCGTCGACCAGGAAGACGCCGTCCTTGACCTTGCCGACGCGCCGCGCGAGGGCCATGGCCTCGGCGGCCGCGGTGCCCTCGTCCAGGAGCGAGGCCCCCGAGGTCGGCAGACCGGTGAGGTCGGCCACCATCGTCTGGAAGTTCAGCAGGGCTTCGAGCCGCCCCTGGGAGATCTCCGGCTGGTACGGGGTGTACGCCGTGTACCAGGCCGGGTTCTCCATGACGTTGCGCAGGATCACCGGCGGGGTGAAGGTGCCGTAGTAGCCGAGCCCGATCATCGGAGCGAGGACCTGGTTGCGGTCGGCGAGCCGTCGCAGCTCGGCGAGGACCTCGGCCTCGGTACGGGCCGCCGGGAGGTTCAGCGCCTCGGCGCTCTTGATCACGTCGGGTACCGCGGCGGCGGTGAGCTCGTCGAGGGAGCCGTATCCGACCTGGGCGAGCATCTTCGCCTGGGCCTCGGCATCGGGGCCGATGTGGCGCTGCTCGAACGGAATGCCCTGCTCCAGCTGGGAGAGCGGAGTGCGACGGGGGGTCATGATGGAGGCCTCCTGGTCTGACACGACCTGCGAGGGGCACCACGGCGTGGCAGCCCGGACGGCCTCCCCATCTGTCATCTCGACCTGAGAGCTTCACCGGCACGGCCCGCGGGCGTACCGGCTTTCACCGTCGGTGAGGACGGGGATCCGTCGCGGCACGTGCCGTGCGGGTCCCGCCCTGCTTTCCAGAGTGACCTCGTCCGCGCGGTACGGGGGCCTGAGAGATTCCGGGGAGGAGTTGCTCCTTCGGCGCCTCCGGACTTCTCCGGAGGACTCTCCCGCGCGGGGTCGGCAGCCGTGTTCCACACTACCAGCGGGCCGGTGCCGGCCGTCTCGAGTGGCCGAAGGCCCGGATCTGGCCTTTCGTAGTGCCTGTGGAGCAGTTGCGACCACCCTGATGCGCGACCAGTGGGAGGCACCGTGCAGACCGACATCGATCCGCGCAGCCTGATCGGCCGCAAGGCCTTCGACCGCAAGGGTGTCAAGATCGGAACCGTGGACGAGGTCTATCTCGACGACGCCACCGGCGTGCCCGAGTGGGCCGCCGTGCGCACCGGCCTGTTCACCCGGGACGCCTTCGTCCCACTGGAACCGAGCGAGTTCGTCGACGGCACCCTGGTGATCCCCTTCGACCGGGCCCTGATCAGGGACGCACCCGATTTCGGCGTCGGCCGGCATCTCTCCCCCGAGCAGGAGCTCCAGCTCTACCGCCACTACGGACTGGACTCCGCCCCCTCGGGCGGGACCGGCCCGGACAGGGACTTCGGCAGGCTGGCCGGCCACGAGGAGTAGTCCACGGGGTCCCGCACCAGGGGCAGCGGATCGGCCGGGTGGAGCTCCGGATCATCGATACGGAACGTACGCACCCGGCCCGGCGGCATCCCCGGCTCCTCGAACCGCACGGTCACGCGGCCGACGCCGCTTCCCTGCACCCAGCCGTGGCCGTGCACGTCGTGCCGCACGTCGTGGCCGGCCTGCCAGTGCCGGGCGGCCGGCGGCGTGGCGTACCCGTGCGCGGTCTCCTCCGCCCCGGCGGGCGGCTCGTCCGGAACGGGGGTGGTCCCCGACGCCGGCTCGTCCGCCGTCGTCTGCTGCGCCCGGGCGGCCACCTGTGCCTCCGCGGCCTGTCGTGCGTCGGCGGCCTGGGCGAAGAGATCCTCCTGCGTGAAGTCCGCGAGCCCCGTGACGCCCACTCCGAGCAGCCGTACGCCCCCGGTGGTGTCGACGGCCTCCAGGAGCCGGGCCGCGGCCTCCCTGACCACGGTGGGGTCGTCCGTGGGGCCGCGCAGGGTCTCGGACCTCGTCAGCGTCGAGAAGTCGTAGCGGCGCACCTTGAGCACGACGGTCCGGCCGGACCGCCCCGCGCCCCGCAGCCGGTGGACGCACCGGTCCGCCAGCCGCTCCACCTCCGTCCTGACGCGCACCCGGTCGTGCAGATCCACGTCGAAGGTGTCCTCGACGGACACGGACTTCGCATCCCGTTCCGCCACGACGGGCCGGTCGTCGTACCCGAGGGCCATGCGGTGCAGCGCGACGCCGTGGGCCTTCCCCAGCAGCCGCACGAGCTCCGCCTCGCCCGCCTCCGCCAGGTCGCGGACGACGGTCATGCCCGCGCGCCGGAGATGGTCACCGGTGGCGGGACCCACTCCGGGAAGGGTCCGTACGGACATGGGCGCGAGGAGCTCGCGCTCGGTACCCGGTTCGATCAGCAGCAGGCCGTCCGGCTTGGCCTCCTCGGAGGCGATCTTGGCCAGCATCTTGGAGCCGGCCAGACCGACGGAGGCGCTGAGCCCGGTGACTCCCCTGATCACGGTGCGCAGCTGCTCACCGACCAGACGGGCGGTCACCGAGTCGTCGGCGACCCCGCCGGCCTCCAGATCGACGAAGGCCTCGTCCAGGCTGAGCGGCTCCACGAGCGGGGACAGCCGCCCGAGCAGTTCCATCACCTGCTCGCTCACCGTGCGGTAGAGCGAGAAGCGGGGCACCAGATAGGCGGCGTTGGGCGCCATCCGTCTCGCCTGCGCCATCGGCATCGCGGAATGGACACCGAACCGACGCGCCTCGTACGAAGCGGTGGCGACCACCCCGCGCATCCCCAGCCCGCCCACGACGACCGGCCTGCCGCGCAGGCTGGGCTTCGACGCCTGCTCCGCGGAGGCGTAGAAGGCATCCATGTCCAGATGCAGGATGGTGGGTGCGGCTCTCACCTCACCGATGCTGCCCTATGCCACTGACAACGGGGCCGCCCGGCGCCGTGCGGCGCGGGGCGGCCCCGGTGCTCAGCCGGCTCGGTTGCGCCGCCGGGCGAGCTCGTCGGCGGGGTTGTTGCCGATCAGGGTCTCGCCGGTGTCGACCCGCTCGCCGTGCAGCTGGGACAGGGCCGCGTCCACGTCACGCCAGACGACCCCCACGGCGATGCCGAAGACCCCCTGGCCCCCCTGCAGCAGCTTCACGACCTCGTCGGGCGAGGAACACTCGTAGACCGTCGCCCCGTCGCACATGAGGGTCATCCGCTCGAGATCCGTGAATCCCCGGTCCCTCAGGTGCTGGACCGTGGTGCGGATGTTCTGCAGAGCGACGCCCGTGTCCAGGAACCTCTTGACGATCTTGAGGAGTACCACGTCCCGGAATCCGTAGAGACGCTGCGTCCCGGACCCGTGGGCCGGACGCACACTCGGTTCCACCAGCCCCGTGCGCGCCCAGTAGTCGAGCTGCCGGTACGTGATCCCGGCCGCCGCACACGCCGTCGGCCCCCGATAGCCGATGTCATGTGCCTCTGCCCCACCGTCCGCTGCCATCATCGCCGGCTGAACCGGCTGTCTGATGGTGTGGTCGGCCGCACTGCCGTGCTGCCGGTACGGCTCACCCACAGCCGTACCGTCGCCGCTGCTTCTCACGCCGACCTCCGTCCTTGACCTGCCAACTCGAAGGTAGGCAGTCACCAGGGGTGCGTCAACGATCGCCACACTCGGCACGCCGAGTGATAATCACCCTGAGGGTGGTTTCCCGTGACCGGCTTCGGGGAACGGCTTCTCGGATGCGCTGACAGAGGCCCTTGCGGGACGGTCACTGACTGTTGGTACCGAAGTCCTCCGGAGAGATCTGGTCGAGGAACTCGCGGAACTTCTCCACCTCGTCCTCCTGCTCGTCCGGGATCGCGATCCCGGCGTCGTCCAGCACCCCGTCACTTCCGTAGATCGGTGTGCCGGTGCGCAGGGCGAGCGCTATGGCGTCGGACGGCCGCGCGCTCACCTCGACCCCACTGGCGAAGACCAGCTCCGCGTAGAAGACCCCTTCCCTGAGGTCCGTGATACGGACCTCGGTGAGCTCCTGGCCGACGGCCTCGAGCACATCCTTGAAGAGGTCATGGGTCAGCGGCCTGGCCGGAGCCATGCCCTGCTGGGCGAAGGCGATCGCTGTCGCTTCCCCAGGGCCGATCCAAATAGGGAGGTACCGGTCGCCTCCCACTTCACGCAGGAGCACGATCGGTTGGTTGGAGGGCATTTCCACCCGGACACCCACAACGTCGAGCTCGTTCACACAGCAACCCTAGGACGTGCCCGCCATGTTTGGATAGTCGGGCTCCCCCGCGGTCAGTGGAAACGGACCTTGAGCGCGGTCTGGACGAGCGCGGCGTGGAGCCGGACGGACAGCTCCGCGAGCTCCCTCGCAGTGGCCTCCGCATGGGCCCTGGTCTGCGGATTCCGGTGCAACCGCAGGGGCGCGACCACCTGCTCGACGAGACCCGCCTCACGCTCCGCAGCCGCCTTCACCGCCCGCAGGTGCCGAGGTTCCAGGCCGAAGCGCCCCAGATCCGCCACGAGCCGCGCCACGGTCACCGCACCGGACTCGTAGCTGCCCTCCGGAGAGGGCACGATCAGCCCGTACGACTCCCACTCACCGAGCTGGTCCTCGGTGACCTCCGCCGCGGCGAGGAGCTCGGAGCGCCCAATGCGGGCGGCGGTGGCCCGGCCCGGGTCATGGTCCCAGCGACCGTCCACGAGGGGGCCCTGGCCGCCGTCAGGAGGCAGCGCGGCCTGCTCGCCCCGGCCCAGGGCGTCGAGGTGCTCACGGATGACCTTGAGCGGCAGGTAGTGGTCCCGCTGCATGCGCAGGACCTGGGCCAGCCGCTCGACGTCGGCGGAGCTGAACTTCCGGTAGCCGGAAGGAGTCCGCTGCGGCTCGATGAGCCCCTCGGCCTCCAGAAAACGGATCTTGGAGATGGTGACTTCGGGAAACTCGTCGCGCAGCCGCAGAAGCACCGTGCCGATGCTCATGGCTCGCTCGTCCGCGGCGGCGGTGCCGTGTCCGGCACCGCCTGTCGGTGATCGCAGCATGGACCTTCCTGGGGTTCCCCCGGACATGGTCCGGGGGAGGGTCACACGCCCCGCTGGCTGGCGTAGAAGACCAGCCGGTACTTCCCGATCTGGACTTCGTCGCCGTTGGACAGCGCGACGGAATCGATGCGCTCGCGATTGACGTAGGTGCCGTTGAGGCTGCCGACGTCACCCACGGTGAAACTACCGTCCGCGTTCCGGTGGAACTCCACATGACGCCGCGACACGGTCACGTCGTCGAGGAAGATGTCACTCTGCGGGTGACGGCCTGCCGTGGTCAGGTCGCCGTCCAGGAGGAAGCGACTGCCCGAGTTCGGGCCACGCCGCACCACCAGGAGCGCGGAGCCCGCCGGCAGCGCGTCAACGGCGGCCTGGGCCTCCGGGGAGAGCGAGGGAGAGGAAGTGGCGGTCTGGCCCGTCACCTCGGCCTCGTACGCCTCGATGCCGGAGATCGAGATGGTCGAGGTGGTCTCCGAGGCACGCTCGGGGACCCCGCCCCGCAGCGGCGCGCCGCAGTTGGAGCAGAAACGGCTGGCCTCGGCATTGCGATGCCCGCACCTCGTACAAACCGGCATGGCCGAGCCCTCCGGGGCGGGGGGAAACCCTCCACCCGTACTTGAGGTCGATGGTGCCCCGAAACCTATGCGTCCGGCACCACCATGGTCAACAGACGACGCGCCGGGCACGCCGGGCACCTCATCGCGGAAGAGCGGGCGTTCCGATCCCTGCTCCTCGGCACCCTGCCCCTGACGCGGAGCACGGTGGCGGGCAGCGCTGTTGCTGTCCTCGCGGGCACTCTTTCCGAACAACTTCGCAAACAACTTCACGGGCGTTTCCCCTTGACCGAAATAGACCCGCCCGTGGGGCAGGACGAACCCTGAATGAACACACCTGCCGACCCGGACATCCTCACAACGTCCGTATCCACCCGACAGTTTCCACCACGCGCCATCAATCCGGTGCGCCGACCCCCCGCAACGTCGTCCCCGTGTCCTCCCGGCCCCGTCCGCGTCGCCCTCACTGGGTCGACGACCGAGCGTAGTCAGGCTCCTTCGCCGGTCGCAAGGCGTCCACGACGATGTCCTCGGAGCGTGTCACACCCGCCGTGGCCTGCTCCTTCTCCAGGGTCTGCACCACTCCGCCCGGGATGTTCAGAGCCGGTTCGAGGTCCTGCGGCTTGCCGATGACCTCGAACTCGTACGGGGCCTTGATCCTGCGCCCGTCGACACCGATGTCTCCCCCGTCACCGGAGAAGTACGTGTTGGCGACTACGCGCACCCCGTTGACCTCGATGGCCTCGGCACCGGCCGCACGCAGCTCCTGGACGGTGTCGAGGAGCATATCCGCCTCGACGGCGCCGGTCGGGTCGTCGATGGTCAGGGTGATACCGGGGCCGTGAGCCGCGACCGTGCCCGCGAGGATACCGAGCTGCCGTTCCTTCTCCAGGGTCTGCTTACGGGCCTCCTCCGCCTGGTCGGAGCTGTTCTCCAGCTCGGTGCGCTGGTCGTCCAGGCGCTGCTTCTCGTCCTCGAGGCGCTGGGTGCGGTTGTCGAGCTCGTCGAGGATGCGCACCAGGTCCTCCTGGCGGGCACCGCGCAGTGCGCTGTTGTCGCTGTTCGACCTGACCTGGATGGCCAGCCCCAGCCCGAGGACGAACAGGAGGAGTGCCACGATCAGTTGGGCCCTGCTCACCCTGGGGGGCCAGAGACCGGCGAGCAGCCGCTGACGCCCCGAGATCTCCTTGGGCGCGTCAGCCGGGGCCGGGCCCCGGACCGGCTGGGGGGCTTCGGGAGGCAGTGCGCCGCCGGGCCGACCGCCGGGCGGATTCTGTTCGTTGGTCATCGGCCTCAAGCCCGGAAGACGTGCCGGCGGATGGCCGCGGCATTGGAGAAGATACGGATGCCGAGGACGACCACCACACCCGTCGAGAGCTGCGCGCCGACGCCCAGCTTGTCGCCGAGGAAGACGATCAGTGCGGCCACCACGACGTTCGAGAGGAACGACACCACGAAGACCTTGTCGACGAAGATCCCGTCGAGCATGGCGCGCAGACCTCCGAAGACGGCGTCGAGCGCGGCGACGACGGCGATCGGCAGGTAGGGCTCGACCACCGCCGGCACTTCGGGCCGGACCAACAGTCCGACCACGACTCCGACGACGAGGCCCAGTACGGCGATCACGATGTGCCCTTCCCTGTGTCTGCCGCACCACTGCCCGTGTCTGCGGTCTGAGGCTCTGCTGTTCGTACGATCAGGGACGGCGCGGCCGGCAGACGCACCTTCTCCTGTTCGGAGATGCTGGTGCGGATGTCGAAGCTCTCGTGCAGCGCCTGCAGATACAGCCCGTCCGCACTGTCGCGGAACGCGTCGGCGAGCTTCTTGCCGTCCCCCACCGCGAGCACGGTGTAAGGCGGCACGAGCGGCCGGTTGTCGACCAGTATGGCGTCGCCCGCCGCGCGGATCGCCGAAAGTGCCGTAAGGCGCTGGCCGTTGATGGCGACAGCCTCGGCGCCGGACTGCCAGAGGCCGTTGACCACCCGCTGCATGTCTCGGTCCCGTACCCGCCCGGTGTCGGCGAAACCGGTCGACTCGCGCGGACCGCCGCCGCCCTGATCGGTGTCCTTGGCGTCGTCCACGACCAGCTTGATTCCGGGCCCTTCGACGGCAGTCGCCCCGGAGAGGAGCGCGACCAGGCCGCCCTGATCCCCGCCGTGTTGCTCGAGGGCCTTGCGCTGCCGCTCGCCGACGTCCTTGCGCAGTTCGTCGACGTCCGCCTGGAGCGCGTCGGCCGCGCTGGTCTCCGCGTTGACGCGGTTGATGAGTTCCTCGCGTTCCTTGGCCACGACCGGAGCCGCGACCTGCGCCTCGGCGGCACCGAGGGTCACCACGACGGCGGCCAGCACCAGGCCCGCCGCGAGCCCCAGTTTCGACTTCAGCGTGCGGGGCATGCCGGCGCTTCCGTCGGCCTCGCGGCGTGCCGAAGCCTCGGCGTAGCCCTCGTCCAGGCTGTGTTCCATCACCGTGGTCAGCAGCGACATGGAGGCGTCGGGGCGGGGAGGCGGCGGGGCGCTACTCCGATCGGGGGGCGGCTGCGACATGCCGCACATCGTCGCACGTCATGGAGGCTGCCGCCGAATGGCCCCACCGGTGACCCGGAAGCCGCCGCGTACCGGCTTCCGGGTCACCCGCTTCGGGGTCAGTCGCCCGCGCTGTCGACGATCGCCGCCCATTCGTCCAGCAGTGCCTGCGCGGAGGCGTCATCCGGGCCCTCGGCCCACAGGTGGGTCACGGCCTCCGAGGGGTCGGGCAGCACCATCACCCAGCGGCCGTCGGTCTCGACCACCCGGACACCGTCGGTGGTGTCCACGCTGCGCTCCCCCGCCGCCTCGACCACGCGTCGCATGACGAGCCCCTTGACCGCCCACGGCGTCGCGAGGTCGCGGCGCAGGACGTGGGCCCGCGGGATGCGGGCGTCGATCTGGCTGAGCGTGAGCTGTGTCCTGGCCACCAGACCGATGAGGCGGACGAAGGCCGCGGCGCCGTCGAAGACACTGCTGAACTCGGGGATGATGAATCCACCGCGTCCGTCACCACCGAAGATGGTGGTGTCCTCCCGGCCCACCCGCGTCAGGTCGTCGGGGGACGTGGTCGTCCATTCGACCTGTGTGCCGTGGTACGCCGCGACCTGTTCGGCGACACGTGTGGTCGTCACCGGCAGGGCCACGCGCCCGCTCCGCCGCTCGGCCGCCACGAGGTCCAGCATGACCAGCAACGCCCGGTCGTCCTCGATGATGCGGCCCCTCTCGTCGACGAGCGAGAGCCGCTCACCGACGGGGTCGAACCGCACCCCGAACGCTGCCCGGGCGGACGACACGATCTCTCCGAGCCGCACCAGTCCGGCCCGCCGGGCCTCGGCGGTCTCGGTGGGCCGCGACTCGTCGAGCCCCGGGTTGATGGTCAGCGCATCCACGCCGAGCCGTCCGAGCAGGCTGGGCAGGACGAGCCCCGCACTCCCGTTGGACGCGTCCACGACCACCTTGAGCCCCGCGTCGGCGATGCCGGCGGTGTCGACGTTGCGCAGGAGGGAGCCCGTGTAGGAGTCGAAGACACTCGACGGGAAGTGCAGGTCGCCGATCTCCCCGGGGAAGGCCCTGCGGTACTCCTGGCGTGCGTAGACCCGGTCCAGCTTGCGCTGGCTGGCCTGGGAGAGGTCGGCTCCCCGCTCGTCGAAGAACATGATGTCGACCGAGTCCGGAACCCCGGGAGAGGTCCGGATCATGATGCCGCCGGCGCTGCCGCGCGCGGTCTGCTGACGGGCGACGGGCAGCGGCACGTTCTCCAGGTCCCGGACGTCGATGGCGCTGGCCTGCAGCGCCGAGATGACCGCTCTCTTGAGAGCTCGCGCACCGCGGGAGTGGTCACGGGCCGTGGTGACCGTCGCGCCCTTCTTCAGCGTCGTCGCGTACGCCCCGGCCAGCCGGACAGCGAGCTCGGGCGTGATCTCGACGTTCAGGATTCCGGAGACACCGCGGGCTCCGAACAGGTGTGCCTGACCCCGCGATTCCCAGATCACCGAGGTGTTGACGAACGCCCCGGCCTCGATGGTCTTGAACGGGTAGACCCGCACATTGCCCTGAATGATCGATTCTTCGCCGACCAGGCACTCGTCACCGATGACGGCGCCGTCCTCGATCCGGGCCGCACGCATGATGTCGGTGTTCTTGCCGATCACGCAGCCGCGCAGATTGCTGTGATCACCGATGTACACGTTGTCGTGCACCACCGCCCGGTGCAGGAACGCGCCGGATTTCACGACGACATTCGACCCGACGACGCTGTGCTCGCGGATCTCGGCACCGGCTTCGATCTTGGCGTAGTCCCCGATGTACAAAGGCCCACGGAGCACTGCGTCCGGGTGGACCTCGGCTCCCTCGGCCACCCACACGCCGGGGGAGATCTCGAATCCGTCGAGCTCGACGTCCACCTTGCGTTCCAGCACGTCGGCCTGGGCCTTGACGTAGCTTTCGTGGGTGCCCACGTCTTCCCAGTAACCCTCGGCGATGTAGCCGAAGATGGGCTTGCCCTCCTTCATGAGCTGCGGGAACACGTCGCCGGACCAGTCCACCGAGGTGTCGGCCTGGACGTAGTCGAAGACCTCGGGCTCCATGACGTAGATGCCCGTGTTCACCGTGTCGGAGAAGACCTGGCCCCAGGTCGGCTTCTCCAGGAAGCGCTCGACCTGTCCCGCTTCGTCGACGATCGTGATGCCGAATTCGAGGGGGTTCGGGACCCTCGTCAGGCATACCGTGACGAGTCCGCCCTTCTCCTTGTGGAAGGCGATGAGGTCCGTGAGGTCGAAGTCGGTGAGGGCGTCTCCGGAAATAACCAGGAACGTGTCGTCCTTCAGAGCTTCTTCGGCGTTCTTGACGCTCCCCGCGGTACCGAGTGGCTTCTCCTCATTGGCATAGGTGAGCTCCATACCGAGCTCTTCGCCGTCGCCGAAGTAATTCTTGACGAGGGAGGCGAGGAACTGGACGGTCACCACGGTCTCGTTGAGCCCATGCCGTTTGAGCAGCCGCAGCACATGCTCCATGATCGGCCGATTTGCCACGGGCAGGAGTGGCTTGGGCATGCTTGAGGTCATGGGGCGAAGGCGGGTGCCCTCACCGCCTGCCATCACGACGGCCTTCATGTCGGAAACGTCCTCCTTGAAGAGACGACGGTCAAGCCGACTTCACCCGTCGGGGTAAACACCTGAGCATTCGTTGCGGGCGTGCGACTCTGCACAGCACGCGCCGACGGGCTAATCGGCTACTTCATCCGCCTTGACGAGCCGGCGGACCTGGATCACATACAGAATCCCTGCCCACCAGTAGAGGGTTGTACCCCACCCGGCGAACGCCCATCCGAAAATAGCGCCCGTTGTGGCAAGCCAACCACTTCCGTCGCTGAGCAGCAACAAGGGGAAGGCGTACATGAGGTTGAACGTGGCAGCCTTGCCGAGGAAGTTCACCTGCGGTGGCGGATAGCCGTGCCGGCGAAGGATTCCCACCATGACGAGCAGCATCAGCTCGCGGGCCAGGAGCGCCGCGGTCAGCCAGAGCGGCAGGATCTCGCGCCAGGTGAGGCCGACGAGCGTGGACAGGATGTAGAGGCGGTCGGCAGCCGGGTCCAGGAGTCGCCCGAGACTGCTGATCTGATTCCACCTGCGGGCGAGCTTGCCGTCGAGGTAGTCACTGATACCGCTCAGCATCAGGACCAGCAGCGCCCAGCTGTCGCTGTTGGGCCCGCCGAACACGGGGCGGAGGATCAGCCACAGGAAGAGCGGTACGCCGACGAGGCGAGCCATGCTGAGGATGTTGGGGATGGTGAGTACTCGGTCCGTCTGAACTCGAGTCTCCTGGACCTCCACCCGGGGGCCTCCTGTGAAGAACGTGCCAATGATGCCCCTGACCCTACCCTCAGTCGCCGGCAGCCGGTGCACAGGGGTGTGAGAAACGGGCCCGGAACGCAGAAAAGCCCCGTGCCACAAGGGCACGGGGCTTTCCCGGAATAATTGTTCGGCGGCGTCCTACTCT
>BMWJ01000004.1 GCA_014651175.1 Streptomyces clavifer | reverse complement strand
CCTTCGTTCTTGCGTTTCCGACTCTATCAGACTCTTTCGTGTCCGATTCCCGGTCGAAGCGGGCCCCCTGCGAGCAGAGGATTTACGCTTTCCAGTTCTTCGCTTTCGCGTTTCCCTTTCCGGCGAGTCCGACTCTATCAGATCCTTTCGGGCCTGATTCCCAGTCAGTGGGGCTTGTCTTCCCGGCTGTTGGGCCGTTCCGACGAGTGAGACTTTAGCGGAATCCCCGGCCCCGACGCTAATCGGGGGACCTTCGAACGCTGATTCCCCATTCCGCACATGCGCACAGAAAAACGTGCGACAGATGTCGCGCGTTTCGAGTGGTTACTGCGGAATGGTTGTCCGGGGACCGACCGGGGTCGGCACTCACGTCGGACAACTCGGAGGACACTACGGATGCGGGCGGGCGCTGTCAACCTCCGTCTGCCCACCTGTGTCGTGGAAGGCCAGCCGGTAGTCGCGCGGGCTGATGGCCAGGTGCGCGGCGAAGTGCTGGCGCATGGTGATCTCGCTTCCGATGCCTGTCCGGCGGGCGACTTCGGGAAGGGGGAGGTCGGTCCGTTCGAGAAGCTTCTGGGCTGCGGCGATCCGCTGGGTGATCAGCCAGCGCAGCGGCGTCGTCCCGGTGGTGGCCTGGAAGTGGCGGGCGAAGGTCCGTGCCGACATCCCCGCGCGGGCGGCGAGGCCGGCCACCGTATGGGGGTCCGCCAGATGGGCCAGCGCGTGGGCGCGTACCGACGCGAGGGCGTCCGCGTCCCGGTCGGACTGCGGGGTGGGTTGCTCGATGAACTGGGCCTGGGTGCCCGTGCGGAACGGAGCCGTGACCATCGAACGGGCAATGGTCGCCGCCGTCTCGGCGCCGTGCGACGTACGCACCAGATGGAGGCAGAGATCGATGCCGGCCGCCGTGCCCGCCGAGGTCCAGATGTTGTCGTCGTGGAGGAAGAGGGCATCCGGCACCACGGTCACCCGGGGGTGGTGGGTGCTGAGGAGCTCGGTGAGATTCCAGTGGGTGACGGCGCGGCGGCCGTCCAGGAGTCCCGCCTGGGCGAGGGTGAACGCTCCTCCGCAGAGCGCGGCGAGGGGGGTGCCCCGGCTGTGGGCGCTGCGAAGCGCTTCGAGTACCGGCTCCGGGGCGGGCGTCAGGTGGTCGTCGAGACCGGGAACCACGATCAGATCGGCGCGGTCGAGCCAGGCCAGTGTGCGGTCGGGGGTGAGCGACAGTCCGCCGCGGAGCGGGACGGGTGCCGGATCGGCGGCTACCCGGCGCAGGTCGAAGGCGGGGACTCCCCGGTCGGTACGGTCCACGCCCCACACCTCCGTGATGACCGAGACGTCGAACGCGCGGACCCCGGGGAACGCGACCAGGGCGATGTGGGAGGGGCGGTGCTGCGGCGACACGTTCATGGTGGCAGTAAAGCATCGGTCGATGACTTTCCGACCTCTGGGAGCCGGCCCTTCGCAGGGGGAGGCTGGTGGGCATGGAGATCGCAGAGAACGCAGCGCTCGTCGTCGTGGACGTACAGCGGGGATTCGAGGAGGACGCCTACTGGGGTCCGCGGAACAACCCGGAGGCGGACCGGAACATCGCCGGGCTCATCGACGCCTGGCAGGCGAGCGGCCGTCCCGTCGTGTTCGTCCGGCACGACTCGCCCAAGCCGGATTCGCCCCTGCGCGTGGGGTGTGCGGGGAACGGGTTCAAGGAGTACGTCGAGGAGCGGCGCGGAAAGGGGCACGGCCCCGAGCTGTTCCTGACGAAGTCGGTGAACTCCGCCTTCTACGGGACGCCGGATCTGGACGCCTGGCTCAAGGAGGCCGGGGTGCGGCAGATCGTGGTGGCCGGGATCCAGACCAATATGTGCGCGGAGACGACGGCTCGCATGGGCGGGAACCTCGGGTACGACGTGTACTTCGCGTTCGACGCGACGTACACCTTCGACCAGGAGGGCCCGTGGGGCTGGCGGCTGAGCGCGGACGAGGTGGCGCGGGCCACCGCCGTGACGTTGCACGGCGGTGGGTTCGCGAGCGTGGTGCGCAGTGCCGAGCTGGTCGCCGCAGTGAAGTAGTGGTGCGAACCGGCACGTGGTTCCGCGGATCAGCCGTTGCCGGAGGCCAGCTCGCGGCTGCGGTCGCGGGCTGCCTCGAGGGCGGCGATGAGGGCGGCGCGCACGCCGTGGTTCTCCAGCTCGCGGATGGCGCTGATGGTGGTGCCGGCCGGGCTGGTGACGGCCTCGCGGAGCTTGACCGGGTGCTCGCCGCTGTCCCGGAGCATGATCGCGGCACCGATGGCGGCCTGGACGATCAGGTCGTGGGCCTGGGCGCGGGGCAGGCCCAGCAGGATGCCGGCGTCCGTCATGGCCTCGACGAGGAAGTAGAAGTACGCGGGTCCCGAGCCGGAGAGCGCGGTGGCCGCGTCCTGCTGCGACTCGGGGACGCGCAGGGTCTTACCGACACCGCCGAAGATCGTCTCGGCGTGGCCGAGGTGCTCAGGGGTGGCGTGGCTGCCCGCGGAGATGACGGACATGCCCTCGTCCACGACGACCGGCGTGTTCGGCATGACGCGCACGACCGGGGTGCCGTCGGCGAGGCGCTCCTCGATGAACGCGGTCGGGATGCCGGCGGCGGCGCTGATGACGAGCCGGTCGGCGGTGACGTGCGGGGCGAGTTCGTCGAGGAGCTTGCCCATGTCCTGGGGCTTGACCGCGAGGATGAGGATGTCCGCGCTCTTGGCCGCCTCGGCGTTGGTGACGGCCTCGACGCCGTAGCGGGTGCGGAGCTCCTCCGCGCGCTCGGAGCGGCGGGTCGTCACCAACAGGTCGGGGGCGCGCCAACCGGCCCGGATCATGCCGCTGAGCAGTGCCTCGCCGATCTTTCCTGTACCGAGGACTGCGACTGTCTGGGTCATGCGGTTCACCCTCCGGATGGCGGTACGCGTCGTTGCCGCCATCCTCGCACCGGGTCGTCAGCCGGTGCGGCGGCGGAGGGTGGCGGCGCCGAGACAGAGGACGAGCAGGGCGCACCCCGCGACGATCAGGATGTCGCGGTAGAAGTCGGTGGTGACGTCCGTGTGGGTGAGGACCTGGTTCATCCCGTCGACGGCGTACGACATCGGCATGACGTTCGAGACGGCTTCGAGGACGGGGTGCATCCGGTCGCGCGGGGTGAACAGGCCGCACAGCAGCAACTGAGGGAAGATCACGGCCGGCATGAACTGGACCGCCTGGAACTCGGAGGCGGCGAAGGCCGAGACGAACAGGCCGAGCGCTGTGCCGAGCAGGGCGTCGAGCAGGGCGACCAGGAGCAGCAGCCAGGGTGATCCGACGACGTCCAGGCCGAGCACCCACACGGAGAGTGCGGTGGCCAGGACGGACTGGGCGACCGCGACGGCGCCGAAGGCCAGCGCGTATCCGGCGATCAGGTCGCCCTTGCCGAGGGGCATGGCGAGCAGTCGTTCGAGGGTGCCCGAGGTGCGTTCGCGGAGGGTGGCGATCGAGGTCACCAGGAACATCGTGATCAGCGGGAAGATGCCGAGCAGTGAGGCGCCGATGGCGTCGAAGGTCTGCGGGCTCGCGTCGAAGACGTAGCGGAGCAGCGTGATCATCAGAACCGGGACGATCAGCAGCAGCGCGATGGTGCGGGGGTCGTGCCGGAGTTGGCGCAGCACGCGGACGGCGGTGGCCAGGGTACGGGCGGGGCTCAGCGGCCGGGGGGCGGGCGTGGTGGCCGTGGTGCTCATCGGGTCGCCTCCTTGCGGGCGGTGGCGGCCGCCTCGTCGACGAGGTGGAGGAAGGCCTCCTCGATGGTGGCCGAGCCGGTGCGGGTGCGGAGGGCGTCGGGGGTGTCCGCCGCGAGGACGGTTCCCTCGCGCATGAGCAGCAGCCTGTGGCAGCGCTCGGCCTCGTCCATGACGTGGGAGGACACGAGGATCGTGGTGCCGCGGTCGGCGGCGAGGGTGTGGAAGAGGTTCCACAGATCGCGGCGCAGCACGGGGTCGAGGCCGACGGTCGGTTCGTCGAGTACGAGGAGTTCGGGTGTGCCGAGCAGGGCGACGGCGAGCGAGACACGGCTGAGCTGGCCGCCGGAGAGGTTTCCGGCGAGGGCGTCCGCGCGGGTGGTGAGGTCGACGTCCTGGATGACGCGGGTGACGGTTTCCCTGCGGGAGTCACGGTGGGCGCGCCCGGGCAGCAGCACCGCCGCGAAGTAGTCGAGGTTCTGGCGGACGGTGAGGTCGGAGTAGACCGAGGGGGCCTGGGTGACGTAGCCGACGCGGGGGCGCAGGGCCGGGTGGCCGGCAGGGAGGCCGAGGACGTCGAGGGTTCCGCCGACCTTCGCCTGGGTGCCGACGACGGCACGCATGAGCGTGGACTTGCCGCAGCCGGAGGGGCCGAGGAGGCCGGTGATCCTGCCCGGCTCGACGGTGAAGTCGAGGCTGCGCAGGACGGTGCGGTCGCCGCGCTCGACGGTGAGGGCGCGGGCCTCGACGGCCCCCGGCGGTGCGACGCCTTGGGAATTCATCATGTGATGAATATTGATCCCGGTGAGGTCCTTCGTCAAGGGAGCGGAGCGTCGAGGACGCGGGTTCGCCCCGCCAGGAGGTCGGCACGCCAAAGGCAGTACGTGGCTCGGGGCGCGGGTGGCTTACGGCTGCCGCTCTTCGCCGCCGACCTCCCGGCGGCCCGCGGAAGAGCTCATCCCGATACGGACGCTGGTGCCGCTGTGGCGCGGGCATCGCGGCGAGGGGGTGGCGCCGGGAGCGACGGCCGCCACCGTCGTGGTGACGAGCCTGTTCGAGGGGGTGCTGGTGGGGCTGCTGCCGGCGGTCACCAGGACCGCTCGGGACATCAGCCCTGTGCACGTGGAGGAGGTGGACGAGGACGCCGGCGGTGCGCTGCGGGTGCCGGGCCGTGTCACGTTGCTGCGGCTGCGGCTGCGGCTGCGGCTGCGGCTGCGGCTGCGGCTGCCGAGGCTGCTGGACGCCCCGGGACGCCCTGCCGCGCGGACGGAAGGTGGAGCTGGATCCGTCCGGGCCGCGGCACACCGGCCACGCGTGCGCCGCCGGGTCCGAGGGGTGGGTCGGAGACCCCACTGCTGGCGCGGTCTACGGGCTGCTCGCGCCGGCGGCGGTTCGCCGCGCCGGACCGCCGCCGGGCTACGCGCGCCCCGGGCGCTTCCCCTTGCCGCTCCTGCGGGCCGCCGGGTTACCGGTGCGGGCCGAACGCCGCTTCACGTACTGGGCGAGCGCCGTCTCGTACTCGGTACGCCGCAGCTTCTCGCCCGGTGCCTCGATGAGCGAGCGGAAGAAGTAGGCGAGGAGCGAACCGATGAAGCCGATCGACTTCAGGCCCCGCAGGCTGTCCTCGCGGGACGGGTCGGACGGTCGGCGGCCGAACCCCTCCCAGGTCCTGCGGAACGCGATGGCGCTGCAGACCGCGAACATCAGCACGACGAGCATGCCGACGAGGCCGCCGACGTCGGCGATCTCCAGGCCCTCGTACGCGAAGCGCAGGACGAAGCACGCGGCCACGGCCGCCGCGAGCGAGCCGACGCTGGCCCCGGCGCGCCGCAGCCCGTAGCCCCCGTCGTGGTCGACCCAGGTCGTACCGAAGAAACGCAGGGGCTCGGGCTGCGGCCCTGGTGCGGTGCCGCCGGGCGGCGTACTGCCGGAGGGCGTGCCGGATGCTTCGCTGTTCTCGCTCACGGAATCGATTATCCCCGGGCGGGCACCGTACGGGTCAGTCGCAGCGCGGGGCGATGTACCCGTCACTGCCCGTGTGGACATAGGCGTCCGCCACGAACTCCCCGCCGGCGATGTTGTCCCAGAGGTTCGACGTGCCGTACGGACCGGTGACCCGCTCCCCCGGCTTCTGGCAGTAGACCGGGACGCTCATGCCGTACGGAAGGGTCCGGACGATCCCGTACTGCGTGCCCGGTCCCTTGCGGACGTTGACGCGGTACCCGGGAGCGATCGGGTACCGGGCGACGCCCACCGCGAGCGTCGCCACCCCCTGCTCGCCCCGCTCGTCCGCCGCCGCGCTGTCCGCGATACCGATGTTCTCCCCAACGCCCATGAAGGCCTCCCCCGTTGAAATGACGCGTACGACGCGCAGGCTAACAAGCCCCACGCTGCTCGCACGCACCATCGACTAGGCTCCGTGCGTCGCGCTTGCGGACGAACACACGGGGGTGGGCGATGCCGCCGCTGCGAGGGACCGGATCACATCCGGAAGCGGAGCATCCTGAGTACGCAGGGCAGTACCGGCTGGAGGCATGTCTCGGGGCGGGCGGCATGGGCGTGGTGCATCTGGCCCGCTCCCCTTCCGGGCTGCAGCTCGCGGTCAAGGTGGTGCACCGCCAGCATGCCGCGGACCCTGAGTTCAGGGCCCGGTTCCGGCAGGAGGTGGCGGCGGCCCGGCGGGTCAGCGGCGCGTTCACCGCGCCGGTCGTGGACGCCGATCCGACCGCCGCGCTGCCCTGGATGGCCACCCTGTACGTGCCCGGCCCGACGCTGTCCGCACAGGTGAAGCGGAACGGGCCGATGAGCCCCGCCGAACTGCGCAGGCTGACGGCCGGCCTCGCCGAGGCGCTGCGCGACATCCACCGGGCCGGTGTCATCCACCGGGATCTGAAGCCGAGCAACGTGCTGCTTCCCGACTCCGGGCCCAAGGTCATCGACTTCGGGATCTCCCGGCCCTACGACAGCGACCTGCGCACCGAGACGGGCAAGCTGATCGGCTCGCCGCCGTACATGGCGCCCGAGCAGTTCCAGCGGCCCCGGGAGGTCGGGCCCGCCGCGGACGTCTTCGCGCTGGGCGCGGTCCTGGTCCACGCGGCGACCGGCCGCGGGCCCTTCGACTCGGACAGCCCGTACATCGTGGCGTACCAGGTGGTGCACGACGAGGCCGATCTGACCGGGGTGCCCGGGGACCTCGCCGGGCTGGTCGGACGCTGCCTGGCGAAGGACCCGGCGGAGCGTCCCACCCCGGACGAGATCATGGCGGCGCTGCACCCCCCGTCGTACGAGGCCACGGCGTTCATTCCGGCCCAGCGGCGACCGGCCGCGTCGGCCGTCGCCGGGACCGGGGACGCGGCGGACGGACCCACCCATGTGCGGGCGGCGGACGGGCTGCCCTCCCGGGCCGGTGGAGTCCGGCGGCGTACGGTGCGCCGGCTCGCGGTCGCCGCGGCGGTCCTCGCGCTGGTCGCCGGATGTGTGTGGGCGGCCGGGGCCCTCGGCGGATCCCCGGCACCGGACGCGACGGACTCCGGTGGGAAGGAGGAGCGGCCGCCGGCCTTCGTCCCCTGGCAGACGACGCTGCGGTCCCCGAGCGGCTCCACGCCGTCGTGCTCCCCGGGCGGCGAGGCGCTGTACTGCGTCGCGGCCGGTTTCGGCACGGCGCGGCTGGATCCGTCGGACGGCCGGGTGGTCTGGTCGCGCCGGGACGCCTCGCCCGAGGCCCCCGAGCTGGGGACGGCGCCCGACGGCACGGCGTACACCGCCGAACCGGGCGGCAGACTCCTGGCGTACGCCCCCGGCCGGGCCGCGACACTGTGGGAGACGGGTCTCTCCGCCTACCTGGACGTCCCCTTCCCGGCGGGTGACACGCTGCTGATGGCCGGGCGGGACGGCACCACCCGGGGACTCGACGCGAAGACCGGTGCGTCCCGCTGGCGGCACGCCGTCCCCGGCCACCAGCAGCCGGGCTACGCGCTGTACGACGGCGGGACCGGGCTCGCCTACGCCTTCGAGCACTCCGCGGACGGGGCCACCACCCTCGTCACCGCGGTCGAGGCGCGGACGGGACGCACGGACTGGCAGCACCGGCTGGACGGGATGCTCACCCCGGCCGGAACCGCCGGCGGGGCGCTCCTGCTGACCTCGATGAACGGCAGCGCCCTGACCACCGGGCTGGTCCGCTACGACCCGGTGCCGCGGAACGCGACGCCGCTTCCGCTGCCCTACCGGATGAACGCGCCGGAGGTCGTGGTGGCCGGCACCACCGCCTTCCTGCTGGAACGCGGTGGCGCGCTGCTGGCCGTCGACATCCGTCCCGGCGCGGCGACGGCCGAACGGTGGCGGCTGGAGACGGCCGTCGGCCTGACGTCGACGCCGGTCCTCGGTGCGGGGAACCGCCTGTACTTCTCGGCGGCCGACGGGCGGCTGCTGGCCGTCGACACGGAGCACGGGACGCTGCTCGGCCAGACCCGCCCGCGGCTGAGAGCGGGGAAGCTCGGTCACGCCTCGTCGCTGCCCGCTCCCGTGGTCCTCGGCCGGAGCGTCGTCGCGACGGCCCCGGACGGATCCGTCTTCGCCGTGGACGCGGACGACCCCGCCCGCTGGTGAGTGACCAGGGGCGGGGCCGAACGGGGCTGCCGGGGTGTCAGCCGAGCTTGGAGACGTCGCGGACCGCGCCGCGGTCCGCACTCGTCGCCATCGCCGCGTAGGCGCGCAGGGCGGCCGAGACCTTGCGGTCACGGTCCTTCGGCGCGTACACGCCGTTCAGCGCCTCGCGGCGGGTGGCGAGCTCGGCGTCGGGGACGAGGAGTTCGATCGATCGGTTGGGGATGTCGATCCGGATCCGGTCGCCGTCCTCGACCAGCGCGATCGTGCCGCCGGACGCCGCCTCCGGCGACGCGTGGCCGATCGACAGCCCGGACGTGCCGCCGGAGAAGCGGCCGTCGGTGACCAGGGCGCAGCTCTTGCCGAGCCCGCGGCCCTTCAGGAACGACGTCGGGTAGAGCATCTCCTGCATGCCGGGACCGCCGCGCGGGCCCTCGTAGCGGATGACGACGACGTCGCCCTCCTTGATCTCCTTGCGGAGGATCTTGTCGACGGCGGCGTCCTGCGACTCGCAGACGACGGCCGGGCCCTCGAAGGTCCAGATCGACTCGTCGACGCCCGCGGTCTTCACGACGCAGCCGTCCTCGGCGAGGTTTCCCTTGAGGACGGCGAGGCCGCCGTCCTTGGAGTACGCGTGCTCCATGTCGCGGATGCAGCCGCCGGCCGCGTCCAGGTCCAGGGTGTCCCAGCGCTCGGACTGCGAGAAGGCGGTCGCGGAGCGCACGCAGCCGGGGGCCGCGTGCCAGAGCTCGATGGCCTCGGGCGACGGGGAGCCGCCGCGGATGTCCCAGTTCTTGAGCCACTCGGCGAGGGTGTCGGAGTGGACCGAGTGCACGTCCTCGTTGAGGAGACCGCCGCGGTGCAGCTCACCCAGCAGGGCGGGGATGCCGCCCGCCCGGTGGACGTCCTCCATGTAGTACGTGCCGCCGGGGGCCACGTTGGGAGCGACCTTCGACAGGCAGGGCACGCGGCGCGAGACCTCGTTGATGTCGTCGAGGTCGTAGTCGAGCTCGGCCTCCTGCGCCGCGGCGAGCAGGTGCAGGATCGTGTTGGTCGAGCCGCCCATGGCGATGTCGAGCGCCATGGCGTTGTCGAACGCGGCGCGGGTGCCGATGGCCCGCGGCAGGACGGTCTCGTCGTCCTGCTCGTAGTAGCGCCTGGTGATCTCCACGACCGTGCGGCCCGCGTCCTCGTACAGCGCCTTGCGGGCGGTGTGCGTGGCGAGGACGGAACCGTTGCCGGGGAGGGAGAGGCCGAGGACCTCGGTCAGGCAGTTCATCGAGTTGGCCGTGAACATGCCGGAACAGCTGCCGCAGGTGGGGCAGGCGTTCTCCTCGATGCGGAGGATGTCCTCGTCGGAGATGCTTTCGTCGACCGCGTCGCTGATCGCGTTGACCAGGTCGAGCTTGCGGACCGTGCCGTCGACGAGGGTGGCCTTGCCGGCCTCCATCGGACCGCCGGAGACGAAGACCGTCGGGATGTTGAGGCGCATCGCGGCCATCAGCATGCCGGGCGTGATCTTGTCGCAGTTGGAGATGCAGATCAGGGCGTCGGCGCAGTGGGCCTCGACCATGTACTCGACGCTGTCCGCGATGAGGTCGCGGGAGGGAAGGCTGTACAGCATCCCGCCGTGCCCCATGGCGATGCCGTCGTCCACCGCGATCGTGTTGAACTCGCGGGGCACCGCGCCCGCCGCCTTGATCGCCTCGGAGACGATCCGGCCGACGGGGGCGAGGTGGGTGTGGCCCGGGACGAACTCGGTGAAGGAGTTGGCCACCGCGATGATCGGCTTACCGATGTCCTCACTGGCTACGCCGGACGCCCGCATAAGGGCGCGGGCGCCCGCCATGTTGCGGCCGTGGGTGACAGTGCGGGACCTCAGCTGGGGCATCGTCGCTCGCTCCTTCGACAGAAAAGACTGTCTCCGAGCGTACGCCTCGCTCCAGGATCTGGACAATGTGTCCGGATTTCGGGACACAGTGCCCTGTGTCCGGGCGGGGCGGCGCGCCGCGGCACGGTGCCTACGGGGCGTCCCGCTCCGTGAGGTACCGCTGGAGCGTCGGGGCCGCCATGGCGATGATCTTCTCCGGGTCCGCCGAGGCCAGGGGCTCCGCCCGGAGCACGTACCGGAGGATCGCGATCCCGATCATGTGCGAAGCCGCCATCTCGGCGCGGAAGGTCGGATCGGGCACGTCCAGGTCCGCCGCGATCCGCTCCAGCAGCCGCCGCAGCACGAAACCGCGCAGCACCTTCGCCGCGGCCTCGTGGGTGAGCGCGGAGCGCAGGATCGCCAGCAGGGGGGCCCGGGTCGCCGGGTCCTCCCACACGCCGATGAAGGTGCGGGCCAGCCGCTCCCCCATGCTCTCCACGGGGCCGGCGAGGATGTCCGGGACGACGAGCGCGGGCTCGAAGGAGACCTCGATGGCCGCCGCGAAGACCTCGTCCTTCGTGCCGAAGTAGTGGTGCACCAGGGCCGCGTCCACGCCGGCCTCCTTGGCGATGCCCCTGATCGACGTCTTGTCGTAGCCGCGCCCGGCGAATTCCGTACGGGCCGCCGCGAGGATCCGGGTCCTGGCGTCGGGGCCCGTGCTCGTCGCCGCGCCGGAGGGGCGCCCCCGGCGCCGGGGGGCCCGGCCCTCGGGTCCTTCGGACGTCACGAGCGGGGAGCCCGCGCCGAGGACGCCAGGTGGAGCCGGGTGAAGGCGAGGGCCTCCGCCAGGTCGGCCTCGCGTTCGGCCGACGACATGGCGCGGCGCGTGTTGACCTCGATGACCACGTGCCCGTCGAACGCCGTCCGGGCCAGTCGCTCCAGCAGCTCCGCGCAGGGCTGGTCGCCCCGGCCCGGCACCAGGTGCTCGTCCTTGCTGGAACCCTTGCCGTCGGCGAGGTGGACGTGGGCGAGCCGGTCGCCCATCCGGTCCACCATCGCCATGCTGTCGGTCCGCGCGGTCGCGGTGTGCGAGAGGTCCACGGTGAAGTGCCGGTAGTCGTGCCGGGTGACGTCCCAGTCGGGGGCGTACGCGAGCATCTCGCGGTCGCGGTAGCGCCACGGGTACATGTTCTCGACGGCGAAGCGCACGTCGGTCTCGTCCGCCATGCGCCAGATTCCGGTCACGAAGTCCCGCGCGTAGTTGCGCTGCCAACGGAACGGCGGGTGGACGACCACGGTCGACGCCCCGAGCTTCTCCGCCGCCGCCCTGGCACGCTGGAGCTTCACCCAGGGGTCGGTGGACCAGACCCGCTGCGTGATCAGCAGACAGGGTGCGTGCACGGCGAGGACCGGCACTCCGTGATAGTCCGAAAGACGCTTCAGCGCCTCGATGTCCTGGCTGACGGGATCGGTCCAGACCATGACCTCGACACCGTCGTAGCCCAGGCGCGCAGCGATCTCGAAGGCCGTCGCCGTCGACTCCGGATAGACGGAGGCCGTCGACAGGGCGACCTTCGCATCCGGGATGCGCACCACTGGATCTGCCACGTGGACAGGGTACGGGCAGTGGTACGCGTCGCCGCGGGGCCCCGGCCGAAAGTGAGAAGGCCCATGGGGCGGATACGGCGGTCAGGTGAGGGCGGCCCGTATCGGCGGGAGGTGGTCCAGGCGGCGCAGGATGACCCCCTCGCGCAGCGCCCAGGGACAGATCTCCAGCTCCTCGACCCCGAACAGGTCCATCGCCGCCTCGGCGACCAGTGCCCCCGCGAGCAGCTGTGCGGCGCGCCCCTCGGTGACCCCGGGCAGGGTGCTGCGCTGCTCGACGGTCATCGCCAACAGCTTCGGCACCCACTCCTCCAGGGCCTTGCGGGTGAGAACACGCTGCACGTACAGGCCTTCGGCGGAGCGTGGGGCGCCGGCGATCCTGGCGAGCTGCTTGAAGGTCTTGGAGGTGCCGACCACGTGGTCGGGCGGCCCGAGGCGGGTGAACTCACCGACCGTCCGGGCGATGCAGGTGCGGATGTGCCGGCGCAGCGCCCGTACGGCCGTGGGGTCCGCGGTGTCGCCCGGCAGCCAGCTCGCGGTGAGCCGCCCGGCTCCGAGCGGCAGCGAGACGGCGGCGTCGGGCTCCTCGTCCAGCCCGTACCCGACCTCCAGGGACCCGCCGCCGATGTCCAGGACCAGCAGCTTCCCCGCCGACCAGCCGAACCAGCGGCGGGCGGCCAGGAAGGTGAGCCGCGCCTCCTCCTCACCGCTGAGTACGGCGAGGGCCACGCCCGTCTCGTCCTGTACACGGGTCAGCACCTCGTCCGCGTTGGTCGCCTCGCGCACGGCGGAGGTGGCGAAGGCCAGCACGTCCTCGCAGCCCTTGTCCTCGGCGGCCCCGAGCGCGTCGGTGATCGTCGACACCAGGCGGTCGACCCCCGCGGGGCCGATCGCTCCTTCGGGATCGAGCAGTTCGGCCAGCCGAAGTTCCGCCTTGTGCGAGTGCGCGGGCAGCGGGCGGGCACCGGGGTGCGCGTCGACCACCAGCAGATGAACCGTGTTCGACCCCACGTCGAGGACTCCGAGTCTCATACCGGAACGCTACTGCCGCCGCGGACTTACTCTTGGCGCGTGCCAAAGACGAAAAAGGCGAAGCCGGACAAAGTCACGAAGAAGCAGAAAACGAAGCAGGAGATGCAGCAGCCGGAAGCAACAGGGCCGCACGGGCCCGACGAGAAGGGGCTCGACTTCGCGCGGGCCTGGGTCGAGTTCCCGGACCCCGCCGACGACGAGCAGGTCTTCCGCTGCGATCTGACATGGCTCACGTCCCGGTGGACGTGCATCTTCGGCAGCGGCTGCCAGGGCATCCAGGCGGGCCGGGCGAACGACGGATGCTGCACCCTGGGCGCCCACTTCTCCGACAAGGACGACGAGAAGCGGGTGGCCGGGCACGTCGCGCGGCTCACCCCGGACCTGTGGCAGTTCCACGACGTCGGCACGAAGACGGGCTGGGTCGGCGTCGACGAGGACGGCGAACGCCAGACGCGGCGCTGGGAGGGCTCCTGCATCTTCCAGAACCGGCCCGGGTTCGAGGGCGGCGCGGGCTGCTCGCTGCACATCCTGGCCCTACGTGAGGGCAAGGAGCCGCTGGAGACGAAGCCCGACGTGTGCTGGCAGCTGCCGGTCCGGCGTACGTACGACTGGATCGACCGGCCCGACGACACACGCGTGCTCCAGATCTCGATCGGGGAGTACGACCGCCGGGGCTGGGGCCCGGGCGGTCACGACCTGCACTGGTGGTGCACGTCGGCGACGTCCGCGCACGGGGCCGGGGACCCGGTCTACGTGACCTACCGCCCCGAGCTCACCGAACTGATGGGTGAGGAGGCGTACGAGCGGCTGACCGAGCTGTGCGAGCAGCGGCTGGCGTCGCTGCTGCCGATGGCACCGCATCCGGCGGATCCGGCCTGACCGGAGCGGTGTGCCACGCCCGGGCTTCGGGCCGGCGCCCCGGCTTCCTTTCCGCTCGCCGGTTCCGTGCACCGGCCCGCCGTGACGGCGGCCCGGTGTGTGAGGGACGTCCGCTCCCCCGCGCACCGGGCCGCCGTCTCGCTGTGCGTCAGTCCGCGGAGTCCGGTGACGGCTCGCCCGGCCCCTCCGTCGGACCGGACGGCGCGGGGGTGGGGGACGCCTCGGTCGGGGACGGCGTGGGACCGGGCGAGCCCGGCGGGCTCGTCGGCGGATCGGTCGGGGACGGCGTCGGCTCCGGAGTGGGGTCCGGGGACGGGCCCGGCGACGGAGGCGGGAACGACGGCGACGGACCGGGCGGACCCGACGGATCCGGAGCAGGGTCCGGGCCTCCGTCGGGCGGTGCCGCGACGCCGTACCCCGTGACCGCGACCGCCGAGCCCGACGGGGCGAACACGACCCGTGCGCTCCACGGGCCCTCCGGTTCGGCCGCCTCGTTCACGAGCACCCGGACGGTGACGCTCCGCCCGGGGGCGAGCGTGCCGGACGAACGGCTGAGGTGCAGCCACGGAGCCTTCACCCGGGCCGACCAGGCGACGGCTTCGTCACCGGTCGCCGTCAGCGTGATCGTCGTACGGCCGCCGGAGGAACGGGCCACGATCCGGATCGCGTCGGAGGCGTGCGGACCGCCCCCTGCGCTGATCACCTCGGCCGTGACGTCCGGCCTCCGGGCGGCGTCCGTGAAGCGGTGGTTCCTGTCGGGGCGGGCGTTGCCCGCGTTCTCGTAGGGGCCGTTCGGCTCTCCGGCGAGGCCGGAGGCGTCCCCCGCCTCCGTCGCCGTGACCGAGGTGCCGTCGCGGCCCTCCCCGGTCGGCGGTGCGCCGCGGTAGGCCGCCCACAGGGCGATCACGGGGGCCGCGACCACCGTCGCCACCACCGTCGTCGTCACCACCCGTGCGCGCAGCCGGTCCCGGCGCGCGGCATGGTCCTTCGGGTCCAGCGGGAAACCCGTCCGGCCGAAGCGCGGGCCGGCCGGACGGGACCGTCTGGCGTGGGCCAGTGCGACGTGGACCGAGGGGCGGGGCGCCTCGACGACGGGCAGCACGGCGACCCGGTGGACTCCCGCGCCGGGCCACGGCCCGGTGGCACCGGCCCGCTCGGCGGCGCGGCGGCAGCGGGGGCAGTCGTCGACGTGCCGCACGAGCTCCCGGCGCAGGGCCGCGGAGAGCAGCGCCTGGTGGGTGCCGGTGAGCCGGGCGACCGTGGGGCAGTTCCCCGACTCGACGACGGCGAGGGCGGCGCGGGTGCGCTCCACCTCGCAGGCCGCCGCGGCCAGGAGTTCCCGGGCGTCGGCCGGTTCGAGGCCGAGGACGGCGGCGACGGCGCGGGGGGTGAGCCGGTGGCGTACGGCGAGCTCCAGCGCCTCGCGCTGCTCGGGGGTGGTGCCGGCGGCCTCCGGCCAGGCCAGCTGTGCCAGCTCGCGCCTGCGCGCCTCGGCCGCCGGGGACTCGGCGGGATCCGGGGCGAGCGCCTCCTCCGGAGTGCCGCGGGAGCCGGCCGCGGAGGCCGCAGGCGGGGCCGGGGCCGGTGGGGTCCGGCGGTGGGCCTGGCGGCCCCGCCTCTGTTCCGTGAGCGCGCGCAGACAGGTCCACCTGGCCAGGGCGTAGAGCCAGGATTTACGTTCCGCCTCGGCCGGGGGGCACCGGCCGTCCTGCCGTTCCGCGATCGCCAGGAGAGAGCCGAGCGCCTCGGTCGCCGCCTCGTGGTCGCACAGCACGGAGAGGCAGTAGGTGAACAGGCCGTCGAGGTACGGCTCGAAACGTGCCGCCGGCAGCTGGGCCGACGGACGGGGCACGCGGCGGTGCGCCCGGTGTGCGCCGGTGGTGCGTCCGTGGGTCTCCAGCCTGCTGCTCGTCACGTGGCGACCGTAGGCAGACGAGGGCATCTCCCTGGGGGCCCTTTCCCGCATTTAATCCTTATGAGTGAAGTTATCCCCCGAAAGAGGACAGGAATCCCAGAATTCCACCGGTCTCCTGCATCGGGCACCTGTTCGCCTCCCGTGCCCGTGGTCGGCGGTGTCGGACCCCACCTATACGGTGACGCCATGGCTGCCCGTACGAAATCCGCGAAGGACCGGCCGTCCTACCGCTGCACCGAATGCGGCTGGACGACCGCCAAGTGGCTCGGCCGCTGCCCGGAGTGCCAGGCCTGGGGGACGGTCGAGGAATTCGGCGGTGCCCCCGCGATCCGCACCACCGCGGCCGGCCGCGTCTCCACCGCCGCCCTGCCCATCGGCCAGGTCGACAGCCGGCAGGCCACGGCGCGCTCGACCGGTGTCGGAGAGCTGGACCGGGTGCTGGGCGGCGGACTCGTGCCCGGCGCCGTCGTGCTGTTCGCGGGCGAGCCCGGCGTCGGCAAGTCGACGCTCCTGCTGGACGTGGCGGCCAAGGCGGCGACCGAGGACCACCGCACCCTCTACGTCACGGCCGAGGAGTCCGCCAGCCAGGTGCGGATGCGGGCCGACCGGATCAAGGCGATCAACGACCACCTGTATCTGGCCGCGGAGACCGATCTGTCGGCGGTTCTCGGGCATCTGGACGCGGTCAAACCGTCCCTCCTGGTCCTCGACTCCGTACAGACCGTCGCCTCTCCGGAGATCGACGGCGCACCCGGGGGCATGGCGCAGGTCCGCGAAGTCGCGGGAGCGCTCATCCGGGCCTCGAAGGAGCGCGGCATGTCGACGCTCCTGGTCGGCCACGTCACCAAGGACGGTGCCATCGCGGGGCCCCGGCTCCTGGAGCACCTCGTCGACGTGGTGCTGTCCTTCGAGGGCGACCGGCATGCGCGCCTCCGCCTCGTGCGGGGGGTGAAGAACAGGTACGGGGCCACGGACGAGGTCGGCTGCTTCGAGCTGCACGACGAGGGCATCACCGGCCTCGCCGACCCCTCCGGCCTCTTCCTCACCCGGCGCGACGAGCCGGTTCCCGGCACCTGCCTGACGGTCACCCTGGAGGGCAAGCGCCCCCTGGTCGCCGAGGTGCAGGCACTGACGGTCGACTCGCAGATCCCCTCGCCCCGGCGCACCACCTCGGGGCTGGAGACCTCCCGGGTCTCGATGATGCTGGCCGTCCTGGAGCAGCGGGGCCGGATCAGCGCGCTCGGCAAGCGGGACATCTACAGCGCGACGGTGGGCGGCGTGAAGCTCACCGAGCCGGCCGCGGACCTCGCCATCGCCCTGGCGCTGGCCAGTGCGGCGAGCGACACACCACTCCCGAAGAACCTGGTCGCGATCGGCGAAGTGGGCCTCGCGGGCGAGGTCAGAAGGGTCACCGGGGTGCAGCGCCGGCTTGCGGAGGCGTACCGTCTCGGGTTCAAGCACGCCCTGGTTCCGAGGGACCCGGGGCAGGTCCCCGCCGGTATGAAGGTCACAGAAGTCGCCGACATGGGCGATGCTCTGAGAGTCCTCCCCCGCCGGTCTCGCCCGGACGGACCACAGGAGGACGGCGCACGCCGGTAGACTTTGCCCTGGTCTCGCCCGCCCGTACGAACGGCATGAGGGAATCAGGGCACCGTAAACCTGTGACCGGAGGAGTGCAGTGGCAGCCAACGACCGGGCAGCAACGCCCGGAAAGTCCGGCCAAGGCACGGGTAACGAGTGGCTGATGCGCGCCTCGTTGAGCGCAGTCGCGCCCGGACAGCCCCTCCGTGACGGCCTGGAGCGCATCCTCCGCGGCAACACCGGCGGGCTGATCGTGCTCGGCATGGACAAGACCGTCGAATCCATGTGTACCGGCGGCTTCGTGCTGGACGTGGAATTCACCGCGACGCGGCTGCGCGAGCTGTGCAAGCTGGACGGCGCACTGATCCTCGACAAGGACATGACCAAGATCCTGCGGGCCGGTGTACAGCTGGTCCCGGACGCCTCGATCCACACCGAGGAGACGGGCACCCGTCACCGCACGGCGGACCGGGTCTCCAAGGCGTGCGGATTCCCCGTCGTCTCGGTCTCCCAGTCGATGCATCTGATCGCGCTGTACGTGGACGGGGAGCGGCGGGTCCTGGAGGAGTCCTCCGCCATCCTGTCCCGCGCCAATCAGGCGCTCGCCACCCTGGAGCGGTACAAGCTCCGGCTGGACGAGGTCGCCGGAACGCTCTCCGCGCTGGAGATCGAGGACCTGGTGACCGTCCGCGACGTCACGGCGGTCGCGCAGCGGCTGGAGATGGTGCGCAGGATCGCGACGGAGATCGCCGAGTACGTGGTGGAGCTGGGTACCGACGGCCGGCTTCTGTCGCTCCAGCTCGACGAGTTGATCGCGGGCGTGGAGCCGGAGCGTGAGCTGGTCGTGCGCGACTACGTGCCCGAGCCGACCGCGAAGCGGTCCCGGACGGTCGCGGAGGCACTGACCGAGCTGGACGCCCTCACCCACACCGAGCTGCTCGAACTCCCCGTGGTGGCGCGTGCGCTGGGGTACAGCGGCTCGCCGGAGACGCTGGACTCGGCGGTTTCCCCGCGGGGCTTCAGGCTGCTGGCGAAGGTGCCGAGGCTGCCCGGGGCGATCATCGAGCGGCTGGTGGAGCACTTCGGCGGTCTGCAG
Source organism: Streptomyces clavifer (assembly GCA_014651175.1). Lineage (GTDB taxonomy): Bacteria > Actinomycetota > Actinomycetes > Streptomycetales > Streptomycetaceae > Streptomyces > Streptomyces clavifer. The sequence goes on along the minus strand of BMWJ01000004.1, from coordinate 667,837 downwards.
AAGCTGCTCGCCGCCAGCGTGGACGACCTGCAGACGGTGGACGGGGTCGGGGAGGCGCGGGCGCGGAGCGTGCGCGAGGGCCTCTCGCGGCTGGCGGAGTCGTCGATCCTGGAGCGGTACGTCTAGGTCGTCCCTGACCGGAGCCGGCGGGTGCCGGGGCCGCACGGTGGCCGGACCTGCTGGTTGCCGCTCCCCGTACGCCGGTGCACGCCGATGCACGCCCGGCGGTCGTTGCTGTCCGCGCACGCCCGGCGCTCATTTCTGTCCGCGCACGCCCGTTCCCCGTGACCGGACGGGCCCGGAGCGACCGTCCGCCCGGCCGAGGTGACTTCGGGGCGGAGGCGGCTCCGGTGGTGAGCACCCGCACCCTCGAAAGCGGCCCGGGCGTGGAGCCGGCCGGAGGCTGGAGCATCGCCGGAGCGGAGTCCGGCGCGCAGGGCGCCGGAGCAGGAGCCGACAGCCCCGGGATCAGTCCTTGGCGAGGACGAACGAGGCCCGCTGGACGGGCTCGCCCGGCACCTTCGCTTCCAGCAGGTACGTGCCGGGGGCCGCCTTGCCCGCAGGGGGTGTCGCACATGTGGGCGCGCTCTGCCTGCGGTCCCACTTCACGGTGTGGACGACTGTCGCGCCCGCCGGAACCCGCAGGAAGAAGGCTCCGGTCCGCGGGCAGTCCTTGGACGACCACAGCTGTTCGTCGTCGTCACCGCCCGCCTCGGTGATCGAGAGCACCGCGCTCTTCGGGCCGAAGTCGGCCTTGCAGTCGGCGGACGAGGTGTTCCTGGCGACCAGGCGGAAGACCGGCTTGTCGTCGGGCCCGTAGCTGATCTCCGTCCTGAGGCTCAACTGAAGCGCTGAAGCGGCGCAGTTGGGGAGCGATGAGCCCGCCGGCACCCGCTCAGCCGCTGTCCCGCCGCCGGTCGCGGCTCCGGTGGTCCCAGCAGATCCGGCAGATCCGGCAGATCCGGTCCCGGACGACGTGGAGCCGCCCGTCCCCGAGCCGCCCGATCCGGGCTCTCCGCCCGTCCCGGTGCCGCCCGCGCCGCCGGAAGTCCCGTCACCGCCCCCGGTCGCCCCCGGCTCGTCGCGTCCGCCCGGCGGTTGGCCGACGTCCGGGCCGGAGCTGGAGGGGCCGGGCGTGATGGAGGGGGCCGGGGCCGAGTCACCGGGCTTGCCGTCGTCGCCCTTCTTCGCCTCGCCGCCACCCGAGGTGACGACCCACGCGATCAGCGCCGCGAGCAGCGCGATCACCATCGCCGCTACTGCCCTCCGACGCCAGTAGATGCTGGAGGGAAGCGGCCCGACCGGATTGCGCATAGATCCCACGGCCAGAACTCTACGAGAGTTCCGGACCAACTCCGGCCCCCACCCGCCGCTCTGATCGACAAGTTTTCCGGATCATCATCACGGAGCGGACGCTCCCGGTAACTTACGGACGCTTTGCGCTGTTTGGTCCTCCCGCTCCCGGCCCGAAGGGACAGAACGGGTGGCGTTATCACCCCGTGAACCCTCCAGCCGGGCCGACACCCCCGCAGCCGTGCCCCTCGTCCCGTCTTCCGTGTCAGGATCGTAGGTGCGATGACTGCCACGACTTCGACACAGACGCCCCCCGCCTCCCTCCACACCCCCGTCATCGGGTGGTTCGAGCAGCACGCCCGCGATCTTCCCTGGCGCCGCCCCGAAGCGGGCGCCTGGGGTGTGATGGTGAGCGAGTTCATGCTGCAGCAGACCCCGGTGAGCCGGGTCCTCCCGGTCTACGAACAATGGCTGGCCCGCTGGCCGCGCCCCGCCGACCTGGCCGCCGACGCGCCCGGTGAAGCGGTCCGCGCCTGGGGCCGGCTCGGCTACCCGCGACGCGCCCTGCGCCTGCACGGGGCCGCCCAGGCGATAGCGGAACGGCACGGTGGCGACGTGCCGAGCGAGCACGGCCAGCTGCTCGCCCTGCCCGGGATCGGCGAGTACACGGCGGCGGCCGTGGCCTCGTTCGCGTACGGACAGCGCCATGCCGTGCTCGACACGAACGTCCGCCGGGTGTTCGCCCGGGCCGCGTCCGGCATCCAGTACCCGCCGAACGCGACCACCGCGGCCGAGCGCAAGCTCGCCCGTGCCCTGCTCCCCGAGGAGGACGAGCGAGCGGCCCGCTGGGCGGCGGCCACGATGGAGCTCGGCGCGCTCGTGTGCACCGCGAAGAACGAGGACTGCACACGCTGCCCGATCGCCGGGCAGTGCGCCTGGCGGCTGGCGGGAAAGCCCGCCCACGAGGGGCCGCCGCGCCGCGGGCAGACCTATGCCGGCACCGACCGGCAGGTGCGGGGCCGACTCCTCGCCGTCCTGCGCGAGTCGGTCGCACCGGTGCCGCAGTCCGCGCTGGACGCCGCGTGGGAGGAGCCGGTGCAGCGGGCGCGCGCGCTGGACGGGCTGGTCGCCGACGGCTTGGTGGAACCCCTGGCGAACGGACGGTACCGGCTTCCCCTGACCTGACACCGCACCGGCGGACCGGGCTGTCCAGCGGCTGTTACACAACCGATGGACAGCCGTGCGTCCGCGTACGGCTGCTCCGCACAACCTCGTGACAACCCCCTCGTAGCGTCATCGGCGTCGGCAACGGGACCACCCGCCGGCGGCGGCACCACGGGGATGTACGGGGACGGAGGCGGTTGTTATGGCGCAGGGCGAGGTGCTCGAATTCGAGGACTACGTACGCACCCGGCAGGACGCGCTGCTGCGCAGTGCCCGTCGGCTGGTCCCCGATCCCGTGGACGCGCAGGACCTGCTGCAGACCGCCCTGGCCCGCACCTACGGCCGCTGGGACGGCATCGCCGACAAGTCCCTGGCCGACGCCTACCTCCGACGCGTCATGATCAACACGCGTACGGAGTGGTGGCGGGCCCGCAAGCTCGAAGAGGTCCCCACCGAGCAGCTCCCCGACGCGAGCGTCGACGACGGCACCGAGCAGCGCGCCGACCGCGCCCTGCTCATGGACGTCCTCGGCGTCCTGGCTCCGAAGCAGCGCAGCGTCGTCGTGCTGCGACACTGGGAGCAGATGAGTACCGAGGAGACGGCGGCGGCGCTCGGCATGTCCGCCGGTACGGTGAAGAGCACGCTCCACCGCGCCCTGGCACGCCTGCGCCAGGAGCTGGAGGACCGTGCCGCCCGGAGCCGTGAGGCCGAGGGCGCACCGGCGCGGATACCCGCGCAGCGTGACGGGCGTCATGACGAGCGGGGGCGGGAGCGGTGCGCGGCCTGACGGGCAGCGGTGACGGCACGAGCGGAACGACCGGCCGGGGCGGCACGCTCCGGACCGGTCTGGCGGCGGGGAGTACGGCTCTGGCCGGACTCGCCGCCTTCGGGCTGTTCTGCGCCGGCTGTGCCACCGGCGGTACGGGCACCCGCGACGAGGGCCCCGCGGGCACCCAGCCGGTCGCCCGGGCCACACCGTCGACCACCGTGCCCACCGGGACGGCGAAGCCGGTCACGCGGGTGAACGCGGTACCGCTCATCAAGGCCGACGCCGAGGTGAGCCGGCAGATCAGGAACGACCTGAAGCCCTGCGCGGGCGACGAGTACCCGGTGGACACCTCGTACGGCACGCTCACCGACGGCCCGGCCGCCGACATCGTCGTCAACGTGATGACCTGCGGCGACTCGGTGGGGGTCGGCACCTATGTCTACCGGCAGCGCACGGACGGCTCGTACGAGAACGTCTTCGCCGTCGAGATACCCGCGGTCTACGGAACCATCGACCGCGGCGACCTGGTGGTGACGACCCAGGTGTACGGGTCGAAGGACGCGGTCGCCTACCCCTCCGGCGAGGACGTCATCACCTACCGCTGGGCGACCACCCGGTTCACCGAGACCGACCGGGTGCACAACGACTTCAACCGGGCCCTCGGCAACGGGGAGGGCGACCTTCCCACACCGCCGACGCCGCAGAACTGAGGACCGCCCGCATGGCCGAGACCCATGTCCTCTTCGTCGAGGACGACGACGTCATCCGCGAGGCCACGCAGCTCGCGCTGGAACGCGTCGGTTTCACGGTGACCGCGATGCCCGACGGGCTGCAGGGCCTGGAGGCCTTCCGGGCCGACCGCCCGGACATCGCACTGCTCGACGTGATGGTGCCGGGGCTGGACGGGGTCAGCCTGTGCCGCCGTATCCGGGACGAGTCGACGGTTCCCGTCATCATGCTGTCGGCGCGGGCCGACGCGATCGACGTGGTCCTCGGCCTGGAGGCCGGGGCCGACGACTACGTCACCAAGCCGTTCGACGGAGCGGTGCTGGTCGCCAGGATCCGCGCCGTGCTGCGCCGGTTCGGCCACGCCTCGGGCCCGGGGGCCCGGGGCGGTGAGACGGCCGGGAAGACGGACGGTGTCCTCGTCTTCGGCGACGTGGAGATCGACACCGAAGGCATGGAAGTGCGCCGGGCGGGTTCCCAGGTGGGTCTGACGCCCACCGAGATGCGGCTGCTGCTGGAGTTCTCCTCGGCACCCGGCACGGTGCTCTCCCGGGACAGGCTCCTGGAGCGGGTCTGGGACTACGGCTGGGGCGGTGACACCCGGGTGGTGGACGTCCACGTGCAGCGGCTGCGCACCAAGATCGGGCAGGACCGGATCGAGACGGTCCGCGGCTTCGGCTACAAGCTCCGCGCATGAGGCGGCTCGCACTGCGGACCGGTGTCCGCTGGAAGATCAGCATCGCGATCGCCGCGGTCGGCGCCCTCATCGCCCTGGCACTGAGCCTCGTCGTCCACAACGCCGCACGCGTCTCGATGCTGGAGAACGCCCGCGAGGTGCAGCTGGAACGTCTCCTCTTCGCCCAGCGGCTCTACGAGGCCCCGAACACGCAGAAGTCGTCGCCGAAATTCGGGGCGAAGCTCAACGACCCCACGCTCCCCGCCGGCCTGCGCGCACAGATCCGGGACAACCGGCGGGCCACGCACGTCGACGAGTACGCCGACGGGATCCCGGACGTCTGGGCCGCCGTACCCCTGGCCAACGGGGACGTCCTGTCGCTGCACACCCGCTTCGCCGACCGCAGTGTCGCGATCATGAGCGACCTCGACCGGGCGTTGATCATCGGCTCGGTCTCGGTCGTCTTCGGGGGCTGCGCCCTGGGGGTCCTGATCGGCGGCCAGCTGTCCCGCAGGCTGCGCAAGGCGGCGGCAGCGGCCGGCAAGGTCACCCAGGGCAACACGGACGTGCGGGTGCGGGAGGCCGTCGGCGGTGTCGTACGGGACGAGACCGACGAACTGGCGCGCGCCGTGGACGCGCTCACGGACGCGCTGAACGAGCGGATCGAGGCGGAGCGACGGGTCACCGCGGACATCGCCCACGAGCTGCGCACTCCCGCGACCGGGCTGCTCACGGCGGCCGAGCTGCTGCCGCCGGGCAGGCCCACGGAGCTCGTGCGGGACCGGGCGCAGGCGATGCGGACGCTGGTCGAGGACGTACTCGAAGTGGCCCGGCTGGACAGTGCATCGGAACGGGCCGAGCTGCAGGAACTGCCGCTCGGCGAGTTCGTCAGCCGGCGGGTCGGGCTGCTGAGACCGGAGATCACGGTGCAGGTGGTGCACGAGTCGTGGGTGTCCACCGATCCGCGCCGCCTGGAACGCATCCTGGGCAATCTGCTGGGGAACGCCGCCAAGCACGGGGCGGGGCCGGTCGAGGTGACGGTGGAGGGCCGGGTGGTCCGGGTCCGCGATCACGGGCCCGGTTTCCCGGAGGCCCTGCTGCGGGACGGGCCGAGCCGGTTCCGTACCGGAAGCACGGACCGGGCCGGGCACGGTCACGGGCTGGGGCTGACGATCGCCGCCGGTCAGGCGCGGGTCCTGGGTGCTCGTCTGACCTTCCGCAACGCCGCGCCTGCCGGGACCGCCGACGGCACGGGCGGTGCGGTCGCCGTGCTGTGGCTCCCGGAGCACGCTCCGACGAACACCGGGAGCTTCCAGGTCCTGAGGCAGGCCGACCGGCCGTCGTGAATGCGGGAACGGGCCCCGGAGGCGATGCGCCTCCGGGGCCCGTTCCCGCACCGCACTCAGACGGACTGCGACTCCTTGGCCGCGAGCGACGGTGCGCCGCCGTCGTCGCCCGAGGGCGTCTCCGGCTTCGCGGCGCCCCGCAGCGGGACCTCCTTGACGAACAGCGCCGCCACCAGGGCCACGACCGCGACCGAACCGCCCACCAGGAAGGCGAGGTGGGTGCCCGAGGCCACGGCGGCCTCGTACGCCTCGCGCACCGCGTCCGGCAGCTTCGCCAGGCTCGCCGCCCCCAGCTGGGCGGACTCCTCGGTGGCTCCCCCGCCGCCGTGCGCCGCCATCTCGTCCTGGACCCGCCCGGTGAAGAGGGCACCCATGATCGCGACGCCGAAGGAGCTGCCGAGCGTGCGGAAGAGGGTGGTCGCCGAGGACGCGACACCCATGTCCTTGAGCTCGACGCTGTTCTGTGCGACGAGCATCGTGACCTGCATCAGGAAGCCCATGCCCGCGCCGAGCACCGCCATGTGGACACCGGAGGTGAAGCGCGTGGTGCCGGTGTCCATGGTGGAGAGCAGGAGCAGACCCGTGACCATCAGGGCGCTGCCGACGATCGGGAACACCTTGTACTTGCCGGTACTCGTGGTGACCCGGCCCGCGATCAGCGAGACGATCATCATCGAGACCAGCATCGGCAGGAGCAGCAGTCCGGAGTTGGTCGCGGAGGCCCCCTGGACCGACTGCTGGAACAGCGGCAGGAAGAGGACGGCCCCGAACATCACGAAACCGGCCATGAACCCGATCACCGACATGAGGGTGAAGTTGCGGTTGCGGAAGATGTGCAGCGGGATGACCGGTTCGGCCGCCTTCGTCTCGACGAAGACGAATCCGACGAGGGAGGCCACCCCGAGGGCGATGAGCTCCATGATCACCGCCGAGCTCCAGGCGTACTCCGTGCCGCCCCAGGTGGTGACCAGCACGATCGCGGTGATGCCCACGGTGAGCAGCGCCGCGCCCAGGTAGTCGACGTCGGCCTTCGTCCGCTCCTTCTTGGGCAGGTGCAGCACGGCGGTCACCATGGCCAGCGCGACGGCGCCCAGGGGCAGGTTGATGTAGAAGCTCCAGCGCCAGCCCAGGTGGTCGGTGATGGTGCCGCCGACCAGCGGGCCGCCGATCATGGCGAGCGCCATCACGCCGGCCATCATCCCCTGGTACCTGCCGCGTTCCCGGGGCGGCACCAGGTCTCCGATGATCGCCATGACGCCGACCATCAGACCGCCGGCGCCGAGGCCCTGGACCGCACGGAATCCGATCAGCTGGCCCATGTCCTGGGCCATTCCGCTCAGCACCGAACCGACCAGGAAGATCACGATGGACGTGAGGAAGATGCCCTTGCGTCCGTAGAGGTCGCCGAGCTTGCCCCAGATCGGGGTGGAGGCGGCCGTGGCCAGGGTGTAGGCGGTGACCACCCAGGACAGGTGCTCCATACCGCCCAGGTCACCGACGATGGTCGGCATCGCGGTGCCGACGATCAGATTGTCGAGCATGGCCAGCAGCATCGTGATCATCAGGGCGAGGACCACCACCCGGACGCTGCGTGCCTGTGGTTCCGGTTCCCCGGCCTTCGTGGCCTTCTTCAGCTCCGCCATGTCGCGCGCTCCCCTGATCCCCTGCGGTCCGGTCTGCCGCCGGACCCGCACTTACTTGCCGCCCGGCTAGTTGACTACACTGAGGAAAGTAGACCCGTAACTAGCCGGTCGTCAAGTAAGTTCTTGGGAGAGTCGCATGGGCAGCACGCCGCAGCCGCGCCGGGGCAACACCCGCCAGCGCATTCAGGACGTCGCCCTCGACCTCTTCGCCGAACAGGGGTACGAGAAGACCTCGCTCCGCGAGATCGCCGAGCAGCTGCAGGTCACGAAGGCGGCGCTGTACTACCACTTCAAGACCAAGGAAGACATCCTCAACAGCGTCTTCGAGGACCTGAACCGGCCCGTCGAGGAGCTCATCATCTGGGGCAAGGAACAGCCGCGCACCCTGGAGACGAAGATGGAGATCCTGGTCCGCTACAGCAACGCGCTCGACGCCGCCGCGCCGCTCTTCCGCTTCATGCAGGAGAACCAGGCGACCGTGCGCGAGCTGAGCATCGGCCACACCATCAAGCACCGGGTCATCGAGCTGGTCGACCTGATCAAGGAACCCGACGCACCGCTCGCCGACCAGGTGCGCTGCTTCACCGCGCTCTTCGCGATGCACGCGGGGATGCTCGCCCTCAGGGACGCCGAAGGCGACCCCGAGGAGAAGCGCAGGGCTACTCTCGAGGTCGCCGTCGAACTGGTGACCAGGGCACACGACCCGGGTTCCGCCGCTTAGCCGCTGCGGGCGCGGCGCCGCGTCAGATGTGGACGTGCTCGGTCTTCAGGAAGGAGACCGGGTTGATCGCCGAACCGTAGTTCGGGGAGGTCCGGATCTCGAAGTGCAGGTGCGGGCCGCTGGAGTTTCCGGTGTTGCCGGACAGGGCGATCCTCTCGCCGGTCTTCACGCGCTCGCCGACGTTCACTTCGATCTTGGACAGGTGCGCGTACTGCGAGTACTTGCCGTTGGAGTGCTTGATCACGATGGCGTTGCCGTACGCGGGGCCGTCGCCGCCACCGTTCGGGCCGGCCTTGACGACCCGGCCGGAGTGCGCGGCCTCGACCTTGGTGCCGATCGGCACCGCGAAGTCCTGACCGGAGTGCTTGCTGGCCCAGCGGTCGCCGCCGGTGCCGTAGGTCGCGCTCAGCACGTAGTGGTTGACCGGAGTCCCCCACGACTTGGCCTTCTTCTTCTCGGCTGCGGCCTTCTTCTTGGCCGCGGCCTTCTTCTCGGCCTTCTTGTCGGCCGAGGACTTCTTGGCCGCGTCGGCGGCCTTGCTCTGGGCGGTCGCCTGCTGGGCGACGGAGTCGGCGGTGGCCGCGCCGGCGAGGGCCGCGGTGCCCGCGGTGCCCGTCGTGCCGGACGCGAACGCCGCGCCCGCACCGAACACCATCGACGCACCCAGGCCGGCGGCCACGACGGCGCCACTGACGCGGGACATGGACGGGCGGCGGGAGTGCTGGAACGTAACGCGCTTCGACATGCGGGGTGAACCTCCGGGGTGACTGGACCCAGTGCTCGGACCGGGCTTGCTCCACCTTGGTAACCCGCACCCCGGGCAACACTCAAACCCCCCATCTACGATGAAAAGCCGTAGATGACCCTTCGGGAATCAACGACCGACCCACCTGCCGAGGCGCCCCCGAAACCCGCACCGACCACATGCGCGGAACAGGTTTAGCCCCAGCACGAAAGCCCCCTTAACGGACACAGGGCGGCGATACGGGCGTATCGCCCCTCCGTGCCGAAGGTCCCGCGCCGCTCAGGGACCTAGGACCCTTGAGCGATCAAGGACTTTTCTCCTACCTCGCGTAGTAGGCCCCTGAAGGGCTGTGCGCCTTGTCACCGCCGGTGGGACCAAAGACCTCCCGTTTCGGGACCTCCCGCGCGGGGCACAATGCGGCGCTTCGCCGTACGACGAGACGCCCGGAAGCCTGCCGGAACACCCTTGAACGCGCCGGAAAACCACCTGAACACGCCGGACGGCACGGTGTCGGACGCCCGCACCGCGTCGCGGACCGTTCCCGAGGAGTAGGGCCGTACACAGCGGGGATGCCCCCGGGCGCAGAGGGCGCGGGTACGGGGGCGCGCAGGTAGTCGGCGCCCAGGCACTCCGGGCGCGCGGGCACGGCCCCGAGCCGGCGCGAGGCGGGAAGCAGCCGCCCGTGGGCGGGGAAGGGGCCGGCGATCCAGGCCGGTCGAGCACCATCTGGCGGGCGGAGAACGGTCCGCCCGAGCGGGCACCCGTCGGACGGCACGGGAAGCGGCACCGGCCCACTCCAGTGGCAAGCACCTCGCCCGCCCGACCGGGCTACCCCTCACCCACCCGCTCCGAGAGCGGGCTCAGCATCACATCGAACGGCCCCCGCACGGCCCGGGAAACAGCATCCGCTCATCCCTCCGGCGAGCGCCCCGGCCCACACCGTCCGGAAAGACCCCCACGGCACGGAACGCGGACCAGCCACACCGATCCGCGATCCGGGCAACCACGCCCACCGCGCGTAGAGCGGACGCGGCACCGTGCCCCACACCGGACCAACGCCCCCGCACCACAGCGGGCGGCCCCACCCCGGCTGCCCCGGGCAAGGCACCCCACCCCGCACAGCGGGCTGCGCACCGGAACACCCGAGCCGTCGCGGACCGGCAGGCCCCCCGCACCGCAGGGACGGGCCGCCGCTCCCGGCGGGACTCCGAAGGCTCTCCGGTACCGCGTGCGAAAGGGCCCCTTCACGACGCCCGCCTACGCGGCCGAAGCCGGGCCGGGCCGGACAACGGCCCGGCCCCAGCACGCGAAGAGAGGGCGCGTCCCGGCCCCGGGCGCACCCCTCGGCGCACGCGAAAATGGGGCTGCCCCGGACCGTTGACCGGTCCGGGGCAGCCCCACACGCTCAGGCGCTACGCGCCCTACGCTTCCTTCGTCAGGTTCGGGCCGGCGCCGCCTGCCGCCTGCTCGACCGGCGGGACGTCGGGCAGTGCCGACTTCTCCTCGCCGCGGAACGAGAACTTCTTCTCGTCCCCCTCACCCTCGGTGTCCACGACCACGATGTGACCGGGGCGCAGCTCACCGAAGAGGATCTTCTCGGAGAGGATGTCCTCGATCTCGCGCTGGATCGTCCGGCGCAGCGGCCGGGCACCCATCACGGGGTCGTAACCCTTCTTCGCCAGGAGCGACTTGGCGTTGGAGCTGAGCTCCAGGCCCATGTCACGGTCCTTGAGGCGCTCATCCACCTTGTCGACCATCAGGTCGACGATCTGGATGATGTCTTCCTCGGTGAGCTGGTGGAAGACGACCGTGTCGTCGACACGGTTGAGGAACTCGGGCCGGAAGTGCTGCTTGAGCTCTTCGTTGACCTTGACCTTCATCCGCTCATAGTTCGTCTTGACGTCGCCCTGGGCGGCGAAGCCCAGGTTGAAGCCCTTGGAGATGTCCCGGGTCCCGAGGTTGGTCGTCATGATGATGACCGTGTTCTTGAAGTCCACGACCCGGCCCTGGGAGTCGGTCAGGCGACCGTCTTCCAGAATCTGGAGCAGGGAATTGAAGATATCGGGGTGGGCCTTCTCGACCTCGTCGAAGAGAACCACGGAGAACGGCTTGCGGCGCACCTTCTCGGTGAGCTGGCCGCCCTCTTCGTAGCCCACGTAACCGGGGGGCGAACCGAAGAGACGGGAAACCGTGTGCTTCTCGCTGAACTCCGACATGTCGAGGGAGATCAGCGCGTCCTCGTCGCCGAAGAGGAATTCGGCGAGCGTCTTGGACAGCTCCGTCTTACCGACACCGGACGGGCCGGCGAAGATGAACGAGCCGCCGGGGCGCTTCGGGTCCTTCAGACCGGCTCGCGTGCGACGGATCGCCTGCGAGAGGGCCTTGATGGCGTCCTTCTGGCCGATGACGCGCTTGTGGAGCTCGTCCTCCATGCGCAGGAGACGCGAGGACTCCTCCTCGGTCAGCTTGAAGACCGGGATGCCCGTGGAGGCTGCCAGGACTTCGGCGATGAGCTCGCCGTCGACCTCGGCGACGACGTCCATGTCGCCGGCCTTCCACTCCTTCTCGCGCTTGGCCTTCGCCGCCAGCAGCTGCTTCTCCTTGTCGCGGAGCGAAGCTGCCTTCTCGAAGTCCTGGGAGTCGATCGCCGACTCCTTGTCGCGGCGGACGCCCGCGATCTTCTCGTCGAACTCGCGGAGGTCCGGCGGCGCGGTCATCCGGCGGATGCGCATCCGGGAGCCGGCTTCGTCGATCAGGTCGATCGCCTTGTCCGGCAGGAAGCGGTCCGAGATGTAGCGGTCGGCCAGGGTCGCGGCCTGGACCAGCGCCTCGTCCGTGATGGAGACCCTGTGGTGGGCCTCGTAACGGTCGCGCAGACCCTTGAGGATCTCGATGGTGTGCGGCAGCGTCGGCTCCGCGACCTGGATGGGCTGGAAGCGGCGCTCGAGCGCGGCGTCCTTCTCCAGGTGCTTGCGGTACTCGTCGAGCGTCGTGGCACCGATGGTCTGGAGCTCGCCTCGCGCCAGCATGGGCTTGAGGATGCTCGCCGCGTCGATCGCGCCCTCGGCGGCGCCCGCACCCACCAGGGTGTGGAGCTCGTCGATGAACAGGATGATGTCGCCGCGGGTGCGGATCTCCTTGAGGACCTTCTTCAGGCGCTCCTCGAAATCACCGCGGTACCGGGAACCGGCGACCAGCGCACCGAGGTCGAGGGTGTAGAGGTGCTTGTCCTTGAGGGTCTCGGGCACCTCGCCCTTGACGATGGCCTGGGCCAGGCCCTCGACGACCGCCGTCTTGCCGACGCCGGGCTCGCCGATGAGGACCGGGTTGTTCTTCGTACGGCGGGACAGCACCTGCATGACCCGCTCGATCTCCTTCTCGCGCCCGATGACCGGGTCGAGCTTGGACTCACGAGCGGCCTGGGTGAGATTCCGGCCGAACTGGTCGAGCACCAGGGACGTGGAGGGCGTGCCCTCCGCGGGGCCGCCGGCGGTGGCCGCCTCCTTGCCTCCCGAGTACCCGGAGAGCAGCTGGATGACCTGCTGCCGCACCCGGTTCAGGTCGGCGCCCAGCTTCACGAGGACCTGGGCGGCGACGCCCTCGCCCTCGCGGATGAGGCCGAGCAGGATGTGCTCCGTGCCGATGTAGTTGTGGCCGAGCTGAAGGGCCTCGCGGAGCGACAGCTCCAGGACCTTCTTCGCCCGGGGAGTGAAGGGGATGTGCCCGGACGGGGCCTGCTGGCCCTGACCGATGATCTCCTCCACCTGCTGGCGGACCGCCTCGAGCGAAATCCCGAGGCTCTCCAGGGCCTTAGCGGCGACACCCTCACCCTCGTGGATCAGGCCCAGGAGGATGTGCTCGGTGCCGATGTAGTTGTGGTTGAGCATCCGGGCTTCTTCCTGAGCCAGGACGACAACCCGCCGCGCGCGGTCGGTGAACCTCTCGAACATCGTTAATCGCTCCTCAGAGCGGTCAGGCAGTAAGGGGTCGGTCCCCTCCCTGTCCTTCCGCAGCTTAGTCCCGCAGGCGGGGACCGCTCATTTCAACTGCCGACACCCGCGAAGGCCTCCTGCCCCGAACGCCGACAACTGCTCCAACCCGATGGTGCGAGACGATGTTCCCGCAGGCCAGGCAGATAGCCCTTTCGCCAGTACGCCGATGGCGAACGTGAGACGTTTTTGCCCGCGTGTCGCCCCTTCCCACTAGGGATGTCTTACCCGCACTCACTGACAGTCCATGCGGCGCACCCCCGTTTCCTCCGCTACGGGCGAACAACTTCGTGCTGTCCAGTACCTCCGCGCGCCCCCGGAATGGACACACTGGGCCATCGATCGACGACGGAGCGTAACCCCGGGCCCGGTCCGGCGGTTCATCGGTCATGGTTCCCCTCGTCCCGCCTCCCCGTACGGCTCCGGAATCCGACGACCGGGCGCAGTGGTACGTCCGCGTACTCGGCTGGGCCACGGCGGGGGACTCTCCCGTACGACTGCTGACGGGGCTGCGCTTCGACGTGCTGGAGCTGCCCGCGGCGGCGGGTCATGCCGTGCTGCGCCGGGTCGGACGCACCGGCCCCGTGGCACTGGCGGGGCAGCGGATGCGGCTGCTGGTGGCCGCGGGAAGCGCCGACGAGCTGCCGGGGCTGCTCGACTGGCTGGAGTGGGGCGGAATCGCACTCGACCTGAACGCGATCGGGGTGGGCGGGCACATCGCGGCCCCGGTACCGCCCGGCGGGACGGAAAGGACACCGGGGGCCGCACTCTGGCTGCGGCCCCCCGAACCTCACCAGGAGGTGGAGCGTCTGCTCCCGGCCCTGGCCGGCCTCGGGAGCAGGGGTGGGGGTGCTCCCGATCTCGTACGACTCGTGGACGCGGCGGCGACGGAATGCCACCGGGCCCGACTGACGCATGCCCGGACGCACCTGTCGGCCGATCGGCCGACAGATCAGCCGTTGGCCTTCTCGTAAGCCTCACGGATCTCGGCCGGAACGCGGCCGCGGTCATTCACATTGTGGCCGTTCTCGCGCGCCCACTTACGGATCTCCGCAGTGTCCTTGTTGCCACCGGCGACGGCGCGGCCCTTGCCACGACCGGTCGCGGCGCGGCCACCGGTGCGGCGGCCGCTCTTGGCGTACGGCTCAAGAAGACTACGGAGCTTGTCCGCGTTCGTCGTCGTGAGGTCGATCTCGTAGGTCTTGCCATCAAGAGCGAACGTCACTGTCTCGTCCGCCTCGCCACCGTCGAGGTCGTCAACAAGAAGGACCTGAACCTTCTGTGCCACCGGATTTCCTTTCATCGAAAATGCAGTACGCGGAAAGGAAACCGCTTTTCCGGGGAAAACACAAACCCCTGGGAGAGCCCGAGGAGTGCAAGAACGCGGGAAACATGCGCGATTCGGACATAGGGATCGGGCTTCTTCCCCGTTCACAGGTGCAGAAGCATCCGGCTGTTGCCCAAGGTGTTCGGCTTCACTCGTTCGAGACCGAGGAACTCGGCAACACCCTCGTCATAGGAACGCAGCAGCTCGCTGTAGACATCTCCGTCGACGGGCGTCTCCCCGATCTCGGTGAACCCGTGCTTCGCGAAGAAGTCCACTTCGAAGGTGAGACAGAAAACCCGGCGGACGCCGAGCCAGCGTGCGGTCTGCAAGAGCTTGTCCAGTACTTGGTGCCCCACTCCTGCGCCCTTGATGCTGTGATCGACGGCGAGAGTACGCACTTCGGCAAGGTCTTCCCACATCACATGGAGTGCGCCGCAGCCGATGACCCGGGCGTCCTCGTCGCGTTCGGCGACCCAGAACTCCTGGATGTCCTCGTAAAGCGTCACTGTTGCTTTGTCGAGCAGGATGCCTTCGGAGACGTACCCGTCAAGGAGAGCACGGACGGACGCCACATCACTCGTCCTGGCCCGTCGGACGGTGATGGCCTGCTTTTTTACCGACGGGTCGGTATGAAAATCCGTGTGCGGCTCGGTTTGCGGCTCGGTTTGCGGCAGCTCTGAGGACATGACCCGACGCTATCGCCCGGTCTCCGGCGGCGCTTCATCGGCCGGGGCGCGGTCACCGGACGGCTCGGGGAAGGTGGGCGCGACGATGCGCATCGCATCCTGCAGGGCTTCGCGCTGCTCGGGGGACATCATGCCGAAGAAGGCGACCAGAGCGGCCGCCGGGTTGTCGCTGCGCGACCAGGCCTCGTTCATCAGTGCGGCCGAGTAGGCGGCCCGGGTGGAGACCGCCGTATATCGATAGGCCCGGCCGTCCACTTCTCGCCGCACCCAGCCCTTCTGATGGAGATTGTCCATAACCGTCATGACGGTCGTGTATGCGATGGACCGCTCCTGCTGAAGGTCTTCGAGAACTTCGCGCACGGTGACCGGACGGTTCCATTGCCAGACGCGAGACATCACGGCGTCTTCCAGCTCTCCCAATTGGCGCGGCACAGCGTCACCTCAGTGCTAGATGTCTGGAATGGGGCATTTATGGGATACGAAAAGGGCGCACAGCTCGTGAGGAGCCGTGCGCCCTTCGTACGCGGGTCCGGTCAGACGCTGTCGGGCCGCGGGGCCTGCCGTGTCGATTCGGCGCGGGCGATCGCCGCGTCCACGGCGGCGTCCTCCTTGGCCTTGTTCGGGCCACCCTGGCTCTTGATGATCGTCACGACGAGACCGATGAAGAAGACGGCCATCACCACGGGGGGCACGAGCGCGGATACGTAGTCCATGCCGCCAGGATATCGAGCCCGGCATTCCTTTCCCCGCCGGGCACCCCGTGGGGCGCGCCGTGCCCTTCCGTCACGCCACCCTCAGGGCGCGGCGCGTTCCTCAGGACGCGGCGCGTTCCTCGGGAGGGGGCGCGGGACGGCGGCGGGGCGGGAAGACCTCGGAGGGTTTGGGCATCGGACGCTCACCCGGGGCCGCCGGACGGGACGGCGGTGCGGGCCGGGACGGGGCCGCGGGGCGCTCGGGCTCCTTGGCCGCGACCAGACCGCCCGGCAGGGCCAGCAGCCGGGTGCGCTGTGCGGGTGCGGTGACGGAGACCGCGCGGCCGGCGAGGCGGGCCCGCACCGAACGCTCCGCCAGCACCTGGCAGCGCTCCAGGAGGGCCGCGGCCACCGGTCCGGCGCGCAGGGCCCGCAGGGCGGCGAGGTCGTCGGGGCGAGGGTCGTAGCCGGCGGCGAGGGCGTCCTGGAGGAGCTCCAGGTAGCCGGGGAGCGAACCGGGGAGCGCTTCGCGGTAGCGGGCGAGATCGGCGAGGAGGAACGCGCGCAGCCGGCCGGCCTCGCTCACCGCCTCGTCCACCGCACCCGCGAGCCGCAGGCAGTCCTGGACGTCATCTTCCGGCAGGGGCGTGGGGTGGAGGGCGTTGGCGAGGGCACGTCGGAGCACCCGAAGCTCGTCCGCACCGAACGCCATGCCGCCTCGTGATCCGTAGGGCGTGGGCATGACGCGACAATACGTGCTAAATGGACAAAATCCGCTTAACTGGCCGCTCGGCGGCGCGCCGTTCCCCGCCGCGCCGCCGAGCCGTTCCCGCAGGTGACCGCGGGCGCGCCCTACATCCGGGCGATGTTGCGCTCGTAGACGAGACGCAGGCCGATGAGCGTCAGCCAGGGCTCGTGTTCGTCGATGACGGAGGACTCGCCCAACACCATCGGAGCAAGGCCGCCGGTCGCGATCACGGTGACCTCGTCGGGGTCGGCAGCCAGCTCCTTCTTCATGCGCTCGACCACACCGTCGATCTGGCCCGCGAAGCCGTAGACGATGCCGGACTGCATGGCCTCGACGGTGTTCTTGCCGATCACACTGCGCGGTCGGGCCAGCTCGATCTTGCGGAGCTGGGCGCCCTTCACCCCGAGCGCCTCCACCGAGATCTCTATGCCGGGCGCGATCACCCCGCCCGTGTACTCGCCGCGGGCGGAGACCGCGTCGAAGGTGGTGGCCGTGCCGAGGTCGACGACGATCGCCGGGCCGCCGTAGAGCTCGACGGCGGCGACCGCGTTGATGATGCGGTCCGCTCCGACCTCCTTCGGGTTGTCGGTCAGGACCGGCACCCCCGTCTTGACGCCCGGCTCCACCAGGATGGCGGGCACGTCGCCGTAGTAGCGGCGGGTGACCTCGCGGAGCTCGTGCAGCACGGCGGGGACGGTCGAGCAGATCGCGATGCCCTCGATGCCGTCGCCGAGCTCGACGCCGAGCAGCGGGTGCATGCCCATCAGGCCCTGCAGCAGCACGGCGAGCTCGTCGGCGGTGCGGCGGGCGTCGGTGGAGATGCGCCAGTGCTCGACGATCTCCTCGCCGTCGAACAGGCCGAGGACCGTGTGCGAGTTGCCGACGTCGATGGTGAGCAGCATCAGGCGCCGGTCCCGTCGGCCGGCACCCCGGCGTCGCGGAAGTCCAGGCCGATGTCGAGGATCGGCGAGGAGTGCGTGAGCGCGCCGACGGCCAGGTAGTCGACCCCGGCCTCCGCGTAGGCGCGGGCCGAGTCGAGGGTCAGCCGTCCCGAGGACTCCAGCACCGCACGGCCGCCGACGAGGGCGACCGCCTCCTCGGTCCCGGAGGGGGTGAAGTTGTCCAGCAGGATCAGGTCGGCACCGGCGTCGAGCACCTCGCGGACCTGCTCCAGGGTGTCGGCCTCGACCTCGATCGGGAGCTCCGGGTAGACCTCCCTGACGCGCCTGAACGCCTCACCGATGCCGCCCGCCGCGATCACGTGGTTGTCCTTGACGAGCGCCGCGTCCACGAGCGACATGCGGTGGTTGACGCCGCCGCCGCAGCGCACCGCGTACTTCTCCAGGGCGCGCAGCCCGGGGGTCGTCTTGCGAGTGTCGCGGACCTTGGTCTTCGTGCCGTCGAGGACGTCCGCCCAGGCCCGCGTCGCGGTCGCGATCCCGGAGAGC
The DNA here is from genome assembly GCA_014651175.1 of Streptomyces clavifer. GTDB lineage: Bacteria > Actinomycetota > Actinomycetes > Streptomycetales > Streptomycetaceae > Streptomyces > Streptomyces clavifer. Next base: position 649,864 of record BMWJ01000004.1, on the reverse strand, counting down.
CGGCAGAGCAGGTTGAGTGCGCTGCGCTCCCCGGTGAGCAGGTCACGGGTGCGGGTGGTGACGGTGAGCAGCTTCTGGCCGGGCACGACACGGTCGCCGTCCTCGACATGGCGCTCGACCTCGAACTCGTCCGTACAGACGATCGACAGGACGGCCTCGGCCACGCGCAGACCCGCGACGACGCCCGCCTCGCGGGCGGTGAAGTCACCGGTCGCCACGTCCTCCTCCGGGACGGTCGCCACGGTGGTGACGTCCACCCCGCCGTCGAGGTCCTCCTCGATCGCCACGTGGGCGATGTCCTCGACCTGGACGGGGTCCAGACCGGCCTCGGCCAGCAGCTGGGCCAGCGCGGGGTCCAGGCCGCACTCCAGGCCGTCCGGGTCGTAGCCGTCCCCGCAGCCGCAGTCGTCGCCGCAGCCGCCCCCGGACGCGGCGGGCACGCCGATCTGGATCAGCGGTACGTCCACGGGTGTGGGACGCGGATTCTCTTCGGGCGTGCTCACGGTTACGGCTCCTCGGGGGCGTCGGCGGGGTGGTTCGGGAGGCTGGTGGGTACGGCGGAGTCTGCTGGATCCCCCGGCCGCACGGGCGGGAACGCCGCACTGTCCGTCCGGTGGACGACGGGCCGCCGGTCCGGGGTGAGCCGGACGACGAGGTGGCGGCGCCATTCCGCGTCGTCCCGGTCCGGCCGGTCCTCGCGCCAGTGGCAGCCGCGGGTCTCCTCGCGCTCCCGGGCCGCGGCGACCAGCACCCGCGAGACGAGGAGCAGATTCGTGGCCTCCCACGCCTCCACACCCGGCACGGCGTCCTTGGGGCCGTCCGCCTCGGCGTCGGCGGCGTCCGCTGCCTGCTGCTGCAGGGCCTCGAGCTCCTCCGCGGCGGCGGCGAGACTGGCGGCGGAGCGGATGACTCCGGCGCCCCGGGTCATGATCCGCTGGATCTCGGTCCGGGACTCGGCGGTGAGCAGCGGTACGGCCGCCCGGCCGGTGGCCGTCACGGCTTCGGTCCGCCCCGGCCGTCCGGGGCGGGCCCCGTCCGCCACGATGTCCGCCGCGATGCGCTCGGCGAAGACGAGGCCCTCCAGGAGGGAGTTGGACGCCAGCCGGTTCGCGCCGTGCACCCCCGTGCAGGCGACCTCGCCGCAGGCGTACAGGCCGGGGACGGTCGTACGGCCCCGGAGGTCCGTCCGTACGCCGCCCGACGCGTAGTGGGCGGCCGGGGCCACCGGGATGGGTTCCGTGACCGGGTCGATGCCGTGGGAGCGGCAGGCGGCCAGGATCGTCGGGAAGCGCTGCTCCCACATCTCGGCGCCGAAGTGGCGGGCGTCGAGATACATGTGCTCGGTGCCCTGGAGTTGTGTCTGGCGGGTGATGGCCTTGGCGACGATGTCGCGGGGGGCCAGCTCGGCCAGCTCGTGCCGGCCCACCATGAAGCGCGTACCGGACGCGTCGACGAGGTGGGCGCCCTCGCCCCGTACCGCTTCCGAGACCAGCGGCTGCTGGCCCTCGGAGTCGGCGCCGAGAAACAGGACGGTCGGATGGAACTGGACGAATTCGAGGTCGGAGACCTCCGCGCCCGCCCGCAGTGCCAGTGCCACCCCGTCGCCGGTGGAGACCGGCGGGTTGGTGGTGGCGGAGAAGACCTGGCCCATGCCGCCGGTGGCGAGGACCACCGCGGGGGCGTGGACGGCGCCGACGCCGTCGTGCTGGCCCTCACCCATGACGTGCAGGCTGACGCCCGCGGTACGGCCTTCGGCGTCGGTCAGCAGGTCGAGGACCAGGGCGTTCTCGACGGTGTGCAGGGCGGCCGAGCGGACCGCTTCGACCAGGGCGCGGGAGATCTCGGCACCGGTCGCGTCACCGCCAGCGTGCGCGATGCGGCGGCGGTGGTGGCCGCCCTCCCTGGTCAGGGCGATGTCGCCGGTGTCGGTGGTGTCGAAGTGCGCGCCGGTGTCGATCAGCCGGCGTACGGCGTCGGGGCCTTCGGTCACGAGGGTCCGCACGGCCGTCTCGTCGCACAGTCCGGCCCCGGCGACCAGGGTGTCGTCGAGGTGCTGCTCGGGGGTGTCGCCGTCGCCGAGGGCAGCGGCGATGCCGCCCTGGGCCCAGCGGGTGGAGCCGTCGTCGAGGCGGGCCTTGGTGACGACGACGGTGGCGAGGCCCGCCGCGGCACAGCGTAGGGCGGTGGTGAGACCGGCCACGCCGGAGCCGACCACGACGACGTCCGCGTCGATGGCCCAGCCGGGGGCGGGGGCGGTCAGCCGTATTCCGGTCACGTGAGGGCTCCGAGGTTCAGCGGGATGTTGTCGATCAGGCGGGTGGCGCCCACCCGCGCCGCCACGGCGAGGACCGCCTCGCCGCCGTCACGGTCGTCGGGGACCTCGGTGAAGTCCGCCGGGTCGACGAGGGCGAGGTAGTCGAGGACGAGAGGGACGTCCTCCTGGGCCGCCTCGTCCAGGACGGCCCGGGCGGCGGCCCGGACCGCGGCGGGCCCGACGGCCGGCCGGGCCAGTGCCACCGCCTGCGAGTCGGCGGCCGCCCGGGCCTCCCCGAGCCGGGTGAGCGCGGCGGCCCGGCCGCCCGGCTGGGGTGCGGTCCGGGCGCGGGCGTGCAGCGCCTGCTGGGCGGCCAGCCGGTCGCGGGCCGCGAACAGCGCCTTGGACAGGGCGAGCGCCGTGGTGCGTTCACCGGCGGAGAGGAAGCGGTTGCGGCTGGAGAGCGCGAGGCCGTCCGGGTCACGGACCGTGGGCACGGCGACGATGCCGATGCCGAAGTCCAGGTCGCGCACCATGCGGCGGATCAGTGCCAGCTGCTGGGCGTCCTTCTGCCCGAAGAACGCCGCGTCGGGCCGGGTCAGGTGCAGGAGCTTGGCGACGACGGTGAGCATGCCGTCGAAGTGCCCGGGGCGCGAGGAGCCCTCCAGCCGCTCGCCCATGGGGCCGGCGGTGATCCGGACCTGCGGTTCGCCGCCGGGGTAGACCTCCTCGGCCGAAGGCGCGAAGACGGCGTCGGCGCCGGCCTCCTCGGCGACCGCGAGGTCGGCGTCCAGCGTGCGGGGATAGCGCTCCAGGTCGGCGGCCTCGCCGAACTGGAGCGGGTTGACGAAGACGGTGACGACGACCTGGCCGTCGGGTCCCGCGGCGGCCCGTGCCGCACGGATCAGGGTGGCGTGCCCCTGGTGGAGCGCGCCCATCGTCATGACGACGGCGCGCTGCGCCCCGGCCGGCCGGGCGAGGGCGTGCAGCTCCCCGGAGGTGCGGATCAGGGCGGCGGGTGCGGTGGTCATCGGCTCTCCCCCGGCCCGGACTCGTCCGTGCCGTGTGTTCCGTTCACCGTGTTCGCGCCGTCCGACAGGACGTCGAGGAGGTCCTCCGCGAACTCCGGCTTGAGCAGGCCGTGGGCGAGCGCCCGGTCGGCCGTGGTGCGGGCCATGGCGAGGTATCCGGCCACCGCCTGCGGGGCGTGCGTGCGCAGCTCGTGGACGTGCGCGGCCACCGTGCCCGCGTCGCCCCGGGCGACGGGGCCGGTCAGTGCCGCGTCACCGGAGCGCAGGGCGTTGTCCAGCGCGGCGCCGAGCAGCGGGCCGAGCATCCGGTCGGGTGCGGCCACACCGGCCTTCTGGAGCAGCTCCATGGACTGGGCGACCAGGGTGACCAGGTGGTTCGCGCCGAGGGCGAGCGCGGCGTGGTAGAGCGGCCGGGACTCCTCCGCGATCCATTCGGGCTCGCCGCCCATCTCGATGACGAGCGCCTCGGCGGCGAGTCTGAGCTCCTCGGGGGCGGTGACCCCGAAGGAGCAGCCCGCCAGTCGCTGGACGTCGACGGCGCTGCCCGTGAAGGTCATGGCCGGATGCAGCGCGAGGGGCAGCGCACCGGCCCGCAGCGCCGGGGCGAGCACCTTCGTCCCGTACCGCCCCGAGGTGTGGACGATCAGCTGGCCCGGTCGTACGGCACCGGTCTCGGCCAGGCCTTCGACCAGACCGGGCAGCGCGTCGTCGGGAACGGTCAGGAGGACCAGCTCGGCACGGGCCAGCACCTCGGCCGGCGACACGAGGGGTACGTCGGGGAGCAGGGCCGCGGCCCGGCGCACGGACGCGTCGGACACACCCGACACCGCCACCGGTCGGTGCCCGGCGAGCTGCAGCGAGGCGGCGAGCGCGGGGCCGACCCGCCCCGCGCCGACGACGCCGACGGTGAGGCGCGCGGGGCGGTCCCTGGGGTCGGGGGATTCCTTGGAAACTGATGCGTTCACGCGGCGATGGCCTTCCGTTCCAGTCCGCGGGGGGTACCGGACGATTCCTCTGCATGCTACGCCAGCGTTTCGCGGCACCCCCCGACTGTCCACAGCCTGTGGGTAACTCCGCACGGCGACGGGAAACGAGGTGGGCCGTGTCGGCGGTCCGGGTGATGATCGTCCCATGGCAGTCACCGATGAGCAGCAGCAGAGGCACCGCAGGCTGACCGCGTGGCAGCGGTCCGAGAGGGTGCTGGCCCGGGGTTCCGCGGACCGCACGCTGCGCGAGCGGCTGGCCACGCTGACCGCCGACGCCGGGACGGTCCACGACCTGGACGGCTGGACGGACGTGTACGGCGACGGGGTCGTCGCCGAGGTGGAGCGGCGGACGGCGGACCTGCTGGGCATGGAGGCCGCCGCCTTCTTCCCGACCGGCACGATGGCCCAGCAGGTCGCACTCCGGTGCTGGGCGGGGCGTACGGGCAATCCGGTGGTGGCGCTGCACCCGCTCGCCCACCCCGAGGCGCACGAGGAGGGGGCGCTGGGTTCGGTCGGCGGACTGCGCACGGTGCACCCGACGTCGGCGCCCCGGCTGCCCACGGCGGAGGAGGTCCGGGACCTCCCCGAGCCGTTCGGCACGCTGATGCTGGAACTGCCGCTGCGCGACGCCGGGTTCGTCCTGCCGACCTGGGAGGAGCTGGAGGCCGTCGTGGCCGCCGCGCTCGAACGGGACGCGGTGGTGCACCTGGACGGGGCGCGGCTGTGGGAGTGCACACCGCACTTCGGACGTGGTCTGCCGGAGATCGCGGGGCTCGCCGACAGCGTGTACGTGTCGTTCTACAAGTCCCTCGACGGCATGTCCGGAGCCGTGCTCGCCGGACCCGAGTCCCTGGTCGAGGAGGCCAGGACCTGGCGCCACCGGTACGGCGGGCAGGTCTTCCAGCAGTATCCGGCGGCGCTCTCCGCACTGCTGGGCCTGGAGCGGGAACTGCCGAGGCTGCCCTCGTACGTGGCGCACGCGAAGGTGGTCGCCGCGGCCCTCGCCGAGGGCTTCGCGTCCTCCGGGGTGCCATGGTCCCGGGTGTGTCCCGAGCCGCCGCACACACATCAGTTCCAGGTGTGGCTGCCGTACGGGACCCGGGTGCTGGACGAGGCGTCCGTGCGGCAGGCGGAGGAGACCGGCGTGACGCTCTTCCGTCGCTGGTCCGCTGGCCCTGCCGGCCCTCCCGGGATGTCGTCCACCGAGGTCACGGTGGCGGCGCCGGGGCTGGAGTGGACCGCCGAGGACGTGCGGACGGCGGTGGCGGAGTTCGTGGCACGGCTGGAGTAGGAGCCGGGCCCCGCCGGCGCCCCGGCCATGCGGTTCTCGCGCCCCGCCCTCAGCCTGCGGGCCTGCGCGGTGCGGCGGCACGGGCGGCGAGGCGTCTGCGGACCTCGCGCAGGACCTCCCGGTCGTGGCGGCCGGGCAGGGGCGGCGGCGGCTCGCCGTGCTGCGCAGCGCGCCAGCTGTCGAGCATCTGTTGCTGAACGATGTCCATGCGTCCAGCGTGGACCCGTCACCGCGGGCCCGCCCGTGGATTGACGGCCGCCGTCAAATGGCGCCGGACCCCGTCTCCGCACCCCCACTATGGAGGGGTGAGCGTGCACATCGACATCGCGGGCCTGCCCCCCGAGCGCATTGTCTTCGAGACCTCCCCCCTCGCCGAGCTGGGGCTGGCCCTGCATGCGCTCTCCGAACCCGGGCACCACCCGGGTCTGCACGGCTGGGCGACCGCGACGGCTGCGGCGCTGGAGCCGGACCTCGCGGACCGCATGCACGAGGCGGAGTTCCTCTGGCGGAACACCTTCTCCGACGTGTTCATGCCGTTCGCCGGCATCCGCGGCGGCGACGGCAGGACCGGGGCGACCCTCGCCGAGGACCTGGACGTCCTCGACCGGCTCGACGACGAGCGGTTCGTCGCCGCCGCCCTGGAGTTCACCTGCGCGAGCCTGTACGGCACCGGGGCGCCGTCCCCGCTGTCGGACGCCGGAATGCGGACCCGCGCGCTGGACATGGCGGCGGCCCGGGGACCCAAGCAGGTGGAGTTCACCCAGCAGCTGCTGGCCGACCCGGGCTCCGTACGCGGCTGGATCCGGCGCCTCTTCGAGGACTGCGACGAGGCCTTCTTCGCGGACACCTGGCGGCGGGTCCGCGTCCAGCTGGTCGCCGACGCCCGGCTCAAGGCGGAGATCCTCCGGCGCAAGGGCGTCGGACCGGCGATGGACGCGGTGTCCTCGGCCCTGTCGCTCAACGCGGACGCGAGCAGGATCAGCGTCGACAAGCTGGCCGAGGGCCGCACCGACGCCGTCGGCTCGTCGGCGGGCGCGGGGCTCACCCTCATCCCGACCAGCTTCGGCTGGCCGCACCTGATGGTGCTGCACGCCCCGGGCTGGCGGCCGGTGATCCACTACCCGGTGCACCGGCCCGAACTCCCCTCCCCCGCCTCCGTGGAGCTGCTCCAGCTCCGGATGGAGGCGCTGGCCCACCCGATGCGGATGCGCCTGTGCCGCAACCTGGCCCGCTCCCCGTACACCACGGGCGAGCTCGCCGACTCGCACGGCATCACGCCCCCCGAGGTCTCCCGCCACCTCGCGGTACTCAAGAAGGCCGGCCTGGTCACCACGCGGCGGCGCGGACGCTACGTCCTGCACGCACTGGACCTGACCGTGGTGGCCCGCCTGGGAAGCGACTTCCTGGAGGGCGTGCTGCGTTGAGCGGCGGCCCCTGACGCCGCAGCGGGCGCGCCCGCGGCCCGTCCGGACCGAGTACGGCGCGCCGACGCCCCGGTCCGGGCCGGTGATCCGAGCCGCGGTCAGCCGCCCGGTACGGAAGCGCCGGGTGAGCTCCGGTACGGAAGCGCCGCCCGGACTCAGGTGCGGCGGGCAGGGGCTCCGGTCAGCCCGCGCCGCCGCCCGCCCGGACCAGACCCGTCTCGTACGCGAGCACGACGACCTGGACGCGGTCGCGCAGGCCCAGCTTGGTGAGGATGCGGCCGACATGGGTCTTCACGGTCGCCTCGGACAGCACCAGACGGGCGGCGATCTCGCCGTTCGACAGTCCCTGGGCGACCAGCATCATCACCTCGCGCTCGCGGTCCGTCAGCTTCTCGATGTGCTTGTGCCGCGGTTCCTTGATGCTGCTCGGCAGCATCGGCGAGAACCGGTCGAGCAGTCTGCGGGTGGTGGACGGGGCCACCACGGCGTCGCCGCTGTGCACGGAACGGATCGCGGAGAGCAGCTCGCCCGGCGGCACGTCCTTGAGCATGAAGCCGCTGGCCCCCGCCTTCAGACCGGAGAACGCGTACTCGTCCAGGTCGAACGTGGTCAGGATGAGCACCTTGGGCGGATCGGCCTGCGCACAGATGCGCCGGGTCGCCTCGACGCCGTCCAGCCGCGGCATGCGCACGTCCATCAGCACCACGTCGACGGCGGTGGACCGCAGGACCTCGACCGCCTCCGCGCCGTCGCCCGCCTCGGCGACGACCTCCATGTCCGGCTGGGCGGCGAGCACCATCCGGAAGCCGGTGCGCAGCAGCACCTGGTCGTCGACGAGCATTACGCGGATCGTCATGGCTGTCCTGTCCCTCGTGTCACTGGTTGGCGGGCTTGAGCGGGAGCAGCGCGCTGATCCGGAAACCGCCGCCGGGGCGGGGTCCCGCGTCCAGCGTGCCGCCGACCATGCCGACCCGCTCCCGCATACCGATCATTCCGTGTCCGGCGCCGTCGGCCCCGCCGTCCTCGTACAGCTCGTGCGCGGCGCCCCGGCCGTCGTCCTCGACCAGCAGTCCGAGCCCGTCGTCGAAGTAGACCAGCCGCACGCTGGCCCCGGCGTCCGGGCCGCCGTGCTTACGGGTGTTGGTGAGGGCTTCCTGAACGATGCGGTACGCGGTCAGTTCGACCCCGGTCGGCAGCGGCCGGGGGGTGCCCTCGATCTTGAAGTCCACGGCAAGGCCGGTCTGCCTGACCTGGTCCACCAGGTCCTCGATCTGCTCGACGTCGGGCTGCGGCACGTACTCGCCGGTCTCCCGGGTGTCGCCGGTCCGCAGCACCCCGAGCAGCCGCCGCATCTCGGCGAGGGCCTGGCGGCCGGTGCTGGAGATGGTCTCCAGAGCCTGCCGCGCCTGATCGGGGGACGCGTCCAGCACGTAGGCCGCACCGTCGGCCTGCACCACCATCACCGAGACGTTGTGTGCGACCACGTCGTGGAGCTCGCGGGCGATACGGGCCCGCTCGGCGGCGACGGCGACCTTCGACTGCGCCTCCCGCTCACGCTCCAGCCGGGCAGCACGCTCCTCCAGCTGGCTGAGATAGGCCCGCCGGGTGCGCATCGAGTCGCCCAGCACCCAGGCCAGGACGAACGGCACGGTCAGCACGACGACGACGAAGACCGACTGCGTCCAGCTGCCCGAGGACGTCTCCTCCGGCCAGCGCAGCTGCGCGAGCGTGGCCGCGCACAGACTGCACCCGAGAGCCAGCCGGGACGCCCAGCGCTCCCCCGCCATGGCCACGGTGTACGTGATCACCAGCATGGCGAAGTTCGCCGCACCCGGCTCCACCCCGATCAGCAGCTGCACGACCCCGGTCAGGATCGTGAGCAGCAGCATCTTCTCCGGGGCGCGGCGGCGCAGCGCGACCACGGCGCACAGGGCGACGGCGACGGGCACCGCCGCCACGCGCTGCGGGCCGTTGCCGACCTGGCCGGCCACGATGGACACGCCGGAGAGCCCGAGGAGGAAGACAGCCCAGAAGGTGTCGACGCCCGTCGGGTGTCTGCGGATGAAATCGTAGAGGTGCTGCACATTGCCCAGCGTAGGGACAGCTGATCGGTGCCCGGGTCAGCCGAAGGACCGATCCGGGTCCTGGGACCGTACTCCCCAAGGTGGAGACTTGCCTACGTGACGTATGACTGGTGCGGCTGGCGGGAAGCCGCAGAGACCGCTTTGTACGGTAACGAGGGCTTCTACCGGCGCCCGGAGGGACCCGCGGGGCATTTCCGCACCTCGGTGCACGCCTCCCCGCTGTTCGCGTCCGCCGTCGCCCGGCTGCTCGCCGCCACGGCGCGCGAGCTGGGGACGGACACCGTCGACCTCGTGGACGTGGGGGCGGGCCGGGGTGAGCTGTTGACCGGGGTGCTGGCGGCGCTGCGGGCCGGCACCGCTCCGGATCTCGCCGTACGGGCGTACGCCGTGGAGATCGCCCCGCGGCCGGCGGGACTGGACCCGTGCGTCGAGTGGGGCGCCGAACTCCCCCGGGGCGTACGGGGGCTGCTGTTCGCCAACGAGTGGCTGGACAACGTCCCGACGGAGGTCGCCGAGGCCGACGCGGACGGCGTGGCCCGCTACGTCCTCGTGCGCGGGGCCGACGGGGCGGAGCAGCTGGGCGATCCGGTGACCGGGGAGGACGCCCGCTGGCTGAGCCGCTGGTGGCCGCTGTCCCGGCCCGGAGACCGGGCGGAGATCGGCCGCCCGCGCGACGAGGCGTGGGCCCGGGCGGTCGCGTCCCTGGCGGGCGGGACCGCGGTGGCGGTGGACTACGCCCATGTCCGGGGGGCGAGGCCCCCGTTCGGGACGCTGACCGGCTTCCGGGGCGGGCGCGAAGTGCCACCCGTACCGGACGGAAGCTGCGACCTGACGTCGCACGTGGCGCTGGACGCGTGTGCGGCGGCTGCGGAGAGCGGCACGGAGACCGAGCTGCTGGACCAGCGGACGGCGCTGCGGGAGCTGGGCGTGAGCGGTGGGCGGCCACCGCTGGCCATGGCGTCGACCGACCCGGCGGGCTATGTGCGGGCGCTCGGGTCGGCGGGCGAGGCGGCGGAGCTGACGGCGCGGGGCGGGCTGGGGGACTTCGGCTGGCTGCGGCAACGGGTGGTGCCGGGGCTCCGCCCCTGACCCGGTGGACGGCGCGGGGGATACTGTGCCGCATGACGGAGACGACGGTCGGCATCGGCGGCGCGGCAGAGAGCACCGACATGGTGCTCAACATCGGTCCGCAGCACCCCTCCACCCACGGTGTACTCCGGCTGCGGCTCGTGCTCGACGGCGAGCGGATCCAGCAGGCCGAGCCGGTCATCGGCTATATGCACCGGGGCGCCGAGAAGCTCTTCGAGGCCCGGGACTACCGCCAGATCATCATGCTCGCCAACCGCCACGACTGGCTGTCGGCGTTCTCCAACGAGCTCGGCGTCGTGATGGCGGTCGAGCGCATGCTCGGCATGGAGGTCCCGGAACGCGCCGTGTGGACGCGCACGCTGCTCGCCGAGCTGAACCGGGTACTGAACCACCTGATGTTCCTCGGTTCCTACCCGCTCGAACTCGGCGGGATCACTCCGGTGTTCTACGCGTTCCGGGAGCGCGAGGAGCTCCAGGCCGTGATGGAGGAGGTCTCCGGCGGCCGGATGCACTACATGTTCAACCGGGTCGGCGGCCTCAAGGAGGACCTGCCCGCGGGCTGGCTCGGCCGGGCCAGGGACGCCGTGGCGTCCGTCCGCTCCCGGATGGACGTGTACGACCGGCTGGTCCTCGGCAACGAGATCTTCCGGGGCCGCACCCGGGGGGTGGGCGTGCTGTCCGCCGAGGCCGTGCACGCCTACGGGGTGTCCGGGCCGATCGCCCGCGCCTCCGGAGTCGACTTCGACCTGCGGCGCGACGAGCCGTACCTCGCGTACGGGGAGCTGCAGGACACGCTCAAGGTCGTCACCCGGACCGAGGGCGACTGCCTGGCCCGCTTCGAGTGCCTGCTGGAGCAGACGCACAACGCCCTGGACCTGGCCGACGCCTGCCTGGACCGGATGGCCGGACTGGAACCCGGGCCGATCAACCAGCGGCTGCCCAAGGTGCTCAAGGCCCCGGAGGGCCACACCTACGCGTGGACCGAGAATCCGCTCGGCATCAACGGCTACTACCTGGTGTCCACGGGAGAGAAGACCCCGTACCGGCTGAAGCTCCGCTCCGCGTCGTTCAACAACATCCAGGCGCTCACCGAACTGCTGCCGGGCACTCTCGTCGCCGACATGGTCGCGATCCTGGGATCACTCTTCTTCGTCGTGGGCGACATCGACAAGTAGCCCGCGCCGCCCGCCGGACGGGCCGGGGGCTACGAGGAGACCGCGCTGCGCAGTTCGACGACGTCCAGCTGCTCGGTCTCGTCGTGCACGGTCAGGTCGATGACCTTGCCCACCGCGCGGTTCCGGGCCGCGCCCGTGCGGTGCGCTGCCAGCGCCTCCTCGCCCACCACGTCCGCGAGGTCCTCGTTCTGCACGGACTCGATCGCGGCACTCGCCTTCTGCGTACCGAAGAAGTCGAAGGTTCCCTGCGGCACGAGGTAACGCCGCGCGGTGGCGTACGGGACGACGGCCGATGCGGCGGGGACGGCGCGGGGTGCGCGGGCGGGCGCGGGCGCGGCCGGCGGCCGGCCGGCGGGGAGGGCGGCGGACGCGCGGCGGTGCTGCTCGGCACCCTCTCCGGCGGCCGCCGCGTGCTTCCCCTTCGGGCCTTCGCCCTCCGAGTCCCGCTCGGCGCTCCGCTCGGCGAGATCGCGCTGCCTGGCCAGTCCGGCCGTGCGGCGCGCCTCCTGGAGTGCGGCGTTGCGTGTCAGGTCCTGCAGAGCCTGGGCGGCCCGCGCATAGGAGGCCGGCGTCGGCGTGGACGTCGCGGCCGGCAGCTCACGCGGCACGGACACCTCGATGGCGAGCTGCCTGCGTCCCTCCAGCGCGCTGGCCCGCTCGGTCTCGGCGTTGGCGTACCGGCGCAGCAGCGCGGCGTGTTCGCCCCGCAGACCCGCGAGCTCCACGCGCTTGCGGCGCAGTTTCGCCTCCAGCCGGGTGCGCAGCTCCCTCGATTCCTCCAGGTCCGCCTCGAGCTCGGCTATGCGCTCCTCGGTCTTCCACTCGTCGCCGGCCCGGGCGCGGATCAGCTCCGCGACGCGCATCCCCGCGGCCCGGTCCCAGCTGCGCATCAGATAGGCGCCGGTGAGAGCGGCGGCCGCGGTGCCGGCCACCAGCCCACGCAGGGCCAGGGGTTCGGCGAGGAGCCAGGCTCCGGCGGCACAGACGACCGACACTCCGGCCACCACGGAGGGCGGCAGGATTTTGTGAAGGGGTGGCGAATGGCGGTGACGTCCACGTGGCATGGCTCGAAATTTACCGTGCGTACGGGTCACTTGGGAGGCCGCACGGCAATCTGTTCCCCGCCGGTTACCTTGCGGCCCCTCCCACAGCCCTTCTTTGTGCCCTTTACTTCTTGATCAGCCCCTTCGACTGCAGATACTCCTTGGCCGCGTCGGCCGGCTTGGCGCGCTCCGCGTCGACCGAGCGGTTCAGTTCCGCGAGGTCCTGCGTGGTGAGTACGTCGGTGAGCTTGCCGAGCGCCTCGGCGATCTCCGGCGCACCCGCATCCTTGGCATTGAGCACCGGAAGGACGTTGTCGGCGTTCTGGAGCTTCTTGTCGTCCTCGAGGAACACCAGCCCGTACGTGTCGAGCACCGCGTCCGTCGTCGTCGTGAGAACGAGCTGGTCCTTTCCGTCCTTGACGGCCTGCTTGGACTGCGGCGTGCCGACGCCCTTCGGGTCGATCCCGATGACGTCAATGCCGTACGTCTTCTTCAGGCCGGGTGCGCAGAACGGGCGCACCTCGCACTCGTCACCCGCCGCGATCTTCACTTTGATCTTCGACTTGCCCAGATCGGAAAGGGACTTGAGGTCGTTCTTCTCGGCGAATTCCCTGGACACCGCGAAGGCGTTCTGGTCGACGGCCTCGCCCGCCGGGAGAACCTTCAGTCCGAGCGGGGTCGCGAGCTTCTCCAGGGCCGCCACGGTCGCCTCGGTGTCGCCGGAGGCGACCGGCTTCGCCGCGGCCGCGTCCGCCCCGTTGACCTTGGCGTTGAGGAATTCCGCGAGGGTCGCCGCGTATTCGGGGACGACGTCGATCTCGCCCTTCTCCAGCGACGGCTCGTACAGTTCGCGGTTCTTCACCGTGGTGATCGAGGTGGTGTACCCGGTCTCGGCCAGGAGCTGGGCGTACAGCTCGGCGAGCACCTTGGACTCGGTGAACGAGGCTGCGCCCACGACGAGCGAGCCCTTCTTGGAGTCCGCCCCCGCCCCCGTCTTCGAGCCGCCCTCCTCCTGCTCCAGGCTGTCGCCGCCGCAGGCGGCGAGCGACCCGGTCAGCGCCACCACTCCTATGACCGCACCGGCTATGCGCGAGGTCCTGCTCATGTTGTTCTCCGTCCGCGAAAAAGTGTGCACAGTCCGAAAAGTCAGGGTGTTCGTACGGCCCGGCGGCGCAGCGGCGACAGCAGCCGGTCCAGGGCCACCAGCACGCCCTCCACCACCAGGGCGAGCAGGGCGACCAGCACGGCGCCGGCGAAGACCTGCGCGGTGTCGTACGTGTTGAACCCGGCGGTGATGATCCGGCCCAGGCCGCCCAGTCCGACCATGGCCGCGATCGAGGCCGTGGCGACCACCTGGACCGCCGCGGACCGCAGCCCGGTCATGATCATCGGGTAGGCCAGGGGGAGCTCGACCCGCACGAACACCTGCCCGCCGGACATCCCCATACCGCGTGCCGCCTCCAGCACGGACCGGTCCACCTCGCGCATCCCGACGTAGGCGTTGGTGAGGAGCGGCGGCACGGCGAACAGCACCAGGGCGATGATCGTGGGCAGGTAGCCGGAGTTGCGCAGCGGCGTCATCATGAAGAGCGCCAGCACCGCGAAGACCGGTATCGCCCGCCCCACATTGGAGATGTTGACCGCGAGCGCGCCCCCCCTGCCGATGTGGCCGAGGTACAGCGCGAGCGGCAGGGCGATGGCGCAGGCGACCGCGAGGGCGACCCCGCTGACGTACAGGTGCTCGCCCAGCCGGTGCGCCGCACCGCCGTCCCCCGACCAGTTGGCGCCGGTGGTGAGCCAGGTCCAGGCGTCCTCGACGACTCCCATGGATCAGCCCGCCTCCGTCTTCGCGACCGCGGGCCCGGCCGTGCGGGTCCAGGGGGTGAGCAGGCGCTGCAGGCCGAGCAGGAGCAGGTCCGCCGCCACCGCGAGCAGCACGCAGAGCACGGACGCGGTGAGTACCTGGGCCTTGAAGAAGCTGGGCAGCGCGTCCTCGATGAGGTTGCCGAGGCCCCCCTTGCCGACGAGGGAGCCCACCGTGGTCAGTGCGACCGTCGACACCGTGGCGATCCGCAGTCCGGCCATCAGCGCCGGCAGCGCGAGGGGGAGCTCGACCTCCCAGAGGAGCCTGCCCGGCCCGTAGCCCATGCCTTCGGCGGCTTCCTTCGCCTCCTGCGGCACCGCTTCGAGACCGGCCAGGATGTTCCGTACGAGAATGGTCAGCGAATAGAGCACCAGGCCGGTGACGACCAGTGCCGCGGACAACCCGAACAACGGCAGCAGCAGCGAGAACATCGCCAGCGACGGCACGGTGTAGAGCACGGTGGTCAGGCCCAGCACCGGCCCGGCGAAATACCGGCCGCGGCGTGCGAGCAGGGCGAGCGGAAATGCGACCACGAGCCCTATCAGCACCGAAGCCACCGTGATCCAGATGTGCTGGACGGTCGCGTCGGCGAGCTCCTGGCTGCGGGAGCGCAGATACTCCCCGCAGATCCAGTCGTTCGTCACCAGGCAGTTCTGCTCCGCCATCCGTCCCCCACCTCCTGTTCGCCGTGGTGCTGCCGGTCCTGATCCGATCTCCGGCGACCCTATCCTCGACCACTGACAATCGCCGAGGCTGTCGTATTCCAGCAACATGTCCTTCACAGAACCCGCGTCACAATGGGGAATCATGATCCGTTTCGAGCACGTCACCAAGCGGTACGCGGACGGCACCATCGCCGTCGACGACCTTTCGTTCGAGGTCGCCGAGGGTGAACTGGTCACGCTCGTCGGACCTTCCGGCTGCGGCAAGACGACCACCATGAAGATGGTGAACCGGCTGATCGAACCGACCGGGGGCCGGATATTCCTCGACGGCGAGGACATATCGGCCATCGACCCCGTACAACTCCGGCGCCGTATCGGCTATGTCATCCAGCAGGTCGGGCTCTTCCCGCACAAGACGGTCCTGGAGAACACCGCGACCGTCCCCCATCTCCTGGGCTGGAAACAGAAGGAAGGACGGCAGCGCGCCGCCGAACTCCTCGATCTGGTCGGACTCGATCCGGCCGTCTACGGCGGCCGGTATCCCGAGCAGCTCTCCGGGGGACAGCGCCAACGCGTGGGAGTGGCAAGGGCCCTGGCCGCCGATCCGCCCGTCCTGCTGATGGATGAGCCTTTCGGTGCGGTCGACCCCGTCGTGCGGGAAAGACTGCAGAACGAGTTCCTGAAACTGCAGGCACAGGTCCGCAAGACCGTGCTGTTCGTCACACACGACATCGAGGAAGCCGTCCGTCTCGGTGACCGGATCGCGGTGTACGGACAGGGCCGCATCGACCAGTTCGACTCCCCCGCCACCGTGCTCGGGGCGCCGGCGACTCCGTACGTCGCGGACTTCGTCGGGGCGGACCGCGGTCTGAAGCGGCTCTCGGTCACCCCCATCGAGGAGAGCGACCTGGACCAGCCCCCGGTCGTCCACCTCGACGACCCGCTGGCGACGGCGACCGCACGGCTGCGGAGCGAGGGCGCCCGCTGGGCGGTCGTGCTGGACCGTGAGGACAATCTGCACGGCTGGATCCCGGTGGGCGAGGCGGTGTCGGCCACCGCGAAGGGCACGGTCCGCGATCACGCCCGGCGCATGGAGGCGTGGCTGCCGCTCGGCGCGCCCCTCAAGCAGGCCTTCGCCACGATGCTCCAGCACGACGCGGGCTGGATCGCCGTCATCGACGAGGAGGGCACGGGCCGTTTCCTCGGCGTCCTCACCCCGGCTCGTCTCCACGAGGCCCTGCGCCGCTCGATCGACGCGGACGCGCAGTCCGTCCCGCGCGCCGAGGTGGCGGTGGAGACGGTGGCGAAGGTCGTGGCGCCGTGAGGCCGTCGTTCAGTCCGCGGTGAGTCTGCCGCTCATCCACTCCAGGGCGGGAGGGATCTCCCGCCGCCATGTCGTGAAGTTGTGCCCGCCGCTGTCGAGCACGATGGAGGACACCCGGGCGGGTGCCCTCACCCGGTCGATGAACTCGCGGGTTTCCCGCAGGTTCCCCTCGCCCTGCCGGGACGTCGTGACCAGGAAGGACGAAGCGGCGGGCGGCCGGTGGTCCAGGCTCCACAGCAGATCGGCACGGCGGCGTGCCGCCCGGTCCCCGTGGAAGAGATCGCCGGTCGTCGGGTCCTCGGCCGCCCGGTAGTACGCGGAGAGGCCGGCGCTCGCCGCGAATCTCTCCGGATGGTGCAGTCCGAGCTTCAGCGCGCAGTAGCCGCCGGTGGAGTTGCCGATGACACCCCAGTTACGGGCGTGCTCCCCCACCCGGTACGTGCGGGAGACGGCCCGGGGCAGGTCCTCCGCGAAGAACGTCTCGGCCTGCGGGCCGTCCCGGACGTCCACGCACTCGGTGTCCCTCGGCGGCGCCACCGTCGGCCGCAGCATCACCAGGACCATCGGCTGCGCCCTGCCCGCCCTCACCCGCTCGTGTGCGGTCCGCGGGTACCGCAGCCCCTTGAACAGGTTCTCGGCCGTACCCGGATAGCCGGTGAGGACGATCACCGCGGGGAACGTCCGTCCGGCGTGGGCCTGCTGGAAGTACTCCGGCGGCAGATATACGTAGGCCCGGCTGTCGATTCCCGAGGCGCGCCCGGAGACGACGACCTCGTCGATCCGGCCGCCCGACGCCGGCCGGCCCGCCCCCGGCGCGTCCGGCCGCACGGTGCCGATGCGCACCACGCCCCCGGACGCGCCCTTCCCCGCCCCGTGGTCCGTGACCGTGCCCAACTCCTGCTCGCGCCCGAGCAGGTCGGCCCAGGAGCCGTAGAAGAGGAAGGAGTGGTTGGCCAGCAGACCGGCCGCGACGAAGAGCGCCAGCTGGGTCGAGAGCAGCAGAGCCGTCCGGCCCGCGACCGCCCGGGCGGTGCGGCCCGCCAGCCGGGGCCAGAGCAGAAGCGTGGCGGCGAACAGCCCGCTCGCCAGTGCGGCCGCCACGACCAGAACAGGGGTGCCGGTGAGGCCCATGAGCAGAGATGAGCTTTCTGTGCGGGAAATTTCCGGAAAGAGGATGAACCCACTCCGTGGAAGCCTCGTCCTAGAGGGCGCACATCGTCCGTAGGGGCTTCGGCCGACGGACTCGGAATCTCTCGCGGAGCCACGGGAAGCGATGTCTGGCACGGTAGATGGGGATACATCAGGATCGGTTCCGCTCGCGGTGCGCGGACGTGGGTTCCTCCGCGGGCCACGCCCGGCATCCGTACCGGCGCTGGTGGGGAGCGCCTGCGCGGCGGTCGGCCTGATCGACGTCGCCGCGGGGGTCTTCCCGCGCTTCCGGCACAGCCGCGTGCACACCTTCGCCGAGGTGCTCCCCGGCGCCCTCGGACCGTTCGCGGCGGCGCTCTCGCTCAGTTCCGGCGTGCTGCTGCTCCTCCTGGCCCACGGCATCAAGCGCCGCAAACGCCGGGCATGGCGGGCCGCGGTGATCCTCCTGCCCGCCGGGGCGGCGGCGCAGTTCGCCTACCGCCACTCCCTGATCGGGGTGCTGCTCTCCCTGGTGCTGTGCTTCCTGCTGGTACGCCACCGGAGCGAGTTCGCCGCACTCCCCGACCCGCGGAGCCGCTGGCGGGCGCTGGCCAACTTCGTCCTCCTCGGCGCGGGTTCGCTCGTCCTGGGCCTGGTCGTCGTGAGCGTGCACCCGGGCCGGGTCGTGGGCGACCCCTCCATCGCCGACCGGCTCCAGCACGTGCTGTACGGCCTGTTCGGGCTGGAGGGACCCGTGGACTACACGGGGCCGACCTCCTGGACGGTGGCGTACTCCCTGGGCGCCCTCGGGCTGCTGACCGCCGTCACCACGATCTACCTCGCCTTCCGCCCCGAACACCCGGCCGCACTGCTGAGCGAGGACGACGAGGCGCGGCTGCGGGTGCTGCTCGACAAGCACGGGAGCCGCGACTCCCTCGGGCACTTCTCGCTCCGCCGCGACAAGGGCGTCGTGTTCTCGCCCAGTGGCAAGGCAGCCGTCTGCTATCGCGTGGTGTCGGGGGTGATGCTCGCCGGAGGTGACCCGATCGGCGATGTGGAGGCCTGGCCCGGCGCCATCGAACGCTTCATGGACGAGGCGCGGGCGCACTCCTGGACCCCCGCGGTGATGGGCTGCAGCGAGACCGGCGGTGAGGTGTGGACGCGCGAGACGGGCCTGGCCGCGCTGGAGATCGGGGACGAGGCGGTGGTGGACGTCGCGGATTTCTCCCTGACCGGGCGCGCGATGCGCAACGTGCGCCAGATGGTGAAGCGCATCGAACGTAACGGCTACGAGACCCGGGTCAGGCGCGTCCGCGACATCGGCCCCACCGAACTGGAACGCATCCGCGGCGCCGCCGCCGACTGGCGCGGCACGGACACCGAGCGCGGTTTCTCCATGGCACTGGGCCGGATCGGCGACCCTGCGGACGGCGACTGTGTCGTCGCCACCGCCCATCTGGCCGAGTCCGGTGCGGAGGATTCCCCGTACGGCGACCTGAAGGCCGTGCTCCACTTCGTCCCGTGGGGCGCCGACGGCCTCTCCCTGGAGCTGATGCGGCGCGACCGGTCCGCCGACCCCGGGATGAACGAGCTGCTGATCGTCGCCTCCCTCCAGGCCGCACCGCGGCTCGCCGTCGCCCGTGTCTCGCTGAACTTCGCGATGTTCCGCTCCGCCCTGGCCCGCGGCGAGCGGCTGGGCGCCGGGCCGGTGCTGCGCTGCTGGCGCGGGCTGCTGATCTTCCTCTCGCGCTGGTTCCAGATCGAGTCGCTGTACCGGTTCAACGCCAAGTTCCGGCCCCGCTGGGAGCCCCGGTTCGTGGTCTTCCGCTCCGGACGGGACCTGCCCCGGATCGGCCTCGCCGCTCTCCGGGCGGAGGGTTTCGTGACCCTCGCGCCGCCCCGCCCGTTCCGGTCCCGGCGCCCCCGCCCCTGCGCGCACCTGCCCGCGCAGGGCGGTGAGCGCGGTGTCCGCGCGGCCTGACCGACCCGTGCGCGGGCCTAGGCTGGTCGTATGAGTACGTTGCGAGGACGGGGCACGGTCCGGGGCCTGCCGGAGTGGGACCGCTGCGCGGTCATGGGAGTCGTCAATGTGACGCCCGACTCCTTCTCGGACGGAGGTCACTGGTTCGACACCACGGCGGCGATCAAGCACGGCCTCGAACTGGCCGCCGAGGGGGCGGACCTGATCGACGTCGGCGGTGAGTCGACCCGCCCCGGCGCCAGCCGGGTGGACGAGGCGGAGGAGCTGCGGCGGGTCGTCCCCGTCGTACGCGGGCTGGCATCCGAGGGCGTCACCCTCTCCGTGGACACCATGCGCGCCCGCGTCGCCGACCAGGCCGTCGCAGCCGGGGCCGTCCTGGTCAACGATGTGAGCGGTGGCCTCGCCGACCCGGACATGATCCCCGTCGTCGCCGCGGCCGACGTGCCCTTCGTCGTCATGCACTGGCGCGGTTTCAGTGAGTCGATGAACAGCCGGGCCGTGTACGAGGACGTCGTCGCCGAAGTGGTCGCGGAGCTCCGCGAGCGCATGGACGCCGTGATCGGGGGCGGTGTGAGCCCGGAGAAGCTGGTGATCGACCCGGGGCTCGGCTTCGCCAAGGACGCCGCCCACGACCTCTCGCTCGTCGCGCACCTCGCCCGGTTGCGCGAGCTGGGCCGGCCCCTGCTCGTCGCCGCCTCCCGCAAGCGGTTCCTCGGCCATGTCCTGGCCGGCGACGGCGCCGCGCCGCCACCCGCGCGGGAACGCGACGCGGCCACGGCCGCGATCTCCGCCCTCTCGGCGAACGCCGGCGCCTGGGCGGTCCGGGTGCACGCCGTACGGGCCACCGCGGACGCCGTGCGGGTCGCCCGCGCCGTCGAGGGAGCCGCGTGAGCTCCGCACACGACGAGCACGAGGCGGCCGCCGCCGACATCCGGGCCGTCGAACAGGCCAACACCGCCTTCTACGAGGCGATGGAACGCGGCGACTTCGAGGAACTCTCCGGGCTCTGGCTGCCGGGCGAGGACCTCACCGTCTCCTGCGTCCACCCGGGCTGGCCGGTGCTCACGGGCCGCGGCGAGGTGCTGCGCAGCTATGCGCTGATCATGGCGAACACCGAGTACATCCAGTTCTTCCTGACCGACGTCGGGGTCGCGATGACCGGGGACACCGCACTGGTGACCTGCACCGAGAACATCCTCAGCGGCGGTCCCGCGGAGGAGGGTGACGCGCTGGGCCCACTGGTCGGCCAGCTCGTCGTCGCCACCAACGTGTTCCGCCGCACACCTGACGGCTGGAAGCTCTGGTCCCACCACGGTTCGCCCGTACTGGCCGAGACCGGCGAGGAGGACGACGAGGAGTCCCCGTCCTGAGCGGGTAGGACCCCGAAAGGGGATTGGACCGCCGGATCGCGGGGTATACGCGGCTACCGGCCTCGCGCCCGGCCGGCCCGCGTCCCCGCGGGCGGGAACTGTCGGTGCTCACGGGTAGATTCGAAAGACGGCACCTCTCCGCCCGCACGCGGCCGGGTGCCGCCGGACCAACGAACAGCAGGAGTGATTCGCGTGGATCGTGTCGCGCTGCGCGGCCTCAAGGCCCGTGGGCACCATGGTGTCTTCCCCCGGGAGCGGGAAGAGGGCCAGACCTTCATCGTCGACCTGGTGCTCGGCCTCGACACCCGCCCCGCGGCAGCCGCGGACGACCTCACGAAGACCGTGCACTACGGCGTGGTGGCGGAGGAGGTCGTCGGCGTCGTCAAGGGTGAACCCGTCGATCTGATCGAGACCCTCGCGGAACGCATCGCGCAGCAGTGCCTCAAGCACGAAGGGGTCGAGGAGGTCGAGGTCGTCGTCCACAAGCCGGACGCGCCGATCACCGTCCCCTTCGACGACGTGACCATCACCATCACCCGGAGCCGAGCATGACTGCATTTTCCACCGAGGGGCAGAGCGACCCGACCGTACAGCCGGTTCCGGCCGCCGTCGTCGAGCAGGTGGACGCGGCGGACGTCACCCTCTCCAACCCCAAACGGGCCGTGATCTCCCTGGGCTCCAACCTCGGCAACAGGCTGGAGACCCTCCAGGGCGCCATCGACGCCCTGGAGGACACCCCCGGCCTACGGGTCAAGGCGGTCTCCCCGGTGTACGAGACCGAGCCGTGGGGCGTGGACCCCGGCTCCCAGCCCTCCTACTTCAACGCGGTGGTCGTCGTGAAGACGACCCTGCCTCCGTCCTCGCTGCTGGAGCGCGGCCAGGCCATCGAAGAGGCCTTCGACCGGGTCCGTGAGGAGCGCTGGGGACCGCGCACCATCGACGTCGACATCGTGGCGTACGCCGATGTGGTCTCCGACGACCCACTGCTCACCCTTCCGCACCCGCGGGCCCACGAACGCGCGTTCGTTCTCGCCCCCTGGTACGACGTGGATCCCGAGGCCCAGCTGCCCGGTTCCGGACCGGTCGCCGACCTGCTGGCCGACATCGGGCGCGACGGGGTACTCCCCCGGGCCGACCTGGAACTCCGCCTGCCCGAGTAGTCGTTAGGCTCAAGGACGAACGACACGGCAACGGCGGCGAAGGGCGGCACTCTCGGTGAAGCAACTACGGCTCGGCCTCCTGGCCGGACTCTTCGCCGGAGCCGGCGTGCTGTCCTGGGCAGCAGCCCGCCTCTGGGACTCCTTGGGGACCTTGCCGAGCGTGCCGCTCGCGGCGTCCGTCGTGCTCGCGGTGATCGCCGTGGTGCTGCTGGCCACGGCCCTGTCGATCAGGGCCCGCCTGCGCGCCCAGCGGGAGCGCCGACCGGGGGCCAAGGGCGTCGAGCCCCTGATGGCGGCGCGTGCCGTGGTCTTCGGCCAGGCGAGTGCGCTCGTCGCGGCGCTGGTCGCGGGGATGTACGGCGGTGCGGGCGTCTTCCTGCTCGGCTACCTCGACATCCCGCCCCGGCGCGATCAGGCGATCTACGCCGGGAGTGCGGTCGTGGCCGGCATCGCCGTCGTCGCCGCCGCGGTCTTCCTGGAGCGCGTCTGCAGGCTCCCGGAGGACAGGGACGACGACAGGAGCGCGGCAGCGGCCTAGCAGGCCCTGGCCCGCCGGGCTCTCGACCGGAGTGCCGCGACCGCCGGGTTCGTGGAACGCGGCGCCGGCGCACCCGGCCGTCCTCGCGTCGATCCACGAGCTCCTGAAGGAACGCGTCCTCCCTCCCGGGGGGCATCCAGGCCCCGACCCCCGAGTTCACCGGCCCGGCACGCGAAGACCTCGCGCCGGACCTGCGCCGAGACGTTCCGGCCTGCCGGCCCGGCCTCACGCCTCGTGTCGGCGGGCCCCCGAAATGCCTCGCGCACCCCTCCACGGCCGTCGCCGGTACTGCGGCGGGCAGACGACCGGGGGCGTCCGCGCCTCAGGGATCCGGCCGGGAGGCCGTTCACCTGCAAGGGAGCTCCGCGGCGGCCCCGACCCGTCGGTCCCGCACACCCCCCGCCTGTTCAGCGCGCCATGATGAGGCTCATCGCCTCCGCGCGCGTGGCGGAGTCGCGCAGCTGGCCGCGGACGGCGGACGTGAGCGTCTTGGCTCCGGGCTTGCGGATGCCCCGCATCGACATGCACATGTGCTCGCACTCGATGACCACGATGACCCCGCGCGGCTCCAGGATGGCCATCAGGGACTCGGCGATCTGGGTGGTGAGCCGCTCCTGCACCTGGGGGCGCCGGGCGTACACGTCGACCAGCCGGGCCAGCTTGGACAGCCCTGTGATCTTTCCGCTGGTCGCGGGGATGTACCCCACGTGCGCGACACCGCGGAAGGGCACCAGGTGGTGCTCACAGGTACTGAACACCTCGATGTCCTTGACCAGCACCATCTCGTCGTGGCCGAGGTCGAACGTCGTCGTCAGGACGTCCTCGGGTTCCTGGTAGAGGCCCGCGAATATCTCCTTGTACGCACGCGCCACCCGGCCCGGCGTCTCGCGCAGCCCTTCACGGTCCGGGTCCTCCCCGACCGCGATGAGGAGCTCACGTACGGCCGACTCGGCCCGCTTCTCGTCGAATACGCCGATCGAACCCTGCCCGTCGAGCGTCACCGGGTCGGTCATCTGTGCCTCGTTCCTCTGTGCTGTCACCTGCGCCCAGGAGAACGGCAGGCACGACGCGGGCACACGAAAGTGCCGCGCCCCCACAGGCTAGAACCTGGGGGGCGCGGCATCCATTCCAGGCCCGGTGCTGCACCCGTGACAGGGGCCACACCGGGTCGGGCAGGGGGGCTAGCTCTCGGGACGCTCCTCCGGAAGGGCTTCCGTGGACGTACCGAGGTCCTTCGACGTGATGTCCTTCGGAGCGATCTCCGCAGGGGCGGCCGAACCATTGGCGGTGGTCGAGCCGTTGGTGAGGGCCAGCTCCTTCGGAGACAGCACCGGCGGACGCGTCGAAGGCGTGCGCCGGGCCGAACCGGTCCACGCCGGCCGGGCCGGACGCTTCACGATCGGGGCGAAGATCTCGGCGATCTGGTCCTTGTTGAGCGTCTCCTTCTCGAGGAGCTCGAGGACCAGGGCGTCGAGGATGTCGCGATTCTCGACGAGAATCTCCCACGCGTCGTTGTGCGCGGTCTCGATGAGCTTCTTGACCTCTTCGTCGACGAGCGCCGCGACCTCTTCCGAGTAGTCGCGCTGGTGGCCCATCTCCCGGCCCACGAAGGGCTCGGTGTTGTCGCCGCCGAACTTGATCGCGCCGAGGCGCTCGGTCATGCCGTACTGCGTGACCATCGCGCGGGCCGTGGCTGTGGCCTTCTCGATGTCGTTCGCGGCACCGGTGGTCGGGTCGTGGAAGACCAGCTCCTCCGCCGCGCGCCCGCCCAGCATGTACGCCAGCTGGTCGAGCATCTCGTTGCGCGTCGTGGAGTACTTGTCCTCTTCCGGGAGCACCATCGTGTAACCGAGGGCGCGGCCGCGGGAGAGGATCGTGATCTTGTGGACCGGGTCCGACTGGGGCGAGGCCGCCGCGACCAGGGCGTGTCCGCCCTCGTGGTACGCGGTGATCTTCTTTTCCTTCTCGGACATGATCCGGGTCCGCTTCTGCGGACCCGCCACGACGCGGTCGATGGCCTCGTCGAGCATGCTGTTGTCGATCAGCTTCTTGTTGCTGCGCGCCGTGAGGAGCGCAGCTTCGTTCAGCACGTTCGACAGATCGGCACCGGTGAAGCCGGGCGTACGACGGGCGACCGCGTTGAGGTCGACGTCGGGGGCGACCGGCTTGCCCTTCTGGTGCACCTTGAGGATCTCCAGGCGGCCCTGCATGTCCGGGCGGTCGACGGCGATCTGCCGGTCGAAGCGTCCGGGACGCAGCAGCGCCGGGTCCAGGATGTCCGGACGGTTCGTGGCGGCGATCAGGATGACGCCGCCCTTCACGTCGAATCCGTCCATCTCGACGAGCAGCTGGTTGAGCGTCTGCTCGCGCTCGTCGTGACCGCCGCCCATACCGGCACCGCGGTGCCGGCCCACGGCGTCGATCTCGTCGACGAAGACGATCGCCGGAGCGTTCGCCTTGGCCTGCTCGAAGAGGTCCCGGACTCGCGAGGCACCGACACCGACGAACATCTCGACGAAGTCGGACCCGGAGATCGAGTAGAACGGAACTCCCGCTTCACCCGCGACTGCGCGAGCGAGCAGGGTCTTGCCCGTACCGGGCGGCCCGTACAGCAGGACGCCCTTGGGGATCTTGGCGCCGACGGCCTGGAACTTCGCCGGCTCCTGGAGGAATTCCTTGATCTCGTACAGTTCCTCGACGGCCTCGTCCGACCCCGCCACGTCGGCGAAGGTCGTCTTCGGCGTGTCCTTGGTGATCAGCTTGGCCTTGGACTTGCCGAACTGCATGACCTTGGAGCCGCCACCCTGCATCTGGTTCATCAGAAACAGGAAGACGACGACGATCAGGACGAAGGGCAGCAACGAGAGGAGGATCGAGACGAACGGGGACTGCTTCGACGGCGAGACGGTGTAACCCTTCTCGATGTCACCGCTCTCGAACTTCTGCTGCAGCGTGTCGGCCAGTTCGACGCCCTGGTTACCGATATAGCTCGCCTGGAACTTGCTGCCGGACTCGCCCTTGAGCTTCTGGCCGTCCTTCAGCTCGATCTTGAGAATCTGTTCGTCACCGGTGGTCAGCTTGGCCTGCTCCACCTGGTCCTTGCTGATCGCCTGGATCACCTTGCCGGTGTCCACCGTCTTGTAGCCGCCGGACGAGCCGACGACCTGCATCAACACGACCACGGCGAGGACGGCCAGCACGATCCACATGACCGGCCCACGGAAGTATCGCTTCACGTCCATCCATACGGAGCGAAGTCGCCCCGTCCCTCCTGCCCGTAGGTAAATGCTGCTGTGAGAAAAGACTGTTCTTCGGACGGTACCCCAGCATTGTCACCCGCGACCGCAGGGGACGTCCGACAAACCCGCCTTCGAAGGCTCCAACGGCGGGAGGGCGGTGAGGGTTCCCCGGAGTCCGACCGGGTTCGGCCGGGACCGTAGGGGCGGGTCTCAGCCGCCGTACACGTGCGGGGCGAGCGTGCCGACGAAGGGGAGGTTGCGGTACTTCTCCGCGTAGTCCAGCCCGTAGCCGACGACGAACTCGTTGGGGATGTCGAAGCCGACCCACTTCACGTCGATCGCGACCTTCGCGGCGTCCGGCTTGCGCAGGAGCGTGCAGACCTCCAGGCTCGCCGGCTCACGCGAACCGAGGTTGGTCAGCAACCAGGACAGCGTCAGACCGGAGTCGATGATGTCTTCGACGATCAGGACGTGCTTGCCCTTGATGTCG
The DNA here is from genome assembly GCA_014651175.1 of Streptomyces clavifer. Taxonomy (GTDB): domain Bacteria; phylum Actinomycetota; class Actinomycetes; order Streptomycetales; family Streptomycetaceae; genus Streptomyces; species Streptomyces clavifer. The sequence goes on along the minus strand of BMWJ01000004.1, from coordinate 623,728 downwards.
GTGTCGAGGTCCTTGAGGATCCGGACGACGCCCGAGGACTGGGTGCCCGCGCCGTACGAGGAGACGGCCATCCAGTCCATGGTGACGGGGGTGGACAGCGCACGCGCCAGGTCCGCCATGACCATCACCGCGCCCTTGAGCACACCGACGATCAGCAGGTCCTTGCCCGCGTACTCCGCGTCGATCTTCGCGGCCAGCTCGACGAGCTTCGCGTCGATCTCTTCCTTGGTGAGGAGCACCGACTGAAGGTCGGTACCCATGTCCTTCTCGTTCACCCGCGTCTCTTTCTCTGCCTGCCGGGCCCGGGCTTCCCCGGGCCGGACGGGCCGTCTCGCCTGCACGTCAGCCGCTTGCGCTTCAGCTCTGCCGAATCACCAGTCTGCCACCCTGCCGCCGTGCCTCGACGCGGCCGGGCAGGTTGATGGCCCCCTGGCCCCGCCAGCCCGTGATGAGCCGGTCGACTTCCTCGATGTGCCGGGCGAAGAGCGAACCGGCGGGGGACCCGGCCTCGATCAGGGCCCGTCGCAGCACGCGGCGGCGTACCGCGGGCGGCAGGACCGAGAGCTTGGCGCACTCCAGCCGTCCGTCGTCGTCACGCACCGAGCGGGCGGCCTCGGCGGCCCAGGTGTCGAGGGCGTCGGCGTCGTCGCGGGAGAGCTGGGCGGTACGGGCGAGGGCCCCGACGACCCCCTTGCCCAGCGCCTTCTCCAGGGCGGGCAGGCCCTCGTGGCGCAGCCGGGAGCGGGTGTAGGCGGGGTCGACGTTGTGGGGGTCGTCCCAGACGGGGAGCGACTGGACCATGCAGGCCTTGCGGGCGGTCTGCCGGTCGAGTTGGAGGAAGGGGCGGCGGTAGCGGCCCTCGGGGCCGGAGGCGGCGGCCATCCCGGAGAGCGAGCGGATGCCCGAGCCGCGGGCCAGGCCGAGGAGGACGGTCTCGGCCTGGTCGTCACGCGTGTGGCCGAGGAGGACGGCGGCGGCGCCGTGGCGCTCGGCGGCGGCGTCCAGCGCGGCGTAGCGGGCATCACGGGCGGCGGCCTCGGGGCCGCCCTCACGGCCGACGCGGACGGCGACGGCCTCGACCGGGTCGAGTCGCATCTCGGCGAGGCGGGCGACGACCTCACCCGCGCGGAGGGCGGAGCCGGGCTGGAGATCGTGGTCGACGGTGATGCCGCCTGCCCGGACAGGAAGTTTGCGCGACTCGAAGGCGAGTGCGGAGGCGAGCGCCATGGAATCGGCACCCCCGGAGCAGGCGACGAGCACCAGCGGGGTGTCGGGCCGTTCGGGAAGCGCGGCCCGTCGGCCGCCGGCCCCGGCTTCGGCCAGCTCGGCGTGCCCGGCCTGTTCGGTGTGGCGGTTGTATTCGGTGACGACGTCGTGGAGTACGCGGCGGACCGCCAGGCGTATCGCCGCGACCGCAGGATGGGGACCCATGTCCGGTGCCCTTCGGATGGAGTTCTGGGGGGTGTGCCTCGGAGCGCCGGGACGAAGGTCCCGTCACTCAGAGTGCGTCGATGGTGACAGAGCCAAGCTGTTCATCGAGCATTGCACGCCATCCCGTGCCCCTATGGTCCCCCGGATGGGTGATTGAGAGGGCGCCCTCCTGCCGTCGCGCCGGCCGCGGTCAGGAATCCGTCCTGCGGTGCACCCTCGCGACCCAGTCCGCGGGGGCCGCGATCTCCGCCTTCGTGGGGAGGGTGTTGGGAGAGGTCCACACCCGGTTGAAGCCGTCCATCCCGACCTCGTCGACCACGGCCCGGACGAACTTCTCGCCGTCGCGGTACTGACGCAGCTTGGCGTCGAGGCCCAGCAGCTTGCGCAGCGCCAGGTCAAGACGGCTCGCCCCGCGCGCCCTGCGCTGCTGGAACTTCTCCCGGATCTCGGCGACGGAGGTCACCACGTCGGGGCCCACCCCGTCCATCACGAAGTCCGCGTGCCCTTCGAGCAGGGACATCACGGCGGTGAGACGGCCGAGGATCTCGCGCTGCGCGGGCGTCTGGACGATCTCGACGAGGCTGCGCCCGCCGTCGTCGCCGTCGTCCCCCTGCTCTCCCTCGGGGCGGCTGCCGCCCGAGAAGGACTGGGCCGCCTCCCTGAGGCGTTCCACGACGGTCATCGGGTCGACATCGGTCTCGTCGAGGAACGACTGGATTTCGCCCTGCAGATGGTCGCGGAGCCACGGCACGCCGGTGAACTGGGTGCGGTGGGTCTCCTCGTGGAGGGCCACCCAGAGCCTGAAGTCGTGCGGATCGACGCCGAGTTCACGTTCGACGTGGACGATGTTGGGAGCGACCAGGAGCAGCCTGCCGCCGCCGTTGGCGGAGGCCGGGAGCTCCCGGGTGGCGGGGGCGAAGGTCTCGTACTGCCCGAGGACCCGGGAGGCCAGGAACGACAGCAGCATGCCCAGCTCGACGCCGGTCACCTTCCCGCCGACCGCACCGAGCACCGCACCGCCGGGGCCGCCGCCCCGCCGGTCCTGCATCTTCCCCAGCAGGGGGCGCAGCAGCTCGCGGAAGCCCGCGACGTTGGCCCTGATCCAGCCCGCCCGGTCGACGACCAGGACCGGGGTGTCCTCGGGTTCGTGCCCCTCCGGGATCATCCGGGTGAACGAACGGACATGCTCCTCCGAGGCCTTGGCATGCCGACGGAGCTCCGCGACGACGGCGCGGGCCTCCTCGCGGCTGATCTCGGGACCCGGCCGCACCAGTCGGGTCGCGGTCGCGACCGCGAGATTCCAGTCGACCATCTCGGCACCACCGATGCTCGTCATGCGTCAACCGTACGTGAGGTGGTCGTCCGGTGGTGGGGTGTCAGCCGCTCACCGGGTGCCGGTGACGAGGGTGGTGGCCAAGGCGTCCAGGGTGGATTCCGCCTCGGACGGGGATGTGGTGCCGGAGGCGAGGAAGGCGAAGGCGAGCAGACGGCCCTGCGCGTCGAGCGCCGTGCCGGCGAGGGCGTTCACCCCGGTGAGGGTGCCCGTCTTGGCCCGGACCACGCCGGTGCCCCGGGAGTCGGCGGGGTACCGGTCGTCGAGCGTGCCGGTGAAACCGGCCACCGGGAGGCCGGTGAGGACGGGGCGGAGCTCGGGGTGGTCCGGATCGGCGGCGAGCGCGAGCAGGCCGGTGAGCAGGCCCGCCGTCACCTTGTCGGCGCGGTCGAGGCCGCTGCCGTCGGCGAGGTTCGCGCCGGCCAGCGGCAGCCCCAGCTTCTTCAGCCGGTCGGTCACGGCGCGCCGACCCCCTGCGAAGGAGGCGGGCTCACCCGCCTTCAGGGCCGTCTGGCGGACCAGTGCCTCGGCGATGTCGTTGTCGCTGTTGGCCAGGGCCCGTTCGACCAGGGCGGAGAGGGGCTCCGACAGGTGTGTCGCCACCGTCCTGGACCCCTTGCCGGCACGCCCCGGGGAGGGCTCGGACCCGGTGGTCACGCCCGCGTCGTCGAGCAGACCGGCGAAGGCGCGGGCGGCGTCGCCCGCGGGGTCGTCGGTGCGCGGGGCGGGGCCCCGGTCGCTTCCGTCGAGACGGCCCCCGCCGACCATCAGCGCGCTGACCGGCGTGATGTTCTCGTTGGGGCCGATGGGGTGCAGGGCGGGTCCGGAGTACCTGGACGTGTCGTACGTCAGCTCGACGTCCCCCGTGCCGCTGTCGCGCAGGGCGCGCGCCGTGTCGGCGGCCAGACCGCGCAACGCGGCCTTGTCCAGCGTGGGGTCGCCGCCGCCGACGAGGGTGACGGTGCGGGAGTCGGCCGACGCACGGACCGTCGTGGCGATGCGGTGCCCGGGGCCGAGGGCGGAGAGCACGGCGACGCCCGTGGCGATCTTCACGGTGGACGCGGGTGTCATGGGCGTGTCCGCACCCTGTGCGTACAGCTCCCTGCCGGTGGCCGTGTCCACGACGACGGCGGTGCGCACGGTGCCGAGGGCGGGCGTGCCCAGCACGGGCGCGAGGACGCTCTTCAGGCTGCTCGCGCCCACCGGGTCGGTCACGCCGGCCGAGGCTCCCAGGGGTGCCAGGACGGCGGGGGCGCTGGGGGCGGGCCCCGGCCCGGCGGGCGTGGACCGTTGGTGATGTGCGCCACCTGCGCGCTCCTGGGCGGCAGCCCGGTCCTGCTCGGCCTTACGCTGACCGGAGTCCCAGGGACCGGCGGCCAGGACGGCACCGGCGGCGACCACCAGGCCGAGCACCGCGGAGCCTGCGGCGAGCTGCCAGTCGCGCGACCCGCCCGCCCGCTTCAGGTACTTCGAGTCCTTCCACTTGCCCCACCTGTTCAACGGTTCGTCCGTCGGTCTCTCCACCGGCTCGGCCACCGTTGACCAGCCCCTTTCGCGAGCACTCATCTGCGTGAGGGACACTTAACCACCAGTCGTATGTGTTGATCATGGAGGAGCCACCCGTGGAGTTCGACGTCACCATCGAGATCCCGAAGGGTTCGCGGAACAAGTACGAGGTGGACCACGAGACCGGTCGGATCCGCCTGGACCGTCGACTCTTCACCTCGACCAGCTACCCGGCCGACTACGGCTTCGTCGAGAACACCCTCGGCGAGGACGGCGACCCGCTGGACGCGCTGGTCATCCTGGACGAGCCGACCTTCCCCGGCTGCCTCATCAAGTGCCGCGCCATCGGCATGTTCCGGATGACCGACGAGGCCGGCGGCGACGACAAGCTGCTGTGCGTCCCGGCGTCCGACCCCCGGGTGGAGCACCTGCGCGACATCCACCACGTGTCGGAGTTCGACCGGCTCGAGATCCAGCACTTCTTCGAGGTCTACAAGGACCTGGAGCCGGGCAAGTCCGTCGAGGGCGCCGACTGGGTCGGCCGCACCGAGGCCGAGGCCGAGATCGAGGCCTCCTACAAGCGTCTTGAGGCGCAGGGCGGCGCGCACTGACGTAGTCCCTCCGGTTCCGCTTCTGGGCGGGACGGCGCGGACTGCGGCGTACTGGGCCGACCGGCCCTGCTGACCGTACGGAACGGGCGGCGCACCATTCACCGGTGCGCCGCCCGTTGTGCGTGGCGGCCCATGTCCGTGCCCATACTGGGCAGGAGCGCTCCCAGAACGCGCCGTCAAGGAGGAACGAGGTCGAGTGGTGGCGGAACAGGGCGGTCCCGAGGACCAGAAGCCCCAGTCCGACGAGGCACGCAGCGCCTTTGTCCCACCGGCCGGTGTGGAGCAGCCGCCGACGCCTTCCGAGGACGACCACCCCACATCGGAATTCGCCCTTCCGGCCGGTCTGCACACTGATCCGTCGGCGGGCCCCGGCTCGGGCCAGGGTTCCGCTTCCGGTCCGGGCGGCGGTGCCGACGCGCCGGCGTCCGCGTTCGTCCCGCCGAGCGGGTACAACGCGCAGCACCAGCAGCCCGTCTTCACTCCGGCGCACGGTATCCCGATGGTCCGGCTGACCAAGGAGGCTCCCTGGCAGGACCGGATGCGCACGATGCTGCGGATGCCGGTGACGGAGCGTCCGGCGCCGGAGGGTGTGCAGAAGACCGACGACTCGGGCCCCGCGGTGCCCCGGGTGCTCGACCTGACGCTGCGTATCGGGGAACTGCTGCTCGCGGGCGGGGAGGGCGCCGAGGACGTCGAGGCGGCCATGTTCGCGGTGACGCGTTCGTACGGGCTCGACCGCTGCGAGCCGACGGTCACCTTCACCCTGCTGTCGATCTCGCACCAGCCTTCGCTGGTCGAGGACCCGGTGACGGCGAGCAGGACCGTACGCCGCCGGGGCACGGACTACACCCGGCTGGCCGCGGTGTTCCGGCTGATCGACGACATCACGACCACGGAACACGTCGAGGTCTCGCTGGAGGAGGCCTACCGCCGGCTGGCCGAGATCCGCCGTAACCGGCACCCGTACCCGGGCTGGGTGCTGACCGCCTCCGCCGGGCTTCTCGCCGGTTCGGCATCGGTGCTGGTCGGTGGTGGTGTGCTGGTCTTCCTCGTGGCGGCAGCGGGCGCGATGCTCGGGGACCGGCTGGCGTGGCTGTGTGCCGGGCGCGGGCTGCCGGAGTTCTACCAGTTCATGGCCGCGGCCATGCCCCCCGCCGCGATGGGCATCGCGCTGACCCTCACCCACTCGACGGATGTCAGGCCGTCCGCGGTGATCACCGGTGGACTGTTCGCGCTGTTGCCCGGGCGGGCCCTGGTCGCCGGTGTACAGGACGGACTGACCGGCTACTACATCACCGCGGGAGCCCGGCTCCTGGAGGTCATGTACTTCTTCATCGGCATCGTCGGCGGGGTGCTGCTGATGCTCTACCTGGGCGTTCAGCTCGGCGCCCAGCTGAACCCGGAGGCACGGTTCGTGCCCAACGACCGGCCGGTGGTCCAGATCCTGGCGTCGATGGCCCTCACCCTGGCCTTCGCCATCCTGCTCCAGCAGGAGCGGTCCACCGTGCTCGCGGTGACCCTCAACGGAGGCGTGGCCTGGATCATCTACGGGGCGATGGCCCGCACCGGCGGGATCTCGCCGGTGGCGGCGACAGCGGTGGCCGCGGGCCTGGTGGGGCTGTTCGGCCAGCTGTTCTCGCGCTACCGGTACACCTCCTCGTTGCCGTACATCACGGCGGCGATCGGCCCCCTGCTACCTGGTTCGGCGACGTACTTCGGTCTGCTGGGTGTGGCCCAGAACGAGCTGGACACGGGGCTCGCCTCGCTCTCCACCGCGGTGGCGACGGCGCTGGCCATCGCCATCGGGGTGAATCTGGGGAGCGAGATCTCACGGCTGTTCATGCGCGTGCCGGGCGGGATCGGGGGCCCTTCCCGCCGGGCGGCCAAGCGGACACGCGGCTTCTGACACGCGAAAGGCGCCCCGGTCCCTTGCGGGATCGGGGCGCCGTACGTGTGCGGCCGGTCAGCGCTTGGCGTGCCGCCCGCGCTGGCCGGACCCACCCTGGTCATTGCCCGGACCGCCCGCGTCCGGGCCGCCGTACGGGCCGTTGCCCTGGCCGCCGTCGTACGGGCCGTTCCCCTGGCCGCCGTCGTACGGGCCGTTCCCCTGGCCGCCGTCACCGTACGGGCCGTTGCCCTGACCGCCGTCGTACGGGCCGTAACCCTGGCCGCCGTCACCGTACGGACCATTGCCCCGGCCGCCGTCACCGTACGGGCCGTAGCCCTGGCCGCCGTCGTACGGACCCGACGCGGGGCCGTTGCCGCCGTAGGGGCCACCGCCGTACGGGCCGGAACCCGGACCGCCGTTGTACGGACCCGGACCGTTGTCGTACGGACCCGCGCCCGGGCCGCTGTCCGAAGGGCTCCGGTCCTCCTGGCGCTCCGCGGCGCGCTCCTTCTTGCCCTTGCTGCGTGCCCGCAGGTACTCGATCACGATCGGCACCACGGAGATCAGCACGATCAGGATGAGGATCATCTCGATGTGCTCGTGCACGAAGTCGATCTTGCCGAGAGCGGCGCCGACGACCGTGACACCGACGCCCCAGAGGATGCCGCCGATGATGTTGTACGTGATGAACGAGCGGTAGTTCATCCGGCTCACACCGGCGATGATCGGCGTGAAGGTACGGACGATGGGCACGAAGCGCGCCAGCACCAGCGACTTCGGACCGTGCTTCTCGAAGAACTCGTGGGCCTTCTCGACGTTCTCCTGCTTGAAGAGACGGGAGTCCGGACGCTTGAAGAGGGCCGGGCCCACCTTGCGGCCGAAGAGGTAGCCGACCTGGTCGCCGATGATCGCCGCCAGTGCGACCAGGGTGCAGACCAGCCAGAGCGGGTACTTCAGATCCCCCGTGGTCACCAGCAGACCGGTGGTGAACAGCAGGGAGTCGCCGGGCAGGAAGAATCCGATGAGCAGGCCGGACTCGGCGAAGACGATAAGCAGAAGGCCGGGAAGGCCGAACGTGTTGAGCAGATAGTCCGGGTCCAGCCAGCTCGGGCCGAGCGCAAGCGTATTCAAGGGTCCGGGCTCCAGGATCGATCGATGGCGGCTGCGTGGCCGCCCCAAGCTATCAACGCTGCGGAACGCCTCTGGGTTCCACTGGCGTAAGCAAGGATGCGCAGCGGACGAACCGGGGCAAAGCTGTCCACAGGAGGTGCCTTCCATGAGCATCGAGGACTACGGCGGCGGGCAGACGGCCCAGGCGGACGTCCTGGTCGTCACGACGAACGACGTACCCGGCCACCAGGTGACCCAGGTCATCGGCGAGGTCTTCGGACTCACGGTCCGCTCCCGCCACCTCGGCAGCCAGATCGGCGCAGGGCTGAAGTCGCTGGTCGGCGGCGAGCTGAAGGGGCTGACCAAGACCCTGGTCGAGACCCGCAACCAGGCGATGGAGCGGCTCGTCGAGCAGGCGAGGGCGCGCGGCGCCAACGCGGTGCTGATGATGCGTTTCGACGTCAGCGAAGCGGCCGACGTGGGCACCGAGGTCTGCGCCTACGGAACAGCGGCCGTGATCAGCAGGTCCTGACCGCCCCCGGCACGCCCCCACCCGGCTCCGCACCTGGAGGTTCCCACATGCCCGTGTCCGTCAACGTCGCCGTCGTCCACTACTCCTCCACCGGCACGATCTCCACGATCGCCGAGGCCATGGCGAAGGACGCCGAGAAGGCCGGTGAGCGGGTCGTGAAGTTCGCCCGTGCCGTCAAGGCCGGGCTCGCGGCCGAGAACTGAGAGGACGACCCGCCCATGCCGCTCCACCGGGGTACACACGATGCGCCCAGGACCGAGGAACACCGCCGGCTCGCCCTCAACCCGTTCTTCGGCGAGGCCGACCCCACCGCCTCGATGGACACCGCGCCGCCCACGCACCGCCTCCCGGACGGTCCGTTGCCGCCGTCGTCCGCCTACCGGCTGGTCCACGACGAGCTGATGCTCGACGGCAACTCCCGGCTGAACCTCGCGACGTTCGTCACCACCTGGATGGAGCCCCAGGCCGGTGTGCTGATGGGCGAGTGCCGGGACAAGAACATGATCGACAAGGACGAGTACCCGCGGACCGCCGAGCTGGAGCGGCGCTGTGTGGCGATGCTCGCCGACCTGTGGCACGCCCCCGACCCGGCGACCGCGGTGGGCTGTTCGACCACGGGGTCCAGCGAGGCCTGCATGCTGGCCGGGCTGGCGCTCAAGAGGCGCTGGTCGACCAGGAATTCCGACCGCTATCCGGCGACCGCCCGGCCCAACCTGGTGATGGGCGTCAATGTGCAGGTCTGCTGGGAGAAGTTCTGCACGTTCTGGGAGGTGGAGGCGCGGCAGGTCCCGATGGAGGGCGAGCGCTTCCATCTGGACCCGCAGGCCGCGGCCGAACTCTGCGACGAGAACACCATCGGCGTGGTCGGCATCCTCGGCTCCACCTTCGACGGTTCCTACGAGCCGATCGCGGAGCTGTGTGCGGCGCTCGACGAGCTGCAGGAGCGCACCGGACTCGACATCCCCGTCCATGTGGACGGGGCGTCCGGGGCGATGGTGGCCCCGTTCCTCGACGAGGACCTGGTGTGGGACTTCCGGCTCCCCCGGGTGTCGTCGATCAACACCTCGGGGCACAAGTACGGTCTGGTCTACCCCGGTGTGGGCTGGGCGCTGTGGCGCTCTCCGGACGAGCTTCCGGAGGAGCTGGTCTTCCGCGTCAACTACCTCGGTGGCGACATGCCGACCTTCGCGCTGAACTTCTCCCGACCCGGCGCACAGGTGGTGGCGCAGTACTACACCTTCCTGCGGCTGGGCCGGGAGGGCTTCCGGGCCGTTCAGCAGGCCTCCAGGGACGTGGCCCGCCGGCTGGCGGCGGAGTTCGAGAACCTGGGCGACTTCCGGCTCCTCAGCCGGGGCGACGAGCTCCCGGTGTTCGCCCTGACGACCGGCCCCGACGTCCACGCGTACGACGTCTTCGACGTGTCGAGACGACTGCGTGAGCACGGCTGGCTGGTCCCCGCGTACACCTTCCCCGCCAACCGGCAGGACCTGGCGGTGCTGCGGGTGGTCTGCCGCAACGGGTTCTCCTCGGACCTCGCGGAGATGCTGCTGGAGGACGTGCGCAGACTCCTGCCCGAACTGCGGCGCCAGCCGCATCCGTTGAACCGCGACCGGGCCACGCAGACCGGGTTCCACCACTGAGGCCCTCCGCCACGGGGACCGGAGGTTCGTCCGCCTCAGTGGCTGAGGCGGACGAACCTCCGTACAGCCAGGGGGAGGAACACCGCGATCAGCGCCACCGGCCAGAGCACCGCGAGGAGTTCGGCGTGTTCGGCGGCCCAGGAGCCCGTGGCTCCGCCGGGGTTGCCGAACAGGCCGCGGACCGCCGTCGCGGTGGCGGACATCGGGTTCCACTCGACCACCGTGCCCAGCCAGCCGGGCATCGACTCCGGCGAGGCGAAGACGTTGGAGAGGAAGCCCACCGGCCAGACCAGGATCTGCACCGCCTGCACCATTTCCGGCCTGCCCGCCACCATGGCGAGGTGGATGCCGACCCACAGCATCGCGAACCGCAGCAGGAGCAGCAGTCCCAGCCCGGCCAGGGCGGCGGCCGGGCCGTTGTGCCAGCGCCAGCCGAGCGCGAATCCGACGCCGGTCATCACGGCGAGCGCGGCCACCGACTGGAGCATGTCGGCGGCGCTCCGGCCGACCAGGACCGCGCCCGAGACCATCGGCATGGAGCGGAAGCGGTCGACGACGCCCTTGCCCAGGTCCTGGGTGACGGCGAGCATCGTGCCCTCCAGGCCGAAGGCCATGGTGAGCGCGAGCATGCCCGGCACCAGGAACTCGGTGTTGTCCCCTTCGACCCCCCGGCCCCCGCCGACCAGGTAGTTGAACATCAGGAGGAGCATCACCGGGAAGACCAGGCCGACAACCACCTGGACCGGCTGACGCGCCCAGTGCGCCAGTTCGCGCCGGGTCATCGTCCAGGAGTCGGCCAGGACCCAGCCGATGCCGCCCGCGCCCGCCGTCGCCGTACTCATACCGCCACCGCCGTGTTCATCGCCGCTTCCACTCCGTCGCCGGGGCCCGTGAGGGCCAGGAACACCTCGTCCAGCGTGGGACGGCGCACCGCGATGTCCTCCGCCTCGATGCCCGCCTCCTCCAGCGCCCGCACGGTCCGCGTCAGGGCAGCCATCCGGTCCGGTGCGGGTGCGCTGAGCAGCCGTCGGTCCGCGTCCGCGGTGGCTCCCTCACCCAGGAGCCGGGCCGCGTCGGCCAGCCGGCCCGCGTCACGGACGACCACGTCGATGCGGTCGCCGCCGACCATCGCCTTGAGCCGGTCGGCCGTCCCCTCCGCGATGACCCGGCCGCCGTCGACCACCGAGATCCGGTCGGCCAGCTGGTCCGCCTCCTCCAGGTACTGCGTGGTCAGCAGAATGGTGGTGCCGCCGGCAGCGAGCGAGCGCACCGCACTCCACACCTCGGCCCGGCCGCGCGGGTCGAGTCCGGTCGTGGGCTCGTCCAGGAAGAGCACCTCCGGTTCGGTGATCAGGGAGGCGGCCAGGTCCAGGCGCCGCCGCATGCCCCCGCTGTACCGCTTGACCGCCTTGCGCCCGGTGTCGGCGAGCCCGAACCGCTCCAGCAGTTCGTCGGCCCGTACGCCCGCCCGGCGCGCGCCCAGGTGGTGGAGCCGGCCGAACATCTCCAGGTTCTGCCGGCCGCCGAGCTCCTCGTCCACGGCCGCGTGCTGTCCGAGCAGCCCGATCCTCCGCCGCACCTCGGCGGCCTCGGTGCGCACGTCGAAACCCGCGACCTCCGCCCGGCCCCCGTCGTGCCGCAGCAGGGTGGACAGGATGCGCACGACGGTGGTCTTGCCTGCGCCGTTGGGCCCGAGCACCCCGTGGACCGTGCCGCCGCGGACGGTGAGGTCGAGTCCGTCCAGGGCGCGCTTCTGTCCGTACCGCTTGTGCACTCCTTCGACGACGATCGCGTCGCTCACGGTGCCACCAGCCCTTCGGATCATGTAGTCAAATTTGACTAGCAAGGCGAAAGTAACGTCGCTCGCGTCATTAGTCAAACTTGATCAGACAGGATCGCCGGGGTCGGGGACCCCGGTGGCGTAAGGGTTCTCCTGCCCTTCGGCGAGCACTCCCACGAAGGGCTCCCCCTCGCCCGCGAAGGTGTACGCCCCGGCCTCGATGCGTGCGATCAGGCCCCGCGTCCACTCGGCGCCCGCGTCGGCCGAGTGGACCCACAGATTCATGATCTCGCCGATGTGCCCAAGGGATTCAGGGCCTTCGGTGGGCGTGTAGTACCCCGTGACCGACGCCCGCCAGGCCTCGATGGCGGCGACCCGCTCATGGAGCAGCGCCACCGCCTCGGCCCGTTCCAGATCGACGACGAAGCCGATGCCCGCCGAGAGCACGTCCATGCCCTGGTCGTACGAGACCAGGGCGGCACGCAGCAGCGACAGGAACTCCTGGGTGCCCTGCTCGGTGATCTCGTACTCGGTGCGGGGCGGGCCGCCGGCCGTGGACGGGGCCGTCTCGTGCGCGACGAGCAGTCCCTGCTTCGCCATCTGCTTGAGCGCGTGGTATATCGAGCCCGGCTTCGCGTTCGACCACTCGTGCGCGCCCCAGTACTCCAGGTCGTTACGGACCTGGTAGCCGTGCGCACGGCCGTGCTGACGCACTGCGCCCAGGACCAGGAGCCGGATCGCGGACATACCACCCACCCTTTGTGTTCAGCTCCGCCCAGCGTAGCCCGCCTCTTCCGCCACCAGCTCGAAGGCCGTCCTGCCGTCCAGCGCCTCGCGGATGATGTCGGCGTGCCCCGCGTGGCGGCCGATCTCCTCGACGAGATGCACCAGCAGCCAGCGCATGGAGCAGCGCTCGCCCTGCGGGAACCAGGGGGCCTCGGGCAGCGGGAAGGTGTCGTCCATGCTGTCGACGTCCTGGTGAATGAAGGCCTCGGTCTCCATGGCGACCTTCGACCAGAACTCCAGCATCTGCGGAATCGTCTCGGCACCCACGAGCCGGAAGCTGTCGGACCAGTCGGCCTCGGTCCGCGCATTCTCGTTCGGCAGCTGCTGGGCCATCCGGAGCCAGTTCAGCTCGCCCTCCGCGACGTGCTTGAGCAGCCCGGAGAGGGAGAGCGCGCTGGCCGTGGGACGGCTCGCCGCCTGTTCCTCGGTGAGCCCGAGCAGGGATCGCCGGATCGCGCCGCGCTGTGCCTCGACGAACGCCAGGAGCGCGCCGCGCTCGTCGCCGGAAGTCTCCGCGGGGACATGAGTGACCATGATGTCTGCCTTCGGTGGTACGTGTCGGTGGTGCGCGCACCGACAACGTACGGAGCCATCAGGTCGGAATCCGTCCTCAACCCGCGACGCTCAGAAGGGAAAAGCTGTTCGCCCGTGCTGGATCGACATCCACCTCTGCGTGGTGAACGCCCGGACGGCCGCCTCGCCGTTCAGACGTCCCATACCGGAGCCCTTCTCGCCCCCGAAGGCGACCAGCGGGTCGTCCTGCACGGTGGAGTCGTTGACATGGAACATCCCGCTCACGACGCGCCGGGCGAAGCGCACCCCGCGCTCGGCGTCCGCCGTGTGCACGGCGCCGCTCAGCCCGTACGGACTGTCGTTGGCGATCCGTACGGCGTCGTCCTCCCCGTCGAAGGGAATCAGCAGCGCCACCGGGCCGAGGATCTCCTGCTCCAGCAGCGGTGAACCGTCCGGCAGTCCGGTCAGCACCGTCGGTCCGACGAGGTTCCCGCGGGTACGGCCCCGTACGAGCGCGGTGGCCCCCTGCGCGAGCGCCTCGTCGACGAGCGCGGTGAGCGCGTCGGCCTGGAACTCGCTGATGACCGGGCCGATCCTGGTGTCCGGGTCGCGCGGGTCACCCGTCCTGAGGGTGCGCACCTCGGCGGTGAACCGCTCGGTGAACTCCTTCTCCACGGACCGGTCCACCAGGATGCGGTTGGCCGCCATGCTGACCTGGCCCTGGTACAGGAAGCGGCTGAAGACGGCGGCCCGGACCGCGTGCTCGATGTCGGCGTCCTCCAGCACGACCAGTGCGCTGTTGCCACTCAGTTCGAGGATGGTCTTCTTGAACAGCCCGGCGGCGGTGGCCGCGACATGGCGGCCGACCCGGTCCGATCCGGTGAACGAGATCACCTTGGGCACGGGGTGGTCGATGAACGTGTCGCCTATCTCGGCGCTGTCGGTGATCAGCACGTTCAGCACCCCGGCGGGCAGCCCGGCGTCCTCGAAGATCCTGGCGACCAGGCCGCCGCCGACGATGGGGGCGTTCTGATGGGGCTTCACCACCACGGCGTTGCCGAGGGCGAGAGCGGGGGCGACGGTCTTCATCGTGACCAGGAAGGGGAAGTTGAAGGCACTGATCACACCGATGACGCCGACGGGCAGCCGGTAGACCCGGTTCTCCTTGCCGTCCGCGGCCGCGGGCAGCAGCTGTGCCTCCGGACGGAGTGTCTGGCCGGCCGCGGCACGGAGGAACTCCTGCGCGGCCCGCACCTCGTACTCGGCCCTGAAACGGGTGCCGCCGAGTTCATCGATAATCATCTCGATGATTTCGCCGCTGCGTTCCCCCACGAGGCGCACGGCGTTCTCCAGTACGGTCCGCCGCGCATAGGGACCGGCTTCGGCCCAGGTGCGCTGAGCGCGTTCGGCCGCCCGGTAGGCCAGATCGACCTCGGCCGCGGTGGCCACGGTGACGGCGCAGAGCTTTTCGCCGTTGTAGGGATTGAAATCAATGATGTCCCACGAGCCGCTTCCGGTCAGCCACTCGCCGTCGATGTACTGGCGGGCCAGTTCATTGAAGAAGGACATGCAATCCCTTACTGCAGGCGCAGACTCCTGTCGGTACGTCATCGTACTGGCGAATCAGATGAGTTGGAGAAGACCGCGAAGAAGATCCCGGCTCTCTTCGGCTCCCGGACTGTCCGCGTGCAGACGAACCATGGCCCTTTCGTACTGGGCGACTTCCTCCGCCTTGTCCAGATAGAGCGCACTTGTCAGCTGCTCCAAATAGACAATGTCCGACAGATCGGATTCAGGGAATCGCAGCATCGTGAATGCCCCGCTCTCGCCGGCATGACCGCCGAAACTGAAGGGCATCACCTGAAGCGTGATGTTGGGCTGTTCCGACATGTCGATCAGATGCCGCAACTGCGCACGCATCACTTCGCGGTCACCGTAGGGACGGCGCAGCGCGGCCTCGTCGAGCACGGCGTGGAAGCGGGGGGCGCGCTCGGACACGAGTGTCTTCTGGCGCGCCAGCCGCAGCGCCACCCTGCGGTCGATCTCGGCCGCGGGGGCACCGCGCATACCGCGCGAGACGACCGCGTGGGCGTAGGCCTCGGTCTGCAGGAGGCCGTGGACGAACTGGACTTCGTAGATCCGGATGAGCGATGCCGCTCCCTCCAGACCGATATACGTCTGGAACCAGCCGGGCAGCACATCGCCGTAACTGTGCCACCAGCCCGCCACATTGGCCTCGCGCGCCAGACCCAGGAGCGAGTCCCGCTCCGCCTCGTCCGCGACTCCGTACAGCGTGAGCAGGTCCTCGACGTCCCTGGCCTTGAAGCTCACCCGTCCCAACTCCATGCGGCTGATCTTCGATTCGGAGGCGCGGATGGAGTAGCCGGCCGCCTCACGGGTGATACCGCGGGACTCGCGCAGCCGCCTGAGCTGCGAGCCCAGCAGGATGCGCCGCACCACAGATCCACTCGACTCGCCTGCCGACACTGGTCCAACCCTCCCCATCGCTTCCCGTACACCCGGGGCCCCCGAACCCAGGAGCCGGATTCTGCCACCAAAACGCTTCAGCCCGTACTCATTCGATTACGGAAATGGCAAGAGTTCCGGAAAGCTTCCCAACTTGGTACCGGAAGAAATGACCAAGAACCGGCACGCTACAGGGCAGGTCCGGCACGTGCACGTGCATCCGCCCTTGCATCTGCTCTGCGCATTCGGAACCATGGGCCTCGCGCACCTGCGTTCACGTTCGTGTTGTGCCGCTGTACCCAGCAGTGCCGTTACCAGCAGTGCCGCTACAGCCGCGAATCCGGGGAGTGCCTCGCATGGGGACGAATGGATCCACGATGCTCGAGCCGTTACGGCAGGGGCTTCCACCCATCGACCCCTCGGCGGTCTCGGGTTCGGCCTCCTGCTCCCTGCCGGCCCGGTTCGAAGCGGTGGGCGGGGCGCGCAAGTTCACCAGGACGACGCTGACCTCCTGGGATCTGGGCGACCGGTTCGACGACGTCGCCCTGGTCGTGTCCGAGCTGGTCACCAACGCCCTGCGCCACGCCCTCCCGGCCGACCAGCCGCGCGGACGGCACGATCCGGCCGTACGGCTGCACCTGATGCGCTGGACCTCCCGGCTCGTGTGCGCGGTGCGCGACCCCAGCGAGGAGAGCCCGGTGGCGGGCGAGGCACCCGACTCGGCCGAGTCCGGCCGCGGGCTGTTCCTGGTGGAGTCGTTCAGCGACTCCTGGGGCTGGCACCCGTCCCCGGCACTCGCCGCGGACACGCACGCGGGCAGAGCCGGGCGGGGCAAGGTGGTCTGGGCCCTCTTCCGGCTGTCGGACACGACCGACCGGGGCTGCGGCTCGATGGACGGCGTGTCCCGGAAACGGCAGCTGATGGACAGCGCGGTACCGGAAGCCCTGTAGGGCGGCACACCGCGGGTCGGCGTCGCGCAGAGCGCCACACCGCGGGTCGGCGTCGCACGGAGCGGCGCGCCCAACGGGCGGCGGACGTACGGACGTACGTTCAGCCGCCCGTCGCCAGGTGGTCGAACTCCCCGTCCTTGACGCCCAGCAGCAACGCCTCTATCTCCGCCGGCGTATAGACGAGCGCGGGCCCGTCGGGGTGCCGCGAGTTCCGCATCGCCACATTCCCTCCGGGCAGTTTCGCGAACTCCACGCAGGACCCCTGGGAGTTGCTGTGTCTGCTCTTCTGCCAGACGACTCCGCGGAGCTCTGTGGCCGCCATGCCGTTGTACACGTGGTGCACAGGACGCTCCCCGAGTTGCAAGGTGCAAGTGTCAACTAGCTCGGATCATAGCTGTGTTCATATGCCAATGCATGAGCAGATGCACGTGCACACGGGGTGCGCGCGCGATTACAGAATTCCTCGATCCGCACGCCTCCCCATACCGGCGCACCTATAGGAGTGAGACGAACGGTGGGGCGATTTGGCTCCCGAATCCAGGAGGCGCTCCGTTCTTCCCCTGGTAGCTTGGCGCGGGCTCCGGGCCGTGACTCACCGAGGGGGAACTCCGTATGGACAGGTTCGTACGCTCCGGCGCCGCCGTCGCCGGGCTCGTCGCGGCACTCGCGCTGAGCGCCTGCGGCAGCGACGAAACGACCGGCGAGGGCCCGGCCGCGGGCTCCGGTTCCGAGCGGAGCGCGACGCCCGGCCAAGACGCGGGCAGCGGGTCCGGCGGCGTGGGAACGACAGAACTGGACGGCACCTGGACGGGGACCTCCGACGGCCGGGCGGTCGTCCTGTCCATCGCCTCGGGAAAGGTGGCGCTCGTCGCCGACCAGCATGTCTGTCAGGGCGACGTGAAGGACATGGGCACGTTGACGCTGGCGTTGACCTGCCCCGACGGGAACACCGACCGCGCCATGGGGGCCGTCGAGTCCCACGACGGCAAGAAGCTCGTCATCGCGTGGGACGGCGGAGCCGAGGACACCCTGACCAGGACCGATCCCGGCAAGCTGCCGACCGGACTGCCGGAGATCCCCGCCCCCTGACGCGCCGGCAGCCCCGGCACCCGTCCGGGCGGCGGGCGTCCGGGCGGGCTCCCTCAGACCCTCCGCTTGCCCGCGGGCCCGTCCAGGCCCCGCGCGAAGTCCTCCAGGGCCTCGAGCAGCATGGCCGCTCCGCTGCGCACGAAGGCGTCGGGCGGCGGCGCCGCTCCCCGGCGGTCCTCCGGGGCGTCCCAGCCCGCGAGCACCTGACGCACCGGTTCCCAGTCCGGCACGCGGCGCTCCCGCACCGCCTTCGCGCCCTGCTCCGTGACCCGCCGCAGCGTGGCGGCCAGCTCCGCCGCGCCCGGCACCGGGGCTGCCGTGCCCGTCGGCAGGTGCGCCTCCAGCAGCATCGTGACCCGGCCGAACTGGGAGAGCGCGTGCTGTGCCTCGTCGGCGGCGGCACGGGAGATGCCGCGGTGACGGACCGGTTCGTGCCGGGCGGTCGCCAGCGCCTCCTGCCAGGCGACGCGCGCCTCACGGGTGGCGAGCAGGGCCTTGCGCACATCGGCGTTGCTCCTGGCCGCCGGATCGGCGTACCCGTCGAGGACGGTCGCCGCGTACCGCGCGTCCGTGACCAGCCAGCGGGCGAGCCGGTTGCGCAGCCGCGGGGTCTCCCAGGCCGGGTAGACGGCGTACGAGACCATCGCGAGCAGGCCTCCGGCGAGCGTGAGGACGACCCGTTCGAGGACGGTCTGCGACCAGTCCTCGCCCGCCATGCCGAGCAGGAAGACGACATAGGCGGAGACGCAGGCCTGGCTGACCGCGTATCCGGTGCGCATCAGCAGGTACATCAGCCACGCGCAGATCACCGCGAGGACGGCGGCGAGCGTCACGCCGGGCTCGACCGCCTGCACGAGGCCGGTGGCGAGGGCCACCCCGACGACGGTGCCGCCGAACCGGGCCACGGCCCGCGAGTAGGTCTGGGAGAAGTCCGGGCGCATCGCCATCACGGCCGCCATGGGGGCCCAGTAGCCGTGGCCCAGGGGCAGCGCGGCGCCGAGGAGGAAGCCGAGGGTGGCGACCGCCGAGAGCCTGACGGCGTGCCGCAGGACCGGCGACTCCCTGCGCAGCTCGCGGCGCATCGCCGCCAGCGCCACCGGGACGAGCCGCAGCAGGCTGGGGCGCCGCCGGGTGTCCGCGGTGTGCCCGGCGGGCTCCCGGGTGCCCGCGCCCTCGGCGATCTCGATGACGTCCGCGAGCAGCGCGTCGAGCCGGTCGGCGGCACGGCGCGGGGGCCCGGCCAGGATCACCTCGTTGTCCGGGGTCCCCAGGACTCCCAGGTCGGTCGCGGCGAGGTGCACCGGCTCCCCGTGCCGGACGGCCCGGGCCGCCGCGTCCAGCACGGATCCGGCCGCGCCGAGCAGTTCATTCACCCAGACGCGCTCCAGCCCGTCCCCGGGCACGCCCAGTGCCGGGTCCGCCAGGGAGGCGAGGACCGGCCGCAGCCGCTCGGCGACTCCGCGGGCGCCGTGCAGTTCGACGGGGAGCCGGCGGGCCTCGCGGGGGGTGATGGCGGCGGCGCTGCGGGCGGTCATCAGCGGTACGGGGTCGAAGGGGGCGACCGGGTCGTGGCGCAGCCGGCGCGCGTAGTCGGCTTCGGCGGCCAGGGCGTCCGCGAGCGCGTCGCGCTGGGCGCCCCACCTGCGTACCGGGAACAGCACGATCAGGGCCGCCTGGACCAGCCCGCCGAACGCCATCATCGCGGCGTGCGCGGCGGCGTCGGCGACGGAGCCGGGGAGGGTGATCGTGACCAGCATGATCGCGACGTTGGAACCCGCGAGGATGCCTGCCGTGGGGCCCACCGCCCAGGTCATCCCGGCGACGAACGTCCAGACCGCCAGGAGGACCAGGAACACGACGGGCTGGGTGATGCTGACATAGCCGACGAACGTCGACACGGCGAGGCTCGTGCCGGAGATCAGGGCGAGTACGGGCCGGGGGCGCCAGCTGCGCTCGAAGGTGGCGATGGCCGCCTGGAAGGCCCCGAACGCGGAACTGGCCGCGATCACCGGTCCGAAGAGGGCCAGGGAGAGCCCGACGACCAGGGCGAGACCCGCGGCACCGCGCAGGGCGACCAGCGGTTCGAGTCGCTGTCGCTCGATGCTCAGACCCGAGCGGGCGGTCCCCTTCAGCGCCCGGAGCCAGCTCATGGGGCGAGCCTAACCGCATTCCACCACGAGCCGGACTTATGCCACTCGCACTTCGCTAGCGGGTTATTCCGGGCCCTCTCCCGCCCATGCTGGCCCGGTCCGCCGCCGCCGTGCCGTGGCCCCAGCCCTCGGCGTCCGTCGCTCCGCGCACCCGGCTGGTGGTGGTCCGGGGGAACATCCGCTCGGCGGCGTCGGTGACGGCGACGTCGCGGGCCGCGAGCACCGGCAGCAGGCCCTGTGCGGGGGCCTCGCCGCCACGGCCCGCACGGTCGCCGGTGTCGGCGGCGGCGGTGACCCGGGCGGTGTCCGCCGCGAGCCGGCTGCCGAGGCGCTGGGCGTACGCCATCAGGAAGGACTGCCGGAAGGTCTTGGTCCGCTTGCGTCCGCCGGCCCGCTGGCCGGCCTCCGCCTTCGTCATCGCGGCGGTGCCCTGCACCAGGAGAGAGGTGAAGAGCAGTTCCACGGCCTCCAGGTCCGGTTCGAAGCCGACGACCGTGGTGAAGCCGAGATCGCTGTTCCACACGGCCCGGCAGCGGTTCGCCGAAGCGACCGCGTCGAGGAGGATCGCCTTGGCGCTCTCGTACGGGGCGTCCACACCGATCCGGCAGGCGCCCGGCGTCCCGCCGGCGTGCGTACGGGCGGCGAGCAGGGCCTCGTCGATGCTGTGCCGGGCCATCAGCTCCTGCGCCTTCGTGGTCAGCGCCTCCGCCTCCTCGGGGAAGCCGGTCGCCTCCGCCTTGGCGAGCAGGGCCCTGATCCGGGTGAGCATGCGGGGTTCGCCGTGGGCGGGCGGGAGGTGCAGGCCGTCGGCGGTGCCGGGCGGCGGGCCGACCGGTTCGATCACCGGGAGCCGCAGCAGCAGACGGTACAGCTCCAGCAGCGCGGAGGCGTACGTGAAGCGGTCGGGCCGGTTGCGCGGCTCCGGCGCGGGCAGGGCGGCGAGCTGGTCCGCCCAGCGCGGGGGCAGTCGACCGTACCGGGCGGTCTCCGCGGTGATCAGCGCGGAGGCGAGCGCGGCCCCCGTCGCGTCCAGCTCCCGCCGGACGATCCGCACGACGTCGGCCGGCTGCCAGCCCCGTGACCAGGCGCGCCGGACGAACTCCTCACCGCGCCGGTGCAGCTCCTCGTCGGCCGACGGGTCGGCGGCGAGGAGGGAGGCGCCGACATCTAGGCCCTCGTCGCCGTCCGCGTAGAGGGCCGCCGCACACGCCCGGTCGATCACCGATTCCATCAGGTCAGGGTAGGCGGCGGCCGTTGTCCGGGTGCTCCCCGGGGAGCAGCACGAGCTTGCCGCGGACGTGTCCGGTCTCGCTCAGTTCCTGGGCCCTCGCCGCATCACGGAGCGCGAACGTCTGCGCGACCGGGATCCGCAACTCGCCGACGGCGGCCATGGCCGCGTGCTGCGCGAGCCGTTCGCCCTCGTTCGCGGACACGCCGGCCCCCGCCGAGAAGGCCACGCCGTACGTCGCGGCGTCCGCGTCGGCGATGGTGACGATCCGGTCGGTGCCGCCGCGCAGCTCGACCGAGTCCGCCAGCGCGCCCTTGCCCGCGGCGTCGAACACGGCGTCCACGCCCTGCGGGGCCGCCGCGCGCACCCGCTCGACCAGCCCCTCCCCGTACGCCAACGGGACCGCGCCGAGCACCCGGAGGTGGTCGTGGTTGGCTGGCGACGCCGTCCCGATGACGGTGGCGCCCCTGGCGGTGGCCAGCTGGACGGCGGCGGAGCCGACCGCTCCGGCGGCCCCGTGCAGCAGCAGGGTCTCACCCGCGCTCACCGCGAGCTCGTCCAGCACTCGTGCGGCGGTCGCCGTCGCGACCGGCAGGGCGGCGGCCTCCTCCCAGCCGAGGCCCTCCGGCCTGCGCGCGACGGCAGCCGCGTCCGCCAGTACGTACGTCGCGTACGCGCCGGTCACACTCCGGCCGAGCACCTCGTCGCCGACCGCCGGCTCCGTGACGCCCTCCCCCGTCTCGTCGACGACTCCGGCGAACTCGCTGCCGGGCGTGGCGGGCAGCGGGGTGGGGAAAGCAGCTTCCATCCAGCCGTTGCGGATCTTGTAGTCGACCGGGTTGACCCCGGCGGCCCTGACCGCCACCCGGATCTGCCCGGGCCCCGGGTGGACGTCGTCGACCCGGGTGAGACGCAGCACCTCGGGGCCGCCGAACTCCTCGTACACGATCGCTTCCATCAGCGTCTCCTCCGCGCTTCCCCCTCGTCCTCGGTACGCGCCGCGCGTCCCGTGAGAATCCTCGCGGCTGTCGCACGCGACCGCTCGGCGAGCGGGGGCACGTTGTCAGTGACGGGTGCCAGACTCGGGCCATGACCGAACGCTGGGCTGTGGCCTCCACGGAGGCGGGCGGCGCACTCCTGGTGCCGCTGGAGCGCGACGGCCTGCCCGCCGGCCCCGTCCTGGCCGAACCCGACCTCGTCGAATCCGTCCGCTCCCGCCCCGACGTGGCCCGGTGGGTCTGGCGGTCGACCGCCGACATCTACCCCCGGCTGCTCGCCGCGGGCGTGCGTGTCGAGCGGTGCTACGACATCGAGTGCGCCGAGCTGCTGCTGCTCGGCCACGAGGGACGGCTCGGGGAGCCCCGCTCCGCCGCCGCGGCCTGGGCCCGGCTGTGCAACGCCCCCGTACCGCCCGATCCGCCGCCCCGCTCCGCGGAACCGGGCTCCCAGTCCTCCCTCTTCGAAGCGCGGGCCGGGACGGACGTGCCGTTCGAGGCACTGCTCCAGGTGTACGCGGAGCAGACGCGCCGCCACGACGCGGCCGAGCACCCGGGCCGGATGCGGCTGCTCACGGCCGCCGAGTCGGCCGGGATGCTGGTCGCCGCCGAGATGAACAGGTCCGGCCTGCCCTGGCGGGCCGATGTGCACCGTGCGGTTCTCGGTGAACTCCTGGGCGAGCGCTACGCGGGCGGCGGCGAGCCCCGCAGACTGGCCGAGGCCGCGGACGAGGTGTCGGCGGCCTTCGGCCGACGGGTGCGCCCCGATCTGCCCGCCGATGTGGTGAAGGCCTTCGCACAGGCCGGCATCAAGGTGAGATCGACCCGTCGCTGGGAGCTGGAGGAGCTCGACCACCCGGCGGTGGAGCCGTTGATCCGCTACAAGAAGCTGTACCGCATCTGGACGGCCCACGGCTGGGGCTGGCTCCAGGACTGGGTGCGCGAGGGCCGTTTCCGCCCGGAGTACCAGCCGGGCGGCACGGTCAGCGGACGCTGGACGACCAACGGCGGCGGTGCCCTGCAGATCCCCAAGGTCATCCGGCAGGCGGTCGTCGCCGACGAGGGCTGGCGGCTGGTCGTGGCCGACGCCGACCAGATGGAGCCGCGGGTCCTGGCCGCGATCTCCCGCGACCGGGGGCTGATGGAGGTGGCCGCCCACGACGGAGACCTCTACAAGGCCCTGTCCGACCGGGCGTTCCAGGGCGACCGCGAGCACGCCAAGCTCGCCCTGCTGAGCGCTGTGTACGGGCAGACCTCCGGCGACGGCCTCAAGAATCTGGCGGCGCTGCGGCGGCGGTTCCCACTGGCCGTCGCCTATGTGGACGACGCGGCGAAGGCGGGCGAGGAGGGCCGTCTCGTGCGGACGTGGCTGGGCCGTACGAGCCCGCCCGCGGCGGGGGCGGGCGAGGACGGGGAGGCCGGCATCCCGCAGGAGAGCGAGGGCCCGCCGCCCGCGGAGAGCTCGGAGGAGTACGGGTTCACGCCGGGGTACGCCTCGTCGAACACCCGGGCACGGGGCCGTTTCACACGCAACTTCGTCGTCCAGGGCAGTGCGGCCGACTGGGCGCTGCTGCTCCTCGCGGCGCTGCGGCAGACGCTCTTCGCCGGGAAGATGCGGGCCGAACTGGTGTTCTTCCAGCACGACGAGGTGATCGTGCACTGCCCGGCCGACGAGACCCCCGCGGTGGTGGAGGCGATCCGGGCTGCCGGGGAGCTTGCCGGGCGCATCGCGTTCGGCGAGACGCCGGTGCGGTTTCCCTTCACCGCGGCGGTCGTCGAGCGGTACTCCGACGCCAAGTAGGACCGGCGCCGCCGCAGACGCTCCCGCACCGGCGCCGGCGCCGGGTGTGGGGCCGCGGGGGCGGGTGATCGCCGAAGGGGTTGGGCGGGCCGGAGCGGTACCCGAATACGGTCCGGTGTCCGCTATAGGCTCCGCCCATGGCGACGCACGAGCACGAGATCACCGAGCCCGTCGACCTCTGCCTGCCCGACGGCTCGCTGAACCCGGCGGCGGTCGGCTGGTCCAGGAAGCCGCTGCACCGGGCGAATCTGCGCGGCTGGGGCCGGACGAAGCGGTGGGAGTACTGGTGCGTGACGACCCCCACGCATCTGGTGGCACTGACCGTGAGCGACCTCGACTTCCTCGCGCTGAACAGCGTCTACGTCCTGGAGTACGGGCCCGGTGGACGCGAGTTCGAGTGCTCCTCGGTCGTCCCCGCGGGCCGTGGAGTACATCTCCCGGACACCGTCGCCGGTGCACCGGGCTCCGAGGACGTGGTGGTCGGTCCCGCCCGGCCGACCGGTGGCAAGGTCCGCGTCGAGATCCGTGACGAGAACGCCGGAACCCGGCTGCGGGCCCGCTGCCTGACGCCGGACCGGCTCCCGCTGGAGGCCGACATCCTGGTCGCGCGGCCGGACGGCCACGAATCGCTCTCCGTGGTCGTGCCCTGGAGCGAGCAGCGCTTCCAGTACACCTCCAAGCACACGGCGCTCCCCGCCGCCGGCCGCGTCCGGATCGGCAGCGAGCTCCTGAAGTTCGGCGGGGGCGACGACGGGACCTGGGCTGTCCTGGACCACGGCCGCGGCCGCTGGCCGCGTACGGTCGACTGGAACTGGGGCGCCGCGTCCGGACGCACCGACGGGCGCACGGTGGGACTCCAGTTCGGCGGGCGGTGGACGGCGGGCACCGGATCCACCGAGAACGGCCTCTGCGTGGACGGTACGCTCACCAAGATCGGCGAGGAGCTGGACTGGCACTGGTCCGCCAACGACCTACTGGCCCCGTGGACCGTCCGGGCACCGTCGTCGGGCCAGGTGGATCTGACGTTCACCCCGTTCCACAACCGGTCCGCGCACACGGACGCCGGTCTGATCGCCAACCGCACGGACCAGTGTTTCGGCCACTACAACGGCCGGATCCGCACCGACGACGGCACCGAGATCGCCGTGGAGCAACTCCTGGGCTGGGCCGAGGACGTCCGCATGCGCTGGTGACTCCCCCTCGTGCGGCGGCCCGGGTAGGTTTCCCCTCATGCACATAGGCCCTCTACTGGGCTCGGGACGCACCGCCGACGTGTTCGCACTCGACGACGCCTGGGTCCTTCGCCGCTACCGCCACGACACCGACGCCACCACGGAACTCGCCGTGATGTCGTACCTCTCCGCCTCCGGATTCACCGTCCCGCGCATCGGCCCGCCGGCCGGGGAGGCGCTGCCCACGGATCTGGTGATGCAGCGGCTGAGCGGGCCGACCATGTCGGAGGCCCTGCTGGCCGGCGCGCTGACCGGGGCAGAGGGTGCCGAGCTGCTGGCACGGCTCCTGCGGGAGCTGCACGCGATCCCGCCACGCATCTCCCAGGACCCGGAGGACCGGATCCTGCACCTGGACCTGCATCCGGAGAACGTGATGCTGACCCCGCACGGGGCCGTGGTGATCGACTGGCACACGGCGGCCGAGGGGCCTCCCGCACTGGACCGGGCCATGTCCTCACTGATCCTGGCCCAGGTCGCACTCGCCCCGGGCTCCTTCCCGGGCGAGCTCGTCCGTGGCCTGCTCGCCGACCTGCTCTCCCGTCTCGACGCCGACGGCGGCGTCCCTGCCGACGCGCTCGCCCTCGCCCGCACCCGGCGTGCGGCCGACCCCGGCCTGACCGCGCAGGAGACGGCGGTGCTCGACGACGCGGCGGCGCTGGTCACGGAGCTCGCGGGCTGACGGTCTTCCGGGGGGGCGTAGCCAACTGCTCCCGGACACGGCCCGTCACAGGAGCACCGGCACGGCCGAGGGTGCGGGATGGGCCGGGACCGGTGGTCCGCTGTCCCCGGAAGGGCCGGAACGGTCAGGTCGCGGCGGTTGGTCGCTTCGGTTGGTCGCTTCGGTCGGGGAGAGGCCGAGCCTGGTCCGAGGACCGGCCCGAAGGGCGCGCCGACCGTGCCCTCGCCGACGGTCGGCGCCTCGGCGAACGAGGTGTTCGACAGGCCCTCGCCACTCTCGCGCCGTGACGCCGGGACGGCGGGTCCCGCCGGTGTCCGAGCAGCCGGCGCTACCGTCGCGGGAGTCGAGCAACTCCTCGGCGTAGGCCCGCTGTACGTATGTGACAGGTGGCCGTCGAGCACGGAGAGCCGCCGGCCACCCCGGAGGCCGCTTCCCCGGCGGTCCGCAGGGGGCGGACAGTCCGCGGCCGGCCTGCGTGAGCCGCCGGGGTCACCCATGGAGCACGCCGGCCAGCACGACGACCGGGAACGGCCACACCACCACGCCGAGCAGGGCGAACCGGCCCGTCGGGGACATGCCGCGGAGGAACGGAGCACGGTACAGCGCGGTCAGCACGGCGACACCGGCCGCGACCACGCCGGCGGACCCCAGCAGGAACGCCGCAGGGGACTCGCCCGAGGCGGCGCCCCACAACGCCGCCATCAGCACCAGGAACCCGAGCATGCCCAGGGCGGCGAGTGGGACGCACCAGATCAGAGCGGTCAGGACGACCAGCCGGGTACGAGCGGGCCCGGCAGGTGGTGCGGGGTCGGGAGCGAGAGGTGCCGGGATCATGCGCAACTGCCCTTCAGTGCCGCGGAGTAGGTGCTTCCACCCTCCGGGAGGCGGCCCGGCGCCGCCATGGGCGCAGATACTCAGACCCCTGGGCCGCGGCACTCGATCCGCATCGGCACGTCAGCCCGGCTCGCCCGTCTCGACCGGAAGGTGCGACGGCCGGCCCCACTCGCTCCATGAGCCGTCGTACACGGACACCGCGCGGTATCCGGCGAGTTCGGCGCCCAGCGCCAGGACACAGGCGGTGACACCCGATCCGCAGCTGACGACCAGGCGTTCGCGCTCACCGGCCAGCGCACGGAAGACGGAACGCAGTTCGTGTGCCGGCAGCATCCGGCCGCCGCGCTGGATCTCACCGAACGGCAGGTTCAGCGCCCCGGGCATGTGACCGGGCCGCAGCCCCGGCCTCGGCTCGGCCCCGTCACCGGTGAAGCGTTCGCGGGAACGGGCGTCGAGTACGGCCGCTCCCGGGTCCGCGAGGGCCGCCGCCACCGCACCGCTGCCCACCAGCATCCCGTCGCGCGGGCGGGCGGTGAAGTCACCGGTGCGCGCCGTGCCGCCGGGCGCCCGGTCCTCCACCGGCATCCCGGCCGCGGTCCAGGCGGGCAGGCCGCCGTCGAGCACCGCGACCCGGTCGAAGCCCATCGCGCGCAGCATCCACCAGGCGCGCGCGGCGGAGTAGATCCCAGCGGTGTCGTAGACCACGACCGTGGACACGTCGTCGATCCCCAGGTTCCGCATCTCCTCGGTGAACCGTCCGGCGCCGGGCCTCGTGTGCGGCAGGGGTGCGGTGTGGTCGGACAGCGCCCCGTCGAGGTCGAAGCGCCGGGCTCCCGGAATCCGGCGGCCCGCCCCGCGGTGCGCCCCCACCGAGGCGTCGAGGACGACGACGTCCGTCCGATCGATCCGCTCCGCGAGCCAGTCGGCGCCGACGAGCGGTCCCGGCAGGTCCCCGGCCCCCTCGGTACCTGCCGCCACGTCCGCCGCCCCCCTGTCGCCGGTGGTTTCCCGGCCGTCGGCCGTCCCCGTGTCGTCGGTCATGCCGCACTCCCCCCGCTGTCTCTCATCCGTCCGTACCCGCCGTGCGCATCAGCGCCACCACACGCCGCAGGTCCCGGTGGCGGAAGTACGCGCCCGAGTCGTCCTGGTAGGCGGGCGGTTCCATGCGTCGCCGCAGCTCCTCGTCACAAGCGTCCAGTCGAGCCCGCTCGGGCTCCCCCTGCATGCCACCGGCCTCCAGGCAGTCGGCCGCACAGCGGTCCACGGTGCGGCCCAGCTCGTCGTGGAGCCCGGTGTCCCGCAGCCGTACACGCCAATGGGCCACGGCGTGCAGCGCCGCCTCACGACGCGCGCCGTACCAGTACTCCGGATGGTTCGGATTGCGCGCGCGTGCGCCCGGGGTACGCGAACCGCGCCGCTTCGCCTCCACGCGCTCCGCCGCGTACACCCGCAACTCCGCCTGCCATGCGGCGCGACTGGCCTCGATCACACCCAGCGCGCGCAACAGGGCGTTCCCGTCCTCGCGGAAGGGCCCCACCCTGTGCGCGAGGTAGCTCACTGTCGCCTCGAATCCGAGCGGCCGGTACAGCTGCACGCAGGAGCGGAGCGAGACCACCCGGTGCCCGTACGGCAGGGAGGTATCGCGGACCTTGCGTGCGAAGTTGGTGAAGCCCATCAACGGGAGGCTAGCCGGGTGTTCGGACTTAAGCCCGAGTTAAAAGCGTCTTAAGCGAACCGGACCTCAGGACGCCCACCCAAGTAACCGCAGGTCAGGGCGATTTCATCGTGAGCACCGCAGTTGGCCGAGCCGGTTCGTCTGCGTAGCATCGGGCTCCGTCGGCGGGTGGAAACCGCAGGACGAGAGCGCTCTCAGGACGCGCTCGCGTACGTCCTTCCGCGCGTTCCCGCCGACGTCACGTCCTGCTCTTCCCCACAGACAAGGTACGTAGCCCATGGCCGCTCACCGCGCACGCAGATGGTCAGTAGGCGGACTCGTCCTCCTGCTCTCCGCCGCGCTCGCCGCCGCTTTCCTGGTCACCACGACCGGTCCCGCCACCTCCCGGGCGAACGCCGCCGCCGCCGGCGCACAGACCTGGGCCGACGAGTTCGACGGGGCCGCGGGCAGTGCGCCCGACCGTTCGAAGTGGACCCTGGAGACCGGAGGTTCGGGCAACGGGAACAACGAACTGCAGTACTACACCGACAGCACCCGGAACGCGTCCCTGGACGGCAACGGGAACCTGGTGATCACCGCCCAGAAGAACACCGACTCCGGCCTCCGCTGCTGGTACGGGACCTGCCAGTACACCTCGGCACGGCTGAACACCGCCAAGACGTTCACCCAGGCGTACGGCCGCTACGAGGCCCGCATCAAGATCCCGCGCGGCCAGGGCATCTGGCCGGCCTTCTGGATGCTCGGCGACGACCTCGGCAGCGCCGGCTGGCCCAACAGCGGCGAGATCGACATCATGGAGAACGTCGGTCACGAGCCGGGCACCGTCCACGGCACCGTCCACGGCCCCGGCTACTCGGGTGGTGGGGGCATCACCGCCTCCTACTCCCTGCCGAACGGCAAGGCCTTCGCCGACGACTTCCACACCTTCGCGGTCGACTGGAGCCCCAACGCGATCACCTGGTCGGTGGACGGCCAGACCTACCAGACCCGTAAGCCCGCCGATGTGAACGGCAACAAGTGGGTCTTCGACCACCCGTTCTTCATCGTCCTGAACCTGGCGGTCGGCGGTAACTGGCCCGGCAGCCCGGACGGATCGACCTCCTTCCCGCAGAAGATGACCGTCGACTACGTGAGGGTCTCCACGTCCGACAGCTCGGGCGGCGGTGGCTCCAGGACCGGAGCGATCAAGGGCATCGGCGGCATGTGCGTCGACGTCGCGGGCGCGTCCAGCGCCGACGGCACCCCGATCCAACTGCACAACTGCACCGGCGTGGACGCCCAGAAGTGGACGACGGGCAGTGACGGCACCGTGCGCGCCCTCGGCAAGTGCCTGGACGTGCAGGGCGGTTCGACCGCCGCCGGCGCCGTCGTGCAGCTCTACACCTGCAACGGCACCAAGGCCCAGCAGTGGACCCACACCGCGGCCCGCGACCTGACCAACATCGGGTCGGACAAGTGCCTGGACGCCAGGGGCAACTCCTCGGCCGACGGCACCCGGCTCCAGACCTGGACGTGCACCGGTGCCGCCAACCAGAAGTGGACCGTCGGCTGACCGCCTGCGCCCCCGTCCTCGTACGCCCCTCCGCTCCCCCACGAAGGTGAACCCTCACATGGCCCCTCGCCACCAGCGCGACCTCTCCCGCCGCAAGCTGCTCACCGCCCTCGCCGGAGCAGCCGTGGCCGTCCCCGCCGTCGCCGTGATCGCACCGCACGCCCTGGCCACGAAGGGCTCCGAGGAAGGAGCCCCGAAGGCCGCGGCCACGGGCGCCCTCCCGCTGACGATCGTCAACAACTCCGGCTCCTTCACCAACTCCTCGGTGCGCGTCTACGTCGTGGGCAACCAGGACGGCCGGCAGGTGCGCCTCACCCCCGAAGGCACCCTGGCGCCGATATCGCTGTCGGACAACGGTGCGGACGGCTTCACCGACTACTCCATCCCCCTGTCCGGGAGTGGCGAGACCACGCTCTCCCTGCCGTACATGTCCGGCCGCATCTACGTCGCACTCGGCGACAAGCTCAAGTTCAAGGCGGTGGCGGACGGCAACGGCAACGCCGCACTCCAGTACCCCGCGGGCTGGGTCACGTCCGACCCCAACTACACGGTGCTGCACGACTGCGCCGAGTTCACATACAACGCCGCCGGGATGTTCTGCAACACCACCATGGTCGACATGTTCAGCGTCCCCATGAGCATCGGCCTCACCGGTGCCAAGGACCAGACCACGGGCACCCTGCGCGACGGCGGACGCGCCCAGGCCTTCGCCGCGGTGTCCCGGATCCCGGAATTCGCACCCCTGGTGGTGGACGACCGGCGCATCATCGCCCCGGGCCACGGCCTGGACTCGGGCATCTTCGCCAAGGACTACTTCGCCCCGTACATCGACGAGGTGTGGAGCACCTACACGGGCAAGGACCTGACCGTGACCACCAACGCGGGCGCCTTCACCGGCCGGGTGCGGGGCGACCGCTTCGTCTTCGGCGGCCCGGCGTCCGTGTCCTTCGACCGCCCGTCCACGCGTGACGTGCTGTTCTGCGACGGCAGGCTGGCCGCCCCCAACGACGGCACCACCGGTCCGGTCGCCGCCGTCCTGGGCGCCGGCTTCAACCGGTCCACGCTGGTCAGCAACCCCGCCCAGCCCACGACGGACCCGGCCGCCTTCTACCGGTCCTCGCAGCTCACCAACCACTACTCCGCGGCGATCCACGCGGCCACCCAGGACGGCAAGGCGTACGGCTTCGCCTTCGACGACGTGGCCGACTTCGCCTCGTACATCCAGGACACCGCACCGACGGGCGCCCGGCTGACGCTGACGCGCTTCTGACCGGCGGTCACGGGTTCCGGTCCGTCGGGCGCCGGGCGTCAACGCGCTTTCGGCATAGGGTTCCGTGCATCAGTGCGCACGCGCGGGCGCCCGGCACCGGCCCTGGAGGCGGAATGGTTTGGACACAGTGCATCGAGTCGCGGCCCTTCGCCGAGCACCGGCTGGTGTGCTTCCCCCACGCCGGAGGCTCGCCCTACTTCTACCGCGGGTGGGGCAAGGCCCTTGAGGAGTTCGAGGCGCACACGGTGTGCTACCCGGGGCGGGCCGAGCGGATGGCCGAATCGCCCGCCACCGATCTGAAGGCGATGGCCCGGCAGATCGCTGCTTCGATCCGCCCGCTGGTGGAAAGCCGGCCGACGGTGTTCTTCGGCCACAGCATGGGGGCGATCGTCGCGTACGAGACCGCCTGCGCGCTGGAGGAGGACGGGGCCGGGGCGACGCATCTGTTCGCGTCCGGCGCCCGGGCCCCGCAGCTGATGCGGGGAGACGCCGCCGCGGCCGCCCGATGGGACGACGATGCCATCGTCCGCAACCTCGTCGAACTGGGCGGCACGGACGCCCAGATGCTGCGGAACCCGGATTTCCTGGAACTGGTCATGCCCTATGTCGGGGCGGACTTCCGGATGCTCTCCTCCTACACGGCCGGGGAGCGGGCGCCGCTCGGGTGCGCCGTCACCGCGCTGGTGGGAACGTCCGACCCCCGGGTGACCACCGAACAGGCGGATGCCTGGCGGGAGTCGACCCGGGGCCCGTTCCGCAGGGTGTCGCTGCCCGGCGACCACTTCTATCTGGCCGCCGCCCCGCCCTTCGGGCTCGTCCGGGAGGCCGCGACCGGCTGAGCGTGTGCGCCCGGGCCTCGAAGGGCTGCCGGGTGCGGGAAACGCCGGAGCCACCGGCGCGAGCCCGTACGCGTGCGGCGTGGAGGCCCCGCTGTCGCGGGCGGAAGCCGTCACGACGCCGTCCGTCCCTGCCCCAGGACGACGGCGACGCCCGCCGGAGGGGACGCGATGACGTGCCGCGTCGTCGTGCCCCGCCTCCTGTCCGGCTCCCGGGGAGTCGCAACAGCAAGGGCGCCGTCCCGCCCCGCTGACACACCCCCGGGCACCCACGGGAGGGAAACGGCGTCGACCGGTCAGAGGACAGACAAAAGCCCCAGGTCACGGCGAGTGAGTCCTGGGGCTTCTGCAGGGCCGCCTTCGGGATTCGAACCCGAGACCTACGCATTACGAGTGCGTTGCTCTGGCCAACTGAGCTAAGGCGGCACGCTCTGTCGCACCATGGTGCGGTCAGCAGCGACGCCAATTCTACACAGTTTCGAGGGGTGCTCCGCACCGCCCGCCCCCGAGGCCGTCTCCGCAGGTCAGGAGCACTTCTTCCCGTTCTTGGGCGGGGTGCCCTCCAGCAGATAGGTGTTGATCGCCGTGTCGATGCAGTCGCTGCCCCGGCCGTACGCCGTGTGCCCGTCGCCCTCGTAGGTGAGCAGGGTGCCGGAGGAGAGCTGCTCCGCGAGGGACACGGCCCACTTGTACGGGGTGGCCGGATCGCGGGTGGTGCCGACCACCACGATCGGGGCGGCGCCCTTCGCCTCGGTGCGGTGCGGGGTACCGGTGGCCTCGACGGGCCAGGAGCCGCAGTTCAGGGCTGCCCAGGCGAAGCCCCTGCCGAAGACCGGGGAAGCCTTCTCGAAGTCCGGGAGAGCCTTCTCGACCTCGGCGGCGCGGGTGAAGGCGGGGGCCAGGTCGAGACAGTTCACGGCGGCGTTGGCGAACATCAGGTTGGCGTACTTCCCGCTCGGATCGCGCTCGTAGTAGGTGTCGGCCAGAGCGAGGAGGCCGGCACCGTCGCCACGCTTCGCCCCGGCGAGAGCCTCCCGGAGCTGGGGCCAGGCGGACTCGTCGTACATCGCGGCGATCACACCGATGGTCGCCAGGGACTCGCCCAGCTTCCGGGTCTCGCCGGTCGGGACGGGCTCGGCGTCCAGGTCGGCGAAGAGCTGCTTCAGAGCGGTCGCGGCGCCGGCTGCGGACCTGGTGCCGAGCGGGCAGTCCGGCTGTTCCACGCAGTCCGCGGCGAAGGACTGGAACGCCGCCTCGAAGCCCGCGGTCTGATCCCGGTTGATGTCGATCGCGGGGAGTGACGGGTCCATCGCCCCGTCGAGGACCAGACGGCCCACCCGGCCGGGGTACAGGTCGGCGTACGTCGCGCCCAGGAACGTCCCGTACGAGGCACCGACGTAGTGCAGCTTCTCGTCACCGAGCAGGGAGCGCAGGATGTCCATGTCGCGGGCCGTCTCCACGGTGGAGACGTGAGGGAGGATCTCCCCGGACCGCTTCTCGCAGCCCTTCGCGAACCTGTCGAAGGCCTCGGTCAGCTTCGCGACCTCGGCGTCGTCGTCGGGGGTCTGGTCCACCTGGGTGTAGGCGTCCATCTGCTTGCCGGTGAGGCAGGTGACGGGTTCACTGCGCGCCACCCCGCGCGGGTCGATCGCCACCATGTCGTAGCGGGCACGGACCGGGGCGGGGTAGCCGATGGCCGCATACCCCTGGAGGTAGTCGACGGCCGAGCCGCCGGGGCCGCCCGGATTCACCAGCAGCGAGCCGATCCGCTCGCCGGGGCCGGTGGCCTTCTTGCGGGAGACGGCCAGATCGATGTCGCCACCGTCCGGCTTCCCGTAATCCAGGGGGGCCTTCATCGTCGTGCACTGGAAGCCCTCCACACCGCAGTCCCGCCAGCGCAGCTTCTGCCCGTAGTAGGGCGACATGTCCTCGGTGGAGGCCGATCCCCTCGCCGACGCGCTGGGCGCCGAACCGCCGCTGCTGCAGCCTGAGACGAGGAGGCCGGCAGTGCCGAGCCCGGTGGCGAAGATGCGGAGCAGGCGCCTGGTGTCCATTCCCGGAGCGTAGCCGCCGGGTGACGACTCAACCGATTCCCTACTCATACGGGTGAATTAGCGTTGCGGCACGTGTGAATCCGCGCGAGTCGGCCCGCCGGGAGGCGCCCGGCGGGCCGACTGGCGCGGGTCAGCCGGCTCTGAGTGCCATCGTCATCGCCTCCACCGCGAGCAGCGGCGCCACATTGCGGTCGAGCGCCCGGCGACAGGCGATCACGGCCTCTATCCGCCGCAGGGTCCGCTCGGCGGTCGACGACTCGGCGGTCCGGTCGAGGGCGTCCTGCACGTCGGTGTTGGCGATGGCGATCCGCGAGCCGAGCTGGATGGCCAGCACGTCGCGGTAGAAGCCGGTGAGCTCGGTGAGCGCGAGATCGAGGCTGTCGCGCTGCGTACGCGTCCTGCGGCGCTTCTGCCGGTCCTCCAGCTCCTTCATGACCCCCGCGGTGCCGCGCGGCATCCTGCCTCCGGCGACGGCGCCGAGGGCCGCCTTCATGTCCTCGGTCTCCTTGACGTCGACCCCCTCCGCGACCTCCTTGGCGTCTTCGGTGGCGGTGTCGATCAGTTCCTGGGCCGCCTTGAGGCAGCCTCCGACGTCGTGGACACGCAGGGGGAGCTTGAGCACGGCGGCACGGCGGGCACGGGCCCGCTCGTCCGTGGCGAGGCGGCGCGCGCGGCCGATGTGCCCCTGGGTGGCGCGGGCCGCGGCGGCGGCCCGCGCGGGGTCGATGCCGTCGCGCCGGACCAGCACGTCGGCGACGGCGTCGACCGGCGGCGTACGCAGCGTCAGGTGACGGCAGCGGGAGCGGATCGTGGGCAGCACGTCCTCCAGGGAGGGCGAGCAGAGCAGCCACACCGTGCGGGGGGCCGGCTCCTCCACGGCCTTCAGCAGGACGTTGCCGGCACCTTCGGTGAGTCGGTCGGCGTCTTCCATGACGATGACCTGCCAGCGGCCGACGGCCGGGGAGAGCTGGGCCCGGCGGACAAGCTCACGGGTCTCCTTCACACCGATGGAGAGCAGGTCCGTGCGGATGACCTCGACGTCCGCGTGGGTCCCGATCAGCGCGGTGTGACAGCCGTCGCAGAACCCGCAGCCCGGTGCCCCGCCGAGGGCCCGGTCCGGACTGGTGCACTGGAGGGCGGCGGCGAAGGCACGGGCGGCGGTGGCCCGGCCGGAGCCGGGAGGACCGGTGAAGAGCCACGCGTGGGTCATCTTCGACCCCGGCGGTACCGGCTGCCCCGTGGCGTTGGCGGTGACCAGCGCATCGGCGTCCCGGGCGGCGGCGCCGAGCTGCTCCTGCACTCGGTCCTGTCCGACCAGGTCGTCCCATACGGTCATGGGTCACCGCCCTTCCGGTGGTGTGGTGCGGGGAAGACGGATCCCATTGTGCGGGAAGGCTCTGACATTCCCGGCCTTCCGGCCCACGGGGCGCCCCCGCCCGCCCTCAGCCGCACGGCCGGCGCTCTCCTGCCCTCAGCCGCACGGCCGGCACTCTCCCGCCCACCTCGGGCGGGAGAGGCCGTGAAGGACCCGCCCGTGCCCGGCCGGTCCGCCCTCGGCCGCCGGGCCGAGGGCCCGCTCCGCGTGCGGCCGGGGGCTTCCGCCGTCCTCAGCCGCGGGGCTTGCGGCCGTCCCGCCCTCGGTCGTCCCGGTCGTCGTCCTGACCGCCGAGCAGTTCGTCGGCCAGCGTCGGCAGATCGTCGAGCGGTGTCTCCTCCGCCCAGTCGGGACGCGGGCGCTTCGGGCGGTCCCGAGCGGCCCGCCCGGCCTGCGGGTCGTCACTGACCTGGGGCAGCTCGCGCGTGCGCTCGTTCTCGTTCTCGCCGGCGGCGGGCGCGGCACGGCGCTCGTCGCGGAAGACGCCCGGCGGCACGCGGTCGGCAGGGGCCTCGTCCCGTACGGACGGCAGGACGGCCGTCTCGTCCGCGTCACGGACCTTACGGCCCGGGGGCGGGGTGAACGGGACCCGCTGGGTGATCTCGTTCGGATTCACCACCGGGGTCGGGATCGTGAGCTCGTTGTCCGGCACGGGCGGAGCGGACCGCGCGGACTGCCTGCCCGCAGCCGCTTCCGCCTCCGCACGGGCGGCGGCCTCCGCCTCGGCGCGGGCAGCCGCCTCTTCCTCGGCCCGGCGGCGCGCCGCCTCGGACCGGACCAGCGCCTCCTCCGCCTTGCGCTGCTTCTCCAGGCGCAGTGCCTCCGCCTCCTGGCGGAGCCTGGCCTCTTCCTGGGCCTGCTGACGCAAGCGCGCCTGCTCCGCCTCGCGCACCCGGTCCTCGGCCTCCAGCCGGGCACGCTCCTCCTCGGCACGGCGGCGGGCGTCCTCGGCGCGCTGCCGCGCCTCCTCGGCCTGGCGCTCGGCCTCGCGCTGCCGCGCCTCCTCCTCCTCGCGCCGCTTGCGCTCCTCCTCCTCGGCACGGAGCTTGGCGAGCTGGGCCTGCCGCTCCTGCTCCAGCCGCTCCTCCTCCGCCTTGCGGGCCGCCTCTTCCTCGGCCTTGCGCCGGGCCTCCTCCTCGGCCGCCCTGCGCGCCTCCTCCCGGGCCTGGACCTCGGCCTCGGAGAGCGGGAGCAGTTCGTCGAGCCGGTGGCGTACGACGGTGGTGATCGCTTGCGGTTCCTGGCCGGCGTCCACCACCAGGTAGCGGGTGGGGTCCGCCGCCGCGAGGGTGAGGAAGCCGGACCGCACCCGGTTGTGGAACTCGACCGGCTCGGACTCCAGCCGGTCGGGCGCCTCGGTGAAGCGTTCGCGAGCCGTCTCCGGGTCGACGTCCAGGAGCACCGTCAGATGCGGTACGAGCCCGCTCGTCGCCCACCGGGAGATCCGGGCGATCTCGGTCGGGGAGAGGTCGCGGCCCGCACCCTGGTAGGCGACGGACGAATCGATGTAGCGGTCCGAGATGACGATCGCGCCACGTTCCAGCGCCGGACGGACGAGCGAGTCCACGTGCTCGGCGCGGTCGGCGGCGTACAGCAGGGCCTCGGCCCGGTTCGACAGCCCGGCCGACGACACGTCGAGCAGGATCGAGCGCAGCCTCTTGCCGACCGGGGTCGCTCCCGGCTCGCGGGTCACGACGACCTCGTGGCCCTTGGCCCTGATCCAGTCGGCGAGCGCCTCGACCTGGGTGGACTTGCCGGCCCCGTCGCCGCCCTCCAGGGCGAGGAAGAATCCGTTCGCGGCGGGTGCGACGGCAGGGTCCCCGCCACCGCGCAGCGCCTCGCGCAGGTCACGGCGCAGCGGGACTCCGGCCCGGTCGTCCGTCCTGGCGAGGACGATCACGGCGACGGGCAGCAGCAGGGCGCCGATGAGCATCAGGACGAAGGCGGCCCCTCCGTGGGCGAAGACGAAGTCCCCGGAACCCAGCCGGTGCCGTCCGATGGCGGCGGCGAGCAGCGGACCGCCCACCGCGCCGAGGGCGACCAGTACCCGTACGACGGCCTGGAGGTGCTCGGTGGTCCTGGCCCGCCGGGGCTCCTCGGTCTCCTGCTCGATCACCGCGTGCCCGATGTGGGCGGTGACCCCTGCCGCGTAACCGGCGAGCAGCGCGGTCAGCAGCCCGGTCGCCGTGTCCGGGACCAGGCCCAGCGCGAGGAGCGCCACTCCGGTGACGGCGGTGGCGAGGGACAGCAGCCGGCGCCGCGACAGGGTGGGAAGCACCTTCTGCGCGGTACGGATACCGAGCGCGGTGCCGCCGGTCAGGGCGAGGATCAGCAGGGCGAAGGTGGCGGGTCCTCCGCCCAGGTCGGCCGCGTGGAGCACGGAGACCGCGGCAGCGGCGGCGATGGCCCCGGCGACCGCGGCACAGACGCCGACGACCAGGGGAAGGCTGCCGGTACGGCCCTTGTCGGTGCCCGTTCCGGTGGCCGGCCGGCGCAGCCCTTCCAGGGGCGAGCGCGGTCGGGGCGTCGGGATGCCCGGAAGTTCGAGGAAGTAGAGGACCGAGATCGAGGCCGAGAAGAGGCCGGCTGCGACGTACGAGCCCAGGGCCGCCTGGTGGAAGGAGAACCAGTCGAGCCCGGTACCGAGCAGGCTGCCGATCAGCGCGGCGACCAGGAGCACGGCCGCAGCGGCGGGGATCGCCAGGAAGTCCGTCCGCTGGGAGAGCCTCCGCAGCGGATCGAGGTGGTCGGGAAGCGGGCGGACGGCCGCACCCTCGATGGGCGGGGCAGGCAGCAGCGCGGGGGCCGCGCTCTCCTTGGCCACCGTCCACAGGCGTTCACCCGCACCGGTCACGAAGACGGTGATGAGGATCATCATGAGTGCCTTGTCGGGCATCCAGTCGATCCACAGCGGCGCGATGACCAGCAGGGCGAGCCGCAGCCCGTCCACTCCGATCATCAGCCAGCGCCGGTCCACGGGACCGCCGGGTGCTGTGAGTGCCGTCAGAGGCCCCAGGAGCACGGCTCCGAAGATCAGGGTGGAAAGGATCCGGGCACCGAACACGGCGGCGACGGCGAAGGCCGCCCCGCGGTATCCGGCCCCGAAGGAGCCCTCAAGGACCGCTGCCTGCAGCGACAACGGCACAAGCACAAGAACGGCGAGTGAATCGCCGATACTGCCGACGAGCTGGGCGCTCCACAACCGCTTCAGCGGAGGAATGCGCAACAGGGCTCGTACGGCGCGCTCGCGTGAGTCTGCGGCAAGTGTGTCGGAGGTGGGGCTCACGACCGGTAGCTGCTCGGCTCGCGTCATCCGCCCAGCCTATCGGGAGCGGTGCGATGCACGGGGG
Organism: Streptomyces clavifer; assembly: GCA_014651175.1. Taxonomy (GTDB): domain Bacteria; phylum Actinomycetota; class Actinomycetes; order Streptomycetales; family Streptomycetaceae; genus Streptomyces; species Streptomyces clavifer. The sequence goes on along the minus strand of BMWJ01000004.1, from coordinate 585,062 downwards.
GCGCGTCCGAACATACGGCCGCCGAGGAGTGCGGGGCTCTCCTCCGCACACTGCTCCCCCGCCGGTCCCGGAACCGCACACGGGGGAGGAGCCGGGTGTCCGGCCCCTCCCCCGTGTGCGGTTCCGGGCGAGGTCAGTCGTCCGACGACGAAGCGGAGGCCTTCTTGGCCGGAGCCTTCTTGGCCGTCGTCTTCTTGGCAGCGGTCTTCTTGGCAGCCGTCGTCTTGGCGGCCGTCTTCTTCGCCGCAGTCGCCTTCTTCGCGGGCGCCTTCTTGGCCGGAGCCTTCTTCGCCGTCTTCTTCTTCGCGGGCCCCTTGGCCCGCTTCTCGGCGAGCAGCTCGAAGCCGCGCTCCGGTGTGATGTCCTCGACGCTGTCGTCGGTACGCAGCGTCGCGTTGGTCTCGCCGTCGGTGACGTACGCGCCGAAGCGTCCGTCCTTCACCACGACCGGGGCGCCGCTCACCGGGTCCGTACCCAGTTCCTTCAGCGGCGGCTTGGCCGCGGCCCGCCCGCGCTGCTTGGGCTGGGCGTAGATCGCGAGGGCCTCGTCGAGTGTGATGTCGAAGAGCTGGTCCTCGGACGTGAGGGAGCGCGAGTCCGTGCCCTTCTTGAGGTACGGACCGTAGCGGCCGTTCTGCGCGGTGATCTCGACGCCCTCGGCGTCCACGCCGACGACCCTCGGCAGTGACATCAGCTTGAGCGCGTCGGCCAGTGTCACCGTGTCCGGCGACATGGACTTGAAGAGGGACGCGGTCCGCGGTTTCACCGCGTTCTTGCCCGTCTTCGGCGTGCCCTCGGGCAGCACCTCGGTGACGTACGGGCCGTAGCGCCCGTCCTTCGCGATGATCTGGTGTCCGGTGACCGGGTCGGCACCGAGCTCGAAGTCACCGCTCGGCTTGGCCAGCAGCTCCTCCGCGTACTCCACGGACAGCTCGTCGGGCGCCAGGTCCTCCGGCACGTCCGCGCGCTGGTGGCCCTCGGAGTCCTTCTCGCCCCGCTCGATGTACGGGCCGTAGCGGCCGACCCGCAGCTTGATGTCGTTGCCGACCGGGAAGGAGGAGATCTCCCGGGCGTCGATCGCCCCGAGGTCGGTGACGAGCTCCTTCAGACCGCCGAGGTGGTCCCCGTCGCCGTTGCCCGCGTCGGATGCCTTCCCGGCACCGATCGTGTCGTCGCCGGCGCCGAAGTAGAAGCGCCGCAGCCAGGGCACGGACTGGGCCTCGCCCCGCGCGATGCGGTCGAGGTCGTCCTCCATGCGGGCGGTGAAGTCGTAGTCGACGAGCCGGCCGAAGTGCTTCTCCAGCAGGTTGACCACGGCGAACGAGAGGAACGACGGCACCAGGGCCGTGCCCTTCTTGAACACGTAGCCGCGGTCCAGGATGGTCCCGATGATCGAGGCGTACGTCGACGGACGGCCGATCTCACGCTCTTCGAGCTCCTTGACCAGCGAGGCCTCGGTGTAGCGGGCCGGCGGCTTCGTGGCGTGTCCGTCGACCGAGACCTCGTCCGCCGTCAGGGCGTCGCCCTCGGCGACCTGCGGCAGCCGGCGCTCACGGTCGTCGAGCTCGGCGTTCGGGTCGTCCGCGCCCTCGACGTACGCCTTCATGAAGCCGTGGAAGGTGATCGTCTTGCCGGACGCGGAGAATTCGGCGTCCCGGCCGTCACTCGCACGGCCACCGATCTTCACGGTGACGGAGTTACCGGTGGCGTCCTTCATCTGGGAGGCGACGGTGCGCTTCCAGATGAGCTCGTACAGCCGGAACTGGTCGCCGGTGAGACCCGTCTGCGCGGGCGTGCGGAAGCTGTCGCCCGAGGGACGGATCGCCTCGTGCGCCTCCTGCGCGTTCTTGACCTTGCCCGCGTAGGTGCGGGGCTTGTCGGGCAGGTAGTTCGCCCCGTACAGCTGCGTGACCTGCGCCCGGGCCGCGGAGATCGCGGTGTCCGAGAGGGTCGTGGAGTCCGTACGCATGTAGGTGATGAAGCCGTTCTCGTACAGCTTCTGCGCCACCTGCATCGTCGCCTTGGCCCCGAAGCCCAGCTTCCGGCTCGCCTCCTGCTGGAGGGTCGTGGTGCGGAAGGGCGCGTACGGCGAGCGGCGGTACGGCTTCGACTCGACCGAGCGGACCGCGAACGTGGCGTCGGCGAGCGCCGCGGCCAGGGCGCGGGCGTTCGCCTCGTCCAGGTGCAGCGTCTGCGCGGAGCCCTGCTTGAGCTGCCCGTCGGGGCCGAAGTCGCGACCCTGGGCGATCCGGCGCCCGTCGACCGCGCTGAGGCGGGCGGTGAGCGTCGAGGGGTCGGAGGCGTCGCCGGCCCGACCGGTGGCGAAGGTGCCCGTCAGGTCCCAGTACTCGGCGGAGCGGAAGGCGATGCGCTCGCGCTCCCGCTCGACGACGAGGCGGGTGGCGACGGACTGCACTCGGCCCGCGGAGAGCTTCGGCATGACCTTCTTCCACAGGACCGGCGAGACCTCGTAGCCGTAGAGGCGGTCGAGGATGCGCCGGGTTTCCTGGGCGTCGACCATCCGCTGGTTGAGCTCGCGCGGATTGGCGACGGCGGCCCTGATCGCGTCCTTGGTGATCTCGTGGAAGACCATCCGGTGGACCGGGACCTTGGGCTTGAGAACTTCCTGCAGGTGCCACGCGATGGCTTCGCCCTCGCGGTCCTCATCGGTGGCGAGGAAGAGTTCGTCGGATTCGGCAAGAAGCTGCTTGAGCTTCCTGACCTGGGCTTTCTTATCGGCATTTACGACATAGATCGGCTGGAAGTCGTTCTCGACGTCCACGCCGAGGCGGCGGACCTCACCGGTGTACTCGTCCGGCACCTCGGCGGCGCCGCTCGGCAGGTCGCGGATGTGCCCGACGCTCGCCTCGACGACGTATCCGGGGCCGAGGTAGCCCTTGATCGTCTTCGCCTTGGCAGGCGACTCGACAATGACGAGTCGGCGGCCTGCGGTCTCGCTGGTCGGGGACAACTTCGCTCTTCTCTCCGGTCGGCACTCGTGGGCATCCGGGCAGCGCAGTGACGCTGCCCGCGGTGCTGTCGCTGCGGAGTGTGACGGTACAACCCGCCCCCGTGTCAAACGGCAAAAGCCCGCAACGGCCACTCGAACGGTAACCCGACTTCCGCCACTCCTGCCGCCCGGACCGCCCGGTCCGCGCTTCGCAGCGCTGTCGGCTGCGGGTTTCGGGCCACCGCCGGGATGCCCGCGGGACGTCTGCCGGCCCTGCCGCCGAAGAGGATCAGACGCGGGTGAAACACCACACGCCGAGGACGACGAAGAGTACGCCGAAGAGCGTGGCGAGAGCAGTGGAGGCGACGGGGCTCACACCATGGGCGACGGGCGCACGCAGGATGGTGCGCGCCCCCGTCCAGATGAGGAGAGCGACACCGAACAGTGCGAATGCCGTGCCGGCGAAGACCGCGGTGACGCTCTCCATGTCCGTACCCCTCAACCTCTGCGCGACGGCTGCTGCCGGCGCTGCCCGTCCGCACGGACAGCCCGTGCGGTCCGTACCGCTCAGCAGAGGGGAGGCTGCCACGCCGGGGCGACCCCGGCACGAACCCCGGGTGAACTCCGCGCAGCCGTCCCGGGAACGGCCTCGAGCGGAATCCGCGGGGAGGTCGGGGGCCGGGTCACAGTGCGTAGGAGAGCGCTGATCAGACGGCTGCCGAGAAGGGGAAGTGCAGCCCGTGCGCCCAGGAAACGGAGCACGGCGACGGGACGGCACGGGGGCACGGGACGCGAAGGCGCGCGGCCCCGCACGGCGCCCTCCGCCTCGCACCTCCCGTGACGGGGTCAGCGTGCCTGCGCGCCGCCCCGCACCGGCTCCAGGAAGCCTTCCTCCACCAGCAGCCGGATCGCCTGCGGGGTGCGGTCGCGCAGCAGTACGGAGTCCTCGGACATCAGCTGGGCGATGGCGTCGAGGATCCGGCCCGCGGGCAGGGATCCGTCGCACACACCAGCGAAACCCGCGGCGACCGCATCGACCTTGGTCGCCCGCCGCATCCCGCGGTTCTGACGCAGCACCACATGCTCGGGATCCTCGGCACCGGGCAGGCCCACCTGTTCCTGCACGACCTCCTCGGCCAGGCTGAAGTGCGCGGCCAGCAGCGCCGCGTCATCGTGCCGGCGCAGATAGTCCTGCCGCATGAAATGGGCCTCGACGGCCGGACCGAGGGGCTGCTCCACCGGGTGCGGCCACTCCTCGGCAACGACCGAGGGGTTCCCCGCAGCGGCCGCTGCGGACTTCCTGAGCGCGATCCAGCCGAAGCCGACGGCCTTGGTGCTGCGTGCCTCGAACTCGTCCAGCCAGGCCTCGTACCGCTCGGCGTACGCGGCCGGATCCGTGCGGTGGTCGCCGCTGTCGCGCAGCCACAACTCGGCGTACTGCGTGACGTCCTGCACCTCGCGCTGCACGATCCAGGCGTCACAGCCGTGCGGCACCCAGGAACGCACCCGGTCCTGCCACTCCTCGCCCTCCACGTGCTGCCAGTTGGCGAGGAACTGCGCGTAACCCCCCTCGTTCAGCCGGTCGCCCGCCTGCCGCACCAGGGTCTGGCACAGTTCGTCGCCACCCATGCCTCCGTCGCGGTACGTCAGCCGGGCTCCGGGGGAGATGACGAAGGGCGGGTTGGAGACGATGAGGTCGTACGTCTCCGCGTCGACCGGCTCGAAGAGAGAGCCCTCCCGCAGATCGGCCGGAGCCGCGCCGGACAGAGCGAGGGTGAGCCGGGTGAATGCGAGGGCACGCGGGTTGACGTCCGTGGCCGTGACCCGGGTAGCGTGCTGGGCGGCGTGCAGGGCCTGGATGCCCGAGCCCGTACCGAGGTCGAGAGCGGAGGCCACCGGCCTGCGCACGGTGATTCCGGCGAGCGTGGTGGACGCCCCACCGATGCCGAGGACGACTCCTTCCTCGTGCGAGCCGATCCCGCCCGCCCCGCCGACCGCGCACCCCAGGTCGGAGACGATGAACCAGTCCTCGCCCTCGGGCCCGCCGTACGGCCGGACGTCGACGCTCGCTCTGACCAGGTCACCCTCACGGACCACCCAGCCGTCCTCCACGCACTCCTCCAGCGGGAGGGCGCGGGCAGCGGTGGCGGCCGGGACGGAGCGTTGGAGGAGGAACAGCCGCACCAGCGTGTCGAGCGGCGTGTCCCCTCGTGTGGCCCGGAGTGCCGGGACGGTCTCGCTGCGGGCGAGCGCGGCGTGCGCGGCCGCGCCGAGCCGGTCGAGGAGCCCGTCGGCGGTGAAGGCGGCCGCGATCAGTGCTTCGCGGAGGAGGGACGTGCGGGCGGCTGCGGGAAGGCTGGTCGTACTCACCCGCCCATTGTGTCCGCTCCCGCCGACAACGGCAGCGGCCCGGCACCCACGGGGGCGACCGGACCGCTGTGCACGCGCTGCGGTTATGCCTTCTCGCTCGCCGAGGCCGACGGTGACGCGGACTTCGACGGCGTCGCTTCCGGAGCGGACGGGGCGGCCGCGGGCGGGGCGGAGGCTGTCGGCTTCTGGCAGCCCTTCTGCTTCGCCATGGCCGAACCGACCTCACCGGACTGCAGCTTCTTCAGAGCCTGGTCGCCGCTGGTGCTGATCTTGTTCAGCTCGTCGGCGATCCCCTTGAGCCCGTCGGCGAATTTCGCCTGGTCCTTCGTGTCGAGCGCGTCGACCTTGGTCTTCAGATCCGCGTACGCCACGGAGGAGGCGTTGAGCTCCTTCACCGCTTCCTTCTGTGTGGTCTCGCCGTCGTCCACGGGCGGCGGGCCGGCCGAGTCCACGGCAGCGCCCAGCGCCTTGTAGGCCTGCGAGATCTGCTGGAAGGCAGCCGAGTCGGTCTGCTGGACGTCGGCGGGCTTGCTGTTGTCGGCCGTCTGCTGCTGGATCGAGGCGTTCGCGTTCGCGATCTTCTGCAGTTGCGGCTGGACCTGGTCGCAGACCTTCTTCGCCCAGTCGTTCACCTTGTTGTCGCTGTCGTCGCTGCAGCCCGACAGCGTCAGTACGAGTACCGCACCGCCGGACAGTGCGGCTGCAAGCTTCTTGTTCACCGGATTGGGTCCCTTCCAAGGCTCTCGGCCCCGGAACTTACACGCCAAGTGGGCGACATTCAGGCGCCAGGTATCCGATGTGCGTGCTTTTGCAGCCATTTGCATCAAGGGAAATGAGGGAGATACAACTCACCCACAGACTCGGACGCACGTGCGAACGGCCCCGCGCGCGTGAGGCCGATGGGCCGGGAACGGGCGGACAGGACATCAGGACGTCCGGTCCGCCCACCCGCTGATCAGGCGTTACTCACATCATGGGACCACCTGCCGCCGGACGCCTCATGACATGGCGGCCGGATCAGCCGACTTGGCGCCTCCGCCGCCCGGTCCGCCCTCGTCACCCATGGCGATTCCCCGCCGCTTGGACACGCGGACCGCGCCGATGATGACGCCGAGGGCGAACACGGCCACCACGGCCCGCACCCCCGCGCTCGCGTCGTCCCCGTAGCTGAACTGCACGACCGCGGGGGCGATGAGCAGCGCCACGAGATTCATCACCTTGAGAAGCGGGTTGATGGCCGGGCCGGCGGTGTCCTTGAAAGGATCGCCGACCGTGTCCCCGATGACGGTCGCGGCATGGGCCTCGCTGCCCTTGCCGCCGTGATGACCGTCCTCGACGAGCTTCTTGGCGTTGTCCCACGCACCACCGGAGTTGGCGAGGAAGACGGCCATGAGGGTGCCCGTGGCGATCGCGCCCGCGAGGTAGGAGCCGAGAGCCCCGACCCCCAGGCTGAACCCGACGGCGATCGGCGCGAGCACCGCGAGCAGCCCCGGCGTGGCCAGTTCACGCAAGGCGTCCTTGGTGCAGATGTCGACGACGCGGCCGTACTCCGGCTTCTCCGTGTAGTCCATGATCCCGGGGTGCTCGCGGAACTGCCGCCGCACCTCGTGAACCACGGCCCCCGCGGAACGGGAGACCGCGTTGATGGCCAGGCCGGAGAAGAGGAACACCACGGCGGCGCCCAGGATCAGGCCGACGAGGTTGTTCGGCTGGGAGATGTCCAGACTCAGCCCCAGCTCCCCGGCACCGGCCCCCACGTCGTCGACAGCCGTGGCGATGGCGTCCCGGTACGAGCCGAAGAGCGCAGCAGCGGCCAGGACGGCGGTGGCGATCGCGATGCCCTTGGTGATGGCCTTGGTGGTGTTGCCGACGGCGTCCAGGTCGGTGAGGACCTGCGCCCCGGCGCCCGTGACGTCGCCCGACATCTCGGCGATGCCCTGGGCGTTGTCGGAGACGGGGCCGAAGGTGTCCATCGCGACGATGACCCCCACGGTGGTGAGGAGCCCGGTCCCGGCCAGGGCCACCGCGAAGAGTGCCAGCATGATCGACGTCCCGCCGAGCAGGAACGCCCCGTAGACGCCGAGACCGATCAGGAGCGCGGTGTAGACGGCCGATTCCAGGCCGATGGAGACACCGGCGAGGACCACCGTCGCAGGGCCGGTCAGCGAGGACTTCCCGATGTCCCGGACGGGGCGCCGGGTGGTCTCGGTGAAGTAGCCGGTGAGCTGCTGGATCAGGGCGGCGAGCACGATGCCGATGGCCACCGCGACCAGGGCGAAGACGCGCGGGTCACCTCCGTGCGAGGTGATGGCGCTGTCGGTGACCCCGTCCAGCTCGGCGTACGAGGAGGGCAGGTAGACGAAGACGGCCACTGCCACCAGGACGAGCGAGATCACGGCCGACACGAAGAAGCCGCGGTTGATGGCCGTCATCCCGCTCCGGTCGGCCCGGCGCGGGGCGACCGCGAAGATCCCGATCATCGCGGTGACCACACCGATCGCCGGAACGATCAGCGGGAAGGCCAGCCCCGAGTCGCCGAAAGCGGCCTTGCCCAGGATGAGCGCGGCGACCAGCGTCACGGCGTAGGACTCGAAGAGATCGGCCGCCATGCCCGCGCAGTCGCCGACGTTGTCTCCCACGTTGTCGGCGATGGTGGCGGCGTTGCGCGGGTCGTCCTCCGGGATGCCCTGCTCCACCTTTCCCACGAGATCCGCGCCCACATCGGCGGCCTTGGTGAAGATGCCGCCACCGACCCTCATGAACATGGCGATCAGTGCGGCACCGAGCCCGAAGCCCTCCAGCACCTTGGGCGCGTCGGCGGCGTAGACGAGGACGACGCACGAGGCGCCGAGCAGACCGAGGCCGACCGTGATCATGCCGACCACGCCACCCGTACGGAAAGCGATTTTCATCGCTTTATGCGAAACAGTGGTGAGATCCTTTTCCGGTTCACCCACTGCCGGAGTCGCCTCACGCGCAGCAGCAGCCACACGCACATTACTGCGCACCGCGAGCCGCATACCGATGTATCCGGTGGCTGCCGAAAAGAGTGCACCCACCAGGAAGAACAACGAGCGCCCCGCACGCTGAGACCAGTTGTCGGCCGGGAGCAGCAGTAGCAGGAAGAACACGACGACGGCGAAGACGCCGACGGTGCGCAACTGTCGCGCCAGATAGGCGTTCGCGCCTTCCTGGACGGCCGCCGCGATCTCTTTCATGCGCTCGGTGCCTTCTCCGGACGCCAGGACCTGGCGTCCCAGCAACTGGGCGACGACCAGCGCGGCCACGGCCACGACTGCGATGACGACGACGATCAGCCGGTTGCCGTCGGTGAGAACCGCGGCTGCGAGCGAGGTGGGCCGGCCGGAAGGTACGGAAACGTGCGCCAGTTCTGCGAGTGGGGTGTTGAAGAACTCCGCCATACGTCCTCCTTGACGCTCAGCGCTCAAGACGTGGACGGATTGTAGGGAGCGAATCCTGATCAAAACAGTGGGTGGTCAATGAAATCGACTTTCGCCCACCCAGCAGCAAATGATCCAGACCGGCACTGCACCCGAATGCAGTAATGGGACGGGGCCATGGCACGTGCAGGAATTACTGGACCATCGATCATGCGCACACGAAAAAGGCCCTGCTCAGCAGGGCCGAAAAATGATCACACGTACCGGCGTGTCCGTGGCCGACCTGGCGTGTCCGTGGCCGACCTGGGCCGCATACCGCCCGAACGGCGGCATAGCTGACTGCTGCACGGCGGCACAGCTGAACTACTGCACGGCTGCACAGCTCAGGGGAGAACGACCGCCGAGGCCGTCGGCCACGTCATGCGGATGACTCCGCCGTCCACACCCGACCGGACTTCCACGTCGTCGACCAGCCCACTGATGACAGCGAGGCCCATCTCGTCCTCGATGTCCGCCTCGGTGTCCGGCCCACCCGATGCCACGCTTCCGCTGCGGGGCGCTCCCGACAGCGAGGGATCGCTTCCGGGGCCGGGGACTCCGTCGCCGACCTCGATGGAGAACGCCTTCTCCTCCTCGGTCAGCACGACCGTGACCGGAGCGGTGATGTCATGACTGCGGTGCAGACCGACGGCACGGCTGCACGCCTCGCCCACGGCGAGTCTGACCTCGTCGAGCACCGCCTCGTCGACGCCGGCCCGGCGTGCCACGGCGGCTGCCACGAGGCGGGCCGTCCTGACGTGTTCGGGCTGAGCGCTGAAGCGGAGTTCAACGGTTGGCATGCCATCCCCCTCGGACGTACGGGCGTGCATCTCAGGGGCCCGGGCGTGGCGCCCGGTACCCCTGCTCTCCAAGCTCCTCCGGAGCCGACGAAACCGGCAGCCGACCCCATGGGGTCGACCACCTGCCCGTAGCGGCCCGCCTGCTGCCGCCCGTCGGCCCGTCGCTGCCCGCCGCCCAGGGACGGCAGGCATGGACCGACGACTCAGTCGGTGGCCGCGACAGCCTCGTCGACCGTGGTGTGAATGGGAAACACCTTGGTCAGACCTGTGATCCGGAAAATCTTGAGAATGCGCTCCTGGTTGCACACCAGGCGCAGCGAGCCCTCATGGGCCCGTACACGCTTCAAGCCACCCACGAGCACGCCGAGGCCGGTGGAGTCGAGGAAGTCGACGCCTTCCATGTCGACAACCAGGTGGTAGCTGCCGTCATTCACCAACTCGACCAACTGCTCGCGCAGCTTGGGCGCGGTATACACATCAATCTCGCCACCGACCTCGACGACCGTACGGTCGCCACCAGGGCCGGACACATTGCGAGTCGACAGGGACAGGTCCACGGATCCTCCAGCACCTTGCTATCGAGCGGTCGCCCCTCGGTCTCCCCGACGGAGGCCAGGGGACGGATCGCCAGCCGCGATGGCATTCAATCACTTACCAGCAGCCATGCACGACGCCTTGGGACCATTGTCCGTCATGCCAGTGACACACTCGGTGCCGATGGCCAAGAATCACCGCCCCAGTCGACCACCCGGGAACGGGGGCTCGCGCCCCTCTCCCGCCATGGTCCTCGACCGGCTCGCCGCAAGGGCGGACCGGGCAGCGCGCATCACTCATACGGAGCACTTGCCCCCGCGGGCGGGAACCCATGCCATCTGGCCGGATCGCATCCGGCCGGAAGTGATCTCGGCCATTGCCGGGGCCGGGATCGACCATCCGTGGGAACACCAGGCCACCGCCGCCGAGCACGCGCTGAACGGCGAGTCCGTCGTCATCGCCACCGGAACGGCGTCGGGCAAGTCGCTCGCCTACCTGGCCCCCGTCCTGAGCGCCCTCCTCGACGGCTCGGAGGCGCCGAACGGCCGCGGCGCGACCGCCCTGTACCTCGCTCCGACCAAGGCACTCGCGGCCGACCAGCGGCGCTCGGTGAAGGCGCTCTCCGCCCCTCTGGGCACCGCGGTGCGCCCGGCCGTGTACGACGGCGACACGCCGGTCGAGGAACGGGAATGGGTACGCCAGTACGCCAACTACGTCCTGACGAACCCCGACATGCTGCACAGGGGGATACTCCCGTCCCACCCCCGCTGGGCCTCCTTCCTGCGTGCCCTGCGCTTCGTCGTCATCGACGAGTGCCACACCTACCGGGGCGTATTCGGCTCCCACGTCGCCCAGGTACTGCGCCGCCTGCGCCGCCTCTGCGCGCGCTACGGCTCCGATCCCGTCTTCCTCCTCGCCTCCGCCACCGCGGCGCAGCCGTCCGCAGCTGCGGGGCGCCTCACGGGCCTGCCCGTGAAGGAGGTATCCGACGACGCCTCGCCCCGCGGTGAGATGGTCTTCGCCCTCTGGGAGCCGCCGCTGACCGATCTGCACGGCGAGAAGGGCGCCCCTGTGCGCCGCACCGCCACGGCCGAGACCGCCGACCTCCTGACGGACCTGACCCTTCAGGGTGTCCGCTCGGTCGCCTTCGTACGCTCCCGGCGCGGCGCGGAGCTCGTCTCCGTCATCGCCAAGGAGCGGCTCGCCGAACTGGACAGCTCCTTGCCCGCGCGGGTCGCCGCCTACCGCGGCGGATACCTTCCCGAGGAACGCCGGGCCCTGGAGCGCGCACTGCACTCCGGCGAACTGCTCGGACTGGCCGCGACCACAGCCTTGGAACTCGGGATCGACGTCTCGGGCCTGGATGCCGTCGTCATCTGCGGCTATCCGGGGACCAGGGCGTCCCTGTGGCAGCAGGCGGGCCGCGCAGGACGCTCCGGACAGGGCGCATTGGCGGTTCTCGTGGCCCGTGACGACCCACTGGACACATTCCTCGTCCACCACCCCGAGGCGCTCTTCCAGCAGCCTGTGGAGTCGACCGTCCTGGACCCGGACAACCCGTACGTCCTCGCCCCGCACCTGTGCGCCGCCGCTGCGGAACTCCCGCTCACGGAATCCGACATCGCTCTCTTCGGCCCGGCGGCGCCCGGCCTGCTGCCTCAGCTGGAGGCCGCGAAGCTGCTGCGCAGACGGGTCACGGGCTGGCACTGGACCCGCCGCGAACGGGCCGCCGACCTCACGGACATCCGCGGTGGGGGCGGCCGCCCGGTCCAGATCGTCGAGGAGGGCACCGGCCGGCTGCTGGGCACGGTCGACGAGTCGGCCGCGCACACTGCCGTGCACGAGGGCGCGGTCCACCTCCACCAGGGCCGCACGTACCTGGTCCGGAAGCTGGATCTGGAGGACTCGGTGGCCCTGGTCGAGGAAGCCGTCCCGCCGTACTCGACCCATGCACGCGACACCACGGCCATCACCGTGCTGGAGACCGACACCGAGGTCCCGTGGGGCGACGGGCGGCTCTGCTTCGGCTCCGTGGAGGTCACCAATCAGGTCGTCTCCTTCCTGCGCCGCAGACTGATCACCGGGGAGGTCCTCGGAGAGACGAAGCTGGACCTGCCGCCCCGCACACTGCGCACCCGCGCCGTGTGGTGGACGGTCACGGAGGACCAGCTCGATGCCGCCCGGATCAACCCCGAGATCCTCGGCGGCGCCCTGCACGCCGCCGAACACGCTTCGATCGGAATGCTGCCCCTCTTCGCCACCTGCGACCGCTGGGACATCGGCGGTGTCTCCCTACCGCTGCACCCCGACACACTGCTCCCGACGGTCTTCGTCTACGACGGCCACCCCGGGGGCGCGGGCTTCGCCGAGCGGGCCTTCCACACGGCCCGTACGTGGCTGACCGCGACCCTCCAGGCCATCGCGTCCTGCGAGTGCGAGGCCGGCTGCCCATCCTGCATCCAGTCCCCCAAGTGCGGCAACGGAAACGAACCGCTGCACAAGCGTGGCGCCGTACGCCTCCTGACCGAACTCCTCAGAACCGCCCCGCCGGACCCAGTGGAGGACACGCGGCCGGCGGCCGGAGGAAGCTAGCCACCTGCCCGGCGTGTCGGCAATCCGACGGGGCCGCCCCCCGGCGGACGCCCGCAGCCGTTCACCGGCCCGGCGCTTCGTCGACGCCCCGACATGATCGGCCCCTCGGCAGGTCGGCTCCTCGGTGCGCTCGGTATCCGGGCCGGTCGGCGTCCTCGCGGCAGGTCGACGTCCCGGCAGTTCAGGACCCTTCGGCAGGCCGGCGGTCGGCAGGCCGGGACCTGTCGGGCAGGCCGGGCGGTCGGCACGTCGGGGCCGTCTGCGGCTCACGGACCGGCACCCCGCCCCGGGCGGTAGAGGCGTCACCGGCCTCGGCTGCCCGGTCCGTGGTGAGCGTGAGTACGCGCGTGCCTCGGCCACCACGGCACGGGGTTGATGCCGCTACGGTCGGACCCGGGGCTCCTGTACACCACCCGACGATGCCGATCCGCCGTTTCAAGGCGGCTCGTATCTGCGCGCCCGGTGTGGCTGCCGCTGCCCCCGGTGCGACGGGGGCTCCGTCCCAGGTTGGGACGGGGGCTCCGTCCCGGGTTGGGACGGGGGCTCCGTCCCGGGTTGGTGCTGTCTCCGGCGTCCCGAACTCCTCGGCGGCCGGTGGCCCCGCCCTCGACCTCACCTCCGGCGCGTAGGGGCCGAACCGTACGCGGGCCGTCACATCGGCGATCTCCCCCTGGACGACACACCGGATCAGCTCGGCCCCCTGTGCCCCGGCCACCTCCCTCGCCGCACCGCACGCCTCCGCTTCCCCCCTCGGCGCCCGATCAGCCGCGGCGAGCGAGGCCAGGTCTGCCGCCCCGCCGGCCCTGTGGCGGGCCGCCACCGCCTGTCCCAGCGCGAGCATCATGGCGAACACCGCGCACAGCGTCACCGTGGTCATGGCCACCCACACGGTCGCCAGCCCACGATCCCCGCCCGACGCTCTCGTCCGCGCACCTCTCACGGTTCCGCCCCAAGTGTGTCCTCGGCCAGCGCGACCGCCTCCGCGCTCAGCGTCAGGGCGAGCTGCCCCGGACCGGGCGTCGGTGACTCCACCCTGACCCGCCACAGCTCACCGGTTCGCTCCAGATCGACCCGGGCTCCGCCAGGCGCCGCCTCCAGCGATGCGGCCAGCACCGCGGCCTCCGGTTCCGAGCGGGCGGCGGCCCGCGCCCCGGCCCTGGCGGCGTCCACGCAACGGATCTGGTCGGACACGGCTACCAGTGCCCACACGAGAGCCAGGACGAAGGCGACCAGTACGGGGGCGGCCATGGCGGCCTCCGCCGTCACCGCGCCCGAATCACCGGCCCCGGCCGGCCGGCGGACGGACCGGCCGGGGCCGGCCCTGGCCCCGGAACCGGACCGGTCCCCGGTCCCGTCCTTCCTCCCCGTGTCAGAACTTCGCATCGAGGGCGTCCTTGATCAACGACTGCAGCGCCGACTGCACTGCCCCGCTCGTCACCACCTTGTAGAGCACCGCCGCGAACGCACAGGCCGCGATGGTCCCCACCGCGTACTCCGACGTCGTCATGCCCCGGTCCGTCCTTCCGTACCGGACGTACCTGTCCTCCCAGGCACGGCGCATGACACACAGCGCCCGCACCATGACGTTCTTTCCCATTTTCGGCCCCGTTCTGTTCAGATTCAGGATTTCGGTTCGTACATTCGGATCGGAGCGGGCAGGGGCGTGACGCCCGGAGCGAAGCTCCCGCATTGCCACGTCAGTTGCCGTGCAGGAGTCCGGTCGCCAGACCGATGACCACGGGGGCTACGCCCACCGCCAGGAAGGCCGGCAGGAAACAGAGCCCGACCGGCGCCGTGATCAGCACGCCGGCTCGCTGGGCACGCGCCACAGCCGCGCTCGCCCGTTCGGCACGTATCTCGTCGGCCAGTCCGGAGACCGGTTCCGCCGCCGGAGCGCCCGTCGATCCGGCCCGCTCCAGGCACCGGGCCAGTGGGCCCGCGCCCGGTATCTCCGCGAACCGCCCCCACGCGTCGGCCGGTTCCCCGCCCAACCGGATCTCGGCCGCGGTACGGGCCAACTGCTCGCCGACCGGTCCGCCCATCGATTCGCCGACGGCCTCAGCGGCGTCCCGGGGCCCGGCGCCCGCGGAGAGGCAGGCCGACAACAGGTCTGCGGCAAGCGCCAACTGCCGCGCCACCCAGGCGTCCTCCGCTTCCTGGGCGCCTCTCCTACGTCCCTGCTTGGACCTCTGCCACCGCCGAACCCCGTAGGCCGCCACCAGGCCGGCCCCGCACCCGGCCGCCCCACCGATGAGGATCCAGCCGGCTGCCCAGGCCCCGCAGGGGGGCGCCCATCCCAGCGCGAGGCCCCAGCCGCCTGTCCGCAGGCACTGCCAACCGAGCCCCTGGCTGCCTGGACGCGTTCCCGACAACCGCGCTCCGCGCTTGCGCGTCGCGCGCTCCTGTCGCCGCCCGGCCAGCGTGAAGACCAGATACATGCCCGCGCCCAGCACCGCGCCCACGGCCTCCGTACGGAGCACCTCACCGAGGAGCCCTCTCATTCCGCCTCCCCGGTCCGCACGATCCGCGCCGCCCAGAGCAGCCCCGCTGCCTCCAGCAGACCGCCCGCCACCAGACAGGCCAGCCCGCCCGGGCTGTGCAGCAGCACCCCCAGCGGGTCGGCGCCGAGCGCCGCCCCCAGTCCCAGTCCCGCAACAGGCAGCAGCGCCAGCACCACGACCGTCGACCATGCGCCCGCCAACTGCGCGCGTAGTTCCTCCCGTCGGCGCCGCTCTGCCCTCAGAGCGCCCTCCAGACGAGCCAGACCCGCCGCGAGACCGGCTCCGCCGTCCACCGCCACCCGCCAACAGGCCGCCACCCCCGCGAGTCCATCGAGGCCCGGTCCGACCGACGCCTGCCGGAGCGCGCCCGCCACGTCGCCGCCGAACCGCGCGGCCGCCAGCACCGCTGACTCGGCGGCCCCCAGGGCTCCCGCATGGTGCCCGGCGGCAATCAGGGCCTGCCCCGGCTCGCGTCCCGCCCGCAGCTCGCCCACGACTGCCCCGCAGAGCGCCGTCACCGCGTCGGCCGCCCGTTCCCGCTCGTGCCGCAGCACCCGGCGCCGCATCCACCGCCGCACCAGGGGCACAGCCACGGCCCCCGCGAGCAGGGGCAGCACCGATTCACCCAGCACGGCAAGAAGCGCCGCCACAGGGGCGCACAGCCATTCACGCCGCTGCTCCAGGCACATCCGGACGCCGGCCCATCCAGCTCTCGGCCCCCGCGGGCCCGCCCCCGCTCCGGTGAACAAGGCCCCTGCCCGCCGTCCGACCGGGTCCCGAAGCACAGCCAGACCACCCGCCAGCCCCGCACAGACGGCCGGCACCAGAGACAGTGCATGCCTCAAGGTGTCCGGACCCTCAGCTGTCACCGCGCCGCTCCGATCAGCGACCCCAACCGCTCCCAGCCCTTGTCCGGAACGAACCCCTCCGCCCCCCAGCGCAGCGCGGGCACGGTCACCACCAGACCCACCTCGTCCCGTTCGAGCACGTGTACTTCAGCGAGCCGGCGCTGCCCTCCCCGGTCGCGTACGAGATGCACGACCACGGACAACGCAGCCGCCAACTGGCTGTGCAGCGCGACCCGATCGAGACCCGCCGCCGTTCCCAGTGCCTCGAGGCGAGCCGGAACATGCTCGGCCGCGTTGGCATGCACCGTTCCGCAACCACCTTCGTGTCCCGTGTTCAGCGCGGCCAGCAACTCCGTCACCTCGGCACCTCGCACCTCCCCCACCACCAGACGGTCCGGCCGCATGCGCAATGCCTGGCGCACCAGGTCTCGGAGCGTCACCCGGCCCGCCCCCTCCTGGTTCGCGGGACGCGATTCCAGGCGCACCACATGAGGATGGTCCGGGCGTAGCTCCGCTGAATCCTCGGCGAGCACGATGCGCTCCCGCTCGCCGACCGCGCCCAGCAGACTGGACAGCAAGGTCGTCTTCCCCGCACCCGTTCCCCCACTGATCAGGTAGGAGACCCGGGCCTCGACCAGCGCTCTCAGGAAATGGTCCCCACCCGGCGGGACCGTCCCGGCCGCGACGAGCTCCGCCAACGTGAAGGCCCGGGGGCGCACCACGCGCAGCGACAGGCACGTCGTGCCGACGGACACCGGTGGGAGTACGGCGTGCATCCGCGTTCCGTCCGGCAGCCGTGCGTCCACCCACGGCCGGGCGTCGTCCAGCCGCCGCCCCGCTACCGCGGCGAGCCGCTGTGCCAGTCTCCGGACCGCAGCCGCGTCCCGGAAGGTGACCGTGGTCAATTCGAGTCCGGCCCCGCGGTCCACCCACACCCGGTCGGGCGCGGACACCAGCACGTCGGTCACCGCCGGGTCGGTCAGCAAGCGCTCCAGCACTCCCGTGCCGACCAGCTCACCACGCAACTCCTCTGCCGCCCCGAGCACTTCCGCGTCGCCGAGCAAGCGGCCCTGCGCCCTCAGGGCAGCAGCCACTCCGGCCGGGGTGGGCGCTGCACCGCTGCGGGCCAGCCGTTGCCGCACGGCATCAAGCAGCGCCTCGGTCATGGCATGCCTCCCCCGGAACGTCCTGCCGTGAAGTCCGCCGCACCGGCTGCGGGGTCCGCCAGATCCCAGAACGCCGTACAGAAGCGGGCCAGCGGACCGCGGGAACTGCCGCCCGGCGGCATGCCGCTGTCCTGGGCCGCCGAGAGTCCCGCTTCCAGGGGCAGGTCGCCTACGAGAGGCAGCCCCAGGGCCTGTGCCACCCACTGCTCGTCCAGGCCGGCCGTGTAGGGCCCGCGTGCGACGACCCGCAGATCGTCCAGGACCGCACCGACAGCCGACGCCACCCGCTTGGCCGCCGCCACGGCCCTGAGCTCACCCGGCACGACCAGCAGCCCTACGTCCAGTTGCGCCAGCGCCTCGGCCACGCTCTCGTCGACCCGGCGCGGCAGGTCGACGACGACCACTCCGCCGAGCCTCCGAGCAGCCGCGAGCACCGCCTGCATGGCCGGCGGAGGGACCGTCACCTCGCTGTCCCGTCCCCAGCTGAGCACCCGCAACCCGTGCAACGCAGGTAGGGACTCCTCGAGTGCGCTGCCGCCCACCCTCCCTTTGGAACGGGCGAAATCCGGCCACCGCATCCCCTCGGATTCCTCACCGCCGAGCAGCACGTCGATCCCCCCGCCCAGCGGATCACCGTCGACCAGCAGCGTCCGCCGACCGGACCTGGCCGCGGTCACGGCAAGCGCGCAGGCCAGAGTCGATGCGCCGGACCCTCCCCGGCCCCCCATCACCCCGACAGTGAGCGCGGGACGCCCGACGCCTTCCGCTGCGTTTCCGATCTGATCGACGAGCCAGCCTTCGGATTCCGGTAGTCGGAGCACATACTCGGCTCCGATCTCAACCGCCCGCCGCCAGACATCGGGGTCGTCCTGCTCCCTTCCGACCAGCATCACTCCTCGCCTGCGCGCCATACCGCGGCATCTCTGCGCGGCGTCGTCGCCCACCAGGACCATCGGGGCTTGTTCCCAGCCGCTTCTCTGCGCGGGGGGCCCGTGATGGACCTCGGGCACTGCTCCCGCGGCTGCGCACAGCCTCAGCAGGTCATCAAGCAAAAGCACGTCCTCAGTCACGATCAACGGCCCGCCCCGCAGCCCTTCTGCGTTCGACCGACCTTCTCGCGCGATGGATCCAGCCACGGTCCCCGCCCTTCCCACTGCCCCTTCAGCGCGGTTCGCGGCGATCTCGGACCGATCCGAGATGCGCGATTCCGGAACCCGCGGACTTCGCGGGTGGAATCAACATGCACCGCCTCGGAAAAGCATGTGGATCTTGCTCAAAAACTGTGGACAACTTCAGAGTTGTGAATATCTCGGTAGCTCGTACAGGCGACATTCGGAGCGCAGCCCTTCCGCTACACACCGTGACGAGGCATGCTCGGGGGAGTCCGTGAGGAATGGCCGGTGCAACCGACGCAAGGAGGAGGCCCCCGCGATCCCGGAGGGCGGAACCGCGTCCGGACATGCGACGACCCCCGCCGGGGGGGGAGAGCGGGGGTCGTCCCCACGGCCGACTCGGGGGGGGAGGAGTCGGACCGGGTTAGCACGGTCGCGAACGATCCGTGACTTCCATGGTGTACCCGAGCGCTCTCACAGGCAAACCCACCCGCCGGGGTTTACGCCGAATGGTGGGCCCCTATGCTCACCATCGTGGAAAACTGCTTCTCGCCGCGTACAGCAGCCTTCTTTGACCTGGACAAGACGGTCATTGCGAAGTCATCGACACTGACCTTCAGTAAGTCCTTCTACCAAGGCGGGCTGATCAACCGCCGTGCCGTACTGCGCACCGCGTACACCCAGTTCGTGTTCCTCGCCGGGGGCGCCGATCACGACCAGATGGAGCGGATGCGCGAATATCTCTCAGCACTCTGCAAGGGATGGAACGTCCAGCAGGTCAAGGAACTCGTCGCCGAGACTCTGCACGATCTGATCGACCCGATCATTTACGACGAGGCAGCAACCTTGATCGAGGAGCATCACACCGCCGGACGCGACGTGGTCATCGTGTCGACCTCGGGCGCGGAGGTCGTCGAACCGATCGGCGAACTGCTCGGTGCCGACCGAGTCGTCGCGACCCGGATGGTCGTCGGCGACGACGGCTGCTTCACCGGCGAGATCGAGTACTACGCCTACGGACCCACGAAGGCCGAAGCCGTACAAGCACTCGCCCTGTCGGAGGGGTACGACCTTTCACGCTGCTACGCCTACAGCGACTCCGCCACCGACGTCCCGATGCTGGAGTCCGTCGGCCATCCGCACGCGGTCAACCCGGACCGGGCACTGCGACGCGAGGCAATCCTCCGGGAATGGCCGATTCTCGTCTTCGACCGCCCGGTCCGACTCAAGCAGCGGCTGCCCAGGTTCTCCATGCCGCCCCGCCCGGCACTCGTCGCTGCCGCAGCGGTGGGCGCGGCAGCCCTGACTGCCGGAATCGTCTGGTACGCCAACCGTCGTCGCGCCACCGCACTCACGAACTGACAGAGCTGACGGGTCGACGCACACACCGGCCCGTCAGCTCCTCGGACCATGCGGTCAGCACGGCCAGACACGTCCCATTCGCGCTTATTTGAACCCAAAAGTAAAGAAGTGCGGTCAGGGCTTCCACTACTCCCGGTCCTGGAGTACAAAGGATTCAACGGCCCGCGAGACCAGGGACATCCGCGAGGATCACCTTTACACGCAAGAACGGCCCCACGGACCGCGCATGAAAGCCGAGCACCCACGCGACGTCGACCCGTCGATTACGGGCCAGCCGCACCAGGTGACGGGCAAAGAACCCGACCTGATGGGCACATATCGAGGACGCTTGGTAACTGGGCGGACATGCCAGCGGCGGTACCGGATCCGGTACCGCCGCAACCCTTTTCCGGCGCACCTCGACGCTTCGACGGCAGCCCTCTCGCCCGCCTAAGCGGCGCCGCGCTGCAGCGCCTCGCACACCGCCGTCGACTCCCTGACACCCAGCTCGACCGAGCGCCCGCAGTGCGCGATCCAGGCAGCCAGCCCCTCAGGCCTCCCCGAGAGGTAGCCCTCGAAGGCCGCCACGTAGGCCGCCCGCCCCTGTTCCGCGTGGCCCACCTCGGCAGGGCAGATCGACTTCGGATCGAGCCCGCTTCCGATGAGCACGATGCGCTCGGCCGTCCGGGCGACCAGGCCGTTGCGCGAGCCGAAGGGGCGCAGCGCCAGCAGTTCACCGTGCACGACCGAGGCCATCACCAGCGCGGGTGCCGCACTCCCTGCGATGATCAACTGCGACAGCCCCTCAAGCCGACCGGCCACCTCGTCGGCATCGGGAAGCGACGCCTCGATCAACGGCTCGTCGACCGGTTCTCCCGCCAGCCGGGGCCGACCGACCGTGTCGTCGGGGGACGCCCCGCCGGCCGCCACCAGATGCAACCGCGCCAGGGCCCGCAGCGGAGACTGCCGCCAGATGGTGAGCAGTTGACCCGCTTCCGCGGTCAGCCTCAGGGCCGCCCCCACAGTGCGGGCCTCGTCCTCGCCACTGAAATCGGTACGTCGCCGCACCTCCTCCAGGTTCCAGTCGGCCCCCGACAGCGCCGCCGACCCGCGGGCGCCACGCAGAGCCGCCTCCGCGGTGACCTCGTTACTGCGTCGCCGCATGACCCGGTGCCCGTAGACCCGGTCCACGGCCTTGCGTACGGAGTCCACCGCACCGGTCACCCCCGGGAGTGCACCCAGGGCGGCAAGCGGGTCCGAGGAAGTCGTACTCATAAGTAGGGAGGCTACGCTCCCCCCGCTCGGATACCGCCCAGGAGTGGTCTTCTTCACGAAGCGTGACAGCACTGAGCGATGGCACCGCTACCCTAGGTGAACATGAAGATCGCTTTCGTGGGGAAGGGCGGCAGCGGCAAGACAACGCTGTCCTCGCTCTTCATCCGCCATCTCGCTGCCAATGAAGCCCATGTCGTCGCGGTGGACGCCGACATCAACCAGCACCTCGGGGCCGCGCTCGGCCTCGACGAGGAGGAAGTCGCCGCACTGCCCGCCATGGGTGCGCAACTCCCCCTCATCAAGGACTACCTGCGGGGCACCAACCCCCGCATCACGTCCACGGAGACGATGATCAAGACGACGCCGCCGGGTGAGGGATCGCGCCTGCTGCGCGTCCGCGAGGACAACCCGATCTACGACGCCTGCGCGCGGACAGTGCGACTGGACGACGGGGACATCCGGCTGATGGCCACGGGTACGTTCACCGAGTCCGATCTCGGTGTGGCCTGCTACCACTCCAAGGTCGGGGCGGTGGAGCTCTGCCTCAACCACCTGGTCGACGGCCCGGACGACTACGTGGTCGTCGACATGACGGCAGGATCGGACTCGTTCGCTTCCGGCATGTTCACCCGCTTTGACATGACCTTCCTGGTCGCCGAGCCGACCAACAAGGGCGTCTCCGTCTACCGCCAGTACAAGGAGTACGCGAGGGACTTCGGCGTCGCCCTGAAAGTGGTCGGCAACAAGGTGCAGGGACGGGACGATCTCGACTTCCTGCGTGCGGAGGTCGGCGACGACCTGCTGGTCGGAGTCGGCCAGTCGGACTGGGTCCGCACCATGGAGAAAGGCCGCCCCGGGCCGTTCGAACTGCTGGAGGCGGATAACCGGATGGCCCTGCAGGCCCTGCAGAACGCCGCGGAGGACTCCTACGAACAGCGCGACTGGGAGCGCTACACGCGACAGATGGTGCATTTCCATCTGAAGAACGCGGAGAGCTGGGGCAACGAGAAGACGGGCGCCGACCTGGCTGCCCAGGTCGACCCCGCCTTCGTGCTGCACGAACACCGCGCGAACGCGGGCGCCGCCCAGCCGGCCTGACCGGGCCGATTCATGACCAGCCGGTGCGCCACGAAGCCGATGCCGGGCGCCACCCCCCAGCCGGGCGACGGCGCCTAGTCCGCGCTTCTGTCCGCACCCTTGGCGGCCGGCTGGTCCGTCGGCCTGGCAGGCACGGGGCTACCGGCGGGCTTGCCCGGGGCCGTCCCGGCCAGGAAGGCCTGCCAACCCTGCTCGGGCTTCTGTCCCACCTTCAGCGTTCCGAGCTTCGCGAGCGTCGCCGGGCCTTGCGCGTCGAGCCAGTCCGCGAGCTGCCTGAAGGAGACACAGCGCACGTCGCGCTGGGTACACACCGTCTTGATGGTCTCCTCGATGGCGCGCATGTACGTGCCACCGTTCCAGGACTCGAAGTGGTTGCCGATGATCAGCGGAGCGCGGTTCCCGTTGTACGCGCGGTCGAATGCCTGGAGCAGGCCGTCCCTCATCTGGTTACCCCAGTAGGCGTGCCTGCTGGGGTCGCCCTTGGTCGTACCGGACTGGTTGAACATGAAGTTGTAGTCCATCGAGAGAGTCTCGAAGGCACGTCCTGGGACCGGGACAAGCTGAAGGGGAAGGTCCCAGACTCCGTCCTTCTTCTCAGGCCAGACCTGGTTCCCGACACCGCTGGAGTCGTAGCGGAAACCCATCGTCCGTGCCGCTGCGACCATGTTCTTCTGCCCCTCCAGGCAGGGCGTGCGGGCGCCGACCAGCTCCTTGTCGTAGTCGAAGGGCAGCGGTGCCTCTGCCTTGAGAGCCGGCACGTTGGTCTTCCAGTTCTTCACGAAGGCCTTCGCCTGGGCGATCTCGCTCTCCCACTCCTCGACCGACCAGGTCCCGACACCTCCGTCCGGCCCGCAGAAGTGGCCGTTGAAGTGGGTGCCGATCTCATTGCCGTCCAGCCAGGCGGCGCGCAGCTCCGTCAGCGTGTCACGGATGCCCTCGGTGTCGTTGAAGCCGATGTCGGAGCGCCCCGCCGCATGCTGGGGCGGGTCGTAGAGCGCCTTCCTGTTCTCCGGGAGGAGGTACACACCGCTCAGGAAGTACGTCATCTTCGCGTCGTACTTCTTCGCGACCCCACGGAAGTGCGAGAAGAGCTTCTGGCTGTCCTCCCCCGCGCCGTCCCAGGAGAACACCACGAACTGCGGAGGCTTCTGTCCGGGTTTCAGTCGAGTGGCCACGGGAAGCTCGGGCTGAGCGCCGGTGAAGGCGGTGGACCCGTCACCGATCAGCTTGACGGCTCCCTTGGGCGCCGCCGCCGGGGAGTGCTCCTCCTTCCCCGGCGCCGCCTCCTTCCCGATTCCGGAGCTGCCGGCTCCGGAACAGCCCGCCAGGCCGGCAACCAGAGCCGTGACCACGGCGCCGAGAGCGATCCTCTTCGTGGCGGCCATCATCCGTCCACCCTCTTCCTTGCAGGAGTCGTGCGTTGAAGTGCCGACGCGGCGCGGTCAACGTCGCACGCAGTTGCGAGGAATCAGTACGACAAGACGGTAGAAAAGATGCTTATTCACTGGAATGAGTGATTCAGTACGCTATCCGCTCGAAAGTATGGACACCTTTCTTTACTCTGCATTACGATTCGTTTACCGAGAGTTGCAACTCCCGCCGCTGCACGCCGTGACCCACGGCCGCGTCACTCACATTCCGCGACCGCGCTGCCCCGGAGGAGACGGGAACATGCCTGCTTGCGTCCCCATTCGAAATGACCGTTCGTCCCGCAGTTCACGCCCTCCCCGCGCCTCGGGGATCAAGCGGCCACACAGTCCGCCTCCACCCCCGAACAACCGCCGATTCCGCATCTCGGGCGCCGATCTGTCCGCGTCACTCACCGTTTTCCTGATCGCCGTGCCCATGTCGCTGGGCCTTGCGGTCGCCATGGACGCCCCACTCGCCGCCGGGCTGGTCTCGGCGGTCATCGGCGGCATCGTCGCCGGACTCCTCGGCGGCACACCCCTCCAGGTCAGCGGCCCGTCCGCCGGACTGACCGTGGTCACGGCCGAGTTGATCCAGATCTACGGCTGGCGCACCACCTGCGCGATCACCATCGGCGCGGGACTGCTGCAGATCCTTTTGGGCTCGTTGAGAGCGGCGCGCAGTGCGCTCGCTGTAAGCCCGGCCATCGTGCACGGCACCCTCGCCGGTATCGGGGTGGCCATCGCGCTCGCCCAGCTGCACATCGTGCTCGGCGGATCACCCCACAGCTCCGTTCTCGACAACATCCGCTCCCTGCCTGCCCTGTGGGGACAGCTCAACCCGGCCGCCCCCTTCATCGGCGCGCTGACCCTCACACTTCTCGTCCTCTGGCCACGGCTGCCCGGACGGATCGGGTCGATGCTCGGCCGGATTCCGGCCGCACTCGCAGCCGTGGTCATCGCCACGGCCGTAGCGGCCGTGGCGACACCGGGTATCGCCCGGGTCGATCTGCCGTCCTGGCGCTCGCACGCCCTGCCCGAGCTGCCTCAGGGCCCGGTGGCCGCCCTGGCCACCGCGATGTTCACGGTCATGCTCGTGGCAAGCCTGGAATCCCTGCTCGCTGCTGTCGCCGTGGACAAACTGACTGCCGACCGGACAGCGGCCCAGCACAAGGACGGGAACACGCCGCCCGTACCGGTCAAACGCTCCGATCTCGACCGTGAGCTGCGCGCCCAGGGTGTCGCCAACGCGCTGGCCGGGTTCTGCGGAGGGCTCCCCGTCTCCGGTGGCGCGGTGCGCAGTTCGGCAAACGTGCGCGCGGGCGCCACGAGCCGCGCCTCCACCGTGCTGCACGGCGTCTGGGTGCTGCTCGCCGCGGTCATGCTGGTCACGGCCCTCGAATGGATCCCGCTGGCGGCGCTCGCCGCCCTGGTCATGGTCGTCGGCATCCAGATGGTCAACTACGCGCACATCCGCAACGTGCACAGACACCGCGAATTCCTGGTGTACGGGGCCACGATCACCGGCGTGATCACCGTCGGCGTCCTTGAGGGCGTGGCGATCGGCATCGTCGTGGCGGTGGGCGTCGCCCTGCACCGGCTGGCCCGCACCCGGATCACGGTGTCGGAACAGGATGGCAAGCATCTGGTGACAGTCCGCGGACAGCTGACCTTCCTCGCCGTGCCCCGGCTCAGCCGACTGCTCGGGCGCCTCCCTCAAGGAGGTGACGCCATCGTTGAGTTGGACGGCTTCTTCATGGACCACGCGGCATACGAGGCGATTCAGGAGTGGTGCACGGCCCAGACAGCCCTGGGAGGGCGAATCGTCTTCACCGGGCGCTCGGGCGGCCGCATCGCCGAGCCCTCTTCGGCCGCCCACTCCTGCTGCCGCCCATGGACGCCGTGGCGCAACCACCACTGTCACGACAAGGCGGGGCATGCCGGCCCGCCCTCAGTTCCCGGCGCAGAGGTCACCGCCGGCTCTCCCGCCGTCCCGTCGGGTGCTTCCGCCGTCCGGCAGGGTGCTCATCGGTTGCTCAGCGGTCTCAGTTCGTTCCAGCGCACCACTGCTCCACTGGTGCGGGAGGAGCTGGCCCGACTGGCGGCAGAGGGCCAACAGCCCTCCCAGCTGTTCATCACCTGTGCCGATTCCCGTCTGGTCACCAGCATGATCACCGCCAGCGGGCCCGGCGATCTCTTCACGGTGCGGAACGTCGGCAATCTGGTACCGCCACCGGACACGGAGAGCACGACGAGCAGCGACGATTCCGTGGCCGCCGCGATCGAGTACGCGGTGGATGTGCTGGAGGTCGAGTCCATCACCATCTGCGGTCACTCCGGATGCGGTGCCATGCAGGCCCTGTTGAGTGCCGCACCCGACACGGAGGCACCCCGGACCCCGCTGTGGCGCTGGCTGCGCCACGGCCTGCCGAGCCTGGAGCGTATGCGCTCCCGCCACCATTCCTGGGCGCGGATCTCCGGCCGGATGCCCACCGACGCGGTGGAACAGCTCTGCCTGACCAATGTGGTCCAGCAGCTGGAACACCTGCGGGCGCACGACTCGGTGGCACGGCGGCTCGCGGCGGGCACGTTGCAGCTGCACGGCATGTACTTCCATGTGGGCGAGGCCCAGGCCTATCTGCTGACCGAAGGTGCCAGTTCGGGTACCGGTCCCGACGAGGTCTTCGCACGGGTCGCCCCCGGCCCCGATCCTGTGACGGAGCCCGGCGTGGAGCCGGGCACGCTCCTGGGCACCCAGGCCGGGGGTGCGTTCAGCACCGGGACCGGCGTACGGCCCGGTACTTCCTCCTGCCCTGAGGCCCTCCGCGCAACGCCCGACACAGTGGTCGGCGCCTGAACCGTACGCGCCGCCGGTCCGTGAGACCTTGTGGTCCCGCTTCCGCAACACACAACGCTGCTTGCGGAAGCGGGGCGCGTGCCCCTATACACGAGGCAGAGGTCTAAACCAATTCCCGGCAGACACTTGTCACCCGGCCTGCGGCCTGATGAGCTATGCCCCGGGACACAACGGACACCCTGGGAATGGGAGATGTCGTGAGCAACGAAAGCCTGGCCAATCTGCTCAAGGAGGAGCGGCGGTTCGTACCGCCTGCCGATCTGGCCGCGAACGCCAACGTGACGGTGGAGGCGTACGAGCAGGCCGATGCGGACCGGCTGGGCTTCTGGGCCGAGCAGGCCCGTCGCCTGACCTGGGCCACGGAGCCGACCGAGACGCTCGACTGGAGCAATCCGCCCTTCGCGAAGTGGTTCGCGGACGGCGAGCTGAACGTCGCGTACAACTGTGTGGACCGCCATGTGGAGGCGGGCAACGGCGACCGGGTCGCCATCCACTTCGAGGGCGAGCCCGGCGACAGCCGTGCGATCACCTACGCGGAGCTGAAGGACGAGGTCTCCCGCGCGGCCAACGCGCTCACTGAGCTGGGTGTCGGCAAGGGCGACCGCGTCGCCGTGTACCTGCCGATGATCCCGGAAGCCGCCGTGGCGATGCTGGCCTGCGCCCGTATCGGCGCAGCGCATTCGGTGGTCTTCGGCGGCTTCTCCGCGGACGCCATCGCCGCACGCATCCAGGACGCCGACGCCAAGGTCGTCATCACGGCCGACGGCGGCTACCGCCGCGGCAAGCCCTCCGCGCTCAAGCCCGCGGTGGACGACGCAGTCTCCCGCATCGACAGCGTCGAGCACGTCCTCGTGGTCCGGCGCACGGGTCAGGACACCGCATGGTACGAGGGCCGGGACGTCTGGTGGCACGAGATCACCGGCCGCCAGTCCGCCGAGCACACGCCCGAGGCGTTCGACGCGGAGCATCCGCTGTTCATCCTGTACACCTCGGGAACCACGGGTAAGCCGAAGGGGATCCTGCACACCTCGGGCGGGTATCTCACGCAGGCGGCGTACACGCACCATGCGGTCTTCGACCTGAAGCCCGAGACGGACGTGTACTGGTGCACGGCCGACATCGGCTGGGTGACCGGGCATTCGTACATCGTCTACGGGCCGCTGGCCAACGGCGCGACGCAGGTGATGTACGAGGGCACGCCCGACACCCCGCACCAGGGGCGCTTCTGGGAGATCGTGCAGAAGTACGGGGTCACGATCCTCTACACGGCCCCGACCGCGATCCGCACGTTCATGAAGTGGGGAGACGACATCCCCGCCAAGTTCGACCTGTCGTCGCTGCGCGTCCTCGGATCGGTCGGTGAGCCGATCAACCCCGAGGCATGGATGTGGTACCGCAAGCACATCGGCGCCGACGCCTGCCCGGTCGTGGACACCTGGTGGCAGACCGAGACCGGCGCCATGATGATCTCGCCGCTTCCCGGAGTCACCGCTACCAAGCCCGGTTCGGCGCAGCGTGCCCTGCCCGGCATCTCCGCCACCGTGGTCGACGACGAGGCCAACGAGGTACCGAACGGCGGGGGTGGCTACCTCGTCCTCACCGAACCGTGGCCGTCGATGCTCCGCACCATCTGGGGCGACGACCAGCGCTTCATCGACACCTACTGGTCCCGTTTCGAAGGCAAGTACTTCGCCGGCGACGGTGCCAAGAAGGACGAGGACGGCGACATCTGGCTGCTCGGCCGGGTCGACGACGTCATGCTCGTCTCCGGCCACAACATCTCCACCACCGAAGTCGAATCGGCCCTCGTCTCGCACCCGGCGGTCGCCGAGGCGGCCGTGGTCGGCGCCAACGACGAGACGACCGGTCAGGCCATCGTCGCCTTCGTGATCCTGCGCGGCACGGCCACCGCATCCGACGAACTGGTCGTCGAACTCCGCAACCACGTCGGCACCACGCTCGGGCCGATCGCCAAACCCAAGCGCGTCCTACCGGTGGCCGAACTGCCGAAGACCCGGTCCGGCAAGATCATGCGCCGCCTCCTGCGCGACGTAGCCGAGAACCGTGAGCTGGGCGATGTCACCACTCTCACGGACTCGGACAGCGTGCGGCGCATCGCTGACAGCCTGAAGCCCGCTGACCCGGAATAGGAAGCCGTAGGAACCGAAGCCCCCGCCCTGTGCGGGGGCTTCGTTCATTCGGGTGCCCGCTGTCCGCGATGCCGCGGCGGAACCGCTCCCCCGGGGCCTCGTCCGGAGCCGGCCGATCAGCACCGTGCCGACGGCCAACTGCGCACGAGGCGGCTGACGTGGACGTCAGCAGATCCGGATGCGGTACCCGGCACGGGGCGCGTTCCGTTCACCGAATGGACAAGCAGTGTGCTCGGCGAGGAGCTCTGGCGTCGGTGCGCGGCGTGGCCACCCCGCGACGGCGTGAAAGATCGGCGGAGACGGCCCCTCACGAACGACGGCGCCTCACGAACGAGGACTGCTCACCCGCACGGACGCGTCCGCCCCGGCCGAAACGCTGCCGAGCAGCACGCTGATCGGCGAGACCGGCGACAGTTGACGTTCGCGATCGAACCACCGGGTGCCCCGTACAGCGTGGTACCGATGCGCACCGGTGCACCGTGCGGGGTCCTGCTGCAGAGCCATCGCGCTCGAGGACTCGGGGACGGACCCGGCGGCACGGGGGTGACCGTCAACGGCAAGCACGACTGTTCCTGCCACGAGCGCACCGTCGGCGGGGAGCAGGAGCACCACCCCCTCCGCCTGGCCGCCGAGGTGGGGCTGAATCGTAGGGTCGTCAAAGTCCCGGACAACCTCAAAGCCGGGGACGACCCGGCCACCGGAAGTTGTCCAATCCTGACGACACGGACGCCCCGGGTGTCGGGCTGCGCCGGCAACGTCCCGGGCCGCGCCTCGGACCGCTCATCCGGACGGGGGCCCGGCCGGAGCGCAACCCGGTGGGACGACGTACTGTCCGGCCGAGCGGACGACGAGCTGCTGAGCGGCCCCTGGCAGGTGCGCCGCCGCCCCCTCGTCGTTCGGTCCGGCTCGGCTTCTGCTTCGTACGGCTCCGCAGGCGCGGTGAGTCCGGATGCCGTTCGGTCCCCTGGGCACGATGCTGGTCTGCAACCGGCTCGACCTGCGACGGATCCCGAAGCCGGGCGCGCATCCGGGACCCGTTCCCGGGCGCCCCGGGTAGAGTGATGGCCGTTCGCCGCACATCACTGCGGTGGCGACAACTTCACAACGAGAACTCCACAGGGGCGCCGGGAAGTCTGGTCGGCACGTGTATCTGCCATGCCGTCGCAGCCGTATCCGACCCGGAGGTCCCCTCGTGGCCGCGCCCGTCCCCCCTCCCTCCCGCCGTGCCCTGTTCGGCCGGTTGTCCCTGCCCGAGCGGAACTACGTCGCCGAGGCGCTGCGCACCGAGACGGTCGGCGGCATCATCCTGCTGGTCGCGGCCGTCGCCGCACTGATCTGGGCGAACACCTTCGGCTCCGCCTACGCGGCCGTCAGCCGTTTCCACTTCGGTCCCGAGGCCCTGGGGCTCGATCTCTCCGTGGCCCACTGGGCTGCCGACGGACTGCTCGCGGTCTTCTTCTTCGTCGCGGGTGTCGAGCTCAAGCGCGAACTGGTCGCTGGAGAACTGCGCGACCCCAGGGCGGCGGCCCTGCCCGTCGCCGCCGCACTCTGCGGGATGGCCGTCCCCGCCGTCGTCTACGCCCTCACCGCCGCACTCGGCGGAGGTTCCACCGCAGGCTGGGCCGTTCCCACCGCCACCGACATCGCGTTCGCCCTCGCCGTCCTCGCGGTGATCGGTACGTCTCTGCCGGCGGCACTGCGGGCCTTCCTCCTCACGCTCGCCGTGGTCGACGACCTCTTCGCCATCCTGATCATCGCGGTGTTCTTCACCGCGAGCATCGACTTCCTGGCACTCGGCGGGGCCTTCGCCTGCCTGGTGGTCTTCTGGGTGCTGCTTCGTACAGGAGTCCGAGGCTGGTACATCTACGTTCCGCTCGCCCTGGTCATCTGGGGCCTGATGTACAACAGCGGGGTCCATGCCACGATCGCCGGCGTCGCCATGGGCCTCATGCTCCGCTGCACCCGGCGCGAGGGCGAGGCGCACTCCCCCGGCGAGCACATCGAGCATCTGGTGCGTCCGCTGTCGGCCGGCCTCGCGGTGCCGCTGTTCGCGCTCTTCTCGGCCGGTGTCACCCTCAAGGGCGACGCCCTGGCGGGGGTATTCACCCGGCCTGAAACGCTCGGTGTGGTTCTCGGTCTGGTCGTCGGCAAGACGGTCGGGATCTTCGGTGGCACCTGGCTCGTCACCCGCTTCACCAAGGCCGAGCTGAACAAGGATCTGGCCTGGGCCGATGTCTTCGCGGTAGCCGCCCTGGCCGGGATCGGATTCACCGTCTCGCTGCTCATCGGGGAGCTCGCCTTCGCGGGCGACGAAGACATGATCAACGAGGTCAAGGCCGCGGTCCTGATCGGATCCCTGATTGCCGCCGTACTCTCCGGTGTACTGCTCAGACTCCGGGTACGCACATACAGAGCTCTGTACGAGGCGGAGGAGCGCGACGAGGACGAATCAGGGGTGCCGGACGTCTACGAGCAGGACGACCCGCAGTACCACCTGCGCATGGCCGCGATCCACGAGAAGAAGGCTGCCGAGCATCGCCGCCTTGCCGACCTGGCGGGGGCAGCGCGCAGTAAGCCGGACAGTCCGGCATGATCTGACATCGGATGTACGGAAGAGGAGAGGGAGTCAGGGATGAGCGACCCCGGCAACTACGCGGGCAGCACCGACCGTAGTATCGGCCAGCTGTTCGCCTCGGCGACGGCCGAGATGTCCGCGCTGGTGCACGACGAGATCGCACTGGCCAAGGCCGAGGTGCGCCAGGACGTCAAGCGCGGGGTGATCGGCAGTGTGGCGTTCATCGTCGCGGGTGTGCTGATCCTGTTCTCGCTGCCCGTGCTGAGCTTCGCGGCCGCCTACTGGATTCACTCGTCGGGGCTCGGGCTCGCCTGGTGCTTCGGCATCGTGGGCCTGGCGTTCATCCTGCTGGCCGTCGTGCTCGCCCTGATCGCCATCGCCAAGTTCAAGAAGGTCAAGCCGCCGGAGAAGTCCATCGCTTCGGCCAAGCAGTCCGCGGCAGTACTGCAGGGCGTCAAGCCGCACCCCCGCCCGGCCGTCGTCGCAGGTGCGGTCGGCAGGGCCCCGGGCAGCACGCTCGCGGACAAGGCCATCGAGAACCGTCCGGTCCAGGACAAGGCGGTCTCTGTGGCACGCTCATCCACATGACCGACCCCGATGTGAACGCGCCCGGCCCGAATGGACCGCCGGGACCGGCTTCCGGTTCCGGCAGCCCCGTCCGTCTGGACGGCCCCTGGACCCACCGTGACGTGGCGGCCAACGGTGCGCGCTTCCACATCGCCGAGATGGGTGACGGGCCGCTCGTGCTGCTGCTGCACGGATTCCCCCAGTTCTGGTGGACCTGGCGCCACCAGCTCACCGCTCTGGCCGACGCGGGCTTCCGCGCCGTCGCGATGGACCTGCGTGGGGTGGGCGGTAGCGACCGCACACCCCGCGGTTACGACCCGGCCAACCTGGCGCTCGACGTCACCGGCGTGATCCGCTCGCTCGGCGAGCCGGACGCGGCACTGGTCGGTCATGACATGGGCGGCTATCTCGCCTGGACCGCCGCGGTCATGCGGCCGAAGCTGGTGCGACGGCTCGTGGTGTCCTCGATGCCGCATCCGCGTCGCTGGCGGTCCTCGATGCTCTCCGATCCGGCACAGTCCCGGGCCGGCTCGCACATCTGGGGATTCCAGCGCCCCTGGGTGCCGGAGCGTCAGCTCGTGGCGGACGACGCCGCGTTGGTCGGCAGGCTGATCCGGGACTGGTCGGGGCCGCGCACGCCGGACTTCCCCGACGACGAGACGGTGGACGTCTACCGGCGTGCGATGTGCATCCCGTCGACGGCCCACTGCGCGGTCGAGCCGTACCGCTGGATGGTGCGCTCCCTGGCTCGTCCGGACGGCATCCAGTTCAACCGCCGGATGAAGCGCCCGGTGCGCGTCCCTACGCTGCACCTGCACGGATCGCTCGACCCGGCTGTCCGGACCCGCAGCTCCGCGGGGTCGGGCGAGTACGTCGAGGCACCGTACAGATGGCGACTTTTCGACGGTCTGGGGCACTTTCCCCACGAGGAGGATCCGGATGGGTTCTCGGCCGAACTCATCAGCTGGCTCAAGGATCCCGAGCCCGATCGCTAGCCGATGGGCACAGGTGTACGTCGAACAGCCAATTGCCTGCCGCATAAGCCAATTGGCTGACTCGCGCGCGATTACCGACCTTGGGTCACGGGCAGACGTCGGGGTATGGGCTGGACGCGCGACTTCAACGACGCAGCACGCAACCACCGCTCGACCGCTCCTGCCGGTCAGAGCACTCACAAGGGGGACGGCTCCGTGAGCCGGGTGCACGAGGTGAGTGATTCCGAGGGCCTCCGGCTGGGCATTCCGCGCATCCTCCACCGTCGAGCCCGCTGGGTCTCGGCGCGGCTGCGCCATCCCCGCGGATGATGCACGGGGCATAGCCCGTCACGCCACGCACGAGCTCCCGGCCGCTCAGGGCCTCGGGCCGTAGGCGGCCCACCCGCCACGACACGGCCCGGGAGCCGAGCGGCTCGACGCCCGCACGTCCCGGTACGGAGTGGAAGCAGCCGGGGGGCTGCGGCAGGACGCCGGACCACAGCACCAGGACCTTGTCGGGAGACACCCGGCTCCCTGCTCCGGCGTCTCCCGGACTCTCCGGTCCGGCCGAGTCCGGGGTCCGGTCCGGCCGCGTCCGAAGGAAGGCCTAGAGCGCGCAGCCCTGGCTGTCGACCTGCTGGACCGCGGTCCTGCCGAGCTCGATGTCCTGACGGATCTCATCAGCCGTCAGCGCGTACCCCGTTTCCGGGTCGTCGAGCGACTTCGCGAAGACCACCCCGTACACCTTGCCGTCCGAAGTGAGCAGCGGGCCGCCGGAGTTGCCCTGGCGGACCGTCGCGTACAGCGAGTACACATCGCGCTGTACGGTGCCCCGGTGGTAGATGTCGGGGCCGTTGGCGTCGATGCGGCCGCGGATGCGTGCGGAGCGCACGTCATAGGCGCCGTTCTCCGGGAAGCCGGCGACGATCGCGTCGTCACTGCTCTCCGCATCGGTGTCGGTGAAGCGCAGGGGCTTCGCGTCGAGGTCCGGGACGTCGAGTACGGCGATGTCCCGCTCCCAGTCGTAGAGGACGACTGTCGCGTCGTACAGCCGGCCTTCGCCGCCGATCTGGACGGTCGGCTCGTCGACGCCGCCGACCACATGGGCGTTGGTCATCACTCGGCGGTCCGAGAAGACGAAGCCGGTACCTTCGAGTACCTTCCCGCAGCCCGGTGCCATCCCGACCACCTTGACGATGGACTTCTTGGCGCGAGCGGCGACGGGGCTGCCCGCCAGGGCCGGATCAGGCGCCTTGACCTCGGGGATGGGCTCGTTGGCGAACGGACTGAAGACCTGTGGGAAGCCGTTCTGCGCGAGGACCGAGGAGAAGTCCGTGAACCAGTTGGAGGCCTGAGCGGGCATCACCCTGGAGACCCCGAGCAGCACGGAGGAACTGCGGACCTCCTTGCCCAGCGTGGGCAGAGTCGTGCCCGCGAGTGCGGACCCGATCAGCCAGGCGACCAGCAGCATGGCCACCACGTTGACCAGGGAGCCGCCGGTGGCGTCCAGGGCACGTGCCGGCGACCAGGTGATGTATCTGCGCAGTTTGTTGCCGAGGTGGGTGGTGAAGGCCTGGCCCACGGAGGCGCAGACGATCACGATGATGACCGCGACGATGGCAGCCGTGGAGGAGACCTCCGACCCGTCGGTCAACCGGTCCCAGATCACCGGCAGCAGGTAGACGGCAACGAGGCCGCCCCCCAGGAAGCCGATCACGGACAGAATCCCGACGACGAAACCCTGGCGGTAGCCGATGATCGCGAACCACACGGCACCGACCAGCAGCAGGATGTCCAGCACGTTCACCGTCTATAGCCTCGCAGATTCGTCACCTGGCCCGTCCGGTTCGACGGGGTCCGGGCCAGACCCGGAACAGCGCAGCACGGGAGTCAGCCTGTCATGCGCGCCAGTCGAGCGGCACCTGCTTGGCCCGGTCCCAGGGGCGTTCCCACCCCGCGTAGTACACGATCCTGTCGATCACACCCGCCGTGAAGCCCCAGACCAGTGCGGATTCGACCAGAAATGCCGGGCCTTGGTGACCGCTCGGATGGATGGCGGTCGCGCGGTTGCCCGGGTCCGTGAGATCCGCCACGGGGACGGTGAAGACCCTGGCGGTCTCGGCCGGATCGACCACTCCCACCGGACTGGGCTCACGCCACCAGCCGAGGACGGGCGTGACGACGAAGCTGCTGACCGGAATGTAGAGCCGGGGCAGCACGCCGAAGATCTGGACGCCGCGCGGATCGAGACCGGTCTCCTCCTCCGCCTCCCGGAGCGCGGCCCTGAGCGGTCCGGTGGTGGCGGGGTCGCCGTCCTCGGGGTCGAGGGAGCCGCCGGGGAAGGAGGGCTGACCGGCATGGGAGCGCAGGGAACTGGACCGCTCCATCAGGAGCAGTTCGGGCCCGCGCTCCCCCTCACCGAAGAGGACCAGCACCGCGGACTGCCGTCCGGCGCCGCTCTCGGGCGGCAGGAACCGGCTGAGCTGCTGGGCCCGGACACTTCGTGCCGCCCGGGCGACGGGGTCGAGCCAGCCGGGCAGCCCGTCGGTGGTGACGGTGATCCCGCTGTCGTGGGGCGTGCTCGTCCCGGTGGCGGCCGCGTCCCGCGCGGCCCGTGTGCTCTGTGCGTGCGTCATGGGCACCCCCGTCGTTCCAACGCCTGCCGTCGGCGATTTCGTTCCGCGCGGCCCCGTACACCACCCCGGCGGGTGGTGTCGTTCACCCGGCTCCCAGGGGTGGGGCGGGACTGCCCGGGTAGTTCGGTGGCGGACTGAGCCGCTGACCCGGATATCCGCCCATCTCGTACTTCAGGAGCTTCCTGGCCTTCTCGGGGTCCGTCTCGCCCTCGCCGTACGACGGGCAGAGCGGGGCGATCGGGCAGGCACCGCAGGCCGGCTTCCGGGAGTGGCAGATGCGGCGGCCGTGGAATACGACCCGGTGCGAGAGCATCGTCCACTCGCTCTTCGGGAAGATCGCGGCGACGTCCGCCTCGACCTTCTCCGGATCCTCCTGCTCGGTCCACTTCCAGCGGCGGACCAGTCGGCCGAAGTGGGTGTCCACAGTGATGCCGGGCACGCCGAAGGCGTTGCCCAGGACGACGTTGGCCGTCTTGCGGCCGACGCCGGGCAGTGTCACGAGATCGGCGAGGCGGCCGGGGACCTCTCCTCCGAAATTGTCCCGGAGGGATGCCGACAACCCGATCAGGGAGCGTGACTTGGCCCGGAAGAACCCGGTCGGCCGGATGATCTCCTCCAGCTCCTCGGGGACGGCGGCGGCCATGTCCTCGGGGGTCGGATAGGCGGCGAAGAGCGCGGGGGTGGTCTGGTTGACCCTCAGGTCGGTGGTCTGGGCGGACAGCACGGTGGCGACGAGGAGCTCGAACGGGTTGCGGAAGTCCAGCTCAGGGTGGGCGTACGGGTAGACCTCGGCGAGCTCGCGGTTGATCCGGCGGGCGCGGCGGACCATCGCGAGGTGCGACTCCGGCTTCGCGGTCTTCTTCCCGGTCCCGGTCTTCTTCGCGGCCCCCGTCGCGGCCTTCTCTGCGGTCCCGCTACCGGCTCCCGTCGCCCTGTCCGCGGCCCCGGCTCCCGTCGTCTTCTTCCCGGTCCCGGTCTTCTTCGCGGTCCTTTTCGCCGGCTTCCCGACGTGGTGCTCCACAGCCTCTTCCTCCGCCTTCTTCGCGACCTTCTTCACCGGCCGGGCCCGAGACGCGCCGGCCGGGCGCCCCGCGCCCTCCGACCGGGCCCCGCCGGCTCCCTGCGCGGTCGGCCCGGCCTGCTGGTCCGACCCTTCCGCAGGTCGTTCTGTCGCATTTCTCCGACCTCGCGCAGACTGTTCGCCCACAGCGGAATTCCTGTCTTCCGACACCCCATCAGCCCCCTCTGCCTGCGCTCTCACCGGCGTTCCGGACACCCGGCCAGCCTAGAGCCAGGGGCTGACATCCGCCCCGGTCACCGCGCATCCACGCCCAATCGGCCCCCTGCCGTAGGGTCCGGCACGCCCGTGCGTCAAACTGGTTTGTGATTGATCGCACTGTTTTACCGTCCGGCATCATGGGGACCAGGCTTCCCTGAACAGGCCGACAAGGAGAGAACTCGTGGACGACGTTCTGCGGCGCGCCCCGCTTTTCGCGGCGCTCGATGATGAGCAGGCCGCGGAGCTCCGCGCCTCGATGAGTGAGGTGACCCTCGCACGCGGTGACGCGCTGTTCCACGAGGGCGACCCGGGCGACCGCCTGTACGTGGTCACCGAGGGCAAGGTGAAGCTCCACCGCACCTCCCCCGACGGCCGGGAGAACATGCTGGCCGTGCTCGGCCCCGGAGAGCTCATCGGTGAGCTGTCGCTCTTCGACCCGGGTCCGCGCACCGCGACCGCTTCGGCGCTCACCGAGGTCAAGCTGCTCGGCCTCGGTCACGGCGACCTCCAGCCCTGGCTGAACGCCCGCCCCGAGGTGGCCACCGCACTGCTGCGGGCCGTCGCCCGCAGGCTGCGCAAGACCAACGACCAGATGTCCGACCTGGTCTTCTCCGATGTGCCGGGCCGTGTCGCCCGCGCGCTCCTCGACCTTTCGCGCCGCTTCGGCGTCCAGTCGGAGGAGGGGATCCACGTCGTGCACGACCTGACCCAGGAAGAGCTGGCCCAGCTGGTCGGCGCTTCCCGCGAGACGGTCAACAAGGCCCTTGCGGACTTCGCGGGCCGCGGCTGGCTGCGGCTCGAGGCACGGGCCGTGATCCTGCTGGACGTGGAGCGGCTGGCGAAGCGGTCCCGCTGACCTCCTGGCCCGTGCCCCCGTCGAAAGGGCCCCACCGTGCGGTGGGGCCCTTCGCGTGTCCGGGACGGCGTCGCGGGCGGTACGTCTCAGATCAAGCCGTGCTCGGTGAGGTACTCCAACTGTGCCCGCACCGACAGCTCCGCCGCCGGCCACAGGGAGCGGTCCACATCCGCGTACACCGTCGCCACGACCTCGGCGGGCGTCCGGTGCCCGGCCTCCACGGCCGTCTCGACCTGGGCGAGGCGGTGTGCCCGGTGGGCGAGGTAGAACTCGACGGCACCCTGGGCGTCCTCCAGCACCGGTCCGTGCCCGGGAAGCACCGTGTGCACCCCGTCGTCGACGGTCAGCGAGCGCAGCCGCCGCAGTGTGGCCAGGTAGTCGCCGAGCCGCCCGTCCGGGTGTGCGACGAGCGTCGTACCGCGTCCGAGGATGGTGTCGCCCGTCAGGACGGCCCGGTCGGCCGGCAGGTGGAAGGAGAGCGAGTCCGCGGTGTGCCCCGGAGTGGGGACCACCCGGAGTTCGAGCCCTCCGGTGGTGATCACGTCCCCCGCCGACAGCCCCTCGTCCCCGAGGCGCAGGGCCGCGTCCAGGGCACGGACCTTCGTGCGCGTGAGCTCGGCGAAACGTACCGCGCCCTCCGCGTGGTCGGGGTGGCCGTGGGTGAGCAGGGTGAGGCCGACACGCCGCCCGGCCCTCTCCGCGGTGTCGATGACGGCCCGCAGGTGCAGCTCGTCGAGCGGTCCCGGGTCGATCACGACCGCGAGATCGGAGTCGGGCTCCGCGACGATCCAGGTGTTGGTGCCGTCCAGAGTCATCGCCGACGCGTTGGGCGCGAGGACGTTGACCGTACGGGTGGTGGCGGGGCCGGAGAGGACGCCGCCGCGGGGCTGTCCCGGCAGTGCTGCAGCGTCACTCATACGGTGCCGCCTTCCGTCCCGCTGCTGCCGTCGTCCGCGGTGGCGGGGGCGGGGCCGGGGGCGGCCGTGGGCGTGAAGGCGGCGGGGGCGGAGGAGACGTGCTTCGTGAACTCGTCGTGCCCCGGCCAGCTCAGCACCAGCTCTTCCCCCTCCATGCGGGCCTCTGCCAGTACGGGAGCGAGGTCCTGGGAATCCGCCCCCTCCAGCGCCTCGGCGGCCGTCCCGTACGGGCTCAGCGCCCGCAGCGTGGCCACGGTGGGCGGCATCATCAGCAGTTCGCCCCGGTCGTAGCGGTCCGTGGCGTCGACGGGCCGGATCCAGACGGTCCGGTCGGCCTCGGTCGATGCGTTCCGGGTGCGCTGCCCCTCCGGGAGTGCGGCGACGAAGAACCAGGTGTCGTACCGGCGCGGTTCGAACGCCGGGGTGATCCAGCGGGCCCATGCGCCCAGCAGGTCGGAGCGCAGCACGAGTCCCCGGCGGTCGAGGAAGCCGGCGAAGGACAGCTCGCGTGCGACGAGTGCCTCGCGGTCGGCCTCCCAGCCGGCGCCCGTGGTGTCGGTCACGACCGTGCCCGGGGTGGGTCCGGCCAGCAGGACGCCCGCTTCCTCGTACGTCTCGCGGACCGCCGCACAGATGATCGCCTGTGCCTCGGTGACCGTGTCGACTCCCAGCCGTTCCGCCCAGGTCTCCAGGGAGGGCCCGGCCCATTCCACGAGGTGGTCGTCGTCGCGCGGGTCGACGCCGCCACCCGGATAGGCGTACGCACCCCCGGCAAAGGCCATGGAGGTGCGCCGGCGCAGCATGTGGACGGCGGGCCCCGGGCCCTCGGCCCCGGACGGCTCGTCCCGCAGCAGCATCACCGTGGCCGCCCGCCTGGGGGTCACGGCTGCCAGCTCGCCGCTGGCGAGGGCCCGGATCCGGGCGGGCCATTCCGGTGGGTACCACTGACCGTTGGACATGGCGGGAGGCTATCCGGAACCGCGCCGATGTTCGAGGGCCGCAGGTCCCTGTCTGTGCCCCGTACACGCGTGATCCCGCCCGGCCACGAGGGCGGGGCGGGATCGGCGGAATCAGCGGGATCAGGCCTCGACGAGCTCGACCTGGACCTCGATCTCCACCGGTGCGTCCAGGGGCAGAACGGCGACGCCCACGGCGCTGCGCGCGTGCACGCCCTTGTCGCCCAGGACCGCGCCCAGCAGCTCGCTCGCACCGTTGACCACACCGGGCTGCCCGGTGAAGTCTGAGGCCGAGGCGACGAAGCCCACGACCTTCACGACGCGGGCGATCCGGTCCAGGTCACCGGCGACCGACTTCACGGCGGCCAGGGCGTTCAGCGCACACGTCTTCGCCAGTTCCTTGGCCTCGTCCGCCGTCACCTCGGCGCCGACCTTGCCCGTCACCGCGAGCTTGCCGTCCACCATCGGCAGCTGGCCGGAGGTGTACACGTACACCCCGGACCGCACGGCCGGCTGGTACGAGGCCAGGGGCGGGACGACACCCGGGAGCGTCAGACCGAGCTCGGCGAGCTTCGCCTCGACGGCGCCCGCCACTACGGCTTCTCCCTCTTCAGGTAGGCCACGAGCTGCTCGGGGTTGTTCGGGCCGGGAACGACCTGGACGAGCTCCCAGCCGTCCTCGCCCCAGGTGTCCAGAATCTGCTTGGTCGCGTGCACGAGAAGGGGCACGGTCGCGTATTCCCACTTGGTCATGAGCCGACTGTAATGCCTGGCACATGCGGCCTCGTGCGTAGCCTGCCTGCCGACTGGTTAGGCTCGAAGACGTGAGCAGGTTCCAGGTCGTCAGCGGCAAGGGCGGTACCGGTAAGACCACGGTCGCCGCCGCACTCGCGCTCGCCCTCGCGACCGAGGGCAGGCGCACTCTCCTCGTCGAGGTCGAGGGCAGACAGGGCATCGCCCAGCTCTTCGAGTCCGAGGCCCTCCCCTACGAGGAACGCAGGATCGCCGTGGCGCCGGGCGGCGGGGAGGTCCACGCGCTGGCGATCGACGCCGAGCGGGCGCTGCTGGACTACCTCCAGATGTTCTACAAGCTGGGCAGTGCCGGCCGGGCACTGAAGAAGCTCGGCGCGATCGACTTCGCCACCACCATCGCCCCCGGCGTCCGGGACGTCCTGCTGACCGGCAAGGCCTGCGAGGCCGTCCGCCGCAAGGACAAGCAGGGCAGGTTCGTCTACGACCACGTGATCATGGACGCCCCGCCCACCGGCCGCATCACCCGCTTCCTCAACGTGAACGACGAGGTGGCGGGCCTGGCCCGGATCGGCCCGATACACAATCAGGCGCAAGCCGTGATGCGGGTCCTGAAGTCACCCGAGACGGCGGTCCACCTGGTGACGCTCCTGGAGGAGATGCCGGTCCAGGAGACCGCGGACGGCGTCGCGGAGCTGCGGGCCGCGGAACTGCCCGTGGGGCGCGTCGTCGTGAACATGGTGCGGCCGCACCTGTTGGACGAGGACGCGCTGCGCACGGCGTCCGGGGGGCGCCGCAGGGAGATCGCCAAGGCGCTGACCCGGTCGGGTGTGACGGGCTCCGCCGCGCTCGTACGGCCTCTTGTCGAGCAGGCCGCCGAGCACGCCCAGCGCGTGGGCCTGGAGCGGGAGCAGCGTGCGGTGCTGGCCGGGCTCGGACTGCCCACCGTCGAGCTGCCGCTGATGGGCGAGGGCGTGAGCCTGTCCGCCCTGTACGACCTGGCGGCGGAGTTCCGCAAACAGGGTGTGGGCGACGACACGGTGGACGCGGCGGGGCAGGGGTCCGCAGGGGGCGCGCCGCGCTCC
Source organism: Streptomyces clavifer (assembly GCA_014651175.1). GTDB lineage: Bacteria > Actinomycetota > Actinomycetes > Streptomycetales > Streptomycetaceae > Streptomyces > Streptomyces clavifer. The sequence goes on along the minus strand of BMWJ01000004.1, from coordinate 544,028 downwards.
GGGCCCGGCCCGGGGCGCGGATCCGGACGAGGGGTGGGGGCATGACGCTGAACACGGACATCGCACCGGGGCTTGACACGGACGCGCTGCTGGACGACCCGGGGATCCGGATCGTCGTGTGCTGCGGATCGGGCGGTGTCGGCAAGACCACGACCGCCGCGGCACTCGGTGTACGGGCGGCCGAGCGCGGCCGCAAGGTCGTCGTCCTCACCATCGACCCGGCCCGCCGGCTCGCCCAGTCCATGGGGATCGACCAGCTCGACAACATCCCGCGCCGGGTCGACGACATCGGCGGTGACGGCGAACTGCACGCGATGATGCTCGACATGAAGCGCACCTTCGACGAGACCGTCGAGGCGCACACGGACGCCGAGCGGGCACGCGCGATCCTGGAGAACCCCTTCTACCAGTCCCTGTCGGCCGGTTTCGCGGGCACGCAGGAGTACATGGCGATGGAGAAGCTCGGACAGCTGAGGGCGCGCGACGAGTGGGACCTGATCATCGTCGACACGCCTCCGTCCCGCTCCGCACTGGACTTCCTGGACGCGCCGAAACGTCTCGGCTCGTTCCTCGACGGGAAATTCATCCGGCTGCTGATCGCCCCGGCGAAGATCGGCGGGCGGGCCGGGATGAAGTTCCTCAATGTCGGCATGTCGATGATGACGGGCACACTCGGCAAGCTGCTCGGCGGGCAGTTCCTCCGTGACGTACAGACGTTCGTCACGGCGATGGACTCGATGTTCGGCGGATTCCGTACCCGGGCCGATGCCACGTACAAGCTGCTCCAAGCCCCTGGCACCGCGTTCCTCGTGGTCGCGACGCCTGAGCGGGACGCGCTGCGCGAGGCCGCGTACTTCGTGGAACGGCTGGCAGCGGAGAAGATGCCGCTCGCCGGGCTGGTCCTCAACCGGGTGCACGGCAGCGAGGCCGCACGGCTCTCCGCGGAGCGGGCGCTGGCCGCCGCAGAAAATCTTGAAGACGTCGGCATTGTGGATCAGACGACCGGGAAGGCTGGCCTTTGTGACGCGTCGGACCCGACGGCCGTCACCTCTCCCGAAGCCTCCGAGTCACCGCTCTCCCCCGAGCACGGCGACGAGCCGACGCCGCACGGATCCACGCCCGAGCCGCATGACCGGAAGTCGCCTGCCCCCGAACAGCACGACGCCGAGCCGCATGACCGAAAGTCGCCTGACCCGTCCGGACCACCCACGCACGCCGAACAGGACACCAGGGCCGTCCCCGCGACCGATGTGTCCGTCGATCAGCTGACCGCCGGTCTGCTGAGACTGCACGCCGAGCGGATGCAGGTCGTCGCGCGCGAGCAGCACACCCGCGACCGCTTCACCTCGCTCCACCCCGAGGTCCCGGTGACCGAGGTGGCCGCGCTCCCCGGTGATGTGCACGACCTCTCAGGCCTTCGGGCCATCGGGGAACGGCTCGCGACCGGTTCCGCCCCGGCCTGAGCTGCGCAGGTCCGACGTCGGGCCCCCTCACGGGGCTCGCCCCGCGCAGGCTCTACCCCACGGCTGCGTACGTCTCGTGCAGCTCCTCGTCGTCCAGCCCCACCGCTGCGGGCAGCATGCCCGTGGACCGCTCGTACTCACTGCGCGCGGTCTCCAGCAGGCGGCGCCAGGACGTGACGGTGGGCCGTCGCCGCAGTAGTGCGCGGCGCTCCCGCTCCGTCATTCCGCCCCACACGCCGAACTCGACGCGATTGTCCAGCGCATCGGCCAGGCACTCGGTCCGCACCGGGCAACCGGTGCACACCGCCTTGGCCCTGTTCTGCGCTGCCCCTTGTACGAACAATTCATCCGGATCGGTAGTGCGGCAGGCTGCCTGCGCACTCCAGTCGGTTACCCAGCCCATGCCGGCGCCGTCCTCTCCCGAATCGAGGCTCCCCCACGGCGACAGCGGCATATTCACCGCTGCCAGTTGAGGACGTTACGGAAGCCAGCGACAGCGCAACACCCCCTTCGGGCCCAATCTTGAATGGCCCGAACGGACTATGCGTAGGCGGCAGATCACCCAGGGGAGTGATGCTAAGACATACGGGACTGTCCCGATGGAATCGGGACAGGATACCCAAGTCGCAACGGACATTCAGTGACACGTCGGGCGAATTCGGGAGCGCCTCGATGAGTGGCTGATTTGCGCAAGGGCCGTGCACAGGGGTTGATACGAAATCGGTCAGCTGTGACAGTTGAGAGCAGCTTAGGCCAAGGCCTGTACGTGTGTCCGGCGAATGAGAACGTAGGCTGCACCCATGCCAATGAAGCGCTCAGGCGGGGGTCTCACGACGACTCAGCAGGCCGCCAAGTTCCTCGGTGTCGCCGCCCTCTCAGGAGCTGTGCTGGCGGGCATCGCGTTGCCGGCCGCCGGAGCACTGGGGCTCGCCGCCAAGGGGACGGTCGAGGGATTCGACGAGATCCCTTCCAACCTCAAGACACCGCCGCTGAGCCAGCGGACCACGATCCTGGACAACGAGGGCGGCCCGATCGCCACGGTCTACTCGCGCGACCGCACCGTCGTCCCGCTCAAGGACATCTCGCCGTACATGCAGGCCGCGATCATCGCGATCGAGGACTCGCGCTTCTACGAGCACGGCGCGGTGGACCTCAAGGGCATCCTGCGCGCGATGAACCGCAACGTGCAGGAGGGCGGTGCCGCGCAGGGCGCGTCGACCCTCACGCAGCAGTACGTGAAGAACGTCTTCGTCGAGGAGGCGGGCGACGACCCGGACAAGGTCGCCGAGGCCACGCAGCAGACCCTCGGCCGCAAGGTCCGTGAGCTCAAGTACGCGATCCAGGTGGAGGAAGAGCTCGGCAAGAAGAAGATCCTGGAGAACTACCTCAACATCACGTTCTTCGGTCAGCAGGCCTACGGCGTCGAGGCCGCTTCCCAGCGCTACTTCTCCAAGCACGCCAAGGACCTGAAGCTGGAGGAGGCCGCGCTGCTGGCCGGCCTCGTGCAGTCGCCGAGCCGCTACGACCCGGTCAACGACACGGAGGAGGCGACCAAGCGTCGCAACACCGTGCTGCAACGCATGGCGGCCGTCGGGAACATCTCGCAGAGCGAGGCCGGGAAGGCCATCGCGTCCAAGATCGAACTGAAGGTCAGGAAGCCGCAGAACGGCTGCATCACCGCTGTCAGCGGCTCCGGGTTCTTCTGTGACTACGTACGCAAGACCATCCTCACCGACCCGGCCTTCGGCAAGACCGAGGAGGAGCGCTCCAAGCTCTGGAACCTCGGCGGTCTGACCGTCAAGACCACCCTCTCGCCGCGTGCGCAGAAGGCCGCCAACGAGGCCGCGACCTCGAAGGTCCACAAGGACGACAAGATCGCGGCATCGGTGGTGCAGCTCCAGCCGGGCTCCGGCAAGATCCTCTCGATGGGTCAGTCGCGTCCGTACGGCCTGGACCAGAAGCAGAACGAGACGGTGCTCAACCTGGCCGTCAGCAACAAGATGGGCGGCAGCACCTTCGGCTTCCAGGTCGGCTCGACCTTCAAGCCGATCACCGCCGCCGCGGCCCTGGAGAAGGGCATCAGCCCGGCGCAGAGCTTCTCCAGCGACTGGAAGATCTCGGTGCCGATGAGTTCCTACCGGGACTGTTCGGGGTCCCCCACCGGCGGCGGCACCTGGGATCTCCAGAACGAGATGGAATCCGAGAAGGGCGCCTATGACATGACCAGCGCGCTCGGCAAGTCCATCAACACCTACTTCGCGAAGCTGGAGCAGAAGGCCGGGCTGTGCGAGACGGTCACCATGGCCAAGAAGGTGGGTTACGAGCGCGGAGACGGTGAACCCGTCTCGGACAAGCACCCGTCGATCACCCTCGGCGGCACGGAGAGCACGCCGCTCGCCATGGCCGCCGCGTATGCCACGTTCGCGAACCGCGGCACGTACTGCACGCCGATCGCCATCGAGTCCATCACCGATGCGAACGACAAGAAGCTCGAGGTGCCCAAGTCCTCGTGCTCCCGGGCCATGAGCGAGGCCACCGCCGACACCCTGAACCAGATGCTGAAGGGTGTCGTCGAGGACGGTACCGGAACGCTGGCCGGCCTCACCGACCGTGACAACGCGGGTAAGACCGGCACCACGAACGATCGCGTGGACGCCTGGTTCGTCGGATACACGCCGAACCTGTCGACGGCCGTGTGGGTGGGTGCCGACGTCGGCAAGAAGGTGCCGATGTACAACATCACCATCGGTGGTCAGTACTACGAGAAGGTCTGTGGCGGTTGTCTGCCCGGGCCCATCTGGAAGACCGCGATGACCGGTGCGCTGTCCGCCTCGGAGACCCCCACCTTCAATCCGATCTCGGTGCCTCGCGCCAAGGAGAAGGAGGACAAGGAGCAGGACGGGGGCCGCGAGGAGGACAACGACGGCGACAACGACGGCAACGGCAGGCCCGGCGGCGGAAACGCCATCGGCGGCATCACCCTCCCGCCCGGCGTCATCGGTGGCAATGACGGCGGTCGCGGCGGCGGCGGCAACGGCCCCTGATCACCCGGACCCGCGTGGTCCAACAGGAAAGGAGGGGCGCTCCCTGCTCGGGAGCGCCCCTCCTTTCCTGCGTCGTACGTCACGCCGCCCTTCCGGCCGGCACGACGCTCCCGCAGTGTCCTCCCTCGACCCGCTCAGCCCGCGAGAAGCTTCTTCACCGCGGCGGCCACCCTGCCGCCCTCGGCGAGCCCCGTCACCTTGGGGCCGACGATCTTCATGACGGCGCCCATCGCCCGCGGCCCTTCGGCACCGGCGGCCTTCGCCTCCTCGACGGCCTGCGAGACGATCGCGTTCAGCTCGTCGTCGGAGAGCTGCTTGGGCAGGTACGCGTCGAGCAACTCGCCCTCGGCCTTCTCCCGCTCGGCCTGCTCGGTCCGGCCTCCCTGCGCGAAGGCCTCGGCCGCCTCACGGCGCTTCTTCGCCTCCTTGGCGATCACCTTCTGCACCTCGTCGTCGGAGAGCTCGCGCGCGGACTTGCCGCTGACCTCTTCCTTGGTGATCGCGGTGAGGGTGAGCCGGAGGGTGGACGAGGTGAGCTCGTCACGCGCCTTCATGGCCGTGGTGAGGTCTTCCTTGAGCTTGGACTTGAGCGTGGTCATGCGGCGATTGTGACAGGTACGGAGCACCTGCCGCCCTCCTGTTTTCCTCTCGTCCCACCGTGTCTGCGACGATGGGCACATGCGCGCACGCTACGGAGTACCCCTGAAAGTCACGGCAGTCGGCGCAGCGGTCGGTGCCGCCGGCCTCGTGTACGCCGCCGGATTCGAGGCCCGCTCGTTCCGCCTGCGACGGATCAACATTCCCGTGCTCCCGCACGGAGCAAGGCCGTTGCGCGTGCTCCAGGTCTCCGACATCCACATGGTGAGCGGACAGCGCAAGAAGCGCGCCTGGCTGCAGTCGCTGGCCGGACTGCGCCCGGACTTCGTCGTGAACACCGGTGACAACCTCTCCGACCCGGAGGGTGTACCGGAGCTGCTCGACGCGCTCGGTCCGCTGATGGAGTTCCCCGGGGTGTACGTCTTCGGCTCCAACGACTACTACGGCCCCAAGCTCCGCAACCCCGCCCTGTACCTCCTGGAGAAGATGCACGGCAAGCACGGGCTCAATGGAAACGCCCCGGCGGTCGGCGTCGTCCACAACCCCTGGGAGCCGATGCGGGACGCCTTCGACGCGGCGGGCTGGCTGAACCTGACCAACACCCGGGGCCGCCTCAAGCAGGACGGGCTGGAGATCGCGTTCACCGGCCTGGACGACCCGCACATCAAGCGAGACCGCTACGCCGAGGTGGCAGGCGGCCCGGACGCGGGCGCCGACCTCTCGATCGGCGTGGTCCACGCCCCGTACCTGCGCTCCCTGGACGCATTCACGGCGGACGGCTACCCACTGATCCTGGCCGGCCACACCCACGGCGGCCAGCTCTGCATCCCCTTCTACGGGGCCCTCGTCACCAACTGCGACCTGGACACGGACCGGGTGAAGGGCCTCTCCCGCCACGTGGTCGGCGACAAGCGCGCCTACCTCCACGTCTCGGCAGGCTGTGGCACGAACCGCTACACCCCGGTCCGCTTCGCCTGCCCGCCGGAGGCGACCCTGCTGACGCTGACGCCGCGCGACTGAGGGTCACGGGCGCTCACCGCCGTTCCCGTCGTCCGGAACAAAACCGGATTTCGCCTCCGGGCGCCGGTGGGCTAAAGTAATCGATGTCGCCGAGACAATCGGTGGACATCGGGGTGTAGCGCAGCTTGGCAGCGCGCTTCGTTCGGGACGAAGAGGTCGTGGGTTCAAATCCCGCCACCCCGACAGCTGAAACACCAGGTCAAAGGCCAGGTCCTAAATTCAGGACCTGGCCTTTGTCGTATGCGGGAGGGCCTGGCGGGAGGGCCTCGGGCCCCTGGCTTCGGCCCTCCCGCCATCGCGCCTCGCCACTCCAAGACCTTCTCCGTCGCCTCGGATTTCTGCGTGCTCACGGCGCGGATCCGTTCGCGAGGGACGGCCTCCGCCGTCGCCCGGAGCCGCTGCCCCGCCCTGGCGAGATGCCGGCGGTCGAGCGCGGACACAGGGCCGAGAGCTGATGTCCGCGAGCCAGTGCGCCATGCGTTGCGCGCTCGCGCCCAGGTCGCTGCTCGGATCCTGTGGAGCGCTCCGCAGACCGGCGGCTCCCCCAGGAGAATCCTGGGGGAGGGCTCTCGCCTCTGCCGTACAACAGGGAAGAACGCGGCAGTGAAGTACGCGGCCACTGGGGCGTGCGGAAGGCTCAGGCGGCTCCGGCCCCTTGCCGCTGGGAGCGACTCGCGTCGATGCACGACGGGGCACCGGGGGCATGGGACCAGGGTGGCTGTGCCCCTGCGATCACGCCTGTTTCGGCAGGGTGAGGATTTCGGCTCCGTCGTCGGTGATGGCGATCGTGTGCTCGCTGTGTGCTGTCCGGCAGCCTGTCGCACTGCGGAGCGTCCAGCCGTCGGCATCGGTGACGAGCTTGGCGGTGTCCGCCATGACCCACGGTTCCAGTGCGAGCAGCAGACCGGGGCGCAGTTTGTATCCACGCCCGGGGCGCCCGGTGTTGGGCACGTGTGGGTCCTGGTGCATCGTCGATCCGATGCCGTGGCCCCCGAACTCGGTGTTGATCGGATACCCCGCCTCGCTGAGGACCGTACCGATGGCGTGGGCGATGTCGCCGATGCGGGCTCCAGGTCCGGCGGCCGCGATGCCCGCGCTCAGTGCGCGTTCGGTAGCGCTGATCATCGCGACGCTCTCCGACGGCTTCGAGTCGCCCACGATGAAACTGATGGCGGAGTCCGCAGCGATTCCTCGCATGGAGACAGCGAGGTCCAGCGTCAGCAGGTCGCCGTCAGCAAGCTTGTAGTCGTGGGGCAGCCCGTGGAGCACGGCGTCGTTGACGGCCGTGCAGATGTAGTGGCCGAACGGCCCGCGTCCGAACGAGGGTGCGTAGTCGACGTAGCAGGACTGCGCTCCCGCCTCGGCGATCATGGCCTGGGCCCAGCGGTCGATGTCCAGGAGGTTCGTGCCCACCCTGCTGCGGCTCTTCAGTGTCTGCAGGATGTGGGCGACCAGGGCGCCCGTCTCCTTCGCTCGGTCCAGTGCGACGTGGTTCAGGATCTCGATCATGCGGCGTCTTTCTCAGGGAACCAATAACTATCCCGGCCATATTATCCCGGTACTAGTATCGGGACATGGTCAGGTTGCCGCTCACACCCGCAGAGGTCGAGCGCGGACAGCGCCTCGGTGCCCTGTTGCGTCGCGCCAGGGGCGGGCGCTCGATGCTCGAGACCGCGCTCGACGCCCGTGTCTCACCGGAGACCCTCCGGAAGATCGAGTCGGGCCGCGTAGCGACCCCGGCCTTCCCGACCATCGCTGCGATCGCAGATGTCCTCGGCCTCTCCCTCGACGCGGTGTGGGCCGAGATCAACCAGCCTGAAGGTGCTGGCGAACCGACCGCCTCCAGTCATGGCGCACGCGCCTGGCTGGCCTCGTAGGGCGCCGCCCCGCAGGTGCCTTCGAGTGCCGGCGGCCCAGCAGCGGCGGGAAAGGATCCCCCACTTCCCCGCACCACGCGGACCACCTGCCACACCGAGGTGCACGAGGACGGCGCGGTGACGCACGGGAACGATCGCGCGGCGCACGAGCGGGCGGGGGAAGCCCTCTCCTGGCTGGACGCGGTCTGGCCGTGTGAGCTGTCCTGTTTCGTCGTCGTCGACCTGGACGACTACGCCAGGGCCCACGGGATCACGCACCCCGACGAGCGGACCGGCCTGAAGGAGCACATCCACGAGGTGCGGGGGGGCGCATCGGGCCGCGGGCGGAACCCTCGGAGTACACACGTCGGCGTCGAGGTCTCCGTTGCCTGCGGCTGCGCGAGCCATGACCTGAGCATCTTCGCGGCGCGGATACGGGAGCAGCCGGGATGAGCGGGAGCGACAAGCGGTGGCTGGTGCAGCAGAGGAGCAACCCCCGAGGGGCGCGCGCATACGCCGCGATGGCTCGACGCGCTGCCGCGAGCCCGCCGGTGGTGAGCCGCCGGGCATCACACAGGAACAGGGACGCCGGCCAGGAGTGGCGGAGCTGGAGCGGTGACGTCACCGTGATGCACGGCTCCGTGCGCGCGCTCGCCGCCCGGTGCTCCTGGCGTCCCGACGGGGCCGTCCCCATCACCGGCACCGCGATGCCTGGGCTCGACGCCTGGCCGTGGGCGGATCACTGCCGCGTGGGCCTGCTCATCGGGAAGCGCCGGACCATCGGGCGATGCCGGCTGCGAGCGAGAGGGCCGCGGGCCGGAACACCCACGGAGCGGCTACGCGTCATGCCCCGCCGGGACGGAACACCGGTGCGGGGCTGAAGCAGGCCGGACGCGGAACCCCAGTGGGGCAGGGCGGGGCCGCGTGAGGTGCCCGGCGGCGACGCGGCATCCTCGGCGCGCCGCCGGCGGGAGTGGGCTGCGTCAGGCAGCCGCGACGGGCTGCTCGGCGACCCGACGGATGACCTCGGTGAGCGAGGCGACGACCTCGGCGTCATCGGCCGGGTGGGTCTCGGCGAAACGGGTCACGGAGCCGGGGATGGAGAGCTTGACGTCCTCCAGAACCGCTCCGCCGGCGATGCCGACGGACTTGCGGGCGTCGTCCTGGGCCCACACGCCGCCGAACTGGCCGAAGGCCGTGCCGACGACCGCGACCTGCTTGCCGGTGAGGGCGCCGGCGCCGTAGGGGCGGGACAGCCAGTCGATCGCGTTCTTCAGGACGGCCGGCATGGTGCCGTTGTACTCGGGCGAGAAGAGCAGGAAGGCATCGGCCTCTCCCGCCGCCTCACGCAGACGGGCGGCCGCAGCCGGAACGCTGCCCTCGACGTCGATGTCCTCGTTGTAGAAGGGCACGTCGGCCAGGCCCTCGAACACCTCGACAGCGGCGTTCGCCGGGGCGTGCTTCACCGCGGCCTCGGCGAGCTGGCGGTTGTGGGAGCCGGCGCGAAGGCTGCCGACGAGGGCGAGGATGCGTACAGACATGGGGGAACTCCTGGGAGACGAGACTGCGGGAGCAAGCGGACCGTGGTCCGTTTAATGTTGTACCACCCAAACGGACCGCGGTCCACTTATCTTCCCCGAGCGTTACCCTGATGCCATGACCGGTTCCCTTCCCCTGCCACCCGGGCCGCCCGACCCGGGCAAGGCGCGGCAGGCTCTCGTGCTCTCCACCGTCGGCGAACCCGAGCAGCTGCGGTCGGACGCGGCACGCAACCGCACACGGCTGCTCGACGCCGCCTCCCGTCTGATGGCCGAACGCGGAGCAGCGAACCTGACCATGGAGTCGGTGGCCGCCGCCGCCGGGGTGGGCAAAGGGACCGTCTTCCGACGCTTCGGCGACCGCACCGGCCTGCTCATCGCGCTGCTCGACCACCGTGAGGGGCTGCTCCAAGCCGCCTTCCTGTCGGGGCCTCCCCCCATGGGCCCGGATGCCCCCGCCGCCGAGCGGCTGCACGCCTTCGGTCCTGCCGTCATGCGCCACGAACGCGATCACCACGAGCTGATCCTCGCCTCCCGGACCGACCCCTTGCGCGCCTACGCGGTACCGGCGCACCGCCTGCGCCTCAGCCATGTCGCCATGCTGCTGCGCGGCGCCCGGGTGGAAGGCGACACCGAGCTGCTCGCGCACACCCTGCTGGGATCGATCGACGCCGCCCTCGTCCACCACCTGACCAGGCGGAGGGGGATGCCCCTCGAAGCGTTGGACCAGGGCTGGCACGACCTGGTCTCACGGCTCGGGGCAGCACGCTGACCGGTGGACCCGACGCCGGCCGAGAACACCCCCTCGGGCAACGCGACTTCACCCGCCCCCCGAACCGGCCGTGGGAATGGCGCGGGCTGGCTACGATTGTCCCGGCCCAGACGACGTACCCCAAGAAAGGGAACCCGCACCCATGCCGGCCGAGACATTCGAGTTCCAGGTAGAAGCGCGCCAGCTCCTGCAGATGATGATCCATTCGATTTACTCGAACAAGGATGTATTCCTGCGTGAGCTCATCTCCAATTCATCGGACGCGCTGGACAAGCTGCGACTGGAAACTCTCCGCGACGACACGCTCCAGGCGGATACGTCCGACCTCCATATCGCCGTCGAGGCCGATATAGAGACACGGACGCTGACCATTCGCGACAACGGGATCGGGATGTCGCACGACGAAGTCGTGCAGCTGATCGGAACGATCGCGAACTCCGGTACGGCGAAGTTCCTGAAGGAACTGAAGGAGGCCCAGGACTCCGCGACCTCCGAGGAGCTCATCGGGCAGTTCGGTGTCGGCTTCTACGCCAGCTTCATGGTGGCCGACGAGGTCACGCTGCTGACCCGGCGCGCGGGTGAGAGCCACGGAACGCGCTGGAATTCCAGCGGCGAGGGAACGTACACCGTCGAATCCGTCGACGACGCCCCACAGGGCACCTCGGTCACCCTGCGGCTCAAGCCGGAGGACGCAGAGGACCAGCTCTTCGACTACACCTCGCCCTGGAAGCTCAGGGAGATCGTCAAGCGGTACTCGGACTTCATCACCTGGCCCATCCGTATGGCCGCCACGACGGCGGACGAGGACGGCGCCGAGCCCGGCACCGAAACGGTCAACTCGATGAAGGCGCTGTGGGCCCGGTCCCGCAGCTCCGTGACCGACGAAGAGTACAGCGAGCTGTACAAGCACATCAGCCACGACTGGACCGATCCGCTCGAAACGATCCGTATGCAGGCGGAGGGCACGTTCGAATATCAGGCGCTGCTCTTCCTGCCCTCCCACGCACCTCAGGACCTGTTCATGCAGGGCCACAAGCGCGGGGTCCAGCTCTACGTCAAGCGCGTATTCATCATGGATGACTGCGAAGCGCTCATGCCGACGTACCTTCGCTTCGTGAAGGGTGTGGTCGACGCCCAGGACCTCTCGCTCAACGTGTCGCGCGAGATTCTGCAGCAGGACCGCCAGATCGAGCTGATGCGGCGCCGCCTGGTCAAGAAGGTGCTGTCGACGGTCAAGGACATGATGTCCGCCGCCCCGGAGAAGTACGGCACGCTCTGGAAGGAATTCGGCCGGGTCCTCAAGGAGGGCCTGCTCGACGACTTCGAGAACCGCGACACCCTTCTCGAGATCTCCTCGTTCGCCTCGACCCAGGACGAGGAAGGGCTGACCACCCTGCGCTCGTACGTGGAGCGGATGAAGGAGGGGCAGGAGCAGATCTACTTCATGACGGGTGAATCGCGCGCCGCCATGGAGAGCTCGCCCCACATGGAGGCCTTCCGCGCCAAGGGCTTCGAGGTCCTTCTCCTGACCGACCCGGTGGACGAGGTCTGGGTCCAGTCCGTGCCGGAGTTCGACGGCAAACAGCTGCAGTCCATCGCCAAGGGCGAAGTCGACCTCGACACCGCCGAGGAGAAGAAGGAGGTCGAGGCCGAGCGTGAGAAGCAGCAGCAGGACTACGCGGGCCTGCTGACCTGGATGACCGAACAGCTGGGTGAGAGCGTGAAGGAGGTACGGCTCTCCTCGCGGCTCACCGTCTCGCCGGCCTGCATCGTGTCGGACACGCACGACGTCACTCCGGCACTGGAGAACATGTACCGCGCCATGGGCCAGGAAGTGCCGCACATCAAGCGCATTCTCGAGCTCAATCCCTCGCACGCCCTGATCGGCGGGCTGAAGAAGGCCTACGCCGAGCGGGACACCGAGCAGGGTGCCGACGACTCACTGGCAGAGGCGGCCGAGCTCGTCCACGGTCTGGCCATCCTCTCCGACGGCGGCGAACTGACCGATCCCGCCCGTTTCAGCAGGCTGATGGCCGGCCGGCTGGAGCGCACGCTGTAACCGGCGCGCCCCACCGAAGCGGCCGCCAGGACCTCCTGGCGGCCGCTTCCGTGTGCGCGGGGGCGGTTCCGGAGACGGTCCGCCGCACACGGGGGTGATGAACGAGCCGCACGAGCCGCACCCCTGATGGTTACTCAGAGGAGTCATCGGGGTGTCACGGAGAGCCCGGAACTTCACCGGTTCGAGGGTCTGCCAGAGGTTTATCTACGCGCGGAGCATTGACAACCGAACGATCATTCGGGCATATCAGACGACTTTTTTCACGCCTATTACCGACGGGTACCGCGGGCTGCTACAAACGTGCTCGCCCCACGAACTCCCCACCCGTCCCCCACACTTCGAAGGGCTGGCAGCCCCATGTCAGTACGTACCTTCTGGGCATCCGTCTCCACTCTCGCCATTGCCGCCGTGGCCGCACTCGGCGTCGCGCAGCCCGCCTCCGCCGCGGGCGCCAACTACGTCGCTCTCGGTGACTCCTACTCCTCCGGCGTCGGCGCCGGCAGCTACACCGCCGAGAGCGGTGACTGCAAGCGGAGCACCAACGCCTACCCCCGCCTCTGGGCCAACACGAACGCGCCGTCGTCGTTCAAGTTCGTCGCCTGTTCGGGCGCCACCACCACCAGCGTGTCCAGCGGTCAGCTGAGCGCACTGAGTTCGTCGACCACCCTCGTGAGCGTCACCGCCGGCGGCAACGACGTCGGGTTCGCGGACGTGATGCAGACCTGTGTACTGCAGAGCGAGGCCACCTGTGTGAGCCGGGTGAACACGGCGGTCTCCCAGGTGCAGAACACGCTGCCGGGCAAGCTCGACTCGCTCTACGGCGGGATCACCTCGCGGGCACCGCAAGCCCGTGTGGTGGTGCTGGGGTACCCGCGCTTCTACAAGCTCTCCGGCAACTGCATCGCCGGGCTCACCGAGACCGAGCGCGGAGCGATCAACAACGCCTCGAACATCCTGAACGAGGTGCTCGCCAAGCGGGCCGCCAACGCCGGGTTCACCTTCTCCAGCGTGGTGGACGAGTTCACCGGGCACGAGCTCTGCTCGGGCGACGCCTGGATCCACAGCGTGACGGTGCCGATCACCAACTCGTACCACCCCAAGGCCGTCGGGCAGTCGAGCGGCTACCTGCCCGCCTTCCGTTCTGCGGCGTAACGCGCGTAGACGTAGATCATCTGGGCCTGCGCGGCGGCGGCACCGGGAGACATCCGGTGCCGCCGCCCTCCACTGCCGGGAGCCATCGGTGGGTCAGTACCGCTCGACGAGGTGCTCACGGCCCGCCGGGGGCTCGTACGCCTCGGGCCAGAAGTCCGTGACCGTGGCGATCCGCACCTCGGCGTCGACCGTGAAGAAGTGAATGGCCTGCATCCGCTCGGTGCCGGCCGTGACCAGCGTCCGTGCGGCGGCCTGCCGCCCTTCCCCGTCGGCCACCAGCTGTTCGATCCGGACGCGCCAGTCCCCCGGGTACTCCTGGTTGAAGCGCAGGTACCGCTCCTTGCCGCGGATCCGCTCACGGCTCTGCGGCAGGTCGTAGACCACGTCGTCGGCGAGGGTGGCGGCGAACGCGTCCCAGTCGCGGGCTCCCGCCGCGGCCCAGTACGCCTCCACGGCGGCCCGCACCTCTGCCGTGCCGTTCGGGGTGGTGGCTCTGCCGCTCTTGTCGGCCGTGTCAGTCATGGGTCCGAGTGTGGCCCCCGCCACTGACAATCGGGCGTCGCCCGGGGCCCGTCGGCCGCTGACCGGCCACGATGCCTCGACCGAGTGCAGCATCGGGACGCCCGGGCGGTCGGCCCACCGGGAAGCGGGATGGCCGTCCGCCTGCCGTGGTCGCCCAACAGCCGGCCGGCGTCCCACCGGTCGCCGGTGCGTCGGCTATCAGTCCTCGGCCATCAGTCGTCGGGCTTCGGACTTCGGACCTCGGCTTCAGGCTGCCACGCGCACGACGGGACGTTATCCACAGGTCGGGGAGCCTTGCGACGAGTTGTCCACAGGCTGCCCGGCGTGGCCGCCACATCGGGTTTGATGGGGCCATGAGCGACACACAGAACGAAACGTCCGTGGCGGAGCGGGAGCAGTCGCCCGAGTGGGAGCAGCGCTTCCGCGCCGCCCGGGTCTCCCTGCCCGACTGGGCACAGGACGCTCCCCACCGCGCGCTGTTCGTCTCCAACGCCACCGGTACGTACGAGCTGTACGCCTGGGACCGGGAGACCGGCGAGCAGCGCCAGGTCACGGACCGGCCCAACGGGACGACCGACGGGGTGCTGACACCGGACGGGGAGGCCGTGTGGTGGTTCGCGGACACCGACGGCGACGAGTTCGGTGTGTGGATGCGGCAGCCCTTCGGCGGCGGCGCGGACGAGCCGGCCGCTCCGGGTCTGGAGCCCTCCTACCCGGCCGGGCTGGCGATCGGCCGGGACGGGACCGCGGTGGTCGGCCGGTCGACGGACGAGGACGGTACGACGGTCCACGTCGTCCGCGCCGGTGCTGTGCAGGAGATCTACCGGCACCGGGAGTCCGCCGGGGTCGGCGACCTGTCCCACGACGGCACGCTGATCGCGCTGGAGCACACCGAGCACGGCGACGCGATGCACTCCGCGCTGCGGGTGGTGCGTCCCGACGGCTCGACCGTCGCCGAGCTGGACGACACCGAGGGCGGCACGAAGGAGCTGGGCCTGTCCGTGCTGGGCTTCGCCCCGGTGGCCGGTGACACCCGGCTGCTCGTCGGGCACCAGCGCCGCGGTCGCTGGGAGCCGATGATCTGGGACCCGGTTGCGGGGACCCAGACGGACCTGCCGGTCGATCTGCCCGGTGATGTGGGTGCCGAGTGGTATCCGGACGGCTCGGCGCTGCTGATCGAGCACGACTTCGAGGCCCGCAGCGAGCTGTGGCGGTACGAGCCGGGCGCGGAGGGTCCCGTCCGGGTCGACACCCCCGCAGGGACGGTGTCGGGTGCTACGGCCCGCCCGGACGGCACGGTGGAGTACCTGTGGTCGTCGGCCGCGCAGCCGCCCGCCGTACGGTCCACCACCGGCGCCGTCGTCCTCGATCCGCCGGGGGCCGGGGCCCCTGCCTCCGTGCCGGTGCGGGACGCGTGGGTGGAGGGCCCCGGAGGACGTATCCACGCCCTGGTGCAGACGCCCACGACCGGTGACGGCCCGTTCCCCACGGTCTTCGAGATACACGGTGGGCCCACCTGGCACGACAGCGACGCCTTCGCGTCCGGTCCGGCCGCCTGGGTGGACCACGGTTTCGCCGTGGTGCGGGTCAACTACCGCGGGTCGACGGGCTACGGCCGCGCGTGGACGGACGCGCTCAAGCACCGGGGCGGGCTGATCGAGCTGGAGGACATCGCGGCGGTCCGGGACTGGGCGGTGAAGTCGGGCCTCGCCGACCCGGCCGGGCTGGTCCTCGCCGGCGGCTCCTGGGGCGGCTATCTGACGCTCCTCGGTCTCGGTACGCAGCCGGACTCCTGGGCCCTGGGGCTGGCGGCGGTCCCGGTCGCCGACTACGTCACGGCGTACCACGACGAGATGGAGGCCCTGAAGGCGATGGACCGCACCCTGCTGGGCGGGACGCCGGACGAGGTGCCTGAGCGGTTCGAGGCGTCGTCCCCGCTGACCTACGTGGACGCGGTGCGCGCCCCGGTCTACATCTCCGCCGGCGTCAACGATCCGCGGTGCCCGATCCGCCAGGTGGACAACTACGTGGACCGCCTGGCCGCGCGCGACGCGGTCCACGAGGTGTACCGGTACGACGCGGGCCACGGTTCGCTGGTCGTGGAGGAGCGGATCAAGCAGGTCCGGCTGGAGCTGGACTTCGCCCTGCGGCACCTGGGACGGGTGTAAGGCCCGGATAAATGGTGCACCCCGCTCCGTCCGCCCGGAGCGGGGAACCGTACCGTGGAGGGGTGTACAGGTTCCTGCTGACCCCCCGGTGGTGGGGCATCAACCTCTTCGTCGTGCTGGCCATTCCGTTCTGTGTGTTCATGGGCACCTGGCAGCTCGGCCGTTTCGAGGACCGTGTGCAGTCGCACGAGGAGGCCGGGAAGAAGCCCGATCCGAGCACCCGGGCCGCGAAGCCGCTCGACGATCTGCTGCCCGTGAGTACGGAGACGTCGGGTCGTCCCGCCGTGGCCACGGGAACGTACGCCGACCAGTTCCTGGTCCCCGGACGCGAGTTGGACGACCGTGAGGGCTTCTATGTGCTGAACCTGCTGCGCACCGAAGGCGGCAAGACACTGCCGGTCGTACGGGGCTGGCTGCCCGGCACCGCGGACAGCGCCAGGGTGCCGGCGGCACCGGCCGGCGAGGTCACGTTGACCGGCGACCTGCAGGCCTCCGAGAACACCAGCAGCGACGGTGTCGACCTCAGGGGAGGGCTGCCCGAGGGCCAGCTCGGCATGATCAGCGCGGCGTCACTCGTGAATCTCGTCCCGTACGACGTGTACGACGCCTGGGTGACCCTGACCGAGCCCGAACCGGGCGGCGCCGGCGGGGCGATGAAGCCTGTTCCCGCCGCAGCGGCCCAGGGCAGCGGGCTCGACCTGAAGGCCTTCCAGAACCTCGGCTACACCGGCGAGTGGTTCGTCTTCGGCGGCTTCGTGCTCTTCATGTGGTTCCGGCTGATGCGCCGCGAGGCGGAGGCGGCACGCGACGTGGAGCTGGGACTCGCGGCGGACGCCGACTGAGAGCCCGGGACAGCGACGCGGAGAGGCCCGCCGGACGGATCCGGCGGGCCTCTCCGCGTACGCACCGGTCGGCGTGCCCCGGGTACCGGCGGTCCCGCTACGAGGCGTCCAGGACGCCCGTGCGGTAGATCGTGCCGGCGCAGGCACGGGAGATGGTGGTCTGCGCCGTCGGCGCCCCCGACTCCGGTGTGTGGGTGACCGCGACGGTGCCGTCCGCCGGGCCGCCGTCCGCGCTGCCGAACTGCGGTGCCGTGTCCGTCGACCCCGTGTCGCTCCCGGAGGCACCCCCGATGCCTCCGCCGCCGTCGCCGTCCGTGGGCGTCGGGCTCGGCGAACCCCCGCCGGTCGGGCATGTGTCCGTCGGCACCCAGGCGAACCGCACCTCGTACGCCATGGCCGGCTTCAGCACCACCTTCCCCGGCTCCAGCGACGGATCGGGCAGACCGGCCGCCGGGTCGCCCGCGGTGTGCTGCACGACGGTGATCTTCAGCGGATCGGCGGCGCCGCCCGCCTGGAAGCCCACCGTGCCGTTGCTCGTCACCGAACAGCCCCTGTCGGACACGTTGGCGATCCGGAAACTCCCGTACACCGTGCCGTCCGCGCCGGGCGATCCCGCCTGGGCGGAGGCGACACCGAGCTGGTCGGGGCCGCAGACGGGCATGCCCGCGGCCTCGGCGCCCGGTGAGTCCTCCAGTCCGGCGGTACCGCCGTCCTCGTCCTCCGTACCGGGGCCCGCCGACGGAGCGGTGGAGCTGTCGGCCTCGCCGTTCACACCCTCGTTCTGCTCGGCGGCGGGGCCGGCGCTCTGCTTGCTGCCTGCTTCGTCGCCCGCGTCCTGGCCGTTGCCGCCCTGTGCCTGCTCGCCGTGGCCGGCGATGGCCGGGCTGGCGGTGGCCGAGCCCTCGGAATTCGTCACATGGACGAACGCGGGCACGGCCGTGCCGATCAACAGCGCCGCGGCTGCCGCTCCCACCACGGCCTGGCGCCGCCTGGCCCGCCGGGCGGGTACCGCGCGGTGCAGGTGGTCGAGGATCCCGTCGGAGGGTTCGAGGTCCCGGACCGCGCCGTGCAGCATGCGACGCAGCGCGACCTCGTCCATGTCCACGCCGCCGGGAGCACCGCCGGCACCGAAGAGCTCGGTCAGCGTGCCCCCGCCGGACGCACCGGCCTCATGCTCCACGCCCCCACGTGACCCGGCCTCACGCGACCCGGCCTTGCGCGGCCCGGAGACAGTGGTCACGGACACAGTGGTCACGGAGTCGGAGATCCCGGTGACGGAGTTCCCGGTGACAGCGTCTCCGGTGGCGGACGCCCCTGAAACGGATGTCCCCGTGGCCGCCGCGGACCGTGAGGCCGGGGCCTCTTCCGCACCGCCGTCGATCGCGTCCTCGCCCTGCTCCCGTTCACCGTCCTGCTCCGGATCGGTGTGCGGGGTGTTGTCCGGCCCGTCGTTCACAATTCCGTTTCCAGTCCGGTCATCGTCGTGCCTGTGCTCGGGCCCGCTCATGCCTGCGCCTCCATCACGACGCGCAGTGCCGCTATCCCCCGGGAGCCGTACGCCTTCACCGAACCGAGCGATATGCCCAGCGCATCCGCGACCTGAGCCTCCGTCATGTCCGAGAAGTACCGCAGCACCAGCACCTCGCGCTGGCGGCGCTGCAGCCCCTTCATCGCCTTGATCAGCGCGTCCCGCTCCAGCTGGTCGTAGGCCCCCTCCTCGGCGCTCGCCATGTCCGGCATCGGCTTGGAGAGCAGCTTCAGACCGAGGATGCGCCGTCGCAGCGCGGAGCGGGACAGGTTGACCACCGTCTGGCGCAGATACGCCAGGGTCTTCTCCGGATCGCGCACCCGGTTGCGCGCCGAGTGCACGCGGATGAACGCCTCCTGCACCACGTCCTCGCAGGACGCCGTGTCATCCAGCAGGAGGGCCGCGAGACCCAGCAGCGACCGGTAGTGGGCGCGATACGTCTCGGTGAGATGGTCGACCGTCGTTCCTGCCGCCACCGTCTCCTCAGCGCCCTCGCGCTGCGACGGCAGCCGGGTGGGTCGCGCAGCGGGCATGGGCGCAATCACCGGCATACCGCCGGCTGCGCGGGGCCGCCGGAGCGGGCGCACCGAAGCGCCTCGCAACGGGCCCACCACTGTGATGTCGAGAACCTCTGCCACGCCAGTTGGACACGCTTCCCCCCGTCAGGGTTGTACGCGAACGGCACCGCGTTCGATGCTGTGCGACATGCCCTCATTCGTACCTGCTCTTCCCCAAATGCCCCGTAAACGCATCCAGCCACGCAAGAAGTGACGGCATAGACGCGCCGCATCCGACTAGCGGTTGCAGGAGGTCAGGAGATCATCGTCGGATATGGCAACGGCCCAGCTCAAGAGGGTCCGACCAGCGAGTTCCCCACAGGGCATACACAGATCCTACAAAACAAGTTCGATCAAACCCGAGAGAATTCTCCGGCTACGGATTCAGCGATCTCGGCGACATTCAGAGCTGCACCTTTTCGGAGATTATCTCCGCAGATGAACATCTCGACGGCGTACGGATCGTCCATCGACCGCCGCACCCGCCCCACCCAGGTCGGGTCCGTACCCACGACATCGGACGGCGTGGGGAAGTCACCGGCCGCCGGATCGTCGAAGAGCACCACTCCGGGGGCGGTCGCCAGGATCTCGTGCGCGCGCTCCACGGTCACCTCGTTCTCGAAGCGGGCGTGGACGGACATGGAGTGCGTCGCGACGACGGGTACGTACACACAGGTCGCCGTGACCTTGAGCTCCGGGAGGCCCAGGACCTTCCGGCACTCCGCGCGGATGGCCAGCTCCTCGGTGGACCAGCCGCCCCCCGCGTCGTCGCCGGCCCAGGGCACGACGTTCAGAGCGACAGGAGCGGCGAAGGGACCGCTCTCCGCGTCGCCCAGCGCCCGGCGTACGTCCCCGGGCCGCGTGCCCAGCTCCGTACCGGCCACCAGCGACAGCTGCTCGCGCAGTGCGGCGACGCCGTCGCGGCCCACGCCGCTGACCGCCTGGTAGGACGAGACGATCAGCTCCCGCAGCCCGAATTCCGCGTGCAGCGCGCCGACAGCGACGATCAGCGACAGCGTGGTGCAGTTCGGGGACGCGACGATGCCGCGAGGTCTGAGCCGCACGGCATGGGGGTTGATCTCGGGGACGACCAGGGGCACGTCGTCGTCCAGGCGGAACGCCGCGGAGTCGTCGATGACGACGACGCCCTTCGACGCGGCGACCGGCACCCACTGTGCGGACACCTCGTCCGGCACCAGGAACAGGGCCACGTCCACGTCGTCGAACACGTCCTCGCCGAGCGCGAGGACCTCGGTCTCCTCACCGCGCACGACCAGCTTGCGGCCGGCCGCACGCGGGGAGGCGATCAGTCTCACCTCGCCCCAGACATCCGCGTGCTGCGAAAGGATCTGGAGCATGACGCCACCGATCGCCCCGGTCGCTCC
Source organism: Streptomyces clavifer (assembly GCA_014651175.1). Taxonomy (GTDB): domain Bacteria; phylum Actinomycetota; class Actinomycetes; order Streptomycetales; family Streptomycetaceae; genus Streptomyces; species Streptomyces clavifer. The sequence goes on along the minus strand of BMWJ01000004.1, from coordinate 523,525 downwards.
CACGACCGCGAGCGAAGGGCGGCGGTGGGTCATCGGCCGGTGCCCCCGTAGACGACGGCCTCGTCGGAGTCACTGTCGAGGCCGAAGGCGGTGTGCACGGCGCGCACGGCCTCGTTGACGTCGTCGACCCGGGTGACCACCGAGATGCGGATCTCGGACGTCGAGATCAGCTCGATGTTCACACCGACGTCGGACAGCGCCTCGAAGAAGCTCGCCGTGACGCCCGGGTTGGTCTTCATGCCCGCACCGACCAGGGAGATCTTCGCGATCTGGTCGTCGTAGCGCAGCGACTCGAAACCGATGCCCGCCCGGTTCCGCTCCAGGGCGTCGATGGCCTTGCGGCCCTCCGCCTTGGGGAGCGTGAACGTGATGTCGGTCAGACCGGTCGACGCGGCGGAGACGTTCTGCACCACCATGTCCATGTTGATCTCCGCGTCCGCGATCGCGCGGAAGATCGCCGCGGCCTCGCCGGGCTTGTCCGGCACGCCGACGACCGTGACCTTGGCCTCGGAGACGTCGTGGGCGACTCCGGAGATGATGGCGTGCTCCACCTGCTGGTCCCCTTGCGGCTCGTTGCTGACCCAGGTGCCGCGCAGTCCGGAGAAGGACGAGCGGACGTGGATCGGAATGTTGTAGCGGCGTGCGTACTCGACGCAGCGGTGCAGCAGCACCTTGGAGCCGGACGCGGCCAGCTCCAGCATGTCCTCGAAGGAGATCCAGTCGATCTTCTGGGCCTTCTTCACGACCCGGGGGTCGGCGGTGAAGACACCGTCCACATCGGTGTAGATCTCACAGACCTCGGCGTCCAGCGCCGCGGCCAGTGCGACCGCGGTGGTGTCGGACCCGCCGCGGCCGAGGGTGGTGATGTTCTTGCCCTCCTGGCTCACACCCTGGAACCCGGCGACGATGGCGATGTTGCCCTCGTCGATCGAGGTCCGGATACGGCCCGGCGTGACATCGATGATCCGCGCTTTGTTGTGGACCGAGTCGGTGATGACACCGGCCTGGCTGCCCGTGAAGGACTGGGCCTCGTGGCCCAGGTTCTTGATCGCCATCGCCAGCAGGGCCATGGAGATCCGCTCTCCGGCGGTCAGCAGCATGTCGAACTCACGCCCGGCAGGCATCGGGGATACCTGCTCGGCGAGATCGATCAACTCGTCCGTCGTGTCGCCCATCGCGGACACCACGACAACCACCTGGTTGCCGTTCTTCTTGGCATCGACGATTCGCTTGGCGACGCGCTTGATGCCTTCGGCATCGGCTACGGAGGAGCCTCCGTACTTCTGCACGACAAGGCCCACGTGCGCTCCTCGCTCAATAATGGTGCGGTCGGCTCAGTTTAACGAGCAGTGCGGAATCGACCCGTCGTTACCAGATGGTGAGATGTCCCGCCCACCACGTGGTCCGGCGTGTCGCCCCGGACTGCTCGTACGGGGCTGTTGCCCACTGGCCCGCCCCGCACGCGCTTTGTGTCCCACGACACAGCCCGCACCATCGGTCCGATCGGGACGGCAGTCCCTAGGTGACCGGCCGCAGGCCGAGCGGTCCCGCGATCTCCTCGGCCATCACACGGCCCGCCTCCTCGGCCAGGTCGCCGTCACCCGGGTCCTGGTCCGTGTCCAGGCCGTCGAGCTCCTGGAGGGGCTGGTTCAGCCGGATGTGGGCGATCAGGGACTGGAGGGCGCGCAGGGCCGCCGACGCGGTGGAGCCCCAGTTGGAGAAGTACGAGAACTGCCACCACCACATGGCCTCCGCCGTGCGGTCCGCCTCGTAGTGGGCCAGCCCGTGGCCGAGGTCCGTGACCAGGTCGGCCAGGTCGTCCGAGATGCGGTGCGGCACGGGGGGTTTGCGGGGCTCGTACGGGTCGAAGACCTCGGAGTAGACGTCGATCGGCTCCAGGAGCGCGGCGAAACGCTCGCGCAGGCCGTCGGCGTCCGGCTCGGGGCCCAGATCGGGCTCGTAGCGCTCATCCGGAAGGATGTCCTCGTACGCGCCGAGCCTTCCGCCGGCCAGCAGCAGCTGGGAGACCTGGAGGAGCAGGACGGGGACGGCCTCTTCGGGCTCACGGGCCTTGGAGACCTCACTGACCGCGACGATGAACGTCTTGATCTGGTCCGCGACCTGGACCGCGAAATCGTCCGGATCCTGCGTGACGGAGTTCAGCGTGGCGTCAGACATCGAGGGGACCTCCCGTGGGCACGACGGTCGCGAACGGTGGGTAGAACATAACGTCGCCGAACGTAAAGCCGAGATCAAGTGCCAGGTCACACATCGAGCAGCCGCCGCCCCTCGAACGCGCGGCCGAGCGTGACCTCGTCCGCGTACTCCAGGTCACCGCCCACCGGCAGGCCGCTGGCCAGCCGGGTCACCCGCAGGCCCATCGGCTTCACCATCCGGGCGAGGTACGTCGCCGTGGCCTCGCCCTCCAGGTTGGGGTCCGTCGCCAGGATCAGTTCCGTGATGGAGCCGTCCGCGAGCCGTGCCAGCAGCTCCCTGATGCGCAGGTCGTCGGGGCCGACGCCCTCGATCGGGCTGATCGCGCCGCCGAGCACGTGGTAGCGGCCCCGGAACTCGCGGGTCCGCTCGATCGCGACGACGTCCTTGGGCTCCTCGACCACGCAGATGACCGTCCGGTCCCGCCGCGCGTCCCGGCAGATCCCGCACTGCTCCTGCTGGGCGACGTTGCCGCAGATCTCGCAGAACCGGACCTTGTCCTTGACCTCCAGGAGGGCATGGGCGAGGCGGCGTACGTCGGTGGGCTCGGCCTGCAGGATGTGGAAGGCGATCCGCTGGGCGCTCTTGGGGCCGACGCCGGGCAGTCTGCCCAGTTCGTCGATGAGCTCCTGAACCACGCCTTCGTACAACGGAACGCCTTTCCTTATTCCTGCTCGTACCGTAGCCGGTACGCACGGGTAGCCATAGGTCTCTGAGGTCGGTGCGTCAGAAGGGCAGGCCGGGCATGCCGCCCAGCCCCTGGGCCAGCGGGCCCAGCTTCTGCTGCTGGAGCTGCTGCGCGTTCTCGTTCGCCGCCTGCACCGCGGCGACCACGAGGTCGGCGAGCGTCTCGGTGTCCTCCGGGTCCACCGCCCTGGGGTCGATGACCAGGGCGCGGAGGTCACCGGAACCGGTCACGGTGGCTTTGACGAGCCCGCCGCCCGCCTGTCCCTCGACCTCGGTCCCGGCCAGCTCCTCCTGGGCCTCGGCGAGATCCTGCTGCATCTTCTGGGCCTGCTGGAGCAGCTGCTGCATGTTGGGCTGGCCACCACCGGGAATCACGGTCACTCCTGGCATTTCGACAACGGATTGTTTCGGTACGCCGAGCCTACGTGTTCACCGGACGCCACGCCCCACCCACCGGGGACCAACTCTTTCGGGTGAGTTTCAGAAAGCACCTGTCGTGCTCCTATACCTGACCAGAGGCCCTGCACACCCGGGAATCCCGCGATTTCGACCCCGCGGCCAACCATTCGGCGGTAGGAAGAGCAGGCGCATCCGTACGTCCACGTACATCTCAGGTAACGCAGAGTTACACGGGTGGGGCCCTGGTCATATGCCGGATCCCGCCCCGCCCATGTCGGAGAGCCATGCCGATCCGCGTAGTCATGCGCCGATACGCGCCGAACCCAGAGTGCAGAGGAGTGCCCCGGTGAGTCAGCCGGAGATGCAGCCCGAGGGGCCGCCCGACGGGCCGCACCGCAAGGAGCCCGGCGCGGGATCCGGTGCAGGAACCGGAACTGATCGGTCCGGTTCGCGCGGCGGTTCGGCCCCCCGGGACCTGACCGGTCGCGCCTTCCCCCTCGGCGACTGGGGCGAACCCGCCGAACGGCTCGACGAGCTCTACCGCTGGGTCGAGGCGGGCGCCCTGCAGACCACCGACTGGTATCTGCACGACCGGATCCGGAAGCGGCGCGTGGCCCGGCTGCTGCGGGTCGGCACGGCGGCCGGGGTGATCACGGGCGCGGCCCTTCCGCTGCTCGATCTGACCGGGGAGTTGCACGGGTCGGCCGGCTGGGGCTATCTGTCGTTGCTGCTGGGCGCCGCCTGCATGGCGTGCGACCGGTACTTCGGACTGACCTCGGGCTGGATAAGGAACCTCGCGACGGCACAGGCCGTGCAGCGGCGCCTCCAGGTGCTGCAGTTCGACTGGGCGTCGGAGTGCGTACGGGAGATGCTCGGGCCGACCGAGGGCACGGCCAGCGAGGCCGCGGAGCGGTGCCTGGGGGTGCTGCGCCGGTTCTCGGAGGACATCACCGAGCTCGTGCGCATGGAGACGGCGGACTGGATGGTGGAGTTCCGCGCCGGGCCCGCCCCCATGGGGATGCAGTCGCTGGTGTCGGGCGGCGTCGGCGGCCGGCCCGAGCAGGGGGGCCAGACCCGGCTCACCATGCCCTCGGTGACCCGGCCCAACATGCCCCGGCAACGGCCGCCGGAGTCGCCCCGCTGAGCACCGCCCGGCCTCTCCCTGCTGCTGTCCGGCCTTCGACGTGAGCCACCCGGGTGCATGCCGCGGTGAGCGGCCCGGCACGTGCCGCCGGGAGCCGCCCGGCGGCATGCCGCCGGGGTCCGCCCCGGCGCACGGCGCCCGGGACGGCTCCCGGCGGTTCAGCTGAAGATGATCATCGAGCCCTGGGCGAGGCTGCGCGTGGCCGCCGCGTGCAGGCCCAGCCAGACGTGCCGCTCGCGGGCGAACGGGCTCTCGTCGTGCGGGATCGGACCGGCCGGCTCCTCCAGCGTGGTCGGACCGATGGGCGGCAGCGGGGCCGCCGGCGGGTTGGCCGGGTCGATGCCGATGGCCGGGCCGACGAACTCCAGTTCCCGCAGCAGCCCGTGCGAGGAGCCCAGCGGACCGCCGCCCGCGAGCAGCTGGTCGTCGGAGAGCGGGGCGGGGAAGTCCAGCGGGACATAGGCCCCGGCATGGTCGTAGTGCCAGACCAGGTGCGACTGCTGCGCGCTCTGCTCGAACATCTCCAGCAGCTGCTCGTAGTCCCCGCCCAGTGCGTCGACGGGCGTGACGGCGAGCCCGCTCAGCTGGAGCAGGTAGGCGCGGCGCAGGAAGTGCAGGGCGTCGTAGTCGAAGCCCGCGACCGGGGCGACGTCCCCGGTGAGGCCGGGCATGTAGGCGTAGACGGGAACGGGCGGCAGACCCGCCTCACCCAGCGCCTTGTCGTAGACGGCGATCTCTTCGGCGAAGGGGTTGTCGGGGCTGTGGCACAGCACATCGACGAGGGGGACCAGCCACAGGTCACAGGCCACGAAGTCTCGCTCTCCAACGGTTTCGTTCGATGGTCGGGACAGCGTAATGCGGCCGGGACCCCGCGCACAGGGTGCGGGGCGGCCACCGGCTGTACGGGCCGGTCACCGCCCGGGTGCCGAGCAGGCACCGCCCCGGTACGGGTGCCCGCCGGGCGGTGGGCGGGTCAGTCGTGGCCCGGGTGCGGGGGGTTGCCCGCGGCCAGCCGGTCCGCCCAGTTCAGCCCGTGCCGGTAGTAGTCGTCCAGCACCGCGCGCACCGCGGTGCGGTCGGCGGCCGTGATCGCCTCGACGAGCTTCTGGTGGCCGTTCCACAGCCATTCCTGGACGTCGGCGTCCCCCCGCAGGTACGGGACCGCGAAGACCCACGCCTGCACCCGCAGCCGGTGCAGGAAGTCGGTGATGTAGGTGTTGCCCGCGATCACGCCGAGCTCCCGCCAGAACCGCAGGTCGTAACCGATGAGGATGTCGAGGTCGCCGCAACGGGCCGCGCGGGCGGCCTCCTCGGCCCGGCGCCGCACGGAGGCCATGGCGGCGTGGTGGGTGGCGAGCAGCTCGGACGCCGAGGCCGGGCCGCCGACGATTCCGCGGAACACCCCGTCTATGACCAGGGCGCGCGCCTCCACCATGGACCGGTAGTCGGCGACGGTGAACGCGCGGACCCGGAAGCCCCGGTGCTGGTCGGATTCGAGGAGGCCCTGCGCGGAGAGGTCGAACAGCGCCTCGCGCACGGGCGTCGCGGACACCCCGTACTGCTCGGCGATCTGCTTGACGGTGAACTCGACGTGCGGCCGGAGACGCCCCGCGAGCACCTCGTCACGCAGCGCGTCGGCGATCTGCTGCCGCAGCGTACTGCGGGTCACACCTCCGCTCGCACCCATGAACGCCCCTCCCGGTTCTCGGCTCCGGTCACCTTAGACCGACCGGCGGGGGCGTCCCGTCCTGCGCGTTCTACACGGTGTGCTCGTCGGCCACCGAGAGCGCCGCGTCCAGGGCCGCGAGGCCCTCCCGGGCCTCGGCCTCGGTGACGTTGCAGGCGGGGACCGCGTGGGTGCGGTTCATGTTGATGAAGGGCCAGAGGCCGTTCCTCCTGCAGGCCGCTCCGAACGCGGCCATCGGGGCGTTGGCCTCGCCGGTCGCGTTGTACGGGACCAGCGGTTCGCGGGTCTCCCTGTTCCGGACCAGCTCCAGCGCCCAGAACGCGCCGAGGCCGCGGACCTCGCCGACCGAGGGGTGGCGTTCGGCGAGCTCGCGGAGGCCGGGCCCGAGGACGTGTTCACCGAGGTGCGCGGCGCTCTCGACGATCTCCTCGTCCTCCATCACGTTGATCGTCGCGACGGCCGCCGCGCAGGCCAGCGGGTGGCCGGAGTAGGTGAGCCCGCCGGGGTAGGGGCGGGTCTCGAAGGTGGCGGCGATCTCGGCGCTGATCGCGACGCCGCCGAGCGGCACGTATCCGGAGTTGACGCCCTTCGCGAACGTCAGCAGGTCCGGCACGACGTCGTGGTGGTCGGCCGCGAACCACGCGCCGGTGCGCCCGAATCCGGCCATCACCTCGTCCAGGACGAACACGATCCCGTACCGGTCGCAGATCTCCCGGACGCCCGCGAGGTAGCCCGGCGGCGGGGTCATGATGCCCGCGGTGCCGGGGATGGTCTCCAGGATGACGGCGGCGACGGTGGACGGGCCCTCGAAGACGAGGGTGTCCTCCAGGTGCTGCAGCGCGCGGGCGCACTCCTCGGCCTCGGTCTGCGCGTGGAACGGCGAGCGGTAGAGGAACGGCGCCCAGAAGCGGACGACACCCGCGGAGCCGTTGTCGGACGCCCAACGGCGCGGATCCCCGGTGAGGTTGATCGCGGTGGAGGTGGCACCGTGGTACGAGCGGTAGGCGGAAAGCACCTTCGTGCGGCCGGTGTGCAGCCGGGCCAGCCGGACGGCGTTCTCGACGGCCTCCGCACCGCCGTTGGTGAAGAAGACCTTGTCCAGGTCGCCGGGGGTGCGCTCGGCGATGAGACGTGCGGCCTCCGAGCGCGCCTCGACGGCGAACGCGGGCGCGAAGGTGGTGAGCCTGCCCGCCTGCTCCTGGATCGCGGCGACGACCGTGGGGTGCTGGTAGCCGATGTTGGTGAAGACGAGGCCGCTGGTGAAGTCCAGGTAGCGGTTGCCGTCGTAGTCCCAGAAGTACGCCCCCTCGGCGCCGGCGACGGCGAGCGGGTCGATCAGGCCCTGGGCGGACCAGGAGTGGAACACGTGCGCACGGTCGGCGGCCTTCACGGCCGCGCCTGCGGCGGAGTCTACGTACGGGGCGCGAGGGGCACGAGGGGTCATGCGGCGAGCGTAGGCGTCCGGCCGACGGTGCTCCATGGCCAATGTGTATGCCCTGGGGTGCCGCTCTCGGCAGGGTGTCGGGTCCCGCTCGGACCCCGCAGCAGTTGACAGCATGCTGCCTTAATGACAGCCTTCTGTCATGTGAGCCCCGCCGTCGGGCTCCGCACACTCCCTCCGGAGGTCACCATGACCGGCACGACCGTCCATCTGGCCGTCTACAACACCTTCGCCGACTGGGAGCCGGGCTTCGCGACCGCGCATCTCACCCAGCAGGGCCACACCGTGCGGACCGTCGGACCCACCTCCGGGCCCGTCACCACCATGGGCGGGACGCGTGTGCTGCCCGACCTCGCGCTCGACGACCTGCGCCCCGAGGACAGCGCGCTGCTCGTCCTCACCGGCGCCTCCCTCTGGGACACCGGCGACACCCTCGCCCCGTTCGCCCGCACCGCCCGCGCCTTCCTGGACGCGGGGGTCCCGGTGGCGGCCATCTGCGGGGCGACGGCGGGGCTGGCCCGCGAGGGGCTGCTCGACGACCGGGTGCACACGGGAGCCGTGTCCTTCTACCTGGCCGCCACGGGGTACGCGGGCGGCCCGCACTACACCGATGCCGACGCCGTGACGGATGCCGGCGGACCGGGGGCCGGGGCGCTGATCACGGCCGGACCGACCGAGCCCGTGGCCTTCGCCCGCGAGATCCTCGGGCTGCTCGGGGTGTACGGGCCACAGAAGCTGGACGCGTGGTACCGGCTCTTCCACGACTCGGACGCGAGCGCGTACGAGGTGCTCCAGGGATGAGCGGGGCGCAGCAGGACCACTTCAGCCGCACGGCCCTCGGGGTGTTCCGGCTCAACGGCCAGTTCCTGTCCGTGGCGGAGGAACTGGCGAAGCCGGCCGGGCTCACGGCCGCGTGGTGGCAGGTGCTCGGCGCGGTCCTGGCCGAGCCGCTCCCGGTGTCGGGAATCGCCCGCGCGATGGGGATCACCCGGCAGAGCGTGCAGCGGATCGCGGACCTGCTGGTGGACAAGGGCCTCGCGGAGTACCTGGCGAACCCGGCCCACCGGCGGGCCAAGCTGCTCCGGCCCACCGAGGAGGGGCGGGCGGCGGTGGCCCGGATCGGCCCGGGTCACGCGGAGCTCGCGGCGCGGCTGGCAGCGGAGTTGGGCGAGGAGCGGTTCGCGGAGACGGTACGGGTGCTGGAGCGGCTCTCCGCGGCGATGGAGGCCGTGACCGACGAGGCGTGACGGACGGGCCGTCATGACGACTGCCCGAAGGCCGAGAAGCACGTGGGCCCCGGCAGAGGAGGGAGCGGACCCCGGCCGAGGGGTGCGGGCCCGTCCCGCAGCGGTGGCCGCCGCTATTCTCGACCACGGTCTGCCACGGCCGCTCGGGAAGGGAACAGATGGAGAAGCTGGGTTCCGGCGATCCGCAACGCATCGGGAGCTACCGCCTGTTGGGACACCTCGGTGCGGGGGGAATGGGCCAGGTCTTCCTGGCGCGCTCCGACCGCGGCCGCACCGTCGCCATCAAACTGGTCCGTCCCGAGCTCGCGGCGGAGCAGCAGTTCCGTGACCGTTTCCGGGCCGAGGTGCAGGCCGCCCGCCGGGTCGGGGGCGCCTGGACCGCGCCGGTGCTCGACGCCGACACCGAGGCCGCGGTGCCATGGGTGGCCACGGGGTACGTCGCCGGCCCGGCGCTGCAGCAGATCGTCTCGGGCCGTCCGGGCGCCCCGGTGTCCGAGTCGGGGGCGTACGGTCCGCTTCCCGAACGCTCCGTCCGCATCCTGGGAGCCGGTCTCGCGGGCGCCCTCCAGGACATCCACCGCGCCGGGCTGATCCACCGCGACCTGAAGCCGTCCAACGTGCTGATGACGATCGACGGGCCGCGGGTCATCGACTTCGGCATAGCCCGGGCGCTGGACACGGTGGCCGACGGCGGTCTCACCCGTACCGGCGCGCTCATCGGTTCGCCCGGCTTCATGGCCCCCGAGCAGGTGCGCGGCGAGCGGGTGACGACGGCGTGCGACGTGTTCTGCCTCGGTGCCGTACTCGCGTACGCGGCCACCGGCCGGATGCCGTTCGGCTCGGCGGACAGCGGGGTCCACGCGCTGATGTTCCGGATCGCGCAGGAGGAACCGGACCTGACCGGTGTACCCGTGGACCTGGTCGGGCTGATCCGGGACTGCCTGGCCAAGGATCCGGAGGCGCGGCCGTCGGCGGACGCCGTCATGGAGCGGCTGGGCGAGCACGGCACCACGGAGCCCTGGCTGCCCGGTGCGCTGATCGCCCAGCTCGGCCGGCACGCGGTGGAACTGCTGGATTCCGAGGACCCGGAGGAGGGACCGGAGCAGGGGCCTGTGGCGGGGCCGCACCAGCCCGCCGTCCGGACCCCGGCAGCCCCGCACACACCCGCCGCCCCGTATTTCCCGGCTGCCCCACAGGCGCCGGGGTCCGCTCAGCAACCGCCCGGCACCGCGCAGGGACAGCAGCCCGTCCCGACCGGACCCCGGCCGCCCTCCTACGGCTATCCGCCGCAGCCCGCCCCGGTATACGGCAACGGCTACGGGCCCACCTCCCCGTACGGCACGCCCCCCTTCCCCGTTCCCCCCGCCGCGCCGCGCCGCCGCTCCACGGGCTCGACCGTGCTCCTGGTCTCGGTCGCCCTGCTCGTCGCGATCGGAGCCGGCTGGTCGGTCTACACCTTCATGGGGGACGGCGACGGGCACACCACGAGCGCGCCGACCGGGTCGGGATCCCCCTCCGGCACGGCCTCTTCCGAACAGAAGAACGGCGCGGGCGCCGTTCCCGACGACTACCTGGGCACCTGGTCCGCCACCATCGAGGGCGGCGCAGGACAGACCACCCGCAGGCTCGTCATCCAGCAGGGCGGGGTGGGCGACGCGGTCATGTCCCTCACCGCCGACGGTCCGCTCGACAACGGAGGTTCGTACCACTGCGTGTTCCAGGCACCCCTGGAGTCCGAACCCTCCGCAGGCGCCCCCGTCCGCATCGGCTCCTCCGAGGTGACGGTCGGTGAACCCATGACCTCGTGCACCCCCGGCCGGCCCACCGTCCTGACCCTGCTGCCCGACGGCTCCCTGCGCCGCCAGATCACCGACTCGGGCGAGAGCCTGACCTACGAGAAGACGGGCTGACCCGGGCCGTACGGCCGGCCGGAGGGTGCGCCCCCGGGGTGGTCGCTGCCGTCGGCCGCCGATGTCAGTGGTGCCGCATAGCGTGGATCCCGACCGTGTCGTTCGCCGACGAGAGGCCCCTGTCGTGGAATTCCGTATGGAGCGTGGCGCACTGACCGATGCCGTGGCCTGGGCAGCCCGGGTGCTGCCGGCCCGGTCGCCCGTTCCCGTACTGGGCGGGCTGCTGCTCGACGCCTCCGACGGCCGACTGCTCGTCTCCGGGCTGGACTTCGAGGCCTCGGCCCGCATCCAGGTGGAGGCGCACACCGTCCGGTCCGGCAAGGTGCTGGTCATGGGGCGCCGGTTGCTGGACATCTGCAAGGTGCTGCCCGACGGGCCGGTGGAGTGCGCGGTGGCGGACTCCCGGTTCACGGTGGCGGGGGACGGCGCACGGTTCGGGCTCTCGGTGCTGCCCCTCGACGACTATCCCGCGCTGCCGCCGCTGCCGGAGGTCCGCGGGCTGGTGGACGCCGCCGAGTTCGCCGCGGCGGTCGCCCACGTCACCGTGGCCGCGGGACGCGACGACACCCTGCCGACGCTCACCGGGGTCCGGATCGGGCTCGACGGCTCCACCATGACGCTGGCGGCCACCGACCGGTACCGCTTCGCCGTGCGTACCCTGCCGTGGCGGGCCGCGACGGCCGACGCGACGGCCGACGTCGTGGTGTCGGCCCGCCGACTCGCCGAGATCGCACGCTCGTTGGGACGCTCGGGGCCGGTCAGTGTCGCCCTGGACGCGGGCTCGGCCGGCTTCGAGCACGGCGGGATGCGCACGACGGTCCGTCTCCTGGACGGCCGGCTGCCGCGCCACGACAAACTGTTCGCCCTGGCGGGCCCCACGGCCGCGGTGCTGGACCGGGCCCGGCTCGTGGAGGCCGTCAAGCGCGTCTCCGTCGTCGCGGACGGCGGCAGTCCGCTGCAGATGACCTTCGCCCCGGGTCCGGACGGCTCGGTGCTGCTGCAGGCCGGCTACGAGGACGACATCGCCTCCCAGCGACTGCCTGCCGCATGGGAGGGCACCGGGGAGATGACGGTGGCCTTCAACCCCGCGTACCTCATGGACGCCCTGTCGTCCTTCGAGGAGCCGACGGTCCGGATGAGCCTCATGGGGCCGGGACAGCGCGCGATGATCACGGGCGGGGAGAGCGGGGAGGGCGCCCCCACCCACCAGCACCTGCTGATGTCCGTGAAACCCGCGCTGCTCTGACCGGCGCCGCCCTCACGGCAGGATCGCCGTCTCCCCGACGGCGGCGAGCAGCCAGATGGGGAACTCAGGGTCGGCCTGGCCCACGGCCAGCCCGACCCACCGGCCCCCGGCCTGCGGTGCGTCCGGCGACGGGCGCCAGACCTGCATGCTGCCCGCCAGGTTGCTGAGCTGACCCATCGGTTCGGGCGCGGGCACCCCCTCCGCGTCCTCCTCCAGGTACGGCCAGAGATCGACGGTCGCGGGCTCGCCCCAGCGTTCCGTCAACGCGGTGGCCAGGGCGCTGAACTCGGCCTCGATCTCCTGCTCGGCCGGCTCGACGCGTTCCGTGGACCGGTCGTCCCAGAAGTCCTGGCTCGCCCGCAGGATCAGCAGGTGGTGGCCGGGGCCGCTGCTGCGTACTCCGCTGTCCTCGCTCTCCTCCCCGGCCGGGAAGGGCAGGGCGAGGAGGCTCTCGATCCGGGCCAGCCCGCCCTCGGTGTCCGCGGACGGTGTGCTGCCGTTGACGGTGGTCATGACGGGTGATCCTGCCAACCGCCCGCCCCGGGCGACGAATCGGGGGGCGTACCGGGCCGGAGCCGGGTACGCCCCCCGTTCCTCGGGGTGGGGCCGAGTTCAGCAGCTCAGGTTCGACCCGGGCGTCGTACCGAGGAGCTGGACGAACGCCTTGTACTTGTCGATGCGGCTCTGGACCTGGGCGGGGTTGCCGCCGTTGCACTCGATGCTGCCGTTGATCGAGCGGATCGTCTGGCCGAATCCGGCGCCGTTGACCATCGCGTTGTGAGGCGTCATGGTGCCCGGGCCGGACTGGGTGTTCCAGTACCACAGGCCGGTCTTCCAGGCGATGGCCGCGTTCTGCTGCACCTGCCAGGGGTTGCCCAGGAGGTCGATGCCGAGCGCGTCACCGGCGGCCTTGTAGTTGAAGTTCCAGCTCAGCTGGATCGGGCCGCGGCCGTAGTAGGCGGCCTGGCCGGCCGGGCAGCCGTAGGACTGGCTGCTGTCGCAGTAGTGCGGGTAGTTGGCGGTGTTCTGCTCCACGATGTGGACCAGTCCGCCGGTCTCGTGGTGGACGTTGGCGAGGAACGCCGCCGCCTCCTGCTTCTTGACCGTGTCGCTGCCGGTCTTGGCGAAGCCCGGGTAGGCGCTCAGGGCCGCGGTGAGACCACTGTACGTGTAGAACGAGTTCCGGCTCGGGAACATCTGGTTGAACTGGGACTCGCTGACCACGAAGCCCGAGGGGTCCGGCTGGCCCGGGTCGGTGCCGGAGCCGCAGCTGCCCTGGTCGGCCCAGACGTCGGCCGTGCCCGGGGCCTCGTTCTGCGTCCACCACTTCGCTGACCAGTTGTGCCCGTTGTACGAGGCCGCGCCTCCGCCCCAGTAGACGGCGGAGGAGTTCCACGCCGGGGCGCACGCGGCAGCCGAGGCCGTGGTGGCGGGGAGGAAGACGAGTGTGGCGACGATCGCGCCCAGCGCGGTTATCAGGCTCATGACACGTTTGATCACGTGATCACTCCTTCGGTGCGGCGCCGGCATGAGCGTGCGCCGCCATGGGGGTACCGCCACTCAACCGTCGATGGTCTGGACCTGTCAAGGTCTAGACCAGAAATCGGTACCGCCCAGTCCGCTTCCAACTACCCCTGAGAACAGCCTTGTTGAACGCCGGGCGAACTTCACCGCAAGGAATCCGGCAGTCGGCCCAGCCCTGGCCGCGGCGCCGTACGGTGGCGCGAACCGGTCCACCGCACGCCCGAGGGAGCGCGAGCAGCCATGGCGTGGTTCGAACCCGAGAACGTCATCGCCGTCCTCACCGCCGCGCTGGGCGTGGCGACCTCCGCCGGCGTGCTCTGGTACGAACGCCGGGTCCCCCGTCGCAGACGCATCGGCTACCGCGTCCAGATGGACACCCCGATCGGCAGCGGCGTCAGCCAGGGCCGCGCCAACGTGCGGCTCGGACTCTTCAGCGAGACCCCGGACATGGCCGACGCCACGCTCGTCCTGCTCCGCATCGAGAACGACGGTTCGCAGTCGATCGCCCACGACGACTACACCGGACGCGGCGACCAGCCGCACGGCCTCACGGCCGAGTTCACCGGCCGTACCGTCCGCGGCGTCGCCGTCACCCACTCCCCCGGCGCCGACCACCTGATGGACCACTTCACCCCGGCGGCCGGACTGCGGCACACGGGTGCCTACATACGGCTGCCGCGCGTCCCGCTCAACCGCAACGAGCACGTCAAGCTCCTGGTCCTGCTGACCGGCGCGACCGTGGGGAGCCCGATCAGGGTGACGGGCGGCATCCGGGACGGCGAGGTGTCCCCGAACCAGGCGCTGCGACCGGACGAAAAGCCTCCGGTCTTCAGCCGCTCCGCCAGGATCATCACGGTGGCCCTGACGCTCTGCGTCGTCACGCTCGCCTCGATCATCCTCGTGCGGAACACTCCCCCACCGCCGATCGAGTGCGCCCCGGGCAGCCTGACGGTCACCGGCTCCACGGCATTCGCCCCGGTCCTGGAGGCGACGGAGAGGGAGCTGGAGCACAAGTGCGAGGACGTCCGGATCGAGGTGCGCGCGAGCGGCAGCGCCGAAGGCCTGCGCCGGCTCGCCGGCGAGGGGTCGAAGCCCGGGCGGGCGCGCGCCACCGTCGCCCTCTCCGACGGGGTGAGGCCCGAGGCGTACACGGAGCTGAGCGCCACGCCCATCGGCCTCTCACTCTTCCATCTGGTGGTCAACGACGACGTCCCGGTGCGGGACCTGCGCCTCGGCACCATCCGGAGGATCTACCGCGGCGAGATCCTCAACTGGCAGGAGGTCGGCGGCCCCGATCTGACGATCAAGCTGATCAGCAGGGACGCCGGCTCCGGCACCCGCGAGGTGTTCGGACGCCGGGTGCTGGGGAGCGGCGAACCCCCCTTCTCGTCCCGCGACTGCACCACCAGGAGCGCGCCGGACGTCCCCTACATCCGCTGCGAGCTCGACGGCACGGAGGAGGTCCTGTCCACGGTCGCCTCGGTCAGCGGCGCGATCGGCTACGGCGAACTGCGCGGGGGCAGGGACACGAAGGGACTCCACCAGCTGGCCATCGACGGGACCACCCCCTCCATCGAGACCATCGGCTCGTCGCCGTACCCGTTCCGGGAGACCGAGTACGCCTACACGTACGGCCGTCCGCCGGCCGGTTCGCCCGCCGCCGGCTTCCTGGACTACCTGAGGCACGGCGGCGGCCAGGGCATCATGCGCGAGCACGGCCACCTGCCGTGCGCCTCCCCGGAGGGGCTGCGGCTGTGCGCCGGGGACTGATCGCCCCCGGGGGCGCGGGAGTTCGCCGCCCCACGACAGGCGCGGCCCCCCGGGTCCCGCATCCGGCCCCGCGCGCACGCGTACCTGGCGCGTAACGGAACTGCACCACAGCGTGCCCACCCCGCGCCCGGGCAGATGCCTCTGTGCGAGGATCCGGTGGTGGATCAGCTGACACATGACGACCCGTCACACATCGGACCGTACCGTCTGCTCGCCCGCCTGGGCGCGGGTGGCATGGGCGAGGTGTTCCTCGCGCGTTCGACCGGCGGGCGGACCGTCGCCGTGAAGCTCGTACGCTCCGAGCTCGCCACCGAACCCGAATTCCGCAGGCGCTTCGCGCAGGAGATCGCGGCGGCCCGCCGGGTCGGCGGGCTGTGGACCGCGGCGGTGCTGGACGCGGACACCGACGCCCCGGCCCCCTGGGTCGCCACCGCCTACGTTCCCGGCCCGTCCCTGCACGCGGTGCTCGCCGGACGGACCGAACCGCTGCCGGAACGCTCGGTGCGCATCCTCGCCCACCGGCTCGCCCAGGCACTCACGGCGGTCCACACCGCCGGGCTGATCCACCGTGACCTCAAGCCCGCCAACGTCCTGGTGACCATCGACGGGCCACGCGTCATCGACTTCGGGATCGCCAGGGCCCTGGACGCGGTGACCGCCGACGGCAAGCTGACCCGGACCGGCGCGGTGATCGGGTCGCCCGGCTACATGTCCCCCGAGCAGGTGCGCGGCGAGACGCTCACGCCCGTCAGCGACGTCTTCTCGCTGGGATCGGTGCTGGCGTTCGCCGGTACGCGCCGGCATCCGTTCGGCTCCTCGGAGAGCGGCATGCACGCGGTGATGTACCGGATCGCCCAGGAGGAGCCCGACCTGACCGGACTCCCGGCCGGCCTCATAGAGCTGGTGGACGCCTGTCTGGCGAAGGACCCGGCCGACCGCCCCACTCCGGCGGAGGTCGTGGCCCGTACGGAGGAGGTGTCCCAGGACACCGAGCCGTGGCTGCCGGGCGCGCTGATCGCCGAGCTCGGCCGCAAGGCCGCCGAGCTGCTGGACTCCGACGGACCGGAGCAGCGGGCCCCGGCCCGGCCCGCCGGGCCGCCCCCGGGCGCGACGCCTCCGCCGCCGACCGCGGCGCCCCGGCCGACCGGGTCCACGCCGCCGCTCCCGGCGGCCCCGCCGACCCCCCTGCCGTCCGCAGCGCCCACACCCCCGGCCGCACCCCCTGCCGGAGCCTTCTCCGCGTCGGCGCCCCCGCCTCGCACGGTGCCGCTCACCGGCCCGGAGCCCACTCCAGCTCCAGCGGCCTCGCCGCCGGGGCTCGCACCGGCCCCGCCCGCCGCACCCGCGCAGCTGGGCGTCTTCGGCGCGCCCCTCGCGGACCTGGGCCCGCAGGCCGGTACCCGGCCCGACGGCACCCGGCCGGACGGCGGGAAGCCGCGACGCACCGCGCTGATCGTCACCGCGGCGGTCGCCGCCGTCGCCCTGCTCGCGGGCGGGATCACCTACGCGACCATGCGCGACGGTTCGGACGCCTCGGACGGCAAGGGAGCGAACGCGGGCTCTCCCAGCTCCTCGGCGCCGAGCGGGAAGCCGTCCACGGACCAGGCCACGGACGACGCCTCCCCCTCGCAGGCCTCCGCCGACCCGTCCGCCGCCGTCGAGGGCGTGATCGGCGAGGCGTACCTGGGCACCTGGGAAGGGCCGGGCAAGGACAGCGAGCAGCGCCCCGTCTCCTTCCGCCGCATCACCATCACCCAGGGCGGCGTGGGCGCCGATGTCGCCGCGACGTTCAACTCCTTCGACGACGAGCTGTGCACCGGCGCCGCCGAGCTGGTCTCCTTCGACAACCTGATGGTCCTGGAGTCCAGGGTCGTCAACAGCGTCCCCGAGGAGGCGTGCTCCGACGGGGGGCGTCAGACGGTCCGTGCGGCGGACAACGGCACGCTCGTCTGGACGGACGACGACGGCGAGACGGCGGTCCTCACCAAGAGCGTGGAGAACGCCACCCCCATCCCCGCAGGGTTCCTCGGGACGTGGGAGTACGTCGGGACGGGCGGCTCGCCGTCCCCCGACAGTTCCACCCTGAAGCTGAGCCAGGGCGCGTACGGCGAGGTGGTCGCCGCTTACACCAGCGACGGACCCTCCTACCACTGCGAGATGGAGAGCGTCCTCGTCCACGCGAACAGCAAGGAACTGCGGCTCGGCCCGCAAGCCGTGACCGCGGCGGAGCCCGAGGACAAGTGCGAGAGCGACGGGACCCGCACGGTGCAGATGAAGGGCGCCGACGGCCTGTCCCTCAGCTGGGCGGATTCGGACGAGGAGGACGCGCCGTCCACCTACCGGCGCACCGGCTGACCCCGGACGGCCCCGACGCGTGAGGCCCCCGGCAGCAGCTGCTGCCGGGGGCCTCACGCGTGACGTCCTACAGGAAGGAGTTGATCTCGATGGTCTCGGTGCGGCCGGGGCCGACACCGATCGCGGAGATCGGGGCGCCGGACATCTCCTCCAGCGCCTTCACGTACGCCTTCGCGTTCTTCGGAAGGTCGTCGAAGGTCTTGGCCTTCGTGATGTCCTCGGACCAGCCGGGGAGGTTCTCGTAGATCGGCTTCGCGTGGTGGAAGTCGCTCTGGTTGTACGGGAGCTCCTCGACGCGCTTGCCGTCGATCTCGTACGCCACGCACACCGGGATCTGCTCCCAGCCGGTCAG
Organism: Streptomyces clavifer; assembly: GCA_014651175.1. Taxonomy (GTDB): domain Bacteria; phylum Actinomycetota; class Actinomycetes; order Streptomycetales; family Streptomycetaceae; genus Streptomyces; species Streptomyces clavifer. Next base: position 505,549 of record BMWJ01000004.1, on the reverse strand, counting down.
CACGTCCAGCTTGGTGAGGAAGAAGTCGGTGAGGCCGTTGACCCGGGTCGCGTACCGCGCGATCGGGGCGTCGAACCAGCCGCAGCGGCGGTCGCGGCCGGTGGTGACCCCTCGCTCGCCGCCGATCCGGCGCAGTGCCTCGCCGTCCTCGTCGAGAAGTTCGGTCGGGAAGGGTCCGGCACCGACGCGCGTGGTGTAGGCCTTGAGGATGCCGATGACCCGGCTGATCTTCGTCGGGCCCACGCCGGATCCGGTGCAGGCGCCGCCCGCGGTCGGGTTCGACGAGGTGACGAAGGGGTACGTGCCGTGATCGACGTCCAGCAGAGTGCCCTGACCGCCCTCGAAGAGGACGACCTTGCCCTCGTCGATGGCGTCGTTCAGGATCAGCGTCGTGTCGGCGACGTACGGCTTGATCTGCTCCGCGTACTGGAGCATCTCCTCGACGATCTTCTCCGACTCGATCGCGCGCCGGTTGAAGACCTTGGCCAGGAGCTGGTTCTTCTGCTCCAGCGCCGCTTCGACCTTCTGCGTGAGGATCGACTCGTCGTAGAGGTCCTGGACGCGGATGCCGACCCGGTTGATCTTGTCGGCGTACGTCGGGCCGATGCCGCGGCCGGTCGTACCGATCTTGCGCTTCCCGAGGAAGCGTTCCGACACCTTGTCGACGGTGACGTTGTAAGGGGTGATCAAATGAGCGTTGCCGCTGATCAGGAGCTTGGACGTGTCGACGCCCCGCTCGTTCAGACCACTCAGCTCGGAGAGCAGGACCGCCGGGTCCACCACGACACCGTTACCGATGACCGGGGTACACCCCGGCGACAGGATTCCGGAGGGGAGGAGATGCAGTGCGTACTTCTGGTCGCCTACGACAACCGTGTGGCCGGCGTTGTTGCCGCCCTGGTAACGCACCACATAGTCCACGGATCCACCGAGGAGGTCGGTGGCCTTCCCCTTGCCCTCGTCACCCCACTGAGCACCGAGCAGCACAAGTGCGGGCACAGGCGTACACCCCTTCCGGGCGGGGCATGTCCAAGGTCAGGGGGCGTACGTAAAGGTCGTACCTGCCGTACGACGATGTACGACAAAGCCTGAGCCGTCGAACCGGGTGCCCCGGAATTGACGAAGCCCCTGGCGCAATAGCGCAAGGGGCTCTTGCACCAAGATGCTACCCGAGGAAGGACCGAGGTGTCGGCTGCAGAGCCCCCCGGCGACGGCGACCACCAGCTACTCGTACTCATCGACCCCCTTGCCCGCCGCTACGACGGCGAGTCCGTGCGCATCGCGAAGGACGTGCTGAGCGCCGGCGCGCATGCCAAGATCTGCCTTCCGGACGGCCCGGACGAGTTCGCCCGGGCCCTTTCCCGCCGAGGCGGCCGACGGCCCGTGGTCGTCGGCGACGACCACGCGCTGCTGCGCGCCGTGGCCCAGCTCCACCGGGAGCGGGAGCTCGCCGACGGCGTGCTGTCGCTGATTCCGGTCGGTGCGGCCCACACGCTGGAGCTCGCCCACGCACTCGGCGTCCCCCGGGGCGCGGTGGCGGCGGCGCGCACGGCCCTGGACGGGACCGCGCGCCGGCTGGACCTGCTGGTCGACGACAGCGACGGGGTCGTGCTGGGCGACCTGCGCATCCCCGCCCTCACCCCGGCCCCGGGTGCGGGCGCGCACCACTCGGGCGTCACCGCGGTCTGGGACACCTGCCGCACCCTGATGGCCGCCCTGGTCCGGCCCGCCCCGCCTTCCCCCTCCTCCCCTCCGCGCGCGCACCGGCTGCGGGTGGAGACGGACGGGGTCCTGCTCAACGACCTGGACCGGCCGGTCGAGGGAGTCTCGGTGACCACGCAGGGGGACGGGGGCCTGGCGGACGTGGTGATCCACACCTCGTCCGGCAAGACGGTGACGGCCGAGGCCAAGGCGGTCACGGTGTCCGGCCCCGACTTCCGCTACCGGGCGGACATACAGGTCGCCGGTCCGGTCCGGACGCGCACCTGGACGGTGCGGGCGGGGGCGTGGGGGCTGGTACTCCCGGCAGCCGGCTGACCCGGTGGCGTGACCGGCCCGGCACCGGGGCCGCGCCGGCCGGAGGGTGCCCGCCGGCCGGAGGGTGCCCGCCGGCCGGCATCGGGCGACGGGAACCGGAGCCGGCCGGGGCCACGTCCTGGTGAGCATGGACCAACGGGACACGGCAGGTTACGGCGGCTGCGGGCTCGCCCTGGCCGGGGCGGTCACGGCGCTGCTCGTGTGGAGCGCCTCCCGGCGCACCGACCGGCACATGGGCGGCGGCTTCGAGGGGGCGGGCCGGGACCTCTCCGTCCTGTGGACGGAGCTGCCCCTCGTCCTCCTGGCGGGTGCCCTCGTCCCCTCGGCGGCCTGGCTCCTGGCGCTGCGCCTGCTGAAGGGCCGCGGGCCGGCGGGGGCCCGGGTCCCGGCCGCGGCGGTGTGCGCGGCCGGGGTGCTCGCCCTGTCCGCGTGGGGGCTGCACTCCTGGGCGAACCCGGACCTCGGCACCGTGCGGCTCTCCGGGAGCGTCGGCTCAGATCTGCACCTGTAGTCCCCGCAGCCCGCGGATCACGTACCCCGGATTCCACTCCGGCTCCGCGACCAGCCGCATACCGGGCGCCCTGCGCAGCAGCTCGCCGAACGAGGCCGCCAGCTCGAGGCGGGCCAGCGGCGCTCCGAGGCAGTAGTGGATGCCCGCCCCGAACGAGATGTGCGGGTTGTCCTCACGGGACAGGTCCAGCGCCCCGGCGTCGGCGAAGCGCTCCGGATCACGGTTGGCCGACCCGAAGAGCAGGGCGACCTGCGAACCACGCGGAATGACGGTGCCGTCGACCTCGATGTCGTCCAGGACCCAGCGCGCGAACATCGGCACCGGGGTGTCGTACCGCAGCAGTTCCTCCACCGCGGTCGGCAGCAGTCCGTGGTCGGCGCGCAGAGCGGCCAGCTGCTCCGGGTGCCGGAAGAGCGTCCACCAGCCGTTGACGGTGGCGTTGACCGTGGCCTCGTGGCCGGCGTTCAGCAGCAGGACGCACGTGGAGATGATCTCCTGCTCGGTCAGCCGGTCGCCCTCGTCGTGGGCGGCGATGAGCGCGGAGACCAGATCCGTTCCGGGATCGGCCCGCCGTGCGCCGATCAGCCCGCGGAGGTACGCGGAGAACTCGACCGACGCCTGTACGGCGGCCCGCGCCGCCTCCTCCGGGGGGTTCAGCTCGAACATCCCGCAGATCGCCGCCGACCAGGGCCGCAGCAGCGCCCGGTCGGACTCCGGGACCCCGAGCATCTCGGCGATGACCGCCACGGGCAGCGGCTCGGCGACCGCGGCGAGGAGGTCGCCGCCGCCCGCCGCGACGAACTCGCCGACGAGCCCGGCGGCCAGCCGCTCCACGGCCGGCCCGAGCGCCTCGACCCTGCGCGGGGTGAATGCCTTGGCGACCAGCCGCCTGATCCGGGTGTGGTCGGGGGCCTCCAGGTCGAGGATCCCCTGTCCGTTGAGCGTGTGGAACGGCTCGTGGGCGGCGGGCGGGGCGGCGAGGCCGAACTCGTCGTGGGTGAAGCGGTGCAGATACGTCCGGCCCAGCCGCCGGTCGCGCAGCAGCCCGGACACCTCGGCGTAGTGCGGGATCAGCCACTGCCGGGTCGGCTCGAAGTAGTGCGCCCTGCCGGTGGCACGCAGCGCGGCGTAGGCGGGGTACGGGTCGGCGACGAACGCCGGGGACCAGGGGTCGAAGGACACGTGCATGGACCGACGCTACCCGGGCGTGACCAGCCGGGCCTCGTAGGCGAACACGGCAGCCTGGGTCCGGTCGCGCAGCCCGAGCTTCACCAGGATGCGGCTCACATGTGTCTTGATGGTGGACTCGGCGACGACCAGGTGGGAGGCGATCTCCAGGTTCGACAGTCCCTGGGCGATCAGCACGAGGACCTCGGTCTCCCGCTCGGTGAGATCGCCGATCCGGGCCATGGCGGGCGGCCGGGGCGCCTCGGCGAGCTTGGAGAACTCGGTGATCAGCCGCCGGGTCACGGTCGGTGCGAGCAGTGCCTCCCCGGACGCCACCACCCGTACCCCGTCGGCGAGCTGACGCGCCGACGCGTCCTTCAGGAGGAAGCCGGAGGCCCCGGCCCGCAGCGCCTGGTACACGTACTCGTCGAGGTCGAAGGTGGTCAGGACGAGCACCTTGGCGTCCGCGTCGGCGGCGACGATCTCACGGGTGGCCTCGATGCCGTTGAGCTCCGGCATCCGGATGTCCATCAGCACCACGTCGGGCCGCAGGGCGGCGACCTGCGACACGGCCTGCCGGCCGTCGACGGCCTCGCCGACGACCTCGATGCCGGGCATCGCGTTGAGCAGTACGGAGAACCCCTCGCGGACCATCATCTGGTCGTCGACGATCAGCACGCGGATGGCGGACTCGCTCATGCCCCCGCCTCCGCACCGTCGTGCACCGCGGGCACGGGCAGGAACACGGCGACCTCGTAGCCGCCGTCCTCCGTCGTCCCGGCCGTCATCTCGCCGTTCAGCATCTGCACCCGCTCCCGCATCCCCGTGATCCCGTGACCGGCCCCCTGCGAGGGTTTGACGGACCCGCGCGCGGGTCCGTTGACGATGCGCAGCCCCAGCCCGCCGAGCACGTACCCGATGTCCACCTTGGCGGACGCGCCGGGTGCGTGCCGGAGCGTGTTACTGAGCGCCTCCTGGACGATCCGGTACGCCGACAGCTCGACGCCCTGCGGAAGCTCCCGCACCGCCCCGGTGACCGTCTTCTCCGTCTCCAGCCCGGTCTCCCGCACGTTGGACAGCAGCCGGTCGATCTCGGCCAGGGTGGGCTGCGGGGCGTCCGGCACCTCGTAGTCCTCCGCCCGTACGACTCCGAGGACGCGGCGCAGCTCGGTGAGCGCGGCGACGGCGTTCTCCCGGATCGTGACGAACGCCTGCTCCAGCTCGGGCGGCGGATTCTCCACCCGGTACGGGGCGGCCTCGGCCTGGATCGCGACGACGGACATGTGGTGGGCGACGACGTCGTGCAGCTCACGCGCGATGGTGGTGCGCTCTTCCAGGAGCGTGCGCCGGTCTCGCTCGACGGCGGTGACGGTGCGCTGCACGGTCACCTCCCGCTCGGCCTCGCGGCGGGTCTGCACGAGCGTCACGACGAGGAGGGCGAGTGCGGACGTGAAGGCCATGCCGCCATTGGTCGAAGAGGGGTTGTAGGGGCCGACGGCGTCCATGAAGGTGCCGGGGAGCAGGGTGATCACCCACATCCAGGCGGCGGTGCGCGGCCTGGTCCGCGCCGCGACGACGACCAGGACACCCAGGTGGCACACGAAGGCGTTCGGCGCCCACGGCCATTCCCCGCTGCCCACGACGGCCATCACCGGGGTGGAGGCGATCGACACCCAGAAGGCGAGAACGGGGCGGTGCAGCGTCATCAGCAACGTGGCGGCCGGCAGGAAGGCGGTGATGAGGGTCGCGATCCCGAACGGGGAGTAGGTGTTCGCCGCGAAGACGCCGACCAGCAGCGCGATCAGCGCGACCGCGGCCACCACCGCGTGCGGGAACCAGACGGCCCGCGTCCGGATCGGCTTCGGGAGCCGGCGCATCACCGGGCCGTCCGTGCCCAGCGGCGCCAGCGGCCGGTAGTCGAAAGCGTGGTGGAAGAGGTCCTGCCGCAGGCCGTCTATCGCCCCTGCGGCCAGCCGGAACTCGGGGCTTCTGGTCTTGGTCTCGGTCACGCTCTCCACGGTAGGGGGCCCGGCGGCCGGGGTCGTCAGCAGTGATACGGATCCTGGACCGTCCGTCGCAAGTACTACCGGGGCCGCGGCGGCGGATGCGATGCCAGGACGGGTCTCCCCCGTGTCCGGGTGGCCGCGTACGTGGTCCGGCGGCGCCCCGCGCCCGCTCTTCCGGTGCTCGACCACGTCGGCGTGCCGGGGGCCGGGACCCGGGTACCGGCGGGAGGTGCCGGCCCGGGTGAGGGCCCGGAGCGGGCGGTGCCGCGCGAGGTCGCAGGGGCGAGCACCGGTGGGCGGGGAGCGCAGCGGTCCGGGCCCGCAGGCACGGGCCGGGGCACGCGTGCCCCGGCCCGTGGGCCTACCAGGCCAGTTGGGCGATCTCCTCGGCCACCACCGCGCAGGCGTCCGCGGAGGGGTCGATCAGCGGGAAGTGCCCGACCCCGTCCAGCAGCGTCAGCCCCACCATCTCCCCGGCCTTCGCCGCGGCGTCCACGAACGCCTCGGTGACCTCCTGGGGGACGGTCAGGTCGTCGACGCCCTGCACGACGGCGGTCGCGATCCCGGTCGGGAGCAGCACGGCCGGATCGACGTGGGCGCCGCGCGCCTCGGCGTGCTCCTCGCCGCCCAGGAGTTGGTGCACGGCCCCGGAGCAGACGTCCAGTGCGGCGGCGCTCGCGAAGTCACCGATCGGCGCCAGCGCGACGACCCCGCGCAGCGGGGGCGGCGTGGGCAGCCGCCACGGCGAGCCGACCGGGAGCACGTGCCGGGCGGCGGCCCACAGCGCCAGCTGCCCGCCCGCGGAGTGTCCGGTGACCACGGTCTTGCGCACGTCGGCCTGCGGCAGCTCACGCGCGGCCAGTTCCGGCAGGGCGTCCATGGCGGCGGCCACGTCGTCGAACGTCTCCGGCCAGCGTCCCGCCGCGGGCCCCTCCCCGCCCTGCTGCGGGATCCCGCTGCCCCGGCGGTACTCGACGCTGGCCACGGCGAACCCGCGCCGGGCCAGGAAGTCCGCGAACGGTGACACGTGCTGCCGGTCGTACGACGCGCGCCAGGCCCCGCCGTGCAGCACGACCACGAGCGGTGCGCCGTCCCGGCCGTCACGCGGGGCGAAGAAGTCGATCACCTGGTCGGGGTGGCTGCCGTAGGCGGCGGACCGATCGGGGGCGACCGCCGGATGCGCGAACGCCGACCCGGTCTCGGCGGCGTCCCGATCACGCGCGGCAGAATCCGACATGCTGCTCCCACCGTCCTACGCATATGCCCGACTGGACTGACCTGCGGGGACGGTATCAGTACCGCGCGCCGCCATCGGACGGACCGTCACCTGCACGGTTCGGGGGAGCCCGCGGCGCCGGGGGGAACGGGCCCGGCCCGGAGACCGGGCCCGTCCTGTGCGGCTAGGCCTCCAGCACCTCGGCGAGGATGCGCGCGGCCCGCTCCGCGTCGGCGAAAGAGACGTAGAGCGGGGTGAAACCGAAGCGGAGCACGTCCGGTCGGCGCAGGTCGCCGACCACACCGCGGGCGACGAGCTCCCGCATCACCGGCTCCGTCTCGTCCGCGTCGACGCAGCGCAGCGAGACCTGGCTGCCGCGCTCCGCGTGGGCGGCCGGGGTGACCGGGGTGACCCGGCCCTCGGGGACGTACGCGGCGACGCACTCCAGGAAGAAGTCCGTCAGCGCCAGGGACTTGGCCCGCACGGCCTCCACCCCGACGCCCTCCCACACGTCCAGCGACGCTTCCAGGGCCAGCATGGACAGGATGTCCGGGGTGCCGACCCGGCCCCGTACGGAGCCCTCCGCGGGGACGTATCCGGGGGTCATCCCGAACGGGTCCGCATGCGAGGTCCACCCGGGCAGGGGCGAGTCGAAGGCCGCCTGATGGCGCTCGGCCACGTACAGGTAGGCGGGCGCACCGGGGCCGCCGTTCAGGTACTTGTACGTGCATCCGACGGCCAGGTCCACGCCGTGCGCGTCGAGGCCGACCGGCAGGGCCCCCGCGCTGTGGCACAGGTCCCAGACGGCGAGGGCGCCGGCGCCCCGGACGGCGGCGGTGAGTCCGGGCAGGTCGTGGAGCCTTCCCGTGCGGTAGTCGACGTGGTTGAGGAGGACGACCGCGGTACGGGGCCCGAGGGCGGCCGGGACGTCGGCGGGGGCGACCGGGACGATGCGGTGGCCCGTCATCCGGGCCGCGGACTGAGCGAGGTACCCGTCCGTGGGGAACGTCGAGGCGTCGACCAGGATCTCGTCGCGCCCTCCGGCTGCCAGGCGGCTCGCGGCGACCACGGCCTTGAAGACGTTCACGCTGGTGGAGTCGCCCACCACGATCTGTCCGGCGGCGGCACCGACCAGCGGAGCGATCCGGTCACCGATCCGCTCGGGCGCGGTCCACCAGCCGCTCTCGTCCCAGGAGCGGATGCGCAGGGCGCCCCACTCACGGGTGATGACGTCCTGCATGCGGGCGGGGACGTGGCGGGGGAGCGCGCCCAGCGAGTTCCCGTCGAGGTAGACGGTGTCGTCGAGGACGAACAGGTCCCGGAGCCCGGCCAGCTCGTCGGCGGAGTCGAGCGCCTCGGCACGCTCCCGCAGGTCAGACATGGCTGCGCGCCGTCCACAGCTCCGGGAACACACTCTTGGTGGCCCGCTTCTCCAGCCAGGCGACCCCCGCCGAACCTCCGGTGCCGGTCTTCGAGCCCATCGCCCGCCGGGTGGCGGTGAGGTGGTCGTTGCGCCATCGCCACACGAGTTCGCCGACGTCGGTCAGCACCTCGCCGAGCCGCACGAGCTCGTCGTTCTGGTCGGGGTTGGCGTAGATCTCCGCCCAGACGGCCTCGACCTGGGGGGACGGCTCGTACTTCCGCGACAGGTCCCGGCCGAGCACCGACTGCGGCACGGCGTGACCGCGCCGGGCGAGCAGGGCGAGCGTCTCGTCGTAGAGGCCGGGCTCGTGCAGTGCCTTCTCCAGCTCGGCGTGGACCCGGGGGGCACCGCGGTGCGGCACGAGCATGGAGGCGGACTTGTCACCGAGCAGGAATTCCATCCGCCGGTACATCGCCGACTGGAAACCGGAACCCTCACCGAGCGATCCGCGGTAGGAGTTGAACTGGGCGGGGGTCAGGCCGGCCAGCGGCTTCCAGGAGGCGTTCAGCGCCTCCAGCTCCCGCAGCGAGCGCTTCAGGGCGTCCCGGGCGACCGGTATGCGGTCCTCGCGCAGGGCGTGCGCCGCCGTCTCCCACTCATGGACGATGACCGTGAACCACAGCTCCATGACCTGGGTGGTGACCAGGAAGACCATCTCGCCGGGATCGTCCGAGCGCAGGTGCTGGAGGTGGGTCAGGACATCCGCCTGGACGTAGTCCTCGTACGGAGTCGTTCCCGCGAAGTCCAGGTGCGGGGTGTCCGCACCGGTGGCTTCGGGGTCGGGGTTGATCGTCGACATTGCTGTCTCCTCGACACGAGCTTCCGGGTAGCGGTCCGCCCCTTCCTCTGAGGTGGTGGAGCTCCGGTCCCCTGTCGGCATCCTAGACCGGAGCCGCCCGGGACGCCTCGGGCCCCGCAGGCGACGGTGCGCGCCTGCGGGGCCCGGGAAAGCGGAAGCGGCTCAGCCGAGGGTGTCGGCGGCGGTCTGGGAGGAGTCGCGCAGGAAGGACGAGCAGCGCTCGTACTCCTCCTGCTCCCCGATGGACTGCGCGGCCCGGGCGAGGGCGTGCAGGGCGCGCAGGAAGCCGCGGTTCGGCTCGTGCTCGAACGGGACGGGGCCGTGGCCCTTCCAGCCGGCCCGGCGCAGGGCGTCGAGGCCGCGGTGGTAGCCGGTGCGGGCGTACGCGTACGACTCGATGACGCGGCCGCGCTCGTACGCCTCGTCGGCGAGCTGCGCCCAGGCCAGCGAGGACGTGGGGTACTTGGCCGCGACATCGGCGGGCGGCGTGCCGCCGGCGAGCAGCTCGCGCGGCTCCGGGTCGTCGGGCAGGTGGGTCGGGGCAGGGCCCCCGAGCAGGTTCTCGTGGATGGACATGGCTCAAGTGTGCCTGGATCCGGGCTCCGGCTCCAAGGGCGGGGCCGTGACGCCGCAGTGCATCGCGCACGTGGGCTGCGGCTCGCGTCCGGGCTCCGCGGGCTTCCGCACGGCGCAGAAGGCGATCACGGCGCCCGCCACCAGCAGCCCGGCGCACATCGGCATCGCCCTCCGGAACGTCGAGGCGAACTCCGCGGCGTCACGGTACGCCTCCGGGCCCATTCCGGCGAGCAGCGGGAGCGCGGCCACCGCGAGCAGGCCGGCGGCCCGCGCGGCCGCGTTGTTGATGCCGCTGGCGAGCCCGGCCCGCCCGGTGGCGACGGCGGCCAGGACCGTCGCGGTGAGCGGTGCCACCAGGGTGACCATGCCGAGGCCCAGCACCAGGACCGCGGGCAGTACGTCCCGCACGTACGAGGCGTCCGGGCCGACCCGCAGCATCAGCAGCATCCCGGCGGCGGCCAGCAGCGGGCCCACGGTGAGCGGGATGCGGGGCCCGATCCGCCGGCCCAGGTCACCCGCGGACGCGGAGAAGAGCAGCATGAGCACCGTGGTCGGCAGGAGCGCGGTGCCCGCGCCGAGGGCCGAGTAGCCGGCCACCACCTGGAGCTGGATCGCGGACAGGAAGAAGAAGCCCCCGAGGGCCGCGTACACGCAGAACGTGACGATGTTGACGGCGGTGAACTGCCGGGACGCGAAGATCGACGGCGGCACCATGGGATCGGCCCGGTGCCGCTCCACGTGGACGAAGGCCGCACCGAGCAGCACACCGCCGAGAGCCGCCCCGACCACCATGACGGAGGCTCCCTGTTCCGGTACCTCGATCAGGGCGTACGTGACCAGGGCGAGCGCCAGGGCGGCGAGCGCGGCCCCGAGCACGTCGAAGCGGCCGTGCGCGTCCGGGTCCCGGGACTCCGGTACGTGCCGCAGGGCGACGGGCAGGCAGACGGCGGCGAGCGGGAGGTTGAGCAGGAACACCCAGCGCCACCCGGGCCCGTCGACGAGCCAGCCGCCGACGAACGGCCCGACCGCGGCGCCGACCCCTCCGAGCCCGGACCAGAGCCCCACGGCGCGGGCCCGGTCGTCGGGGTGGAAACTCGCCTGGATGAGCGCGAGGGAACCGGGTGTGAGCAGGGCCCCGCCGACACCCTGGAGGGCGCGGGCCACGACGAGGACTCCCGCGTTCGGGGCCAGCCCGCAGAGCAGGGAGGCCACGGCGAACCAGACCACCCCGACGACGAACACCCGCCGCCGGCCGTACCGGTCCCCGAGGGCGCCTCCGAGCAGGATGAGCCCGGCCAGCGTGAGCATGTAGGCGTTGACGGTCCACTGCAGGGCCGCCAGGTCGGTGCCGAGGTCCTCACCGATGCGGGGCAGGGCGACGTTGATGACCGTGGAGTCGAGCAGGGCCATGCTCGACCCGAGGACGGTGGTCAGGACGACCCACCGCCCGGCAGCCGAGGCAACCCGGATCCCACCGCCACCCGCATCGTCGTCGTTCATACGAGCCAGCATCACCCGCCCTCGCCCCGGAAGCAGCCGGGAACACGGTCCAAGCCCGCCCGAGCACCAAACCAAGCCCGCCCGAGCACCCATCAAGCCCGCCCGGCGATTGAGGGCAAACGGCCCCGGGGCAACGCCCCGACGCCCCGCGCCCACCCTCTACCGCACCGCCCGCACCCCCCGCACCAACGCCGCCATCCCCGCCTCCACCTTGCTCCGCGGGCACCCCGCGTTCAGGCGGAGGAAGCCCGGCGCCCCGTACACCGCCCCCGGCATCACCGCGACCTTCTCCCGCTCTATCAGGACCCGCTGCAGCGCCTCGTCGTCCACCCCCAGGGGACGCACGTCGATCCACGCCAGGTAGCCCGCCTGCGGCGGTTCCCACGCCAGCTCCGGGAACGCCCCGTTCAGCCGCTCCGCCACCAGGGCCAGGTTCCCGGCGACGTACTCCCGGACGGCGTCGAGCCACGGCCCGCCCTCCCGGTACGCCGCGATGTGCGCGGTCAGCGACAGCACCGCCGGGGAGGCGAGGCCCTCCGCCGTCTCCATCCGGCGCAGGAATTCCGCCCGGTCCGCCGGGTCGCCGATGATCCCGTACGAGCCGGTCAGCGCCGGGAAGTTGAACGACTTCGAACCGGAGCTGATCAGCGCCCAGCGCCCGTCGCCCCCGACCCGGGTCCACGGCACGTGCCGGTGGCCGTCGTGCACGAAGTCCGCGTGGATCTCGTCGCTGATCACCGCGACCCCATGGCGCCGGGCGAGCGCGGCCGTCTCCCGCAGCTCGGCCTCCGTCCACACCCGCCCCGTCGGATTGTGCGGCGAGCACAGCACGAGCACCTTCGCGTCGGCCCGTGCCAGCTCCCGCTCCAAGGCCGCGGCGTCCCCCACCGGCACCCCCCGCAGCTCCCGGCCGAGCCCGGTGATCGCCTTCCGGAAGCCGTCGTACGTCGGGGTGTGCACGACCACGCCGTCCCCCTCGGCCGTCCACATCTGCAGCAGCTGTGAGAGCTGGCTGAGCACGGACGGGCCGTAGACGAGCCGGCCCGTGTCGATCTCGGTGCCGTACCGGGTCGCGAACCAGTGCGCGATCGCGGACCGGAAGTCGTCCTGCTGCCAGGTCGTGTAGCCGAGCACCCCGTGGTCGAGCCGGGCCCGTAGCGCGGTCAGGACCTCGGGCGCGGTTTCGAAGTCCATGTCGGAGATGGTGAACGGCAGGAGCCCGTCCACCCCGAACCGGTCGGCGACCCCGTCCCACTGGACGCACCAGGTGCCCCGGCGGTCGATGACGGTGTCGAAGTCGTAGCGCGCAGGCGTACTCACAGCGGATTCCTCAGGGATCGGTCGGACACGGAACGGGCCCGGCACCCCCCGAAGGGGGACCGGGCCCGGGACATCCGTGCGGAGGTGCTTACTTCAGCTTGGTGCCCGTGGAACGCAGGTCGGCGCAGGCCTGCGTGACGCGCGCGGCCATGCCCGCCTCGGCGGACTTGCCCCAGCTGCGCGGGTCGTAGAACTTCTTGTTGCCGACCTCGCCGTCGACCTTCAGCACAGCGTCGTAGTTGCTGAACATGTGGTCCACGATCGGGCGGGTGAAGGCGTACTGGGTGTCGGTGTCGAGGTTCATCTTCACGACGCCGTTCTCCAGCGCGGTGGCGATCTCCTCGGCCGTGGAGCCGGAGCCGCCGTGGAAGACGAAGTCGAAGGGGGACGCCTGGCCGTACTTGGCGGCGACGCCCTCCTGGAGGTCCTTGAGGAGCTCGGGACGCAGGACGACGTTGCCCGGCTTGTAGACGCCGTGGACGTTGCCGAAGGAGGCGGCCAGCAGGTAGCGGCCCTTCTCGCCCAGGCCGAGCGCCTCGGCCGTACGCAGCGCGTCGTCGACGGTCGTGTACAGCTCGTCGTTGATCTCGTGCGTGACGCCGTCCTCCTCGCCACCGGTCGGGGTGATCTCGACCTCAAGGATGATCTTGGCGGCGGCGGCCTTGGCGAGCAGCTCCTGGCCGATGGCCAGGTTGTCCGCGAGGGTCTCGGCCGAACCGTCCCACATGTGCGACTGGAACAGCGGGTTCAGCCCCTTGGCGACGCGCTCGGCGGAGACGTCGAGGAGGGGGCGGACGTACCCGTCCAGCTTGTCCTTGGGGCAGTGGTCGGTGTGCAGCGCGACGGTGACGTCGTACTTGGCGGCGACGATGTGCGCGAACTCGGCCAGGGCCACGGCGCCCGTCACCATGTCCTTGCTGTACTGGCCGCCCAGGAATTCGGCACCACCGGTGGAGATCTGGACGATGCCGTCGCTCTCCGCCTCCGCGAAGCCGCGCAGTGCAGCGTGCAGGGTCTGGGTCGACGTCACATTGATGGCCGGGTAGGCGAACTTGCCTGCCTTCGCCCGGTCGAGCATCTCGGCGTAGACCTCGGGGGTTGCGATGGGCATCTGACCGCTCCTTGGGATGTGCGGGTGTGCAGTGCTGGTCCCTGACCTGGGGGCGACGTCATCGTCGCCCCCATCTTCCCAGACTCTCGCTCCGGCTCCACCCTGCCCGTCCATCGAGATGCGCGAGGGCATGCGCGAGGGGCGGCCGGTTTCACGTGAAACCGGCCGCCCCTCGAAGAAAGAGCAGGTCAGGAGAGGTCGAGGTCCGCGACCCCGTACACCTGCACATACGGCAGCCCGGCCTCCGCGATGGCCGAGGCCGCGCCGCGCTCCACGATCACCGCCACGGCCACCACCTCGCCGCCCGCCTCGCGCACCGCCTCGACCGCCGTCAGCGGGGAGCCGCCGGTGGTCGACGTGTCCTCGACGACGAGGCAGCGACGGCCCTTGACGTCCGTCCCCTCGATCCGGCGCTGCATCCCGTGGGCCTTCTGCGCCTTGCGGACGACGAAGGCGTCCAGGGTCTTCCCGCGCGCCGCGGAGGCGTGCAGCATCGACGTGGCGACCGGATCGGCGCCCAGCGTCAGACCGCCGACGCAGTCGTAGTCCAGCTCGGCGGTGGCATCGAGCATCATCTGGCCGACCAGCGGCGCGGCGGTGCCGTCCAGCGTGATCCGGCGCAGGTCGATGTACCAGTCGGCTTCCAGACCCGAGGAGAGAGTCACCTTGCCGTGTACCACGGCCTTGTCCTTGATCTGCTGGAGCAGCTCAGCGCGTACGTCAGTCATGTGCACGAGGGTAAGCGCTGCCGCCACCGCGCCGGTCCCACCGGTCAGAGCCGCTCCCAGCTCCACGTGGTCGTGATCTCCAGCGGCTCGATCGGGGTGACCAGCCGGGGCGCGGTGTTCAGACCGTTCGGCGGGCCCGACTGGGGCTCCACGCAGACCGCCTCCGCCTGCTCGTCGTAGATCACCACCCACTCGTCCCGGCTCTTCACCGTCAGCTCCAGCTGCTCGGGCCAGGTGAGCTTCACGTCCACGCCGTCGGGCATCCCGAAGCAGTCGTCCCAGGGGCCGGGAAGGGGATCGATCCGGCGGCCGGTCGGCAGGTGGTCGTCGCCGCGCTCCTCCTGCCAGGCGGCCTCGAAGTCGATCCGCACGTCCTGGCCCCCGGTGTTGCGGAGGAACCAGGGGTGCCACCCGGCCTGCGCCGGGAACGAGTCCCCGTACGTCTCGATGCCGAGGCGGAGCGTGAGCGAGTCCTCGGTCAGCTCGAAGGACTGCGTCACCCGGCCCTCGTACGGCCACGGTTCGGCCAGGTCGTAGAAGAAGGCGGCCTCCGCGTCGTCCTGCCGGGCGGGCTGCCAGGCGGTGTCGCGACCGGTGCCGTGGATGGCGTGCGGCGGGGAGTTCAGCGGCAGCCGGTGCAGCTCGTCACCGTTGCGGAAGCGGCCGTTCCCGGTACGGCCGCACCACGGCACCATGGGGAAACAGCCGTACCGCTCGCCCTGGCGCAGCAGTTCGGTCCCCCCGATCCGGAGGCTGCTGATACGGCAGCCGTGGACGGGGTCGACGGTCAACTCGGCGTCGCCGGCGGTCAGCCGGACGTTCTTCGCAACTCTGCTCACCCCACGACACTACTGGCGCGGGGCCGTTCTCACCTCCGCCGCCGCAGGGCCCGGCCCACCACCACCGCCGAGGCGATCGCCAGGGCGGCCGCCGGAGCCGCCCAGCGCAGCGCCATGCCCGCGGCACCCGCCTCGGGCGACGGCACGGGGGCGTACCGGCCGCGCGGTGGGGCGTGGTCGACCTCCTCCGTGCTGCGGCCGATCATCGTGCGGCGGGCGTGCGCGGCCTCGGCCGGCGGGACGTCCGGCACGGTGAACTCCAGCTCCGCGGACGGGTCGAGCGAGGGCGGCGGCACGGGAGAGCCGAACACGGACTCCTGGTCGGAGGGCGACGCCTCGTCGGGGGACGCCTGGGCGTCCGCGGACGGCCGGGCATCGGGCGACGCCGGCGCGTCGGACCCCGGTGCCTCGACGGGCGGCGCTTCGTCCGGGGTGTTCCCGGGAGGCGGACCGGCAGCGGGACCGGAGTCGGAAGAGGAGGTGGGAGCGGGATCAGGGACGTCGTCCGGCGCCGGGGCGGCGGCGGGCTCCTCCCCGTCCCGCGTGGCCAGTGACTCCGTCACCAGCTGCTGGGTGAATCGGTCCAGCAGCCGGTACGCCGCGGCGAGCGCGGCCGCGCTGTCCAGCTCCACGAGGCGGCCGTCGCCGCTCGCCGACCCGCTGTACGCGATCCTCGTGCCGCCGTCCGTCTCCGTGAGCCCGACGGTCAGGGCCAGCTTCGCCCCGCCCGTGCCGCGGGCCTCCACGCCCTCCCCCGTCACGGAGAAGGTGTCATCGCCACGGGCGGCGAGCGTCAGCGCCCCGCGGTACGTGATCGTGTGGCCGTCGATCCGGATCCTGAACCGGCCCGCCAGCGGACCCGCCGACGCGTCGGCGTCCCGTTGGAGTCCTGGGACGCAGCGTGCGGCACGCACGGGATCACCCAGCGTCCGACGAAGGGACGGGACGGGAACCGGAACGAACACCTCATGCTCCATGTCTACCGAGCCTACTCAGCCCCGGCCGTCCCGTCAGCGCTTCCCCGCCCCGTACACCGCGGGGACCGCGCCGCGCCGCCCCGCCGCGCCGCGCTCACGGTTCCTCCCAGTACCGCGGGTGCACCAGGGTCGAGGGCGGCACTCCCCGCAGCCGTACGCGCTCCGCCGAGCGGCCGGCCGCCAGCAGCTCCCGCTCCCCCAGCGACCGCAGCGCCGGGGCCCCGGGGCCTATGCGGAGCCGTCCCACCGCGTGCGGCGCCCCCAGGACGAACCCCCAGTCGTGCGGCGCCTCCGACGCGCCCGTGGCGCGGTCCGGGCCCGCGTCGAATCCCGTGAGACGGCCGTCGACGCGGTACGGGCGGGTCGCCAGCCCGGCCGCCCTCATCGACGCCTCCACCGTCCAGTAGGTCTCGGGCCTGCTGCTCAGCGGCCCCGCGTGGACCACCACCCGCCCGCGCGGCTCCAGGGCCTCCACGACCAGCCCGTAGAACTCCGCCGAATACAGCTTGGTGCTGGCCGTGATCCCCGGATCGGGCAGGTCCGAGACCACCACGTCGTACCGGCCCCGCGTGGCCCGCAGCCAGGTGAACGCGTCCCCCGGGACCGCGGTCAGCCGCGGATCGTCGTACGCGTGCCCGTTCAGCCCGGAGAGTGCCGGGTCCGTCCGGGCCAACCGGGTGACGGCCGGATCGAGCTCGACCACCACGACGGACTCGACGTCCGGATAGCGCAGCACCTCACGTGCGGCCAGCCCGTCGCCCCCGCCCAGGATCAGCACCCGGGCACGGGGCCCCTCCATCGCGGGGTGCACGAGCGCCTCGTGGTAGCGGTACTCGTCGCGCGAGCTGACCCGCAGGCGGCCGTCCAGATAGAGCTCGAGGGAGTCCCGTCCCTCTCCCGTGAGGACGACCTCCTGCACCTCGGTCTGCACGGCGACCCGCACCCCGTCCCCGTACACCGCGCGCCGTGCCGCCCGCTCGAAGTCGTCGACCAGGACCGTGGCCGTGGCCAGGAGGGCGATCACCGTGACGTTGACGCCGATCAGCAGCCAGCGCGCCCGGGTGCCGAGGTCACGCCGGAACACCCACAGCACCAGTGCGCCGCCCGCCGCCGCGTTGACCGCACCGGTGAACAGCGCCCCGGTCAACTGGCCCATCATCGGCAGCAGCAGGAACGGGAAGGCCAGCCCGCCGACCAGCGCGCCCACGTAGTCGGCGGCGAAGAGGTCCGCGACGGCCCCGCCCGCGTCCTGCCGGTCGACCCGTTGGATCAGCGTCATCAGCAGCGGGATCTCCGCACCGATCAGGATCCCGATCGCGAGCGAGAACCCGACCAGTGCGTGGCGCGACTCCCCCAGCCAGGCGAACGAGGCGTACAGGACGAGCGCCGAGGTGCCGCCGATCAGCGCCAGGGCGGCCTCGACGAGCCCGAACCCGACAGCGGCACAGCCGCATAAACGTTTCGCGAGAAGCGACCCGATGCCCATGGCGAACACCATCACGGAGAGCACGACGGAGGCCTGCGTGACCGAGTCGCCGATCAGGTACGAGGCGAGCGCGACCAGTTCGAGCTCGTACACCAGGCCACACGCCGCGCAGATGAACACGGCCGCCAGCACGAGGAAGCGACCGGTCCTCGGCCGTACGGGAAGCCGCGCCGCGCCCCCTCGCAGCGACACCTGCTGGTCGATCATGACGCAACGTTACGTCACGAGAGGATCACCGTTTGTCACCCACAAGGGTGTAAGTGGGCTGCCCCGGACGCGCTCCGCTCCGCACCCGCCGGGCTCCGCCCGCTCACGGAACCGGTGCCGCCATGCGTGCACCGACCCGCGTCCGGGTCACCACCAACTGCCCCTCCTGCGGGTACGCGTGCCAGGTGCGCCAGCGCACCTGACCCTCCGTCACCTGCGCCAGCATCGCGGTGAAGGCGTACGGGCTGCCGGGGAACGTCCCCACGAGACCGTGCGGGTGGTCGGTCACCAGCGCGAGCAGCTCCTGCGCGCGCCCCGCGAACGAGCCCTCGGAGAGCGTCTCGACACGGGCCGCGAATTCGTACTCCCGGTCGCCCAGCCGCTTGGCGACACCGAGGGGCAGGGGCGTACTGCTGCCGGGGATGCACGCCACGGTCTCGGAGCACGTCCCGCGCTCCTCCTCCAGCAGCACCTGGTGGGAGGCGCCGAGCAGCCTCATCTGCAGCTTGGCACCGGCAAGCCGGAGGTCCAGTACGGCGAGGGCGGGCAGGGGCTCCCGCCCGAGCGCCCAGGCCAGGTCGGCGGCGCGGGTATCGGAATAGGCGGTCTGGAGGGTCGTGAGCATGGGCCGGCTCCGCAAACACACATGGACACATGGACAGGGGGCGCCCCGGTGCGGTGCACGTGGGGGGAGGGAAACGCCCGATCCGGCCCAACTCGGGTCCGAGGGCTGAATGTTCTCTACAGCGAGGAAATCATGAACTACGCCGCGCTCACAGCGTTTTTGCCCAACTTGACGTGGTTTCCATCCCCCTGGGGGCCGCACGGTTCACCTGTTCCCCGTACGGCCCAACAAAACGGTGCCCGGCGGGAGTTCGGCCCACCGGACACCTCACTGCTTCAGTGCCGTCACCGAACGCCGGTGACGCTCACGTCAGTTGCCGCCACCGCCGCAGCCACCGCCGCCACCGCAGGACGAGCCGCCGCCGCAGGAGTGGCCGCCGGAATGACCGGACCCGCTGTCGCCGGCCCACCAGCTGCCCCCGTCGGAACCGCCGGAGCCGCCACTGTCGGAGCTCCGGCGCCCCCCACGCCGGCTGCGCCCCGCCAGCGGCTTCCTCCGGCCGGCCGACCCCGACACCAGGGCTCCCACGCCCGCACACACCAGCACGATGAACACGATGAAGATGAACAGGTCCACCGACCTCACATCCTTCTCTTCCCCCGAAGCGAGGTCCCCGCTTCTTTCGTGCCAGGGGGATTCCCTCGCCGCTCCGGGGCCAAAGCAGACTTGAGCAACTCCAGAGCTTCGGCCCAGGATGGCGCCCATGACACAGGGACGACCGCTGCTCAACCGCCGCCTCGCCGAGTTCGGAACGACGATCTTCGCCGAGATGACGGCGCTCGCCGTACGGACCGGATCGATCAACCTCGGCCAGGGCTTCCCCGACACGGACGGCCCCGACGAGATCCGCGAGGCCGCCGTCCGGGCCCTGCGCGCCGGCCACGGCAACCAGTACCCACCGGGCCCCGGGGTGCCCGAGCTGCGCACCGCCGTCGCGGAGCACCAGCAGCGGCGCTACGGGCTGGTCTACGACCCCGACACCGAGGTCCTCGTCACCACGGGCGCCACGGAGGCCGTCGCAGCCGCCCTGCTGGCCCTCCTGGAGCCCGGTGACGAGGTCGTCGCCCTGGAGCCGTACTACGACTCGTACGCCGCCTGCATCGCCATGGCGGGCGGCACCAGGGTCCCCGTCACGCTGCACCCGCACGACGGGGCCTACCGGCTCGACCTCGACGAGCTCCGCGCCGCCGTCACCCCCCGCACCCGCCTGATCCTCCTGAACACCCCGCACAACCCCACCGGCACCGTGCTGACCCGCGACGAACTGTCCGCCGTCGCCGAGCTCGCCTGCGAGCGCGACCTCCTCGTCGTCACCGACGAGGTCTACGAGCACCTGGTCTTCGAGGGCGAGCACATCCCGCTCGCCTCGTTCCCCGGCATGCGCGAGCGCACGGTCACCATCAGCAGCGCGGGCAAGACCTTCTCGTTCACCGGCTGGAAGGTCGGCTGGATCACCGCGAGCCCGGAGCTGGTCACCGCGGTCCGCTCCGCCAAGCAGTTTCTGACGTACGTCTCCGGCGGGCCGCTGCAGTACGCGGTCGCCGAGGCCCTGCGCCTGCCCGACAGCTACTTCGACGCGCTGCGCGCGGACCTCCGCGCCAAGCGGGACCTGCTGAGCACCGGCCTCGCCGAGGCCGGTTTCGGGGTCTACGAGCCCGCCGGGACGTATTTCGTCACCACCGACATCCGCCCGCTGGGCGGCGAGCAGGACGGCCTCGCGTTCTGCCGGGCACTGCCCGAGCGGTGCGGGGTCGTCGCCGTCCCGAACGCGGTCTTCTACGACCACCGCGACCAGGGCGCGCCCTTCGTCCGCTTCGCGTTCTGCAAGCGCACGGAGGTACTCACGGAGGCGGTCAGCCGCCTGAAGGGCCTCGACATGCGCTGAGACCGTCCGGAACAGGAAGAAGCCCGGCCCGGGGCGGCGGTCGTGATGCCGCCGTCCCGGGCCGGGCTGCCGTGCCGCGGGGCCCGATCAGGCCTCGGGGGAGGCCTCCGTGGGCGTGTCGCCCTCGGTCTTCTCGGCGGGCTCCAGGCCCAGACGCTCGACGAGCCACTTGTCGAACTCGATCGAGGCGCGCACCCAGCTGACCGTCGAGGAGACGAAGTGCTCCAGGCTGACGCCGGTGCCGATGAGCATCTGCGCCTCACCGATCAGCCGGACGGACGCCGCGGCACCCTCCTCACCCTCGTGGGCGTGCGTGTAGACCTTGGGCCACAGGGTGCGGCGGTTCCAGTCGTCGATCGCGTCGAGCAGCACGGCGCGCTGGTCCACGGCGTGCGGCCGGTCGTAGAACGTGCGCACCGAGAAGACCTGCTGCTCCTCCTCGCCGCGGAACATGAAGTACGTGCGGAACTCTTCCCACGGCGCGGCGAGGTCGCCCTCGTCGTCGACGACGTACTTCAGCTCCATCTGCTCGAGAAGCTGCTTGACCAGGTCCTGGTCAGGGACGACGGGGCCCTCGGGTCCTGTCGGCTGCGGCTCGGACTGGCCCCCGAAGTTGGGAATCGAGGACGGATCGATAGACATCGCTGGGTACTCCTGTGGATCGCTCGTGGTTTCCTGCCATCGACCCTAGCCCCGATCGGTGTCCAGTAGTCCTACGCCCTCAGGGGAATCGTCCCGGCGCCGGTCTGCCTGGCCCGTGCCCAGGAGACCGCGACCATGATCGCGCAGAGTGTTCCGACGAGCCCGGCCCCGCCGATCGTCAGGGCCGAGGACCCGGACAGCTGCGCCGCCAGCCCGCCCGCCGCGACGCCGATGCCCTGCATGGCCGTCAGCCCCGACCTGGCGAGTCCCAGCGCCTGGCCGCGCTGGTCGGCGGGGGTGAGCAGGACGAAGGTGGCTCCGGCGGTGATCTGGTAGGCCGAGCAGATGCCCGACACCAGCAGCACCAGCAGGGCGACCCCCACACCGGGGCCCGCCCAGTAGACGAGCAGGGGAAGATTCGCACCCACGGCCAGCGGCCCGAGCAGTTGGCGGCGCCGCTCGTCGCCCACGGACGCCCGCCCCAGGAGCGCGGCACCCAGCACCATGCCCGTGGGGTGCGCGGCGAGCAGGAGCCCCACCGACGCGGCACTCGCTCCGGCCTCCTCCGCGAAGGGTGCGGCGAGCCCCTCCGGCAGCACGATGAATCCGGCGAGCCAGCCGAGCGCGACCAGCGAACGCAGCCGGGGGTCCGACCAGATCAGTGCCGCCGCGCTCCGTACCTGGGTGTGCATCCGCTTCGGCCGCGCGTCGGCGCCGGCGTCCACAGGCCGGGCCTTCACGCCCACCCTGATCAGGGCCGCTGAGATCAGGAACGTCACCGCGTTCAGTCCCAGAGAGACGTGGCTGCCGAGCCATACGACGAGCACACCGCCGACGGCGAAGCCGACCAGCTGCCCGGACTGGTGCGTGATCATGATGACCCGCTGTCCGCGCTCGTAGAGGCGCTCGCCCAGGACTGCGGGCATCAGGGCCCCCTGCGAGGCGCCGAACGGGGCCTCGGCGAGCTGTGCGAGCACCAGCAGACCTGCCAGCAGCGGCAGCGGTGTACCGGGCAGAGCCATCAGCCCGACGAGGACGGCACGCACGAGGTCGCAGCCGATCATGACCGTGCGCCGGGGAAAGCGATCCGCCAGTCCGGTCAGGAGCACCCCGGACAGCAGGGCCGGCAGGCTCGTCAGGGCGTAGGTCGCCGCTGTCCAGCCGGCCGACTCGGTACGTTCGAATACCAGGAGCGACAGCGCCACCCGCGCCAGCTGGTCACCCAGGACCGACTGCGCGAGGGCTGCCCACAGAGTGCGAAATTCGCTGAGGCGAATCAGACTGTCGCTTCTGCAACCATTCGACTCCGCACATATATCACCGGGTTTTCGATCCGTCATGCGCGTACCATACCGGCCACCGAATTAACCAGACCGCGCCCGGACGCCAGGAATTAGGGTCCGGAGTGTCCCGATATCGAGCAGCGGCCAGGGCCCCCGGGAGGGCGCCGATCGACCGCGTCCGAGCGTGGCGATATGTACCGTCCGGATACAAATGGCAGCGGGCGGACCGCCCACATCTGCCATTCGGCCACGGTATGTAAATTTTCGGCTCGATTTCGCAGCGGGTTCTGCGGGGGAAGGACTCGATAAGCCTTCACAGATGACGGATGCGTAATGCACCCATCAATGCGACGACTTCCGGCACACGTGTGCCCCCGGCCGGGACACGAAACTGTCCGGCCAGGGGCACACGGGTGGTCCGGCGAGGGCTAGAGGGTCTTGCCGGTGGGTACCTCCGCGGGGGTGGTCCCGCTGCGGGACGCCGCCCCCACGAGGAGACCGTCCCCGGCACGGTCCACCCGCACCGTGTCCCCGTCCTTGACCTCGCCCGCGAGGATCTCCTTCGCGAGCCGGTCGCCGATCGCGGTCTGGATCAGCCGCCGCAGCGGCCGGGCGCCGTACGCCGGGTCGTTGCCCTCCTCGGCCAGCCAGGCCAGGGCGTCCGGAGTCACGTCGAGGGTGATCCGCCGGTCGGCGAGGCGGCCGGCGAGGCGGGCGACCTGGAGGCCCGCGATGTGGGCGAGCTCGTCACCGGACAGGGCGGAGAAGACGACCAGGTCGTCGAGCCTGTTGAGGAACTCCGGCTTGAAGGACGCCCGCACGGCCGTCAGGACCTGCTCCTTCTTGACCTCGGGCTCGGTCAGCGGGTCGACCAGGAACTGGCTGCCCAGATTCGACGTGAGGACCAGGATGGTGTTGCGGAAGTCCACCGTCCGGCCCTGCCCGTCGGTGAGCCTGCCGTCGTCGAGGACCTGGAGCAGGACGTCGAAGACCTCGGGGTGGGCCTTCTCCACCTCGTCCAGCAGCACGACGCTGTACGGGCGGCGGCGGACCGCCTCCGTGAGCTGGCCGCCCTCCTCGTAGCCGACGTAGCCGGGCGGCGCACCGACCAGGCGGGCGACGCTGTGCTTCTCGCCGTACTCGCTCATGTCGATGCGGATCATGGCCCGCTCGTCGTCGAAGAGGAAGTCCGCGAGGGCCTTGGCCAGCTCGGTCTTGCCGACACCGGTCGGGCCGAGGAACAGGAACGAGCCGGTGGGACGGTCGGGGTCGGCGATGCCCGCTCGGGTGCGGCGCACCGCGTCGGACACGGCTCGCACGGCCTCGGACTGGCCGATCAGGCGCCTGCCCAGCTCGGACTCCATCCGCAGGAGCTTCTGCGTCTCGCCCTCCAGGAGACGACCGGCCGGAATGCCGGTCCACGCCCCGACGACATCGGCGATGTCGTCCGGGCCGACCTCCTCCTTGACCATCGTGTCCACGGCAGCCTCCTGCTCGGCCTCAGCGGCTTCCGCCAGCTCGCGCTCCAGGCCGGGGATCTCCCCGTACAGCAGCTTGGACGCGGTGTCGAAGTCGCCGTCGCGCTGGGCGCGCTCGGCCTGGCCGCGGAGTTCGTCGAGCCTCTCCTTGAGCTCGCCGACGCGGTTGAGGCCCTGCTTCTCCTTCTCCCAGCGGGCGGTGAGGCCGCGCAGCTCCTCCTCCTTGTCGGCGAGGTCGCGGCGGATCTTCTCCAGGCGCTGCTTGGAACCCTCGTCCGTCTCGTTCTTGAGCGCCAGCTCCTCCATGTGCAGCCGGTCGACGGACCGCTGGAGCTCGTCGATCTCCAGGGGGGAGGAGTCGATCTCCATGCGCAGCCGGGAGGCGGCCTCGTCGACCAGGTCGATGGCCTTGTCGGGGAGGAAGCGGGAGGTGATGTAGCGGTCGGAGAGGGTCGCGGCGGCCACCAGCGAGGAGTCGGCGATCTGGACCTTGTGATGGGCCTCGTAGCGGCCCTTGAGGCCGCGCAGGATCGCGATGGTGTCCTCGACGGACGGCTCGGCGACCAGGACCTGCTGGAAGCGGCGCTCCAGGGCGGGGTCCTTCTCGATGCGCTCGCGGTACTCGTCCAGGGTGGTGGCACCGACCATGCGGAGCTCACCGCGGGCGAGCATCGGCTTGAGCATGTTGCCCGCGTCCATGGCGGAGTCGCCGCCGGCGCCCGCCCCCACGACGGTGTGCAGCTCGTCGATGAAGGTGATGATCTGGCCGTCGCTCTCCTTGATCTCGGAGAGGACGGTCTTGAGCCGCTCCTCGAACTCGCCGCGGTACTTGGCACCCGCGACCATCGCGCCGAGGTCCAGGGAGACGAGCCGCTTGTTCCTCAGGGACTCCGGGACGTCGCCCTTGACGATGCGCTGCGCGAGCCCTTCGACGACGGCCGTCTTGCCGACGCCGGGCTCCCCGATGAGCACGGGGTTGTTCTTCGTGCGCCGCGACAGCACCTGCACGACGCGGCGGATCTCCTGGTCACGGCCGATGACCGGGTCCAGCTTGCCCTCGCGCGCGGCAGCCGTGAAATCCGTACCGAACTTCTCCAGGGCCTTGTACTGGCCCTCGGGGTCGGGAGTGGTCACCCGGCGCCCTCCCCTGCTCTTCTCGAATGCGTCCAGCAGCTTCTTGGCGCCGGCTCCCTGCCCGTCGAGGATCTCACCGCTGCGGCCGCCCTTCGCCGCGACGGCGATCAGCAGGTGCTCGGTGGAGAGGTAGTCGTCCCCGAGCTCCTTCGCCCGCTGGGCGGCGTCGGAGATGACGGCGAGCAGCTCACGGTTGGGCTGGGGCGGTGCGACGGTCGATCCGGTGACGCTGGGCAGCGTACCCAGCAGCCGTTCGGTCTCGGCACGCACGGCCGCCTGGTCGGCGTCGACCGCGGCCAGCAGGTCGACGATGTTCGCGTTGTCCTCGCCCTCGAGCAGTGCGAGCAGCAGATGCGCGGGGGTCAGATCGGGGTGTCCGTCCTTGACGGCCCTGCCGGTGGCCGCGTTGAGGGCGTCTCGGCTCCTGTTGGTCAGCTCGGCGTCCACGGGCGCTGTCTCCTCCTCGTTCTGGTGCTTCACGGAACCATGACTCGCACAACGGGTACAAAGTTGAGTCTATTCCACTCAAGCCTGAACGCACACCTCCGCACGCCGGCCGCTCACCTCCGGACACGCGCCGCACACCCCGCCACGCGCACCGCGGCCCCCGTCTCTAGGCTGACCCCATGCCCGACGTACGCAACCCCGGCCCCGAATACCTCGCCTTCTGGCGGGAGCGCCATGTCTGCACCCTGACGACCCTCCGGCCCGACGGCACCCCGCACGTGGTGCCCGTCGGCGTGACGTACGACCCGGAGACCCTGCTCGCCCGCGTCATCACCGACAAGCACAGCAGGAAGGTCGCGCACATCCTGGCCGCCGGCCCGGAGGGGGCACGGGTCGCGGTCTGCCAGATGCAGGGACGCCGCTGGGCGACCCTGGAGGGCCGCGCGGCAGTGCGCACGGAGGCGGAGCAGGTGGAGGACGCGGTACGCCGTTACGCGGAGCGGTACGAGCGCACTCCGGCACACAATCCCGACAGGATCGTCATCGAGATCGCCGTGGACCGGGCGCTCGGCAGAGGCTGACCCGCGTCCGGACAGCACAACGGCGCCATCGTGTTCAGGTCACGATGGCGCCGCTGTGTGGGGGAAGTGCCCGAACGATCTGGAACGACGGGGGAATCGTTCAGGCACTGCGGGGGGTGGCGGAAATGGCTTCTTGTTCGAACAGCTCGTGGTCACGCTGATCGAGATTGACGAAAATCATGCCGTACCTCACGGCACAGCGGACCGGTTGCGGAGCGCCACGGGGCCGGCGAAGACAGCGATAGGCGCGGATATCGTCATCCGTTTCCATCACGACGACAATCGGTTCTCCGAACAGGGTGACCATCAACGAATCGCCCTGGCGGGTAAGTGCCGTGAGCAGATCGATGAAATGCCACCCTGAGCGATAGGCCGTGGCCATCTCCCGCCGGAAAGTGCGGTCGTCCGGTGGGGTGGTCATGCCGCAGTGCCGGTCGGAGCCGCACCCCACGTGATGTCACCGGATGCCGCACCCCACGTGATGTCACCCGGAGCCGCCCCCCACGTGATGTCACCGGATGCCGCACCCCACGTGATGTCACCCGGAGCCGCCCCCCACGTGATGTCACCGGATGCCGCACCCCACGTGATGTCACCCGGAGCCGCCCCCCACGTGATGTCACCGGGAACGACCGTCGCCTGCTCGGCCGGCGCAGTCCCCCCGGCGATGTCGTGGACACCCAACGCGCCGTAGGCCAGGGCCCCCACGAAAGCTGTGGCAAGCACCGAGCGAAGCATTCGCTTAGACATTTCGGCTTCGTCCTCACTTGATGGATTCATCTCCCCCGCACTCAAGACGATGTCTCACGCGGACACGCAAGCACCACTGGATCGATGCATCATGTTCTTGCACGTACAGGAACATGGGGGGTGGAGATATGGATACAAGTGACTCAAAAGGTTCACATCGGCACGGGATCACCGAACTGTGCGATGCGGGACAGCACCTCTATGCAAGTGCATTGCGGTCCGGTCGCATACCGCGATCGGAGGTGGAGCCCGCTCCGTGCCTGATGGACTTCGCCCTGCTCCACCCCGACCCGGACGACGCCGACTGGCTACGCCCCGTGCCGCCCTCGGCGGCCCTCGCCCAGCGGCTGCACCCCATCGAGAGGGAGATCCAGGAGCGCAGACGCCACTCCCTGCAGCTGACCGAGTCCTTCGAGCCGTTCATGGACATCAGCGCGCAGGATCCGCCGACGACGCACGCCATCACCGTGCTCGAGGGCGGCACGCGCATCAACGCGGCCATCGACGTGGCCACCGCGGAGTGCCGCACCGAAGTGCTCACCGTGCAGCCCGGAGGCGCCCGGAGCGAGGACATCCTCAGCAAGGGGCTGGAGCGCGGCACGGCCGTGGTGAACCGCGGCGTCAGCATCCGGACGCTCTACCAGCACACGGTCCGCCATCATCACGGAACCTTCGCCTACGCGGAACGGCTCGCCGAAGGTGTGGAGATCCGCACCCTCGAGGAACTCGTGCAACGCATGCTCATCTTCGACCGCACGGTCGCCTTCATCCCCGCACAGGACGACCTGACGGTCGCGCTGGAGCTCCGGCACCCGGGCCTCGTCTCCTATCTGATCGCCGTCTTCGAGCAGCTCTGGCAACGCGCCACCCCCTGCTGGAGGACGTCCCGTACACCCCGACCCCCGCAGGGATCAGCGGAGTCCAGCGCTCCATCGCCCAACTGCTGGTCGAGGGACACGTGGACGACTCCATAGCCCGCAGGCTCGGCATGAACGTCCGCACGTGCCGTGCGCACATCGCCAAGCTCAACGCGGCTCTCGGCAGCGGCAGTCGGGCGCAGCTCGGCTACCTCATCTCACAGTCGGGCATCCTGGACCGGAAAAGCTGACGGCGGTGTCCCGTTCGCACGAGGCGTCGCCACCCGATGACGGGCGGACTCCACCCGGCATTCGGGCAGAGCCCCCGGAGCACGGCACACCCACACTCCACCCGGCCACTAGGCTCGCGCCACCGGCAACTTGTTGCAGTGCACAGAGCGGGGGGCTCCCAGATGGGGACAGAAACGGCGCAACCGCCGCACCGCCACGGGCCGAGAGAGCTCTGCGCTCCCGGACTCGCGCTGTACGAACGGGCACTGCGCCAGGGGCGGATCGCCCGTTCGGACCTCGCCGCCGCACCGTGCCTCACCGACGCCGCGCTGGTCCAGGCCGATCCCTGGGACGAGGCCTGGCTGCGCCCCGTACCGCCGTCCGCGGCCCTGGCCCGTCTGCTGCAGCCGCTCACACGTGAGATAGACGAACGCATCGAGCGGACGCTCGAACTGACCCGTTCACTGGCGCCGCTGACCGCCATAGCCAACGGTGACCCCCATCTGGCCATCACCATGCTGGAAGGCCCCGAGGCGATACGGACGGCCATCCAGGACGCCACCTCCCAGGCCACGGACGAGGTCCTCACGGCACAGCCGGGGAGCACCCGGCCCCAGGGCACCCTCCGGACGGCCCTGGACAACGCCGTGACGGTCATCGCCCGGGGCGCCGGGCTCCGTCACATCTACCAGCACCCGGCGCGCTACAGCAGCCAGGTCAGGGACTACCTCAGCAAGGTGCCCCCGGAGGCCCTCCAGGTGCGGACCACCGAGCTGACCGTGGAGCGGCTCCTCATCTTCGACCGCACGGTGGCCTTCATCCCCGCCACTCCCGACCGCAGCTCGGCACTGCAGATCCGGCACCCCGCGCTGGTCCGCTATCTCGTCCAGGTCTACGAGGTCCTCTGGGCGCAGGCCACGCCCTTCACCCAGCACCTCCCGACGACCGCCCCCGGGGTCCGGGTGACCGCCGTCCAGCAGAGCATCGCCCGGCTCCTCAGCCAGGGCCACGTCGACGACGTCGTGGCCCGCAAGCTCGGCATCAGCGTCCGCACCTGCCGCTCCCACGTCGCCAAGCTCATGCAGACCCTGGGCGCCACCAGCCGCACCCACCTCGGTGCCCTGATCGTGCAGTCCGGCATCGTGGACACCGCCGCGAGCACACGGACAGGGCCCGCCCCGGAGTGACGCACTCCGGGGCGGGCCCTGTCCGGCCGACTCAGTCCGGCCGGCTCAGTCCGTCGGCCTCTTCGGGCGCCAGACGACCAGCGCGCTGGTCTGCTGCACGTCCTGGTACGGCACCAGGTCACGCCGGTAGGAGGCGTGCACCTGGGCCTCGCGCTGCTGCATGGCCACGGCCGCGCCGTCCACCGCCGCCGAGAGCTCGGCGACGCGCTGCTGGAGCGCGGCGACCTGGTTCTCGAGCTCGATGATGCGCTTGATGCCCGCCAGGTTGATGCCCTCGTCCTGCGACAACTGCTGCACCGTGCGGAGCAGTTCGATGTCGCGGGCCGAGTAGCGCCTGCCCCGCCCGGCCGTGCGGTCGGGCGAGACCAGCCCGAGGCGGTCGTACTGGCGCAGTGTCTGCGGGTGCAGGCCCGAGAGCTGGGCCGCGATCGAGATCACGTACACCGGTGATTCATCGGTCAGCTGGTACGGATTGCGTCGACGGCCGTCCATCTCAAGCTCCCTTCGCAGCCTGGAACAGCTCCGCCCGCGGGTCCTCCCCCGCGGTCGCCTTCCGGTAGGCCTCCAGCGCTTCCTGAGCGTCCGCGCCGAGATCCTTGGGTACGGCCACCTCGACGGTGACGAGGAGGTCGCCCCGGGTGCCGTCCTTGCGCACGGCGCCCTTCCCGCGAGCCCGCATGGTACGCCCGTTCGGCGTGCCCGCCGGCAGTTTCAGGGTGACCGGGGGTCCGCCGAGCGTGGGCACCTTCACCTCGCCGCCGAGCGCCGCCTCCGTGAAGGTGACGGGCACGGTGACCGTGAGGTTGTCCCCCTTGCGGCCGAACACCGGGTGCGCGTCGACGTGGACGACGACGTAGAGATCGCCGGCCGGTCCGCCCCGCTCGCCCGGGCTGCCCTTGCCACGCAGCCGGATCCGCTGGCCGTCCAGCACCCCGGCCGGAATCCGGACCTGCATGGTGTGCGCCGACTTCGCCCGGCCGCTGCCCTTGCAGACCTCGCAGGGGTCCTGGGCGATCAGGCCCCGGCCCTTGCAGTCCACGCAGGGGTCCGTGAGCGAGAATCCGCCACCGCTGCCGCGCGACACCTGACCGGTGCCGACACAGGTCGGGCAGACCCTCGGGGTGCCGTTCTTGTCGCCGGTGCCCGAACAGGCCTTGCAGGGGGCCTGGCTGGACATCCGCAGCGGGACGGTGGCCCCGTCGACGGCCTCGGTGAAGCTGAGCGTCACCTCGGACTCGATGTCCTGGCCGCGGCGCGGCTGGACACGGGTGCCCGTGCCGCCCCGGTTGAACAGTCCCCCGAAGACGTCTCCCAGGCCGCCGCCACCGGCGCCGAAGCCGCCGGCTCCGCCGCCCTGGCCACCACCCGGGGCACCGCCGAAGAGGTCGCCCAGGTCGAAGTTGAAGTTGCCGCCCGCGCCGCCGGGACCCGCCCGGAAGCCTCCGTTGCCGAAGAGCGCGCGCGCCTCGTCGTACTCCTTGCGCTTCTTGGGGTCACCGAGGATGTCGTTCGCCTCGGAGATCTCCTTGAAGCGCTCCTCCGCCTTCGCGTCACCCTTGTTGGCGTCCGGGTGGAACTCGCGTGCGAGCTTCCGGTACGCCTTCTTGACCTCGGCGTCGGTGGCGTCCTTGGGGACGCCGAGAACCTTGTAGTAGTCCTTCTCGACGAAGTCCTTCGTACTCATCGACGTCCCTCCTTCCGGACGATCGGCCGTGCGGCCGGCCCCGTGGCCGGCCGCACGCCCCGTCGGTGTTCACCGCAGTGGTCGGACTGGACGTCAGACCTCTTCGGTGCCACCGCTCTCCTCGTCGTCTGTCTGCTCTTCCTTCGCGGCCGCGGGCGTGGCACCCGGCTGCGGTTCCGCCACGGCCACCCGCGCGGGGCGGATGGTGCGCTCCCCGATGCGGTACCCCGGCTGCAGAATCGCCACGCAGGTCGTCTCGGTGACGTCCGGCGCGTACGAGTGCATCAGGGCCTCGTGGATCGTCGGGTCGAAGGGCTCGCCCTCCTTGCCGAACTGCTGGAGGCCCAGCTTTGCGGCCACCGTCTCCAGCGATTCGCCGACCGACTTGAAGCCGCCGACGAGCTCGTTGTGCTCCCGCGCGCGGCCGATGTCGTCGAGCACGGGCAGGAGGTCGGACATGAGGCCCGCGACGGCGAGCTCCTTGACCGTGACCCTGTCCCGCTCCACGCGGCGGCGGTAGTTCTGGTATTCGGCCTGGAGCCGCTGGAGGTCCGCCGTGCGCTCGCTGAGCGCGGTACGGACCTGGTCCAGCTGAGCTGTCAGAGCCGCTGTCTGCTGTACGTCCCCGGCCGGGGCCGCCGCCTCCTCCTCGGAGGGGGTGGCGGCCTTCGGCTCGACTTCGTCGGAACTGGCGCCGGAGGGGACGTCAGGCTTCTCGTCGAAGCCCGGAGTCTCCTCGGTCACGCCGCACCGCCCTTGGTGTCCTTCTCGTCGTCGACGATCTCGGCGTCGACGACGTCGTCGTCGGCCTTCGCGCCGGCGCCGCCCTGGGCGTCCGCACCCGGCGTCGCACCGTCGGCCTGGGTGTTGGCGTACATCGCCTGGCCCAGCTTCTGGGAGACGGCCGCGACCTTCTCGGTGGCGGTACGGATCTCGGCGGTGTCCTCGCCCTTGAGCTTCTCCTTCAGCTCGGTGAGCGCGGTCTCCACCTCCGTCTTCACGTCGCCGGGAACCTTGTCCTCGTTGTCCTTGAGGAACTTCTCCGTCTGGTAGACGAGCTGCTCGCCCTGGTTGCGCGACTCGGCGGCCTCGCGGCGGCGGTGGTCCTCGTCCGCGTACTGCTCGGCCTCTTCACGCATCCGGTTGACCTCGTCCTTCGGCAGCGAGGAGCCACCGGTGACGGTCATCTTCTGCTCCTTGCCGGTGCCGAGGTCCTTGGCAGCGACGTGCATGATGCCGTTGGCGTCGATGTCGAACGCGACCTCGATCTGCGGCACACCGCGCGGGGCCGGCGGCAGGCCGGTGAGCTCGAACATCCCGAGCTTCTTGTTGTACGCCGCGATCTCGCGCTCGCCCTGGTAGACCTGGATCTGCACGGACGGCTGGTTGTCCTCGGCCGTCGTGAAGATCTCGGAGCGCTTGGTCGGGATCGTGGTGTTGCGCTCGATGAGCTTGGTCATGATCCCTCCCTTGGTCTCGATACCGAGGGACAGCGGGGTCACGTCGAGGAGCAGGACGTCCTTGACCTCGCCCTTGAGGACACCGGCCTGGAGCGAGGCGCCGATGGCGACGACCTCGTCCGGGTTCACACCCTTGTTGGCGTCCTGGCCGCCCGTGAGCTCCTTGACGAGCTCGGCGACGGCCGGCATACGGGTCGAGCCACCGACGAGGACGACGTGGTCGATCTCGGAGAGCTGGATGCCCGCGTCCTTGACGACGTTGTGGAACGGCGTCTTGCAGCGCTCCAGCAGATCGGCGGTCAGCTGCTGGAACTGCGAGCGCGTGAGCTTCTCGTCCAGGTGCAGCGGGCCCTCGGCCGACGCCGTGATGTACGGGAGGTTGATCGTGGTCTCGGTCGAGGACGAGAGCTCGATCTTCGCCTTCTCCGCGGCCTCGCGGAGACGCTGGAGAGCCATCTTGTCCTTGGACAGGTCCACGCCGTGCCCGTTGGCGAACTGCTTCACCAGGTGGTCGACGACGCGCTGGTCCCAGTCGTCACCACCGAGGTGGTTGTCACCGTTGGTGGCCTTCACCTCGACGACGCCGTCACCGATCTCCAGGAGGGACACGTCGAAGGTGCCGCCACCGAGGTCGAAGACGAGGATCGTCTGGTCGTCCTTGTCGAGCCCGTACGCCAGCGCGGCGGCCGTCGGCTCGTTGACGATGCGCAGGACGTTGAGGCCCGCGATCTCACCGGCCTCCTTCGTCGCCTGGCGCTCGGAGTCGTTGAAGTACGCCGGGACGGTGATGACCGCGTCGGCGACCTTCTCGCCCAGGTACGCCTCGGCGTCGCGCTTCAGCTTCTGCAGGATGAAGGCGCTCATCTGCTGCGGGTTGAAGTTCTTGCCGTCGAGCTCGATCTTCCAGTCAGTGCCCATGTGGCGCTTGACCGAACGGATCGTCCTGTCGACGTTCGTCACTGCCTGGCGCTTGGCGACCTCGCCGACGAGCACCTCGCCGTTCTTGGCGAAGGCGACGACGGACGGCGTGGTCCTGGCGCCTTCGGCGTTGGTGATGACGGTGGGCTCGCCGCCTTCGAGAACGCTGACGACGGAGTTAGTCGTGCCCAGGTCGATGCCGACCGCACGTGCCATTTCGATTCCTCCAACTGACTACTTGAGTGGATCTGACTCAAGGATGCATGACACCAGCCCCGGAGTCAAAGGACCTGAGCCACATCGACTCAACTAAGGTGCTCACACCTATCCTGAGCTGGTCTTTTATCTTGCTCATACGCTGCTGTGGCCGACTCGACCGGACGCCGCACCCGCGACACCCCGCACTCCCGTCGCGCCACACACCCCCGACCCACCATCGCATCGTGGGATCGTTCTGTCACAAAATGCAGCGAGACGGTCATAACGGCACGTCATGGATCCCGGGCAGGTGCGATGCAGCACGCGAAGCAGACCGCGGTACACAGGACCACGCGCCCCGCCGCGACGCTCGCCGCGCAGGCGGCCTCACGCGCCGCCGAACTGGTCATGACCCGCCTGGCCGCCACGACGGTCAAACGGAGTCTGGACCTGGCACTCGGCTCCGTCCTGCTGGTCCTGGCCGCCCCCGCGCTCGCCCTCGGCGCGCTCGCCCTCACACTCAGGGCGGGCCTGCGACCCGGAGGCGTACTGAGCCGCGAGATCCGCACGGGCCTCGGCGGCCGCACCTTCGAGCTGCGCTCACTACGGACCCGGAGGCTCCGGCTCGACCTGCTGTCCCGGCTGCCCCACGTCGTACGGGGGGAGCTCTCGCTCGTCGGCCCGGCCCCGCGGGCGCCCGACGATCCGGAGGTCTGCGGTCCCGCCGCCGGCCGCTGGCGGCGGGAGGTCCGCCCGGGCCTGACCGGCCTGGCCCAGGTGCGCGCCCGCTCCGGAATGCCGTGGGACGAACCCGCCCTGCTCGACGCGCACTACGCGGAGCATCATGGGACAGGCCTCGACCTGGTGATCCTGGCGCAGTCCGTACACATTCCGATGCGTGCGGCACTGCGTGGAGTGGCCCACCCGGGAAAGGCTCACCTGAGCGACACAGATCACCGCCTGCCCGGCTACAGCGTGGCGGAATAAGTGGATAGTGTCAGCACAGACTGATTAAGTTACTGCTTAGTAATCGCTTGTACGTGCTGGATCCCACCCTCGCAGGCCCGAGGAGCCCCCAAATGCAACTCGCCGCGATCATCGTGTCGCTGGTGCTGACCGTCGTCGGCGTTGCGCTCATCGCCCGAGCCGTCGCGCAGATCTACCGGTTCGTCCGCATCGGACAGCCGGTCCCGGCAGGCAGCCGCACCGACAACCCCAAGCAGCGCACGATCACCCTGGCCAAGGAGTTCCTCGGCCACACCCGGATGAACCGGTGGGGCATCGTCGGCTTCGCCCACTGGTTCGTCGCCATCGGCTTCCTGACGCTGCCACCGACCCTGCTCCAGGCGTACGGGCAGCTCTTCCAGGCCGACTGGGTGCTGCCGATCGTCGGCGGCTGGCTGCCGTTCGAGATGTACATCGAGTTCATCGGCATCATGACCGTGCTCGGTATCGTCACGCTGATGGCCATCCGGCTGCTGAACCTGCCCTCGCGGGCCGGCCGCAAGTCGCGCTTCACCGGCTCGATCGCCTGGCAGGCGTACTTCGTCGAGTACATCATCCTGATCATCGGCCTGGCCATCCTGACCCTGCGCGGTCTCGAGGGCGCGATCCACCACGTCGACGGCTACGAGGCCTCGTACTTCGTCTCGTATCCCCTGGTGCTCGCCTTCAAGGGGCTCGCGGTCGGCACGCTCCAGAACCTCATCTACTTCACCGCCATGATCAAGATCGGCACCTCGCTGATCTGGATGATCACGGTCTCGCTCAACACCAACATGGGTGTCGCCTGGCACCGCTTCCTCGGCTTCCCGAACATCTGGTTCAAGCGGAACGCCGACGGAGAGGTCGCGCTCGGCGCGCTCCAGCCCATGACGTCGGGCGGCAAGGAGATCGACTTCGAGGACCCGGGCGAGGACGACACCTTCGGTGTGTCCCAGGTCGAGCAGTTCTCCTGGAAGGGCATCCTCGACTTCTCCACGTGCACCGAGTGCGGTCGCTGCCAGTCGCAGTGCCCCGCCTGGAACACGGGCAAGCCGCTCTCCCCGAAGCTCCTGATCATGTCCCTGCGCGAGCACGCGCACGCCAAGGCCCCGTACCTGCTGGCCGGCGGCGGCAAGGACATGGAGGGTAACGAGCAGGCGAGCGAGGAACAGCTCAAGGACGTCCCCGCCGCCGCCCTCGCGGAGGCCGAACGCCCCCTCATCGGCACCGCCGAGGAGAACGGCGTCATCGACCCGGACGTGCTGTGGTCCTGCACCACCTGCGGTGCGTGCGTGGAGCAGTGCCCGGTCGACATCGAGCACATCGACCACATCGTCGACATGCGCCGCTACCAGGTGATGATCGAGTCCGCGTTCCCGTCCGAGGCGGGCACGATGCTCAAGAACCTGGAGAAGAAGGGCAACCCCTGGGGGCTGGCCAAGAAGCAGCGCGTCGAGTGGACCAAGGAGGTCGACTTCGAGGTCCCGATCGTCGGCAAGGACGTCGAGGACCTCAGCGAGATCGACTACCTGTACTGGGTCGGCTGTGCGGGCGCCCTCGAGGACCGCGCCAAGAAGACGACGAAGGCCTTCGCGGAGCTCCTCCACATCGCGGGCGTCAAGTTCGCGATCATGGGCGGCGACGAGAAGTGCACCGGTGACTCGGCCCGCCGCCTCGGCAACGAGCCGCTGTTCCAGCAGCTCGGCCAGGAGAACGTCGCGATGCTGAACATGGCTTTCGGCGAGGACGACGAGGACGACTCGACGAAGAAGGCGAAGTCGGCGAAGAAGATCGTCGCGACCTGCCCGCACTGCTTCAACACCATCGCGAACGAGTACCCGCAGCTCGGCGGCGAGTACGAGGTCATCCACCACACGCAACTGCTCCAGCACCTGGTGGACGAGGGCAAGCTGATCCCGGTGACGCCGGTCGAGGGTCTGATCACGTACCACGACCCCTGCTACCTGGGCCGTCACAACAAGATCTACACGCCCCCGCGCGAGATCATCGCGAAGGTCCCGGGCCTGCGGAACGAGGAGATGCACCGCCACAAGGAGCGCGGCTTCTGCTGCGGCGCCGGCGGTGCCCGGATGTGGATGGAGGAGCGGATCGGCAAGCGCATCAACAACGAGCGCGTCGACGAAGCCCTCTCCCTCAACCCGGACATCGTCTCCACCGCCTGCCCGTTCTGCCTCGTCATGCTGACCGACTCGGTCAACGGCAAGAAGAACGACGGCCAGGCGAAGGAGTCGATCCAGGTGGTCGACGTGTCGCAGCTGCTCCTGGAGTCCGTGAAGACCCCCGCCGACCCGGCGGACGACGCGGAGCCGGCGGGCCAGCCCGAACCCGAGCCAGTGAAGTAGCCGCGCTCTCGTGCACGGAAGCGGCCGGACCTGCCTCGGGGGCAGGACCGGCCGCTTCCGTCCGTCCGGGGCCCCCGGGGCACCCGGGGCGGGGCGCCTGCCCTTCCGCGGGCTGCCCGGCGGGGTGACGGTGGGCGGTCCGGACGGACCGCGGGGAGTGGCCCGAACGGACCGCGGTGGGCGGCACGGACGGACCGTG
Source organism: Streptomyces clavifer (assembly GCA_014651175.1). GTDB lineage: Bacteria > Actinomycetota > Actinomycetes > Streptomycetales > Streptomycetaceae > Streptomyces > Streptomyces clavifer. The sequence continues at coordinate 468,740 of BMWJ01000004.1, read as the reverse complement.
GCGGGTGCGGCAGGCCCCCGGCCGGACCCCCTGCAGACCCCTCGGGGTTCCCCTAGTGGATGTCACAGCTAGGCCGCAAAGGCCCTCGTCTTCCCCCGGCCCCCACACCGCACCCACACGGACCAGGTACGTTCGGTGCGTGGCTGGATTCAGGATCGGACGCGGCCGGGACAACCGCACACGGCAGCAACACCCGCAGCAGCAGGAGCCGTACGGCACGCAGGCACCACCACCGCCGTACGGCCGGCAGTCGTGGCCGCCCACGGGCGGCGGCGGCGCGGCGTACGGAGGCTCCCAGGGAGCCCCGTACGGCGGCGGGCAGAGCGGCAACGGACAGGGACACGGAGGAAGCGGACACGGGGGCGGGTACGGTGAGCCGGAGTACTTCGGCGACCCGTACCACCAGCCCCCGCAACAGGACCCCTACGCCAACGCCCCGGGTCACACCCAGGCGTTCAGCATCAACGAGGACCCGTACGGCGACGGGAACACCTACCAGGGCGGCCAGGCGCCCGCTCAGCCCGCCGGCCCGCGGCTGCACTGGAAGCAGTTGCTGAGCGGCATCGTGCTGCGCCCCGGGCCGACGTTCTGGCAGATGCGCGACTACCCCGTCTGGGGCACCGCGCTCGTCGTCACGTTCGTCTACGGGCTGCTCGCGCTCTTCGGCTTCGACCAGGCCCGCGACGAGGCGATCCACGCGGAGGTCTCCACGGCCGCCCCGTACGTGATCATCACGGGCATCGGCTTCGTCATCGGCGGCCTGGTCCTCGGCGCGGTCACCCACACCCTGGCCCGCCAGCTCGGCGGCACGGGATCCTGGCAGCCGACCGTGGGCCTGTCCATGCTGATCATGTCGATCACGGACGCCCCCCGGCTGGTCTTCGCCCTGTTCCTGGGCGGCGAGAACTCCCTGGTGCAGATCCTCGGCTGGATCACCTGGCTGGCCGCCGGAGCGCTGTTCACGTCCATGGTGAGCAAGTCGCACGACCTGCCCTGGCCGAAGGCCCTGGGCGCCTCCGCCATCCAGCTGATCGCGCTGCTCTCGATCATCAAGCTCGGCACGATCTGACCGGGCGGACGACAGGAAGGGCCCGGCGCCTCCCGGCACCGGGCCCTCCTTGCGTCTTCGTCCGCCGGGCGGCGGGCGGGCGGCGGGAGCCCTACGAGTCGAGGACCTGCCCCGTACGACGCACCACGGGCTTCTCCACGCTCCACGGGAAGTTGATCCACTGATCGGTCTTCTTCCACACGTACTCGCACTTCACGAGCGACTGCGGCTTCTCGTAGATGACCGCGCTGCGCACCTCGGCCACGTGGTCGATACAGAAGTCCCGCACCAGCTTCAGCGTCTTGCCGGTGTCGGCCACGTCGTCGGCGATCAGGACCTTCTTGCGCGTGAAGTCGATCGCGTTCGGCACGGGTGCCAGCATGACGGGCATGTCCAGGGTGGTCCCGACCCCGGTGTAGAACTCGACGTTCACCAGGTGGATGTTCTTGCAGTCCAGCGCGTACGCCAGACCGCCCGCGACGAAGACCCCGCCCCGCGCGATGCTCAGCACGACATCGGGCTCGTACCCGTCGTCGGCGACCGCCTGCGCCAGCTCCCGCACGGCGAGCCCGAAGGCCTCGTACGTCAGATTCTCCCGTGCCTCACCAGCCATGCCGCGTCACACCTGCGTCCGGTGGAAGTTCATGTACGACCGGGAGGCGGTCGGCCCCCGCTGCCCCTGGTAGCGCGACCCGTACCGCTCGGAGCCGTACGGGAACTCCGACGGCGAGCTCAGCCGGAACATGCACAGCTGACCGATCTTCATGCCCGGCCAGAGCTTGATCGGCAGCGTCGCCAGATTCGACAGCTCCAGCGTCACGTGTCCGGAGAAGCCGGGGTCGATGAACCCCGCCGTCGAGTGCGTCACCAGCCCGAGCCGGCCCAGCGAGCTCTTGCCCTCCAGCCGTGATGCGAGATCGTCGGGGAGCGAGATGACCTCGTACGTCGACGCCAGCACGAACTCGCCGGGGTGGAGGATGAACGCCTCGTCACCCTCCGGTTCGACCGTGCGGGTCAGGTCCACCTGCTCGACCGCGGGATCGATATGCGGATAGCGGTGGTTCTCGAACACCCGGAAGTAGCGGTCGAGCCGCACATCGATGCTCGAGGGCTGCACCATCGAGGCGTCGAACGGGTCAATGCGAACCCGCCCGGCGTCGATCTCGGCCCGGAGGTCCTTATCTGAGAGAAGCACCCACCGAGGATACGCAGAACGCGCGAGCCCGCCCCAACCGGACCGCCCCGCGCGCCTGCCCCGGGCCCCTCGGCCCGTCCGTCACACCTCTACCGCTTACCCACCGCTCCCAGGGGGACCGCCTGCCGCAACCGGGCACAGCGCGGACAGCGCAGGAGCCGCCCGGGACCGATACGGCCGGACCCGAGCTGCTGCATCGGGAACGACGAGGTAGCAAAAACGTGCCCTTCGGCACAACGGACGACGGTGCGCTCCATCGACTCCATCAAGTCCCTTCCCCAACCAAGCCTCGCGACGAAACCGCCACATTAGGGGATGAACAGGGCGCCACCGCACCCGGCGCTCCGCGCACCCACGCTACGCCCTCAACTCCCCGCCCCCACAACCGCGTCCACGCCCCGGAACGCCGACCCGACCCCACGGCGAACGCACCGGGGGCCTGCGATGGGGTAGAGTGAGCGGCGTCGCACTGCCGATCATCGGCGCGCTTCGCGGGTGTAGTTTAATGGTAGAACATGAGCTTCCCAAGCTCAGAGCGCGAGTTCGATTCTCGTCACCCGCTCCATGAAAAAGCCCCAGGCCAACGGCCGGGGGCTTTGTTGTTGCTCACGCTCGATCGAGTGCCCCGTGCGCCCGTTCCGCACCCAGCGCACCCGTCGACCCCTTCCAGCCTCCAGCACCTCACGAGCCCATATGTCAACTATGATAGTTGTTATATGCTTCAGCGCATGGAGACGAAGACGTACACAACCATCGACCTGCGCAAGGGGATGGGCGAGATCCTGGACCGGACCCGGATCGCCGGTGAGGCCGCCGCCATCACCCGCAAGGGGAAGACGGTCGCCTACCTGGTGCCGGCCGAGTGGTTCGAGGAGATGGCCCGTCGGCACCAGTCGCACGAGGACCGGCACGAGGCGGCCTGACCCACCCTTCATATCAAGGAGCCTGAGCCATGCCCGCCCATGCACTCCACTTCGATGGGTACGAGGGGGAACCACTGCGGTTGCCGCCCATGCCCGAACGCACGCCTCAGGCACTCAGGTTGGCGATTCAGGAACACACTCCGCACCTCCTCCCGGACTTCGAGGCCCACTGGAAGCGCGTCATCGGCGACGCCTTCAGCATCACCCCCGTGCCTGCCTTCATGCGCCTGTGGTGGACGCAGTACGCCATCGCACGAAATCCCGTTCTCGACTCGCATCTTCGCGACCTCGAAGCCCGCGCAGCCGAGTCCGACGACCCCGAGGAGTCCATCCGGCTCCTGGAGGAGTACAGCCGTCTGCGGCACGAAGCCGCCGAGAGGAAGCCCGGAGAGTGATCGACGAACCACTCCGGCCGCCCTGGCAGATGGACTGGACGAAGCAGGCACAGCACGACTTCGAAAGCATGCCTGCCGAAGGCAGTGACCTGGTCATGAGTGCTCGTGCGGAACTGATCACCGCTGAAGACCCTTACTTCCGGGGAATCGACGCCGACGTCTCGCTCCCGCATTGGATGACCGTCCGGCCACTGGCTTCCACGAACCCCGGCGGCCCCCACATCGTGGACCTGGCCGGCGGACGCGGTTGGCTCATCTACACCTTCATGCGCCGCCACGCCGACCCACAGATCGTCGTCACCGAAGCCTTCTGGGCCTGACGCCTGCGTCACCGCGGCGTCTGCACCACGGGAGGCTTCCGCTTCCTGCCACCGCTTCGGCACATCACCTCAGTTTGTTGACCTGCCGTCGGCGTGCCCCATCCGTGCCCATCAGAGCGGACAACAGCGGTCACATGCGGCACGCAGAGACCGCACCGACCTCACACCCTCCAGTAGAACCTGCAGGTCAGGTCGGTTTTGGCTGTCCAGCAACCGTTGATTCCCAATCTCAGAGCGCGAGTTCGATTCTCGTCACCCGCTCCATAAAAAAGCCCCAGGCCAACGGCCCGGGGCTTCTCTGCGCCTGGGGGGCCATATCCGTGCTGGATGCCCTCGCCACCGGCCTGATCGTACGGGTGCCCGTCCGTGACACGGCATCATGCAAGCGTGATCACCATTCATCTCAAGTACGAGATCGACGCTGACAAGCTTGAGGACTTCGAGGAGTACGGTCGCCGCTGGGTCCGGCTCGTCAACCGGTTCGGCGGGACGCACCACGGCTACTTCCTGCCGAGTGAGAGTGACAGCGACATTGCCTACGCCCTGTCCTCTTTCCCCAGTCTTGCCGCGTACGAGCAGTACCGCTGACAGCATGTCCGACTCGGAGTGCCAGCAAGCGTTCGACCTGGCTCGTGAGACCCGCTGCGTCAAGCGCTACGAGCGCCGGTTTCTCAGGCCGCTCGACGACCTGTCCTAGGCCGGCAAGAGGCATGCCGCGCGATCACGCCGAGCAGCGGCCCACTGCAATGGCTCCGGCCTCCCGGTGCGTATCCGCGATGTTCGCACCAGCCCGCCAAGAGGTCGGCCACCATGCAGGTCGCCGGCTTCGGGCCGTATCCGCCCCTGGGGCAGCGGCCGACTGCTGCACAGCTCAGCCATATACCGGCCAAGGCGCTCCTGCACAAAGGCCGCTGCGCACATCCTGCACGAGGCAGATGGCCGGAGCTCGACCGTTTCCCAGCGCCGCCAGCGGGCTGCTCCCTTCAACACGGCCTGTCAAGTTGAAGCTGGACCTGCACCATCTGGTGTCAGCATCCCTCGGAAGGCTGCGATGCGTTCGGGCGCTGCTGGTAGACAAGAGATGCCGCCTCGACTCCCGGCGGAAGTCGCCACTCGACAACTTGAAGGCCCGAAATTTCGATCAATTCCTCAGGAACCCCTAACCGGGACAGAGGAGTTGCTCTATATTTTTCGAGCCACGCACAGCGTCTGGCTTTTTCCTCCTCTTCCAACGCCGCCCAGCAATCAAGGCCGACCCCTGGTGTACCCCTGTTCGCCCCCTGTCGCACCACAAGGCTCCATACGAGCGGAGCATTACTGGGATCCCGCGCGAGGGAAACGAGACACCAGGCAGCCATAGGCGACAGGGAAGGCCCGTGGGACTTCCTGAGCCGCATCGCGCGCCACTGCCAGCGCGGAGCCAACAGCCACCGACCACTCCGCCCAAACTCTTCCCGAAGGGAAAAATTGCGCAGCCTCATCCCGTCCGTTCCTCCCCTGAGGAACTGGACTGCTCAAGCTGCAGTTCACGCTTTCGCTGTTCTTCCTTAAGGTGTTCAACGAAGCCAGCATACTTCCGAAGGCGGTCCCCTTCAGTGAGACCAGTATCGCCGACACCGGCATATTCATCGAGCATGAACTGCGAAGCGTTGTAATGCTTTTCGATCTCATCGGCAGTCGACTGCAGATTGTATCCACGTTCGCGAAACTTGAAGTATCCGGTCACACCGGCAGAGATACCAACCAAGGCACTCAGTGCTGAGGCAGTGATCCGCAGAGCAAGGCTGCCCCCTTCGTTCATCGCCGTAAGGGTGGAAGTAGCAATCGAACCAGTAATGATGATGAGCTGAAAGATGTTATGGATGCGGCGGTTATTATTCGCTGACTTCCGATATTGGGCAATAATGTCGAGCGAGGCCTCCCGGTAAATACGGAGGCCGGACGGCGAGTCGAGGGGCAGGCCAGCGGCTGCCGTCTGGCGATCCTGCAGGGCATTACGCAGGTCGCCGGCGCGACCGACGACGACTTTACCGTTCTTCAGGAGTAACCAGGACATCGCCACAACGAGCCCGGCCACGGCCAGAAGTCCGATATAGCGTGCGAAGATCGGCTTGGTCTGCCACAGACCAACGACGACCGTGTAGCCCAACAGAACGGAAAGCACGAAAGAGCCAAAAAGGCATAGCCAGTAAACACGCTGGAATGCCCTGGAGGCTCTAAGGTCCGATTCGATCTGATCGAACTCTCTGACTCGATTTCTATACTCCTCCTGAAGTCGCCGCTCTTCCGACTCCGACAGAGACGCGCCAACATCACCAAAACCAGCCGTCACGAAACCCCCACCCTCCCGGTCGATCAAGGTAGGGGAATTAAAGAGCTCTCGAGCCTCACAGGCAAGAGCAACCACTCCGCCGCTCACTCCACCCCGCCCCACCCCACTCCTCCTCTGGCTGGCATTCGACCATCCGATCAGGCAATTCCCCGCGAACGGAAAATTGAGGCCGAATACCGACCCCCCTTGAGGGGGACAAATCGCACAAACTTACAGGATCGCAAAGGTGTGGCGATCATGCGGCTATGCGGCCATGCGGTTCGAGGCATTGGCCGCCCGAGTTTCGTGCAGACCTTCGATATAAGCCGCTGAGTCCCAAGCTCAGAGCGCGATTTGACTCTCGTCACCCGCTCCACGAAGAAGGCAAGGTCAGCAACCGGGGCCTTCCTTTTTATCAAGACGTCCAAAATCTCGTGCCACCTTGGCCGTCTCCCCTTCCTGGGCTGTCCCAGAGATCCTGGCCCACTTCAGGGGAGCAACCACGAGACCCCTCGCGCATACCCCGGAATGCTTGCTGAATGCCCTCTACGACTCGCATCACCGTCACGCTCCCCAGCGACCAGGTGGCGGAGCTCCGCAAGCTCACGGAAACAACGTCTCCGGCTATATGGCGGGAGCCGTAGCCCGCCAAATCCGGCACCAGCTGCTGGGCGACGACCTGCGCCGCCACGAGGAAGAACACGGACACTTCAGCGACGAGGAGCTCGGGAGGCCGGCTCGAAGACCTTCGGCGCCGCCAGCTTCTCCAAGGACGCGGACGCCGCGTGAGCGAGCGCATCGAGACAGTCGTCCAACTCGGAAGGGCTATCCGCCTGGATCGCACAGGACCGGAAGCTCCTCGCGACGCTGCAGGTCTTCCACGACATGGGAGCCGACCTCGCGATCGGGGCCAACACCATCCTGGAAGTCACCCACTCCCACACCAACACGCCTCACATCGCCCGACCCAGAGGGCAATGACCGCTCTGACACTGATGAGGTCGTCGGCACGGTAAAGGACGGGCCCGGGGTGTGGACCTGGCCGCAGGCGACGGACGGTTTCATCAATGCGACCTCGACTGTGGAGCGTCGGGGGAAGCCACAAGCCCTCGCATGCATACTCCAGTATGCTTGCCATATGTCCTCAACGACTCGCATCACCGTCACGCTCCCCAGCGACCAGGTGGCAGAGCTCCGCAAGCTCACGGACAACGTCTCCGGCTACGTCGCGGAAGCCGTGGCCCGTCAGATCCGCCACCAGCTCCTGGGCGACGACCTTCGCCGACATGAAGAAGAGCACGGAGGCTTCAGCGACGAGGAGCTCGCCGAGGCCCACTCGAAGATCTTTGGCGCCACCGGCTCCTCCACGGGCGCGGACGCCGCGTGAGCGAGCGCGTCGAAACCGTCGTCCTGGACTCGGAGGGGCTCTCCGCCTGGATCGCGCAGGACCGCAAGCTTCTCGCGATGCTTCAGGTCTTCCACGACATGGGAGCCGACCTGGTGATCGGGGCGAACACCATCGTGGAAGTAGCCCACTCCCGCACCAACATGCCCCGCCTGAACTGGGCCCTGTCCCGCATCAAGGTGGAGCCGGTCACCGAGCACGCGGCGAAAGCGGCAGCGGAGCTACTCAAAGGCGCCGGACTGCACGGGCACAATTACGCCATCGACGCCACGGTCGCCGAGGTCGCGCTGCGCCAGCCGAAACCCGTCGCCCTGCTGACGTCCGACAGCGATGACATGACCAAGCTCTGCGGCAACCAAGTCCGCATCGTCCCCCTCTGACCAGTCGGCCCGCCCAGAGCACGCGTCGCACTGCCAGCTCTCGTGCCCCATCCGTGCCCAGCAGAGCGGACAACAGCGGTCAGATACGACTCCCAGAGACCGGGAGCCATCCGCCTGCTTGTTCCGAAATCGCAGGTCAGAGCCCCTCCACCAACGTAAGAACCGTTGATTCCCAAGCTCAGAGCGCGAGTTCGATTCTCGTCACCCGCTCTTTCACGAACCCCCAGGTCATCGACCTGGGGGTTCGTCGTTGCCCAGACTTCCCCCTGCGTCGCGCACCACCTGCGCACCACTTGACCCGTGTTCTCGTAGGCTCGGGCGAGTACCGCTGCGGTGGCGGCCACGGCCTGGCGGAGTTCGGCCCGCGCAACGACCTCGACATCCCCCCGAGCCTCAGCAACTCGCAGCAGGCGTGCTCCATGCCCTCGACTGGGATGACCGCCTCGACCCATCATTCGTCACCGCGGGCGGTCGCGGTGGAGCCGAAGGCCCTCACCACCGCAAGGGCAACGTTGCCGAGCAAGCGCCGGCATTCCCAAGGAGAAAGGCGGACGGCGGCTGTGCCGATATAGCAGCGGGCCTGGAAGTCATCGAGGTAGGAGACCCAGTACACGCCCAGGTCGAAGTCCTGCGGCCGGTCGAACCGCTCGTCGCCCAGCATGGGGAGGGAACCGAAGAACCCTTCGGTCCCCTCCCACGTCCGGTCAGAGCCAGGAGTCCCAGATGCCGTACGCCGTCGACCGGGTCACGGCCTCGACGCCCGAGGCGTCGAGGCGTACGACGCGGTAGTAGTACAGGCCGAGCCGGTCCTCGTGCACCGTGGTGTCCATGTAGAACGCGGCGTCACCCATCGCGCCCTCCGCCAGGGCGACGTAGGCGGCAGTGACGGGGTCCCAGCGCTCCACGCGGTAGCTCGCGAACCGGGAACAGTCCCCGAGTCCGGAGCTTTCGGAGCAGCCGACGTACAGATCCGGGTACTGGCCCTCACGGACCTCGGTCTCCGTCCAGCCCGGCGGCTGGGTGTCGGGCAGGGTGACCGAGACCTCGGCGGGGTGGAGGACGCCGAGTGGATCGTCGCGGTGGTCGTCCATCGCGGCCACCTTGTAGACGTGGGTGGTGCCGTCCGGCACTGTCGGGCAGAGGATTTCGGTCCTGGTCAGGGAGCTGCCGGTCCAGCAGTTGTTCTTCCAGACCGTCTCACCGCTGTCCGGGTCGGTGACGCCCTGCCACGCGCGGTAGCCGGAGACATCGGTGTCGGCGGGCGGCGTCCAGGTCAGCCGGACGCCGAGCGGGACTCGTTCCGCGGTCAGGTCCTGGACCATGGCGGGACGCTGGGTGTCCGGGGTGGTCTCCGTGGCGGGCGGACCGGCCTGCGACACATGTCCGTACCGGTCGGTCGTCACGACTCGGTACTCGTACGTCGTCTCCGACTTGCCCGAGACGTCCCAGCAGCTGCCGTTGACCTGTTTGCGGGCGGACAGAGGAGCATCGTCGTCCGCCCAGGTCCAGTACGTGTCCGGGTCATCCAGCGGCTGGTCCACTGAGCTGTTCGGCTTGCACTGGTCCACGATGTCGGTCTCGCCGGTCGCGGTGTCGGTCCGGACGATCTTGTACGTGGGAAGAGGCCGCTCGTCGACGGTCCACGGGTCGACGCTGCTCCACTCGACCATCACACCCTCGTCGAACCTGTTGGCAGTGGTCTTGAACGCGGGGATTGCCTCCGGACGGTCGGCCAACTTCAGAGTGATCTCCACCGGCGCGGCAGGGTTGCCCCTGGCGTCCAGCGAGCGCACCGCGTACCGGTAGCTGTCGGCGACGGCGGCCGACTGGCGCGGCACGACGTCGGTCCGGGTGGTGGGGCTCCCGTCGGGAAGAACGTCGGTGTAGCCGCCGGTCGCCGGGTCGTACTGGAGGACCTGGTATGAGGCGGCCCCGGCGACGGGCGACCACACCAGATGCGGAACGCCCGACCGGTACTCGGCGCGGAGCCCTGTGACGGCGGCGGGCGGGGTCAGGTCGGGGGTGGTGAACGTCGTGGCGGCCGAGTACGCCGACCAGTTCCCGGCGGCGTCCCGGGCCCGCCCCCGGTAGGTGACCTTGCTGCCGTCGGCCCGGTAGCCGGTGTCGCAGATGGCACCCTTGGTGCCGGAGTAGATGGTGCTCCAGCTCTTCGCGGTGGCGTCGAGCCGCTGCATCTCGTACTGGGCAATGTCGGCGGCATTCTGTGCGGTGGTGACCAGCTCCGGTGCCGCGTAGGGCTGGTCGGCCGGGCAGGCATCCCATTCGACGAAGGGCGCGGCGGGCGGCGTCCTGTCGACGGTGGTGACGAGCTTGTCGGAGCTGCCGCCGGATACATTGCCCGCCTTGTCGACGGCCCTCACCTCGTAGTAGTAGGCCGCTCCGGTCTTGGGCAGCGCGCTGTCGGTGTACGACGTGGCGGTGGTCGTCGCGAGCTGCTTGCCGTACGTCGCGCCCTTCAGCCGCCGGTAGACCCGGTAGTTCGCCAGGTCCATCTCCTTGCTCCTGGTCCAGGTGAACTTGGCGGCGCCGGTGGCGGGGTTGTACGAGAGGGCCGCGCCCGTCGGGGTGAAGGGCTTGACCTTGTCGTAGGCGGCGGAGGTGCGTGGCGTATAGGCGAACCTGACGTTCGCGGAACCTGTCCAGTTGACGAAGTCGAAGCGGATCGTGTGCTTGCCCGCGGGGATCGTCACATTGACCGTCTTCTTGACGGTGGCGGAGACGTTCTTCCATACGTCGATCTTGCGGACGCCATCGACATAGACGCGCATTCCGTCCAGGGCGGAGGCCGTGAACGTGAAGGGGCCACCGGAGCCGAAGTCGCGCGTCACCGACCAACGCACGCCGAAGTTGTTGGACGGCACGCCGGAGACAGGGGCTCCGCTGCCCCAGTTCTGGTCGATCGTGGAATCGCAGTCCGTCTTCTTCGGCGTGCCCGAAAACGTCGTGTTCGCGAAGAACTGCCGTGTGAAGACGGGGGAAGTACAGTTCACCGCCGCGGAAGCAGGTACGGCGGTGGCGTAGAGCACTCCGCCTGCCGTGGCCAGAGCCAAGGCGGTGGCGGTCGTGCGTCTGGCTGGGTTCATCAAGTCCTTCAGTCCTGTTCGGCGGCCGATGTCGGTCAGACGTCGCCGAACAAGACAGACAAGAGGGCCGGTTGGTTGTACGGGCCGGCCTCAGCCGTAACAGCTCAGACGCTGGGGCACGGTCTTCGTAGCGACTCCCGTGCCCCATCCGTGCCCAGCAGAGCGGACAACAGCGGTCAGGTGCGGTTCCCAGAGACCGTAGCCATACACCCCGCCTGACGGGAAAATGCAGGTCAGAACCCCTTCAACGACCCAAGAACCGTTGATTCCCAAGCTCAGAGCGCGAGTTCGATTCTCGTCACCCGCTCCACATGAAAGCCCCTGGCCGACGGCCAGGGGCTTTTTCGTCTGGGTCACCTTGGATGCCTCCGGTCGGCTTCGGTGGCCTCTCCTTGGATGATCGACGTATGGCATCACAGCCCAGTCTTTCTGATCTCCGCCGTGCCAAGTTCGCCCGGCGCCTACCCGCAGCGCTCTCCGAGCTTGCCGGCCCCGAGCACGGCACGGTGAGCCTGCCACGTCACCTGGCATGGTCGGGACTGACCACGTTCGACCTCGACCAGCCCCGGCTGCGGATGAGCTACTACCGCATCGTGTTGGCCGAGGGCCAGCACGACGACCTGGCCCGGTACCTCAACCGCGGCCTCCTCGTCAGCTTGTGGCCCACACTGCGCACACTGATCAGCCGTGATGTCCGTGAAGTCTGGGAACGCTCCTTCGAAGAGCTGGCTCACAGCGCCCAGGCTGCTGCGTGAACCTCATCGACCTGCACCGTCGCCTGCTTGTAGACGTGCTCGCCGTAGGCGGTGCATACCCTCTGGCGCTTACTGGTGGCTACGCGGTCCAGGCGCACGGCCTGATCGACCGGCTCAGCCCTCCTGAACCGGACAGGCCCGACGGCCTGTTCGAGACGACCCCATGAGGCGCCTCCGACACGTCGCAGGTCCCTCGGGCTGTCCTGCCTGAAGTGGGTGCACCGGGCCCGCTGCGGCCGAACGGAGTGTCCGCCGTCATCGCGTGTCCCGGTGGAACGCATGGAGGGGCCCTGGTGCCGTACGGCACCAGGGCCCCGAAGGAACTGCTACACCATCTGCCGGCCCCTGTGCTGCGCCGGCCTTCTGTTTCCGCAGCCCCGACCTGAACTCTGCCGGGGGTACGAGGATCGCGGTTGCTTGACCGGAGACCACCTCACTATCGATGTCCTGCGGTACCCGGGCCCAGTCATTCCGCCCGGGCGATCCTGATGGCGCGCCCCTCCGTTCTTCCCTCTTGATCAACTGCTTGACCCAGCAGCCACTTCGCACTGCTGGTCCTACGAACTGCTCGTGGCCTCGTCACAGCACCACTCTCCGGCAGCCAGCCCCGTCGCCCGTCCTGCATCCACTCCGGCTTGGAACCCCACTGCCGAACCTCCCGGTACGCGCGCCCGCAGCCGACGCCTTTACCGGGGAACCACTGACAACCGCACTGCTGGTACTGGGAACCGCGTGTACTGAACTGCTACCGCTGAACTGCGGTCCTGCTCGTGGCGGCCCCTGATCACTGCGGGCCACCCGGTCCGGTCGTCAGCCCCGTCGCCGTCCTTCACCTACCGACAAACATGGCTTCGGAACTCCACCACCGCACCGTCCTGCGCACTGCAACTGCTGTACTGCTGCCCGGCAGTTCGTCTCTGCCGGGCCCTGCTCGATCTCGGCTACGAGAGAAACAATAACCACCACACCATCCAATGTCTACTCTGCCTGCCATAGATTTCCAGTTACTAGCCAGAGAGATAGTCGATGTCGGTCCCGGAGGGGCGCGAGCAGTCCTCCCCGTCGAGTGCGGCTCCTCCGACCAGCACCGATGTGCCCGGCCCCATGCGGTGAACAGCGTCCTGACCGCTTCGGTGCTCGACGGGAACGGCCCGAAGCGCCCGGATCGGCGGCGACGCCGGTCGGTCGGCTCAACGAAGGCGCCGCGTACCGGCGTGGTGCCGGGGGAAGGCATCGGCTGTGCCCCGGGCTTCGCGGAGGCCGGGGGTGTCGGCTTCGACGGCGTCGTACCAGTTCCCGTAGAGGCCGGCGAAGTACGGCGCGGACATGCCGTGCAGCAGGATGCTGAGGCCGATCGTGACCGCGATGACCTGCCCCAGGACGGCGGTTCCGGGCACGTGGTCCTCGACCAGGAGGAGTCCGAGAGTTACCGAGGCCAGGCCGCGGGGGCCGAACCAGCCGATGTAGGCGAGTGTGGGCAGGCGCATGCCGGTGCCGATCAGGGCGAGGGCCACGGGGAGCATCCTGACGACCGTCAGGCTGAGGACGGCGTACGTGAGGGTGCGCCAGTTCAGGTGCTCGAGTACCGGGCCGAGCAGGACGGCTCCGAAGACCAGGAAGCTCAGGGTTCCCAGCAGCCCGCCCACGTATTCGGCCAGGTCGGCAGGCCGCTCCCCGTCCGGCCGGCCCTTCGCCGGCCGGCCCTTGTGCAGAGCCGCACCGAAGGCGAAGCCGCCCATCCAGGTGGCGATGAATCCGCTTCCGTCCACGCCGGTGGCCACACCGTACGCGCAGAAGGCCACTGCCAGGACGACCACCTGCTGCCATTCGCCCGTTGCCCAGTCCCGGGCCCGGGCGAGGACCAGCAGGCGCCCTCCCGCCCAGCCGAGGACCAGGCCCACCGCGGTGCTCACGATCAGGGCCCGCCAGAAGACGCCGTCCGCGCCTTCCTCCGAGGCGAGCGTGCCGGGGACCGCGGCGAGGAACAAGAGGAAGAAGGGCAGGACCAGGCCGTCGTTCAGCCCGCTCTCGACATTGAGTCCGTGGCGTACGAGGACCGGTACACGGGGGCTGGAGGCTGCGGTCTTGCCGAGCGCCGCGTCGGTCGGGGCGAGGACGGCGCCGAGCAGCGCGAACTCCCACATGGTCAGGCCGGGAAACAGGGGCACGGCCAGCAGCCAGCCCGCTGCGATGCTCAGCGGCAGGCCGATGACCAGCAGTCGCAGGGGTAGGAAGCCGTCCGTGCGCAGGTCCCTGCTGCGCACCGTCATCGCGTCGGTGAACAGCAGGAGTGCCAGTGCGGCCTCGATCAGTGTCAGGACGGGGCCTGCGTCGCGCCCCAGGTCGAGCACGTCCAGCCCGACCGGACCGATGAGCACGCCGAAGCCGGTGAACACCATGGGGGCTGATACCGGCGTCGTGCTCAGGCGGCGCGAGAACAGCGCGTAGCCGACGGTGACGGCTGCGACTGCGGCTCCGGTCCAGGCGCTGCCACCACTCATACCGTCCCACTCCTCCTGGTGCGGCCACACGCGAAGCCGACACCGGGGGGTGGAAGGGAACGTGCTGCACGAACCCGCTCTGCGTACTTCCCCCCGCCCAAAGGACGCACCGGCGGCAGCCCGCCGCCCGGGGCACACCTTCGGGCGTCGTGACGACGGGAGAGTCAGTCTGGCGCGGTGCCTGATCCGGAACGCGGCATCGACACGCGTACGGAGCCGGATCCGCCACCATCGCCCGGAGCCCAGGGCCCGAACGGGCGGTGATGCGGGCCGATCAGGTGCCGGTCGGCTGTGAGGAGCCTGCGGCCGCCCACCGCTTCCGGCCCGCAGTTCACATCACTCGCCGGCCGGCCGCCAGGGGACCCGGGCGGGGCAGTTGCTGCGCCGGGGCGGCCCACGTCGGCTGCGTTGCCCCGGTGGCGCGGCACGAGCCGCGCGGTGCGTGCGGGAGAGCCCTCCTCACCGCACGGGGAAACCGAAGGAGTACCCCTGCTCCTTCAGCCAGGGCAGGATCTGGCGCAGTGCTGCCAGGGTCTGCGACCGGTCCCCTCCCGCGTCGTGGAAGAGGACGGTGGGCCCGTTGGCAATCTCCCTTTTGACGGTGGCCACCATGGTGTCCACACCAGGATGCTCGAAGTCCTTGGTGTCGACGTTCCAGCCCAGCGGCCGCATCCCGCGGGACGCGGCGAGCTGGCGGCTGTACGGGGTGAACGCACCGCCCGGGGCCCGGTAGTACTGCGACCGGACGCCGCCGGACGCCTTGGTGATCATGCGTTCCGCATCCAGGATCTGCTGGGACTGGTAGGCCTCGGACCGGGTGTCCATGGTGGTGTCGTGCGAGACGGTGTGGTTGCACAGCCGGTGCCCGTCCGCGACGACCGCCTTGACCAGGTCCGGGTGCGCCTGGGCCTGCGTACCCACCATGCAGAACGTGGCCTTCACACCGCTGTCCTTCAGCAGTTGCAGCACCTGCGGCGTCCAGTCCGGGTCCGGTCCGTCGTCGATGGTGATGTTGACGCCCCGGGCACCGCGGTCCGAGGCGTGCGCGATGTCCACCGCCACGGGCCGGGCGTCGGGCGCCGAGACCCGCGCTTGCGGCTGCCGCCCTCCGGTGATGTCTGCCTGCGCGGTCCACATCGAGGTGGCGGCGGCCACCACTGTCACCCCGAGCGCCGCAGCGAGAAGACGGCCGTTCCATCCCCTTCCCTTGTGCCTTGCCATGTCCGCCCGCCCCTTTGCCGTCTCCGCTGATGCCGTGCGCTCATGAAGACATGCGAACGCCCTTACGCGCTGCCTCGGTTACCGATCACGGACACATCTGAAGGCGGTCGGCGACAAATCCAGGTGTCACAGGACAGGTACGCCGTGTCGGTGCGCACGTGTCGGTGCGCACGTGTCGGTTTCCGCCGCACGGAACAGAGTTGTCCTGGATCCACAAGCGGAGCGCCCCGCGATCCCGGGCCGGGGTCGCGGGGCGGCTGGCAGAATGCGGCGCCGACGAGGTATTCGAGGCTTCCTGTCGACGGGGGACACGCGCCATGACGACACACGCTGCGCGGGAGCAGCAGGTCCGGGAGCCCGCTGCCGGGCAGACACGGCGGCGCAGCACCGGTGCGCGGGCTCTCATGCTCACGGCCACGGCTCTCGTTGCCGGGGCCACCGGAGTCGCGGGCACCCTGCTCCACCAGAACGTCACCGCGCCGGACACGTCCGCCGTCGACGCTCAGGCCGCCGCGCTCGCCCAGGACATACGCGGCGACCTGACGACAGGCTTCGCGTCGCCAGGCCGTACGTACGGGGGGCAGTTCACCGAGGGCACGATCGTCGCCCAGGTGGTGGCACACGGCGGAGCCCTGCTGAGGGCAGGCCCGGAGCAGGGGCGGTCCGGAGGCCACGTCCACACGGCCGAGGTGATGCTGGGGCTGCTGCCACCCGGCACGGGCACCGTCGACCCGGACGCCTATCCGGTCCGCTGCTACCGCTACACCTTCGGTTTCGGCGCGCACAGCGTGAAGCACTCCACGATGCCGTGCCCCGCCTCACGGATCGACGGCAATCCCGGGAGTCCGGCGGTGCAGATGGGCGTGCTGCTCGCGCATCGGCCTTCCGGGACGTATGTGTACCGGCAGATGGCGACCGCAGGTTACGCCCACACCCCGCAGGGCGTCACGGACCTGCTGAAGGACGAGGGGCTGGTAGCCGCCGGCGACGACGTGCGCATGGCCTCCGCCAGGGCCGGCGGCGATGACGTCCACGTCTTCGCGCTGCGCATCGACGACGCATGCCATTACCTGCGCATGGACTCCTCGCCCTCCGCGGCGCGACTGGTACCGCTGTGGCTCGCCCCGGCCGATGAGCAGGAGGCCTGTGGCGTGAAGCAGGCGCTGGCCGCCGCGACCCTGTACGGAATCGACCCCGCCAAGGCGGGGTGACCGCGCGCAGCCGGACGCTCGGCGAATCAGGCGCGTGCCCACGCAGAACGCCCGGCTGGGGGAATCCAGCCGGGCGTCTGGCGGAGCGTCTGGCGGCAGCCGCCTCACCAGCGGGTCGCACACTCTCTCCCATGCGCCGTCGGGAGAGGGCTCGGGCCTCCGCGTGGCCCTGGAGCTGCCGTCAGGTCAGATCGTCGGGGTGTCGTCGACGATCTCCTTGTGCGGTTCGACGACGAACTTCCAGCCCTCGCTGGGCTCCAGGAACCGTACGCGGGTCGGGTAGATGTCCATGGCCCGTCGGTCGCGGTTCTGGCTGCTCGTGCCCTTCCGTGCGCGGGCCGGCTCCTCGTACAGGTCGACCTTGACGTCAGGCACCGCGGCGACTTCCTCGCTCCAGCGCTGAACGACCCCCGCACCGAACGCGTCCCGCGCGGCGGAGTAGAGCGCCTCCAGGGACTCCTTGTTGCCGTTGGGCACGAAGAGGGCAAGGTTCAGGAGGACGCCGGCACTCTGCAGCACCTCGATCGCCTCCCCCGCCTTGTCGGCGATCCAGATCCCGCCCTCTTCGGCGTTCTCCGGGAGGACGTGGACCTCTTCGCCGAAGACCGTCCTCGCGACGAAGGAACCTCCCTCGAAGTCCTTGCCCGGCGCCGTGAGGAAAGCCGGGGCATAGCAGTCGAGAGGAAGGCCATCCACCCCTGCCGAGACGAAAATACTGTCCTGGAGGCCCAAGCCTGCAATTTCCTCGGCCGTAAGACGTCGAGCCGTAACCTTCTCGGTATTCACGCCATTCCCCTTATACTCGCGGCGTCCTGTGAATTCATTAGTACTCTACCACGAAATGGATCAACTCCTTCCCATTGCATACGTCTTCACTCTCGCGACACCGTCGGTCACTCCTCCGCGCATTTCCCTGCGGAAGAGCAATGGACGATGCCTTCCGCATCACCGGCGAAATGTGACACTCGTGGGAGAAATGTTGCGATATCCAGAATATGCCGTCCCGCTTCGGCGTTGTTCGCGGCAATCGGATCCGGACCCGTAATCGGCCCGGCCCCGGGAAGGGATGAATCGAGGAAGGACGGGGGACGAGGTCCGCAGACAAGCTGCGGAGACCCTCGAGGAGGAAGGAGTGCGGCTGCCATGCCCTCCTCCGCCGGAGGTGAGGGCTGCAGCGGAAGGGCTGGAGCGGGCTCCGGGCCGAACCCGCCCCGCTGACGACACACCACCTGGCAGGTCCTGCGAGCGGAACAGCCGTGCCGTCCGGGCGTCGGAACATTCCCGCCGCAGGAAGGGGTGGCGCGCTGCCGCCCGGCGCTCTGGAGTGCGACGGGTTCCAAGCCCTTCGGGAGAGAGAAGAACCCCCCTTCCCACTCGTAGCAGCCAGTCGTTCGACGCTGTTCACCGGCACGGCGCGACAGAGATGCAATTCACAGGTGCCGCGTGGACCGAGCCGCACAGCCGGGCGACTCGATAAAGGCCGTAGGCCTGATTGCGGACACCACCACGGGCGCAGTCGGACAACCCCCGCGGTGGTTCGCCGTGCGGGACCCCGACACGTCGATATCAGGGTGCACGGTTACCCTTTGCGGGCCGCCGCTCGGGTGCGCGTCCGCGTCTTTCTGCCGCCGCTGCGCAGCGATTTCACGGCGCTTCTGCACAGGGGCGCGGGCCGGACGGCGACCGCGCCGGAGCCGGGCCCTCCCGGGTGTTTCCCGCCCGGCCGGGGCGGCCGCCACGCAGAGTGGTCCGTATGACAACACCCACAGAGCTGCTCCGCGCCTTCGCCCGTACCCGCGCCTCGCTCGACGGCCGGGAGGTCACGTACTGGTGGTCGGGCGACGTGTACTCCTGGGCCCCCGACGAGCCCTACCGAAAGATCTTCGGCTTCGAGGGGCTCAACGTCTCCCGCCTCGTCCAGGACGAGGAAGCCGGTCCCGATGCCTACCGACTGCTGTCCCGTGAGGCCGCCTTCTACCTGGACCCCACCGACCGCGAGATCCTGGAGACGTGGCAGGGCCTACCGGTGGTGCACGTCTGGAACGACCCGGCGAACCAGAGGTGGCGCCCCTTCCCGATCCCGACGACCGAGCTGGGCGGAAAGGTCTGCTTCAGCCTGGAGATCCCGCTCGCCTACCCCTCGCCGCTGCCGGTGGCCGAGTATCCCGCTCACTCGGCCGGTGACACGTACAGGGCGCTTGAGCTCTTCCAGTTCTTCGCCGACCGTGGTGACCTGGCAGGCCCGGCTCCCAGTGTCCCGGCCACCATGTCGTGGACCCGGATGTCCCCATGGCTGCCGTGGATGGCCCGCGGTCAGCAGCCGGGCGGGCTGACCTTCCACTGCCGGGGCCACAAGCTCGGTTCGTACGCGGAGGTCCCGGCGCGCACCCGTGCCCACATCGCCGGGCACCACCCGGAGTTCGCTCATGCCCCGGACGGGTGGAGCGAGCCGAACGAGACCAGCTGGACGTACTGGCGCGGGCTCAACCCGCCGCGATAGCCTCCGGCTTTCCCCCTCGTCCCAGGCCCTTCCGGAGCGGGGCACCGGGCCGCTCAGGGGCCGTCAGGGGGGCGTGTCGCCCCGATCCGCGTGCGCCTCGAGGAGCTCCGGCAGGTCCTTGATCCGGTCGAGGCCCTTCACGGCGCGGGCCGTGCGGTGGTTGGCGGCGAGTCGGGTGCGGTGCCGGTGGAGGAAGGCCCAGTAGCCGGCGGTGTAGGGGCAGGCGTGGTCGCCGGTGCGGTCGGTGGGACGGTAGGCGCAGGGGCCGCACAGGTCGCTCATCCTGTGGATGTAGGCGCCGCCGGACGTGTACGGCTTGGTGGTCATGAGACCGCCGTCGGCGTACTGGGACATACCGACGACATTCGGGAGCATCACCCAGTCGTAGCCGTCGACGAAGCAGCGGTGGAACCAGTCGGTGACGGCCTCCGGGTCCCAGCCGTCCTGAAGGGCGCGGCTGCCGAGCACCATCAGGCGGGGAATGTGGTGGGTCCAGCCGGTGTCCCGCACCTGGGCGAGGACGGTGGACAGACAGTTGGCGGTGACCGCGTCGGCGTCCAGGTCGAGGAACCAGTCGGGCAGGGGGGTGGTGTGCCGCAGTGCGTTGCGGTGGCGGTAGTCCTCGCCGAAGTGCCAGTAGAGGTGCCAGACGTACTCGCGCCAGCCGGCGATCTGCCGGACGAAGCCCTCGACGCTGTTGAGGGGCGCGTCGCCGGCCCGATAGGCGTGCACCGCGCGTTCCACGCATTCGGCCGGGTCCAGGAGACCGAGGTTCAGGGGTGCGGACAGCAGGCTGTGGCTCATCACCGGGTCGGCCGCGAGCACGGCGTCCTCGTGGCGGCCGAAGTCCGGGAGGCGGTGGGTGATGAAGCGGCGCAGCGCGGACAGCGCCTCCCGCCGGGTGGCGGGGAAGCGCCTGGGCCCGTCGCGGCCGACGAAGGAGACGTCGCCGTCGCGTTCCCAGCGGTCGAGATCGTGGCGGACCTTTTCGTCGATGTCGTCCTCGCGCGGCTGCCAGGGGCCCCGGACGTCGAGGGTTTCCTTTCCGCGCGGCGGGGGTTCACGATTGTCGTGGTCGAGGTTCCACCGCCCGCCCACCGGCCCGTCCCCGTCCATCAGGAGATCGTGCCGTCCGCGCACCCAGCGGTAGAAGCCCTCCATCCGCAGGCTCTGCCCGCTGCCGCGTCCGGCCCACTCGGCGAAGTCGTCGTGGCTCACCATGAAGCCCCGCGCCCCCAGGACCTCCACGCCCGGCTGCGCACGGACGAAGTCCAGTGCGCGGCGCGAGGTGGGATGGCAGACGGTCAGCCGGTCACCGGCACCGCGCTCCTGCGAGGGTCCCGCATCCCCGTCGTGGGAGTCCGAACGGTGGGAGGCCGGGTGGCCGAGGGCCTGCTCCAGACCCTCGGCATACGTCTCGGCCCGTACATAGGTGATCCGGTCGCCGAGCTCGGCGGCTCGGTGCCGCATCGCCGAGAGCACCAGATGGGCCTTGGCACGGTGGAACCGGCGCCTGCGCAGCACCGAGCGCGCCTCAATCATGACCAAGGGCGACTTTGCGTCGGGGCCGCCGTGGCGCGGGTCGATGAAATGCGGACCGAGCTGGTCCCCGAACAGCCAGTGGGGGCGTGGCGCCATGGGTTCCGCCTCTCACGGCCGTCGCCTCGTGCGCGTACGGCCCCGTGGGGGCGGGGCGACCGGGACGAGGGCGAGTCGAAGGTGCCGGCGCAGCAGCCGGGTACGCGGCCGGCGCCCCGCGCCGTGCCGCACAGTGACCACCGGGCCGCCGCGCGACCGATGCTGCCAGCCCCTCGGCGCATCCGTACGCCGACACTCCGTCGGACCGGTCCGGGGAGAGCTCCGGCACGTTCCCCCGGGCGCGCCCCCGCTGCGGCGGTGTGCCGGGCCGATTCCTCGCCCGCCTTCCGGGGTGCTCCCGCGTAGGGTCGGACACGTACGCGGCGGCCTCCTCTCCCGGTGGGAGGCGGGCGCCCCGGCCGCGGCGGGAACAGGAGCAGTGCCGTGAACGATCGTCCGACCGGCTCCTCCCCGGGAGGGCCCGAGCAGCCGGCGCTGTTCGAGTGGGAGGACACCCTGCCCGCCTCCCTGCCGGACGGCGGCGGATTCCGGGACGGCCCGCAGGCACGACGCATGCTGGACATCCGCGAGGTGTACGCCGAACCCGCCGCGCTCGCCTCCCCTCGCGGCCGGCAGATCATGGCGCGGCTGCCGGGCGTCCCCGTCACCGAGGTGGCCGGCCACTGGCGCATCCCCTCCCTGCACGGTAACGACGGCAACGTCGCCCGCTGGACCCGCGTCAAGACCGAGACCCTGGTCCTGGGTGTCCGGCAGACGCTCACGACCCGCCCCAACGGCAGGTCTGCGGACTGGATCGCCCCCGGTGCCTCCAACGGCTGCGCCATGGCCTGCGCCTACTGCTACGTCCCGCGCCGCAAGGGCTACGCCAACCCGATCACGCTGTTCACGAACATCGGGGCGATCGTCGCCCATGTCCGGCGGCACGTGCAGGCCCAGGGCCCCAAACGGGAGCCCAATCAGTGCGACCCGCAGTCGTGGGTGTACGACATCGGCGAGAACGGCGACTGCTCCGTCGACGCCCTGGTCAGCGACAACACGGCCGACCTGATCGCCGCGTTCCGCGGGCTGCCCACCGCCAAGGCGTCGTTCGCCACCAAGTTCGTCAACCCGGACCTGCTCGCACTGGATCCGCGAGGCCGCACCCGGGTGCGGTTCTCGGTGATGCCCACGAGCGACTCCCGTCTGCTGGACATCCGCACCAGCCCGGTCACGGACCGGATCGCCGCCGCGGCGGACTTCCTCGACGCGGGTTACGAGGTCCACTTCAACCTCTCACCGGTGGTGCTGCGCCCCGGCTGGCAGCGGGACTGGGCCGACCTGCTCGTCCACCTCGACGACGTCCTCCCCGACCGGGTGAAGCGGCAGGCGGCCGCCGAGATCATCATGCTGACCCACAACCAGCAGCTCCACGAGGTCAACCTCGGCTGGCACCCCCGGGCCGAGGAGGTCCTGTGGCAGCCTGCCGCCCAGGAGACCAAGCGCTCGGAGAACGGGGCCCTCAACGTCCGCTACGCCCGCGACGTCAAGCACACCGCCCTCGTCCAGCTGCGGGAGCTGATCGCGGTCCACGCACCGTGGCTGCGCATCAGGTACGCGTTCTGAACATCCGCACCCCAGGGCGTGGCGTCCCCCGGTCGGGGGTGCGCGGCCATGAACACCACGGTCCACGTACGCCGAGTTTCACCGGCCGGTCCGCCAGGTCGGGGTGCTGCTCGCGCAGCAGGTCCCGGACCAGGTCCTCGGTGATCTCCGTCTCGGTGGTCGTCATGGGACACCACGGTAGTGGGGTGTGGCCCGCCCCGGCTTCCGCCCGCTCAGCTCGGACCCGGTGTGCCCGTCCTCGTACGTCGGTGGAGGACGGCCAGCCGTACGGCGTGGGCCAGGCAGGCGACCGCCAGGACGGGCAGCACGACCAGGGCCGGGTTCACCCAGGCCGGCACCAGGTCGTAGCCCGCATGGCATCTGTCGTGGAGCGGGAACCACTGCGTGTACTCGTCGAAGTTCGCCCTGCGGTAGGCCCGGTCGTAGGTCTGGCCGTCCGCGTGGCACGCCTCCTCCGGGTCCAGGCTTCCGCCGGCCAGGGAACCGCCGAGGTAGGTGAGGCCCGTGGCCACCACAAGCAGAACGGCCGTCCCGGCGAACCAGCCGGTGCTGTGCCGCCACCGGCCGGCCGCCAGGGACCGGCCCCAGAACCAGAGTCCGGGGCCGGTCAGCACCACGAACAGCAGCAGGAGGAGAAGGAGACCCATGGACTAACTCTGCACGCTCTTCCCGCCGGCCCGGCTCGCCGCCCGCTTCGCGGCCTTCTCCTGGTAGGTGCGCAGGTTCTTCCGGTACTGCGCGGCCAGGCTGTTCTCCAGTCCGATCAGGGAGAGCTGCCGGTCGGTGAAACCCTGGCAGAAGTCGTCGAACTTGGCCGAACCGCCGGGCAGCAGGATGTAGTCCCCGGGCAGCACGGCGCCGGCCGCCGAGATGAGCGCGAAGCGGGCCGGGCTGATCTTGGAGTCGCTCGCACCGTAGAGCAGCTTGCTGCAGGACGACTTGGCGTTGCCGGCGGTCTGCCAGCGCCGGTCGAAGTGGGAACGGAAGCGGGTCAGCGCGCCCCCGTTGTTGTAGTGGGAGACCACCCAGTCGGCGATGTTCCCGTTCCCCGCGACGTGCTTCGCCAGGAGGTAGCCGTCGACGTCCTCGATCATGTCCGTGTAGCCGAAGCTGGACACGGTGCCGGGGATGGCGAGCTTGGCCCGGCAGAACGTGAGAGGGGAGGCGTACTCCTCCTCCGAGTTCCGCCAGTCAGCCCAGAAGGTCATGATGTCGCCGCCCCAGCCGGCCACGTCGCCGCCGGTCGCGTCCCCCTTGTCGTCCGGGTCGGAGTTGACCAGGAAGCCGTTGGCGGTGGCCATCAGATGGGCCGCGTCGAGGACGTAGCCGGTGACCGTGTCGGTGAAGGAGTCCGTCACGGACTCGCCCCGGGCGTTGCAGTACGCCACGAAGTCACCGTCGTAGCTGCCCGCCAGCCACCACCAGTCCAGGCCCTCGTACTTCTCGTGCCGGATGTACTCCATCACCAGCCGGCTGGCGTTGGTGTCCACGTCGTTCGCCGACTTGTACGCGAGGGCGTGGTCGTAGAGCCGGCGCACGTACGCGATGAAGGCGTCGGCGGGTCCGGCCGGCCGGTTCACGGAGTTGCTGCCCGGCTCGCTGTTGCGCCGCCAGACGTCCCGGTCCAGGTCGAAGACGTCCGAGCCGTTGGTGACCTGGAACTCCTTGATCTGGTTGATCGCCCAGTTCGGCGGCAGGGAGTAGCCGAGGTTCCCCGAGAAGCCCCAGGACATGCCGGAGACGAAGGAGAAGCGGGCTCCGGTCTTCTTGGTGACGTTGATACAGACGTTGCGGGAGCCGTAGACACCGTGGAAGTACTTCTTGCCGCGGCTGGCCAGGCCCGCCACCACCCCGTTGAAGTAGGCGATGATCCCCTGGGGCGAGCCGTCGATCTCCCACTGCTGGGCGTCGTAGTCGACCGCGAAGTACAGGGTGGTGCCCCGGTTGAAGCCGTACTGGCTGGCCAGATCGTGGGCGTTGAGCGCGTGCTGGTAGCCCTGGCCGTACGTGAAGTCGGGCAACTGCCGCGCGTTGTCCTGGTAGATGGGGAAGACGCGCAGCCCCGCGTCGAAGATGGTCTGCAGCTCGCCCGGCTTGATCTCCTTGTCGAGGGTCGATCCCGGCGGGTCGTACAGGTAGCGGCCGACGAGGCGGTAGTCGTGGTCGTAGAGCCAGCGGGCGCGCGACGCGGTGATCTCGAAGCGGGTGTCGGAACCGGTGGCCTCGCGGTCCGCGTTGCCCATCGACACCAGCAGCTGGGACCAGGTGTCGTACTCGCCCACGCCGTAGTTGGCGTCGCCGCTCCCGTACAGCTGCGAGAAGGCCTGGAAGACCTCGACGAACTCCTTGGTCTTGCTGTCGAAGCTGCTCTTGAAGGTGGTGCGGACCTCGATGTCGTCCTGGCCCTTCACGATCACGGGCTCGTTGAAGACACAGGCGGCGGTGAAGAGCTCGACGAAGATGCCGGAATCGCCCTCGCGGAGGGTGTGCGAGCGCAGTCCGGCCTGGGTGCCGGGTCCGAAGTTGCCGTTGGGCGTGAGCCCCAGCTCGTACTGGATGGCGATCACGAGGGCCTTCTGCACGTCACGGGAGTAGATCCCGTCGGCGGGCCCGATGCTGTAGGCGCTGCGCAGCCAGTAGCGGCCGTTGAGCCACCGCTGGATGTCACGGATCTTGTCGGTTCCGCCGGCCACGACGACGTACGCGTCCATGTTGAGGATGCACTTGAAGAGCGCCGGCGTGACGGTGCCGCCCGCCGTGCCCATGCCGCCGTCGGGCAGGCCCATGTCGACGCGGATCGCCTTGACCGCCTCGGTGGTGACGGCACCGAATTCGCCGTACCCGTTCGCGCCCCAGTAGCCCTTGCAGAACAGGCCGTGCTGGATGATGCGGACGATGTTCGCGTTCTGGCTCCAGCCGAACCCGATGTCACCGAGCGCCGCGAGCCGGGACAGGGTGGTCGGCCCGAAGCTCGCGACGAGCGGCGAGATGCCGAGCTCGTGCTGGAGCCCCATCACCAGGGCGTACATGGTGGACCAGCCCGTCTGGCCGTTCTCCGGGCAGCGGACATATCCGCTCACTGCGCCGTAGGTGGAGTTGACCCACTTCTGGGCCTCCAGGACCTTGTCGTCGGCCATGCCCGGCCTTCCTCTCGTGCGCGTGCGGCTGACGTGCCGCTGAGGGAGACAGTCCGGCCGACCTGCGGCGCCGGTCACGGTTCAGGCCGGAGGGACCGTCGGGAGAACCCTAGGGACGCGCGCTCTCCCCGATCTCTCCGTCCGGGGGCGACGCGGCCGCGCGCATCGGGGACGGGTACGCCCTCCGCCCGCCCGGTTCCACCTGGACGCGGCCGTCCTCCGCCCCCGTCGCCGCCGGCAACACCTGCCCGCCCGGCTCGCGCTCGTACTCGCTGGGGGCCTCGCCCTGGACCGGAGGGCCGCGCCGCCCCTCGGAACGGCACGAGCCGGGGACGCGTACGGGAAGGAGTGGTCCCGTGCGCGTCCCCGGCCGGGGTGCGGTTGTGTCGTGAAGCCGTTGAGCCGTGCGGCCGTTCAGGCGTTGAGGCGTTGAGGCGTTGAGGCGTTGAGGCGTTACGGGACGAGCCGGAGGAGCTTGTTCGGGGAGCCGGTTCCGATGCCCGTGAGGACGTTGGAGGTCGCGCCGTTCACCAGGGCCGCGCCCACGGCCGCCGGGGAGGCGCCCGGGTGGTTGGTCAGGTAGACCGCCGCGGCGCCGGCGACGTGCGGGGCGGCGAAGGAGGTGCCGTTGCCGGTGTAGGTGGCGCTGTCCGAGGTGTTCCAGCCGGCCGTGATGGCGGAGCCCGGCGCGAAGATGTCGACCACGGGGCCGTAGTTCGAGTAGGTGGCCCGGGCGTCGGTCCGGGTGCTGGCGCCGACCGTGAGCGCGGTGTCGACGCGGGCGGGTGAGTAACCGGACGCCAGGGCACCCGAGTTGCCGGCCGCGATGGCGTACGTGACACCGGAGGCGATCGACCGGCGCACCGCGTTGTCCAGGGTGGTGCTGGCGCCGCCGCCGAGCGACACGTTCGCGACGGAGGACGCGACGTGGTTGGCGGTGATCCAGTCGACGCCGGCGATGACCCCGGCGGTGGTGCCGGAGCCGTCGTTCCCGAGGACGCGCACAGCGACGATCTTCGCCTTCTTCGCCACGCCGTACGTGGTTCCGGCGACGGTCGTGGCGACGTGGGTGCCGTGCCCGGCACCGTCCTGCGCCGTGGCGTCGTTGTCGACGAAGTCGTAGCCGTACGAGGCCCTTCCGGCGATCTCCTGGTGGGTGATGCGCACCCCGGTGTCGAGGACGTACACGGTCGTGCCGCCGCCCCCGGAGTCCGGGTAGGTGTACGTGCCGCTCAGCGGGAGGTTCGTCTGGTCGATCCGGTCGAGGCCCCAGGGCGCGTTGCTCTGGGTGGCGGTCGAGTGGACCTTCTGGTCCTGCTCGACCGAGGCGACCGCCGGGTCGGCGGCGAGCCGCGCGGCCCCGGCGCTGCTGAGGGTGGCGGCGTAGCCGTTCAGCGCCGCCGTGTAGGTGCGCTCGACCTTCCCGCCGTAGCCGGATATCAGCTTCCTGCCCCGGGCCGCGGAGGCCGTGAACCCGGCCGTCTGCTTCAGCGTGACGATGTAGCTTCCGGGGACCGCCTCGGCCGTCCCGGCGTGCAGGATCCTGCCCTCGGGCTGGGCCGCCTGGGCGGGTAAGGCCGCGCCCGCTCCGACTGCCAGTGCCACAGTCGTCGCGGTGGCGATCGCTGCGGCGATCCGCCGCTTGGTGGTGCGCAGTGCTGCCATGGAGAGGTTCTCCTCGAACGGTGGCGCGCCAGGGGTTCACGCGCCGACGGGGGCGGCGTACGGGGATTCGTTCGCCGCGTCCGACGATGGCGGGGCGTGTTCGGGCAGGGCAAGGGGTCGCGAGATGCTGTCATGGCCGCGCCATGTTGGTGACCGTGCGTCAACTCCGCGTACACACGGCGCAACACGGGCTTCGCACGAGGCACACACCTCCCCCGCGCACCCCCGGTCCGGGGCGTCACGCGGATGTCCCGCCCGCGGCCCCCGCCCCCACCGAGGGGTGGACGGAATATCGCTGGTGACGCGCAGAAGGCCGTGGTTAGCATCCGGTGGTGACGACGACGGTGGACGAACCCCTTGACGAAGCGGTCCTCCGAGGGGACATCGGGCGGCTGTCCGGTCACCTCGACGCACAGGTCTGCGGGCCGGCCGTCTTCGGACGCCTGGTCCGGCACGGCGATCCCCGTGTGCGGTATCTGGGCCTGGTCCTCCTCACCGAACGGCTCGCCTCGGACAACGCCCTCGCGGCGCCGGAGAGCGCCGAGTTCGCGGCGCTCCTGCCGGTGTCGGTGGCCGGCCCGCCGGAGGCCGCACTCGGCCTGGCGGGCCTCTACGAGCGGCTCGGGCGGTTCCGGGGGGAACGCCCGTGGCCGTCGTGGCGTACGGCCGGACTGCCGGCACGCGTACGGATCGCCTGGCTGCGCGCCGAGCTCCTCGACGACCCCGCGGTCCTCCGGAGGGAGCCCCGCGGCGAGCTGCTCCACCAGGCGGTCCGGCAGACGGACGTGACCGGAGCGCACCGGCCCGCCCTGCTCGTCACCGAGCTGGCGGAAAGTGGCGACCCGGCCCTGCGGGGCGAGGCGCTGCGGCTGGCCCGGCAGGGTCTGCGGGAGGGGCTGCTGGCCCCCGCCCGGGTCCGCGAGGTGCTTGTCGGCCTGCTCGACGGGGCCGAGGACGCGCCCGCCGTTGCTGTTCTGGCCGAACTCACCGAACCCTGGGCGGCGTTGGATCCGATCCCGCCGGGGGCCCTGTCCCCCTTTCTCGCCGGTGGAGCGGTGCGGGCGTGCCCCGGGGCGGCCGAGGCGGCCCTCGGGGCCGCGGCCCACCACGGGCACGGCGGTCTGCTGCGGCAGGTCGTCGGCGACGCGGGTCTGCCGCCGGGTCTGCGCCGGAGGGGCATGGAACTGCTCGGCGAGCTGGCCGGCCGCGATGACATCGGTGATCTGACGGCCGTCGCCGCGCAGGACCCCCTGCTGTTCGGAGGGCCTCTGGTGGCCTGTCTGCGCGGGCTCCACCGGCGCGGCCACTTCCCGGAGGACCTGCACGCCACGGCTGTCGTCGGGCTGGCGCTGGCGGATCACTCGATTCCGCCCGTCGAGGTCGCCACGATCCTCTTCACCTGCCGGCAGGCGGTGTTCCGCGTGCTGACGGACACGCCCGCGGACGATCCGGGCTGGCCCCGGCGGCTCGCTCTGCTGGTCGCCCTGGCCGGGCAGGGGGCGGGGGAACTCCCGATCGGGGACGCGATCGCACAGCTGCTCCCCCGTGTCCCCGCGCCGGGCCCCTTCCTCACCGCGATCCGCGAGGTGCGTCACGTGGACGCCGAGGAGGCTGTGATCGCCCTCCTCCCGACGGCACCCGCCGCGGCCCTGGACGCGCTGGAGGCGATCGGAGGCCACCGGACGGTGCGGGCGCTCAGGGAAGGGCTCGGCCTCGCCCCGCCCGAGGACGGGAGCGAGCGCGAGGACGGGAGCGAGCGCGCAGACACGGCTGTGGGGGAGGGCGAGGGCCCGCGGGACACCATGGGCGTCATCGCTCCCCACCTCCGCGCCGAGCGCAACCGCGCCCTGGAGATCCTGTGGCACCTGACGGACGATCCGGAGCAGCGGCGCGCGCTCCTCGTCCGCCTCGATCCCACCGACCTGCCGGCCCGCGTCGCGACCGACCTCGGCGGGCCGGACGAGCGGGAACTGTCCCTCCTCAGCTCCCACCTCGACCCCGGCAAACCGGTGGCGGCCCTGTGCCGGCTGGCGGCGCACGGCAACGCCGGCACGCTGCCGGTCATCGCCGACCTGCTCGCGCGCGTCGTGGCCGAGCTGGCGGCGTCCGGGGAACCGGGGGCCGCCGCCCCGGAGCCCGGCGCCGGGCACACGGCCGGCGAGCCCGCGGTGCCCCAGGAGGTGCTGGACGCCCTGCACGCCCTGGGCGCCCGGCTCCACACGCGCGGAAGGATCAGGCCGTCCTGCCTGCTCGACGCGACGCACGCGCCGGAGGCCGGCGACGCCCTCGTCGCGACGACGGCACTCGATCTGCTGGACCGGCCCGGACTGTCCGGCGGCGAGCGGGCGATCCTGCTCGGACTGCTGCTCCGCACCTCGTACGTACGGACCCGTGCACGCGTGCACCGCATGCTGCGCAGCCGCGACCCGCACGTGCGCAAGCACGTGATCGCGCTGCTCGCCCGTGACACCGGGGGCGACGACGCACAGGCGTTGTCGGCGACCCTGATCGCGCTGACCACCGACCGGGACATCCGGACCGTCCGGCAGGCACTCCTCGCACTCGGTCACGCCGGGGCCCGTTGGGCCGGTCCCTCGATCGCGGCCTGTCTCACCCATCCGAACATGAACATCAAGAAGACCGCCGCAGCGGTCCTCGTCGATGCCGGCACCCCTGCGGCGGTCCCGGCACTGCTGCGCTGTCTCGGGCAGCACGACAACCCCGGGCTGCGTGCCACGCTCGTCGGGGCACTGCGCTCGGTCCTCGGCGAGGCGTACGCGGCGACCCTGCTCGCAGCCGCCGAGCACAGTGACAGCACCCGCACCCGCGCACTGCTGCTCGAAGGGCTCGACGGCGCCCTTCAGGTGCGTTCGGTCCTCGCGCTGGACGACCAGGCGTCACCGGTCGTACCGGCGCTGCTCGCCCTGGTGGCGACGCGCCGGATCGGCCTCGCGTCAGGTTCGGCCGGGGACCTCGCGGCGCTCTCGGCGCGGCACGGCGTCACCGGGCCCGCCCCCTCCGGCCCGGCGCCGGAGGAAGGCGGCGGAGCGGACCTCGACGCCAGGTCGCTGGTCGTGGAGGGCTGGAGTCCGTCGGTCGCGCTGCGGCTCGTCGGTCGGGACGAGGCTCCGCGTCCCGACCGGATGCGCGCGCTGCGGCCCCTGCTGGCGGACTGGCTCCGGCTCGCCGGCGACGAACCCGCCGTCCGGGGCCGGGTGGTGCGGTTCACGCTGCGGCTGTGCCCGGCGCCGTGGGCGGCGGAGGAGGTGACGGCGTTCGCCCGGTGCGCCCAGCTCCTGACCGAGGTGCTCGGCGCCGCCGGTGCCTCGGCCGAGGACCGGTACGCGGTCCTCGGCGTCCTCGAAGCGGCCGCACCGGCGCTGACAGCGGTCAGGAGGGCGGCCGTGGCCGACGCGGTACGGGCACAGCCTCCCGCACCAGCGGGAGGACGGTACCCGCTGCCGTTGCTGCGACGCCTCGGCGCAGTACTGGTCCGCACCGATCTCGAGCAGTCACTCGCGGCGGCCCGGCTCGGCGCCGACCCGTGGCGGGCCGAGGTCGCCGTGCTGCGGGAGGCCTTCGCCGTCCCGGAGCCCGCCGCGGACTCCGTACGGGCCGAGGCCGCGGCGTGGCGGACCGCGCTGGAGGCAGCCGTACACACCCCGGCCGCCCTGCGGCAGTTCCGGCGCGCGCCCCACGGCGGGACCGGCTCCAGGGAGCGTCTGAACGCTCTCGTCGAGGTCTGGCCCCCGGCCCGGAGCCCGGAGGTCCGCGCCGCGCTCATCGACTGGATGTCGGAGCTCCAGCCGCTCGACGCACCCGCCTGGACCCTCACGGAGACCACTCACGGACCTGTGCCGGCAGCCCGTGCCGTCCACGCGGACGATCTCGATCAGCCCCGTTCGGCGGCGCTGCGTGAACGGCTGCTGGCGATGCTGGACCACCGCGCTCCGGACCGCAGGGCGACCGCGGCACTGGCCCTCCTGGAGTGGCCGGAGCCGGAGGCCGGAATCGCTGTGCTCCGGGCGTACCTCCACGGCCGCGTCGACCTACCCGTCGGCGCCGGTCAGGCCCGCGCGCCGACCGCCCTCGACCGGAGCGAACTCGGGGCCGCCGGCATCCTGCGCGACCGAGTGGCCCACGTGGCCGCGCGGCTCGATCCGGAGGAGCTGGAGCCGCTGATCCCGCTGCTCCTCACCTGGTGGGCCGACGACCGGGCCCCCACCGCGATCGGCCAGGCGCTGCGCCGTGCCCGGGCCGATGTGCTGGCGCAGCACCTCGGCGCCCGTCTGGAGGCCGGGGCCTGGGGGTACCTCGACCTGCTCGTCGGCCTTCCGCTCCTTCGCACCCCGGCACTGGTCAGGACCTGCCGGCGGCTACGGGCCGAGGGCCGCGACGACCTCGCGGACCGGCTCCTCCTCGTCGAGGGCCCGCTGCGCGGTCCCCACGCCGCGCAGCGGGACTCCGCCGCACAGGCGTCCCTCCGCGACCGCACGCGGGCCGTACCCACCGGGGCCCCGCGGAGTCCGTCGCGGCGGGAGCTGCTGGACCTGGCCCGGACCGGCGACCCGGAGCAGATCCGCCGGGCGCTCACGCGGCTGGCCGAGGCCGGTCCGGACACCGGCCGGGACGGCGCGGTGCCCTCCCTGCTGGCCGAGTTGCTGCACCACCCCCGCCCCGGGGTCCGTCTGCACGCACACCGCACCTCGCGGGCGGTACTGGACCGGCAGACCTACCTGCGGCACACCTTCATCCTGCTGGAGGACCCCCGGCCCGACATCGTGCGGTCGGCGATCCGGGCCCTGTGCCACGCCTCCTGGACACCCGCGATACCCGCCCTGACCGGCCTGCTCGGGCATGCGCACCCCGTAGTCCGCCGGACGGCGGTCGAGGGGCTCGTCGGGCTGGGCGAACCGGCGGTCCCCTCGCTCAGGTACGCGGCCGATCACGCCCGCCCCGACAGACGGTCCCTCTACACGGAGGTCCTCGAACAGATCACGGCCGGCAGAGGATGACCACCCGGGGGCCCCGCCGTGTGCGCAGCCGGGGGCGCGGCCTCTCCCGAACGCAAAGGTCCGACCGCCCGGATCGCGCGGCGTGAGCCCCCGCCCCGGCGAGATCTTGACCACAGCGGTCCCGTGCGGGGATGCCGTGGCGGCGCCCGGATGTTGGCAGCGGATGGACATCCCGAGCCAACGAACAGGACATGACGTGACAGATGCGAACGCCGACCGCACAGCGGACACCCTCTCGCGCCCGTTCTCGGTCCGCGGACTGACCTCGCGCAACCGGATCGCCATGGCGCCCATGACCCGGCAGTTCTCCCCCGCCGGCGTTCCGGGACAGGACGTGGCGGACTACTACACGCGACGGGCCGCCGGCGGCGTGGGGCTGATCATCACCGAGGGCACCTACATCGACCACAGCTCCGCGGGTACCAGCGACCGGGTCCCGCGCTTCCACGGCGAGGACGCCCTCGCGGGCTGGGCGGACGTCGCCGACTCCGTGCACCGCGCGGGTGGGGCGATCATCCCGCAGTTGTGGCACGTGGGCGTCACCCGCGCCGAGGGCGCACCGCCCGTGGCGGACGCGGAACCCGTCGGCCCGTCCGGCGTGTCCCTGACGGGCGAGCCCAAGGGCCGCGCCATGACGCAGAAGGACCTCGACGACGTCATCGCCGCGTTCGCCGACGCGGCGGCAGCCGCCGAGCGTCTCGGTTTCGACGGCGTCGAACTCCACGGCGCACACGGCTACTTGATCGACCAGTTCCTGTGGTCGGGCAGCAACCGCCGTACGGACGCCTACGGTGGCGACCTCGTCGCGCGGACCCGCTTCGCGGCCGAGATCGTGGCGGCCTGCCGCGCCGCCGTCTCCGACGCGTTCCCCCTGTTCTTCCGCATGTCCCAGTGGAAGCAGGACGCCTACGAGGCGAAGCTCGCGCAGACGCCCGAGGAGCTGGACTCCCTGCTCACGCCGCTCGCCGAGGCCGGGGTCGATGTCTTCCACGCGTCCACCCGCCGCTACTGGCTGCCGGAGTTCGAGGGATCCGACCTGAACCTCGCCGGCTGGGTGAAGAAGATCAGCGGCAGGCCGACGATGACCGTCGGTTCCGTCGGCCTGGACGGTGACTTCTTCGGCGCCTTCCAGGGCAACAGCTCCGGCGTCACCGGCATCGAGCAGCTGCTGGAGCGCATCGAGAACGACGAGTTCGACATGGTCGCCGTGGGCCGCGCGCTGATCGCCGATCCCGAATGGGCGGCGAAGACCCTGCGCGGGGACACCGGGAACATCACGCCGTTCAGCGCGGAAATGCTGAAGACCCTGCGCTGACCCGGACGCCGCGGGAGCCCCGTACCCCGCGCCGACCACGGTTCCGCGAGAGCCCCGCCCCCGGGCCGTACCGCCGTTGCGGCCGTACCGGGGCGGGGCTCCTCCGCAGCCGGGGCCCCGGGGTCACCGGGCAGGCAGCGAGGCCGGACCGCTCGTAAATACCCGGACACCGGCAGCCCTCCGATGTACAGTTTTCGAGTCCTGTCGTCTCCGATAGAGGTGGACGTTGCGCATCTGAGGCCCGCGATCATCGCGCGGTACGGCCCCTGCCGTAGCCCGTCACGCCGCCGTCGGCTTTCCTGCCGCCCCGTGACCCCGCGTGGATGCGACCTCGGTGCATGAGCCGTCCCCCGCTCTCCGGAGGACCGCACCCCCCTTTTCTTTCCCGGCCCGGGTCGCCGCGTGGTGCTCGCATACGAAGCCCCTGTTCACACGCTTGCGACTGCGAGGATCACGATGTCCCACCCCCTCACGCCCACGGCCTCCCTCACCTGCTCCGGCCTGTCCTTCCGGTGGCCGGACGGCACCGAGGTCTTCGACGGGCTCTCGCTGACCTTCGGCCGGGGCCGCACCGGCCTCGTCGGCACCAACGGCTCCGGCAAGTCCACCCTGATGCGCCTGCTCGCGGGCCGGCTGCGGCCCTCCGCCGGGTCGGTGACCGCCGGCGGCAGCCTCGCCCATCTCCCACAGAACCTCACCCTGGACACGGAACTCAGCGTCGAGGCGGCTCTCGGCATCGCCGGACGGCGCGCGGCGCTGCGCGCCATCGAGGCCGGGGACGTCGCCGAGGAGCACTTCGAGACGATCGGCGACGACTGGGACGTCGAGGAGCGCGCCCTGGCCACCCTGGGGACGCTCGGCCTCGACGCCGTCGGCCTGGACCGCACCGTCGGACAGCTGTCCGGCGGTGAGACGGTCCTGCTGCGCCTGGCGGCGCTGCTGCTGGAACGCCCGGACGTGCTGCTGCTCGACGAACCCACCAACAACCTCGACGTGTTCGCGCGCCGGAGGCTGTACGAGGCCGTGGAGTCCTGGCGTTCCGGTGTGCTCGTCGTGGTGAGCCACGACCGTGACCTGCTGGAACGCGTCGACCGCATCGCCGAGCTCCGCTCCGGCTCGGTGAGCTGGTACGGCGGTGGCTGGTCGGCGTACGAGGAGGCGCTGGCCACCCAGCAGGAGGCGGCGGGGCGCATGCTGCGGGCCGCCGAGACGGACGTACGGCGGCAGAAGCGCGAGCTGGAGGAGTCCCGGATCAAGGTGGCCCGCCGTCAGCGGCACAACAAGAGGATGGACGCGGAGCGGCGGGCCCCGAGGATCGTCGCGGGCGAGCGCAAGAGGTCGTCGCAGGAGGCGGCGGGCAAGCTCCGCGGGCTGCACGAGGACCGGCTCCAGGAGGCACGGGAACGGCTCGACGAGGCCTCGGACGCGATCCGTGACGACGCCGAGATCCGGGTCGACCTCCCGCACACCGCCGTACCCGCGGGCCGCACGGTCCTGAGCCTGCGCGGGCTGCGGCCCCGTTTCGGCGCGCTGCGCGAAGCCGAGCTCGACGTCCGGGGCCCGGAGCGCATCGCACTGGTCGGGCGCAACGGGGCCGGGAAGACGACGCTGCTGCGCACCCTCACCGGTGAGCTCGCACCGCTGGCCGGCGAGGCGAGGACCTTCGTGCCGCTGCGCTTCCTGCCGCAGCGGCTGGACGTGCTGGACGAGGGGCTGAGCGTCGCGGCGAACGTGGCCCGCCTGGCGCCGGGGGTCACCGACAACCACATCCGCTCCCAGCTCGCCCGGTTCCTGTTCAAGGGGGCGCGCGCCGAGCAGCCGGCGGGCACCCTCTCGGGCGGTGAGCGCTTCCGTGCCGCCCTCGCGGCGACGATGCTCGCCGCACCGGCCCCGCAGCTGCTGATGATGGACGAGCCGACCAACAACCTGGACCTGGCGAGTGTCCGGCAGCTGACGGGGGCGCTCGACGCCTACGAGGGCGCACTCGTGATCGCCGGCCACGACCTGGCGTTCCTGGAGTCGGTCGGCATCACCCGTTGGCTGCTCGTCGGGGAGGAGCTGCGGGAGACGACCGCGGAGGAGGTGCGCGAGCTGCTCGACGCACCGGACCCGGGCGTGTGACGGCCGCCGGTGTTGTACTGGAGGAGGCGGGCCCGCGCTCCCGGGCCGTCCCCCGGCACACACCGGCTACCGAATCCGGGTCTTCCATGCATCCTCTCCACGGACTCCGAAGAGCTCCCCGGGCGGTCGCGTGCGCGGCGGTCGTCGTCCTCGCCGCCGGCTGTGCGGCGGTGGCGGCCGAGCCGCCCCCGGCGGCGCCCGCCGCGGCCCCCGCCGCCGTCGCTGCCGTGCCGGCGCCCGCCGCCTCCGTGCGGCCCCCGGCCGACCGGACCGACCCGCGCACCGTGACGGCGACCCTCGCCATTCCGGCGCTCGGTCTCACGGACCTGCGCGTAGTCCCCTACGAGGGGACGACGGACGACCGGGCGGGCACCCGGATCCAGGACCGCGGTGCCGCCGCGAGTCCGTACGGCGCGGAGGGGGGCGTCGGTCCCGGTGAGACGGGGAACTACCTGGTGACGGCCCACCGGCTCTCCGCGGGCGGCCCGCTGCGCGAGCTCCCGTCCCTGGACAGGGGCGATCTCGTCCTCGTCACGGAGGGTGGGACGGTGTACGAGTACCGGATCACCGGGACCAGGGAGACCTCCTTCCGGTCGGAGCGCTCCCTCGCGGAACAGCGGGCGGAGGTCCCGGGCGAACCGGGTGTGAAGCCGACCCGGGCGATGATCACCCTCTCCACCTGTGCCACTCCTGAGGACGACGCGGCCGGCAACCACTGGCGGGACGGCAACAACAATCCGGAACACCGCATCGACAAGATCGGCGTCCTCGTGTCCGCGCGGCCGTCCTGACCTCCACCGCCCGGCGCCCCCGCGTCATTCGGCTGCGGGAAGCTCGAGCCAGCGGGCCGTTCCGGGGGCGATGACGTACGTGTGCCCGCCCAGCACGACCCGCACCCCGGGCCGGCCGTCGTCCGGCACGGCGATCCTGAGCCGCTCGGCACGGATGCGCAGGTCCACGTCCCAGTGCCGCCGGAAGCGCAGCCGTACCCGGAACTTCGACAGCTGGGGAAGGGTGGCCGGGCTCAGCCACAGCGCGTCCTCCCGGGTCTCCAGGCCCGTCATGCCGCGCTGGACGAAGTCGAGCGTGCCGGCCATGGCCCCGAGGTGGATGCCCTCCTCCGTCGTGCCGTCCTGGATGTCCGCCACGTCACCCGTGAGCGCCTCCTCGCAGTACGTCCACGCGTCGTCGCGGTGCACCCTGGCCAGCACCCAGGCGTGGACGAGGGAGCTGAGGGTGGAGCCGTGGCTCGTCCGGGCCACGTAGTAGTCGACCGTGGACCGCCAGGTGTCGTCGTCGAGTTCGTGGCCGAGCCGCCGGAACAGGGCGGCGAGCTCCTGGGGGGAGAAGAGGTAGCCGAGCATCAGGACGTCGGCCTGCTTGGACGCCTGGTAGCGGTTGACGGTGTCCTCCTCCGCCTCCATGATCCGGTCGAGCCGCCGGATGTCCCCGTACCGTGCCCGGTAGCCCTCCCAGTCGAGCTCGGCCAGATCGCCGTATCCGGCGAACTGGCTGATGACACCACGGTGGTACGGCACGTGCAGCCGGTGGGAGATGTCGTCCCAGCGGGCCAGCTCGGCGGGGTCGAGCCCGATCCGGTCGAGGAGCTGACGGCATCTGCTGTCGGGAAGATCCCGGCAGAGTTCGCCGGCGCGGGCCAGGACCCAGGCCGCCGTCACGTTCGTGTAGGTGTTGTCGTCGAGGCCCGCCGCCAGGGCGTCGGGGTAGGCGTCGTGGTACTCGTCGGGTCCCACGACGCCCAGGATGCGGTACTTCCCCAGGCCGTCGTCCCACGAGGCGCTGTCCGCCCAGAAGCGGGCGATCTGCAGCATCATCTCCGCGCCCTTGGAGTACAGGTACTCCGTGTCGCCGGTGGCCTGGCAGTACTGCCACACGTTGTACGCGACCGCGGAGCCGACGTGGTGCTGCAGCCGCGAACGGTCGGCCAGCCAGCGGCCCGAGCGCGGATTGAGGTGCAGCTCCTGGGTCTCCTCGCGTCCCTCGTCGGCGCTCTGCCACGGGTACATCGCACCGGCCCTGCCCGCCTCGTGCGCCGCACGGCAGGCCGCGGGCAGCCGCCGGTAGCGGTAGTCGAGCAACCCCCGTGAGACCTCCGGGAAATGGAGGTTCAGGAACGGCAGGACGAAGAGCTCGTCCCAGAACACATGGCCGCGGTACGCCTCGCCGTGCAGTCCTCTGGCCGGTACCCCGACGTCGAGTTCGGCGGTGTGCGGGGAGAGGGTCTGCAGGACGTGGAAGAGGTGCATGCGCAGGATGTGGCCGGGCTCGCCGGGCACGTCCAGCCTGACCTGCTGCCACAGGTCGGCCCAGGCCCGGTGGTGCGAGGCGAGCAGCCCCGGATAGGCGGGGGCCCTGCGCACCGCGGACACGGCGGCCTGCCGGGGGCTGCCGATCGCCGGGTCGCGGGAGGTGTACAGCGCGACCGTCTTGTCGACGGCGGCACTCTCGTCCGGGCCCAGCGGGAGCACGAGGCTCTGCACGACGGCGCGGGGCATCTGCCGAGGCCGTGCCCGGTGGTCCCGCCCGGCCGCCCGGCCGCCCCCCGCCGGTTCCGGCTCGTCGATCGCCGCCCGAGCGCCCGCGCCGGGCCCACGCGCGGCCACGGTACGGGCGGCCAGGGCGACGGTGATGTCCGACTCCACCGTGCGGCAGCGCAGCCAGACCGTGGACTCCGGTTCCGTACCGGTCTCCCAGCCGGTCAGGTGCCGGTTCGCCAGGTCCCGGTACCGCGCGACTCCGGCGTTGCGCACGTCACCGTCGATCCCGGACTCCACCTCCACCCCGCCTGCCCAGCCGTCGGCGGTGAACACCGTGTGCAGTGCGGCGAGATGGGGGTCGCCCATGTGCACCAGGCGTTCCTGCTCCACCGTCAGACGGCGGCCGGTCCCGTCCTCGTACACGGACCGGCGGGTCAGCGTCCCGCCGCGCAGGTCGAGCGACTGGCGGTGGTCGACGAGGTACGGGTGGTCGGGTGAGAGCCACGGGCCGGCGGGGGCCCCCGCCGGGTGGATGCGGTAGCGCAGCGGCAGCCAGTCGGGGAGGTTGACCATGTCCTCGTTCTCGACCTGCTGGTCCTGGACCGAGGAGGTCAGCCGGTTGTAGCAGCCCGCCACATAGGTGCCCGGGTAGTGCGGTCCGCCCGCCGGTGTCTCGGACGCGGCCCCTCTGGTGGCGAAGTAGCCGTTGCCCAGGGTGCACAGCGCCTCGCGCAGGCGCTCCTTCGCCGGGTCGTACCCCTCGTAGGACCAGGTCCAGGCCCTCGCCATCAGTCGTCCCCGCCGGTCAGCAGATCCCCGGGATCGGACACCACGACGTCGGCACCATGGCGGCGAAGGTCGGCGGCACCGGCCGGGGTGTGCGTGCGGTCGACGCCGACGACCAGCCCGAACCCGCCGCGGCGGCCCGCCTCCACTCCGGCCAGAGCGTCCTCCACGACGGCGGTGTCCTCGGCGGGGGTGCCCAGCCGTCGGGCCGCCTCCACGAACAGGGCGGGATCCGGTTTGCCCGGCAGTGCCAGCCGGCGCGCCTCGTTGCCGTCGACCACGGTCTCGAAGAGGTCCAGGAGACCGGCCCCGGAGAGCAGTTCCGTCGCGTGCCGGGAGGCGGAGGCGGCGGCGCACGGCACCCTCTCCTCGCGCAGCACGTGCAGGAGGCGGACCGTGCCCGGCCAGACGGCGACCGGGGCGGCGCGCAGGCTTTCCGTGAACACCTCGTCCTTGCGGGCGGCGACCGCCCACACCGTCTCCGTGCCCGGCGGGTCGTCGGGACTGCCTTCGGGGAGGTCCAGCCCGCGCGACTTCAGGAAGGCGGCCGCGCCGTCCTTCCTCGACCGGCCGTCGACGTGGCGGCGGTAGTCGTCCCCCTCGTCGAAGGGACGTTGGCCCCCATGGGCCGACAGGCAGGCGTCGAACGCCCTCTTCCACGCCGCGGCGTGCACCGGCGCGGAGTCGGTGATCACCCCGTCCGTGTCGAAGACCACGGCACGCACGGAGCGCAGGCCCGCGGCCGGGGAGAGTGCTGCCATGACCGGGTGGTCCCTTCCTCGGGTGGGTCCCCCGTTCCATGGCACCAGGTTCCGGCGGCGAGCGCCTTTCCTGGAGCCTCACCAAAGAAAACTAAATGTCTCGTTCTGCACACGTTTGGGCTACCGTGAGTACATGGTCAGTACCAAGCGCCAGACGCATCGGCAGGCGGAGTACGCGTGTCCCGCCTGCAAGCACACCGTCGCGTCCGTGTTGGCACGGCACAAGACCCTCGGCATCTTCGTACCCCTCTGGGGCCCCGGCCCGTGCCGGAACCCCGCCTGCGGCAGGTACGTGCCGACGGACGAGCCCGAGCCGACGGAACACGCGGGACACTGAGGCCCGGACACCGGGCGCCGGGCACGGTCAGTGCCCGCCGGAGCAGGGCAGGGGCACGGCGCACGGCCGGGGCGCCGCGCGCAGGACCCGTCGAGGCCCTTGCCACGTCCCTGCGCCTGCCGTCCTCGCACGCGCGGCGTTGATCCGGCTGCCGGAGCGCCCTGTGTCCCGGCCGTGGGGGATCGCCGTCGCGATGTCCCTCTCCCCGCGTCCCGCTCACACCGACGGAATCGGCTCCTCCCCCACCTCCGGACTCGGACCGCTCCGCTTCACTCGCGCCATCGAGCCGTCAGCCCTTCCATCGATCGGTCCCTCCATCGATCAGCACGACCGGACCCGCCGTGGCGCGGTCTGTCGTCGTCGCTGTCACACGGGAACGTGACCCGGCACGGGCGCCGGGATTCCGAGGACTTCCCCTTCGCCGGGCGCGGTAGCCGACTCCGGCTCGGTCGGTCGGGCGCGGGATCGACGCCCCGGGATTCCTCCTCGTCCCGTCCCGGCGGCGTGCGCCGCTTGTCCGCCCACCCCGGAGGTGGGCCACCTTCCGGTCCACTTCGTGGCCACCCCGGCAGGGGCGTGGCCACGGTCGTCCGGCTCCGCGCCGGACTGCTGCACGTGCTGTGGTGCTTGCTGCCCCGGGTACCGCTCGTCGGGGTGACGCGCGCGGCCCTGCGGGCCGGCCACACCGAGCGGCGCACCGAGGGAGTCTTCCGAAAGTGCTGTCATGCCGTGCTGTTCATGGACGGGGCCTACAGCCACGCTCCCGGGGAAGCGGCCTCGGGTCGCTGCGGGAAAGCCGTTCGGATTCTGCTCGGGCCGAGGGGGGACCGGCGCGACGAGGTGGTCGTCGTCACCGGCTGCGTCCGGGTGACGCGGTGCTTCCTGGATTCCGGCCCTGTCACGCTTCACGCTTCTCCTGCCCGGTGCGGTTCGGGATCCACACCACGGACGTACCTTTCGGCACCATGGCCTCGCACGCGACGGGCTGCGGCCACGTCTGCCCGGACCGTGCGGTTCAGGCCGTGAGACGGAGGCGCTGGCCGGGGTAGATCAGGTCCGGTCCCTCGTCCAGCAGCTCACGGTTCAGCTCGAACAGCGCGTCGGTGCCGCCGGGTACGTCCGCGCGATCGGCGATCACGGAGAGGCAGTCGCCCGGCTGGACGACGTAGGTCCCGGTGCCGGCGAGCTCGTGGGAGTCGGTCGCCCCGGCCGCGTCGGACGCCTCGTGGGAGGAGCCCTGCGAGCTGCTCGGACCGCTGTCCGACCGGCGCTGCGGTGCGGCCTTCGGCGTCTCGCTCCGCTGGGGGGTGCTGCCCGCCTGCGGGCCCGATGTGCCGTTCGCACCGAGCCGGCCGCAGGTGGGCCAGGCGGACAGTCCCTGCGAACGGGCGACGCGCTCACCGACGGCGATCTGCTGGGACCGGGTGGCGAGGTCGGCGCGCGGTGCGTACTGCCCACCGCCGTACGCCTGCCAGGTGGAGGGTGCGAACTGCAGTCCGCCGTGGTAGCCGTTGCCGGTGTTGATGTTCCAGCGGCCGTTGCTCTCGCAGGCGGCGATGCGGTCCCAGTCGGTGCCCGCCGTGACGGTCGGCGCCATGACGGTCGGCGCCGTGGCGGCCCGGGCGGGGAACACCTGGACGGAGGCGGCCTGCGTGGTGGCTGCCCGGGCGGGGACGGACGCGGCACTGCGGCCGGAGAGGCCCAGCACGCTCAGGAGGACCAGCAGAAGGACGAGCGCCGATTCGACGGGTCGCTTGGCGAGGGGTGATGCCGGCATGACGGTCTTCCTCCGCTGTGCTCCGGGAACTGTTGCAAGGGCACGAACAGACAAGCCGCCGATATGCTTTTCAAGGGGCTCCGACGCGTTCCGCGGCCGCATGTTCACCCGCGTGGGGGCCACGGCCCGGCCACCCGGCCGATGCGGGCGGGGACGGGCCCGAAGGGTCGGCCGAGGCCGGCTCCGCGGATGCCCCGGTCCGGCGCAGGTCAGCTGTGCGGAGCCCGCAGCCTGGCCATCTCCGCCCGGACGGCGGGCAGTTGGTCGTACAGCGCATCCCCGGGGCAGCTGGTCTGGAAGGTGTCGCGGTGGCCGGACACCGCGTGGAGGTGGACCACCTCACCCCGCTGGTACAGGCTCTCGTCGTTCGTCGAGACCATCCGTACGGTGCTCCGCGGGTCCGTGCCCGGCCGCAGCTTCCACGCGCCCACCTTCGCGATCCCCTCGATGAGCGCCTTCGGCACCGGGACCCCGGGGCCGAAGCTGCCGAGTGCCGCGACGCCCACGCTGTGCGCGTTGAAGCCCTTGGCGTGCGCTCCGCGCACCGAGCGCCCCACCCCGCCCGCCCTGCCCTCGTAGATCGTCCCGCAGCGGTCGACGACGAAGTTGTATCCGATGTCGTCCCATCCCTCACCCGAGACGTGGTCCCGCTCCATCTCCCGCAGCATCGTCGGGGCGTCGGCGCAGTCGTAGTCGTTGGCGTGGTTGGTGTGGTGGACGAAGACCGCGTTCACCGCCCCCGTGTACGTCGCGTGCTCCTTGACCAGGGTCTCGTCCGCGTGCCAGTCGGCCCGGCTGACGATCGCGGGCCGGAGGGCTTCGGACGGCGCCACGGGCCGGGCCATGACCGGCTCGGGCGCGACGAGCCGGACCGGCGCGTCCCTGAAC
Source organism: Streptomyces clavifer (assembly GCA_014651175.1). Taxonomy (GTDB): domain Bacteria; phylum Actinomycetota; class Actinomycetes; order Streptomycetales; family Streptomycetaceae; genus Streptomyces; species Streptomyces clavifer. The sequence continues at coordinate 425,970 of BMWJ01000004.1, read as the reverse complement.
ACCAGGACGGCCAGCGGCACGACCATGGCGCCCAGGGCTGTTCGGCGAAGCCACATGGGGCCAGCCTGACCGCTGACCAGCGACGTCGCAGTCGCGCCGCACCCGGTCGGGTGAAGCGTGCCGGCGGGCCGGAAGCCCTCCCGCGCGGCATGCGGGGGTCAGGACGCGGCGGCGGCGGCCCTGTTCTCCTCGATGATGCGCTCGGCGCGGTGCGGGGAGGTGTCGAGCCGGGCCAGCACACCGGGGACGGCGTTGTTGGGGAGGATGAGCTCGAAGAGCGCGGAGATCTCCGTGACCAGGTCCGGGGCGTCCGCCATCGACTCCGTCACCAGCTGCACACCGGTCCACGCGCCGACGAGGAGCCGGGACGTGGCGACCGGGTCGACGTGCGGCAGCAGCTCGCCCCGCTCCTTGGCCTCGGTGAGCAGCTCCGCCCCCAGCGTGATCCAGTCCGGCCAGCGGGTCCCGAACAGGCTCCGGGCCCGGGGGTCGACGGACAGCCGTATCGAGGCGCTGAGCATGGGTTCACGGGGCAGCCGGTAGGCCAGCAGGAGCGCGATGTCCACCCACTCCTGCAGCTTGAACGTCTGCGGAGTCACGCCGTCCGAGGTCACGGCCTCTTCGAGGACGCCCCTCGCCAGCTCCTCCTTGGAGGTGAAGTGGAAGTAGAGCGCACCCCTCGTGAGGCCGGCCCTCTCCAGGATCGCGGCGATCGTGGCAGCGTCGTAACCGTGCTCGTCGAAGACCTCCGCAGCGGCCTCGAGGAAGATTCTGCGCGTCCGGATCGCCCGTTGCTGTCTTGCCAACTCGCGCTCCCTTGACCTCGGCTTGACGCTTCTTCAAAAAAGACCGGTGAACCGGTATTATATCAGCGCCAGGCTGCCCACTTTGCGCCATGTCCGGGGGGACCGTGCCCGACGTACCTGTTTTCCCTCACACTCCGCGCGCCGACGTCGGGGGCAGTGAGGGTGTCCGTATGGAATACGTGCACCTCAGACGTGCCGAAGCCGTTCTCGTCACCGGATGGCGCCGCCTCGAAGATGGCGAATTCTCGCTCACCCTCAACTGGCCCGCGCCCGATGGCGGACTGCCCTACGACCCCCGGATGCTCACCCAGGCCATCCGGCAGAGCGGCCTGCTCATCGCGCACGCGGAGTACGGCGTCCCGCTTTCCCACCACACCCTGCTGCACTCCTTCGACTTCACCGTAGCCCCCGGGTTCCGGGTTCGGTCGACCGGGCCGTCCCCGCTGACCGTCGGGATCTCCCTCGCCGAGCCGAAGAAGCGTGGCAGGGCCGTGAGTTCCCTCGGCATGGACATCCGCCTCTACCAGGATGACAGCCTGGTGGCGCGGGCGGACTGCGACTTCGGCTGGATATCCCCCGGCGCCTACCGCAGGCTCCGGGGCGAGCACCTCGGCGCCGGCTGGAACACCTGGGAGCTCCCCGCACCGGCCGACCCGCGCACCGTCCGGCGGGCGACCGGCACCGATGTGGTCCTGGCACCGGGCGGGCGGCCCCACCACTGGCGGTTGCGCAACGACGTGGACAACGTCCTGCTGTACGACCACCCCGTCGACCACGTCCCGGGACTCGTCCTGATCGAGGCCGCCCACCAGGCGGCCAACGCCGTCCTGCACCCCGCCACCTTCGAGGCCACCACCGTCGACACGTCCTTCGAGCGGTACGTCGAGCTCGACCGCCCCTGCTGGATCGAGGCGGAGCGGGCGCCCGCCTCCGGCCCCGGAGGAGCCACGGTGCTGGTCACGGGGACGCAGGACGGCGATACGGTCTTCCGGGGCCGACTGAGCGGTCCGTGCGGCTGAGAGCCCCCGCGGAGTCACCGCCCGCGCGTGCGGCGGCTCACTGGTTGACGAAGCCGCCGTCCACCGGCAGGACGGTTCCCGTGAGGAACGGGCAGCGGTCACTGAGCAGCCAGGCCGCCGCGTTGGCCACTTCCTCGGGCTCGGCCGTACGGCCCTGCGGCGTCATGCTGTTGACCATCTCCTCCAGGCCCGGATTGCGCCCGAACCAGTCGGCGGTGATCTCACTGCGCGTGGTGCCCGGGGCCACGGCGTTCACCCTGATGCCCTGTTGCGCGTACTCGTCGGCGGCGGCCCGCGTCAGGCCGACGACCGCGTGCTTGGCCGCTATGTAGGGCGCGGCGGCGGGTATGGCCACCAGGCCGCCCACGCTGGCGGTGTTCACGATGGAGCAGCCCCCGTCGTTCGACAGCATGGCCGCTATCTCGTACCGGAGACAGTTCCAGACACCGCGCACGTTGACGTCCATGACGGCGTCGTAGACGTCATCGCCCATCAGGTGCAGGGGAGTCCGGTCGCCGCCGAGCCCCGCGTTGTTGAACGCCGAGTCCAGGCGCCCGTACGTGTTCACCGCGAAGTCCACCGCCCGGGCGGCGTCCTCCGCCACGGTGACGTCACAGACCACGTGGGACGCCTCCGCACCCTTGTCCCGCAACTCGGCCACCAGCGCGGCCAGTCGGTCCTCCCGGCGCGCGGCGAGGACCACCGTCGCGCCCTCCTGGGAGAACACCCGGGCCGCAGCCGCGCCGATGCCGCTGCTCGCCCCGGTGACGAGGACGACTCTGCCGTTCAGAAGATCACTCATGGGCGCAGTCTGGCAGGCCTGTTCGAACGGGACCATGCCTGCGGAGATCCGTGGCAGCAGCAGCTTCCAGAACCGGGGGACCGGGTACTGCGGGGACCGCTCCGCGTCGAGACGGCCGAGGGCCCGCACCCCCGCGACCGCCGCCGTCACGGTGGACACCACGCCCTCCGGGGGAACGCCCGGGGCCGGTGCGTGTGCGGGGTCCACCAGGTGTCGCAGCGGGAAGAGCCGTCCGCCGGAGGGCGGGGCGAGGTCGTTCCGGAGGACGCGCGCCGCGGCCCCCGGCGGCCGACTTCAGCGCACGCCCGTCGGGGAAGTGGAAGTGCGGCGCCCCACTGCCGACCCCGCCCCGGCGGCGCTACCGGTGAGCGAGGGGAGCGGGAAACCTCCCAGGTCGAATACCCCGGCGGCCGGGCGGAGCAGCTCCCGGCGCGTGCGTACCGCGCGGTCCTGCCGGGCCGGCCCGCCACTCCGGTGCGTGCGGGGGATCCGGGGACTTCGGGTGCCGCTGCCCGTTCGGTACCGGCCGGCAACGACGCAGGGTGACGTTCCAAACAAACCGGTTGTATTGTTTTTTTGCCCCTTCCCCGGGCCCGGGCCCCGACCCCGACGGATTCCGCGATGCCCGGACGTCACCGGGCCCCCGCGATACCGTGCGACATGATCGCTATCCAGTTCGACCACTTCGGTGGCCCCGAGGTCCTCCAGCCCGTGGAACTGGCCGCCCCCGTCCCGGGCCCCGGTGAGGTGCTGCTCACCGTCGAGGCCGCCGGGGTGAACTTCGCGGACACCCACCAGACGGACGGTTCCTACCTGGGGGCCGACGCCCTGCCGTACGTCCCCGGCAGCGAGGTGGTGGCCCGCACCCCCGACGGCAGGCGGGTGCTCGCCCGGGTCTCGCACGGATACGCGGAGCAGGTCACCGCCAAGGAGTCCGCCCTGCTGGAGATCCCCGAGGACCTCGGCGCCGCCGAGGCGCTCGCCCTGATGGTGCAGGGGCTGACCGCCTGGCATCTGCTGCGGACCTCCGCCCGGCTGCGGGCCGGCGAGACCGTCGTGGTGCACTCCGCGGCGGGCGGAGTGGGCAGCCTCGCCGTACAGCTGGCCAGGGAGTTCGGAGCGGGCCGGGTGCTCGCCCAGGTCTCCTCCCCGGACAAGGAACGGCTCGTCCTGGACCTCGGGGCGGACGCAGTCGTCAGCTACCCGCTCCAGGAGAAGGCGGACGTCGTCCTGGACGCCGTCGGCGGTGAGCTGTTCGACCTGGCACTGGACTCCCTGGCGTCCTTCGGCCGGCTCGTGTCCTACGGCAGCGCCGCCCGGACCGGTTTCACGCCGGTCGACCCGGCCCGGCTGGGGCGGCTCAACGCCGCCGTGGTGGGGTTCTGGCTACGCCCCACCCTGGCGGCGCCGGGCGCGGTGGACGGGCCCCTCGAGGAACTCTTCGGCCTGGTCGCCGACGGGCGGCTCAAGCCGGTGGCGGGCGGCAGCTACCCGCTCACCGAGGCACGCCGCGCCCACGAGGACATGCTGGCCCGCCGGACGGTCGGCAAGGTGGTCCTCGTCCCCTGAGCCGGCCCCCGGCAGGGGGTGCGGGAAGGACCGCGAGCCGGGTCCCGCACGGGGTCCGCATGCGTGCGGGAGGTCATTAGGGTGGCCTGATGCCATCCCTGACCTCACGCACCCCGGGACCGGCCCCCTCAGGGGCCGGAGCCACGGACGCGGCCCCGGCCCGCCCCGGCCGCGACCCGTACTTCGACAACGCGAAGTACCTGGCCATCGTCCTCGTCGCGATGGGGCACTCCTGGGAGCCGCTGCCCGACAGCGGACGCGTGATCGAGACGTTCTACACCTTCGTCTACGCCTTCCACATGCCCGTCTTCATCATGATCGCCGGCTACTTCTCCCGCGGTTTCGACCTGCGGCGCGAGCGGGTGTGGAAGCTCGTCACCAGCCTGATCGTGCCCTACGCCGTCTTCGAGGTGGCCTACACGCTCTTCGAGCGCCTCACCGGAGCCCCCGGCTTCCCGCTGAGCCCGCTCACCCCGTACTGGCTGCTGTGGTTCCTGCCCGCGCTCTTCCTCTGGCGTCTCACGACACCGGTCTGGCAGACGGTCCGGTGGCCCGTCGCGGTGTCCCTGGTCATCGCGGCCATGGGGGCGGTCAGCAGCAACATCGGCGGCGATCTGCAGCTTCAGCGGGTACTGCAGTTCCTGCCGTTCTACGTGCTGGGACTGCAGCTGCGGCCGGCGCACTTCGACTTCGTACGACGCCGTGCGGTGCGCCTCGCCTCCGTCCCGGTCTGCGTGATCGCCCTGGCCGCGGCGTACTGGGCGGTCCCGCGCACGACGACCTCGTGGTTCTTCCGCCGGTACGGCGCCGAGCAGCTCGGCTCGCCCGCCTGGACGGGTGCGGTCGTGACCCTGCTGCTGTTCGGCTGCGCCGTGGTGCTCAGCGCCTGCTTCCTCGCCTGGGTTCCGAGCCGCAGGATGTGGATGACCGCCCTCGGAGCGGGCACCCTGTACGGCTACCTGCTGCACGGCTTCGTCGTGAAGGGCGCGATCCGGCTGGACCTCTTCGAGGCGGACCTGGTCGCGACGCCGCTCGGCCGGATCCTGGTGACGGTGGTCGCGGCCGCCGTGGTCACCCTGCTGTGCAGTCCGCCCGCCCGCCGGGTGTTCCGCTTCGTCGTGGAGCCCCGGCTCGACTGGGCGAGGAAGCCCGCCCCGGCAAGCTGAGGGCGGGCGGGCCCAGGACGTCGCCTCAGCCGGTGACCTGCGTCCCGCCGAGGACCGTGGCGTGCTCCAGGACGTCCTCCAGCGGATCGTCGACCTGGCCCGTCGCGATCAGCGCCACCTGGGGCGCGTTGTGCGAGTCGGTGTGGGTCTCGTCGGCGTGGACCGTCCCGGCCGGAAACACGGACGCCAGCACGGCCACGCCGAGGACGGTGAGCCTGCTCTTCATGTGGGTGCCCCGTCTCTTCGTGCTCGGGCCGGGCGGCCCGAGCGGGGCGATCATCTCGCCCCGGGCGTGTCCGGGGCCGACGACTCGAGCCGCGCGGGAGGGACTGTTACAGACATTCCCGGCTTCGGCGGAAGACCGGTCGGCCCGCGTCCGGACGCACCGCACCCCCGGGCCCGCTGGGGGCGCCGGGGGTGCGGTGTCGTCGGACGCTGCGGTGTCGTCAGACGGACGGCCGGATGTCGTCAGGCGTGCCGAGCATGGCGGACGCGTTCTCCAGCGGGGTGAGGGGCACCGCCGGGGCGGGCACCTCCGCCGGACGGCAGGTGAAGCCGAGACGCGTCAGCGCCCGGGTCACCTCGGCCGCGCTGAAGTCGCGGCGGTCCTGCCGGGTGATGATCTCCCCGACCTGCTTGACGGGGTAGACGCGGCGGCTGATGACCACCGCGTCACCGGTGACGGGTTCGGGCTTGATGCCCTTCATCGAATCCTCCACTTCGTTCTTGAACAGATCGAAGGGGAAGCGGGCGATGACACAGCGCATGGTGCCTCAACAGGGTCGGTGAGAAAGCCGGAAAGGGTCTGCCGGACTGCTGTCCGGTGACTACGCGGCCCGGTTGGACCGGCGCAGAGCGGCAGCGGCACGCGCCTCGGGCGTCGCCGTGTTGGCGTTGGAGCGACGGCCCTGCGGGGGCCTGCTGCCTCGCCGGCGCGAGGGCGAACCGCTGCCCTTGCGCTCCGTCAGCGGCGCGGTGATGGTCACGGGGACGCCCGAGGGCGCCTGCGCCCCGGTGATGCGGCTGAGCTCGGCCTCGCCGGAGCGGACCTGAGCGACCTGAGGGGTGATGCCGGCGTCCGCCATCAGACGGGTCATCTCGCGGCGCTGGTTGGGCAGCACCAGCGTGACGACGCTGCCGGACTCCCCGGCCCGGGCGGTACGGCCGCCTCGGTGCAGGTAGTCCTTGTGGTCGCTCGGCGGGTCGACGTTGACGACGAGGTCCAGGTTGTCGACGTGGATGCCGCGCGCGGCGACGTTCGTGGCGACCAGCACCGTGACGTGGCCCGTCTTGAACCGGTCCAGGGTGCGGGTGCGCTGCGGCTGCGACTTGCCGCCGTGCAGCGCCGCGGCCCGGACACCGCTGTTCAGCAGGTGGTCGGTCAGCTTGTCCACCGCGTGCTTGGTGTCCAGGAACATGATCACCCGGCCCTCGCGGGCGGCGATCTCCGTGGTCGTGGCGTACTTGTCGGAGCCCTGGACGTAGAGCACGTGGTGCTCCATCGTCGTCACCGCACCGGCGGCGGGGTCGACCGAGTGCACGACCGGGTCGTGCAGGTAGCGGCGGACCAGCAGGTCCACGTTGCGGTCCAGGGTGGCCGAGAACAGCATCCGCTGGCCGTCGGCGTTGACCTGGTCGAGGAGCTCGGTGACCTGGGGCATGAAGCCCATGTCGGCCATCTGGTCGGCCTCGTCGAGCACCGTGATGGCGACGCGGTCGAGCTTGCAGTCACCGCGCTCGATGAGGTCCTTCAGCCGGCCCGGGGTGGCGACCACGACTTCGGCACCGCCGCGCAGGGCGCTGGCCTGGCGGCCGATCGACATGCCGCCGACGACCGTGGCCAGCCGCAGCTTGAGGGACCGGGCGTACGGGGTGAGCGCGTCGGTGACCTGCTGGGCCAGTTCCCGGGTGGGGACGAGGACCAGGGCCAGCGGACGGCGGGCGTCGGCGCGGTTGCCCGCGGTACGGGCCAGCAGCGCCAGGCCGAAGGCGAGCGTCTTGCCCGATCCGGTCCGGCCGCGGCCCAGGACGTCACGCCCGGCGAGCGAGTTCGGCAGGGTGGCCGCCTGGATGGGGAACGGCACGGTCATGCCCTCGGAGCTCAGCGCCGCCAGCAGGGGCGCGGGCATGTCGAGGTCCCCGAACGCCTCAGCGGCGGGGAGGGCCGGCGTGATGGTCACCGGCAGTGCGAATTCACCCGACACGGAGGAGGAGCGGCGTCCGCCGCCGCCACCGAAGCGCTTCGGTCCGCCGGAGCGGCCCTGCGCCGCGGCGCCCTGTCGGCTGGACGTCGTCGAGCGGAATCCGTTGGCGGTGCGACTGCCGGAGGATCCGCCGGAGCGAGTCCGGGAGAATCGGTCGTTCGTGCGAGCTGTGCGATCGCGGTTCAATGGAGAACCTTCCCTCGAATGGCACGTATCGAGGGATTCTTTCCGGGCGGCTGCAGCCATGTACGGCGCCAAGAATCGCAAGAACGAGCCGGTGAAATATCGAAAAACGAAGCCCGTCCGCCGGATGACCAGCTGCTTACGGCACTTCAGAATGACTGCAATGGGATGCGCGCCGACCTGACCTGTACACACCCGGAATTACTCACCGGTGCGACGTCCGCGGTCACGGTCGGGGAAAAACAACGAGCTGGGGCCCGCACCCCAAGGTGCGGGCCCCAGCTGCGCCGTACGCCTGAGGTGATCAGGCGGGGGTGATGTTCTCCGCCTGCGGGCCCTTCTGGCCCTGCGTGACGTCGAAGTTCACCTTCTGGCCTTCCTGCAGCTCGCGGAAGCCCTGGGCGGCGATGTTCGAGTAGTGGGCGAAGACGTCAGCGCCGCCACCCTCCTGCTCGATGAAGCCGAAACCCTTTTCCGCGTTGAACCACTTCACGGTGCCAGTAGCCATGTCATATCTCCTTCGGGGCGTTGCCCTAGGGCCCACACTGTGCGAGCCCTACGTCGCCGCAAATGATTGCCCCGACCGGATAAGTCCGGAAATACAAAAGTGCACCCACCCGAGTGAAACCGGCGAGAGCACTTGAAGTTTTGGGAACCACAACTGCAACTGAGATCAACAGTAGCACGATTCGGGCAGATGCGAGCTGTACGCCATATCACTCCGCCGTGACTCCACCGCACACGGCATAAACTCTCACCGCCCATTGCGCATATTTCTGTGCTCACGGAAACAGATATGCACCCGCCCGCCGGCCAGGAACCGGTGCCGCCCCGCCCGACAGCGGGCCGCCGCAGCTCCTCGTCGAGGCGCGGCGCCTCCTCGCGCCGGCCCTCCGGGATGACGATGCGGCACGCGGCGTCGATCGGCGTGCCGCCGTCGACCAGCTCGCGGGCACGGGCGGCGATGCGTAGTCGGTAGCGGGAGTAGCGGCGACGCCCTCCCTCGGAACGCGGCGGCGTGACGAGGCGGGCCGCACCGATGGCCCTGAGGAAACCCGGCGCGGCGCCGATCATCTCCGCGACTCGCCCCGTGGCGTGAGCGGGGTGGTCGTCGTCGTCGAGACGATCGCCGGCGTGCGAGGTGCTCTCCGGAGGCACCTGCGCCTCTCTACTGTGGGCCGTGCCATTGATGTGAGCCGGCTGCACGAGAAACCCTGGGCACACGGATGGATCATGTCTACTTCCATCAGCACAGTTTTCGCCGTCACGCGGCGTGTCCGCGCCCGGCCGCCCGCCGGGAGCCTCACCGCGCACCACCCCGCGACCCCCGTCGCGAACGCCCAACGGGACTGACCGGCCGGTCAGTTGTCGACAGACCGGCGAAGGGTCATACTGCTCGCGTAGCCCTTCACGCATCCCCCGTCGTGAAGGGCTACATTGACGCCCGGACGACCGGCTCCCGGCGTCGGCGGACCCGGGAGAACCCAGCATGAGCGGCGCGGACCGGGCACGGACGACCACGACGGCGGCCCGCGTGGACCGGCCGGGCAGGACCACCGCTACGGCCCGCACGGTCACCGACGTCCTCCAGCCCCGCAATGTCCTGCTCGCGGGAATGCTCGGCATCGGAGTGGCCTCGGCCGGTCACTGGACCGGACTCCTCTGGGGCTTCCTCGGCGCACTGTGCGCCGGGCTCGTACCCGCCGGGTACATCGAGTGGGAGCGCAGGCGCGGCACCTGGGGCGACCGCCATGTCGTGGACCGCACCCAGCGGGCCCCCATCTTCCTGGTGATCCTCGGCTCGCTCGGCACCGGCGCGCTGATCATGGTCCTGGGGCACGCCCCGCGGGGCATCCTGATCGCGATGATCTCCCTGTGGGTGATGACGACCGTGCTCCTGGCGGTGAACACCGTCTGGAAGATCTCGGTGGACGCGGCCGTCTCCTCCGCCGTGGTCGCCCTGCTCTGCGTGGTGCACTCGCCGTGGTGGCTGACCGCGGGCACGCTGACCCTCGCCGTGTGCTGGTCCCGGGTGGCACTGCGCTACCACTCGGTGGCCCAGACGGTCGCGGGGGCCTCCCTGGGCGCGGCCACGGCGGCCGGTTTCCTCTTCTCCTGACCCGGGCGGGTCCCGCCCCCGATTGCGAGCCCGCTCCGGAGCCGGTTACGTGGACGAAGGGGCCGTGCGGGGATGCACCGGAGGTACGCGGATGGCCGGGAAACGGAAGAGCTCCAGGGCGGGTCTGCTCCTGAGCCTGGGGAGCAGCGCACTCGCGGTCGTGCGCGCCGTCCGGCAGATGCGCCGGACCCGGGGCACGCAGGACACGCTGAGCACCGTCAACGCAGCGGCGGGGCTCCTGCCCCTGATCACCTCCGCCCTGCTCATCCTGCGACGGCTGCGCCACCGGTCACCCCGGCCCGGCCATTGAACGGGTCCCGTTCCGGGTACGAGTGAGCCGTGCCGACATTCGAGATCACCACCGCGAGCGCCGACGACATGGGAACGCTGGGCGAGTGGGCCCACGCCGAGGGATGGAATCCCGGCCTCGGCGACGGACACGCCTTCTTCGCCGCCGATCCCTGCGGCTTCCTGATCGGGCGGCTCGACGGCGAGCCCGTCAGCTCCGTGTCCGTCGTGCGCTACGGGACCTGCTTCGGCTTCCTGGGCTTCTACCTGACCAGGCCGTCCCTGCGCGGCCGGGGATACGGGATGCGGGTCTGGCGCGCGGGCATGGCCCGGCTCTCCGGACGCACGGTCGGTCTCGACGGCGTCCCCGCCCAGCAGGACAACTACCGCAGGTCCGGCTTCCACGCCGCTTGGAGCAACGCGCGGTACGAGGGCGTCGTGCCCGTCGGCGTCGCTCCGCCGAACGGCGTCACCCTCGCCGACGCCCGCACCCTCCCCTTCGCCCGGCTCACCGCCTACGACCGGCGCTTCTTTCCCGAACCGCGCGACAGCTTCCTCGCCCAGTGGATCACCGCGCCCCGGCACACGGCACTGTGCGCGGTCCGCGACGGCGAGCTCGTGGGCTTCGCCGTGCTGCGCGCCTGCCGGGAGGCATCCCGGATCGGACCGTTGCACGCCGATTCACCGGATGTCGCCGCCGCCCTCGTGAGCGCGCTGGCCGCCGCCGCACCGGACACCCCTGTCGCGATCGACGTCCCCGACATCAACCCGCCCGCCGTGCGCCTCGCGGAACAGCTCGCTCTGACCCCGTCCTTCGACACGGCCCGGATGTATGCGGGTCCCGTGCCGGAGATGGACCGGACGGGCATGTTCGGCATCACCAGCCTCGAACTGGGCTGAGGCACGCCGGAGCGGCCGTCCGGCGGCGGTGCTCAGTGCTCCCGGGCCCGCGAGGCGACGATCGCGATGTCGTCCTCCGCCATGGCCCCGAACCGGTCGACGGCCTGGTCCAGCAGGTCCTCCAGCCGCCCGCTCGCCGGGAGGGTGAGGCGGGTGAGGCGTTCGACGGAGACGTCGATGTCCTCCCCCCGGCGCTCGACCAGGCCGTCGGTGTACATGAACAGCACCGTCCCGGCCTGACACGGCACCGTCGTCGACCGGTATCCGCCGAAGCCCGTGCCCAGCGGGGGCCCTGCCTGCAGGTGGGCCACCCGCGCGCCGGACGGCCCCGGATCGATGAACACCGGGGGCAGATGGCCCGCGCTGGCCACCTCGCAGGTCCCGGCCCGCCGGTCGACGACGGCCAGCAGGCAGGTCGCACCCCGGTCGAGGCCGGACCGCTCGACCGCCCCGTCGAGCCGCTCCAGAACGCGGTGCGGCGGCAGGCCGTCCTCGGCCAGGAGACGCAGCAGCGAGCGGTAGTGGTTCATGGCGACGGCGGCCTCCACCCCGTGGCCCATCACATCGCCGATCACCTTGAGATGGCGTCCGTCCCCCAGCGGGATGGCGTCGAACCAGTCGCCGCCCACCAACGCGCCCTGACCGGCGGGGAGGTAGCGGGTCGCGATCTCGATGCCCCGGTCGGGCAGCCGCGGCTCGGAGAGCAGGGAACGCTGGAGCTCCCGGGCGACGCCGTGCTCGCGGGCGTACCGGCGGGCGTGGTCGACGTCGACGGCGGCCCGGCCGGCCAGCGCGCGGGCGATGACGATGTCCTGGCCCTCGCTGAAGGGGGGCGAGTCCCCGGCCCGCAGAAGGCTGAGGACACCCAGCGGACTCCCGCGCGTGGTCAGCGGGACGGCGACCGCCGAGTGCAGGCCGACGGCGCGATAGGCGGCGACCCGCTCGGGAGTGGGCGCGGCGCGGCTGAGCTGCTCGTCGCCGAAGAGGTTCTCGATCACCGGCGAGCCGGCGGCCAGGCAGCGTGGCACCGCCGAGTCCTCCTGGTACTCGATCTCCGAACCGGCTCCGCCGAACTGGTCGATGGAATCGCGCAGTTCCGGAATCGCGGCCATCCCGGCGCGCAGCAGCCGCAGGCGCCCCGGTGCCGGCCGCAGCACCGAGAGGCGCTTGTCGACGTGGAAGATCTCGACCGCGGCGACATCGGCCAGCGCGGGGACGACGAAGTCCGCGAGTTCCTGGCAGGTGGTCATCACGTCGAGCGTCGTACCGATGCTGCCGGCCGCGTTGTCCAGGAGAGCCAGATAGCGCCTGGCCCGTTCGAGCTCGTCCTCCTGGTTCTGCACGGCGCTGATCTCCAGCGTGATCGCGACGAGCACCCGCGCCCGGCCGTCCCCGCCCATCCGGTGGTACGCGGCGCGCCAGTAGCGCCGTTCCGGGGCCAGGTCCGACCAGGTGCGGCCGCTCGCGGTGACCTCGCGGGCCCGTCCGTCCGCCAGCACCTGCCGCAGGACGCCCATGCGCACGTCGGCCTCCGGCAGCACCTCGGCGGGGGTCTTCCCCAGATGCGCGGCGGCGGGCACCCCGTTGAGCCGTTCGAGTGCCGCGTTCACGTACAGATAGCGCAGCTCGTCGTCGAGTACGGCCACCCCGGCCGGGGTGCCGCCCACCAGTGCGGCCACTGCCTCCGCGTCGAAGGGCGGCGGAACGTCGGCGTGCTCGTGGGCGGGCAACGGAGCCTCCAGAGGTGCGGGTGGGAAGGACAGGAGGCGAACGGAGTCACGACCTGCCCGCGCACCCGGGCCCTCATCGTCGGACGCCCCACCCCGCCCCGCATCTCCGCGCGCGCTGTCCGTCCGTCCCGCTCCGGTGCACGGCGTCCAGGGACAGCGTCCCCTCGGACGCCGGGGCGCCCGGCGGGAGACCGAACGCCGTCCCGATCCGGTCCGGTACCGGGGTCAGTCCCAGCAGCCCGGTCACGAGGGTGCTCGTCAGGTGGTGCCAGGCCGGGGCGCGGCGGAGCATCGCATGGTCGCTGCCGGGGATCGTGACCAGGCAGGTGCGGGCGCCGGCGCGCCGGGCCCTCGCTGTCAGCGACTGCGACGCCTGGGGGCTCGTCACCCGGTCCCGGGTGCTGTGCAGCAGGACCACGTCCCGCCCCGCGAGCTGGGTCACCGGGTCGCCGGGCGGACACCACGGGGCGAGGCCGACCACCGAACGGACCAGCGGATGACCGGCGGCGTGGAGCGCGGCACGCGCCCCCATGGAATGGCCGACGAGCACCACGGGGATGTCTCCCGCCTCCTGCCGCAGGGCGTCCAGGGCCGCCACGGCGTCGTGCAGCGGATCGGCACGGGTGCCGTTCCAGCCGCGCCGCGTGTAGCGGACGGTGCGCACGCGTATCCGGGAGCCGCCGCGCACCCCGGTCCCGCCCCGTGCTCCTGACTCGACACGTACGGCACGGGCCACCGCACGGGCGATCGGCAGCATCCGCAGGCCGGGCAGATTCATCACGCCGGGCGCGGGCGGCGTGAGGCCCGTCTCGTAGCCGCCGTGGAGGATGAGAACCGCCGCCGACGGCGAACGTTCGGCCACACGTACCTCCAGATCGGGTGCGGAGCCGTCGCCCGCACTCTCCCCATATTCGGTGCCGGAGGGTGTACGGATGGGTCGAACCTGCCGATGCGGGGAAAGTGCCGTGTCACCGCACGAGGCACGGATCCGTGCGCACGGCCACTCCAGGGAGTTTCGACATGGCATCAGGACCGCGGATCGGCGACACCGCAGAGGATTTCACCCTGCCCGGCGGCATGCTGTCCGACGACTCCTTCGAGCGCCGGGACTACACCCTGTCCGGCGCCCGCGGACGGGCCGTCGTCCTCGCCTTCTACCCCGGCGACAACACGTCCGTCTGCACCAGGCAACTGTGCTCCTACTCCTCCGGGTTCGAGACCTTCGAAGGGCTCGACGCCGAGGTCTGGGGCATCAGCCCACAGGGTGTGGACAGCCACGAGTCGTTCGCCCGCTCCCACGGACTGCGCATGCCGCTCCTGGCCGACGAGGGGCGGGAGATCGCCAGGGCCTACGGCGTCACAGCGCCCGGCATCGGCGTACGGCGTTCGGTCTTCCTGATCGGTCCGGACGGTGTGCTGCGCTGGAAGCACGTCGCCCTGCTCGGGGCCACGTTCCAGTCGCTGGACACCCTTGCCGAGCAGATTTCCGGCATCAAAACCGCCTGAAGACTGCCGGAACCCGGCAGTACCCCTCACCGGTGCTTCATGGGATCATCCAGTCAGTTCGACGGAAACATATCGGGGGAAATTCGAAGGTCGGGGGAGTGATCACGTGACCATTTTTCTCGGTCTCGGCATTGCGGGAATCGTTCTTCTCACGCTCTCCCTGATCTTCGACGGAATCCTCGAAGGACTCTTCGGTGACGCCCTGGGCGGACTGCTGAACGGTTTCTTCGACGGTCTGCTCTCGCTGCCCGTGATCGCCGGCTTCCTCTCCATGCTCGGCTTCGGCGGCGCGATCGTCCTCGGCACCACCGACGTGGGTGCTCCCGTCGCGGTCGCGGCGGGAGCCGTGGCGGGGATCGTCGCCGCCTGGCTGACCTGGAGGCTCAGCAAGGCCCTGATGCGGGACCAGACCACCGCCACTCCGCGCGGCGAGGACCTCATCGGCACCTCCGGGTCCGTCGTCACGCCGATCCCGGCCGACGGCTACGGCGAGGTCCTGCTGCGCCTCGCGGGCCAGACCGTCAAGTTCTCCGCGAAGAGCGCGGTCCCAATCGAGCGCGGCGCCGAGGTCTGGGTCGAGGCGACGCTCTCGACCACCTCGGTCACGGTCCGCCCCGTCGAGCGCTGACCCGCACCCGCCCGATTCCCGCACAGCCCGCACAGTCCGAACAAAACTGCCGCCCCCTCGGGAGGCAGGGGGGACACCACTCATGAGTCCAGTAGTGATCGCCGTCATCGGCGTAGTCGTGCTCGTCGTACTCCTGGCCCTCGCGGTCATCACCCGCTACAAGGTCGCGGGGCCCAGCCAGGCCTTCATCATCACCGGCCGCCGCGGCAAGAAGTCCACCGATCCGGTGACCGGCCGCACCAGTATCGACAACAGCGGCCAGAAGGTCGTCGTCGGCGGCGGCGTCTTCGTCGTGCCGTTCGTCCAGCAGAAGTTCACCCTGGACCTCTCCAGCCGGCACATCCCCGTCGCCGTGCGCGGCGCCGTCACCCTGCGCGGCGTGAAGTCCAACCTCGAAGGTGTCGCGATCGTCAAGGTCGGCGGCAGCGAGGACGCGATCCGGGCCGCCGCCCAGCGCTTCCTGCAGCAGCAGAACGGCATCGTCGGCTTCACCCAGGAAGTGCTCTCCGGCGCCCTGCGCGCGATCGTCGGCCGGATGTCCGTCGAGGACATCATCCGCGACCGTGCCGCGTTCGCCGGCCAGGTCGCCGAGGAGGCCGAAGCCAGTCTCTCCGGCCAGGGCCTGATCCTGGACGCCTTCCAGATCCAGGACATCACGACCGAGGGCTCCTACCTGGAGGACCTCGGCCGTCCCGAGGCCGCCCGCGCCAAGCAGGAGGCCGACATCGCCGAGGCCATCGCCCGGCGTGCCTCGGAGCAGGCCCGGCTGAAGGCGGCCGAGGAGATCGCCATCGCCGAGCGGACGTTCTACCTGAAGCAGGCCGAGATCAAGGCCGAGACGGAAGCCGCCGCGGCCAAGGCCAACGCCGCGGGCCCGCTCGCCGAGGCCGCCCGGCAGCAGGAGGTCCTCGCCGAACAGGAGAAGGTCGCCCAGCGCCAGGCCGCCCTGACCGACCGCGAGCTCGACACCAAGGTCCGCAAGCCGGCGGACGCCGCCCGCTACCAGGCGGAGCAGGAGGCCGAGGCCCGCCGTATCGCCCAGGTCAAGGAGGCCGAGGCGGACGCGGAGCGCTCCCGCCTGACCGGTCAGGGCGAGAAGCTCCACCGCTCGGCCCTCGCCGACGCCGTACGCATCGAGGGTGAGGCCGAGGCCGCCGCCATCGCCGCGAAGGGTGCGGCCGAGGCCGAGGC
The DNA here is from genome assembly GCA_014651175.1 of Streptomyces clavifer. GTDB lineage: Bacteria > Actinomycetota > Actinomycetes > Streptomycetales > Streptomycetaceae > Streptomyces > Streptomyces clavifer. The sequence continues at coordinate 409,859 of BMWJ01000004.1, read as the reverse complement.
CATGCACAAGAAGGCCGACGCCTTCGCCCGGTACGGCGACGCGGCCGTGCTGCAGATGCTCGTCGAGGTGCTCCCGCAGGTCGTCGCCAAGGCGTCCGAGCCGCTGAGCGCCATCGACAAGATGACGGTCATCTCGACGGACGGCGCCAGCCAGCTGTCCCGCACGGTCACCGACAACGTGGCCCAGGGCATGGAGCTGCTGAGCTCGACCACCGGCGTCGACCTGGGCGCACTGCTCCAGAACCTCAAGGGCAGGACGGGCGGCGGCACGGCGTCCGAGGCGGCAGCCGTCTCCGTACCGCAGCCCACGGCCCCGGACAGGAACAGCAAGATCGAGGTCACCGACTGACCCGCCCCTGCTGCACGGGCCCGGCGGCGATCGTCCACCGCCGGGCCCGTTCGCGTCCACCGGCCCCGGCAGGTCCTACCCGGTCGGCGACGTTTTCCCCCCGGCCGCCGGGCGCTCCCGCCCGGCCGGAATCCTGATCATCGCCGTGCCCGTCGGGGCTCGCCGCGGCACGGCTCCGGCCGGCCTTCCGCGAACACCCCGGTGCCCTGCACCGGACCCTCACCCGCCCCCGCGGCCCGGCGGCCGAAACTCGCCGCCGGTTAGGGTAATGGGCGGCTAAAGAGATCATCAAAAAAGCGCCGGATCGCCGCGCTCCTCGGGAGGACGTCATGGGAACCCACCGCACATCACTGCCGGGAGTCGGCGTGCAGTACGACTACACCACCGAGTCGGGACAGCACATCTCCGTGGTCGTGCACCACGACGGACGGCGTTTTCTCGGGTTCTACGAGAAGGACGACCCTGATTCGTGCCTGCTCTCCGTACCCCTGACCACCTCGGAGGCCACCGGGCTCGCGCATCTCATCGATGCCGCTCCGATCGACGCGGTGCGGACCGAGGGGATCGATCTGGTAACCGAGCACATTCCGCTCGGGACCCGCTCCCCGTACGGCGGGCGGCTGCTCGGGGAGACGAAGGCGCGGACCCGGACGGGTGCGTCGATCGTGGCTGTTCTGCGTACGCACAGTGCGCATCCGTCCCCCGGGCCGGACTTCCGGCTGGCCATCGGGGACACGCTCGTTGTTGTTGGAACGCGTGAGGGCGTGGACACGCTCTCCGAGATCATTGCGGAGGGCTGACCGTGCACGACACGACTGCACTGCTGGTGGAGCTGGGCTCCGTCATTCTGGGGCTCGGCATCATCGGGCGCTTCGCCGGGCGGGTCGGGCTCTCGCCGATCCCCCTGTACCTGCTGGCCGGTCTGGCCTTCGGTGAGGGCGGGCTGCTGCCGCTCGGTGCCAGTGAGGAGTTCACCGCCATCGGGGCGGAGATCGGCGTCATCCTCCTGCTCCTCCTGCTCGGACTCGAGTACAGCGCGTCCGAGCTCGTCACGAGTCTCAAGACGCAGTACCCGTCCGGGGCCGTCGACTTCGTGCTCAACGCGACGCCCGGTGCGGCAGCCGGTCTGATGCTCGGGTGGGGGCCCGTGGGGGCCGTGGCGCTGGCCGGGGTCACCTGGATCTCGTCGTCCGGTGTGATCGCCAAGGTGATGACCGACATGGGGCGGCTCGGCAACCGCGAGACACCTGTCATCCTCGGTGTCCTCGTCATCGAGGACCTGGCCATGGCCGTCTACCTCCCGCTGCTCACCGCGATGCTGGCCGGGGTCGGCCTGGCCGGTGGCAGCATCGCCCTCCTGATCGCGCTCGGCACCGTCGGGTTCGTGCTGTACCTGGCACTGCGGCACGGACGCCTCATCAGCCGTGCGGTGTCCTCCGACAATCCGGAGATGCTGCTGCTCGTCGTCCTCGGACTCACCGTGCTGGTGGCCGGAGTGGCGCAGCAGCTGCAGGTGTCCGCGGCCGTCGGCGCGTTCCTCGTGGGTATCGCCCTGTCCGGTGAGGTCGCCGAGGGCGCCCGCAAGCTGCTGACACCGCTGCGGGACCTGTTCGCCGCCGTCTTCTTCGTGTTCTTCGGTCTGTCCACCGACCCGGCGGAGATCCCGCCCGTGCTGCTTCCGGCGGCGCTGCTGGCGATCGTCACCGTCTTCACCAAGATCGGCACCGGCTGGTACGCGTCGCGGCGGGCCGGGATCGGTCCCCGGGGCCGTTGGCGGGCGGGCGGCACGCTCGTGGCACGTGGCGAGTTCTCCATCGTCATCGCCGGTCTGGCCGTGGCGACGGAGCCGCGGATCGGGCCCATCGCCACCGCGTACGTGCTGATCCTCGTGATCGTCGGACCGCTCACCGCACGCTGGACCGAGCCGGTCGCCTCCAAGCTGCAGGCCAAGCTGGCCGGCCGGGGGAAGAAGCCCGCACCCGCGGTCGCGCGTGACGAGCCGATGCCCTCGCACGACGACCTCACGCCGGAGCACGCCGGTCGCGACACCGACTGAACGGACCGGGAAGAAGGACGGGGGCGGCGAGCCACGGCCGAGGCGGACGCATGTCCGTCGCGGACCGCTCGCCGCCCCCGTCCCCGTTCCCGCGCGTGAACCCGATCCTCCCGAGCCGATCCCCCGAGCCGCTCGACGCGTCCACGAGCGAGGCGGCCGGGCGGTGGAGAGCACCACCGGCGGCCTGTCCGAGGCAGGGTCACCCGGTGCGCGAGCACCCGCGAGCGCCCCTTCCACGGGCCGGCCGGCCACGGCAGGGCCGGCACGCTTACTTCTACACCGCTGTAGAGTCTGAGGGGTTCCGCACCGCACGCACCGCAACGTATGGAGACGTCATGGCCCTGTGGGATCGGATCAAGGAATCCGCGTCGACGATGCAGACGCAGCTGGAAGCGAAGAAGAACGACCTGAAGAGCGGGGCGTTCCGGGATGCGAGCATGGCCATGTGCGCCCTGGTCGCCGCTGCCGACGGTTCCATCGACCCGTCCGAACGCCAGCGCGTCGCCGCCCTGATCGCGGGCAACGACGTCCTGCGCAACTTCCCCGCGGACGACCTGCAGCGCCGCTTCAACGACTACGTGGACAAGCTGACCGCGGACTTCGACTTCGGCAAGGTCGGCGTGCTCCAGGAGATCGCCAAGGCGAAGAAGAAGCCCGCCGAGGCCCGGGCCGTCATCCAGATCGGCATCGTCATCGGCGGCGCCGACGGCGACTTCGACCCGTCGGAACAGGCCGTCGTGCGGGAGGCGTGCTACGCGCTCGACCTGCCGCCGCACGAGTTCGACCTGTAGGACAACTCCCCCGTACGGCACGGCACTTACGCCGCCGTACGCTCCGTACCGCCGGACGGCCGCGGGCCACCCACCCGCGGTCCGATCCGGCAGGCCGGGGGCGCCGCACCCCCCTGTGCGCCCCCGGCCACCCCTCCGCCCCGGTCAGAGCTCCTTCGCGGGCCAGTCGAGCAGCTGGGCACCGATCACCGCGGTCTGCAGGGTGTAGCGGTGCATCGGGTCGGACGGGTCGGAGCCCGTCAGCTGGTGGATGCGCTCCAGCCGGTACGTCAGGGCGCGCACGCTGAGCGACAGCCTGCGGGCCGTCTCCGCGGCGACGCAGCCCGCGTCGAAGTACACCGACAGGGTCTGCAGCAACGGTTCCGCGCCACCCCTGGCCTCCTTGAGCGGGCCGAGCTCGCTGCGCACCAGGTCGGCCATCGCCTGCCGGTCACGCGTCAGCACCGGATAGACCAGCAGGTCGGCGGCGTACAGCACCGGCTCGTCGAGCCCCATCCGCTGCGCCAGGTCGAGCGCGTCGAGTGCCTCGTCGTACGAGTGGACCACCCCGCCGGGGCCGCGGTGCGGGCGGCCCACCGCCACCTGCCCGCCGTCCGTCGCGGCGTGCGCCTGTTTGGCGAAGTACCGCAGGACGTCCGGCTGGCTGCCGGGCGCGATGCACACGAGCCGGCCGTCCTTCGTGGTGAGCAGGATCTTCCGGCCGCTGAAGCGTGCGAGCAGGGCCGCCTCCACACTGCGGGGCACGGTGTCGGTCTCGGTGTACGCCTCCGGGCCCGACGCGACCGCGACGGCGTGCGCCCGCGAGAGCCGCAGCCCGAAGCGTGTGGCGCGTTCCGCGAGACGGCCCAGGTCGCTGCGCCCGTACGGCAGGTCGTCGATGAACTCCCGCCGCGCCGCCTCCTCGCGCCGCACCGTGAGGCGCTGCGCCCGCTCGAAACCCTCCGCGAACGCGTCGACGGCCTGCTCCACCGCCGCCAGCACGGCGTCGGTGGCGGTCGCACCGGCCCCGATCGCTCCACGCGGCCAGGCCGAACGCGTCGCCGACAGATGGAGGTTCACCAGGGCACGCAGCTGGTGGCCCGCCTCCGCCGCCTCCCTGCCGAGGGTGCGCCTGGTCTCCAGCTCGTCGCGCGTGAGCCGACGGCCCGTCTCCGCGACCTCGGCCAGGACGCGGGCATGGTCCCCCAGGAACTCCTGGGGGATCTCCGGCTCCGCCACGGTGCACTCCTCCGTACGTGTGTCTGCGCCCTCGTACCGCCAACGCACCGGGCGCGATGCCGGTGCCCGGCAGGGTGATCTCACCAAGTTTGCCGGAATCCGGCAATGCGCGGACACTCCCCCGGCTGACACCATCTGGTCAGCAGCACACGGGGGAAATCACGGGGGTCACGGGGGACGCACGGGGGAGAAGAACCGGACGCTGCGGTGCCGTTCACGGTGTCGCGGCGCCGGTGCCCTCCGGCTGCCGGCCGGCCTCCCGAACCCCGCAGAGACGCACCGAGTCGCAGGGGGGGGGTGGACCGGATGACCGAATTCCTTTCGGCGGCACTCGCCTTTCCGGCCGTTCTCTTCGGTGCCGCCCTGGTGGTCGTCGTCTGCTTCTGGCTGCTGGTCCTCGCCGGGGCCGCCGCGTACGACACCTTCGACTCCGACCTGGACGCCGACGCGGTCGGCGTCGGTGGGGTACCGGTCGCCGTGTCGGTGTCACTGGCCGTCGTCGTGTCCTGGTTCATCAGCCTGACGGGATCGGCCCTGGTGGTGCGCAGCGGTGTCACCGGCACCGCGCGGTCCCTGCTCCACGTCGTCGTGCTGGCGGGAGCCCTGCTGATCGCCTGGGGGGCAGTCCGCATGCTCGTACGCCACTTCCGCAGGTACTTCCCGGCGGAACCTCCTCCATCGCGACAGGACTTCCTGGGGCGGGTCTGCACGATCCGTACGGGTTCCGTCACTGCCGACTTCGGGCAGGCGGAGGTCGCGGCGGCCGACGGTTCGACCGCGATCGTGCAGGTACGCCTGCTGGAGCGGCCGTCCGCGCCCGGGGGCACCCCCGGCGGTGACTCCGCCGGCTCCGGTGACGTGTTCGTGTCGGGCAGTGCGGGGCTTCTCTACGCGTACGACGCGGAGGGCGAGTTCTTCTGGGTGTCGCCGTACGACGCCGCGCTCGACCCGGGACCGCGACCGCTGCCGCGCGCGGCCGGCTGACCCGCCCCGCATCCGACGCCCAGGGTCCCCGGGCCCCTGGTTCCGCATGCGGCCGTCACACGGTGCGCCCTTCCTTCTTCTTCCTTATCCCACCAGCCGCCAAGGACTGACATGGATGCCATCTCCTTGGGCGTCGGCGTGCTCATCGCCGTCGTCCTGCTCATCACGCTCGCTCTGCTCTTCGTCGTCACCCGCCTGTTCCGCAAGGTCGAACAGGGCAAGGCGCTGATCATCTCCAAGACCAAGAAGGTCGACGTCACCTTCACCGGTGCGGTCGTCCTGCCGGTGCTGCACAAGGCCGAGACCATGGACATCTCGGTGAAGACCATCGAGATCCGCCGCACCGGCCGCGAAGGTCTGATCTGCCAGGACAACATCCGCGCCGACATCCACATCACCTTCTTCGTCCGGGTCAACAAGACCGTCGAGGACGTCATCAAGGTGGCCCAGGCCATCGGCACGGAACGGGCGAGCGACAAGGTCGCGATCCAGGAGTTCTTCGCCGCGAAGTTCTCGGAGGCGCTCAAGACCGTCGGCAAGCAGCTCGACTTCGTCGACCTGTACACCAAGCGCGAGGAGTTCCGGGACCGGATCATCCGGGTCATCGGGACCGACCTGAACGGCTACCACCTCGACGACGCCGCGATCGACTTCCTCGAGCAGACGCCGATGGCGCAGCTCGACGGCGCGAACATCCTGGACGCCCAGGGCATCCGGAAGATCACCGAGCTGACGTCGATCGAGCACGTGCGGACCAACGAGTTCCAGCGCACGGAGCAGAAGGAGATCACCCGCCAGGACGTCGACGCCCGCGAGACCATCCTGGAGCTGGAGCGCCGGCAGGCCGAGGCCGAGATCAAGCAGCGCCGCGAGGTCGAGACGCTGCGGGCCCGCGAGGAGGCGGCCACCGCCCGGGTGCAGGAGGAGGAGCGGCTCGGTTCGCAGAGCGCGTTCATCCGTACCGAGGAGCAGCTCGGCATCCAGCGGGAGAACCAGGCCCGTGAGGTCGCGGTCGCGCAGAAGAACCGTGAGCGGGTCATCGCGGTGGAGAACGAGCGCATCGAGAAGGACCGGCTGCTGGAGGTCATCGGGCGCGAGCGCGAGACCGAGCTGAACCGGATCGCCGCGACGAAGGAGGTCGAGGCCGAGCGCCGCGAGGTCGCGGACGTGATCCGGGAGCGGATCGCGGTGGACCGCACGGTCGCGGAGCAGGAGGAGTCGATCCTGACGCTGCGGGCCGTCGAGGAGTCGGAGCGCACCCGCAGGTCGGTCATCATCGCGGCGGAGGCGGAAGCGCAGGAGAAGCTGGTCAAGGACATCAAGGCGGCCGAGGCCGCCGAGGTGGCGGCGACGCACCTGGCGGCGGAGCAGCTGACGCTCGCGGAGGCCCGGCTGAAGACCGCCGAACTCGACGCGCAGGCGAAGCTGCGACTCGCGGAGGGCATCCAGGCCGAGACCGCCGCGGTGGGGCTGGCGGACGTCCAGGTCCGGGACGCGGAGGCCGACGTCACCGAGAAGGCCGGACTCGCGGAGGGCCGGGCGACGGAGGCTCGGCTCAGGGCCGAGGCGGAGGGCTCGCGGCTCAAGGCGCTGGCGGTCGCGGAGGGTACGCACGCCCAGGCGGCGGCGGACGCGGCGGTGCTCGGCGAGAGGCTGAAGGCCGAGGCGGAGGGGCTCACGCAGAAGGCCACGGCCATGGCGGCGCTGGACGACGCGTCGCGCGGGCACGAGGAGTACCGGCTGCGGCTGGCCGCGGAGAAGGAGATCCGACTGGCGGAGTTCGACGTGCAGCGGCAGGTCGCCCAGGCGCAGGCCACGGTGCTCGCGACGGGGCTGGAGAACGCGGACATCGACATCGTCGGCGGCGACTCGGTCTTCTTCGACCGGATCGTCTCGTCGATCTCCCTCGGGCGGAGCGTGGACGGGTTCGTGGAGAACTCGAAGACCGCGCAGGCCCTGGCGGGTCCGTGGCTGGACGGCAGCGGGTCGTTCACGGACGACCTGACCCGGGTGCTGGGGTCCGTCTCCACGGGGGACGTGCGGAACCTGACTGTGTCGGCGCTGCTGACGCAGCTGATGCGGGCGTCGTCGGGGGCGGGCGCCGGGCAGGTACGGCAGCTGCTGGCCGCGGCGGAGGAGCTGGGGCTGGCGGGGATGACGGTGTCCTCGTTGACGGGGGCCGGTGACGGGTCCGCGGAAGCCGGCGGCGGGCCCGCGGCTCCTCCGGTGTCGCGGAACGGGGCGGCCGTGGGGTAGTCGGGGCGGGTCGTCCCCGGGCGCAGGGCGGGCCGGGTCGGCCTCGGGCGCCCGGGGCCGGGCGGGTTGTCGGACGTAGATGTCTTGTAGGGAGCCGTACGCATGGACCGCGACACCACACCCACCGACACCGGTGCCTACGAGGTGCTCCGGCGGCGGCTCGACGGGCAGGCCGCCGAGCTCGTCCGGCGGGCCGAGGCCCTCAACGCGCGGCGGACCGAGGAGTTCGGCTCGACCGGGCTGCGGCTGCTCGCCACCGAGCAGGTGGTCACCGAGCAGGCGTCCACCGCCCGGGACCTCGTCGCCGTGGGCGGCCGGCTGCTGTTCGGCTTCGAGCGCGGGCCCGGGGCGGGCGGGGAGGCGGCCGTCGGTGACGTGATCCTCCCGCGGGGCCCCGGGCTGGAGGAGACGGACGCCGGGCTGCTCGCCGACGAGGCCTTCGTCCGGGAGTTCGCCGGGTTGCACCGCTACTACCGCGGCGCCCGGCTGCTCCGGCTGCGGCGCGTCAACGGCAGGCTGCTCGCCGTCTTCCGTACCGGCGAGACCGCCGAGGACATCCGTGTCCTGCGCTGGGCGCTGGGTCCGGACGGCGCACCCGGGGCGTTCCTGGACGCCCGGGGGGACCGGGACCACGTGTTCCCGCCGTCGCACGATGTCGACTGGGTCCCGGCGGGCCGGGACACGCACGTGCCGGGGCGGCATCCGCACCTCGCGATCCGGGACACGGTCTTCGTCGACACGCTGGGCGGCAGCCTCACCGTCAAGACCGTGAACGACACCGGTTCCCCGGACGGGATCTACGAGGAGCCCGTCGACGAGCCGCTCCAGTCCCTCGCGGACGCCGACGTCGAGTACGCGGAGGCGGGACCGCTGATCCTGCTGCGGGTGCGCCCGTACAAGGAGGAGGGCCGGCGCCACCTGGTCTTCAACACGCTGCTCTCCACCGTCCGGAGGCTCGACGCGATCGGACCGTCCTGCCACCGGCTCCCCGAGGACCAGGGGATCATCTTCCCCGGCGGCTACTACCTCACCACCGGGGCCGCCAAGACCTTCGACACCGCGGAGGAGCTCACCGACCCGGTCTTCGAGGGCGCGGTCCGCTCGCCCAACGGTGAGGACGTGCTGTACGTCTTCCGGGACCGGGACGAGAGCCGCACCCTCCTCCTCCCCTACAACCTGATCCGCCAGGAGGTCGCCACCCCGCTGCTCGGCCGCGGTCACGCCCTCCTCGACGACGGCACCCTGATCCTCCTCAAGGACGGCGGCGAGAGCGGCGACGGGCCGGGCCGCGTCCACCCGGTGCAGCGCTGGCAGACCCCGTACGTCTCCGACACCTACGCCGCCTCCCGCCCCGTCGGCACGGGTCCGCTCGCCCGGACCGGGAACGCCGACCTGGTGCGCGGGATCTCCGACTGCCTCGCCCTGGCGCACGGTGTGCGGGACATGACGCCGACCACCGCCGTGTACGGGCAGCTGGTCGCCGACTGCACCCGGGCCGGCGACCGTTACCACTGGCTGGCAGACCCCGAGCTGGGCGCGCTCGCCGAGCCGCTGGAGGAGCTGCGGACCACCGCCCACCAGGTCCTGGCCGAATTCGAGACGGTGCAGGAGCTGACCCGGCAGGCCGCCGACGCCCTCGCCGCGACCACCGCCCGGCTCACCGCCCTCGTCCGCCGCATCCGCGGCGAGGCACCGCGCTCGGCCGCCGCCTGGGTGGCCCAGCTCACCGAACTGCGCCGCGCCCACGGCCATGTGGCGACCCTCGCCGAGATGCGGTACGCCGACACCGGCCGGATCGCCGACCTCTCCGCGGAGACCGAGCAGGACCTCGCATCGGCCGCCCGGCGGGCCGTGGCCTTCCTCGCCCGGGAGGACGCCTTCACCGGCTACCACGAGGACCTCGCGCAGCTCACCGGGGCCGCGGGCGCGGCGGACAGTGTCGCCGCCACGGCGGCCGTCGCGGACCGGCTGACCGGGATCACCGAGGGCCTCGGCACCGTGACGGACGTCGTCACCGGGCTCGACATCGGTGACGCCACCGTCCGTACGTCGATCCTGGAGCGGATCGCCGAGGTGCTGGCCGGCGCCAACCGGGCCCGCGCGACGCTGGACGCCCGCCGCGGGGAGCTGCTGTCCCGGGAGGGACGGGCCGAGTTCGCCGCCGAGTTCGCGCTGCTCGGGCAGGCCGTCACGGGAGCGCTGGCCGCCGCGGACACCCCCGAAGCCTGCGACGAGCAGCTCGCGCGGCTGCTGCTCCAGCTGGAGAACCTGGAATCCCGGTTCGCGGAGTCCGACGGCTTCCTGGGCCGGCTGGCCGAGCGGCGTACAGAGGTGTACGAGGCGTTCTCGGCCCGCAGCCAGTCGCTGCAGGATGCCCGGGCCCGGCGGGCGGAGCAGCTCGCGGACTCGGCGAACCGGGTCCTGGGGACCGTCGCCCGGCGGGTGGCGTCGCTGGAGGACCTGGACGCCGTCCACACGTACTTCGCCGCCGACCCCATGGTGGCCAAGGTCCGCCGCACCGCCGACGAGCTGCGGGGGCTCGGCGACCCGGTGCGCGCCGAGGAGCTCGACGGGCGGCTGAAGGCGGCCCGGCAGGAGGCCGGGCGGGCACTGCGCGACCGCGGCGAGCTGTACGCGGACGGCGGGGCGGTGGTCCGGCTCGGCCGGCACCGGTTCGCGGTGAACACCCAGCCGTTCGATCTGACGCTGGTCCCGTCCGGAGACGGGCTCTCCTTCGCGCTGACCGGCACGGACTACCGGGTCCCGGTCACCGATCCGGAGTTCGCGGCGGCCCGCCCGTACTGGGACCAGCTGCTGCCGTCCGAGTCGGCGGGCGTCTACCGCGCCGAGCACCTGGCCGCCCGCCTCCTGGACGAGCACGGCCCGGACGCCCTGGGCGACGTGACGGACCTCGCCGCGCTCGTACGCGAAGCGGCCGCGGCGGCGTACGACGAGGGCTACCGGCGCGGCGTGCACGACGAGGACGCCACCGCGATCCTGGCCACCCTGCTGCGGCTGCACTCCGGCGCGGGCCTGCTGCGCTTCCCGCCCGCCGTGCGCGCGGCGGCACAGCTCTTCTGGACGTACGGGGCGGACGACGCCCGGCGCACCTCGTGGACACGCCGGGCGGTGTCGCTGGCGCGCGCCCGTGACACGTTCGGGCTCGCCCCGGCCGTCACCGCGCTCCAGGAGGAGTGGGCGGCGGTCATGGGTTCCGGGGACGCCGTCGCCGCGTACCTCTTCGAGGAGCTGACCGGCGGGCCCGCCGGGTTCGTCACGGGTACCTCCACCCGCACGTTCCTCGAGAAGTTCCGCCGGGCCACGGGCACCTCGGCGTACGACGAGGATCTGGCGGCCCTGGCCGACGACCTGCCCGCCCGGCGCCAGCTGGTCGAGGGCTGGCTCACGTCCTACGCCGCCGCCTGCGGCGCGGAGGTGGACGACGGCGATCTCGCCGAGGCCGTCGCCGTGGAGCTGTGCCCACGGCTGGAGCGCTACGAGTGCGATGCCCCGCTGACCGCGACGGTCGAGGGACTCCTCGGCGACCACCCGCGGGTCGACGGGGGGAGGCTGCCGGTGCGGCTGGACGAACTCCTCTCCCGTACCGCCGAGTTCCGCACCGTCACCGTGCCCGGTTTCCGCGCGTACCAACGGCTGCGCACCACCCTGGTCGCGGCGGAACGCACCCGGCTGCGCCTGGACGACCACCGGCCGCGCGTCATGTCGGCGTTCGTGCGCAACCGGCTGCTCGACGAGGTGTACCTGCCCCTCGTCGGCGACAGCCTCGCCAAGCAGCTCGGCACCGCCGACGCGGACCGGCGCACCGACTCGCAGGGGCTGCTCCTCCTCGTGTCGCCGCCCGGCTACGGCAAGACGACACTCATGGAGTACGTCGCCGACCGGCTCGGCATGGTGCTCGTCAAGGTCAGCGGACCGAACCTCGGCCACGACGTGACCTCCCTCGATCCGGCACAGGCCCGCGACGCCACCGCACGCCGGGAGGTCGAGAAGATCAACTTCGCCCTGGAGTCGGGCAACAACACCCTCCTCCACCTCGACGACATCCAGCACACCTCGCCCGAGCTGCTCCAGAAGTTCATTCCGCTCTGCGACGCCACCCGCCGGGTCGAAGGGGTGCGGAACGGCGAGCCGCACAGCTACGACCTGCGGGGAAAGCGGTTCGCGGTGGTCATGGCGGGCAATCCGTACACCGAGTCCGGGGACCGGTTCCGGGTTCCGGACATGCTCGCCAACCGGGCCGACGTGTGGAATCTCGGCGAGGTGCTGAGCGGCCGGGAGGACGTATTCGCGCTGAGCTTCGTGGAGAACGCCCTGACCGCCAACCCGGTCCTCGCCCCGCTCGCCGGCCGCTCCCGGGAGGACCTCGCCCTCCTCGTGCGGCTGGCCTCCGCCACCGGTACCGGTGCGCGGGCGGACCGCCTCGAGCATCCCTGCACGCCTGCCGAGCTGGACCGGATCGTCTCCGTCCTGCGCCATCTGCTCACCGCCCGGGACACCGTCCTCGCGGTGAACGCGGCGTACATCGCGTCGGCGGCACGGACCGACGCGACGCGCACCGAGCCGCCGTTCCGGCTGCAGGGCTCGTACCGCAACATGAACAGGATCGCCGAGCGGATCGTGCCCGTCATGAACGACGCCGAGCTGGCGGCCGTCGTCGAGGACCACTACGCCGGCGAGGCGCAGACCCTCACGTCGGGCGCCGAGGCGAACCTGCTGAAGCTCGCCGCACTGCGCGGCACCCTCACCCCGGAACAGGCGGACCGCTGGGCCGCGATCACCGCCTCGTACGTCCGTACCCAGGCGCTCGGCGGCCCGGACGGCGACCCCATGACGCGGGCGGTCGCCGCCCTCGGGCTGCTCGCGGACCGCATCGCGGCGGTGGAGGCCGCGATCGGGCGGGCGGCCGACCCGCGCCACCTCCTGGCGGGTCCGGCCGACCGCCGGGGCCACAGCGACTGACACAGAGAGGACAAGGCATGCTGGGTTTCGTGCCCCCACTCCCGCAGCAGCCTCAACACCCCACCGTCAGTGGCCACATGGTGGTCTGCGGCGACGACACCCTCGCCCGGCGCCTCGCCGTGGAGCTGCGCTACGTGTACGGGGAGCGGGTCACCCTCGTCCTCCCGCCGGGCCGCGACACCGCCCGGCCCGATCTGCCGCTCACCCAACGCGCCCGGGCAGCAGCCCTGTTCGGCCGGATGTCGGCGGCGATGAACCGCAACGGGACGGTCGGCGGGAGCGCCGACGACACCAACGCCGGCGTCGAAGCCGTACGCATCATGGAGGCCCACGAGCCCTCGGACGAGGTGCTGGAGGAAGCGGGCGTCGACCGGGCCGCCGCCCTCGCCCTGGTCTACGACGACGACGAGCGCAACATCCGGGCCGCGCTGACCGCCCGGCGGCTCAACCCGCGCCTGCGGCTGGTCATCCGGCTCTACAACCGCAAGCTCGGCCAGCACCTGGAGACCCTGCTCGACCAGGCCGCCGCCGTCGCCATGCCCGGCCTCGACCCGACCGCCCTGGACGCCTCCACGACCGTCCTGTCCGACGCCGACACCGCCGCCCCGGCCCTCGCCGCCACGGCGGTCACCGGCAGCAGCAAGGTCATCCAGGCCGAGGGCCTCCTCCTGCGCGCCGTCGAACGCACCCCGCCCGGGCAGGGCGAACTCGCCGACCCCGGCCTGTGCACCCTGGCCCTGCTCTCCTCCACCACGCACGACCCGGCGGGCACCGAGGGCTCCGACAGCAGTGGCGACGAGGGCCCCCAGCTCCTGCCCGACCGGGCGACGGTGGCCGCGGCGACCGGCCGGGGCACGGTGGTCCTGGAGGCCATCAGCCAGGCGGGCCCCGACCGCGTCCCGACCCGGATGGGAGGCAGGGGCGCGCCGCTGGGCCACATCTTCTCGCGCAGGCTGCGCTGGTCGGCGGCGGGCGTCGCGGCGGCCGTCGTGGGCCTGGCCGTCGCCTCGGTCGTGACCACCGGCGACAGCCCGCTGCACGCCGCCTACCTGACCCTGCTCGACCTGCTCGCGATGGGCGACCCCGCGGAGGACACCGAACCGACGTCCCGCCGGATCATCCAGATACTGTCCGGGACGGCCGGGCTCCTGCTCCTCCCCCTGCTGGTCGCCGCCGTCCTGGAGGCGTTCGGCTCGCTGCGCACCGCCTCCGCGCTGCGGCGCCCGCCCCGGGGCCTGTCCGGCCACGTGGTGCTCCTGGGGCTCGGCAAGATCGGTACGAGGGTGCTGGTGCGGCTGCGCGAGATGGACATCCCCGTGGTCGTCGTCGAGGAGGACCCGGAGGCGCGCGGCATCCCGCTGGCCCGCAGCCTGCACGTACCGACCGTCATCGGGGACGTCACCCAGGAAGGCGTCCTGGAGGCCGCCAAGATCCGCCGGGCCCACGCCCTGCTCGCCCTGACGAGCATCGACACGACGAACCTCGAAGCGGCCCTGTACGCACGCTCGGTGAAGCCGGACCTGCGGGTGGCGCTGCGCCTGTACGACGACGAGTTCGCGACGGCCGTCTACCGCACCCTGCGCACCGCCCACCCGCAGGCCCTGACCCGCTCCCGGTCCGTTTCCCATCTTGCCGCCCCGTCGTTCGCGGTCGCCATGATGGGCCGCCAGATCCTCGGCGCCGTCCCGGTCGAGCGCAAGGTGATGCTCTTCGCGGCCCTGGAGGTGGGCGGCCACCCGCAGCTGGAGGGCCACACCGTCGAACAGGCCTTCCGCCCCGGCGCCTGGCGGGTCCTGGCCCTGGACGCCACACCACCGGCCGACCGCCACCCGGACCTGGCCGCCGTCCCGCCGTACGATCCGTTCGGCCCCGGGGCGGCGGACCGGCCTTCGGGCCTGGTCTGGGACCTGCACCCGGGTTACGTACTGCGCCGGGAGGACCGGGTGGTGATCGCCGCGACCCGGCGGGGCCTCGCGGAGCTGCTGCGCCGGCAGCGCGCCTCGGCCCGCCGCTAGGGGCCGCCCCTCCCGGAGCGGACGGTCCCCGCCGCGGGGCCGCTCAGCGGATCATGCCCATCGCCTGCCGCACCTCGTCCAGGGTCGTCTCGGCGACGGCGTTCGCCCGCTCGTTGCCGGCGCGCAGGACGTCCCGCACGTACCCCATGTCCTGCGCGTAGGCGGCGCGCCGGGCGCGGATCGGGGCCATCGTCGCGTTGACGGCGTCGGTCACCGTCCGCTTCAGCGCGGCGGATCCGCCGTTCCCGATCTCCTCGGCGACGGCGTGCGGGTCCCGCCCGAGACAGAGTGCGGCCAGCAGGACCAGTCCGGACACCCCGGGCCGGGCCACGGGGTCGTAGGTGATGTGCCGGTCGGCGTCGGTGGTCGCGCCCCTGATCAGCCGGGCGGTCTCGTCCTCGCTCGCGCCGAGGGCGACGGAGTTGTTCCGGCTCTTGCTCATCTTGGTGCCGTCCGTGCCGAGCAGCAGGGGCGTGGCGGAGAGCAGCGCGTCGGGCTCGGGGAAGACGGCGCCGTACCGCTCGTTGAAGCGCCGGGCGACGGTGCGGGTGACCTCCAGGTGGGGCAGCTGGTCCTGCCCGACGGGCACGAGGTCGCCCTTGCAGAAGAGGATGTCGGCGGCCTGGTGCACCGGGTAGGTGTACATGAGCCCGCTGACGGCGGACTGCCGGGAGTGGGTGATCTCGTCCTTGACGGTGGGGTTGCGGCCGAGCTCGGCCACGGAGACGAGGGAGAGGAACGGCAGCAGGAGCTGGTTGAGGGCCGGTACGGCGCTGTGGTTGAAGACGGTCGTGCGAGCGGGGTCGATCCCGATGGCCAGGTAGTCCAGCAGCATCCCCTCCACGTGCTCGGTGAGGCGCTCGGCGACGTCCCGGTCGGTGAGGACCTGGTAGTCGGCGATGAGGACGAAGACGTCCACGCCGAGGTCCTGGAGGCGTACCCGGTTGTGGAGCGTGCCGAAGTAGTGGCCGAGGTGCAGGGCCCCGGTGGGCCGGTCCCCGGTGAGGGCCCGGAAACGGCCGGGGTCCCGGGCCAGTTGCCGCTCCAGCTCGGCGCTGCGCAGCTGAGCGGGGCTGACGGGCAGATCGGTGGTGGTGGTCACGGGGCTCTCCTCGCGGTGGTGTGTGCGTGGAGGACGGCCCGCGCCACGGGGGCACCGGTGCAGCAGAAAGGGCCGTCCTGTCGAACGGCCCTGGTTCCGTGCAGATGAAGGCGGCCGCTCCTAGGAGGAGCGCCACCAGTTCCGGCACGGTACGGAGGTCATGGGGGCAGTGTATCGAGCACGGGTCGCCGCGGCACGGAGGTTGGCGACCGTGGCCGCGGGCCGGGACGGGCGGCGGGAGGATCAGCACGTGCGTCCGGACGTGGTGACGCGGTGCCGGGGGAGACGCGGCGGGGCAGCGGTCCGCGGGCTACTTGTCCGCGTGGCCGCCCACGTAGAACAGCACCATGACGAAACCGGCGAAAATGTGCGTCGCGAAGACGTAGACGAAGACGCGCAGAGCGACGTTGCGTTCCTTCCAGCGTTCGCTCTCTGCCATGCGCCGACCACCTTCTCGCCCCTGGAGCCCCGCGCGGAGCCCGGCACCCAGGGTACGCAGCCGTGGTCCCCGGCCGCCCGGGAGCGGGCGGGAATAGGCATCGGGGGTGTCTCGTTGTAGGGTGTGTCCAGATAGTTCAACGTTCAACCAAACTCGTTCCACACCTCAGGAGGCGGGCGCCATGCAGTTCGGGATCTTCACCGTCGGAGACGTCACCACCGACCCCACGACCGGTACGACGCCCAGCGAGAACGAGCGGATCAAGGCGACTCTCGCGATCGCGCTCAAGGCCGAGGAAGTCGGCCTGGACGTCTTCGCGACCGGCGAGCACCACAACCCGCCGTTCGTCCCGTCGTCGCCGACGACCACGCTCGGCTACATCGCCGCCCGCACCGAGAAGCTGATCCTCTCCACGTCCACCACCCTGATCACCACCAACGACCCGGTGAAGATCGCCGAGGACTACGCCACGCTCCAGCACCTCGCGGACGGCCGCGTCGACCTGATGATGGGCCGCGGCAACACCGGACCGGTCTACCCGTGGTTCGGCAAGGACATCCGCCAGGGCATCCCGCTCGCGATCGAGAACTACGCCCTGCTGCACAAGCTGTGGCGCGAGGACGTCGTCGACTGGGAGGGCAAGTTCCGTACGCCGCTGCAGTCCTTCACCGCGACCCCGCGCCCGCTCGACGGCGTCCCGCCGTTCGTCTGGCACGGCTCCATCCGGTCCCCCGAGATCGCCGAGCAGGCCGCGTACTACGGCGACGGCTTCTTCCACAACAACATCTTCTGGCCCATGGAGCACACCCGGAAGATGGTCGACCTCTACCGCCGCCGCTACGCCCACTACGGGCACGGCACGGCCGAGCAGGCCATCGTGGGCCTCGGCGGCCAGGTGTTCATGCGGAAGAACTCGCAGGACGCGGTGCGGGAGTTCCGTCCGTACTTCGACAACGCGCCCGTCTACGGCCACGGCCCGTCCCTGGAGGAGTTCACCCGCGAGACCCCGCTCACCGTGGGCTCCCCCCAGGAGGTCATCGAGCGGACCCTGTCCTTCCGGGACGCCGTCGGCGACTACCAGCGCCAGCTCTTCCTGATGGACCACGCGGGACTGCCGCTCAAGACCGTCCTGGAGCAGCTCGACCTCCTCGGCGAAGAGGTCGTCCCGGTGCTGCGCAAGGAGTTCGCCAACCTGCGCCCGGCCGGTGTGCCGGACGCGCCCGTCCACCCCGCGGTCACCGCCGCCCGTGCCGCAGCCGCCTCGAAGGAGGTCTGAGTACCGTGTTCGCCACCACCCCCCTCACGATCGCGGCCGTCTCGGCCGGTCTCAGCAGCCCCTCGTCCACCCGGCTGCTGGCCGACCGGCTCGCCGAGGCCGCCCGCGAGCGCCTCGCCGTCGACCAGGACCGCAGGGTCGAGGTCCGGGTCGTCGAGCTGCGGGACCTGGCCGTCGACATCGCGAACCACCTGGTCACCGGGTTCCCCCCGGCCGGCCTGAAGGAGGCGATCGACGCGGTGACCGCGGCGGACGGGCTGATCGCCGTGTCGCCCGTCTTCACCGCCTCGTACAGCGGACTCTTCAAGTCGTTCTTCGACCTGGTCGACAACACAGCCCTGACCGGCAAGCCCGCCCTCATCGCGGCGACGGGCGGCACACCGCGGCACTCGCTGGTCCTGGAACACGCCATGCGCCCGCTCTTCGCCTACCTGAGGGCGGTCGTCCTGCCGACCTCCGTGTACGCGGCGTCGGAGGACTGGGGCTCGTCCGGCGACGAGTACACCGAAGGGCTGCCGTCCCGGATCCGGCGAGCGGGCGGCGAGCTGGCCTCCGCCGTCACGGGGCGGACCGTCTCCGGGGCTTCCCGGGCGCTCACGCTCGACGACGGCGAGGACGCGGTCGTGCCGTTCGCCCAGCAGCTCGCCGACCTCCGGGTGCGCTGAACCGGACGCCCGGGGCCACCGAGCCCCGGGCGTCCGGTTTGACTAGGGTTGTCACGGACAGGCGCACAGTGAGACGCACGCTGTACGTGAGCGAACAGACGGAGGCAGACATGGGCAGGATCGTCGTGGGTGTGGACGGCTCGGACGCGTCCATCAAGGCGCTGCGCTGGGCCGTGCGCCAGGCAGAACTCACCGGTGACACGGTCGAGGCGGTCAACAGCTGGGAGTACCCCGCGACCAGCTGGGCGTCCATGACGCCGGGCCTGCCGGAGGACTTCGACCCGCAGGCCGTGGCGACCGTCGCGCTCAACGAGGCGCTGGAGGAGGCCCTCGGCGTGGGCGCGGCGGCGGTCGAGAAGATCGTGGTGATCGGCAATCCGGCGCAGTCCCTGCTGGAGCGGTCGAAGGGCGCGAACCTGCTGGTCGTGGGCGCCCGCGGTTACAGCGGATTCAAGGCGACCCTGCTCGGCTCGGTCAGCCTCCACGTCACCCAGCACGCCACCTGCCCCGTCACGGTCGTCCGCGACTGACCCGCTCCCCCGGTCGCCCGTGACCGGCCCCGCTCCCCCTGACGGACCGACGGGCGGGCCGCTCCCTGCGTGGTGGCATCCGTGGACCCCGTGGCCGGTGCCGGTCGGCACGGTCCACGGGGTCCACCGCACGGTTGTCGCCGAAGGCCTTCACCGGCGCGCGGTGTCGACCGCCCGTCCCTGCACATGAGCGCGGCGCTCACTCCTCGCGTGTGTAGAAGAGGTAGAACGCGGAGAGCAGCATCCCCGCTCCGACCGCCAGGCCGATCACGCTCGACATCAGCACGCTGCTGCCGTTGAGGCTGTGCAGGTAGCCGACCGCGCCCCCGGCCAGCGCGCCGTACGCCGCCGCCCGCAGTTCACGCGGCAGGGCGCGTTGCGTCCGGCCCAGAAGGAAACAGAGGGCGGCGAAGGCCACCCCGGAGACGACGCCCAGCCAGATCTGCCCGCCGGTGGTCGTTCCGCCGTCCCGGCGGATGAAGAAGGCCCAGAATCCGAGGATCACGCCCAGGGTGAGGGGAAGCGCCCACCCCAGCGCACTGTGTCCCTGCCGTGCCGGTGCACGGCTCCGCCGACGCACCGGCATCGTTGCGTGAGTGACCATGTCGGACAGCTCCTTCCCTCGCCCCCGTCCGTCGGTCCGTTTCTCCAGAGCACACCCGGCCGCGCCGCCCGGCAACTCGAACGGCGTACGGCCCGGAGCGCCCCGCCGCCGTACGGGATTGGCTGGGTGCCGTGCGGACCTCTCTCTCAGCGGCTTTCTCGGCGGTACTGCTCGTGCTGCTCACCGTGCTGGTCCCGGTGAGCGCGCTCTCCGCCTGGGTCGACCTGGAGCTCGACGACGCGGACCGGTACCTCGCGGCCGTCTCGCCGCTGGCCTCCGACCCCGACGTGCGGAACACCGTCGCGTCGGTGATCACCGACGAGGCCCTGAAGAACATCGACGTCGGCCCGCTCCAGGAGACCGTCGCGCAGTTCCTGCGGGAGACCGCGCAGTCGTTCACCACGACCGAGGCCTTCCAGCGGGCCTGGGACACCGCGAACCGGACGGCGCACGAGGCCGTGACCGCCGCGCTGCACGGCGAGAGCGGGCAGGCCGTGACCATCGAGCTCGCACCGGTGATCGAGGAGGTCAAGCGGGAGCTGATCAGCGACGGTGTGCCCTTCGCCGGACTGATCCCGGTCCGGGACACCTCGATCACCGTGCTCTCCGCCGACCGCGCGGACGAACTGCGCACATCGTTCCAATGGCTGAGGTACTGCAGCGTCTGGCCGGCCGTCGGCACAGTGGTGCTCCTCCTCCTGGTCCCGGGTCTCGCGCTCGTACGGGGCGGGGCGAGGGCCGCGCTGGGCGCCGCCGCCGTGGTGGGGGGCGGGTTCGTGCTCGGCTCGATCGTGCTGCGCGTCCTGGTCGCGACGGGGCGTTCCCGGGTGCTGGACCAGGTGCCGGGCAGCGACCGGGACGGGGCCGCCGCTGTGTACGACGCGCTGACCGCCTCGCTGCGGACGACGGCGTGGATCGTGCTCCTGGCCGGGGCGGTCCTGGTGATCGGCGGGGTGGCGGGACGGATCCTGACGGCACGGAGGACGATGGGGCGGTAGGCGGCAGGAGGAGGGGGATCGGCCCGTGCCGGGGACCAACACCATCACGACGCCCGGGGAGACCGGTGCCCGGCCGCGCGGCGTGGCCCTGTGGAGCGCCGCCCTCCTGCTGGCGGGCGTCACGTCCGTGCTCGGCTTCCGCGCCCTGGACAGCGACGGACCGACGCCCTTCCCCCAGGCCCTCGCCTTCCTGCCCTGGCTCCTCGTCCCCGGCGGCGTCGCCCTCCTCCTCGCGGGTCTGGCCCGGTGGCGTGCGGGCCTGGTGTGGGCCCTCGTGGCACTCGCGCTCACCGGCTGGTTCTGCCGGCCCTACGGCCCCGCGACGACGGGTGCGCACGGGCCGGTCGTCGCCGAGCTGCGCGTCCTCACCTCCAACGTGGAATTCGGCGACGCCACCGACGCGCTGATCAGCACCGTCGACCGCGAGCAGCCCGACATCGTCTTCGTACAGGAGTGTGATCTGCTCTGCTCGGACGCCCTCGACGCCCGGATCCCGCAGGCCGCGTACCCGTACCGCGAGGTCGTCCGGCTCGACGGTTCGCTCGGATCCGCCCTGCTCAGCCGCCATCCGCTGCGCACCGCCGAGCCCGTCGCCGGGGTGATGGCGATGCCTGGCGCGGTGGCCGCCATCGCCGGGAAGGACGTCCGGCTGCAGCTCGCCCACCCGCTGCCGCCGATTCCCGACGGGGTCGACGGCTGGCGGGCCGAACTCGGCCGGATCCAGGACTTCGCGGCCGGGACGAAGGGGCAGCCGGTCCTGCTCGCGGGCGACTTCAACGCCTCGCAGGACCACGCGGCCTTCCGGGCCGTGCTCGACGCGGGCGGTCTCCACGACAGCGCCCGGATCGCCGGGCGGTCCCGCACCTACTCCTGGCCGGCCGACCGCGCTACGCCCCTGCGCACCCAGATCGACCACGTCCTGGTCAGTGACGACTTCTCCGTACGGTCCGCCCGCTTCCTCGGGCTGAGCGGAACCGACCACCGCGCACTGCTCGTCTCGCTGGCGCTGCACGGAGCGTGACCCCGACGTGCGCGGTCGCGTGGACCGGGTGAGAGTGGGATCCGTGAGAGCAGGGGGGCGACTGAGAGGCCGGCCGTATGCGAGCCATCGCTGTCAGCACGTTCTGTGCGGAGCCCTGTCTCGTCGAGGTGCCGAAACCTGATCCCGCCGGGGGCGCCGTGCGGGTGAAGGTGGAGTACGCGGCCCTGAACCCGCTCGACTGGCAGACCGCGGACGGCGCCCTGGACGGCGTCGCTCCGCACGCCTTCCCGCTGATCCTCGGCACCGACTTCGCGGGCCGGGTGGACATGATCGGCAGCGGCGACAACCGCTTCCGGGTCGGCGACCCGGTGTTCGGCCGGGTGACGGACCCGCCGGTGGGGCGCTGCGGCGCGTACGGCGAATACGTGTGCGTACCGCAGGACTCCCCGATCGCCCTGGTGCCGCGCGACCTGCCGCTCAGGACCGCGGCGGCGCTCCCGTCCGCCGGGACCACCGCGGCCCAGATCCTGGGAAGCACCGCGGTCCGCAGCGGCAGGAGCCTGCTGATCATCGGTGCCGCGGGCGGGGTCGGCAGCTTCCTGACCCAGCTCGCTGCGGCCCGCTCCATCGGTGTCGTCGCGGCGGTGCGGGGCGACGAGAAGCGGCGGATGGGTGCGCTCGGCGCGGCGGTCACCGTGGACACGACCTCCGGCCCCGGCGCACTGGAAGCGGCGGTGGCGGGCCTGTATCCGGAGGGCGTCGACGCACTCGTCGACCTGGTCTCCACCCACCCCGCCGAGTTCGCCGCGCACACGGCCCTGGTGCGGGACGGCGGTGTCGCCGTCACCACCCGCGGGGTCGCCGCCCCGGCGGGTGTCGCCTGGGTGGACTTCCGGCTCACCCCGTCCGGCGAATTGCTCGACGCACTTGCCGCGGGAGCCGTGCGAGGGGAGCTGAGTGTGCCCATCGACATCGAGCTCCCGCTGGAGAAGGCCCCGCAGGCACTCGCCCAGAACCGTGCGGGCGGGGCGCGCGGCAAGACCGTCCTCGTCATCTGACGCACGCCGTCCGGCGCGCGTCGTCCCGGAGTGGGAGCAGGAGAAACGCCATGGGCGAACAGGACATCTTCGAGGACATCGGCGGGCTGGTCTCCGAGGAGCGCGCCCTGCGCGCCCGCTCGGCCGCGGAACCCGGACTCTCCGCCGAGGAGCGGTCGCGACTGCGAGAGGTGGAGATCCGGCTCGACCAGTGCTGGGACCTGCTGCGGCAGCGGCGCGCGCTCAGCGAATTCGGCGACGACCCGTCGCTGGCCGAGGTGCGGCCCGCCGACGAGGTGGAGGGCTACCAGGGGTGAGGAGCAGGCTCCGGGGAATCCCGCTCCTGTAGGCCCGTCGGGAGCAGCCCTTCAGGGAGGGGATGACTTCCGGGGGGCTCCGCGCGAAAGGGATCCGCGCGAGGGTGACCGCGCAAAGGGGCGCCGCGCGAAAGGGCTCCGCACGCTGGGCGACGTCGTTTCCGGGGGAGTCGCGGGTCGCCCCGGGGAAGGGTCATGCCCCGGGCTCAGGAGGGGTCCGGGCCCCTGCTCTGGAGCCGTTCCATCTCACGGCGGTCGCGTTTGGTCGGGCGGCCCGTGCCCCGGTCGCGGACCGGGACCTGGACCGCGGCCTCGCGGGGCGGCGGGGGCGGGCTGTTGTCGACGAAGCACTCCACGGCGACCGGCGGCCCGACGCGCTTCTTCACGATCTTCGACACGACCACGATCCGGTCCCGGCCCGCATGCCGGAGCCGCACCTCGTCGCCCCTGTGCAGCGCCTGAGCGGGCTTGGCCCGCTCGCCGTTGACCCGCACATGACCTGCCCGGCAGGCGGCAGCCGCCTGCGACCGGGTCTTGGTCAGCCGGACCGACCAGATCCAGACGTCGACCCGGACGCTTCCCTCCGCCTGCGGCGCCTCACCGGAAACCATGGACCCGACTCTAGTCCGGTGAGGTGCCCGGACGGGGACGGATTTCCTGCTCGCCCTCCGGGGCCGTCGTCGGTGGACGACGGGCACCGGGCCCGCGCCGCAGGGGCACGGGCCCGGTGCCGTGGTGGCAGGACGCCTTCACGCGCTCCGGGATCAGACGCCGATGTCGCTGCCGTCCTTGCGCCAGACGGCGACGACCGAAGGGCGGACGATCCTCCCGGGGCCGTCCGGCCAGGTGCTCGCCGGCTTCTCGACGGAGGCGCCGTCGATCTCGCCCGGGTGCTGCACGGCCACCAGGACACGGCGGTCCTGGATCACCGGGCCGCACGTCTCGGCACCGGACGGCACGGTCAGGAACTGCTTCAGCTCGCCCCGTCGTTCGCCCTGCGTCGCGACGCCGAACAGGCCGTCGTGCGAACCGAGCTGGGCTCCGTCCGTGGAGATCCACAGGTTGCCGTGGTCATCGAAGGCCACGTTGTCCGGGCAGGAGATGGGACTGACCTTCTCCTTGGGGAATCCCGCGAAGTACGTCGCCGGATCGTTCGGGTCACCCGCGACGAGGAACAGCCGCCAGGCGAACCCGTCGCCCGCCGCGTCGTCCCAGTTCTCCGCGAGCTCGAGGATCTGCCCGTGCTTGTTGGCGTTGCGGGGGTTGGCCTCGTCGGCGCCGGGCTTGCCCGCCTTGCCGCGGTCGGTGTTGTTGGTGAGGGCCACGTAGACACGGCCGGTGCGCGGCGACGGCTCGACGTCCTCGGGACGGTCCATCTTCGTGGCGCCGACCTTGTCACCGGCGACGCGCGTGAAGACGTACACCTCCTCGGCGGTCATGCCGGGCACGTGCGAGGTGGTGCCGGTCGCGAGCGGGATCCACACTCCGCTGCCGTCGAACTCACCGTCGGAGGGGAGCTTGCCCGAGCCGTCGAACTCCGCGGCCGGGGAGTCGCCGGCCAGCTTGGCGACGTACAGCGTGCCCTCGTCCAGCAGCGTCAGGTTGTGCTCACGGGCGGCCCGCGAGCTGCCCTTCTTCATCTGCTTGCTGGAGACGAACTTGTACAGGTAGTCGAACCGCTCGTCGTCGCCCATGTAGACGACGGGGCGGCCGTCCGCGGTCAGCCGGGGCTCCGCGGCCTCGTGCTTGAAGCGGCCGAGCGCGGTGCGTTTGCGGGGCGTGGACTCGGGGTCGTACGGGTCGAGTTCGACGACCCACCCGAAGCGGTGCGCCTCGTTGGGCTCCTGCGCCAGGTCGAAGCGCTTGTCGAAGCGCTCCCACTTGCGCTCGGTACCGGCCGTTCCGATGCCGTAGCGCTTGTCGGTGTCACGGGAGCCGTTGGCGAAGTACTGGTTGAAGTTCTCCTCGCCGTGCAGCGTGGTGCCCCACGGGGTCGTGCCGCCCGCGCAGTTGTTGAGGGTGCCGAGCACCTTGCGGCCGGTGCGGTCGGCGGAGGTACGGAGCAGCGCGCCGCCCGCGGCCGGGCCGGTGACCTCGAACTCGCTGGTCGCGGTGAGGCGTCGGTTCAGCGGGTGGCGGTTGACCGGGCCGAGCTTGCCGGTACGGCTCTCCTCCTGGACGACGACCACGGAGAGTCCGTGCGCGGCCCAGGCGATCTCGACCTGCTCGCGGGTCGGATTGGCCGGATCGTATCCACGGAACATCAGGATCTCGTCCGTGTACTCGTGGTTGGCGACCAGCACCTGACGGCCGCGCTCGCCGCGCAGCGGGAGCAGCGAGAGGAAGTCGTTGTTGTAACCGAACTGACCCGCCTGCGCCTTCGCCGACTGCTTGTCCGGGTTGAAGGCGGGCGCACCGCGCAGGATCGGTTCGCCCCAGCGGATCACGATGTTCTGGCCGTACCCGTCGGGGACGGTGACCTTGTCGTCCTTGTTCGGCGCCACAGGCGTGAAGCGCAGACCACGTGCGCCCGGAGGAGTGGGCTTCGGCTTCCTGCCGGGGTGGCCGGCGAGCGGCGCGGCCTCGGCCTGCGGGGCACCGGGGCCGGTGAGAGCGGCGGTTCCGGCTGCGGCGGCGACCGTCACCACCGCGGCGGCGCGCATCATCGACCGGCGTGACAGGGCACCGGCGATGATGTCGCCGGCGTACTCGTTGTCGCTGGTGTTCGGTACCTCGTTGAAGCAGGCGTCTCCGCAGCGGTAGCGGCAGGTCAGCGCAGAGCGCCCGCCCGGGTGCGAGCTGATGAGCGGCAGCAGGTTGCGCACGTTGTCGTCCCTCCGTCTGTGTGTCCTGCGTGACGGTAGGTGCGCATTCACGCGGCACGTGGGACTGCCGGTGAACAGAGGGTGAAGTCCCGGCCACCGCTGCTTCCTCGGCCCTGTTCCGGTGTCGGCGCGGGACTCGGATGGAACTCGGTTGGAGCTCGGTTGGCGCAAGGGCGGGCCGCACCGCCGAACGGCCGGATCCGGCCGCTAACCTTACGTATCCGCCCTGGCCAGGGATCAATTCCCGCAGTACGGACATTAATCGCACCCAACTCATGCGAAAGGCCTCGCCCATGGGCATTCGGAGCTTGCTGCGCAAGGTGTTCGGCCGCACGGAGCAGGACGAGCCGACCACGGCCACCGTCCCGCCCCAGGCCGAGCGCACCCAGCCCACGGAGCCGGAGCCGGAGACCACCACTTCGGCGTCCGAGCCCGCGAAGGCCTCGGTACCGGCCCCGGCCTCCCCCTCGTCGGCCCGGTCCGCCACCGCCGACGGTGAGGACGGACCGGCCTCGGACCTGGTGGCGGCAGCCTTCGACACGGCGGCCGCCACGTCTGCGTCCGCGTCCGCCTCCCCGGTCACGCCGACGGTTCCGGCCCAGGGGTCGGACCCCGACGCCAAGCGGGCCCAGGAGGCCACGGATGCCGCGGTCGAGCCGGAGCCGGCCGCCGCGTCACCCCTCACGATCGACATCGACCTGGAGCCGGCGGCGGCAGCGGTGCCCGTTGCCGCCGCCGAGGTCGAGCCGGTCACCGCCGCGCCCGTCGTCGAGCCCGCTCCGGTCGCGGAAGCCGAGCCCGTCGCCGCCGAACCGGCCGCCGAGACGAAGCCCGTCGCGGAGGCGGAGCCGGTAACCGCCGCGCCCGTCGTCGAGCCCGTGGTGGCTGCGGAGCCGGTCGCCGAGGCCGAGCCCGTCGCGGAGGCGGAGCCCGCCGTCGTCGAGCCCACTGTGGTCGCAGCGCCCGAGCCCGTCGCTGCCGAGGCAGAGCCGGTCGCGGAGGTCGCACCGGTCGCGGAGCCCGCCACCGTCGAGCCCGCTGTGGTCGCGGCGCCCGAGCCCGTCGCCACCGAGGCGGAGCCCGTCTCGGAGCCCGTCGCGGAGGTCGCACCGGTCGCCCCCGCGGTCGCGGAGGCTCCCGCCGATGCGGAACCGGCCGGAGAGGAGACGGCGCCCGCGCCGGACACCACTCCGGGGACCGACGCCCCCGAGGCTGCGGAGACCGCACCGGAGTCGGCCCCCGAGCCGGAGGTCGTACCGGTCGCCGAGGCCACACCGGTCAACCCTGCGCCGGAGGCCGTACAGGCCGCCTTCGTGGCCGAGGCCGCACCGGTCACCCCCGAGCCGGAAACCGCACCGATCGCCGTCGCACCGGTCACCCCCCGCCCGGAGGCCGCACCGGCCATCCCCGCACCGGCCGTCCCCGAGCCGGTCGCCGCCGAGTCGGACGCCCCGCAGATCACCGTCGCGCCGGTCACCCTCGAACCGGTGGCCCCGGCCGTCCCGGCCGGTAGGCCCGCCACCTCCCTCGCCCGGGTCAAGGCCACCGCGCCCGGCCTCGTCGCCCCCTACAAGGCGGCACAGGCCGGGCTCAAGGCGCACGGGCTGACCGGGCTGCGGGCCACCGTGTACCTGGTGCTCGACCGGTCCGGGTCCATGCGGCCGTTCTACAAGGACGGCAGCGCCCAGCACCTCGGCGACCGCACCCTGGCGCTCGCCGCGCACCTGGACGCGAACGCCACCGTGCCCGTCGTCTTCTTCTCGACCGACATCGACGGCACCGGGGCGATCGACCTCACCGCCCACGAGGGCCGGATCGACGAGCTGCACGCGGGCCTCGGCCGGCTCGGACGCACCAACTACCACCGGGCCGTCGAGGAGATCGTCGCGCACTACGAGAAGTCCGAGGCCGCGGGTCCGGCGCTCGTGATCTTCCAGACGGACGGCGCGCCGGACGCCAAGCAGGCGGCCAAGCAGGCCCTCACGGACGCGGCACGGCTGCCGCTGTTCTTCCAGTTCGTCGCGTTCGGCGAGGAGGACGCGAAGGGCTTCGACTTCCTGCGCAGGCTGGACGTCCGGAACGCCGGGTTCTTCCACGCCGGCCCCGCCCCCCGCGAGGTCCCGGACGCCGCGTTCTACCGGGAGGTGCTCGCCGGGCTGCCCGCCTGGGCCGCCGCCCGCGGAGTCGTCGCCGAGGACTGATCCACCGGCAGGCGTACGGTCACGGCGAGCCCGCCCTCGGGGCCGGGTACCGCCGTGACCGTACCGCCGTGAGCCACGGCAATAGAACGTACGATCGATAGCCCGAGCCCCGACCCCTGGCCCATCCGGTCCCGCCCCTCGCCGCGCCGGAACGGCTGGAAGAACTCCGCGATGTCCGCCCCGTCCACCACCGGGCCGGTGTTCCGGACCACCAGCGCGCCGTCCGAGGTGAGCGACACCTGGACACGGCCGCCGGGCACGTTGTACCGGACCGCGTTGGACAGCAGGTTCCCGACCAGCTGCGCGAGCAGCTGCCGGTTCCCCCGTACGGTGCAGGGAGCGGTCCCGACCGTGATCTCCGGACGCGGCAGCGGCCGTTCCGAAGCCGCCGTCGGCCGCGCGGTCTCCTCCGCCACCACCTGGGCGAGGTCGACCTCCTCGCGTTCGCCCTTCGCCAGCCCACGCTCGCTGCGCGCCAGCACGAGCAGCCCCTCGATGAGCCGCTCGCTGCGCCGGTTGTTGTCCAGCAGTGTCTGCCGGGTCCGTACGAGGTCCTCCGGGGACGGGTCGTCGAGTCCCACCTGGATCGCCGCCCGCTGAGTGGCCAGCGGTGTCCTCAGTTCGTGTGAGGCGTTGGCGATGAACCGGCGCTGGCTGTCGAAGGCCTTCTCCAGCCGGCCCAGCAGCGCGTCCAGCGTCTCGCCGAGCTCCCTTAGCTCGTCGTCCGGACCGCTGGACGCGATCCGCTCGTGCAGGGTGTGCTCGGAGAGCCGTCGGGCCTTCGCCGTCATCACGTGGACGGGCCGCAGCACCCGCCCCGCGGTCCACCAGCCCACCCCCACGGC
Organism: Streptomyces clavifer; assembly: GCA_014651175.1. Classification (GTDB taxonomy): domain Bacteria; phylum Actinomycetota; class Actinomycetes; order Streptomycetales; family Streptomycetaceae; genus Streptomyces; species Streptomyces clavifer. Next base: position 381,389 of record BMWJ01000004.1, on the reverse strand, counting down.
GCACCCCGTCATCACGAGGAGCGCGGCGGCCGACCAGTACAGGAGCTCCCGACTCGCGGCGTCGCTCACCTCGTCGGTGACGTCGTAGACCGTGGGCGGACCGAGACGGCCCCGGGTGTGCAGCGGTCCGTTGACCGCGAAGCCCGGCTGGGCGACCGCGGCGGACGTGGCGATGGCCCGTGCCTGCGAGTCGGTGCCGGCCCGGGACGCCAGATTGACCGTGACGAGCAGGGCCGTCCCGAGGACCAGGAACACCCCGCCGTACACGAGGGCGATCCGCATCCGGATCGTCGAGTGCCGGACGTGCGACGCCCCGGTGGCCCGCAGCAGCTCCGACAACCGCCTCACAGGGCGTACCCCACACCCTGCACCGTGCGGATGAGCGCCGGCTCCCCGAGCTTGGCCCGCAGCTTGCTCATGCAGACGCGCACGGCCCCCGTGAACGGGTCGGCGTTCGCGTCCCAGGCCCGCTCCAGCAGCTCCTCGGCGCTGACCGTCCCCCCGTCGGCCTCCAGCAGCAGCTGCAGCACCGTGAACTCCTTCGGGGACAGGTCGAGGTCGCGCCCGTCCCGCGTCGCGGCCCGCCGCACGCTGTCGAGCCGGATGCCGTGCCGTTCCAGCTGGGGCGGCACGGGACGGGCGCTGCGCCTGCGCAGCGCGCGCACCCGGGACACCAGCTCGGGGAATTCGAAGGGCTTGCTCACATAGTCGTCGGCGCCCAGATCGAGCCCCTCCACCCGGTCCTCCATCGTCCCGGACGCGGTGAGCATGAGGATCCTCGTCCGGGAGCCGGAGGACACGAGCCTGCGGGCCACGTCGTCGCCGTGCACCCGGGGCAGGTCCCGGTCCAGGACGACGACGTCGTAGTCGTGCAGCCCCAGATAGGCGAGGGCCGCGTCCCCGCTGTACACGGTGTCGACGGCGAACCCGGCCCGCCGCAGCCCGGTCGCCACCAGCTCCGCCAGGATCTCCTCGTCCTCGGCGACCAGTACCCGCATCGTGTTGTCTCCCGCCTCGTGCACGCGTGCCCACTCCTCCCAGGATGCGTCTTTGGTACGGGAAGGGATGTTTCGCAAAGCTCTCCGGGCGGAAGGCCGCGCTCATCGATACGAGTGGATCCCCCACGGGCCGTTAGGATTTCGACCATGGCGGCCACTGGATCCGAGAAGCAAGGGGGCGACGGCGTGAAGAGTTTCTACGTATCGACCCCCATTTACTACGTCAACGACGCTCCTCACCTGGGGCACGCCTACACGACCGTCGCAGGCGACGTGCTCACCCGCTGGCACCGCCAGCGCGGCGAGAAGGTGTGGTACCTCACCGGCACGGACGAGCACGGTCAGAAGATCATGCGCACGGCCGAGGCGAACGACGTCACCCCTCAGGCCTGGTGCGACAAGCTCGTCGAGGAGGCCTGGAAGCCCCTCTGGGAGCACCTGAACATCGCGAACGACGACTTCATCCGCACGACGGAGAAGCGGCACACGGACCGTGTGCAGGAGTTCGTGCAGGATTTGTACGACAAGGACCAGATCTACAAGGGCGGGTACGAAGGCCCGTACTGCGTGGGCTGCGAGGAGTACAAGCTCCCCGGCGACCTGATCGAGTCCGAGGACGGCACGAAGCTCTGCCCGATCCACAAGAAGCCGGTGGAGCTCCTCAAGGAGGAGAACTACTTCTTCAAGCTGAGTGAGTACGGCCCGAAGCTGCTCGAGTTCTACGCGGCCAACCCCGGATTCATCCAGCCCGAGTCGGCCCGCAACGAGGTCGTCAACTTCGTCACCCAGGGCCTGCAGGACCTGTCGATCTCGCGCTCCACGTTCGACTGGGGTGTCCCGGTGCCGTGGGACGAGAAGCACGTCATCTACGTGTGGGTCGACGCCCTGCTCAACTACGCGACGGCCGTCGGCTACGGCGCCAACCAGGAGAAGTTCGACGAGACCTTCCCGGCGAACGTGCACCTGGTCGGCAAGGACATCCTGCGCTTCCACGCGGTGATCTGGCCGGCCATGCTCATGGCGCAGGGGCTGCCGGTGCCCGGCCGGATCGCGGCCAACGGCTGGCTGATGGTCGGCGGCGAGAAGATGTCGAAGTCGAATCTGACCGGCATCAAGCCGCAGGACCTGACCTCACACTTCGGTGTGGACGCGTACCGCTGGTACTTCCTGCGGGCCATCGCCTTCGGCAGTGACGGGTCCTTCTCCTGGGAGGACTTCAGCGCCCGCTACACCTCCGAGCTCGCCAACGACTACGGCAACCTCGCCTCGCGCGTCGCGGCCATGGTCGGCAAGTACTTCGGCGGCGCGCTCCCGGAGGCCACGGCCGCCGGTGACGCCGAGTCCGCGGTCCAGGAGGGCCTGGCCAAGGCGGTCGACACGGCCGATCGGAAGATCGGCGAGGAGCTGGACTTCCAGGGCGGCATCCTGGCGATCTTCGAGTTCGTGAAGCAGGTCAACGGCTACATCACGGAGCAGGAGCCGTGGAAGGTCGCCAAGGACGAGTCGCCCGAGGGCCAGGCCCGTCTCGCGACCATCCTGTACACGGCCGCCGAGTCGCTGCGCGGTGTCGCGGTCCTGCTGAACTCCGTGATGCCGGACACCTCGCAGAAGCTGTGGGAGTCCCTGGGCGCCGAGGCGTCCCTCGGAGCCCTGGCCGACCAGCGGGTGCAGGACGCGGGCGACTGGGGCCGGCTGCCCGTCGGGACGACGGTGACGAAGGGCGCGGTCCTGTTCCCGCGCCTGGAGGAGAAGCCCGCGTAAGCCCTCGCAGGCAGCAGGGAGCCCGGGGCCGCCCATCGGCCCCGGGCTCTCGTGCGTACCGGGCTCTCGTGCCCGGGCTCACCTGCTCAGGGCCGCGGCGTCCCCCATCACGATCACGGGGTACTTCACCGGGTCCAGGAGGCGCAGGAGCTCCTTCATCCGCTCCTCGGGAAGCGAGACACAGCCCTGGGTCGGGCCGCCGTGGTCCACATGGATCCAGATGCCGCCACCCCTCTCCCCGCCGAGCGGCCGGGTGCGGTCCAGGGGGGTCGTGCCCGGTGTCCGGTTGTAGTTGATGGCGACGACGTAGTCGAAGGATCCCTCCAGAGGCTCCCCGTAGAAGCCCTCGCCGCTCACCGCGAAGCGCGACTGCTCGTCGTACGGGAGCAGCGCTCCGGGGTCGGGCAGCCGGCCGCCCGCGTCGGTGAGGCCGAAGACGCCGACGGGTGACCTGAGGTCGCCCGCGACATGGTGGTCGGTCCAGCCCTCCCTGCCGTTGTGGGCGGGCCAGGGGCCGGCCTCCGGTCTCCAGCCGAGTGCGGGATCGTCACGGGTGTAGAGCATGGCCGAGGAGAGATTGGTGTCGGGGCCCTCCCCGGTCACCACGACGGCCTGCCGGGCGGTCGCAGGGATCTCCGCCCGCACGAGCGGGCCCAGCCCCGGAATCTCCCGGGGGCGGACGGGCTCCGCGGGGGGCGACGCCGCGGCCGAGGACTCGGGGCCGGCGGCACCGCGGGGCGCCGTGGACTGCACGGCACCGGCGGAGCAGCCGATGACCAGCAGGAACAGGACGACGAGAAGGACGTGCGGGCGGCGTGGGAGGGACACGGGCGGAACTCCTCGGTGACGGGCGGTCGGTCTCCTTAGGTGCCAGTCATTGCCGGGCCCCGCAACGCCGAACCGGAACCGGGGCCATCCGGCTGTACCCGTCCCCGCGCCCGGGTCCACGGATGTCCGCGCAGTGGTCCGTACGCACGTCCTTCTTGTGCGCGGGTCCCTGATTCTCAGTCATGAGAGGGGAGACCAGGCAGCCCGGCCGGCAGGAGCATGAGCGTGAGCTGTGCGTTCCTGTGCGTACCCGGTGCGCGTACGAGAACAGTCCCCGGCCGGGGAGGCCGGGGACTGTTTCACGTGGAACCGAAGCGGAACCGCCGACGCCTACTTCGCGCCGGTGTCCCTCGCCACCGAGTCCTTGGCCTCCGCCTTCTCCTTCGCCGACGCGACGGGCTTGCGGAGCTGGATGTTCAGCTCGCGCAGGCGGGTCTCGTCCAGCTCGCTGGGGGCGCCCATCATCAGGTCCTGGGCGTTGCCGTTGAGCGGGAAGGCGATCGTCTCCCGGATGTTGGGCTCGTCGGCCAGCAGCATCACGATGCGGTCGACGCCCGGGGCGATGCCACCGTGCGGCGGTGCGCCGAGGCGGAACGCGCGCAGCATGCCCGCGAACTCCCTCTCGACGGTCTCGGCCTCGTAGCCGGCGATCGCGAAGGCCTTCAGCATGACCTCGGGCTCGTGGTTGCGGATGGCACCGGAGGACAGCTCGATGCCGTTGCAGACGATGTCGTACTGCCACGCCAGGATGTCGAGCGGGTCCTTCTCCTCCAGGTCCTTCATGCCGCCCTGGGGCATGGAGAACGGGTTGTGCGAGAAGTCGATCTTCCCGGTGTCCTCGTCCTTCTCGTACATCGGGAAGTCGACGATCCAGCAGAAGCGGAAGACGCCCTCCTCGAAGTGGCCGGCGCGCTTGGCGGCCTCGACGCGGACGACGGACATGATCTTGGAGACCTCGTCGAACTCGCCGGCGCCGAAGAAGACGGCGTGGCCGGGGACGAGGGACAGCCGCTCGGTGAGGGTCTTGACGTCCGTCTCGGTGAGGAACTTGGCGATCGGACCCGCCAGCGCGCCGTCCTCGCCGACGCGGACCCAGGCGAGGCCCTTGGCGCCGTGCTCGACCGCGTACGCGCCGAGGCCGTCGAAGAACTTCCGGGACTGGCCCGCGGTGTCCGGCACCGGAAGGGCGCGGACGTGCTTGCCGGCGAAGGCCTTGAACTCCGAGTCCGCGAAGATGTCGGAGATGTCGACGAGTTCCAGCTGGGCGCGCAGGTCCGGCTTGTCGTTGCCGTACTTCAGCATCGACTCGCGGAACGGGATGCGCGGGAACGGCGAGGTGACGGGGCGGCCGTTGCCGAACTCCTCGAAGAGCTCGGTCATGAGCTTCTCGATCGGCTGGAAGACGTCCTCCTGCTCGACGAAGGACATCTCGACGTCGAGCTGGTAGAACTCGCCGGGCGAACGGTCGGCGCGGGCGTCCTCGTCGCGGAAGCACGGCGCGATCTGGAAGTAGCGGTCGAATCCGGAGATCATCAGCAGCTGCTTGAACTGCTGCGGCGCCTGCGGCAGCGCGTAGAACCTGCCCGGGTTCAGGCGGGAGGGGACCACGAAGTCGCGGGCGCCCTCGGGGGACGTCGCGGCGAGGATCGGGGTCGCCATCTCGTTGAAGCCGAGGGCCACCATCTTGGAGCGGATGGAGGCGATGACGGACGAGCGCAGCATGATGTTGCGGTGCATGCGCTCGCGGCGCAGGTCGAGGAAGCGGTACTCCAGGCGCCGCTCCTCGTTGACCCCGTCCTCGGCGTTGATCGTGAAGGGCAGCGGGGCGGCCTCGCCCAGCACCTCGACCTCGGTGACCTCGATCTCGATCTCGCCGGTCGAGAGCTCCGGGTTGACGTTGTCGGCTCCGCGCGCGGAGACCTTGCCGTCGATCCGGACGACGGTCTCCTTGGTCAGCTTCGCCAGGGCGTCGTTGCCGGGGGTGCCGGGGCGGGCGACGAGCTGCACCAGACCGTAGTGGTCGCGCAGATCGATGAAGAGGATGCCGCCCAGGTCTCGGCGATTGTGCAGCCAGCCGCTCAGCCGGACGTCGGTGCCGACGTCAGAGGCGCGGAGCTCGCCGCAGGTGTGGGACCTGTACCGATGCATCGTCGTTCATCCAGTCTTCGCGGTTCGGGGCGGATTGACACCCCAGGCTACCGCCCGTAGGCGCACCGCTTCATTGACATTGCTGCCGCACGGCCCTCCGGGGCCCGTCACGAGGAGCCGGAGGCACGGTCCGGACGGGCTTCCTGCAGGCGTCCCTCGGTGGCGTCGACGGAGGACATCTTCCTAAAGTGGGGCAATGCGCACCGAGGAGATCCTGGCTGCGATCGGAACCGGACTGTGGAGCTGGGACAGCTCCACGGGCATCGTCACGTTCGATGCCGAGGCGGCCCGGCTGGTAGGCCTGCCCGCCGAGCCCGTGTCCTGCCACGGGCACGACGTGCGCGGACGCTTCCACCCGGCCGACTGGAGCGAGATCGACGGGGTCGTGAACTTCGCGATCGCCGAGGGCATCGTCGCCGAGGCCAGGATGCGGATCGTGGACGAGGACGGCGCGGTCCTGCGCACGGTGCGCAGCCGGTCCAAGCCGGTCGCCGTCGAGTCCCCGGGCCGCCACGAGTACGTGCTGGTGGGCATCCTCCAGGACGTCGCCGAACCCTCCGCGGCCTCCGCGGCGCACACCCCCGTCACGGGTGACTGGCGCCGGTCGCGCGAGGCGTTCCTGCTGGACGCGGGGCGGGCACTGGCCGAGGCCGGGTCCACCGAGGAGGTGCTGCGGGTCGCCGGGTCGCTCTCCATGCCGGGGTTCTCCCCCGAAGGTCTGGCCGTCTTCGGGATCACCGGCGAGCGTCTGACGGTCATCGGGCACCACGGGCAGAGCGTGGGCGACGAGAAACCGTTCACCGACATGCCGCTGGACACCGACTACCCGGCCGCCGAGGTCGTGCGGACCGGGCAGCCGGTCTATCTGCCGTCCCCCGAGGCGTACCGCTCCCGCTACCCGGCCACCTGGCCGCTCGCCAGGGCCTTCGGGCGCCGCTCCTGGGCCTTCCTGCCGCTGATCGCCTCCGGCCACACCATGGGCGCCTGGATGGCGGGATTCCGGCACAGCGTGGCCTTCTCGCCGGACGAGCGCTCCGTGCTGACGACGGTGGCCCGGATGCTGGCGCAGGCGCTGACCCGCGCCGGGGAGGCCGAGACGGAGCGCGAGCTGTCGCTGGGGCTCCAGAGGGCGATGATGCCGTCCCTCGGCCCCGGGGTGCCGGGGCTGACGGTGGCCGCCCGGTACGTCCCGACCGGCGGCGGGCTCCAGGTCGGTGGCGACTGGTACGACATGATCCCGCTCCCCAGCGGCCGGATCGCCCTGGTCATCGGTGACGTCCAGGGCCACGACGTACGGGCCGCCGGGCTGATGGGCCAGTTGCGGATCGCCCTGCGGGCCTACGCCGCCGAGGGGCACCGACCCGACGCCGTGCTCTCACGCGCCTCACGTTTCCTGGCCGGGCTCACCGACGGCGAGGACGGGCCGGACGCGGCCCGTTTCGCCACCTGCCTGTACGCGGAGGCCGACCCGGACACCGGCACCCTCGACATCGCCCGGGCGGGCCACCCCGACCCGGTGGTGATCGGCGTCGACGGCACCGCGGTCATCCGGCAGACCGCGGGAGGGCTGCCCCTGGGCATCGAGAAGGACGCCGACTATCCGACGACCCGCGTCGTCCTCGGGCCCGGGGAGACGATCATGCTGTGCACGGACGGGCTCATCGAGACCGGCGGGCACGACATGGCCACCGGCTGGACCAGGCTCCGGCCGATCCTGGAGACGCCCGTGGAGGACCTGGAGAAGCTGGCCGACACCCTGGTCGGGGCCGTGCACGGCCCCGGCTCGCACTACACGACCGGGCCGCTCGTGGACCGCCGTGAGGACGACATCGCGGTGCTCGTCCTGCGCCGCGAGGCTCCGCGCTCCCGCAGGCCACCGGGCCGCCGTTCGGCGATGACCATCGCCCAGGCGGAGCCCGAGCGGGTCGCCGCGAGCCGCCAGCAGGTGCGGGAGCTGCTGCACGACTGGCCGGACGAGGAGCAGGTCGACGCGGCGGTGCTGATGGTGTCCGAGATGGCCACGAACGTGCTGGTCCACACGGACGGCGACGCCCTGCTGGTGGCGGAGGTGACCGGCGAGCGGGGCGAGCGGCGGCTGCGCGTCGCGGTCGGCGACTCCAGCGACGAACTGCCCCACAAGCGGCGTCCCGGCGAGATGGCGTCCAGTGGCCGGGGACTGATGCTGATGGAGATGCTCGCCGACGCGTGGGGGGTGGACCCGGAGGGGGAGGGGAAGTCCATCTGGTTCGAGCTGTACGAGTCGGAGGAGCCGGCGGAGCTGGGCGCCGGCGGAACCCCATGAAGCCCGATGGCGGTCCGTGAGGGCCGTACGGGACCGGAGCCCGGCCCGTGAGCACCCCGACAGCTCCGGGGGACCCGCCCACGAGCACCCGGGCGGTGCCCGGGCCCGGTCATGAGCGTTCCGGAAGCAGCCCGTCGCCCTTGCGCAGCTCGCCGATCACACCGAACACCGCGGCGCACAGCGGCACCGCGAGCAGCATGCCCAGCAGGCCCGCGACGCTCGCCCCCGCGGTCAGCGCGACCATGATCGTGGCGGGGTGCATCTGGACGGTGCGGCTCTGGATCGCGGGCTGCAGCACGTGCCCCTCGAGGACCTGGACGGCGACCACGACGCCCAGCACCCAGAGCGCGATCACGAAGCCCCGGTCCGCGAGGGCGACCAGTACGGCGACGGCCCCGGAGATGAAGGCCCCGAGATACGGGATGTAGGCGCCGACGAAGACGAGTGCCCCCAGCCCCACGGCGCCCGGCACCCGAAGGATCAGCAGGCCGACGGTGATGCACACCGCGTCGATGAGGGCGATGAACGTGGTGCCGCGCATGAAGCCCTCGACGGCCTCGAAGGCCCTGCGCCCCATGGCCTCCACGAGGTCGCCGGTGCCGCGCGGGGCGACGCTGTGGGCGAGGTGGGGGGCACGGTCGGAGTCGCGCAGGAAGAAGAACGTCAGCAGCAGGGTCAGGATGGCCGTGGTGACGAGGGAGCCGATGAGGCTGATGCCGGTGAGCAGCCCGCCCGCGGCACTCGCGCCGAACTTCCCGACGAGGCCCCTGGCGTTGTCGGCGAGATCGTCGACGTTCGCGACACCGGCGATGTCGAAGTGGTCGATGACCCACTGGGCGGCGTCCTTGAGCGAGGCCACGATCTGGGCGCCGGTGTCGACCAGCGCGGTGACCACGATGTATCCGGCGCCCCCGACCACCCCGACGAGCACCGCACAGGTGAGCCCCGCGGCCAGCGACCTGTTCACCCCGTGTGCGGTCAGCCAGCGGTGCACCGGCCCGAGCAGCGCCGTGCCGAGCAGGGCCAGGAGGACGGGAGTGACCGCGGTCTTGAGCGCGATGCTCAGCCAGACGGCCACCGCCGCGACCCCGGCGACCAGGAGCAGGACGCCGCACCAGGCGGCCGTCCGCCGCGCGCTGTCGGGCAGGAGGGGCTTCCGGGAGGACACCCTCCCACCCGATCACGGAGGGGCGGGAGCGGCCCGCCCTCACGGGCGTACGGGTGACTGGCCGTCACCCGTACCGCCGCGTGCTCCGTCACATGCCGTGGACCGCGGGCACCGTGCCGAGGCGGCCCGCCTGGAAGTCCTCGAAGGCCTGCTTGAGCTCGTCCTGGGTGTTCATCACGAACGGTCCGTAGTGCGCCATCGGCTCACGGATCGGACGCCCGCCGAGCAGCACGACCTCCAGGTCCGGGGTGTTGCCGTCCTGCGCCTCGTCGGCACGGACGGTCAGCGAGGATCCCTTGCCGAACACCGCCGTCTGCCCCATGCGGACCGGACGGCGCTCCTCGCCCACGCTCCCGCGACCGGCCATGACGTACGCGAGGCCGTTGAAGTCCTCGCGCCACGGCAGGGTCACCTCGGCGCCCGGCCGGACCGTCGCGTGGACCATGGTGATCGGGGTGTGGGTGATACCCGGGCCCTCGTGGCCGTCCAGGTCACCGGCGATGACACGCAGGAGCGCGCCGCCGTCCGGGGAGGCGAGGAGCTGGACCTGGCCACCGCGGATGTCCTGGTAGCGCGGGGCCATCATCTTGTCCGACTTGGGCAGGTTCACCCAGAGCTGGAGGCCGTGGAAGAGGCCGCCGGAGATGACGAGCGCCTCGGGCGGCGTCTCGATGTGGAGCAGGCCGCTGCCGGCCGTCATCCACTGGGTGTCGCCGTTCTCGATGGAGCCGCCACCACCGTTGCTGTCCTGGTGGATGAAGCTTCCGTCGATCACGGCCTCGGCCGGGGCCGTGACCTTCGGCAGGGTCAGCGGGTTTTCGACGGTCACTGCGGGCATGGGAGCCACCTCCGGGAGTCTTCTGCCACCAAGTTAGTTGAATGGTGAACATCTTGCAAGGCGGAATCCATTCCCCCGCGTCCCCACGCACCGGAAAGGGGCCCGCACCCGGTCGGTGCGGACCCCTCTCAACAGCGGCCGGCCCGTCCGCCCGGCACCATCCGGGCGGGCGGCTCCAGCCGCGCCTGCGGCTCTAGCCGTACATACGGCGCATCGCGAAGTCGACCATCTGCTCCACCGCCTTGGCGTCGAAGACCATGCGGTGGTCACCCTCCATGTCCAGGACGAAGCCGTAGCCGGTCGGCAGCAGGTCGATCACCTCGGCCCCGGTGATCACGAAGTACTTGGACTCCTTGCCCGCGTACCGGCGGAGCTCCTTGAGCGTGGTGAACATGGGGATCACCGGCTGCTGAGTGTTGTGGAGTGCCAGGAAACCGGGATTGTCACCGCGCGGGCAGTAGACCTTCGACGTCGCGAAGATCTGCTGGAAGTCCTCAGCGGACAGCGACCCGGTCGTGAAGGCCCGTACCGCGTCGGCCAGGGACGGCGGCGAGGGTTCGGGATACAGCGGCTGCTCGCCGTAGCCGCCACCCATCTGCTGCTGTGCGCCCTGGTTCTGGTCGTAGCCATACATGCCACAAAGAGTAATCGGACACATCTGAGCCTTGAGGGGTTGCGTCTTATTACTGACGGGTAGCATCATCGGAGGAGTCAGCTGACACACCTCGGCCGGCCCGTCGCCCGTTCCTCACCCCTCCACGGGGCGCTGCGCGCCACTGCTATTGATTACGGAGCCTTCCCATGGGGCACTACAAGTCGAATCTCCGCGACATCGAGTTCAACCTCTTCGAGGTCCTCGGGCGCGACAAGCTGTACGGCACCGGACCGTTCGCGGAGATGGACGTCGACACCGCGAAGACCATCCTGGACGAGACCACCCGCCTCGCGGAGAACGAGCTCGCCGAGTCGTACGCCGACGCCGACCGCAACCCGCCGGTCTTCGACCCCGAGACCAACACCGCGCCGGTCCCGGACTCCTTCAAGAAGTCCTACAAGGCGTTCATGGACTCCGAGTACTGGCGCCTGGGACTCCCCGAGGAGATCGGCGGCACCACCTCGCCCCGCTCCCTGATCTGGGGCTACGCGGAGACGCTGCTCGGTGCCAACCCGGCGGTCTGGATGTACTCCTCCGGCCCGGCCTTCGCCGGAATCCTCTTCGACGAGGGCAACGAGGCGCAGAAGAAGATCGCCGAGATCGCCGTCGAGAAGCAGTGGGGCTCGACGATGGTGCTGACCGAGCCGGACGCCGGTTCGGACGTGGGCGCCGGCCGCACGAAGGCGGTCGAGCAGGAGGACGGCTCCTGGCACATCGAGGGTGTGAAGCGCTTCATCACCTCGGGCGAGCACGACATGTCCGAGAACATCATCCACTACGTGCTGGCGCGCCCCGAGGGCGCGGGCCCGGGCACCAAGGGCCTCTCCCTCTTCATGGTCCCGAAGTTCCACTTCGACTGGACCACCGGCGAGCTCGCCGAGCGCAACGGCGTGTACGCGACGAACGTCGAGCACAAGATGGGCCTCAAGGCGTCCAACACCTGCGAGATGACCTTCGGCGACCAGCATCCCGCCAAGGGCTGGCTCATCGGTGACAAGCACGACGGCATCCGTCAGATGTTCCGCATCATCGAGTTCGCCCGCATGATGGTCGGCACGAAGGCCATCGCCACCCTGTCGACGGGCTACCTCAACGCGCTGGAGTACGCCAAGGAGCGCGTGCAGGGCACCGACCTGTCGCAGTTCATGGACAAGACGGCGCCCAAGGTCACCATCACGCACCACCCCGACGTGCGCCGGTCCCTGATGACGCAGAAGGCGTACGCGGAGGGCATGCGCTCCCTCGTGCTGTACACCGCCTCCGTCCAGGACGAGATCCAGGTGAAGGAGGCCGCGGGCGAGGACGCCAAGGCGCTGATCGGCCTCAACGACCTGCTGCTGCCGATCGTGAAGGGTTACGGCTCCGAGAAGTCCTACGAGCAGCTCGCGCAGTCGCTCCAGACCTTCGGCGGCTCCGGGTACCTCCAGGAGTACCCGATCGAGCAGTACATCCGTGACGCCAAGATCGACACCCTGTACGAGGGCACGACGGCGATCCAGGGCCAGGACTTCTTCTTCCGGAAGATCGTCCGTGACCAGGGCGCCTCGCTGAACACCCTGTCCGAGGAGATCAAGAAGTTCCTCGCCGGCGCCCAGGGCGACGAGGAGCTGTCAGGCGCCCTGGACAACCTCGCCAAGGCCGCCGTGGACCTGGAGGCGATCGTCGGGACGATGATCACCGACCTCACCGCGACCGGCGAGGACGTCAAGAACATCTACAAGGTCGGCCTCAACACCACCCGCCTGCTCATGGCCTCCGGCGACGTGGTCGTCGGTTACCTGCTGCTCAAGGGTGCGGCCGTGGCGGCCGAGAAGCTGCCGACCGCCTCCGCGAAGGACGTCGCCTTCTACCGGGGCAAGATCGCCGCTGCGAAGTTCTTCGCCGCGAACATCCTGCCGGGCGTCTCGGCCGAGCGCGCGCTCGCCGAGACCGTGGACAACTCGCTGATGGAGCTGGACGAGGCCGCGTTCTAGTCTTTTCCACGCCCTGCGCACAGCGATGGATACGGCCCGTCCCCTGCCGGGGGCGGGCCGTATCCATGACCGCGGGCGGGCCCCGGGGCGGATGCGGTCATGGATGTGAAACCGGCGGGCGCAGCCGGGAGCGGGCTGAGCGGCCGTGCTGCCCGCGGACCGCACCGCGGGCGCGGAACGGCGCCGAACCGCGCGCGGAAACCCGGGCCCGGCGGGTACCGGCGATGCTTTCCGGACGAGGGCCGCGGGTGACGGCTGTCCGCCGTGAACCCCCCGGGGCAGCCGTCGTTACAGTGAAGAACATGAGCTCTCCCCTCCGCTTCGACCGCGGGCACACCGACGACCTGATGGCCTTCCTCATGGCCGGCCCCACCCCGTACCACGCCGTGGCCACCGCTGCCGCGCGGCTGGAGAAGGCCGGTTTCCGGCAGGTCGAGGAGACGGCGGCGTGGGACGCCACCACGGGTGGGAAGTACGTGCTGCGCGGCGGCGCGATCGTTGCCTGGTACGTGCCGGAGGGTGCCGCGGCGCACACCCCGTTCAGGATCGCCGGAGCGCACACCGACTCCCCCAACCTCCGGGTCAAGCCGCAGCCCGACACGGGTTCGCACGGCTGGCGCCAGGTCGCCGTCGAGATCTACGGCGGGACGCTCCTCAACACCTGGCTCGACCGGGACCTCGGTCTGGCCGGGCGGATCTCGCTCCGCGACGGGACCCACCGTCTGGTGAACATCGACCGGCCGCTGCTGCGCGTACCGCAGCTGGCCGTGCACCTGGACCGCTCCGCCAACACCGAGGGCCTCAAGCTCGACCGCCAGAAGCACATGCAGCCGGTCTGGGGGCTCGGTGAGGTCCGCGAGGGCGACCTCATCCGCTTCGTGGCCGAGGAGGCGGGCGTCGACCCGGCGGACGTGACCGGCTGGGACCTGATGCCGCACCCCGTCGAGCCGCCCGCCTACCTGGGCCGCGACCGTGAGCTGCTGGCCGGGCCGCGCATGGACAACCTGATCTCCGTGCACGCCGGGACGGCGGCACTGGCCGCCGTGGCCGGGCTGCCGGACGACCAGATCCCCTACATCCCCGTGCTGGCCGCCTTCGACCACGAGGAGAACGGCTCGCAGTCCGACACCGGCGCGGACGGCCCGCTGCTCGGCGGCGTCCTGGAGCGCTCCGTGTTCGCCCGCGGCGGCTCGTACGAGGACCGGGCCCGGGCGTTCGCCGGGACCGTCTGCCTCTCCTCCGACACCGGCCACGCGGTCCACCCCAACTACGGCGAGCGCCACGACCCGACGCACCACCCCGTGGCCAACGGCGGGCCGATCCTCAAGATCAACGTCAATATGCGGTACGCGACCGACGGCAGCGGGCGGGCCGTGTTCGCCGCGGCCTGCGAGAAGGCGGGAGTGCCCTGGCAGACCTTCGTCTCCAACAACTCGATGCCCTGCGGCACCACGATCGGCCCGATCACCGCCGCCCGGCACGGCATCCAGACCGTCGACATCGGCGTGGCGATCCTGTCGATGCACAGTGCCCGTGAGCTGTGCGGCGCGGACGACCCGTATCTGCTGGCCGGGGCGCTCGCGACGTTCCTCGCCGGCTGATCCTCCGCTTCCCCAACGGGCCACCGGGACATGGTTGTTGCCGGGCCGGGTACGCGACCCGTACACCGGCCCGGATGCACCGGGCGGTCGAGGAGGCGGAATTCATGGGACTCGGAGGATGCATTCTCCTGATCGGTGCCGGGGCGATTCTCGCTTTCGCCACCGACTGGAAGCTCGACACCGTCAACGTCGACATGGTCGGCTGGATCATGATGCTGGTCGGTCTCGTCGGGGTCTTCGTCTACGTGAGCATCGCGCGTCGGCGCCGCATGGTCGTGCCGCCCACCACCACGGTCGTCGCGGAGGACGAGCGCCGCTACCAGTGACCTGAGGAACGCGGGCGGGCCGCTCCCGCCGACCCGGCACGATCCTTCGTCGGCTCGGCGGTGCCCCGATATTCTGGGACCCGATCCGGGCCCCCACCCCGGGTGCATCCCGCCCGGAAGGAAAGCACCACGTGGAGTTCCGGCTGCTCGGCACGGTTTCCGTCGAGACGCTCACCGGACCGCTGCCGCTCGGGCCCGCCAAGCGGCGCAGCCTGCTGGCCGCTCTGCTGCTGTCCGCCAACACCCCGGTCCCGGTCTCCAGGCTGACGGACTCCCTGTGGGACGACATGCCCCCGCTGCACGCCCGCAGCGTCATCCAGGGGCACGTCTCACGCCTGCGCGCCCTCCTGGTGGGCGCGGACGCGGCGGCGTACGGGGTGGAGCTCGTCACCCTCGGCGACGCGTACCTGCTCCGGGTGCCGGAGACCCTGCTGGACTCCCAGCGGTTCGAGGAGCTGCTGATGCTGGCACGGCAGCAGCGCAGCCCCGCCGACTCCGTGCTGATGCTCACGGAGGCGCTGTCGCTCTGGCAGGGCCCGGCGCTCAGCGGTGCCTTCACCGGGCCGCCGCTCCAGGCGGCCGCGCACACGCTGGAGGAGTCACGGCTGGCGACGGTCGAGCAACTGGCCCTCGCCTGGACGGCGATGGGCGAACACCATCGCGCCGCGTCCGTGCTGCGGGCGGAGGCGGCCGGGCATCCGATGCGCGAGTCGCTGGCGGCGGCCCTGATAAGGGCGCTGTACCGGGCCGGGCGCCAGTCGGAGGCACTGGACTGGTTCCACCGCACGAGGCGGCTGCTCGCGGACGAGCTCGGCATCGACCCGGGCCGTGAACTCGCCGACGCCTACGCGCTGATCCTTCGGGGCGACCCCGAGCCCGCAGCCCACCGGAACGGGACGGACGCGGCACTGCCGGCCGGGGGTCCTGGCACGGCACCGCACGATCCGTCCCCGCCGGGCTCCGCGGGCGGGGACGGTACCGTGCCCGCGGCCCGTCGGTCCGGGGAGGGCTCCGGGCCACCGGTCGTCGGCGGCACCCCGCACCACGACCTCCCGGTGGCGCCCCCGGGCGGCCCCCATCCCGCCGATCTGCTGCCCCGCGCGCCCCGCGGCTTCCACGGCCGGGCGGCCGAACTGGCCGCGCTCACCCGGGCGGCGGCGGGCCAGGCACCCGTCTGCCTGGTCACCGGGCCGGCCGGTGTCGGCAAGACGGCGCTGGCCCTCCAGTGGGCCCATCACAGCTCCGCCTTCCCGGACGGGCGGCTCTTCGCCGACCTGCGCGGCTTCGGCGAGACCGGCGAGACCCCGCTGACCGACGTCCTGCGCGAGTTCCTGCTGGCGCTCGGTGTCGCACCGCGCCGCGTTCCCGAGTCCGTCCCCGCCGCGGCCGCGCTCTTCCGCTCCCTGACCGACCGGCGCCGGCTGCTCGTGGTCCTCGACAACGCCCGCGACTCCGCGACGGTCCGGCAACTGCTCCCGGGCGGCACCGACTGCGTCACCCTGGTCACCAGCCGGCACCGGATGGAAGGGCTCATCGCCTCGGACGCGGCCCGTCCCGTCCCCCTCGACACGCTCGAACCCCACGACGGCACGGCGCTGCTCGCCGGAGTGCTCGGCGAGGAACGGGTCCTCGCCGAGCCGGTGGCCGCGCACCGGCTCGCCGAGCTCTGCGGCGGCCTGCCGCTCGCCCTGCGCGTGACGGCGGCCCGGCTGGCCGGGCGACCGCACCGGACCCTCGCCGGGCTCGCCGCCGAACTGGCCGACGAACGCAGCCGGCTGACGTATCTCGACGTGGACGACCTCGGCGTCTCCGCGGCGCTGCGGCTGACCGTGCAGCAGCTGCCGCCGGACGCCGTGCACCAGTTGGGCCGGCTGGGCCACCACCCCGGCAGCCACTTCGACCCGTACACGGCCGCCGCTCTCGCCGGGACGGACCCGGTGTCCGCCGCGGCGGCGCTGGAACGGCTCGGCGCCGCCCACCTCGTGACCGAGACGGCGCCCGGGCGCTGGGTGCTGCACGACCTGGTGCGCCTCTACGCGCGCGGGCTCGACCCCGCCTCCGGGTCCGAAGCCCTCGTCAGGGTCCTCGACCACTACATCGCCACGGCCCTCGCCGCGGCCGACACCGCCGAGCCCGGCGGTGAGCCCTGCTTCGTCCTGCCGGACAACTTCCACCGCCCCACCGCGGTCCGGGACTTCACCGACCGGGCGGTGGCGATGCGCTGGCTCGCAGCCGAACGCGACGACCTGGCCCTGGCCGCCGTCGCGGCCCGGTCCGCAGGGCTCCACGACCGGGCCTGGCGGATCATCCTGCTGCAGTGGCCGCAGGTCGTGTGGCGGGTCCGGGACAGCTGGGCCCCCCTGCTGGAACTGGCCCTGGACTCCGCCCGCGCCCAGCGGGACGCGTACGCGGAGTCGAGGGTGCGCAACCTGCTGGGGTGGGTGCTGACGGAGGAGGGCAGGACGGCCGAGGCCATCACCCTGCTGGAGCGTTCGCCCGGCCTCGCCAGGGAGGCGGGCGACCGACTGGGCGAGGCGACGGCACTGATCAACCTCGCGGTCGTCCAGGCCGAGCAGGGCGATCTCGCGACGGCGCTGGAGGGCTGCTCCCGCGCCGTCCGGCTGGCGCGCGAGGAGGAGGACCGGCACACCGAGATGCTCGGCCTGCAGCACCTCGCCCGGATGCGGCTCACCGCGGGCCTGCCCGAGGACGCGCTCGAAGCCGCCCGGACCGCACTCGACCTGGGCCCCGAGCACGAGGAGGCGGCACGCCGGAGCCTGCTGCTGGCCATCAGCGGCGAGGCCCGTCTGGCGCTCGGCGGGCGGGACGAGGGAATCCTGCTGCTGGACCGGGCGGCGACCGAAGCGGAACGCACGGGTTATGAGGAAGGTGCGGTGAAGGCCCTGGCGGCCCTGTTGCGCGTGACCGGGGGCGCGGAGTACCGGAAGCGGTACGAGCAGGCGCTCCAGCGGCTCGCGGACGAGGGCTGACGCCCACCCGGAGCCTCACCGACGGACGTCAGCAGGACGTCAGCGGGACAGCAGCGGGACGTGAGGGGCGGGGGCCAGACTCATGGATGTCAGCAGATCGGAGGCGCTCCGCCCGGACCAGGCGGGCGCCTCGCTCCGCGCCACCACCACACCCACGGGGGAATCTCCATGCGTACGTTCCGCAACCGCACCACCGTCCTCGCCGCCGTGTCCACGGCGGTGCTCGCCCTGGCCCTCACCGCCTGCGGTGACGACGGCACCGGCACGAAGTCCGCCGGCCCGGCGGACGCTGCCGCGCCGGCCGCAGCCTCCTCGACGGCGGCGACCGCGCGGGACACCGGCGCGGCGAAGGACAGCGGCACCGCCCGGGCCGCCGGTGCGTCGGACGGGGCGGGCGGCACGCAGACCTCCGCCACGAAGGACACCGGCGGCTCCTCGTCGTCCGCTCCCGCCTGCACCACCAAGGGCCTGCAGATCGGCGCGGCGCTCCAGGACGGCCCGCCCTACACGCACATCGTCCTGACGGCGAAGAACACCTCGGGCCACAGCTGCCGGCTGGACGGCTTCCCGGAGATCCGCTTCCTGGAGAACGCCCGGGGGACCGTCCCGGCCGTGGACAGGAGCAAGCCCGCCGCCCCGGTCGTGCTCGAGGCCGGTGCGCCCGCGTACGCGCTGGTGAAGCTGTCGGACGGCGGGATGGACGAGGACGTGCAGACCGTGAAGGACTTCTCCGTCACGCTTCCGGGCAACGGCGGCATGGCCATCGTGAAGGCCCCCGGCGCCGAGGGCCTCGCCGTCGATCCGGCCGCGTGGGCGACCGGCTACTGGACGTACGAGCTGCGCAACGGCGCCGACGACTTCTGAGCCGTCAGGCCCGCTCGTCCATCCCGGCCAGTACCAGCGGGAGCCTGGAGACCCCGTCGGCGGTGACGCGGACGGGAACCCCCCAGTCCTGCTGGTGCACGTGGCAGGCCGGGTACTCGTTCGCCGGGTCGTCGTCGCAGGAGGCCGCCATCGCGGACACGTGCAGGACGCCCTCGGTGAAGCCCTCCGCCAGGCGGAGGTCGCGGCCCAGGTCCGTGCCCTGCCCCGATCCCCCGGCCAGCAGTTCCGGCGGGGTCGAGGAGACCAGCAGACGGGTCGAGGGGCCGTACCGGGTGTCCAGCTTCTGGCCCGCGGGGGCCTGGAAGACCACGTCGAGGCGGAGCGTCCCGGCGACCTCCGTGGCTGCTCGCTGGGTGCGGTGGGCCCGGTCGGCGACCCGTACGGCCTCCTCGGGGAGCCGCAGCCGGGTCAGCCGGTGCCGTGCGGACTCGACGACGACCAGGTCGCCGTCGACGAGCACGGCGCCGCTCGGTTCCCGCAGGTCCGTGGCCAGCGTGGTGACCTCGCCGCTCTCCGGGTCGTAGCGCCGCAGCGCGTGGTTGTACGTGTCGCTGACGGCCACGGAGCCGTCGGGCAGGGCTGTGACGCCCAGCGGGTGCTGCAGGAGTGCCTGCTCCGCGGGGCCGTCCCGGTGCCCGAAGTCGAAGAGTCCGGTACCGACGGCGGTGTGGACGGTGCCCTCCAGGTCCACGTACCGCAGTGCGGAGGTCTCCGAGTCGGCGACCCAGAGCCGGTCACCGGCCGCCGCGAGACCGGACGGCTGCGCGAACCACGCCTCGGCGCCGGGCCCGTCGACCAGCCCCTCGTTGGTCGTGCCCGCGGCGACCCGCACGGTGCCCGTGGCGGGGTCGTAGGTCCACAGCTGGTGCACCCCGGCCATGGCGATCCACAGCCGCTCGTCGAACCAGGCGATGTCCCACGGCGAGGAGAGGTCGACCTCCGTGGCCGGGCCGCTGGTGGCGGAACCCTGCCACCACTGACGGCCCGTGCCGGCGAGCGTTGTGGTCAGGCCCGTGGCGGGGTCGAGGGCCCTGATCGCGTGGTTGACCGTGTCCGCGACGGCGATCCGCCCGTCGGGCAGGAGCGCGAGGCCCTGCGGCTCGCTGAACTCGGCCTCGGAGGGGCCGCCGTCCGTGAAACCGCGCGTACCGGAACCGAAGTGCCTGCGCACGGTCTCGCCGTCCGCGTCCAGCTCGACCAGCCGGTGCCGGGTCGTGTCGGAGACCAGGAAGCCGCCGTCGGCGAGGGCGAGCGCCTTGCCGGGGAACCGCAGATGCGTGGCGACCGGCTCGGGAGCGACGTAGGGGCCGTCGCCGCGGCGCAGGGTGCCCTTGGCGGCGTGCTCGTCCTCCAGCTCCTGGACGAGCTTCTCGATGGCGTGCGCGTGGCCCTCGCCCGCGTGCTGGGCGACGACGTAGCCCTCCGGGTCGACGACGACGAGCGTCGGCCACGCGCGCACGGCGTACTGCTTCCAGGTGGCGAGCTCGGGGTCGTCGAGGACGGGGTGGTGCACCGCGTAGCGCTCGACGGCGTCGACGACCGCCTGGTGCTCCGCCTCGTGGACGAACTTCGGAGAGTGGACACCGATGATCACCACGGTGTCGCGGTGCTTCTCCTCCAGCTCGCGCAGCTCATCGAGGACATGCAGACAGTTCACGCAGCAGAACGTCCAGAAGTCCAGGATCACGATGCGTCCTCGCAGATCAGCGAGGGTGTACTGCTGGTCGCCTGTATTGAGCCAGCCGCCCTTGCCGATCAGTTCGGGGGCGCGGACGCGTGCACGTGCTGTCATGCCACCAGTCAACATCACCGCGGCCTGCGCGCATTCCGGCGGGGCGTCGGGGAACCTGTGATCCATGAGACTTCTCGTGCGTGAGCGCCTGTTCGCCATCGGCGACGACTACTGGATCGAGGACGCGGACGGACACAAGGTCTTCCTGGTCGACGGCAAGGCGATGCGGCTCCGCGACACGTTCGAGCTGAAGGACGCCGGCGGCCGCGTACTGGTGGACATCCGCCAGAAGCTGATCAGCCTGCGCGACACGATGATCGTCGAGCGTGACGGCGCGGAGCTCGCCAAGGTCAAGCGGAAGCGGCTCTCACTGCTCCGCAACCACTACCGCGTGACCCTGGTGGACGGCACCGAGCTCGATGTCAGCGGCAAGATCCTGGACCGTGAGTTCGCGATCGACTACGACGGCGAACTGCTCGCGCAGATCTCCCGGCGATGGCTGACCGTCCGGGACACCTACGGCATCGACATCGTCCGGGAGGACGCCGACGTGCCACTGCTCGTCGCGGTCGCGGTGTGCGTGATCGTCCTCGCCGACAAGGAGAAGGGCGACGGAGGGGACTGAGCCCCGTCGGGCTCCCTGTTTCACGTGAAACAGGCTCAGCGCGGCGGGGCGAGCCCCAGTCGGCGGTCCTTGAGGGCGGGGAACTGCTCACGGGTGGTGACGGTCCTCGCCGGGTCGAACTCCACGCTGAGGACCTCCTCGCCCGCCCCCGCCTCCGCGAGCACCTCGCCCCACGGGTCGACGACGATGCTGTGCCCGGCCTGATCGACCCCGGCGTGCGTTCCCGCGGTACCGACGGCCAGAACGTACGCCTGGTTCTCGACGGCGCGGGCCTGCGCCAGCAGCGTCCAGTGCGCGCGGCGGCGCTCCGGCCAGCCCGCCGCGACGACCAGCGTCTCGGCCCCCGCGTCGACGAGCCCGCGGAACATCTCGGGGAAGCGCAGGTCGTAGCAGGTGGCGAGGCCCAGGGTGGTCTGCGGCAGGGCGACGGTGACGAGCTCCGCACCGGCGCCCATCATCACCGCCTCGCCCTTGTCGAAGCCGAAGCGGTGGATCTTGCGGTACGCGGCGGCCCGCTCGCCCTCGGGCGTGAAGACGAGTGAGGTGTTGTAGAGGGTGCCGTCCTCGGCGCGCTCCACGAAGGACCCCGCGTGCAGCCAGACGCCGGCCTCGGCCGCGGCCTCGGCCATCACCTCGTGCGTGGGGCCCTGCAGCGGTTCGGCCTCCTCGTCGAACACGGTGTAGGCGAAGGCGCCGACCGGCCAGAGTTCGGGAAGGACGACCAGGTCCGCACCACACTGCGCGACTACCAGTGAAGCCGCGCGCTCCCTGCGGGAATTGGTGGTTTCGTCCGGATTTACTGCGATCTGGATGAGGGAGGCGAGCACACTACCACCGTCCTGGCATGAGAGACGTCAACACGGGCCTACGATCGTCACACGAAAGCACTGCCGGGGTGCCTGCCCGCAGCGTAACTTAGCGAGCGAACCTCCCACGCAGCCCGCAGACAGCGCCGTCAGTGCCGGCCAGCCCGCCGGCACTCCCTGCTCTCCAGCCCATGCACCGCAGAACCGCACGAGGGGTCCCGTGACCGTCCATCCCAGCCTCCAGACCTACGCCGATGCCTGGACCCACTCCGTCGAGTCGATAGCCGAGCTGGTCAAGCCGCTCGCCGAGGGGGAGTGGAACCGCCGTACGCCCTGCCCGGGCTGGTCGGTGCGCGACATCGTCTCGCACGTCATCGGCATGGAGTGCGAACAGCTCGGCGATCCGCGCCCGATCCACACACTTCCGCGCGACCTCTACCACGTGCAGAACGACCACCAGCGCTACATGGAGATGCAGGTGGACGTGCGGCGTCACCACACGGCGCCGGAGATGACCTCGGAACTCGAGTACACCCTCATCCGGCGCATGCGCCAGCTGCGCAACGAGTCGCGCGCCCCCGAGACCATGGTCCGGGCACCGCTGGGCGCCGAACAGACGCTGGAACTGGCGCTGCACATGCGGGCCTTCGACACCTGGGTGCACGAGCAGGACCTGCGGGCGACGCTGGGTCAGCCGGGCAACCTGGACTCCCCCGGCGCCCTGATCGCCCGCGACACGCTGCTCGCCGCGCTGCCGAAGGTGGTCGCCAAGGACGCGGGCGCGCCGCCCAATTCAGCCGTGGTCCTCGATGTGCACGGCCCCGTGGAATTCCTGCGCACGGTGCGCGTGGACGGCGACGGGCGCGGTTCGGTCGACGGTGCGCCGTCACTCGGCCCCGCGGTGACACTGGCGATGGACTGGGAGACGTACTACCGCCTGGCCTGCGGCCGGGTGCGTCCGCACGCGGTGGAGGACCGGATCAAGGTCGACGGCGACCAGGATCTGGCGGCGACGATCCTGCAGCACTTCGCCGTGACGCCGTAGCGGGACGTTCGGCGGCGCCCGTCCGTACGCGGACCGGGGCGGGCGCGCCGCCGGGCACGGTCATACCGGGACGTGCACGGCCTCAACCCGGCTGACGACATGGTGGTCGCGTTCCCGGTGCCGGGCGCCGGCGTGCAGCCGAAGGATCTGCACGACCCCGAACGCCTCCAGCACGAAGACCGAGGCGAACGCGATGCGGTAGTTGTCGCCCGTCGCGTCCAGCAGGACACCGACCGCGAACAGCGTGGTCATCGAGGCGACGAAGCCGCCCATGTTGACGATCCCCGAAGCAGTCCCCTGACGCTCCGGCGGGTTGGCGGGTTGGCGGGCCGCGCGAAGTCGAAACCGATCATCGACGCGGGTCCGCAGGAGCCGAGCACCACGCACAGGGTGATCAGCAGCCACATCGGAGCGTGGTCGCCGGGGTGGAGGATCGTGGCGGCCCAGAGCAGCGCGGTCACCGCGACGGTGCCCAGCGCCAGCGGAGTGCGCGCCGCGTGATGCCGGGCGATGACCTGCCCGTAGACGAGACCCACCGCCATGTTGGAGAGCACCACCAGCGTGAGCAGCTCACCGGCGGTGCCCCTGCTCAGCCCCTGGGCCTCGACCAGGAAGGGCATGCCCCACAGCAGCAGGAAGACCATGGCGGGGAACTGCGTGGTGAAGTGCACCCACATGCCGAGCCGGGTGCCCGGCTCCCGCCACGCGGCGGCCAGCTGCTTGCACACGTAGGCGGAACCGGCGTGCTCGGACGGCGGCGGCTCGTGGCCCTCGGGGTGGTCCTTCAGGAAGAGCAGCAGCAGCACCAGCACCACGACGCCCGCCACCGCGCTGCCCGCGAAGGTGGTGGTCCAGCCGAATCCGTGCAGCGCGCGGGCGATGAAGAGGGTCGAGACGAGGTTGCCCGCCATGCCGAAGAGCGCGGCGACCTGCCCGATCAGCGGCCCGCGCCGGGCCGGGAACCAGCGGGCGCCGAGCCTCAGCACACTGATGAACGTCATCGCGTCACCGCAGCCGAGAAGGGCGCGGGAGGCGAGGGCCATGCCGTACGAGGGGGAGAGGGCGAAGCCCAGCTGTCCCAGCGTGAACAGCACCACCCCGATGGTGAGGACCTTCTTGGTCCCGAGCCGGTCGACCATCAGGCCGACGGGTATCTGCATGCCCGCGTAGACGAGCAGTTGGAGGATGGAGAACGTCGACAGGGCCGAGGCGTTCACGTCGAACCGGTCGGCGGCGTCGAGGCCGGCGACGCCCAGGCTCGTCCGGAAGATGATGGCGACGAAGTAGACGGCGACCCCGATGCCCCAGATCCAGGCGGCACGCCGGCCACCGGGCGGGTCTCCGGGCAGGGAGAGGGTGGGGGCTGCGGACGTCACCGGTCCTCACCCCGGACCGGCACCTTGACCCGGCTGACGTGGCGCCGCACGACCTGCGCGGCGCCTTCGGCGTCGCCGACCCTGATGGCGTCCAGCAGCTCACCGTGCTCGGTGATGTTGGCGGCGATCCTGCCGGGGTGTGCCTCCATCACGGCGACGCCCATCCGCAACTGCCGGTCGCGGAGCTGGTCGTAGAGGCGGGAGAGGATCTCGTTGCCCGCGTGCTTCACGATCTCGGCGTGGAAGCAGCGGTCCTTGACGGCCACCGCGGCCAGGTCACCGGCCTCCGCCAGCTGCCGCTGTTCCTCCAGGAGCTGCTCCAGACGGGCGATCAGCTGCGCCGAGGCGGGAACGGCCTTGCGCGCGGCGAACTCCTCGACGAGCAGCCGGGTCTCCACGACATCGGCGATCTCCTGCGCGGAGACGGCGAGGACCAGGGCACCCTTCTTCGGGTAGAGCCTGATCAGCCCCTCGACCTCCAGCCGCAGCAGCGCCTCCCGCACCGGCGTGCGGGACACCCCGACGGCTTCCGCCAGGTCGCCCTCGGTGAGGAGCGTGCCCCCCTCGTAGCGGCGGTCGAGGACCGCCTCCTTGATGTGGGTGTAGACGCGTTCGGCAGCGGGGGGCTGCTTGGCGGAGGTCTTCACCGGTTCGACGGGAGCAGGGGGCGCGGCAGGCATGCACACAGCATAGATACAACATGAACGCATGACAGAACGTTCCACGATGCGGACTCACCGCACACGGCACGCCTCGATTCCGGGCCCCTGCGCGACCGGACGCGCGCCGGTCCGGCTCCTCCCGGGCCGGACCTCCCGCACCCCGGGCCCCGCGGCCCGCGGTATCGAATTCCGCCGGTACGTCCCCCGATCCTCCCCACCCGGGCACGTGCTCCCGAAATCACCCCGGCAGCAGCACATCCATTCGGTGGCCTCATGAGTCTCACCACCGAGCGGCACCCTCATGTGGCCGCATTCCAGGGGTATTTGGAGCGTTTGACTTGAAAACCGGTCTTAAGGGCATAAACCGCGCAACCGTTGCCGCCACTGTGGCTCTCACCGCGGGTGCCGTCCTCGCGGGCAGCGCGTTCGCCTCGACAGCTCAGGCAGCGACACCGCCGACTCCCACGATCACCGCCAAGGGCGGCTTCGTGATGAACAACGGCACCGCGAAGACGCTGTACAGCAAAGCAGCGGACACCCGCCGCTCGACCGGCTCCACCACCAAGATAATGACGGCCAAGGTGGTGCTGGCCCAGAAGAACCTGAATCTGGACTCCAAGGTCACCGTCCAGAAGGCGTACAGCGACTACATCGTCGCCAACACCGCTTCCTCCGCGCGGCTGATCGTCGGCGACAAGGTCACGGTCCGCCAGCTCCTGTACGGGCTGATGCTGCCGTCCGGCTGCGACGCCGCCTACGCGCTGGCCGACAAGTTCGGCTCCGGCACGACCCGGGCGGCCCGGGTGAAGTCGTTCATCGGCAAGATGAACGCCAGCGCGAAGAGCCTCGGTCTGAAGAACACGCACTTCGACTCGTTCGACGGCATC
Organism: Streptomyces clavifer; assembly: GCA_014651175.1. Classification (GTDB taxonomy): domain Bacteria; phylum Actinomycetota; class Actinomycetes; order Streptomycetales; family Streptomycetaceae; genus Streptomyces; species Streptomyces clavifer. Next base: position 355,783 of record BMWJ01000004.1, on the reverse strand, counting down.
AGCAGCGGCTCGAACTACTCGACGCCCCGCGACCTGACGAAGATCGCCAGCAGCGCGATGAAGAGCTCCACGTTCCGCGCGATCGTGAAGACGAAGTCGACGAAGCAGAAGGTCACGACGAAGAGCGGTGGCTACCGCTACATGTCGTGGTCCAACACCAACGCCCTGCTCGGCACCTACAGCGGAGCGATCGGTGTGAAGACGGGCTCGGGCCCGACGGCCAAGTACTGCCTGGTCTTCGCCGCGACCCGCAGCGGCAAGACGGTCATCGGCACGGTCCTCACCTCGACCTCGTCGACGACCCGTACCTCGGACGCGAAGAAGCTCATGGACTACGGCTTCAAGAAGTAGTCGCGGACACCCGCGCCCGGATACGCCAAGGAGGGGCCTGCCGCATCGTGCGGCAGGCCCCTCCTTCGTGTGCGGCGGGCGCGGGGGCCCTCGTCCGGATCATGCCGGGCCGGCGTGGCCCGGCACCCCGATCCGGACGGCAGGCCCTCAGGCCCAGGTGATCAGCCGCTTCGGCTGCTCCAGGATCGCGGCGACGTCCGCGAGCACCTTGGAGCCGAGCTCGCCGTCGACCAGCCGGTGGTCGAACGACAGGGCGAGCGTGGTCACCTGGCGGGGCTTCACCTTGCCCTTGTGGACCCAAGGCTGGAGCTTGATCGCCCCGACCGCGAGGATCGCGGACTCGCCCGGGTTGAGGATCGGCGTGCCCGTGTCGACGCCGAAGACGCCGACGTTCGTGATGGTCACCGTGCCGCCCGCCATGGCCGCGGGGGACGTCTTGCCCTCGCGCGCGGTGGAGACCAGCTCACCCAGTGACGCGGCCAGCTGGGGCAGGGTCTTGTCGTGCGCGTCCTTGATGTTCGGGACGATCAGACCGCGCGGGGTGGCCGCGGCGATACCCAGGTTGACGTAGTGCTTCTGCACGATCTCCTGGGCGGCCTCGTCCCAGGCCGCGTTGACCTCGGGGTTGCGCCGGATCGCGACCAGGAGCGCCTTGGCGATGATCAGGAGCGGGTTGACCCGCACCCCCGCCATGTCCTTGTCCTCCTTGAGCTCCGCCACCAGCTTCATCGTGCGCGTCACGTCGACGGTCACGAACTCGGTGACGTGCGGCGCGGTGAAGGCGCTGCCGACCATGGCCTGCGCGATGGCCTTGCGCACGCCCTTGACCGGGATGCGCGTCTCCCGGGCGCCGACGGCCGCCGCGGGTGCGGCCGGAGCCTGGACGGCCACGGCGGGTGCCGACGGTGCGGGGACCTCGGCGGCGGCCGGAACTGCGGCCGCGTGGACGTCCTCGCGGGTGATGATGCCGCCCTCGCCGGTCGGGGTGACCGTCGCGAGGTCGATCCCCAGGTCCTTCGCGAGCTTGCGCACCGGCGGCTTGGCGAGCGGCCGGCTCTCCGGGACCACCGCGCCGTGGCCGTTGATCTCTGCCTGGATCGCGGCGGCGGCCGGACCAGGGACCTCGACGCCCTTGCGGGCCCGGCGCTTGGTGGAGCTCTCGGACACGCCGTAGCCGACCAGCACCGGCTTACGGGCCTTGGGTGCCTCGGGCTCCGCCTCCGTCACGGGCTGCTGGACGGCCGCCGGTGCCCTCTCCGCGGCGGGGGCGTCACCGCTGCCGGGCGCCACGTCCACCGCGATGATCACCTCGCCGACGTCGACGGTCGTGCCCTCGGGGAAGCGCAGCTCGTGCACCACCCCGTCGAACGGGATCGGCAGCTCGACCGCGGCCTTGGCCGTCTCGACCTCGCACACGACCTGGCCGTCGGTGACGGTGTCGCCGGGCTGGACGAACCACTTGAGGATCTCGGCCTCGGTCAGTCCTTCGCCCACATCGGGCATCTTGAACTCGCGGAAGCGAGCGGACGTTTCGGTCATCGTCGTCACGTGCCCTCTCCTCAGTACGCCAGCGAGCGGTCGACGGCGTCGAGCACCCGGTCGAGACCCGGCAGGTACTCGTCCTCGAGCCGGGCCGGCGGGTACGGAACGTGGTAGCCGCCGACCCTCAGCACCGGTGCTTCCAGGTGGTAGAAGCACCGCTCGGTGATCCTGGCGGCGATCTCGGCCCCGGATCCGTAGAACACCGGCGCCTCGTGGACCACCACGAGCCGGCCGGTCTTCTCCACGGACGTCTGTACGGCGTCGAAGTCGATCGGGGACATCGACCGCAGGTCCAGGACCTCCAGCGACTTGCCCTCCTCCTGCGCGGCCGCGGCCGCCTCCAGGCAGACCTTCACCATCGGGCCGTACGCGGCCAGCGTGAGGTCGGAGCCCTCGCGGGCCACGGCTGCCTTGTGCAGGGGCCCGGGGATGGACTCGGTGTCGAGCTCCCCCTTGTCCCAGTAGCGCCGCTTCGGCTCGAAGAAGATGATCGGGTCGTCGCTCTGCACGGCCTGCTGCATCATCCAGTAGGCATCACTCGCGTTCGAGGGCGAGACGACCTTGAGGCCCGCCACATGCGCGAACAGGGCCTCGGGCGACTCGCTGTGGTGCTCGACGGCTCCGATGCCGCCGCCGTACGGGATGCGGACGACGACCGGCAGCTTGATCTTGCCGAGCGAGCGGGCGTGCATCTTGGCGAGCTGCGTGACGATCTGGTCGTACGCGGGGAAGACGAAGCCGTCGAACTGGATCTCGACCACCGGCCGGTAGCCGCGCAGGGCCAGTCCGATCGCCGTACCGACGATGCCGGACTCGGCGAGCGGGGTGTCGATGACCCGGTCCTCGCCGAAGTCCTTCTGCAGCCCGTCCGTGATCCGGAAGACCCCGCCGAGCTTCCCCACGTCCTCACCCATGATGAGGACCTTGGGGTCGGTCTCGAGTGCCTTGCGCAACGACTCGTTGAGCGCCTTCGCGAGGGACATCTTTTCCATGGCCACGGCTAGTTGCCCTCCTCGGCGAACGATGCCTGGTAGGCGGCGAACTGGGCGCGCTCCTCGTCGACGAGCGGGCTGCCGTCGGCGTAGGCGTGGTCGAAGATCGCCAGCCGGTCCGGGTCGGGCATGGCCCGCACCACTTCGCGGACCCGCTTGCCGAGGGTCTCGCTCTCCTCCTCCAGCGCGGTGAAGAACGCCGCGTCGGCGAGGCCCTGCTTCTCCAGGTACGCACGCAGCCGCAGGATCGGGTCCTTCGCCTCCCATGCCGCACGCTCCTCGTCCGCCCGGTACTTGGTCGGGTCGTCGGAGGTGGTGTGGGCACCCATGCGGTAGGTGAACGCCTCGACGAGGGTCGGCCCCTCGCCCCGGCGGGCACGCTCCAGCGCCGACCTGGTGACGGCCAGGCACGCCAGTACGTCGTTGCCGTCGACCCGGACACCAGGGAAGCCGAAGCCCTGTGCGCGCTGGTAGAGCGGCACTCGCATCTGCTTCTCGGTCGGCTCGGAGATGGCCCACTGGTTGTTCTGGCAGAAGAACACGACGGGCGCGTTGTAGACGGCGGAGAAGGTGAAGGCCTCCGCGACGTCGCCCTGGCTGGAGGCTCCGTCACCGAAGTACGCGATCACGGCCGAGTCCGCACCGTCCTTGGCGACGCCCATGGCGTAGCCGGTGGCGTGCAGGGTCTGCGAGCCGATGACGATCGTGTACAGGTGGAAGTTGTTCGTGGTGGGGTCCCAGCCGCCGTGGTTCACACCGCGGAACATCCCGAGCAGATTGGTCGGGTCCACTCCCCGGCACCAGGCCACTCCGTGCTCCCGGTAGGTCGGGAAGACGTAGTCGTCGTCGCGCAGCGCCCGCCCGGAGCCGATCTGCGCGGCCTCCTGGCCCAGCAGCGAGGCCCACAGGCCCAGCTCGCCCTGGCGCTGGAGCGCGGTGGCCTCGGCGTCGAAGCGGCGGGTCAGAACCATGTCCCGGTAGAGACCCCGCAGCTCGTCGCCGCTCAGGTCGATCGCGTAGTCCGGGTGCTCGACGCGCTCGCCCTCCGGCGTCAGCAGCTGGACCAGCTGGGGCTCGGAACTCTGTGGCGTCTTCGCGGCGCTGGTCCGCTTGCTGCTGCGTCGCGGTTTGCGCGCGGCAGTGCTCTCCACGGTCACGTGCGTGCTCCTCCGTCGGTCCGGCCCCCGGGATGGCCGGGAACCAGTGCGGCTCGCCTGTGTCCGGACCCGTGCACGGGGTGGGTGCCGCTCGGCCGGGAACAGGCGTGACAGGTGCCCCGGCGAGCGCCCTGTCATAGGCACGTTACCCAGTGCATCGCATAACTGCGAAACACCTTGTGACCTGCGATTTTGCTTGGATTTCCAAGTAAATCGCAAAAATCTCGCAGTCCTGCTGGTCACAGCACTGGCAACAGCCTTGCAGGCCGCCGGAACAACGGCACGTTATCCCGGGTCGCAGCGCCAGGGAAGGGCATACAGGAAAGGAGTGTGTGAGACTGCGATGGTGCGCGAAGAAGGAAAAATCACCGTATTCCTGGTCGACGACCACGAAGTCGTCCGGCGCGGGGTACACGAGCTGCTCTCCGTCGAGGAGGACATCGTGGTCGTCGGCGAGGCCGGGACGGCCGCGGACGCGCTCGTGCGCATCCCGGCGACACGGCCGGATGTCGCCGTTCTCGACGTACGGCTGCCCGACGGGAGCGGTGTGGAGGTCTGCCGCGAGGTCCGCTCGAAGGACGAGAGCATCAAATGCCTGATGCTCACCTCGTACGCGGATGACGAGGCCCTCTTCGACGCCATCATGGCGGGCGCGTCCGGATACGTGCTCAAGGCGATCCGCGGCAACGAACTGCTGAATGCCGTTCGGGACGTGGCGGCCGGAAAATCCCTGCTGGACCCGGTGGCCACCGCCCGGGTGCTGGAACGGCTGCGTGAGGGCAAGGGCGGAAAGGGCGACGACCGGCTCGCCGGCCTGACCGACCAGGAGCGCAGGATCCTCGACCTGATCGGCGAGGGCCTGACGAACCGGGTGATCGGCGAGCGACTGCACCTCGCCGAGAAGACCATCAAGAACTACGTCTCCAGCCTGCTCGCCAAGCTCGGCATGGAGCGGCGCTCGCAGGCGGCGGCGTACGTGGCCCGGCTCCAGGCCGAGAAGCGCTGAGCGACACGGCGTCGCCAGTTCCGGGACGGGAGGCGGCGGACCGCTGGTCCGGACCGTCTGCGGACATGATGGCGCGGTCCCGGCTCGGACTCGAGCTCGGCTCCGGCCCGGGCGGCTCCGGCCCGGACTCGGCTCCGGCTCGGCTTCGGCTCCGGCCCGGACTCCGCCCGGATCCCGGTTCGGGCTCCGGCGTCGGAAGGGCCGGCCGCCCACCCCGCCCCGGCCAACAGCCGCCCGCCCCGCCCCGCCGGAAAGCCACGGGCGGGACCTTGGTCCCTGCGCATGCGGGGCGGCGGACTCTTACCCCGCCCCTACAGGTGCCGGACAGTGGAGCGCATGCCCTTTCCCCGCCCCTCCGACGAACTCCGCGCCATCGAACTCCTCGGCCGCGTCCGTTACGGCCGACTGGCCACGAGCATGCGGGCCCTGCCCTTCCTGGCGGTGGCCCGTCACCTGGTGATCGAGGGCCGGGTCATCCTGCGGATGCACCGGGGGCTCGGCTGTCACGAGTCCTGCGACGGCAGCGTCATCGCCTACGGGGCGGACAACTTCAACTCCCCCGCGGTCCCCGCGTCCGCCGACGAGGACCTCTGGTCGGTGCAGTTCACCGGCCCCGCCGAGATCGTGGACCCCGACGCCGGCCAGCGGAAACTCTTCGGCGCCGGCCCGTCGGAAGTGAACGGCGAACCCTTCGATCCGGTGTATCTCCGACTCGATCCCCACGTGGTTCACATGCACACATTGAGCTTCAACGCAAGTCAGTAAAACCAGCCACGCAGCGTCACCTAACATGTGGCGAGTGCCGCGCTCATCTGTGACCTTTCCGCCAGTTCCTCCGGTCGGCGAGGTAGTACGCCGCTATCCGGGCGCCGGTGAACCCCTCGCCTGCGAGGCCCTCAACAAGGGCCTGCTCAACCACGGCTACCGGGTCTCCACGGCCCGGGGCTCGTACTTCCTCAAGCACCACCTCGACAAGCACCACCTCGACGACGCCAGTGGCGATCACGACACCATCGTCCGGCAGCACCGCGCGACCCAGCAGCTGCACTCCCTGGGTGTGCCGGTCGCCCCACCCCTCGCGAACACGGAGGGTGACACGGTCACGGTGATCGGCGGGAAACGCTATGCCCTGCACCCCTGGGTGGACGGCCTCCACCGCGACGGCGCCCAGCTCACGACCGCCGAGTCGCGGCGGCTGGGGGCGCTCCTCGGTGCCGTGCACACCGGTCTCGAACAGGTCATGGAGGCGGACAGGCCGCCTCCCGTCCGGGGGCAGAGCCCTGATCCCGCCGATACGTTCGCCCTGATCGACGACTTGCTGGCGTCCGCGCGGGGCATGGGCCCCCGCGACGCGTTCGACGAGCTCGCCGTGCACCGGCTCGTCGAGCGGCGCGCCCTGCTGGAGCAGCACGCGCACCGCCGTCCACCGACACCCGGGGAGCCTGCGAGGGGCTGGGTGCACGGCGACTTCCACCCGCTGAATCTGCTCTACCGGGGTGCGGACCCGGTCGCGATCGTGGACTGGGACCGGCTCGGTGTGCAGCCCCGCGCCGAGGAGGCGGTACGGGCCGCGGCGATCTTCTTCGTCCGGCCGGACGGGGAACTCGCGCTGGAGAAGGTCCGGGCGTACGCCGGCGCCTACCGGCGGTCGGCCGGTGCCGGGGCGGCCGAGCTCGCGGCCGCGGTGCACCGGGTGTGGTGGGAGCGGCTCAACGACTTCTGGATACTGCGCTGGCGCTACCGCCTGCACGACCGCAGGGCCGACCCGCAGTTCCCTGCGGTGTCGGCCCTGGCGGTGTGGTGGACGCGCGAGTACGAGGCGGTCGGCGAGGCCTTCACGGGGTGAGGGCCCGCCGAGGTCACGGGGTGGTGGTGCCGGTGGTGGTGTTCCCCGCGGCAGCGCCGGCCGAGGTTCCGGCGGGGGTCCCGGCCGTGGTCCCCTCGGTCGTCGCTCCCGTGTCGGCGCCGGTGCCACCGTCGTCTCCGGTGCCACCGTCGTCACCCGTGCCACCGTCGTCGCCGGTGCCCCCGTCGGTGGTGGTGCTGCCGCCGTCGCTCGTGCCCGGGTCGGGCGACGACGGGACGTCCGACGGCTCCACGGACGGTTCGGTCGGGGTGTCCGTGGGAGTCCAGGTCGGCTTCTTGGTCGGCCAGGTCTGCCCTCCGGTGGAGGTCTCCGGTGCCTCGGTCTCCTCCGTCTCGTCGTCCGTCGGCTCGGGCGAGGACTCCGTCGCGGACGGGGAGGGCGAGCTGGAGGGCGCGGTCGGCTCCTTCTTGCTCCCGCCGTCGTTCGCCGCCTGCACGGCGAACGCGACGCCGGCACCGATCGCGATGAGGGCGAGCAGGACGAACAGCCACATCTTCCCGCGCCCGCCGCCGTTGCGGTGACCACCGGCGTAGGCGCCGTCGTCGGGGTTCATCGGCGGCAGGATCGGGCCCTGCGAGGTGTCCCCGTGCATCGGATGACCCATGGCAGCCGTACCGCCGCCGATGTTCATCGCGGCCGTGTGGCCGCTGTCGTTCATCACGACCGGGCCGGTGTTCCACGTACCCGTGTGCCCGCCCTGGACCTGCAGCATCTGCAGGCTGTACTGGACGAGGCCGCGCATCTCCTCGGCGCTCTGGAACCGGTCGTCCGGGTCCTTCGCGAGCGAGCGCATGACCATGCCGTCCAGCTCCGGCGGCACGCTCCCGGCGACCTCGGACGGCGGGAGCGGGATGTCCTGGACGTGCTGGTACACGACGGAGAGCGGGGTCTCGCCGGTGAACGGGGGCCGCAGGGCCAGCAGTTCGTAGAGCAGGCAGCCGGTGGCGTACAGGTCGGAACGGTGGTCGACCGCCTTGCCGAGGGCCTGCTCGGGGGAAAGGTACTGGGGGGTGCCCATGACCATGCCGGTCTGGGTCATCGTCGACTGGGCGCCGTGCAGCGCACGGGCGATGCCGAAGTCCATCACCTTGACCGCACCGGAGTGCGTGATGATCACGTTCGCCGGCTTGATGTCGCGGTGCACGATGCCGTGCTGGTGCGAGTAGGCGAGCGCTTCCAGCACACCCGAGACGATGATCAGCGCCTGCTCGGGAGGCGGTGCCTCGGCGCTGATCAGCAGTTCGCGGATGGTCCGGCCCTCGACCAGCTCCATCACGATGTACGGCACGGTCGCGCCGCCCACGACGTCCTCGCCCGAGTCGTACACGGCGACGATCGCGTGGTGGTTGAGCCCGGCGACCGACTGCGCCTCACGCGTGAAGCGCGCCTTGGAGACCGGGTCCTCGGCGAGATCGGAACGGAGCAGTTTCACTGCCACCGTGCGTCCCAGACGGACGTCCTCCGCGGCGAAGACCTCGGCCATTCCGCCGCGGCCGAGCCGGTGTGTCATGCGGTAACGGCCGTCTCCGACCACACCGTCGACACCCCAGGAGTCGGTGCCATCCGAAACTCCGCCGCCGTTTGCTTCGGATTCGGGTGCCATCAGTCCTCGCCGTCGTTTATGTCCGCGCGTCCGCGGGTTCTCACGGTGCCTTGCTGCATTGCCACGTCACGCTACAGCCTCTGCCGGACACACCTGTTCCGAGCGGGACGGGTCATCCAATCGGCTGGCGTGCCGCACACGCAAATTCCATGCGGTTCCTGTAACGCTTCCGAGACGCTTCTTGTGCGTAGGGTCACGGAACGGGCACCTGGCTTGACGTGTCGGACCCCTCGGGCAGACTTGGCCCGTAATAGGGATCATCGCGGCGTGGGCGCCGAGGGGGAGCAAGTCATGAGCCAGGACGGCGCACACGGCGCACAGGGGCGCTACGCGGGCGGTTCCGTGGCCGGTGGCCGCTACCAGCTGCGCGACCTGCTCGGCGAGGGCGGGATGGCCTCCGTCTATCTCGCGTACGACTCCGCACTCGACCGCCAGGTCGCCATCAAGACGCTGCACACCGAGCTGGGGCGCGAGCAGTCCTTCCGCGAGCGGTTCCGGCGCGAGGCTCAGGCCGTCGCCAAACTGCAGCACACCAACATCGTCTCGGTGTTCGACACGGGCGAGGACGAGCTCGGCGGCGCGCTCATGCCGTACATCGTCATGGAGTACGTCGAGGGGCAGCCGCTCGGCTCCGTGCTCCAGGCCGACATCCGGAACCACGGCGCGATGCCGGCGGACAAGGCGCTCAAGGTGACGGCCGACGTGCTCGCCGCCCTGGAGACCAGTCACGAGATGGGTCTGGTCCACCGCGACATCAAGCCCGGCAACGTGATGATGACCGGGCGCGGCGTCGTGAAGGTCATGGACTTCGGCATCGCCCGCGCCATGCAGTCGGGCGTCACCTCGATGACCCAGACCGGCATGGTCGTCGGCACCCCCCAGTACCTCTCCCCCGAGCAGGCGCTGGGCCGCGGAGTGGACGCGCGGTCCGACCTCTACTCGGTCGGCATCATGCTCTTCCAACTGCTCACGGGACGCATCCCGTTCGACGCGGACTCGCCGCTCGCCATCGCGTACGCGCATGTGCAGGAGGAGCCGGTCGCGCCGTCCAGCATCAACCGTTCCCTCACTCCGGCGATGGACGCGCTCGTCGCCCGCGCGCTCAAGAAGAACCCGAACGAGCGCTTCCCCAGTGCCGCCGCGATGCAGGACGAGATCGCACGCGTGCTCAGCGCGGGCAGCCACGCGGGCGCTCCGGCGATCATCAGCGGCAGCGCTCCGGCGAACAGCGGCTCGGGCGTCGGCTCGGCGGTCTTCCCTCCCGTCGACCAGACCACCCCGGCGCCCCAGGGCGTGCACACGCCGTACCAGCCGTATCCGGGGACCCACCAGCAGCACCAGCCGGGCCCCTACGCCCCGCCGACCCCCGCACCCACGCCGGGTTACGGCTACCCGCAGACGGCCCAGCCGTACGGCACGCAGGCACCCCTCGCGCACCAGACCGCGCCGCCCTACACGATGTCCTCCCACTCGACCGCGACCACGGGCGGCAGCGGCGGCGGCTCCAAGCGGAATCTCCCGGTCATCGTCGGTTCGATCGTCGTGGCCCTGGTGGCGATCGGCGGTCTGATCGGCTTCCTGTCCATGGACGACGGATCGGACCCCGGCAAGAACGACGATCCGAGCACCGGCGAATCGGTCGCGGCGGGCGAGCACAAGCCCCCGGAGCGGAACCGGACGATGGACACCGAGGACTGCACGGACGCGATGGAGGACACGGACGACCCGCAGAAGGTGGCGGCCCCGAGGTTCGTCTACAAGGACATCTTCTCGGCCAAGGAGTGTGCTCTCGCCGCGGGCTGGACCGTCAAGGAGATCGAGGAGCCGGGCAACACGTACGCCGAGGGCCAGGTCGTCGGGCAGTTCCCCTCGCCCGGTACGGCCGTGTCGGAGCGCGGTGCCCATTTCGAGCTGAAGGTCTCCACCGGCGACCCGGTCTGACCTCGTGCGCGGGCGGACCGGTTCCCGGGCTGCCGTGCCGGTGGCCGAGCCCGTTCGCGCGTGAACCTGTGAGCGGCTGCCCGGTTCGCGTATGACACGGTCCGGGGTCGCGCCCAGGGGGGCGCGGCCGGGTACCGGGTACCAGTCCGGCGGCGTCCAGGGTGCCGGAGGCATCGGGGCGTGTGACGCTGATCTCATGCCCCCAGGACTCCTGGTCTCACGGTCGTCCCGATGCGTGGCCTGTCTGGTGGTGGCCGTCGGCGTGGCACTCGGACCGGCAGCCGGGGCGTACGGGGACGGGCGGCCCGCCGCGGTCCGCTCCGCACCGGGTCCGTCGTCGGACCGTCCCACCGGATCCCCCTCGCCCTCCACGACGGAGCCGTCCATGGCCGGAAGACCGGCCGGGGAGGGCCGCGCACGCCCCGGACGCTCGCTGTCCACGGCGGAGCTCGCCGCATCCGAGGCCCCGGCCGACGAGGTGCCGCCCGGTGACGACCCAGGCGAGGCGTCCGCGTTCACCCCGCCGCCCGACGCGCTCCCCGACGGCCGGACCACCCGTGAGCGACAGGCGCTGGACGAGCCCGCCGCACGGCAGGTCCCGCAGGTGTCCCTCGGCAGCGGGATCGCCCTGGTCGGCCTGGGGCTGGGGTTCCTGGCGTTGCGCATGCGCCGCACGGACTGACCGCCAAGGCACTTGCGGCCAGCGACTTACTCGGTATACATACTCAGTATGTCGATTCGCCACGGGCTGCTGGCCCTCCTGGAGCGGGGGCCTCGGTACGGCTCCCGGCTCCGCACCGAGTTCGAGTCCCGCACGGGATCCACCTGGCCGCTGAACGTCGGCCAGGTCTACACGACCCTCAGCCGTCTGGAACGCGACGGCATGGTCGCGCAGGACGGCGAGGACGACGCGGGCCACGCGCTCTACTCGATCACCGAGGACGGCCGCACCGAGCTGCGCAGCTGGTTCGAGACCCCCGTGGACCGCAGCAGTCCGCCACGTGACGAGCTGGCCATCAAGCTCGCGATGGCGGTGGGGGCGCCCGGCGTCGACATCCGGGCCGTCATCCAGTCCCAGCGCAGCCACACGCTGAAGGCGATGCAGGACTACACGCGGCTGAAGGCCCAGGCACTCGCCGACGTCCCCTCCGACCGCGACGAGGTCGCCTGGCTCCTCGTGGTGGAGCAGCTGATCTTCCAGGCGGAGGCGGAGGCGCGGTGGCTGGACCACTGCGAGTCCCGCCTCGTGCGCCTCGCCGAAGCGGCCGCCACCGAGCCCGCCCCCTCCTCCGCGCCCGCGGCCCGCACCGGCGCCCGTACGGCGGCCTCCCGGCTCCGGGCCCGGAGCTGACCACCGCGGACCGCACACCGCACACCACGAACCGCTGACCGCAGGGGCACAGCCCATCCGGTCGCGCCCGCCTCTCGCACGCTGTCCCAGGGGGAGCAACCCGTCATGTCCTCATCCGTCCCGTCCCCGTCCGCCGGCCCGCCCGCGCCCGTCCTCGAGCTGAGGGCACTGACGCGTACCCACGGCTCCGGCATCGCCGAGGTGCATGCCCTGCGCGGCATCGACCTCTCCGTGCGCGCCGGGGAGCTCGTCGCCGTGATGGGCCCTTCCGGTTCCGGAAAGTCCACCCTGCTGACCCTCGCCGGGGGTCTCGACACCGCGACCAGTGGCCAGGTCGTCATCGAGGGCCAGGACATCTCCGCACTCGGTCCCAGAGGGATGGCCGCCCTGCGCCGCCGCAGCGTCGGCTACGTCTTCCAGGACTACAACCTGATCCCCGCCCTCACCGCCGCCGAGAACATCGCCCTGCCTCGCGAGCTCGACGGAGTCTCCGTGCGCAAGGCGCGCAAGGAAGCGGTGGCCGCGTTGGAGGAGATGCGTCTCGCGGAGATCGCGGACCGCTTCCCGGACGAGATGTCCGGCGGCCAGCAGCAGCGCGTCGCCATCGCCCGCGCCCTCGTCGGCGACCGGCGCCTCGTGCTCGCCGACGAGCCCACCGGGGCGCTCGACTCCGAGACCGGGGAGTCCGTCCTCGCCCTCCTGCGCATGCGCTGCGACCAGGGAGCGGCCGGCGTGATGGTGACGCACGAGCCGCGCTACGCGGCCTGGGCCGACCGGGTCGTGTTCCTCCGGGACGGGACGATCGTCGACCAGACGCTGTCCTCCGGTGCCGAATCCCTGCTGCCCGCGGAAGGTGCCCGATGAGCGTCCTCCCGGGGTGGCGGGCCGCCTTCCGGATCGCCCGGCGCGACGCGCTGCGGTCCAAGGGCCGCAGCGCGCTCGTCGTCGCGATGATCGCCCTGCCCGTCCTCGGCGTCACGGCCGCCGACGTCACCTACCGCAGCTCCGAACCGACCCTCGCCAAGACGCTGACTGCCGGCCTGGGGTCGGCGGACGCCTTGTTCAGCTCGGCGGGCCTCGGGCCCGTTCCCCTCGAGCAGCTGCCCGATCTCCGGACCTGGGGGACTCCGCCCGGCGCGCCGGAGGTGGACAGCAGTACCGCGGGGCCTGTCGACGTACCGAGTGCCTTCCCGGAGGGCTCGCGGTACGTCACGGAGCAGCCCGTGCCCGCCACGGTCACCACGCGGCACGGCATCGCCAACATCGAGATCGTCGAGCTGCGGACCTCCGACCCGGTGGTCCGCGGCAAGCTCGACCTGGTCGACGGGGCATACCCGGAGGGCAAGGACGAGGTCGTCGCGACCGAGCACTTCCTGGAGTCGGCCGGACTGGCCGTCGGATCCCGCACCACGCTGCGCGGTCCCGAGCAGACGTACACGATCGTCGGCAGCGTCGAGCTGCACAGCGACCTCGCCGCCAACGCGCTGTACGCCGATCCGGGGGCGGTCGTCGCACCGTGGAAAGCGGCGTCCGCCCGTGACGACACGATCGCCCCACCCAACCCCGGAGACACGAAGTGGCTGGTCCGGGCCGGGGCAGGGGTCACCTGGGCGGACGTACTCGCGGCCAACGAGAAGGGGGTCCTGGTGCTGTCCCGCGAGGTCGCCCTCGACCCGCCGCCGGACTCCGAGGTGCCGCTGGCCGCACGCGCCGGGAACGGCTTCCCCGACGGGTCGGTGGAGCTGAGCGCTGCCGTCGTGACCGTCGTCGCCATGGCAGTCCTGGAGATCGTCCTGCTGGCAGGCCCCGCGTTCGCGGTCGGTGCGCGTCGCTCACGCAGACAGCTCGGTCTCCTCGGCACCTGCGGTGGTGACCGGGGCCAGGTGCGGGCGGTGGTGCTGGCCGGTGGTGCGGTACTCGGCGGAATAGGCGCCGTGGCCGGCGTGGCCGCCGGTCTCGGGCTCACGTTCCTGTTCCGTCCGCTGATCGAGGACTGGAGCGGAAGCCGCTTCGGCACGCTCGACATCCGCCCCGGGGAGCTGCTGGCCATCGCCCTGATCGGCCTCGCCACCGGGATTCTGGCGGCGCTGGCCCCCGCGATCGTGGCGGGCCGCCAGTCCGTGCTGGAGTCGCTCACCGGGCGCCGCGGGACGCGCAGGAGCTCCCGTGTCCTGCCCGTCGTGGGCTGTGTGGCCCTGGCCGGCGGCACGGCGCTCGCCGTCGTCGGCGGCACCGCGGGGGACACGCAGCTGGTCGTGGGCGGCTCGATCGTCGCCGAGCTCGGAGTGCTCGCCTGCATCCCGGTGATCGTCGGATTCATCGGCCGGCTCGGCTCCCGGCTGCCGCTGTCCCCCCGGATGGCACTGCGGGACGCCGCCCGCAACCGGGGGCGCACGGCGCCCGCCGTAGCCGCCGTGATGGCCGCGGTCGCGGGCACCGTGGCCATCGCCACGTACACGGCCGGCGTGACGGCCGAGCACGCGTACGACTACATCCCCACGCTCACGCCCGGCACAGTGGCACTCGTGGTAACCCCGGAGGCGGAGGACGATCAGTTCCTCCTCGCCCGTAGGGCCGTCGAACAGAATCTGGCCGGCATCGGCGACCGTGCCGACTTCGGACGCGTCTGGGCCGGCTCCGACTGCTCCGTCTACTACGAGGACGGCTGCGGCACTGTCGAGCTGGTCAAACCGACCGGCAAGGACCACAGCTGCCCGCTGCAGGGCGCGGGAGCCCGGAAACTCGCCGAAGGGCTCTCCGCCGACGCGCACAAGAGGCTCATGGGCACACCGGCCTGCGTCGACGAGTACGTCCAGGGGTCTGCGTTCGATTCGGGCACAGCCAAGATCGTTGTGGGTGACGCCGCCGTGCTGACCTCGTACGCGAAGCTCGACGACCCCGCAGCGGCCAAGGCCCTGGCGGACGGCACGCCCGTACTGCTCAACCCGGCGTACGCGCAGGACGGCCGGGTCACCCTCAAGGCCGTGCACACGTACAACGAAGCCGACAAGGAGAACCGGAAGCTGCACCCGGGCAGGGCCAGGACGACCACGGACCGGCTGGACGTGTACGTCGCGCCCGCCCAGTACGCCGCCACCCCTGGAATCCGCATGATCCTGCCGCAGAGGACCGCGGACCGGATCGGGCTGCACACCAGGGACCACGGCAGTTTCTACTCCGCCGCCCACCCGCCGACGGACGCCGAGCAGCAAGCGGTGTCGGCGGCGTTCGCCCAGTTCGGGAGTGGCGCCTACCTTCAGTCGGAGTACGGGCAGAGCTCCCGCGACGAGGACGTGGTCCTGCTCATCCTCGCCCTGTTCGCGGGAGTGGTGACCCTGGGCGCCGCCACCATCACGACCGGTCTCGCCAAGGCCGACGCGGAGGCCGACCTCACCACGCTCAGCGCGGTGGGCGCGCCACCGCGCGTCCGGCGTACCCTCTCCGGCTTCCAGTGCCTGGTGGTCGCGCTCACGGGCGTGCTGCTCGGCACGGTGGCGGGCATCGTGCCCGCGGTGTCACTGCGTCTGATCGACCTGCGTGAGGCGATGAAGTCCATGCGCGCGCAGCCCATGGACTCCGCGTACACACCGATCGTGATGCCGTGGGAGACCATCGGGCTGCTGGCCCTGGCCGTGCCGGTGCTGGCCGGGCTGCTCGCCGCCCTGTTCGCCGGGAAGCGGCTGACACTCACCCGCCGCGCGGTGTGACAGCCCGCCGTCGAGGCCTTCCGGTGCCCGCGGAAAGGGTGGATCATCCCTTCACGGGGGCACCAACCTGATGTGCGGCAGGTGTACGCGACAATGGCGGCATGGAGATGCCGAGGAATGACCGGTCGCAGGAGCACCCCCAGGTCCTCGTGGTGGGGCAGGACGGAATGGCTATCGGCGGCGGTGGCAGTGACGACGAGTTGCGCGAGGTCCCGGTGACGGAGATGGTCGAACAGCCCGCGAAGGTCATGCGCATCGGCAGCATGATCAAGCAGCTTCTGGAGGAGGTCAGGGCCGCTCCTCTCGACGAGGCGAGCCGGGTCCGGCTCAAGGAGATCCACGCGAGCTCCGTGAAAGAGCTCGAGGACGGCTTGGCCCCGGAGCTGGTGGAGGAGCTGGAACGGCTCTCGCTGCCGTTCACCGAGGAGTCCGTGCCTTCCGAGGCCGAGCTGAGGATTGCGCAGGCTCAGTTGGTCGGCTGGCTGGAGGGCCTGTTCCACGGCATCCAGACGGCTCTCTTCGCCCAGCAGATGGCGGCCCGCGCACAGCTGGAGCAGATGCGCCGCGCCCTTCCTCCGGGCGTGGGTCACGAGGACGAGGAAGGCGCTACGGACCCGCACGGCCCGGCACGGTCCGGTCCGTACCTGTAACCACCGTCTGTTCAGCCCTTCGTCCGCGCCCTTTTCCTGAACCGACAGCGGTATGCGCAGGGGCCCGGCACACATGACGTGTGTCGGGCCCCTGCGCGTACGCGCGCCCCTGCGCGAATGCCGTGGCTTCGTGGCTTCGTGGGCGAGTCCGCCCGTGTGCCCGTCCGGGCCGTCGAGGCCGGCGCTGCGGTGTCAGGCCGTCGGGGCGAGCAGGAGCACCTTGCCGATGTGCGCGCTGGACTCCAGCACCCGGTGGGCCTCCGCCGCGTCGGGCATCGGTACCGTGCGGTCCACGACCGGCCGGACGACGCCCTCGCCGATCAGCGGCCAGACGTGTTCCCGTACTGCGGCGACGATCGCGGTCTTCTCCGCGAGCGGGCGTCCGCGCAGGGACGTGGCCGTCACCGCGGCCCGCTTGCTCAGCAGGGCTCCCAGATTCAACTCGCCCTTGACGCCGCCCTGGAGGCCGATGATCGCGAGCCGGCCGTTCACGGCCAGGGCCCGGACGTTCCGGTCCAGATACTTCGCCCCGACGATGTCGAGGATGACGTCCGCCCCCGCACCGTCCGTGGCCTTGCGCAGTTCCTCCACGAAGTCCTGCTCGCGGTAGTCGATGAGGACGTCGGCGCCGAGCTCCTGACAACGTGCCAACTTCTCCGGGCCGCCGGCAGTCACCGCGACGCGCGCACCGACGGCCTTCGCGAGCTGGATCGCCATCGTGCCGATGCCGCTGGACCCGCCGTGCACCAGCAGGGTCTCGCCAGGACGCAGATGGGCCACCATGAACACGTTGGACCAGACCGTCGCAGTCACCTCGGGCAGCGCGGCGGCCACCGCGAGATCCACACCGTCGGGGACGGGCAGCAGTTGACCGGCCGGCACGACGACCTTCTCCGCGTATCCGCCGCCCGCCAGCAGCCCGCACACCTCGTCGCCCACCGACCAGCCGGCCACTCCCGGGCCAAGGGCCGCGACACGGCCGGCACACTCCAGGCCCGGGTAGGGCGAGGCGCCGGGCGGCGGGTTGTAGAAGCCCTGCCGCTGCAGGACGTCGGCCCGGTTGACCGCGCTGGACACGACCTCGACGAGGACCTCGCCCTCGCCCGGTACGGGATCGGGGACTTCGGCCCACACGAGTGCCTCGGGGCCACCGGGTTCGGGGATCGTGATCGCATACATGGCCGCGAGGCTACTCCGTGCGACCCCCGACAGCCGTCAGGCCTGCGAGCCGCCGTCCTTCCAGGACCGCTGGTTGGGCTGCGGCAGATGGCCCGACTGGGTTACATGGCTCGGCGAGGCGCGCACGATCGTGATCACCCGGTCCGTCAACTGCAGCGGGCTGGCCGCCGGATCGTCGTAACCCATCAGCCGGTGACCCCGCAGCACGCTGACCACCAGGTCATCGGTCTCCCGGACGCTCTTGCCCACCTCGGCCTTTATCACCGGCCGTTCGACGAGATCGAGACCGCTGCCCTGCTGGATGAGGTCCTCCATCACCGTGCCCGCGCTCGGGCTGAGGACGGAGAGGCCCAGCAGACGACCCGCGGCGCTCGCGCTGGTGATCACGGCATCGGCACCGGACTGGCGCAGCAAGGGCGCGTTCTCCTCCTCGCGCACAGCAGCGACGATCTTCGCGCCCCGGTTGAGCTGACGCGCGGTCAGTGCCACCAGTACGGCGGTGTCGTCGCGTTGGGTCGCGATGATGATCTGCCGCGCCTTCTGAACCTCGGCCCTCAGCAGCACGTCGCTGCGCGTGGCATCGCCCAGCACACCGACGAACCCCTCGGCATTGGCCGCTTCGATCACCTTGCCCGCAGGGTCGACGATGACGATCTGGTCCTTCTTCAGACCAGTCGCACAGAGCGTCTGAATCGCCGAACGGCCCTTCGTGCCGAAGCCGACGACAACGGTGTGTTCACGCAAGTTGCTTCTCCAACGGTTCAGCCGGAAATCCTCCCGGGTCCGCTCCGTCAGGACCTCGAGGGTGGTGCCGACCAGGATGATCAGGAAGAGCACGCGCAACGGCGTCACCAGCACCACGTTGACCAGCCGGGCCGGGTCGCTGTACGGGACGATGTCGCCGTACCCGGTCGTCGACAGTGTCACCGTCGCGTAGTAGACGGCGTCGAGGAAGTCGACCTTGCCGTCGGCGTTGTCGTGGTAACCGCTGCGGTCCGCCCAGACGATGAACACCGTGGCAGCGAGCACGGTCATAGCCATCGCCAGGCGCTTGGCCACCTGGCGCAGCGGCCTGTCGACGACCCGTCGGGGCAGGAGCACCCGGGTGGGGACGACGTGCTCGTCCGCCCGCCTGGCCATCGCGTCGTGGCCGGGAAGTTTCACGTGAAACACCCTTCCGTCCACGGCGTCGCCGAGGCCCACGGTAGATCGAGGATCTCCACCTCGGTGCCGGACCGTACCCCGCCCGGCGGCACGACGGCCAGCCCGTCCGCGGCGGCGATCCCCCGCAGCATGACAGGGCCGTTGTAGTGCAGGGCGACCACGCTGTCCGTGTGGTGGACGACGGGGACGAGCCGGGTGTCGTGCGGATGTCCCTGCACCGCTTCGCGCACGGACGCACGGTACGCGTCCTGAGGGAGCCGCCCGGCGATCCCACGGAGCAGGGGCTCAGCCAGCGTGAGCAGTCCGGACACGGCGGCGAGGGGATTGCCGGGCAGCCCCACCAGGTACGGGCCGCCGTCGGCGATTCTGGCCAGGAGCATGGGATGACCGGGGCGTACGGCCACTCCGTCGACCAGCAGCTCGGCCCCTGTCCCGGCCAGGACCGGATGGACATGGTCGACGGGGCCGGCTGCGGTCCCGCCCGTGGTGAGGATCAGATCGGCGTCGGAGGTCGTGAGGGCCTCCCGGAGCGCGTCAGCGTCGTCGCCCAGGCGCCGGGTGCCGGTGACCTCGGCCCCCAACGACCGGAGCCAGGGCCCCAGCATGGGCCCCAGGGCGTCCCGGATGAGCCCGTCGTGCGGAAGTCCGCCCGTGAGGAGTTCGTCGCCGAGAACGAGGACGTCCACCCGGGGCCGGGGTACGGCGACGAGGGCGTCGTACCCAGCGGCGGCGGCCAGTCCGAGAACGGGTGGGGTCACCAGAGTCCCGACGGGCAGGAGCAGATCGCCGGAACGGCATTCCTGGCCGCGGGGGCGGATGTCCTGTCCGGGGACTACTTCTCGGGTGCCGTGGAGCATGCCCTTGGCCACGTCGGTGCGTGCGTGCTCGCTCCGAATGACGGCGGTGGCGTCCACCGGAATGCGGGCCCCGGTGGCGATGCGCACGGCCTCGCCGTCGGGGAGTGGTTCCGCAGTGCCGCGTCCGGCGAGGAGTCCTTCGCCTTCCCGTACGTTCCAAGGGCCCGGACCGGCTACGACCCAGCCGTCCATGGCGGAGGTGTCGAAGGACGGCAGATCGGTGAGCGCCACCACCGCCTCGGCCAGCACATGCCCGAGCGACCGGTCCAGGGGGAGCCGGTGGGCGGCGCGGGGGGCTGCACGACCTAGGCGCTCGGCCAGGGCGCGTGCCTCGCTCCAGGGCGTGGCGCGGGCACGGTGGGCCGGCGTGGACGTGAGCGGGGCCGCCGACGGCCGGCCCGGAGGAACGGGAGCGCCCGAGCGAGCACCGTTGGCGCCGGATGTCTCACCCGGCGCCGCAGGCGGCGCGGGCCGGGCGGGCCGGGCAGGTCCACCGGTTCGGGCGGAACCGGCGGCCCGAGCGGGTCCGTTCGGTCGAGCGGGTCCGTCCGGGCGCGCGGAACCACCGGTTTCGTCGGATCGGTCCGGAGGGAGGTGCGCGGCCTGTGCCTGGCGCCCCACGAGAGCGAGGGCCTGCTCGACCGCCCGCTCCACGTCGGCCGCCCTGAGCTCCTCGGCCGCCCTGAGCTCCTCGGCCGCCCTGAGCTCCTCGGCTGTCCGCTCTTCCTCAGCTGCCCGCTCCGCCTCGGCAGAGCGTTCCGCCTCGGCTGTGCGGGGCTCCATGGGCGCCCGCGGTCCCTCGGCCGCTCCGATCTCCGCGGCCGTCGCGGTCGAGCCCCGGCCGGCCGGGCCCGGGCCGGGGCCCGAGGCATCCGGTCGGGGGGCCGGTCCGCCCGCGGACACGGGCCCGCCGGTCCGACCTCCGGAAGCCGTCATGGTGTGCCGGGTCCCCTGTCGGTCTCCGTCTCCTCCTCCCACCGGAGGGCGAGCGCGGTGGCCTTGCGGGCGGCCTCCGCCACCGCTTCGGCCGCGGCTTCCGGGCTCTTGCCGCTGCTCGCCATGGCCGCCGCGTACCCGACCAGGAACGTGGTCAGCGGCGCGGCGGGGCGGGCCACGCCGTGCGCGGCGTCGCGGGCGAGGTCGAGCAGGACATCGGTGTCGACGTCGAGTTCGATGCCCAGTTCGTTCTTGACTGCGGTGATCCATTCGTCCAGCACGGTCCCATGCTCCCTGATCCGCGCCCTGGCGGCAGCAATGTCTTCCCAGGTGTCGCAGTCGAACGAGGCGAGGGGGTCCGCCGCGACCGGGGCCAGGTCCAGTTCGGCCGTCAGCAGCCGCAGCGGCAGACCGGCGAGACTGCCGTGTTCGGTGGCGAGGAGAGCGAGCTCCCGCCGCAGCGGCTCGCCGCGGTAGACCGCGACCAGCGGCTGGTCCCGCCCGTCCGGATCCCTGCACAACGCGCCCTCGTGGGCTCCTGTCCCGGCGGCAGTCAGCAGCGAGCGAACCGTCGCCTGTCCCAGGAACGGCAGATCCGCGGAGAGCACGAGAACGCTCTCCGCGGTCGTGTGCCGTACCCCGGCCCCGAGCGCGGCCAACGGGCCGCCTCCTTCGGGCGCTTCGCGGGTCCAGAGGACCGGGCGCACCGTGGGGCGGCGACCGCCCACCACCACGGTGGTCCCGGCGTCGGCGCAGACGGCGAGCACCCGGTCGAGAAGCGACCGTCCACCCACCCGGAGTCCTGGCTTGTCGGCTCCCCCGAGCCGCTTCGCGGCCCCTCCGGCGAGAACGATGGCGTCATACGCGGTCATGCCCCGAGTATGCGTGCCACCCGCCCCCGCTGATTCCGCCGGGTACGGAACTCACAGACGGTCCCGGGGTGAAGGACCCGGCGGATGAAGAGACCCGTGGGGAGCGAGGGGCTGCCGTGGATGCCCGGCCGACGGACCGGCCGGACATCCATGCACCGCCCACGCGCCACACGGCTCCCCACCGCACCACGCCGTCGCCCATGTCCGCACCGCGTCCGCGCACCGTGTCCATGCACCGCCTCTACGCGCAGGGGCGGCTACAGCGTGCGCAGAAGCACGGCCGGCTGTTCCACGCAGTCGGCCACGTACCGCAGGAAGCCTCCCGCCGTGCCGCCGTCGCAGACCCTGTGGTCGAAGGTGAGCGAGAGCTGGACGACCTGGCGCACCGCCAGCTCCCCCTGGTGGACCCAGGGCTTGGGCACGATCCGGCCGACCCCGAGCATCGCCGCCTCCGGGTGGTTGATGATCGGGGTCGAACCGTCGACGCCGAACACGCCGTAGTTGTTCAGCGTGAAGGTCCCGCCGGTCAGCTGTGCCGGGGTCAGCTTGCCCGTCCGGGCCGCCTCGGTCAGCCGGGCGATCTCCGCACCGATCGACTCCGCGTTCCGGGAGTGCGCGTCCCGTACGACCGGAACGACCAGACCTCGCTCCGTCTGGGCGGCGAACCCGAGGTGCACCTCCGGAAGCCGCACGATCTCCCTGGCCTCCGCGTCCACGGTGGAGTTGAGCTCGGGGAACCGGGCCAGAGCCGCCGTGCAGACGCGAGCCAGCAGAGCGAGCACCGACACCTTGGGCGTCACCGCGGAAGCACCGGCTCCGTTCATCGCGGCCCTCGCCGCCATCAGCT
This sequence comes from Streptomyces clavifer, assembly GCA_014651175.1. Classification (GTDB taxonomy): domain Bacteria; phylum Actinomycetota; class Actinomycetes; order Streptomycetales; family Streptomycetaceae; genus Streptomyces; species Streptomyces clavifer. The sequence continues at coordinate 333,761 of BMWJ01000004.1, read as the reverse complement.
CGGTGGCATCGGCGTCGACCCAGCACGTGGCGTCGGGAATCTCGCGCCGGCTCCGCGCCAGCTTGTCGGCGACCGCTCCCCGGACCCCACGCAGCGGAACGCGCTCACCGGCGAGAACCGAAGCCGTCCGGGCCACCGGGGCCGCAGGAGCGGAGAGTTCCTCGTCCGCCGTCCTGATCGCAGACTCGACATCGGTGCGCAGAATCAGCCCGTCGCGTCCGGAACCCACGACGCGGTGAAGGTCGAGCCCGTGCTGCCGCGCCAGCTTCCGCACCAGGGGGGAGACGACCGCCACGGGCCCCCTCGCCTCATGAGCACCGGCGACCGGAACCGACGCCGGGGAAGGAACCGGAGCCGGCACCACCACCGGAACCGCAGCCGTGACCGGGGCGGGCCTGACTCTGCGGCGGCGCGCAGCGGGTGCGCCCGTGCCGTAGCCGACCAGCACGTTGCCGGACGACTCGGTCTCCTCGGCGGCGCCGGAGCCGGAGTCGGAACCGGAAGGCACACTGGTGGCCGGCTGCCCCGCCTTCGGCGCCGTCCCGACCGCCACGGTCAGCAGCGGAGCCCCCACCGGGAGCTCCGCTCCCTCCTCGCCGAACCTCGCCGTCACCACGCCCCCGTACGGGCACGGCACCTCCACCATCGCCTTGGCCGTCTCGACCTCGACGACCGGCTGGTCGATGGCGACCACGTCGCCGACCTCCACCAGCCAGCGCACGATCTCGGCCTCGGTCAGCCCTTCCCCGAGGTCCGGCAGCTTGAATTCGAGTACCTGCGCCATCAGCCCTCGGCCTCCCACTGAAGACGGGCCACCGCGTCGAGCACCCGGTCCACGCCCGGCAGGTGGTGCCGCTCCTGCATCGGCGGCGGATACGGAATGTCGAACCCGGCCACGCGCAGCACCGGCGCCTCCAGGTGGTGGAAGCACTGCTCGGTGATCCGGGCCGCGATCTCGCCGCCCGGACCGCCGAAACCGGAGGACTCGTGGACGACCACGGCCCGGCCTGTGCGCCGCACGGAGGCGGCAACGGTCTCGTCGTCGAAGGGAACGAGCGAACGCAGGTCGACGACCTCCAGGTCCCAGCCCTCGGCCGTGGCAGCCTCCGCGGCCTCCAGACACACCGGCAGGGAAGGCCCGTAGGTGATGAGGGTCGCGCTGCGCCCGGAGCGGCGGACCACGGCCCGTCCGATGGGCTCGACCGCCGCAGGCGCGTCGGGGGACCAGGCGGCCTTGGACCAGTAGAGCCGCTTGGGCTCGAGGAAGACCACCGGATCGTCGGAGGCGATGGACGCCCTCAGCAGCCCGTACGCGTCGTCGACCGTGGCCGGCACGACGACATGCAGACCCGGCGTCGCCATGTAGTAGGCCTCCGAGGAGTCACTGTGGTGCTCGACGCCGCCGATACCTCCGCCGTAGGGCACCCGCACCGTGATCGGCAGCGGCATCGCCCCCCGGGTCCGGTTGCGCATCTTGGCCACATGACTGATCAGCTGTTCGAACGCCGGATAGGCGAACGCGTCGAACTGCATCTCCACGACGGGCCGCAGCCCGTACATCGCCATGCCGACCGCCGCGCCGAGGATTCCCGCCTCGGCCAGCGGCGTGTCCGTGCAGCGGTCGTCGCCGAACTCCTTCGCCAGTCCATCGGTGACGCGGAAGACCCCGCCCAGCGTGCCGACGTCCTCGCCGAGGACATGGACCGTCGGGTCCTCGGCCATCGAGTCGCGCAGCGCGCGCCCGAGGGCCTGCGCCATGGTGGCCGGCTTGGCCCTGCCGGTCCGCTCCCCGGCCGCCGCCGCAACGGTCGTCATCGCACGTCCTCCGCGCCGCTCTCGTCGTGCCGGTCGTGCTCGGCGTCCAGCTCGACCCGCAGCCGGGCGGCCTGCTCACGCAGCTGCCCGGTCTGTTCCTCGTAGACATGGGAGAAGAGATCCATCGGGTCGAGCACCGGATCGGCGTTCATCTGCTCGCGCAGGCCCGCCGCCATACGCTCCGCAGCCTCCCGCACGGTGCGGACGCCGTCCTCGTCCAGCAGCCCCCGCCCGGTCAGCTCCCGCTCCAGCAGCAGGATCGGATCGTGCGCACGCCACGCCTCCACCTCGCTGTCCACCCGGTACCTGGTGGCGTCGTCCGCGTTCGTATGGGCGTCCATTCGGTACGTCACCGCCTCGACCAGCGTCGGCCCCTCGCCACGCCTGGCACGCGCCATCGCGTCGGCGAGCACCTCGTGCACCGCGGCCGCGTCGTTGCCGTCGACCAGCCGGCCCGGCATCCCGTACCCCACCGCCTTGTGCGCGAGCGACGGCGCGGCGGTCTGCTTGGCCAGGGGGACGGAGATCGCGAAGCCGTTGTTCTGCACGAGGAAGACCACGGGGGCCCGCCAGACGGCCGCGAAGTTCAGTGCCTCGTGGAAGTCGCCCTCGCTCGTGCCGCCGTCGCCGACCATGGCGAGTGCCACCACGTCGTCGCCCTTGAGCCGTGCCGCGTGCGCCAGGCCGACGGCATGCGGCAGCTGTGTGGCCAGCGGGGTGCAGAGCGGGGCGATGCGGTGCTCACGCGGGTCGTACCCGGTGTGGCGGTCCCCTCGGAGCAGGGTCAGCGCCTCTACGGGGTCCAAGCCGCGCGCCACCGCGGCGAGGGTGTCGCGGTAGCTGGGAAAGAGCCAGTCCCGCTCCTCCAGCACGAGGGCTGCCGCGATCTCGCAGGCCTCCTGGCCGGTGCTCGACGGATACACCGCGAGCCGGCCCTGCTTGGTCAGGGCGGTGGCCTGGGCGTTGTAGCGGCGGCCCCGCACCAGCTCGGCGTAGAGCCGCAGCAGGAGCTCGGGATCCGCTCCGGCCGCCGCCTCCGTACCGAGCACGCGGTACGGCTCGGGGTCCGGGAGCAGCGGCGCGGGGTCGGTGAGCGGCTTCCAGGCCGGGGGCGGCGTGGGCCGGTAGGCGGCTGCGCCGGGCAGCTCTTGGACCGTCATGACAAGCACCTCCTGGCATCGAGATATATCGAGGGGTGTCGAAATCTGCAGGAATGTCGACGCTTGGGCTCGGCACCGGTGTGGTGTGCCTCACCTACCGATTGTTCGGTCGCCGGCGCAATTTGGCTACAGGCGCGGTCAGCCTGTGGACAAACGGTTCTCCACAGCCTGGGATGGATACAGGTCGTCCACAACAGGGAGGCACCGGCAGATGGCAGCTGAACGAATGGCCGACAAGGGCGGGGAACCGGGCCAGGTTCCGCCCGCGCGACCGCTGGACTCCGTCGACCGGGCGATCCTCCGCATCCTGCAGACGGACGGCCGAGCCTCCATAAGGGCGGTCGCCGAACGCGTCCACGTCTCCCGGGCGAACGCGTACGCCCGGATCAACCGGCTCGTCGAGGACGGCGTGATCCGCGGTTTCAGCGCGCGGGTGAATCACGAGCGGGCGGGACAGGGGGCTTCCGCCTACATCACACTGAAGATCGTCCAGAATTCCTGGCGCACCGTGCGCGAAGAGCTCCAGGCGCTGCCGGGTGCCACCCACATCGCCCTGGTCAGCGGGGACTTCGACGTCCTGCTCCTGGTCCACACCCCGGACAACCGGGCACTGCGCGAGCTGGTCCTGACGAGGATCCAGGCCATACCGGAGGTGCTCTCGACCCGCACACTGCTGGTGTTCGAGGAGACCGATCCGGGCCCCCACCCCGACCGCCCGACCGAGCTCGGCTGAGCCGGAACGCACGCACGGGCCCGGTCACCCACCGGGCGAACGGACGGTTCAGCCGGCACCCGGTGCCGGGCTCAGCGGCTGGCCCTCATGCCCTCGAACGCCAGCTGGACGACCGTGTCGGCCAGCTGCTCCCGCTCAGGGGATCCGCCGGGCTGCGGGCGGTACCACTCGACCAGGGAGTTCACCATCCCGAAGATCAACCGGGTGGCCATGCGTATGTCCACGTCGGCGCGAAGGTCCCCCTCCGCCACCGCGGCCTTGAGCAGTTCGGACACCCGCTGGTCGAACTCGCGCCGCCGCTCCAGGGCCCAGCGCTCGGTCTTCGTGTTGCCGCGCACGCGCAGCAGCAGCGTGACGTACGGCAGCTCGTCCATCAGCACCTCGACGGTCCGGCGCGTGACGTATTCGACCTGCGCGACGGCCCGCCCCTGCGTCGCACCCGGCTCGTCGAGGATGCCGAACAGCCCGTCGAGCGCCCGGCTCACCGCCCGCCTCAGCAGTTCTTCCTTGCCCGCCACGTGGTGGTAGATGGACGACTTGGAGATGCCCGCCGCCCGGGAGAGGTACTCCATGGATGTGCCGTCGTAACCGCGCTCGTTGAAGACACGGACGGCGACGGCGAGGAGGGTCTCCGGGGTGTACGTGTCCCGCTTGGGCGTGGTCATGTCCGCGATCCTCCCCCATGAGTTGTCCACAGGTTCCTTGGGGCCCCTTGTCCCGACCGATCGTTCGGTTACTCTAACTCCGTCCGCACATCCCTGCCCGGCTCGACGAGGAGTTGGTCCGTCATGGCCGCCGTACTTTCCCCCGAGAAGCTGTCCGAGACCCACCGCCGCACGCTCGACCAGGCCCTCGAAGCGATCCGTACGCGCGGCTACTGGTCGCCGCACCCCGAGCACCCCAAGGCCTACGGCGAGGGCGGCCTCCCCGGCAGCCTGGGCGCGGCCGAGGGCAAGGCCGCGTTCGACGCCGTGCTGCACACCCGGCTCGACCTCGGCCAGCCCGGCACCGACGGCTGGACCGGCGGGGAGGTGTCGCCGTACGGACCCGAGCTCGGGGTCGAGTACCCCCACGCGGAGCTGGACGTCCTGCTCCCGGCGATGAGCGCCGGCATGGGCGCATGGCGCGCGGCGGGCCCGGAGACCAGGGCCCTGGTCTGCCTGGAGATCCTCGCCCGGATCAGCGCCCGCACCCACGAGCTGGCGCACGCCGTGATGCACACGAGCGGGCAGGCCTTCGTGATGGCGTTCCAGGCCGGCGGCCCGCACGCCCAGGACCGCGGTATGGAGGCGGTGGCGTACGCGTACGAGGAGCAAGTGCGCACGCCCGGGGCAGTCGACTGGTCGAAGCCCCAGGGGAAGCGGGATCCGCTCCAGCTGCACAAGTCGTACACGGCGGCCGGGCGGGGCATCTCTCTGCTGATCGGCTGCAACACCTTCCCCACGTGGAACGGCTACCCCGGCCTCTTCGCCTCTCTGGCGACGGGCAATCCGGTCCTGGTCAAGCCGCACCCCCGGGCGGTCCTGCCGCTCGCCCTGACGGTCCGGCTGGCGCGCGAGGTCCTGTCCGAGGCGGGCTTCGACCCGAATCTGGTCGCGCTCGCGGCGGAGCGGCCCGGCGAGGGCATCGCCAAGACCCTGGCGGTACGGCCCGAGATCAGGATCATCGACTACACGGGCTCCACCGCCTTCGGCGACTGGCTGGAGGCCAACGCCCGGCAGGCCCAGGTCTACACGGAGAAGGCAGGCGTCAACACCGTCGTCGTCGACTCCACGGACGACTACCGCGGCATGCTCTCCAACCTGGCCTTCTCGCTCTCCCTCTACAGCGGCCAGATGTGCACCACCCCGCAGAATCTGCTCATCCCCCGCGGCGGCATCACGACCGAGGCGGGCACCAAGTCCTACGAGAACGTGGTGGCGGACATCGCCGAGGCCGTCAACGCACTGCTGGGCGACGACGCCCGGGCCAACGGACTGCTCGGCGCCCTGGTGAACCCGGACGTGAAGGCCCGCCTGGAAGCGGCAGCGGACCTGGGAGACGTCGCGCTCGCCTCGCGGGCGGTGGCCAACCCCGACTTCCCCGACGCGGTGGTGCGTACGCCGGTCATCGTGAAGCTCGACGGCACGAAGCCCGATGACGGGGCGGCCTACCTCTCGGAGTGCTTCGGCCCGGTCTCGTTCGCGGTCGCCGTCGATACGACCAGTGACGCGCTGGACCTGCTCCGCCGCACGATCCGGGAGAAGGGGGCGATGACCGTCGGCGCGTACACCACGTCGGCGGAGGTGGAGCAGGCCCTGGAAACCGTCTGCTTCGACGAGTCGGCCCAGCTCTCGCTCAACCTCACGGGCGGGGTCTTCGTGAACCAGACGGCGGCGTTCTCCGACTTCCACGGTTCGGGCGGCAACCCGGCAGCCAACGCGGCGCTGTGCGACGGAGCCTTCGTGTCCAACCGCTTCCGGGTGGTGGAGGTCCGCCGCCAGGCCTAGAGCACCGGGCGGACCGGGTGGCGGAGGTCCGCCGCCCCACCGGACCACCACCGGCGGACCGTGGAGCGGGATCCGCTCCACCGGTCCGCCGGTCACCCGCCCCGCGGGTCCGGGATGTCCGCGTACCGCTGCACCCAGGCGTGCATCGCGATGGCCGCCGCGGCACCGGCGTTGATCGACCGCGTCGAACCGAACTGCGCGATCGAGCAGACCATCGAGGCGTGCGCGCGCGCTCCGTCCGTCAGGCCGGGCCCCTCCTGCCCGAACAGCAGCACACACCGCCGCGGCAGCTCCGTCCGCTCCAGCGGGACAGCACCGGGAAGGTTGTCGATGCCGATGATCGGCAGCCCTTCCGCCTCCGCCCAGGCGGTCAGGTCCGCCGTGTCGGGGTGGTGCCGCACATGCTGGTAGCGGTCGGTGACCATCGCCCCCCGCCGGTTCCAGCGACGCCGCCCCACGATGTGGATCTCCTTGGCGAGGAAGGCGTTGGCCGTACGTACGACCGACCCGATGTTGAAGTCGTGGCTCCAGTTCTCCACCGCCACGTGGAAGTCGTGCCGCCGCAGGTCGAGATCGGCGACGATCGCCTCCCGCGTCCAGTACCGGTAGGCGTCGCCCACGTTGCGCCGGTCGCCCTGGGCGAGCAGCTCGGGGTCGTAGCGCTCCCCCTCGGGCCAGGGCACCGGGTGCGGCCCGACACCGATCTCGTTGCCGTACCCGTCGTCGTACTGCATGGGATCCGCCGGGGAATCGGGCGTCGCCGCCGCCCCGGGCCCTTCGGTCGCCCGGGGCTCTTCTGTACTGCCGGTCTCGCTGGTCACCCGACGAGCGTATGGCCACCGCCGGCACCGGTCCGCGCCGCCTCCTGTTCGTCCGCGTCCGCCCGGCGCGGCCCCGGCACCACGGCCTTGCCCCGACGACGGGAGGAGAGCCGCTGCCGGCCGAGCGCCACCTTGCCGCCCAGCCACACCAGGAAGACCGTCGGCAGGAAGACCGCATCGGCGGCGATCATCGCCATCGAGAAGAACGGCAGTCCGAGCAGCACGGCGATCCCGGCGTGCTCGCCGATCATGACGACCAGCAGGACGTTCTTGACCCGACGGTTGAACAGCGTGAACGGGAAGGCGACCTGCACGATGACCGTGGCGTACGTCAGCACCATGACCGCGAGCGCACTGGAGGCGAGAAGCCCGGAGAGGCCGGGCCACGGGGTGAAGTAGTCAAGTTTGAGCGGGTAGTAGAGCGCGGTGCCGTCCTGCCAGCGGGAGCCCTGGATCTTGTACCAGCCGGCGGTCGCGTAGATCAGGCAGACCTCAGCCATGATCACGACGAGGCCGGCGTTGTGGGCGAGGTTGGCCAGGACATCGAGCAGGGTGCGCAGTTCATGGTCGGGGGCGCGACGGTTCAGGGCCCACCACGCGCCATTGCCCAGCCACAGCACCCACAGGAGGGACGGCAGCCACCAGGTACCACCGAGCCCGCCCAGCACGGTGGCCGGGACCAGCACCAGGCCGAGCACGGCCCACAGGGCGGGGCCGGCGACGTCCCGTGCGGGCCGGCTGTCGGCCGCGAGTCGCGCCGCGTTCCGTGCGGCTCGGCGTGCGTCCAGGGACCACACCCGCGCACAGCGCGTCAGCACCAGGTAGATCGCCAGCAGGTGGATGACGTTGTCACCGCCGTCACCCATGAAGATGCTGCGGTTCTGGAGCGAGAGCACCCCGGTCATGAACAGGACGGACGTCGCACGGGTCCGCCAGCCGACCATGAGCAGCGCGGCCGACACCAGGGTGAGCGCGTACACGATCTCGAACCAGATCGCGCTCTGCGACCACATGAGAACCGTGAAGGAGTCGTTGTTGCTGATGAGCCGACGAGCCATGTCCCACTGCCAGGGGCCGTCGGGGCCGTACAGCTCACGCCTGTGCGGCAGCTCGCGCAGCAGGAACAACAGATACGTGGCCGAGACGCCGATCCGGACGACAGCGCTCTGGTAGGTGCCGAGGGGCACGGCGGTCACGCGCTGGACGGCGCGGGCCGCTGAGGACGGGGACGGGCTGTCCCCGGTGGTGCCGCGGTCCTGGACGGGGGCGCTCACTTCTCCGCCTCCTCACCGCGTGAAGCCCGGTCTTCCCCGGCCTGGGCGGGGAGATCGGCCGATGTGACGGTCCACCACGGGAGGACCCGGTAGTTCGGCTTGGTGTTGATCTTCTCGTTACTCCAGGGCGGGGCACCGACGGATCGCACGGAGGACCGCACCTGGATGCGCTCCACGGTGCCGCCGTAGTCGTGATCGGACAGGCGCAGCATCACGATCCGGCGGATGTAGCGCTCGGACAGTTCGCCGCGGAGGCCGTTGGCGCGGTTCTCGTCGGTGTGCGAACCGGTGTAGAAGTCCCAGGCGCGCCGCAGCTCGTTCTGGTGGACGTGGCTGGGCAGGGGGTTGCCGCGTATCGCCTCGCCGTCCTCGTGCGTCAGGCTCATCCAGCGCGTGGTGGTGCGGCCGTCGGCACCGGCCACCTCGGCCCGTACGTGCACGTAGATGTTCTGCTGGAGCGGATTGGGGGCGAACAGCTTCCAGTTCTGCTCGAACTCCGGATAGATCCAGTCGTCGACCACTTCGCCGTGCTGCTTCGTCAGCGTGTTGGACGGGGCGACGTGCAGAAAGACCATGGCCAGGTGTCCACAGGCCAGGAGGCCCATGACGGACAGCGCCAGTGCTGCGGTGATCTGGTAGGGAAGCGAGAGCGCGGCTATCCCACCGCCCGCGCGGTGCACGGCGGGCCCGGCACCGGCGCCCGAGGCCGGATCGTCCGCCGGTGCGTCGGAAGGCGTGTCGCGGCCCGACGCCGAGCCCGGTATCCCGGGGGGTACGGCGTCGGCGTCCGCCCGGCCGTCCCCGCCTTCCGCCGACGGGGCGCTGGTGCCCGGTCCACCGTCCGGACCTGCGGCGGGGTGACTGGTCACCTCCGGCCAGGCGGCCTTCTTCTCGCTTCCGGCGCGCCCACCGTGGTCCGAATCCATCCCGCCCCGATCACCGTCGATCACCACTCAGTTATCCACAGGGTTGACACCCTACGGGCCTCCGACTCACCATTGAAGTCAAGGAACCGAACGATCGGTCGGTAGGGAGCCCGGGATGGCGGCAGTGACTGCGGACCAGAGGACGCAGGGGACAGCGGGCACGGTGGACGAGGCCGCGGCCGCGGCGCTCACGGCGGCGTTCGACGCCGCCGTGGCCGCCGACGACCGGATCGAGCCGCGGGACTGGATGCCCGACGCGTACCGGGCCTCACTGGTCCGTCAGATGGCCCAGCACGCCCACTCCGAGATCATCGGAATGCAGCCCGAGGCCAACTGGATCACGCGGGCACCCTCGCTGCGCCGCAAGGCGATCCTGATGGCGAAGGTGCAGGACGAGGCAGGACACGGCCTGTATCTGTACAGCGCCGCCGAGACGCTGGGCACCAGCCGCGAGGAGATGCTCGACAAGCTGCACGCGGGCAGGCAGCGCTACTCGTCCATCTTCAACTACCCGACGCTGACCTGGGCGGACGTCGGTGCGATCGGCTGGCTGGTGGACGGCGCCGCGATCACCAACCAGGTCCCCCTGTGCCGCTGCTCGTACGGCCCGTACGCACGGGCGATGGTCCGGATCTGCAAGGAGGAGTCCTTCCACCAGCGACAGGGGTACGAGCTGCTGCTCGCCCTCAGCCGGGGGACCGCCGCCCAGCACGAGATGGCGCAGGACGCGGTGAACCGCTGGTGGTGGCCCTCGCTGATGATGTTCGGCCCGCCCGACGACGCTTCGGCACACTCGGCCCAGTCGATGGCCTGGAAGATCAAGCGGCACTCGAACGACGAGTTGCGCAGGCGCTTCGTCGACATCTGCGTGCCGCAGGCCCAGACGCTGGGCCTCACCCTCCCGGACCCCGACATCCGGTGGAACGAGGAGCTCGGACAGCACGACTACGGAGCGATCGACTGGACGGAGTTCCAGGAGGTCCTCAAGGGCAACGGCCCATGCAACGAACAGCGTCTCGCTCAGCGGCGCGCAGCCCATGAAGAGGGCGCCTGGGTGCGCGACGCGGCGGCGGCCTACGCAGAGAAGCACACAGCACGGCCCGGTGCGTCCGGGGCGACCGCACATCCCGTGGAGGCGACCGCATGAGCAACTCGACCGACTGGCCGCTGTGGGAGGTGTTCGTGCGCTCACGGCGCGGGCTGTCGCACACCCACGCGGGCAGCCTGCACGCACCGGACGCCGAGATGGCCCTGCGCAACGCACGCGATCTCTACACGCGCCGGTCCGAGGGCGTCTCCCTCTGGGTGGTCCCGTCCACGGAGATCACCGCTTCCTCGCCGGACGAGAAGGACTCGTTCTTCGAGCCCGCCGGGGACAAGCCCTACCGCCACCCCACCTTCTACGAGATCCCGGAAGGGGTGAAGCACCTGTGAGCGCGGCGCTCGCCCTCGGGGACGACGCGCTGGTGCTGTCGCACCGGCTGGGGGAGTGGGCGGGTCACGCCCCCGTGCTGGAGGAGGAGGTGGCCCTCGCCAATATCGCCCTGGACCTGCTGGGGCAGGCCAGGATGCTGCTCTCGTTCGTCGGGGACGAGGACGAGCTGGCCTTCCTCAGGGAGGAGCGCTCCTTCCGCAACCTCCAGCTCGTGGAGCAGCCGAACGGCGACTTCGCCCACACCATCGCCCGCCAGCTCTACTTCTCCGTCTACCAGCACCTGCTGTACGAGCGGCTGGCAGCCGGCGAGGGTGAGTTCGCGGATCTCGCGGCCAAGGCGGTCAAGGAGGTCGCGTACCACCGCGACCACGCGGAGCAGTGGGTCCTGCGGCTCGGCGACGGCACCGCGGAGAGCCACGAGCGGATGCAGCGCGGTCTGGACGGGCTGTGGCGTTTCACCGGCGAGCTCTTCGAGCCCGTCGAGGGCGTCGACGTCGACTGGCAGGCGCTGCGCGACGGCTGGCTGGCAGCCGTCACCTCCGTCGTCGAGCGGGCCACCCTGACGCCCCCCTCAGGCCCGCAGTCCGGGGCCTGGGCGGCGGGGGCGGGCCGTCAGGGCCTGCACACCGAGCCGTTCGGCAAGATGCTGGCCGAGATGCAGCATCTGCACCGCAGCCACCCGGGGGCGTCATGGTGACCGAAACCCTGCTGGAGGCCGAGCTCCACCGGCTGGCGGGCTCCGTGCCCGACCCGGAGCTCCCCGTCCTCACCCTGGACGAGCTCGGTGTGCTCCGCGGTGTGCGGGTGCACGGCCCGGACAAAGTCACCGTGCAGCTCACACCTACGTACACCGGCTGCCCCGCGATCGAGGCCATGTCCGCCGACATCGAGCGGGTACTGCACGAGCACGGCGTGGCGGAGGTCTCCGTGGTCACGGTGCTCGCGCCGGCCTGGTCGACGGACGACATCAGCGACGAAGGGCGGCGCAAGCTCGCAGAGTTCGGGATAGCACCGCCACGGCACAGTGGCGGGCCCGGCGGCCCGGTACCGCTGACGCTCTCGGTGCGCTGCCCGCACTGCGGCTCGACCGACACGGAGCTGCTGAGCCGGTTCTCCTCCACGGCGTGCAAGGCGTTGCGTCGCTGTGTGGACTGCCGGGAGCCGTTCGACCACTTCAAGGAGTTGTAGATGTTCCATCCGCTCCGGGTCAGCGCGATCGAACGGATCACGGACGATGCGGTGGCCGTCACCTTCGCCGTGCCGCCCGAGCTGCGCGAGACCTTCCGGCACACACCCGGCCAGCACCTGAACGTGCGCTACACCGTCGGGGGTGAGGAGATCCGCCGGTCGTACTCGATCTGCGCACCGGCCACCGAAGGGCCGGGCGATCCCGTGCTGCGTGTGGGCATCCGCCTGGTCGACGGCGGCGCCTTCTCCACGTACGCACTCAAGGAGCTGGCGGTCGGCGATCGGGTGGAGGCGATGGCCCCCATGGGCCGCTTCGTCCTCGCCCCGCGCCCAGGCCTCTTCGCGGCGGTCGTCGGCGGCAGCGGCATCACTCCGGTCCTGTCGATCGCGGCCACGCTCCTGGCCCGTGAGCCCCTGGCGCGCTTCTGTCTGGTCCGCAGTGACCGGACCGCGGCATCGACCATGTTCCTCGACGAGGTGGCCGACCTGAAGGACCGCTACCCGGACCGCTTCCAGCTGGTGACCGCCCTGTCCAGGGAGGAGCAGGCCGCCGGGCTTCCGTCCGGCCGGCTGGACCGCGAGCGACTCACCGGGCTGCTCCCCGCGCTCCTCCCCGTGCCCGACGTGGACGGCTGGTTCCTGTGCGGACCCTTCGGTCTGGTCAAGGGAGCGGAAGACGCCCTGCGGGCACTGGGGGTCGACCGGTCGCGCATCCACCAGGAGATCTTCCACGTGGCCGACGAAGGGACGGATACGCCCCCGCCCGCCCTGACCGGCACACCGGCGCAGAGCACCCTCACGGCGACGCTAGACGGCCGCTCGGGCAGCTGGCCGGTCCAAAGCGGCGAGTCGCTGCTGGAGACGGTGCTGCGGAGCCGCTCGGACGCCCCCTACGCCTGTAAGGGAGGTGTGTGCGGGACCTGCCGTGCGTTCCTCGTCTCGGGCGAGGTGAGGATGGACCGCAATTTCGCACTGGAACCGGAGGAGACCGGGGCAGGCTTCGTACTCGCCTGCCAGTCGCACCCCGTCACCCCGGACGTGGAGCTCGACTTCGACCGCTGAAGAGGCCCACCGCGAACGGTCCGGCCGCTTCCGTGCCCTGCGCCGCACAGCCCAGCAGCCCCGCGCCGGCTCGGTGCGGGGCTGCTGCGGGCACTGCTACGTCACGGCCGCTGGCGCTGCCTGTCACCGGCGGACCTGCCGGACAGCGGCCCCTGCCATGCCTGCCGGAGCACTCGGAGCGCGATGCTCAGAGAACGAAAGCCGGGTTCCCGTTGTCCGCGACCATCGGGCGCCCTGCGCCGTCCCAGGCGAGCATCCCGCCGTCGATGTTCACGGCGTCGATGCCCTGCTGCACCAGATACTGGGTGACCTGGGCCGACCGGCCGCCGACCCGGCACATCACATGGACACGACGGCCGTCTTCGGCTGCCTCGGTCAGCTCACCGAAGCGGGCCACGAAGTCGCTCATGGGGATGTGCAGCGCACCATCGACATGTCCGGCTGCCCACTCGTCGGCCTCCCGCACGTCCAGCACGAAGCCGTCCGACGGCACGGCCGCGACATCCACCGAGGGAAGCGGAGCGAAATTCATGGGTCATGCCTTCTCTCGTACGTACGCGCCACGGTCACCGGAAACGCTACTGCACCAGGCCCGCCAGCTCATCCTCCCGCTGGGACACCTCGGCCAGAAGCTTCTCGCCGATGTCGTCCAGCAGCAGGTCGGGGTCGTCAGGTGCCATCCGCAGCATCGAGCCGATCGCGCTCTCCTCCAGCTCCTTGGCGAGGACGGTGAGCAGCTCCTTGCGGCGGCTGAGCCATTCCAGCCTGGCGTAGAGCTCCTCGCTCTCGCTCAGCTGCAGCTCCGGCGCCACCGGCCCTGCCGCCCACTCCCCCGCCAGTTCCTTCAGCAGGGCCACGTCACCACGTCCGTAGGCCGCGTTCACCCGGGCGATGAACTCGTCCCGCCGTGTCCGCTCCTTCTCGTCCGGCGCGAGGTCCGGGTGGGCCTTGCGGGCCAGCTCCCGGTAGAGCTTGCGCGCCTCCTCACTCGGCCTGACCCGCTTGGGCGGCCTGACCGGCTGCTCCGTCAGCATGGCCGCGGCCTCGGGCGAGAGTCCGTCGGAGTCCATCCAGTCGTGGAAGAGCTCGTCGACCCCGGGCATCGGCATGACCATCGCCCGGGCGTCCTGCGCCTTGCGCAGATCCTCCGGATCACCGGTCCTCGCGGCCCGGGCCTCCGCGATCTGAGCATCGAGCTCGTCGAGGCGTGCGTACATCGGGCCGAGCTTCTGGTGGTGGAGCCGGGAGAAGTTCTCGACCTCCACGCGGAAGGTCTCCACCGCGATCTCGAACTCGATCAACGCCTGCTCGGCCACCCGGACAGCCCGCGCCAGCCGCTCCTCGGGCCGGGGCGCGCCGGATTCACCCGCAGGCCCACCCGCCGCGCCGTCAGCCGCACCGGCAGGCCCGCCTGCGGTTGCACCGGCAGCGGCGTCACCGGTGGAGGCATCAGCCTGCGGCGCATCGTGCGGACCGCTCCGCAGATCGCCCGGCGACGCATGCCGCGGCTCGTCCTGCCGGCTCTGGTCCTGCCGGTCTTCGTCGTTCCGGGTGGTCGGCACCCCGGCGGCTTCGTGGGTCACTCGTCCAGCGTATGGCCACGGCCGCCACCAGAGAGACGCGCGGTGGCCACCAGGCCCGTCAGACGCCGAGCTCGGCGGCTATTCGCCCGGCCCGGACGGCCCGTACGAGCTCCGCGTGGTCCGCCTCGGTCCGGTCCGCGTACGTCACCGCGAAATCGGCAACCGCGTCGTCCAGCTCGGCGTTCTTCCCGCAGTAGCCGGCGAGAAGCCGGGGGTCGGCGCTGTGCGCGTGGGCCCGGGCCAGCAGCGCACCGGTCATCCGCCCGTAGTCGTCCACCTCGGCCGCCGAGAGAGCGGCGGGGTCCACGCTGCCCTTGCGGTTCCTGAACTGGCGCACCTGGTACGGCCTGCCGTCGACCTCGGCCCATCCGAGCAGCATGTCGCTGACGACCTGCATGCGCTTCTGTCCGAGCACCACCCTGCGCCCCTCGTGCACCACCTCCGGCGCATCGAAGCCGACCCGGGGAAGATACGGCGAGAGCGCCGAAGGACGGGCTTCCTTCACCTGCAGGACCAGCGGCTCACCACGGTGGTCGAGCAGCAGCACCACGTACGACCGGGTCCCCACGCTGCCCGTTCCGACCACGCGGAACGCCACGTCGTGGATCGCGTAACGGGCCAGAAGCGGAACCCGGTCCTCGGAAATCGTCCCGAGGTAGCCCTCGAGCCCCGCCGCGACCGCGGCGGCCTCGGCGTCAGGCACCCTGCGCAGCACGGGCGGCGCGTCGACGAAACGGCGTCCGCCGTCCTCGCACTCCTCCGTGGACCTGGCGGCGAACCGGGCACTCGTGTTGTTGCGGGCCTTCGCCGACACCCGCTCCAGCGTCCCGAGCAGGTCCCGCGCATCGGTGTACGAGACGAGCTCCTCGTCCGCGATGGCGTTCCACGCGTCCAGTGCGGGCAGCCCGGCCAGCAGGCGCATCGTGCGCCGGTACGCGCCCACCGTGTCGTACGCGCCCTGTCGGCAGGTGTCCTCGTCCGCACCGGCCAGGCGGCCCACGAGGACGAGCGAGGTGGCGAGCCGCTTGAGGTCCCACTCCCACGGACCGAAGACGGTTTCGTCGAAGTCGTTCAGGTCGATGACCAGATTTCCGCGCGCGTCGCCGTACAGGCCGAAGTTGGCCGCGTGCGCGTCACCGCAGAGCTGCGCGCCCACGCCCGTGACCGGCGTTCCCACCAGGTCGTGGGCCATCAGCCCCGCGGATCCGCGCAGGAAGGCGAACGGGGTCGCAGCCATCCGCCCCACCCGCATCGGTGTCAGCCCGGGCACCCGGCCGACGCCGGACTCCTCTACCGCCTGCACGGCGTCGGGCCGGCCGGAGGGCAGGACCAGCGAACTGTGCGACGACCGCGGCACCTTGTGCCGCAACGCCTTTCCTGCCGCCTTCGGGGACCCCGCTGCCGGCCCCCCGGACCCCCGCCCGGCCCGCTGCGCGAACCCGGGAACAACCGGAATGCGCAGGTCTCCCGCGGCCGTCCGCTGTACCGGCCCCGTCGCATCCACTCCGCTCATGGAGCGCCGCCTCCCCCGCCTTGTTCATCCGCTGTGTCCAACATCAATTGCGGATGACGTTACCGCCGCCCCGCAAGAGCCGTCTGCCCCTGTGGACAACCCCGGGGAGCAGCCTGTGGACAACTCCCCGAGCCCTGCACCCCCATCGGAGAACGGAACAGCCGGAAGGGACGCGACCGGGCAGAAGGACGGTTCACACCCCGACCGTCTCCTCCATCTCCTCCTCGGCATCGGGCCTCACCGAACCGGTACCGGGCCCCTCCGAGCCGGGCCTGCCCCCCGCAGAAGCGGAACTCTCCCGGGCGGACCTCTCCGGCGCGGAACTCTCCGTGCCGGAGAGGTCCGGAGCGGACGGAGCCTCCGTCAGCCGTGAGGCGGCCGGACGGCCGCGCCCCGCGGCCTCGTGGCGCCACCTCGCTTCGGCCAGGCCGGCCACGCCCATGGCAGCCAGCCCCGCCGCGAACCAGACGACCAGGACCAGCACATGGTCACCCAGTCCATGGCCCCCGAAGTACACGTGGCTGCGCACCCCTTCGAGGAAGCCCGCACCGTTCCAGAAGGCGTGGAGGGATCCGAAGAACCCGGGCTGGAGCTCGGGCCGGAAGACACCGCCGGAACTCGTGAAGTTGAGCATGACGAACAGCACCATCACGCCGAGCGTCGTCCACCGCTTGAGGAAGGTGTGCAGCCCGACCCCGATCAGCAGGATTCCCGCCGAATAGAGCCACGCCATGGCCCAGAGGCCGCCCAGCCCGTGGTCCACAAGGCCGAACAACGGTCCGGCGAACGCCGCTCCGATCGCACTGACCACGAGCGAGGCCCCGAACGCCAGCGCGGCCCTGAGCCGCAGTGCCAGCACCGCGCCGGCACCACCGATCACCGCGACCGACGCGTACGACCCAATGCTGACGGCCACCAGCAGGAAGAAGAGCCCCTGGCCGGTCGGATCCCCGTCCGCCGTCGGCGCCACGTCCGTCACCTCGAGGGGGGCTCCCTGACCGGCGGCAACGTCGGTGAAGACCTTCTGGACCACTGTGGCGCTGGTGTCCGACGAGGCGGTGGCGACCAGCAGCCGGGGGGTCTTTCCCGGCAGATACGCGCCGAAGCTCTGCTGCGTCCTCAGATGGTTCACCGCGGTGTCGCGGTCGGCTACCGTACGCACACTCAATGCACCGTCGCCCCTGTCCTGCAAGGTCTGCGCAAACACGTGGGCGCTTGCCCCCGAGCCGACGACGTCCACCCTCAGGTCGTGTGGCTCCGGGGCGTGAAAGGCACCCAGGTAGGCGAGTCCCATGCCGACGCACATCAGCAGCGGCGTTACGAGATGGCTGAGCACATGACGCAGCGCACCGGCAGAGGTGCCGGACGCTCCATTCGGACCTGCGGACATGCGGCCGGTCCCTCCAATAGTTGGCTTTTACAACTCCCTATTCGTTGTAGCATACAACTAACTTTCGAGAAAGGTGATTCCGTGGCAGGCGCCCCCCGGGAACGCGAGGAGTCGCTGGATGTCATCCAGCGCGAACTGACCGCTTTCGCCCGCCGCGCACGCGCAGCAGCGGCACGACTCCACCCGGATCTGCCCCTGGTCTCGTACACACTGCTCGCCCACATCGACCACCGGCAGGGTTGCCGCGCAACAGATCTGGCCGCGCACTACATGCTGGACAAGTCGACCGTCAGCCGGCAGGTCGCGACCCTGGAGAAGCTCGGCCTGGTCGAACGCCACCCGGACCCCGACGACCACCGCATCCAGGTCCTGCATCCCACGACTGCCGGCGTCCGGGCCCTGGCGTCGACCCAGGCCAGCCGCCGCGCCGCCTACCGGGAACGCCTCGGCGAGTGGACGGCGGACGACCTCGCCCGGTTCGCGGAGTACCTGTTGCGCTACAACGCGACGGGCGACGGTACCGATCCGCGATAGAGGGGCATCCGCTCCGCCGCCGGACCTACCCGTGGCCGTTCAGCAGCCTCCGGGCTCCCGCAGGTACACGTCCGCCCACCGCCCCATCTCCTCGAGCGCCGGCCCCATGGCGGCACCGGCCTCCGTCAGGCGATAGGAGACCCGCAGCGGGGGCCCCTCGTCGACCTCGCGCACCACGAGCCCGGCGGTACCCAGCTCGGAGAGCCGGTCCGAGAGCATGCGCTCGCTGATGCCAGGAATCGCCCGCCGCAGATCCGCGAAGTGCACCGGCTGCCGCATCAGTACCGAGACGATCGGGCCGGTCCAGCGCTTCCCGAACAGCTCGAAGACGCGACTGATACCCACATCCACCCGCCGACAGGCCTGCTCGCTGTGATCCGCCATGCCCTCAGGGTACTGCGCCGACGTGAGGGGCTTACGAAAAGTAAGGGACTGTGTTATCAATAGGTACGTACGAAACATGAGTGGTGCACTGCGGAGCGGCGACGTGAACACGCAGCCCGGGACCGCCCCTACTGATTCATTGGAGAACCCCATGGCCACGCTTCTGCATCTCGACTCCGCCGTATTCCCCCAGGGCTCCGCTTCCCGCGACGTGACCGCCGCGTTCGTCGAAGCCTGGCGCGAGCAGCACCCCGACGGAGAGGTCGTCTACCGCGACCTTGCCGCCGAACCCCTGCCCCACCTGGACGCCTCGGCCGTCGTCGCCGGAGCCGAAGACGCACTGCGCGCAGAACTGGCCGCCGAACTGGCCTCGGCGGACGCCGTACTGATCGGCGCACCGATGTACAACTTCTCCATCCCGTCCACGCTGAAGGCATGGCTGGACCAAGTGATCATCGTGGGCCACAACGCCGGCCCCGACAGCCCCGTCGCCGGCACATCCGTCACCGTCGTGGCCAGCCGCGGCGGTTCGTACGCGCCCGGCACCCCGCGCGAAGACTTCGAGTTCGTCCAGAACTACCTGGAGAAGGTACTGACGGGCATGCTGGGGGCCGAAGTCGATTTCATCGTCCCGGAGTTGACGCTGGCCCACTCCAAGCCCGAGATGGCCGAGCTGATTCCGCTCGCGGATGCCTCCCGGGCCAAGGCGTTCACCGACGCCGAGGAGAAGGCCAAGTCACTCGCCGTGCGCCTCGCCGGCTGACGTACGCACATCCCCGGGCCACGAGTCCGGACGGAGCGAGGAGGCGGGGGAAGACCGGGGCCGCAGCGAGAGACCGACGCTGCGCCCCAGTTCCCGGCCCCCCCGAACCACCCGATACGGCGCGGACCAGACGTTTCACGTGAAACAGGCGGGCCGCACCCACAGGCAGACCGGCAGACCGGATCCTCTCCCTGGCACACGACGGCAGGCAACAACGCCCGACAGTCCCGGGACGACCAGGCAGGCCGACTGACCTACGGGGCACTTCCACCGCCCCGACAGACGGCCGACCGGCGAACAGGGGCACACTTCGGACCGACGGCCCCTCTGCGCCGACGGTCCCCGCACAACGAAGAACCCCCGCCCCGGATCTCTCCGGGCGGGGGTTCTGTCGAACCAACCCGGCAGTTGCAAGCAACTGCCCGTTGTGCGCGAGGGGGGATTTGAACCCCCACGTCCCTAAGGACACTGGCACCTGAAGCCAGCGCGTCTGCCGTTCCGCCACTCGCGCATGAGTGGTGTTTTCAGACCTTCACACCGTGTGGTGCGATCGCCTGGCGACAAACGGAAGATTAGCACGCTGGGCAGGGTGGATTCACATCCGTTGTTTCGCCCGACCCACGAGGGGAACCGGGAACGCGGGAAGCCCGCCCCCACTCCTCCAGAGTGCACCCGGAGTGCGGGACACTGTCAGGAGAGCACCTCTACGATCCGTGTGAGAGGTGACACTCGTCCACTGTGCAGACAAGGGGAACCAGCCGATTTCCCGACGCGTGGATACGATCAGCAAGCAGTACAGGGATGACGACACCGGAGGAGGTGCCCCATGGGAGTCATGAAGCGTTTCGAGCAGCGTCTCGAAGGTCTGGTCAACGGCACCTTCGCCAAGGTCTTCAAGTCCGAGGTGCAGCCGGTCGAGATCGCCGGAGCCCTGCAGCGCGAGTGCGACAACAACGCAACGATCTGGAACCGCGAG
Source organism: Streptomyces clavifer (assembly GCA_014651175.1). GTDB lineage: Bacteria > Actinomycetota > Actinomycetes > Streptomycetales > Streptomycetaceae > Streptomyces > Streptomyces clavifer. The sequence continues at coordinate 313,715 of BMWJ01000004.1, read as the reverse complement.
CGGACCGTCGTCCCCAACGACTTCATCGTCGAGCTCAGCACCCCCGACTACGAGCGCCTCAGCCCGTACTCGGGTCAGCTCGGCGACGAGCTGTCGGGCCTCGTACGGGACTACGCCAAGCAGCAGCGGTACACCTTCATGGGACCGATCAAGGTCCATCTGGAGAAGGCCGACGACCTCGACACGGGGCTCTACCGGGTACGCAGCCGGACCCTGGCATCGAGTTCGTCACAGCAGGGACAGCAGAGCGACCCTGCTCCTCACGCAGCCCCGAACCGGCCCTCCGCCCCGCAGGGGCAGGGCGGTTACGGCTACCCGCCGGCCTCCCCTCCGCCCATGCCCGCGGCCCCGCCGCCGGGCTCCGGGCGCCCTGGAGGCCCGGCGGGCGACTGGCGTCCCCCGGCGGCGTCCGGCCCCGCGCCGGACGCGCAGGTGAGGCGCTGGATCGAGATCAACGGCAACCGCCATCAGATCTCCCGCCCGACGTTGGTGATGGGACGAAGCACCGACGCCGACGTGCGGATCGACGACCCCGGCGTATCGCGCCGGCACTGTGAGATCCGGACCGGAACGCCCTCGACGATCCAGGATCTAGGGTCCACCAACGGCATCGTGGTGGACGGGCAGCACACAACCCGCGCTACGCTCCGCGACGGCTCGCGGATCGTCGTGGGCAGCACCACCATCGTTTACCGGCAAGCCGAAGGGTGAAGCGGGGGCAATGTCAGAGCTGACCCTGACGGTCATGCGGCTAGGTTTCCTGGCTGTTCTGTGGCTATTCGTAATCGTGGCCGTACAGGTCATTCGCAGCGACCTGTTCGGAACGCGCGTCACGCAGCGCGGCTCACGCCGCACTGCCAACGAGACGCGCCCCCAACAGGCTCGCCAACAGCAGGCAGCGCCGCCTCAGCAGCGCCAGCAGCCCGGGCGCCAGCGCCGCGGGGCACCGACAAAGCTGGTCGTCTCCGAAGGCACGCTCACCGGCACCACCGTCGCCCTCCAGGGCCAGACCATCACCCTGGGCCGGGCGCACGACTCAACGATCGTGCTGGACGACGACTACGCGTCCAGCAGGCATGCCAGGATCTACCCCGATCGTGACGGCCAGTGGATCGTCGAGGATCTCGGGTCCACCAACGGCACCTATCTCGACCGGACCCGGCTCACCACCCCGACCCCTGTTCCGCTGGGCGCGCCGATCCGCATCGGCAAGACCGTCATCGAGCTGCGGAAGTAGTACGACAATGAGCGAGCGGAGCGAGCGAGCCGCGGCGGTCCTGACGAAGGAACCCGCCCGGCTCCCGACCGGAGGGTGGGCAGTGTGGCTCGAGACCGGCTGTACCCCGAGCCGACGGGCGAGGTGCGCATGAGCTTGTCCCTGCGCTTCGCCGCCGGATCGCACAAGGGCATGATCCGGGAAGGCAATGAGGACTCCGGCTACGCCGGTCCCCGCCTTCTCGCCATCGCCGACGGCATGGGCGGTCAGGCGGCGGGCGAGGTCGCCAGCTCCGAGGTGATCTCGACCCTCGTCCAGCTCGACGACGACGTGCCCGGCTCCGACATCCTCACGGCGCTCGGCACGGCGGTCCAGCGGGCCAACGACCAACTGCGCGTCATGGTCGAGGAGGACCCCCAGCTGGAGGGCATGGGCACGACGCTCACCGCCCTGCTCTGGACCGGACAGCGCCTCGGCCTCGTCCACGTCGGCGACTCCCGCGCCTACCTGCTCCGCGACGGCGTACTGACGCAGATCACCCAGGACCACACCTGGGTGCAGCGCCTCGTCGACGAGGGCAGGATCACCGAGGAGGAAGCCACCACCCACCCGCAGCGCTCCCTGCTGATGCGGGCACTGGGCAGCGGCGACCACGTCGAACCCGACCTCTCCGTCCGTGAGGTCCGGGCGGGCGACCGTTACCTGATCTGCTCGGACGGACTCTCCGGCGTCGTCTCGCACCAGACGATGGAAGAGACCCTGGCCAGCTACCAGGGCCCGCAGGAGACGATCCAGGAGCTCATCCAGCTCGCTCTGCGCGGTGGCGGCCCCGACAACATCACCTGCATCGTCGCCGACGTCCTGGACGTCGACAGCAACGACACCCTGGCCGGGCAGCTCACCGACACCCCGGTCATCGTCGGAGCCGTCGCCGAGAACCAGGCCGCCCAGCTGAGCGACGGCGGAGCCATGGAGACCCCCGCGGGTCGCGCGGCCGGCCTCGGCCGCACCGTCCCGCCACCCGCCGGAGGCTTCGGCCCGCCCGGCAGCGGCGACGACATGGGTTACGGCTCCGGTCCCGACGGCGCCTTCGACTCCTACGCCGATGACGACTTCGTGAAACCCCGTGGCGGCCGGAGGTGGCTGAAGCGGTCGTTCTACATCGTTCTGGCGCTGGCCGTCATCGGCGGTGGCGTGTACGGCGGCTACCGCTGGACCCAGACGCAGTTCTACGTGGGCGCGAAGGACGAGAACGTCGCGCTGTACCGCGGCATCAGCCAGGACCTCGCCTGGGTCTCGCTCTCGAAGGTCGAAGAGAGCACCGAGATCGAACTGAAGTACCTCCCGCCCTACCAGCGCAAGCAGGTCGAGGCGACGATCGCCGAGGGCAACCTCACTGATGCCCGCAAGAAGGTCGGCGAGCTCGAAGCGCAGGCCTCCGCCTGCAAGAAGGACGCCCAGCGTCGGGCTGCCGAAGCGGACAGCACTGCCGCCGAGGACCAGAGCAAGAAGCCCGACACCGCCGACAGCACTTCCGCCACTTCCCCCGCCGAGGGGACCAAGACGACCGCGACTCCCACTCCCGGCCCCAGCCTCTCGGAGGAAGAGAAGAAGCTGGTCCCGCAGTGCGGTAAGCAGTAAAGCCGTAGGGGGCCTCCAGCACCATGAGCGTTGTCACCAACACCACGACCATCGGCGCGATCGACGCGCCGAGCCGCCGCAACACCGAACTGGCGCTGGTTGTCTTCGCCGTTCTCATCTCGGTGTTCGCGTACGCCAACGTCGGCCTCGCCCTCAACGGCGAACTGCCTGCCGGCATGCTCGGATACGGGCTCGGCCTCGCCCTGCTCGGCGGCATCGCGCACCTCGCCGTACGGAGATTCGCACCGCACGCGGACCCGCTGCTGCTCCCGCTGGCGACCCTGCTGAACGGGCTGGGCCTGGCGCTCATCTGGCGTCTGGACCAATCGGAGAGGATGCAGGCGCTCACGACGTACGCACCTGCCGCGTCGAAGCAGCTGATCTTCTCCGCTGTCGGCGTGGCACTGCTGGTCGGTGTGCTGATCGCACTGAAGGACCACCGCATCCTTCAGCGCTACACCTACATCTCCATGGTGGTGGCACTGGTCCTGCTGATCCTGCCGATGTTCTTCCCCGCCGTGAACGGCGCAAAGATCTGGATCCGGCTCCCTGGTATCGGCACGATCCAGCCGGGAGAGTTCGCCAAGATCATCATTGCGGTGTTCTTCGCCGGCTATCTCATGGTCAAGCGCGACGCGCTGGCCCTCGCCAGCCGCCGCTTCATGGGGCTCTACCTGCCCCGGGGCCGTGACCTCGGACCGATCCTCATGGTCTGGGCCTTCTCGATCCTCATCCTGGTCTTCGAAACCGACCTCGGATCCTCGCTGCTGTTCTTCGGCATGTTCGTCGTCATGCTGTACGTCGCCACGGAACGCACCAGCTGGATCGTCTTCGGCCTGCTGATGTCCGCAGCCGGCGCTGTCGGTGTGGCCACCTTCGAGCCGCACGTCCAGGACCGTGTCACTGCCTGGCTCGACCCGTTCGCGGGCTGGGGCAAGATTCCCGCCAGCGGGCAGATGGCCAAGTCACTCATGGCCTTCGGATCAGGCGGCACCCTCGGCACCGGTCTCGGGCAGGGCAACTCCGACCTGATCGGCTTCGCCGCCAACTCCGACTTCATCCTCGCCACCGTCGGCGAAGAGCTCGGCCTCGCCGGGATGATGGCGGTTCTGATCATCTACGGCCTGATCGCCGAACGCGGTGTCCGCACCGCACTCGCTGCCCGTGACCCCTTCGGCAAGCTCCTCGCCATCGGTCTCTCCGGCGCCTTCGCCATCCAGGTCTTCGTCGTCGCCGGCGGTGTCATGGGCCTCATCCCGCTGACCGGTATGACCATGCCGTTCCTCGCGGCCGGCGGTTCGTCCATGATCGCCAACTGGGCCCTGATCGGCATCCTGATCAGAATCAGCGACACCGCCCGTCGTCCCGCTCCGGCCCCCGCGCCCTCCACGGACGCCGAGATGACCCAGGTGGTCCGGCCGTGAACAAGCCGCTCCGTCGGATCGCGATGTTCTGCGGCATCCTGGTCCTGGCCCTGCTGGTGCGCACCAACTACCTGCAGTACGTCCGCGCCGACGAGCTCAACTCCAACGAGCACAACCGCCGGGTCGAGATCGAGCGCTACGCGCACGAGCGCGGCGACATCATCGTCGACGGCGTGCCCGTCACCGGCTCGGTCGAGACCACCGACAGCGACTTCAGGTACAAGCGCGTCTGGAAGAACGGCCCCATGTGGGCTCCCGTCACCGGCTACTCCTCGCAGGCCTTCGACTCCTCCCAGCTGGAGAACATCGAGGACGGCATCCTCACCGGCAACAGCGACCAGCTGTTCTTCGACCGGACACTGTCGATGTTCACCGGCGAGAAGAAGACCGGCGGGAACATCGTCACCACCCTCAACGGCGCCGCGCAGAAGGCCGCCTTCGAAGGGCTGGGGGACAAGAAGGGCGCGGTCGCGGCGATCGACCCGCAGACCGGCGCCGTCCTGGCACTGGCCAGCACCCCCTCGTACGACCCCTCGGTCTTCGCCGGGAACTCGCTCAAGGACTCGGACGCCCGGCAGAAGCTCCTGAACGACAAGGACAAGCCGATGCTGAACCGGGCCCTGCGGGAGACCTACCCGCCCGGCTCGACGTTCAAGGTCGTCACGGCCGCCGCCGCACTGGAGAACGGCCTCTACACCGACATCGACGCGAAGACGGACTCCCCGCTGCCCTGGCGGCTGCCGCAGTCGACCAACCTGCTGCAGAACGAGGGCAGCATCCCGTGCAAGGACGCCTCGCTCCGTGAGGCCCTGCGCTGGTCCTGCAACACCGTCTTCGGCAAGCTGAGCGACGACCTCGGCAACGACAAGATGATCGAGCAGGCCGACAAGTTCGGCTTCAACGAGGAGATCTTCACCCCGGTCCGCGCCGACGCCAGCGTCTACCCCAAGGACAACCGGCCGCAGAACGCCATGGCGGGTATCGGGCAGGCGTCCAACCGGACCACTCCGCTCCAGATGGCCATGGTGGCCGCCGCCATCGCCAACGACGGCAAGCTGATGCAGCCCTACATGGTCGCCCAGCGGCAGGCACCGAACCTGGACGTCATCTACACCCACGAGAAGGAGCAGCTCAGCCGGCCGCTCTCGGGTGAGAACGCCCAGAAGGTGCAGCAGATGATGGAGACCGTCGTCGAGAACGGCACGGGAACCAACGCGCAGATCGACGGCGTCACTGTCGGTGGCAAGACCGGGACCGCGCAGCACGGCCTCAACAACAGCGAGAAGCCGTACGCCTGGTTCATTTCGTACGCCAGGACGGACAGCGGCTCCCCGGTCGCCGTCGCCGTGGTCGTCGAGGACGGCAACGCCAACCGGGACGACATCTCCGGCGGTGGCCTGGCCGCACCGATCGCCAAGAATGTGATGACGGCGGTACTCGACGGAAAGAAGTGACAACCGTCACAACTTCTGTCCACACCAGCACATTGGGATACCGGTCGGATATCAGCTGACGGGTGCGGGGCGATCACGTCGGGCGCGCCCGGTAGCGTATGCGCGAACAGCGCACCGCCGGACCACACACGGGTGCGGTCGGGACTGACGGAGAGGGCTGGATCAGTTATGGAAGAGCCGCGTCGCCTCGGCGGCCGGTACGAGCTGGGCTCGGTGCTCGGCCGTGGTGGCATGGCCGAGGTCTACCTCGCGCACGACACCCGGCTCGGCCGCACCGTAGCTGTGAAGACGCTGCGGGCCGATCTCGCCCGCGACCCGTCCTTCCAGGCCCGGTTCCGCCGTGAGGCCCAGTCGGCCGCCTCGCTCAACCACCCCGCGATCGTCGCCGTCTACGACACCGGCGAGGACTACGTCGACGGTGTCTCCATCCCCTACATCGTGATGGAGTACGTCGACGGCTCCACGCTCAGAGAGCTGCTGCACTCCGGTCGTAGGCTGCTGCCCGAGCGCATCCTGGAGATGACGGTCGGGATCCTCCAGGCGCTGGAGTACTCGCACCGCGCCCAGATCGTCCACCGCGACATCAAGCCGGCGAACGTCATGCTGACGCGCACCGGGCAGGTCAAGGTCATGGACTTCGGCATCGCCCGCGCGATGGGCGACTCCGGCATGACGATGACTCAGACCGCGGCCGTCATCGGCACCGCCCAGTACCTCTCCCCGGAGCAGGCCAAGGGCGAACAGGTCGACGCACGCTCCGACCTGTACTCCACCGGCTGTCTGCTCTACGAACTGCTCGCGGTCCGGCCTCCGTTCGTCGGGGACTCACCGGTCGCGGTCGCCTACCAGCACGTACGGGAGGAGCCGCAGCCGCCGAGCAACTTCGACCCCGAGATCACGCCCGAGATGGACGCGATCGTGTTGAAGGCGCTGACCAAGGACCCCGACTACCGCTACCAGTCGGCCGACGAGATGTGCGCCGACATCGAGGCCTGCCTCGACGGCCAGCCGGTCGCCGCCACGGCGGCGATGGGTGCGGCGGGCTACGGCGGCTACGACGCCTACGGCAACGACCAGCCCACTACGGCCCTGCGCCCGACGGACCCGGCCAGTGCCCAGACGTCCATGCTGCCCCCGGTCAACCCGGACGACGGCGGGTACGGCTACGACGAGCGGCCGGGCCGCCGGCGCCAGAAGAAGAGCAACACCTCGACGATCCTGCTGATCGTCGCGGGTGTCCTGGTGCTCATCGGTGCGATCCTGATCGGCCGTTCGGTCTTCGGCTCCAACGGCGGTGGCAGCGGTGAGTTCGATGTCCCGAACATGGTCGGCTCCACGGTGGAGCAGGCGCAGGGAGTGGCGGACAACGCCGAGATCGTCCTGAAGGTCGGTCCGAAGGAGCCCTGCGAGGAGCAGGCCGAGAACAAGATCTGCAGCCAGACCCCGGCGGACGGCACGATGAAGGCGGGCGACACGATCACGGTCGTCGTCTCCTCCGGCGCGCCCAAGGTCGAGGTCCCGAACATCCTGGAGAAGTCCGAGGACACGGCCCGCAAGGAGCTCGAGGACAAGGGCTTCACGGTGAAGGTCGCCACCGCCGAGTCCGAGAAGACCCCGGACACCGTCATCAAGCAGGACCCGGGGCCGGGTGAGAAGGCGGAGAGGGACTCCGAGGTCACGATCACGGTGGCCAAGGAAGCCCTGCTGGACCTGCCGGTGCTCAACCGCACCTACGCCGAGGCCGAGGCCCAGCTCAAGGGCATCGGATTCACCAACATCCAGCGCGAGGACGTCGACTCGGAGCAGCCGAAGGACACGGTCGTCGGGCAGACTCCGGCGGGGCCGAGCAAGCAGGCCAAGGACGCCCAGATCGTCCTCAAGGTCTCCAAGGGCCCCGCTCAGCCGGAGCAGGTGGCGGTGCCGGACCTGCAGAACAAGACGCTGGGTGAGGCCAAGGCCGCACTGGCTCAGGCCGGTCTGCAGCTGGGCGACGTCCAGGGTCCCAAGGACGACAACGCGCGGGTGCTCGGCTTCCAGCCGCAGGCGGGCCAGATGGTCGACAAGAACAGCGCGGTAAACGTCCAGACCCTGCCGGGCGGCGGGGACGGCAACATCTTCGGAGGCCCGTCCGGCTTCTCGGACTGACCTCCGTGACACACGACGATGAAGGGCCCCGGTCACCTCAGCTGAGGTGACCGGGGCCCTTCTTCGCTCCGGGCCCGCTCCGGCGCGTGCAACGGCGGCCGACCATGGTCGTCACGAACAGCCGGACTCCGCCGGGCGCCCCGTGACCCGGCGGGTCGGCGCGGCTCCACCGGCTTCGTGGCAGGTCAGCGCAGCTCCACCGGCTTCGTGGCAGGTCAGCGCAGCTCCACCGGCTTCGTGCGGTCCCTGTCGACCTTCTCCGTACGGACCAGCTCGCCCCACACGATGTAGCGGTACTTCGACGTGTAGACCGGCGTGCACGTCGTCAGCGTGATGTAGCGGCCGGGCTTCTTCACACCCGACTCCTCAGGAACGGGGGCGATCACGTCGACGTTGAACTTCGACGTCTCGGGGAGCTCGGCGTAGACCTTGTAGACGTACCAGGTGTCCTTGGTCTCGAAGACGACGGCGTCGCCCGTCTTCACCTTGTCGATGTTGTGGAACTTGGCGCCGTGGCCGTCCCGGTGCGCGGCGAGGGTGAAGTTGCCCTGCTCGTCCGAGGGCAGCGCCGATTCCACAGGATCCGTGTAGTAGCCCGCGATGCCGTTGTTGAGGGTCTTGGGGTCCGTGCCCTTCTTGACCAGCACTTCGCCGTTCTCCATGGCGGGCACATGCAGGAAGCCGATGCCGTTCCTGGTATCGAGCGCACCGGGCCCGCCAGCCCAGCGGTCGCGGACGGAGTTGCCCTGCTTGTCGGCCTCACGGTCGGCGAGCACGTTGGTCCACCACAGCGAGTAGACGACGAAGAGGCCCAGCACCAGACCGCCGGTGATCAGCAGCTCGCCGAAGAGGCTCACGGCCGCCGCGACGGGGTGACGGCTCCGGCGTCGTACCGGCGGTGACCCGTCGACACGCTCTTCGTGCTCGGTCCTCGCTGCCACCGCACCCGCCCCTGTCGTGATGATGTTCAGCCGACGAGTGCGTCGGGCTTCCCCTCGCTGCGCGGCCGTTCGTCGACCATCTTGCCCCACACGATCATTCGGTACGTACTCGTGAATTCGGGCGTACACGTCGTCAGCGTGATGTACCTGCCCGGACCGGTGAAGCCGGACCCCGGCGGCACCGTGCCGATCACCGCGACGTTGGACGGCGACGTCTGCGGAAGGATGCTGGTCATCTCGTAGGTGTAGTAAGCGTCCTGGGTCTCGACCACGATCGGGTCGCCGGGCTTCAGCTTGTTGATGTAGCGGAACGGCTCGCCGTGGGTGTTGCGATGGCCGGCGACCGCGAAGTTCCCCTGCTTCTCGGAGGGCATGGCGGTCTTCAGCTTGCCGTCGGCGTAGTGCCCGATCATGCCGCGGTCGAGGACCTTCTCCTTGTCGATGCCCTCGGCGATCGGTGCGACCACGTCCAGCTTCGGGATGTGCATGATGGCGAAACCCTGGCCGGCCTCGAAGGCACCCGGGGTGCGCTCGCCGCTCGCCCAGTCGTCCTGGATCTTGTGCGTCTCCCGGCCGGCGATCTGGTCGGCACGGACGTTCGTCCACCACAGCTGGTAGGTGACGAACAGGAGCATCAGCACACCGAAGGTGATGAACACTTCACCGACGACCCGGCTGGCGACGACGGCCGGGCTGTCCTTGGCCGCTCGGGCCGCACGCCGGGCCTCCAGCCTGGACATCGGGGCCACGGACTCGGCCGGGGCCACGGACTCGGCCGGGTCCGCCTCCGCCGTACGCGGCGGTTCGACGCGCCGCCTGCCGCGGCCCTTGGCCGCTCGCCGGCGCTCGGCCCGGCCGCCGGTGGGCACGGCTCCGGCGGCCGGGGAGTCCGGCAGCGGGCCGGACGACGGTTCCGGCACCGGAGCATCGAGGCCGGACCCGTGGCCGCCCGTCCGCGACGGGCGCCGCACATCCGCCGTCCGCAGGGCGACGGTCTCGTCGGCCCGGACCTGGGGAGCCGCAGCGGAGGCCCCGAAAGGCACAGGGCCGGAGGCCGAACCGGGCACGGGGCCGGGAGCCGCAGCGGAGGTCCGAAGTGGCACGGGATCGGGTGCCGGAGCAGGGACCCGGAACGATGTGGAACCTGGCGCCGCGGCCGTCGTCGGAGCAGAAACCGGCTGAGGGGCCGGTTCCGGCTCCCGTTGCCCGTACCAGTCCCGCTGGTACCCCTCCGGGTCGTACCACTCCCCAGGGGCCTCCTGGGGCTGCTGAGACCCCTGCTGTGCCGCTCGCGAGGGGTCCGGTCCGGTCGAGCCGTCCGCCGGGGCGGTCTCGGGCCGCGGCCACGACGCCGAACGCTGCCCCGGCAAGGGGTCGTTCAGCGGGTCCGCGAGCTTCTCCACCGCCGCCTCGAACGTGCCGTCGGCCTCGTACGCTCCCTGCGCGTACGGGCCGTTCTGCCCGGCACCGGGTTCGGGACGGTGTGCGGTCACGCCGCGGCCTTGCCCACCACTGGGGCGAGCCCCACCGACCTCGCGACGGCCCCCGCGTCACCGCACTGCGCCAGCCAGTTCGCGAGCATCAGGTGGCCGTGCTCCGTGAGCACCGACTCCGGGTGGAACTGCACTCCTTCCACCGCCAGTTCACGGTGTCGCAGCCCCATGATGATCCCGTCGGCGGTCCGCGCGGTGACCTCCAGCTCGGGAGGGACCGTCGCCGGCTCCGCGGCGAGGGAGTGGTAGCGCGTCGCGGTGAACGGGGACGGAAGACCGGCGAACACGCCCTTGCCCTCGTGCAGCACGGGGGAGGTCTTGCCGTGCAGCAGCTCCGGCGCACGGTCCACCACACCGCCGTACGCGACGGCCATCGACTGCATGCCCAGGCAGACGCCGAAGACGGGGACACCGGTCCGCGCGCAGTGGTGCACCATCTCGATGCAGACACCGGCCTGCTCGGGCGTGCCGGGTCCGGGCGACAGCAGGACACCGTCGAAGCCGTCCCCGGCGTGCGCCGTGGTCACCTCGTCGTTGCGCACCACCTCGCACTCGGCGCCGAGCTGGTAGAGGTACTGGACGAGGTTGAAGACAAAGCTGTCGTAGTTGTCGACGACGAGAATGCGCGCGCTCACTGACCGGTCTCCGCTCCGCCGGTTCCTTCGCCGTCCACCGTCACGTCACCGAACGGGAGCAGGGGCTCCGCCCAGGGGAAGACGTACTGGAAGAGCGCGTAGACAGCGGCCAGGACCAGCACGAGCGAGAGAAAGCCCCTCACCCATGTGTTGCCCGGCAGATGCCGCCAGATCCAGCCGTACATGCTGTCGCCTCCGTTCGGTACGGCACCAGACTAAAGGTCCGGGGGTCGGACATGGGTCAGCTGTGGAAAGCCGCGGAACCACCGCGCGTCACCGCTGTGCGGCGGCTGTGGACGAGCGCGGCCCGGATCCCGCCTCCGGCATCGGCCGCAGAGCTATTCCACCGGCTGTGCGTAATGCAGGTCGACCGTGCCCGAGTACCCGGGAAGCGTCACCCGGTCGTCCTCGTCGACCTTCCAGCCCAGCCCGTACGCCTTCACGTACAGCTGGTAGTTCTGGATCGCCGTGGAACGGTTGAGCGCCTGCTTGAGCTCGCCGGGGTCACCCACCGCGGTGACCTTGTACGGCGGGGAGTACACCCGGCCCTGCAGGATCAGCGTGTTGCCGACGCAGCGCACCGCACTCGTGGAGATCAGCCGCTGGTCCATCACCTGGATCCCGCGGGCCCCGCCCTCCCAGAGGGCGTTCACGACGGCCTGCAGATCCTGCTGGTGGATGACCAGGTCATTGGGCTGCGGCTCGGGGTAGCCGGGGTTCGCGGTGGCGTCGGGCGGCGCGTCGTTCAGAGTGACGCTGACGGCCCCACCCGTGAGCTCCGTCGTGCCCGCGGCCTTCTCCAGCGCGTCGAGCTTCGCGTCCTCCGCCCTGGTGCTCCCGTCGTCACGCCGGGCGAGCGCGTCGATGTCCGCGCGCACCGCGGCAGTGGATTCGTCCAGCTCCGCGTTGTTCTCGCTGCGCTGCTGGATGAGGTCGGACAGCTTCAGCAGGGAGGAGTCGGTACGGATGTCCGTACCCTTGGCGGTATTGGCGCTGGTGACGAAGATGAGTCCGGCCAGTGCGAAGACGGCAGCGGTGAGGCTCTGGACCGGCCACCGGGACACATGCCGGGCCGGACCTTGGGGAGAGTCGGCAGAATTGCTCAACGTACCCTTATCTCCTTAGGCGCCACGGAAGCACTACGCTAACGGACGCCCCGGGGAGGCAGCATTCCCCCTTGCGCCCCGGCGCCAGCCACAGATCCCTGCGCGGTCACGCAGCGCATCGACAGGAGAGTCCCTCGTGCCGAAGTCACGTATCCGCAAGAAGGCAGACTTCACGCCTCCGCCGGAGAGGCAGTCCACCAACATAAAGCTGACCAACCGGAGTTGGGTGGCGCCGGTGATGCTGGCGCTCTTCCTCATCGGTCTGGCCTGGATCGTGGTCTTCTATGTGACCGAGGGCGATCTGCCGATCGATGCCCTGGGCAACTGGAACATCGTGGTGGGCTTCGGCTTCATCGCCGGCGGCTTCGGCGTCTCCACGCAGTGGAAGTAGCCCTGCGCTCACTCCTCCCCTGAGTTACCCACAGAGTTATCCACAGACAGGGGAAAAGGTCGGACGATCTGTGGATAACTTCCTTCGCGGTTGACGCCGGTGTGACTGCACACTCTCGCATCGCGCGACAGAATGCCCCTTGTCCTGACTGGAAAAACCCAGTTCAGCGACAAGGGGCACACCTGTTCCCCACGCCATGCACAAGATCCGACACGTTCTGTGGACAACTCAACCCTCGGAGCGCCGCATTCCGCTCAGGCGAGGGCTGCACTCCTGGCGAGAACGATCACGACGACCGTCACCAGGACGAGCGCACAGGCCCCGTACTGCACGAGGTTCCGCCGCTCACGCGGCGCGTGCACCATGGCGATCGCGATCAGGGCACCCGCGACCAGGCCGCCGATGTGTGCCTGCCAGGCGATCGCACCCCACGGGTTGAAGGTGAAGATCAGGTTCACCACGAGGAGCGCGATCAGGGGCCGCATGTCGTAGTTCATCCGGCGCATCAGAACCGCCGTGGCGCCCAGCAGCCCGAAGACGGCGCCGGAAGCACCGAGCGAGCCCTGAGCCGGGTCGGCGATCCAGTACGTGAGGGCGCTGCCCGCCAGCCCCGAGAGCACGTACAGCAGCAGGTAGCGGACCCGCCCCAGCGCGGCTTCCAAAGGCCCGCCGAGCCACCACAGGCCCAGCATGTTGAAGGCGATGTGCCACACCTCCTGGTGCAGGAACATCGACGTCACCAGGCGATACCACTGGCCCTCGGCCACACCTTCGAGGCCGGACGGCTGATTCCCCGTGTAGGCACGGCCGAAGAGCAGAAGATCGTCGATCAGAGGGCGCCCGGCGACCGAGACGGCGATGAACACCGCGAGGTTCAGCCCGATCAGGATCTTGGTCACCAGCCGGGGGTCACTCGCGACGGTGCCGCCCGCCAGGGTGCGCGGCCGGCTCGCCGCCGGATGGTGACCCGTACCGGAGCCCTCCCGGACACAGTCCGGGCACTGGAACCCCACCGAGGCGTCGATCATGCAGTCGGTGCAGATCGGGCGATCGCAGCGGACGCAGCGGATCCCCGTCTCCCGGCCCGGATGCCTGTAACACGTGGCCGGACCGTCCGCGGCAGCGGACACGTCACGGTCTTCCGGTGGCTGCTGCTCCATCGGTCAGGGCCCCTTCGGTCCTCGTCCGTGAAGGCGGCGCACCTGCGTCCGCCCCGCTCGCCTGTTATGTAACAGTACGGACGAACGGGGCATTAGGTTCCCGGGAGTCCGGGGCCGACAGGACCCGGTGCCGGCCGCCGGCGGGCCAGGGGCCGACGACGCCCCGGCCGGGGCCGGTGCATTCCGACGACGCCGAGGTGAGGGCCGACGGTCCCGGCGACGCCGCACAGGGCTCCGGCGGCCTCATGGCGTCGGCACGGACGTCAGCGGGTCTCGATGGCGACCGACTCGATCACCACGTCCTGCAGCGGACGGTGCGTGCGCGGGTTGGTTGCGGCCGCCGCGATGGCGTCCACGACCTTCCGGCCCGCGTCGTCGGCGACCTCGCCGAAGATCGTGTGCTTGCCGGTCAGCCATGCCGTGGGTGAAACGGTCAGGAAGAACTGCGAGCCGTTGGTGCGCGGACCCGCGTTGGCCATCGCCAGCAGGTACGGCTTGGTGAAGGCGAGGTCCGGGTGGAACTCGTCGCCGAACTCGTACCCCGGGCCGCCCGTGCCGTTGCCCAGCGGGTCACCGCCCTGGATCATGAAGCCGCTGATGACGCGGTGGAAGACAGTGCCGTCGTACAGCTTGTCCGTGGACTTCTGGCCGGTCGCCGGGTTGGTCCACTCACGCTCGCCCCGGGCGAGCTCGACGAAGTTCTTGACCGTCTTGGGCGCGTGGTTCGGCAGGAGCCGGATCTCGATGTCGCCCTGGCTGGTCTTCAAGGTGGCGTAAAGCTGCTCGGCCACGGTCTGCCTTCCGTAAGTCTTCGCTGACGACCACCGATCCTCGCACGGAGCACCCCCTCCGCCCCCGGTCACCGCCCCAAGAACGGGCGGCACTCACCGTGTTGCCCGCTTTCCTGCATCTTTCCCACACTTCCTGCGGGACAAATGCGGCCAAGCGCGTGGCGCCACGGCGCGTACCGACACGAACCGTGGCATCGTCGTGCGCGCGCCCCCCTTGCACCGCTTTGCCTGAGAATGCCGTTCGTGACCCGGATGCCCGTCCCATCTGGCGCTCAAGACCTCAGCAGGCATGATTTCGAACTGGGTGGATAGGCGGAGTACCTACCCGCCACCAAGGAGGAGGATCCCGTGACCCGCATCGACAGCGTGCGCGCCGCAACCTACTCGGCGAAGGACAGCGCGCAGCACGCCGCGGAAGTGGTGGCGCCCTACGCCGACACGGCCAAGGAACAGGCCGCGCACTACGCGCAGGAGGCTCGGGCACTGCTCGCGCCCAGGGTGTCGAAGGCAGCCGCGCAGGCCCGCGTCCAGTACGGCGCGCATCTCGCGCCCCGCATCGAGCAGGCACGTACCCATGTGCCGCCCAAGGTCGACGAGGCCGCGCACCGCGCTGCCGTCCGCACACGTCAGGCCGCCCGGAGCGCCGCCGACTACACCGTGCCGCGCGTCGAGCACGCGGTGGCGGCTGCCCAGCCCATGGCCGAACAGGCCACCGCCCGCAGCGCCGCCGCGCTGGCCGCACTGCGCGGCCAGGTGACGGCCAAGGAGATCCAGAAGCTCGTCCGCAAGCACGAGCGGCGTGCCAGGGCCGGCCGTGTGGCCAAGGGGGCCCTCGTCCTGGGCGCTCTCGCGGGCGGCGCCTTCGCCGCCTGGAAGTGGTGGGACAAGCAGGCCAACCCCGACTGGCTGGTCGAGCCGCCTGCCCCCACCGAGGTGGCCGACGACCGCGCTCCCCTGACGTCGGTCGACGGCAGCGGTTCGGCCGTGCTCGACCCCGAGGTCCGTGCCAAGCAGGACGAGGACGACGCCGGGGCGGACACGGCGGAAGGCAGCGACCGCGACGAACGCCGCTGAGCGCACCGCGGAGGAGGGCGCCGGAAGACCACGGTCTTCCGGCGCCCTCCTTTGTCGTGTGCGCCGGGCCCTCGCCCGGCAGCGCACGGTTCGGGGACGATGCTTCGAAGCCCCGCCGTACATGCCGCCCGGTTCGGTGAGGTGGAGCCCGCGTACGACGCGCGACGCCTCGCAGGGGTACGCAGCGGCAGACGCCGCGGATCTGCCCCTGCCCGACAGTACGGTCACGGAGGAGCCCGACGCCTCCGGGCCCGGGCGGGTGCCTCAGGCGGCGGCCAGAATGTCCCGCTCACGGAACGGGCCTGTCCAGCCGCCCGGGGAGGCCGACGGCACCCGGCTGTGCGGCGCCCGCCCGCCCGCCCACCGCTGCGGGCGGGCGCCGAACCGAAAAACACCGGGCCCGAGCCGCCCGCCCGGAGGGAGCACGGGAAGGACCTGAGGGAAGCAGTCCCGGTCCCGGCCGCCCCGGGCACCCCCGCGCCACGCAAAACACCCCTGACCTGCTGAAACACAGGTCAGGGGTGTGGATTGTGGAGCCTAGGAGATTCGAACTCCTGACATCTGCCTTGCAAAGGCAGCGCTCTACCAACTGAGCTAAGGCCCCGGGAAAAACCGACAGTACCGGACACATCCGTGCCGCGGCCTCCGTCGCACAACAGAGTACCGGGTGACCCCCTGAATCTTGCAAAAGGATTGGGACTCCCGGTCCGCAACCGCTCTCCGTAAGATGCACGACGAGGTTCGCAGCAGCGAAGCCGCAGCGAAGGGGAGACGCAATGGACGCAGCGCAGCAAGAGGCGACGGCTAGAGCCCGGGAGCTCCAGCGCAGCTGGTACGGAGAGCCGCTGGGGGCGCTCTTCCGCAGGCTGATCGACGATCTCGGCCTGAACCAGGCCCGGCTCGCCGCGGTGCTCGGGCTGTCCGCGCCCATGCTGTCCCAGCTGATGAGCGGCCAGCGGGCCAAGATCGGCAATCCTGCGGTCGTCCAGCGCGTCCAGGCCCTCCAGGAGCTCGCCGGACAGGTGGCGGACGGCAGTGCCAGCGCGGGAGAGGCCACGGACCGGATGGAAGAGATCAAGAAGTCCCAGGGCGGTTCGGTCCTGACCAGCACCGGCCAGACGTCCGCCACCGGCGGGGCTCCCACGGTCCGGCGCGTGGTCCGCGAGATCCAGTCGCTGCTCCGGTCGGTCTCCGCCGCCGGCGACATCATCGACGCCGCGGACTCCCTCGCCCCGACCCACCCCGAACTGGCAGAGTTTCTCCGGGTGTACGGAGCGGGACGCACCGCGGACGCGGTCGCACACTACGAAGGACACCAGAGCTAGAGAGGTCCCGGGATCCCGGGACGAGGGGCCCTGTCCTGCAGGGCCCTGGCAGTATCCCGTCGGCCGGGGCACGGGCCGAAACCGGAACGGGGAGCGGGCGCAGCGCAATGGGTGAGGTATTCGCTGGTCGGTACGAGCTGATCGATCCGATCGGACGGGGTGGGGTCGGCGCCGTCTGGCGCGCCTGGGACCACCGGCGCCGCAGGTACGTGGCGGCCAAGGTCCTGCAGCAGAGCGACGCGCACACGCTGCTGCGCTTCGTCCGCGAGCAGGCCCTGCGGATCGAGCATCCGCACGTCCTGGCTCCCGCCAGCTGGGCGGCCGACGACGACAAGGTCCTGTTCACGATGGACCTGGTCAGCGGCGGATCGCTGGCCCATGTCATCGGCGACTACGGACCGCTGCCCCCGCGATTCGTCTGCCTCCTGCTGGACCAACTGCTGTCCGGGCTCTCCACGGTGCACGCCGAGGGCGTCGTGCACCGTGACATCAAGCCCGCCAACATCCTGATGGAGGCCACCGGATCGGGCCGTCCGCACCTGCGGCTCTCCGACTTCGGCATCTCGATGCGCAAGGGCGAGCCCCGTCTGACCGAGACCAACTACGTCGTCGGTACGCCCGGTTACTTCGCCCCCGAGCAGATGATGGGCGCGGAACCCGACTTCCCCGCAGACCTGTTCGCCGTCGGTCTCGTCGCGCTCTACCTGCTGCAGGGTCAGAAACCCGATGCCCAGGCGCTCATCGAGTACTTCGCCGCGCACGGTACCCCGGGTGCTCCGCAGGGCGTACCGGAGCCTTTGTGGCAGGTCCTCGCCGGCCTGCTGCAGCCGGACGCGCAGGCCCGCTTCCGGACGGCCACGGGTGCGCGCAAGGCTTTGGCCGCCGCCGTCGAGATGCTGCCGGATCCCGGCCCGGACGAGGAGCCGGTGGAGGTCTTCGACCAGATCGGACCACTGCCCGCCGGATTCGGCCCCGACGGCCCCGTACAGGCCCACCAACCACCCGTACAGGCTTTCGGCGCCGCACATACGCCTCAGCCGCCACAGCAGCCCCTGAGCGCCGGGCAGCAGCCGTACGCCCCGTCGCCACCGCCGCCCTCGTCGATGTCGGAGACGGGCAGCTTCCACCTCGCTCCGCCCCCGCAGCCCGTGCCGCTGCCCCTGGCTCCGCAGGCCGCGGCCCCGGCGCAGACGTCCCCAGCTCACACGGCCCCGCCTTTCGCCGCCGCCTCGCCGGGCCCCGACCAGGCCACCACGGCCGCCGTGGGGCACGGGGCGGCGCCCACCCGCGCCTACACGTCCCAGCACCCGCAGGCGCCCCACCCCGCGGGGGTCGTCACGCCCCCGGCCTCCGCCGCGCACGCGTCGCCCCGTACGCGCCCGGGACCGCCCCCGAAGGTCGCGGTCCCGGTGCTGATCGTGGCTCTGATCTGCTTCGCCGTGGGCATCTGGGCGCTCACCCAGACCTGACCGGCGCGGCCCCGCCGGGCGGGGTCACCAGGTCTGGGGCGGACCGCCGAACGGGGGCGGGCCGCCGGCGCCCAGCGTTACGGGGGCGCTGCTGGCCCGGCGCCTGGCCAGCAGCGTCCACATCCCGAGTCCGAGCACCAGCACGGCTCCCGACCCGATTCCAGCAGCGGCCACCACCTTCATGGTGTCGCTCTTGCCGGCCTCGGGCGCGCTCTGGCCGTTCTTGGCCATGTCCCTGTCGGCGTCGGACACCCCGAAGATCCCGGCATCCCCCTGGTAGGGCGTCCGGCCGGCCTCGTCGACGACGTTCACCTTGAGCGTCAGCCCGACAGGCGTGTCCCCGTAGTGCTCCGCGACCTTCGGACTCAGCGTCACCGAGAGGTAGTACCAGCCGGCGAAGCGCATGGCGCCGACGGCCGAGGCCGAGGCGTAGCGGTTCTCGTACGCCACCGGCGGCAGCGGGTCCAGGGCGACGGATGTGGGCTTCCCGGCGTAGGAGAGTGTCGCGTCGTCGACGTGGCCGCGCGCCGGGTTGTCCAGCGACACCGCCAAGGCGTTGCCGAGGAACTCGTCCGACGCGTTGTTGTTGCTGAGCGCGGCCGTCGCGAAGATCCGCTGACCCCAGTCCACCGGAACCCGGTAGAAGCGCGTCCGGCCGGGTGCGATCGTGTCCACCCACTCGCCGGTCTCCAGGCTGGTGGCGTCGTAGTAGCTACTGCCCCCGGTCCGCTTCTGCTTCCCGGAAGGCGGGGCCGGCGAGGCGGAGGGCCAGTTCTCCGGCGCCTCGGTGGGCGGTGCCTCACCTTTCGCGAGAGCCGGTTCCGTCTCGAACCGCAGCTCCAGGTCCCACTCGTCCGCAGCCGACGTGGCCTTGCTCTCCCGCTCGATCAGGACGTTGTAGGCGCCTTCCGCGCGGCACGTGGTGCTGTCCTTCTCCACGGTGCGGTACGCGTACGCGGCGATCGGGCGCGGGAACTCCGCGGACTCGAAGATCGCGTCCTCGGAGCTGCACTGCGAGTCGTTGAGATCCCGGACGCTGACCGTGATGCCGTCCCCGTAGGCGACCTTCCCGTCCTTCCTCGGCACGACCACCGCGGAGACGTACGCGTTGGTCCTGTCGTCGAGATCCAGACGGTAGTAGAGCTTCTGGTCCGCCTTGATCGAGCTCCTGTAGACCGATCCGGGCTTCAGCTCCGACGCGTCGGCATTCGTCTCCGTCCCCTGTACCGCGGTGGCCGCGGGGTCGAAGGTGTAGGTCCCCGGGCCGTCGGCCGCGTGCGCCTGTCCCGGCAGCACCGCCACCGCGCACATCGCCGCGAGCGACGCCAGCGCCACCCGGCCCCTGTTGCGCTGCCTGTTCACGCGCTTCCCCTCGTCGTCTGCGTGCCGCCCCTGCGACGGCTGCGTACGCACACGAGCCCCGCGATCAAGGCGGCCACTGCTCCCGCTCCGACAGCGGTCGCGATGCCGGACCATCCTGCCCCGCGCATACCGCTGCTGTCTGCGGCCACAGCCGAACCACGGCTATTGCCCTGCTTCGCACCATGGGTGTTCCACTTCAGGGCGGAGGCTCCGTGCCGGACCCCCGCAGAGGCGTCCCGGAGGGCGGCCACCCGCAGCACCACGCCGATCTGCGGGTTCTCGGCGATCCCGGCCACCCTCGCCCTCAGGGTCACCGCGATGCGGCGGCCCCCACGTGTGTGCCGGACGGACCGCGGAGCCCGATGGCGTGGCAGTCGGTCCGAGCAACGGGCCCCCATCCGATCGGGAGGGCCGCGAGCCGACCGTCATAGGTCGCGTCCGGGCTGAACCCACCGCCGTCGACCGGGAACCGGACGGGGGCGGTGAGGTGTGCCGACCGTACGGGCGGGTGGAGGGAGCGCCCCGCACCGTGGGCTCGTCGGCGAACTCCGCCGCGTAGCGGACCTGCTGCCCCCGCCACCGCCAGGCCGGGACCTCGCACCAGAGGGGCAGCTTCCCGCAGGTCATGGACCCCGTCGTCGCACCACGGCGACGCATCGCCGCCCTCGTCCGCGCCCTCGCCGAAGCCCTCTCATCCCAGCCACTTCGCTCACGCAACCCAGCGATTTGCTTGGGCGAACTCACGGGTGCAGCCGTCATGGTCCCGCAACAGCGCTCCGGACAACGAAAAGCCCCGGCCGCTCAGCGGCCGGGGCTCATAACAGACTGTTCCGTCTCACACACCCGAACCTGCGGGCACGGAGTCGGTCGCCTCCGTCCACAGATCCTGCTCGGCGCGATCCGCCTGGATCTGGCGGTACACGAGGAGCCCGCCGATGGCGGCCAGTGCGACCAGGAGAAGCTTCTTCACCGCGCGACCTCGTCTTTCCTTGGCGTAAGGGACTTCTGCCGCCCGACTATACACACCGACCGATACCGATCGGTGACCTCCCCGGGGCCTCCCCGGGGCCTCACGCTGCCCCTCGCCGGGGCCACCCTCCACCCCGGATCAGCTCGTCCTGGCCGGTTGAACCATAAGAGTGGTGTTCATCGGAAGATCGCCGCAGCGGGGGCGTCGGTCCCGGATTCCGCCGGTCATCTCCACATAGTCGGAAAGGTAAGCAAACAGGACCACCTGAAAGCGAGGGGCCATGAGCACCTGCAGGATCAAGAGCGTCTGGACCGCCTTCATCACCGCCTTCTTCGCACTTCTCGCATCGCTGGGCCTCGTCACCGCCCAGGCCACGGCGGCGGAGCCGGCGACCACGCCCCAGGATCACATGGGCGCGACCGCGGCAACCGCAACCACTCCCTCGGTGCGATGGGCCCTTCCGCGTGACAGCGCTCTCCCACCCACGATGAAGCAGCGCATCCACGCCGAGGCCCACGGCTCCTCGCCGACCGCCCGGCAGCTGTCCGCCGAAACGACCGAAACCGCGACTGCATCCGCGACCGCGACGAACAGCACCCGCTCCACCCACGACGGCACCCCGGCCGGGGACTCGTCCCCGCTGCCGCCCTGAACACCCCGAGAGCACCTCGGCCGACGTGCAGGCCCCTGGCCCGGTTCACACCGGCGGGGGCCTTTTCCATGCCCGGCACCGCCCCCTGAGCCACCCTCGGGGCAGCATGGGGGCACGCACGCCGGACAAGCGGCACAGTCCTGTCCCGGACATGGGCGGGCCAGGACGGGCAAGGACGTCACATGAACCCGCAGCCCTTGGTCCGGCCCCGAGCGTCCCCACAGGAGTCCCCCGTGGACGGCCCCGGTCCGCACGGACCGAGCGGCTTCGCCGCCCGGGTCGGGGAGGCCGTGCCCGTACGCACCGGGCCTCCGGAGGACTCACTCAGCGGCTGATGTCGGCCGAGTACGCCGAAGACCCCCAGTCATGATCGACTGGGGGTCTTCTCGCAAGTGGGGCTAACAGGATTTGAACCTGTGGCCTCATCCTTATCAGGGATGCGCTCTAACCAACTGAGCTATAGCCCCGCCGCGCTGCTGCGCTGACTTCTGAAGATTAGCGCACGTCGGGGCCAGTCCCAAAATCGATACCTGGTGTCCTACTCGTCCTCGGCCAGAGTGAGCTCGACGCCACCCACGAAGCCGGCCGACAAGTTGTAGATGAACGCGCCCAGCGTGGCCAGCGCGGTGGCCAGCACCACATCGATCACCGCGATGACCGACGTGAAGATGAGGACGCGCGGCAGCGACAGGAACGACTGCAGATCGAAGCCGTTGCTCTCGTTCGAGCCGGTGGCCTCGCTGATCGTGCCGCCGACGGTGTCGAAGACACCCATCGCGTCCATCACCATCCACAGAACGGCGGACGCCACGACCGTGCAGATGCCGAGCGCGATGGACAGCAGGAAGCTGACCTTCATCACCGACCACGGATCAGCCTTCGCCACCCGCAGCCGCGCCTTACGGGTACGCGGAGTGGTCCGCGCCCCCGTCCGGGGCAACCGGGTCGCCTGTACGCCGCCCACGCCCTGTGCTCCGCCCTGTGTGCCGCCACCCTGCGTACCGCCCGCGGGGGACGGATACGCCTGAGGCGGGTGGTAGGGCCCCGCCTTGCCCGTTGCGGGCTCCCGCTCACCGGGCAACGGCCCGGTCGCGTACCCCTCGTACTGGGGCTGAGGTCCCCGAGTGTCCGTCACAGTGCCCCCTTGGGAGTCCGTGGCAGAGCCACGGGCACCGTTCGCTCCAGCTCCGGAAGCGGCCGAATCGGCGCCCTTGGCTCCACTCACGCTCTACTCCTCGTGCTCCCCGGCCGAGGGCTCCGTGCCCTCGACTGCGCCCTCGACCACGCTCGTGGCTTGGGCCTCGACCGTGCTGCCTTCGGCCTCGTCGGTCCCGTCGACCTCTTCGGCCTCGCGACCGGCCTCGGCGTTGCGCGCGATGCCGACGACGGCATCCCGCTTGCCCAGATTGATCAGTTGGACGCCCATGGTGTCACGGCCCGTCTCCCTGACTTCATTGACTCGCGTACGAATCACACCACCGCCGAGCGTGATGGCGAGGATCTCGTCCGTCTCCTCGACCACCAGCGCGCCGACGAGTGTTCCCCGGTCCTCCACGATCTTCGCGGCCTTGATGCCCAGACCGCCACGACCCTGGACGCGGTACTCGTCGACAACGGTCCGCTTCGCGTAACCGCCGTCGGTGGCAGTGAACACGAACGTACCGGGGCGGACAACATTCATCGAGAGCAGCTCGTCGCCCTCGCGGAAACTCATGCCCTTCACGCCCGAAGTCGCACGGCCCATCGGGCGCAGCGCGTCGTCCGTCGCGGTGAACCTGATCGACTGGGCCTTCCTGCTGATGAGCAGCAGGTCGTCCTCCGCCGACACGAGCTCCGCACCGATCAGCTCGTCGTCCGCGCCGCTCTCCGTCTCCCGGAGGTTGATCGCGATGACACCACCGGAACGCGGCGAGTCGTAGTCCTTCAGCGACGTCTTCTTCACCAGGCCGCCCTTGGTGGCGAGGATCAGGTAGGGAGCCGCCTCGTAGTCACGGATCGCCAGGATCTGCGCGATCTGCTCGTCGGGCTGGAACGCCAGCAGGTTCGCCACGTGCTGACCACGGGCATCCCGGCCGGCATCCGGCAGCTCGTACGCCTTCGCCCGGTACACCCGGCCCTTGTTCGTGAAGAACAGCAGCCAGTGGTGCGTCGTGGACACGAAGAAGTGGTCGACGATGTCGTCTTCCTTGAGCTTCGTACCGCGTACGCCCTTGCCGCCGCGCTTCTGCGAGCGGTAGTCGTCCGTCTTCGTGCGCTTCACATAGCCGCCGCGGGAGATCGTGACGACGATGTCCTCCTCGGCGATCAGGTCCTCGATGGACATGTCGCCGTCGAAGGGCACCAACTTCGAACGCCGGTCATCACCGAACTTGTCGACGATCGCCGCCAGCTCCTCGCTGACGATCTGCCGCTGCCGCTCGGGCGACACCAGGATCGCGTTGTACTCGTTGATCTTCGCCTGCAGCTCGTCGTGCTCGGCGGTGATCTTCTGGTGCTCCAGTGCGGCCAGCCGGCGCAGCTGCATCTCCAGGATCGCGTTCGCCTGGATCTCGTCGATCTCCAGGAGGCCCATCAGGCCCTCGCGTGCGATCTCCACGGTGTTGCTGCGGCGGATGAGTGCGATGACCTCGTCGATCGCGTCCAGGGCCTTGAGCAGGCCGCGCAGGATGTGCGCCCGCTCCTCGGCCTTGCGCAGCCGGAACTTCGTGCGCCGGACGATGACCTCGATCTGGTGGGTCACCCAGTGCCGGATGAACGCGTCGATCGACAGCGTGCGCGGCACCCCGTCGACGAGCGCCAGCATGTTCGCGCCGAAGTTCGTCTGCAGGTCGGTGTGCTTGTAGAGGTTGTTCAGCACGACCTTGGCGACCGCGTCACGCTTCAGCACGACGACCAGGCGCTGCCCCGTACGCGAGGACGTCTCGTCCCGGACGTCCGCGATCCCACCGACCTTGCCGTCCTTCACCAGGTCGGCGATCTTCTGCGCGAGGTTGTCGGGGTTGGTCTGGTACGGGAGCTCCGTGACCACCAGGCACTGACGGCCCTGGATCTCCTCCACCGCCACGACCGCGCGCATCGTGATGGAGCCGCGGCCCGTGCGGTACGCCTCCTCGATGCCCTTGCGGCCCACGACAAGTGCGCCCGTCGGGAAGTCCGGGCCCTTGATGCGTTCGAGCAGGGCGTCCAGGAGCTCCTCGTGCGAGGCCTCCGGGTGCTCCAGGTACCACTGCGCACCGGCCGCGACCTCGCGGAGGTTGTGCGGCGGGATGTTGGTGGCCATACCGACGGCGATACCCGCGGAACCGTTGATCAGCAGGTTCGGGAAGCGCGCCGGGAGAACCACCGGTTCCTGGTTGCGGCCGTCGTAGTTGTCCTTGAAATCGACGGTCTCCTCGTCGATGTCACGGACCATCTCCATGGACAGCGGCATCATCTTGCACTCGGTGTACCGCATCGCCGCGGCCGGGTCGTTGCCCGGGGAACCGAAGTTGCCGTTGGAGTCCACCAGCGGCATGCGCATCGACCAGTGCTGCGCCAGTCGCACCAGCGCGTCATAGATCGAGGAGTCGCCGTGCGGGTGGTAGGTACCCATGACGTCACCGACGACGCGGGCGCACTTGTAGAAGCCCTTCTCGGGCCGGTAACCGCCGTCGTACATCGCGTACAGCACCCGGCGGTGGACGGGCTTCAGGCCGTCCCTCACGTCGGGCAGGGCACGCGACACGATGACGGACATCGCGTAGTCGAGGTAGGAGCGCTGCATCTCCGTCTCGAGCCCCACGGGCTCGACACGCATGCCCACGCCCGCGGCTGCGGGCACCTCTTCAGGGGTCACAGGGGTGTTCTCGTCGGCCATTGCTGGTCAAAGTCCTTTCGAGCTGCGGCTTGCTTGTACGGCCGACTCAGATGTCGAGGAAGCGGACGTCCTTGGCGTTGCGCTGGATGAACGAGCGCCGCGCCTCGACGTCCTCACCCATCAGCACCGAGAACAGGTCGTCGGCCTGCGCCGCGTCGTCCAGCGTGACCTGGCCGAGGACCCGGTGGTCCACGTCCATGGTCGTGATGCGCAGCTCCTCGGCGTTCATCTCACCGAGACCCTTGAAGCGCTGGATCGAGTCTTCCTTGATCCGCTTGCCGTTCTGCTTGCCGAGCGCCACCAGGGCGTCGCGCTCCCGGTCGGAGTACGCGTACTCGAAGTCGTCCCGGCCCCACTTGATCTTGTAGAGCGGCGGGCGGGAGAGGTACACGTGCCCGGACTCGACCAGCGGCCGCATGAACCGGAACAGGAACGTCAGCAGCAGGGTGTTGATGTGCTGGCCGTCGACGTCGGCGTCCGCCATCAGAATGATCTTGTGATAGCGGAGCTTCTCGATGTCGAAGTCCTCGTGGACCCCGGTACCGAAGGCCGAGATCAGCGCCTGTACCTCGGTGTTCTGCAGGATCTTGTCGATCCTGGCCTTCTCGACGTTCAGGATCTTGCCGCGGATGGGCAGGATCGCCTGGTACATCGGGTTACGGCCGGACTTGGCCGAACCACCGGCGGAGTCACCCTCGACGATGAAGATCTCGCACTTGGTGGGGTCGTTCGACTGGCAGTCGCTCAGCTTGCCGGGCAGCGAGGCGCTCTCCAGCAGCCCCTTGCGCCGGGTCAGGTCACGCGCCTTGCGGGCCGCGACACGCGCCGTGGAGGCCGCGATGCCCTTGCGGATGATGTCCGCGGCCTCGTTGGGGTTCCGGTCGAACCAGTCCGTCAGCTGCTCGTGGACGACCTTCTGCACGAAGGTCTTGGCCTCCGTGTTGCCCAGCTTGGTCTTCGTCTGGCCCTCGAACTGCGGCTCGCCCAGCTTCACCGAGATGATCGCGGTGAGGCCCTCGCGGACGTCCTCGCCGGTGAGGTTGTCGTCCTTCTCGCGCAGCAGCTTCTTGTCGCGCGCGTACCGGTTGACCAGGGAGGTCAGCGCCGCACGGAAGCCCTCCTCGTGCGTACCCCCCTCATGCGTGTGGATCGCGTTGGCGAAGGAGTAGACCCCTTCGGTGTACTGCGTGTTCCACTGCATGGCGATCTCGGCCGAGAGGAGACGCTCCTTGTCCTCGGCCTCGATGTCGATCACCGACTGGTGGATGACGTCGCCCTTGCGGGAGTTGAGGTACTTGACGAAGTCGACGATGCCGTTCTCGTAGTGGTACGTGACCGACCGGGTCGTCTCCTCCTCGGGAACCTCGACGGCCTCCGCGCTGTCCGCGCCCGCCGTCGCCTTCGCCGACTCGCGCTCGTCGGTCAGCTTGAGGGTGAGGCCCTTGTTGAGGAACGCCATCTCCTGGAAGCGGCGCGAGAGGGTCTCGAAGGAGTACTCGGTGGTCTCGAAGATGTCCCCGTCGGCCCAGAAGGTGACGGTCGTACCGGTCTCGTCGGTGGCCTCGTGACGGGCCAGCGGCGCGGTCGGGACGCCGAGCTTGTAGTCCTGGGTCCAGCGGTAGCCGTCCGTCCTGACCTCGACGGCCACCCGGGTGGACAGGGCGTTGACGACGGACACGCCGACACCGTGCAGACCGCCGGAGACGGCGTAGCCGCCGCCGCCGAACTTGCCGCCGGCGTGCAGCACGGTGAGGACGACCTCGACGGCCGGCTTGCCTTCGGACGGCACGATGCCGACCGGGATGCCCCGGCCGTTGTCGATGACGCGCACTCCGCCGTCGGCGAGGATCGTGACGTCGATCGTGTCCGCGTGGCCGGCCATCGCCTCGTCGACCGAGTTGTCGACCACCTCTTGCACGAGGTGGTGGAGG
Source organism: Streptomyces clavifer (assembly GCA_014651175.1). GTDB lineage: Bacteria > Actinomycetota > Actinomycetes > Streptomycetales > Streptomycetaceae > Streptomyces > Streptomyces clavifer. Next base: position 286,679 of record BMWJ01000004.1, on the reverse strand, counting down.
CCGCGCTCACCGGTGGAACCGATGTACATACCGGGTCGCTTGCGGACCGCGTCCAGGCCCTCGAGGACCGTGATGGCGTTGGCGTCGTACGAGGCGGTGACCTCGCCGGACTCACCGGCTGTGGACGGGTTGTTCTCGTTGGGGTTGCCGGAATCGGCCACGAAGCGCCCTTTCTGGCACAGCACAGGCCGTCTCCGGGCAGGCGGGAGCGGCTGCGTCGTTCGGCTTGTATCGACGACTCCCGCACGGAAGCGGGATTGTCCGTCAGTCTACCGGTAGCGCCGACATGAATGGGTGTTTGCGGGTACCTGAGTACGCATGTGCCGCCCTGAATGAGCGGCTGACGACTCCCCATATTCGGGAAGGGGCTTTGAGAGGCTCACGAGGGCATTGAGCGCTTCGGCCTGTCAACCTCCCGCTACGGTGAGGGACGCCTCACCCCGGCACCCCGAAGGGAATCGATGGATAAGCCACATAACGGAAGGGCCACACCGGTCCCGAAGCGGGACACAGGGGGAAACCGAGGTACATCGCACCACCCCGCGCCGGGGCGGGCCCGCGGGGTTCCGGAACAGCAAAAGGCCAGCTCAGCCGTAGGTGTCCCCGGGGCCTCTGCTCCCGGGGGTGCGCAGGGGACCGAACCTTCGCTCCGGGCCTCCGGGCCCCAGCACCTTGATCATGCGTACCGTGCCGTGCCCCAGGTCCGTGTTCAGCCGGGCCACCAGCTGCGGCGCCAGCAGACGCAGCTGCGTCGCCCACGCCGTCGAATCGCACTGAACCGTCAGAATCCGCTCGGCCGGATCCTCGTCGTACCGCAGCGGCACACAGTGTCTGGCCAGATCGTCCCCGACGATCTGCGGCCACCGGCCCATCACGCCGCCCACCGCCGCCGGGGTCTCCCAGCCGCGCTCGGTGATCAGCCGGTTGATCGCCGACCCCAGGGCCAGCGGATCGCGCCCGTCGGAGCGCGCACCGGACCGCAGGCCACCGCCCCGCCTGGCCTGTTTCTTCTGCTGGACCGCGGCGCCCCGGGCCCTGGCCTGCTCCTTCGCCGCACGCAGCGCCACCCGCGCGAGGTCGACGCCCGACGCCTCGGGCTGTTTCGCCGCCCCGGGCACCGCGTCCGACGGCTCCTTGCTCGCTCCCGTACCGCTCACAGCCGCTCCACCGCCCCCGCGGACACCGCGTAGCGTGCGCCCGCCAGTACCCCAGGGACGTCGTCGTCCACCGCGGCCGTCACCAGCACCTGCTCACCCGGCGCCACCAGCTCCGCCAGCCGTTCACGGCGGCGCGCGTCCAGCTCGGCGAACACGTCGTCCAGCACGAGCACCGGCTCGTTGCCCTCGGTCCGCAGCAGGTCGTACGAGGCCAGTCGCAGTGCCAGCGCGTAGGACCAGGACTCGCCGTGGCTCGCGTACCCCTTGGCCGGCATACCGCGCAGTCCCAGCACCAGATCGTCGCGGTGCGGGCCGACCAGCGTCACACCCCGTTCGATCTCCTGCTTGCGAGCCTCGGCGAGCGCCGCCATCACCTGCTCGTACAGCTCCTCGCGGGTGCGCGCCTGCTCGGTCCCGGCACCGACCGAGCTGCGGTACTCCAGGGTGACCGGGCCACCGCCCGGTGCGACGTCCGCGTACGCCTTGTCGGCGAGCGGCTGCAGTGTCGCGACCAGGTCCAGACGCTGAGCGAGCAGCTCCGCACCGACGCGGCCCAGGTGCTGGTCCCACACGTCCAGGGTGGACAGGTCCATCGACCTGCCCCCGTGCCGGCGGGCCATCGCCGCGGACTTGAGCAGGGCGTTGCGCTGCTTCAGCACCCGTTCGTAGTCGGACCGGACGCCCGCCATCCTCGGCGAACGCGCCGTGATCAGCTCGTCCAGGAAGCGTCTGCGCTCGCCGGGGTCGCCCTTCACCAGGGCGAGGTCCTCGGGAGCGAAGAGCACCGTTCGTACGATCCCCAGGACGTCACGTGGTTTGACCTGGGAGGACCTGTTGATGCGGGCCCGATTGGCACGGCCCGGGTTGAGCTCGAGCTCGATCAGCTGGGACCGCTCGCCCTGCGTGACCGCGGCCCGGACGACCGCACGCTCCGCGCCCATCCGCACCAGTGGGGCGTCGGACGACACCCGGTGGCTGCCGAGCGTCGCGAGATAGCCGATCGCCTCGACCAGATTGGTCTTGCCCTGGCCGTTGGCGCCCGTGAACGCGGTGACGCCCGGGTCGAGAGGGACCTCGACCCGAGCGTACGAGCGGAAGTCGGCCAGCGAGAGATGCGTGACGTGCATGTTCGCCGACCTTCCCGCCTTCGTGTTCCGCGTTGTACCGCGCTGCTGCTTACTTCTTGTTCTCCACCGCGTGGCCGCCGAACTGGTTGCGCAGTGCGGCGATCATCTTCATCTGCGGGGAGTCGTCCTGCCGCGAGGCGAAGCGCGCGAACAGGGACGCGGTGATGGCCGGCAGCGGGACGGCGTTGTCGATGGCGGCCTCGACCGTCCACCGGCCCTCGCCCGAGTCCGCTGCGAAGCCGCGGAGCTTGTCGAGGTGCTCGTCGTCGTCCAGCGCGTTGACCGCCAGGTCGAGCAGCCAGGAACGGATGACCGTGCCCTCCTGCCAGGAGCGGAAGACCTCGCGCACGTCCGTGACGGAGTCGACCTTCTCCAGCAGCTCCCAGCCCTCGGCGTATGCCTGCATCATGGCGTACTCGATGCCGTTGTGGACCATCTTCGCGAAGTGGCCGGCGCCGACCTTGCCCGCGTGGACGGAGCCGAAGTCACCCTCGGGCTTGAGGGCGTCGAAGACCGGCTGGACCTTCGCGACGTTCTCGGCGACGCCGCCGTACATCAGCGCGTAGCCGTTCTCCAGGCCCCAGACGCCACCGGAGACGCCGCAGTCGACGAAGCCGATGCCCTTGATGCCCAGCTCGACGGCGTGCTTCTCGTCGTCGGTCCAGCGGGAGTTCCCGCCGTCCACGACGATGTCGCCCGGGGAGAGCAGCTCGGCCAGCTCGTCGATGGTGGACTGGGTCGCGGCACCCGCCGGGACCATCACCCATACGACGCGCGGACCCTTGAGCTTGCCCACGAGCTCTTCGAGGCTGTGGACATCCGCGACGTCCGGGTTGCGGTCGTAACCGATGACGGTGTGGCCTGCGCGGCGGATGCGCTCGCGCATGTTGCCGCCCATCTTGCCGAGTCCGACGAGACCGAGCTCCATCAGAGATTCCTTAAGCGTTGTGCCGATTCGTACCCAGGACCGAGCCTACGCCCGGCCTGGGACAGCACGGCGGGCCTGCTCGGCACTGAGCATGCCCGCCGGAACTGCCATGACAGGAAGCGAACCGCCGGATCAGCCCGAGAGCCGGACCGGCATGATCAGGTACTTGTAGGCGTCGTCCGCCTCGGCGTCGACGGCGGGACGGCCACTGAGCAGGGCCGGCTTGGTCGACGTCGTGAAGGAGAGCTGGGCGACCGGGGAGTCGATCGCGCTGAGCCCGTCCAGCAGGAAGGTCGGGTTGAAGGCGATCGAGATGTCGTCGCCCTCGAGCACGGCGTCGACGCGCTCCACAGCCTGTGCGTCGTCGCTGGAACCGGCTTCCAGGATCAGCACACCCTGCTCGAAGCTGAGGCGCACGGGGGTGTTCCGCTCGGCGACCAGGGCCACGCGCTTGACTGCCTCGACGAACGGGGCGGTCTCGATGACCGCGACCGAGTTGAACTCGGTCGGGAAGAGCGTGCGGTACTTCGGCAGGTCACCTTCGAGCAGCCGCGTCGTCGTACGGCGGCCGGCGCCCTCGAAACCGATGAGCCCTTCGCCGGCACCGGCCCCGGACAGCGCGAGCGTCACGGTGTCCCCACTGGTCAGCGCCTTGGCGGTGTCCAGGAGCGTCTTGGCGGGCACCAGAGCCACGGCCGAGGCGTCCGGATTCTCCGGCTTCCACAGGAACTCGCGGACCGCGAAGCGGTAACGGTCCGTGGACGCGAGGGTGACGGTGTCGCCCTCGATCTCGATACGGACGCCCGTCAGGACCGGCAGCGTGTCGTCCCGGCCGGCCGCGATGGCGACCTGGGCGGCGGCGGAGGCGAAGACCTCACCGGGGACGGTGCCCGTCGCCGTCGGCATCTGGGGCAGCGCCGGGTACTCCTCCACCGGCAGCGTGTGGAGGGTGAACCGCGAGGAGCCGCAGACCACGGTGGCCCGTACACCGTCGGTGGAGATCTCCACCGGGCGGTTGGGGAGGGCGCGGCAGATGTCGGCGAGCAGCCGGCCGGAGACCAGCACCGTGCCGTCCTCCTCGACCTCCGCGTCCACCGAGACCTTGGCCGAGACCTCGTAGTCGAAGCTCGAGAAGCTGAGGGCGCCGTCCTCAGCCTTCAGCAGAAGGCCCGCAAGAACGGGCGCCGGCGGACGGGCCGGGAGGCTGCGGGCCACCCAGGCCACCGCCTCCGCCAGTACATCGCGCTCCACCCGGATCTTCACCGGAACCGCCTCCTGCTGTTGCTCGCTCGCCCTGCCGGCCTTCGTCGTCTGGTCGGGGCTTCCCCGCCGAAGAGCTGGGGAGGCCGCCGGGGTCCAGTCTGACGTACGGCACCGACACTCGTTGCTGCTCGGGGTCAAGTCGCACCCGGAGGTTCGCGGAGCTCGCCACTCAAGTTGTGCACAGGCCCCACTTCGAAGCTGATTCCTGGCTAACTCTGAGTGGTAGTAGTAGTAGGCCCTGTGGAAACCGTGGATAACGTCGTTTTCGCAGGTCAGACGCTGTTTTTTGTCCACCGAGCCTGTGGGTGACACCGGTGGACAACCAGGCGTTTCTGTGGACACGCGAAAGTTCTGCACACCCGATGCACAGGCGGGGGTGACTTCTCCCCAGGGCTGTCCCCAGCTTTACCCACGTTCCCCACAGCTCAACCAGGGGTGTCGGTGTGACGCCTTTCACTCTCGGCAGTGAAAGGCGGTGTCGGGTTGCCGAACAGTGGACAGTCCTGGGGAGAACCTGGGAAAAGCTGGGGACAACACGGTCCAACCTGTGGGCCAGCGGTGGACAACGCGGACAGGCCTCTGTGGACCAAAAGTTTGTCCACAGGCTGTGGATCAACGTTGACCACAAATCCCCAGGCATGTGACCTGGCCTGATGGAGTATCGACAGCGCCACCTGTGGATGCAATCTGGACAACTTCCCAGTCCCCAGGCTGTGGACGCCCATTTTCCCCTCTGTCTGTGGAGAAGAGCCCTGTTCAGGCCCGTATTCGAACAGCCGACGTGCTCAGTGAGGGGCCGACCGCGCTCGGAAGGGGCCCGCGGACGCCGCTCGGACGCCCCGCAGACCTGCCGAAGGACCCGTCTCCAGGGCGGCCGGGTATGCGCAGAAGGGCGCTGGGGGAAGCGGAAAGGCGCCTCCGAGGACGTGTGGAAGTCCTCGGAGGCGCCTTGTCCGTGCGTGGTGCGGGGTGGCCGTACCGGGCCCGTCAGCCGTTCTTGATGCGGTTGGTGAGCTCGGTGACCTGGTTGTAGATGGAGCGCCGCTCCGCCATCAGCGCGCGGATCTTCCGGTCGGCGTGCATCACCGTTGTGTGGTCCCGGCCGCCGAACTGGGCGCCGATCTTGGGCAGGGAGAGATCGGTCAGCTCCCGGCACAGATACATGGCGATCTGGCGCGCTGTCACCAGGACGCGGCTGCGCGAGGATCCGCAGAGGTCCTCGACCGTCAGCCCGAAGTAGTCGGCCGTCGCCGCCATGATGGCCGGCGCGGTGATCTCGGGGGCGGAGTCCTCTCCGCCCGGGATCAGGTCCTTGAGCACGATCTCGGTCAGCCCGAGGTCCACCGGCTGCCGGTTGAGGCTGGCGAAGGCGGTGACGCGGATGAGCGCGCCCTCGAGCTCGCGGATGTTGCGTGAGATCCGGGAGGCGATGAACTCGAGCACCTCGGGCGGGGCGTTGAGCTGCTCCTGCACGGCCTTCTTACGGAGGATCGCGATGCGCGTCTCCAGTTCGGGCGGCTGGACATCGGTGGTGAGGCCCCACTCGAACCGGTTGCGCAGCCGGTCCTCCAGGGTCACCAGCTGCTTCGGCGGACGGTCCGAGGACAGCACGATCTGCTTGTTGGCGTTGTGGAGCGTGTTGAAGGTGTGGAAGAACTCCTCCTGCGTCGACTCCTTGCTCGCCAGGAACTGGATGTCGTCGACCAGGAGGATGTCCACGTCGCGGTACCGCTTGCGGAAGGTGTCGCCCTTGCCGTCGCGGATCGAGTTGATGAACTCGTTGGTGAACTCCTCCGAGCTCACGTACCGGACCCGGGTGCCCGGGTAGAGGCTGCGCGCGTAGTGGCCGATGGCGTGGAGCAGGTGGGTCTTGCCGAGTCCCGACTCCCCGTAGATGAAGAGGGGGTTGTACGCCTTCGCGGGGGCCTCGGCGACGGCGACGGCCGCGGCGTGCGCGAAGCGGTTGGAAGCGCCGATGACGAACGTGTCGAAGAGGTACTTCGGATTCAGCCGGGCATGCGGTTCGCCGGGGCCCGGTGCCGAGGGCGACGGCGCACCCATCGGACCGCCGCCACCCCTGCCGGTGCCCGGGCCGCCCTGCCGGTGCTGGGGCTGCTGGTCCTGGAGGTCGTGGCGGTCACGCCCGTCGCGCTGCTGTTCGTAGCCCTGGCGCTCGGGCTGCTGCGGCCGGTAGTCGTGCAGCGGCTGCTGGGGCCGCGGGCTCGCGTACGGATCGCGGTCCTGGTAACCACCGTGCCGGGGCTGCCAGGACAGGTCCTCCTGCGCACGGGGCCAGGCGCCGGGCTCGGGGCGCTGCCGCTGGTAGTCCGGGTAGGCGGGGCGGGCCGTCGGCATGCCGTCGTCGGAGGGCCGGTGGCCGTACCCGTCGTAGGCGTCGTGGTGCTGGGCCTCGTCGCGCTGCGGTCCCTGGTAGCGGTGGGACTGCTGATCCTGGTGGGGCTGGTGCACGGGGGGGGCGAGCGGGGCGGGCGGCTCCGCGGAGTCGTCGACCGTGATCGCGATCCGGATCGGGCGGCCGCACTCGCGGGTGAGCGTCTCGCTGATGAGCGGCGCCAGCCGGCCCTCCAGGACACGCTTGCCCCATTCGTTGGGAACGGCCAGCAGCGCGGTGTCGGCGACGAGTGCCAGCGGCTGGCAGCGCTCGATCCACTGCTTGTCCTTCGGCTCGATGCCCTGCTGGCCCTCCCCGAGGAGTTGTTCCAGCACTCGTGGCCACACTGCGGCAAGATCGGCAGGTACGTCAGCCACAAGGCACGCTCTCTCGCATGTCCCACGAATGTGTGCTTCTCGGGACGGGGTGGGTCGGGTCGGGTGAGGCCCGGCAGGTGGGAAGGAAAAGAACCGGAGTCCAGCCACGGTAGTCAGGCCGACCCGCGCGGTTCAAGTTGTTGTCCACAGGCTGTGTACAGCACGGGGTGGTGTGGGGCCGGTTTGACCGAATGGCGCAGCCGCGCGTACCGTGACCAGGTCGAGTTGTCGATGGCTGCTGCCGCCTGCCTCCGATGGGCAAAGATCACGATCATGTGATTGTGAAGCGGTGCACTTGGGCGTATACGCGAGTTTCCTCGTGGGCGCACGGTGACAGCCAGGCGATGTCCCGCCAACACACGATCATTTCTGGAGCCCCCGAGTGAGCAAGCGCACCTTCCAGCCGAACAACCGTCGTCGCGCCAAGACCCACGGTTTCCGTCTGCGTATGCGTACCCGTGCCGGCCGCGCGATTCTCGCGAACCGCCGTGGCAAGGGCCGCAGCAGCCTGTCCGCCTGATCGCTTACAGGTCCATGACGTGCTGCCTACCGAGAATCGGCTGAGGCGGCGCGAGGACTTCGCGACCGCGGTACGACGAGGACGTCGAGCCGGACGTCCGCTACTGGTCGTCCATCTGAGCAGCGGTGTAACGGACCCGCACGTGACGGGGGGGAGTGCTCCCCCGTCACGTGCGGGTTTCGTTGTCAGCAAAGCAGTGGGTGGCGCGGTCGTCCGTACCGCGGTGAAGCGCAGGCTTCGCCATCTGGTCCGCGACCGGCTGGCTCAGCTGCCCCCCGGTAGCCTTGTTGTCGTACGAGCGCTGCCCGGATCGGGTGCCGCCGACCATGCACAGCTGGCCCGAGACCTGGACGCCGCTCTGGAGCGGCTACTGGGAGGGGGCGCGCGATGAAGTACCCGCTGCTGGCTCTCATCAAGCTGTACCAGTGGACGATCAGCCCACTTCTCGGGCCTGTCTGCCGTTACTACCCGTCGTGTTCCCACTACGGATATACGGCGATCGACCGGCACGGTGCGATCAAGGGAACGGCGCTGACCGCTTGGCGCATCCTGCGATGCAACCCATGGTCACCCGGCGGCGTGGATCACGTACCGCCACGCAAACGTCCGCGTTGGCACGAACTGCTGCGCAGCTGTGTGCGTGGCGGCAAGGGCGGGGACTCAGCCGCCGCTGCGCCTTCCGGGGGGTCGGTCTCCGAACCCCCGAGCCCGGCCACAGAGACCTCGCCCAAAGCTCAAGGAGCCTGATTAGTGGACACGATTGCCAGTCTGTTCAGCTTTATCACCACACCTGTCTCGTGGGTCATTGTCCAGTTCCACAAGCTGTACGGAGCGCTCTTCGGCGACGACACGGGCTGGGCCTGGGGCCTTTCCATCGTGTCCCTGGTGGTCCTGATCCGGATCTGCCTGATCCCGCTTTTCGTCAAGCAGATCAAGTCGACCCGCAACATGCAGGTGCTCCAGCCGAAGATGAAGGCGATCCAGGAGCGCTACAAGAACGACAAGCAGCGTCAGTCCGAAGAGATGATGAAGCTCTACAAGGAGACGGGCACCAACCCGCTCTCCTCGTGCCTTCCCATCCTGGCGCAGTCTCCGTTCTTCTTCGCCCTGTACCACGTGCTGTCGTCCATCGCCTCGGGCAAGACGATCGGCGTCATCGACCAGCCGCTGCTTGACAGCGCTCGGCAGGCACACATCTTCGGTGCTCCGCTGGCCGCGAAGTTCATGGACAGCGAGGAGAAGGTCCAGGCGCTCGGCGCTTCGCTGACCGACGTACGTGTCGTCACCGCGATCATGATCGTGATGATGTCCGCGTCACAGTTCTTCACCCAGCGCCAGCTGATGACGAAGAACGTCGACCTCACGGTCAAGACCCCGTACATGCAGCAGCAGAAGATGCTGATGTACATCTTCCCCGTCATCTTCGCCGTGATGGGCATCAACTTCCCCGTCGGTGTCCTCGTGTACTGGCTGACCACCAACGTCTGGACCATGGGTCAGCAGATGTACGTGATCAACCAGAACCCGACACCGGGCAGCAAGGCGCAGGACCAGTACCTGGGACGTGTGCTGAAGAGCGTCACCTCCCATGGTCAGGTGCGGGGCAGGACCCGGCGCAACACGGTCAAGCGGATCGTCGTCAAGGGCCCCGACCGCAACGACATCGAGCGCAAGTTCATCACCGGTCTGGCCAAGCTGGGTCTCGCTGCTCAGGAGGACGGGACGGTGGCGAAGAGCGATGCCGCCGTACTCGAGGCCGAAGGCGGTGCCGCGCCGAAGAGGCAGCAGCCCAAGCGTCAGACCAAGGCGAAGCGTCACACGGCTGCCACGCATCCGGGTGCGGCCAAGGACTCCGAGCCGGCCGAGCCGCAAGCCAAGACGTCGCTGGAGAAGCACTCCGCATCGCAGGACGACAAGTCGAAGCCGGCGGGCAAGTCCGCGTCCGGTTCCTCACGCCAAGCCAAGTCCGGACAGCGCAAGGGCCCGCAGCGGCCCAAGCACCCGTCCAAGAAGTAAGAAGGAGTCCATCCGTGACGGACGGCACCATCACCACGGCCGCTGAGGGCAGCGACACCCTGTCCCGCCTGGAGCAGGAAGGGGAGATCGCGGCCGACTACCTCGAAGGCCTGCTCGACATCGCCGACCTCGACGGCGACATCGACATGGATGTTGAGGCGGACCGGGCAGCGGTCTCGATCATCAGCGACTCGGCGCGTGACCTGCAGAAGCTCGTGGGTCGTGACGGCGAGGTGCTGGAGGCACTTCAGGAGCTGACCCGGCTGGCCGTTCACCGGGAGACCGGTGACCGCAGCCGGCTGATGCTGGACATCGGGGGCTTCCGTGCCAAGAAGCGTGAGGTCCTCGCCGCGCTGGGTGCCAAGGCCGCGGACGAGGTCAAGAGCTCGGGCGAGCCGGTGAAGCTGGAGCCGATGACGCCGTTCGAGCGCAAGGTCGTCCATGACGCGGTCGCGGCAGCGGGTCTGCGCAGCGAGTCGGAGGGCGAGGAGCCGCAGCGCTTCGTCGTCGTTCTCCCGGCCTGACCGAACCCTTGTACTGTCGGCCCCGTCTGCTCGCAGGCGGGGCCGATCTTTGTCAGCCCGATAGTCAGCCACCCACAGTGCGCTAGTGCGGTACGGAAGGACGGTCCCCGTGACGGAGGCAGCAGAGCTCCCTCAGGCGCCCCAGGAGGCGCAGGCGGTATTCGGTGAGTTCTTCCCAGAAGCTGTCCGGTACGCGGAGCTGCTCGCGGACGCCGGGGTCAAGCGGGGGCTGATCGGCCCCCGTGAGGTGCCGCGTCTGTGGGAGCGCCACCTGCTGAACTGCGCGGTGCTCTCCGAGGTGGTTCCCGAGGGCGTCACGGTGTGCGACGTGGGGTCGGGGGCGGGTCTTCCCGGTATCCCTCTGGCGTTGGTACGCCCCGATCTCAAGATCACTCTGCTCGAGCCGCTGTTGCGCCGGACGAACTTCCTCCAGGAAGTGGTCGAGCTGCTGGGCCTGGACCATGTGACGGTCGTCCGCGGCCGGGCCGAGGAAGTGCTCGGAACGCTCCAGCCCGTTCACGTGGTGACGGCTCGCGCCGTGGCACCGCTCGACCGGCTTGCGGGCTGGGGGGTGCCCCTGCTTCGTCCGTACGGAGAGATGCTGGCCCTGAAGGGCGGTACCGCCGAGGAGGAGATCCAGGGGGCACGTGCCGCACTGAGCAAGCTCGGCGTGGTGGAGACCGAGGTGCTGCACGTAGGTGAGGGCCTCGTCGATCCGGCGTCCACGGTGGTACGCGTCGTGGTCGGCGAGAGTCCGGGCGGTGTGAGGTTCGCCGCAAAGAGGGCCAAGGCCGCGCGGGTCAGCCGGACGCGCCGACGCCGCTGAGGCGAGGCGCTTTTCTCCTGGTTCGACTCTTCTTCGGTTTTTCTCAGTGATGCTCCAAGAATGCGGCGATATGCGCCGTCTGCGGAGTGTCGGGAGCCTGCCGCTGCACTGCGCAGGCATCGTGTTTCACGTGAAACGTCGCTCTCTGCTGCAGGGAATCATCGACCGTGGTCGTGCGGCCGCCGCGCCGCGCGACCGTAAACCCGTACGGGTTGCCGCGTTGTCCACAGAAGTGGATTCGTCCACAGAACAGTCGACCTCGCTGGTTCGCGACCCCAAAAGCATGGCAGGCTCTGTTCATTGCGAGCCTGAAGTCGAGGAGAGTGAATCCTTGCGGTCCGACGCCGACATCGCGGGACCGATGACCGATCCGGTCCCCGGTCCCCGTACCGAGTCCGTGGGGGACGGTGTTTCACGTGAAACACCGCCCCCGATGGACGACACACCCATCGGTCGTGCGGCCCAGCTGGCGGTCGAGGCCCTAGGCCGCGCCGGCGAGGGGGTGCCTCGACCTGACCGGACACGCGTCATCGTGGTGGCCAACCAGAAGGGCGGTGTGGGCAAGACGACCTCGACGGTCAACCTTGCCGCTTCGCTCGCTCTGCACGGTGCGCGTGTCCTGGTGGTGGACCTCGATCCGCAGGGCAATGCCTCCACGGCTCTGGGGATCGACCATCACGCCGAAGTTCCCTCCATCTACGACGTCCTGGTGGAGAGCATGCCGCTCTCCGAAGTGGTCCAGCCCGTCCCGGACGTCGAGGGCCTCTTCTGCGCCCCGGCCACCATCGATCTCGCCGGTGCGGAGATCGAGCTGGTGTCCCTGGTAGCGCGGGAGAGCCGCCTGCAGCGGGCGATTCAGGCGTATGAGCAGCCGCTGGACTACATCCTCATCGACTGTCCGCCGTCGCTCGGTCTGCTGACGGTCAACGCGATGGTGGCCGGCGCCGAGGTGCTCATTCCGATCCAGTGCGAGTACTACGCACTGGAGGGCCTCGGACAGCTGCTGCGCAACGTCGATCTCGTCCGGGGGCACCTCAACCCCGACCTCCACGTGTCGACGATCCTGCTCACCATGTACGACGGCAGGACCAGGCTCGCCTCGCAGGTGGCGGAGGAAGTGCGCAGTCACTTCTCCAAGGAGGTGCTGCGGACGAGCATCCCCCGGTCGGTGCGCATTTCGGAGGCGCCGAGTTACGGGCAGACCGTGTTGACCTACGATCCGGGTTCCAGCGGATCCCTGTCCTATCTCGAGGCAGCCCGGGAGATCGCACTGCGGGGCGTAGGGATGCACTACGAGGCGCAGCAGGCCCACACGGGCCTTCAGAACAGCCGGCAGAACACTTCGGAGGGCATGCAGTGAGCGAGCGTCGTAGAGGGCTGGGGCGTGGGCTCGGTGCACTGATCCCCGCAGCTCCGCAGGAGAGGCAGGTAGCCACCCCCGGGGCGTCCCCGGTACTGACCGCCGAGCGGGGCGTGGCCGCAGCGAAGGTGACAGGGCTTCCGTCCGGCCCGATCGTCCCGGAGCCGAGTTCTCCGGTCGCGGAGACGGTGGCGGGGCCGAACGATTCCGCCGGTGCGTATTTCGCCGAACTTCCCCTGGATTCGATCACACCGAACCCCCGGCAACCTCGTGACGTGTTCGACGAGGAAGCTCTGGCCGAGCTGGTCACCTCGATCAAGGAGGTCGGTCTCCTCCAGCCCGTCATCGTGCGTGATGTGGGTGACGACCGCTACGAGCTCATCATGGGTGAGCGTCGTTGGAGGGCGTGCGGGGAGGCGGGGCTGGACCGCATTCCGGCGATCGTCCGGGCGACCGACGACGAGAAGCTGCTTCTGGACGCGCTCCTGGAGAACCTGCACCGGGCGCAGCTGAATCCACTGGAGGAGGCTGCGGCGTACGACCAGTTGCTGAAGGACTTCAAATGCACGCATGACCAGTTGGCGGACCGGATCGGGCGGTCCCGTCCCCAGGTGTCGAACACGCTGCGTCTACTGCGGCTTTCCCCGCCGGTGCAGCTCAGGGTCGCCGCGGGCGTTCTCTCGGCCGGCCATGCGCGAGCCCTGCTGTCGGTGGATGACTCCGCGGAGCAGGACCGACTGGCTCACCGCATCGTGGCCGAAGGGCTGTCCGTACGTGCGGCCGAAGAGATCGTGAAACTACTGGGCTCCGAGCCCACGAGTTCCGCGAAACCGCGAGGGCCCCGCCCAGGTGGGCGGGTTGCGTCAGGGCTTACCGATCTCGCGTCCAGGCTCTCCGATCGCTTCGAGACGCGGGTGAAGGTCGACCTCGGGCAGAAGAAGGGGAAGATCGTCGTCGAGTTCGCTTCGATGGAGGATCTGGACCGGATTCTCGGCAGCCTCGCGCCGGGTGAGGGACGCGTACTGGAGCAGAGCGCCGCTGAGGACAGGGCCGAGGACGACGAAGGCTGACCCTGCGGGGAAACAGGGGGCGGGCTGTTGTACCGGGGAGATGCCGGAACACAGCCCGTCCTTTGCTCTCTCTCGGTATCCGCTTCATGTCCGGGTGGATACGATGCGTTCTGGTATGGCGTATCCACCACCGTGATCCACCTCAGAGGAGGCGGGGGCCGTGCGATCAGTGAATCGCAGCCACCTGGTGACAGTCGGGTTGGGGCTTGGCGCTGTCGGGGGGTTTGTCGGCAGCCTGTTCCGCGAACGGAGTGCGCTGGCAGCCGCACGTGATGCGGCGGGCGCAGGAAGCGAGGAATCGCCTTCATGGGGCGACGGCTTGTACCGCTCACACTGGACAACCTTCCGGATCTCCCCGGGCGTTGCCGTTCGTGCGTCTTCTGGGAACTTGATCCGGTCAGCGGGGAAGCTGCGGTAAAGGCAGGCAGACCGGGGCCGGAGAAGGAAGCCTGGATCTCCGCGGTGCTGCTGGAGTGGGGTTCCTGCGGGCGGGTCGTCTATGTGGATGATGTCGCGGCCGGCTTCGCGCTCTATGCGCCGCCTGCGTATGTTCCCCGGGCCATGGCCTTTCCCACGAGTCCCGTCTCCCCCGATGCCGTACAGCTGATGACCGCACTGATCCTGCCGCAGTTCCAGGGGCAGGGGCTCGGCCGCATGATGGTGCAGACGGTGGCCAAGGATGTGTTGCGGCGGGGCTTCAAGGCGATCGAGGCCTTCGGTGACGCCCGCTGGAACGGGCCGGCCTGCGTCCTGCCCGCAGATCATCTTCTCGCGGTCGGCTTCAAGACCGTGCGTCCCCATCCGACGTACCCGCGGCTGAGGCTGGAGCTGCGTACGACGCTCTCCTGGAAGGAGGACGTCGAGCTGGCACTGGACAGACTGCTGGGCGCCGTACAGAAAGAGCCTGCGCTGCGGCCGCTCTGAGGCTGTCGGTGGTCCTGCTGCCAGATGCTGTACGGGTTCTGTGTAAAACGGAGAACGGGCCCGCCCGAAGGGCGAGCCCGTTTCACGTGAAACATTGTGTGCCGCTGCACTACTCGCTGATGAAGGCCTCGAGGTCGCGCAGGATCGCGGCCTTCGGCTTGGCGCCGACGATGGTCTTGGCGACCTCGCCGCCCTGGTACACGTTGAGCGTGGGGATGGACATCACGCCGTACTTTGCCGCGGTGGCCGGGTTCTCGTCGATGTTGAGCTTGACGATCTCGATCTGGTCGCCGTGCTCGGCCGCGATGGCCTCCAGAGAGGGGGCGATCTGGCGGCAGGGGCCGCACCAGGCAGCCCAGAAGTCCACGAGTACGGGCTTCTCGTTCTTCAGGACGTCCTCGTCGAAGGAGTCGTCGGTCACGTTCTTCAGGGCGCCGGCCACGGCGACCTCCTTAACTTCGCGGGGTGTGGGGTGAGGGGAGCGTCAGACCGCGGGGGTCTTCTCCGGCTCGGCGAGCTTCTCGTCCGAGAGCGCTGCCAGGAAGCGCTCGGCGTCGAGGGCTGCGGAACAGCCGGTCCCGGCAGCGGTGATGGCCTGTCGGTAGGTGTGGTCGACGACGTCGCCGGCGCCGAAGACACCCTTCAGGTTGGTTCGGGTCGAGGGGGCTTCGACCTTGAGGTAGCCCTCGTCGTCGAGGTCGAGCTGGCCCTTGAAGAGCTCGGTGCGGGGGTCGTGACCGACAGCGATGAACAGGCCGGTCGCCGCGAGCTCGGACGTCTCACCGTTCTTGGTGTTGCGCAGCGTCAGGCTGGCAAGCTTCTGATCGCCGTGGATCGCGGCAACCTCGCTGTCCCAGGCGAACTTGATCTTCGGGTCGGCGAAGGCTCGGTCCTGCATGGCCTTGGACGCGCGCAGGGAGTCACGACGGTGGACGATCGTGACGGACTTGGCGAAACGGGAGAGGAAGGTCGCCTCCTCCATGGCCGTGTCTCCGCCACCGATGACGGCGATGTCCTGGTCCTTGAAGAAGAACCCGTCGCAGGTGGCACACCAGGAGACGCCGCGTCCGGAGAGTGCGTCCTCGTTGGGCAGGCCGAGCTTGCGGTGCTGTGAACCCGTGGTGACGATGACGGCCTTGGCATGGTGCACGGTGCCCGCAGTGTCCGTGACGGTCTTGATGTCACCGGTGAGGTCGACGGAGATGACGTCGTCGGGGATGAGCTCGGCACCGAAGCGCTCGGCCTGGGCGCGCATGTTGTCCATGAGCTCGGGGCCCATGATTCCGTCCTGGAAGCCCGGGAAGTTCTCCACGTCGGTGGTGTTCATCAGTGCACCGCCTGCGGTGACGGCGCCCTCGAACACCAACGGCTTCAGCGACGCGCGAGCGGTGTACAGGGCGGCGGTGTAACCCGCCGGCCCGGAGCCGATGATGATCACATTACGGACGTCGCTCACGGGTTCTTCCTCGTCTCTGCAGACTGCCTACTGCCTACTGGGGTCGGTTCCACGACTCTCACCCCACCCAACGGATCCTACGGGGCGTGCATTCCCGAAGTGGCGCAGCGGATCCCGGCAGGTGCCTCAGGGGCGAGCGTAGGACTGGCTGAGCAGCAGCCGGCCCTTTGCCACGGGCGTGGTCTCCACACATGCGGCGTCGACCACATAAGCCTGGACGCGGCTCGAGTCGGTCGCGTGGGGCATGACGACAAGAAAAGCAGCCGTGCCGTGGTAGTCGCCTTCCTCCACAGCCAGGGCCGGGGAGTTCCGTCCGGTGCCTTCCTGGACGCACGGGGGAACGTCCACGACAGGAGTGCGCAGGGGAGAGCGGGGGGAGGCAGCGTCGGGAGACGTGTTCTGCGGAGACGACTTGGTGTCCATGGACGGTGTCGTCACGTCGGCGCCGGGTGACTCCAGGGCTGCCGCCTCACTCAGAAGCGTATGGACCTGGCCTTCGAGCGAGTCCTCCGAGAAGCTTCCCTCGCTGCTCTTGGCGGCACTTGCGCGGTGGTCGGACGCGCTGCTTGCCGAGTCCTGTGAAGTCTGGATCGCCTGCAGCAGGAAGACGCTCATACCGACGACTGCCGCGCCGAGGGCTGTGCCCAGGATCGCGGTGCGGCGCCGGCGTCGTGCCGGGCGCCGACCGGGTCCGGTTGCGCCTCGGGGGCGGCCGGCCGGACGGGCTGGGGCAGGGCTCTCCAGCGGCTGGCCGTGTGTTTCACGTGAAACTGACTCTGGGGTGGCCCGTGTCTCGGGATCAGGGACTGATTCGGCCACCAGCGCGGCATCGATCCGCCGGGCGACGTTCTCCGGCATCTGCTCGTGCGCACCGAGGGCTCCGAGCAGTGAGCGGACTTCTTCCAGCGAGGAGTACACGTCGGCGCACTGCGCGCACATGGCGATGTGGTGGCGGAGTTCAGCCGCCCGTGCGAGAGGGAGGAGGTCTTCGGTGAGGTCCGCGATCTCCGAGACGTCAGGATGCTGAGCCGTGTCGGCTGTGGATGTCATGCGTGCCCTCCTCCACCCTTCACCGCAGCAGGATCGCTTTCCCCTGCATCCCTTGGTCCTGATATTGGTGGGACGGATGCCCCCTGGGTCCGGTTCCTTCCCACGGCACCGTCCGCGCTGTCGCCTCTGGTGGTGCGCAGATGAGAGAGCAGGGGCAGCAGCCTGGCTCGGCCCCGTGCACAGCGGCTCTTCACCGTGCCGGTCGGGACGTCGAGGACGCGAGCTGCCTCCGCGACGGGGTAGGCCTGCATGTCCACGAGGACGAGCGCGGCCCGCTGCTCGGCGGGGAGGGTGGCCAGTGCCGCCAGGAGTTCGCGGTGCAGATCCTGCCGCTCGGCGGGAGCCTCTGCGGATTCGTGCGGCTCCAGGAGCTGGTCGAGCCGCTCCGCGTCGTCGACCGGTGCGGTTTTGCGCGAGGCGGCCTTGCGGGCGCGGTCGAGGCAGGCGTTGACCGTGATCCGGTGCAGCCATGTGGTGACCGCGGACTGGCCACGGAAGGTGTGTGCGGCGCGAAAGGCGGAGACCAGGGCGTCCTGCACGGCGTCTGCCGCTTCTTCGCGGTCGCCCAGTGTGCGGAGGGCCACGGCCCAGAGGCGGTCGCGGTGCCGGCGTACGAGCTCACCGAACGCGTCCGGCTCGCCTGCGACGTGCTGGGCCAGGAGATCCTGGTCGGTGGTGTCGGCGAATCTGGCGTCGTCCAACGGTGAGCCCCCTCCCCTGGTGCCATCAGCTGGTGATCTTGATGTCCGAGACCTTGCCTCTGTAGTTCCCGTCGTCACTCAACGGGAGCTCGGTCAGCCAGACCAGAACGTACCGCGCCTTCACCTGCTTGTCGGGCTTGAGCGACACCTTTGTGCCCGATCCCTGCGCGACCTTGGTGAAACCGTCGGGCATCTGCGGTACGGAAGGGCCGTCCGAGGTCCTCAGCTCGACCGATGTCCGGCCGATGAAGGACACGTCGACGTTCCCCACCTGCTGGACCTTGCCGAGGTCGAGGACGACTCCGACGCCCGACTTGAGCCTGCCGAAGTCGGCGCTGTAGTAGCCCGACGTGGGCCAGTAGGAGCCGGCGTCCCCGTCGAACACGTTCTTTATCGAAGCGGGCTTCTCGGAGCCGTCGGGGCCCAGCGGATCGTAGTCCCGGGCGCTGGCGATGGTCACCGGCTTGCTGGGCTCGACGGCGTTGTTGTCGTCCTCGTTCTCGTCGGTCTGCGTGGTGACGGGTTCGCGGGAATCCTTGTCCCTGTCGAGGACGGTCTCCGCCAGCTGCCAGCTGCCGAGCCCCAGCGCGGCGATGAGCAGCGCGGACACGGCCCACTTCAGTGCCTTGCCGGTGCGGCTCTGGAGAGGCGCCGGAGGCGTGGCCATCACCGGCTGCGTCGCAGATGCGGGGCGAGCCGTCGGGCGGCCGTAGGTGCCCTGCTGATAGGTCGTGCGCTGGTACTCGGGCGGAGCCGTGAACGTCGGCTCCGGAGGCAGGACGCGCGGCATGGCCGCGACGGCCTTGGCCAGCTCGTCCGGTGTGGTGCACGGCTGTTCCTGCCGCGAAGCCGTGGCGCCGTCATTGACGAGTGCGCGCATGGCCAGTTCCGACAGCCCCCGGTGGACCCCTGCCCGTACCTGGTCCGGCGGGATCAGCCCCAGGTCCTTCGGGAGCCCGGAGAGACCGTAGGCGTCGCTCTCGTACGGCCAGCGCCGGGTCAGCGCCGCGTAGAGGAGGGCACCGACGGCCTCGGTGTCCGTGCGCAGCGGATGGTCGGACGTGATGCCGCGCAACGCCGCGTTGACGGCCAGACCGCGGATCCGGTACTGCCCGGTCGAACTGCGCAGCACCGCTCCCGGGGTGAGACGCAGATGTGCGAGGCCCTCCCGGTGGGCGGCGGCCATGGCCTGGGAGATCTGGCTCACGAGCTGGTAGGCGTCGTGGGCTTCCAGCGGTCCTGCGGCCAGCAGGGCAGTGAGCTCGGTGGCGTCGGGAAGCCACTCATGGACCACGTAGACGAGGTCGCCCTCCTCCACCGCGTCCAGGACCTGGACGAAGCGCGGGTCGCCGAGCAGGGCGGAGGAGCGGGCCGCGGCCAGTACCGAGCGGGCGCGCGGGTGGTCGGCGGGAAGCAGATGGACCCCCACCGCACGGCGCAGCTTCTCGTCGACGGCCCGCCAGCTGCTGAATCCGTCCAGACGGGTGACGCACTCCTCGAGGCGGTAGCGCCCGGCGAGCTTGTGGCCGCTGTGGAGATCGGGCGCTGCCGGGACGGCGGCCGGGCTGTCCTGCCCGGCGTCCGCACCCCAGGGGTCCGCCCCTTCGGTGTCCTGGGCTTGGGCCGTGCCGTCGGTCGTGGCCTTGTCCGCCTTGGCGGCCAGCGGCTCGCCGCCGCTGTTGTCGGCCACGTCGACAGCAGCCGTGCTACGTTCCGCCACCGTCGTTCCTGCCTCCCCATCCGTTGCGCGATGCCAGCCAGCCAGCTCTGCACAGTCACGCCAATTGTGCCCACACTCCGGCGCTATGCACGACACGCGGTGTCCGGCGATGGTTGTGCGACCCGGCGCCCTTTCAGCGTCCGAGTCGTCCCCGGACCATGCCGACCATGCCGTTGAGCTCCTCGATGCGCATCTTCCTCGCAGCGACGAAGAAGACGCCGAACAGGATGACGCTGCCGCAGACCAGTGCCACCACGGAGCCGCCCGCACCGTCGCCGAGCGTCGTCAGGAGGCCGTAGCCCACGCCACCGCCGATGGCGGCCGCGGGGACGGCGGCGAGGCAGAGGCGGGCGTAGGTGCGCACCACGCGAGCGCCGTCGAGGTCGCCCCCGAGGTGGTTGCTCAGCCGGCGCCAGGCGATGCCGACACCCACCGCGTAGGCCAGCCCGTAGGAGGCGGCCATACCGACCACTGCCCACTGGGCCGGGAGGACCACGTAGCAGAGGGCGGAGGCCGCGGCGTTCACTGCCGCGACGATGACCGTGTTGTAGAAGGGGGTGCGGGTGTCCTCGTACGCGTAGAAGCCGCGCAGCACCACGTACTGCACGGAATACGGGATGAGGCCGAGGGCGAACGCCATCAGGATGAAGCCCATGGAGCGTGCGGCCTCGGTGCCGCTGGAGGCGTACAGCAGGGTGCACATCGGCAGGCCGAGCGCGAGGAACGTGAAGGCGACCGGAACGATGGCCACGGCCGAGTTGCGCAGGCCCTGCGAGATGTCGTCGCGGACGGCCCCGGGGTCGTTGTCGTGGGCGGCGCGGGAGATGCGCGGGAGCAGGGCCGCCATGACCGAGACGGTGATGATGGCCTGCGGCATGCCCCAGATCAGCTGGGCGTTGGAGTACGCGAGGAAGCCGGCGCCATCCTTGTCGGCGATCTTTCCGGCCGATGTGGCGAGCTGGGTGACGACGAGCACGCCTGCCTGGTTGGCCAGGACGAACAGGACCGTCCATTTGGCGAGCTTGATCGTTTTTCCGAGCCCGTGCCCCTTCCAGTCGAAACGGGGCCGGAAGCGGAAACCCGCCTCACGGAGGTACGGGATCATGGCCAGGGCCTGGACGACCAGGCCGAGCAGCGTGCCGACGCCGAGCAGCCGGACGCCGTCCTCGGGGATCGTCGCCACACCCATCCGGGATTCGGCCGACGTGCCGTAGACCCAGATGAACAAGCCGAATGTGAAGATCATGACGATGTTGTTGAGGACCGGCGTCCACATCATCGCGCCGAACCGTCCCCTGGCGTTCAGGATCTGGCCCATCACCACATGGACGCCCATGAAGAAGATGGTCGGCAGGCAGTAGCGGGCGAACGTGACAGCGACGCCGTTGGCCGCCGGTTCGTTCGCGATGGGCAGCGACATCATGCGGATGAGCACGGGCGCGGCGAAGACCGCCAGAGCGACGATGAGACCGAGTACGACCATGACGAGGGTCAGCAGGCGGTTGGCGTACGCCTCCCCGCCGTCCTCGTCGTCCTTCATGGACCGGACGAGCTGCGGCACGAAGACCGAGTTCAGCCCACCGCCCACGGTGAGGATGTAGATCATCGTCGGCAGTGTGTACGCGATGGTGAAGGTGTCGCCGAGCATGGCCGCACCGAGTGCTGCCGTGATCACCAGGCTGCGGACGAAACCGGTGAGCCGGGACACCAGGGTGCCGGCCGCCATGAGGGCACTGGACTTCAGTATTCCGGAGGCACGGCCGCCGGACTTGGGAGGTACGGGGGCCGGAGCCGCCTCGGGCTCGGCCGGAGGGCCGGGAGGCCGTCCCGAGCCCTCCTGGTCGCGGAACAGGTGAGCGAAGGCGTCCGGCTCCTCGCGGTCGTCGGACGCCCGCGTGACGAGGGCGTCGACCCCCACGTACTGGGTGGTCGCCGAGTTGTCCCCGTAGGGAAGGTGCCGGGAGGGGCCTGCAGGCTCCGGTGGCGGCGTCTGGGCCCAGATGCGGGGGTCGGGCGCGTAGGGGGGAGCGGGAGGCTGCTGGTAGAGCGCCTGTGGCTCCTGGTAGGTACCTGGGGGCGGCGGTGGGTGGGACGCACGGTCGTAGAGCGCTTCGGCGACCGGATCCTGCGCGGAGAGGTCCTGTGCCCGGTACGGGTCGTGGTCGTACGCGTGCTGCAGGTACGGGTCAGGTGCTCCCCCGTCCTCTGCGCCCTGCGGTACGGGCGGACCGCTGGAAGACCCAGCTCCGCCCGCGCCCTGGCCGCGGTCACCGTCGTACGGCGCGTTCATCGAAACCCCACCTCATTGTCCCCGGCCGACAGGCCCCGACAGACATCGCTCAACGGTCCACTTTCTCACCCGGTTCCGACGGGTTCCCGCTTTCCGGACCGGTGTCCGGTGTCGGGTCACTCGGCTGCTCGGGTTCACCGCCGTCGTGCGCGCTGCCGTCGTCCTCCACCGTGCTGCCCGCGACGGTCCGTTTGCGGTGGGTGTACATCCTGATGCCGGCCAGGACCAGCAGCAGCAGTCCTCCGGCGATCACCAGGAGGACCGTCGGTGTGACTTCGGAGACCTTCACCGTGAAGGTCATCTCCTCGCCGTACGGCGTTCCGTCCTCGGTGAAGAGCCGCGCGGTGACCTGGGCCTGGCCGTTGGCGTTGGCCGAGGCGTCGAACTTCACGGACTGACTGTGCCCGCCCGCGATCTTCACCGGCTGTTCGGCCACCGGGGCACCGTCGTTGAGCTTGAGCCGCGTGGCGTTGCCCGACGTCAGGCGGAGCACGAGGTTGTCGACGCCCTGAACCAGCTTGTTCTGCACGGTGACGGGAATCGTCGCACTGCGGCCGGACAGGGTGACATCGGACTTCGCGATGAGCTGCACCTCGTTGGTGAGGCTCTGCAGGTAGGTGCGGACCGCATCGCGGTACTGCTGGGCCTCCAGGGGCCTGCCGCGCCACGACGTCGACATGGAGCGGTCGATCGCGTTCCCGAAGGGAGTCACCACCCGGTCGGGCTGGGTGAGGATGATCTGGAAGCTGTTGGGCGAGTCCTGCGTCGTCCTGATGTCCTGGAAGGCCTGGGTGGGCAGTTCCTGGCTGCGCAGCTTCTTCGGGTACTGGGAGGCCTTCGGCACCTTCGTGGTGGCGCCGGCGTCGGGCTTCTCCTCGGCTGCCGACACCAGGTCGGCCGGCTGCGTCCAGCGCTCTTCCGTGAGGGCCTGCAGGGCGCGTGCCATGGTCTGCGTCTGGGCGACCGTGGGCGTCCGCTGCGGGGCGACGACGATGCTGCGCTCCTTGTCGGGAGCCTGCTCGGTCACCGCCAGCGTATGGGCGAGGAACTTCTGGACGGCGAGCGTCGAGTCCTCGGCCTTGGCCAGTTCGCCCTGGAACGCGGTGGAGAGCCGGTAGTCGGAGACCACGGCGGTGGTGCCTCCACCGATGGGCCGTGCCGACGTCGGGGTGTACGGGAGGCCGCCGGTCTCCTCGAGGCTGTCGCTGCGGGCGATGACCTTGTGCGCACCGGCCGACGTGGCCACGTCGACGACGGAGGGATCGATGGCACCGTCCACCGGCCAGGCGAAGTCGGTGGACGGCTTCACGTGAAGGACGGTCTCCACCGTCGCCCCCGCCACTTCGGTCGCCGTACGCAGATGGCTGAGCGTGCCCGAGACGTTCTTCCCGCGGTGGGCGATCGAGGCGAGATCGGGATCGGCGAACGGCAGGGCCACCACCTTGCCGTCCTTCACCGCTGTCTCCAGTGCGGCGAGCCACTGCTTGGCGATGCCCTGGTTCGTCCCGGCGATGGTGGTGTCACCGACCCTGACGCGATAGTTCCTGGTCATCGCGTCGACGGAGGCCAACAGGTCCGGGTCGATCACCCAGGTCACCGGGAGCCGGCTTCCCAGTGCCACCGCCTGTTCCAGCCGCCCGCCGGCCGCGAGCTCGCGGGCCAGGTCGTCATTGTCGAAGACGGGCGTCTGCTGTGCGTCGGATCCCGTCTCCGCGGTGACGTGCGCGGACGCGATCAGAGGCCAGAGGAAGGTCAGCTTGGTCCTGCTGTCGGTGTCCCCGGGCTGCCACGGGAGGAAGGTCCGCTGGATGCCGAGCACCTGGTCGTAGAGGGTGTCCGAAGTCCGTCCCGTGATCGAGACGCCCAACTGGTAGACCCCCTCGTCGTCCAGACCCAGCTTGTTCACCGGCACGTCGAGGGTGAAGTCCTGGCTTATCCCGGGGGCCAGTTTCGCCGTCTTCAGCGTGTACTTGCCGCCCAGCGCGGCGGGGTCACTGCCGGGGAGGTAACCGGTGCGCTTGGCCGCCTCGTCGATCTCGGACCTGCTGGACAGGGCGGGGCCGACCCGGAGATCGACCTCGGCGTCGGTGACCGTCTTCTTGCCCTTGTTGGTCAGGGTGCCGGAAACGGTGAGGGTGTCGCCCTTGACCGGTGCACTGGGTGTGAGGGTGTTCAGAGCCACATCAACGGTGCGTGAACCGGTCGGCGCCTTCTTCGCCCCGTCGGCCTGCGCCGAGGGAGCGGCCGGACCGGCCAGCAGCCCGGCGATCAGGGGAGCCCCGACGATCAAGGAGGCTGCCCGCCGGAGCCACCGGCGGGCAGGGGAAGGGTTCATCCCCTGGATGTCTGCCGCCTCGGCCACGCGCTATCCGTCCCTCGTCGTCGTGCTGGTGCCGGTCTCGCCGGTCTCTGCGTCCCCGCATGGTAACGATGCGCCCGGCGGGTGAGTGCCGGGGACCGTGCCACATGATCGGGAGAGTCTCGCAGGCGCCCAGGAAACGATGACGCCCGGGACGGCTGGGGCACGTAACCTTTTCTGTTGTGCCGAACGCCAACGAAGACAACCCCAGTGCACTGAGTCAGGTGCAGCACCGCGCAGTCAGTGAACTGCTGCGGGTGTCCCCGGTCGCTGACGACCTCGCCCGCCGATTCCAGGAGGCCGGATTCAGCCTCGCCCTGGTCGGAGGGTCGGTCCGCGATGCGTTGCTCGGCAGGCTCGGGAACGACCTGGACTTCACGACCGACGCCCGCCCGGAGGACGTACTCAAGATCGTCCGCCCGTGGGCCGACTCGGTGTGGGAGGTCGGCATCGCCTTCGGCACCGTCGGTTCACAGAAGGACGGCTACCAGAGCGAGGTCACGACCTACCGGTCGGAGGCGTACGACAGGACCTCGCGCAAGCCCGAGGTGTCCTATGGCGACTCCATCGAGGAAGATCTCGTACGCCGCGACTTCACCGTCAACGCGATGGCTGTCGCGCTGCCGCAGAAGGAGTTCGTGGACCCCCACGGCGGCCTCGAGGACCTGGCGGAGCGTGTGCTGCGCACCCCGGGCACGCCCGAGGCGTCCTTCTCGGACGATCCGCTGCGGATGCTGCGCGCTGCTCGGTTCGCCGCGCAGCTGGACTTCGAGGTGGCTCCGGATGTCGTCACGGCGATGACGGACATGGCCGGGCGTATCGACATCGTCTCGGCTGAGCGGGTCCGTGAGGAGCTCAACAAACTGCTGCTGTCGGAGCACCCCCGGAAGGGTCTGGGGCTGCTGGTGGACACCGGCCTGGCAGACCGGGTGCTGCCCGAGCTCCCCTCGCTGCGGCTGGAGAGTGACGAGCATCACCGCCACAAGGATGTCTACGAGCACTCCCTGACGGTTCTGGAGCAGGCCGTCGATCTGGAGGAGGACGGGCCGGACCTCGTGCTGAGGCTCGCGGCTCTCCTGCACGACATCGGCAAGCCGAGGACGCGGCGTTTCGAGAAGGACGGCCGGGTCTCCTTCCACCACCACGAGGTGGTGGGCGCCAAGATGACAAAGAAGCGGCTGACCGATCTCAAGTACTCCAACGACATGATCAAGGACGTGTCGAAGCTTGTGGAACTGCACCTGCGCTTCCACGGCTACGGGGACGGGGAATGGACCGACTCCGCGGTGCGCCGGTACGTGCGCGATGCGGGGCCCTTGCTCGACCGGCTCCACAAGCTCACACGTTCGGACTGCACGACGAGGAACAAGCGCAAGGCGAGTGCTCTGTCGCGCACCTACGACAAGCTCGAGGAGCGCATTGCGCAGCTACAGGAACAGGAAGAGCTGGACGCGATCCGGCCCGACCTGGACGGCAACGAGATCATGCAGATCCTGGGGATCAGCCCCGGGCCGGTGATCGGCAGGGCGTACTCCTTCCTGTTGGAGCTGCGGCTGGAGAACGGGCCGATGGGCCATGACGCGGCGGTCGCGGCGCTCAAGGAGTGGTGGGCCGCTCAGGAGTGAGGCCGGGGAGATCCGTTTCCGGGGAGCTCCACGTTTCACGTGAAACATGGAGCGTGGGGCGCGGACCGAGCCTGTGTGACGGTGACTGAGAGGCGTTGTTTCACGTGAAACAACGCCCCTCAGTCCTTGAGCGGGGCCTGACGAGGTGAACTGCCGGCACGTTTCCAGCGGAGCATCGTCATCGAGACGGTGGCATAGAGGGCGGCCAGCGTGAGCACCACGGCGGCGGACCGGCCGTCAGCGGGGAGTGCGAGGGCGGACGCCGCCGCGGCAGCGACGAACGCGACGTTGAAGAGCACGTCGTAGAGCGAGAAGACCCGGCCGCGGAAGGCGTCGTCCACCGATGTCTGCACCTCGGTGTCCGTGGCGATCTTCACCCCCTGCGTCACGAGCCCGAGGACGAAGGCTGCCGCCAGCATCGGGATGGGCGTGAAGGGCAGTCCCAGGGCAGGTGCCAGAAGTGCGGCGGCCCCGGCGCACACCGCCATCCAGCCGAACCGGCCGAACCGGCCGATGGCCCAGGGGGTGAGTACGGCGGCGGCGAAGAACCCCGCGGCGGAGGCGCCGAGTGCGAGGCCGAGGAGGGCGAGCCCGTCGGACTCGTTGTCCGACCAGGCGTAGCGACAGAGCATGAGCACCATCACGGTCAGTGCGCCGTAGCAGAAGCGGACCACTGTCATGGCGGCCAGGGCGTGGGCGGCATCCTTCCGCTCGGCCAGATGGCGCAACCCCGCGGCGAGCCCGTGTGCCGTAACGGCCAGCGCTTCCCGCGTGCGTATGCGGTGCCTGCTCAGATCCGGGCCCAGGAGTGTGCGGGACAGGGTCAGGGACGCGAGGGCCGACAGCAGGTAGAGGGTCGCCCCCAGGAGGACGACGGCCGTGTCGGAGCCGTCGGTCAGCAGACGCAGGGCCAACGCCACACCCCCGCCCGCGGTCGCGGCCAGTGTGCCGGCCGTAGGGGAGAGGGAGTTGGCGATGACGAGCCGGTCGGAGTCGACGACGCGTGGGAGGGCCGCGGACAGCCCGGCCAGTACGAAGCGGTTGACGGCGGTGACGCAGAGGGCCGAGGCGTAGAACAGCCACTGTGGCGCGGAGCCGAGGAGCAGCAGCGCGGTGCAGCAGGCCAGGGCGGCCCGCAGCAGGTTTCCGTAGAGGAAGACCTGGCGGCGCGGCCAGCGGTCCAGCAGCACGCCCGCGAACGGGCCGATCAGCGAGTACGGGAGCAGCAGCACCGCCATGGCGGACGCGATGGCGCCCGGAGTGGTCTGGTTCTCCGGCGAGAAGACGACGTAGGTGGCGAGCGCGACCTGGTAGACGCCGTCGGCCGACTGGGAGAGGAGTCGGACTGCCAGCAGGCGACGGAAGTTCCGAACTCGCAGGAGGACACCCAGATCACGCACGACAGGCATGTGGGCAAGGGTCACACACGTGGGGGGTCCCCGGGCGGATTGCCCGGGGACCCCCCACGTGTGGAAGGGGCGGAGCGTTGCCGCTCCTCACCCTGATGAGACTGATGCCGTGACCGGCAGGATCAGCGCTCGATGTCGCCGCTGATGAACTTCTCGACGCTCTCGCGGGCCTCGTCGTCGAAGTACTGGACCGGCGGGGACTTCATGAAGTACGAGGAGGCCGAGAGGATCGGGCCACCGATGCCGCGGTCCTTGGCGATCTTCGCAGCGCGCACGGCGTCGATGATGACACCGGCGGAGTTCGGGGAGTCCCACACCTCGAGCTTGTACTCGAGGTTCAGCGGAACGTCACCGAAGGCACGGCCCTCGAGGCGCACGTACGCCCACTTGCGGTCGTCCAGCCAGGCCACGTAGTCCGAGGGGCCGATGTGGACGTTGTCCGCACCGAGCTCGCGGTCACGGATCTGCGAGGTGACGGCCTGAGTCTTCGAGATCTTCTTGGACTCCAGGCGCTCACGCTCGAGCATGTTCTTGAAGTCCATGTTGCCGCCGACGTTCAGCTGCATCGTGCGGTCCAGGATGACGCCCCGGTCCTCGAAGAGCTTCGCCATCACGCGGTGCGTGATGGTGGCGCCCACCTGGGACTTGATGTCGTCGCCGACGATCGGGACACCGGCCTCGGTGAACTTGTCCGCCCACTCCTTCGTGCCGGCGATGAACACCGGGAGGGCGTTGACGAACGCGACCTTGGCGTCGATGGCGCACTGCGCGTAGAACTTGGCAGCCACCTCGGAACCGACGGGCAGGTAGCAGACGAGGACGTCGACCTGCTTGTCCTTGAGGATCTGGACGATGTCGACCGGAGCCTCGGAGGACTCCTCGATCGTCTCGCGGTAGTACTTGCCCAGGCCGTCGTGGGTGTGGCCGCGCTGCACGGTCACACCGGTGTTCGGCACATCGGCGATCTTGATGGTGTTGTTCTCGCTGGCACCGATGGCGTCCGCGAGGTCGAGGCCGACCTTCTTCGCGTCGACGTCGAAAGCGGCGACGAACTCGACGTCGCTCACGTGGTACTCGCCGAACTGGACGTGCATCAGGCCGGGCACCCTGCCGGCCGGATCGGCGTCCTTGTAGTACTCGACGCCCTGCACCAGCGAGGCGGCGCAGTTGCCCACGCCGACGATGGCTACGCGAACCGAACCCATGCCGATTGCTCCCTGTGTCTTCTCAGTGTGCCCCGGTGAAGCCTCACGGCTCTGCGGGGATCTCACTTGGTGTCGTCGGACGGATCCGGCCGGGAGTGATCCCGGTGCCGGGGCAGGCCGTCCGTCTCTCCTGATGTGTCGTGCTGAGCAGAGCCTTCGAGCGAGGATCGTCGCTGATCCCGTCCCGACCGCTCGCTCTCGATGAGCTCGTTCAGCCAGCGCACTTCGCGCTCCACGGATTCCATGCCGTGTCGCTGCAGCTCAAGCGTGTAGTCGTCGAGTCGTTCGCGGGTGCGGGCCAGCGAAGCGCGCATCTTCTCGAGGCGCTCCTCCAGCCTGCTGCGCCGTCCTTCGAGCACGCGCATCCGCACCTCGCGCTCCGTCTGCCCGAAGAAGGCGAAGCGCGCGGCGAAATGCTCGTCCTCCCAGGCGTCGGGACCGGTGTGCGAGAGCAACTCCTCGAAGTGCTCCTTACCTTCCGCCGTCAACCGGTAGACGATCTTGGCCCGGCGTCCTGCGAGGGAGGAGGCGGCGGGCGGCACAGCCGGAACACTTCCCGGCTCCTCGATCAACCAGCCGCTGGCGACCAGCGTCTTGAGGCAGGGGTAGAGGGTGCCGTAGCTGAACGCTCGGAAGATCCCCAACGAAGTGTTGAGGCGTTTGCGCAGCTCGTACCCGTGCATCGGGGACTCGCGGAGCAGGCCGAGGACGGCGAATTCGAGGATGCCGGAGCGTCTGCTCACCTTCGCCTCCTCCTTCGTCAGGTGCTCCCGCGGAGCCCGGGGCTCCACCTTATGCCGTGCTGATGTATCGACTCGATACATCAGCACGATAGATCGGTCCGTGATGTTCGACAAGAGGAGGAATCGTGAGCGGCGTCACATCGTCGATTCATAGGGAGCGACTTGCGTTATTTGGGGTGAAGTTCGGTCCCAGGAGGTTTTTGACCGTGCGTAGTCTGTGCGGCATGCAGACCACCGGGAACCGTGAGACGCCGTCGCGCGTCAGTAATCGCGGACTGCCGGATGTACTGCGGATGAGCCTTCCGCAGGGCTTGTCCGTAATTCGGGGGGACCGGATCTCAACTGCCACTTCCAGGCGCTCTCGCCTGCCCGAGGAGTAGTCGTTCGATGAGCGAGCACCGTCGCAAGACGCCGCAATCGCAAGGTGGCGGGCGTGCCGCGGCCAGACGAGCCGCCCAGCAGCCCGCAGGACGTCAAGAGCCATCACGTAGAGCAATGCCACCCTCACCGTCCGACGCCCACGGTGAGGAGGAGTCGTACAGCGGCCGTGCCGAAGCCCGTCGCGCCGCCCAGCGGGGCGGCGGAGGCGGCAGAAGGCGCGGGAGCGAAGGCGGAGGGCGCGCGGCGGACAGCCGTTCCGGCAAGAAGCGCCTCGTCGACTACCCGCGGGCCGGCAAGGACGGCGCGCGGCGCTGGGTGCCGTCGTGGAAGCTCGTCTCAGGCCTGTGCCTGGGGTTCCTCGCGCTCCTGATGGGCGTCGCCGGCATCTCGTACGCGCTCGTGGCGACTCCCGAGGTGAAGAGCATCGCCAGGGCGCAGAACAACGTCTACTACTGGGCCGACGGCACGCAGATGGTCGCCACCGGAGGTTCGGTCAACCGGCAGTGGATCGACTACGCGCAGATCCCCGAGGAGATGCGCAACTCCGTCATCTCGGCCGAGAACAAGACGTTCGAGACCGACAAGGGCGTCGACCCCATGGGTATCGCCCGCGCCTTCTACAACATGGCGAAGGGGGGTGACACCCAGGGCGGGTCGACGATCACCCAGCAGTACGTGAAGAACTCGATGCTGACGCAGGACCAGACGATCAGCCGGAAGTTCAAGGAGCTCTTCATCACGCTCAAGGTCGGTAAGACCGAGAGCAAGGAGAAGGTCATGGAGGGCTACCTCAACGTCTCGTACTACGGGCGTGGCGCGTCGGGCCTCCAGGCCGCCGCACGTACGTACTACGGGATCGACGCCTCGAAGCTCAACGCGAGCCAGTGCGCCTTCCTGACGAGCCTGCTCAAGGGCGCGAGCTACTACGACCCCGCCGGCGCCGAGGACGTCGACCCGGTCGGGGCCACTCCGGAGAAGAACCTGGCGCGGGCCAAGTTCCGCTGGAAGACGATCCTCGACGAGATGGTCAAGGACAAGCGGCTGAGTGCCGCCGAGCGGGCCACGTACAAGGAATTCCCCATGCCGGATCCGCCGAAGAAGGAAGCCAAGCTGGGCGGGCAGACCGGTTACCTGGTGGACCTCGCCACGGACTACTTCCTCGCGCACACCAAGGACGGCACCACCGAGCGGCAGCTCGCCCAGGGTGGCTACGAGATCCACACGACGTTCAAGAAGGACAAGGTCAAGCAGCTCGAGACCTCGATCTCCAAGGTACTCAAGAGCAAGATCGACCCGAAGAAGCGTCCCGATCTGGACTCGCACGTCGAATTCGGCGGCGCCTCGGTGGACACCGAGACGGGCGCCATCGTCGCCACCTACGGCGGTCAGGACGCGACGCAGCACTACACCAACAACGCGGACGCGACCGGCGCCCAGGTCGGCTCGACGTTCAAGCCCTTCGTGCTGGCGGCCGGTATGCAGTACGGGGCCCGCGACCCGAAGCTCGGGCCCGACCAGGGCGAGTCGACGCGCACCCCGGTCTCGCCGAAGAGCGTGTTCGACGGCGACAACAAGCTGAAGATCAAGAAGTACAACGGCGAGGTCTGGACCGACGAGGACAACAACCCGTGGTACCAGACCAACGACGGTGACAAGTCCTACGGCGACATCGACCTGCGGTACGCGATGCAGGAGTCGGCCAACTCCCCCTTCGTCCAGCTCGGCATGAACATCGGCACGGACAAGGTGAAGGATGTCGCGATCGCCTCCGGGCTGCGCGACGACCGCTACATGGCGAACTCGACCGTGCCGTCGTTCTCCATCGGGACGTCGTCGCCCAGCGCCATCCGGATGGCCGGCTCGTACGCCACCTTCGCGACCAGCGGCAAGCAGCGCGACCCCTTTTCGGTCACCGAGGTGAAGAAGAAGGGCAACGTCGTCTACAAGCACAAGACGGTCACCAAGATGGCCATGGACAGCGTCATCGCGGACAACGTCACCGACGTGCTGAAGAACGTCGTCGAGAACGGGACGGGTACGCCCGCCCAGCTCGAAGGGCGTGATGCGGCGGGCAAGACGGGTACGACGGACGGCAACAAGTCCGCCTGGTTCGTCGGGTACACCCCGCAGCTGTCGACCGCGGTCAGCATGTTCCGGCTGGACGACGACGAGACGAAGAAGAACCGCGAGTTCCTGGAGATGTACGGCACCGGGGGTGAGAAGCAGATCCACGGTGCTTCCTTCCCCGCGCAGATCTGGCACGACTACATGACCGTCGCCATGAAGGGCGAGAAGGTCATGAACTTCCCGAAGCCCGAGCCGTTCGGCGAGGTCGTCGGTACGCCCAGCCCCACGCTCACCCCGAGCCCGTCGCCGTCGCCCTCCGAGTCCAGCGAGGCGCCCACGACGCCGTCGCCCAGCCCGTCGTCCCCGTCCCCGTCGCCCAGCGAGACGTGCGGAACGTTGGACTGGGACTGCCAGAACCAGAACAACGGCGGTACCAACACCGGCACCGACAACGGAGGGACCACCGACGGAGGGACCGACAACGGAGGAACCGACGCCGGGACCACCGACGGAGGAACGGACACCGGAACCACCGACGGCACGACGGACGGCTCGACCGGGACGTCCAACGGCAACAGCAACGGCAACAACAGCGGGGGCGGCCTCTTCGGAGGCGGCGGATAGCAGCGCCGCACCCCGGGAGCACCGTCAGGAGCCCGCCGGACACGCATGAGGAGGGCCGCCCGCACCTGCCAGGTGCGGGCGGCCCTTTCCTTGTCCCGTACGCGGCCCACGCCCCGCACACAGCGCCGTACGGCAGGATGTGCGGCATGCCAAGCACAGAGGACACGAGCGTGCACCAGGAGCGGCCCGTCGTTCGGCCCACGCGGGAGGACGAGATCTCCGCGGCCGGCAGCGAGCTGATCGGCGGACCCGCGGGCCGCTGGGCACGGCTCGGATCGGGGCCGCTCACACCGGTGCGCGTCATCGCGCTCGTGGCGATCGGGATGTTCGCACTCGGCATGGTGCAGAAGGTCCCCTGCTACGACTGGGCGTGGTTCCGGGGCACGAGCTCGCAGTACACGCACGCGTGCTACTCCGACATCCCGCACCTCTACCTCGGCCGCGGCTTCGCCGACGGGCTGGTGCCCTACGTCGACCGGCTCGGCGGAGACATGGCGTACCTCGAGTACCCCGTCCTCACTGGCCTGTTCATGCAGATCGCGTCCTGGCTGACGCTGACGCCCAGCACCGACCCCATGCAGCAGCGTGAGCAGATGTACTGGATGGTCAACGCGGGCATGCTGATGATCTGCGCCGTGATCATCGCGGTGTGCGTGGCCCGTACACACCGCCGCCGGCCCTGGGACGGGCTCCTGGTCGCCCTCGCACCGGCGCTCGCGCTCACGGCGACCATCAACTGGGACCTGCTCGCCGTCGCCCTGACGGCCGCCGCGATGCTCATGTGGTCCCGCGGCAGGGCTCTCGCCTTCGGCATCCTCATCGGCCTGGCCACCGCCGCCAAGCTCTACCCCGTGCTGCTCCTCGGGCCGCTGCTCGTCCTGTGCTGGCGGGCCGGCACGTGGCGGGAGTTCGGCAGGGCGCTGTTCGGCGCGGCGGCCTCCTGGCTCCTGGTGAACCTCCCGGTGATGCTGTACGCCCCCGAGGGGTGGAAGAAGTTCTACACCTTCAGCCAGGAACGGCAGATCGACTACGGGTCGTTCTGGCTGGTCATCACCCAGCGCACCGGGAAGCCCATCGACGTGGGCACCGTCAACACCGCTTCCGTGCTGCTGATGATCGTGCTGTGCGCGGGCATCGCCGGACTGGCGCTGACCGCCCGGCACCGGCCGCGCTTCGCGCAGCTCGCCTTCCTGGTGGTGGCCGCCTTCATCCTGACGAACAAGGTCTACTCGCCGCAGTACGTGCTCTGGCTGATCCCGCTGGCGGTGCTCGCCCGGCCCCGCTGGCGGGACTTCCTCGTCTGGCAGGCCTGCGAGGTCATGTACTTCCTCGGGATCTGGTTCTACCTCGCGTACACGACGAGCGGTGACAAGCACCAGGGGCTGCCCCAGGAGGGCTACCAGGTCGCGATCGCCCTGCACCTGCTCGGAACGCTGTACCTGTGCGCTCTGGTCGTCAGGGACATCCTGAGGCCGGACCGCGACCCCGTGCGACGCGACGGGTCGGACGACCCGTCGGGCGGAGTGCTCGACGGGGCACCGGACACGGTCGTGCTCGGGCAGCCGGCGCATCACCCGGCCCGGAACGCGGCACCCGCGGTCCGAGGACCGCGGGTGGAGTGGGGCACGGCGGGCGGAGCGCCCTCCGACTGAGGGCGTGTCCGGCTGCTACCGGTCCACGAGGCGGTCGAACTGGGTGGTCGTGTGGCGCAGATGGGCCACCAGTTCGTCGCCGACCTTCGGCTCCTGCGCGTCCGACGGCACGAACAGGATCGACACCTGCATGTGCGGAGGTTCCGCGAACCAGCGCTGCTTGCCCGACCACACGAACGGCGAGAGATTGCGATTGACCGTGGCCAGCCCGGCACGTGCGACGCCCTTGGCGCGCGGCATGACACCGTGGAGGGCCTTGGGGGCCTCCAGGCCGACACCGTGGGACGTACCGCCCGCGACGACGACCAGCCAGCCGTCGGAAGCCGCCTTCTGCTGGCGGTAGCCGAACCGGTCCCCCTTGACGACCCGCGTCACGTCGAGCACGGCGCCGCGGTACTCGGTGGCCTCGTGGTCACCGAGCCAGAGCCGCGTGCCGATGCGGGCCCGGAAGCGGGTCTGCGGGAACTGCTGCTGCAGCCGCGCCAGCTCCTCGGCGCGCAGGTGGCTGACGAACATGGTGTGCAGGGGCAGCCGGGCCGAGCGCAGGCGGTCCATCCAGGAGATGACCTCCTCGACCGCGTCCGAGCCGTCCGTGCGGTCCAGCGGCAGGTGCAGGGCGAAACCCTCGAGGCGCACGTCCTCGATGGCCGCGTGCAGCTGTCCCAGCTCCTCCTCCTTCACACCGTGGCGCTTCATCGAGCTCATGCACTCGATGACGACGCGCGCGCCCACCAGGGCGTGCACGCCGTCCACGGAGGAGACGGAGCGGATGACGCGGTCGGGCAGCGGAACCGGCTCCTCGCCCCTGCGGAAGGGCGTGAGGACGAGCAGGTCGCCGCTGAACCAGTCCTTGATCCTGGCGGCCTCGTACGTGGTTCCGACGGCCAGCGTGTCGGAGCCGAAACGGATCGCCTCGTCGGCCAGCCGTTCGTGGCCGAAGCCGTATCCGTTGCCCTTGCAGACGGGAACGAGACCGGGGAACTGGTCGATCACGGACTTCTGGTGCGCCCGCCAGCGCACGGTGTCGACGTAGAGGGAGAGCGCCATGGCCGGCCCGGGACCTTTCTGGTGGCTGCGGTGGGTTCGGAGGGGTGAGGAGCTGATCGACGCGGACCAGGATCGACGCGGACCAGCGGGTGTTTCAGCGGCGCGACATGTACATATCGAGCGCCTTGTGCAGGAGTTTGTTGAGGGGGAAGTCCCACTCGCCGACGTACTCGACGGCCTCGCCGCCGGTGCCGACCTTGAACTGGATCAGGCCGAAGAGGTGGTCGGTCTCGTCCAGCGAATCGCTGATGCCGCGCAGGTCGTAGACGGTGGCACCCATCGCGTAGGAGTCGCGCAGCATGCGCCACTGCATCGCGTTCGAGGGCCGGACCTCGCGTCCGATGTTGTCGGACGCGCCGTACGAGTACCAGACGTGTCCGCCGACCACGAGCATGGTGGCCGCGGAGAGGTTCACGCCGTTGTGGCGGGCGAAGTAGAGCCGCATGCGGTTGGGGTCCTCGGAGTTGAGGACCGTCCACATGCGCTGGAAGTAGGAGAGCGGGCGCGGCCGGAAGTGGTCGCGCACCGCGGTGATCTCGTACAGCCGCTGCCATTCGGCGAGGTCCTCGTAGCCGCCCTGGACCACTTCGACGCCGGCCTTGTCGGCCTTCTTGATGTTGCGCCGCCAGAGCTGGTTGAAGCCCTTGAGGACGTCCTCCAGCGAGCGGTTGGCCAGCGGGACCTGGAAGACGTAGCGGGGCTGTACGTCACCGAATCCGGCGCCGCCGTCCTCGCCCTGCTGCCAGCCCATCTTCCGCAGCCGGTCCGCCACCTCGAAGGCGCGCGGTTCGATGTGGGTTGCCTCGACGTCGCGCAGCCGCTTCACGTCGGGGTCCTGGATGCCCGACTTGATGGCGATCGAGTCCCAGCGGCGGATGACCACGGGCGGGCCCATCTTCACCGAGAAGGCACCTTGCTGCTTCAGGTGCGCGAGCATCGGCTGGAGCCAGTCGTCGAGGTTCGGGGCGTACCAGTTGATGACCGGGCCCTCGGGAAGATAGGCCAGATAGCGCTTGATCTTGGGCAGCTGGCGGTACAGCACCAGGCCGGCACCGACCATTTCGCCGTTCTTGTCGAACCATCCCAGGTTCTCCGAGCGCCATTCGGTCTTCACATCAGCCCACGCCGGGACCTGGCAGTGACTGGCCGAGGGCAGGTTCTGGATGTACGCCAGATGCTGCTCTCGGCTGATGGTCCTCAGGGTCAGGCTCATGCGGGGCGCTCCTCGGCAGGTGTGTCCCCATCGGTCAGGGGCTCCGGCTCTCGCGCCGAAGCCTACTGTGACCGGGGAGCGCCCCGTCTGGGCCCTGGGTGACCGGGACGGGTTTTCCGCGCGCCCCTCAGTTGATCACGCCGCCGAAGAGGCCGCCGTGGGCCATGCCGAGGAAGAAACCGAGCGCGGACGCACCCAGCCCCACGATGAGGGGAAAGCGTTCACGGGTGGTGACCGAGACGTACTGCCCGTAAGCGCCCGTCATGATCCCGACCAGCCCGGCCCAGGAGCTGATCAGGTGCAGGTGGTGGAACATCGCCGTCACGAAGGCGAGGATCCCGAGGACCACGGTCACGGTCACGAGCGCGTCCTGGAGGGGATGGGACCTGCCGTCCGTGGCGAACAGGGAGACGGCGGGACGGGTGCGGGGTCGCATTGGCTGTGCCATGGGGAACCTCCTGACCGGAAAGCGGCGCACTGTAACGCCGCTCACATCCGATGTGTACAGATTGCGGCCTTCCGGCACCGGATTTCAACCGGAAGCCTGTCTGCGGGTAGTCTGTACGGTCTGCACCGGTGTCTGCCCTGAGTCAGCACTGCAACTCCCCTCGACCATCGAAGACGGGCGTTGTCAGTGGTGGCTGTTTTACTCGGAGACATCGATGCCTACGCATCACGACCCTCCTGCCACGGAACGACCGTGGCCGCTGAGTCCAAAGGAGGTGGGTTCCACATGCGTCACTACGAGGTGATGGTCATCCTCGACCCCGATCTCGAGGAGCGAGCAGTCTCCCCGCTGATCGAGAACTTCCTCTCCGTCGTCCGTGAGGGCGATGGAAAGGTTGAGAAGGTCGACACCTGGGGCCGTCGTCGTCTCTCTTACGAGATCAAGAAGAAGCCTGAGGGCATCTACTCGGTCATCGACCTGCAGGCCGAGCCTGCGGTCGTCAAGGAGCTCGACCGACAGATGAACCTGAACGAGTCGGTCCTCCGGACCAAGGTCCTCCGTCCCGAGATCCACTGAGCATCTAGCTCAGCGGTCATCGGGTTCGAGTAGCAAGCAGCCAGAAGCAATCCCCGCCGAGAGGTTCACCCATGGCAGGCGAGACCGTCATCACGGTCGTCGGCAATCTCGTCGACGACCCCGAGCTGCGCTTCACCCCGTCCGGTGCGGCGGTCGCGAAGTTCCGTGTCGCGTCCACTCCCCGCATCTTCGACCGGCAGACCAATGAGTGGAAGGACGGCGAAGGCCTGTTCCTCACCTGCTCGGTCTGGCGTCAGGCGGCGGAGAACGTCGCGGAGTCGCTCCAGCGAGGCATGCGCGTCGTCGTGCAGGGCCGGCTGAAGCAGCGGTCCTACGAGGACCGTGAGGGCGTCAAGCGCACGGTCTACGAGCTGGACGTCGAGGAAGTCGGCCCCAGTCTCAAGAGCGCCACGGCCAAGGTCACCAAGACCACGGGTCGCGGTGGCCAGGGTGGCGGTCAGGGTGGATACGGCGGCGGCCAGCAGGGCGGCGGCAACTGGGGCGGCGGTCCCGGTAGCGGCGGTCAGCAGGGCGGCGGCGGTGCACCTGCCGACGACCCGTGGGCCACTGGCGCGCCTGCGGGCGGCCAGCAGGGCGGGGGCCAGCAGAGCGGCGGGGGTGGCTGGGGCGGAAGCTCCGGCGGCTCCGGTGGCTCGGGCGGAAGCTCCGGCGGCGGCTACTCGGACGAGCCTCCCTTCTAGGGCAGCTCGTACCCCCACTTCTTGATCACACAGGAGAAACACCATGGCGAAGCCGCCTGTGCGCAAGCCTAAGAAGAAGGTCTGCGCGTTCTGCAAGGACAAGACCCAGTACGTGGACTACAAGGACACGAACATGCTGCGGAAGTTCATTTCCGACCGCGGCAAGATCCGTGCCCGCCGCGTCACCGGCAACTGCACGCAGCACCAGCGTGACGTCGCCACGGCAGTCAAGAACAGCCGTGAGATGGCGCTGCTGCCCTACACGTCCACCGCGCGATAAGGGAAGGGTGACCGAATCATGAAGATCATCCTCACCCACGAGGTCACTGGCCTCGGTGCTGCCGGCGACGTCGTGGACGTCAAGGACGGGTACGCCCGTAACTACCTGGTTCCGCGTGGCTTTGCCATCCGCTGGACCAAGGGTGGCGAGAAGGACGTGGCGCAGATCCGCCGCGCCCGTAAGATCCACGAGATCGCGACGATCGAGCAGGCCAACGAGATCAAGGCCAAGCTCGAGGCCGTCAAGGTGCGTCTGGCTGTTCGCTCCGGCGACGCCGGCCGTCTCTTCGGCTCCGTCACCCCGGCCGACATCGCCTCGGCGATCAAGGCCGCCGGTGGTCCGGACGTCGACAAGCGTCGCGTCGAGCTCGGTACGCCGATCAAGACGCTCGGCGGATACCAGGTATCCGTGCGCCTGCACCCCGAGGTTGCCGCGAAGCTCGGTATCGAGGTCGTTGCTGCCTAAGGGCACAGCTCAGCAGAGCTAGGTGAAGGGCCGCACCTCACGGTGCGGCCCTTCGTCGTGCTGCACCGGCGAGGTCTCGTGCCTGGTTCGTGTCGTGCCTGGTTTCACGTGAAACGGCGTCGCGGTCCCGTTTCACGTGAAACGGGACCGCGACGCCGTTGGTCGGTCAGCGGGTGGCGCCAATGACGAGCCACTTGCCCGAGCGCATGCGCAGCCAGAGTGTCACCAGTCGGACTGCCATCATGAGCGTCATCGCCCACCACAGGGCGGTCAGGCCTCCTCCGAGGCCGGGGATGAGGAGGGCGACGGGGGCGAAGGCGGCCAGGGTCACGATCATGGCCCAGGCGAGGTACCGGCCGTCACCCGCACCCATGAGTACGCCGTCGAGCACGAAGACGACACCGGCAATCGGCTGGGAGAGCGCGACGACGAGCAGCGCCGGCAGCAAGGTCTCCTGCACCGACGGGTCGCCGGTGAACAGGGGGACGAACAAGGGGCGCGCCAGCACGATCAGCACACCGAGAACCACACCGGAGGCGATGCCCCACTGGACCATCCGGCGACAGGCCTCGCGGGCTCCCTTGGCGTCGCCCGCGCCCAGGTAGCGGCCGATGATGGCCTGCCCCGCAATGGCGATGGCGTCGAGAGCGAAGGCCGTGAGGCTCCAGAGGGACAGGATGATCTGGTGGGCGGCGATGTTCGTGTCGCCGAGTCGGGCCGCCACTGCGGTGGCGATCAGCAGGACCGAACGCAGTGAGAGCGTACGGACCAGCAGGGGGAAGCCTGCCTGGGCGCTGGCCCTGATTCCTGCGGCGTCGGGACGCAGCGAAGCTCCGTGTCTCCGCGCGCCGCGCACAACAACGATCAGGTAGGCGAGCGCCATGCCGGCCTGGGCGATCACCGTGCCCCAGGCAGATCCGGCGATGCCGAGTCCGGCTCCGTAGACGAGCCCCACGTTGAGCGCGCCGTTGGCCGTGAATCCACCGATGGCGACGTAGAGGGGCGTCCGGGTGTCCTGCAGGCCCCGCAGTACGCCGGTCGCGGCGAGCACGACAAGCATGGCGGGGATGCCGAAGCTGGAGATCCTCAGGTAGGTCACGGCGTAGGGGGTGGCCGTGTCCGACGTGCCGAAGGCCTCGATGAGCCAGGGGGCCGCGGGATAGGCGAAGGCGACGACGAGGGCGCCGAGCAGCAGGGCGAGCCAGATGCCGTCCATTCCCTGTCGGATGGCGGAGGGGATGTCGCCTGCCCCGACCCGGCGGGCCACCGCAGCCGTGGTCGCGTAGGCGAGGAAGACGAAGATGCTCACGGCAGTGGTGAGCAAGGCGGCGGCGACCCCCAGGCCGGCCAGTTGGGACGTGCCCAGATGGCCGACGACGGCGCTGTCGACCATGACGAAAAGTGGCTCGGCGACGAGAGCGCCGAAGGCCGGTACGGCGAGGGCGATGATCTCGCGGTCGTGCCGACGGCGGGACGGCGGCTGGGTCGCGGAGGCCTGGGTCATGGGTGTCAATTTAATCTTCCACAGGTAAGAGATGCAACACCATTGGAGTCCTTACCTGTCCACGAGTTCACGGATCGGCCGGGGGGTGATTCCGGCGATCTTGAGCTCAGGGCGAAAGTTTTTCTCCCCCACAGCCAGTGGATGGAGAAAGCCCAGGTCAGAACCCTTCCGGCTGGGTCGGTATGAGTTTGTCCACAGTGCTGTCCCCTGGCCCGTGCACAGGATCGGAGGGGTTCTCCACAGCATCTGGTCCGTCGTCCACATGCCCTGTGGATAACCAGATTGGCTGACGGTGCATACCGGCCTACCGTGGGGCGGCGCCCGCACTCCGTTCCGGCAGGGATGACCCCAGAACTTGACGCGCCGGAACCGGAGTCGGGCGTCTTGTTTGTCGGTGCCGTGCCGTAAGAAAGAGTGGCACGGTTAGGTCCGCGCAGCGGACGGGAGGAGGTGGCCCGGTGAGCATTCCCGAGCCTTTGGACGATCCCTGGGCCGATGTCGGTCCCAGTGACCGTCTGCCCGTTTCCCGTCAGCGCCGTGGAGAGGGCAAGGGGCGGGACGAGCAGCACGAGCGGGGCCGGGAGAGCAGCTGGGACAGCGGCTCGTCCGGGTTCGAGCGAGTGCCTCCCCAGGACCTCGACGCGGAGCAGTCCGTGCTCGGCGGCATGCTGCTGTCCAAGGACGCCATCGCCGATGTCGTGGAGATCATCAAGGGCCACGACTTCTACCGTCCGGCTCACGAGACCGTCTACACGGCGATCCTCGACCTCTATGCCAAGGGCGAGCCGGCCGACCCGATCACGGTGGCGGCAGAGCTCGTCAAGCGCGGTGAGATCACCAAGGTTGGCGGAGCCCCGTATCTGCACACCCTGGTCCAGTCCGTGCCGACGGCCGCCAACGCCTCGTACTACGCGGAGATCGTCCATGAACGGGCGGTTCTCCGGCGTCTCGTCGAGGCCGGCACGAAGATCACGCAGATGGGGTACGCAGCCGACGGTGACGTGGACGAGATCGTCAACTCGGCGCAGGCCGAGATCTACGCCGTCACCGAGCAGCGCACCAGTGAGGACTACCTGCCGCTCGGCGACATCATGGAGGGCGCTCTCGACGAGATCGAGGCGATCGGGTCCCGCAGCGGCGAGATGACCGGTGTCCCGACCGGATTCACCGATCTGGACGCCCTGACGAACGGCCTGCACCCCGGGCAGATGATCGTGATCGCGGCGCGTCCCGCCATGGGAAAGTCCACGCTCGCCCTGGACTTCGCCCGTGCCTGTTCGATCAAGAGCAACCTGCCGAGCGTGATCTTCTCGCTGGAAATGGGCCGCAACGAGATCGCGATGCGTCTGCTGTCCGCCGAGGCACGGGTGGCACTTCACCACATGCGCTCCGGCACGATGACCGACGAGGACTGGACGAGGCTGGCCCGGCGGATGCCGGACGTCTCGGCGGCTCCGCTCTACATCGACGATTCGCCGAACCTCTCCATGATGGAGATCCGGGCGAAATGCCGTCGTCTCAAGCAGCGCAACGACCTCAAGCTCGTGGTCATCGACTATCTGCAGCTGATGCAGTCCGGCGGTGCCAAGCGGGCCGAGAGCCGTCAGCAGGAGGTTTCGGACATGTCCCGAAACCTCAAACTCCTCGCCAAGGAGCTGGAGGTTCCCGTCATCGCGCTCTCCCAGCTGAACCGTGGCCCGGAGCAGCGCACCGACAAGAAGCCGATGGTCTCCGACCTGCGTGAATCGGGCTCCATCGAGCAGGACGCCGACATGGTCATCCTGCTGCACCGCGAGGACGCGTACGAGAAGGAGTCCCCGCGTGCGGGCGAGGCGGACCTGATCGTGGCCAAGCACCGAAACGGCCCGACAGCGACGATCACGGTGGCGTTCCAGGGGCACTACTCACGCTTCGTGGACATGGCCCAGACCTGAGTCGGGTCATGCAGAAGGCTGAGCCGGTCCAGCAACCGAGCCTGCGTCTCGGCAACGCATCGGCAAGGCTGGTCGACCCGGTACTCCGAAACCGTGTCTGCTCCCCGTGGCCGTGGTGCGGGAGCGCTGGTTTCGCTGCGGGTGCCGGACGACAGCGCTGCCGAGAAGCCGAAGGGGCGGCTGCCGGTCGGCGAGCGTCCCGGTGGTCGGACACGGAGCCGGGCGTCGAGTGCGCAGAAGCCGTCACGCGAGCTGCGAGCCACACCGTGCGCCGGGTGGAGAGGCGCGGCGCTTCGGCAGCGGCAGTCGGCTGAGGTCCGTGCGCCCGGTGGGCGTGAACACCGCCGTCGATAGTCTGCACGTCGTGATCAAGTCATACGCGAGCCTCGACGATGCCGGCGTCGCCGTCGCTGCGGCACGTGCCGGCGCGGACGTGGTGCACAGCATGTACGGCCGGCGGCTCACTCGCATCGACAAGGGTGCCGGGGATTTCGCCACTGCCGCCGACGTGGAGGCCGAGAAGGCGATCCTCGCGGTCATTCGTGCCGCTCGGCCCGATGATGCGGTGCTCGGCGAGGAGGGCGGGCACCAGGGCGCCGTCGAGGCCACGCGTCAGTGGTTGGTGGATCCTCTGTGCGGGACGCTGAACTACGCCGTCGGCAACATGGTGGTGGCCGTCAATGTGGCGCTGCTCGACGGGGCGGCGGCCGTGGCCGACCCGTTCAGCGGCGAGGTCTTCTTCACCGACGGTGAGGCAGCCCGGGCGCGGCACGGCGGGGCCGATGTGCCGCTGGTACCCACGTCCGCCACCCGACTGGTGGACGTCAACCTGGACCCGCCCTTCCCGAGCGCGCCTGGCTTCCGGGGCGTGGACCTGCTGGCACACCCCGGGTTCGTCGAGCGGTTCCGGCCGCGGGTCGTGTCCACGACGTTGGCGTTGGCCTGGGTGGCGGCAGGCAAGCGAGCCGCGTACGTCACCGATGGCAGTGACCTGTCCGGGAGCGTGCACTTCGCCGCCGGCATCGCCCTGTGCCGGGCAGCCGGTTGCGTGGTCACCGGGGTCGACGGCGCTCCGATCGGGCAGGGGAACCGCGGCCTGGTCGTGGCAGCGGACGCCGACACTCACGGGCTGTTGATGTCGATGATCCGCGGTCGAAGCTGATGAGGCAGGCAGGCCGAGACGGTGCCGGACGTCCCCGCCCGTGCGCCGGACCCATCTCGACGACCGACCGTGGGTGCTGGTCGAATTCCGGGACGGCGAGGTGCTGACTGCGGTCAGGACTTCGCTCTCCGCCGGAGCCGGGGCGGGTGACGGGTGACGGGTGACGTACGGATTTACGGTCCGTCCGGCTCGTGCGGGGGTA
This sequence comes from Streptomyces clavifer, assembly GCA_014651175.1. Lineage (GTDB taxonomy): Bacteria > Actinomycetota > Actinomycetes > Streptomycetales > Streptomycetaceae > Streptomyces > Streptomyces clavifer. Next base: position 243,381 of record BMWJ01000004.1, on the reverse strand, counting down.
CGAGCGCCGTGACGACGATGTCCACCAGGCGGTCGAGCGCCGTGTCGGACAGCATGTCGGGCAGTGTCAGGTGCTCGAGCAGCAGGCCGGTCATGGCCAGGTGGAGCACGAGGAAGGTGTCGGCGTCGCCCGGCAGGCCCGCCTCGCTGTAGAAGGCGCCGCTCTGGTCGAATTCCGCCCGCACGGTTTCGGTCAGGCGCGTTCGCAGGGCCGGGCGGCGAGTGGCTTCGAGCCGGAGTTCCAGCATGGCCAGATAGCCGACGCGGTCGTCGGCCATGCGCTGGACCAGCCAGTGCATGAGGGAGGTGACCAGCTCTCGGGACGGCGCGGGGAGCATCACCTGTTCGACCTCGGTGGCGTCCGGTGTCATGCGGTGGTTGATGCGGGCACCTGCCTGCATGAACAGATCGTCACGGTTCGTGAAGTAGTTGGACGCGGTACCGAGGGGGACACCCGCCCGGGAGTCCACCGCGCGGAAGGTGAGCCCGCGGGCTCCCTCATGGGCCAGCACCTCGATGGCGGCGTCGACGAGTGCCGTTCTGCGCTCCGGATTTCTGGCCATGGTCCTCTCCTGTCCGGCGTGCCTCCGAAAGAGGCTTGCTTAACCACTACGTATGAAGCACTCTATGTGCAGTAGTTGGGGCGGTGGCCGACGGTACCGCTGCCGGGCACGACCGAAGCAACAGACCTGCGCGGAACGGGGACCTCATGCGAAAGCTCACTTACTTCGTCGCCTGCTCCATCGACGGATTCATCGGTGATCCGGGCGGGGACGCCACGTCGATGATGGCCTTCGTCGATGAGGAGATGATCGAGTTCCTCACGTCGGAGTACCCGGAGACGGTCTCGGCGCAAGGCCGCGAGGTGCTGGGATTCGGTGAGGTGAAGAACCGGCGTTTCGACACCGTGATCCAGGGGCGGGCCAGCTATCAGATCGCCCTGGACGCCGGCCTCACCAGTCCGTACGGGCACATGGCGGAGCTCGTGGCCTCCCGGACTCTGCGGGAGTCCCCCGACCCGAACGTGGAGCTCGTTTCCGGCGATGTGGTCGGACGGATCAGGGAACTCAAGGCGCAGGACAGCGAACTGGGCATCTGGCTCTGTGGCGGATCCCGGCTGGCCGGTGAGCTGATCGGTGAGGTCGACGAACTCGTCATCAAGACCTATCCGCAGGTGTACGGGTCCGGAATGCCCATGTTCGGCGCGGATTTCGCGGTCACCGACTTCGCCCTGGAGAACGTCCGCACATTCGACAACGGTGTGCTGGTCAGGACCTACAGCCGGAAGCGCTGAGCGGCGCAGTGCGCCCCGGTGCCGTGCGGCACGTCCCGCCGGTCCGGGGCCCTACGGCTCGAGGGCCGGGCAGGGTGAGGACCGGAGCCCGGTCCCGGCTGTGAAAAATGCTCGCGAGACGGCTGCCGCACGGGTAGTTCTTGACCATGACCACTTCCGAAGCGCTGCTTCCCGGCACCCGGCGTGCCCTGCTCCACCGCATTGCCACGGCCCAGTCCGAAGGCCGCGCGCCTTCTCTCGTCGCCGCTGTTCAGCGCGAGGGCCGGATCGCCTGGAGTGGCTCACGCAGCTGCGTGGAGGGGCATGCTCCCGACGACGATACGCAGTTCAGGATCGGCTCCATCACCAAGACGTTCACCGCCGTGCTGGTGCTGCGCCTCCGTGACGAAGGCCTCCTCCATCTGGACGACCCGCTGGAGAAGCACCTGCCGGGTACGGGCGTCGGACACGTGACCGCCCGTCAGCTGCTGGGTCACAGTGCCGGACTCGGGGCGGAGACGCCCGCACCCTGGTGGGAGAGGACGCCCGGTAGCACGCGGCCGGACCTGGCCGCCGTTCTCGGTGACGAGCCGCTGATGCACCCGCCGGGCCACAGGCACCATTACTCCAATCCTGGCTACACGCTGCTCGGATCGCTTGTCGAGAGGGTGCGCGGTGACGCCTGGGCGGAAGTGCTGCGCCGGGAGATCCTGGATCCGCTGGGGATGGACCGTACGACCGCATCGGCACAGGCACCGCATGCGGGCGGCTGGGCCGTCCATCCGTGGGCCGACGTCATGCTGCCCGAACCGGCCGAGGACCTCGGACTGATGGCTCCGGCCGGTCAGCTCTGGTCGACCACCTCCGACCTTCTCCGGTTCGCTTCCTTCCTCGCTCGCGGGGACGAACGCGTGCTCCGGGCCACGTCGGTCGAGGAGATGCGTACGCCCGTGGCACCGCCCGAAGCGGGCGACTGGGCAGGGAATTACGGCCTCGGCCTCCAGGTGGTGCAGCGGGAGGGCCGCACGCTCCTCGGTCACTCGGGGTCGCTGCCGGGCTTCCTTGCCGCGCTGTGGATCAGCGTCGAGGACGATGTGGCCGCAGTGGTGCTCGCCAACGCCACCTCCGGCCCGCTCGCCGGTGCGGTGGCCGCGGACCTCGTGCAGATCGTCGCCGATGCGGAGCCGAGGATCCCGGAGCCCTGGCGCCCGCTGCCCGAGGTGGACGAGGAACTGCTGGCGCTGACCGGCCCCTGGTACTGGGGAACGAGCATCCACACACTGAAGCTGCTCGCCGACCGGGGCTTCGAGCTGCAGCCGTTGCGCGGTACGGGACGCGGTGCCCGCTTCCGCGCATGCCCGGACGGCACCTGGACCGGGCTCAGCGGCTACTACGCGGGGGAGACGCTCCGCGTCGTCCGCTCCGCCGACGGCACGGTGGATCACCTCGACCTGGGATCGTTCGTTTTCACCCGGACGCCGTACGAACCCCGGGCGGCAGTGCCCGGTGGCGTGGACGAGGGCGGGTGGCGCGGACTCGTCACCTGAGCCGCCGGAGCGGGCCGGGCTACCCGAGCGCACTCACGGCAGGTGTCTCGCGGTCGTCGTTTCACGTGAAACGACAACCGGTGGGGCGGGCCGTTCATGCCGTCAGTTCGCGCTCCAGAGGTGTGCGGAAGCGGGGAGTGACCCGCGCCCCGCCCACCCAGGCCGACAACCCGGCAGCCTCCTGCTCGATGTGGCGGACGGCCTCCCGGCCCACGTCGGAGAGCAGCCGCCACACCAGCTCGCCGTCCGCGCGCTGCGCCCAGCCGCCCACGATCGTCCCGTTCCACCACACCGTCGGACCGATGTTGCCGGCCCGGTCGAAGAGCGCCCCACGATGATCGGCCCGCAGGTGGAAGGCTCGATCGGTCCAGCCCATCGCACTGGGATCGAGGCCGGGCAGAAGTGCCGCCCAGGGCTCCGGGGGCGGCTCGGGAGCGAGGTCCCCCGGCACGACCCAGCCCGAGGCGCCGCTGTCCAGCGAAACCTCCTCGGCAGTGACTGCGGCCAGTGCCTGACGGGTCTCCCGCACACCCCAGCCGGTCCACCATTTCAGGTCGGCCTCCGTTGCAGGGCCGTACGAGAAGAGCCAGCGCCGGGCCACCTCTGTTCGTGCCTCGGCGGGATCCGCCGCCGGCCACGGCGTGGTGGCCGTCCAGCGGAACTGGCTGGAGGTCCAGGCACCGCGCGGCCGGTCCCGCCGGATGCGTCCGTCGGCGGCCAGCAGACGGATGACCCGCGACGCGACGCCCTGGACCGTTTCCTGCCTCGTGCCGGGGAAGACGGTGATCTTCGTGCGCAGCGAGGGAACTACCGCGGAGAGCTCGCTCCCAGTGGCACGACCCCGTTCGTCGAGGACGGTGAGCGTCCCCCGCTCTACTTCGGCGAGCCAGTGCTCGTCCAGCCCCTTTCCGTCCTCCCTCAGGTGTTTGAGGAAGGTCCGGCGCTCCTTGGCTGCCACCGCCCGCGCGTGGGAGGCGTCCACGAAGCGGGCCGCATCCGTGGACATGGCGAACAGGGTGTTCCGCATGGAGAGCAGGCGCACCAGTGAGACGTCCTCGTAGAGGGCGCGTTCCACCGTTTCGACGTTCGGCTCGGACAGCCGGGCGCAGGTGGAGAGATAGACCGTAGCCGCGTCGGTGGCGTGCAGGGCCACCACCGCGTCCGCCACTTTCACGACGGAGGAGGCCCGCAGGGACCGGGCCAGCAGATGCCGCCTGCCGAGCCTGATCCGGCGTTGCTCGTCGTCGATGTGATGCATACGTGCCTCCGGGCGGTGGAGCCCGCCCAGGTGCTCCGGGCTCCTGGGAGCTCAAGGCGGTCTTCCCGGTTTCAGAGTGTGAGCTTGAACCCCACATGGCTTGCGGCGAAACCGAGCCGCTCGTAGAAGCGGTGGGCGTCGGTGCGGGTGGTGTCGGATGTCAGCTGCACCAGCCGGCAACTCTGGCGCCGGGACTCATCGACGGCCCACTGGATCAGCTGGGTGCCCAGGCCGCTGCCGCGCTCATCGGAATGGACCCGGACGCCCTCGATGATCGAGCGTGTCGCACCGCGCCGGGACAGCCCCGGGACAACCGTGAGCTGCAGGGTTCCGACGACGCGTTCTTCGCGCACGGCGACGACGATGCGCTGGTTGGGGTCGTCGGTCAGACGTCGGAACGCGGCTTCGTACGGGGAGAGATCGTCCGGTGACTCCCGCCGGGCACCGAGCGGGTCATCGGCGAGCATGGCTACGACGGCCGGAATGTCGGTGAGGACGGCGGGGCGTATCTCGAGATCGCTCATGATCGGCAGACTACGCAACCCGTCGGCTCAGGCGGGGACCTTGAGTGCTTCGACCGTGCGGACGAGCGGGGCCAGCTCGGGGTTCTTGGCCGCCTCGTCGAGAGCGGCCCGCAGGGCGGTGTCGTTGGTCGGCCTGGCCTCGTCCAGGAGTGCGAGGCCGGCTTCCGTGACATCGGTGTAGATGCCCCGCCGGTCCGTGTCGCACAGGTACCGGGTGAGTAGCCCACGGTCCTCGAGCCGGGTCACGAGCCGTGTGGTGGCGCTCTGGCTCAGCACCACGGCGTCCGCCACCTGCTTCATCTGGAGGTGGCCGCCCGTGCCGCTGTGCTGGCGGCTCAGGACGTCGAGCAGCGAGTACTCACGCACGCTGAGGCCGTGACCGGACTGGAGGGCCCGCTCGATGTGGGCCTCGATCCTCCCGTGGAGCAGCGAGAGGGCGCACCAGCTCTGGGAGAGGGCGGTCAGTGCGGGGTCCGTTGCTGTCATCTGTCTTCTCTCCTCCGTGCCGGAGCTGCTTGCGTCCAAGGGTAGGTCACGTGCGCAATAGCCCGCGCTTGCAAGTAGGCCGCGTCTGCAATTATTGTGAACGCTTGTAAGGCGCAGACGCAACCTTCAGGAAGGTGGAACCCATGCCGCTCGCGCTCCTCGCCCTGGCCATCGGGGCATTCGGAATCGGGACGACCGAATTCGTGATCATGGGGCTGCTCCCCGAGGTCGCTGCGGACTTCCAGGTCTCGATTCCCACCGCGGGCTTTCTGGTCACCGGCTACGCCCTGGGGGTGGTCCTCGGTGCTCCGCTGATGACGGTGCTCGGCACGCGGGTCACCCGAAAGCGCATGCTGATGCTCCTGATGGGGCTGTTCATCGTCGGCAACGTGGTCTCCGCCCTCGCCCCGGTCTTCGAAGTCATGCTCGTCGGGCGGGTGGTCGCCTCGCTCGCGCACGGAGCCTTCTTCGGAATCGGATCGGTGGTCGCCGCCGATCTGGTGGCCCCGGAGAAGAAGGCGGGTGCCATCGCCATGATGTTCACCGGACTCACTGTCGCCAACGTGGTCGGAGTCCCTCTCGGCACCTACATCGGCCAGAGCGCCGGCTGGAGGATCACGTTCTTCGTCGTCGCCGGACTCGGCGTCCTCGGTCTTCTCGGGGTGGCGAAGCTCGTCCCCGAGCAGCCGAAGCCGGAGGGTGTGCGCATCCGACACGAGCTCGCCGCGTTCCGGAACGTGCAGGTGCTTCTCGCCATGGCCATGACCGTTCTGGGCTTCGGCGGTGTCTTCGCGGCGATCACCTACATCACGCCCATGATGACCGGGACCGCCGGCTACGCGCCGTCCTCCGTCACCTGGCTGCTCGTCCTCTTCGGGCTCGGCATGGTCGGTGGCAACCTGCTCGGCGGCAGGTTCGCCGACCGACACCTGATGCCGATGCTGTACGTCTCCCTCGGTGCGCTCGCCGCCGTCCTGGCCCTGTTCACGCTGACGGCCCACGACAAGATCGCTGCCGCGGTCACCATCGTCCTCATCGGGGGCCTGGGCTTCGCGACGGTGCCGCCGCTCCAGAAGCGTGTGCTCGATCAGGCAGCAGGCGCACCCACGCTGGCCTCAGCCGTCAACATCGGAGCGTTCAACCTCGGGAACGCACTGGCGGCCTGGCTGGGTGGCATGGTCATCGCGGCCGGCTTCGGCTACACGGCACCCAACTGGGTCGGCGCCGCTCTCGCCGCGTCGGCACTGCTCCTCGCGCTTCTCTCCGGTGCTCTGGAGCGCCGCACGGCCGACCGTGACCGGCCGGCGGTCGAGCCGGCTCCCGAACCCACTGCTGTGGCCGCAGGCCGGCGCTGACTCCGGGGGCGCCCGCTTCCCCGGCTGTCGCCGCGTGTGTGGCCGGCGGCTGTGCGCCGGTAGGCGCAACCGCCGGCCGCCGGGGTTCCTGGCGGGCAGAGCGCCCGTGCTCCGCGAAGCCCTCGGTCGCCCCTGGATCCGACATCGAGGTGTCGTGTGCGGCAGCCGCCCGCCGACAAGGGGGCCCGGCACGGCCGGCCGCGGCATGCAACCGTCGGCTGCCGTGGTTCATGGCGGGTGGTCGGCCCGCATGCCTTCAGCACCCGGATCGCGGTACTGAAGAGGCACGTGGCGGTGGCCAACGAGGGCGCGACCACCAGGCGATGCCCCTGTGCCCCGGGTCGCGGCATCATCCATGCCCGGACGAGGCGAAAAGAGGGGCAGGGGTGCAGTGGTCAGCGGCAGCCAGAACGTCGTCCACGCCGACGGTGCCTGGCCGCCCCCGGTGCGTGCCGGCCATCGGCACCAGGCCGGTGACGACCGAGAGCAGGGCCACCCTCCACCATGAGCGAGTCCGCGAAGGTCTTCATGGCATGAGTAGCGGCCGGGGCCAGGACGGGGTCCCCGGTGAGGGACACGGCGAGGCCCGGCACCAGTCGCCCCACAGTGAGTCCCAGCCAGCTCACGGACACGGCGACGCGAGCGGCGAGGACGCTACGGCGATCGGAGCGCTTCAGAGGGTTTCACGTGAAACACGGTGACAAGCCCGGGGTGGGAGTCACCCGAGAGCGGGAGCGTCCCCCGTGCACCGGCCTCGGTGTTCCCGCCGCCCGGAGCGGTCGTGACCGGGGTTCGGCGTTCCGGATCCTTCCTCAGCCCAGGTCGGGCGCATGCATCGCCCGCACTCCCTCGATGTTTCCGTCCAGGTAGTGCCGCAAGGACAGTGGAACCAGGTGCACGGCCGCGATGCCGACGCGGCTGAACGGCACGCGCACGATCTCGTATTCTCCGCAGGGTTCGTCGATCTCCGGGCCGTGCCGTCGGGAGAGGTCCATCGACTCGAGCCGGCAGACGAAGAAGTGCTGCACCTTGACGCCCTTCACCCCACCGCCCGCGATGTGTTCCACGGTGTCGACGAAACAGGGCACGACGTCGACGATCTTGGCGCCGAGCTCCTCGTCGACCTCGCGGTGCAGGGCGTCGATGACGGTGTCGTCCTCCGGCTCGACCCCGCCTCCTGGTGTGACCCAGTACGGATCCACCCCGGGCTTGGTGCGTTTGATCAGGATGAGGTCATCGCCGTCGAGCAGGACGGCACGTGCGGTGCGCTTGACCACAGGACGTTCGGTCATGGCAAGAGAGTGGCCCAGGAAAGCCGATCTGAAACTCGTGCGGGCCGACAGGTCACCAGTCCACGGCAGCACGCACCAGCCACTCGTGCGCCCGCGCGATGTGCGGAAGCGCCATGGTGCCGGTCCTCACGACGAGGAAGTACGTCCGCAGCGGCGGTACCGGAGGGTCGAGCAGGGCCACGACCTCACCCCGCTCCAGTGCGAGCTCGCACAGGTAGCGCGGGAGCACGGCGAGGCCCGCCCCGGCCGCCGCGCACTCCAGGACCGCGCGGAGATCGGGTGCGACCACCGTGGCGGACGCGGCGGGCCTGCTGTCGAACACGGCGGCCCAGTAGCGGGAGACGAGGGGCAGGCTCTCGTGCACTTCGACCACGGGCAGCTGCTCCAGGACCACCGAACCCCTGTGGCGCAGCGTCCCGGGGCCCAGGCGTGCGGCCCAGCGCGGGGCGGCGACCAGGACGTGCTCCTCGTCGCAGAGAGTGGTCGATGTGAGGAGGCCACCCCGCGGACGTGCCGTGGTGATGGCCAGATCGTGGTGTCCGGCGGCCAGTCCTTCCAGCGCGTCCTCGGCATGCGCGAGGAACGTGGTGCGTAACGCCAGCCCTTGGGCGATCAGCGGGGTGAGGGCGGGGAGCGCGCGTATGGAGGTGAACTCCGGAGGGCCGGCCAGATGCAGGGTCCGCACCCCCGGATCGTCGCCCAGACCGGCCTCGGCGATCTCGACCAGGGCGTCCAGGTGGGGTGCGGCACGGTGCGCGAGCTCGTCGCCCACGGTGGTCGGCGTCACCCCCCTGGCCCTGCGCAGGAAGAGCGGTCGGCCCAGCTGTCGTTCCAGTGTGCGTATCTGCGAGGTGACGGCGGGCTGGGACAGCCCGAGCAGAGCGGCGGCCCGAGTGAATGATCCGGCCCGGTGTACCGCGACGAACGTGCGCAACAGCGCCAGGTCCATGGTCCGCACCTCCCGCTTCTGAACCGCACAACTATAAATTTGTCGATAGGCAGCTGTCGCTACTGTGATTGGACACTGACGCTGAGTCAATTAGCCTTGTCCAGGCGGTTCTTTGCGCAAGGAACCGGGGTGGTCCGAGTCACGAGGGGGGAGACTCGGACCGCCTGTCCCGAGCAGGACCGGCCCGGTCGACGGGGACGCCCGTCCCGGACCGGTCCTGCCGGACCGCGAAGTCACCGCGGTCAGTCGGACCGAGCAGTGCCCGCGGTCAGCGGCCGGCTTCGTCCAGCGCGCGTTCCACATCCGCCAGCAGGTCCACCGGGTCCTCGGCGCCGACCGAGAAGCGGATGAAGCCTTCCGGCACGGCGTCCCCGCCCCAGCGGGCCCGGCGCTCCGCGGTGGATCGCACGCCACCGAAGCTCGTTGCGTCGTCGACCAGCCGGAGCGCGGTCAGGAAGCGCTCGGCGGTCTCCTTGTCCGCCAGCACGAACGAGACGACGGAGCCGAAGCGCCGCATCTGCCGTACGGCGGTCGGGTACGAGGGGTCCTCGGGCAGTCCCGGGTACCGCAGCCCCGCCACCTCGGTGCGCTTGGCCAGTGTCTCGGCGAGCACCAGCGCGGTCGAGCACTGCCGGTCGACGCGCAGCTGCAGGGTGGACAGCGAACGGTGGGCGAGCCAGGCTTCCATGGGACCGGGGATCGCGCCGACGACCTTCCGCCAGCGACGGACGCCTGCGGACAGCAGCGGATCCCGGCAGGTCACATGGCCGAGCAGGATGTCTCCGTGGCCGGTCATGCCCTTGGTGTCGCTGGCCACCGAGAAGTCCGCTCCCAGCTCCAGCGGCCGTTGCCCGAGCGGTGTGGCCAGTGTGTTGTCGACCGCGACCAGTACGCCCGCCGCGTGCGCGGCCTCCACGAGCCGGCGCACGTCGCAGACGTCGAGTCCCGGGTTGGAGGGCGTTTCGATCCACAGGAGCTTCGCCCCGTCGAGGACCTCCAGCTGGGCATCGCCGCCGGTCGCCGCGGTCCGCACCTCGATGCCGTAGGCCTCCAGCTGTTCCCGCACCAGGGGGAGCGCCTGATAGCCGTCGTCCGGCAGCACCACGGCGTCCCCGGCGCGGGCCACGGACAGCAGTACGGCCGAGACTGCCGCCATTCCGGACGCGAAGACCGTGGTCTCGACCTGTTCCTCCGGCGCCTCCAGCTCGCTGATGGCCCGTTCCAGGTGGGTCCACGTCGGGTTCGTCTCCCGGCCGTAGGTATAGGGGCCGACGGGCACGCCGGACAGGTGGAAGTGCGCGGCGAAGACGGGGCCGGGCAGTGTGGGTTCGTACTGCTCCGGCTCGGGCAGCCCTGCTCGAACCGCCCGTGTTCCGTCGCCCATGGCGCTCATGCGTCCTCGCTCTCTTTCCGGCTGCTCACCGGTCCTGTCTGCACTGTGTCAGGAGGGGTGGGATCAGTCCTCGTCGGGGAGCACGACATTGAGCGCCCAGGAGACGACGGAGATGATCAGGCCGCCCAGGACCGCGGTCCAGAAGCCTTCGACGTGGAAGCTCAGGTCGAAGAGACCCGCCAGCCACGAGGTCAGCATCAGCATCAGGGCGTTGACCACCAGGGTGATCAGGCCGAGCGTCAGGATGAACAAGGGGAGGGTGAGGAGCTGGACCACCGGCTTGACGACAAAATTCACCAGGCCGAACAACAGCGCCACCACGAGCAGCGTGAGCACCTTGCGGCCGGTGTCGCCGCCGGTCAGCGTGATGTCGTTGAGCAGCCAGATGGCCACGGCCAGCGCACCCGCGTTGGCGATCGTCTTGACTACGAAATTCTTCATGTGTCTGATCGTTGCAGACGTGATCGGTGGCGGACACCGGCAGTGCGGACGAGTAAAGGCACGAGGAGCGGACCGACGATGAAAGCATTCAGACTGGACGAGCTCGAGGCGGAGCGGGCCGCCAATGACGGCGCCTACCTGCAGTTCGTCCGGGAACGCAACATGTCCGTCGGCCTGTACGCGCTGGACGCCGGTGAACTCGACCCGCAGCAGCCGCACAACCAGGACGAGGTCTACTTCGTCGTCAGCGGCCGTGCATCGATCACGGTCGGGATGGAGACCACACAGGTCGGGAGGGGGAGCGTCGTGTACGTACCCGCCGGGGCCGCCCACAAGTTCCACCACATCACGGAGGACCTCCGGGTGATGGTGGTCTTCTCCCCGCCGGAGGGCTGAGCGGTTCCGCCGGCGCGTTCCCTAGGGGATCGATCAGGGGACTTCGGGGGATCCCGGCCCTCCGCCGGCCGCCCCCGCGCCTCTAGCATCGAGGCAGGAACTCACAGAGACGAGGTCGGGACGATGGCGGTGCGGGAGATTTTCGCGGGGATGCCCTGGTGGGTGAAGTGGGTCGCGGTGCCTCTCATCGCGATCGTCGTGTTCGGCGGCCTGATCGCCAGCGTGGTCGGATTCGTCATCGGTCTGCTGTTCAAGGTGCTGGTCTTCGTCGTGCTGGTCGGTGGCCTGGTCTTCGTCGTGAGGAAGTTCATGGCGTCGTCCTCCCGCAGCGACTGGTAGGAACGGCGGGCGGCCGCCGGATCCATGGTCCGGCGGCCGGCACGGTGCCCACGGCCGGGCGGGGCGACGTAGTCCCACGGGGCCGGCGGGTGGCGCAGTACCCTCCCTGCGGCGGCCGGAGAACGTGATCACGCACGGCCGGACGGTCACCGGATCACGCACGGCCGGACGGACGGATGACAAGCCGGCGATACGGCGATTAGCCCAGCTGAGCTAAGTCCAGGACGAAACCTCACTCGTGACGGAGCGTGCCGATACAGTGGCGTACCGCTGCCGTCGGCTGAGAAGTGACTGCCCGTCACCATTCTGCTCGGAGTCTGTGCGACCGTCCGGTCTCCGGACCTCGGGCTCGCGGCGGGCCCGCGGGGGCGGCCCCCGCGGGAGGGCTGAATGCCCGTCACCATGCCTGGGGGTGACCTGTGACCACGGCATCGAGTCCCGCTGCCCCGACGTTGATCGGATCGGTTCAACGGGCGTTGAGGCTGCTGGAGGCTGTGGGTACCCATCGGGACGGGGCGCCGGCGAAGCAGCTCGCGCGGGAGGCGGGCCTCCCCCTTCCCACGGCCTACCACCTGCTGCGCACTCTGACCCATGAGGGCTACCTCCGCAGGGAGAACGGCGTCTTCCTGTTCGGCGCCGCTGCCGAGCGCCTCACCGGTGGCAGGCAGCCCGTGGCCCGCCCCGGCGTGATCGTCGACTCGCTCGCGCGCTGGGCGGAGGCCATCGGTGCGCCCGTGTACTGCGCCCTCTACCGGGAGGGGGAGATCGAGATCATCGCGGTGGCGGACACGCCTGCCGCTCCCGCCGTGGGCGAGTGGGCCTCGTTCCGGGAGACGGGGCACGCCCATGCGCTCGGGCAGTGCCTGCTGGCCCAGCTCGACGAGAGGGCCCGCGAGGACCATCTGGACCGCCACCCGGTCCGGCAGCTGACGCGGTACTCCGTACGGGACCGTGCCACGTTCCTCGACCGGCTCGGATCGATGAAGCGGACGGAACCTGTCATCGAGCGGCAGGAGTACGCGCTGGGGACGGTCTGCGCGGCCATTCCGATCACGGTGGGTCCCGCCGTGGCGGCGATGGCTGTTTCTCTCCCCCTGGACCAAGAGGAACGGTTGCTCGCTGCAGTCGAACAACTACGCTGCGAAGTGACCGCGCTCTTGCGCTCGTTCGTGTTCTCTATCAGTATCTGAAAAATCACTCCTTGTGATCTGCTATCGCGTGCACCACGATGGCGTCAATAGGGCCATGGGGGATCATTCCTGGCCAGATTCATCTACTGCGGGGTTGAACGATGCGCGAGTCGGTTCAAGCAGAGGTCATGATGAGCTTCCTCGTCTCCGAGGAGCTTTCGTTCCGTATTCCGGTGGAGCTCCGGTACGAGGTGGGAGATCCGTACGCGATCCGGATGACCTTCCACCTGCCGGGTGACGCCCCCGTCACCTGGGCTTTCGGCCGTGAGCTGCTGCTCGACGGTCTCAACAGTCCGAGCGGCGACGGTGATGTGCACATCGGGCCGATCGAGCCCGAGGGTCTTTCGGATGTACACATCCGCCTTCAGGTCGGCGCGGACCGTGCGCTCTTCCGAGCCGGCACGGCTCCTCTTGTGGCCTTCCTCGACCGGACGGACAAGCTGGTGCCATTGGGACAGGAGCACACGCTGGGTGACTTCGACGGCAATCTCGAAGAGGCCCTCGGCCGCATCCTCGCCAAGGAGCAGAACGCCGGCTGAGGAACAGGGAGACCCGGCCGAGGACATGGCCGCCCGGGACCTCCGGCCGAGCGGCGCGCGACCGCGAACAGCGGTGCCCCGGGGCATGCCTCCGGTGCCCGCGCTCACGCCTTTCGGCGTCGGCCCCTCCCGGTCCGTGCGGGTGCAGGAGCTTCGGCTTCCGCGCCGAGCCCCGTGCGGTCCGCGGAGACCACCAGGGCCGCGAGCACCGTCGTCACCGGCACCGAGGCGACCAGCCCGATCGATCCGACCAGGGTCCGGACGATCTCCTGCGCGACCAGTTCGCTGGTGGCCACGGTCCCCACGCTGCTCTGGGCGATCGAGAAGAGAAGCAGCAGCGGCAGCGCGGCGCCCGCGTAGGCGAGTACGAGCGTATTGACGACCGAGGCGATGTGGTCGCGGCCGATTCTGATGCCCGCCCGGTAGAGGCGGCGCACACCCATGGCCGGGTCCGCCTGATGCAGTTCCCAGACCGCCGACGTCTGGGTGACGGTCACGTCGTCGAGGACCCCGAGCGAACCGATGATGACACCGGCCAGCAGCAGACCGCTCATGTCGATGTTCGGGAACAACCCGTGGATCAGGCCGGTGTTGTCGTCCGTGTTGCCGCTGAGGCTCGCCCAGCCGATGAAGAGTGAACCCAGCAGCCCGATCAGCAGCAGTGAGATGAGCGTGCCGATCACGGCCACGGAGGTGCGGGCCGTCAGTCCGTGGCAGGTGTAGAGAGCGATCAGCATGATGGCGCTGGCCCCGATCACCGCGACCACCAGTGGATTCGAGCCCTGCAGGATCGCCGGAAGGATGAACAGGGTCAGCACGGCGAACGACACCGCCAGCGCGATCAGTGCCATCAGACCGCGCAGCCTGCCGACCACGATCACCGCGAGCGCGAAGATCCCGGCGAGCAGAGCCATGGGGAACGAACGGGCCACGTCCGTCACCGAGTACTGCAGGTCCCGGGGGGCGTCGGGCGCGTACGCCACGATCACTCCCTGACCCTCCCGCAGCTGCCTGGAGGCGTCGGGCTGGACCACCTCGACGAACGTACGGCCCTTGTCGTCGCCGGTCGTCACCTCGACCGTGGCCTTCTTGCACAGCCCCGTCTCCTCGTTGACGGCCTCTCGACCCGAGGCTGTCGAGGTGTCACCGGTCGGCGGTACCTGCGCGGCGTTCACGTCCGCGCAGTCGACGTTGACGACCTTCACCACCTTCCCGTCCTGGGTCTGCCGGTCGAAACCGACGCCGGTGCGCTCGTGGGCGGGGGCCCCGCCGGGCCAGAACGCCACCAGACCGACGAAGACCGCGGTGGCGAACGGGATCAGCACGGCCGCGATGACCTTGCGCAGATGCTTGGACACGGGCGCGGCAGGACCGTGGCTGTGTGTGTGGCCGTGCGCATGACTCTGTGTGCTGCCGGATGCGGGGCCTTGGGGTTCGGGGGCGCTTCGGGGGGATGTCACCCGGCGATCATCCCAAGAACGGGGGAGGCCCTCTGGCCAGCACGCCAGGAGGGACGCTAGCGTGGGGTCACCTTTGCACACGCGGGAGCTCGGAGCACCGGGCTGAGAGGGCGCTGACCTCCGTACATCCGTACGGGAAACGCTGCGCCGACCGACGAACCTGTTACCGGGTAATGCCGGCGTAGGGAGTAGGTCTCATGACCACAGCGGACGCACGCACGCCTGCCTCGAAGCAGGAAGAAGCCCAGAACGCGCAGGACTCCGGGAGCGGCGAGGCCGGGAAGTCCATCGGCTGGCACAAGGGGTACGTCCAGGGTTCGCGCCCGGACCTCCGGGTGCCGGTCCGCCAGGTGCACCTCACCAACGGCAAGGACGTGACGCTGTACGACACGTCGGGTCCGTACACCGATCCCACCACCGAGACCGATGTCCGCCGCGGGCTCGCACCCCTGCGGGAGAACTGGATCATCGCGCGCGGGGACACCGAGGAGTACGCGGGCCGTCCCGCGCGCCCGGAGGACGACGGACTCAAGCACACCTCCCCACGCGGCGGTCTGCGCAACCTCGACGCGGTCTTCCCCGGCCGCCCGCGTCAGCCCCGCCGCAGCCGCGACGGACAGCCGGTCACGCAGCTCGCGTACGCCCGCCGGGGGGAGATCACCCCGGAGATGGAGTACGTGGCGATCCGGGAGAACGTCGAACCGGAGGTCGTGCGCGAGGAGATCGCCGCGGGCCGGGCCGTCCTGCCGGCCAACGTCAATCATCCGGAGATCGAGCCGATGATCATCGGCAAGCGGTTCCTGGTGAAGGTCAACGCCAACATCGGCAACTCCGCGGTCACCTCCTCCATCGAGGAGGAGGTGGACAAGATGACCTGGGCCACCAAGTGGGGGGCCGACACGGTCATGGACCTGTCCACCGGCCGCAACATCCACACCACGCGCGAGTGGGTCCTGCGCAACTCCCCCGTGCCGATCGGCACCGTCCCCCTCTACCAGGCCCTCGAGAAGGTCGACGGCCGGGCCGAGGAGCTGACCTGGGAGATCTACAAGGACACGGTCATCGAGCAGGCCGAGCAGGGCGTCGACTACATGACGGTGCACGCCGGCGTCCGGCTGCCGTACGTCCCGCTGACCGCCCGTCGCAAGACCGGCATCGTCTCCCGCGGCGGCTCGATCATGGCGGCGTGGTGCCTCGCGCACCACAAGGAGTCGTTCCTCTACGAGCACTTCGAAGAGCTCTGCGAGATTCTCGCGGCCTACGACGTGACGTACTCCCTCGGTGACGGGCTGCGCCCCGGATCCATCGCCGACGCCAACGACGAGGCGCAGTTCGCCGAGCTGCGCACCCTCGGGGAGCTCAACTCCGTGGCCAAGCGCTTCGGCGTGCAGACGATGATCGAGGGTCCCGGGCATGTCCCGATGCACAAGATCAAGGAGAACATCGACCTCCAGCAGGAGATCTGCGAGGAGGCACCCTTCTACACGCTCGGCCCGCTGACCACCGATGTCGCTCCCGCGTACGACCACATCACCTCGGGCATCGGGGCGGCGATGATCGCCTGGTGGGGGACGGCGATGCTCTGCTACGTCACGCCCAAGGAACACCTGGGGCTGCCGAACCGGGACGACGTGAAGACCGGCGTCATCACCTACAAGATCGCCGCGCACGCGGCGGATCTCGCCAAGGGGCACCCCGGGGCGCAGGAGTGGGACGACGCACTGTCGGACGCCCGGTTCGAGTTCCGCTGGGAGGACCAGTTCAACCTGGCGCTCGACCCGGACACGGCACGGGAGTTCCACGACGAGACGCTTCCGGCCGAGCCGGCCAAGACCGCACACTTCTGTTCGATGTGCGGCCCGAAGTTCTGCTCGATGAAGATCTCCCACGACATCCGGCGCGAACACGGGAGCGAACAGGTCGATATCGAGGCCGGGATGGCGGAGAAGTCCAAGGAGTTCGCGGCGGCCGGCAACCGCGTCTATCTGCCGATCGCGGACTGAGACCTACGCGGCCGCGGGTGGCCGCGTAGGGGCGCTTCCAGCGGCGCTGCCTCGGGCAACATGCCCCTGAGGCAGCGCCGCTGGGCTGTTTTTCGGGTTGTATACATACATCACGAAGCATCCGGTCAATGGCTGATTTCAGCTGATCGATCCTGTACTGCGGTGCTTCCGGGCGGTGTTCGGAGACGATAAGGACACGGAAACGTGGCAGCTGGATGTACGTTTCGCCAGGAGTCTGCCTGTGCTTGACCGGTTCCTTATCTGTGACCTACCTTCCGCTGTGCTTGGCCGAAAAGGTGTGCGCCTCCAACGGGGGCGCCAGGGGAGGGAATCACAGTGAACTGGTACCTGGACGTACTCAAGAACTATGCAGGCTTCAGTGGGCGCGCGCGCCGCAAGGAGTACTGGATGTTCGCACTCTTCAACGCCATCGTGGCCGTGGTCCTGCTGGCCATAGGTTTCGCCATCGAGTCCCAGATCCCCTACGGCATCTACATTCTCGCCGTGCTGGTTCCCTCGCTCGCCGTCGTCGTGCGCCGGCTGCACGACACCGGCCGCTCCGGCTGGTGGTTCCTGATCGCGTTCGTCCCGCTGGTGGGCGGCATCATCCTGCTCGTCTTCATGTGCTCCGAGGGTGCGCGTGAGGCGAACGAGTACGGCGCCGACCCCAAGCTGGCTCCGCAGGGAGTCTGACGGGACGCTCCGGCGAACGGAGCACGTACAACCGACGGCAGAGGCCGGGCGCAGCGGGAGCTGCCCCGGCCTCTGCCGTGCGGCGGTACCGGCCGTCGAAGCGTGAGCGGCCCCACGGTGCCGGTCGTGAACCGGGGACCTGTTTCCGTGACACGGCGGGGTCGCGGCCGGGCCAGGACCCGGTGGGGATCACTCCGGCCGGTGTTCGGGGCCTCCGAAGTCCGGGCTGGTGAAGTCGGGGCTGGTGAAGGTCGGACGCGGTCCTGCCGAAGGCCCGTCCTGCGGTCCGGAGAAGTCCGGGCTGCTGTAGCCGATCTTCGGGATGCGGTTCGGCGAGCGGTGCGGTGTCCGCGCCGCGGGCCCCGCGGTGGGGTCGGCCAGGGCATCCCGCAGGAAGGGCAGGATGCCGCGCTCCAGCAGGGCGTGGCGCCAGGCCTCCCTGGCCCGGGCCACGTCCTCCGGCAGTTCGTTCTCCTCGTCCGGCGCGGGGAGGGCCGTGGAACCGTTGCGCAGCGCGGTGACCAGGAGTCCGACCGCGGCGACCAGAATGGCCGCGGCGGCGACCGCCGCGAAGAACCACCCGGCGGCGACCATGGTGCCGGCGAAGGCCATGGTGGGGCTGACGGCCTTCAGGAGATAGCCGACCAGCAGGAATATCAGGGCGGCGGTGCCCGCGAGGACGGGAGCCAGCACGGTGATCACCGCGAGTGTGCCCGCGCCCGGCCCGTCCGCCTCTTCCGTGGCGGGCCGGAGGACGGAGTCGGGGTCCGGCGGATCGGACGGTCTGCGCAGGTCGCCGCGGACCTTCACGTAGTGCTCGTACTCGGTGGCCGCGGCCGCGGTGATCAGGGCCGTGGCGTCCAGCGCCATCGTCCGCAGCTGCTCCGTGTTGAGCCGGTCCCCGACTCCGTCCAGATCCGGGCGTTCATGGGCGTGACGCAGCGCGTCTGCGAGGATCCGCGCATACTCCGGGCGGTCCTCGGCCAGCAGGTGCGGAGCGCTTTTCATGTGCATCCCCCGATGCTCCGTAGGGCCTGATCGACCGCATGGGCCGGGCGATCGGGCGGAAACGGAGGAGAGCCTGCTACTGATACGCCGATGGTAGAGCGCCTACCGCACGGGGTGACAGGGGGTTTCCGGAAATTGGCCCGGCAGACGGCGATGTCAGGTCGCCGCGGGCCGTCCCCCTGCGACCGTCAGTCAGGCAGGGGTAGTTCGACGACGAGCAGCTTTCCGGCCATGGTCACGCCGCCGTCCATCGCGATGGCCAGCCCGTCCGCGTACACGTGCGGACCGTCCACCGCGGGGCGGGCGCTGTCCTCGCCGTCCTCCGACCCGACCTCGCCGAGGAGATACGGGATGGGGCTGTGACCATGGACGACGCGTCGGCCGCCGTAGGTCGACATGAGTTCGCGGACGGCTTCGGCACCGCCCTCGTCACGGAAGGCGAAGCGCTTGGTGAGCTTGCGGAAGAGGTCCCAGCACTCGTCGGCGTCATGCCGCGTGAGAATGGCGTGCACGGTGTCGTTGACGTCCTCGATGGTGGACCCGTAGTCGAGGTACGCCGTGGTGTCGGAGTGCATCAGCAGATGCCCGTCCTCCTCCACGACCGCGTCGAGCCGGGCCATCCACTGGAGGTGGACGTCCTGGAGCCGCTCCATGTCGGTCTTCTGGCCGCCGTTGAGCAGCCAGGCGGCCTGGAAGGTCGCGGTACCGGCGCCGGAGTTCACCGGGGTGTCGCCGAACCTCTTCGCGCCGATGAGCAGCAGCTCGTGGTTGCCCATCAGGGCCTTGCAGTACCCGCCGGCCGCGGCCGCCTCCGCGGAGAGGCGCATGACGAGGTCGATGACGCCGATGCCGTCCGGACCGCGGTCGGTGAAGTCGCCGAGGAACCACAGCCTGGTGTTGCCGGCGGCCCAGTGGCCGTCGGCGTCCACGAGGCCCTGCTCGCCGAGCGCCGCCAGGAGCTCGTCCAGATAGCCGTGCACGTCCCCGACGACGTACAGCGGGCCGCGCTCCCCGTCGGCGACCTGACGCGGCTCCGGAACGGTCCGCACCTGCACGGTGTCCCCGCGGTTGATCACCGGAAGATCGCGCGCGGTGGGCGTGTAGCCCTCCGGCGGCTCGTCGCCCGCTGCGACGTTGCCCGGATGCGGCAACGGCGACAACGGCGCCTGTGCATACGGCGGTACGCGGAAGTCACGCAACGTCGCTGTCCGCACCACGGGTCCCTGACCGGCCCCCTGAGTCATCGACCCCTCCACCACCGTCGCGCCGCCGTACACCTGACGGGCCCTGCCTGGTAGAGGTGGTCCGCGGTGTCGTGCGCCCATCATAGGAATGCGGATCGTGCTGTGTGACGCACCAGGGGTGGTGAATCCGGACGCACACATGGTTCATCGACCGTTTCATCCCGGATTGATCCGATCAATCCCCTGCGGGTGAACGCGGCGCGCTGACCGTGGTGCGGGGCGGCCGTCGTTGCGAGGAGGTCCGGACGATGAGTTCCGTCGGTATCACCTGTTCCACCGGACCGTCGTGCTCGACCCCTTCGATGGCGTCGATGAGGAGCTGCACGACCGCCGTGCCGATCCTGCGCGGCTTGAGCGAGAGCGTCGTGATGGGCGGCTCGGTCGACGCGTACACGGTGGACTCGCTGCAGCAGACCAGCAGCAGGTCCTCGGGGACCCGCAGGCCGTAGCGGCGGGCCGCGGCCAGCAGATCGGTCCCGTTGGGGTCGAAGAGTCCGTAGACGGCGTCGGGGCGGTCGGGGCGGGCGAGGAGTCGGTCGGCGGCGACCGCGCCCGCGCAGGGGTCGTGGGCCGGATAGGACTCGTAGACGGGGTCCTGGCCGACCCGCTCGCACCAGTGCAGGTAGGCGGTGGTGGAGAGGCGGGTGTACGTGTCGGTGGTGGTGCCGGTCAGCAGCCCGATGCGGCGGGCTCCCGCTGCTGCGAGATGGTCGAGGAGGTCGAGCACGGCCGCCCGGTGGTCGTTGTCGACCCAGGCGGTGACGGGCAGTGTGCCGGCCGGGCGGCCGTCGGACACCACCGGCAGCCCCTGGCGGACGAGTTCGGTGACCACCGGGTCCTGGTCGGAGGGGTCGATGACGACCGTGCCGTCGAGGGCGACGTTCGACCACACGTCGTGGCGTGAGGTCGCGGGCAGGATGACCAGGGCGTAGCCGCGGGCGAGCGCCGCCGAGGTGGCCGCTCTCGCCATCTCCGCGAAGTAAGCGAATTCGGTGAAGGTGAAAGGTTCGTCCCCGTACGTGGTCACGGTCAGGCCGATGAGCCCCGACTTGCCGGTACGGAGGGTTCGGGCCGCCGCGGACGGGCGATAGCCCAGCCGTTCGGCGACCTCGCGGACATGGCGGCGGGTGGCATCCGGAAGTCTGCCCTTGCCGTTGAGCGCGTCGGAGACGGTCGTGATGGAGACTCCGGCCGCTGCGGCAACATCCCGGATGCCCGCCCGTCCCGGCCGGCCGCTGCGCCGGGGCGTCTCTGTCCGGCTCACCTGGTGCTTCCCTGCTGCTGTCATGGCGAGCCGATAGTAGGGCTCCGACGGGGGGTGGCGCCGGGCGCATATGCACACGCCGACAGGCACGTTTCTGCATGATCATTAAGGGATAAGCGCCTTGCAATGTAAGGCTATTGGTGGTCTGCATGCTGTTGTCCCTCGTGTCGGCGTGCATGAACCTGCTCAATGGTTCATGTCTCGAAGAGGTCTCAACTCACCCCTTCGAGGGATGCGCGCCAGGGCGCGAGCCACCAGCGTGCGCCGGGTCGGGCAGCGCTCCCCCTCCGGAGAGCCGGCCGGCACCTCGTGCGACCGGTGCTTCCCGGCGGACGGAACGATTTCGCCGCCGGGCCATTCGCAGGGGCGCCCAATCCTCATAAGGTGAGCAGTATTGATGTGTACGGATGGTCGAGGAGGACCTGCGGTGAGCGAGACGAGCCCCAAGCTGCGCGCCGAGCTGGACGGCGTCCCTGCCTATGTGCCGGGGAAGCCGGCGTCGGCCGACGGACCGGTTGCCTTCAAGCTGTCCTCCAACGAGAACCCGTACCCCCCGCTGCCGGGGGTGATGGAATCGGCACTCGCCGCGGCTGCGCACTTCAACCGGTACCCGGACATGGCGTGCACCGGCCTGATGAACGAGCTGTCCGACCGGTTCGGTGTGCCTCTCGCGCACCTCGCCACCGGCACCGGCTCGGTCGGTGTGGCGCAGCAGCTGCTGCAGGCCACCTCCGGCCCGGGCGACGAGGTCATCTACGCCTGGCGCTCCTTCGAGGCGTACCCGATCATCACCCAGGTCAGCGGCGCGACGTCGGTCAAGGTGCCGCTGGCCGACGGCGAGGTGCACGATCTGGACGCGATGGCCGGAGCGATCACGGACCGCACGCGGATGATCTTCGTCTGCAACCCGAACAACCCGACGGGCACCGTGGTGCGCAGGGCGGAGCTGGAGCGCTTCCTGGACCGGGTGCCCGGGGACGTGCTGGTGGTGCTCGACGAGGCGTACAAGGAATTCGTCCGGGACGCCGACGTGCCGGACGGCATCGAGATCTACCGGGACCGGCCCAATGTGGCGGTGCTCCGGACCTTCTCCAAGGCGTACGGCCTGGCGGGGCTGCGGGTCGGCTTCGCCGTGGCTCACGAGCCGGTGGCGGCGGCACTGCGCAAGACGGCCGTCCCCTTCGGGGTCAGCCAGGTCGCGCAGGATGCCGCGGTCGCCTCGCTGCGCGCCGAGGACGAGCTGCTTGGCCGGGTCGGGTCGTTGGTGGGCGAGCGCACCAGGGTGCGTGAGGGGCTGGTGCGGCAGGGCTGGACCGTCCCCGAGTCCCAGGCGAACTTCGTCTGGCTGCGGCTCGGCGACCGTACGCTCGATTTCGCCGCGGTGTGTGAGCGGGCGGGTGTGGTGGTCCGGCCGTTCGCGGGTGAAGGCGTGCGGGTCACCGTCGGGGAGACGGAGGCCAACGACATGTTCCTGAAGGTGGCGGAGTCGTACCGCAGGGAGAAGTAGGGCGGCACGCGACGGCCTCGTGCCGGCCGCGCCCCACGGTGGCCCCGGACCTCGGGTGACGAGGTCCGGGGCCACCGTGCTGTGGGCCGTCGTGGCCCGCTTCGTCCCGGTGGTGCGACGTCCGATTTCGGGTGGCTCGGCCGGGTCGGCCGGAAACCACCCCCCGCTCGAACGCTTCGAATCCATGTGCGCCATAATTGCTTGTGAATGTGAACGCGTTCACAAGCGTGCCCCGTTTTCTCCCGTGATCAACGGGATTGAAGGGGGCGAGCAGCGGCTGTGATCACGGCGACGCAAGGAGAAGAGGGCGTGAATCTAGCTCTGGCACCAGAGACTCTGGCGCGATGGCAGTTCGGCATCACCACCGTCTACCACTTCCTGTTCGTCCCATTGACGATCTCTCTCGCCGCGCTCACAGCCGGCCTGCAGACCGCCTGGGTGCGCACGGACAACGAGAAGTACCTCAGGGCCACCAAGTTCTGGGGAAAGCTCTTCCTGATCAACATCGCCATGGGTGTGGTCACCGGCATCGTCCAGGAGTTCCAGTTCGGGATGAACTGGTCCGACTACTCGCGGTTCGTCGGTGACGTCTTCGGAGCCCCGCTCGCCTTCGAGGCGCTGATCGCCTTCTTCTTCGAGTCGACCTTCATCGGGCTGTGGATCTTCGGCTGGGACAAGCTGCCGAAGAAGATCCATCTCGCCTGCATCTGGATGGTCTCCCTCGGCACCATCCTCTCCACGTTCTTCATCCTGGCGGCCAACTCCTGGATGCAGCATCCGGTCGGCTACCGCATCAACGAGGAACGCGGTCGTGCCGAGCTCACGGACTTCTGGCAGGTGCTCACCCAGAACACCGCACTCGCCCAGTTCTTCCACACCATCACGGCGGCCTTCCTGGTCGGCGGCGCCTTCATGGTCGGCATCTCCGCCTTCCACCTGGCACGCAGGAAGCACATCCGGGTGATGCGGACCTCGCTGCGACTGGGACTGGTGACGGTGGTGGCCGCGGGGGCGCTCACGGCGGTCAGCGGAGACACGCTCGGCAAGGTGATGTTCGAGCAGCAGCCGATGAAGATGGCCGCCGCCGAGGCGCTGTGGGAGGGCGAGGACGGTGCGCCCTTCTCCCTCTTCGCGGTCGGTGACGTGGCCGAGGGCCACAACACCGTGGAGATCTCCATTCCCGGAGTGCTGTCCTTCCTGGCGGACAACGACTTCAACTCCTACGTCCCCGGCATCAATGACATCAACGACCAACTGGTGGAGACATACGGCCCGGGCGACTACCGGCCCAACATCCCGGTCGCCTTCTGGAGCTTCCGCTGGATGATCGGCTTCGGTATGGCGTCCTTCGGGCTCGGCCTGCTGGGACTGTGGCTGACCCGGCGGAGGTTCCTGCTGCCACCGGCGATGCGCACGGGTGAGGACGAGGTGCCGCATCTGGTGCTCTTCAGGAACAAGGCACTCAGCCCGAAACTGACCAAGCTCTACTGGCTCACCGCCCTCTGGACCATGCTCTTCCCGCTGATCGCCAACTCCTGGGGATGGATCTTCACCGAGATGGGCCGCCAGCCCTGGGTCGTCTACGGCGTGTTCCAGACGCGCGACGCGGTCTCCCCCGGCGTCTCGCAGGGTGAGGTCCTCACATCGATGATCGTCTTCACCGCTCTGTACGCGGTGCTCGCCGTGGTCGAGGTCAAGCTGCTCGTGAAGTACGTCAAGGCCGGGCCGCCCGAACTCACGGAGGCCGACCTCAACCCGCCCACCAGGATCGGCGGCCACGACCATGACGCCGACCGGCCGATGGCCTTCTCCTACTGAGAACAGCGGAGCTGAGAGATGGAACTCCACGACGTCTGGTTCGTGCTCATCGCCGTCCTCTGGATCGGCTACTTCTTCCTGGAGGGATTCGACTTCGGCATCGGAGTCCTGACCAAGCTGCTCGCCCGTGACCGCAAGGAACGGCGCGTCCTGATCAACACGATCGGGCCGGTCTGGGACGGCAACGAGGTGTGGCTGCTCAGTGCCGGAGGCGCGACCTTCGCCGCGTTCCCCGAGTGGTACGCCACGCTGTTCTCCGGCTTCTACCTCCCGCTGCTGGTCATCCTGCTGTGTCTGATCGTGCGGGGTGTGGCCTTCGAGTACCGGGCCAAGCGCCCCGAGGAGCGCTGGCAGACCAACTGGGAACACGCGATCTTCTGGACCTCACTGATACCGGCCTTCCTCTGGGGCGTGGCCTTCGGGAACATCGTCCGCGGAGTGAAGATCGATGCCGACATGGAGTACGTCGGCAACCTCTGGGACCTGCTCAACCCGTACGCCCTCCTGGGCGGACTGGTCACGCTGACGCTCTTCACCTTCCACGGTGCGGTGTTCGCCGGGCTCAAGACCGTCGGGGACATCCGGGGGCGGGCGCGCACGCTGGCGCTCAAGCTCGGTCCGGTCACCGCGGTGCTCGCGCTGGGCTTCCTGGTCTGGACCCAGGCGGAGAACGGCGACGGCTGGAGCCTGCTGGCGATGACCGTCGCCGTGCTGTCGCTGGTGGGGGCGATCGGGGCCATCGCGGCGGGACGCGAGGGCTGGTCGTTCGCGCTCTCGGGCCTGACCATCACCGCAGCCGTGGCGATGCTCTTCCTGACCCTCTTCCCCAACGTCATGCCGTCCTCGCTGAACGAGGCGTGGAACCTCACGGTCACCAACGCCTCGTCCACCCCGTACACCCTCACGATCATGACGTGGTGCGCCGGCATCGCCACTCCAGTGGTGCTGCTGTACCAGGGCTGGACGTACTGGGTGTTCCGCAAGCGCATCGGCACACAGCACATCGCCGATCCGCACTGAAAAAGCACCGGGTGCGCGTGCTCCGAACCCGCACGCGCACCCCGGACACGAGAGCCGCATCCGTACGCGCCTCACCGAGTAACCGAACGCCACGAGCTCACCCGGGGAGCTGTTTCACGTGAAACCGATCGACCCGCGCCTTCTTCGCTACGCCCGCGCCACTCGCTTCTTCCTGGCTGCCGTGGTGGGACTCGGGCTGGTCGGTGCTGCCCTGGTCATCGCGCAGGCCATGCTCGTCGCCGAGGTGGTGGTGGGCGGTTTCGAGGACGGACTGACCGTCGCCGGACTCCGCACCCCGCTGATCCTGCTCGCCGCCGTGGCGCTGGGCCGGGCCCTCGTGGCCTGGCTGACCGAGCTGGCCGCTCACCGGGCGAGCGCCGCGGTCAAGTCCGAGCTGCGCGGACGTCTCATGGCGCGGGCCGCGGAGCTCGGCCCGGAATGGCTGAGCGGGCGGCGCACCGGTTCGCTGGTGGCTCTGGCCACACGGGGTGTCGACGCGCTGGACGACTACTTCTCGCGCTACCTCCCGCAGCTCGGGCTCGCGGTCGTGGTGCCGGTGGCGGTCCTGGCCAGGATCGCCACCGAGGACTGGGTGTCGGCCGCGATCATCGTCGTCACGCTGCCGCTCATCCCGCTCTTCATGATCCTGATCGGCTGGGCCACCCAGTCGCGGATGGACCGTCAGTGGCAGCTGCTGTCGCGGCTTTCCGGACACTTCCTCGACGTGGTCGCGGGGCTGCCGACACTGAAGGTCTTCGGGCGTGCCAAGGCGCAGGCCGAATCGATCCGCGCCATCACGTCGCAGTACCGTCAGGCCACTCTGAAGACGCTCCGGATCGCGTTCCTGTCCTCCTTCGCCCTGGAGCTGCTGGCGACCCTCTCCGTTGCCCTGGTCGCCGTCACGATCGGGATGCGCCTCGTCCACGGCGAACTCGACCTCTACACCGGCCTGGTCATCCTCATCCTGGCGCCCGAGGCATATCTGCCGATCCGCCAGGTCGGGGCCCAGTACCACGCGGCGGCGGAGGGACTCTCCGCCGCGGAGGAGATCTTCTCGGTGCTGGAGACCGAGCCCCCGGCCCGTGGGTCCGGGGACGTTCCGCCGTCACCGCGGCTGGAGCTGGAGGGTGTCACGGTCCGGCACGCGGGCCGTACCGAGCCCTCCCTGGACTCGGCATCGCTGGTGGTGGAGCCAGGAGAGACCGTCGCCCTGGTCGGACCCAGCGGAGTGGGCAAGTCCACGCTCCTGAGCGTGGTGCTGGGATTCGCGCAGCCCGACGAGGGACGGGTGCTGGTCGGCGGTACCGACCTGTCCGGCCTCTCCGCCGAACGCTGGCGCGAGCAGATCGCCTGGGTCCCCCAGCGTCCGCACCTCTTCGCCGGGACGATCGAGGAGAACGTACGGCTGGCGCGCCCGGACGCGGACGACGACGCGGTCATGGCGGCGCTGCGCGAGGCAGGGGCGTACGACTTCGTGGCGGGTCTCGCGGACGGCCCGCGGACCCTGCTGGGGGAGGACGGGGCCGGACTGTCCGCCGGACAGCGGCAACGCCTCGCGCTCGCACGGGCGTTCCTCGCCGACCGTCCCCTGCTGCTCCTCGACGAGCCGACGGCGAGCCTGGACGGGGAGACGGAGGCGGGCATCGTCGATGCCGTACGGAGGCTGGCGGTGGGACGCACGGTCCTGCTGGTCGTGCACCGTCCGGCACTGCTCTCGGTCGCGGACCGGGTGGTGACCCTGGAGCCGAGGGCCGCAGGGTCTCCCGGGGCCGCTGCGGCACCTTCGCGGGTCCCGGCCGGCTCGGGAGCCCCGGCCGCCGGCGGGCGTACCGAGGCGGCGGACCCGGGACTGCTGAAGGACACGGCTCCCCGGGCCGGCGGACGGGTGCTCGCCCGGGTCCGGGAGGCCGCCGGTGCCCAGCACGGCAAGCTGGGACTGGCCCTGTTGCTGGGCAGCCTCGCCGTGGGCTCGTCCGTCGGCCTCATGGCAGTCTCCGGATGGCTGATCTCACGCGCCTCGGAACAGCCGCCGGTCCTCTATCTGATGGTCGCCGTCACCGCGACCCGCGCCTTCGGTACCGGGCGTGCGGTGTTCCGCTACGCGGAGCGGCTGGTGTCGCACGACGCGGTGCTCAGGATGCTCGCGGAGCTCAGGGTCGCCGTGTATCGCGGGCTCGAACGCATCGCGCCCGCCGGACTGCGTACGACACGGCGCGGCGACCTGCTGTCCCGGCTCGTCTCCGACGTGGACGCGCTGCAGGACTACTGGCTGCGCTGGCTGCTGCCCGCGGGAACCGCGCTCGCGGTCGGGACGGCGGCCGTCGGGTTCACCGGCTGGCTGCTCCCCGAGGCGGGCGCCGTGCTGGCCGTCGGCCTGCTCCTGGCGGGCGTGGGCGTACCACTGGTGAGCGGCGCGTGCGCCCGGCACGCCGAGCGCCGGCTGGCGCCCGCACGGTCCGCACTGGCCGTCCGCGTCGCCGATCTGCTGGCCGGGACGGCCGAGCTGACCGTCGCGGGGGCGCTGCCGGCACGCAAGGAGCTCGTGCGCGGGGCCGACGCCGCCCTCACCCGGATCGCTTCCCGCGCGGCGACCGCGACCGCACTCGGCGGTGGGCTCTCCGCCCTGCTCTGCGGACTCACCGTCGTGGGTGCGGCAGCCGTCGCCCTTCCCGCGGTGTACGACGGACGGCTGGCAGGCGTGGAGCTCGCCGTCGTGGTCCTCACCCCGCTCGCGGCCTTCGAGGCCGTGACGGGACTGCCGCTCGCCGTGCAGTACCGCCAGCGGATCAAGCGGAGTGCGGAGCGGGTGTACGAGGTCCTGGACGCCCCCGTGCCGGTCCGTGAGCCCGTCACGCCGGCGGAGACACCCGGCACGCCCTTCCCGCTCGTCGTACGAGGGCTGTCGGCCCGGTACGAGGGGGCGGGGCACGACGCGCTGGCCTCGGTCGATCTGACGTTGACCGCCGGGAAGCGGGTGGCCGTCGTGGGCCCGTCCGGATCGGGAAAGACCACGCTCGCGCAGGGCCTGCTCCGCTTCCTGGACGCCCGGGAAGGGACGTACCGCCTCGGTGGTGTCGAGGCGTCCGCGCTGGACGGGGACACGGTCCGGACCTTTGTCGGACTGTGTGCCCAGGACGCCCACGTCTTCGACAGCTCCATCCGGGAGAATCTGCGGCTCGCGCGCACCGGGGCGACGGACGACGAGCTGCGGGACGCGCTGGCCGGGGCCCGGCTGCTGAGTTGGGTGCAGTCTCTGCCGGACGGTCTGGACACCCCGGTGGGCGAACACGGTGCCCGCCTCTCGGGCGGACAACGGCAGAGGCTCGCCCTGGCCAGGGCGCTTCTCGCCGACTTCCCCGTTCTCGTCCTGGACGAGCCGGCGGAGCACCTCGACCTGGCGACGGCGGACGCCCTGACCGCTGACCTGCTGGCCGCCACGCGGGGGAGGACCACCGTGCTGATCACGCACCGGCTGGGCGGACTCGACGCCGTGGACGAGATTCTGGTGCTGGACGGGGGCAGAGTGGTGCAGCAGGGGCCGTACGCCGCTCTGGCCGCGCAGGACGGGCCGCTGCGCCGGATGCTGGAACGCGAGCAGGCGCCCGTGCCGGTGAGGGCCGTGACGGCGCGGCCGGTCGCGGAGGAGCACGTGGCTTCATCTGCGCGGCCCTGACACGGCGGGCCGACCGGGCGTCCGACTTTCCGGACCGATGGCCACTCATTAGGCTCGGTTCATGGCCGAGCCGGACCCGAAGGACTCGCCCGGAGCCGCGACACAGGACGACGGAGGCCTTCAGGGGCTCGCCGCGGAGCTGACCGCACGCGTCCCGCAGCTGCTGGAAGGCACGAGGTCCGTCGGCACGGGCCTGGAGCTCCGCTCCACCCTCGACCGCATCTGCGCGACCGCGGCCGAACTCACCCACGCCCGCTACGGTGCCATCGGCGTCGTCGACGAACCGGGCGACAGCCTCTCCGACTTCGTCACCCACGGGGTGCCCGACGAGGTCGCCCACGCCATCGGACGCCCGCCGGACGGCCGTACGGGTCTCCTGGGCGCGCTGATCCGGGACCCGGTCCCCATCAGGCTGAACGATCTTTCGGCCGACCCGCGCTCGGCCGGTTTCCCGCGCTCCCACCCGAGGATGCGGACCTTCCTCGGAGTCCCGATCCGGGTCCGGGGCGATGTGTTCGGGAACCTCTACGTGGCGGAGAAGCGGTGCGGCGCGCCGTTCGACGACGACGACCTGCACATGCTGAGCGTGCTCGCGACGGAGGCCGGAATCGCCATCGGCCACGCGCGGACGTACGAGGCTGCGCGGCAGCGCGAACGGTGGATCGACGGCTCGGTCGCGGTCACCACGGCACTGCTGTCGGGCGGGGACGCCGAAGACGCGCTGACCGTCGTCGCCGAGCAGGCTCGTCGTCTCGCCGGCTCCGCCGCGGGGATCGTGCTGCTGCCGGCCGAGGAGGGGGGCCTGGAGATCGTCGCCGGCGCCGGCGACCAGCCGTCCACCTCCCTGGGCGTGATCATTCCGGCTCACAGCCCTGTGGTCGCGGCTCTCCGCAGGGGGGAGGCGGTCTTCGTGGACGACGCGGCCACCGACCCGCGCGTGATCACCAGGCTGGCCGATCGGTTCGGACCGCAGATGCTGCTTCCCCTGAGCAGCGGCGGACGGGTGCTGGGCGCGCTCTCCATCCTCCGGAAGCGGGGTGAGCGGCCCTTCACGGAGTCGGAGCGGACGCTGGCCACGCAGTTCGCCGCGCAGGCCGCGCTGGCCCTCAAGGTGGCCGAGACCCAGCGGGACCGGGAGCGGCTCGCCGTGTACGAGGACCGGGACCGGATCGCGCGGGACCTCCACGACCTGGTCATCCAGCGTCTGTTCGCCACGGGGATGATGCTGGAGCGGGCCCAGCGCCGCTCGGCGGTCCCCGGGGTGCAGGCCGGTGTCGGACGGGCCGTCGACGAACTGGACGTGACCATCCAGGAGATCCGTACGGCCATTTTCGCGCTGCAGCAGGAGCCGGCCGAGGCCCCGTCCGGACTGCGGACCCGGGTGCTTCGGGAGATCAACATGGCGGCCGTGCCCCTGGGGTTCAAGCCGACGCACCGTTTCCTGGGGCCCGTCGACTCGCTCGTCGGGGAGCTCACGGGCAAGAACCTGATCGCCGCCCTGCGGGAGGCGCTGTCCAACGTCTTCCGGCACGCACGGGCCTCACACGTCGAGGTGAGCGTGGACGCGACCGCCGTCCTGCCGGACGGGAGGGACGCCGTGCGGCTGTGCGTCGCCGACGACGGGGTCGGCATCCCGGACAGCGGGAGGCGCAGCGGACTGCGCAACCTCGCCCGCCGTGCTGAGTCGCTGGGGGGAGCGAGCCGTTACGGGCCCGGGGAGGAAGGCGCCGGCACGACGGTGGTGTGGGAGGCCCCGCTCTGAGGCGAGAGCGGTACGCCGGGCCGTCTTTCTACGCCGGGCCGTCTTTCTACGCCGGGCCGTCTTTCTACGCCGCCCCGTTTCCCTACGCCGGGCCGCCGCCCCGCCGAGTCGTCCTCACGGAAGGCACCCCGGCCTCCGGGTGGTCCCTCGACCCTCCCGGCCGGCTTCTCCCGCTGTCGTCCGGGCCCGTTCCGCCCGCCCGTACCCCGGGACGCCGCGCAGGCGGCCTCAGCGGGTGGCGAGGATCCGCTCGATGACGACCGCGACGCCGTCCTCGTCGTTGGTGAGGGTCACGCCGGAAGCGGCAGCGAGCGCGGCCGGATGGGCGTTGCCCATGGCGAACGAGGCTCCGGCCCACTCCAGCATCTCCACGTCGTTGGGCATGTCACCGAAGGCGACCACCTCGGACTGCGCGATGCCGCGCTCCGCACAGCAGGCGGCGAGCGTGCGGGCCTTGGAGACGCCCGCGCCGCTGATCTCCAGCAGGGCCGTGGGGCTGGAGCGGGTGACCGATGCCCGGTCCGCCGCCGACTCGCGGGCCAGCGCGAGAAAGGCGTCCGGTGCCAGTTCGGGATGGTGGGCGAGCACCTTCAGCACCGGGGCGCCGGTACCGGGCGCCTCCTCGTGGAGCAGCTTCTCCGCGACGGCGACGGTGGCTCCCGGGTCCAGGTGGAACGGCGGGTAGGCCGGCTCGTAGTGGATGCCCGTGGTCAGTTCGACGGCGAACGAGGTGCCCGGCGCGACCTCGCGCAGGATACGGACGACCTCCAGGGCGACCTCGCGCTCCAGCGGGTGGACCTCGATCAGTCGCCCGTCGGCCCGCAGATCGGCGACGGCGGCCCCGTTCGCGCAGATCGCCATGCCGTGGCCGTGGACATGGGCACTGACGACGTCCATCCAGCGGGCCGGGCGGCCGGTGACGAAGAAGACCTCGATGCCCGCCTCCTCGGCCGCGGCGAGGGCGGCGATCGTACGGTCCGACAGGGTCTTGTCGTCACGCAGCAGCGTGCCGTCCAGGTCGGTGGCGATCAGCCGGGTTACGGCAGGCAGAGGCGAGTCGGTAGCTGAGGTCACCCGGTCATTCTCCCGCACGGGGTCGCACGGTCGTGCGCAGGGGCGCACATCTGAGAGTGTGAGCCCCTGATCTGCGGTACGTGACTTTGGCATATGACAAAGGCTGGGCGGCTCGCGATCCGGCGTGATCGCGGGCCGGAACGGTCAGCCGAGCTGGGAGAGGCCCTCGGTGGCGATCCGCTCGAAGACCTTGTCGTCCATGGCGAAGTCGGAGTCCGGCACCGGCCAGTGGACGACGATCTCGGTGAAGCCGAGCTCGAAGTGCGTCCCCGCGAAGTCCACGAACGCGTCGAAGGAGCGCAGCGGACGGCCCGGGGTGAAGCCGGTCAGGAGGATCTTGTCCAGCCCCGAGACATCCCGCCCCACCGCCTCACCGGCTGCGCCGAGCCGGGAGATCTGCCCGCGGACGGCTGCCACGGACTGTTCGGCCGTCCCGGTCTCGAACAGCTTCGGATCGCCCGTGGTCACCCACGCCTGGCCGTACCGCGCGGCGAGCTTCAGCCCACGCGGCCCCGTGGCGGCGACTGCGAACGGCAGCCGCGGGCGCTGTACGCAGCCAGGGATGTTCCGGGCCCCGTCGGCCGCGTAGAGGCGTCCCTCGTGCGTCACGGACGGCTCCCGGAGCAGCCGGTCGAGCAGGGGGACGAACTCGTCGAAGTGGTCGGCGCGTTCCCGGGGCGTCCAGGGTTCCTCGTCGCTCCTGCGCAGTGTCGTGGCGTCGAAGCCGTTGCCTCCCGCGCCGATACCGAGCGTGATCCGCCCGTCGGAGACGTCGTCCAGTGTGATGAGGTCCTTGGCGAGCGTCACGGGGTGCCTGAAGTTCGGCGAGGTGACGAGGGTGCCCAGGCGCAGCCGCTCGGTGGCCGCGGCGGCGGCCGTCAGTGTCGGGACCGCGCCGAACCACGGTCCGTCACGGAAGGTCCGCCAGGCCAGGTGGTCGTAGGTGTACGCCGCGTGGAATCCCAGCTCTTCGGCGCGGACCCACAGGTCCCGACCGCCGTCGTGCCAGCGGCGGATGGGCAGGATCACGGTGCTCAGGCGGCGAGAGGAGGTCATGGCCACGACTCTACGGTGGCGTTTCCGGGACCGCTGCGGGGCGCCCGCGACGGCTGATGCGGCACCAGGGGACGGGCGCCGGTGGTCGCCGCGACGGGGCCGGGCGGGCCGGGGCGATCTCGAAGGGGAGCGTGCGCCTGGAGGGCCTTCGCGCCGGCCTGGGCCGCCTGCGGGGCAGCGAGCCGCGGAGTGCGGCCGTGGCGGGCCTGCGACGGCACGCCTCCTACCGCAGGCGGAGGAAGCCCGGCGGCACGGCATCGGTGAGCCACACGCCGTTGGCGGTGACATGGAAGAGATGACCCGCACGGTGCATGGCGCCCGCGTCGACGGACAGGACGACGGGGGCACCGCGTCGGGCGCCGACACGGGTGGCAGTCTCGCGGTCGCGCGAGAGGTGCACATGGTGCCGGGCCATGGGCCGCAGTCCTTCGTTACGGATGGCGTCGAGGGCCCGTGCCACCGTCCCGTGGTAGAGGTACGCGGGCGGCTCGGCCGGTGCCAAGTCCAGGTCCACCGCGACGGTGTGCCCCTGGTTCGCGCGGATGCGGTCGTCGGCCACGGCGAAGCGCTGCTTGTCGTTGGCCGCGACGACGTGGTCGAGCTCCGATCGTGAGACGGCGAACCCGTGTCGGGCACAGGCCCGCAGCAGCTCTTCTATGGAGACCCAGCCGTGGGCGTCGAGGCTGATTCCGATGCGGTCCGGCTGGTGCCGCAGGTGCTTCGAGAGGTACTTGGACACCTTTACGGTGCGTTGTGCGTCCATCGCGCCAGAATGCCCGCCGACTGGTTCGCGGTGCACCTGGTTATGTGTCGGAAGTTTTGGTGTCCGTCACCCTGCCCAGGTTTGATCCACAGCCAACTCGGTTTATCCACAGGTGTTTTGGCGATTCTGTGGACAAGTGCCGGGCGGATAGCGGCTTTTGAGTAACATGCATTATTTTGGGATATCTTGTGTCCATTGTTGGTAAATGCAGCTATGGATGGCCGCGTTGGGCCGCTGAACACAGGAGCGCGATGGCTTGGGTCAACCGCCCCGGCGCAGGCGTCAGGTGCGGAGAACCAGCTGCAAGCCCCGGCGCCGAGACCGCTGTTGTGTGCGGGTCGCCCCGAAGCTCTGGACCCGTCCCTCCTCACCGGTCGTTACGGGCCCCGCGCGGCGAACTCGGCCGTGCTGTCAGAGTGGTGGCCTCAGACGGGCCAGGGCACGCCGTGTCCCGGGGCTGAAGCGCGACAGCAGCCGGGAGCCGCGGGCCTCCGCGGTCACGGGGACCACCGCTCGGTTGTGCACCACGGCGCGCAGGATCGCGTCAGCCACCTTCTCCGGCGGGTAGTTGCGAAGGGCGTACAGGCGGGTCGCGCGCTTCCGCAGGCGTGCCTCGTCCGCTTCGTCGGCTCCGGCGAAACGAGCCGTCGAGGTGATCGGGGTATTGACGAAGCCGGGGCATATCGCGGTGACGCCGATCGACTTCTCGGCCAGCTCCGCCCGCAGGCATTCGCTCAGCATCAGGACGGCGGCCTTGGACGTGCTGTACGCGGGAAGCGCCCGAGAGGGCTGATAGGCCGCAGCCGAGGCGATGTTGACGATATGGCCGCCCTGGCCGCGGTCGGCCATCTGCCCGCCGAAGATGCGGCAGCCGTGGATGACGCCCCAGAGGTTGACGTCGAGGACGTTCCGCCAGTCCTCGCTCGTGGTCTCGAGGAAGGAACCGGACAGCCCGATACCGGCGTTGTTCACCAGGACGTCGACTGTGCCGTACTCCGAGGCGACCTTTTCCGCCAGCTTCTCCATCGCCTGTTCGTCGCTGACGTCCGCCGTCTCGCTCCATGCCGCGGCCGCGCCGATCAGGCGGGCCGTGTCCGCCGTCCGGGCCGCGCCCCCGGCGTCCCGGTCCACCGCCACCACCCGCGCCCCGGCGCGGGCGAAGGCGAGCGTGGTGGCCCGTCCGATGCCGGAAGCGGCGCCCGTCACGAGGACCAGCCGGCCGCCGAAGTGCTCCGCGTGGGCGCCCGTGGCGACGGTCTCCTGCACGGGCGGGCCGTCGTGCGAGGACTCCGCCTCGCACCCGGAGACGAAGTCGCTGATCCAGGCCGACAGCTGATCGGGCCTGGTGCGCGGCACCCAGTGCCTGGCCGGCAGGGTGCGGCGGACCAACTGGGGTACCCAGGTGTCCAGGTCGTCGTAGAGCGTCTCGGAGAGAAAGACGTCGCCGGTCGGTGTGATCAGCTGGACCGGTACGTGGGCGGTCGCGTCCGGACGCGGCCTGCGCAGGCGGGCCCGGACGTTGTCACGGTAGAGCCAGGCCCCGTGGGCCGCGTCGCGCGGCAGCGAGGACGTCGGGTATCCGTCCGAGGGCACCCGTTCCATCCGTTCGAGCATCCGGGGCCACTGTCTGCCGAGCGGCCCGCGCCAGGCCAGCTCGGGCAGCACGGGGGTGTGCAGTGCGTACACGTACCAGGACTTCGCGCCCTGGCCGAGCAGCTGGCCCACCCGGCGCGGACTCGGGTGGGAGACGCGCTGCTTGATCCAGTGCCCGAAGTGGTCCAGGGACGGTCCGGACATCGAGGTGAACGACGCGATCCGGCCCTTGGTCCGCTCGACCGTGGCGAACTCCCACGACTGGACCGAACCCCAGTCGTGGCCCACCACATGGACCGGCCGGTCCGGGCTCACCGCGTCCGCGACGGCCAGGAAGTCATCGGTCAGCTTCTCCAGGGTGAAGCCCCCGCGCAGCGGTGCGGGCGCCGTCGACCGGCCGTGTCCCCGGACGTCGTAGAGCACCACGTGCCACCGCTCCGCCAGCCGGTGGGCGACCTGCGACCAGACCTCCTTGCTGTCCGGATACCCGTGCACGAGCACGACCGTCGGCCGCGTCCGGTCACCCAGCTCGGCGACGCACAGCTCGATCCCGCCCGTACGTACCCAGCGCTCACGCGCGTCTCGCAGATCCACGGTGCCCCCCTCGTCCGGTGCCGGTGCCGGTGCCGGTGCCGGTGCCGCTGTTGCGGCACCGGCCCGTCACATGACACCGACGAATGTGGCAACCCCCGGCGGCCGCGTCAAGGGATGCCCCGACCCTGTGGACAACGCCGGTGAGCCCCTGCCGGGAGCCGTGCGGACCACGGCATGTGGGCGGCTTCGCCGGTTTCGGGTCATCCCCCGTGGGGTCCCCCTACGGGTCCGTACGCCTGGAGGCGGACGCTCATCCAGCCGCCTGGTCTGACGACTCCCCCGGCGCGCACCACTACCGTCGGGGACGTGACTGTGATCGCGACCGAAAGCCTGAGCAAGCGGTTCCCCCGGGTGACCGCTCTTGACCGGCTCTCCTTGGACATCGGACCGGGCGTAACCGGCCTGGTGGGTTCCAACGGGGCCGGCAAGTCCACACTGATCAAGATCCTGCTGGGTCTGTCCCCCGCCACCGAAGGCCGGGCCGCGGTGCTCGGACTGGACGTCGCCACCGAAGGCGCCGCGATCCGGGAGCGCGTCGGGTACATGCCCGAGCACGACTGCCTGCCGCCCGACGTGTCGGCGACCGAGTTCGTCGTCCACATGGCGCGGATGTCCGGGCTGCCCCCGACGGCCGCGCGCGAGCGCACCGCCGACACACTGCGCCACGTCGGCCTGTACGAGGAGCGCTACCGGCCCATCGGCGGCTACTCCACCGGCATGAAGCAGCGGGTGAAGCTGGCCCAGGCACTCGTCCACGACCCGCAGCTGGTCCTTCTCGACGAGCCGACCAACGGCCTGGACCCGGTGGGCCGCGACGAGATGCTCGGCCTGATCCGCCGCATCCACACCGACTTCGGCATCTCCGTGCTGGTCACCTCGCATCTCCTGGGCGAGC
Source organism: Streptomyces clavifer (assembly GCA_014651175.1). Lineage (GTDB taxonomy): Bacteria > Actinomycetota > Actinomycetes > Streptomycetales > Streptomycetaceae > Streptomyces > Streptomyces clavifer. Next base: position 206,973 of record BMWJ01000004.1, on the reverse strand, counting down.
TGGAGCGCACCTGCGACCACGTCGTCGTCATCGACGGCGGCTCGCTGCTGCGCTCCAGTTCCACCAGCGACTTCACCCAGATCACCACGACCCTGGCGGTCGAGGTCACCGACAGCGACGACCACCCCGACGGCACGGACGCCGTGCGGCGGGCTCTCACCGGGGCCGGCGTCAAGCTCGTGGGGCTCGACGGCCTCGACGCCGCGGGTCTGCCCGGGGCCGGCCACATCCTCCTGGTCGAGGCGACGGGCGAGGAAACGTACGACCTGGTCCGCGACAGTGTCGCCGGGCTCGGACTCGGTCTCATCCGGATGGAACAGCGACGCCACCACATCGCCGAGGTCTTCCGCACCGAAGAGGCACCACAGGCAGCCGTGGCCGCGACAGCCGGCGCCGGAGAGCAGAAGGGGAGCGGTCGCGATGAGCACTGAGACCGGGACCGTCACCGGGAGCGACACCTCCCGGATCCACAACATCGGGTACCGCTCGTACGACGGGGTCCGCCCGGGCCGGGCCTACGCCCGACGGTCACTCTTCTCGCAGTCGCTGCGCGGCTCGTTCGGACTGGGCCGTTCCGCCAAGTCCAAGGTGCTGCCGATGCTGCTGTGCGGGGTGATGTGCATGGTGGCACTGATCCTTGTCGCGGTGGCCATGGCGACGCCGAACATGACGAAGCTGCCCATCGAGTACACGGCGTTCGCGATCTACCTGCAGGCCGTGATCGGCCTCTTCATCGCCTCCCAGGCACCGCAGTCGGTGTCCAGGGACCTGCGCTTCAAGAGCGTGCCGCTGTACTTCTCGCGGCCGATCGAGCGACTCGACTACGTGATCGCCAAGCTCGCCGCCATGGCGTCGGCCCTGCTCATCCTGACCGGGCTGCCGCTCGTCATCCTCTATGTGGGCGCCCTGCTCGCCAAGTTCGACTTCGCCGAGCAGACCAAGGGGTTCGGGCAGGGGATGGTCTCGGTGGCGCTGCTCTCCGTGCTGTTCGCCGGGCTCGGACTGGTCGTCGCCGCACTGACCCCGCGCCGGGGCTTCGGCGTCGCCGCTGTGATCGCCGTGCTCACCATCACGTACGGCGCGGTCTCCACGGTCCAGGCCATCGCCTGGGAGACGGGCTCCACCGGTGCCATCACCTGGCTGGGGCTGTTCTCGCCCATCACGCTGGTGGACGGGGTGCAGACAGCGTTCCTGGGTGCCTCCTCCGCCTTCCCCGGCGGTGAGGGCCCCGGAGCCGCCGCCGGTGTCGCCTACCTGATCGTCGTCCTCGCACTCGTCGCCGGCTCGTACGCCGTACTGATGCGCCGTTACCGGAAGGTCGGGCTGTGACCACCATCGAGATCGACCACACCTCGCGCTGGTTCGGCAACGTCGTCGCCGTCAACGACGTGAGCATGACCGTGGGACCGGGCGTCACCGGTCTCCTGGGCCCCAACGGCGCGGGCAAGTCCACGCTGATCAACATGATGGCCGGCTTCCTCGCCCCGTCGACGGGCAAGGTCACCCTCGACGGCACGCAGATCTGGCGCAACGAGGCGGTCTACAAGGCCATCGGGATCGTGCCGGAGCGGGAGGGCATGTACGACTTCCTGACCGGCCGCGAGTTCGTCGTCGCCAACGCGGAGCTGCACGGGCTGGGAGACGCCGCCGCTCGGACGGCACTGGCCACCGTCGAGATGGAGTACGCGCAGGACCGCAAGATCTCCACGTACAGCAAGGGCATGCGCCAGCGCGTGAAGATGGCCTCCGCGCTGGTCCACAACCCCTCCGTGCTGCTCCTGGACGAGCCGTTCAACGGCATGGACCCCCGCCAGCGGATGCAGCTGATGGAACTGCTGCGCCGGATGGGTGCGGAGGGCCGCACGGTCCTCTTCTCCTCCCACATCCTGGAGGAGGTCGAGCAGCTCGCCTCGCACATCGAGGTGATCGTGGCGGGACGGCACGCCGCCTCCGGTGACTTCCGGAAGATCCGCCGGCTCATGACCGACCGGCCGCACCGCTACCTCGTGCGGTCCAGCGACGACCGGGCCCTCGCGGCCGCACTCATCGCGGACCCGTCGACGGCGGGGATCGAGGTCGATCTCACCGAGCAGGCCCTGCGGATCCAGGCCGTCGACTTCGGGCGCTTCACCACGCTGCTGCCGAAGGTGGCACGCGAACACGGCATCCGGCTGCTGACCGTTTCTCCGTCCGACGAGTCCCTCGAATCGGTCTTTTCCTATCTCGTAGCGGCCTGAGTAGTGGCCTGAAAGGAGCTGTGAAGCGTCATGTACGACCCCACAGTCGCCCGGCTCACCTACCGGGCCCTGCTCGGCAGGCGCCGGGCCGCCATCCTGTTCGTCCTGCCCGTGCTGCTGGTGGTCATCGCCGTGGCGGTACGGGCGTTCGCCGGGGCGGATGACGACGTCGCCTCCGGGGTGCTCGGCGGTTTCGCCATCGCCACGATGGTGCCGCTGATCGGTGTCATCGCGGGAACGGGTGCCATCGGTCCGGAGATCGACGACGGTTCGATCGTCTATCTGCTGGCCAAACCGGTGAAGCGGCCCACCATCATCTTCACCAAGCTGATCGTCGCCATCGCCGTGACGATGCTCTTCTCGGCCCTGCCGACGTTCGTCGCCGGCATGATCCTCAACGGCAACGGCGGCCAGATCGCCGTGGCTTACACGATCGCGGCACTGGTCGCCTCGATCGCGTACAGCGCGCTGTTCCTCCTGCTCGGTACGGTCAGTAGGCACGCCGTGGTCTTCGGCCTGGTGTACGCCCTGGTGTGGGAGGCGCTCTTCGGCAGCCTCGTGCCCGGGGCCAGGACGCTCAGCGTGCAGCAGTGGTCCCTGTCGGTCGCCGAGAAGGTCGCCGGAGACGGTCTGGTCACCTCGGACGTCGGTCTGCCGCTCGCGACGATTCTGCTGGTGGGCGTCACGGTCGCCGCCACCTGGTACGCGGGTCAGAAGCTGCGGGCGCTGAAGCTCGCGGGCGAGGAGTGACACCCGCTCCGGCCGTCTGAGAGGCGTCCGGGCCCGTGCAACCCCCGTCCGGTGGACGGGGGTTGTTCTGTATGCGGGCATTGAAACGCGTAACTGTACGTTTATCGGCTCGTTGTGCAGGCTGCGTGGAGGCAACTGGAATCCGTGGCGTCGAGCTTTCGTGAAATCGGGGATTGCCGGCACCGGTGAGGCAGCGCCCGCCGTGTCGGTCATAGAGCAAGTGGCAACCGTGAGCGTCCTCCGCCCTCGCGGCCCGGGGACAGGGCCGGTCCACCTCGTATCCACGTGTGAAAGGCATGCCCATGCCCACGGAAGTCGCCCTGCTCGAATCGCATGCCCTGCGTGTGGAGCAGATGGGGCGTGTCGACGTCCTCGACAAGGTCAAGAGCCTTGTCATGCTCCCTGACGGAGTTCACGTTCGCACAGAGGACGTGGCTCGCTACTTCGAAGTATCCACAGCCTCGGTGAGAAGGCTCACCGATCGGCATCAGCAGGAGCTCATCAGTAATGGCATGAGAGTCCTGCGCGGCTCTGAGCTGCAATCCTTCCATAGCGACATGATGTCGCTATGCGGAGAGGGTGAGGTGGGAAGTTATCCACAGGCAGCCACTCAGCTACGGCTCCACACCCGCAGGACCGTGCTCAACATCGCCATGCTTCTTCGCGACAGCGACATCGCTCGCTGTGTCCGGACCTATCTGCTGGACGCCGAGGAGGACCTCCGCGAGTCCGTCGCCTCGCTCGACCGGAGGGTCACCCGCGTCGAGGGCTGCCTCGTCGGCGTCGGCAACGCGCTCCAGGAGCTCGGTCCCGTGCTGAGCAGGATGTCGCACCGGCTCGACGTCCTCGACCGCAAGCTGGACATCACCCACCACGTCGTCGGGGCCATCAGTCTCCGGCTCACCGATGTCTCGCAGGACATCGTCCGGCTCGACGCGCGCATGGACGACGTCGCCCGGCAGCTCAAGGACCTGAGCCGGGGCGGGCTCGGCTGACATCCGGCTCGGACGAGGGGCGGCCGTCCGGGGGGCCGCCGAAAAGGAGTGGCCCCCGGCCGGCGCCCTCGGGCACAGTGAGGGAGAAGGCGCACGGGTGCACGGCGCCCACGAGGTCCGGGAGAGGAGCGCGACGATGACCGGCAGTCCGAGTCCGTCGAGTTCCCGTCAGGGTGGTCCGCAGCCGGTACCGCAGTAGCCTCACCAGGCACTGCGTTGCCGTGATCAGCCGGACCCCGGGTGGCCCCGTGCGGCGACGCGCGGGCCACCTCCCGGAGGATTGGCCGAGTGGTAAGGCAGCGGCTTGCTAAGCCGTCGTCGGGGCGAAACCCCGCGCGCGTTCGATCCGCGCATCCTCCGCCGCAGACATCCGCAGACATCCGCCCGCAGGCACCCGCGGTCAGGACGCAGGCCGGCGGACCGCGCTCTACGCGCGCGTGGCCGTCCGGAGCAGCTCCTCCAGCACGACCGCGATGCCGTCGTGCTCGTTCGACGCGGTGATCTCGTGGGCCACGGCCTTCAGGTCGTCATGCGCATTGGCCATGGCCACACCGTGCTGTGCCCAGCCGAACATCGGGATGTCGTTCGGCATGTCACCGAAGGCCAGGGTGTCCGCGGCCTTCAGCCCCAGCCGGCGGGCGGCCAGTGAGAGACCGGTCGCCTTGCTCAGCCCGAGGGGCAGGATCTCCACGACACCGGGGCCCGCCATGACGACGTCCACCAGACTGCCGACGGCCTGCCTCGCGGCCTTCGTCAGGGCGTCGTCACCGAGCTCCGGATGCTGGATGTAGACCTTGTTCAGCGGAGCGGCCCACATCTCGGCGGGGTCGTCCACGAAGAGGGCGGGCAGCGGCCCCTCCTGCACCTGGTAGCCGGGTCCGACGAGCACCTCGCCCTCGAGACCGTCCCGGCTCGCGGCCAGCGCGAGCGGACCGACCTCCGCCTCGATCTTGGACAGCGCGAGTCCCGCGAGCTGCCGGTCCAGGGTCAGCGAGGTCAGCAGCTTGTGCTCCCCCGCGTGGTAGACCTGCGCGCCCTGACCGCACACGGCGAGGCCGTCGTACCCCAGGTCGTCCAGGATGTGCCGGGTCCAGGGCACCGCCCGTCCGGTGACGATGATGTGCGCCGCGCCGGCCGCGGTGACCGCGGCCAGCGCTTCACGTGTGCGCTCGGAGACCGTGTGGTCGTCACGGAGCAGAGTGCCGTCGAGGTCGGTCGCGACGAGCTTGTAGGGGAAGGCCACGGAGACGCTCACTTGGAGACCGGCTCCAGAACCTCGCGCCCGCCCAGGTACGGGCGCAGCACCTCGGGGACCCGCACGGAACCGTCGGCCAGCTGGTGGTTCTCCAGGATGGCCACGATCGTGCGCGGGACGGCGCAGAGCGTGCCGTTGAGCGTGGACAGCGGCTGGACCTTCTTCCCGTCACGCATACGCACGGAGAGCCGCCGCGCCTGGAAGCCGTCGCAGTTGGACGCGGACGTCAGCTCGCGGTACTTCCCCTGGGTGGGGATCCACGCCTCGCAGTCGAACTTCCGGGAGGCCGAGGAACCCAGGTCACCGGTGGCGACGTCGATCACCTGGAACGGCAGGTCGAGGGCGGTGAGCCACTGCTTCTCCCAGTCCAGGAGCCGGCGGTGCTCTGCCTCGGCGTCGGCCGGGTCGACGTACGAGAACATCTCGACCTTGTCGAACTGGTGGACGCGGAAGATGCCCCGGGTGTCCTTGCCGTACGTGCCGGCTTCGCGGCGGAAGCACGGGGAGAAGCCCGCGTACCGCAGCGGCAGCTTGTCGGCGTCGAGGATCTCGTCCATGTGGTACGCGGCGAGCGGGACCTCGGAGGTGCCGACCAGGTAGTAGTCGTCCTTCTCCAGGTGGTAGACGTTCTCCGCGGCCTGGCCGAGGAAGCCCGTACCCTCCATGGCGCGCGGGCGGACCAGCGCGGGGGTCAGCATCGGGACGAAACCGGCCTCGGTGGCCTGTGCGATCGCCGCGTTGACGAGGGCGAGCTCCAGCAGCGCGCCGACGCCCGTCAGGTAGTAGAAGCGCGATCCGGAGACCTTCGCCCCGCGTTCCATGTCGATGGCGCCGAGCGCCTCGCCGAGCTCCAGGTGGTCCTTGGGCTCGAAGCCCTCCGCAGCGAAGTCACGGATCGTGCCGTGCGTCTCGAGGACGACGAAGTCCTCCTCGCCGCCGACCGGAACGTCCTCATGGACAATGTTGCCGAGCTGGAGCAGCAGCCGCTTGGCCTCGGCGTCGGCCTCGTCCTGTGCGGCGTCGGCCGCCTTGACGTCGGCCTTCAGCCGGTCGGCCTTCTTGAGGAGGTCGGCGCGCTCCTCGGGGGTGGCCTTGGGGATCAGCTTCCCGAGCGACTTCTGCTCGGAGCGGAGTTCGTCGAAGCGGACGCCGGACGACCTGCGCAGCTCGTCGGCGGAGAGCAGGGCGTCGACGAGCGCGACGTCCTCTCCACGGGCGCGCTGGGAGGCGCGAACACGGTCGGGGTCCTCACGGAGCAGGCGAAGGTCAATCACCCCTCAAGGCTACCGGTGCGGGGATCCACCGCTCGAACCGATATCGGCGAGCGCAGCATTTTGCCCGGATTGCCGGAATTGCTAATTCGGGTGGGGAATCAGGGGCGCTCGAAGGGTGGAGGCCGGCGAGGGGGTCCCGTCGCCCCGAAAGCGGAGGTGGGTCACCCCTGCGTGTGCGACGCATCGTCGGTGCCCGGTGCGGCAGTTGGGGGCGCGGGCGGGGATCTTGTCCACAGGTCGTCGTCGCGCAATAAGTTATCCACAGGCTGTGAAGAAGTTCTGTGGACGCCGGAAGCGATCGTCCCGAAAGCCGCATGACGGGTCATGGATTCATCACTCAAACCCGATTCGTGCACTCATTCGGGTGGGAATTTCTCTCATTGGTGCGTGGATCAATGGAATTGAGGGGGCGAAGGTGTGACTGTGGGCTTTCAGAGGGTCCAGGAGCCCTGGGGTGATTTGTCGACCATGCGGCATTGTGGTGTCGACTTGTCCCCAGGGTGAGGGATGGCCTGTGGATAACGCTGTGGGTAACAGGGCTCAGCAGGTGGAGCGGCAGGAGTCACCGGCCGCGGGCCGCCTCGGGCGGGGTGAACCGGGCCCCGCACATCGCGTCGAGCACCGCACACCGAGCTCCGACCGGCGGGCAGCGTGCAGCCGAGGTCCTGCCGGGCCCGGGGCGGCCAGACCCTGCCTGGACCGTTCCCGCCGGTCGGGCCCAGCCGGAGCCGTTCCCCAGGGGGTCAGACCCGGCCGTCCTGGCTGCGGGCCAGCCAGTCCGATGCTTCCGTGAAGTCCCTGTCCGAGGTGCCGGCCCGCAGGGCGCTCACCTCTTCCGGGGTCACCCCGGCCCGCGGGTACGAACCCAGGAACCGCACGTTCGGGCAGATCCGCTTCAACCCCATCAGCGCCTCCCCGACCCGACGGTCCGCGATGTGGCCCTCCGCGTCCACGGCGAAGCAGTAGTTGCCGATGGCCTCCCCGGTGGGCCGCGACTGGATCAGCATCAGGTTGACCCCGCGCACCGCGAACTCCTGGAGCAGTTCGAGCAGTGCCCCCGGGTGGTCGTCGCCGAGCCAGATGACGACGGACGTCTTGTCCGCACCGGTCGGCGCCGACGGCCTGGCCGGCCGGCCCACCAGCACGAAGCGGGTCTGTGCGTTCTCCGCGTCGTGGATCTCCGTCACCAGCGGTTCCAGCCCGTAGGTCGCCGCGGCGAACTCACCGGCGAAGGCCGCGTCGTAGCGCCCCTCCTGGACCAGACGGGCACCGTCCGCGTTGGACGCGGCCGACTCCCACACCGCGTTCGGCAGATGGGCCGCCATCCAGTTGCGCACCTGCGGCTGGGCGGCCGGGTGCGCCGTGACGGTCTTGATGTCCGTCAGCTTCGTCCCGGGGCGCACCAGCAGCGCGAACGTGATCGAGAGCAGCACCTCGCGGTAGATCATCAGCGGTGCGCCGGTGGTCAGCTCGTCGAGGGTCGCGGTGATTCCGCCCTCGACGGAGTTCTCGATGGGGACGAGCGCGGCCGCGGCCTCCCCGTTGCGCACCGCGTCCAGTGCGGCCGGTACCGAGAGCATCGGTACGAGTTCGCGGGTGGCGGCTTCGGGGAGAGTGCGGAGGGCCACCTCGGTGAAGGTGCCTTCGGGACCGAGATAGGCGTAGCGCGTGGCTGACATACGGTCACCCTAATAGGCCCGCGGAGGGGAGCGCGCGGACTCACGCCTCCAGCAGCCGCTGCCCCACGTACTCCCCGGCTGCGACGCCACCAGGAACGGCGAACAGGCCGCTCGACTCGTGCCGGATGAACGGTGAGAGAGCGTCCCCCCGGTCGAGCTTGCGCTGAACCGGAACGAAGCCCTTGAACGGATCGGCCTGCCAGCAGACGAAGAGCAGCCCCGCGTCCGGGGTGCCGTCGTCGGAGATGCCGTCGTGGTAGGAGAACGGCCGCCGCAGCATCGCGGCACCCCCGTTCTTCTCCGGGGAGGAGATCCGGGCATGGGCGTTGTCGGGGATCAGCAGCCTGCCGTCCGCATCCGCCTTGTCCAGATCCATCTCGGTGGTCTCGGAGCCCCCGCTCAGTGGCGCCCCGTCCGCCTTGCGCCGCCCGATGACCCGTTCCTGCCGGTCCACGGGGAGCTGTTCCCAGTCGTCGAGGAGCATCCTGATCCGGCGTACGACGGCGTACGACCCCCCGGCCAGCCACTCGTGCGCCGCCGGACCTCCGGCCGGGACGAAGATCCGCTGGTCGAAGTCGCTCTCGCCCGGCTTCGGGTTGCCGGTGCCGTCGATCTGGCCCATCAGATTGCGTGCGGTCATGGGCCGTGCCGTGGCGCCCGGGGTGCGGTTGAAGCCGTTCATCTGCCAGCGGACCCGGGCCGTGGCACCGGCTTCCCTCTGGACGGCGCGCAGCGCGTGAAAGGCGACCAACGCGTCGTCGGCCCCGATCTGCACCCAGATGTCGCCGTCGGACCGCTGGGCGTCGAGGTGGTCCGAGGAGAACGCGGGCAGCGGATCCAGTCCGGCGGGCCGACGGGCTTCCAGGCCCGTGCGGGTGAAGAAGGCGCGTCCGAATCCGAAGGTGACCGTCAGGGAGGACGGGCCGGCGTCCCGCGCCACCCCCGTGTCGTCCCCGGTGGGTTCGCCGGCCATCAGCCGCTCCGCCACGGCCGACCAGCGACGCATCAGCGCGGCGGCTTCCCTGCGCCCGGCGCCGGCTGCCAGGTCGAAGGCGACCAGGTGCCCGCGGGCCTGGAGCGGAGTGGTGATCCCTGCCTGATGTTTCCCGTGAAACATCGCCACGGTCGTGCCGATCGTGGTCAGCGCGGCCGGTTCGTCACCGCGGGTCGCGGCATAGCCGCCCGCGCCGCCTGCCGCGCCGAGCACCAGGCCGGCCGCCCCGGCCGCTCCCGCACCACCGATCAGCCGCCGTCGGGAGACGCCGGAGCCGGCGCCCGGAACGGTGCTGCCGGCTTCCGTGGTGCCCACGGCTCCGGAGCCGCCTGTCTTCTTGCTCATCGTGCTCAGCCGATCTTCACGTTCTTGTCGATGGTCGTCTGGTCGATGTCCGACGTACGCACGGTCACCTCGACCGTCCAGTCGCCCGCCATCGGGATCTGTACGCCGCTCGAGGTCCAGTGCCCCGCCGCGAGGCGGTCGGGGACGACCGGCAGCGGGCCGATGTCCTTGGACTTCAGGGTGAAGGCCACCTTCACCTCGGCGACGTCCATGGCGTCGCCGCCCGGGCCGTCGATCCAGACGTGCAGGTCGTTGGAGCCGGTGCCGCCGGGAGCCATGTCCAGCCGCACCGTCCCCTTGCCGTTCCGGCCGCCCGTGTCGAAGGGCACGCTCACGTTCACCGGCCCGGGCGTGTCCTGTACGGCCGTCGCGGTGGTGCTGCGGGCGGCCTCCTCCTCGGTACGCCCGGGCTCGGTGGACGTCAGAATCGTCGTGACCGCGAGCAGCACCACGGCGACGGCCGTTTCCACCAGCACGGAGCGGCGCAGCCCGGCGCGGGTGGGGTCGGCGTCACGGGCGCGCTTCTCCTTCGTCGCCGTCAGAGCGGCGTGCTGCCGGGCGAGCTGGGCGGCACGCTCCGGCGCGATCTCCCCGGCGTCGGTGGCCAAGGGCTTCCCCGTACCGTCCCCGGCCGCCTGCCCCGCACCGGCCTCGGATTCCTGCCCGGCGTCGGCCTCGGACCCGGCCGGCTTCGCGGAGTGCACCTCGGACAGGGCGGCGTCGGCCGTGAGCGACTCCTCGCCGGGCGCGCCCTCGGCGGCACGTGCTTCCCCACCGGGTTCGCCCTCGGTACCGGGCCCGCCGTCGGCCAGCCGGCCCGTCCACCGTCGCGAGAACCAGGCGACGCCGATCAGCACCGCGACCAGGGCCACCTTGATGATCAGCAGTACCCCGTACCGGGTGCCGGTCAGCGCGGACCACGAGCCGACCTGGCGCCACGACTGGTAGAGCCCGGTCGCCGCGAGTACGAGCACGCTGCCGAACGCCAGGCGTGAGAACCGCCGGACCGCCCCGGCGGTGACGTCCGGTGTCCGGTAGAGGGCGACCAGCAGCGCGGCGAGCCCTCCCAGCCAGGCGGCGACGCCGAGCAGGTGCAGGACGTCGACCGGCATGGCGATACCCGGCTGGATGCCCGTGGAGGCGTGCTCGGCCAGGGCCCAGGTGCCGGCGATGCCCGCGGCGATGACCGCGCCGCCGGTGGCGAGCCCGAAGGTGAGGTCCTGCTTCTCCTTCTCGTCCTCGCGCTTGGCGTACGCCCCGAAGAGGACGGCGATGAAGAGGGCGGAGGCGCCGAGGAGGAGGAGCCGGGAGACCAGCGCCGCCCCGGGTTTGGTGTCGAGGGCGGCTTGCAGGCCGTTGAGGTCGAAGGCGTCGGCGATCTTCCCGGAGCCGGTGTACGGGTTCCGCAGGAGCAGCATCGCCAGGGTGGCCACGGTGAGCGTGACCCAGCCGCGTACGACGAGACGCTGCAGCGGTCGTGCGCCGGCCCCGTCCCGCCAGCACGCGAGCACGAAGGCCGATCCGCCCGCGAGCAGGATGAATCCGGTGTACGCGGCGTAGCGCGCGATGCCGTAGAGCGTTCCGACGAGGCCTCCGCCCACCTCGGTGGAGGGGAGCGAGACCGTGGTCTCCGAGGGGGCGCCGACGGAGAAGGTGAAGGCCCCGGCGACCGGGTGGCTGTCCACGGAGACGGCCTGCCAGGCCACGGTGTACGTGCCGTCGGGCAGACCGCCGTGGAGCGTGATGCCGTAGCGCACGGCGCCCCCGCTCGTCAGGTCACGGGGCGCTCCCGTGTCGGCCCGCTTTCCGCTCGGGTCGAGTACCCGGATCGAGTCGTCGCCCATGGCGATCTGTTCGGAGAAGGTGAGCGTGACCTCCTTGGGCGCGGTGGCGACCACCGCCCCGTCCTGCGGGTCGCTCCCGGTGAGGGCGGCGTGCGCGGACGCGGGGCTCGCGCCTGCCAGCACCAGACCGAACAGCAGGCTGATCAGCGTGGCGAGGAGCGCGACCGCGGCGAGCGGCCGACGTATGAGGGAGGGCCCGGAGTGCGGGGCGGCGGCTGTCATGGAGTCAGTACCTCACTGCTTCTTCGGGTTGTAGGTGGTCTCCTTGACGGGGAGTTCGACCGTGATGGGGTCCGCCTTCTCGAAGTGCAGTTCCACGGAGACCGTCTCGCCCTGCTCGGGCCGCTGCTTGAGGTCCATGAACATGATGTGGTTGCCACCGCGTTCGAGATCGAGCGCGCCACCGGCGGGCACCTCGAACGACGAGACCATCCGCATGGCCTGGTTCTTCGTCTCGTGGATGGTGACGTGGTCCGAGAGGCTGCTGCTCACCGAGGTGAGCCGGTCGGTGCCGCCGCTGTTCTTCACGACGAGGAAGCCGGCTGCCATGTCGCCGACGGGCTGCGGCATGTAGGCGCCGGTCACCGTCAGCTCCGGGCCGCTGTCGGAGGAGCACCCCGTCAGCGCCAGCCCGGCGGTGACGGCCAGTGCGCCGGCGAGGACGATGTGGCGGTTCACGGGTTCTTCCCCTCGAGGATCTTGGGGAGGTCCTTGGTGTAGTCCTCGGCCGTCGTGTCCTCGCTGTACAGCACGTACCCCTTGTCGGTCTTCGGGGAGAACGCGATGACCTGCGCGCCGTGCATCGAGACGACCGTGCCGTCCTTCTCCTTCTTCGGCGCGTCGATGCCGATGCCGATCTGCCGCGCACCCGCCTGGATGGTCGGGAAGTCGCCGGTGAGGCCGGTGAATTCGGGGTCCTGGGCCTTGAGCCAGCTGCCCAGGGACGCCGGGGTGTCCCGCTCGGGGTCGGTCGTGACGAAGACGACCTGGAGCTTGTCCTGGTCGGCCTTCGGCAGGGCCCTCTTGGCGAGCGCGATGTTGCTCATGGTCAGCGGGCACACGTCCGGACAGTTGGTGTAGCCGAAGTAGATGAGTGTCGGCTTGCCCTTGGTCCTCTCGCGGAAGTCGTAGGGCTTGCCGTTCGTGTCGGTGAGTACGAGGTCGGGCTTCGTGAACGGCTGGTCGAGCACGGTCGCGGGCTTGGACTCGGTCTCCACGGACACGTCGGCGACCGACGTGTCCGTGGAGGTGTCGCTGCCGCATGCCGACAGGGTCAGTGCTGCCGCGGCGGCGAACGCCACGGCCAGCACCCTCTTCTTGTTGCGCATGGAGAGCTGATTCCTGGTCTGTGGTGCGGGTGGTGGAGCCGTGGGGTCAGGCGCTGCGGCGACGTCCGGCGAGGACGCCGAACGCGACGCCCGCGACGCCGATCACGATGCCGACGACGCCCAGGACGCGTGCGGTGCTGTCGCTGCTGCTCGACGAGGCCACGGTCTCCGAGGACGCCTCGGTCTTCTCGGCGTGGTCCGTCCCGCTGCCCTTGTCGTCCGCGGCAGCGCCGTGGGCGTCGGCCGTCGCCGCGGTCAGCTTGAGGACGGGAGCCGGGCTCGCGGGCTCTTCGCCGCCCTCGACGGGCTCCTCGATCCAGCGGACGACTTCCTTGTTGCTGTACGTCTGCAGGGCCTTGAAGACCAGCTGGTCGGCGTCCTCGGGAAGCTGTCCGACCGAGAGCGGGAACTGCTGGAAGTAGCCGGGCTCGATGCCGCTGCCGTCGGTGGTCCAGGTGACCTTGGAGACGGCCTCGTTGATCTTCTTCCCGTGCACCTCGAGCGGCTTGGCCAGCTTGCTCCGGGTGACCTCGATCTTCCAGCCGGGGATCGCCTGCGGGCTGACGGAGGCCAGCGGGTGATCGGTCGGGAAGTTGACCTCGAGCTTCGTGGTCGACGCGTCGTCGCGCTCGTTGGGGACCTTGAAGTTGATGGTGGCGTAGCCGCCCTTGGCGGCCTCGCCCTGCGGCTGCACGCTGACGTGGGCGGCGGCGGGACCGGCGAGCAGCAGTACGGTGGACGCGGCGACGCCGCCCGCGATGGCGATACGCGAAACGTTCATGGCAGGGATCACTCCACAGGGAACGAGAGGAACGGTGGTCCGGCGCGCGGGTGCGCGACGGCATCGCGACCGCCCCGGTCGCCGGTTCCGGCGGAGGGGGTCGCGTCAGGCTGCGCGTACGTATACGGGCGGAGGCCCGCGCCTGATCACCATGTGCTGCAGAGGAATCCCGGGGGTGGGCACCGGATCGTGCGCGGCGGTACGGATCGGCCGGGGCCGGGCGGGACGCCCGGGCAGACCCGCACGGAGTGCGCGTACGAGGGCCATGGCGGCCCGCAGGGACCGCAGCCGGGCCCCGGCCACGAGCTGGCGGCCGCCGTACGCGGACAGTCCGGCCAGTCGGAAGAGCGCGATCTCGCCGCGGCGGAGCAGCCAGCCGGTGGCGAGCGCGGCCAGGAGGTGTCCGAGGAACATGGGCAGGCTCGGCAGGAGGGCGGCCGGCGCGAAGGCGTCGGCCGTGCCCGCGGCCGCTCCGGCGGCGAGGTGCGGGTGCCCGCCCGTCACAGTCGTGGGATCGATGCCCGCGGTGGTGACGATGCGATGGGCCTCACCGGCGCTCAGCTGTGCCGGACCCGCACCGCAGACCAGTCCGGCGGCGAACCGGATCAGCGAGTCGTCCCCGGAAGCGGCCCCGGTGCCGGCCGTGTGACGCCCCAGTCCGAACACGGCGTGCAGGACGATCTGTCCGGCGGCCAGGGCGGCGGTGATCGAGAGGAGCGTACGTTCGCGCCCGGCGAGGGCCACCGCGACGCCGAAGACCCCGAGGAAGCCGGCGAGGACGGTCCATCCGGGCACCGCCGCACCGGAGGCGAACGCGTGTCCTGACGCGGCCAGCACGACGCAGACCGCGGCGAACACCGCGGTCCTCAGGAGCCGCAGACCGGCTCCGGCGCGTGTGACAGGCATAGACATGGCCGGGTCATCATCGCACTGCGACCCCGGCTCCCGTACGGCAGGTCCGGAAGGTCGGCATCCGTCCCCATCGGGGGGTGTTGCGCCTGTTCGGGGGTGCTCCGCGACCCGGCCGGGGGCCGGGAACGCACCGGTATGCGGAACATTCGCCTCCGCCGAATGCGCGCTGTCACAGCGAATCCGTGCTTACGAACCGCTGTGCGCGGCAATACGTATCGGTATGTCGAGCCGCAGCCAGGAGGCTGGAGCATGAGCATGTGGTGGTCACTCCATTTGCGGCGCGAAGCTGCGAGCGTTCCGCTCGCCCGTCGTTTTCTGCTCGGCACCATGGAGACCGCGGGGGTCGATCCCGACATCTCCTACGACCTCTCCGTCGCCCTCAGCGAAGCCTGTGCGAACGCCGTCGAACACGGCGGGGCGCCGGGGGACGCGGAGGCCGCCGGTGACGTCGTCGGCCCCGGCCGCGCCGAGTACCCGCCGACCGGGGGTGACTGCGGCCAGTACCGGGTCACCGCTTATCTGGACGGCGAGAAGTGCCGTATCGAAGTCGCCGACTCGGGGCCCGGTTTCCCCGCACGGCGCAAGCTTCGCACCGCAGCACATCCATCCCACGGGAATCCGTCGGAACCGCAGCAGCCGATGGTCCGTACGCCGTCCGCGCACGCGGGCGGCGGCGGCGGAGCCGCGGGACATCTCTCCGCCATGGCGGAGAGCGGCCGGGGACTCGGGCTGATCGAGGAGCTCGCCGACCATGTCCACTTCGGCAACCGCCCGGGCCGGGGCGCGGTGGTCAGCTTCGACAAGGTCCTGAAATGGCGGGAGGGCGCGCTGCTCATGGTGTCCTGAGCAGCGCGCCCTCCGGCGTTCACGGCGCGGCCGTGCGCATCGGCCGCGTCAGCGGCTTCAGCCCTTGAGCCGGGCCATCCACGCCTCGACCTCGTCGGACCGGCGCGGCAGGGTGTCGGAGAGGTTCCGGTTGCCGTCCTCGGTGACCAGGATGTCGTCCTCGATGCGCACGCCGATGCCCCGGTACTCCTCGGGCACGGTCAGGTCGTCGGCCTGGAAGTACAGCCCGGGTTCGACGGTGAGGCACACCCCCGGCTCCAGGATGCCGTCGACGTACGACTCGGTGCGGGCCGCCGCACAGTCGTGGACGTCCATGCCGAGCATGTGGCCGGTGCCGTGCAGGGTCCAGCGGCGCTGCAGACCCAGCTCCAGGACCTTCTCCACGGACAGGTCGCCCAGCAGGCCCCACTCGACGAGCTTCTCGGCGAGCACGCGCTGCGCCGCGTCGTGGAAGTCGCGGAAGGCGGCGCCCGGCTTCACGGCGGCGATGCCCGCCTCCTGGGCCTCGTACACCGCGTCGTAGATCTTCCGCTGGAGCGGGGTGAACGAGCCGTTGATCGGGAGCGTCCGGGTCACGTCGGCGGTGTAGAGCTCGTCGGTCTCCACGCCCGCGTCGAGCAGCAGGAGGTCGCCCGCGCGGACCGCACCGTCGTTGCGGACCCAGTGCAGTGTCGTGGCGTGCGCGCCGGCGGCGCAGATCGACCCGTAGCCGATGTCGTTGCCGTCGACCCGGGCGCGCAGGAAGAAGGTGCCCTCGATGTAGCGCTCGCTCGTGGCCTCGGCCTTGTCGAGGACCTTCACGACGTCCTCGAAGCCGCGGGCAGTGGCGTCGCAGGCCTTCTTCAGCTCGGCGATCTCGAAGGCGTCCTTGACCACACGGGCCTCGGAGAGGAAGACGCGCAGTTCCTCGTCGCGCTCCGCGGTGACCTTGTCGGTCAGGGCCGCTTCGATGCCCGCGTCGTGACCGCGGACGTTGCGCACCGGGCCGGTGGCCTCGGTGAGGGCGGCCGGGAGTTCACGGACGTCCTTCGCCGGGATGCCCAGCAGCTGTTCGGCCTCGCCGAGGGAGCTGCGGCGGCCGACCCAGAGCTCGCCCTGGCCGTCGAGCCAGAACTCGCCGTTCGCGCGGTCGGAACGGGGCAGCAGGTACACGGTCGCGTCGTGACCGGCGCCCGTCGGTTCGAGTACCAGGACGCCGTCCTGGGTGCGGTCGCCGGTGAGGTAGGCGTACTCGGTGGAGGGGCGGAAGGCGTACTCGGTGTCGTTGGAACGGGTCTTCAGGTTGCCCGCCGGGACGACGAGCCGCTCACCGGGGAAGCGCGCGGAGAGCGCGGCTCGGCGGGCGGCGGTGTGCTCGGCCTGGGCGATCGGCTCCAGACCGTGCAGCGTGGTGTCGGCCCAGCCGGACTTCATGCTCTCGGCGAGCTCATCGGAAATGCCCGGGTACAGGCCGTTCTTCCGCTGCTTGACCGGCTCTGCTTCGGTGGCTTCCGGGGTCTCCGGGGTGAGCTCCTCAGACACGATTTGTCTCTCCTTATACGACACTGGACCCCCTCCATCGTACGGGCGTACGGAAGGGGGCCCAGGGTCGGAAGACCTCTTACAGGTCCGGGGCGGCCGTCAGTCGAAGCGCGCGGCCAGAATCACCACGTCCTCGGTGCTGTCGCTCGTCGGTCCGCCGGGCAGGACCGTCCGCAGGACGTGGTCCGCCACGGCTCCGGGGTCCTGGCGCAGGGCTCTCGGCACAGCCGCCGCCGCCGCGTGCAGCCGTGCGAACGCCCGGTCCATGGAGTCGCCGGTGCGACGCAGCAGCCCGTCCGTGTAGAACAGCACGGTCTCGCCGGGGCCGGGGGAGAACTCCACGCTCGGTGCCTCCCAGCAGGAGAGCATGCCCAGCGGGGCGGAGAGCGTCGTCTCCACGAACTCGGTGCGCCGGTCGCCGGTCACCAGCGGAGGGGTGTGCCCGGCCCCGGCGAACAGGACCGAACGGCGGTCGGGTTCGCAGTAGGCGTAGAGCGCGGTGGCCGCGCCGGCCGGTTCGGTCAGCGTCACCAGCAGTTCGAGATCGGAGAGCACGGCGACGGGGTCCTCGCCCTCCATGACGGCGTAGGCCCGCAGTCCGGCGCGGAGCCGGCCCATGGCGGCGAGGGCGCGTGGGCCGCGACCGCCGACCGAGCCGACTGCCAGGCCGAGCGCACGGTCCGGGAGGGGCAGCGCGTCGTACCAGTCGCCGCCGCCCGTGGGGGTGGTCCGATGGCGGGCGGCGAGCCGCACTCCGGGCACCCGGGGCAGCACGCTGGGGAGGAGCTCCTCGGCGATGACGGCGGCGTCGGCCCTGGTGCGTTCCAGTTCCAGCAGCCGGGACAGGTGCGCCGTGGCGTAGCGGGTGTACAGGCCGGCCAGATGGCACTGCCGTTCCAGTGGCTCGGCCGGTTCGTCGTACAGCCAGACCGCCACGCCCAGCCGGCCGTCGGCTTCGGTGGCGAGGGGAAGTGCGTAACTGGCGGCGTAGCCGAGTCCGGTGGCGACTTCGCGGCAGCGGGGATCCAGGCCGGGGTCGCCGAGGATGTCGGGGCTGGCCAGTGGCCCGGTGGTGACCGGGAGGCCGTCGAGGAACCGGCCGTGGGGAGTGGCGCTGCGCGGCACGGTCTCGATGTGCCCGAGTTCCGCGTGGGCGAGCCCGAGGCCGATGGTCCGGGAGGGCCCGGCCCCGTCGGCCGGGTCGAGCACGAGGAGTCCGCGGCGGGCTCCGACCAGAGCGGCCCCGGCCCCCAGGGTCTCGTGCAGGGCGCTGTCGAGGGTGCGGGTCGCGGCAAGTCGCTCGGTGAGTTCGTGCAACGTGGTGAGGTCGGAGACCCAGCCCGCCAGCCGGTCCTGGAGGAACGCTCCCGGCGCGGCGGGCACAGCCCTCAGAGGCGCGGCAGTGTGCGTTGAAACGGGAACCATGGGATCGATTCCAGCCACTTTCGGCAGGTGTGGGGCGCTCATGGCTGCGGGCTTTCCAGCTGGTGCATCTCATTGAATAGCATCGCAAACCCCCATCTCGTTCTGCGTCGCTATCAGCGCATCCACGTGTACACGCACCCACATCTACACGCACAAGTAAGCTGATGTCCAGCATTGTCCCGACGGTATTTATGGTGTCCACGAGACTGCTAACTTGGCCAGAAAATGCACCCCCGTGCGGCTATTTGCGGTCGACTGGGTGTGCTCGACAGGGAGCTACCTCGGGGTGAAGTGCCGGAGGGAGCGTCATTCCGGGCATGCTGGGTACGTAATCGTGGATGGCCAGGGGCGGTTGTGATCGCCCCGGAACCCGACAGTGAGCCCGGGCGTCCTCACTCGTGACGGCCGCACCTCCACCCCGAGTGACGGGGTGTGCACCAGGGAAGGCAAGCGCGCCGCGCATGCCGCCCGCGCGATGTTCTGACCGGACTCGGTTCGGTTCAACTCCATTCGGCTCAGCTCCACTCTGTTCGGTCCCACACTGCTCGGCTCACGCTCGGCACCGACTACTCGTCCGTACCGCAGACCCGATGAGCACGCACGCGCGGCGAAGAGACGCACACGTGGTGTAACGAACACGTCTGTGATGTGGACCTCGGCGTTCAACGGAAAGGAACGAGCGCTCATGCGCGAGATCCTCGGAAGGCGACGCAGGCACCGGCTCCGACGCAAGGGCGGTTCCGCCCAGCTCGATGCGGCCCTGACCTGTGCCACCGCCTGGCAGTGGCCCGTACTCCCCGGAGTGGGACTGGCCGCGGCGGGTGCGCGCGGCGAACGCGGCCGCGGCTGTGCCTGCCCCGATCCCGAGTGCGCCGTCCCCGGCGCACATCCCTTCGATCCCGGACTCCTGGCGGCGACCACCGATGCGCGCATGGTGCGCTGGTGGTGGACCAACCGGCCCGCCGCCCCCGTCATGCTGGCGACGGGTGATCAGGCGCCCTGCGCGCTGAGCCTGCCGGCCGTGGCGGGCGCCCGGGCGCTGGCCGCGCTCGACGGTATGGGACTGCGCCTCGGTCCCGTGGTGGCGACCCCTACCCGGTGGTCGCTGCTGGTGGCCCCGTACACCCTGGAACGGCTCGGAGAGCTGCTGCACGCGAAGGACCGGGTGCCCAGCTCGCTGCGGTTCCACGGCGAGGGCGGCTATCTCGTCCTGCCTCCGTCCGAGGTGGGTACGGGGCAGGTGCGCTGGGAACGGGCACCGGCGGCCGGGCCGGCCGCACCCTGGCTCCCGGACGTGGAAGCGGTCCTGGACGCACTGGTCGAGGCGAGCAACAGCGCTCCGGACGGCGGAAGCCGGCTCACCTACTGAACCCTGGACGCCGCCACCGACGCAACGGCGTGGGTGGAAGCGGCGGGCGCGGAAACGGCAGGCGCGGAAACGTCGGGCGGCTCACCCTCGGGGTGTGGGTCCGCCCGAGTTCTGCTTCACGGGCCGATGGCACGGGTGCGTGGATGCTGCCGCGCGTGTATCCCGTGGTGCCGACGCGTCATGCCCGGTGTTCCGCCAAGGACTCGTACTTCTGTCCGAAAGCGAACGGCCCGTCCCTCGCGGACGAACGCGGTCCGGGGCGCACGCCGCCGGCGGACGCCACGGCGTGGACCGCGACTCACCCCGCGTGCAGAACCCACCCGGAGCACGGACCTGTCGCGAGGGCCGGTCGACGGGTGCGGAGGGCAGAAGCGGAAGGGGCCGGTGCCGCAGGTGCGCCGGTCCGTGTGTGCTCCGGCGTGCGCCCCGGCCGTCCGTGCCCGGAAACGAGGACGCCCGATCGCTGGCGACGGGGGATGCACCAGCGACCGGGCTTTCAGAACGGTAACAAGAGATCTGCCGTTAGCAAATTCGATCTCGCCTATTCGGACAGGGATTTACCGACGAGTACGGGGAGCTGTGACAGGAGTCACCGCATCCGTCCGGACTGTCGTCACCGTCAGCTGAGGGTGACCTGACGGTTGGTGAGCCCGCCGCGCGCCCTGCGCTCCTCGCCGGTGAGGGGGGCGTCCGAGGCGAGTGCCCCGGCAAGCGCCTCCGCGAACTGCGCCGCGGGCTTCTCGCACTCCTCGGCGCCCATCGTGCTCGGCAGGTCCCAGACCGGGACCATCAGCCCGTGTGCCCGGAAGGAACCGACCAGGCGGGTGTCCTCACCGAGCGAGGAGGCGCCCGCCGCGTGCAGTCGGGCGAGTGCGTCGAGGAGCTGCTCCTCGGGGTGCGGCATGACCCAGCGCAGGTGGTTCTTCTCCGGAGTCTCGCACCAGTAGGCGGCGTCCACGCCGGAGAGCAGGGTGGTCGGGATCGCGGCCGCGTTGGCGCGCTCCAGGGAGGCGGACACCTCGGCCGACGCGTTCTCCGCGTCCGGGACCCAGAACTCGAACCCGGAGTGCACGACCGGCTCGAACACGGCCCCGGGGTCGAGGACGTCCTGCAGACGGGGGCCGTCGGCGGGTACACGGCGGGCGGCGACCGGCGAACCCGGCTCCGCCTCCAGCGCGCGCAGCAGGGTGTCCGCCAGGTCGCGGCTGAGGTCACCGGACGAGGTGTCGTTCTGCAGGGCGAGGAGGACGGAACCGTCGTCGCGGCGCAGCGCCGGCCAGGCCATCGGGAGTACGGTCGCGAGCTTCACGGAGGGCACGCCCTCCGGCAGCCCGTCCTTCAGGGTCAGCTCGACCGTTGCGGCGGGGACCAGCTCGCGCAGGGCGATCCAGTCGCATTCGCCGGCCAGCCCCTCGAAGGGGCGCTGGACCAGCTCGGTGACGGCCTGGGCCGCGGCGCGGCCGTGACACGCCTTGTAGCGACGGCCCGATCCGCACGGGCAGGGCTCGCGGGCCCCGACGACCGGGATCTCACCATCCTTGAGCTGCTGCTTCCCGGCCTTGGACTGAGGGCGCTTCTTGGCCATGGTGGGCGTTCTCCCGTTTGCGACAGTGAGGTCTCGGCCGCGAGCCTAGCCGTCCCCGTCGCCACCGGGGCACACCTGCCGGTGTGCCCACGCCGGTCCCGCTCCGCCGTGCCGTCCGCCGGGACGCTCAGCCCGCGTCGTCGAAGGCGTCGAGAACGTCGGCGAAGTCCAACTCGTCCAGTGGACCGCGTCCGTGCAGCCCGTGCAGCCCGTCCCGCTCGCGACGGCTGGACGCCGTACGGCCCAGGGGCTCGGCGCGTGTCGTGAACGCCTTGCGTCCGTGATCCGAGGCGACCAGGGCCCAGACGGTGACCTCGCCGGACGTGTCGTCCCGGACCCCCCACTTCTCCGCGAGGGCGCTGATGATGTTGAGCCCGCGTCCGCCGCGGGCGGTCACCGACGGTGTGGCCGGCACCGGTCTGGTCGGACCGCCGCCGTCCGTGACCTCGACGGTGAGGTCACCCGCTCTGTTCATGCGCCAGGCGGCGCGGATGTCGCCGTCACCGACTTCCGCGTGACGGCCCAGGGGTCTGCCGTGCCGGCAGGCGTTGCTGAGAAGTTCGGAAAGGATCAGTACAGCGTCGTCGACGACCGTGTCCGACACCCCGTTGCCGCGCAGCTCCTCACGCATGCAATGCCGTGCCTGCCCCACGCCCGCAGGGCCATGGGGTACGGCCATGCTCGACGACGTCGGCACTTCCTGTGCCACCACAAACGCCACCCCCGACACCTCCTTTGCCCCATGCCACGAATTGGATGCCCCCCCGGGCTTCACCGGAAACCGGCCATTGCCTTGTCAGTGATGCACTCGTAACGCTCGAACGCGGAATGAATGCGCCGGTGCACCCCCTGTAACTGATGTTAAGAGCGGCCTAGTTGCGCCAGCACCTGTTTGGGTCGGTTCGTGATGATTGCTTCCACGCCGAGGCGCACGCAGAGCTCGACGTCCTCCGGCTCGTTCACGGTCCAGACGTGCACCCGGTGACCCGCGCGGTGCAGGCGCTCGATGTGTCCGGGGTGATTGCGTACGATCCGCATCCCCGGGCCGGCGATCCTGGCCCCGGCGGGGAGCCGCCCGTCACGCAGCCGCGGTGAGACGAACTGCATCAGGAAGACCGTGGGCAGAGCGGGTGCGGCGGCCCGGATGCGGTAGAGCGACCGCGCGGAGAAGCTCATGACACGGACCGGGGACGCCTCGCCGGCCGGCGCGGGAGCGTCCAGTTCGAACCTCTTGAGGAGATGCAGCAGCCGTTCCTCGACCTGGCCGGCCCAGCGCGTGGGGTGCTTGGTCTCGATGGCCAGCTGGAGCGGCCGCCCGGTCGCCCGCACCTCGGTGACCAGCTCGAGGAGCCGTTCCAGCGTGAGCACGGACGTGAGCTCGCCCGGCAGCGGGTCCCAGTCGGGAGACTCCTCGCGGTCCTTCCAGGAGCCGAAGTCGAGTGCGGCGAGATCGGCGAGTTCCAGGGCGGAGACGGCCCCCCGGCCGTTGGACGTGCGGTTCACCCTGCGGTCGTGCACACAGACGAGCCGGCCGTCGGCGGTGAGGCGGACATCGCATTCCAGTGCGTCGGCACCGTCCTCGATGGCCTTCCGGTATGCGGCCAGGGTGTGCTCGGGGGCGTCGTCCGAGGCCCCGCGATGGGCGATGACCTGGATGGGAGGGCGTGCGGCGGGTAGGCGTGCGTGGGTCACCGCGCCATGGTGCCACCGTGACGCGGCGAGTGCCGACCCCTTACTGCGTAAGACCGTTTTGCCTGATGTAAAGATTGGTGTGCGGATGCACAGGTCCTGCTTACAGTGGCCTGACGTGCTGTGGGAAAAGCTGACCGCAGACACGTGCACAGCGGATCTCTTGCCGATTGCCGAGTGGAACCTGAGGAGTAAAGAGCTGTGAGCACCGAGAACGAGGGCAACGAGGGCACCGCGGGTCCGTCCGTACCGTCCGTTCCGTCCGCACCTCCCGTGCCGGCTGCCGCTCCTGAGGGCGCCCCGCAGGGAGGCCCGTCGGCGTCCGGGGCCGGCCCGTCCGTCCCCGCGGACGCGCCGACGGCCCAGGTTCCGGCCGCGACGCACCAGGACGGCCCCGACCCGTCCTTCCACTCGTACGACCAGCAGCCCTACCAGCCGCCGTCGCCTCCGCAGCAGCCCCCGGCCGCCTCGGCGGCCTGGCCGCCGCCCCCTCCCGCCGTCCCGTCGTACGCGGACGGTGGCGGCACCCCGGTGTGGGGCGCCCCGGCGCCCGCGGCAGCCGAGCCGTCGCGCAGGCCCCGCGCGGGCGGCCTGGTCGCCGCCGTCGCGGTGGCGGCCCTCGTCGCCGGCGGGGTGGGCGGAGCGCTCGGCTTCTGGGCGGCCGACCGGAACGACTCCGGTTCCTCCTCGGGCTCGACCACGGTCGCGGCCTCCAACAGCCCGAAGGACTTCAAGCGCGCGGAGGGCACGGTCGCGGGCGTCGCGGCGAAGGCACTGCCCAGCGTCGTCACCATCGACGCCCAGTCCGGCGACGGTGAGGGCGGTACGGGCACCGGCTTCGTGTACGACAAGGAGGGCCACATCCTCACGAACAACCACGTGGTGGCCTCCGCGGCTGACAGCGGCCAGCTGACGGCGACGTTCTCCGACGGGAAGAAGTACGACGCCGAGGTGGTCGGCCGGGCCCAGGGCTACGACGTGGCCGTGCTGAAGCTCAAGAACCCTCCGAACGGACTGACACCGCTGCCGCTCGGCGATTCGGAGAAGGTCGCGGTGGGCGATTCCACCATCGCCATCGGTGCGCCGTTCGGTCTGTCCAACACGGTGACCACCGGCATCATCAGTGCGAAGAACCGCCCGGTCGCCTCCGGTGACGGTTCCAGCAACAAGAACTCGTACATGAGTGCCCTGCAGACCGACGCCTCGATCAACCCGGGCAACTCCGGCGGCCCGCTGCTGGACGCGGGCGGCGCGGTCATCGGCATCAACTCGGCCATCCAGTCCACCAGCGGGGGCGGCGCCGGCCAGTCCCAGGCGGGCTCCATCGGCCTCGGCTTCGCGATTCCGGTCAACCAGGCGAAGAACGTCGCCGAGCAGCTCATCAAGACCGGTGAGCCGGTCTACCCGGTGATCGGCGCGACGGTGACGATGGAGGAGAAGACCGGCGGCGCCGCGATCTCCGACCAGGGAGCGTCGGGTACCCCGGCCGTCACGCCGGACGGGCCCGCGGCCAAGGCGGGGTTGAAGGCGGGTGACGTGATCACGAAGTTCAACGACACCGTGGTCGAGAGCGGTCCGACCCTCATCGGTGAGATCTGGACCCACAAGCCGGGCGACAAGGTCACGCTCACCTACAAGCGCGACGGCCGGACGGCCACGGCCGAGCTCGTCCTGGGCGAGCGCAAGGGCGACAGCTGACCGGCTAGGCTGTCCTTCGCGTCGAGGCGGACCCGGCTGCCGGGTGGGCCACGATGCGGGGTGGGTTGCCCGAGCGGCCTAAGGGAACGGTCTTGAAAACCGTCGTCGCAGCGATGTGACCGTGGGTTCAAATCCCACACCCACCGCAGGCGAGAGGCCCCCGACCAGTACGTATGGTCGGGGGCCTTTGCCATGTCCGTATCCCGCCGGGCACCGCTGTTCCCCCTGTTTTCCCGCTCTGTCGGGCCCGGAAGGGGCACGCGGGGGGCACGGCTTCCGGCATGTTCGCCGGTTCGTGGCGGCTCCCGTGGCGCTCACCGGAAAAACTGCGGCAGAGGGCAGACTTCCAGCACCGCATCCGGTTGGTCCGCCCACCGCCACCAGATGTGACCTCCACTGCACTTCCAGAGTGAACGGCACGCCCGCCCGCCACCCTCGCGGCCCACCAGCGTCAGCCCTGCGGTCTCCAGTACGTGACCACACTCCAGGCACGACACCGACTCGTCCACCTGCTCTGCCCCCACCCTCGAACTACCGACTGACCGGGATCTCGTAGACGATCTCGCAGTGTGCTGCGGGCACCACGATGTCCGCGGTCTCTACGGGGCCCTACCGCTCGATCGAGTGCCGGATCGGCACACACTCCACCTGCGTTGAGTCCTCCCCGTTTTTGGCACCAGCCGACGTCCCGGTGATCTATGAGGCGTGCGACTGCCCGTGCCACTCGACGCCCGACCGGGCCGAGCCCGTGGAGGTGACGGAGTTGTCGCCGAAAGGATCGCGTCCCAGGGACTGTGGTTATGCCGCCATTCGGGTTCCGCGGCGCCAGACGGCACGAGTGTTGAGGGTGTCGCTGATGTTGCTGGTCGGGTCGCCGTCGACCAGTAGGAGGTCGGCGCGGAGGCCCTCGGCGATGCGGCCCCGGTCGCTCAGGCGGAAGCGGCGGGCCGTGGTCGCCGTGGCCGCGCGCAGGGCCCGTGCGGGTGTGAGGCCGGCTGTCACCAGGTATTGCAGTTCGTGGTGCAGGCTCGCTCCGTGTGCCAGGCCCCCGAAGAACGTCTCGGGCATGGAGACGTCGGTTCCGGCGAGCACGTCGACACCGGCAGTGTCCAGTGCGCGCACGGTGTCGTAAACGTCGTGGAGCTTGCCCTGCGGGTAGCGGTCATAGCTGGAGCGCAGGGTCCGGTCCCAGTCGGCGTCGAGGCGTGCGGCGACCCGGGGGTCGTCGGCGAGTTCGCTGCCGGTGATCCCCATCATCGAGGCGTTGAGAGTGATGCAGGGGATGACGAACATGCCCGCGTCCTTGATCAGGCTGATGATTTCGGCGGTGTGCGGCTGGTCCATGAACACGTGGGTGACGCCGTCGATGCCGGCTTCGGCGGCCGTCCTGGTGGCCTCCACGGTCAGCGCGTGGGCCACGGTCAGGGCGCCGTACTTCTTGGCTTCGGCGACACCGGCGCGCACGGTGGCCCGGTCGAGCGTGGGCAGCCCGGGGTGACCCTCTACGCTGCCGTCGTCGATCATGAACTTGATGAAGTCGGACCCCCGGGCGAGGAGCTGCGGCACGAAGGCGGCGGCCTCCTCGGGTGTGGTGGAGAACGGCATCAGGGGCATGACCGGGGGAAGGTCCCACTTGGGCCGAAACCCTTCGGGCATCAGCTCACTCGGGTGACCGCCGGGCGGTGTGATGGCGAAGCCGGAGGAGCGCACGTCAGCCTGTGTGTCGTCGTCGGTGATGGCCCCCCGGTTCTCCCGGGTGTTCATCCCCTGCATCTCCAGTTCGGTCGTCACCCCGAACCGCAGGGCGAGCGCCAGGGAGCCCGGGGCGGAGTGGACGTGGGCGTCGATGAGTCCCGGCAGCAGTGTGGCGCCGCTGCCGTCGACGATCTCGCTGCCCTCGGGAGCGTCGCCACCGACGCGGGCGATCCTCCCGCCGTCGATGACCACGGTCCGCACGCCGACCGCCTTCTCCCCGTCGAAGATCTGCGCGTTGGTGATCGCGGTGAGCGCCATGGCGGTCCGCCTCTTTCCTGGCTCGTTCAAGATTTACATACCTGATGCTATGGACTTATTGAATGGTATGCAAATGTGCTGGCCGGGCCTAGACTCGGCACATGAGCAGCACCTCCTCCGAGCAGCCCCCCGACGACCGGACGCTGGATCAGATCGGTCCGGCGCTGTCCCGTCTGCGGCGACGCGCACCGGCAACGGGCAAGGATCTCTCCCGCAACCTCGTGCTCAACGTCATCGCCGACGCGCCGGGCGAGACGACCGTTGGCGGGCTTGCCGCCGAGATGGGCGTCGCGCAGCCGGTCGCCAGCCGGACCGTCGCCGCCTGCATAGCGGACGGGCTGCTGCGGCGGGCGGCATCCCAGTCCGACGGGCGCCGCACCGTGCTCGAACTCACCGAGCACGGCGAAGCCGAACGCAACCGCTTCGCCGTCGAACAGCGAGAAGCGTTCCTGGAGATCACTGTCGCCTGGTCACCGGAGGAGCGAACCCAGTTCGCACGGCTCCTGACTCGATACGGAGTCGACGCCACCGCCTGGTCCAGGAAACAGACCCCACGCCGCGATTGAACGGGCAGCGCCCCGAGACCGAGTCACGGCCAGGAACTCAGGTGCCGAAGCGCTGACGCCCTGACCAGTCTTGGCGCGCTCACAGGTTGAGGGGCACGCAGCGGGCACGATGACGACGGCAATGGTTCCAGCGGGGCGGCTTCTACCCGTTTGACCTGCGAGGGGGTCCCAGAAGCCGCCCGGCCGCCAAAAGGTCTTGAAAACCGTCGTGGCAGCGATGTCACCGTGGGTTCAAATCCCACACCCACCGCAGGCGAGAGGCCCCCGACCAGTACATATGGTCGGGGGCCTCTGCCATGCCCGTTCCCTCCGGTCACCGCTCGGCCCCGTGCCGTCCCGCCCTGTCGGGCGCGGGAGGGCACGCGGGGGTACGTCTGGGCGCCTCGGACATACGCGCGTCGGTCTCGTCGGAGCCACACGTCCCCACCGGTCGGGAAGCGGTGCGGATTGCCCGGAGCACGGCCAATTCCCCTGTCCTACTGGGTTCTTTGCTCACTGCGCGGGGTGGTGAGGCGTTCCTGATGGACGTGATGAACGCCGTGCACCGGTTCGGGCACTCGCACGCGAGCGTCAACACCGGGCCCCACGCCCGGCAATGTGCGTGTCGATCCGGCGAAGCGGTGGGCTGCTCTCGAAGCCGTGGGCGACGTGCGGCCCGCAGCCCACCTCGTTCATGTTCCCGGACGTCCTCATCGTCTGCCGGGCACCATGGGAGCTCGTCATCCCGGCCGGGACGGGCAGTGCGGGCCGGGCCGCACTCGGGGAGGGTTCATGGATCTGACGGAGCGCATGGGGGAGGCCGTGGCCGCCCTGAAGGCCCCGTTGGGGCCGATCGACCGTGAGCAGGGCTGGACCGACGAGTTGCGGCGGGAGATCCAGGAGGAGATCTCGGTCAACCGCTCGATGCTGCGGCGCCACGGGGTGTGGAACGTGCGGCACGTGCGACTGCGCCTCGACGAGGTGTTGGACGCCGAGGGCGTGCGCCCCGGCCGCCTCCGTGATGTGGTCCTGGACGTGCAGGCCTTCGTCGCCGAGGCGCGCGAGGCGGCCCGTCCGCGATGAGGGTCCCGACGGCCGGCGGGGTCCTGCGGCCGGCGGGGCGGGGGCCCCGCGCGGCGTCGCGTCACGGGCGTTCCGTGGTCAGCCGGGCGGCCGAGGCGATGGCGGCGCGGGCCTCCTGTTCGGAGAGGCCCGTGCGGACCGCCGCGTCGGTGAGGGCGTCCGCCAAGGCGTCGCCGAAGCCGTGTTCGTAGGCGCGGCAGGCCGCCCAGAAGAGACGGGTGTTGCGCTGTCCCTCGTGGGCCGCGAGGACGAACTGGACCAGGCCCCGGCCCTGACCGGTCCGGGAGTGGCTGTCCGTGGCGTGGTGGGAGCGCTTGGGGGGTGTGAGCAGGCGCAGGAGGGTGCGGGGGCAGGCGGCGGTTGGGAGGTGGGCGGTGCCGGGAGCGAGCCGGTAGCTGCCGTGGGTGGTTACCGACCCCGGACCGACCAGGTAGCCGCCGGCTCCGCGGACGTCGATGCCCGGGGCCAGGCGGCTTGCCGAGTTGGGCACGGCGACGCCGGACGGACCTGTCAGCCAGAGGTGCCGACCGCCGCTGGGGGTGATCACCGTGACGGTGGCCGGGATGGTGAAGAGGTGCTGGAGGGCCAGCTGTTGGAGGGCGGCCACCGAGTCGTTGCCGTGGGTGGGGTCGATGTCCAGGTCGATGCCGATGAGGCGGTGGGGCGGCCGTCCGCAGGCGATGCCGTATCCGGTGGCGCGAGGGGCGGCGGCGAAGAGGGCCCGGACGGCGGCGGGGTGGGTGGTGGCGTCGTGGACACCGTGACCGGGCAGCCCGCAGGCGCCCCGGCAGCGGGTGGGCGGCGTCTCGTCGTGGTGCGGGGAGCGCAGCGCCGGGAGCTTGTTGGCGGACAGCGGGAAGACGGGGAGCCCGCGCTCGGCGGCGGAGAGCGCATGGGCCAGGGCCAGGGTGGCGGTCTGCCGGTCGATGATGGCCATGGACCTATGTTCGCACAAGCGTTCGAAGATCGGGAGAGGGCGGGACGGGGAGCAGTGGTGGCGAATCGCTTCTTCCGTT
Source organism: Streptomyces clavifer (assembly GCA_014651175.1). Lineage (GTDB taxonomy): Bacteria > Actinomycetota > Actinomycetes > Streptomycetales > Streptomycetaceae > Streptomyces > Streptomyces clavifer. The sequence continues at coordinate 177,789 of BMWJ01000004.1, read as the reverse complement.
GCTGCGCGGGGGCTGGGTGGCAGGAGACGGTCGGGAGGTCTATCGAGTGCTTCTCACGCTTACGGGGGAATCGAGGATTACGTGCGGTTCTCCGCGGATTCGGTGGGCAGCTTGGTCTCGCGACACCGTGACCAGCACCGTCATGGCCGGCGCCGGGGCAGTCGGCCGCGTCGCTCCGGATCGGCCGCACCAAGTCGTACCTTTCGCTTCCTGGAGGAAATTGAGATGGCAAGCACCCGTACCGCTCGTGTCCTCGCCGCTGTCGCCGCCGTACCCCTTGCCGTGGCTCTGTCCGGCGGTGTCGCGGTGGCCGACAACGGCTCGTTCGCGAACGACGGATCGAACGCGGGGGTGGCGACGATCGGGTCCGGTGGTGTCGGGGGCGACAACTCCGGGAATTCGTCCACGTCGCAGCAGCAGGCCGTCGGCGAGGGCGCGTCGAACCAGAGCAATGTGGCTCAGGTGAGCGAATCGCCGTTCGCGATGATCGACCAGTCCACCTACGTCGTCGTGGTGAACTTCTCGCCGCTCTGGTGAGCCACCGGGCCGGCCGGTCCGGCGTGCGGGGTCCGTGCGGCGGCAGGCCCGGTCGCTGTCGCGCGGACCGCCGGCGGCGGGTGGTGGGCCGGGTCCGCTCTCGGGGTGGGACCCTGACGCGGGCCTGTGGGCCTCCACCTTCAGGAGGTGGAGGCCGCCCCACCCCTACAACCTGAGGCGGACGTCGCTTCGGGACCTGGGGCCGATCCCCCGGGCGGCGCCCGCTCCTAGCGTGGAGCCATGACCACGCCAGTCTGCACCGGCGCCTCCAGGGCGGTCGCTGCCACCGCCGGACACCGCCGCTACGCGTCGTTCTCGTCGTACGTACGGGCCCGGGGCCCCGTACTGCTGCGCACCGCGCGCTCCCTCACCGCGAACCCGAGCGATGCCGAGGATCTGCTGCAGACCGCCCTCACCAAGACATACGTCGCCTGGGAGCGGATCGAGGACCACCGGGCGCTCGACGGATACGTCCGCCGCGCCCTGGTGAACACGCGCACCTCGCAGTGGCGCAAGCGCAAGGTCGACGAGTTCGCCTGCGAGGAACTGCCGGAGAAGGAAGCCCCACCCGCCCCCGACCCCGCCGAACAGCAGTCGCTGCACGACGCCATGTGGCGTGCCGTGCTGAAGCTCCCCGACCGGCAGCGGGCCATGGTCGTCCTGCGGTACTACGAGGATCTGAGCGAGGCCCAGACCGCCGAGGTCCTCGGCGTGTCCGTCGGTACGGTCAAGAGCGCCGTGTCGCGGGCGCTCGGAAAGCTCCGCGAGGACCCGGAGCTGCACCCGGTCCGCTGAGCCGCGCGGGCGTATGCCGTCACCCGATTCTGCGTGCCGACACCGATTTGTACTCCCGGAAGTAGTGACATACCAAGTGGTATGTGCGCAGAATCAGCGGAACCTTACTGCCGCGTAGCGCCCACCGGGAGGACGCCGTGCTGAGCACCATGCAGGACGTACCGCTGACTGTGACCCGCATCCTCACACATGGGATGACCATCCACGGGAAGTCACAGGTGACGACCTGGACCGGCGAGCCCGAGCCCCATCGTCGCAGTTTCGCCGAGATCGGCAGGCGGGCCACACAGCTGGCCAACGCCCTGCGCGACGAGCTGGGCGTCGACGGCGACCAGCGGGTCGCGACCCTCATGTGGAACAACGCCGAGCACGTCGAGGCGTATCTGGCGATCCCTTCCATGGGGGCCGTGCTGCACACGCTGAACCTCCGGCTGCCGGCCGAGCAACTGGTCTGGATCGTCGGCCACGCCGACGACAAGGTCGTCCTCGTCAACGGCTCGCTGCTGCCGCTGCTCGTGCCGCTGCTCCCCCACCTGCCCTCCATCGAGCACGTGGTCGTCTCCGGTCCGGGCGACCGCTCCGCGCTCGCGGGTATCGCCCCGCGGGTGCACGAGTACGAGGAGCTCCTCGCCGGCCGCCCCACCACGTACGACTGGCCCGAGCTGGACGAGCGCCGGGCCGCCGCCATGTGCTACACCTCCGGCACCACCGGGGACCCCAAGGGCGTCGTCTACTCCCACCGCTCCATCTACCTCCACTCGATGCAGGTCAACATGTCCGAGTCGATGGGGCTGACGGACAAGGACACGACCCTCGTCGTCGTCCCGCAGTTCCATGTGAACGCCTGGGGTCTGCCGCATTCGACGTTCATGACCGGCGTCAACATGCTCATGCCCGACCGCTTCCTGCAGCCGGCTCCGCTTGCCGACATGATCGAGCAGGAGAAGCCGACACATGCCGCGGCCGTACCCACGATCTGGCAGGGCCTGCTCGCCGAGGTCACCGCGAAGCCGCGCGACCTGACCTCGATGGCCCGCGTCACCATCGGCGGTGCCGCCTGTCCGCCCTCCCTGATGGAGGCCTACGACAAGCTCGGCGTCCGCCTCTGCCACGCCTGGGGCATGACCGAGACATCGCCGCTCGGGACCATGGCCAACCCGCCCGCCGGGCTGACCGACGAGGAGGAATGGCCCTACCGCATCACCCAGGGCCGCTTCCCGGCCGGCGTCGAGGCGCGGCTGGTCGGCCCGGGCGGCGAGCACCTGCCGTGGGACGGCGAGTCCGCGGGCGAGCTGGAGGTCCGCGGGCCCTGGATCGCCGGCGCGTACTACGGCGGCGCCGGTGGCGAGGACCTGCGCCCGGAGGACAAGTTCAGTGAGGACGGCTGGCTGAAGACCGGTGACGTCGGTGTCATCAGCGACGACGGTTTCCTCACGCTCACGGACCGGGCCAAGGACGTCATCAAGTCCGGCGGCGAGTGGATCTCCAGCGTCGAGCTGGAGAACGCCATCATGGCGCACCCGGATGTCGCCGAGGCCGCGGTCGTCGCCGTCCCGGACGAGAAGTGGGGTGAGCGCCCCCTCGCGACCGTCGTCCTGAAGGAGGGCGCCACGGCCGACCACGCGGCGCTCAGGACCTTCCTCGCCCAGTCCATCGCCAAGTGGCAGCTGCCGGAGCGCTGGACGGTCATCGAGGCCGTGCCCAAGACGAGCGTGGGCAAGTTCGACAAGAAGGTGATCCGCAAGCAGTACGCGAACGGCGAGCTGGACGTCACGCAGCTCTGACCCGGCCGTCGGCACGACGGGGGCGAGGGCGGTACGGGAAGTCCCGTACCGCCCTCGCCCCCTGTGCCCTCCGGTGACGGCGCAGGCCGTCAGTTCGTTCCTATCTTCGCCAGCAGATCGACGATGCGGGACTGCACCTCGTCGCTCGTCGACCGTTCGGCGAGGAAGAGCACGGTCTCACCCGAGGCGAGCCGCGGAAGCTCCGCCTCGTCCATACCGGTCGAGGTGTAGACGACGAGCGGCGTGCGGTTCAGCCGGCCGTTCGCCCGCAGCCAGTCGATGATCCCGGCGCGCCGGCGCCGTACCTGCATCAGGTCCATCACCACCAGGTTCGGCCGCATCCGGGTGGCGAGGTCGACCGCCTCGCTGTCGCCCGACGCCCGCAGGACCTGCATGCCGCGGCGCTCCAGCGTCTCGGTCAGAGCCAGCGCGATCTCCTCGTGCTCCTCGATCACCAGCACCCGCGGAGGGTGCTGGTCGCTGTCGCGCGGGGCGAGCGCCTTGAGGAGGACTGCCGGGTCGGCACCGTACGCGGCCTCCCGGGTGGCCTGCCCCAGGCCGGCCGTCACCAGCACCGGAACCTCCGCCGCCACGGCCGCCTGGCGCAGCGACTGCAACGCCGTACGCGTGATCGGACCGGTCAGCGGATCGACGAACAACGCCGCGGGGAACGCAGCGATCTGGGCGTCGACCTCCTCGCGGGAGTGCACGATCACCGGGCGGTAACCGCGGTCGCTGAGGGCCTGCTGGGTGGACACGTCCGGAGCGGGCCAGACGAGCAGCCGCCGGGGGTTGTCCAGCGGCTCCGGGGGGAGCTCGTCGTCGACGGGCCGGGGCTGCGGACGGTTGGCCACCTCGACGGCCCCACCGGGGCCGTCCAGCGGCTCCGGCCCCTCGGCGCCCTCGTCGGGCGCCCCTATCGCGTACGCACGACCCTCGGCCGCGGGGGCGGACAGCAGCTGCCCCGAACCGGAGCCCTGCGTGGTGCCGCCCGGCGCGGCCTGCTGCGGCGGCACGGGAGCCGGCGCGGCGGGCTGCCCGGGGACGGGCGCAGCCGGGCGCTCCGCCTCGGGCGGGGCGGCGAGCTTGCGACGGCGTCCGGCACCGCCGAGCGTCTGGTTCTGCTGGTGCGCCAGGTGCTGCGCGAACGGCACGCCCTGTCCCAGGGTCCGCACGCTGAACGCACGGCCCTGCGTCGAATCCGACGAAGCGGACTCGGGCATCGGCTCCTCGGCGGGCAGCGGCCGACGCCGGGCGTCCGGCAGGGGGGCGTGCGCGCCGTCGGCCGGATGAGGCGCCGGTGCCCGCTCCGCCACGGAGTCGGGCTCGGGCGGGGTGGCGATGGTGCCTGTGGTGTGGGTGGTGTTGCCGGGGCCCACCCAGGACTCGTCGGCCGCCGGATCCGGTGCGTCGGCTCCGGCGGGCACGTCGTCGTGCAGTGTGAGCGCGGCCGGGCCCCGACCCGACGTGCCGGTCTCCACCCACTCCGGCTGCGGAGGAACGGCGGGCAGGGGCTGCCCGGGGCCGGTCGGCCGGCCGGACTGCTCCGGCGCTTCCGCGGGGCGCGCCCTACGGCGGCCGGATGCCACGGGGTGCGCCCGCGGCGGGGTGTGGTCCGCGTCGGGTGCGGTCCGTACGACGTCGTGGCGCTCCGGCAGCGGAACATCCGCCCCGCCCACGGCGGGAACGGGCCGGCCGCCGGCGCGGGGAGCCTCCGGCGTGACGGCCGTTGCTCCGGGCGCGACGGGCGGTGCCGGTGCGGCAGGCGGTGCGGGGACGACAGCCGGTGCGGGTGCGACGGCCGGTGCCGGTGTGACAGGCGGCGTCGGCGCGGCGGGTGCTGACGGTGCGACTGCGGCTTCGGGCACGGGAGGCGCTTGTGGCGCGACCGGCGGGACCATGGCTGCGGGCGCTGCGGGCGGGACGCGGTCCGCGTCGGCCGGCGGCAGCGCGAACGCGCTGCGCGGGGCCTCGGCCGGAGCGGAGTGCTCCTGGGTGGCCGAGAGAGCTCGCCTGGCCCGGCGCCCCCCGGACTGCTGTGCCTGAAGCCCTTGCTGAGCCTGGTGCCCCTGCTGGGGCGCCTCGGCAGAAGCGAGGGCCGGAAGAGCGTTCTGGTTCCCGCTGCCCGGACGCGTCCGCATCCCCTGGGCCTCGTGCGGCACCCCTTGGGGCGGCACGGTCTGCCCGCGCTGCGGTCGTCCACCACCGCCCTGGGCGCCCTCGGCAGCCGTCACCACGGACCCCTCGGAGGGGGAGCTGGGCGCCGCTGAGGGAAGTGCCAGGGCCTGCCGGGGCTGTTCCGGCCGGACCTCGGCACCCGTACCCGTTTCCGCCGGGCTGGGGCGGCCACGCCTGCGCCCGGATCCCTCGCTCTGCGGGGACGGGGCGTCCTGGCTCCCCTGCTCCTGCGCGGGCTCCACTTCACGACGCGCCCTGCGGCGCCCGGTCGGCTCGGCCGCAGCCGTGTCCTCGGACGCCTCGACGGAACTCTCCAGGAACGCGTCCGTGGACGCCCTGCGGGCCCGGCGCCGGCCGCCCTGTGTGGGCTGGGGCGCAGGCGCAGGCGCCGGCGCCGGCTCCGGCACGACGGGCTCTTCGGGCACCGGCACCGGCATCGGTACGGGCGCGATCGTCCCGGAGCCCGCCCCGAGCGGCACCTCCAGGACGTACGCGCTCCCACTCATCCCGGGCATCTCGTGCGTCTGGAGCACGCCGCCGTGTGCCTGAACGATCCCGCGCACGATCGGCACATGCACCGGATCACCCCCGGCGAACGGCCCGCGCACCTCGATGCGTACGACGTCACCACGCTGTGCCGCGGCCACGACGATCGTCGAGTCGACGTACCCACCGCCCGGCACCAGCCGTGCCTTACCGGTCGAGTCGACACCGGCCACGTCGGCGACGAGGTGGGCCAGCGCCGTGATCAGCCGGCCCGGATCGATCTCGGCCTCGATCGGCGGTGCGTGTACGGCGAACTGGGCGCGGCCGGGCCCGATCAGCTCCACCGCGCCGTCGATGCCCGCCGTCACCACCGAGTCCAGCAGCACCGGCTGCTTGACGAGTTCCTCCGTGCCACTGTCCAGACGCTGGTAGCTCAGTACGTTGTCGACGAGCGTCGTCATCCGGGCGTAGCCCGCCGCGAGGTGGTGCAGGATCTGGTTGGCCTCGGGCCAGAGCTGGCCTGCCGGGTCGGCCGCGAGCGTGGAGAGTTCGCCCCGCAGCTCCTCCAGCGGGCCGCGCAGGGACTCGCCGAGGACCGCGGTCAGTTGGGTGTGCCGTGACTCGAGGCCGATGAGGCGGTCGGCCTGTTCCTCCAGCTCGGAGGCGTACCGCTCGGCCCGGTCGGCCAGCTCCGCGGCGTGCTGCTCGGTCAGTGCGGCGACCTCGGCCCGGTGGCTCTCGGTGAGCTCGGCGATCTCGGCGGCGTGCCGCTCGGTCAGCCCCGTGACCTCGTCGGTGTGCTGCTCGGTCAGCTCCTCGTAGGGCCTGCGGTCGGTGAACGTCATGACGGCACCGACCAGCTGGTCCCCGTCGCGTACCGGCGCCGTGGTCAGGTCGACCGGCACCTGGTCGCCGCTCCTGGACCAGAGCACCTGGCCGCGCACCCGGTGCTTCCGCCCGGACTTGAGCGTGTCCGCGAGCGGGGAGCCGTCGTACGGGAACGGCTCGCCGTCCGCCCGCGAGTGCAGGATCAGCGTGTGCAGTTCCTTGCCGCCGAGATCGCTGGCACGGAAGCCGAGGATCTGCGCGGCGGCGGGGTTGACCAGGACGACCCGGCCGTCCATGTCCGTACCGACGACGCCCTCGGAGGCGGCCCGCAGGATCATCTCGGTCTGACGCTGCGAACGGGCCAGCTCGGCCTCGGTGTCGACGGTGCCGGAGAGATCCCGGACGACGAGCATGAGCAGCTCGTCACCGGTGTAGCTGGAGTTGATGTCGTTGTAGCCGGCCTGGCCGCTGTCCAGGCTTGCGCTGGTGACCTCGACGGGGTACTCGGTGCCGTCGGTCCGGCGCGCGATCATCCGTGTGGGCTTGGTCCTGCCCTGCTCGTCCGCAGCATCCGGCCTTCGCATCGACCCCGGGATCAGCCTGGAGTCGAACTCCGGAAGCAGATCGAGCAGTCCGCGGCCCACGAGCGCGGTGCCCGGGGTCTCGAACATTTCGAGGGCGATGGTGTTGGCGTTGACGACCGTGCCGTTTGCGTTGACGAGCAGGAGCCCGTCCGGAAGGGCGTCGAGTATGGCTGCGAGGCGAGCAGCGCCTCGGGATGGCCTGCTGCTCACGAGACGCTTCCTCCCTGAATACCGCACCTTGCCGACAGCGGGCCCCATCCTGCCCCTCGGGCCTCAGGCTGTCACGCGACGAGTCTAAAGGCAGGCACGGCCTGCGCGGCGGCGGATGAGGGGGAGCTCTCACCAAGGTTCTGTGCACACGGTGTACGCCGGTGGCCTATGACGTGCCTGCGAGCGCCCCCTGTGACGTGCTCCGATGTGCGTCGGCCCGCCTCGCGGGAGCCCCGGCGCACGCCCTGCGGAAGCTCGCCTCAGGTGCTCTCGTGGAACCGTCCGTGGGCCACCGGACGGTCCACGGACGGTTCCACGAGGTGGTCCGCTGCCGACCGGTGGCTACCTGGCCGACGGCAGCACCGGCACGAGGTTGTTCCAGCGCGAGATCTCGCATCCGTTGGAGCGGCTGAACCGCGCGTCGACGTTCTCCCCCTGCCAGGTCCCGCTGACCCGGGCAGCGGCCGGCCCTCCGGCCTGCATGGTGCACATGGCGTTCCGGTCCGTCGGTACGAAGGGGTTCTCGCCCGACTTCGCGGCCTCGTCCAGAAGGTCGCAGGCCCGCTGCGCCGCGAGGTGGCTGCCGCCCGCCGGACCGCACTCGAGCTCGAACGTCCCGTTGGCCGCCGGATTACCGGACTCCGAGACCGTCACCGTGAGCCGGGTCTGCGTGTCCTGCTGGGCGAGCCAGTCCCCTTGGAGCACGGGCAGCGGCGGAAGCGGGAGGAGGGGGGACGTAGCCGTCGCGACGGGTGCGGCGGCGGCCAGCGCGGCCAGGGACGCGACGGCGGTGAGGGTGAGACGGCGCAGCATGCGGGCTCCTGTGGTTCTGCGGGCTGCCCCCGCGCACGCCGGTGGGTGCGTGCGCGGGGGCAGGCGGTCGGTGGCTGACAGAGGGCGGAGCCCTCGCACTCTCTAACGCTCCGCACGTCCGCACGTTGCGCAACTCATGGGGGGCCGACCGGAAACAGGCCGCAAGGCGCTTTGCCTCGCCGCCGACCTGCCTAGTACGGTGGGTGGCGATTGGTGACAGCACGCTCGTCTGTGTCATCATCTGCACGCACCACTCGCGCTTGTCGCGGGGTGTGCTGGAGGCGTCGCCTAGTCCGGTCTATGGCGCCGCACTGCTAATGCGGTTTGGGTCTTAAAGCCCATCGAGGGTTCAAATCCCTCCGCCTCCGCAAGATCCCGAAGCCCCGTGCCCCTGGCACGGGGCTTCGGTCGTGTACCGGCAGGAGAAAGCACTCGCGCAGGGCCGCAAAGCAGGGCTCCGGGCGGCGTTTTCGCAGGTCAGGACCGGTATGGCTAATGGATTTCGCGTGACGGCGCCGGTCATGTAATGTTGTTCTCGCAACGCCGACCAGGCAGAAAAACGCCGGGGGAGCGGGACCGAGGCTCAGGCCGAGGACAAGCACTCGTAGCTTAACGGATAGAGCATCTGACTACGGATCAGAAGGTTGCAGGTTCGAATCCTGCCGAGTGCACAGCAAGTGAGAGGCCCCGGAGAGATCCGGGGCCTCTTGCGTTTCCCCGGGAGCAGTGCCGACCGGAGTGGTGGCGGTCGGCTGCGCCGGTGGGGTGTGGGGGTCGCGCCTCAGCGCGCGTTGGTCCAGGAGCGTTGGTCGCGTGCCACGGCGTACACGGTTTCCACCTGTTCGGGGCTCAGGGCGCCCGTCGAGGGCGCCAGGGCGGCCAGGTCTCGGGAGTCGAGAGCGCGCACGCCGTTCGCCGAGGGCTCCACGGTGAGGACGGCAGGCCGGACGAAGACGAGCACGGGGTGCACGACTACGGGGAAGCCGCACCCCCGTTCGAGCACGCGCGCCACGAGGGCCGCCTCGCGCCGGCTGTTGCGGAGGTAGGGGCGCCCCTCCCCGTGGTTGACCCGGACGGTGTGTTCACCGACCCGGACGGACTTGTCGCGATGATTCTTCGTGTTGATGGAGAAGACGCCGCCGAGGCCCACGACCAGGTGATCGATGTCCCAGGTCGGGGAGAGCGGTACGGAGTGCAGGGTGCGCCAGCGGTGTGGTGACAGCCGGGAGAGCCGGGCCAGTTCACGGCCCACGACGCGCTCGCCGCGGAGCCCGGCCTTCCAGGAGTCGGCCTCGGTGGGACGCTTGAGCATCCATGCGAGGCAGCGCTCCAGGGGCCCGGGAGAGATCTCCTCGATCTTCTTCTTCAGTGCGGCACCGGGACGCCGCCGGGCCAGGTCGTGCTCGGGCGGAGGGGGGAGAGAGCGGTCCGGTGCGACCACGCGGTGGGATGCCGAGTGCCTGGTCATGTGCGGGGCCAGGGCGTCCAGGACAGCCTGACGCCACGCCTCGTCCTTGACTTCGATGTGTCCGGTGTTCCGGTCGAACCACGCCACGGCCGTGCCATCAGGCGCGTTCACGTACAGCCGGTCCAGCCCGTGACGCTTCCATTCCGAAACCCGTAACCCGGTCACGCCTGCCCCCCTGGCTCCGCGTACCTCGTACCTCCATGGCACCAGGAGCGCCCCCGCCCCACAAGGCCGCCCGGGTGCGGGCTCCGTGGTCGGGTCCGGTCCCGCAGCCCTCCTCCCCCGGCTGGTGAAGCGCTGGGCGGGGCCGGAGTTCGAGGGGTGTGGGTCCGGACCCTTCCGAGTGCACAGCCGAAGAGGGCCGCCGGGGGATCCAGGGGCCCTCTTCCTCCTGGGGCGGGCAGTGGGCGACGGGTTGGGGAGCCGGGGGTGGAGACCGGGCTGCCGCGCCCCACCCGCCTCTTCGGGCTCGGAGCCCGCGTCGTCGTCCACCCGCACCCGGGAGCCGCGGCGGGTCAGGCCGACTCGGTGGCCGGGACCGTGCGGGTCCGCTCCTGCGCGATGCGGCGGCGCCGACTCGGCATCCCGAGTGTCGGGTTGGCGACGCTCCATGCCGCGCCCTTGCAGACCAGCTCCTTGTACAGGGCGGCGAACCGTCCGGTCAGGGCCGCGCGGACGGCGCGGTCGTCGGCCGTGACGTACTGGATCAGGCCCTCCTTGCGGCCCAGCGAGATGCACTGGTTGAAGTAGCGGAGAGGAGCGTCGGGGAGCTTCCCGCCGGTCAGGCGTGCCGCGAGGGAGTCGGCGGCCTGCCACGCGGCGGGAATGCCCGTGGCGCACGACATCCGCAGCGGCTTGTCGCCGGGACCCATGGCCATGGCCGCGTCCCCGATGGCGTACACGTCCGGGTGCGAGACCGAGCGCATGGTCCCGTCGACGACGATCTGACCCGTCCCGGTGACCTCCAGAGTGCTGGCCCGCGCGATCGGGTGGACCGCGAAGCCGGTGGTCCACACGGTGACGGCGGCCGGGACGAACGTGCCGTCGGCGGTGGCGACGCGGTCGGCGTCCACGCCGCTGACGGCGGTGTGCTCGTGCACGGTGATGCCGAGCCCGTCGAAGACCTTCCGTACGTGCCGGCGGCCTGCGGGCGAGAGCCAGTCGCCGAGCCCTCCGCGGGCGGCGAGGGCGACGTCGAGGTCCGGGCGCGCTTCGGCGATCTCGGCCGCGGCCTCCAGGCCGGTGAGGCCGCCGCCGACGACGACCACGGGCTGACCGGCGCCGAGGCCGGCCAGCCGCTCGCGCAGCCGGAGGGCGCCGGGGCGTCCGGCGAGATCGTGGGCGTGTTCGGCGGTGCCGGGGACGCCGTGGGTGTCCCAGCCGCTGCCGAGGGCGTAGACGAGGCTGTCGTACTCCAGCTCCTCGTCGCCGTCCGCGCCGGTGACGGCGACGGTTCTCCGGTCGACGTCGACGCCGGTGACCTTCGCGAGCCTCAGGGTGACGCCGGTGCCTGCGAACATCCGGCGGAACGGGCGGGGGCGGAGGTCCTGGCCGACCGCCAGCTGGTGCAGCCGGACGCGCTCGGCGAAGTCGGGCTCGGCGTTGACGAGGGTGATGGCGACGTCCTCGCGGTGCAGACGCCTGGCGAGGCGTCCGGCGGCGACGGCCCCGGTGTATCCGGCTCCGATGACGATGATGCGGTGCTGCATGTCCTGGCTCCTGTCTCGCGCGGATTCGCCCCTTGAACCGGGTAGCCCACCGATTCCTGACAGGACCTCGATGTGAAGCACCTCACATCGAGGTCAGAAGACGTGGAGCAGGGGCTCTCCGTGTTCCGTGGCCGCCCACCGGCGGGTCGCGCGTTCGAGCTTGTCGGGGTTGGCCTGGCTACGGAAAGCGGCGATGCCGTCGGCGGTGATCTCCAGGCACATGACGCCGATGACCCGGCCGTCGAGGACCACCGCGAGGGCGGGGGTGTTGTTGGCGGTCGTGGAGTACACCGCGGGGGAGCCGCCCACGAGGGCGCGCTTGGCCTTGCCGGGCTTGAACAGGCCCCGCATGAACGTCGCGACTGCGAGAGCGCCCTCGAACGCCTTGGTGCGGGCCGGGACCTTCCCGCCGCCGTCACCGATCGCGATGGCGTCGGCGGTGAGCAGCCGCACGAGGGGCTCGGTCCGGCCGCTGGTGGCGGCGGCGAGGAACTCGTCGACGATCCGCCGGGCGGCGGCTGCGTCGATCTCGGTGCGGGCCCTGCCGTCCACGACGTGCTTCTTGGCGCGGTGGTAGAGCTGCTGGCTGGCGGCCTCGGTGATGTCGAGGGTCTCCGCGATCTTCCGGTGCGGGTAGTCGAAGGCCTCCCTCAGCACGTACACCACCCGCTCGTTGGGTGAGAGACGCTCCATGAGGGCGAGGACCGCGTACGAGACCGATTCGCGCTGCTCGACGGTGTCGGCGGGACCGAGCATCGGGTCTCCGGCGAGCAGCGGCTCGGGCAGCCACTGGCCCACATAGGTCTCGCGCCGTGCGCGGGCCGAGGTGAGCTGGTTGAGGCACAGGTTGGTGAGGACCTTCGTCAACCAGGCCTCGGGGACCTCGATGCGGTCGATGTCGGCGGCCTGCCAGCGCAGGAACGTGTCCTGCACGGCGTCCTCGGCATCGCTCGCGGAGCCGAGGAGGCGGTAGGCGATGGCCTCCAGGCGGGGCATGGAGGCCGCGAACCGGTCCGTGTGGTTCGTGGTCGGGGCCATGGCCCGGATCCTAGTCCGGCTCCACCGGGCTTCACATCCGAGTACGACCGCGTGGTGGGGCTGCTGTCCGGAGCGATCCGGTGTGCCGGGCCCCGACCGGAGGGGTGAGCTGATCGATGCGGGTCTCTCGCTCGGGGGCAGTACGGGGGCGAGAGCGAGGGCGCGTACGGCGTGAGCCCCCGCGGGGCACCCCCTCCCGGCGCAGACCGACCCCTGGGAGAACGCCGGACCGGTCGGGGCGTACGGGGCAGAAGGCGTCGAGCCGTACACGGCCCGCGGAGTACGGGGCAGAAGGCGTCGAGCCGTACACGGCCCGCGGATTACGGTCAGAAGGCGTCGAGCCGTACGCGCCGGCTCTCGCCGTCGGACAGGAACGACGCCAGCGCCTCCCCCTCCTCGGCGACGCGGGCGCGGTCGGCCGGGGAGAGGCGGTGCAGGGGCGAGACGGTCACGGTTCCGGCCTGCACGGTCCAGGTCGCGGCGACCCGGCCGTCGACCAGGACGAAGCGGGCGCCGGTGACGGACAGGCCGCGGTGGGCGTCGTCGATGATCCGGGTGCGGTCGTCGTAGCCGAGGACGACGTTGTCGAACGCCGGCAGGAACCGTACGGGCGCCGGTACGTCGGGGCCGGGGCGCGGTGCGTCGGGGAGGTCCAGCAGTTCCCGGCCCCGCTCGTCGCGGAAGGCGACCAGCTCCTCCCGTGACGCGGCCACCGCGGCCGGCAGTCCGGCGACCCCGCACCAGGCGCGCAGGTCGGCGGTGGCGGCGGGACCGAACGCCGCCAGATAGCGGCGCACCAGCACCTGGCCCACGGGGTCGGAGCCGTCCGGGGACGGAGGATCGACTTCGCGGCCCAGCCAGGACGCGAGCGGGACGTTGCGCACCCCGGCCTTCGTCCGCCAGAGGCCGCGCGGCGGCATCTGGGCCATGGGGACGAGGGCGGCGATCAGCATCTCCCCCAGGGCGCGCGGCCCCGGATCCGGCCAGCGCCCGGCGACCGCCCGGGCGAGCTCGGTCATCGTGCGCGGCTCGCCGTCGGCCATGACCGCCCTGCCCGCCGCGGCCAGTTCGGCGAGGTCCACCCCTTCGAGCTCGCGGCGGTAGGTCCCGAGCACCCGTTGACGCAGCATGGCTTCGTGGCGGCCACGCCAGGCCAGGGCGTCGTCGGCGGTGACGAGGTGGACGGTACGGCGCATGAGATGGGTCCGCACCACACTCCGCCCGGCCAGCAGGCCCGAGAGGGTCGCCGGGTCGAACGCGCGCAGTCGCGACCAGAGTCCGACGAACGGTTCCTGTGGTTCCTGCGCCTGCAGACCGCCGAGGTGCGCGACGGCGTCGAGAACCGGCACGTCGGCCCGGTCGAGCAGCAACTGCCGGGCGAGGGTCGCGCGGTTGAGCGCCCTGGCGTCGAGAACGCCTCCCCGGGTCATGACGCGGCACGCTCGTCGAGGCCGGCCGGTGCGGTCGGCCGGGTGCCGGGGCCGTGGGGGCCGGGCCGGGGCCCGGTCGGCATCGGATCGTGCGTGGTCATGGTGACGCCGCTCCTTTCCGTTCGGTGGGTGCCACGGGGTGGCTGGTGAGTCCGGTGGCCCACGGCCCGTCGCCCGGCACCACCCCCGCGGGGCGGGGGTGGTGCCGGGCGGAGGGAGGGCCGGGCCCCGTCATGGGTCAGCTCGACGTGCGGCCGTCGAGCGTCTCACGCAGGAGATCCGCGTGCCCGGCGTGCTGGGAGGTCTCGGCGATGAGGTGCGTCAGTACCCGGCGCACGCTGCGTACCGCTCCCGGTTCGTTCCAGGGGGCCTCCGGCAGCGGGTGCGTGGCCGACAGGTCGGGCACGGAGGCGATGACCTCCTCGCTCCGGGCGGCGATCCGCTCGTAGCGCGCGAGGATTCCGGCGAGCGTCTCACCGGGCAGCATCCGGAAGTCGTTCCCGTGGTCGATCGCCCACTGCGGGAACTCGCGGGCGGTACCGGCCGCGAGTTCCTCCCAGGTGACACCGTCGGGCAGGTCGTAGCGCATCGCCGAGGGGCCCTCGACCGCGAAGCGCATCCAGGCCTCCTCGAGGGACGCGACGTGCTTGATCAGCCCGCCCAGGCACAGCGTGCTGACCGTGGGGTGCGCGGCGGCCTGCTCGTCGCTGAGACCACGCGTCGTGCCGGTCAGGGCGTGGCGCGCGGCCGCGAGCCCGCCGAGCAGGTCGGCCCGCTCGGCGTCGTGGGTCGGGGGGAGCGTGGTGGTGGTCACGGTGATCGGGCTCTTCCGTTCGTTCCTGTTGTCCGGCGCGGATCAACATTCGCAAGGGAAGCGGCCAGGGTGTGTCCGCTTCTCCGGGCATCATGGGGTCGTGCTGAAGACCTCGGCGCGGCTGCTGTCGCTGCTCTCGTTGCTCCAGGCGCGTCGGGACTGGCCCGGCGCGCTCCTCGCGGACCGGCTCGACGTCAGCCCGCGCACCGTGCGGCGCGATGTCGACCGCCTACGCGAGCTCGGGTACCCCGTCGTGGCCTCCAAGGGGCCCGACGGCGGGTACCGGCTCGACGCCGGCACGGAACTGCCCCCGCTCCTCTTCGACGACCAGCAGGCCGTCGCCCTCGCCGTCGCGCTGCAGATCGCCGTCACCACCGGAGCCGGCATCGAGGAGGATGCGGCGCGCGCCCTGCACACCGTCCGGCAGGTCATGCCCGCACGGCTCCGCCGCCGTATCGACACCCTCCGGGTCACCGCCGTCGAACGGGCCGCGGTCCGGCCGGAGACCCAGGCCGACAGCGGCGTGCTCATGGCGCTGAGCACCGCCGTCCACGCCCGCGAGGTGCTGCGCTTCGACTACCCTTCCGCGTCCCCTCCGGAAGCCGGTGACGAGCGCGCGGTGGTGCCGCCGCGCCGGGTGGAGCCCCACCACCTCGTCACCCGGGGCGGGCGCTGGTACCTCGTCTCCTGGGACCTCGACCGCGAGGACTGGCGCACCTTCCGCGTGGACCGGATCACCCCGCGCACCCCGACAGGGCCCCGCTTCACGCCGCGCGAGCTGCCCGGCGGGGATGTGGCCGCGTTCGTCGTCAGCAGGTTCAGGGGCTCCGACGGAGCGGGCAACTGGCCGTGCCGGGGCGAGGTCGTCCTCGGTCTGCCCGCTGCCGAGGTGTCCCGTTACGCCGGCGACGCGTTCGTCGAGGCGATCGGCCCGGACCGCTGCCGGGTCGTCATGAGCTCGTGGTCCTGGCCCGCCCTGGCCGCCGCCGTCGGCAGGTTCGACGCCGCCATCGAGGTCGTCGGGCCTGCCGAGCTCAGGGACGCCTTCGCGCACCTGGCGCGCCGCTTCGCCGACGCAGCGTCCGGGGTGCCCGCCACCCCGCCCCGGCCCGATGAGCCGGCGGCCCGCCGAGGCCGTCGACGACAATGAGGCCGGTGGGCTTCCCGGCGAACGCCGCGGAGGCGACCGCCCTTCGGCGCGCGACCGGCCCCGCCGGCCGTCCGGCCGACGAAGAGCCGGGAGTGGGCGCATGGGCTGGCAGAGCACCGGGCTGAGCTGGCCCCACGACGGGCCCGTCCTGGGATGGCGGCGGAGCGACGGGGCCGGGCGGGGGCGCATGAGCGTCCTGGCGTACGGCAAGGAGCTCGGGTTCCGGGCGGAGGGCGAGCGGCGCTGTACGGGGGCGCGGGGCAATCCGTGCCCGATCGCGGCCGTGGTGCCGGTGCGGACCACGGGGGCGCGCTGCCCGGAGTGCGCGCGGCTTGACCGGGCGCACTCGGTGGCCGCGGACACGATCGCCGACGACCCCCGGCCGTACCGGGTGTACCTCGCCTGGTTCGGGCCCGGGATGGTCAAGGTCGGGATCACTCGCGAGTCCCGGGAAGCGGCCCGGCTGCGGGAGCAGGGAGCCGTGGTCTTCACCTGGCTGGGACGCGGGCCCCTGATGGCCGCGCGGCGTACGGAGGAGGTGCTGCGCTCGGCGCTCGGGGTGCCCGACCGGATTCCGTACGCACGCAAGCGCGCCGTGCGGGGCGAGCTGCCGGGGGTGGTCGAGCGTGCCGCCGAGGTGGAGGGGCTGTACCGCCGGGCCGTGGCGCTGGAGGGCTCCGGGTGGCCGGAGACGCTGGAACGGCTGCCGTTCGAAGCCGTCGACCATGCCGGGGCGTTCGGGCTCGACACCGTGGGAGCGTCGGCGGGTGCGGTGTCGGGCCGCGTGGTGACGGGGCTTGCGGACGGCGGCGCGGTGGGTGGGCGCCTGGTGGCGGCGGCCGGGCCCGATCTGCATCTGGAGACCGCGGCGGACGGCTTCGTCGTGCTGGACACGCGGCTGATCACCGGCTGGGATCTGGTCGGGGGCGACGCGCGGGCCGTGCTGAGCGTTCCGGTCACCGCCGCGGGGGGCGGCGGGGTGCAGGACGGGCTGTTCTGAGATCGTCGCGGGACCCGGGTCACCGGGGGAAGCGACGGACGTGACGGACGAGGCGGGTGGGGCGGGTGAGTGACGGCGGCGACGGCCGTGACGACGACGGCCGTGACGAGGTCGTGCGGTTCTGGCAGCGGCTCGGACTGCCCGGGATCATCGACGTCCACACGCACTTCATGCCGGAGCCGGTGCTCCGCAAGGTGTGGGCCTACTTCGACGCGGCCGGCCCGCTGACCGGCCTGGAGTGGCCGATCACCTACCGGCACGACGAGGAGGAACGCCTTGCCCTGCTGCGCTCCTTCGGTGTGCTCCGGTTCACCTCGATGCTGTACCCGCACAAGGCCGGGATGGCGGCCTGGCTGAACGGCTGGGCGGCCGGTTTCGCGGACCGGGTGCCGGACTGCCTGCACACGGCCACCTTCTTCCCGGAGGAGGGCGTGGCGGACTACGTGCGCGAGGCGGTCGAGTCGGGGGCCCGCGTCTTCAAGTCACACCTCCAGGTCGGTGCCTACGACCCGAACGACCCCCTGCTGGAGCCCGTCTGGGGGCTCCTGGCGGAGGCCGGCGTCCCGGTGGTGACCCACTGCGGCTCCGGTCCCGTCCCGGGCGCGTACACCGGACCCGGGCCGATCGGGCGGTTGCTCTCGCGCCATCCGCGGCTGCGGCTGGTGGTGGCGCACATGGGGATGCCGGAGTACGCGGAATTCCTGGCGCTGGCGGCGGCGTACCCGGAGGTGCGCCTCGACACGACGATGGCGTTCACGGACTTCGCCGAGGACCTCACACCGTTCCCGGCGGCGGAGCGCGGCCGGCTCGCGGACCTGGGTGAGCGGATCCTGCTGGGCACGGACTTCCCGAACATCCCGTACCCGTACGCCCACCAGCTGCACGCGCTGGAGCGGCTGGGGCTGGGCGACGCCTGGCTGCGGGCCGTCTGCCACGGGAACGCGAGCGCGCTGTTCCGGTGAGGCGTGGTGCGTGGCGCCAGCGCGCGCTGTTCCGGTGAGGCGGCGGCAGGCCGGCGCGCCGCCGGCGACGCTCGCAATTCTCAGGTGATTCACAGGTAGGGGAAAGGAACCTCTCACGGCCGTCTCACAGGCTGGGAGCCATGACGACGACCTCGCCCCAGGGGCGTACCGAACTGCTCAGGCCGGACCGCAGCCCCGTCCGCGTACTGGTCGTGGACGACGAGGCTCCGCTTGCCGAGCTGCTCTCCATGGCCCTGCGGTACGAGGGATGGGACGTGCGCAGCGCCGGAGACGGGGCCGGTGCGCTGCGCACGGCCCGTGACTTCCGCCCCGACGCGGTGGTCCTCGACGTGATGCTGCCCGACATGGACGGGCTCGCCGTGCTCGGCCGGCTGCGCCGGGACCTCTCCGACGTGCCCGTGCTGTTCCTGACGGCGCGGGACTCGGTGGAGGACAGGATCGCCGGGCTCACGGCGGGCGGCGACGACTACGTCACCAAGCCGTTCAGCCTGGAGGAGGTCGTGGCGCGGCTGCGCGGGCTGATCCGCCGCTCGGGCACGGCCTCGGTGCGCAGTGAGTCGACGCTCAGCGTCGGAGACCTGGTGCTCGACGAGGACAGTCACGAGGTGAGCCGGGGCGACGACTCCATCCACCTCACCGCGACCGAGTTCGAACTGCTGCGCTTCCTGATGCGCAACCCGCGCCGGGTGCTCAGCAAGGCCCAGATCCTGGACCGTGTGTGGAACTACGACTTCGGCGGCCAGGCCAACGTCGTCGAGCTCTACATCTCGTACCTGCGCAAGAAGATCGACGCGGGGCGCACCCCGATGATCCACACCCGGCGCGGGGCGGGATACCTGATCAAGCCCGGTGAGTAGCCCGGCGACCGACTCCGGGAGTGCGTCTGTGAGCAGGAAGCGGAAGAGGGCGCGGCGGCCGTGGACCCTGCGGACCCGGCTGGTCGTGTACGCGGTGTCGCTGATCGCCGTCGTCGCGGCCGTGATCGGTTCGGTCACCGCCATCGCCTTCCACAGCTACATGTACGGAAAGCTGGACGCCCAGCTGACCGACATCGCGAAGCGGGCCGACAACCGCCCGCCCGCCGGGGCGCCGGCTCCGGGCGGACTGCAGAACAGGGACCCGCTCGACTTCGTCGGCATGGGCGGCGGCCAGCCCTTCAAGACGTTCGGCGCGGTGTCCGCGGACGGTTCCGTCACCTCTTCGCAGATCGTGAAGAAGAGCAGTGAGCAGGACGCGCAGCCGACCGTGGAGCCGCTGACGGGCTCCCAGGAGCGCGCCCTGGAGGCGGCCGGAGTACCCGCGGACGGCGAGGCGCACGACGTCGACCTGCCCGGACTCGGCGGCTACCGCGTGGAGGCCGTCCCCAGGAGCGACGGTTCGACCGTCCTCGTGGGCATCCCTACCACCGAGGTGAGCGGCGCCCTCACCGCCCTGATCGTCGTCGAGGTCTGTGTCACCGCGGCGGGCCTCATCGCCGCCGGGATAGCGGGTGCGGCGATGGTCGGCGTCGCCCTGCGCCCCCTGCGCCGGGTGGCCGCCACCGCGACCCGGGTCTCCGAACTCCCGCTGCACAGCGGCGAGGTCTCCCTGTTCGAACGGGTCCCCGGCGCCGAGGCCGATCCGCGTACCGAGGTCGGCCAGGTCGGCGCGGCTCTCAACCGGATGCTGGGCCACGTCGGTTCGGCCCTGGACGCGCGCCAGAAGAGCGAGATGCGGGTACGGCAGTTCGTCGCGGACGCGAGCCATGAGCTGCGGACCCCGCTCGCCTCGATCCGCGGGTACGCGGAACTGACCCGGCGCGGCCGTGAGCACGCCGGACCCGATACCCGGCACGCCCTGGGACGGATCGAGTCCGAGGCGGAACGGATGACGGGCATGGTCGAGGACCTCCTGCTCCTGGCCCGGCTCGACGCCGGACGCCCGCTCTCGTACGAGAGCACCGATCTGTCACCGCTCGTCATCGACGCGGTGAGCGACGCACAGGCCGCGGGACGGACCGCGTCCGGGGCGGAGCCCGGGCCCACGCACCACTGGCGGCTGGAACTGCCCGACGTGCCCGCGACCGTCCTCGCCGACCCGCCGAGGATCCAGCAGGTGCTGGTCAACCTGCTGGCCAACGCCCGTACGCACACCCCGCCCGGGACGACGGTCACGGTGCGGGTGCGGGAGGCGCGCAAGGACCTGCCCCGGGTGACCCTGGAGGTGCAGGACGACGGGCCCGGCATTCCCGCCGAGCTGCTGCCGCACGTCTTCGAGCGGTTCGCACGCGGGGACGCCTCACGCTCCCGGCACGCCGGGTCGACGGGGCTGGGCCTCGCCATCGTGCAGGCCGTCGCCACCACGCACGGCGGGCTGGCCGAGGTGCGCTCGGTGCCGGGGAACACGGTGTTCGCCGTCCATCTCCCGGCGGACTCGGTGTACGAGGGCGGCCCGGCCGGCGACATCGCGGGCACCCCCGTGGACAGCCCGCCCGGCACCCCCGGGCCCGCTCTCCCCGGTGCCCCCGCGTCCGCCCTCCCCGGCACCCCCGCGTCCGGCCACCCGGCGCACTCACAGCCGGACCACAGGCTCAGCACACGGATGTGACAGCGCGGCCGCCGACCGTCGTTGTCATGCGAACCGACATCCCTTGGAGCACCTTGCCGGCCCGGGAACACCTCCTGGCCGCCGCGGTCGACGCGGCCGGTGCTCCCGTACTCGACGTGGTGGTCCCCGTCCACAACGAGGAGAAGGACCTCGAAACCTGTGTGCTGCGCCTGCACGACCATCTGGCGCGCACCTTCCCGTACCGCTTCCGCATCACCGTCGCGGACAACGCCAGCACCGACCGCACACCCCAGGTGGCGGCACAGCTCGCGGCCGTGATCCCGGAGGTGCGGTCCTACCGGCTCGAGGAGAAGGGCCGGGGGCGTGCGCTGCGGACCGTCTGGTCCCACTCCGACTCCCCGGTCCTCGCCTACATGGACGTCGACCTCTCGACCGACCTCAACGCCCTCCTGCCCCTGGTCGCCCCGCTGATCTCCGGCCACTCCGACCTGGCCATCGGCTCGCGCCTCGCCCGCAGTTCGCGCGTGGTGCGCGGCTCGAAGCGGGAGTTCATCTCGCGGTCCTACAACCTCATCCTGCGCTCCTCGCTGGCCGCCCGGTTCAGCGACGCCCAGTGCGGGTTCAAGGCGATACGGCGCGAGGTCGCACAGCGGCTGCTGCCGATGGTCGAGGACACCGGCTGGTTCTTCGACACCGAGATGCTGGTGCTCGCCGAGCGGGCCGGGCTGCGGATCCACGAGGTGCCGGTCGACTGGGTCGACGACCCGGACTCCACCGTGCACATCGTGAAGACGGCGACCGAGGACCTGAGGGGCGTCTGGCGCGTGGGCAGGGCGCTGGCCACCGGCGCCCTGCCGCTGGACCGGCTGGCCCGGCCGTTCGGTGACGACCCCCGCGACCGGGCCGTGCCCGGGGTTCCGCGCGGACTCGCCCGGCAACTGGTCGGCTTCTGCGTGGTGGGCGCGCTCTCCACGCTGGTCTACCTCGCCCTCTACTCCCTCTTCCGGCTGGGCGCCGGTCCGCAGATCGCCAACGGAGCCGCGCTCCTGGTGTCCGCCGTCGCCAACACCGCCGCGAACCGGAGGCTCACCTTCGGCGTACGTGGCCGGGGCGGTGCCGTGCGCCACCAGGCCCAGGGGCTCGTCGTCTTCGCCATCGGGCTCGCGCTCACCAGCGGGTCCCTCGCCGCACTCGGCACGGCCTCCGGATCGCCCTCGCACGGGACGGAGCTCGCCGTGCTGATCGCGGCCAACCTCGCGGCGACGGTGCTGCGGTTCCTGCTCTTCCGCGCCTGGGTCTTCCCGGACCGGCGCGCTGACCACCAGGACGCCCGCAAGGGTTCCGCACACGAACTGGGGAACGTCCGATGACCGCCACCCGTCCCGACCACCTCCCGGCCCCGCCGGGCATCCCCGGGCCGACGGCGCCGCCGGCAGGGGCTGCCGACGGGCAGGGGCACGGCCGCCCGAGGACGCCGCTGCCGCACCGTACCTGGCGGGGCAGGCCCGAGGACCCGCGCTGGGCACGTCCCGCCTTCCTCGGCATGCTGCTGGTGATCGCGCTCGCGTACCTCTGGAACCTCAGCGCCTCCGGATACGCCAACTCCTTCTACTCCGCCGCCGTGCAGGCCGGCAGCCAGAGCTGGAAGGCCTTCTTCTTCGGTTCGCTGGACTCGGCGAACGCCATCACGGTCGACAAGCCCCCGGCGACCCTCTGGCCGATGGCCCTGTCGGTCCGGATCCTCGGCCTGAACTCCTGGGCGATCCTCGCCCCGCAGGTGCTGATGGGAGTGGCGACGGCCGGGGTCCTGTACGCCGCCGTACGCCGCCGCTTCAGTGCCCCGGCCGGGCTGATCACCATGGGCGTGTTCGCGCTGACGCCCGTGGCCGCGCTGATGTTCCGGTTCAACAACCCGGACGCCCTGCTCGCCCTGCTGATGACGGTCACCGTCTACTGCGTGCTGCGCGCGATGGAGGCCGGACGGACGAAGTGGCTGGTGTGGGCGGGTGTCGCGGTGGGCCTGGCGTTCCTGTCGAAGACCCTGCAAGCGTTCCTGATCCTGCCGCCGCTGGCCGTGCTGTACGCGGTGTCCGCCCCCGTGCCCGTGCGCACGCGGTTCGGCCAGCTCGGTCTGTCCGCCCTCGCGATGATCGTCTCGGGCGGCTGGTGGGTGGCGGTCGTCGAGCTGTGGCCCGCCTCCTCGCGCCCCTACATCGGCGGTTCGCAGAACAACTCCTTCCTGGAGCTCACCTTTGGCTACAACGGGCTCGGCCGCATCAACGGCGAGGAGACCGGCAGCGTCGGCGGGGGCGGCGGCGGTCAGGGCGGTGGCTGGGGCGAGACCGGTATCGGCCGGATGTTCAACTCCGAGATCGGCGGCCAGATCTCCTGGCTGCTGCCCGCCGCCCTGCTCCTGCTGGTCGCGGGCGTCTGGCTGACCCGGCGGGCCGGGCGGACCGACACGGCCCGTGCGGCGTTCCTCGCGTGGGGCGGCTCGCTGCTGATGACGGCCTTCGTCTTCAGCTTCATGGCCGGGATCTTCCACCAGTACTACACCGTGGCCCTGGCGCCCTCCATTGCGGCGCTGGTCGGCATGGGCGCCACGGTCCTGTGGGAGGAGCGGGCGAAGTGGTGGGCGGGTGCCGCGCTCGGCGGGACCGTCGCGGCGACGGCCGTGTGGTCGTACGTCCTGCTGGGGCGCACGCCGGACTACTTCCCCTGGCTGCGCTGGGCCGTCCTGGTCGGCGGCCTCGTCGGAGCGGCGGGGCTGCTGCTCGGCGCACGGCTGGGGCGCGTGTTCGCCCTCGCCGCTGTGGCGGTGGGCCTCACCGCGTCGCTGGCCGGCCCGGCGGCGTACACGGTCAGCACACTGAACACCGGGCACCAGGGCTCGATCGTCACCGCCGGACCGGCGGGCGCGAGCATGGGCGGCGGCCCCGGTGGCGGGGGTGGCCGGGGTGGCGGCGGCGACGGCGGCGGCCCCGGTGGCGGCACGCCTCCCGGCCAGGGCGCGCAGCAGGGCGGCCCTGGGCAGGGCAACGCCCAGGGCGGCGGCCTCCCGGGTGGCGGCCGGCCCGGTCAAGGTCAGGGGCAGGGGCAGGGGCAGGCGGGTCAGATGCCAGGCGGTATGCCGGGTGGAGGCACGGGCGAAGGCGGCACGGGCGGCGGTGGCGGGATGGGCGGTCTGCTCAACGGCGCGTCCGTCGGTGCCGAGGCCGAGAAGCTCCTGGAACAGGACGCCGGCGACTACACCTGGTCCGCGGCGGCCGTCGGCTCGCAGAACGCCGCGAGCTACCAGCTGGCCACCGGCGAACCGGTGATGGCGATCGGCGGCTTCAACGGCAGCGACCCGTCCCCGACGCTCGCCCAGTTCAAGAAGTACGTGGCGGACGGGAGGATCCACTACTTCGTCTCCGGCGGCACGGGCGGCGGCATGGGCGGCGAGGGCACCTCGTCCCAGATCTCGGCCTGGGTGGAGGAGAACTTCAAGGAGGTCACGGCGGGCAGCGCGACCTTCTACGACTTCACGCGGCCCACGAGCGAAAGCGCCGGCTGACGCCGTAGTCCCGGACGGGCGGCTACGGGGCGGTGGCCCGGGGCGAGTGCCCCGGGCCACCGCCCCGTCGCGCACCCGCACGGCTCCGCCGGCCATCGGCACCGCCACGCAGCGGACCGCCTCACCGGACCGGGAGCGGGGAGGGCCTGCGCCCCGGTGCGTCATCCGTCGGCTCCGACGGGAGCGGCTCCGGTTCGTCCGCCCCCGGGTGTAGGGAGGATCGCTTCCGGCCGCACTGCCTTATTGAGTGGTACGGCGTACAGGAGTGCCTTACGGTGTACGGCAATAGTCCTATACACCGTACGAGAGCACCGGAACCAGGAGCCCGCATGACGGCGACCGCCGCCGAGCAGCACGACCGCGCCCCCCGGGGCAGCCATCCGCAGCGCTGGCTGATCCTCGGTGTCATCTGCCTCGCCCAGCTCACCGTGCTGCTCGACAACACCGTCCTGAACGTCGCGATCCCCTCCCTCACCACCGAGCTCGACGCCTCCACCGCCGATGTGCAGTGGATGATCAACGCCTACTCGCTCGTGCAGTCGGGTCTGCTGCTCACCGCGGGAAGCGCCGCGGACCGCTACGGACGCAGGAAGATGCTGGTCGCGGGCCTCGTGCTGTTCGGTATCGGCTCACTGGCGGCCGGGCTCGCGCAGTCCTCCGGACAGCTGATCGCCGCCCGCGCCGGGATGGGGATCGGCGGCGCGCTGCTGATCACCACCACGCTCGCCGTCGTGGTGCAGATCTTCGACGACACCGAGCGCGTCAAGGCGATCGGCATCTGGTCCACCGTCAACTCGCTCGGCTTCGCCGTCGGTCCGCTCGTCGGGGGCGTCATGCTCGAGCACTTCTGGTGGGGTGCGATCTTCCTGATCAACATCCCTGTCGCGGTGCTCGGAGTGATCGCGGTCGTCCGGCTCGTCCCCGAGTCGAAGAACCCCCGGGGCGACCGCCCCGACCTCCTCGGCGCACTGCTCTCGACCACCGGTATGGCCGCGGTCGTGTACGCGATCATCTCCGGCCCGGAACACGGCTGGACCTCCGGTCAGGTCCTGCTGACCGCGTTCACCGGGGCCGCCGTCCTCACCGGTTTCGTCCTGTGGGAGCTCCACATCCCGTATCCGATGCTGGACATGCACTTCTTCCGCGACCAGAGGTTCATCGGTGCCGTCGCCGGTGCCGTCCTGGTCGCCTTCGGCATGGGCGGCTCCCTGTTCCTGCTCACCCAGCACCTGCAGTTCGTGCTCGGGTACGGGCCGCTGGAGGCGGGTCTGCGCACGGCGCCGCTCGCGATGACCGTGGTCGCGCTCAACCTCACGGGCCTCGGCGCCCGTCTCGTCCCGAAGATGGGGACGCCCGCCACGATCGCCACCGGGATGAGCCTGCTGGCCGCCGGACTCGGCGCCATCGCGCTGCTCGGCGGCGAGGGGTACGGCGGCATGCTGCTCGGCCTGGTCGTCATGGGGGCCGGGATCGCACTCGCCATGCCCGCCATGGCCAACGCGATCATGAGCGCCATCCCGCCGGAGAAGGCGGGCGTCGGCGCCGGGGTCAACGGCACGCTCGCCGAGTTCGGCAACGGGCTCGGGGTCGCCGTGCTGGGAGCCGTGCTCACCTCGCGCTTCGCCACGCTCGTACCGGCCGCCGTCGGTGCCGCGTCGCTGCCCGCCGCCCTCGCCGCGGCCGACGGCGCGGGGGACCGGCAGCGGATCACGGACGCCTTCGCCTCCGGGCTGGAGACCAGCCAACTGGCCGGTGCGGTGGCCGTCCTGGCGGGCGGTCTGCTCGCCGCCGCACTGCTGCGGCGGGCGGAGCGCGGCGGGCCCGCCGCGCCGGAGCGGGACGCGGCTCGGGCGGACTCCGCCTGAACAGCGGGCATAGCATCGGACGGGGTGCCGTACGCGGGGGTGTCTTCCGCCGGGTACGGCCCTCGTGGGAACGGACCGGACGCGTCCGTACCGTCGGCAGGACGAGGAGAGTGCGCCATGGGGTCCGCGGCTGACCGGGTGAGTAACGCTGCGCGGGTCAGCGTCTGGCTGGACCGGCGTACACCGGCGCGCACCCGCAGGGCCGACCAGCCGGCCGGTCTCGACCGGGAGAGGATCACCGCGGCCGCCGTGCGGCTGCTGGACGCCGAGGGCCCCGCGAAGTTCTCCATGCGCCGTCTCGCGGCCGAGCTCGACGTCACGGCGATGTCCCTCTACTGGTACGTGGACACCAAGGACGACCTGCTGGAACTGGCCCTGGACACGGCCTTCGCGGAGATCCCGCCCGCGCGGGAG
The DNA here is from genome assembly GCA_014651175.1 of Streptomyces clavifer. GTDB lineage: Bacteria > Actinomycetota > Actinomycetes > Streptomycetales > Streptomycetaceae > Streptomyces > Streptomyces clavifer. The sequence goes on along the minus strand of BMWJ01000004.1, from coordinate 151,600 downwards.
GACGCCGCCTGGCGCGACCGGCTGCACGAACTGGCGCTCAGTTACCGGCAGATGCTGGTCCGGCACCCCTGGGCCTCCGCCCTCGCCGGGCGCTTCCTGAACATCGGCCCGCACTCCATGCTGTTCTCGTACGCCGTCCAGGACGTCATCCGGGCCACCGGGCTCCCCCTGGAGCAGCAGACGGGCGCGATGTCGGCCGTATTCCAGTTCGTCTACGGATTCGGCACCATCGAGGGGCACTTCGTGCAGCGTTCCGCCGAGGCCGGACTGAGCCAGGACGCCTACTACCGGCAGGCGATGGGCGCGATCCGCTCCCATCCCGAGCACCAGCAGATCGTGCGCACCTCGGAAGCCCTCATGGAGGCGCGTGGCGGGGGGACCGTCGAGGAGATGCGCGAGCGGGACTTCGAGTTCGCGCTGGACGTGATGATCGCCGGGATCGAGGCGATGCGCGCACGGGAGGCCCGCCGCCCGTAGCCGGTGCGGTGGGTCAGTAGCCGCGCCCGGTGTCCACGGCCAGCGCGGGCATCCGCCCCTCGGTGACGGCCTCCCAGCAGGTGGCGAAGTCCGTGACGACGTCCTCGTCGGCGGTGATGCCGGCGGAGTGCGAGGTGACCACCGTGCGCGGCAGCCCCCAGACACGGTCGCCGGTGGCCGGCGGCTCCTCGGGCAGCACGTCGAGGACGGCCCGCCCGACGGTCCCGGAGCGCAGGGCCGCCTCGAGCGCCGCCATGTCCACGCAGGCGCCCCGGCCGACGTTCAGGAAGGAGGCGCCCCGCATCGCGGTGAACCGGGCGTCGTCGAAGAACCCTTCCGTGGCGCCGGTCAGCGGCAGCGTGGACACCACCCAGCGGGCCTCGGCCAGCACCGCCCGCTCCTCGTCGCCGCCCGCCGTGACCACCCGGTCGAAGCCCGGTGGCACCTCACGAGGGGTGCGGCCGACCCCCACCGTGTGCAGGGAGCAGGCCCGCAGCAGGGCGGCGACGGCGGAGCCGATGCGGCCGGTGCCGTGGACGACCGCGGTCTGCCCGGCGGCGAGGGTGGAGGGGAGCCGGTGCCACCGGGCGCCGGCGTGCTGCGCGGTGTGCTCCGGGACGGACTGGCACTCGGCGAGGATCCAGGCCAGCACGTACTGGGCGATCCGCTCGCCCATCCGGCCCACGGTCCGGGTCAGCAGGGCTTCCCGCGGCCACGGTCCGGCGGCGAGCAGCGCGTCCGTACCGGCGTTGACGCTGTGGAACCACACCAGCCGAGGGGTCCGCAGGGCGTCGGGCAGCGTGTCCCCGACGTAGAGGAAGGGGCCGTCCGGCTCGCCGCCGTAGGGGTGTTCCACCGGGCGTCCGGTGATCTGCTCCAGGGCTCGGGACACGGGCCCGTCGACACCCGGGGCGGCCAGCAGCCGGGCCCGCGCCAGCACCTCGTGGGGCACCATGCGCGGTCAGCCTTCGGCGGCCGTGCGGGCGGGGAAGCCTCCGGTGGCGATCGGTCCCCAGCGCTCCGGGGTGATCCGGATGAGGGACTTGTCCTGCTTGAGCATCGCCTCCCGGTACTCGTCCCAGTCGGGGTGCTCGCCGGAGATGTTCCGGAAGTACTCGACGAGCGGCTCGACCGAATCCGGTGCGTCGATCACCTCGGCCGAACCGTCGATCTGGACCCACGGGCCGTTCCAGTCGTCCGACAGGACGATCACGCTCACCCGCTCGTCCCGCTTGGCGTTGCGGGTCTTGGCCCGTTCGGGGTAGGTCGAGACGACGATCCGGCCGGCGTCGTCGACGCCGCAGGTGAGCGGGGACCCCTGGGGGCGGCCGTCGGACCGGGTGGTCAGCAGGATCGCCCGGTGCCGGGGCCGCACGAAGTCCAGCAGTTCCCCGAGCTCCACCGTGGTGTTGGTCGCGATGTGTGCCATGGGGCCAACCCTAAGCCTCGACGTAATCCCCCTGCACGGCCTGGATGTCGAGCTCCACGCGTAGCGTCGTGCCGATCGCGGAGATGCCCGCCTGCACGACCTGGTTGTAGTGCATGGCGAAGTCGTCGCGGTGCAGCTCCGCGGTGGCGTGGAAGGCGGCCCGCACCCCGCCCCACGGGTCGGGGCCGGTGCCCAGATAGCTGAGGTCCAGGTCCACGTCGCGGGAGACGCCGTGCATCATGAGCACCCCGTGCACGGTCCAGCGGTCGGGCCCGGCGGGGGTCAGCGCACGGGAGCGGTAGGTGATCTCCGGGAAGCGGTCGACGTCCAGGAAGTCGGGCGAGCGCAGGTGCTTGTCCCGCATGCCGTTGCCGGTGTCGATGCTGGCCGGGGTGATGAAGGCCTCCACCCGGGAGCGCTGGACGTCCTGCGCGATCTCGATCCGGCCGCCGAACTCGGTGAACCGGCCGTGCACGCTGGAGATCCCCAGGTGCTGCGCGACCGCGGCCACCGAGGAGTGCACCGGGTCGAGCGACCAGGTGCCCGGCGGCGGCAGTTCCACGCCGCCCTGCCGGGCCAGCACCACGGTGCCGGCTTCGACGCGGCCGCTCGCCGTGACGAGTGCGGTGGAGGCGGACGGGGCGTACCCGACCGCCGTGACGATCACCGTGTAGGCGCCGGCCGGCAGGAGATCACCGGTGCGTACGGCCCCGTGCTCGTCGGCGGAGGCCCGGAGCACCTGCGTGCCCGTCATGTCGGTCACGGTCACGACCGCGTGCTGGACCGCCCAGCCGTCCCGCGTGCGTACGTGTGCGCGAAGTCCCATCCTGTGTTCTCTCCTTGCTCCATCACTCAGTGGCGCAGTGACTCAATGAGTCGGGCCCCGGGTGGGAACGGCAGGCCGTCCCCTGCCTGCCGTTCCCACCGCGGGGCCCATTTCCGCCGACGGGCACAGCCTCTCCGCTGGGAGCGCTGTTCCGCCAGGGGTCTATGTGGATCTTCCGTGTGTCTACGCGCCCGGGTGGGCGAGCTCGATGTCGTGGCCGTCGACTCCGGCGCCGGTCACGGTCAGCGAACCGGCCACCGGCGGATAGCCGGTCGCGACGACCGAGTACTCGCCCGCGTCCAGGTCGGTGAAGGCGTACACGCCGTCCTCCCCGGTCGTGGAGGTGGCGACCACGTTGCCGGCCGCGTCGATCAGCGTGACGCGTGCGTCGGACAGCGGTGCCCGGCCGGTACCCGCCCGGACGACGCCCTTCACGAGCGCACCGGACTCCAGCGCGGCGTCGACCCGGGTGACACCCTGGCCGCCGATCTCCACCGGCAGGGCCAGCGGACGGTAGCCCGCGGCCGTCACGGCCACGGTCACGGCGCCGGGGACGAGCTCACCGAAGGCGAACTCGCCCGTGGCACCGGAGGAGCCGGTGGCGAGCACGTCGCCGCGCACGTCGGTCACGAGGACCATCGCGCCCTCGACCGGGCTGCCGCCCTCCGCGGTCCGCACGGTCCCCGCGAGACCACTCGTACCGGCGAGCAGGATGTCGTACGCCAGCGGCTCCTCGCCGACGACCACGGTGGACGCCTGCGGCTGGAAGCCGTCGGCGGACGCGATCAGGACGTACGAGCCGGAACCCGGCGCGTCCAGCACGTAGCCGCCGTCGGCCCGGGCGACGGAACGCCCCAGCTGCCGGCCGCCCAGCGAGATCAGCGTGACGGCCGCCCGGGCGACGGGTGCGCCCTCGGCACCGCGCACCACACCCCGTACGGGGGTGCCCTGCAACGTCGTGACCAGGGTGTCCGGAGTGTCCGCGGTCTCCGGGGCGCCGACCGAGGTGACCCCGGCCGTTCCCTCGGCGACGAGTGCGGCGGTGCCCGGGGCAGCCGTGGCGTTCTCCGCGGCGGGCGCCTCGGCGCCGGCCTTGTCGTTGCCGGCGTTCGTCTTCAGGGCGACCTCCTTGATGAAGATCGTCACGATGAAGGCGACGAGCGCGGCCGGTGCGGCGTAGAGGAAGACGTCGCCGACACCGTGGCCGTAGGCCATCTCCACGACCGTGCGGAACGGGGCGGGGAGCTTGTCCAGGTCGGGGATGCCCCCGCCGCCGGTACCCCCGTGACCGAACGCGGCGCCCTCGGGGCCGAGGTCGGCGAGCCCGTCCTTGACGTAGTGGGTGACGCGGTTGGCCATCACGGCGCCCAGGGCCGAGACGCCGATGGCGCCACCGAGCGAACGGAAGAACGTGACGACGGAGCTGGCCGCGCCGAGGTCGGCGGGAGCGACCTGGTTCTGCGTGGCGAGGACCAGGTTCTGCATCATCATGCCGATGCCGAGACCCATCACGAACATGAAGACCGCGATGTGCCAGTACTCGGTGTCGTACCGGATGGTGCCGAGCATGCCGAGCCCCGCCGTGACCAGGAAGCCGCCGCTGACCAGCCAGGCCTTCCAGCGGCCGGTCTTGGTGATGACCTGTCCGGAGACGGTCGAGGAGAGGAACAGGCCGGCGATCATCGGGATCGTCATGACGCCCGACATCGTGGGCGACTTGTCGCGCGCCAGCTGGAAGTACTGGCTGAAGAAGACGGTGCCCGCGAACATCGCGATGCCGACGAACAGCGAGGCGACCGAGGCCAGCGTGATGGTGCGGTTGCGGAACAGGCGCAGCGGGATGATCGGCTCACTGGCCCTGGACTCGATGAGCAGGAAGAGCGCGATGAGGGCGACGGTGCCGCCGAGCATCGTGTACGTCTGCCAGGAGATCCAGTCGTACTTGTCGCCCGCGAAGGTCACCCAGAGCAGCAGCAGGGAGACGGCGGCGCTGATGAAGAACGCGCCCGACCAGTCGACCTTGACCTCACGCTTGACGACCGGGAGCTTCAGGGTCTTCTGGAGCACGACCAGGGCGATGACCGCGAACGGCACACCCACGTAGAAGCACCAGCGCCAGCCCATCCAGCTGGTGTCGGTGATGACGCCCCCGAGGAGCGGGCCGCCCACGGTGGCGACGGCGAAGACCGCGCCGAGGTAGCCGCTGTAGCGCCCGCGCTCGCGCGGGGAGATCATCGCGGCCATCACGATCTGGGCGAGGGCGGAGAGGCCGCCGACGCCGATGCCCTGCACGACGCGGCAGGCGATGAGCATGCCGCTGCTGGTCGACAGACCGGCCACGATCGAGCCGAGCACATAGATGATCAGGGCTATCTGGACCAGCAGCTTCTTGCTGAACAGGTCGGAGAGCTTGCCCCACAGGGGGGTGGTGGCGGTCATGGCCAGCAGCGAGGCCGTCACGACCCAGGTGTAGGCGCTCTGTCCGCCGCCGAGGTCGGAAATGATTTCCGGCAGGGCGTTGGAAACGACCGTCGACGAGAGGATCGCGACGAACATGCCGAGCAGCAGCCCGGTCAGCGCTTCCATGATCTGCCGGTGTGTCATCGGCGTGCCGTCGGGGGCTTCGGACGCCCCGTGCTTGGCGTGGCCGCCCCGCACACCGGTTGGTGTGGTCGTAGCCATGGAGTTCCTTGTCTTTGCTTCTGTTACTCGGGTGTACGGGTGTACGAGTCGTCGGCTTGCCCGGCGCGGCAGTCGCCGCTGTGCTTCCCGGGGACGCATCCACCGGAGCCGCGGCAGGAGAAGCTGTCGCGCAGCCGGGACAGCAACGCGTTGAGGCGTCCGACCTCGTCGTCGGACCAGTCGGTGAGGTGGTGAGCGAACATCTCGGTCGTCCGCCGGGTCAGGTCGTCGATCAGTTCGTCCCCCGCGGGGGTCAGCCGCAGGATGCGGGACCGCTTGTCCGCCGGGTCCGGGAACCGCTCGATCCAGCCGCTCTCCACCGTGTGTGCCACATGCCGGCTGGTCACCGACATGTCCACGGCCAGGAGCTCGGCCAGCCGGGTGATGCGCATCTCGCCGTACTTGGCCAGCAGCATCAGCACCGTGGCCGACCCCCCGGGGCACGTGGCCGGCAGGATGCGGGCGAGGCCCCTTTTGACGGCTCCGACGGCGCTGAGCTGCCGGGCCAGTTCTTCGTACTGGCTCCGTGCGGCCACCGGCCCTCCAGGATCGTCTCCGGGTCATCTTGTTGCTTAGGGCAACGATAGAAGCCGTTGGTTGCTACAGGCAAACGAAATGCCCCTTGCATAAGTAAAGGAAGCGAAAAGGCTCCGTAGGCTCCCGGTCAAGCGCCCAGCGCACAGGGGGGTGACCTGCGGCGGATGTGTTCCCGGGCACAGTGCACGGGTGCCCGGCCCTCTCGTTCAGGCGGTGGGAAGGGCCTCCGCGGAGGGGTGGAGGGCCGGCGGGTGCCGTGTCGGCGCATCACCCGCTGCGGACCCGGGGGTTGGGCCGTTCCGTCGAGTTCGCTAGTGTCCGGGCCATGGCACACAACCCCCACGCCCCTCAGCCGGGCCCCGAGGGCACTCACGACCCGGCGGGCAGCACGCAGATGTTCCGCGCGTTCGTCGACGACGGCGAGCCGCAGCGCAGGCAGCAGCCGGCCGCGACCTCGTCCGGACCGAAGACCGGGGTGATCGTGGCCGTCGTCGCGGTCATCGTCGTCCTCGGCGCCGTCGCCTGGCTCGCGCTCCGCTGACCGAGGCCACGTCCCCGTCACTCCGACTCCTACGGCGGTGAAGCCCCCGGGCCCGCGCAGCAGCGGACCGGGACCCGCCAGGCGTCCGCCCACACGGCGCGCGCCGCCCCGCGCAGCCGCTCCGCACCGGATCTCCGGCGCGGAGCGGCTGAGTCGGTTCCGGGGGCGCCCGCCCCGGTCCGTACGGGTACGCGGGTCCTCGGGTCCGCGCCGGTGTGCTGCCGTACCGCCCGTGCGCGGCGCGGCCGCCGGGGCGGTGATCGAGGTGCCCCGTCGGCCGATCCGGCGCCCCGCCGCACCGGATCGGCCGACGGGACGGGACGTGCGTCGGTGAACCGGGTCGGGTCGGTCGGGTCAGTCGGCGATGAGCCCTTCCCTGAGCTGGGTGAGCGTCCGCGTCAGCAGCCGTGAGACGTGCATCTGGGAGATGCCGACCTCCTCGCCGATCTGCGACTGGGTCATGTTGGCGAAGAAGCGCAGCATGATGATCTGCCGCTCGCGCGGGGCGAGTTTGGCCAGCAGCGGCTTCAGGGACTCCCGGTACTCGACGCCTTCCAGCGCCGCGTCCTCGTACCCCAGACGGTCCGCCAGCGAGCCCTCGCCGCCTTCGTCCTCGGGGGACGGGGAGTCCAGCGAGGAGGCCGTGTAGGCGTTGCCCACGGCCAGGCCGTCGACCACGTCCTCCTCGGAGACCCCGAGCGCCTTGGCCAGCTCCGGCACGGTCGGCGAGCGGTCGAGCTTCTGGGCGAGCTCGTCGCTGGTCTTGGTGAGGGCGAGCCGCAGCTCCTGCAGCCGGCGGGGCACCCGCACCGACCACGACGTGTCGCGGAAGAAGCGCTTGATCTCCCCCACGACGGTCGGCATCGCGAACGTGGGGAATTCCACGCCCCGTTCACAGTCGAAGCGGTCGATCGCCTTGATCAGGCCGATCGTCCCGACCTGGACGATGTCCTCCATGGGTTCGTTGCGGCTCCGGAACCGCGCCGCCGCGTACCGCACGAGCGGGAGGTTGAGCTCGATGAGTGTGTCCCGCACATAGGCCCGCTCGGGGCTGTCCGTTCCGTCGGGGCCCGAAGCGGGACCGAGCGCGGCGAGCCGCAGGAACAGGGAGCGGGACAGGGTCCGGGTATCGATGGCTTCCGATGAGCTGGTGAGCACGGCAGGTGCTGGTGCGCTCTTCGTGAGCGTGAGCACCTTCGAGCTGCCCTGTTCTGCGGACATGCCACCCCCTTGAGGTCGCGGACGGTCGCGGTGGCCACGACCATCGGAGGAACGCAGCCTCCACCTGAATACCGGAGGTAGGGCTGCGGCAAACGCGGTTCCAGCAGAATGTCACATGTCGGCAACACGCTGTAGTGACATGTCGACAAGTAAGCGGTGGAACTGTGCAGGAAACAGGGGGTGTACGGCTTTTACGCCTCCGGAACCCATCTACAGGGGGTCTACCCGTTCCGGTTACGCCTCGATCCTGTTTGCGGATCGCAGACGGGCGAAACTTCTGGCCAGAAGCCTTGACACATGCATCTGGGAGACGCCCAGCTCGGCGCTGATCTGGGACTGCGTCAGGTTGTTGTAGTAGCGCAGCAGCAGGATCCGCTGCTCGCGCTCGGGCAGCTGGACGAGCAGGTGCCGTACGAGGTCGCGGTGTTCGACCCCGGCCAGCGCCGGATCCTCGTAGCCGAGCCGGTCCAGGAGTCCGGGCAGTCCGTCACCCTCCTGGGCGGCCTCCAGTGAGGTGGCGTGGTACGAGCGGCCCGCCTCGATGCAGGCGAGGACCTCGTCCTCGGAGATCCTGAGCCGCTCGGCGATCTCGCCCGTGGTCGGTGAGCGGCCGTGAGCGGTCGTCAGGTCCTCGGTGGCGCCGGTGACCTGGACCCAGAGCTCGTGCAGCCTCCGCGGCACGTGGACGGTCCGTACGTTGTCCCGGAAGTAGCGCTTGATCTCGCCGACCACGGTGGGCATGGCGAACGTCGGGAACTGGACCCCGCGTTCCGGGTCGAAGCGGTCGATGGCGTTGATCAGGCCGATGGTGCCGACCTGGACGACGTCTTCCATCGGCTCGTTGCGGCTGCGGAACCGGGCCGCCGCGTACCGGACGAGCGGCAGGTTCGCCTCGATCAGGGCGGTCCGCACCCGGTGGTGCTCCGTGGTGCCCGGTTCGAGGTCCTTGAGCCGGCCGAACAGCACCTGGGTGAGCGCCCTCGTGTCCGCGCCCCGGGTCCTGGCGGGCGCGGCGGGGTCGGGGGTCTCGGTCTGGATCTCGTCGGTCTGGACGTTCTGGGGCGGGACTTGAGGCGCTGTACTGGCCGGCACGGTGTCGCCACCCCTTTGCGGTCAACTACGGTCAACTCATCCGTCAAAAGCGGTCATAGCATCACAACACATGTCCACTGGACGCAAGCACCGCATGGAGTCGTGTTGGGGGCATTTCGGTTTAAACGCGACGAAGAGCCCCTCTCCCGTAGGGGAGGGGCCGACGGGGCCGGGGTACCGGAACGCGTCAGAAGGGGTAGTCGGCAATCACCCAAGTGGCGAACGCGCGCCATTGACCGGCCGCGGCCCGGTGGTCGGGGTGCTCGATGTAGCGCGTGAGGGCGTCCTCGTCCGCGACCGCCGAGTTGATGGCGAAGTCGTACGCGATCGGCCGGTCGGTGATGTTCCAGGCGCACTCCCAGAACTCCAGCTCGGGAATCCTCCCACCGAGCTCCCGGAAGGCCTCCACCCCTGCGACGACCCGCGGATCGTCCCGTTCGACGCCGTCGTTCAGCTTGAACAGGACCAGGTGGCGGATCATGGGGGTTCTCCTACTTCACGAGCTCGGACATGAAGTCCCCGACGCTCTGGGCGGCACTCGACACGCCTTCGAACCCGACTTGGACGAGATCGGCGGCCCGGGCGGGGGACGTGATGATCGTGTACAGCACGAAGACCACAATCAAGTAGAGCGCGATCTTCTTCGCTTGCACCACAACCCTCGCCTCACCCGTTCGCTCACCTGCGCGGTCGGGTGATTCTAGCCGCACGTACGGCCGTATCCGGGGGCTGTTTCCGATCACTGATACGACTCTTAGGGACCAAGGACCCGTCGAATCGGGCCCTTTGCCCGCAGGTGCGGCTTCTGCCGAGGGGGAGGATGGTGAGCGAGCCCGTGCAGGTGGCAGAAATGCGCGGGCCGAGGGACAGGACCTCTCCGAGGTCCACGCCGCGAGACTTCCCCCGACCGCGGCGAGGGCCCCTGGTCCCGTCCTCACCGGGGGGAGCGGCTTGTCCCCCCGACGCCGCTCCCCCCGACCTCGAACGACGCGGCACACGACTGCGGCCCCGGCTCACCGAGCCGGGGCCGCAGTCGTGTCCGGGAACGCTCGAAGGGCCCGACGCGATGCGCCGGGCCCTTCGTAAGAGCGGTAGCGGAGGGATTTGAACCCTCGGTGAGTTTCCCCACACTCGCTTTCGAGGCGAGCTCCTTCGGCCGCTCGGACACGCTACCGAGAGAGAGCTTAGACCATTCCGGGCCCAGGTCCGAAATCCGTTTCCCGCCGGTCGGCCGGTGTGTGCCCGGGAGGCGTCACCGCTCGCGGAAGAAGGCCGTCAGCCGGGCCGCGCAGGCGTCCTCCAGGACCCCGTGGATCACTTCGGGGCGGTGGTTGAGCCTTCGGTCCCGCACGACGTCCCAGAGCGAGCCCGCGGCGCCGGCCTTCTCGTCCCGCGCCCCGTAGACGACCCGGCCGATCCGGGACTGCACGAGCGCGCCCGCGCACATCGTGCAGGGCTCCAGGGTGACCACCAGCGTGCAGCCGGTCAGCCGCCAGGCGCCGAGCGCGGCGGCGGCACGGCGCAGGGCGAGCACTTCGGCGTGGGCCGTCGGGTCGCCGGTCGCCTCACGCTCGTTGTGGCCCGCTGCGAGCAGGGCGCCGTCCGGACCGAGCACGACGGCGCCGACCGGCACATCGCCGGCCAGCGCCGCCTGCGCGGCCTCGTCGAGGGCTCGGCGCATGGGTGCCTGCCACGGGTCCCGTACGGGATCGGGGGAAGGCGGTGAAGAGGGTGGGGGTGGTGGTGCGTTCACCCGCGGACCCTAGCGGACGGACTCCAGGACCTCGGCCGCGCCCAGCGCGTCCGCGATCTCCCCCAGCGCGTCGGTGCGCAGGGTCAGCAACTCCTTCTCGGACAGCCCGAGGTCGGTGAGGATCCCGAGTTCGCCCAGCGGCCCCGCCGGTACGGCGTCGGGGTCGTGGTCCGGGTCGGTATCGGCCACGACGGGGGCGGCCCGGCCGTGGGCGTCGTCGTCCTGCGTACCGTCGAGGTCGACGAGTTCCTCCAGTGCGGCGATCTCGTCCTCGGCCCCTGGTTCACGGCCGAGCAGTTCGTCGGTGAGCAGGATCTCCCCGTACGAGGAGCGGGCGGCGGCGGACGCGTCCGAGACGTAGATACGGGGGTCCTCCTCACCGTCCACCCGGATGACGCCGAACCAGGCGTCCTCCTGCTCGATGTAGACCAGGACCGTGTCCTCGTCCATCGAGGCCTCACGGGCCAGATCAGTCAGGTCGGACAGGGTTTCGACATCGTCGAGCTCTGTATCGCTCGCTTCCCACCCGTCTTCGGTGCGCGCGAGCAGTGCGGCGAAGTACACCGTGACTCTCCCACTGGTCATAGGCGAATCGGTCCGACGGGAGGGCAGCCGGTGGTCCGGCCGCCCTGGGCCCCGCCCAATCGGCATCGTGGCAGAAACGAGCGCGATGCGAGACGTCTTCGGCCGTTGCGTCGGCCATCAGTTCCGCAATTCGCTGCCGGCCCGTGCTCCCCCGCGCCCCTCCCGGGGCCGGTCCGGCGGCCACGGGGACGGCGGTCACCAGCGGAACGTACGCATCCGCATCTGTTGGCGCATACGGGCCGCGCGGGCGCGGCGCGGCTGGACCCGGTCGCGGAGCTGCTTCGCCTCGTGCAGCTCGCGGAGGAACTGCGCCCGGCGCCTCCGGCGCGCAGCGTCACTCTCCTGCGCGTCCGGCACGTTCTCCCGCGCGTCGGGCAGGTCGCGCGCGTCGCGCGCGGCCTGCCGCTGATTTCGCTGTTCCCCGTCGGGCAATCGACACACCACCCCAAGCCTGGGTCCGTATGCACCCACCTTCCCTCCGAACAGGCGGTTGATGCCAGCGCAGACTGGCGGGAACCCTGCCCGGGGCCCGGCTACTGTGGACGTCATGCGGATCCACGTCGTCGACCACCCGCTGGTGGCGCACAAACTCACCACGCTGCGCGACAAGCGCACCGACTCCCCGACCTTCCGGCGGCTCGCCGACGAGCTGGTCACCCTCCTGGCGTACGAGGCCACCAGGGATGTGCGGACCGAGCAGGTCGACATCGAGACCCCGGTGACGCCCACGACCGGTGTGAAGCTGTCGTACCCCCGGCCGCTCGTCGTCCCGATCCTGCGCGCCGGGCTCGGCATGCTCGACGGCATGGTGCGGCTGCTCCCGACCGCCGAGGTCGGCTTCCTGGGCATGATCCGCAACGAGGAGACCCTCCAGGCGGAGACGTACGCGACGCGGATGCCCGAGGACCTCTCCGGCCGTCAGGTCTACGTCCTGGACCCGATGCTGGCCACCGGCGGCACGCTCGTCGCGGCCATCAGGGAACTCATCAAGCGCGGGGCGGACGACGTCACCGCGGTCGTGCTGCTCGCCGCGCCCGAGGGCGTCGAGGTGATGGAGCGCGAGCTGGCCGGCACGCCGGTCACGGTGGTCACCGCCTCGGTCGACGAGCGGCTCAACGAGAACGGCTACATCGTGCCGGGCCTCGGTGACGCGGGCGACCGGATGTACGGCACCGTCGACTGACGGTGCCCGAGGCGCGGCGCCTTCGGCCGGCGGTGCCCGACGCGGCACCGCCGGCCGAAGGCGCCGTTCCGGTTCAGCAGGAGGACGGCGCCGGCGCGGGCTTCGTCAGCGCCGTGAGCGCCGAAGCCGCCGCGGCGGGCGAGCTGAACGTCTTGAACTTCGTACCGATGATCAGATCGACGTCCGCCGTCCTGCGGGTGTCGGTCCTCTGTACGGCCCCGGGAAGCTGCGTGGCCAGCACCGTGAACGAACCGTTCGTGGCCGCCGGGGCGCCGAGGAGAAGTCCGGTGCCGGACACCTTCTTGTCGTAGGCGGCCGGGGCGTTGTCCACCTTGCCGATGGCGAAGCCGCGCTTCTTCAACTCGTCCGCGGCGGCCTTGGCGAGCCCGCTGCGCGGCGTCGCGTTGTAGATGTTGACCTTGATCGCCGCCGGCCGGGGGAGCGCCTTGACGGGCGCTGCCGCCGTCGGGGAGGGGCAGGCCTTCGCACGCTCGGCGGCGTTGGCCTGCTTGTCGCCCCCGGTGAAGACGTCGATGAGCTGGAGCGTGCCCCATCCGGCGAGGCCGAGGGCCGCCACTGCGGCGATCGCCGAGAGGATCAGCTTGCGGCGGTGACGCGGGCGGCGCATGCGGGGGTAGGTGTTCCCCGTGACGCGGTACTTTCCGCCCATGCCGGGAGGGGTCAGCATGCTCATGGGCGCAGCGTAGTGCGACCTGGTGATGATGCCTACTAAACGATCAACAGATGGCACCCGTACGAGCATAAAAGCACCCGAAAGGCCCGAAATGGCCCACGGGTGGGAGTGGCGGGACTCAGCCGAGCTCGAGGACGCGCGCGTGCAGCACCTGGCGCTGCTGCAGGGCCGCCCGCACGGCACGGTGCAGCCCGTCCTCGAGATAGAGGTCCCCCTGCCACTTCACGACGTGGGCGAACAGGTCGCCGTAGAAGGTGGAGTCCTCGGCGAGGAGGGTTTCGAGGTCCAGCTGGCCCTTGGTGGTCACCAGTTGGTCGAGGCGGACCGGGCGCGGCGCGACATCCGCCCACTGCCGGGTGCTTTCCCGGCCGTGGTCAGGATATGGCCGCCCATTTCCGATGCGCTTGAAGATCACACGGAAAGCCTACCGGGCAAGGGCCTCCGGGCGCAGCCGCGGGACGGGACTGCACCGCCGTGCAAAACGCTTCCAAACGGGGGATAGCGGATAGGGGTCGCCGTAAGTGGACGCGGGAGCCGCGACGCATACCGGCCGCGGTGGCGGGACATCGCCGCCGGGGACGCCTTCTCCGGGCACCGCGGGCGCACTCGGCGTGCTCCGCCGGAGCGGACCGACGGTCGCCGGGCACGCTCCTACGGGGCGGGCGGATCTCCCGCTCGCTCCTTCCCGGCGTGGCGGCCGTGGGCGGTGAGCGGGACTCACCGCCCACGGCATGCGGAGCCGGGTCCCGCTACTCGGTGACTCCGTGTGTGTGGCCCTCGCGCAGCCCTCCGCCACCGCCGGTTTCGCCGGCGGTGGGCGCGGCCGGGCCCGGGCGGGTCAGGGAGCGCAGGTCGTGGGCGTAGGTGCCGACGGCGTTGGCGATCACATCGATGTTGGTGTCGAAGTGGGCCATGTCGACGTTGTCCAGGTCGTCGCAGGCCGCGTGGTAGCACGGGTCGTACGCGATGCCGGCCGTCCCGCCGAAGGTCTTGGCCTGGTCGGCCGTCTTGACGCCCTCGGCGCCGGTGTCCGTACCGCCGGAGGGGATGCCGACCTCGATGAACGGCCCGTAGTCGGAGCGTCCCGTGAAGTCCGTGCCGGTGTGCGGCTTGTTCTTCCCGTCCAGGAAGTCGTTGATGTCGCGCTCCAGTTGTGCAGAGCCCTCCGGGCCGGGGCCCGCGCCCGTGCCGTCGGAGTCGTCGCCGTCGAAGACGAACTGCGCGCCGTTCGGCGACGCGATCATGTCGAAGTTCAGGTAGAGCGCGATCTGCTCGCGCTGTGCCCCGGAGAGCTTGGCGACGTACGCCTCCGAGCCGAGGAGGCCGTTCTCCTCGGCCGACCACCACGCGAAGCGCACCTTGTTGGCGGGCTGCTCGTGCGACTCGGCGAGTCGCAGGGCGACTTCGAGGAGACCGGCCGAGCCGGAACCGTTGTCGTTGATGCCGGGACCGTCGGTGACCGAGTCGAGATGGGCACCGAGCATGACCGTCTTCGCGGCGTTCCCGCGCCGGGTCTCCGCGACGACGTTGCGGGTGGTGCGCTCCTCCTGGAGCTGGCGGATCTCGAAGGAGACCGTCACCTCGCTCCCGGCCAGGCCGGCGACGAGCTTCTCGCCCTCCGCCCGGGTGAGTCCGCCGGTGGGGATCTTCCCCGACGAGACGTCCCCGAGGGTGCCGGAGAGCACGCCCTCGGTGTTGTTGTAGATCACCGCTCCCGCCGCTCCCGCGCTGCCGGCGGCCGCCTGCTTGTCGGCGAAGGAGCAGCCGCCGCGCTTGATCAGCGCGATCTTTCCGGTGAAGTCCGCGGAGGCGTAGTCGGCCGCCTCGCAGCCGGTGGTGGCGTCGACGGGGACGGCGAGGAGGGCCGCCCGGATGCCGCCCGCCCCGGTGGACTTCGTGTACGTCATCGCCTTGATGTCGATGTCACGGGGCGTGGGCGAGACCACGGAGAGCTTCTCGGCGAGCGTCTCGGTGTAGACGAAGCCGAAGGTCCGGTAGTCCACCGCGTAGCCGGCCTCCCGGAGCTGCCGGTAGACGTAGGCGGCGGAGGCGTCGTGCCCGAGCGAGCCGGCCGCGCGGTGGCCCTCCGCCGAGTCGGCTATCGCCTGGAAGCGCCGCAGATGCCGGTACGCGTCCTTCGCGGACGAGTCGCGCACGAGCTCCCGCGACAGCTTCGCGGCGACTTCGGCCGGGTCGTCCGGTGCGTGTCCGGGGTGGGGGGACGCGGCGAGGAGGAGTGGTGTGGCGAGGGCGGTGGCGGCCGCAGCAGCCAGGGATCTGCGACGAGATGCGTGCACAGGAGTCCTTCCGGTGTGTACGGATGTGCGGGAGGGCCGGCGAGTCGGCCGGTCCCCGTGAAGCCTGGAAGCGTCCGTGGCCGCCCGTGCGGCCCGTACCTGATCACCTGGTCCGGCCCGCCGCTCTGGCCGCCGCCTTCGCCTGCTGCTTGCGCGCCCGCACCGCGGCGAGCGAATCGGGTCCGGTGATGTCCGCCACCGAGCGGTGCGAGCCCGCCTCGCCGTACGGTCCTGCGGCCTCCCGCCGGCCCGTGGGGCGTACACCGAACTGCTTGCCGAGCAGGGCCGGGAAGATCTGCGCCTTCTGGGTGCCGAAGCCGGGCAGGGCCGTGAGCCGTTCCAGCGGCTCGGAGCCGGTCGCGGCGTCCGCCCATACGGCGCTCGCCTCCCCGTCGTACTCCGCCACCAGGTACTGGCAGAGCTGCTGCACCCTCCCCCGAGCTCTGAAGGAGCAGGGGGGACCCCCACGGCCATGGAACCGGGACAGCGGTGCAACGCGGGTTTCGCGGTGAAGAGCGCGGTGAACGCCTCGGGGCCGTACGAGGCGATCCGCCGGGCGTCCAGATCGTCCGACTCCATGCGGACGGCCAGGGTGAACGGCCCGGTGAACGCCCACTCCATCGGCCTGCTGCTGGTCCAGCAGCAGGCCGACGAGGGCGGCCGGCGGACTGCGTCCCAGGAGTTCGTCCGCCTCGGGCTGCTGGGCGATCCGCACGGTGCGGCCCTTGCCGTCGTCGCGCTTCGTCATGTCTTCGATGACCGCGAGACCGGCGGGGTTCGGCGACTCGATGGCGCCTTCGGGTGGTGGCGTACGGCTCCGCCGTCAGGGGAGCAGCCGGGCCGCGCGCGTCCGCGGGTGGTGGGCCTCCGACGCACGAGCCGCGCCGAGGACCTGCGGCGCGTGCCGGTGCAGCAGGTCCCCGGTGTCCTCGGCCCGCGCTTCACCCGTGCCTCCGGCCAGGTGGTTCCTCAGAGGTCGCCGCCCGATCCGATCGGACGGATCACCACGGGGTGCGCGGGCGCGCCCGCGGGCTGCGGGCAGAGCGCGATGCGCGCCGCGATCTCGGTCACCCGCTCCGGGCTCGCGCAGTCGAGCACCCAGTACCCGGCGAGCACCTCCTGGGTCTCGGCGTACGGACCGTCGGAGACCACCGGCCGACCGTCGGTGCCCGCACGCACGAAGAGGGTCTTCGCGGGTTCGGCCAGACCGTTGGCGTCGACCAGCTCACCGGACTCGGCGAGGTCGTTGTTGATCTCTTCCATGAAGGCGAACATCGCCTGCATGTCCTGCTCGTTCCAGGCCGGGCTGCCCCCGGACGCCTTGCCGCCCATCGCCTCGTAGTCGGCCTGCGATCCCTGCACCATCACGAGGTACTTCATGGTCTTCTCCTCCGGTTGCCGCGCCGCCCTCGTGGGCGGCTCCCACAGGGGACGCCGGAGCCCGGGGCGGGTTCTCGTCACCACGCGGGGACTGCCCCGGAATCACTCCGCCGCGCAGGTCCGGAGTCACGTCCCAGTAGAGTTCGGCAGCGTCATCCACCGAAACACCGAGGTAGCGGCCGTGTCCCCCGCATCATCCGTACCCCCCGTCCCGCCGCCCGGGTCCGCCGTGAGTGTCGTGGGAATCGGCGCCGACGGATGGGCGGGCCTGCCGGAGACCGCGCGCTCGGTGCTCCTGGACGCCGAGGTCCTGATCGGCGGAGAGCGCCAGCTGGGGCTGCTCCCTCCGGTGTGCGCGGGGCGGCGGGTGCCCTGGCCCTCGCCCCTGCGGCCCGCGGTGCGTGGGCTGCTCGCCGCCCACGCGGGGAGCAGGATCGCGGTCCTGGCCAGCGGTGACCCCATGTTCTACGGCATCGGACGGGCCCTCACCGAGGAGCTGGGGGCCGGGGCCCTGCACGTCCTGCCGCACCCGTCCTCGGTGTCGTACGCCTGCGCCCGGCTCGGCTGGGCCCTGGAGGACACGGAGACTGTCACGCTCGTGGGGCGCCCCACGGCCCGGCTGGCCGCCGCGCTGCACGACGGGCGCCGGCTGGTGGTCCTCGGCGCCGACGCGACGGCCCCCGCCGCGGTGGCGGCACTGCTGCGGGAGCACGGCTTCGGCCCGAGCCGGATGCGGGTGCTCGAGCAGCTGGGCGGCATGGACGAGGACTGCCTGGACGGCACCGCGGACACCTGGGCGCACCCGGCCGGCGACCCGCTGAACGTCATCGCGGTGGACTGCCGGGCCGCCCCCGACGCCCTGCGCCTCGGCGCCGTGCCGGGACTGCCCGACGAGGCGTACGAGCACGACGGCCAGCTCACCAAGAGGCACGTGCGGGCGGCCACCCTGGGCGTCCTCGCCCCCGCTCCCGGCGAGCTCCTGTGGGACATCGGAGGCGGGTCCGGCTCGATCGCGGTGGAGTGGCTGCGGACCCACCCGTCCTGCCGCGCGGTGACCGTGGAGCGCGACCCGGAGCGTGCGCGGCGCATCGCCCGCAACGCGGACCGGCTCGGTGTTCCGGCGCTGCGTGTGGTCACCGGCCGGGCTCCGGACACGCTGGCCGGGCTGCCCGTGCCCGACGCCGTCTTCGTCGGCGGCGGGCTCACTGCCCCCGGCCTGCTCGACGCCTGCTGGGACGCGCTCCCCGCGGGCGGACGGCTGGTCGCCAACACCGTCACGCTGGAGTCCGAGGCGCTGCTCGCGGACCGGTACCGCCGGTTCGGCGGCGCGCTGGTACGGCTGGCGGTGTCCCACGCGGTGCCGGTCGGCGGGTTCACGGGGTGGCGGCAGGCCATGCCCGTCACGCAGTGGTCCGTGCGCAAGACCTCTTCGACCCCCTCAGGAGACAACTGATGACCGTGTACTTCATCGGCGCGGGCCCCGGCGCCGCCGATCTGATCACCGTGCGCGGCGCCCGTATCCTCGCCGCCAGCCAGGTCTGCCTGTACGCGGGCAGCCTGGTGCCGCGCGAACTGCTCGCGGAGTGCCCGCCGGACGCCCTGCTCGTGGACACCGCCCGGCTCGACATCGACCGGATCACCGCCGAGCTGGTCCGTGCGCACGAGGGCGGGCACGACGTCGCCCGGCTGCACTCGGGCGACCCCTCGGTCTTCAGCGCGGTCAACGAGCAGATGCGGCGGCTCGACGAGGCCGGCGTGCCGTACGAGGTGGTGCCGGGAGTGCCCGCGTTCGCGGCGGCGGCGGCGGCGCTGAAGCGCGAGCTGACCGTGCCCACCGTCGGGCAGACGGTGATCCTCACACGTGTCGCCCAGCGCGCGACCGCGATGCCCGAGGGCGAGGACCTGGCGACGCTGGGACGCAGCGGCGCGCTGATCGTGCTGCACCTCGCGGCACAGTACGTCGACCGGGTGGTCGACGAGCTCCTGCCGCACTACGGGGCGGACTGCCCCGTCGCGGTGGTCGCCATGGCGTCGCGCCCGGACGAGATCATCCTGCGCGGCTCGCTGGACTCCATCGCGGAGCAGGTCAAGGCGGCCGGGGTGGTCCGGACCGCGGTGATCATGGTGGGCCGGACGCTGGGCGCGGAGCAGTTCCGGGACAGCCACCTGTACTCCCCGGCCCGGGACCGCCACACCTGCTGAGCCGCGGCGGGCCGGCCGGCCCCCGGGCGCGACGGGAGGATCCCGGCCGGTGGCACCGTCAGCGCACTTCGCTGCGCCCCACCACCGTGCCCGCCCGGTCGATACAGATGACGTCCACGGCCACCGGCGCCCCGCGCAGCACCGAGAGTGCCTGGTCCCGGGCCGCCACCGCGACCAGGTCGCCGAGCGGCACCCCGGCCGCCATGCAGAGCTGCAGTGCCGCGAGGCCCGTGTTCGCCACCTCGATCTCGGCGGCCAGGGCCTCGCTCGCCCCGCCCTGCCGTGCCAGCCGCGCCAGGAAGGGCTTGTCGACCTGGGAGCGGCCCGAGTGCAGGTCCAGGTGACCGGCGGCGAGCTTGGACAGCTTCGCGAACCCGCCGCAGATCGTCAGCCGGTCCACCGGATGACGGCGTACGTACTTCAGCACCGCACCCGCGAAGTCCCCCATGTCCAGCAGAGCGATCTCCGGCAGTCCGTGCTCGGCCGCCACCGTCTTCTCCGAGGTCGAGCCCGTGCACCCCGCCACGTGCGTCTGCCCGGCCGCCAGCGCCACGTCCACGCCGCGGCGGATCGAGTCGATCCAGGCCGAGCAGGAGTACGGCACCACGACGCCCGTCGTCCCCAGGATCGAGAGCCCGCCCAGGATGCCCAGACGGATGTTCCACGTGAAACGTGCGATCTCCTCGCCGTCGTCCACCGAGATCGTGATCTCGACGTCCCCGGTGCCCCCGTGTTCCGCGGCCACCCGTGCCACGTGGTCCCGCATCATCTGGCGGGGCACGGGATTGATCGCGGGTTCCCCGACGTCGAGCGGCAGCCCGGGGAGCGTCACCGTGCCCACACCGGGCCCGGCCCGGAACACCACCCCGGACCCGGGCGGCAGCAGCCGTACGGTGGACCGGACGAGCGCGCCGTGCGTGACGTCCGGATCGTCGCCCGCGTCCTTGACCACGCCCGCCGTGGCCCGTCCCTCGGCGAGCTCCTCCACCGCGAGCGCGAAGGCGGGGGTCTGGCCCCTGGGCAGCGTGATCGTCACCGGATCGGGGAACTCGCCGGTCAGGAGGGCGGTGTACGCGGCCGTGGTCGCCGCCGTCGCACAGGCACCGGTCGTCCATCCCGGTCGCAGACCGGTGTGCTTGAGTTGGGCGGTGCGCCCGCCCTGCGCCTCACTGCTCATGGATGGACCGGTCCCATGCCCTTGCACGTACTCGTCCTCGGCGGCACGACGGAGGCCCGCCGCCTCGCGGAGTGCCTGGTGGCCGCGGACGGACCGGCCTGGGTGCGGGTGACCAGCTCACTGGCGGGCCGGGTCGCCAGCCCGAGACTGCCGCCGGGCGAGACGCGCGTCGGCGGGTTCGGCGGGGCCGACGGAATGGCGGAGTGGCTCCGCGCACACCGAGTGGATGCGGTCATCGACGCCACCCATCCTTTCGCCGGGACGATCAGTTTCAACGCGGCCTCGGCCGCTGCCGCAGTCCATGTTCCCCTGCTTGCGCTGCGCCGGCCCGGCTGGGTGCCCTCGGACGGCGACCGGTGGCACATGACCGACTCCCTGGCGGGGGCGGCGGAGCTCCTTCCGGGGCTGGGGCGGCGCGTCTTCCTCACGACCGGGCGGATGGGGCTGGCCGCGTTCGCGGAGCTGGACCCGCTGTGGTTCCTGATGCGTTCGGTGGACGCCCCGGAGGCCCCGTACCCGGCACGGATGGAGATCCTGCTGGACCGGGGGCCGTTCTCCCTGGACGGGGAGCGGGAGCTCGTCCGGCGGTACGGCGTCGACGTCCTCGTGACGAAGGACAGCGGCGGCCACGCGACCGCCCCCAAACTCACCGCCGCGCGGGAGGCCGGGATCCCGGTGGTCGTGGTCCGCCGCCCGCCGGCCCCCGACGGCGTACCGGTGGCGGGGACCCCGGAGGAGGCCGTCGCCTGGCTGCGGGGCCTCGTGGGGCAGGGGGCCTGAGGCCTTTCGGCCGGATCGGTCCGGGCGCGTCGGAGGACCCGCCCCTCCGCCGGCCACGGATCGTCGGCGGTGCCGGGGAGGCCCCGTACCGCCGGACCGACGGCCCGGCGGGAGGTCAGCCGGTGGCAGAGCCACGACCACCGGGAACCCGTCGCGAGAAGCGATGTCAGTGGCCGTCGTTAACGTCTTGGGCAGACCCACTCACCAACGCCTCGAACCGGCGTGACGAAGGCTCAGGAGCCCCCCATGCAACCGACGTTCGCCGACTTCTCCGCCACGCCGGTCAGCGTGTCCAATGCCGGGATCAGGTACCGCGACTGCCATGAGGCACCGTCACACCTGGTGATGGGGGCCGACGCGAGCACCGAGCTCGACTTCGAGGTGGACGGCGCGGAGCAGATCCTCGAGGCGACGCTCAAGGTCACCGCGCTGGTCTCCAAGCTGGGCGGGTCCCCCGGACACGCGCCGGTCGACCTGCTGCTGAACGGGAAGGTGCTGACGGAGGGGCTCACCGTGCCCGGTGGCGGCGACCTGCCGCAGGACAACGTCTTCGCCGTGCCGGGCGAGCTGCTGAGGCCGGGTACCAACACGCTGGAGATACGCACGGGGGCCGACGCGCGCAGCATGCTCTGGCTCTACCGCGTCACGCTCGACTCCGTGTACGAGCGCGGCCGTTCCGAGCGCGCGATGGCCGCGGCGGCTGCCCGGGACACGGTCTTCACCTACACGACGGAGCGGCGTCTGCCGTTCACCTCGGACTGGCGGCCCGGCCCCCGGCTGCTGTTCCACGTCGACCGGGGTGAGCAGTCGCTGCCCGCCCAGCTGGGATGGCGCGGGCAGAACGGCGCGGAGTCGGCGATCAGCTTCCAGTCGAACATGTCCGACTTCCACGGCCACCACCGCGCCGCCGACGGCACTCTCGCCGAGTTCCGTGGCCGCGTCATCGGGCGCGGGGCGTTCCCGGAGGGGACCGAGGGCGTCCGTGTGCACCGCTTCCGCACCGAGGAGGGGTGGGGCGGCGGCTGGCACGACTCCGGCGAGCTGCGGATCCTGGTGGAGGACGGCTCCGGCCCCGTGGAGCGGGTGACCTGGCGTGACCAGCGGGGCAACTCCGGTGTGGCCGGGCTGAGCATCGCCACCGGGCGTTCGGGGGCGGGGGACGCGCCGGACGTGACCGCGGGGGCGACGGTCGTCGACGTCAGCGACGAGTTCGAGGAGGTCGGGGAGGTGGCGACGAATCTGCTCCGGGACTCCCGGGCGAAGTGGCTGGCCGGCTCGTGCGAAGCCACCGTGGATTTCGCGTTCGGCCGGCCCCTCGCCCTCACCGGCTACACGCTGACGACCGCCAACGACTTCCCGGACCGTGATCCCCGGGACTGGACGCTGCTCGGCTCGCAGGACGGCATCCGCTGGACGGAGCTGGACTCCCGGGCCGGGGAGAGCTTCACCGGGCGCTTCGAGAGCAGGCGTTTCCGGATCGGTGCCGCCCCGGTGGCCTACTCCCGCTACCGCCTCGACATCACCGGCAACGGGGGCGCGGGCGAGATACAGCTCTCCGGTGTGCGGTTCGCCGGAGTCGCCTCGGACCACTTCAGCGGCTACTACCAGCGGCACGACGAGGGCCCCATCGGATACCGGGGCACGGCCCTCGCCACCCCGGACGACGCCGCGGAGCGCGAGCGGACGGCCCGCCTCGCCGTGGAGCTGGAGCAGGCGGCCCGCAGCCTGGCCGAGGCGGCCCGGTCCATCGGCAGGCTGGCGGACTCGGTCCGGGACCGCTGATCCGTCCGGGCACCGCTTCGGCCCGGCCGCCCGGACACCGCCCGGCGCGGCCGGCCCGGGCGGTGTCCGGAGGGCTCCGTCAGCCCTCCGGGTAGCGGCGCGGCGTCCAGACGATCTGCCGGCCGTCGCCCCGTCGTACCCAACGGGTCTGCGAGGAACCCACGATCAGGATCGTCCGCATGTCGACCTCGGCCGGATCGAGATCGGCGAGCCGCACCGTGCGCACGCTCTCCGCCGGCCCGCCGACATCACGCCCGAGCACCACGGGGGTGTCCGGGGAGCGGTGCTCCAGCAGCAGGTCCCGGGCCTTGCCGACCTGCCAGGTCCGGCTGCGGGAGCCGGGGTTGTAGAGCGCCAGGACCAGGTCGGCCGTCGCGGCGGCGCGCAGCCGCTCGGCGATGACCTCCCAGGGCTTGAGCCGGTCCGAGAGCGAGAGGGTGGCGTAGTCGTGGCCCAGCGGAGCACCCGCGCGGGCGGCTGCGGCGTTGGCCGCGGTCACCCCGGGCAGCACCCGCACCGCTATGTCCGTGTACGCGTCCTGCGAGGCCACTTCCAGCACGGCCGTCGCCATGGCGAAGACCCCCGGGTCGCCGCCGGACACGACGGCCACACGGCGTCCCCGGCGTGCCAGGTCCAGGGCGAATTCGGCGCGCTCCGACTCGACCTTGTTGTCGGAGCCGTGGCGCTGCTGCCCCGGGCGGACCGGGACCCGGTCCAGATACGTCGTGTAGCCGACGAGGTCGTCGGCGGCGGCCAGCGCCCCCCGCGTCTCGGGCGTCAGCCACAGTGGTCCCGCGGGGCCGGTGCCGACGACGACGACCTCACCGGTGCCCGGGGCCGCCGACGGTGCGGGGCGGGGCGCGTCGATCCTGCTGGGCAGCACCGCGACCGCGAAGTACGGCACCGAGTCGGCGTCCGTGTCCGCCAGGTCGCCGGTGCGCTCCCCGGCCATCGTGGCCCGCTCCACGTACCGCGCCTCGGGCAGCCGCCCGGACGCCTCGAACGCGCGGCGCACGGCGGGGAACGTACGGCCCAGCTTCATCACCACCGCGGAGTCCGTGGCCGCCAGACGTGCCGTCAGCTCCTCCTCCGGCAGCGTGCCGGGCAGGATCGTCAGCACCTCCTCGCCCTCGACGAGCGGCGTGCCGAGCCGGGCGGCGGCGGCGCTGACCGACGTGACGCCGGGGACGACCTCGGTGGCGTAACGGTGCGCGAGCCGCTTGTGCATGTGCTGGTACGAGCCGTAGAAGAGCGGGTCGCCCTCGGCGAGCACGGCGACGGTGCGTCCGGCGTCGAGGTGCACGGCGAGCCGGGCCGCGGCCTCGGTGTAGAACTCGTCCAGTGCGCCCCGGTAGCCGCCGGGGTGGTCCGTGGTCTCCGTCGTGAGGGGGTAGACCAGTGCCTCTTCGATGTGGTCGGCGCGGATGTGCTGCGCCGCGATCGAGCGGGCGATGGAACGGCCGTGGCGGGCGGAGTGGTACGCGACGACATCGGCCTCGGCGATGATCTGTACGGCCCGCACGGTCATCAGGGCCGGGTCACCGGGGCCGAGCCCGACACCGTACAGCCGCCCGGTGCCTCCGGTGCTCTGCTGCTCGCTCACGCTCACTCCTCCTCGCTGGCGATCGCGTTGAGGGCGGCGGCCGCCAGGGCGCTGCCGCCGCGCCGGCCGCGCACGATCAGGTGCTCCAGGCCGGACGTGTGGACGGCCAGGGCCTCCTTGGACTCGGCGGCCCCGATGAAGCCGACCGGCACACCGATGACGGCGGCCGGGCGGGGAGCACCGTCCTCGATCATCTCCAGCAGGCGGAAGAGCGCGGTGGGTGCGTTGCCGACGGCGACGACGGCCCCCTCCATCCGGTCGCGCCACAGCTCCAGGGCGGCGGCGCTGCGGGTGGTGCCGAGCTTCGCGGCCAGCCCGGGGACGGCCGGGTCGGACAGGGTGCAGATCACGTCGTTGTCCGCGGGCAGGCGCTTGCGGGTGACACCGCTGGCGACCATGGCCACGTCGCACAGGATCGGCGCACCGGAGCGGAGCGCCGCGCGGGCGTCGGCCACGGCGTTCGGCGAGAAGGCGAGATCGCGTACGAGATCGACCATGCCGCAGGCGTGGATCATGCGGACGGCGACCTGGCTCACGTCGGCGGGCAGCCCGGCCAGATCCGCCTCCGCGCGGATGGTGGCGAAGGACTGGCGGTAGATCGCCGGTCCGTCCTTCTCGTACTGGTGCACAGTGCTGTCGCTTTCTTTCTTCAGGGGTGCTTCGGGTACTGGGTGGTCAGGCGGTACGGGCGTCGCGTGCCGCCGCCACGGCGGCGGCGAGCGCGGCCGGGTCGTCCCGGACGGTCGCCGCCGGGGTGGTCCGGTCCCCCCGCACATGGGAGATCCGGTGTCCTGCGGGGGTGGCGACCACGTCGATCCACTCCCCGTGCGGATGGCCGCACCGGCGTTCGCACCCGGACCAGTACACAGGGAGCCGTCCCGCCGGTCCGACGGCGGCCCCCGCCTGGGCCCGTACGTCGGCCAGTGACTTCGCGCAGCCGGGCTGCCCGATGCACGCCCCGACACCGGCCCATGCGGAGCCCGGGCCGACGATCAGCCCGGCCCCGGAGAGGGCGCCGAGCAGGCCGTCCACCCGCTCGGGGACGACGCGGGAGACGACGGCGCCGCGCCACGGGGTGAGCCTCAGCTCGCCGGAGCCCGACAGGAGCCGCCACTGCTCCCGGTCCAGCCGCCCCAGCGGTACGCCGACGGAGAGCGCGACCTCGTGGCCCCGGCCCCGCACGGGCCCGGGGGCCGGGGGGCGGGCGCCGGACGGGCGGGGGTGACGGTCCGGCGCGGCGGGGATCCCGGCGTCCCGCAGGCGTCGGACGACGGCGCCGGACAGGGCGAACGCCTCGTCGTCGGGCAGGTCCTTCACCCGCCAGGCCCCGGTCGGACGGGCCGCGTCCAGGAACGCCCCGGCGGCGAGGAGGGCGGCACGCGGGCCGTCGTCGGCCGGCAGACGGAGGACGGCGTCCGTGGGTCCGACGCGCAGCAACGCGGTCTCGCCGGTACGGGCCAGCAGGGCGAGGTCGGCGCCGAGGGCGTCGACGTCTCCGCGGCCGTCGTCGAGCGCGAAGAGGAACCGGCCGGAGAGGTCCGCGGCGCGGTCGCTGCCGCAGACGAGCCGGTCGAGCTCGGTCAGCCACGGCCCGACGTCCGCGGACCCGAGACCGTCGAGACCGGAGAGGGGGGAGGCGACGAAGTTGCGTACCCGCTCGTGGCGTTCGGAGGGAAGGAGTCCGGCCCCGCTCAGCAGCCGGGCCAGTTCCGGACCGCAGTCCGGGGCGAGGCCGCGCAGTTGGACGTTGCCGCGCGAGGTGAGATGCAACTCACCGTCGCCCAGCCGCAGTGCGGCGTCCAGGAGCGTGTCCGCCCCGGCCGCGGTCAGCACCCCGCCGGGTATGCGGACCCGCGCCAGCGCACCGTCGTCCGCACGGTGCAGACGCAGTGTCCCGGGGCAGGCGTCACCACTGCTCCGGGCACACGCGTCGCCCGGAGACCGGGGCGAACTGGAGGATGCGGACATGGCGGCGAGCATACCCACCGTGACCGTGGCACAGCCCTGCGGTCACTGTGAGCTGCAGGACATCCCGGCGGGGCCGCGCCCCATCCCGGCCCAGCCGCGTCAGGGGCCCTGGTCACACCCGCCCACCTGCGGCCTACTATGCCTAGCGGCGGTCCGTTCGGTCCGCCATCGCCAGACGGCGACATGGGAGGAAGCCCGGTGAGATTCCGGCGCGGTCCCGCCACTGTGAGCCCGGTCCACGACCGGGCGAGTCAGGAACTCCTGCCGTCCGACACCGCCCGGGGCGTGGACACCCCGAGGAAGGCCTGACGCCGCATGATCCTGCTCCTGTCGACGTCCGACACCGACCTGCTGAGCGCCCGTGCCTCCGGCGGACCTGTCGGCTTCCGGTACGCCAACCCGTCCCGGCTCCCGCTCCAGGACCTTCCCGCGCTGCTGAACGGCACCGACCTCGTCGTCGTACGTCTCCTCGGCGGCGTACGCGCCTGGCAGGACGGGCTCGACCAGGTGCTGGCGACCGGCCGCCCCGTCGTCGTGCTGACCGGTGAACAGGCCCCGGACGCCCAGCTGATGGCCGCGTCCACCGTCCCGATCGGCATCGCCGCCGAGGCGCACGCCTACCTCGCGCACGGCGGCCCGGCCAACCTGGAACAGCTCGCCCGGTTCCTCTCCGACACGGTGCTGCTCACCGGCCACGGCTTCGAGCCGCCCGCCCCGGCCCCCGCGTGGGGCCCGCTGGAGCGGAAGACCCGTGAGGGCATCACCGGGCCCACCATCGCGGTGCTCTACTACCGCGCCCACCACATGAGCGGGAACACCGACTTCGTGGAAGCGCTCTGCGCCGCCGTGGAGGACGCCGGGGCCCGCCCCCTCCCGCTGTACGTCGCCTCGCTCCGCACCCCCGAGCCCGAGCTCATCGACGAACTCCGGGCCGCCGACGCCATCGTGACCACCGTCCTCGCCGCCGGCGGCACCAAGCCCGCCACCGCCTCCGCGGGGGGCGACGACGAGTCCTGGGACGCCGGCGCCCTCACCGGCCTCGACGTGCCCGTCCTCCAGGCGCTCTGCCTCACCAGCCCCCGCGCCGCCTGGGAGGAGAACGACGAGGGCGTCTCCCCGCTGGACGCCGCCACCCAGATCGCGGTGCCGGAGTTCGACGGCCGCCTGATCACGGTGCCGTTCTCCTTCAAGGAGATCGACGAGGACGGCCTGCCCGCCTACGTCGCCGACACCGAGCGCGCGGCCCGGGTCGCCGGAATCGCCGTACGGCACGCCCGGCTCCGCCACATCCCGGCCGCCGAGAAGCGGATCGCGCTCGTCCTGTCCGCCTACCCGACGAAGCACTCCCGCATCGGCAACGCGGTCGGTCTCGACACCCCCGCCAGCGCCGTCGCCCTGCTGCGCAGGCTCCGGGCCGAGGGTTACGACTTCGGGCCCGAGGAGGAGATCCCCGGGCTGGTCTCCGGCGACGGCGACGAGCTGATCTACGCACTGATCGAGGCCGGCGGCCACGACCAGGAGTGGCTCACCGAGGAGCAGCTGGCCCGCAACCCGGTCCGCATCCCCGCCGCCGACTACCGCCGCTGGTTCGCCACACTGCCCGCCGAGCTCCGCGAGGCCGTCGAGCACCACTGGGGCCCGGCCCCCGGCGAGATGTTCCTCGACCGGTCCCGCAACCCCGAGGGCGACATCGTGCTCGCCGCCCTGCGCCGCGGCAATCTCCTGATCCTCATCCAGCCGCCGCGCGGTTTCGGTGAGAACCCGATCGCGATCTACCACGACCCGGACCTGCCGCCCTCGCACCACTACCTGGCCGCGTACCGCTGGATCGCCGCGTCCGCCGACGACAATGGCTTCGGCGCCGACGCGATGATCCACCTCGGCAAGCACGGCAACCTGGAGTGGCTGCCCGGCAAGAACGCCGGCCTGTCCGCCGCCTGCGGCCCCGACGCGGCGCTCGGCGACCTCCCCCTCGTCTACCCGTTCCTGGTGAACGACCCGGGAGAGGGCACCCAGGCCAAGCGCCGGGTGCACGCCACCCTGGTCGACCACCTCGTGCCGCCGATGGCCCGCGCCGACAGCTACGGCGACATCGCCCGACTGGAACAACTCCTGGACGAGCACGCCCAGATCGCCGCGATGGACCCGGCCAAGCTCCCGGCGGTCCGCGCCCAGATCTGGACGCTCATCCAGGCCGCCAAGCTCGACCACGACCTGGGTCTCGAAGGCCGGCCGGAGGACGAGGGCTTCGACGAGTTCATCATGCATCTCGACGGCTGGCTCTGTGAGATCAAGGACGTCCAGATCCGCGACGGCCTGCACGTCCTGGGCAGCGCCCCGGCCGGCAAGGACCGGGTCAACCTGGTCCTGGCCGTCCTGCGCGCCCGCCAGATCTGGGGCGGCACGGCCTCGCTGCCCGGACTGCGCGAGGCGCTCGGCCTCGACGAGTCCGCCGCGACCCGCACCGCTGCCGACGAGACCGAGGAGAAGGCCCGCGCACTCGTCCAGGCGATGGACGACGCGGACTGGGACCCGGCCGCCGTCGCCGGTGTGGCCGCCGGACACCCGCAGGCCGTCGCCGACATCCTCGACTTCGCCGCCCGCGAGGTCGTGCCCCGCCTCGCCGCGACGACGGACGAGCTGGACCACGCCGTCCACGCGCTGAACGGCGGATTCGTCCCCGCAGGACCGTCCGGTTCGCCGCTCCGCGGTCTGGTGAACGTCCTGCCGACCGGACGGAACTTCTACTCCGTCGACCCGAAGGCCGTCCCGTCCCGACTCGCCTGGGAGACCGGTCAGGCCCTCGCGGACTCGCTCCTGGAGCGCTACCGCGCCGACAACGGCGACTGGCCCACCTCGGTCGGCCTGTCCCTGTGGGGCACGAGCGCCATGCGCACCGCCGGCGACGACATCGCCGAGGCCTTCGCCCTGCTCGGCGTCCGCCCCGTCTGGGACGACGCCTCGCGCCGGGTCACGGGCCTGGAGGCGATCCCGTACGAGGAGCTGGGACGCCCCCGCATCGACGTCACGCTGCGCATCTCCGGGTTCTTCCGGGACGCCTTCCCGCACACGATCGGCCTCCTCGACGACGCCGTACGCCTGGCCGCCTCGCTCGACGAGCCCGCCGAGCGGAACTTCGTCCGGGCGCACACCCAGGCCGACCTGGCCGAACACGGCGACGAGCGGCGTGCCACCACCCGCATCTTCGGCTCCCGCCCGGGGACGTACGGTGCCGGGCTGCTCCAGCTCATCGACTCCCGCGACTGGCGCACCGACGCCGACCTCGCCGAGGTCTACACGGTGTGGGGCGGCTACGCCTACGGCCGTGAGCTGGACGGACGCCCGGCCCGGGACGAGATGGAGACCGCGTACAAGCGCATCGCGGTCGCCGCGAAGAACACCGACACCCGTGAGCACGACATCGCGGACTCGGACGACTACTTCCAGTACCACGGAGGCATGGTCGCGACCGTGCGCGCGCTGAAGGGCACCGCTCCCGAGGCGTACATCGGCGACTCGACCCGCCCCGAGACGGTCCGCACCCGCACCCTGGTCGAGGAGACGTCCCGGGTCTTCCGTGCCCGGGTGGTCAACCCGAAGTGGATCGAGGCGATGCGTCGCCACGGCTACAAGGGCGCCTTCGAGCTCGCCGCCACGGTCGACTACCTGTTCGGGTACGACGCGACGACCGGCGTGGTCGCGGACTGGATGTACGACAAGCTCACCGAGACGTACGTCCTCGACCCGACGAACCGCGCGTTCCTCCAGCAGGCCAACCCCTGGGCGCTGCACGGCATCGCGGAACGCCTCCTGGAGGCCGAGTCCCGCGGCATGTGGGCCGAGCCCGACCCGGCCGTGCTGGAGGCGCTGCGCAAGGTCTTCCTGGAGACGGAAGGCGATCTGGAGGGCGAGGACTGACCGGTCGCCCGGCCCTCCGGTAAGGGGTGGAACCGGGAGGTATTGCCGCCGCGACGTCCTGGGTCCAAGCTGGTGGAATGGGTGATCGGACCGGCCCCACGCTGTCGTCCGTCCAGCAGGCCCTTCGCCTGATGGAGGCCGCGGGGGCGCACGAGGACGGTGCTCCCGCGCCGCAGCTGGCGCGGGAGGCGGGCCTGCCGCGGGACTCCGCCCTCCACCTGCTGCGCGCGCTCACGCAGGACGGTTACCTGCGGGAGCTCGACGACGGAGTGTTCGTCCTGGGTGACAAGCTGTACTCCTCGCACCAGGACGTCGACGGGCACGGGCTGCTCGACCGGGTGCGACCGGTCCTGGCCTCGCTGCGGGACGAGGTGGCGTCCGCCGCCTACCTGACGTTCTACGAGGAGGGCGAGATCCGCATCGCGGAGATCGTCGACAGTCCGAAGGCGCCGCGGGTCGACCTCTGGGTGGGATTCAAGGACGCCGGGCACGCCACGGCGCTGGGCAAGTGCGTCCTGCGGGAGCTGGACCGAGAGGCCCGCGCCGAGTACTTCTCCCGGCACACGCTCGCCGATCTGACCCCGCGCACCATCACCCACCGCGAGGAGCTGGTCCGGCAGCTCGACTCGGCCCCGCCCGCCCCGGTCGTCATGGACCGGGAGGAGTACGCCCTGGGCACCGTCTGTGTGGCGGTGCCCGTGTACGGCGGCTCGCAGATGGGGTCGCTCGGCGTCTCCTTCCGGTCGGACCGGATGTACCGGACCGGCGACCTCCACCGGCGGGTGCTGGCCGCGGCCGACCGTGTGACCAGGGGACTCTGGCTCGCCGACTGAGAGCGGGCCGGACGTACGGAGTCCGGCCCCGCCCGTCCCGCGGCCGGGTCAGGCGGCCGAGGGCCGGCCGAGGGCCGGGCCCAGCAGGGTGGCGATGTCGGTGAGGATCTGCACGTAGTCCTCGTGGTCGAAGCTGAACGGCAGCGCGAACGCGACCTCGTCCACCTCCCGGAACGCCACGTGGGCGGCGAGCCGTTCGGCGATCTCGGCGGAGCTCCCGACCAGGTCGGGCGCGAACATCATGCGGGCGGGACCCTGCGGAGAGGCGGTGCGCGGCATCCGCGTCCGGGCGTACTCCTCGTACTTGGCGCGCTGTCCGGGCGTCGCGGAGTCGGTCGGGATGACGACCAGCCCGTGTGAGACGCGGGCCCGCTCCCCGTCCGGATGATGTTCGCGGAAGGCCCGGATATGCGACAGCTGGATCTCGGCGAAGTCCTCGGACTCCTCGGCCTTCACCACACTGGAGGTCAGGAGGTTCATGCCCTGCTCGCCCGCCCAGCGCGCCGACCGCAGGCTCGCACCGCCGTACCACATGCGGTCCGCCAGACCGGCGGCGTGCGGCTGGACCCGGTCGGAGAAGGCCTCGAATCCCTCCGTGCCGCTGAAGTCCGTGGCCTGCTCGCCGCGCACGAACCCCATGAGCCGCCGTACCCGCTCGTAGCTGAAGTCCTCGGCGTCGGCAGTGCCGGGGTAGAGCGCCTCCCTGACCCGGGCGTAGTGCATCGGCGGACCGACGCTGACCCCCGGGTTGAGCCGCCCCCCGGACAGGAGGTCGAGGGTCGCCAGGTCCTCGGCCAGCCGGAGCGGATTCTCCCAGCCCAGCGGGATCACCGCGGTACCCAGCTGGATGCGGCTGGTGCGCTGGGACGCCGCCGCCAGGAGGACGAGGGGCGAGGAGATTCCGTACTGCAGATGACGGTGCCGCACCCACGCGCTGTCGAAGCCCAGTCGCTCGCCCAGCTCGATGATCGAGAGCGTCGACTCGTGTCCTCGGCGCGGATCGGCCTCGTCGAACAGTCCGATGGTCAGGAAGCCCAGCTTCCGCAACGGCCTCGAAGTCGGTGGCACAGGGCTCCTCCATCGTCCGTGGCATGCCCTCCCGCACGCCTGGTCCGATTCTCGCAGGCGTCGACTGCTGCGGTCCCGACCGGACGTGCCGACCGGGCACGGTCGATGCGGGGCCGGTGCGGGGAGCCGCCCCACCGGCCGGGGGCCCTTGCCGAGGTCTCGGGTTGGTGGGAGCGGCGCCGGCCGCCCGCCGGCCCTCCGGCGGTCAGCGGCGGCGCAGTGCCGGGTCGAGCAGAGACGGCGGGGTGTCGTGCTTCTCGTCCGCCGCGAGATCGACACCGGGAGCCACGATCGCGTCGATCGCGTCGAGTACGTCGGCGGAGAGCACGGTGTCGGCGGCGGCGAGCTGCGAGTCCAGGTGGGCCGGCGTACGAGGGCCGATGATCGCGCTGGTCACGGCGGGATGCGCGGTCACGAAGCCGAGCGCGAGCTGGATCATGGTCAGCCCGGCCCGGTCGGCGACGTCCGCCAGTTGCTCGACGGCGTCGAGCCTGGCCCGGTTGGCGGGCACGGACATGTCGAAGCGCTGCGGCATGAACGCCGAGCGGTTCGTGGCGACCTCCTGCCCCCTGCGGATCGCACCCGACAGCCAGCCCGAGGCCAACGGGCTCCACGCCAGCACACCGAGCCCGTACTCCTCGGTCACGGGCAGTACATGGGTCTCGACCCCGCGCTGCAGGATCGAGTAGCCGGGCTGCTCGGTGACGTAGCGGCCCAGGTGGTGCTCACGGGCGGCCCACTGCGCCTGGACGAGGCGGTACGCGGGGAAGGTCGACGAGCCGAAGTAGCGGATCTTCCCCGCGCGTTGCAGATCCGTCAGCGCGGACAGCGTCTCCTCGTCGCTGGTGCGCGGGTCCCAGCGGTGGATCTGGTAGAGATCGACGTGATCGACACCGAGACGGCGCAGGCTGTTGTCCAGCCCGGTGACCAGCCAACGCCGGGAACTGCCCCGGTGGTTGCGCTCGTCACCCATGGGCATGGTCGCCTTCGTGGCCAGCACGAGGTCGTCCCGGCGGCCCGCGACGGCTTTGCCGACCATCTCCTCGGACTGGCCGGCGCTGTACATGTCGGCGGTGTCGATGAGGTTGATGCCGCCCTCCAGAGCGGCGTCGACGAGGGCGGTGGCCTCCTGCTGGGTGGTGCGCCCGATGGCGCCGAAGTTCATCGCGCCGAGCGCGAGGGAGCTGACCTGTACACCGGTACGGCCCAGAGTGCGGTACTGCATGACCGTGTTCCTCCGTTGCGGGTGTGGCGTGGTAGCAATGCGTGGACTGGTCGCGGGTCCCCTGCTCCGGCATGATGAGTAAACGGAACCCCGCTCCGCAACGATACGGAGCGCTGTTCCGGTTTGGCAAGCCCGTTAGTGGAGGAAGTGGCGCGGTGAACGGCAGCGACGAGGGTGCGGGGCGTGAGCCCCGTGCCAAGCGGGCGGACGCCCGGCGCAACAAGGAGACCCTGCTCGACGCGGCCGCCGCGGTGTTCGTCGCCTCGGGCGTGGAGGCGCCGGTGCGCGACATCGCGGCACAGGCCGGCGTCGGGATGGGCACGATCTACCGACACTTCCCGACGCGGGCGGACCTCATCATCGCCGTCTACCGGCACCAGATCGAAGCCTGTGCCGAGGCGGGGCCGGCGCTGCTGGCGGCCGGCGTCACCCCTCATGCCGCGCTGGGGCGGTGGATCGACCTCTTCGTCGACTTCCTGGTCACCAAGCACGGTCTCGCAGCCGTCCTGCAGTCCGACGACGCCGGCTTCGACGCTCTGCACGCCCACTTCCTCGACCGCCTCGTGCCCGTGTGCACCCGACTGCTCGACGCCGCGGCCGAGGCCGGCGAGATCCGGTCGGACCTGAAGGCCTACGAGCTCATGCGCGGCGTCGGGAATCTCTGCATCGGCGACGACCGCGACCCCCACTACGACGCGCGTCGGCTGGTCGGCGTCCTGATCGCGGGACTGTACGAGGCGCGCTGAGGCGCGGCGCGGCTGGCCGCCGGGTACCGGGTGTCAGGGGCGCGACGGTCCGGCCGCCGCCGCCGGCCGAGGGTGCGGCGGTAGGCGCGGCCCTCCAGGCGACCGCCGGTGGGCGCGGTGGCCGGGGGCTCACCCCGGAGCGGATCATGCCGGTCGTTCCGGGGCGCGTGCCCCGGCCCCCAGGACTCTCCCGCGGCCCTGGGAACCGAGGCCCTCGCGGCGGAGGGCGTCCGGACGGAATGACGCGGCCACAGCCCGCTGTCGACCGCTCGTACGGATCCGCCCGGTGCCGGCCCGTGACGCCGGTGCCGGCCCGTGACGCTCAGACGGTTCTCAGCCCGGGGTCGACGACGCGCAGCTGTTCCACCACGGCCGATGCCTTCTCCCTGCTGTCGCTCCGGGAGTAGGCGTTCCTGAGGCCGTGCAGCGCACGGCCCAGCGCGGAGGACCCCAGCGCGACCAGCTGGACCTCGCGGACATCCCCCCGCTCCGTGATGTAGATCTGGACTATCCAGCCGCCGAACAGGGTCTTGAGCGAGGCGTAGGCCTGGAAATCGGCATTCTCGTCGAACGGGTTGTCGTTGCCCTGGACGGTGCCGAATTCGACCTTCCGCGAGTACTGGAGCGTCGAGCTGAAGATCTTTTTGATCTGCTCGATGCCGAGGGAGGTGTGGAGGTGAAGAACATCTGCGGCCATGTGCCGTCCCCTTACTGAAATGCCGTTCCGGTCTGCTATTTGCCGTCGACCACGCGGCGGGCGCGGTTTCCGAGGGAGCTGCTTTCCCTGTAGAGGACCATGAGGAGTTTCAGGTCCTGTTCCTTGAGTGAACCGAGGCCCAGTTTCTCGGCCTTGACGAGTGCTGCCTCGTACTGCTGCTTGGTCGCCATTTCTCTCCTGGTGTCCGAAGGCGGCGGAGCGGTCCGGTGGATGGGCGCACACGGGGGCGTACGCGTGGTGCACGTGTGGGGGACCGGACGGAGCCGGGACTGCATGCAGCGTGGCACGCGGTCGGCCGATCGAGTGCGGATGGACGGAAAGCGACCGGCCGACGGACGGAAGTTACCCGGCTCATGCCCTCATTCGACCGTTCGCTGACCATATGAGGTTCATTTGTGGGCGCTCTTCTTCCAAAGCTTGGAAGGAAACGTGCACGGCCCCGCTCGGTGATCGGCGGGCCGGCCACTTCGGACCCGGTGGGAGAGGTTCCCGAAAAGGCGTTGCGGGGAGCCGGACACCGCCCGCGTTCCCACCGGAAAGCCCCCTGGCACACGCTTTGCCGCCGTCCTCGTGGAATCGGTTGTGGGCTTTCCCGGACGGTGCCATCCTTCCGTCATGTCCGAAAGCGCACTGCCGGATCACGCTGCGATCCTGCGAGAGTTACGACTGATCCGGCGGGTCGGTGTCATGCGGCTGCGAGGGCTGCACCTGCCCGCTCTCGAACGCGCCGCTTCCGCGCCCGAGCCCTCCGGCCCCGGAACGAAGGTCGAAGCCGTGGAGCGACTGCTGCGGCTCGCGGTGGAGGCGATGGACGGCGGCAGCCTCCGGGAAGCGGCCGAGTACACGCTCGGGCTGGCCCGGGGCACCCGTGACCTGCCCTCGGCCGACCGGCGCCGCAAGGCGGCGGCCCTGTACGACATCACCGTCGACCACTTCCGCAAGCACCAGGAGTTCGCCGTGCTCGGCGAGGTCGCCGAACAGGTGATCAGGCTCTGCGGCGCACCCGCACCCGCACCCGCCGGGGCCGTCGGCTCCGCTCCCGTCCCTGCCCGCTTCGGCGCCCTGCCCCGCCAACGGCCGTTGTCCTCCGGCCACCGGACCCTGCCGGTGTCGGTCCTCGGGCACCCTTCGACGATCACCCTGCACGTGCACCCGGTCGATCTGCTGCGGGACGTGGACGTGGTGGTCTCGCCGACCAACACCTATCTGTCCCTGCCCGAGGCCTACAAGTCCTCCGTCTCCGCCTCGCTGCGCCGCGAGGGCGCGATACGCGACAGCGCCGGCGGCCTGGTCGAGGACCGGGTGCACGACGAGGTGCGGGAGTGGGTCCACCTGCACGCGGCACCCGGCCGCTCCGTCCTGCCGGGCACCGTGGTGCCCACGAGTGCCGGTGCGCTGACCGCTCAGGGGGTACGGCGCATCTACCACGCCGCGATCGCGGTGCCGCGGCCCGGGACCAACGACTACGACGTCCAGCCCGACGACGTCACCCGGGGCGCCGCGCGGGCGCTGGCCCTCCTCGCCGCGGAGCGCGAGGCGTTCGATCCGCCGCTGCGGTCCATCTGTTTCGCCCTGCTGGGGTCGGGGAGGGGCGGACTGAGCCACGAGGCGAGCCTGCGCGCGGTGTGGGCGGCGATCGAGGCCGAGCTGGCCCGGGGTGCCCAGGACGCGGTCCATCTGGTGGTGCGCCACCCGGCCCGCGCCGACCTCATCGAGCGGATGCTGGCCCCGTACGAGGACCGGAGCACCGACCGTACCGGCCGGACGGAGCCGTGCCGTGGCGGCCGCTGACGGCGGGGCGCCGCTGGACGCCCTGGCCCGCGCGGCGGCGGACTGGGACCGGCTGGAAGGCCGCCTGACCCCGGACGGCCGGGACCGCCTCGCCGCGTGTCTGACGGAGTTCCGTGCTGCCGGACCCGGTACCGCACGACGGGCCGCCGCGGCCGCGTCGGCTCTGCGGCTGCTCGGCGGGGAGGCCGGGCCCGAGGGCTCCCGGCTGGCGGGGGCGCCGCCCGCGCCGCCCGGTTTCACCGCGGAGGACCTGGCCGTCCTGGTGCTCGACGGCCACCGCATGGTCGGGCCCGTACTCGGTGCCGTACGTGACCGTCTGCTCGCCGCGCCCGCGGTCCCCGCCACCGGTCCCGCGGACCCGTACGACGCCCGGCTCATCCGGCTGCGGGGCGCGGGCGGCCTGGTCACACTGCCCGCGTTCCAGTTCCGCAGCCCGCCGGACGCGTGGCCCAGTGTCCTGACCGTGAACGAGGTACTGGACGCGGCGCGCGACCCCTGGGGCGCCGCCGACTGGTGGCTCTCGCCCAACGCCTGGCTCGGGACCGCTCCGGCGTCCCTGCTCGGCGGTGACCGGGACGGTGAACTCCCGGCCGTAGCAGACCATGTGCTGGCCTGACGGGCCGTCAGCGCAATGCGGCGAGCAGCCGATCCGGCCTGACTGCCCGGCATGAACCGCCCGGCCGCTGAACCAGCCGAACCGTCCGGCAGAACGACGTGACCGCTTCCGAACAGCCCCGCACCGGCCGTCGGTGCAGAGAGTGAGGTGGGACCCCGTGGTGAACACCAGGCCGCCCACGGCCCTTCCGGGCACGCCCGGGAAAGTGACCCTGGCGCCGGGAGCCGGCCTGTTCCGGCTGCACGCCGCCCATCGCCCCGCCGGTTCCTTCAACACGGTGCGCGCCCACCCCTTCTACGGCGGCGGGCGGTTCGACGGGACGGACCACGACCCGTACGGGTACGTGTACGCCGGGCTGACCTCGGCCTCGGCCGTCTGCGAGTCCCTGTTGCGCTCGGTGCCGTTCGACGGTGCCGCCACCGCACGGCTGGTACCGCGCAGCGCCGTGCGGGGCAGGCGGCTGTCGTTCCTGCGGCTGGCCACCGAGGTGACCCTTCTGCCGCTGCTGTCCGGACGGGACCTGGCCGCCGTCGCGCAGGACACCTGGCTCACCCAGGCCGAAGCGGCCCACTACCCGTTCACCCGGCACTGGGGGCACTGGATCCGTGAGAACACCGCCCCGTGGGCGCAGGGCTTCATATGGCCGTCCAAGCGCGAACCCGCCGATCACGTGGTGGTGCTGTTCTCGGACCGGTGTCCTGCCGGAGTGATCGAGGAGACCGGCCTGCCGCCCGTCGACTTCGAAGCACCCGAGGGCGAGGAGTGGCTCAACTCCGTGCTGGAGCCCTACCTGGCCCGAGTGGCGCCGTGACTGCCCCGGCGGGGGGCCGGCCCGGCGAGGGGGACGACGGAACGGGCGCCCCCGACGCGCTCTCCGACGACGGCACGGTCGACCCCGACGCGCTCTCCGACGACGAACTCGCTCTGGAACGCGACGAGTTGAGTGCCCTCACGATCGAGCTCGACGACGGCGACCTGTGGGAGGCGTGGGTGACCGTGGGCTGGTGGAGCTTCCTGCTCCACCGGCGCCGCGGACACGCCGAGGACCTGAGGCTCGCCGCCGACGCCCTCGACACCGCCTTCGCGCTGCCCGTTCCCGGCCCCCGGCCCGATGACGAGATGTACGTCTCGGCGCGCGAGCTGCGGGCCGATGTGGCCGTGCTCCGCAGCGACGCGGAGCCGGACGACCGGCATCTGCTCGAAGAGGCGGCGGCCCTCGTGCACGCGCTGCTGACCGGCCCCCGCTCCGCTGGCCGGACGGCCGCCGGCGACCAGGCCCTGCACGAGAACTTCGCCGACCTCTGCCTGCGCCGGTCCTACCTCCCGGACGACTGGTCCGAGGCGCCCTCGGCCGGGCTCGCGGCCCGGCACTACGCGCACGCACTGGCCGCCGCGGAGGAGGGCGGCGCCGACATCGCGTACCTCAGGGAGCGCCGTGCCACCGCCCTGCTGCGTTTCGGCCGGGGCACCGGTGACCGGGTGGTCCTCGGCACGGCACTGGAGGAGTTCGCACGGGCCGTCACCGCTGCCGGGCCGGCCGCCGGGGGGCAGCCGTCCTGGCTCTGGGAAACCGGCGTGGAGATGGTCTTCGGCCGGTGCCTGCTGTGGTTCCGCTGGCAGGACGCCACGCAGCCGGCCGAGGCCGAGCGTGAGCTGGACGTGCTGCTCGGCGCGCCGGACGCGCTCGACGTCATCCCGCCGC
Organism: Streptomyces clavifer; assembly: GCA_014651175.1. Lineage (GTDB taxonomy): Bacteria > Actinomycetota > Actinomycetes > Streptomycetales > Streptomycetaceae > Streptomyces > Streptomyces clavifer. The sequence continues at coordinate 112,774 of BMWJ01000004.1, read as the reverse complement.
ACTATCTGGACGTGTTCGGCCGCATCCTCCACGAGAGGGCCGCGGAACGGGACGACGGCCCGGCGCGGGACCGGGCCATCGGCCTGCTGCACCGTGCCGTCCAGGACTGGCGGCCGGACGAGGACGGTGACGTGGAGGCGGCGGCCGGGGCACTGATGCTGTTCCAGACCGCCCGCTACGTCGCCGACGCCGACCCGGACCGGCTGCGGGGAGTCGTCCTGGGCGCGCAGGTCCTGATCGACGGCGCGGCGAGCGACGAGGACACCCTGCGGCAGGCGCGTACGGCGCTCGGCATGGCGCGCGCCGAACTGGCCCGGCTCGGTCTCGGCCCGGCGGACCCGCAGGCGGTGGAGGAGGCCGCCCGCGCCGCCTATGAGCTGTCCCGCTCGACGACCGACGGGCGGTACCCCGGATTCGACGAGGCGTCACTGAGCGCCTCCGTGCGGGACGTGACCGGATCGCAGCGCGTCGGCCAGGCCTTCGACCGGGTCTACGCCCAGTGGCTGGCGATCGAGGACGGAGAGCAGGCCGGTCTGGTCGCCGGGCAGCTCCTCCTCGACCTGCCGAAGTGGGACCCGCACGGAACCCGTGTGACCGGGGAGCAGATCGACCGGCTCTTCGGGGCCGCGATCACGGCCAGGTCCGACGCCGGCTGGCAGGTGGGTATGCACGGCATGCTCGCCGTCGTGCGGAGCAGCCGTGCCGCGGCGTCCGGGGGCCTCGGTGTGCACGAGGCCGTGGGATTCGCCGACCGGGCCGCCGAGCTGGCCGAGGAGAGCCGGCAGCGTGACGCCGCGGACTTCATGCGTGCCTTCGCGATGATGCTGCGCGGCCTGCTGTTCGGCGGCACGGACGACGTGGACGCGACCGTGGCGATCTGGCGGCGTGTCCGGGACAGCGACCTCTTCACGCCGTACCGGCGGAGCCTGTTCGACGGGCAGTTCGCCGGGCTGGAGGCGGTGCGCGCGGTGGCGCGCGGCGACCTGCCGGCCGCCGACCGGAGCATCGCCCGGATGGCCGAGGCCCATCGGTCGATGCGCGACGAGGACATCTCCCGCATCGAGATCTGGACCTTGCTCGAGCAGGCCCGTCAGTTCCGGAACGGTCTCGCCGAGACCCTCGGGGCCCCGGTGCTCGCGACTGTCGGGGGGCGGCCGGACGCTGCCGCGCTGCGTGCCGCCGCCGCACGGCTGCCGCGCGACCACCGCGCCCACGTCCTCGGTGACAACGGGATTGCCCGGGCCGCGGACGCGACCGCGGTCCGGGACCGGTACGCGCTGGCGGAGGCCACGGAGCTGCTCCGCGAGGCGGTGGAGCTGTGCGACGAGGGCGGTGACGCCTGGCTCCGTTACAGCTACGCGGTCGGCCAGACCGACTGCGTACGCGCCTTGATGGAGCAGAGCCGCGGCCCGCTCGACCGGGGCATCGCCGTGCTGGAGCGGACCCGCACGTTCCTGCCCGGACCCGAACACCGGCTCTGGGCCACCACGGGGCTCTCCCTGGGCACGGCCCATCGTCAGCGCGCCTCCCTGCGCGGTGCCACCGCCGCCGAGGACCGCCGCGCAGCGCGCCGGACCGGACTGGACGCACTGCGCGGCCACACCTGGGCGGCACTCCTGCAGTCCGGCACGGACCACGCGGCCGAGGCGGCGTCCAGGGCGGTCGAAGCCGCTCTGGACGTGGCCGGCTGGTGCCTGGAGGACGGCGCGCTCCAGGACGCGGTCCGGGCGGTCGACTCCTGCCGCGCCCTGCTGCTGCACGCGTCCGTCACCTCCCGGTCGGTCGCCGACCGGCTGGTGACGGCGGGCCGCGCGGACCTCGCCGAACTGTGGCGGACGGCGAGCGAGCAGTCGTCCGGCACACCCGGCGGACCGGACGGACCCGACGGGGTCCCCAGCGACCTGCGCCGCCGGGTGCTGGAGGTGCTCACCGGTGCGGGCGTCGCCGGGAGGCCCGGGGCCGGCCGCCCCGGACTGCTCGACCCCCCGGAGACCGGGGAGATCGCCGCAGCGCTCAGGGCGACCGGGTCGGACGCGCTGGCCTATCTGCTGCCCGCCCGCGAGGACCGGCAGGGCTGCGCCCTGCTCGTCACCGCCGACGGCCGCACCCACCTGCTGCCGTTGCCGCTGCTGCGGGCGGACGCGGGCCCGGTCCGTGACTACCGGCCGGGGGGCGGTGGCCGGGACATGGGCCCCGTCTCCCCAGGAGGCCCCGCGGAGGCCGCGGCACCCCTGCGCAAGCAGCTCGACCGGCTGTGCGCCTGGGCCTGGTACGCGGCGACCCAGCCCCTGCTGGCGGCGCTGGGCGCCCCGGGCCGGCAGCCCGCGGTCGTCCTCGCGCCACTGGGCGTGCTCGGGGTGGTGCCCTGGCACGCCGCGTGGGAGCCCGGCCGCTCGGGTGCCCGCCGGTACGCGGTGGAGGCGGGCTCCTTCTCGTACACGGCCTCCGCGCGGATGCTCTGTGACGTGGCGTCGCGTCCGGCCGTGCCGCACACGGGCGCCGCCCTGGTCGTCGGGAACCCCACGGGCGACCTGCGCGCCGCGGGCGACGAGGCGCTCGCGGTGCACGAGGCGTTCTACCCGCAGGGCGCGTTCCGGTCCGCGGACGCCACACCGGCGGCGGTGCTCGACTGGCTGCGGCAGCCCGAGCACGCGGGCGGGGTCCTGCATCTCGCCTGCCACGGCTCGGTGGCCGAGCACCACCGGCTCAGCGCCCGCCTGTCACTCGCCGGGGGGCACCTCGCCGCGGAGAACCTGACGGAGGTGGGGGCCGGGGCGCGCGGGGCCGAGGACGGCGCCCTGGAACTTGTGGTGCTCGCCGCGTGCCGCAGCCAGGTGTCCGGCCGCGGTCCCGACGAGTCGTACAGCCTGTCCACGGCCTTCCTGGTGGCCGGGGCCAACTCGGTGGTCGGCTCCCTGTGGCCCGTCCCCGACGACGCCACGTCGGTGCTGATGTTCATGACGCACCACTTCCTGCGGCGGGCCGGCCAGTCCCCGGGAGGCGCCCTGCGCCGGGCCCAGCTGTGGATGCTGGACCCGGCGAGGGCGGTGCCGGAGGGGATGCCGAGGGTGCTCCGGCGCCGGGCGCGCGACACGGACCCCGACGACCTGTCGGCCTGGGCCGGTTTCACCCACCTCGGCCGGTGACCGGGGCCCCGCCCCGCGGTTCAGTCCTCCGGACCGGGCACGACCGTGCGCAGCGCCAGGGTGTGGGTGGCCCACTGCCCGGTCTGCCGACGGGCAGGCCCGGCGTCGCGGTGACCGGAGGCGGGGGCGGTGAGCCGCAGCATGCCGTCGGCGGCCGTCGGCTCGAGCCGGGCTCGTCCGGCCTCGGGCACCAGACGGCCCAGCTGGAAGGGCACCGTGTTGAACTCGTGCTCGGCGGCGATGAGTTTGAGCCAGTCCCGTACGTACGCACCCGGCCTGACCGGGCGGTCCGGCGGCAGACCGAGCCGCACGGGCTCGCCGTTCAGCGCGTATCCCGTACAGCCCGGTCCGATGAAGTCCGGCCGGTAGAGCCCCGGGTCCGAGGCGTAGCTGTCGGTGAGGTCGAGCAGGAGGAACCACAGCGGCACGTTCGAGTCATTGCGGATGCGGACGGTGACCCAGGGTTCGCGGAGGCGCCCCGGGCCGCCTCCGTACCGGAAGACGCGCTCCCCGTACGGCGCGTCCCCGTCGGCCGAAGGCATGCCGTGGACGTCGGACACCTCGATGCGTACCCGGCCGTCCAGCGGTGAGGACATGTGGTGCAGGTCGCGCAGCTGGTACCAGCGGGTCAGGTGGATCAGGCAGTCGACGACGTCCGACGCGTCACTCCTGTCCGACAGGGGCATGCCGGGGACCGCGACGGTCCCGTCCCGGTGGACCACGTCCGCGCGGCCGTCCCGGACCACGACGCGGAACCGGATCAGCGGTTCCGGCTCCCGGGGGTGCGCGGCCTGACCTGCCCGCAGCAGCGGAGTGGGGCCGCCGCCGGGCCCCGCGGTGGCGAGGGCGGCGCACAGCCACCCCTCCGCCCGGGGTTCGTGCGGTGCGTCGACCAGGACCCGGGCGGGCGGCAGCGCGAGGGCGGACAGCGCCACGGGATAGACCCGAGCCGTGTCCGGCGTCCAGTCGGCGGGTGTCACGAGCACCCGGTCGGGCCGTACCTCCCGGACGTGCACCAGCCCGGTGCCGGAGCCGGGACCGCCCGAGGTCACGACGAAGGCGGCGGCGTCGTCCCCGGCCGGGGAACCGGCCGCCCAGGCGCTCAGGCCATGGAGGCTGCCGTGGTCGACCTCCCAGCCCTCCCGGCCGTGGCGCAGGAGCTGTGGACTGGGCGCGCGGGCCGCGCCGCCGAGGAACGGCCGGTCGGCGAGCCCGCCCGCGTCGTGCGGGCTGAGCATCGGGTGCTGCAAGGAGGTCAGGAGCTGCACCCGGCAGTGCGCGGCCGCGAGGATCTCCCGCGAGGTGGCGGTGGGACCCGCCGTGGCGAGCGCTTCGAGCAGCGAGTAGCTGAACATGCCGTGCGGGCGTCCGCCGAGCTCGTCCTCCCACGCCACCTGCCCGACGGTGCTCGCGGCCAGCGTCACGTGCCCGGCGCCGTACGGCCCCGAGCCGGCCGCCTCCCTGGTGCCCGCCCCGGCGACCGGGGCGGGCGGCCGCCAGCGGGGGTCCCACTCCACGAAGCGGGCGGTGGGCCCGTTCACGTCGTCACGGGTCGACCCGCCCGAGTAGCAGCAGTCCATGACGGCGGTGGTGTGTGCGCCACGGGCGGCGACGGCCTCCAGCAGGGGCCCGAGTTCGACGTCGGCCAGCGGGCCGTCCGCGCAGACGATGGCCTGGCAGTCGCCCGTCCCCTCCTTCATCAGCTCCTCGGGGCTGCGGGCGGCGAACCTGCTCCCGTGGCCCGAGAACCAGAACAGCGCGGTGTCGCCGGGGCCGGCCTGCCCGAGATGACCGGTTATCGCGTCCCTGACCGCGGCGGTGGTGGCTTGCCCGTCAAGCAACTCGTGCAGCGAGAGGGGTGCGTCGACCCGGCTCTCCAGCCACGTGCGGGCGGCGGCGACGTCGTGCAGGCAGCCCTTCAGCGGCTGTGAGGCGACCGACGGGTGGTAGGCGTTGATGCCCACGAGGAGTACGTGGACGGTCCCCGCCGCGGGGGGCTGCGTCCTCTTGCGGTTCCGGCCTTCGGCTTCCATGGCCGGATTCTGACAGCGGGGCCCGGTGAGTCGTGGGCTCTTCTCCGGTGGTGTCCGGGGTGCGGTCCGGGGGAGAACCGGGCATTGGAGAACTTCCGCTTCCAATCCGTAGATCTGCCCACATGATTGGCATCCCATCACTACTCTCACCTTGTCTGTGACATGCGCCACAGCATGTCGTGTTCGTGCATGCGGGGGGACCACCCATGGGACACATCGAGCGACCACGCCGTGCGGTACGGCCCGACACGGCCACCGGTGCCGCCCCGGCCCTGGGCGGCGGCACGCGCCGTGGCTCCGCGCCCGTAACCGCCGGAGCGCCGCTGGGCATCCGGCCCCCGCCCCTGCTGCACGCGGTGCGGCGGCTGGACGCGGGGCTCGCGGACGAGGCCCTGCGCGAGACGGCCGCATGGCTGCGTGAGCACTACACCAACGCGTACGGCACCGCACCGCTCGGCTATGTCGCCCCGTGCTTCCTGGGGCCCCCGTACGCCGACCACCTGCTCGGTCTCGACGGCTGCATTCTGGAGCACTACGCCCCGGCCGACCCGATGCCGGCTCCCTTCCCGGCCGCCCGGATGCTCGCCCGCTCCGGTGCGTACGCCTATGTCGAGGTGTACGAGGGCGGGCTCGTCCTGCCGGTCCTCGCCGACGGCACCGTCGTCCGCCCCTGACCGTCGCCGCACCCGCCGGCCGGCCCGCTCCGGAGTGTCCACCGCTCCGCCCGGTCCGGCGTCCGCGGCACACCCACCACCCCTCGGGCGCGCCTCGCGCCAGAACCTGAACGGAGGCAGGCATGACGGAGGTCGACCGCCAACTGCACAACAAAGTGGACCAGGTCGGCAACCGGGTGCTCAGACTCACCGAGAACCTGATTGCCGTATCCGACCAGGTGTCCGCCGTGGACACCGCCCAGAAGCAGACGCAGGACAGTCTGCTGGCCCTCGTCACGGAGTTCAGGAGCTTCGTCCGCTCCGCCGCACTGACCGCCAACCTGCACAGTGCCGAGACCCAGATCCTCTCGGTGGAGGAACGTCTGGAGCGGGAGTACGGCCACCTCAAGCGGGTCCGCCGTACCGCCGTCGGCATCCTCCAGGCCTTCGACGTCGGCCTCGCCACGCAGGACACCGTCCAGCAGATCAGCGAAGAGCTGATGATCGAGAGCCCCCGCTACTGGCTCGCACCCGCCCTGGTGGCGCTCGCCGCCTGGCCCCGGGACGACCGGGCACTCTGCGACAAGGCCGTGGAGGAGGCGTTCCGGCGCTCACCGGAACGCACGTCGCTGCTGTTCGCGCTGATCCTGCGCCGCCAGGGCCGGGCGGACGGCGCCGTGCGCTGGCTGCGCCACTACCTGCGCGCCCAGAACCCGGACGCACTCGGGCGCGAGTTCGCCGTCATCCTCGAATGCATCGCGCAGGGCGCCTTCGGGCCGGCCGGGCGCGACCTGATGAAGACGACGCTCGCCGGCTGGCGGGAGACCCTGATGACCGACGACGAGGCCAGGCAGGCACAGGTGCGCCGCTGGCGGGCGGAGATCGACGGTCTGCGGGGACCCGCGTCGGCGCAGTTCCCCCGGCTCTCCCGGTGCTCGCCCCAGTGGCCGGTACTGGACGAGGTGCTCCGCTGTGCGGGCGCCCACCAGGCGCTGCTGGACACCTACGCCGCGCTCCCGGAGCCGGACACACGTCTCTCCGACCGGCTGGAGGACACCGTCGACGACATCCTGGACCGGCTGGTCGGGGAGTACGACAGCGAGGAGTTGCCGTACCACCGTGAGCTGGCGCTGCACCGGGCCGTCGTCGCGGCGGGCGGGGACCGGGACGCGGCGCAGCGTGCGACGGAGGTCGGGGCGGCCTCGTACGAGGAGCGGTCGGACTACCTCAGCGTGCAGACCACGGCGGCCCTCGACCCGGCCGCCATCGGTGCGTCGGCGGCCACCCAGCGGCTGTCCGTGGCCGCCTGCGGACCATGGATCGCCGAGGCCCACGCCGGCTTCAGCCGCGACTACCGGGCCAAGGCCCCCAGCGAGGTCGAGCTGCACATCGGTGACCCGGCCGGAGTCGACGCCGGGGGCAGGAAGTGCCGGATACCGGTGTGGAAGGGCTCCTTCAACACCGACGTCGACGCGATGGAGCGGTCCCTCGTCAGCCACTGGGAGCGGCGGATCGAACCCTTCGTGCAGACCCTGGCCTATCCGCTCCGCAACCCCCTGCTGCTGATGGCCGGTGTGGTGGTCGCGATCCTGCTGGTCCTGTCGGGCGCGAGCGTGGGCTTCGCCGTGCTCCTCGCCCTCTTCGTCGGTGGCGTGTGGGGCGTGGTGGTCTATCAGCGCTGGGACGCCGCCGACACCGCGCAGGACGACGCCCGCGAACTGCTGCACCGGCACAAGCGCGAAGCGGTGGACCAACTGCGCGGTTCTGCGGCGGAGCTGGCCGACTGGCAGCAGCGGTACCGGGCCGCCGACGCGGTGGAGGGCGCCGCCCGCACGTTCATCGCCTCACTGGCGACCACGACGCCGGCCGGCGCGCCCTTCGAAGGGCGCGTCGTGACCGGGAGCGAAGGAGGAACGGTATGAGCGACGAGCGACCCGGCGGCCGGCCACCCATGCCCGTAGGACCGCCGCCGCCCCGGGGGGCACCCGGCGCCGCCCCGTCCGGCTCGGCCCCGTCCGCCGCCCCTTCCGGTGCCGCGGCAGGATTCGGTGCCGCGGCCGTCCCGCCGGTACCGGCGGGCCTCCCCGCGGTGCCGGCGCCCTCCCCCCGGCGGGAGGCCACGCACCTCCGGCAGGGACTCCCCCCGGCCGCCGCGCCCTGGTCGGCCGGCCCGGGCACCGGACCCACCCCCGCACCCGCCACCGCCAGGATGCGCCGCATCGCCCAGGCCCTGCCCGACTGGGAGCCGCTTCCGCCGGGCGAGATCACCGTACGGCGCCCCGGAGCGGGCACATGAGCGGGCTGTGGGCGGGGGGCGGCAGCTACCAGGCGTGGGCGGACCACCTGGAGGACTGGGCCGACGGTGGTACCGCCGCCGTGCCCGATCCTCCCGCGCTCACTCAGGACGGGCTGCCCGCCGACGCCTGGCAGCGGCTCAACGTGCGGATCACCGAGGCGCTCGGCCGGCGGCTGCAGAGCTGGGCCGACGCCCTGGTCGCCGCACTGGCGGCGGCCCCCGACGAGTTCTCCGCCGGCCGGACCCTGGCCCAGTCGCGCGACGGGCTCCGGCAGGTCCGTGCGGCGGCGTCCCACCCGAGCCTGCCGGAGGACTTCCGGAACAGGTTGCTCGCATCGGTCGACGCGCAGATCCGGCGCCTCCAGGACGACATCGAGGCGCAGCTGGACGAAGTGGCGGGGGACGGCCCCGACCCCCGGTGGCGGGAGGCCCGCCGCCGCACCGTGCGGGACAACCGCCTGACCCAGGTGCTCGCCGAAGACCCGGCGGCGGCCGCCCGCGGTGCCGCCGCCACGTGGTCCTACGACCCGGCCGCTAACGGCCGCCGCGTCATCGGGGGCTGACGGGCCCGCCGGGCGACCGAATCCCGTACGACGACGAACGAGAGCGAAGGCCCCCATGGCGAACTACGGCGAGAGCCGGCTGGACCTGGAGAGTTACCTCACCGCGCGCGTTCCGGTGATCGGCGTGCGCACCATCGAGCAACGGCGGGCGCTCCGCCTGGTGAAGGAGGTCGCCGAGCAGCCGAAGCGCGCGGCCCAGCCCTTCTGGATCTACACCCGGGCGACCGGTCTGCGTGACCTGCGTACCAACAGCACGGTGCTCGACGACCGTTCACTGACGGGCGCCATGGACTACATGGCGGCCCAGTTCGGCGCCAGGCAGCTGGCCACCGTCATCCTGGTCGACCCGGACGGGCTGGATTCCGACACCCCGTTCACCCGCCATGTCGCCGAGCTGGCCCGCCTCGCCGACACCAACGCCGGCAGCATCGTGCTCATCACCGACAACCCGATCTGGAGCGGCCTGCAGCGACTCGGTATGAGCCTCCAGCTCGACCTGCCCGACCAGGACGAGATGTACGCGATCATCAGTGACTTCCTCACCGACCACCGCGGTGTCGTCCCCATCGCGTGGACGCAGGACGACGCCCGGCGCGCCTCGGAGTTCCTCCAGGGGGTGACCGAGGGGGAGGCGGTCAACCTGATGGCGACGATCGTGGCCAAGGGATCGGTCGAACCGGACGACGTCCTGGTCCTGGCCCGTTCGAAGGACCGGATCTTCAGTGACCTCGCCGGCCTGGAGCGGCTCAGCCTCAAGGCGGCGGACTACTCGGTCGGCGGCCTGTCCAGCCTGCGCGACTGGCTGGCCCGCAAGCACCGCCTGATGCACGCGGACCTGCGGGCCACCGGGCTGCGACCGCCCCGCGGTGTGCTCCTGGTGGGTGTCCCCGGCTGCGGCAAGTCCCTCTCGGCCAAGGCCGTGGCCCAGCAGTGGCAACTCCCCCTCTACCGCCTCGACATGGCCAGCATCCACGGCAAGTACCTGGGGGAGTCGGAGAGCCGGATGCGGGAGGCGCTCGCCACCGCGGACCGGGTGGCGCCCTGCATCCTGTGGATCGACGAGATCGAGAAGGGCCTGGCCGGCGGAAACGACCAGTCCGGCGTTCCCCAGCGCGTACTCGGGCAGTTCCTCTTCTGGCTCCAGGAGTCGGAATCCAGGGCGTTCGTCGTCGCCACCGCCAACGACGTGCGCAGCCTGCCGCCCGAGCTGCTGCGCAAGGGCCGCTTCGACGAGCTGTTCTTCGTCGACCTGCCGGACGGCCAGGACCGCAAGGAGATCATCGAGATGTACTACAGGCGCTATGTGAAGGCGGAACCGGACCCGGACCAGGTGGAGCGGCTGGTGGACATCTCCGAGGGCTTCGCGGGGGCCGACATCGAGTCCGCACTGCACGACGTGGGCGCCGAGGTGCTGCTCAACGGCGGTGCGGAGGCGCTGCACCCGACGTTCGTCCTGCAGACCTTCGCCAACACGACTCCGCTCAGCCGCACCAACCCGGAGCAGGTCGACGACATCAGGACCTGGGGCCGCGAACGCGCCGTCCCGGCCGGCCGCCAGGCCACCACCCCGTACTCCGGCGGCGCACCGTCGCGCAGGGTCGTGTTCCTGGGCGACTGAAACCGGGTCAGGGCGGCCCGCGGGCGGTGGTGGGGGCCGCCCTCCCGGACGCCCGCCGTCGCCGTCTCGTCCGTCCCGTGGAGCTGTCGTCCGGCCGGCCCCGATGGGTCACGCGGCCCCGGTGGCAGCCGCTCAGGCGCCGCGTGCCCGGGCGGACCAGGACGGTGCCTCCCTGAGCAACCTGGCCGGCTACGCGTTCCTCGGCGGCGTCTTCTTCCTCGTCTCGGCCCTCCGCCTGGGACGTGTCCGCAGGGCGTGACCCGTCGCGTCGACGGGCGGCCACCGCCCACCGGGACCAGGGCTCGGGCCGCTGACGGCGAAGGCCCTTGCCGCCCGGCTGCCGGGAGGCGCAACGGCGTGCTCCGGTCAGGCTATTCGGGAAACGGTCCCCGGACCGAGACGCCGCCGTCCAGCACGATCTGCTGACCGGTGACGTAGCGCGCCTCGTCGGAGGCCAGGTAGACGGCCGCAGCCGCCATCTCCTCCGACGTGCCGTAGCGGCCTGCCGGGATCTCAGGGACCCATGCGTCGGAGGAGCCGGTGTTGACGGCGGTGCTGATCGCCCCACCCGCGACGACGTTCATCCTGATCCCGTCGGCCGCGTACTCGGCCGCGACGGTCCGCGCCAGGCTGTACAGGCCGGCCTTGGCAGCGCCGTAACCGGCCTGTTTCGGCGCGGCCATGAATCCGGTGACCGAGCCGATACTGACGATGTTCCCGCCCGTGCCCTGTTCCAGGAACAGCCGCAGCACGTGCCGCACCGCTCGGGCCACGTAGCGCAGGTTCAGTTCGTAGACGGTGTCCCAGTCCTCGTCGGCCATCTCGTGCAGCTTGACCGCGGGCACGAACGCCACCTGCCCACCGACCACCGTGACCAGGATGTCCAGCCCGCCGAGCCGTTCGGCCGCGCCGGTGATCAGCGCCTCGAGCTGCTCGAGGGAGCGGACGTCACCGCTCAGCGCATGGGCGACGTGTCCGGTCGCCCGTAGTTCGTCCGTCGCCTCGGCTGCCCGTGCGGCATCCACGTCGACCACCACCACGGCCGCCCCGGCGGCCGCACAGGCACGGACGATGCTCCTGCCGATCCCCGCCCCACCACCACCGATCACCAGAACCCGCTTGCCGTCGAGCCTGCTCAACCCGGCCATGCGCCCTCCCCCTCATCCAGTTGCCCAAGGCTATCGACGCGACGGCCCGATGGGGAGGAGAAGCAAGACCACGTCGGCTTCACCCCGGGCTGCGAGGTCGAGCCACGCGATCATCTTCCGGCACCGCGCGCGGCCAGGGGCGGGGCTTCGCGGTCGAGCACGAAGGCGCGCAGCGGTCGCTACGGGATTCGAGCCCGTGAGGGGTTGCCCCCCACACGCTTTCCACATGGTGTCCGGGCATCCGGGGGCGGTCACGGGCGTGCCGACCTCTGACGGAGCCGGCGACTACAGGCGGGCTGAACTGTGCTGTGCGCCTGCGAACGAGACCAGAACCGAGCACGGGCACGCGTCTATTTGCCGGCCTCCGGGCCGTACCACTGCATGGCTTGGCCGGTGATGGCGGCGATGCAATCGAAGTCGTGGTCGCGGTGCAGGAGGGTCAGGCCCTGGAGTTCCGCGGCGGCGGCAACGACGAGGTCAACAGGTCCCGCACTACGGTGCTGGCCTCGCTGGGTCAGCAGCTCCTGAACCTGCCGGGTTCGGTCGTACGCGCGGTCATCGACAGGCACCCAGCCGAACAGCAGCCGCATGTCTTCGATGCCGCGCGCACGGTCTGCGGCGGAGCGGGCGCTGTAGAAGAACTCCAGCTCGGTGACAGGGCAGGTTGCGACGAGCCCTGCCGTGGCGGCTTGATCCCAGCCGTACTGTTCGGCGTCGGAGCGGAAGAACCGGGCGAGCGCGCTGGTGTCGATCAGGAACTGTGCCGCGCTCACCGCCGGTAGTCCCTCTTGTCCTCGAACACATCCAGATCGAAGCCACCCTCGCCCGCTGTGGCCCGCAGTCGAGTGAGAGCGAGTGCCCGTCGGCGGTTCTCGAGCACCTCGCGCAGAGCGGTGTTGACCGTCTCCTTCTTGGTGCCGGTCCCCAACGCCTGAGCAACGTCGGCCAGCAGTTCGTCGTCGAGGTCGATCACTGTGCGACTCATCGAGCACCTCCGGTGATATCAACTCGTACAGCACGTATATCTCGCTGGATGTCCAGATGCCTCGAGCGAGTATCTGGCGAACGCCGCAGCAGCCGTCTACGGAGCTGCGGCAAACCACTGCTCGCCGGACTCGGGGGCGCGCTCCCTCGTGGCACGAGGTCCGCGTGCCGTGGGCGCTCTCGACGACGTCGTGGAGGGGCCGGGTGGCAGTGGCTCAGGACGCCGAGAGGGGCGGACCGGAGGGCTCCGAAGAGTGTCTCATTGAGACTACGAACGTTGAAGGGCCCCGCAGCAAGCTTGGGTTTCAGTGGTCGTCGCAACACCCCAGCTGAAGGCCGGCGCATTCGTGTGACCGCCAGGTCGGCGGTCAGTCGGTCGCTGCGGGACGTGGGCTGCCGTGGAAGACCTGGCTGGTGTGCCAGGAACGGTGGTCGGCGGCGACGGGGCGGACGCCCGCCTGGGGCCCGATCACCGGACGGCCGGCAAGCATGACGACGTGCTCCCGGGCGGCGGCGCTACGGCCGACGAAGCTCTGCGAGACCAGGATGCGGTGGCCCTCGCCGATACCGAGTACGCCTTTGTCGAACAGCTTGTGGTGCAGCGAGCAGAGGCACAGCCCGTTCTCGATGTCGTCCGGTCCGTCGAAGGCCCACCAGCGCACATGGGCAGCCTCGAGCCCGACCGGCACTGCCCCGATCCTTCCGTCGTAGCCGCAGAAAGCGCACTGGTACTCGTAGGCCGTCAGGACCATTTCCCGCATCCGCCGGTCCCGCTGCCTACGCGCGCTCAAAGCCGGCGCCTCGGCCTCCTCCAGCGCCAGGCCGACGGCTTCACAGAGTTCGCCGTGGAGGGAAGGCGTGAAATTGAGATCGAGCAGCACCCGTGCCATGCGGCCGAGGAGGGACGGCTCCCGCCGCAGCGCCGTACGTAGCTCCGGTGTCAGCCGCCCGGTGGCACCGGTTGCGCGCAGCTCCCTGACCCGGGTCCCGGGACTCCCCGGCCCGCGCTCGGTGCGCACCTCCCACACGCCGTCACTCACCAGGTGATGGAAGGGGTAGGCGGGCGTCGTCCGGTTGCCGGGGCCGTACTCCGTGAGCAGTCGCCCCAGGTCGTCTTCCACCGCGCTGTACAGCAGCGCGCCTTCGGAGTCCTGCTGGAACCGACTGAGCGCGTACAGGAGCAGCAATGGCTTGTGCGGAGCCCTCACCCCGCTCCGCGTCCACTGCCTCAACTGCGCGGTGCGTTCGACCCAGTCCATGGTCGGCGAGCGTAGTAGTGGCTCGTCGATACCGCGTGGCTACTTCTACGGGACTGGTCCCAGTCCGTTCATCCTGTTCGTACAGTTCCGACATGTCGAAGCCGCTGTCGCAGCGCTGCGTGCAGCTGAGCTCGACCGCGATTACGTGGGCATCATGCGCTCGCCGACCGAGTGACGCTACCCGTCGACGACTGGCTGGCTCCTGGCGAGCGAGAGCTGTCCGAGGCGTCGACTTCGATGCGCAGCCCGCGGAGGATACGAGATTCGAACTCGTGAGGGTCGGAGGTGGTCATGGGCGTCCTGACCAGCCGTGGAGCGGACTGTCCAGCGGCGTCCGGGCACGGCTGAACGTAGGTGAATGAGACCAGAACCGAGGACCACGAGGTGAGTGGTGGGCAGCCCGCCTCATTCGGCGTGCTGCTTCCCGGTCGAATTCCTACTTGTTTGATAATGTCAGTCCCGTGAGCGATATTCCGTACAGCGTCGGTGAGGGGCCGGCCACCAGGGTCAGCCTCTCCCTTCCCGAGGGGACGGCGGAGGCGATCCGCCGGAGGGTCGGCAAGCGTGAGTTCTCCGCGTTCATCACCGAAGCGGTGGAGCGTGAGCTGCGCGGTCAGATCTTGGATGAGTACCTGGCCGACTACGAACGCCGTCAGGGGTCGATCTCCGAGCCCGAGCAGGAGCGGGCGCGCCGGGTCTTCGACGAGGTGTTCGCTGAGGAGGGGCAGTGGCCCGCCGCAAGCTGAGCCACGAAGGCACCCTCGTTCTCGACTGCGAGGGTCTGTCGAAGTTCGTCAGTGATCACGAGCCCGTCGTCGCACTCGTCGCCGAAGCCCGCAAGCGGGGCATGGAGGTGGTCATCAGCGCGCTCACCATCATCGAAGCGGTGCATCGCCGGACCGACAAGGCCCGGCTCGCCTGGGTCCTGTCCGGCGTGCGGATCGTGCACATCGGCGACGAGGAGGCCAAGGCCGCCTCAGCCATGTTGATCAACGCCGGGCTGCATGGTCACAAGTACGCCATCGACGCCGCCGTGGCCGAGGCGGCCCTGCGTCAGCGCCGCCCGGTCGTCATGCTCACCTCTGATATTGACGACATGACGAAGCTCTGCGGCGACAGAGTGCGCCTCGTCGCCGTGTAGTCGACGCCCGAGACCACCCCAACGCGGATGTGAGGTCGGTCCGTACGTCCTTGTCCGTGCGTGGCGGCCGGTGGACCAGTCGGGAGCATCCAGGGCCGTGAACGGCTGCGTGGCCGGACGGCTCGTCTTCATGGTGCCGTGAGGCGCAGCAGGCGCGTGTTGGCCTCGTCCGGTGCGAAGCGACCAGGGGTGCATTCCGTGGCGGACCGAAGTCCGAGCCGCTCCAGCATGGTGTGGTGTTCCTCATGCGCAGGGCTCGGGCTCGCCGCGCTTACGGGCCGTCTCGATGCGGCCGTCCGGCGTCAACCCGGTGGTGTCCTAGGCGAGATGGGCAGTGCCCAGGGAAGCGAGAGCCCTTGCCGGTCGCGGCGCTAGTTGCGGTCCGACACTCTGTTCGCCTGCTCAGGACGCTGCGGAGGTGCGAGACCCGAAACTCGTGAGGGGTTGCCCCAACACACGTCGAAGGCCCCCGCAGCGAGCCTTGGGTTCACTCGTCGAAAACGTAGCGGACGTGTGGGGCTTCCTCTCCCCGTGGCACCGGGGCAGGAGGAGGACGATGAGATCACCTTCGCCGACAGGAGATCGACAGGAACTGCCGGGCGGGTGAGGAGGGCTGGTTCGTCAGCGACGCACGGCCTATCCGAGACCTGGGCCAGCCGACCGGCGGATTCACCCTGCCGCGCATGCGGGCGCCACGGTCAGGCAATCCCACGCTGATCTTGCCCGTCGAGCGGGCTGCCGCCTCTGCGGCTCTGGGCTGTCCGCCGTGGGGGTTGGGGCCGTGCGCTGACTGCGGCCAGCTGATGCACCGGTCCGGGCGCGACACGGCCATGTTCTGCGGCGTGTGCCGTGAGGCTCTGAACAGTCGGTAGGTGCCAGCAGCTCGTTGGTGACAACTGCAACCACCAACGTCGAAGGGCCCCGCAGCAAGCTGCGGGGCCCTTCGACGTATTGCCCGGTGAGAGCAATGGCGGAGGATACGAGATTCGAACTCGTGAGGGGTTGCCCCCAACACGCTTTCCAAATGTTCGTACGGCTGTCCGGCGGAGGTCGTACCCGTCCTGACCTGCGGCGGAGCGTCCAGGGTGGCCCTGTCCGGACGGGCCCGGACAGGGGCGAATGAGACCAGAACTGAGACCAGGCGGGGCGCGAGCCGGGCGCCCACGCGCTCCACGCCGTCAGTCGGCGCTCAGAACCGTCGCCACCGCCTGGAACCACGCTCCGTACGAGAACGGCTCGGGCGGGTTGACCTCCATGCCGAGTTCCGCGGCGGCCACGGCGTAGTCGCCCTCGTCCAGCGGGAGGGCGATCAGTTCGTGGAGCTCACCGACGAGGCGGGCGACGAGCTGGGGGTCGGTGGTGGCGGCGTAGTCCGCGACCGCGGCCTCGTGGTCGGGGAACTCGTCGACGATGTCCTGCGAGAACCAGCCGCCCAGCAGCTGCGCGGTCTCCGGGAACCGTGCGTGCCACTCCCAGTGCGTCTGCGGGTTCGTGGGCGGCGGCACCTCGCCGTCCTCGATGCTCTGCTTGAGGTGGTCGGCGAGCAGGAGCAGCCAGTCGCCGATCGCGGACTGGGGGATCCCCACGTCGGGGACCGCGTAGAACTCCCCGAGGTCGATCCGCAGGCGTCCCGGGGGGTTGCGGCTGTATTCGCGCAGCTGCCGCTCCGCCTCCGCGATGGCCCAGGGCCGGGTGTGCCAGGTGTGGCGCAGATAGGCGTCCAGGGCTCGGCTGCGCCGCTCGGCGGTGTCGTCGGCGCTCTGGCCGAGGTAGGCGCGCAGGACCTGATCGAGCTCGCCGTAGCGGCGGTCGTGCTCAAGGGGCTTCATGGACACGGTCGCACTGCCTCTACGGGTAGAACGGGACGGTGGTCTGTACGACGAACCCGTACGGGCTGTCAGGCTCCCGCCGCAGGACGACGCGGGCGGCCCGGACGTCGAGCGGCTCCTGCCCGGCGAGCAGCATCGCCTCCAGCAGCACCCGCCCGACGGGCTCCTCCCGGGACGGCCAGGCGGCCTCGATGGTGAGGCGGGCCCGCGTCCCCTGGGCGAGCCAGCGGTGGATGACCTGCTCGTTGGCGGTCACCACCTGCTGGGTGGCCCACTGGGCGGTCTCCCGGTCAGGGTAGGTGGCGGATCGGGTCAGCATCGGATCATTGTCTCAATTCGCGTTGAACGACCAGAAGACCCCGACCTCGTCCGCGGACACCGCGATCAGGCCGAGATCCATCATGTAGCCGGTGAAGGGGTGGCCGCCTTCGAGGTCGCCCGCCAGGAAGTCGGGCGCGTCGCAGGTACGGGCGAGGCCGGAGGAGGTCCAGAACGCCGCCTCGGGACCGAAGCGGTCCAGCACGGTCCGGGCGTCCGCGAGCACCGCGTCGCGGTCCTCCCGCGACCGGACCGGGGAGCCCTCGAAGAACCACTCCTGCGAGAGCGAGGCGAGCAGCTCGACGGCGGCGCCGGCCGTGATCGGCCGGAGCCCGGCGCGGAGGTCCTGGGCGGCCGTCACACGGAACGGGTAGCCGGGGCAGCCGGCCTCCCAGCCCTCCTGGAACGTCTCCGAATCCAGGGCGAACCAGCCCCGCGGGTCGGCGACGGACCGCTCCATGACGGCGAGGACGTCCTCGGCCCAGTCCCCGTGCAGCCGCGGACCGCTCCTGGCGAAGACGAAGACGTCCTCCAGGAGCCGTAGCAGCGCAGCGTCCCAGGTGCTTCTGTCGAGGGGGTTCATCAGAGTCCCTACAGGATCGGTCGGGGCGCGGGCATCGACGTGTAAATGATGTACGGCGGATCGAGGCTGGAATCGTATTTGAGGACGGTCTTGACGTAGTTGACGTCGATCGCCTTCGCATTGAGGCCGTGGTCCTTGTAGCCCGTCCCGGGGATCGTGCCCGTGGACCCGTCCTGGTTGGGCGTGGGCTGCTTGGAAACGTAGCTGCCGCTGGCCTCGCCGTTTGGCGTCTTGCTCACGAAGGCCTTGTTCTGGCCGTCCTGCGGGTTGGAGGCGAGCCAGGCGTCGATCTCCGACTGCGTCAACCGCAGGTTCTGCTCGGTGAGCCGCTGCGCGTCCGCGAGCGATGGCGGCCCGATACCAGCACGTGACGGGCGGCATCCTCGCCGACGTCGCGCAGCGGGTTGGGGGACTCATCTGGGAAGTGGCCAAGGAGCCCGACGAGACCGGCGCGGAGGGCTCCGCAGCGTCTCAATGAGACTGCAGATGAGACTACGGGCCTAGGAGAACGCCGAAGGGCCCCGCAGCAAGCTGCGGGGCCCTTCAACGTATTGCCCGGTGAGAGCAATGGCGGAGGATACGAGATTCGAACTCGTGAGGGGTTGCCCCCAACACGCTTTCCAACTGTGCGAGCGGCTGTTCGCGAGCGTTCATGTGAGGCCACTCGGCAGCTCAGCGAGGGTCGGCGTACGGCGATGAACTACCGCGGGCCTGAGCGAACTGAACAAAGAACAGGACAACGAGCGCCGGTAGCTGGTCCCTCTCGCCCTACGGTTGCTGAGCTCAACCCGACTCCGTGGCGGTGGGCATGGTCCACAGGTAGAGCACCCACACCGACACGGCGGCCACCGACTGGCCCTTACACCTGGCCCAAAGATCCATGATGATCACCTTGCCCTTCGCGAGTCCGGTAAGGATGACGGACGACAGGCGGGTGAAAAAGGCGGAGATCACGCATGCAGCGATGAACGTAAACGGCTCGGGAGTCGAGTTCAACTCAGCAACCAATCGGAGTATCCCATGCGCCAACCAGGCCGGCGCAACGGCTTTCAGGACCGTGCAACGAGCCGGAGTGGCTAGCGTCCAGCGTGCCGAGGAGAATCCACGGAACTGGGCCGTGAGGGGACTCGGCGCATCGTCGTCGGCGGTACGGCTTACCGCTGGTGGATGACACGCAATCCGACCTACCTCCGAGATCTCGGCTGGACACCGTGTGCGTCCCCGTGACTCTAATAGCTGAGCTTGGAAATCACCGCACCCTCAAGTTGGGACGGGATGCTTGAGTTGCCGCCATGTACAAGCTAATGAAGCGTCTCGCGACAGCAACCAGCATCGCACTCAGCCAGGCTCCCCGTCGGACTCAGAAAGTTGCTTACGATGATGCTCCTGTCGCGCGACTTGGTCGTCGATGAAGCGTCGAAGGCCATTAATCTCGGTGAGCGCTTTCTGGTATTCGAACTGCGCCACATCTAGATCGATCATCAAATTCTCGACGGCCCTATGATCGGCGCCCTCCGGATTCACGCTCCTTTCAGATCTCGCCTGCTCCAACGAGGAACGCAGCAGTCTCATCCTTTCTTCTGCGACAACTTGTGAATTTTCCGCTTCTTTTAGCGCCGACCTCATTCGGCCCAAATTTTCTTCTGTAGAAACCAGGCGCTCGGCCAACTCAAGCGCACGCCTATTCCGCATGTATACTTGACGTCGCCTATCCTCTTGAGAAACACGCGCATTTACCTGGTCCAGCGTATCCTGACTAACCCGAACGCTCAGGACGCGGGCAGCGCGGGACAGGAACGCCGCCAGCGGAAGTTGATGGTAAGAAACCCCCACCTCTCTCATCTCACGTACAAGCTCCGGTCTCGGGCCCACTGATAGGCCGCACTGAATTCGAGCCCAGTCCTCCTTCGTGTCAGTCGAGACGAAGAGTATATTCTCGCCACTCGATTTGGCTTTCTCCAACATCTGACGCCAGATCACGTAGTCGCCGATTCCCTCCTCCCCTTTCCTTTGGATATCGATGTAGCCAGGTGGGATTTTTTCCTTTCCTCTCCTGAGGGCTTCCTCTTTTATCTCCTCCATCGTTTCGGGCGAAAAATCATCGCCAACCCTTCCGTCGAAAAGGATAGCCAGCCTCTCCAGGATGGGATCATTAGAAATAAGCCCCTCTGGGGTCAAATCGAAACCTTTAACCTCTTTTTCGATTGTTTCGGTGATCCGCGCAATCTCGGAATTTAGCGGCTTTAGGTGATCGTTAGCCCGCCCGTCGGCCAGCGAGTGCAATTTGTAGAAATCGCGCAACGAGGATCTAAATTCATCGGCCGCCATAGATACGGCCTCAGATTTCTTCTTCAGTGAGCTTACGTGTGAGGCGACGCTAGATAGCCTGTTGTCGTGAAATTCGTCGGCAACTCGCTTGGGAATCCATGTGCGTGAAGCAATTTTGGTGAGGACTGTCAGGTACTCACTCCTAGCGGAAGGTTTCATTCGATATAGGTTGAGTACCGCATTGGTATCCAGCACGATAACGCTAGATTTGATGGCGTTGTCGACCTCGCCGGTCGGTTTCCGCCAGAATTGTTCGTATCCGGATGTGAATGAACCTGAGTGGTACTTCGACATTGGCACCCCTTGCGTCCCGCACAGGTTATGTGGCTGCGGGTGGGTTCGTCAGGAACTCGACGTCATTTGACAGAGCGGGTGCGCCACCATGCCAGCGGGCTGCGAGCTGTCCGCCTAGCAAGGCCTGGTCGGGATCGCGTAAACGATCCAGCACTGTGCTGTGGGGACCACGATGCCCGCCGTCTCCACGGGTCGGCCCCGGGGGCGCTGTAGTACGTCCACCAGACGTGCGTGACGAATGCAGCTCTTGGGACGCCGAGTAGCGACGCCTCCTCGGCGAGCCGGTCGCGGTCACGCGGTTCACGACTCTGGCCTCGGTGTGGGGCCCTCCCTCGGGAAGGACGACGGATGTGCCGTCGTTAAGGTCATACGGCTCCCAAGACGTCGACGGTTGCGCCAGCCACGGAGCAAGAAGGCCCTCGACCAGAAGGACTGGTTGGCGGCTTCGCTTGGGAGGCTGCGCCAGGGTTCGACCCTGGGGCTGAGCCAGCAGATTTACAGCGGGCTCCATCTAGGGCCTGTGATCTGTGGGTTCTCCGCCAGCGGCCTCTCTGGGGGCACGTATGGGGGAATCCGCTCAACTTCGTGCCGCCGCTCCTCAGGCACCCGGTGGCTGGTGCAGTGCTGTCGGGGACACCGCTCGGCCGGTCCCGGTGTCGACGACCGCCGAGTGCCCGGGTATCACCATCTCTGCGAGGGCTGACCAAGCAGCAAGAGTCAGTTGAGTCAGACCCGGCACGGATTGCGCATGGATCGCACCACGAGAGCGACTCTGCGTGAGGTTTCGCGGCTGCCAGTCGCCGGATGTACGCCGCCGGCGGCTATTCAACGGCGGCGCAGTTGCCACCTGTAGGGCGTGCTCCAGGGCGAGGCCGCAGATGGTGGGGCCCATCTCCTTGGCCAGCGAGTGTTCGTTTACAGGTGCTTCGGAAAGCAGCAGTGGCCAGCGGATCACCACCACCCTCTCCCAGAGTTCGGGTGGCACCGTGTTGGCCAGGTGGTGGCTCTCGCCCACCGGCAGGTCCCGCAGGCGACGCTCAGCCTCCTGCGTCTGCCCTACGTAGCAAAGGCCTGCACCGGCGGCGAACACCCCGTAGAGGGCAGGTCCTGTGACAGCTGCGCTGCCTCCGTGCGCTTCGGTCAGAAGAGCGCCGACGCGATGAGCGAACTGAAAGCGGCGCTCCTGCCACCGCGCAAGCAGCGCGGGATCAGCCAACAGAGTCGTCAGCGATGCCCGCCAACCGCGGTAGGCATCGTCGTACATCTGATCATCCACGCACTGCAGCCTAGACCTTGGTTGGGGCAGCAGTCAGGAACAGCTTTCAAGACCGTGCCACTTACCTAAACGGAACCACGCTGAACTGCGCCTAAGGCCTACACAAGCCGTCATGCATCTCGCCCGGCCCGCGTATAGCCCACAGTTGGACCGGCAGGACCAGGGCGACGGGCGGCCCGTTAGGCATGCTTGGAGCTGCTAGCGAAGTATGAGACGGCAAGAAAGCCAACTCGCATATTACAGCAAACTAAAGCGAAGCTCAATTTCGAAGTTCCCTCTAGCGTCGAAATTCCCCATGACGGCGTAAACGAATTCAACTCCGGAATCTGGACTAGAGGCATAATAGACGACAGTGGGCAGTAGATTCGCGAGCGGAACATCGTTAAAGATCAGCATATCGCGTGAGGCGTCAAGGACTGAGCCAATCCTCTTCAAGCGCTGGGAAGACAGCATTCGTGTAGATTCGTGCCCCGGAGAGGTTCTCATGGGAATGAGCAGAAGACCATCGAAGATCGGATATTTCATGCCATGCACATTCAGGGCATCACCGCCAATGGTCGCGACTCGTTCCGTCAGCTCTTCCATGACCGACTCGGACATCGTAAGGCCATATGGTGACCTAGCCTTTAGGCCACTCACCTGATGGACGGTCGTTGCACGGCCATGGGCCGCCTCTATCGCTCCGAGGATCGCATTTCGAAGGATTGCTGGAAGGACGTCGAAGTCGACACCTTTTTCGCGACTCGCTAGGTCACTTACGGAACGTTCGTCCACCTTGAGCTTGAAGGCGCTGGACGCCTCTGCTAGAAGCTGGCTCGGCGTCATCATAAATAGCTCAACCCCTGCCTCCTTGCGCATCTCGCTTCGCAGTTCCATCCTTGGGCGGGCGATATTTTGTCCTGCTCGTGGCGTCCACCAGTCCTCTTTCACATCCCCTGTGATGAGCAAGACGTCATTCCTGATCTTCGCCGCTTCATCGATGACCTGCTTCCAGATTATGTAATCTCCGGCGGCCTGACCGTCTGGCTTCGAAGCGTAGTCAGCGTAACCCGGCGGCATTTCCTTATCTGCGCGATGCTTCGCCTCCGTCACAGCCTCTGCATATTCTTCGGGAGGCAGGGGAGACCCAATCCTGCCGAGCAGCAATGGGTCCAGTCGCACTAGAATTGGGTCCGTATGCGTAGAATCCGTTCCCTCTAAGGCGTCACTTTCCGCTTGCCTCTCAATGTATCTCTTCATCTCCTCAACGGAGCCCTCAATTCGATCTCTGTAGCCCTTAATTTTCTGGTTGGCTGCATCGTCGGTATCCAGGTGCACATCTTTTAGCCAGCGGTCCGCAGCGTCACTCAATGATCGCAATACTTTGTCAAGCGCAGTACAGGCGGTCCGGGCTTTCGCGCGATGATGACCTTTAACGGAAGGTAGATCGCGGTTCCGCCAAAATTCGGAAAGTACTTGATGGGGAATCCATAGCCGCTCTTGCAGGCGGTAGAGCACCGCAAAGGTATCCCTGCGGGTTCTCTCGTTGGATCGGTACAAATTGATCAATACATTCGTGTCGAGAACTATCATGCCCGAGTCGAACAGGTTCTTGTAGTCGACACTTGTAGGTGTTTTATATGCTTCCTCGCAATCGAATATCCCAAGCTGTTTAACGCTTTCTCGCGTCCCTGTGTCCGGAAGTTGCGATGCGTCCATCTAATCCCCCTTTGTTGATCTCCCCTTGTCCTAACCTCAGTCTTTCACTGGATCAGGCTGAGGGTGGGCTGATTGATGAAGGATGTGCAGCAAGAGCGGGGCTGCGCGCGTCTTCGAAGGTGCGGCCACCACGCTGCCTCCGGTGGCCAGAAGGCCCTCGACATCAACAGGACCTTGATCTGGCTCGCCCACCACCCTCCCCAGCTCCCATCCCGTCCGCCGTCGACCCACACACTGTGGAGCGGGCGTGGGTCCTGGCGTCCATGTGGAGCGCGCCACTGTATGAACCACCAGGACGCCAGGGGCCGCGTCTGCTCGGCTCTGCCTGGGGCGACGGTGGACGGGATGGGAGCACCGTGCACACGCCACTACGGGCCCGCGGTCGGAAACGGCGCCCCCACCGTCCCGGTGCCCGCCGATCCCCCGCCGGAGGCATCATCTTGTGCCCGCGAATGACGTCTCGCCCTTGCACGCAGCGTGCCGCCGGCGGGGCCGCCGCTGGCGAAGATAGGGCGGCGGCTCCGCCGGACAGGCGGCGCGCGCCCGCGCCGTGCGCGGGCCTTGATGTAGTAGAGAAAGTTCTACCGCATGCCGTGACGGCTCAAGGGCACTGTGCCTGGGCCACACCGGTGGCCCACAAGTCCCCTACTTGGCCGGCACGAGGCGACTCGTGAACCCCTCGGAACACAGGCGCTCATAGGCCGCAGCAACAGAGTCCGGCACCTCCTGGCTGATCATGAACCCTTGCTCCGGGTAGATAAGCAGACGCTGCTGTGCCCCCACGAGCATGTCCAGTACGAGACGCGGATCTTTCATGGAGTCGACGTACTCCGAGAGCGTCATGGGCGCCGACGCGCTGACGATCGCGACTCCCGGCCAGAGCCTGCGCGCTGTCGCGTAGGCCCGTCGCTCCTCGTACGGCTTGCTCACGAGCAGCACGGATGACACTTCGACACTTCGCTCAGCGAGTAGTTCGCGTGCGAAGTTGATGTTCTCGCCCGTGTTCCGCGCCCTAGGCTCAACGAGGATCGCCGATGCGGGAACGCCCAATTCCAACGCGCGCTCCCGATAGTGCTCGGCCTCCCCCCGGGGCATCCGGTCGCGTGTAGTCCGGCTGGTCGCCCCCGTGAAGAGGATCAGCGGGAACATGCCGCGTTGATACAGGTTCACGGTCGCGTCAGCCACACCCAAGTCATGGCTTCCGAGACCGATGCCGACCGAACAGGGCTGCGGGTCGTGGCGCATCTGCTGAAAATCCCAGAGCAGCTGAGCGTCAGACCACGTCTGCACGGAGATCACTGAGTTGCCCCTTCCGCCGAGTCGGGAACCTTGAAGTCGTAGGCCCAAGCGAAGCGGCTCGCTGCGTGAATGCCAATTGCGAACTCCACCACGGTCCCGTCAGCCGTGTACGTGGTTCGGTGGAGTTCTACAACCCACTCGCCCGGCGTCAGCTGGAGTAGTGCGGCCTCCGCTGGCACTGCGGCCCGCGCGAACAGTTCCTCGCGCATGTGGTCAATCTCGTACCCCGCGTCGTAGAGCACGCGGTATCCGCCACCCTTGCCGGCCGGGCCAGGCGTGGGGTCGACAAGCCGTGTCCCCTCGACGTGCTCCGGGCGGTAGTAACTGGTCAGGGTGTGAGTCGGCTGGTCCCCCTCCTTCACGAGGCGTGCGCGCGCGTATACCTCAGAGCCTTCCGGAAGACCGTGTGCAGCGGCCACGAGTGGCGTGGCTGGGACACGACTCACGTTCTGTGTCTGCTCGCCCCGCTTGTGCGCGCGCCCCGAAGCTACGCGGTCGGCGATGAACGCGACCTCGTCCCCGTCGCGCCATTTGGCTTTGTCATACCGAGCGATGCCGAGCCGCTTGAGCGGCTCCTGCTTCCGCACAACAGTGCCGTGGCCTCGGGACGAGGTCACCAGGCCTTCGGCCTCCAGCGCCTTGTAGGCCGCGTGAACCGTGGACTTCGACCCCTCGCCAGCCTCAACCAGGTCCCGGATATGCGGAAGCTGCCGACCAGGGGGCAGCTCACCGCTCTTGATCTGCTCGGCCAGCTTGTCGGCCAGTTCCCGCCACTTGGGTGCCACGAGCACTCCTCTCAACGACTCCAGTCAAGCACAGTCCTAGGACTGTTGACAGTCCCGAGACTGTGCGTCATTGTCATCTCAGAAGCACCGCAGTCCTAGGACAGTGGGCATCTAGGCCGTCCTTTGGGCTGCTTCGACCTGCGCCCGTCGGCTCTCCGCCGGACCGCATCGCTGAACAACTGCACAGCGTGATCCACCACCAGCAGTCGACCGTGACCGTTCCGGCGAGGTGAGTGGAGACCAGCCGACCGAGAGTGGGCCCCCGTCACACCGGGGCTCTACACCCCAGTGGGGGACACGCCCTCGGCTCTAAACCGCACCACCATCCGCCGCAGCGCATGACCGCTGCGGCCGGTTGCCTCCCCCGCCCGTCCGACCCGCCGAGGTCGTACGGGCGGGGCAGAGGGGAGCCGGACTGTCCGGACCCATGACCCACGGGAGAGCTTCATGCCGAAGTACAGCTTCATCGCCGAAGCCGCCGACACCATGGCCCCCGGTGAGATCACGAGCGCACGCGGCACGCTGACCGCGCCCTCCCCGGAAGCGGCCAGGAAGACGGTCGAGAGCAGCTTGCGGTCCAGGGGATACGAGCCGACCGAAGACATCACGGTCACGCCGAAGTAGCCCTTCCACTCCACTGCCAGCCCCGGATCTACGCCGTGAGGGCGCTGGATCGAATCCGGCCCGGGGCACTCGCCGCCTTCCCTGGCGGCCGGGCCGACCACTGCCGTGGTGGCGCATTCCTGAACGGCGCGCGGCCCGGTGTTGGAGCACCGGGGCCGCTTTCGGGCCGTCTCACTGCGAGGAGAAAACGACCCATGAAGACCATCGCTGCACTTCAGGCCACTGTTACGGCGGCCTCGCTCGACATCGAGCCGTCGGCCGCCGAGCTGGACGCGATCGACCGGGAGATGCCGCTGATCCTGGCGGAGGTCGAGTTGCTGGACGCCCAGATCATGACCATCGATCACCCGGTCAACGAGGTGGACGAGCGGCGCATCCGCCGGGCCCGCCGGCGGGTGCTGGCGGCCCGTCGGGCCCTGGCGAACACGACCGCTGACGAGGTGGCGTGATGACGAGCCTCCCGCAGGCCCGCATGGCCACCGGGGCGTCCGGCACCTGGGTGCTCTACGTCCTGACCGACGCCCCGCTCCTGGAGTGGCCAATGCACGACTTCGGCCGCGTGACCCCGATGCCCACGGTGCAGGAACGCGTACGAGCGCTGACCGCCCTGGGTTACACCGTTGAGGACGGGCCCGAGTGGGAGTGGAACGCAACCCGCCACTCTCCCGCCGCCCGCCACCTCTGGGCCGCCATCGCGGTCCAAGCGGCCGTTGCGGGAGGTGAGGGAGCATGAAGGGCAAGGCCAAGACCGTGCTGCCCGCCGTCGGAATGACGGCCGTGTCCATGGTCCTGACCCTGGCCGTGGTGGTGATGTGGCTGGGCACGGCGATGCCGTGGCCGGTCGCTGTGGTCGTCGGGCTCGGGATCGACGGCGGATGGCTCGCCACCCTTGCCTATGAACGGCGCCTGGCCGCGCAGGGCGACCACAGCACCCCGGTTACCGCGGTCGGCTGGTCCTTCGGCCTGATCGCCACCGGTGTCCTGATCGCCCACGCGCTCACCGAGGAATCCGCCGGCGCGTGGCTGGCCGTCGCCTGGCTGCCGATCGCAGCCAAGGCCCTATGGCTGGTCCACGGACTGTGGGAGCGGACCGCGCTCACCGGTGAGGCCCTGGACGCGATCCAGGGCATTCAGCAGGAAGCCCGCGACGAAGCCGCCGTGGCCCGCGCCCGACTCCGGTCCGAAGCAGCCACGGAGGAGACCCGGCTGACGGCCGTGACGCAGGCCGGTGCCCGCGTCGCACACGTCCAGGCCAAAACCGCTGACACCCTCTCCCGCGCCTGGTCGACCCTCGAAACAGCGCGGGAGGGCGAGGATACGGGCAGGGCGCTGACCAGCGTGACGACCCGCGTCACACCCGGCGTCACACCCCGCTGGGAACTCCCCGTCTGGGGCCCCACCGAACCCGTCTCCGCGTTCGCCCTGGAGTCGGCCAGCGCCCTCACGGATGAGGCACTGGACGCGCTCGTCGACCAGATCCGGCACAGCGAAACACCCGCCCTCTCCTACCGGGAGATGGCCACCCGCTTCCGGACCGCCGGGCACTCCGCCTCCGAAGTCCGCCTGCGATCCGCATGGAAGCGCGTGGTGGCCGCGTAATGGGCGCACTGCCCGCCTACCGGTGGCGCCTGGCCCCGGACGGATACGCCACCCGCCGCCAGCTCCGCGCCCTCGGGCTGCGGCCGGGAGGTCAGGACGTCGCCGCCGAACTCCAGCGGCCCCGCCGTCGCCGCGGCCCGCTGGTCGCCTACCTCTACCGCATCGACCGGGCCAAACCCGTTCGGCCCATGACCCCGGGCCGCCGGACCGCTCTCGCCAAAGCGATGACCGCCCGCCGGACCTGCCCCAACTGCCGACGTGACGCCGGGTACTGCATCCCGCGCTCCCTCGGCATGTGCGTGCCCTGCTCCGACACCCCAACCGCCTGACTCAGGAGACACCCCATGTTCGGACGCAACACCGCCTCGCAGACCACCACCATCGTCACCGCGGCCAGCGACAAGAACAAGAAAGTCGCCAAGAAGCAGGCCGAGGCCGCCGCCGACCAGCTGTCCACCGCAGAGCTCCTCGCCGTACAGACGCAGCTGCTCCGCGAGACCGGCCGCCGCTGAACCCCATCACGGCCCCGGGCCCGGCATGATGCTGCCCGCCCCGCATCGCCTGCCGGATCCACCTGCACTCGCGATGAATGGAGACGCAGTGAAGCTGACCGTCAGCACACACAAGCTCTTCGGCTACCGGGCCACGCTCCGCACCGCCAAGCGCCTCGCGGAGGAAGCCGTGCGGATCGTGGACCGGGCCGTGCCCGGCAAGATGCCCGACGTGCAGGTCGTCCTCACCGGCGAGCGGCACCTGGCCGAGGTCGCCACGGCCGCCGAGTGGGAGACCGCCGGATGCACGGACAAGCGGGTCCAGGCCCGTGCCCTGCGCGCTGCGAAGCGGCTGGCCCGCGACACGGCAGGCCGCGCGATCCCCCTGGCCGACGGCGGGGTGCTGGTCGTCATCAACGTCGACCAGCACCCCAACGAAACCACCTTCGCGGTCACGCTCGTGCACGAGCTGGTCCACGCCATGCAGACCAGCCGCAAGGACGTCCGCGAACGGCTCATCGCCGGTCTCCGCAACGACCTCGGAGTCGAGCGGCAGACCCGCCGCCAGGTCCGCGAGCACGACCGGCTGCTGCAGGCCGAGGAGCACGAGGCGTACGGGGCCGAGTACCTCGCCGGCCGTCTCGTCCCCGCCGCCGCAGCCTGACCCATCTGCTCAGTGGTTGCCGGGGTGGCCGTCCCGGCCAAGGAATCGGGCCACCCCGGCACCACCTCCCACCTTCACCGCCCCAAAGTCGGGGCAGTCAGGAGTCGTTCCATCATGAGCGACAACGTCGTCCCCCTCTTCGAAAAGACCACCCCCGCCCCCGTGGCGCCCCTGGCAGCCGAGACCGCTGCTGCAGCAGCGCCGATCGCTAAAACGGCGCCTGTGCCCCTGTGGGTGCGCTCCGCACGCGGTATCCGCACGGTGGCCACCCACGACCGGACCACAACGGCTTGCCGGGCTACCGCCCGGCACGGCCTCTACGTCCTCGGTGGGACGCGGATCATGGCCCGCCGTACCTGGGAGGGCCGCACCGCCTCCCGCTACGAACGTCTCCTGCGCGCGGCGGAAGCCGCGGGGAACATGGAGGCCGCGGCCGAGTGGGAGGAGCGTGGGCAGCGCTTCCGCCAGGAACGCCACCGCCGCCGCATGGACCTGCTGACCGCCCCGATGGACGCTGCCAAGGGCATCTCGGCCGGTCTCGGCATCGGGGCGGGTGGTCTCTTACTGCTCGGGATCATGCTCGCCGTCGCGAACAAGGACTGGACCGACATCGGCGCCCCGACCATGGCGCTGATCGAGCTGGTCCGCTGGATCGTCTTCATCATCACCGTGACCTGGGGCCCGCTCGTAACGATCGGCCCGTGGGCGGTGCTGCTCGGGTTGTGGGCCGTGGGCAAGAACCAGCAGGCCGCTCCCCAATGGGCGCTGCCCGCCAACGTGCGGTCCGGTGAGGGTGAGCCGATCACCCCGTCCATCGTCGTCCTCGCCCTGCGGAACCTCGGTGTGGCCCCTCTGCGCAACGCCATCAAGGAGATGGGCGACGCCGGCGCGTCCATGCTCGGGCCGATCCGGATCGCCGGATGCGGGGTCGAGGTGGACGTGACCCTGCCCTCCGGTGTCTCCACGGACGAGGTGCAGAACCGGCGCCGGAAGCTGGCCGAGAACCTATCCCGGCATGAGCACGAGGTGTTCATCACGATCGCGGAAGCCGCCCGCACGGTCCGTCTCTGGGTCGCGGACTCCGGTGCGCTGGACGAGCCGATCGGCCCGTCTCCGCTGGTCACCGACCCTGACAGCAAGGCCGACTACAAGTCGGGCAGGGCACCGTGGGGTCAGGACCTGCGCGGCGACGCCGCAACCCTGAGCCTCTACCAGCGCCACCTGCTCATCACCGGCCTGTCCAACCAGGGCAAGACCGCGGCCTTGCGGGCACTCGCGTTGTGGCTGGCCCTGGACCGCACGGTCGAGTTCCGGATCGCGGACCTCAAGGGCATCGGCGACTGGGGCATGTTCGACGGCCTGGCCACCGTCCTCATCCAGGGCCCGACCGACGACCACGTCATCCAGGCCACCGAGATGGTCGAGGGCCTGGTCGCGGAGATGGAA
This sequence comes from Streptomyces clavifer, assembly GCA_014651175.1. GTDB lineage: Bacteria > Actinomycetota > Actinomycetes > Streptomycetales > Streptomycetaceae > Streptomyces > Streptomyces clavifer. The sequence goes on along the minus strand of BMWJ01000004.1, from coordinate 82,699 downwards.
CGCCGTCTCCAGGCGCCGCCCGGCACGAAGTTCACGCCGCTGGTCGGGGTCGTGGACGAGGCGCAGCTCGCGTTCATGTGCCCGGTCAAGGACGAGGAGAAGCGCCCCTATGGCGGGTCGAAGGCCACGTCCCGCTACTTCATGGCGGTGCGCAAGGTCCACAACCAGGGCCGTGCGGTCGACGTGACGCTGTGGGAAGGCACCCAGGACCCCACCGACCAGAACCTGCCGAAGCTGGTCCGCGAGGGTGCCCACACCCGCGCATCTCTCGTGCTCGGTACGGAGTCGCAGGCCAGGATGGCGCTCGGGGACAAGGCAGTCGACGGCGGGGCGGCCCCGCACTTGCTGCGGCAGGACCTGGACAAGGGCACGCTCGTCGTTGCGTCGGGCGGCATCGCGATTCCCGCCGGCCAGGCAGCCATCACCGTGCGCACCCACTACATCGACGACGCCGAAGCCCTGGAGATCGCCGACCGGGCCCGCGCCCTGCGCGACGGCGTCACCACCCTCCACGTCATCGAGCAAGGAGAGGTACGGGACCCGCTCGCCGACATCGCGGCCGTCATCGGCGACACGAACCGGGTCCTGACCCAGGACGTGCTGCAGCGCCTCGCGGTGCTCTCCGAGGACGCCTACGGGAGCTGGACGCACGCCGACCTCAAGCGCGTCCTGGACGGCACCGCGGCCGAGCCCTACAAGTCCGACGGCCGCATGGTCGTCGGGCGTGAGCGCATCGCCCGCGCCCTCGCGAACCGGGACACCGACAGTTCCGCTTCCGCCTCCTGAACACAGGGAGCTGCCCCCTGGCGGGTCAGGGAGGCAGGGAGAACTCCCTGAACGCCTCCCTGACCCGCCTCCCTGGACCTGACCTGCACAAATGATGTTCAGGGAGGCAGGGAGTCACCCCAGCTCAACACTCTTGCACCCCCTCCCACGCGCTTCCCGAGGGGGTGCGTTCGCCTCCCTGAACCAGCAGAGGAAGGGATTCCGCATGTTCCCCGAGAACACCGGCCACCGGCCCACCGAGCACGCCATAACCGTCCACCACCCCACCCCGATCGCCCCCGCCCCGCTCGTGCCGGTGCAGCCCGCGAACGTGCCTGCCGTGACGTCGATCGTCCTGCCGGACGGGCGGGTCATCACCGGCTACGCCATCGACCACATCCGGCCCGAACCGGTCGCGGTCAAGCCGCTCGTCTCCCGTACGGCGGTGAACCTCGCGCTCGGGGGGATCGGGTTCGCCGCGGTCTGCGGCGGGCTGGTCCTGCTAACCACGTTCATCGCCGCACTCGCCGCCCTGGTCCAGCAGCTCATCATCCTGGCCGCCGTCGTCTTCGGCGGGTTCATCGTCGTCCAGGTCCTCACCGCCACCGGCCAGAAGCACGGCACGACGGTGAACATCCGCAAGGCCGTCATCAAGCGCAACCACTTCCACACCTGAGCAGGGGAGACCCATGGCCAACCTCGCACCCCTCCGCGCCGCAGAGCAGGCCGTCACGATCGAAGCCGCCCGCGCCTACGTCGCCAACATCAGGCCCATCGACATGAGCAACGCGGGCACGCTCGCCGGTCACCTCATGGCCGCCGAAACACTCCTGATGACCCTCGTGAAGGCATTCGAGGAGCACCCCGGTGAGTGACAGCCGAGGCAAGTCCGGCAAGCCCACCAGCAGCGGGCCCGCGATGCCTTGCGGTGAGGGGCCCGGCCGGTGGAACACCGACAGCGGCAGCCGCCCCGCCACCACAACCACCCGCATCCGCCGCCCCGACGGACCGAAGACCTCATGACCGAGGGCGGCCCCCGTCTCGCCAAAGCCTGGGGCCGCCCTCATCCATCAGCCCACTACAGACCTTCTGGAGGTCTCCAGCATGACGCAACCACTCCCGATCCGGCGAGCCCCCGACCACCAGCCCCGCTTACTGGACCTCTTCTCCTGCGCCGGCGGCGCGGCCATGGGCTACCACCGGGCCGGATTCGCCGTGACTGGCATCGACATCGTCGACCGCCCGAACTACCCCTTCACCCTCCACCGCGCCGACGCCCTCGAACACCTCGCCGCCCTCATCACGTCCGAGGACATCGGCCAGTACGCGGCCGTGCACGCCTCCCCGCCCTGCCAGGCCGGATGCGCCCTCACCGTGGGCACCAACGCCTCACAGGGATGGGGAGGCACCCACGACGACCTGGTGGCCCCCACCCGCGAACTCCTCGACAGGACCGGCCTGCCCTACGTCATCGAGCAGCCCAACGGGCAGGCCAGGATCCGTAAGGACCTGTCCCTGTGCGGGGAGATGTTCGGTCTCGGTGTCCTGCGCCACCGCAACTTCGAACTCGGCCGCTGGACCATCACCCGGCCCGCACACCCGAAGCACCGCGGCTACGTGCGGGGCTACCGGCACGGCGTCTACCGCGACGGGCCCTACGTCGCCGCCTACGGATCCGGCGGCGGTAAAGCCACTATCCCCGAGATGCAGGCCGCGATGGGGATCACGTGGACCGACGTCCGCGAGGAGCTGACCGAAGCCATCCCGCCGGCATTCTCCGAGCACATCGGCCGCGCCCTGCTCGCTGCGGTTCGTCCGGCGGGGGTGGCTGCGTGAACGCGCGTGTGCTGCCGCTGCGCAGGCCGAACGGGCTGCGCGTGCTGGACCTGTGCTGCGGGGCCGGTGGCCTGTCCATGGGCTACTACCTCGCCGGATACGACGTCACCGGCGTCGACCTGCACCCCATGCCGAACTACCCCTTCACCTTCCACCAGGCCGACGCTCTCACCTTCCCGCTCGACGGCTACGACCTCATCCATGCCTCTTGGCCGTGCGAGCACTTCGCCCGCGTCACCGCCTGGCGCGGCAGCCGCGACAACCACCCCGACCTCCTCACCCCCGGACGCAAACGGCTGCAGGCATCCGGATTGCCGTGGGTCATTGAGAACGTCCCCGAAACCGCATGGGCAGGCCTCCTACGGCCGGACTACCTGCTCTGCGGGACCCAGTTTGGCCTCAACGTCCGCCGCCACCGCGCCTTCGAAACGTCCTGGGGTGGCGGCGGTGACCTGGTCGCACCGTGCTGGCACCGCAAAAGCCTCCTCGCTTTCGAGCACAAAGCAGAGCGCGCCTACGCCGACGCCATGGGCTGCACCTGGATGACCAGTAAGGAAGCCCGCAAAGCCGTACCCCCCGCCTACACGGAATGGATCGGCCAGCAGTACCTCACCCACGAAAGGAGCGCCGCAGCATGACCAGCCACCTGGAAACAGCCCTGAACCTTGCTGCGGCCGGCGTCCCGGTCCTCCCGCTGCGCGCAGGGAAACTCCCCTTCGGCAACTGCACCCGATGCGCTGCCAACACGTGCGGCGGCCGGCCGGTCATGAAAGTCGCTGGGCCGTGCAAGTGCCCGGGCGTCTGCCACGGTTGGGCCGCCGCCACCATCGACACCCACACCCTCACCTCCCCGCCCTGGTGGCAGGCATGGGAGCAGGCGCGGGCCGTCGCCTACCACCCCGGCGGTGCCGGACTCACCGTCGTCGACCTCGACAACACCGAGGCCATCACCTGGGCCCGCCAGACCCTGCCCACCACCCGGACCGTGCCCACCACCCGCGGGGAGCACTGGATCTACCTCGGTGCCATGCGGTCCACGAACGCGGTCCGCCCCGGCGTCGACATCAAGTCGTCCATGTCCTATGCCCGGTGGCTCGGTCCCGGCACCGGCACCATGACCGCCCTGCCCGACGCTGTGCGGGCCCTGGTCGTCAAGGAACCCTCCCCGACTTCGGCCGCACCGCCCGTCATCAGCGTCTCCGCGCGCGTCGGGGGCGGGGAGTGCCGTCACCGCACGCCCGCCTACCTGGACCGCGGCATCGCCATGGCCGAGGAGCGCATCACCAAGGCCACAAGCGCGGTGCACGCGACCATCTACCGCACCTTCCTCGCGGTGCTGTCCGCCCACGGCCGGTGCGGGTGCCTCACCGACGCCCACGTGGGGCGGCTGTTCGCCGCCGCTCAGGCCAAGGGTGAGGGTCTGCGGCACTGCAAGGACGCGTGGACCAACGCCCTGACCAGGTTGGGGCTGTGAGCATGGCTGACGACGAGAAGAACCCTGCCCGCGAGGTCATCACCGACTACGCGCAGGCGCACTTCCGGTACTTCCGCACTGCTGACGGCACTGTCTACGCCCAGAAGAACGGCCACCCCGTGGCCCGCCCGATCCGATCCCAGGGCACAACCGGCAGCCACCGGCAAGAACTCATGGTGGGCCTGTTTAAGGACGGGCGCGGCGTGTTCAACGGGACCGCACTCAAGGAGGCATTGGACTTGATCGAGGCTCTGGCACTGACCGAGGACACTCAGCCCGTGCAGATCCGCGTGGCCCCCGGATTCGACGGGGCGACGTGGCTGGACCTCGGGCGCAGTGATGGGCGGTCCGTCCGTATCCACCCCACCGGCTGGGACATCACCGTGCCCGACCCGCGGGAAGTGTGCTGGCGGCGTACCCAGCTCACCGGGGAACTCCCCTTGCCCGCAAAGGACACCGACGGCAAGGGCATCGACCTCCTGTTCAGGCTGACGAACTTCGCCAACGCGGAGACCGAGTGCCTGGCTATTGCGTGGCTGATCGGGTGCCTGGGGCCGTCGGTGCCCGTCCCCGCCCCGTTCCTCACCGGCCCGCAGGGCGCGGGCAAGTCCACGGCCGGCCGGATGCTCGTCCGGATCATCGAAGGCATGAGCGGCGACCTGCGCCGGGCCCCGAAGGACGAGGAGAACCTGATCGCGGCCGTGGCCGCCGGGTGGGTCACCGCCCTGGACAACCTGTCCCACATGACGCCGGACCTGTCCGATGCCATGTGCTGCATCGTCACCGGAGCCGAGTCGGTGAAGCGCGCCCTGTTCACCGATGGGGACGTACACCGGGCCCGTTACCGCCGGCCCTTGCTCCTGACCGGCATCGACGTCGGCGTCATCCGCCCCGACCTCGCCGAACGGCTCCTGCCCCTGCGACTGGAGCGGCCCCGCGTGAGGCGCACCGAGGCCGAACTGTGGGCAGAGTTCGAGGACGCTCTGCCCGTCATCCTCGGCTCGCTCTTGGACCTCACGGTCAAGGTCCGCGCGGCCGAGGCGGAGACGCCCACCGATCTACGGATGGCTGACTTCGCCCGCCTGTGCGCGCAGTTCGACGCGGCAACCAGCCTCGGAGCTCTCAACGCCTACCGGGCCAGCCTGGACGACCTGAACGACGACGTGATCGAAGGCGACCTCCTCGCGCAGACCGTCCTCCTGCACGCCGACAGCATCGAACCGGGCGGCGAGCAGCGGATGACGTCCACCGAGTGGCTGCACTGCCTCAGCCGCGTCTACAGCGGCGACGAACTGCGTCCTCTGCCCAAGGGGTGGCCGACCACCGGCAAAGTCCTCTCCGACCGTCTCAAGCGTCTCCAGCCGACCCTGGCCGCCCGTGGGGTCCTCATCGACTCGGGCCGCACCCGCGAGGGCCGCTATCTCGAAATGACCCGCCGGTCCACAACCCCGCCCTCACCCGAGCAGACAGGAGCGTTTTGACCCGCAGCCCGTTCGCCCGGACAAGCAAGAAGAGCACCAGCCCCGGCGGGCGTGCTCCTCTTGCTGTTCGGCGGAACGCCGCCCGATGGTCGCGCCGCACAGCGGCCCCTCATTCACGCTCTGAGGGGCAACCGGACTACTACAAACACCCCTTTCTTCTTTCCTAAGTAGGGAAGCTCTGCGTCACAGCGTCACACGGACGGGAAAAACAGCCTATGGCCTGCGATTACAGGCGTGACGCAGACGGCAGGCTCTGCGTCATCCTGCGTCACCTGCGTCACGGCGTGACGCAGCCCGTGACGCACCGATGACGCACCCCCACACCCCCGCGTCACACAAAACCCCAGTTCAGAAGCCCGCGTGACGCTGGTGACGCTGTGACGCAGAAATCTCCACCTAGGACATTCGCGCACCCGGAACGCCAACCCAAAGCCTCCGTCATCGAAGCGATGGACGACACAAGGAGCGTCACATGGAGACCGCCCGAATCGCTCAGGGCGATGACAGCACCCTCGTTCTCCTCACAGTTGAAGAAGCGGCGCGCCGCCTCCAAATCGGCCGCACCACCTGCTTCACCCTCATCCGTTCTGGGGCTCTGGAGTCCTTGATGATCGGCCGACTCCGCCGGGTTCCTGCCGATGCGCCGGCCGCATACATCGCGCGCTGCCGTGCTCAGGGCTGCGGAGCCTGATCTGCTCGACACCGGAGCGCCGTCCCCTGCCGGGGGCGGCGCTCCGGTCATTCCGCCCCACCGATTCGAAGGAGATCCCGCCCGTGGCGGAGAAGAAGCGCACTCGCCGGGCGAACGGCGAAACGGCCATCTATTTCGGCAAGGACGGCCGTTGGCACGCCCGGGTGCCGATGGGCTACAAAGACAACGGCGAGCCCTACCGCAGGCACATCACCCGCACCTCCGAAGACGCCCTGACCGAAGAGGTCAAGCGGCTGGAGAAGCAGCGGGACCAGGGAACTGCACAGCAGCCCGGCAAGCTGTGGACGGTCGAAAAGTGGCTGTGGCACTGGGTCGAGAACATCGCTAAGGACGTCGTCAGCGAGAACACCTACGACGGATATGAAGTCGCGGTACGCGTGCACCTCGTCCCCGGCATCGGTAGGCACCGCATCGACCGCCTGGAGCCTGAGCACCTGGAAAGCCTGTACCGCCGGATGCAGAAGAACGGCAGCAAGCCCGCTACGGCCCACCAGGCCCACCGGACCGCCCGCACCGCCTTCGGTGAGGCGGTGCGCCGTGGCCACGCCGCGAAGAACGCCGCCGCCCTGGCCAAGCCGCCACGGGTGGAGGAGCCGGAGGAGGAGATCGAGCCCTACTCGGTCGAGGAGGTGCAGAGCCTGCTGATCGAGGTGAACAAGCGCCGCAACAGTGCCCGTTGGATGCTGGCACTGGCGCTCGGTCTGCGGCAAGGGGAGACGCTGGGGCTGCGCTGGGTCGACGTGGACCTGGACCACGAGTACCTGAAGTTGCGCCGGAACCGGCTGCGCCCGAAGTACGAGCACGGGTGCAAAGAAGCGGAGCCGTGCGGCCGGAAGGCCGGGTACTGCCCGGTCCGCACACAGGTGCGGCGCGAGACGAAGAACACCAAGTCGCGTGCTGGCCGTCGTGCGGTTCCCCTGCCGGGTCCTCTGGTCGTGATGCTGCGAACGCACAGGGAGGTCCAGGCCCGGGAGCGCAAGACCGCCGGGAATCTGTGGACCGAATCGGACTACGTGTTCACGAAGCCGCTCGGTGGCCCGTTGAGCCCGAACACGGACTACCACGATTGGAAGAAACTGCTGGAGGACGCTGGGGTGCGTGACGCGCGCCTGCACGACGCCCGGCACACCGCTGCGACCGTCCTCATGCTGCTTGGAGTCCCGGACCGCGTGATCGACCAGATCATGGGCTGGGAGGCGGGCACGTCCGCCCGGATGCGTGCGCGGTACCTACATGTGCCCGACGCCATGCTGAAGGACGTGGCGCAGAAGATCGCGGACGCCATCTGGGGGCCCTCACCGAAGGGTCTGGACAAAGACCAGGACAACGAGGGCTGACCAACGCCGAAGGGCCCCACCGCGAACGGTGGGGCCCTTCAACGTATTGCCCGGTGAGAGCAATGGCGGAGGATACGAGATTCGAACTCGTGAGGGGTTGCCCCCAACACGCTTTCCAAGCGTGCGCCCTAGGCCACTAGGCGAATCCTCCGCCGCAAACAATACAAGACGTTGGAGGGTGCTCGCGAACACGTTCCCGGAGATCGTTCCGGACCGCTCTCCGGGAGGTGTGCGGCCGGGGAGCGGGTGGACGGCGGGGGGCCGGTATCGGCTAAGGTGGGCGTCAGCCCCTCACGTGGCGCTATCTGACTGAACTCCCCCAGGGCCGGAAGGCAGCAAGGGTAGGTTGGCTCTGGCGGGTGCGTGGGGGGCCCTTGCGTGCCCGGAGCGTGTCCGTCCCGCCCGGTGCCGTGCCCGGAGCGGGACCGGTTGTCGGTCCACCCCGATAACCTCGTAGATGTGTCGTCCCTTGCGCTGTACCGCCGCTATCGCCCCGAGTCCTTCGCCGAGGTCATCGGTCAGGAGCATGTCACTGACCCGCTGCAGCAGGCCCTGCGGAACAACCGGGTCAATCACGCGTACCTGTTCAGTGGGCCGCGCGGCTGCGGAAAGACGACCAGCGCGCGCATCCTCGCCCGCTGTCTGAACTGCGAGCAGGGGCCCACGCCGACACCGTGCGGGGAGTGCCAGTCCTGCCAGGACCTGGCGCGCAACGGGCCGGGTTCGATCGATGTGATCGAGATCGACGCCGCGTCGCACGGTGGCGTGGACGACGCCCGTGACCTGCGGGAGAAGGCGTTCTTCGGGCCCGCGTCGAGCCGGTACAAGATCTACATCATCGATGAGGCGCACATGGTCACCCCGGCAGGGTTCAACGCCCTGCTGAAGGTGGTCGAGGAGCCGCCGGAGCATCTCAAGTTCATCTTCGCGACCACGGAGCCCGAGAAGGTCATCGGCACGATCCGGTCGCGTACCCACCACTACCCGTTCCGGCTGGTTCCGCCCGGGACCCTGCGCGGGTACCTCGCCGAGGTGTGCGGCAAGGAGAACAGCTTCGTCGAGGACGGTGTGCTGCCCCTCGTCGTCCGGGCCGGTGCGGGATCCGTGCGTGACTCGATGTCCGTCATGGACCAGCTGCTGGCCGGAGCGGGCGAAGGCGGTGTGACATACGCCATGGCGACCTCGCTCCTCGGTTATACGGACGGGTCCCTGCTGGACTCCGTCGTGGACGCCTTCGCGGCGGGCGACGGGGCGGCGGCCTTCGAGGTCGTGGACCAGGTCGTCGAGCGGGGCAACGACCCGCGGCGCTTCGTCGCCGACCTGCTGGAGCGGCTGCGCGACCTGGTGATCCTGGCCGCCGTGCCGGACGCCGGGGAGAAGGGGCTGATCGACGCTCCCGCCGATGTGGTCGAGCGGATGCAGGCACAGGCGTCCGTCTTCGGCGCCGCGGAGCTGAGCCGCGCGGCCGATCTGGTCAACGAGGGGCTCACGGAGATGCGTGGAGCGACCTCGCCGCGGCTCCAGGTCGAGTTGATCTGCGCCCGGGTGCTGCTGCCTGCCGCCTTCGACGACGAGCGTTCGCTCCAGGCCCGGCTGGACCGGCTGGAGCGCGGTGCGTCCTTCGCGACCGCCGGGGCGGGCCCCGCCCTGGGATACGTGCCGGGCCCCGAGGCGCACGCGGCCGGTGCCGGGGCCGCCTCCGGGCCGCACGCAGCCCGCGCGGCGGTCGGCGCTCCCGCCGACGTGCCCCGGGGAGCCCCTGCGGCCCCGGAGGCCCCGGCTGCCGCGCCGGCGCTCCACCAGGCACCGGTCCACCAGGCACCGGCTCACCAGACGCCGGTCCAGCAGGCTCCGACCGAAGCAGCGCCGGCCGAAGCACCCGCCCCCGCCCAGCGGCCAGGAGCCTGGCCCGCAGCCGGGGGACCCGGCAGTGGAGCCGCGGGCGGAGGCGAGGCGGCGCGCAGGCCCGGTGGCTGGCCGACCACGTCGGCGCCCGGCCGGACGCCGCCTCCGCAGGCCCCCGCCGCGGCTCCGACCCAGGCCGCCGCCCCCACGCCCGCCGCCGCACCCCCCGCAGGCGGGCAGGACATGGTGCAGGGCGCGGCCCAGGTGCGGAACATGTGGCCGGACATCCTGGAGGCGGTGAAGAACCGCCGCCGCTTCACCTGGATCCTGCTGAGCCAGAACGCCCAGGTCACCGGCTTCGACGGCGCCACCCTGCAGATCGGCTTCCTCAACGCGGGCGCCCGCGACACCTTCACGAGCAGCGGCAGCGAGGAGGTGCTGAAGCAGGCGCTCGCCGAGCAGTTCAACGCCAAGTGGCGGGTCGACGCCGTCGTCGACCCGTCGGGCGGCGGTGGCCAGCCCGTGCAGACCGGTGGTGGCGGCCGGCCTCCGTCCTCCGCTCCGTACCAGGCCGCGCCCGCCCCGCAGGCCCCCGCGTACGAGCCCCGGCCCGCCCCCGCACAGCAGCCCCCGCCGCCCGCACAGCAGCCTCCGGCCCAGCAGCCGGGCAGGCCCGAGCCGAGCGGGTACGACCGGAGTGCCCCCGAGCCGTCGTACGCGGTGGCGCCCGAGGGCGACACCGCGGAGGCGGACGATCCGGATCTGGTCGACTCCGCGCTCTCCGGGCACGAGCTGATCGTCCGTGAGCTGGGAGCCACGGTCGTGGAGGAGTTCACCAACGAGTAGGGCGCCGGTTGCCGGGCCGCCGTCCACGGAGCGGCGCTCGTCGAGGCCGCCCCGCCCCGGCGGTTAGGCTGCACACCGTGAAGGTCCTCGTCATCGGCGGCGGCGCCCGCGAACACGCCCTGTGCCGCTCTCTTTCCCTCGACCCCGATGTCACCGCTCTGTACTGCGCCCCCGGCAACGCCGGAATCGCAGAGGTGGCCGAACTGCGCCCGGTGGACGCGCTCGACGGCGGAGCCGTCGCGCGCCTCGCGACCGAGCTGGGCGCCGAGCTGGTGGTCGTCGGCCCGGAGGCACCGCTTGTCGCCGGTGTCGCCGACGCCGTGCGCGCCGCCGGTATCCCCTGCTTCGGCCCCTCGGGCGAGGCGGCCCGGCTGGAGGGCTCCAAGGCGTTCGCCAAGGACGTCATGGCCGGTGCCAACGTCCCGACGGCCCGCAGCTACGTCTGTACGACGCCCGCCGAGATCGACGAGGCCCTGGACGCGTTCGGCGCCCCGTACGTGGTCAAGGACGACGGTCTCGCGGCCGGTAAGGGCGTCGTCGTCACCGACGACCTCGAAGCCGCCCGCGCCCACGCGCTGGCCTGCGACCGCGTGGTCATCGAGGAGTTCCTCGACGGTCCCGAGGTGAGCCTCTTCGCGATCACCGACGGCACCACGGTGCTGCCGCTGCAGCCCGCCCAGGACTTCAAGCGCGCCCTGGACGGCGACGAAGGCCCGAACACCGGCGGCATGGGCGCGTACTCCCCGCTCCCGTGGGCCGACCCGAAGCTGGTCGACGAGGTCATGCAGACCGTCCTCCAGCCGACCGTCGACGAGCTCCGCCGCCGCGGCACGCCCTTCTCGGGCCTGCTGTACGCGGGCCTCGCGATCACCTCGCGCGGTGTACGGGTCATCGAGTTCAACGCCCGGTTCGGCGACCCGGAGACCCAGGTGGTCCTGGCCCGGCTGCGGACCCCGCTGGCCGGGATCCTGCTCGGTTCCGCCAACGGCACCCTGGACGTCGTACCGCCGCTGACCTGGCACGACGACGCCGCGGTCACGGTGGTCATCGCTTCGCACAACTACCCCGCGACGCCTCGGACGGGTGACCCGATCGAGGGCCTCGCGGACGTGGTGGCCCAGGATGCGCCGCATGCGTTCGTCCTGCACGCCGGCACCCGGCAGGAGGGCGACGCGGTCGTCAGCGCCGGAGGCCGCGTGCTGTCCGTCACCGCGACCGGCAAGGACCTGGGCCAGGCCCGCGAGCGCGCCTACGCGGCTGTCGGCCGGATCCGGCTCGACGGCTCCCAGCACCGTACGGACATCGCCCGTAAGGCAGCCGAGGAGGCCTGAGGGCCGCTCGCACTCCGCCGCACCCGTGCCCGGCACCTCTCCGCGAGGTGTCGGGCACGACTGCGTGCGGCCCCTCCCGGCCCGCCCGCCCCCACCCCCGGCGCGCTCGGCCACCGGAGCCTTCCGAGCCGACCGGAACTCTCCCCAGGGCCCTCCGAGTCCACCGGACGCCCGCGCCCGTACCGCTGAACCCCTTCGGGCCGGCGCGTCAGCAGCTTTGCCCAAAGCCATTCCATCGGGTGACGACTCGGCCATCCGGATGACGCCCGCCCGGGCCCCAACTAGGGTGCGGCGCAGGCGTTCCGGCACTTGGCCCACCGGCATTGCGATGTCGGAGGCTGGTGCCACAGTGGGGGAGTGACCAACACCGTCGCGGGGGCAGAGGGGGTGACGTCCGGCCGTGTCCGCTACCGGTTCGGTTGAGGAGCTGGGTGCGCTGTCGGCGCGTGCCCGTGCCCTGGCGCTGCTGCGCATCCGCAGCAGGGCTACGGCCGTTGCCATCCTGCCCGCCGCCGCGGCCGTCGTGCTGTTCGTCGCGGAAGCACAGGGGCGGCTCGGCGGCGGTGCGTGGGACACGGCGCGCTGGGCGGTGACCGCCTGCGCGGCCGTGGTGCTGCTGCTCGCCGCGACGGTCTCCGTCGCGGTGGCGCGGGCGAGGCCCGCGATCAGCCCGACGGTGCCCCTCACCGAGAAGGCGGCCCCCGATCTCTACCGGCTGGTGCGGGACCTGGCCGACCGGCTCGACGTCCCGGCGCCGTCGGCCATAGCGCTGACCCCGGACTGCGACAGCTGGCTGGAGGACCGTACGCATCCCGCGGCCCGGCCGAGGGCGACGGAGCCGGCCGGGGGCCTGGCCGGCGGCAGGCGAGGGCGGCGGGTGCCGGCCGCGCCCGTGCTGGTCATCGGCTCGCCCTTCCTGTGGTGGATGCGGGTCGCCGAGCTGCGGGCGGTGCTCGCCCCCGTCGTCGCGGGCACGGGGCCGTCCGCGCACCCGGACATAGCCGCCGCCCGCCGCTTCGTGCGCGGCCTGGACGCCGTGGTCGCCGATGCCTCCGTGCCCGGCCAGGGGTTCCTCCGCCGCATTCCGTCGGCCTTCGCGGGGTCGGTCGCCCGGGTGCTGCTGCGCGGCTGCCGCGGTCACGCGGCCGAGATGGAGCGCTGCGTCGCCGCCGCGGCCTCGGTGCGCGCCCAGGGGGTGGACTACGGGCTGCGGATCGTCGCCCAGGAACAGGTCGGCCTCGCCTACGCGGGCTGGGACCGGCTGCTGACCCGGGTCGCGCTGCCGGCCTGGCGGATGGGCCGCTGGCCCTCCCGGCTCGACGCGGGGGTCGTCTCCGCCCTCACCGAGCTCTCCCGTCGCGACCGGCTGGCCGACGGCTTCGCCTCCCGGCTCGGGGAGCGCCCCGCCTGCGATCTCCTGGAGGAGCCCGGCGCGGCGGACGAGGCGGCCTCACTGCTGGCCGCGCGGCTCTTCCACGGCGGCCCGGCGGAAACGGGCCCCGGCTGGTCGCCGGTCGACTGGCAGCAGTATCCGGAAGAGGTCGTCGACCGCAAGTGGCGCACCGAGGCCGCCCGTCTCCACCGTGTGCTCGACACCATGGGAGTGGCCACGAACATCTCCGTGGGAGCGCAGGGTCAGGGCGGCGCACCGACCGACGGCTCCGCGGTGCCCACACTGTCCCGGGTCATCGACCACCTCGCCGCTCCGGGCGGCAACAGCGAGGAGCTCGCGGCCGGCATCGGCGCCGCCGTGGCCCGTGACGAGGCGGGGACGGCCGCCCGGCCCGGTGCGGGCGCCGAGGAGGCCCGGAGCGGCCCGGAGGGCGGGAGCGCCGCGGCGGTCGCCGCCGACCCCCTCGACGTCTGGGGGCCCGTCCCGCTCCCGCTCTTCCCGCTCCAGCCGCCCCGTACGGGCACGGAGCTCCTCGCCGACCACGTCGTGGCGATGGTCTGCTGCGCCGCGGTGGACACGGCCGGAGCGGCACCCGGCCTCGACTGGCTCGACGGCCCCGCGCTGCTGGTCGACGGCGGGCGCAGGTCGGACCTGGGCGCCCCCGTGCTCGTCCTCGTCGAGGACGGTGACGCGGAACCGCTGCGGGCCTGGCTCTCCACGGTGGGTGTCCGTGCGGACAAACCCGTGCGTCTCGTATGAACGGCCGTGCGTTCACCTGAACCACGAGATGTCCGCCGTACACCTCCAATAGCCGGAAGAATGGCCTCCGTTCACATCAATTCACGACGAACGGTGACGGAGTGCATGCGACATGTGATGTGCTGGGGGCAGGCGTCGCATCCGGCGCGGCAGAGGTGTCCGGGGGACGAGGGAGGGGAGCGGTATGGGGGCGGACCACATCCGGCGATGGGAATCGGGTGCCCTCGCGCATGCCGTGAGCGACCCCTTCGGGCAGGGCCCGCTGCCCTGGCTGCGCGGCAGCGAGAACTACTTCGACGACACCGGTCAGGTGGTCGCCTGGTACGCCGACCCCGATCTGGGGCGCGGCGGCGCGGGCGGCGGCACGAGGACCGCCGACGACGTGCGGCGGCAGATCAAGGGCTTCGCGTCACCCGGTGCGGCGGCACCCGGCGAGGCGATCGACTTCCACATCACGGTGGACCCGCCCCAGCAGTTCTCCGTCGACGTCTACCGGATCGGGCACTACGCGGGCGACGGCGCCGCCAAGATCACCACGAGCCCGCGCCTCTCCGGCATCGTCCAGCCGCCGCCGCTCACCGCCGAGCGGACCGTCTCCTGCCACCACTGGTGGCTCTCCTGGCGTCTGCAGATCCCCGCCTACTGGTCGGTCGGCGCGTACGTCGCCGTCCTCACCACCGCCGACGGATACCGTTCGCACATCCCCTTCACGGTCCGCGACGACCACCCCGCCGACCTGCTGCTCCTGCTTCCCGACATCACCTGGCAGGCGTACAACCTCTATCCGGAGGACGGTCGCACCGGCGCCAGCCTCTACCACGCCTGGGACGAGCAGGGGCGGTTGCTGGGCGAGGAGGACGCCGCCTCCACCCTCTCCTTCGACCGTCCCTACGCGGGCGCGGGCCTGCCCCTCCACGTGGGCCACGCCTACGACTTCATCCGCTGGGCCGAGCGGTACGGCTACGACCTCGCGTACGCCGACGCCCGCGATCTGCACGCGGGCCGCGTGGACCCCAGCCGTTACCGCGGCCTGGTCTTCCCCGGTCACGACGAGTACTGGTCGGTGCCCATGCGCCGTACCACCGAGCTCGCCCGCGACACGGGCACCTCGCTCGTCTTCCTCTCCGCCAACACCATGTACTGGCAGGTCGGTCTCTCGCCGTCCCCCTCCGGCGTCCCCGACCGTCTGCTCACCTGCCGCAAGCGCAGCGGCCCGGGCAAGTCCGCCCTGTGGCGCGAGGTCGACCGCGCCGAACAGCAGCTGCTCGGCATCCAGTACGCGGGCCGGGTCCCCGAACCGCACCCGCTGGTCGTGCGGAACGCCGGGCACTGGCTCTGGGAGGCCACCGGAGCGGGGGAGGGCGACGAGCTCGACGGGCTGGTCGCCGGTGAGGCCGACCGCTACTTCCCGCGGACGACGCTGCCCGAGCACGAGAACCGCATGCTGCTCGCCCACTCCCCCTACCGGGACGCCGACGGCGCGACCCGGCACCAGGAGACCTCGCTCTACCGCGCCCCGTCCGGTGCGCTCGTCTTCGCCTCGGGCACCTTCGCGTGGTCCCCGGCCCTGGACCGCCCCGGCCACGTCGACCCCCGGATCCAGCGGGCCACGGCCAATCTGCTCGACCGGATCTGCAAGCGCGACTGAGCGGGCCCGACCGCCGGCGGCGACCCCCGGCGGCGGGGCACGTTCGCATGCGGGACAATCGGACCGACTCCTGGATCAACCTACGCGGAGGCAGCGTGTCCGGTTTCGTAGAAAAGCCCGAGCCCGTGCAGGTGCCGGGGCTCACCCACCTGCACACCGGCAAGGTGCGCGACCTGTACCGGAACGAGGCGGGCGACCTCGTGATGGTCGCCAGCGACCGTATGTCCGCGTACGACTGGGTCCTGCCCACGGAGATCCCGGACAAGGGGCGGGTGCTCACCCAGCTGTCGCTGTGGTGGTTCGACCAGCTCGCCGACCTCGTCCCGAACCACGTCCTGTCCACGGACCTCCCGCCCGGCGCCCCCGCCGACTGGGAGGGCCGCACACTGATCTGCCGGTCGCTGCGGATGGTCCCCGTCGAGTGCGTGGCACGCGGTTACCTCACGGGCTCCGGCCTGGTCGAGTACGAGGCGACGCGCACGGTCTGCGGCCTCGGTCTTCCCGAGGGCCTCGTCGACGGGTCCGAGCTCCCGGCGCCGATCTTCACCCCCGCCACCAAGGCGGCGGTCGGGGACCACGACGAGAACGTGTCGTACGAGGAGGTCGCCCGCGAGGTCGGCAGCGAGACGGCGGCCGTGCTGCGGCAGACGACGCTCGCCGTCTACGGCAGGGCGCGTGACATCGCTCGCGAGCGCGGGATCATCCTCGCCGACACGAAGTTCGAGTTCGGCTTCGCGCCCACGGCGGACGGCGGCGAGGAACTGATCATCGCGGACGAGGTGCTGACCCCGGACTCGTCGCGCTTCTGGCCCGCGGCCACGTGGGAGCCGGGCAGGGCGCAGCCCTCGTACGACAAGCAGTTCGTGCGGGACTGGCTGACCTCGCCGGCCTCCGGCTGGGACCGCCACAGCGAGCAGCCGCCCCCGGCCCTGCCGCAGGAGATCGTCGACGCGACCCGGGCCAAGTACCTGGACGCGTACGAGCTCCTGACCGGCACCAAGTGGCCGACCGCGCGACAGGCGTAACGGCAGAAGGCCCCGGTCACGAGGACCGGGGCCTTCTTGCGTGGAGCGAACGACGAGGTTCGAACTCGCGACCTCAACCTTGGCAAGGTTGCGCTCTACCAGCTGAGCTACGTTCGCATGCGCCGCAGCGCGCTGCCCACTATACCCAACCTCGCTCACGGGCGAGACGCACCGCAGCGTGACGGTTCTCCGCACCGAGTTTGGAGACCGCCGCCGACAGGTAGTTGCGTACGGTGCCCTGCGACAGCGACGCCCGCTCCGCGATCTCGGCGACCGGCGCCCCGTCCGCGGCCAGTTCCAGCACCTCCGCCTCCCGCGCGGAGAGCGGTGAGTTCCCCGCGGAGATCGCGTCGGCCGCCAACTCGGGGTCCACGTAGCGGTTTCCCTCGTGCACCGTACGGATGATCTCGGCCAGCCGCCGGGCGCTGACGGTCTTCGGTACGAACGCCCTGACGCCCGCCGCGAGAGCGCGCTTCAGATGGCCCGGTCTGCCGTGACTCGTCACGATCATGGTCCGGCATCCGGGGAGCCCGGTGCGCAGCGATGTGGCGACCTTCACACCGTCCGCCCCCGGCATCTCCAGGTCGAGGACGGCGACGTCGGGCCGGTGGGCCAGCGCCATCGCGAGCGCCTCGGGCCCGGTCGCCGCCTCGGCGACGAGGACGATGTCGTCCTCCAGCGCGAGGAGGGCCGCCAGGGCGCCCCGGATCAGGTGCTCGTCGTCGGCCAGCAGGACCCGGACGGGCCGTGGTGCGGATGTCATCGTTCCTCCTGCAGGGCCGGGGCGGGTTCTCGTGGTGACGCGGGCAGCGGCACCGTCGCCGCCAGGCGGAACAGGCCGTCACCCGTCGGCCCCGCCTCCAGCGAACCGCCCAGTGAGGCCAGCCGCTCCCTCAGGCCGTTCAGTCCCGAGCCGCCGGGGCTCACGGCCGTGGCCGGCGACACCCCGTCGTTCTCCACCACCAGGCGGGCCTCACCCTCCGCGCTGCGGAGGCGGATCACGCACAGCCGGGGGTCACCGTGGCGCAGCACGTTGGTGGCGGCCTCCCGCACGACCCAGCCGAGCGCCGACTGCACCGTGGCCGGCAGCCGTTCCACGTCTCGAGGGCTGCCGCCCTCGACGGAACAGCTGATCCCCGCCGCCCGCAACACGCCCCGCGCCCCCGCCAGTTCCGTGTGCAGGTCGACCTCCCGGTAACCGCGTACGACATCGCGGACCTCCTGCTGGGAGACCCGGGCGATCCGCTGCACCTCGACCATCTGGTCCACGGCGGCGGGCTTTCCGCGCTGCGCCAACTCCACGGCCAGCTCGCTCTTCAGCGCGATCACCGCCAGATTCCGGCCCAGCACGTCGTGCATGTCCCGGCCGAAGCGCAGTCGCTCCTCGGCGACGGCCAGACGGGTCTCCACATCCTGGGCCTCGCGGAGTTTCGACATCACACCCAGCGACCATGCGGACAGTCGCACGCTCACGGTGATCAACAGGCTGCTGAAGGCCACACCGAGGAACGTGGAGAGCACGGAGGTGCCGTCCCCGCCGGTCAGTTTGACACCGACGCACAGCCCGCCGACGAGCAGCGCCTGGAACACGCCGGACACCCACACGGGCGCGACGAGGACGAACGACGTCATGAACGGCGCCACCGACGCACCGAGGGCCAGCTGCAGTTCGGGGAACTTCTCGACGCCGGTGTACGCGCTGAGTGCCAGCAGGCCGGACATGTTCGCGGCCAGCAGGACCGCTCCGAGCGCGAGCAGACGCCGGTCGGCGTCCCGACGGCCCAGATAGCTGTCCATTGTCCGGGCGACGAGGGGAATTCCCACGGCGATCTGCCCGACCGCGGCAAGAACCGTCCCGGCGATCAGCGCGAGCGGGGCACCGGACTCCCGCACCGGACGGGTCACCGTCAGCAGCACCTGGCTCAGGGTGGCCAGCCACACGAGGGAGTGCAGGCTGCCGCGCGTGTAGAGGTCGATCTTGTCGTAGCCGCTGCGCTTCTGCCAGCGCCGCATACGCGCCCTCACCCACACCACAGTGTCCTGCTCCCCTCGGCCTCGTACGGTCGGTGGCGTCGCGCTTCGTCGCGCCACCACCGCTTCACAGCAAACACCGGCGGCGCGGTCGGGGCCAGGCCGGCTGCCCGCGCCGAGCCGGTCACGAACCGCCGAGCCGGCCGCGATCCGCGGCCGGGCCGGGGCACGCGGGCCCTTCGGGGAGCTCGACGGCGGACTCCCTCGGGGCTCTCGGTCACCAAGGACCCGGTCACCCCCGACAGGGCGGCGACGCGGTCGTCCGCACCGCGGGAGCGACCCGCCGCGGAGGAGCCACCAGCCGCGGAAGGGCCGACTGCCCCGCGGAAAGAGATCCAGGTCACGGCCTCGGGTGTCTCCGTGCAGGAGGCATCCGCACATCGCCGCCGCATTTCACACCCTCCGCCGGTGGGGCCGGCGGGCGGAAGATCCTCGGTGGTCATGACCCGAGTCTTCCGTCGGATCACGGGCGTGGGCAGTGCGCCCTGTCATCACGGCTCATGACAAACGTCATGAGCTTGCAACGGACACGACAAAGGCCCCGGTCGATATCGACCGGGGCCTTTGAACACGAGCGGACGACCAGGTTCGAACTGGCGACCTCAACCTTGGCAAGGTTGCGCTCTACCAACTGAGCTACGTCCGCATTGCAACCACTCGGCTTTCACCGGTGGAGCGATCACTACTCTACCTGATCCACCAAGTGGTCCGGTAAGGCAGTGCAGAGCGGGTGACAGGAATTGCACACTGCGCCTTCCCCCTGGAAGGAGGATGTTCTACTACTGAACTACACCCGCACGCTGCTTCGGACCCGGCTTTTCGGCCTTGCCCTTCGGCGTGCTCCAGACTCTAGCCGACCTGCAGGGGTGTTGTGCAAGTCGGCTCCCCGGGGCGTTGTTCCGGAGGGGGCCGGGGGCCGAAGCGGAATGGATCATTCCGGGCGTGACACCCGGGCGCCCCTCAACTGGCGGCCTGGAACGCCTCGTAGACCTTCTTGGGGATCCGGCCCCGGGCCGGCACCTCCATCCGGTGCGAGCGGGCCCAGGCGCGCACGGCGGCAGGGTCGGGGGTGAGCGACGTGTGGTGGTACGACACCGGAGTCCTGCCGTGCTTGCCGGCATTTGTCTGCTTTCGACCGGCCGCCACGTAGGGGGCCAGGGCCTTGCGCAGTTTCTTTGCGTTGGCGGGATTGAGGTCGATCTCGTACGACTTCCCGTCCAGGGCGAAGGTGACCGTTTCCGCCGCTTCTCCCCCGTCGATGTCGTCCGAGAGTGAAACCACTACGCGCTGAGCCACGGATATCGGTCCTTTCCTACGGCATCGCCGCGTCTGACATGCGCCGATGCCGGCCTTCCGGCTGCCAGGCGGATACGGATCGACCGGGTGTCGACTGTTCCGGGGCAATGGTGCTTTCCCCCGTAATCATTTGTACAGCGGTGGGAGCCGCATTGTGAAGCCCGGCCAATTACCTCCGCGTGTCCGCATGCAATCCGGGTGAAGATTTTTCCCTGGATTTTCCCCGCATGTTGTCGCGGCCGATATCTCACCGTGATCCGGCCCGCGCGATATCTACCCGCGTAGAATTTCAGGCCAGGTAGGCTGAGTGGACCCGCGGGGATCTGGGGAACCCCTCGGAGACACAGCCGCACCACACCACCGGGAGTGCCAGTGGCACGCGTCGTAGTCGACGTCATGCTCAAGCCGGAGATCCTCGACCCGCAGGGACAGGCTGTGCAGCGCGCACTGCCCCGTCTCGGCTTCGACGGAATCGCGGACGTACGTCAGGGAAAGCGTTTCGAGCTCGAGGTCGAGGGGCCGGTCGACGCCGCAGCCCTCGCCCGTATTAACGAGATGGCCGAGACCTTCCTCGCCAACACCGTCATCGAGGACTTCACCGTCAAGATCGAGGCGGACGAGAAGGCCGAGGAGTCGAAGTGACCGCTCGTATCGGAGTCGTCACTTTTCCCGGCACGCTCGATGACCGGGACAGCCTGCGGGCCGTCCGGATCGCGGGTGCCGAACCCGTATCGCTGTGGCACCGCGACACCGACCTCCACCAGGTCGACGCGGTCGTCCTGGCGGGCGGTTTCAGTTACGGCGACTATCTGCGGGCCGGCGCCATCTCACGTTTCTCGCCGGTGATGGAAACCGTCATCGAGCAGGCGAAGGCCGGTATGCCGGTCCTCGGCATCTGCAACGGCTTCCAGATCCTGACCGAGGCGCACCTGCTGCCCGGCGCGATGCTGCGCAACAACCACCTCCACTTCATCTGCCGCGACCAGAAGCTGCGGGTGGAGAACGCGGAGACAGCCTGGACGTCGGACTACACCGCCGGCCAGGAGATCTCCGTACCCCTGAAGAACGTGGACGGCCGGTACACCGCCGACGAGCGCACGCTCGACGAGCTGGAGGCCGAGGGACGGGTCGCCTTCCGTTACTCCGACGTGAATCCGAACGGCTCGCTCCGCGACATCGCGGGCATCACCAACGCCGCGGGCAACGTCGTCGGTCTGATGCCGCACCCGGAGCACGCCGTCGAGCCGCTGATCGGCACCGGTCGCACCGACGGTCTCGGTTTCTTCACCTCGATCATCAAGAAGCTGGTCAACGCATGAGCCTGGACACGGTCGAGCACGCGGCCGAAACCCCGGACGCCGAGCAGCCCTGGAAGGACCTCGGCCTCAAGGAGGACGAGTACGCCCGGATCCGCGAGATCCTGGGCCGCCGTCCCACCGGCGCCGAGCTCGCCATGTACTCCGTGATGTGGTCCGAGCACTGCTCCTACAAGAGCAGCAAGGTCCACCTCAAGCAGTTCGGCGAGAAGGTCCCCGAGAACGACGCGATGCTCGTCGGCATCGGCGAGAACGCCGGTGTCGTCGACGTCGGGCAGGGTTACGCGGTCACCTTCAAGGTCGAGTCGCACAACCACCCCTCGTACATCGAGCCCTACCAGGGCGCGGCCACCGGCGTCGGCGGCATCGTCCGCGACATCCTGGCCATGGGTGCCCGCCCGATCGCGGTCGTCGACCCGCTGCGCTTCGGTGCGGCCGACCACCCCGACACCCGGCGGGTCCTGCCCGGCATCGTCGCGGGCATCGGCGGATACGGGAACTGCCTCGGCCTGCCGAACATCGGCGGCGAGGTCGTCTTCGACGCCTGCTACCAGGGCAACCCGCTCGTCAACGCCGGCTGTATCGGTGTGATGAAGCACGAGGACATCCACCTCGCCCAGGCCTCCGGCCCCGGCAACAAGGTGATCCTGTACGGCGCCCGCACCGGTGGCGACGGCATCGGCGGCGTCTCCGTGCTGGCCTCGGAGACCTTCGACGACACCAAGCCCACCAAGCGGCCCGCCGTCCAGGTCGGCGACCCGTTCCAGGAGAAGCTCCTCATCGAGTGCACCCTGGAGATCTTCAAGGAGAAGCTCGTCGCGGGCATCCAGGACCTCGGCGGCGCCGGGCTCTCCTGCGCCACGAGCGAGCTGGCCTCCGCGGGCTCCGGCGGTATGCGCGTCGAGCTGGACACCGTGCCGCTGCGCGACTCCTCCCTCTCGCCCGAGGAAATCCTCATGAGCGAGTCGCAGGAGCGCATGTGCGCGATCGTCGAGCCGCAGCACGTGGACCGCTTCATGGAGATCTGCGAGAAGTGGGACGTCATCGCCACCGTCATCGGTGAGGTGACCGAGGGCTCGCAGCTGGAGATCTTCTGGCACGGCGAGCAGATCGTGGACGTGCCGCCGCGGTCCGTGGCCCACGAGGGCCCGACGTACCACCGCCCGTTCGCCCGCCCTTCCTGGCAGGACGCGCTGCAGGCGGACGACGCCGGCAAGCTGGCCCGTCCGGGAGACGGCGCGGAGCTGCGCGAGCAGGTCCTCAAGCTCGTCGGCTCCCCGAACCAGGCCTCCAAGTCCTGGATCACCGACCAGTACGACCGCTTCGTGCAGGGCAACACGGTGCTCGCGATGCCCGAGGACGCGGGCATGGTCCGGATCGACGAGGAGTCGAATCTGGGCGTGGCCATGGCGACCGACGGCAACGGCCGGTACGCGAAGCTCGACCCCTACACGGGCGCACAGCTCGCGCTGGCGGAGTCGTACCGCAACGTGGCCGCGTCCGGTGCCAAGCCGCTCGCCATCTCGGACTGCCTGAACTTCGGCTCCCCCGAGGACCCGGACGTCATGTGGCAGTTCGCCGAGGCCACCCGTGGTCTCGCGGACGGCTGCCTGGAGCTCGGCACCCCGGTCACCGGCGGCAACGTGTCGCTGTACAACCAGACCGGTGAGACCGCGATCCACCCGACGCCGGTCGTGGCCGTCCTCGGTGTGATCGACGACGTCACCCGGCGCACGCCGGTCGCCTTCGCCGAAGAGGGCCAGCTGCTCTACCTGCTGGGCGACACGCACGAGGAGTTCGGCGGCTCGGCCTGGTCCGAGGTCATCCACCAGCACCTCGGTGGCATGCCGCCCAAGGTCGACCTGGGCCGCGAGAAGCTGCTCGGCGAGATCCTGATCTCGGCCTCCCGCGACGGCATGATCGACGCGGCGCACGACCTCTCCGACGGCGGCCTGATCCAGGCGGTCACCGAGTCCTGCCTGCGCGGCGGGAAGGGTGCCCGGCTGGTCGTACCGGACGGGCTCGACGCGTTCACCTTCCTGTTTTCGGAGTCGGCGGGACGCGCGGTCGTCTCGATTCCGCGCAGCGAGGAGCTCCGCTTCAACGACATGTGCGGTGCACGGGGTCTGCCCGTGGCCCGGATCGGTGTCGTGGACGGCGAGGAGATCGAGGTCCAGGGCGAGTTCAGCATCCCGCTGAGCGAGCTGAGTGAGGCTCACGAAGGGACCCTGGAGGGTCTGTTCGCCTAGATTCTGCCTGAGCCGAAGCCCCCGTCCGGGTCGACCGGACGGGGGCTTCGGCGTTCTCACCGGAAACGTGTTGGTTTATGTTACGTAATTACGTAAGGTTGTGTTCTGTGGAGCTTGAAGAACGCGTCGCCGAGCTGGAACGCCGGCTGGCGGTGCTGGAGCGGGCGGCGGACGGTGGCCCGCCGAGCCTGGGCGTCGGCGACTTCTGGGCGCTGGACGGGCTGAAGGACCAGCTCGAACAGGTCGGGGACGCCGCGGCCGACGGCGGGGTGCTGTTCACGGGCGCGGTACGGCTGCCGTCCGGCGAGCGTCACGAGTGGCAGTACGGCGCGCTCACCGCAGGGCTCCTGGGGTCCGACGAGGACCGCCCGGACTGGGCGGAAGCCGCCGAACCCCTGGCCGCGCTGGGCCATCCGGTACGGCTGCGGCTGCTCCGCGAGATCCTCGCGGGCCGGCGTACCGCTGCCGAGCTGGCCGGGCTGGACGAGACGGGCACGACCGGTCAGATCTACCACCACCTGCGTCTGCTGACCGGCGCGGGCTGGCTGCACACGACGGGCCGCGGGCGCTACGAGGTGCCCGGCCCCCGCGTAGTGCCGCTGCTGGTGGTGCTCACGGCCGCCCGGCCCTGACCGCACACGCTACGAGGGGAACGTCATGTCCGTACGCAAGGCCGCCATGATCCTGTACCGCTGCTGCTGGATCGTCTTCGTCGCTCTGGTGCTGGTCACCGCCTTCACGGAGCCGCTGGACCCGTTCGGCCTGGTGTTCCTGCCTGCCGCGGTGGCTGTCGTCATCGGCTTCGTGGTGAGCCGTTCCGGCGGTGCGGCCATGACGGATCCCCGGCCCGCGGTGGAGGTGGACCCGCCGGTGACGGGCCGCTGGACCGCGCTCAACAGCCCGGCCGACAAGGTGCCGAGCCACGGCACACACGTCTACGGGCAGACGTACGCGATCGACATCGTCGCCGAGCCGGAGGACGAGAGCCGTCCGCCCTTCCGGTGGCTGTGGCCCGTCGTCCGGCCCAACCGCGACTTCCCGGCCTTCGGTGCCCCGCTCCTGGCGGTGGCGGCCGGCACCGTCGTCCACGCGAGCGACGGGCAGCGCGATCACCTCAGCCGGAACTCGGGCCCGGCACTCGCGTACCTGCTGCTGATCGAGGCGTCGTTGCGCGACCTGGCCGGTGCGAGCGGGATCTGCGGCAACCGCGTCGTGCTCGACCTCGGCGACGGGACGTACGCCGCGTACGCGCACGTGCAGCAGGGCTCGCTCCTGGTGAGGGCGGGGGAGACCGTCCGGGCCGGGCAGCAGCTCGCCCGGTGCGGCAATTCGGGCAACTCCACCGAGCCGCACGTGCACTTCCAGCTGATGGACCGCCCGGACTTCGACACGGCCCGGGGAATCCCCTTCACCTGGCGGGGCCTCGGCATCCCGGCGAACGGCGATGCGTTCGTCGCCGACGAGGCTGTCAGCAGCGGCTGACGGGCCCGTCGGCCGTCGCGCGCGTGGTGCGTGCGGGCCCGGGGGCGGGACGGACGGCCGGTGCCGTGCGCAACAGCGTGCGGTGGGCCGCCGTGTACGAGACCGGGAGCGCGGAGGCACGGGGGGTGCTGTCGGACCCGCCGGTTAGTCTCACCCTCATGCCCCCGGCCAAGAAGCGCCCTCGCGCCTACGACTTCTCCAGGACCCGGACCGCCGTCCTCGCGCAGTTCGCCCAGGTGCGGGAGGTGGTCCGCACCCTGACTCCCGAACAGCTCGCGGGTCCGGCCGGACCGGGCGGGTGGACCGTACGGGACCTGGCGGAGCACCTCACCACGGTGATCGAACGGGTCAGCAGCGCTCTGGAGCTCCCGGAGCCGGCGGGCGGCCCGAAACCGCAGCTCACCCTGCTGGAGTGGCCGTTCTCCACCGCCGAGGGTGCCGGGCGCACCACCGACGGCACCCGCGCGCCCGCCGGGGAGTGGCCCGGCCTCGACTCGCTGTACGAGGAGACCGCCGCCCGGTTCGCCGCGCTGGTCCCGTCCGACGCGGGGGACCGGCTGCTGACGACCCGGGCGGGGACCATGCGGC
The DNA here is from genome assembly GCA_014651175.1 of Streptomyces clavifer. Lineage (GTDB taxonomy): Bacteria > Actinomycetota > Actinomycetes > Streptomycetales > Streptomycetaceae > Streptomyces > Streptomyces clavifer. Next base: position 57,285 of record BMWJ01000004.1, on the reverse strand, counting down.
TGGGCGACTTCCTGGTGACCCGGACCGTCGAGCTCGTCGTCCACACGGACGATCTCCACCGGGCGACCGGCATCGACATCCCGTACGACCGACAGGCGCTCGCCGCGTGCACCCGGCTGCTCGCCGACGCGCTCGCCGACCGGGCGCCGGGGGGTTCCGTCGAGGTGCGCATCCCGCCCTTCGCCGTCGTGCAGTGCATCGGCGGGCCCAAGCACACCCGGGGCACGCCGCCCAACGTCGTGGAGACGGATCCGCTCACCTGGGTCCGGCTGGCCACGGGCCGTGCGGAGTGGACGCGGGCGCTGGAGGACGCGCGGGTCAGTGCCAGTGGGGAGCGGGCCGACCTCGCCCCGCTGCTCCCTCTGACGGGCTGAGGGAACCGGATCGACGGGTCGATCCGTCCCATGGCCATGTACAAACAACGTATGGCTGTCAGTGTCCTGGCCCTCCTCACCCTCGCCGCCTGCGGTACGGAGTCGGGCTCCGGAGCGGGATCCGGAGACGGCAGCGGCACCGTGCGGACGGACCTCCCCCTCAGCGGTGTCCACTGGAGCGTGTCCTCCCTGACCGTCGGCGGGAAGAAGACCACCGCCCCCGACGGAGCCCACGTCGAGATCGACTCCGCAGGCAGGGCGAGCGGCAATCTGGGCTGCAACCGCTTCACCGCGGACGTCCGCGTCGACGGGGACACGGTCACCGTCGGACCGGACACCACCACCGGAATGGCCTGCGCAGAGGAAGTCCAGCGGTTCGAGGAGGCGTTGGGCCGCACGTTCAGCGGCGAGCTCCGGGCCGCCGTCGCGGGCGAGGGCGCCGGGAGGACCCTGACCCTGACCGCGGCCGGGGGCGACTCCATCGCCCTCGCCTCCCGGCCGCCGGCCCCGCTCACCGGCACCGCCTGGAAGGTCACCGGTCTGGTGTCCGGCGACACCGCCTCCTCCCTGCCCGCCGGCACGGAGGGCACGGCGCACCTGACCCTCGGCAAGGACGGCTCCGTGGAGGGCAGCCTCGGCTGCAACTCCTTCCACGGCAAGGCGGCGGTGTCCGGCTCCACGATCACCTTCGGGCCGCTCGCCTCGACGCGGAAGATGTGCCCGGGCCCCGAGATGGCCCTGGAGCGTGAGCTGCTCGCCGTCCTCCAGGACAGGGCGACGTACAGGATCGAGCACCGCACCCTGTCCCTCACCGCCGAGAGCGGCAAGGGACTGGACGCGTCCGCCCCGTCGGACGGGAAGTGACCGATCCGGCGCCCCCGGGGCGTCAGGAAGCCGTCGGGTACGGGAGAAGACCGGCGTTCGTCCGCTCCCACGACGCCCGCAGCTCGGCCAGCAGCTCCGGCTCGGCCGCTGCCCGGTCGGCCTGTTCCCGCTGGTCGTCGGCCAGCCGGAACAGCTGATCGGTGCCGCTCCTGCCCCGGTAGTACTTCCAGTCGCCGCGCCGCAGCGCCCGCTCCCCGCGCACCCGCCAGAACAGGTCGCGCTCCTTCGGGGCCTCGTCCCGCAGCAGGTAGCCGGCGAGGCTGGTGCCGTCCAGGGGATGTGCGGGGTCCGGGCGCGCGCCGCCGAGTTCCAGCAGGGTCGCCGTCCAGTCGGGCGAGAACACCGGCAGGTCGCTGACCTGGTTCCCGTTGATGCGGGCCGGCCAGCGCAGCACCGAGGGCACCCGGATGCCACCCTCCTGGAGCGAGCTCTTGTTGCCGGACAGCGGCCAGTTGTACGAGAACCGCTCACCCCCGTTGTCGCTCGCGAAGAAGACCAGGGTGTCCTCCTCCTGGCCCGAGCGCTTCAGTGCCTTCAGCACCTCGCCGACCGAGCGGTCCAGGTCCTCCACCATCTCCGCGTACTTCTCGACCGAGCCGCCGTCGGCGTTCCACAGGGCGCGTCCGTCGCCCGCCTTGATCCGCCGGACGATCTCGGCACTCTCCTCGGTGTCCCCGTCCGCGATCCACGGCCAGTGGGGCGTGGTGAAGTTCAGGTTGAGGAGCCACGGGCGGTCGTGGTCACGCTGTACGTACTCGCTCGCGCGCTCCGTCAGGATGCGTGTGTAGTAGCGGAGGTCCTTGTACTCGGCGTCACCCTCGTACAGGTCGTACTCGCCGCCGAGACCGAGCTTCGAGTAGTACTCCAGGGCCCCGCCGAAGTTCCCGAAGAACTCGTCCCAGCCCGAACGGGTCGGGCTGTAGTCCGGCAGGTAGCCGCAGTGCCACTTGCCGATCAGCGCGGTCGCGTAGCCGGCTCCGCGCAGCAGGGACGCCAGCGTGGGGTGGGTCGGTTCGAGGCCCACCGACGTGTCGGCGATGGGCTCGGCGAGCCCGCCCTCGGTGCGGCCCGGGTAGCGGCCCGTGTAGAGGCTGAACCGGGTGGGGGAGCAGGTGGCGGAGCCGGAGTACGCGTCCGTGAACCGCACGCCCTGGCGGGCGAGCCTGTCCAGGTTCGGGGTCCGGATGTGCGGGGCCCCGTAGGAGGAGAGGTCCGCCCAGCCGAGGTCGTCGCCGAGGATGAACAGGATGTTCGGGCGGCGCGCGTGCTTGCCGCGGTCGGCACGGAAGGGCTGCTCCCGCGCGGCTCCCGCAGCGGTCGCTTCCGCAGTGCCCGGGCCGGCAGCGGCGGCGGCCGGGATCCCCGCGGCGACGGTCGCCGCGGTGGCGCCCACGGCGGCGCCGAAGGCGCGCCGGGTCAGCGGCGAGGGGGTTACGTGAGGGGAACTGGTGTTCGATTCGTTGGCAGGCATGAGTCTCCTCGGCGGGCTTCGCGCACGGGTCCGAGAGCGGGCGCGGGACGGATGGAGGTGGCGGGGTCCCGTCAGGAGGGTGCGCACGGGGCGGCGCACCCGGCCGGGAACGGGAGAAGGGGAGGGAGCGCGGCACCCGGGAGTCGGGGCTCCGGGCGTTCCGTGGTGCCCGGTCGACGCCGGGACGCGTGCGCGGTGGCCGGTGCCCGTGAGGGGCCGGGCGGCAGCGGTGCGCGGTGCTCGCCGGGGTAGCGGACAGCAGCGGCGCCCGGCGCCCCTGGTGGGGTCAGGCGCAGCGACAGATGGCGCTCGCGACGCGTCCCAGATCGACGTGGCGGCGCTCCACGAGCGTGACCGAAAGATCACCGAGGGGCTGCATGGACCAGGAGCCTGCCAACCGGCCATGCGCCTGTCAACGCCGGTCTCGTACTGCGGACGCCTGCCGCCGCTCGGGGCCCTCGATCGAGTCCGCGACGCCCCGGCGACGGGGATCCGGTGTGAGGCTCACCACGAAACGAGCGTTCGGTCACGCGTCGCCCCCGCGCCCCCGCCGGTTCACCGAGCGCCACGTCCGGGTGCGCCCGAGCCGGTCGCGGCCGTGGACCGCGACCGGGCGGTAACCAGGCGCGGATCCGGGCGGTAACCGCCTCGGGGGTCTCTCCGCCCCGCCCGCCCGGACAGGGCTGGTCACTCTCCGTGATCGTACGGTGCGGTCTCCCGCGCCCCCGCGGGACCGCTCCCGCGCACGTCCGCAGGGCTCCGGCGGCCCCTGCGGTACGGCTCCCCAATTCGGACCGGTGGTCGATCTCCCCTACACTCGGTGCCGTGCCTCGTGGTGATGGACGACTCAACCACGACCTGCTCCCCGGAGAGAAAGGCCCCCAGGACGCTTGCGGCGTCTTCGGTGTCTGGGCTCCGGGCGAAGAGGTCGCCAAGCTCACCTATTTCGGACTGTATGCCCTGCAGCACCGTGGACAGGAGTCCGCGGGCATCGCAGTGAGCAACGGGTCCCAGATCCTGGTCTTCAAGGACATGGGCCTGGTCTCGCAAGTCTTCGACGAAACGTCTCTGGGATCGCTCCAGGGCCATATCGCGGTCGGCCATGCCCGCTACTCCACCACCGGTGCCTCGGTGTGGGAGAACGCGCAGCCGACGTTCCGTGCCACCGCGCACGGCTCGATCGCCCTGGGCCACAACGGCAACCTGGTCAATACGGCCCAGCTCGCCGAGATGGTCGCCGACCTCCCCCGCAGGGACGGCCGGGCCACCCAGGTCGCAGCGACCAACGACACCGACCTGGTGACCGCGCTGCTCGCCGGCCAACGGGACGGCAACGACAAGCCGCTCACCATCGAGGAGGCCGCCGCAAAGGTGCTCCCCGAGGTCAAGGGCGCCTTCTCGCTCGTCTTCATGGACGAGCACACCCTCTACGCCGCCCGCGACCCGCAGGGCATCCGTCCGCTGGTCCTCGGCCGGCTGGAGCGCGGCTGGGTGGTGGCCTCCGAGTCCGCCGCCCTGGACATCTGCGGTGCCAGCTTCGTCCGGGAGATCGAGCCGGGCGAGCTCGTCGCGATCGACGAGAACGGCCTGCGCACCTCCCGATTCGCAGAAGCGAAGCCCAAGGGCTGCGTGTTCGAGTACGTCTACCTGGCCCGCCCCGACACCGACATCGCCGGGCGCAACGTCTACCTGTCCCGGGTGGAGATGGGCCGGAAGCTGGCGGCCGAGGCTCCCGTCGAGGCCGATCTGGTCATAGCGACGCCGGAATCCGGAACCCCCGCGGCCATCGGCTACGCCGAGGCGAGCGGAATTCCGTTCGGTGCCGGACTGGTCAAGAACGCCTACGTCGGCCGGACCTTCATCCAGCCGTCCCAGACGATCCGTCAGCTGGGCATCCGTCTCAAGCTGAATCCGCTCAAGGAAGTCATCAAGGGCAAGCGCCTGGTGGTCGTCGACGACTCGATCGTCCGCGGCAACACCCAGCGCGCGCTGGTCCGGATGCTCCGCGAGGCCGGCGCCGCCGAGATCCACATCCGGATCTCGTCCCCGCCGGTGAAGTGGCCCTGCTTCTTCGGCATCGACTTCGCGACCCGCGCCGAGCTGATCGCCAACGGCATGACCGTCGACGAGATCGCCACCTCCATGGGTGCCGACTCCCTCTCGTACATCTCGCTCGACGCGATGGTCGAGGCGACGACGATCGCCAAGCCGAACCTGTGCCGCGCCTGCTTCGACGGTGAATACCCGATGGAGCTCCCGGACCCGGAACTGCTCGGCAAGCAGCTACTGGAGACCGAGCTGGCCGCCGGCCCCGCCGCGACCGCGGCGGCCGACGCGCTGCGCCGTCCGTGACCCGGACCGGCCGGCGTCCCCACCAGCCCCGTATTCCCACACGAAAGATCCCGGGCAATGTCTGAGACAACAGGTGCTTCCTACGCGGCGGCCGGCGTCGACATCGAAGCCGGTGACCGCGCCGTCGAGCTGATGAAGGAGTGGGTGAAGAAGACGAGGCGCCCCGAGGTGCTGGGCGGCCTCGGCGGATTCGCCGGCCTCTTCGACGCCTCGGCGCTCAAGCGCTACGAGCGGCCGCTGCTGGCCTCCGCCACCGACGGCGTCGGCACGAAGGTCGATCTGGCCCGGCAGATGGGCGTGTACGACACCATCGGCCACGACCTCGTCGGCATGGTCGTCGACGACCTGGTGGTCTGCGGTGCCGAACCGCTCTTCATGACCGACTACATCTGTGTCGGCAAGGTGCATCCCGAGCGTGTCGCGGCCATCGTGAAGGGCATCGCCGAAGGCTGCGTCCTCGCGGGCTGCGCGCTGATCGGCGGCGAGACCGCCGAACACCCGGGCCTGCTGGGCCCCGACGACTTCGATGTGGCCGGTGCCGGTACGGGCGTCGTCGAGGCGGACCGGCTGCTGGGCCCCGAGCTCATCCGCAAGGGTGACGCCGTCATCGCGATGGCCTCGTCCGGTCTTCACTCCAACGGGTATTCGCTCGTGCGCCACGTGGTCTTCGACCGGGCCGGCTGGGCCCTGGACCGCGAGGTCGAGGAGTTCGGCAGGACGCTCGGCGAGGAGCTCCTGGAGCCCACCAGGATCTACTCCCTGGACTGCCTGGCCCTCACCCGTACGACCGAGGTGCACGGCTTCAGCCACGTCACCGGCGGTGGCCTCGCCAACAACCTGGCCCGGGTCGTCCCGGACGCGCTGCACGCCACGGTCGACCGCTCCACCTGGACGCCGGGCGCCGTGTTCGACCTCGTCGGCAAGGCCGGTCAGGTCGAGCGGCTGGAGCTGGAGAAGACGCTCAACATGGGTGTCGGCATGATCGCGATCGTGCCCGCCGACTCGGTGGACGCGGCCCTGACGACGCTGGCGGACCGGGGTGTCGACTCCTGGGTCGCCGGGGAGATCACCGACCGCGGCGACCACGCCACGGGCGCTGCCCTGACCGGCGACTACGCACGGTAGAACCGTCACGACCGTCGGTCCGGCGCCCACCGGACCGACGGCCGCCGGGGCTGCGGACCTCCGTGCCGGGACAGCACAGAACCCGGTCCGGGCAGGCCCGGACCGGGTTCATGTGTCAGCGCGAGGTCAAGCGCCGCGGCGCTGTGACGACGGACCGGACTGGCCGTCCTCGTCCGCGTCCTCGTCGTCGTTGTACAGATCCGCGTACTGTGCGTACGGGTCATCTTCCTCGTCGTCGTCCTCGAACGGTTCTGCGTTCGGTGGTTGACTCGAAGGCGATGCGCCCAGCTCATTGGCCAGACGCGAAAGGTCAGTCCCGCCGCTGCTGTACTTCAGCTGGCGGGCGACCTTGGTCTGCTTGGCCTTTGCCCGGCCGCGCCCCATGGCTCGACCCCCTCGGTGACGGGGCTCGACGGCCCCAGAGTCTTGACACGCGTTCATGTTTCAGGACGGACTCTCGGCTGAGAGACCGCGCCCGTGGCTTTAACGGTACCTGCTTCCTCGGCCATACGGTACGCCGCCCGCATCACGTGCCTCCGCGCAGGACCGCAAAGGAGCCCGTCCTCGCTGGTCAACCGCGATTTTAACCTCTTCCGGACGGCCGACCCGCCGACCGGAGTGAGTCTTGTCTCCCCGCCCCCGCGCGCGCCGCGGGGGCGGTCCGGCACCGGCCCACAGCACAGCCCGGTGACGCACCGCCCACCTCGCGGTCACGGGTCAGCGGCGCCGCGCCTCGGCCATCCGCTGCTCGGCGATCCGGTCGGCGGCCGCGGCCGGCGGAATCCCGTCGGCCTTCGCACGTGCGAATATGGCCAGCGTGGTGTCGAAGATCTTCGCGGCCTTCGCCCGGCACCGGTCGAAGTCGAAACCGTGCAGCTCGTCGGCGACCTGGATCACGCCACCCGCGTTCACCACGTAGTCCGGTGCGTACAGAACCGAGCGGTCGGCAAGGTCCTTCTCGACGCCCGGGTGCGCGAGCTGGTTGTTGGCCGCGCCGCACACCACCTTCGCGGTGAGCACCGGGACCGTCTCGTCGTTCAGTGCTCCGCCAAGTGCGCACGGGGCGTAGATGTCGAGACCCTCGGTACGGATCAGCGCGTCCGTGTCCACGGCCACGGCCACCTCGGGGTGCAGGTCGGTGACGCGGCGTACGGACTCCTCGCGCACGTCCGTCACGACGACCTCCGCGCCGTCGCTGAGCAGGTGTTCCACCAGGTGGTGGCCCACCTTGCCGACACCCGCGACACCGACCTTGCGGCCGCGCAGCGTCGGGTCGCCCCACAGGTGCTGGGCGGAGGCCCGCATGCCCTGGAAGACTCCGAACGCGGTGAGGACGGAGGAGTCCCCGGCGCCGCCGTTCTCGGGGGAGCGGCCGGTGGTCCAGCGGCACTCCCGGGCGACGACGTCCATGTCGGCGACGTACGTGCCGACGTCGCAGGCGGTCACGTAGCGCCCGCCCAGGGATGCCACGAACCGGCCGTAGGCCAGGAGCAGTTCCTCGGACTTGACGGTGTCCGGGTCGCCGATGATGACGGCCTTGCCGCCGCCGTGGTCGAGGCCGGCCATGGCGTTCTTGTACGACATGCCTCGCGACAGGTTCAGCGCGTCCGCGACGGCCTCCGACTCGGAGGCGTACGGATAGAAGCGGGTGCCGCCGAGGGCCGGGCCCAGGGCGGTGGAGTGGAGGGCGATGACGGCCTTGAGGCCACTGGCACGGTCCTGGCAGATCACGACCTGCTCGTGTCCTCCCTGATCCGAGTGGAACAGGGTGTGCAGTACGTCGACAGGCGCGCCGGTCACATCGGTCACTGTGGTGACTCCCAAGTAAAAAGCGGCGGAAGACCCTCCTGAAGGTGGGGAGGGTCCCCGGACCGACCGGCACGGCCGGTCCGACTGGGCAAGAGCGTAAGTCCTCGGGGCACGCAGATCTGTTCCAGTGCCGAGGATCACCCCCTGGCGGAGTACGGGCGTGACACGATTCGCCGCATGTCGGTGGTGTCTTCAGTGCTCGTCCCATACACGTCCTACCTGCGGGTGTACGAGCCGCTCGCCGCCTTCCGGGAACCCGAACGCAGTCACTGGGCGCGCTACGCGCAGCGTTCCGAGCTCCCCACGGCGCAGGACGAACTGCGCCGCTCGCTGGCGGACCTGGTGCCCACCCCGCCGGTGCCCGTCCCCGTGCACGAGAGCGCGGACGCCTTCGTGGCGGAGGTCGACGGCGTGGTGTGCGTCTGTCCGTGGCGGACCCGGATGCGCGGCTGGCTGGCCCTGGAGGAACTCGGGGGGCTGTTTCCGGCCACTGTGCTGGACGCGGTCCTCCCCCCGGTGGTGCGGGGGCAGGCGGCCGCGGACCACGAGCGCTGGGCGGAACGGAACCCGGACGCCCGGCCCTGGATCCGCACCACCGTGTGGCACGTCCCGGTGCGCTGGTTCGTGCTGTTCGACGACGAGGAACGGGAGTACGTCGCGGTGGGCACCGAGGGGTGCCGGCCCCTGCTGCGCTACCGGACGCCGATGGTGCAGGCGCGCCGCCGGCTGGCGAGGGCCCTCCGGACGCTGCGGGAGACGGTCGACGAAGGACCGCTGACCGAGGGGCTCGTGGACGTGGGGCGCTGGCTGGAGGAATTCCATCCGCGCGCCCTGGTGGAGCTGGACTACGGCGGTCTGGTGCACGCGCTGCCCGGGGAGCAGCTCGCGGCCGACCGGTCGGCGGCGGACGTGGCCGAGGGCATCGCCGCGCTGCGGGCCGGGGACGGTGACGCGGCGAGAGTCGCGTACGCGCGTCTCGCCGAGCGGTGGCGGGCGGTACGGGACAGGCAGTCCGCCAACTAGCCCGATAGCTGTGTGAAATGACACGTACCGCCGCATAGAGCAGCGATCGGCAGGGAAGAGACATCTCGTGAGGTGTCCGGCATCGGCGGATGCCGCGGGTGCCGGGCGGAGGTGGGGAGGGATGGGCCGAGAGGAACCGGCGGGCCCGGAAGGGAACTGACGGGCCGTGAACCTGAGTCCTGTGTGATGCGTGTGACAGGTGAGGCGCAAACTCCACCGGAAGGCCTGGGACCTACGTCCTGAACCGGGCCTTTGCCTCAAGCGTGACGGATAGCACTAACGGGGCTCTTGCGCCCTTCCCTACTCCTCATGCCAAAATAGGACAAGGAGTCCGGGGAGGGCTCCGTCCGTCCAACTATGGGCGGAATGCTCAGCATTGCACGCTATGGGGGGTCTGGTGACTCCTGAGCGCTCCTGTGACTGATCGTCACTGACGCGTGACTGTCCGCTATGGCATGGTCCATCGGCTTCCGTCGCTGATGAACACCTGGGAGGGCAATTCCATCGGTTTGGCCGACGTGGCTGGACGGATGGTGTAGTTGTAGTGCCGAGGACACGCCGTTCGTCCTATAACCGACTCGGCCCGCGTCCGCCATTTCGGGCAACGCGGGTCAAGGTGTAGAATTTAGAGGAAAGAACCGAGATTTGTTCGGTTCTCCCGAGGAGGCCGCTCATGACCGCTCGCACCCCTGATGCCGAGCCGCTGCTGACCCCGGCTGAGGTTGCCACGATGTTCCGCGTGGACCCGAAGACGGTCACCCGTTGGGCCAAGGCTGGCAAGCTCACGTCCATCCGCACGCTCGGTGGACATCGCCGGTACCGCGAGGCAGAGGTCCGCGCACTGCTTGCGGGTATTCCGCAGCAGCGCAGCGAGGCCTGACACACCCCTGTCGCCGCAGCCATAACAGGGCTACCGAAGGGTCCCCCAACCCCCGGTACCCACTCATAGCTCTACACGACGGACGCCTGCCCCAACGGGCGTCATACCTGTGTAAGCGGGTGCGTCGTTCGATCGCGCTGGGCTCCGCCGAGTCCAGCGCGATCTTTTTTGTGCCCGGAGTGACTCCCGACACCTGCCCGCCGGCGCCCGAACGGGCCGACGGGTCGGTTTCCCCGGGGCCCGCGTGCGGGTGTGCGCGGGCCTGTTCGGGGCTGTTCGTACGGGTCCCGGGCGTCGTGGGACGGCTCGGGCGGAACGGTCCGGGATGTACGTGCGGGGGAGTGCAATTGCACATATTAAATTCGCAAGTTGTAGGAAGTGCGTAAAGTCCCCTCTGCGCAAAACCAATTCGGTGACTCCCGTCACACCCCGGTGGCCTTGCCAACTACGAGCCTGCCACTGGCGGGAGGCGGCCGGCTGCGGCAGATGGTCAGGGGACGGGAGGACTTTCGTCCTCCTGCCGGCCCTCGTCGGCCGGTGCGGTGCCGGACGGCCCGGGTGGCGCCCCGGCGTCCCCGTCGCGGGCCCCGGTGGATTCCTCCGGGGTCGTAGGCGGATCGGGGGTGTCGTAGGCGCGCCGGGCTGCGTAGGGCGGCTGTGGGGCCGTCAGGGGCTCCATCGCGAGCCGCAGCAGGCGGTGGCAGATCGGACAGTGGCGGGTGAGGTGGCGGTAGCCGGACGCGGCCGCCAGATGGGCGCGCAGCAGCGCGCGGGTCTCGTGCCTTGCCGTGGACGCAGACATACGCGCGACCTCCCGGTGGACCCGGCCGCCCCGCGCCGAGGAAACAAGAGCGGCCTCTGTCCTACGGGTTACCCGCGTCGGACGCCGGCGTCAAGACGCACGAAAGCCCGGATCCAAGGGATCCGGGCTTTCGACTACTGCGGTCCTGACGGGATTTGAACCCGCGGCCTCCACCTTGACAGGGTGGCGAGCACTCCAAACTGCTCCACAGGACCAGAATTCGCTGCCGTTCTTTCGTTTGGCTGCGAAGACAGACTGTACAGGAGGTCTGCGGGCCAGGTCGAACTCACCCAGGGTGGCGGTGTCGTCACGACCCGGGGAGGGGTCGGATCACGGCGCCGCCGCGTCGATCGCCTTCACGATGCGCTTGTCCGAAACGGGCTGGGCGGTGCCCAGCGCGTGCGCGAAGTAGCTCACCCGCAGCTCCTCGATCATCCAGCGGATGTCCAGGACCTCCTGGGGGACGGGACGCCCCTGCGGCAGTTGCTCCAGCAGCCAGGCGTACTCGTCCTGCATCTCGTGGACCTTCTCCATGCGCGTGGTGTCGCGCTGCACGTTCGTCGGCATCTGCTGCAGCCGGCGGTCCTCGGCGACCAGGTAGCGCATCAGGTCGGGCAGCCTGCGCAGCCCGGTCATGGTGACGAACCCCGGCGGCACGAGCCGGGCGAGGTGGTCCCGTACGTCCGTGACGTTGTTGATCAGGACCAGGCTGTTCGTGGACTTCAGCCGGCGCTCGCAGGCCTGCCAGGCCGCCAGGATCTGCTGCACCTGGCCGATCGTGCGGACGGTGAGGTCCACGAGGTCCGCCCGCACCTTGTCGTACAGCTTCCGGAAGGACGCCTCGTCCCAGGCCGGGCCGCCGTGCGCGGCGATCAGCCGGTCGGCCGCCGCCGTCGCGCAGTCGTCGAAGAGCGCCTGGATCGAACCGTGCGGATTCCGGGACAGCGCCAGCTTCTGCTGGTTGGTGAGCGTGTCCGACGCGAACTTCGAGGGGTTCACGGGGATGTTCAGCAGGATCAGCTTCCGGGTGCCGCGCCACATCGCCTGCTGCTGCTCGGCCTCGGTGTCGAAGAGCCGGACGGCGACGGTCGTGCCCTGGTCGACGAGGGCCGGGTACGCCTTGACCGGCTGACCGGCCCTCCGGGTCTCGAAGATCCGGTCGAGCGTGCCGATCGTCCAGTCCGTGAGGCCCGAACGCTCGATGGACTCGCCCGAGGGGCCCGCGGTGGCCGCCGCGGCCTTGGAGAGGGCCTGACGGGCCTTCGGACGCAGATGGACCTTCAGTGCCTCCAGGTCCTTGTCCTCGGCGACCTTCCGGCGCCGTTCGTCGGTGATCCGGAAGGTGATCTTCAGGTGGTCCGGGACGCGGGACAGGTCGAAGTCGTCGGCCGTGACCGGGACGCCGACCATCCGCTGCAGCTCGCGGGCGAGCGTCAGCGGCAGGGGCTCCTGGAGCGGGACGGCCCGGTCCAGGAACTTCGTCGCGTAGTTCGGTGCCGGGACGTAGTGCCGGCGGATCGGCTTGGGCAGCGAGCGGATCAGCTCGGTGACCACGTCCTCGCGCAGGCCCGGGATCTGCCAGTCGAAGCCCTCGGAGGTGACCTGGTTGAGCACCTGGAGCGGGATGTGGACCGTCACCCCGTCCGCGTCCGCACCGGGTTCGAACTGGTACGTCACCCGGAAGGTGAGCCTGCCCTGCCGCCAGGAGTCCGGATAGTCGTCCTTGGTGACGGCGGACGCCTTCTCGTTGATGAGCATCGAGCGCTCGAAGTCGAGGGCGTCCGGTTCGTCGCGGCGCTTGTGCTTCCACCAGGAGTCGAAGTGCGCCCCCGAGACGACGTGCTCCGGGATCCGCTGGTCGTAGAAGTCGAAGAGCGTCTCGTCGTCCACGAGGATGTCGCGGCGGCGCGCGCGGTGCTCCAGCTCCTCGACCTCGCCGAGGAGTTTGCGATTGTCATGGAAGAACTGGTGGTGCGTACGCCAGTCGCCCTCGACCAGGGCGTTCCGGATGAACAGATCGCGGGACGCCTCCTGGTCGATACGGCCGAAATTGATCTTGCGCTGGGCGACGATCGGTACCCCGTAGAGCGTGACCCGCTCGTACGCCATCACCGCGGCCTGGTCCTTCTCCCAGTGCGGCTCGCTGTAGGTGCGCTTCAGCAGGTGCTGGGCGATCGGTTCGATCCACTCCGGCTCCACCCTGGCGTTGACCCGCGCCCAGAGCCGGGACGTCTCGACCAGCTCGGCCGACATCACGAAACGCGGCTGCTTCTTGAACAGCGAGGACCCGGGGAAGATCGCGAACTTGGCGCTGCGGGCGCCCAGGTACTCGTTCTTCTCGGTGTCCTTCAGCCCGATGTGCGACAGCAGCCCCGCCAGCAGCGAGGTGTGCACCGCCTGCTCGGGCACGCCCTCGTCGGGCCTGGGCTCCTCGACGGCGATGTCCATCTGCTTGGCGACCGTGCGCAGCTGGGCGTAGATGTCCTGCCACTCGCGGATGCGCAGGAAGTTGAGGTACTCCTGCTTGCACATCCGGCGGAAGCTGGAGGAGCCCCGCTCCTTCTGCTGCTCCCGGACGTAGCGCCACAGATTCAGGTACGCCAGGAAGTCGGACGTCTCGTCCTTGAAGCGGGCGTGCTGCTGGTCGGCCTGGGTCTGCTTCTCCGAGGGCCGCTCGCGCGGGTCCTGGATGGAGAGCGCCGCGGCGATGACCATGACCTCGCGGGCGCAGCCGTTCTTGTCGGCCTCGATGACCATGCGGGCCAGGCGGGGGTCCACGGGCAGCTGCGAGAGCTTGCGGCCCAGCGGGGTGAGCCGCTTCTTCGGATCCTTCTCCTCCGGGTCGAGTGCGCCGAGCTCCTGGAGCAGCTGGATGCCGTCGCGGATGTTGCGGTGGTCCGGCGGGTCGATGAAGGGGAACTTCTCGATCTCGCCGAGACCGGCCGCGGTCATCTGGAGGATGACGGAGGCGAGGTTGGTGCGCAGGATCTCGGGGTCGGTGAACTCCGGGCGGGTGACGAAGTCGTCCTCGGAGTACAGCCGGATGCAGATGCCGTCCGACGTACGCCCGCAACGGCCCTTGCGCTGGTTGGCGCTGGCCTGCGAGATCCGCTCGATCGGCAGCCGCTGGACCTTGGTGCGGTGGCTGTAGCGGGAGATGCGGGCGTTGCCCGGGTCGATCACGTACTTGATGCCGGGGACGGTCAGCGACGTCTCGGCGACGTTCGTCGCCAGGACGATCCTGCGTCCGGTGTGGCGCTGGAACACGCGGTGCTGCTCGGCGTGCGAAAGACGCGCGTAGAGGGGGAGGACCTCGGTGTGCCTGAGGTTCCGTTTGCCCAGCGCGTCCGCGGTGTCGCGGATCTCCCGCTCGCCGGAGAGGAAGACCAGGACGTCACCGGGCCCCTCCGACTGGAGCTCGTCCACGGCATCGCAGATCGCGGTGATCTGGTCGCGGTCGGAGTCCTCGCCGGCCTCCTCCAGGAGCGGCCGGTAGCGCACCTCGACCGGGTACGTACGTCCGCTGACCTCCACGATCGGCGCCTCGCCGAAGTGCTGGGCGAAGCGCTCCGGGTCGATGGTCGCCGAGGTGATGACGACCTTGAGATCGGGGCGCCTGGGCAGCAGCCGGGCCAGGTAGCCCAGCAGGAAGTCGATGTTCAGCGACCGCTCGTGGGCCTCGTCGATGATGATCGTGTCGTAGGCGAGGAGCTCGCGGTCCGTCTGGATCTCGGCCAGCAGGATGCCGTCCGTCATCAGCTTCACGAAGGTCGCGTCCGGGTTCACCTGGTCGGTGAAGCGCACCTTCCAGCCGACGGCCTCGCCGAGCGGGGTCTTCAGCTCGTCGGCCACCCGCTCCGCGACCGTACGGGCCGCGATCCGGCGGGGCTGGGTGTGCCCGATCATGCCCCGGACGCCGCGCCCCAGCTCCATGCAGATCTTGGGGATCTGGGTGGTCTTGCCGGAGCCGGTCTCACCCGCGACGATCACGACCTGGTGGTCGCGGATCGCCTCCAGGATCTCGTCCTTCTTCTGGCTGACCGGGAGCTGTTCCGGGTACGACAGGGCGGGCACCCGCGCGGCGCGTCCTGCGAGCCGCTCGGCCGCCTTCCCGGCCTCGGCGGCGATCTCGTCCAGCACGGACTGCCGGGCTTCGGGCTTGCGGATGCGGCGGGCACCCTCGAGACGACGGCCGAGCCGGTTCGCGTCGCGGAGCGAGAGCTGCCCGAGCTGGGACTGGAGATCGGCGAAGGAAGTAGACATACGGATCCCAGGATCTCACCCGGGCGGGAGGAGTGGCGAACCATTTCACGCGGGCTCCGTCACTCGGTCCGCCTGGGCCGGTCGACGCACCCCCGCACGACCCGGTCACCGAGCGGGCGCGAGGGATCACAGGACGTACCATTCCGGACGGCTGAGTCCGTGCTGAGGGTGTAGACGGACCCGCCTCCCCTCCTCCCCTTCCCGCAGGACCGGACGCACGAGCACGGAGTGCCGCATGCCCACGCCCACCCGCCCCACATCCAGGAAACCGCTCGTGTTCGGCCTCGTCGTCGTCCTCGCCGCAGGCGGCCTGGGCTTCGTCTCCTACCGGGCGACCGCCCCCGACGGCTCGGGTTCCGGCACCTCCGTCGTCGAAACGACCGCGGAACCGGACGCCGACACGTACGCGGAGCTCGCCGGGCTCGCCCGGCGCGACCCGGGCGACAAGCTGGCCCTCGGCCGTGCCGACGCCCCCGTCGTCCTGATCGAGTACGCCGATTTCACGTGCGGCTACTGCGGCACGTTCGCCCGGGAGACCGAACCCGAGCTGATCGAGAAGTACGTCGACGACGGCACCCTGCGCATCGAATGGCGCAACTTCCCGATCTTCGGCAAGGAGTCCGAGGCTGCCGCCCGCGCCTCCTGGGCTGCCGGTCAGCAGGACCGCTTCTGGGCTTTCCACCGGGCCGCCTACGCCGAGGGGGGCAAGGGGAAGGGCTTCGGCGCGGACCGGCTCAGGGCCCTCGCCCGGCAGGCCGGCGTCAAGGACCTCGACCGCTTCGTCCGCGACACGGACGGCGCAGCGGCCGCGGAAGCGGTCGCCGAGGACCAGGAGCAGGCGTACGGCATCGGCGCCACGTCCACCCCGTCGTTCCTCATCAACGGCCGTCCCGTCGCCGGAGCGCAGCCGACGGCAGTCTTCACCCGGGCCATCGAGGCCGCGGCGGCGGACGCCGCGAACGTGGGCAGCGCCGGGGACCCCGCCGAATGACCCAGGACATCGGATACTTCGCAGCCCTGCTCGGCGGGCTGCTCGCCCTGGTCAGCCCGTGCAGCGCCCTGCTCCTCCCGGCCTTCTTCGCGTACTCCGTCGACTCCGTCTCACGGCTCCTGGCCCGCACCGGCATCTTCTACGCCGGTCTCGCCACCACCCTCGTCCCGCTCGGCGCCGCGGGCTCGTACGCCGGACGGCTCTTCTACGGGCACCGGGACGCACTCGTCCTCGGCGCGGGCTGGCTGATCATCGGGCTCGGCCTCGCGCAGATCGTGGGCCTGGGCTTCGCCTCCCGCCGGATCGTCGCCCTCAGCGGCCGGATCCGCCCCACGACCGCCCTCTCGGTGTACGCCCTGGGCGCGGTGTACGGGCTCGCCGGCTTCTGCGCCGGGCCGATCCTGGGCAGCGTCCTCACGGTCGCCGCCGTCAGCGGAAGTCCCGTCTACGGCGGTCTGCTGCTCGCCGTCTACGCGCTGGGCATGGCCCTGCCGCTGTTCGTGCTCGCACTGCTCTGGGAGCGTTTCGACCTCGGACGGCGGGCCTGGCTGCGCGGGAGGACCCTGCGCGCCGGCCGCTTCCGACTGCACAGCACGTCCCTGCTCTCCGGCCTCTTCTTCATCGGGCTCGGGGTGCTCTTCCTCAGGTACGACGGGACGACCGCTCTGCCCGGACTGCTGGACGCCGACGCCGCGTTCGCCGTGGAGCAGTGGGCCCAGGGCGTCGGCCGGCGCGTGCCCGACGCCCTCGCGCTGGGGGCCGTGGCGGCGGTGGCGCTGCTGATCGTCGCTGTGCAGGTGTGGCGGCGGCGCACCGGACGGAGGGAAGAGGAAGCGGCCTGACGACGGCGAAGGCCCCGTCCATCGGACGGGGCCTTCGGGTGGTGGCTGGGGCCGGGATCGAACCGGCGACCTATCGCTTTTCAGGCGATCGCTCGTACCAACTGAGCTACCCAGCCACGCAGCTCATACGGGCTGCAGCGGTCCTGACGGGATTTGAACCCGCGGCCTCCACCTTGACAGGGTGGCGAGCACTCCAAACTGCTCCACAGGACCAAGCAATGTGCGAGACGAGTCTCGCACACAGTAATGCGTGCCCCCAACGGGATTCGAACCCGTGCTACCGCCTTGAAAGGGCGGCGTCCTGGGCCACTAGACGATGAGGGCTAAGGGCCCACCTGCGCGCTTTCCAGCGCGTCGGGGACGTGAGAAGCATATGGGATGCGGGGAGGTATCGCCAAAACGGTTTACGGGGAGGTCGTGGAGGCGGACGGCGAGGGCGGCCCGGGGGCCAGGTTCTCCTCCGGCAGGTGGCGGCCGACCTCCGCCGTCGTCAGGCCGAGACCGCCCAGGGTGATCTCGTCCCAGGCCTGCAGGTGCCGGGTGGCACGGTCCAGGTAGAGCACCGAGGCGCGCACCTTCTCGGGCTTCTCGTTCTGCACGGCGCGCAGCCCGCCGCCACCGGTGGAGCCTTCGACCTTCAGCCGCGTACCGAGCGGCAGCAGTTCGTTCACCCGGTGGTGCACATGGCCGGCCAGGACGAGCGGAACCGTTCCGTCGGTCTGCCGCGCGGCGTTCGGATCGTGGGCGACCGCGATGTCCACGGGGGTGCCGGCCCGCCGCTGGTCGCGGAGCGCGGAGGCGAGCCGCATGCCGGCCAGCTCCTCGGCCGCCCTGCCGCCGGTGGGGCGCGTGCGGTCCGGGGTGAACTGCGGGTCGCCGGTGCCCGCGACGCGCAGCCCGGCGACGTCGACGGCGCTGCCCTCGTCGAGGACGTGCACGTTCTCCAGCTTCTCCAGATAGGCCTGGGTGATCCGGGAGTCGTGGTTGCCGCGCACCCACACGTACGGAGCGCCGAGCTCGCGGGCCGGGTCGAGGAAGCCGTTCTCGGCGGCCGTGCCGTGGTCCATGGTGTCGCCGGAGTCGATGATCACGTCGATCTCGTACTGCTCGACGAGCGAGCCGATGATGTGCCAGGCGGCGGGGTTGAGATGGATGTCCGAGACGTGCAGCACCCGGATGGTCGCCGGGTCCGGCTGGTACACGGGGAGCGTCGACGTGGCGTCGTACAGCTTGGTGACGTTGGTGACGAGCCTGGCCAGCTCCTGCTGGTAGACGTCGAACTCGGTGACGATCGAGCGGGCGTCGCCGACGACCGAGGGGGCGCTGGAGAGGAGCCCGGAGAACTTCGGCTCCAGGACGGACTTCGGATTCCAGGTCGCGTACGCGCTGACGCCGGACGCGGCCAGCAGCGCGAGGGCGAGTCCTCCGGCGGCCAGGGCCCGCCGGGGGCGGCGGTAGACGGCGAGGCCGAGAGCGGTGGCGCCGGAGACGACGGCCACGCAGGAGCGGACCGCCAGCTCCCGGGTCCCGGCGGCGACGTCGTCGGTGACCTCGTCCTGCAGCCCGGAGAGCCGCTCGGGGTGCTTGACCAGCGCCTGGGAGCGTTCCGGGTCCAGCTGGTCGACATCGACGTCCAGGCGGACCGGGGCGACGTGGGAGTCCAGCTCCAACGCGCCCAGCGGCGACACGTTGATCTTCGTGCCACCGCTCAGCGAGGGCCGCAGGGTCATCGTCGTGTCCACGGGACCGACCGGCGTACGGACACTGCCGACGATCAGCAGCCCCAGCCAGGCCCCCAGCACGACGACCGCGAGGAGGCCGAACACCCGCCTGTACGGGTGCGGGGCGGTGGCGAGCGTGCTGACGGTCGTGGTGGTGCGGGAGTGGTGGGGGCGGCGGACACGGGCGACTGCGGCTCGGAACGGGCGTGCCATTGGGCGCGTATGCCCCGATCGGGCGGTGGGCATGCGGGCGGGCGGAGAGGCGTGGGCCGGGCGGGTGTCCGCCGGGCCGGGACGACCCGCCCGTTGCGGCCGGAGGTACGTGACAATGGCCGGGTGCTGGAGATGACGCGCGAGGAGTTCGAAGAGCTGGTGAGCGTGGCCCTGGACCGGGTCCCGCCCGAACTGATGCGGCTGATGGACAACGTCGCGGTGTTCGTCGAGGACGAGCCGGAGGACCCGGAGGACCGGGAGCTGCTCGGGCTCTACGAGGGCACGCCGCTCACGGAGCGCGGCGAGTGGTACGCGGGGGTGCTGCCGGACCGCATCACGATCTACCGGGGGCCGACGCTGCGGATGTGCGAGACGCGGGAGGACGTCGTCGCCGAGACCGAGATCACCGTGGTCCACGAGATCGCCCACCACTTCGGCATCGACGACGAGCGGCTGCACGAGCTGGGGTACGGGTGAGCACCGGGGAACCGCCGCCCCGCCGGGTGCCGATCGACCCCGACGTCGACCTCTCCGTACCGGCGCAGCGCGCCGAGACCGCGGGAGCCGCCCGGTGGGGCGTCCTGGCCGTGATCGCGGCGGGCGGGGCGCTGGGCGCCTCGGCCCGCTACGCGGCCTCCCTGGCCTGGCCGGCCGCCGAGGGGACGTTCCCCTGGGCGGTCTTCGCCGTCAACGTGACGGGCTGCGCCCTGATCGGCGTGCTGATGGTGCTGGTCGCGGAGCGGAGTGTGGTGACGCATCCGCTGGTGCGGCCCTTCCTGGGCGTCGGCGTGCTCGGCGGGTTCACCACCTTCTCGACGTACGCGGCCGACGTGACGGAGCTGCTGGAGCGTCAGCGGGTGCTGGTGGCGGTGGCGTACGCGTCGGCGACGGCCGTGGCGGCGCTCGGCGCGGTGTGGGCGGCGGCCGTGGCCACCCGGGCGCTGGTGGACGGGGACCGGCGCGGGCGGGCCGGGTGAACTGGCTGCTGGTCGTCCTCGGGGGCGCCACCGGTGCGCCGCTGCGCTACCTGGCGGACCGTGCGGTGCAGGCGCGGCACGGGGCGGGGCTGCCGTACGTGTTCCCGTGGGGGACCTTCACCGTCAACGCGGCGGGCAGCCTGCTGCTCGGGGTGCTGACCGGGGCCGCGGTGTCCGCACCCGCGTACGCCCTGCTGGGGACCGGGCTGTGCGGGGCGCTGACGACGTACTCGACGTTCTCCTACGAGACCCTGCGCCTCGCCGAGACGGGCCGCGGCTTCCTGGCGGCGGCCAATGTGCTGGCGTCCCTGCTGGTGGGGCTCGGGGCGGTGTTCCTCGGGGTGGAGCTGGCCGGGGGCTTCGGGAGTCCCGGGGGCTCCGGAGGCTGAGCCCCGGGGGCCGGTCGCCGTGTGCGGGTGTTGTGTCCGGGCGTGTCCCCGGCGGGTGCAGGGGAGTTGAACACCACACTTCCTCGGCTCCGCCGACTCCCCGCCCCCGGAGGTGCCACCCCGTGCGCCAGTTCTCCGCCCGCGTTCGCCGGGCCGCCGTCACCGCGCTGACGATCGCCGCGTCCACCGGCTGCATGAGCGTCGGTGAGGACGCCGGGACACCGGTTCAGCCGCGTCCGGCCGACCGTAAGGGGGCGCCGGCCGAACCGGAGGGTGACACCGTGCCCGGTACCGGGAGGGCCGGCTTCGGCAGCGGCCGTGCCGAGGCGCAGTCCGACCGCGGCACTCCCCGCAAGCCGGATCCGAGCGGCTCCGGGAGGGCCCCGTCGGCCGCCCCCGGGCACACCCGCCCGGTACCCGGCCCCGGCACCCCGGAGCCGACCCTGGGCGGCCATCCGCCCACCCCCGAGCCCAGCGCGCCGGGACCCGCTGAGCCGCCGCCCCCGCCGGTCACACCGGAGCCGCCGCCCCCCTCTCCCGAGCCGGAGCCCTCGGAGCCGCCGGAGCCGCCCTCGGCCTCACCCGCGGCGCAGATCCGTACCGACGCGATGGGACTGCCGAAGCGGGTGCGGATGTGGTCCACTCCGACGGCATCACCGCAGGTCACGCCGGTGTGAGGAGGCCTCCGGCGGAGGCGGTTTGCGCAAAGCGGGGGTGAGTGCGTATGGTAGTAGATCGTTTGATCCCATTGCCCGGCGCCGACACAGAAGAGCGCCGTGTGGCGCGTACTCTCCCTTGCCGTGGCTGGACCGCATTGAGGCGGTCGAAATTGCGAATCACGGAGTTACGGGCGCGTGCCGAGACTCCGGAAGGTTTCGCATTTCGCATGTCAATTTCCAGTTCTGACAACACCGTCATGTCCGAGAACGTCGAGAACAACGAGATCGTGGAGATCGCCGAGGCCGTCGTGGCCGCCGCTCCCGAGGCTCCCGCCGACACCATCGAGGTCCTCGCCGAGGCCCCCGCCGCCGAGATCTCCGGCGAGTCCGCGGACGACGTCGAGGACGCCGAGCCGACCGTCACCTTCGCGTCGCTCGGACTGCCCGAGGGCATCGTCCGCAAGCTCGCGCAGAACGGTGTGACCGCCCCCTTCCCGATCCAGGCGGCGACCATCCCGGACGCCCTGGCCGGCAAGGACATCCTGGGCCGCGGCCGTACGGGCTCCGGCAAGACGCTCTCCTTCGGTCTGCCGACCCTGGCCACGCTGGCCGGCGGTCACACCGAGAAGAAGAAGCCCCGCACGATCATCCTCACCCCGACGCGTGAGCTCGCGATGCAGGTCGCGGACGCGCTGCAGCCCTACGGCGACGTGCTCGGCCTGAAGATGAAGGTCGTCTGCGGCGGTACGTCGATGAGCAACCAGATCTACGCGCTGGAGCGCGGTGTCGACGTCCTCGTCGCCACCCCGGGCCGGCTGCGCGACATCATCAACCGTGGCGCCTGCTCCCTGGCCAACGTCCAGGTCGCGGTCCTCGACGAGGCCGACCAGATGTCGGACCTGGGCTTCCTGCCCGAGGTCACCGAGCTGCTCGACCAGATCCCCGGTGGCGGCCAGCGCATGCTCTTCTCCGCCACGATGGAGAACGAGATCGGCACGCTCGTCAAGCGTTACCTGAGCAACCCGGTCACCCACGAGGTCGACAGCGCCCAGGGCAACGTCTCGACCATGTCGCACCACGTCCTCGTCGTGAAGCCGAAGGACAAGGCGCCGGTCACGGCCGCGATCGCCGCCCGCAAGGGCCGCACGATCATCTTCGTCCGCACCCAGCTGGGCGCCGACCGCATCGCCGAGCAGCTCATCGAGTCCGGCGTGAAGGCGGACGCGCTGCACGGCGGCATGACGCAGGGTGCCCGTACCCGCGTGCTCGAGGACTTCAAGAAGGGCCTCGTCAACGCGCTCGTCGCCACCGACGTCGCCGCCCGCGGCATCCACGTCGACGGCATCGACCTGGTCCTGAACGTGGACCCGGCCGGTGACCACAAGGACTACCTGCACCGCTCGGGCCGTACCGCGCGTGCCGGCAAGTCCGGTGTCGTCGTGTCCCTGGCGCTGCCGCACCAGCGACGCCAGATCTTCCGCCTCATGGAGGACGCGGGCGTCGACGCCTCGCGTCACATCGTCCAGGGCGCGGGCGTCTTCGAGCCGGAGGTCGCCGAGATCACCGGCGCCCGTTCGCTGACCGAGGTCCAGGCCGACTCCGCGAACAACGCGGCCAAGCAGGCCGAGCGCGAGGCCGCGGACCTCACCAAGCAGCTGGAGCGCGTCCAGCGCCGTGCCGTCGAGCTGCGCGAGGAGGCCGACCGCCTGGTCGCCCGTGCCGCCCGCGAGCGGGGCGACGACCCGGAGGCGGCGGTGGCCGAGGTGGCCGCCGAGGCCGAGGCCGCTCTGGTGGCCGCCGCGTCCGTGCCGGAGCAGCCGGCCCCCCGCGAGGACCGTCGTGACGACCGGGGCAACTACGGCCGTCGTGACGACCGCGGTGGCGACCGTGGTGGATACCGCGGCGGCAGCGACCGCGTCGGCGAGCGCAGCGGCCGTCCCACCGGTGCGAACGGCTACCGCGGCAGCAGCGACCGTCCGTCCTTCCGCGGGAGCAACGACCGCCGTGAGGACCGTCCCGTGGGCGGCGGTTTCCGCTCCGGTGGCGGCGACCGTCGTGACGACCGCGGCGGCCGTTCGTTCGAGCGTCGTGACAACGACCGCCCGGCGTTCAACCGTGACCGTCGTGACGAGCGTCCCTCGGGCGGTTTCCGCTCCGGTGGCGGCGAGCGCCGCGACGACCGTGGCGGCCGTTCGTTCGAGCGTCGTGACAACGACCGCCCGGCGTTCAACCGCGACCGTCGTGACGAGCGTCCCTCCGCCGGTCCCTCCGGTGGCTTCCGCTCCGGCGGCAGCGACCGTCCGTTCAACCGCGACCGTCGTGACGACCGCCCCGCGGGCGGCTTCCGCTCCGGTGGCGGCGACCGTCCGACCGGCCGCCGCGACGACCACCGCGGTGGCACCGGCACGGGTACCGGTACCGGCACCTTCGGCCGCCGTGACGACAAGCCGCGCTGGAAGCGCAACGGCTGACCGAGGCTGAACAGGTCTCATCGAACGACCGGAAGGGCCCGTACGACACCGACTCGGTGGCGTGCGGGCCCTTCCGCCTTCGTCCGTCCTCCTCGGCCCGTGACCCCGGTTCCGGCCCGGCTCACCCCCGGTCGCCGTTCCGGCCCGCACGGCGGCGCATGCGGCGCCCCCGGTGAGGGAACTGCTGGGGGCATGACAACTCAACCGCCCGCACCACACACGGGTTTACCCACCACCGACGAGGAGCGGCTGGCCGAGCTCGGCTACACCCAGGTGCTCGCCCGCCGCATGTCCGCCTTCTCCAACTACGCGGTCTCGTTCACGATCATCTCGGTGCTCTCCGGCTGCCTGACGCTGTACCTGTTCGGCATGAACACCGGCGGCCCCGTCCTCATCACCTGGGGCTGGGTCGGAGTCGGCCTGATGACGTTGTTCGTCGGCCTGGCCATGGCGGAGATCTGTTCGGCGTACCCCACGTCCGCGGGCCTGTACTTCTGGGC
Source organism: Streptomyces clavifer (assembly GCA_014651175.1). Taxonomy (GTDB): domain Bacteria; phylum Actinomycetota; class Actinomycetes; order Streptomycetales; family Streptomycetaceae; genus Streptomyces; species Streptomyces clavifer. The sequence continues at coordinate 33,538 of BMWJ01000004.1, read as the reverse complement.
CCACCGGCTCGCCCCTCCGCGTTCGGCGGCCGCGTGGGCGTGGTTCGCCGGCTGGTTCAACGTGCTCGGCCAGGTCGCCGTCACCGCCGGGATCGACTTCGGGGCGGCGTCCTTCCTCGGGGCCTACCTGAACCTCCAGTTCGGCTTCGAGGTGACCCCCGGCCGTACGATCCTGCTCTTCGCCGCCATCCTGGTCCTGCACGGGCTGCTGAACACCTTCGGCGTCGGCATCGTCGCGATCCTCAACAACGTCAGCGTCTGGTGGCACGTCGTCGGTGTCGCCGTCATCGTCGGGGCGCTCACCTTCGTCCCCGACTCGCACCAGTCCGCGTCGTTCGTCTTCACCGAGTTCGTCAACAACACCGGCTGGGACAGCAGCTTCTACGTCGTGATGATCGGCCTGCTGATGGCCCAGTACACCTTCACCGGGTACGACGCCTCCGCGCACATGACGGAGGAGACCCACGACGCGGCCGTGGCGGGGCCGCGAGGCATCGTGCAGTCCATCTGGACCTCCTGGATCGCCGGCTTCGTCCTGCTGCTCGGCTTCACCTTCGCCATCCAGTCGTACGACGGCGCCCTGGGCTCCCCGACCGGGGCGCCGCCCGCCCAGATCCTGCTGGACGCGCTCGGAGCGACCACGGGCAAGCTCCTGCTGCTCGTCGTCATCGGTGCCCAGCTGTTCTGCGGTATGGCCTCGGTCACCGCCAACAGCCGTATGATCTACGCCTTCTCGCGCGACGGCGCCCTGCCCCTCTCCCGTGTCTGGCACACGGTCAGCCCCCGCACCCGTACCCCCGTCGCGGCGGTCTGGCTGGCCGCCATGGGCGCCCTGGCCCTCGGTCTCCCGTACCTGATCAACGTGACCGCGTACGCCGCGGTGACGTCCATCGCGGTCATCGGCCTCTACATCGCCTACGTCATCCCGACCCTGCTCCGCCTGCTGCGCGGTGACGACTTCACCCCGGGCCCCTGGCACCTGGGCCGGTGGTCGCGTCCGATCGGCATCGTCGCGGTCGCCTGGGTCGCGGTGATCACGGTGCTGTTCATGCTGCCCCAGGTGTCCCCCGTCACCTGGGAGACCTTCAACTACGCACCGCTGGCCGTCCTGGTGGTACTCGGCTTCGCGGCCACCTGGTGGCTGGTGTCGGCCCGCCACTGGTTCCTGAAGCCGGCCGCGGATCACACACGCACGAGCCCGGCCGGAACCGTGGACTGACCTGCGAGCTCCGGTGCGACAGGGCCCGGCACCCGATACCCGATCGGCTGCCGGGCCGGGGGCGGCTATGCTTCGTGGGGTGATCCGGTACGGGCCGTTAGCTCAATTGGTCAGAGCAGCGGACTTTTAATCCGTTGGTTGTGGGTTCGAGTCCCACACGGCCTACCGCTGGATCCCGGGTCAGAGCGTTTCCTGACCCGGGGTCCTTTGCTTGTTCGAGTTCAGTTCGGGCAGATGCTCCACCCGTGCTCCGTCGAAGTGCAAACGATCGCGCGAAGAGGCCCCGACCGCACGCGGTCGGGGCCTCTTCGCGTGCGCCAACCTCAGCCGGACGCTCGGACGAGGAGTGTGCCGACCTTCCTGGGGCCGGGGTGGGGCCGGCAGAACCGGGGTGCCGGCCTTTGCGGGGTGGGAGCGGGCGGCGGCGCTCAGCTTGGACAAGGAGACCGACGGGCGCTTCGGCGGGGACGGCACCGCCGGCTTGGCCGGGGCCTTCACAGCGAGCCGCGCGTGGACACGGCCGCGCACGTCGTCCATCTCGAAGCCACGCGGGCATGACGAAGCCCCGGACCATCGGCACGGGGCCTGAGTTGGAGGTGCCCCCCGCACCAGCTGTGCGGGGGGCACCAGTGATCAGGCGGTGGTGACGTCCTGCGCCGTGATCGACGCCGGGACCTGAAGTCCGGGCAGAGCAGCGCGAATACCCGCTATTGCGGCCTCCAGCAGAGCTTGCCGGTCAGCCGCACTCAGATCGCCGTACACCGGCTGGCCGGGCTCGATGCTGATCGAGATCATGGCCTTGTGCCGGTCCGGGTCCGAGCCCGAGTAAGGACGAAGCTCTGCGCTGACGGGAATGGACATGAGGCTCCTTGAGTCAGAGTCGGACGGTTGCAGTACGGGAACGTACCGGCGGATGACGAGGTGCCCGTACCCGTCGTCGACGCGGACTGTCTCTCCGGGGAGCGGTGTGGTCCGGAAGGCTGCACGACCGTGGACCCGGCTGTTAGGTCAGGCATGTGCCGCTCCTCTCGGACGCCCCACTGTCCCTCTTCGCCGTGACGTCGTTCCGGGTCAGCTTGCTGTTGTCGGTCAGCTGGAACGTTTAGGCGAGCACGCCGTCCGCCCAGTTCAGGGTGACGGTCGGGTCCTGGATATGATGGGTGCGGCGGCCCCGGTGGACGAGCGCCAGGGCGTCGCGGGCCTCCAGGAGGTAGCCGAGGTCCGTGCGCGCCACCGTGGTCAGCGTGTCGAGAAATCGTTTTGACCGCTGGACGCCCAGCAGGGTGCCGTCCGTCACCGCCCCGTACATGGACGCGGGAACACCGCGCTCCGCTGCGACCCGCAGGACCCTCGGTGGGCATTCCGGGGCGGCGCCGTCCGGCCCGGAGGCGGGAGAACGGGGGCCGTCTGTCAGCCGATCGTGCGCAGCACCAGCCGCGCGACACCCATGAGGCCCCGCCCGATCCACCCGAGCAGTCCCGTCTCCACAGCCAGCTCTGCGGCCTCCAGCGCCGTGTCGCCCCGATCCGACGATCCGGACCGGCACCGGGCGCACGAGCGGGGCCAACGGCGCTTCTTCGCACCGCACTTCTTGCACATCGCCGAACCCTTCATTCGCCCTGCCGCCGCCCTCGGGAACGGGCCCGGGACGTCGCCCCTGAAGCCGAGATCGTCGTCGGACAGGCTGTGGGCGGCGCCGCCGGCACGGCCGCACCCGTGTCGTCGCTTGTTCCGGAGCGACGTGTGTCCCCGCCGGGGAGCCATGGCCGATGGCGTCACAGAGGACTCCGTGCCGGTCGATGACGTCTGCTCAGGCACCGGCAGGGGAGGTGCGCCGTGCGGCCCGTCCGCGAGCCGAGCGGTACGCGGCGCCGAGCGCCAGGGCCTGGGCGACGGCCCCGACGGCGATACCGGCGAGCAGCAGTTCACCGGGAAGGGTTACGAACAGGAACGAGGTCGGTGCGGTCACGATGAACAGCCACACGCCGGCGAAGCTCGCGTCCACCCGCTCGACGAGGAGCATGTCCAGCCCGACCCATACGCCGACGGCGGCCACGACGGCCAGGTAGCCCAGGGCGGCGGGGTTCACGAGGTAGTGGCGAAGGGACTGGGGCAGGGTGCGCGACGAGGCAGCCATCTCTAACTCCGATGTGAGGAAACCGTGTTGCTCGGTGTGAGACACACAATGCCCTCGGGGCGGTGGCTGCCGTATGAGTACTCATACCTATGTTCGTATAGTGCCGGTCGGCTCGGCTTCGTGCGCGGGGCCGGAGGAGGGGGCGGGCCCGCCCGCGAGGCTCGTGCTTCCCTGACACCGGACGACTCCGTGGACACGGCCGGTCGGAGCGGTGCCGGCCGACGAGCGCGCGGTGCCGGTGCCGGGGCGGCGTGGGCCCGCTACGGGGACAGCAGCCGCTGTTCCGTGGCGACGGCAACGGCGCCCGAGCGGGTGTCCACGCCGAGCTTGGCGTAGATCCGGCCCAGGTGGGTCTTCACGGTCGCCTCGCTGATGAAGAGCGCGCGGGCGATCTCCCGGTTGCCGAGGCCGCGCGCGAGCTGGCCCAGGATGTCGCGTTCGCGGTCCGTGAGGGTCGGTCCGGCCGCTCCGCGCATCCGGTCCATGACACGGCTGGCGACCGGCGGGGAGAGGGTCGTGCGGCCCTGGGCGGCGGCGCGGATCGCGGCGAAGAGCTCCTCGGGGCGTTCCGCCTTGAGGAGGTAGCCGGTGGCGCCCGCCTCGATCGCCCGGGTGATGTCCGCGTCCGTGTCGTACGTGGTGAGGACCAGGATGTGCACGTCCTGGCCGGCGATCCGGCGCGTCGCCTCCACCCCGTCGATGCCGGGGCCGAGCTGAAGGTCCATCAGGACGACGTCCGGTCGCAGCCGGGCGGTGAGGGCGACCGCCTCCTCGCCGCTGCCCGCCTCTCCGACGACCTCGATGTCCGGCTCGCTGCCGATCAGGGCGAGCAGCCCCGCGCGTACGACGGTGTGGTCGTCGCAGAGCAGGATGCGTACGGGCGTGGTCATGGCACGGGCTCCAAGGGGATCGCGGCGGTGAGCACGGTGCCCTCGCCGGGGGTCGATTCGATGGTGAGGGTGCCGCCGAGCCCGCGCACGCGGGCGCGTATGGCCGGGAGGCCGTGGCCGCGCACGCCGTCCCCCGTCCGCTCGGTGGGGACGAAGCCGCGGCCGTTGTCGGCGATGTCCAGGACCACCTGGTCGTCCAGGTGGGTCAGGGTGAGGGCCGCGGTGGTGGCGTCCGCGTGTTCGCGCACGTTCGCGAGGGCGCCCTGTGCGATGCGCAGGAGCGCGGACTGGATCCGGTCGGGAAGGGGGGCCGCGGGGGCGCTGTCCTGGTGGAAGCGGATCCGGAGGGTGTCGGTCGTCTCGCGCGCCGCCAGGGCGCGCAGCGCGTCGCCGAGGCTGCCGCCCCCGGCGAGGTCGGCGGGGGCGAGGTCGTGGACGAAGCGGCGGGCCTCGGCGAGGTTGTGCTCGGCGATGGACGCGGCGGAGCGGACATGGCGACGCGCCGTCTCCGGGTCGCCGGCCCAGAGCCGGTCCGCGGCCTGGAACAGCATCTGCTGGCTGGACAGGCCCTGGGCGAGGGTGTCGTGGATCTCCATGGAGAGCCGCTGACGTTCGGCGAGCGCGCCCTCGCGGCGTTCGGTGGCGGCCAGTTCACGGCGGGTGCGGACGAGATCGGTGATGACGGCCCGCAGCCGGACGGCCTGGCGCTGGGAGTGGATGAACACGGCGGTCGCGACGGCGGCGACGGCCGGGGGCGCGAACAGCAGGTTGGGATCGAAGCCGAACCGCAGGCGCAGTTGGACCTGTGCGGCCACCACGAACACGGTGATCAGCGAGACGAGGAGGATCGCGGACCGGGTGCGCAGCGAGCGCAGGCCGGTGTAGAAGAGCGGCACGGCGCACCAGCCGAAGCTCGGCGCGAGGACCACCAGGGTGAGCCAGGTCCCGATGACGGCCGCCAGCCACAGCCTGGACGCCGCGGTGGGGTCCCTGGGAGCCAGGTCCTCCTTCGGGCCGAGCACCGGACCGAGGACGTACAGCAGGGCCAGTGCGAGGGCGAGTGCGACGACCCAGGGTGTCGCCGGCGCACCTGGGTGGCGCATCAGGAAGCGGGCCAGCGACGAGCACAGGAGCACGAAGAACGCCACGTGCATCACGGTCGCGAGCCGGCGGGCGTCGTCGTCGGCCGCTTCGGTGTCGATGGCCGACCACGTGTTCCCTCGCACCGCACACTCCTCGGCGGCCTGCCGTTCTGCAGGTCCGCCCGACCAAGGCTATCCGGAGGTGGCTCGTCCGCATCGACCGTTCGGCTGACCCCTCCGTCATCCGTCGGGAGCGTCGGACGGAGCCTGTGGGCCGACCGGGAAGGCCCGGATCCGGACCCACGATGGATGTCGGAGCGGGAACGCAGAGATTCCCGAACCGCTCTCGTCCACCCAAGGAGCCACCATGAAGAAGCTGTCCCCGCGCACCCGTGTCCTGACCGGCACCGCCGTCGCCGCCACGCTGGCGGCCGGTACCTTCGGCGCGGTGTCCGCCAACGCGGCCGGCCCGGCCGCGGCCCCCGTGGCCAAGGCCGGTTCGGGAGCCACGACGGGCGCGGCCGGCAAGAACCTCACGCAGTCGACCCACCTGACGGTCGAGGCCGCGACCGGGGCCGCGCAGGCCGCGCTGGAAGCCGCGGCGAAGGAGAACCAGCGCGTCTCCGTCGCCGTCGTCGACCGCAACGGCAACACCGTCGTCACGCTGCGCGGCGACGGCGCGGGACCGCAGTCCCCCGAGTCCGCGGTGAAGAAGGCGTACACCGCCGTCTCCTGGAACGCGCCCACCTCGGCCCTGGTCGAGCGCCTGGAGCAGACGCCCAACCTGAAGGACATTCCCGGCACCCTCTTCCTCGGCGGCGGCGCCCCGGTCCAGGCGAAGGGCGCACCGATCGCCGGCATCGGCGTCGCCGGCGCGCCGAGCGGCGACCTGGACGAGAAGTTCGCCCGGGCCGGCGTCGCCTCGCTCGGCAGGTAGGAAGCCCCGGGCCCGGCGGAACCTGGTACCCGTAAGGTTCCGCCGGCCCTTTCGCACGGACACAGTGGAGGAACACGATGCAGCACCGCACGCGGCAACTCCTGGACGCCGCCGGCCGGGGCGACGCCGCCGGGGTGCGTACCGCGCTGGACGCGGGCGCCCCGGTGGAGGCCCGTGACGAGGAGCTGCGCTCTCCGCTGCTCCTCGCCTCGCTGGGCGGCCATGTGGAGGCCGCACGGGTCCTGCTGGCGGCCGGGGCCGACCCCGACGCGCAGGACGCCCGCCGGGACAGCGCGTGGCTGGTCACCGGTGTGACCGGCGACGTCGCGATGATGAGGGTCCTGCTGACGGCGGGACCGGACCTGACGCTGCGCAACAGGTTCGGCGGGATCGCGCTGATCCCGGCGAGCGAGCGCGGTCACGTCGCGTACGTACGGGCCGTGCTGCGGGACACGGGCATGGACGTCGACCACGTCAACGACCTCGGCTGGACCGCCTTGCTGGAGGCCGTGATCCTCGGTGACGGAGGCCGCCCGCACCAGGAGGTCGTGCGGCTGCTGCTCGCGGCCGGCGCACGCCCGGACCTTCCCGACGCCGACGGCGTCACGGCCCTGCGCCACGCCGAACGCCGCGGCTTCGACGCGATCGCGGCGCTGCTGAGGGCCGCGTGAGGGCCCCCGCGCACGCCGCGCTGGGAGCTGTCGCCGGAGTCCTGCTGACCGCCGGGTGCACCACGACCGGCACCGCCGAGCCCGCGGCGACCGCGCAGCGGTCCGGCACCGCCGCACCCTCCGCCCCGGCCCCGGCGCGCACCGCGCAGGGAACCCTGCTGGTCGCGGACTTCGGGAGCGACACCGTCACCTTCATCGACCCCGTACGCGGGCCCCTCGACTCGGTGGAGGTGGGCACGGCGCCGTACGGACTCGTCGTGGGCGCCGACGGCCGGGCCTGGGTCGCGACCGCCGAGGGTGTGGCCGTCGTGGACACCGCGTCGCGCGAGAGCCTCGGCAGGATCCCGTACGCCACGCGGACCGGCCCCGTCACGACGGGGGAGTACCGGGGAGGCGGCATGGGCATCGCCCTGGCGCCGGACGGCACACGCGTGTACGTCGGCGTCAACGTCCCCGGCGCGAAGGGGACCCTGGAGGTCATCGACACGGCGACCCGCACGGTCACGGACACCGTCCCCGTGGGCCGCCGCCCCTTCGACGTCGACGTGGCCCGTGACGGCAGCGAGGTCTACGCCACCGGCCACGACTCCTACGACGTGACGGCCGTACGCACCGGCACGCTCACCCCGCGCCGCCTGGAGGTCGCGCCGTACGGCACCGAGGGGGGCCTCGGCTCCTGGCTCAAGCCGCACTACGCGGTGGTGCGCGCCGACGGGAAGCTCCTGCTGCCGTTCGAGGGCGAGCGGCTGGCCGTCCTCGATCCGCGCAGCGGCAGGGTCGATGTGGAGCGGATGACCGCCGACACCCATCAGCACGGCGCCGCGCTCACTCCCGACGGCACCCTGCTCGTCGTCGGTACGGGCCCGATCGACGGCTCCGACGCGGGCCCGTCGCTGACGGTCCGCGCCCCCGGGGGACAGGAGCGCGTCCTTCCGCTCGACGGCCCGCACGAGGACGTCGCCGTATCCGAGGACGGCGGCACCGCCTACGTCGGCGGGGGCTTCACCCGGGAAGGCTTCTGGGACGGGATCACCGTCGTCGACCTGGACAGCGGTGCGACCCGGCGGTTGCCCGCGGGAGTGCGGCCGCTGGGGATCGCGGTCCTCTGACGCGGTTCGGCGTCCGGCCCGTCACGTCCCGGGCCGCCGGCACGGACCGTTCCGGCCTCGTGTGCGGTGCGCCGGCGCGCTAGTCGAGCCCCTCCGCCCGGAGTACGTACATCAGGAGGAAGGCGCGGTAGGTCTCCGCGGGCACGTCCAGGCACACGTCGGGCCGGTTGGTGGCGGTCGACGTGTTGTCGAGGGCCCGTCGGCAGGCCGCTTCGGTCTCGGCCTCGGACGGGATGCTCGAGACGAACGCGGCGATCAGCAGGACCACTGCGAGGACGACCACGCCGATACGGATGCGCATGGTTTCCCAACGACCGTACGGCCCGCCCGGTCACTGGGGACCGGTCACGAGCGGCCGGCGGTCCGCCCGGTCACTCGGCTTCGTCGGTCAGCGGCGGCAGGTCCGGCTCGATGAACAGCCCCGCGTACTGCGGAGTCGGGAGCGGTGCCGCCGTGTCCGCGGCAGCGGCCGAGCTGTCGTGGTGCCGGTGCGTGCGTGCGGGCATGTCGGTCATGGAGTGTCCTGTACGTAGGTGTGCGGTGAGAGCCCGTGACGGAGCCGTCGGCAGGAAGAGCCGGAACGGTCCCGACCGGTAGGGCGACGATGTGCCGCTACCGGTGCGCACCGCTCCGGGGGCGTCCGGATCATCATGCGGTGTATGCAGACTGTAACCCTCGGAGCACGGCTTTCCCCCGGTATTGCGGCGCACGAGTCCGCGGTCAGTGCGCCGGGGCGGGTTCGATGTTCTGGTTTGCGTGGAAGAGGTTGTGCGGGTCGTAGGCCTGCTTGATCTCCGCGAGCCGGTCGTAATGGCCCCGGTAGGTGGCCCTGACCCGGTCCTGCGACTCCCCGGAGCCGATGAAGTTGACGTAGCCGCCGCCCATGGAATGCGGCTGCAGCGCGTCCCAGTAGCTCACGGCCCACTGCCGGAGCGCCTGCGCCCGGGCCGGATCGGGGTCGATGCCCGCGATGACGCCGGACCAGACCGCGTCGCGGTACGCCCAGGCGGTCTCGTCCGGTCCGACGCGGCCCGCGGCCCCGTCGACCGGGTAGAGGTGCATGGTCGACAGGTCGGTGGGGAGGCTCTCCGCGAACGAGGCGTGCACGTCGACCGCGTCGTCGGTGATCCGGTCGAAGAAGGCGCCGCGCCAGTACCACTGCAGGCCGGCGGGGAGCAGCCCGTCGAACATGGTCTGCAGGGCCGGGTAGGGCATCGGCGCCGTGAAGTGGAAGGCGGGCGGGCCCGCTTCGCCGACGGCCGCGAGGGTTGTGCCCAGGGCCTCCGGGTCGCCCGTCGAGGACCAGACGACACCGCACATCTTCCGCCCGTGGATCTCCTCGGGGAACGGCGGGCCGGGTGGGACGGTCAGCGCGGCGAAGAAGCCGTAGAGGTCGTCCGGTGCCTGCGGCAGGAAGGCGCGGTACCAGCGCAGGACGTCCTGGAAGAGGTCCGGCGGCCACAGGGTGATGCCGACGCCGACGGTGCCCACGGGGTGCAGCTCGAAGTCGAACGACGTGACGATGCCGAAGTTCCCGCCGCCGCCGCGCAGCGCCCAGAACAGGTCGGCGTTCTCGCTCGCGTTCGTCGTGGCGAAGCTGCCGTCGGCCAGGACCACGTCCGCGGACACCAGGTTGTCGATGGTGAGTCCGTACTTGCGGGTGAGGTAGCCGTGTCCGCCGCCGAGTGTGAGACCGCCGACGCCGGTCGTGGACATGATGCCCGCCGGGGTGGCGAGGCCGAAGGCGTGCGAGGCGTGGTCCAGGTCGCCCAGCTTCGCTCCGCCGTCGACCTGGGCGGTCTGGGTGGCCGGGTCGACGCGTACGCCGCGCATCGGCGAGAGGTCGATCGTCACGGCGTCGTCGGCGAGGCAGAGGCCGGGACCGCTGTGTCCGCCGCCCATGACGGCGACCTCCAGGCCGTGGTCGCGGACGAAGTCCACGGCCGCCATCACGTCCGCCGTGTCGTGGCAGCGGATCACGGCGGACGGCCTCTTGTCGATCATGGCGTTGTAGATCGTCCGGACCTGTGCGTACTCCGGGTCGTCGGGGCCGATGACCGGGCCGCGCAGTTCGGTCCTCATCGTTTCGAGTGTGGTGCCGTCCATGGCCGTCTCCTTGCCGAAGCGCGTGCCGCAGCGCGCCCGTCCTCCTCTGCCCCATGGCACCGGCCGAGGCGGTTGCTCGCGCCGATGACCGGCACCGTTGGGTGCCGCAGACGGGACCGGGCACGGAAGGGCTGGGTGCTTCAAGCGTCCCGCGGCCCCGGGAGCCTCGCAATCGCGGCAGGAACCGGGCCGGGGAGCAGCGAGGGGGAACCCGCGGGCGGCGGACCGCGGGAGGGGCCCGTGCCCGGGGTGGCCGACCGGGCGACGGCTGCGGAACGGGTGCCGAACCGGATGCCGAATCGGATCGGGGGGTGCGGAAACCTCGGCAGGCGCAGCGCGCCCCGTGGCAACTGCCTTTTCCATGCGGGGTGTTGATGGGAACCGATCCATGCGGTGGATGCCGGCCCGCCCCCGGGGCGCGAGTGGCGACGCCGGAAAGTGGTCGAGGCGCCCTCCGCGATGCCGTAGAGTTGCAATCACAACGACGCGGGGTGGAGCAGCTCGGTAGCTCGCTGGGCTCATAACCCAGAGGTCGCAGGTTCAAATCCTGTCCCCGCTACTGAAAGACAGAGGCCCGAATCCTTTCGAGGATTCGGGCCTCTGTCGTATGTGCGCACCGCCGCGCCCGTGCTCCCGCTTGACCTTGACGCAACGTAAAGATCTAGCGTTTCCGGCATGGAGTGGTCCATCCAGGAAATCGCCAGGGAAGCCGGCACGACGAGCCGAACGCTGCGGCACTACGGAGACCTCGGTCTTCTCGCGCCGAGCCGTACGGGCGCCAACGGCTACCGCTACTACGACCAGGGCGCCCTCGTCCGGCTGCAGCGCATCCTGCTGCTGCGGGAGCTGGGGCTGCCGCTGCCCGCCATCAAGGACGTACTGGAGGGGCAGCGGGACGCCTCCGCGGCGCTGCGGACCCATCTGCTCCTGCTGGAGCAGGAGCAGATGCGCATCGGGCGGCAGATCGCGTCGGTGCGGACCACTCTCCACAGGACCGAGGAGGGAGAAGAGCTGATGGCCGGGGAAGTGTTCGACGGTTTCGACCACACGGTGTACGAGCGGGAGGTCACCGAGCGCTGGGGCCGGGAGGCGTACGCGGAGGGCGACCGGTGGTGGCGCGGGCTGAGCCGCGAGGAACGTGCTGATTTTCAGGGTGTGCACGACGCGATCGCCCGGGACTACGGAGCGGCCAGGGAGGCCGGTCTGGACGCCGGCGGCGAGGCGGTGCAGCACATCGCAGGGCGCCACTGCGCCTGGCTCGCGGGCACGACGACGGTCACCCGGTCGTACGTCACCGGCCTCGCCGGGATGTATGTCGCGGATCCGCGCTTCGGGAAGAACTACGATCGGTACGGAGACGGCACCGCCGTCTTCGTACGGGATGCACTGACGATCTACGCGCAGCACCGGCTCACCGACTGACCTCCGGGGGGCGGGGCTCCGGCGCGCTCCCCCCTTCGGCCGACGACGCGCCGTCGCACGGCGCGGCTCCGGCCGGCCCGGGTGGATCGCGGTACCGTCCGCAGCCGTGAGCGGACCGGGCAGGAGTGCACAGGTGGGGAAGCGGGACAGTCGGCGGGGCGGAGCCGGCGAGGGCGTCGGGGCCCGGCGGTTCGTGCGTGCGCTGCCCACCCTGATGATCGGGGTCGGGATCGTCTTCGACCTCGTGACCCCGACCGCCGTCACGGCCGTTCCGCTCTTCGCGGCGGCCCCACTGATCGCCGCCCCGTTCTTCTCGCTGGCGAGCACGGTCCGTACGGGGGTGGCCGCGACCCTCGCCGTCCTCGCGATCCGGCTCTCGGACGGCCTGATCACCAAGGTCGTACCGCTCACCGATCTGCTCACCCTGATCACCGTCTCCGCACTCGCCCTGGTCATCAACGGTGTCGTACGCCGCAGCAACGAGCAGCTCGCCTCGGCCCGGGCCGTCGCGGAGACCGCGATGCGCGCGGTGCTGCCGACACCGGACGACCGGATCGGCGGACTGCTGGTCGCGGCGCGGTACGAGGCCGCGCAGGCGGACGAGTTCGTCGGTGGCGACCTGTTCGCCGTCGCGGACACCCCGCACGGCGTGCGGCTGGTCGTCGGGGACGTGCGGGGCAAGGGGCTGGACGCCGTGGAGGCGGTGGCCGTGGTGATCGGGGCCTTCCGTGAGGCGGCCGAGCAGGAGCTGTCGCTGGAGGGCGTGGCACAGCGGCTGGAGCGGGCGCTGGCGCGGGAGGGGAGCCGGCGCGGCGGGCTCGACTCCATGGAGGGGTTCGTCACCGTCGTGCTCGCCGAGATCCCCGCGGGCGCGGGTGCGGTGCGGATCGTGAACCGCGGTCACCCCGAGCCGATCCTGCTGCACGCCGACGGGGCGCTGGAGGTACTGGCGCCGACCGCACCCGCGCTGCCGATCGGGATGGACCTGGGGGTGTGGCCGGACCGGTCGGACGAGTGGGAGCTGCCGGCGGGGGCCACGCTCCTGGCGTTCACGGACGGCCTCTCCGAGGCGCGGGACGCGGACGGGGTCTTCTACGATCCGGCCGCCCGGCTGCGCGGCCGGATCTTCCCGGGACCCGAGGAGCTGCTCTCCGCGCTCACCGACGACGTACGGCTGCACACCGGTGGACGCGCGACGGACGACCTGGCGCTGCTCGCGGTGGGCCGGCCCGCGCGGGGGCAGCCGCAGCGGCGCACGACGGTGAAGATCGTGGGGAGGGGCAGTGAATGACCCTTTACCACCGTCCGTAGTCGAAAGGTACCGCTCCGCATAACATTTGACTAACCGTCAGAAATTCGTGTCCGGAGTGGGAATACTCAACTCGACCGTTTGCGACCGTTTTCCACCCTGAAGTCCCGGCCGGAGTGCTGAACGATCAATCGGAACAGCTTGGAATCGGGCCCCGGTGTCTATTAACGTTCGATAACGCAGCGCGGTTGTCCCAGTCGTCGCCAGAGGCGACACCGTGCGCGAGCGCCGAATTCCGCAAGGGAACCGGGGAACCACCTACATGGGGTGAATCGGGCACCTGTGTCTCGTGAGAGACGAAGGGGCCCGTAGGAGACCTTCCTGCTCCGAACCCGTCAGCTAACCCGGTAGGCGAGAAGGAAGGAAAGGAGTGCGCCCACGTGGCGTCCAATCAGCCTGCCCCCGAGGCCCCGTCACCCTTCAGGACCGGCATGGCCGGTGACGAGGAGCGGACGTGGGAGGAATGGAATCCCACCGAGGAGTCCATCCGTCCCGTGCGCGGCAGGCACCGCGTAGCCAAGCAGCGCGGTCTCGCCCGTAGCTCCACCGTCCTCGGCGTCGGCGTCATCGCGGCCGTCGGCGCGGGTGGCATGGCCACGGCGCAGAGCAAACCGCCGGTCTCCATCTCCCTTCCCGATTCCATCGCGGACAGTCTTCCCGACGCCAAGTCCCTTCCCGGCGTGAGCGCTTTCATGTCCGGCGGCTCCGAAGCGGACACCGGGACGACCACCCAGGCCGCCCCGCTCACCACCGCCGGCATCACGTCCGCCGAGGCCGAGCAGGGTGCCACCGACGCCGGTGAGGCGCTGCGCGCCCGCATCCTCCAGCAGGCCGAGCAGCAGCAGGCCGGAGCCGCGGCCGAGGCCAGGGCCGCCGAGGAGAAGGCCGCCGCCGAGCAGGCCGCTGCGCAGGCCACGAAGCAGCAGAGCAAGGCCGAGGCCGAGGCCGCCGCGAAGAAGAAGGCGGCGGAGAAGAAGGCCGCGGAGAAGGCTGAGGCCGAGCGCCTCGCCAAGCTCGCCGCCAGCTACGCCGTCCCGACGTCCTCGTACACGATCACCTCGACCTTCGGCCAGGCCGGTTCGCTGTGGTCCTCCGGCTATCACACCGGGCTGGACTTCGCGGCTCCGACCGGCACCCCGGTCAAGGCCGTGCACAGCGGCACGGTGAAGTCGGCCGGCTACTCCGGTTCGTACGGCTACCGCACGGTCCTGGTGCTCGACGACGGCACGGAGATCTGGTACTGCCACCAGTCCTCGATGGACGTCACCGCCGGCCAGAAGGTCAGCACGGGCGACACCATCGGCCGCGTGGGCGCCACCGGGAACGTCACCGGCCCCCACCTCCACCTGGAGATCCACACCCCGGACGGCACGGGCGTCGACCCGTTGAGCTGGCTCCGCGGCAAGGGCCTGACGATCTGAGCCCCGCGCCCCACGGCGCACCCGCACCCCGGCGCCCCTGACGCACACCCCCCGACGTCAGGGCCGTCGGCCTGCGGCACGCGGGCCCGCCGGGGTGCGGAGCGGCTCGGCGGAATAGCGTCCTCCGCAGACCGGTTGGCCCCGGGTATGACGAGTCTGCGCCCGCTCGGTTCTTCGAGCCTCCAGGTATTCCCCCTCGCCCTCGGCGGCAACGTCTTCGGCTGGACGGCGGACGAGGACCAATCCTTCGCCGTCCTCGACGCGTACGCCGCGGTGGGCGGCAACTTCATCGACACCGCCGACGCCTACTCCTCCTGGGCCCCGGGCAACGAGGGCGGTGAGTCGGAGACGATCATCGGCAGGTGGATGGCGGCCCGCGCCAACCGCGACGACATCGTCGTCGCCACCAAGGCCGGCGCCCACCCCGCGTACGAGGGACTCTCCGCCGCCACCGTCAAGGCTGCCGCCGAGGCGTCGCTGCGCCGGCTCGGCACCGACCACATCGACCTCTTCTACACGCACTTCGACGACGAGAGCGTCCCCGTCGAGGAGATCGTCACCGCGCTCGACCACCTGGTGAAGGCGGGCACCGTGCGGGAGATCGCCGCCTCCAACATCAGCCCCGCGCGACTCCGAGCCTCCCTGGACTTCTCCGAGCGCGAGGGGCTGGCCCGCTACACCGCCCTGCAGCCCCGCTACAACCTCGTCTCGCGCGACACCTACGAGGGCGCGCTCCTGGACACGGCCGCCGGCGCGGGGCTCGCAGCCGTTCCCTACTCCGGCCTCGCCTCGGGTTTCCTCACCGGCAAGTACCGGCCGGGCACGGAGGTCGACAGCGTGCGGGCCGGGAGCGCGGGCCGGCATCTGGAATCGGAGCGCGGCGGCACGGTGCTCGCGGCGCTCGACAAGGTCGCCCGGGAGCACGACGCGGAGATCGCCACGGTCGCACTGGCATGGCTGGCCGCCCGGCCGACCGTCGCCGCACCGATCGCCTCCGCCCGTACGGTCGGACAGCTGCCCGCGCTGGTGGCCCTGGCCGACCTGAGGCTGACCGAGGAGCAGCTGGCGGAGCTCACCGACGCGTCCGCCTGACACCGGGGAGCGCTGCGGCTGCCCAGGGAGACGCCGATGTGGCTTCACCCCGGCGGTAAGGGCCCGGTGTTGACGCCGGCGGACTGCCCGGGTGGTGGCGGACTGCCCGGGTGGTGGCGGCACCGTGGTGACGCCGGTCCGCTACCCGGGCGGTACCGGCCCGTGGCCCGTGCCCGGCTGCCGCGCGACCGGCTGGAGATACGGGTTGTAGCCGCCGTAGTGCCGGTGCGGCGCGGGGACCTGGTGCTGCGGATACGGCGCGCCGTGCGGCCGGCGGGGGTACGGCGGCGGCACGCGGTGGGCGCGGGCGCGTCCCGTCGCACGGGCCGCGTACGTCAGGGCCGGCCCGGCGATGTCCCGGCGCTGCCACAGGTGGTGCAGCAGCTCCTGCTCCCGGTGGGCGAAGTCCGGGCCGGCCCCGTCGCGGCGGGCCCGGTGGCGCAGTACGGCCAGCGAGGTCGCGAACGACTCGTACTCCGCGACCGCACGGGCCGCCGCCCTGCCCCGGGACCGGTCCGGGTGGCTGTTCCAGTGCCTGGCCATGTCGCGGGCCATCCCCCGCGCCCGCATCGAGGCCAGCGCGAGCGGCTCGGCCGGAGTCAGCCAGCCGGCCGACGCGTACACGGGAAGCTCGGCGGAGAGCGTACGCAGCTCCCGCTGGCGCGACCAGATCGCCAGCCACGTCACCAGGGCGAGGGCGGGCACCATGAAGGCCCCGTACACCGCGTAGAAGCCGTACGGTCCGAAGGCCGACGAGCCGTTCCACAGGGCGTGCATGCCCATGGCGAGAACGAGTCCGAGCAGTGGCAGCACGATCCGGCGCACCCGGCGGCGCCGGCCGCCGAGCGCGGCGATGCCGAAGCCGATGCCGGTGAGCACGGTGAAGAGCGGGTGCGCGAACGGCGACATCACCACGCGCACGAAGAAGGTCCCTGCCGTGACCGAGGCGAGGCCCGTGGTGCCCAGCTCCTGGTCCTCGCCGAAGGCGTTGCCGAGATAGAGGATGTTCTCGGTGAAGGCGAAACCCGTCGCGGTGAACCCGGCGACCACGATGCCGTCGACGACACCGCCGAACTCCCTTCTGCGGAACAGGAAGATCAGCAGGACGGCGGCGGCCTTGGCGCTCTCCTCGACGACCGGGGCGACGACCGTGGCCCCCAGGGTGTCGGCACTGGCCGGGTCCGCGGTGGCCGTGGCTATCCAGCGGGTCGCGAAGGAGTTGGCGATGATCGCCACCAGGGCCGCGGCACACGCACCCCAGGCGAAGGCGAACAGCAGATTCCGCCAGGGGCCGGGCTCGACACGGTCGAGCCAGCGGAACGCCGCCATCAGCAGCGGCACGGGCAGCACGGCCAGGCCCAGACCGACCAGGAAACCCTCCGTGCCGGTCTGGTCGCGCACCAGGGACAGGATCACCAGACCGCAGAGTGCGAGCACGGCGATCACCGCACCGGCGCGGAAGGCCTTGCTGCGCCAGACCATGCCGACCCGGCGGGGCCGGTAACGCCACTGGCCACGCTCGGGAACGGCGCTCAGGAACTCGTCGAGCCGCTGCTCCTCGAGAACCGGGACGGCCGGCTGCTGGTGCTGTACGGACCCCTCGGACACCTGATGACCCTAACCAGGGGGACCGACACCTGACCACGGCGCGAAGTGCCGGGCGCCGGCGGGTGGCTGATCGGCGACGGTCGGCCGCTGCCCCTCCGGGCCCACCACGACCGGCACCCCGGCCCTGCGGCCGTCGGCCCCGCACCCCGGTCCTGCGGCCGTCGGCCCCGCAGCCCGTGCGCCGCCGCAGTCGGGCCCGCTCCGCCGCTACCGGTCCGTGTTCCGGGTGAACAGCACGTCGTGCACGACGTGCCCCTTGTCCAGCCCCTGCCCCTCGAAGCGGGTCAGTGGCCGGAACGCGGGGCGGGGCGCGTAGCCCCCGTCGGCCCGGGTGTTCTCGAACAGGGGGTGCGCCGTGAGCACCTCCAGCATCTGCTCCGCGTACGGCTCCCAGTCCGTCGCGCAGTGGACGACCGCTCCGGGCTTCAGCCGCTGCGCCACCAGGTCGAGGAACTCCGCCTGGATCAGCCGGCGTTTGTGGTGCCGCTTCTTGGGCCAGGGGTCGGGGAAGAACACCCGGAGCCCGTCCAGCGCCGCCGGCTCCAGCATCTCGCGCAGCAGGATGATCGCGTCACCGTTGGCGACCCGGACGTTGGACAGGCCCGCCCGGTCCGCGAGACCGAGGAGGTTGCCCTGGCCCGGGGTGTGCACGTCGACGGCCAGGATCCCGGTGTCCGGGTCGTCGGCCGCCATCTGCGCGGTGGCCTCGCCCATGCCGAAGCCGATCTCCAGGACGACCGGGAGGCCGTCGAACAGGTCCGGCAGGTCGAGGACGCGCAGGCCGTCGATGTCGAGGCCCCACTTCGGCCACAGCCGCTGGAGGGCGTCCTCCTGGCCGGTGGTCACACGGCTGCGGCGCGGCTGGAAGCTGCGGATCCGGCGCTCGTGGTGGGAGCCCGCCGGATCGGCGGCGGGCCCGCCGGGGAAGCGCGGTTCCTGGCGCAGCCTGCGCTGCCGCTCGAAGGAGGCGGCGCGCAGCGCCTCGGCGTCCGCGTCAGCGGTGGCGCCGGGCGTCTCTGGGGTGGGGTTCACAGGCTCAGACACAATGCCCCGATTCTACGGCGGGGGGCTTCCACCCCGTCGCGCGAGCCCGCACCAGAGCCCGCCGCGCCACCTCCCTCCCGATGGGCAGCGAAGCGGTGGCCGCGGGCGACGGGGCGTTCAGCACGTGCACGGTGTGCGGGGCCTCCCGGATGAGGAAGTCGTCCACCAGCGTGCCGTCCCGCAGCACCGCCTGGGCCCTGACCCCGGCGGGTGACGGCCGCAGGTCGTCCTCCGTCACGTCGGGCAGCAGCCGCCGCACCGCCCGGGTGAAGGCACGCTTCGACAGGGATCTGTGCACCTCGCCCGCCCCGTACCGCCAGTGCCGCCGGGCGATCCGCCAGGAACCGGGCCAGCTCAGGGTGGCGGCCAGCTCGCGCGGGTGCACGACCGGCCAGCCGTATCCCTCGCGGGCCAGGGCCGGCACCGCGTTCGGACCGACGTGGACCGTGCCGTCGACGCCGCGGGTCAGATGCACCCCGAGGAACGGGAACGCCGGGTCCGGCACCGGATAGACCAGCCCGCGCACCAGCTCCGGCCGGGCCAGCTCGTAGTACTCCCCGCGGAACGGCACGATCCGCACCCCGGGGTCGTCCCCCACGAGGCGTGCCATCCGGTCGCTGTGCAGGCCGGCGCAGTTGACCAGCACCCGGGCCCTGGTCACCCGGCCGTCGGCCGTCCGCACGGCGACACCCCAGGGGCGCCGGTCGACGGCGACGACCTCCGCGCCGTACCGGACCTGCCCGCCGGCCGCGCCCACCTCGGCGGCGAACCGGGCGGCCACCGCGGAGAAGTCGCACACCCCGGTCGTCCCGACCCGGATCGCCGCGAGCCCGCGCACCTCCGGCTCGTACTCCGCGATCTGGGCGGGGCCGAGCTCCCGGACCGGCAGCCCGTGCTCCCGGCCGCGCTGCACCAGGCCGTGGAGCCTCGGCAGCTCGTCGCTGGCCGTCGCCACGATCAGCTTGCCCGTGACCGCGTGCGCGATGCCGTGCCCGGCGCAGAAGTCGACCAGCTCGGCGGCGCCCCGCACCGCGTAGCGCGCCTTGAGCGAACCCGGGGGGTAGTAGATGCCGCTGTGGATCACCCCGCTGTTGCGCCCGGTCTGGTGCCTGGCGGGGCCCCACTCCTTCTCCAGCACCGTGACCCGGGTGCCGGGCGCGGTGCGCGTGAGCGCATACGCGGTCGACAGACCGACGATCCCGCCGCCGATCACCAGCACATCGCAGTCGTACGCCGCGTGCGTCATCATCACGCCACCTCCCACCCCGATAGTGCACTGACCCACTGACAACGGGCTCAAACCAGGGACGGCAGGGGCGTGGCGTCCGATCCGTCTCCCGGGCGGGGCATAACGGGGTGTTCCGGTGCTCCGCTACACGGGGGTCACCAGAAGCGGACGGGCCCGTTCCCGGAGCTCGGCGACGCGCGGCTCGTCCCCGTACGGTTCCAGGCGGTGCAGCAGATCGCGGACGTACTCCGTGGTGCGTGCCGAGGAGATGCGCCCCGCCACCTCGACCGCGCGCGTCCCCGCCGCGCAGGCGGCGTCCAGATTTCCGGACTCCAGCTCGGCGACCGCCGACACGACGAGCCGCAGCCCGTGCGAGCGGACGAACTCCTCGGTGGGCCTGGACAGCGCCTGCTCCGTGAAGCGCCGCACCTGCCGGGGCGCCTTCAGGTCGCGGTAGCACTCGGCGGCGTCGGCGGCGAACCGGTCGTACGAGTAGAAGCCGAGCCAGGACGGATCCAGGTCACCGGCCCGGGCGCGCTCCAGCCAGCTCTCCGCTGCCCTGAGCGCGGCCCCCGCGGCCGGTGCGTCGCCGGCCTTCGCGTGGGCGCGGGCCTCCACGAGCCGGAAGAAGCTCATGGTCCGTGCGGTGGCCAGGCCGCGATTGCGCTCGACCGCAGCCTGCGCGAGGTCCACACCCTCGTCGGCGAAGCCCCGGTACGTCGCCTGGAGCGACATCGATGCCAGTACGTATCCGCCGAGCGGGACGTCGGCGGCGGCCCGGGCCAGGCGCAGCGCCTGGATGTAGTACCGCTGCGCGGCCTCCTGCTGGCCGGTGTCGAACGCCATCCAGCCCGCGAGCCTGGTCAGCTCGGCCGAGGCGCCGAAGAGCGCCCGGCCCACCTCGTCGCTGTAGGAACCCAGGAGCAGGGGGGCGGCGTCGACGCGTAAGCACTCCGGGACCATGGAGGAACGCCAGTCGCCGCCGCCGTACTTGGAGTCCCAGCGGCGAGCGTCCTGGGCGGCCTCGCGGAGCTTGGCCACATCGCTGTGGCCCACCCGGAAGAGTGAGGCGTCGGACACCGTGTCCGGACCCGGCTGTACGGGCACTCCGGCCTGCGCCCCCGGTGCGCCCTGGCCGCCGGGTGCGCCCCGGGTGCCGAGGATCGCGGCCTGGGCGGCCGTCGGGTCCCGGGCGACCGACGGATCGGCGGGTGTTATGAGCCATCGGGACGCGGGGGTCGCATACGCGCTCACGGCGAAGGAGCCGGCGAGCGACTGCCAGATCCCGCCGCCGCCCCGGCGGCCCGCCAGGTCCAGCCGGTACAGATCCGTCGCCGAGCGCACCGCCTCGCCCACGTCGCGCGGGAAGGCCAGCCCGACCTCGGGCGCCGGATCGGCGTCGGCCAGCCCGATCTCGTGCAGCGGCACGGGACGGCCGAGTTTGGCCCCTATCGCCGCCGCGATCAGATGGGGCGCCGCACCCTGCGGCACCATGCCCTTGGCGACCCAGCGGGCCACCGAGGTCTTGTCGTACCGCAGTGTCAGACCGCGCTGCGCTCCGAGGTCGTTGACCCGCCGGGCGAGCCCGGCGTTGCTGATTCCCGCGAGGGCGAGAACCGTGCCGAGCTTCTCGTTCGGCCCGCGTTGCTCCCTGGACATGCGCCACCCCTCGACACACAGACGGCCGCCGCGACACCGTGGGGCGCGCGGCATTCGTACCGTGTTCTCCCCAGGTACGGTCCCGGGCACTCCGGCCGCACACGCATTTGGCTGAGCCCCGTGGAATATGCCGCCCTGCTGAGAACATCGGTAAACCCAGCGTAGTTCGCCGCATCCCTACCGTTAAGGGGCAGTCGTCCGGATGGCGGGAATGTTGTCCGCCATGCCGGAGTCGGGGGGTCCTGTCCGCCGGTGTGCCACCCCGCGCACCGGCTGCGCACCGGATGCGTCGGGGGTCACGGGTGCGGCTCCGCGCGCGGAGTCACGGCCGGCCCCCGAACGGTGCGGAGCAAGACCATCGTGCTCCCGGTGTGTGGCCGTGCGCCCGGCCGTGCGCTCTGGCCCGGCCTGCACGGAAGCGCTTCCATGGTTCCTGCGTGGGTCGGCCCGCTGCACTGGACTCAGCGGGCTGGGGGAGACCGCCGCCCCATTCCCCGCGGGCGGCGAACCGGTCCGGGAGGTGACGAACACCTCCCGGACTGTGCGTGGAAGGGCACGTTCCATGGGGGACGAGGCGTGTGGGCCGGCGCACCGGGGGGATGCGCCGGCCGACGCGTGACCGGGGCTGCCGCGAGGTTCCCCAGGGGCCCGCAGGCTCTCTCCGGAGCACGGCCGGGGGCGTCGTCGGACACCCCTCCGAGGCCTTCCGGAGTGAAACGCGCACGTGGATCGTGATCTGAGATTGGCTGGATCCTGTCGGTCGGGCAGCGCTTCCCGGATCGGTCCGGCTATGGCCGGTTTACGTCTGTTCCACAGCACGGCCGAGGCGTGGTCCGCATTTCCGGCCGGGCGGCGCAACTCCCCGAAGCCGCGGTTGCGTTGTGAGGGAATCCCGGAAGTCGGCCCCCGGCCCTTGCCAGGGGCGCATGCGCATCCTGTGTGCGCCGCTCGTACCCCCTCCCAGGTGCCGTTGTCGTGGCAGCATGTCCCGCAGCGGCGTTCCCGTGTCTGGCACGCCGGTTCGTCCACAGCCTGTGGAGGCGGCGATGCGTTGGTTGGTGGGGTGGAGCAGTATCGCCGCGAGCTTCGGCACCGTGGGCGCGGTCGGCCACCAGGGGGAGGGGCGCACCGTCCACCCCGTGGGTTCCCAACTCCTGTGGGGGGACCCGGATCCGCTCTGGGCCGTCGGCGACTGGCGCCCGGACGAGATCCGCATCATCACGGTGGCCACCCCCGAGGGCGCGCCCACCACCCGCCTCGCGGTCCTCGGCTGCTGCGGTGCCACCGACGAGCAGCTCCGGGTCGGGCTGCTGGCCGCCCGCGGCGGTGCGCTGCGCCATCTCACCGCCTGGCCGGGCAGTTACACGGCCGTCGTGCAGATCGGCCGCCGCGTCACCGTCGCCGGTGACCTCGCCGGGGCGCACCCCGTCTTCCACACCCCCTGGGCCAACGGCACCGCGTACGCCACCGCGGCCCTCCCGCTCGCGGATCTCATCGAGGCCCAGCTGGACATCGGCCATCTGGCCGCGCTGCTGGCCTGCCCCGAGACCCCGGAGGCGCTGGGCGACGGCACGCCGTACGCGGGCGTGAAGCGGATCCCCCCGGGACACGCGCTGATCCTCCGGGAGGGATCGCGCGAGATCACGGGGTACGAAGCGGTGGCCTCGCTCGCCGTCGCGGCCCCCCAGACCGACCCGGTGAGTGCCGTCGAGGGTGTGCGGGACGCCCTGGTCGAAGCCGTACGCGCCCGTCTCACGGCCCCGCGCCACGCCCCGGAGACCATGCCGCCGGATCCCGGTCCCGTCCCCGGGATGGGGCCCGCCGAGCGCCGTGCGGCCCGCGGGGCGCCCGTGCCCGGCATCGGCTCGGACCTGTCCGGAGGCAGCGCGTCCGCCACCCTCGCCCTGCTGGCCGCCGGGCTGCCCGGGCTCCCCGGCACCGTCCTCGGTCACGGCTCGGGGGCCGGCGAGCGGCTGCTGGCCGTCACCTTCAACGACCTCTCCACGCAGGGGCGCGAGGACGAACTGGAGCGCGCCCGCGTCATCGCGGCCAACCCCCGCCTGCACCACGTGGTCGTCGCGGCGGGCGAGGAGGCCCTGCCCTACGCGTCGCTGGAGACCGGACCGCTCACCGACGAGCCCGCGCCGTCCCTCGTCGTCGCCGAACGCCACCGCCGCAGGCTGGCCGCGGGAAGCGCCGACCACCTGGTGGGGCACGGCGCCCGGCAGGTACTCGACGCGCACCCGGCACGGCTGGCCGACCTCCTCATGGACCGGCGCAGACGCCACCTCCTGCGGCCCGTCGCCGCGCTCGCCAGGGCCGAAGGGCCGTCCGCGCACTCCCTGTTCGTCCCGGTGGCCGTCTACCGCGCCGCCCGCCGGCTGTCCCGTACGTCGTACCGCACGGGACTCGAGGCCGCGGCCGGTCTGCTGCCCGACGCCAACCGCTACGCCCCGGACCTCGACACACCGGCCGACGCCTCGCTCGCCGCCCTCACCTGGTCCCGGCCGGGCCCGGCCGCGCGCTGGCTCACCGGTGAGGCACTCGCCGAGGTGGCGGTCCGGCTCCAGGAGGCGGCGATCCGGCCGACGTCGGTCCAGCGCCCGGGGGAGGCCCGCGCCCGTGCGGCGCTCGCCCGGCACGCGGCCGACCAGCGCATCCTGGAACAGGCCGCCGAGGTGCGGAGCCAGCGGCTGCACGCCCCGTTCCTCGACAACCAGGTCGTACGGGCCGCCCGGGCCCTGCCCGAATCACTGCGCGTCCAGCCGGGCGCCCGGGCCGCGATACTGCGCCGGGTCCTCGCCGGCGCGGGCATCCACGAGCTGCCCCCGGGCTGGGGCGCGCCGTCCCAGGCCACATCGAACGCGGCGGGCCGCCTCGGCCTGCGCACGGCGCTCCCGGAGCTGATCGCCCTCTTCGACGCCCCGCTGCTCGCCGATGCCGGCCTCGTCGAGGCGCGCGTCGTGCGGAAGGCGCTGCGTGCGGCGTCCGAGGGTGAACCACTGCCGCTGGACGGGCTCGCCGCCCTCGTCTCCACCGAACTCTGGCTCCGCCGCCTGGTCACCCGCCGGGGCACCTGCTGGACGGGTACGGCGGCCCCGCGCCAGCGCGCGGTGGCGGGCGGCGTGGTCCCGGCCCGCCGGACACTGCAGCCGTAACGGCCCCGGGCCCCCGGCTCTTCGAGAGCGCCGCAGGGCGGGCGCGGCCCCGCTCCGGACGAGGTCGTGGACCTCCTCGTCCGCCTCACCGGGATCTCAGCGGCAGCTGATCCGCGACTGCGCCCAGTCGGCCAGCGTCAGCCCTCCGAGCGGCCCCGCGGGCACCACCACGAGCCGGATCGTGCCCTGTCCTTCGATGCCGACGCTCGTCGCCACGGCGGGGTCGCCGCCCCGCATCAGGGGCGACTCCCACAGCCGTACCCCGTCGCCGCCGACCACGGAGAAGCGCACCGGGCCGAGCATCTCGGTCAGGTCGTCCACACCGACCATCGCCTCGTAGCGGGTGCACTGGCGGTTGAGACGGATCGCGACCGATGAGCGGGCGTGGACGGTCACACCGTGGGAGTACCTCGTGGAGCCGACCGACAGCCCGGTCCGCTGCCAGACCGCGCCCCTGGTCTCGCCGAGCAGGATCTCCGGCGCGGTGTGATCACCGGCGACGGAGTACGGCAACTCGTTGACCTGGTAGACCTCGGGGGGCACGGGCGGAGCGGGCGGTGCGGGCGGCGGTGGGGTGGTCGGCGCGGGAGGCGCGGGGCCGGGCTCCGGCGGGGCCGGCGCGGGCGCCTTCGGCCGTGCCGGCTCGGCGGCGGGCTCCGGCGCGGGCGGCGCCGGTTTCGGCGGACGAGCCCGCGTCGGCTCCGGCTCGGGTGCCGGCTCGGGCGCGGGAGGCGGTGCGGGGGCCTGCGGCTCCGGCGGGGGAGCGGGCGTCGGTACGGCGGGGGCCGCCACCGGCGGCCCGGCCACCGGTTTCGGCTCCGGGGCGGGCCGGTCGTCGCCGACCAGGGCCCACACCAGTCCGGCCGCGGCCGCCACGGCCACGGTCGCGGCGATGCCCGCCTTCACCGGCGCGCCGAGCCCTTCCGCCGCAGCGGATCCACCGGCTGTGCCGCCGGAGGAGGAACCGCCGGTCGCAGCCGCGGCGGCACCGGCACCCGCGGCGCCGACCGTCCCGCCCGCCACGATGCCCGCCGCCTTGACCGCATAGCCCGCGGCGAACCAGCCGATGACGGCGACCGGGAGCAGCGCCGGGATCCCGGAGTTCACCCGCTGCAGCTCGCCGGCGGCGATCCGGCACTTCGCGCACTCGTCCAGATGCTTGCGGAGCCCGCGCTCGGCCCGGCTCCGCAGGCCTCCCCGGGCATGGGCGCCCAGCCGGTCGGCGTACCGGGCGCAGTCCCCGCCGGCCGTGAGCGCCTGGCTCACATGCGCCTGCAGATAGGCCTGCTTGAGCCCTTCCCGGGCACGGACGGCCAGCACCGCCGTGGCGTTGGGCGTCAGGCCGAACAGCGGGGCCACCTCGCTCGGAGTCTCCTCCTCCACGGTGGTGTGCCACAGCACGGCCTGCCAGCGCTCCGGCAGGCTGCGGAACGCCTCCATCGCCATGGACCGGTCCGCCTCGTGCATGGCGATCACGTCGGCGCCGAGACCGACGGTGTCGGCCTCCGCGAGCTCGGAGGAACGCGTGGCCTGCGCGGCGAACACAGCGAAGTCATCGACGAGATGCTCACGCTTCGCGCTCTTCGTCCACGCGGCGGCGACGTGCCGGACCGCGGTCATGAGGTAGGCCCGGACGGCTTCCTCCGGCCCCTTCCCGCCCCGTACCGCCTGCAGTGTCCGTGCGAACACCTCGGCCGTCAGGTCGTCCGCGGTGTGCGTGTCGCGGCAGCAGGTGCGGGCGTAGCGGCGCACCGCCCCCGAGTGGCGCAGGAACAGCTCCTCGTACGCCCGGTCGTCGCCGGCCCGCATGCCCTGGATCAACTGCGCGTCGGACGGTCCGGGACCGGCGGAACCCGCACGTCCCTCCCGCTGGAGGGGTACGGCGTACACGGCACCGGCCTCGGCGTCGTCCGCGGGCACCGGCCAGGGGCCGGGGAGCACGGTGCCGCCCTCGGCACGGCCGCTGCCCGGCCGTCCGGAACCCGCCTGGCTGGGCACCTGGCCGGCGAGCGGCCCGCCCGTCTCCGTGCCTCCGCCCGCGATACCGTCGACCGGTTCCCCCTGCTGCGCGTCACCGCTCATCGCGGAAGCCCCCGTATGCACCTTCGGACCCGTCATACCGGGGCCAGAGTGCCACAGGGCCCCGCCGCAGCGAACCCTCGGCCCGGGCAACCACTCGTCCGGGGTGTTTTCCCGTGGGTGAGGCGCGCGGCATCACTCCTTGGAGGGAGTACCGGCACCCCGCGGCCGTAGGGGCGTCCGCCCGGCAGGTCCGTCCGGTGAGCCCGTCCCGGGAAGGACGGACACCGGCCGGACCCGTCCGGTAACGGGGCACCCGCCTACGCGGGCCGGGAGCGCAGACCCTCCAGCAGGATGTCCAGCAGCCGTGCCGAGGCCGCGGCCTGATGCGCGGGATCCGGCAGCGCCGGTGCCGCCGTGGCGATGACCAGCAGCACGTCCGCCACGGTCACGTCGCCGCGCAGCTCACCCGACTCCCGGGCCCGGCCCACCAGTCTCCCCACGACCTCGAGGAGCTCGGCCGCACCGGAGTCGTCGTCGAGGCCCGCCTCGGCGGCGGAGCGCGGTGCGACCACCCTGAGATCGGCCTGCCCCACGCCCTGCCGCTGATGCGGAACCCGCGTCTCGCCGTCCGCCGAGCCCGGCGCGGCGGACGCGTCCTCCGCGTCGGCCCCGACCCGCAGCACCTGCGGCGGCAGCAGCCGGCCCGCACCCGAGGCCACCGACGTCCGAAGGAAACGGGACAGCGCCGACCAGGGCTCGTCCTCCTGCCCCAGAGCCGACCGCGCCTGGTCGGTGAGCCGCGAGGTCTCCTCCTCGGCTATCCGGCGCACCAGCACGTCCTTGCTCGGGAAACGCCGGTAGACCGTGCCGACCCCGACCCGGGCGCGGCGCGCCACGTCCTCCATCGGCGCGCCGTACCCCAGCTCGCCGAACACCTCACGTGCCGCTCGCAGCACGTGTTCCAGATTGCGCTGCGCGTCCACGCGGAGCGGCGCCGAGCGGCCCGTGCTCCCCACCGGTCCACCCCCAGCGACCGTCGCGAGCGCTCCTACGGGGCTCAACCGCCCGTGGCCCTCCACAGAAGAGGTGACAGCGCTCTGCCCATGCAGATCCTGAATGTGCATAACTTCCCCCGGTTATGACGTCTCCCCCCGGAGACTTCCCCGCCGTGTGAGCCGGTGTGCGGATCACCGTCCGAACCAGACACCCCGACGGGGTACGAACATAGTTGAGCCCGGCTCAATTCAGAAGAGGGTAGTTCCGCACGGAGCGCCCCCCGATCGGAGCAAGGACCGGTTGAACCCTGATTCACCCCATGCCCGCCTGCCTTGCCGCCCTGCCTGACCTGCAACGCTGCCGTGATACAGGGTGATTGATCCCCGCCGGGTGATCGAAGAGCTCCGGTCACACAATTTGACGGGCCTGTGGACAAACGCCGGACTCCGGTGCGTCATGGGATGGTGATGGCTCCAGATTCCCGGGGGACGACCCCCGACACCAGGCCTCGTGTACGCATTCTCGTCGTCGGCGGCGGTTACGTCGGGATGTACACCGCACTGCGTCTCCAGCGGAAGCTGCGGCAGAGACTGAAGAGCGGCGAGGCCGAGATCGTGGTGGTCACGCCGGAGCCCTACATGACGTACCAGCCGTTCCTGCCCGAAGCCGCGGCCGGTTCGATCTCGCCCCGCCACGTCGTCGTACCGCTGCGCCGGGTCCTGAAGCACTGCACGATCGTCATCGGTGAGGCGGAGCGCATCGACCACGCCAAACGCACCGCGACCGTCACGACGCTCGCCACCGGAGAGGACGGCACCGGCGCCGTCGAGATCCCGTACGACGAGGTCGTCATCGCGCCCGGGTCCGTCTCGCGCACCCTCCCGGTCCCCGGCCTCGCCGACTTCGGCATCGGCTTCAAGACCGTCGAGGAGGCCATCGGCCTGCGCAACCACGTCATCGAGCAGATGGACATCGCCTCCGCGACCCGGGACCCCGCCATCCGCGACGCGGCCCTCACCTTCGTGTTCGTCGGTGGCGGGTACGCGGGCGTCGAGGCGCTCGCCGAGCTGGAGGACATGGCCCGCTACACCTCGCGGTACTACCACAACATCAAGCCCACGGACCTGCGATGGATCCTGGTCGAGGCGACCGGCCGCATCCTGCCCGAGGTCGGCGAGGCGATGGGCAAGTACGCCGTCCGGGAGCTGCGGGGCCGCAACATCGACGTCCGGCTCGACACCAGGCTCGACAGCTGCGAGGCCCGTACCGCGGTCCTCAGCGACGGCTCCCGCTTCCCGACCCGCACCCTCGTGTGGACCGCGGGCGTCAAACCCGCACCCCTGCTCGCCGCCACCGACCTGCCCCTCACCGAGCGCGGCCGGCTGCGCTGTACCGCCGCGCTCCGCGTCGACGGCGTCGAACACGCCTGGGCGGCCGGCGACGCGGCGGCGGTACCCGACCTCACGTCCTCGGAGCCCGGCAGGGAAACCGCGCCGAACGCCCAGCACGCGGTGCGGCAGGCCAAGGTCCTCGCCGACAACATCCTCGCCACGCTCGCCGGACGGCCCGCGAAGGACTACCGGCACTCCTACGCCGGATCCGTCGCCTCGCTCGGCCTGCACAAGGGCGTCGCCCACGTCTACGGCCGCAAGCTCAAGGGGTATCCGGCGTGGCTGATGCACCGCGTCTACCACCTCAGCCGGGTGCCCACGTTCAACCGGAAGGCCCGCGTCCTCGCCGAGTGGACCCTCGCCGGACTGTTCAAGCGCGAGATCGTCTCCCTCGGCTCACTCGAGCACCCGCGCGCCGAATTCGCGCTCGCTGCCGGCGGGCACGCACACCTCCGCCCGGGGAGCGAGGGGAACGGCGCGCGGCCCGGAGGCAATCCGCCCGAGGACGACGACGGCCCGCCGAAGACATCCGGCTGATCCGCCGCCCCGGGCCGGCACACCTTCCTTCCGCACCACCGCCGGCACCTCCTCCGACCACCGCCGCAGGGCACCCCCGACCGCCGGGGGAACGCCGCGGACCGCCGGGCGAACCGACCGCCCCACGACAACTGTCAGTACGGTCGGTCACACTGGACGTGTGACCATAGGTGGGCCCACACCTGCAGAGAGTGACCCGCCCGGCAGTCACCTACAGTGACCGGCAGCGAAGACCACCAGCACGAAGAGACCCGGCCGCGCCTTCCCGGGGGACCGCCCCGGTACCCCGACCCGGCAGACGTACCGGCAGACGAACGGCAACGACCGGCACAGGTACCGGCCGACGAAGAGCTCGCCCGAGCGGACCAGACCGACACACGAGGCCAGAATTTCCGTGAACTTCACGCGCTGGAGTGCCCGCCTTCCCGGAACGCAGCGCCGAGCCGCCGCGCGGGACGACCACAGCTCCGTACCCGCCGCCCGCGCCGAGTCCGTACAGCCCAGGACCGAACCCACGCCACCGGACGACACGGCGGAGCCCTCCGAGCCCGGACCCTCCCTCGATTCCCTCTCCGCCCGCGAGATCCTCGGCCGGCTGCCCGCCCCCGTCGCGCTGCTCCACGGCCCCGACCACCGCGTCACGTACGTCAACGACGCGTACACGGCGGCCTTCGGCCCACGCCCCTGCGGCGTACCCGCTGCCGAGGCCATGCCCGAGCTGTCCGAGCTCAGCCTGCTGCCCCTCATGGACCAGGTCCTGCGCAGCGGCACGCCCCGTACGGTCAAGTCCCGCAAGACCCTCACGGGCAGCTCCTACACCGCGACCTGCACCCCGGTGGCCGCCGGCGACCCGGAGAGCGCGGACGGGGCGGGTGTGCTCGTCTACGTCACCGACGTCACCGACCACGCCGAAGCCGCCGAGCGGCTCCGGGCCAGCGAGCGCCGCCACCGCGACACCGCCGTCACCCTCCAGCGCTCCCTGCTCCCGCAGGAGCTCGAACAGCCCGACGACCTGCGGATCGCCGCCACGTACCAGCCGGGCGGCACGGACGCGGCGGTCGGCGGCGACTGGTACGACGTCATCACCCTCGGTGCGGGCCGCACCGCGCTCGTCATCGGAGACGTGATGGGACGCGGCGTCCGAGCCGCCGCCGTCATGGGCCAGCTGCGCACCGCCGTCCGCGCCTACGCCCGCCTCGACCTGCCGCCGCACGAGGTGCTGCAGCTCCTGGACGTCCTCGCGGCCGAGATCGACGCGAGCCAGATCGCCACCTGCGCCTACGCGGTCCACGACCCCAACGAGGGCCACCTCGTCTACGCCTCCGCCGGCCACCTCCCGATCCTCGTGTGCGACGAGGACGGCACGGTCCACCGAGCGGAGGAGCCCACCGGACCTCCGCTCGGCACGGGCGGATGGGTCCACACCTCCGGGACGATCGCGCTCCCGCCCGGCTCGACGGCCGTTCTCTACACGGACGGACTGGTGGAGCGCCGCAGGGAGGGCATCGACGAGGGCGTCGCTTCCCTGGAGCGCGCCCTGTCCGGCGCCAAGGGGTCGCCCCAGGTGGTCTGCGACCGCCTCATCCGTTCCCTGGGAGTGACCGCGGAGCACGACGACGACGTGGCGGTGCTCGTCGTCCAGCACCCGGCCCGCACGGGCGCGAGCGCGGAGCTGTTCCACAACGCCTCGCTCGAACTGCTCGGCGGCATCGAGGCGGCGCCCCGGGCCCGGGCCTTCGCCACCGGAGTCCTGGCTTCCTGGCGCTTCCCCATGGAGCTGTGCGATCTGGGGGTCCTCGCCGCGAGCGAACTCGTGGCGAACTCCCTCCAACACGGCACCCCGCCCATGCGGCTCGGCCTGCGCCGCACCGACCGGCGACTGATCATCGAGGTGACGGACGGCGACGACCACCTGCCGCGCCGCCGCCGCGCCGAACCCGCGGACGAGGCGGGACGCGGGATCTCCATCGTCGCGACGATCGCCTCGTCCTGGGGCAGCAGGCGCACCCCGGGCGGCGGCAAGGCGGTGTGGTGCGAGTTCTCCCTCCCCGGCTGAGCCGGGGAGGGACGCCGGCTCAGCGAGCGGCGGCGGGTACGGCGACCGGCTCGCTCTCCGGAAGTGACACGGCCACCACCCGCGAGGGCGCCGTCACGAGCGACGGTTTGTCCTGCACGGGGGTGAGCTGCCGACCGAGCTTCAGGGCAACCACGGTGATGCCGAGCGAGAACAGCACGAACGTCACGATGTACGGCCCGTGCAGCGACGCCCCCATGGGCCCGCCCACGGCCGGTCCGACCGCCAGGGCCAGCTGCTTCACCAGCGCGAAGGCCGAGTTGTACTGACCGACCATGGCCTCCGGGGCCAGATCGGCGACGAGCGGCGCGACGGTCGGCGACAGCATCGCCTCACCGAGCCCGAACAACGCGTACGTCGAGATCATCGCGGCCGTCGCCATGGTCTGGCTGCCGTGCCCGATACCCGCGTAGCCGGCCACGATCCAGGCGAACGCCCAGATCAGGCCGACCCACGCGATGACCCGGCTGCGCCGCCGGCGCTCAACGAGGCGCAGCACGACGAACTGCGCGGCGACGATGACCGCGGTGTTGGCGGCCAGCGCGATGCCGAGGGTCGACGGTTCGATCCCGGCGGCCTCTGTCCCGTAGGCCGCGAGGCCGGACTCGAACTGCCCGTAGCAGGCGAAGAAGATCACGAAGCCCAGGACGCACAGCTGCACCATCGCCTTGTGCGACAGCAGCACCCGGAGGCCTGCCTTGGGCGCGGAGCCGTCGGCAGGCACGGCCCCGGGCACGGAGGCGGCGCGGGGCATGCGCACGGTGGCGGCGACCACGCCGAGCACGACGAACATCACCGCTTCGATGAGGAACAACAGGGTGAAGCTGGACGGCCGGCCGACGTCGACCAGCTGACCGCCGACCAGCCCGCCGATGCCGAGACCGAGGTTCTGCAGGAAGAACTGCATGGCGAAGGCGCGCGTACGGGTGGAGGCGTTCGTGCACCACACCAGCATCGTGGCGAGCGCCGGCTGCATGACCGCCGTACCCGCGCCGAGGACCGCGGCGGAGAGGACAGCGGTCGTCACGCTGTTCGACACGCCCAGAGCGGCCGCGCCCACGGCCGCCGTGCCAGCGGCGACGATCAGCACGGGCAAGGGGCCGCGCCGGTCGATGGTCCGACCGGTGAACGGCAGTACGGCCAGCGCTGCCATGGCGAAGACAGCCAGTACGACACCTGCCGTACCGGCACCAAGATCCCGTACCTGCGCCACGTAGACGTACAGATACGGGACGGTGAACCCGAGGCCGAACGCGCTCAGCGCGCTCCCCACCTGGATCCGCCGCAGCGCTGCACCCATTTCCCTGGTCACACTCACCTACCTCAAGACTTGGAGAACGTTGAAGAAATCAGACTCGTAGACTTTAGCACTAAACTTAGAGTCTCAACGCTATAGCTCGAAGGACTTCGAAGCCGATGGGGAGCGTGCGATACTGCCCGCCATGTCTGACACCCCCGAGCAGCCCGAGCTCCAGGAGCCGAGCCTCGACGAGCAGATCGCGGCCTACCAGCGCGAGTTCCGCGA
This sequence comes from Streptomyces clavifer, assembly GCA_014651175.1. Taxonomy (GTDB): domain Bacteria; phylum Actinomycetota; class Actinomycetes; order Streptomycetales; family Streptomycetaceae; genus Streptomyces; species Streptomyces clavifer. Next base: position 901 of record BMWJ01000004.1, on the reverse strand, counting down.
CCTCGACCCCCAGGTCGAACAGGTCGTCTCCGCGCTGGGCCGACTGAACCGCCGGATGAACGTCGCGTACGGCAGACAGCTGGCGGCCCTGGGCATCAGCAACGCCGAGTGGGAGGTCCTCAAGACCCTGGTCCTGGCAGGCGCCCCCTACCGGCTGGGCCCGGGCGAGCTCGCCAAGCGGCTGGGGCTGACGCCCGCCGCCATGACCCACCGCATCGACCGCATGGCGGGCGAAGGCCTGGTCACGCGGGACAGGGACGAGAACAACAGGGTGCGGGTCATCGTCGAGCTGACCGACGAGGGCCGTACGAAGTGGCTCGAGGCGATGCGTATGGCCACCGCATTCGAGGAGGACCTCCTCCAGGACCTCGAGGGCGAGGAGCGCGGGGCGTTGGGCGAGATCCTGATCCGCCTCCTGCGCCGCGTGGAACACGCCCAGCCGGACGCCGGCGGCCGGCTCACCGACCTGGCCTGATGGCGTCGAAGGGCCTCCCGGGGATGGGTTGACACGCCCCTCCCCGATCCGTAAGGTTCTTCGAGTTGTCACGGAGCCGGTACGGAGCCGCGGCAGCCGATCCCGCCGCGAATGCGGCAAACAAACTCAGTACGACCTCCCATCGGGGAGAATTTCGGCATGCCGGAATTCAAATCGAAGGCTCGATTATGAGCCGCCGGGAGAATCCGCTAGAGTTTGAGCGTCGGAACGGCCCAACAGCCGGGAAGACAAGCCCCACTGACTGGGAATCAGGCCCGAAAGGATCTGATAGAGTCGGACTCGCCGGAAAGGGAAACGCGAAAGCGAAGAACTGGAAAGCGTAAATCCTCTGCTCGCAGGGGGCCCGCTTCGACCGGGAATCGGACACGAAAGAGTCTGATAGAGTCGGAAACGCAAGAACGAAGG
>BMWJ01000003.1 GCA_014651175.1 Streptomyces clavifer | reverse complement strand
GGTGGAGCTGACTGGTACTAATAGGCCGAGGGCTTGTCCTCAGTTGCTCGCGTCCACTGTGTTAGTTCTGAAATAACGAACGGCCGTGTTTTCATCCGGTGTTGGTTAATTTCATAGTGTTTCGGTGGTCATTGCGTTAGGGAAACGCCCGGTTACATTCCGAACCCGGAAGCTAAGCCTTTCAGCGCCGATGGTACTGCAGGGGGGACCCTGTGGGAGAGTAGGACGCCGCCGAACAATTATTCCGGGAAAGCCCCGTGCCCTTGTGGCACGGGGCTTTCCTGCGTTCCGGAGCCGTTTTCGATGGATGCCCGGCTCGGATCAGCCGGCTCCGAGAGGCGTGATCACGCTGATCATCGAGGCGCAGGGGCCATCTGCTGAAGCTCGTTCTTCGGAGCAGATGGGGACGGCTTCCGATACGACGCGAGGGATGCCGCGGCCCGCTTTTTGCCGCAGGCTCATGAACTGTCACGGCACGGCATGCACCTGGCTCGGCACCTCGCATCGTCGCGGCACCGAAACGTCCGGCTGCCCTGCGTGACAGATACGACGCCACGGCTTGCTCTTTCGTGAGCGGCCGCGTCGACGCGGACATCCGGGTCACCGCGGCCGTGAAACCGGTCCGGGTGAGACGCGCGCGCCCGCTGCAGTCCGAGGTCCCCCGACCCGGACCGTGAGGGAGGGCGCTGCGGGCACGAGGTGCCATCGAAGACTCGACCTGACCCACGATCCCTGCTTCCGCTCGCGGAGAGGGCCAGGCACTCGTGGGCCCCTCACCCCAGGGAGAGCGAGCGCGAAGGACTCCTTGACCTCTCGTCATCAGAACTGAAGGGTGGACCTCATCGGGGTCCAGCCCACCCCGCCCGACTTCGTCGGCCCTCGTGCTGATGCATTGAGGGCGTCTGTCAACGTGATCGAGGCACTGAGACATTGAGGCGTCGAGGCGGGATCTACCGATGGGGGACGAGCGGGTGCTGCGGGTGGAGGGACGGTCCTGGGCACCGGCCTAGAGTCGGCCAGCCGCTTTCAACGCGAGGTAGGCGTCGGCTACGGCTGGTGCGAGGTCGGCCGGAGCCGCGTCGACGACCACGACGCCATGACGGCGTAGCTGGTCCGCCGTACCGCGGCGCTGAGCCTGCGTCTGTGTGCCGGCCGCGGCGTCATACACCGCGTCCACACTGCCCCGCGCGTGCGTCATCGTCTCGACGTGAGGATCCGCTACCGCGGCCACCAGCACCGTGTGGCGCTTCGTGAGCTGAGGGAGGACCGGGAGCAGCCCTTCCTCGATGGGAGCGGCGTCCAGGCCTGTGAACAGCACGATCAGGGAGCGGTGGGGAGCGCTCGCCAGAGCCGCCTTGCTGAGACCGCGTGCGTCGGTCTCCACGAGCTCCGGTTCCAGCGGTGCCAGGGCACCGACGACCGTCGACAGGACATCGCCTCCGGCGGCCCTGCCCCGCACCTGGGTCCGGATCTTTCGGTCGTAGGCGAGGAGGTTCACACGATCGCCCGCACGCGTGGCGAGAGCGGTGAGCAGCAGGGCCGCGTCCATGGCCGCGTCGAGGCGGGGCACATCGCCCACCCGGCCGGCCGAGGTGCGTCCCGTGTCGATGACGAGGAGGATGTGGCGGTCACGCTCGGGACGCCAGGTGCGTACGGCAACGGTTGACTGGCGCGCGGTGGCCCGCCAGTCGATGGAACGGGTGTCGTCCCCCGGTACGTAGGCACGCAGGCTGTCGAACTCGGTGCCTTCGCCGCGTGTCAGCACACTGGTGCGGCCGTCGAGTTCGCGGAGTCTGGCCAGCCGCGAGGGCAGATGCTTGCGGCTGGTGAACGGGGGCAGCACCCGGACCGTCCAGGGCACATGGTGGTTGCCCTGACGGGCCGCGAGCCCCAGCGGCCCGAAGGAGCGGACGGTGACACGCTCCGCCCGGCGGTCCCCCCGCCGAGCGGGACGGACGAGGGTGGTGAGGCGGCGGCGTTCGCCGGCGGGCACGGTGCACGCGTGCCGGGCCGCTGCCCGTTCGGCATCCGTGGTCCAGCTGCTGGGGGGCCAGGCATCACGCACGTGTGCGCGGAGGGGACGACCCGAAGGGTTGGTCACGGTGAGTTGCACCGCTGCCGTTTCTCCGAGTCGAACGGATGTGTCACCGGATCGGGTGAACTGCAGCGTACGCACTGGCGCTGCCAGGGCGTAGTCGCACAGAATTGCCAGTGCGAGGGGGACATTCACCGCGAGCATCCCGATCCAACCAGGTACCAGGATGCCTACGGGGAGTGACCCCAGAGCGGCCAGCAGCGCAGTTCGTCCGGTGAGGGTCATGGTCACCGCCTCATCGGGGGACGGGCACGTGGGCGAGCACAGCCGTGATGACGGAGTCGGGGGTGACTCCCTCCATCTCGGCTTCCGGCCGCAGTTGGATGCGATGCCGGAGCGTGGGAAGCGCGAGGGCCTTCACATCGTCCGGGGTGACGTAGTCCCGGCCGGTGAGCCAGGCCCAGGCGCGTGCGGTGGAGAGCAGTGCGGTGGCTCCTCGGGGGGAGGCGCCGAGGGTGAGCGAGGGGGATTCGCGCGTGGCACGGCAGATATCGACGACGTAGGCGGCGATCTCGGGGGAGACCGAGGTCTTGGCGACGGCGGCGCGTGCGGCTTCGAGATCGGCCGGCCCGGCCACGGGGCGTATGCCCGCCGCCTTGAGGTCACGCGGATTGAATCCGTCCGCGTGGCGTGTGAGGACGTTGATCTCGTCCTCCCGTGTCGGCAGGGGCACCGTCAGCTTGAGGAGGAAGCGGTCCAACTGGGCCTCGGGCAGCGGGTAGGTGCCTTCGTACTCGACCGGGTTCTGGGTGGCTGCGACAAGGAAGGGGTCGGGCAGCGCACGGGGGGACCCGTCAACGGTGACCTGGCGTTCCTCCATCGCTTCCAGCAGTGAGGACTGTGTCTTGGGAGGGGTGCGGTTGATCTCGTCGGCGATCAGGAGGTTGGTGAAGACCGGTCCGGGCTGGAAGGAGAACTCGGCGGTGCGGGCGTCGTAGACGAGCGAGCCGGTGACATCGCTCGGCATCAGGTCCGGGGTGAACTGGACGCGCTTGGTGTCCAGTTCGAGTGAGGCCGCAAGAGCGCGGACCAGAAGGGTCTTGGCGACTCCCGGGACGCCTTCGAGCAGGACATGGCCCCGGCAGAGCAGCGCGACGACGAGGCCGGTGACAGCCGGGTCCTGGCCGACCACGGCCTTGGCGATCTCGGAACGCAAAGCTTCCAGCGACGCACGAGAACTGTCGGAGAACGCGGGGGCCGTCTGGGTCCCTGCGGTCACGGCAGCCTCGGCGGGCTCCGGGGTCGGGGCGCTCATGAAGTGCGTACCTCTCTTTCGAGGGCGTCGAGTTGGGTGGTCAGACGTACGAGCGCGGCGTCATCGGCCGGAGCCCGGCCGAAGAGCAGGGCGGTGAGGTCGCCGGCAGGGGTGGTGAGGCGCGCGGAGAGGGCGGGGAGGAGGACCTCTGGGGACTCCGCGTCACGGGGGGACACCCCGAGAAGCGGAGCGATGCGGACACGTGTGGCGGAGCGCAACGTGGCTGCGGCGCGGTCGCGGGCGTTCGCCTTGCGGTAGAGGCGCGCTCGGCCCTCGGTGGATTCGGAGGCGCGGATGGCCACGGGCAGGCGTTCGGTGACCAGGGGACCCAGACGGCGCGCGCGCCAGATGGCGGCGAGGACGGCGGCGAGGGCCAGTTGAAGGGTGCCCCAGAGCCAGCCGGAGGGGATGAGGCCGATGAAGCCGCTCTCGCCTTCGACACCTTCGTCACTGCTGTCGTCCCCGTCTTCTCCGGCCGGGCCGCCTTCGGTGGCGGAGGGATCGGTGAGCGAGGGGAGGTACCAGACGAGATGCGGGCGGGAGCCGAGGAGTTGCAGGGCGAGAGAGGCATTGCCCTGCTGGTCGAGACGGTCGTTGTACAGGATGTCGGGGGAGCCGAGCAGGACGGTGTCGCCGGTTCCGTGTCCGGGGAGCACGAGGAGGGAGGGGAGACCGTCGTGGGGGTAGCAGGAGGTCGCTTCGCGTACGTCCGTGCTGTAGCGGATGCCGCCCATGTCAGCTGTTCCCGCACTGCGTGCGGCGGGAAGGTCGCAGACGGCGGGGCGTGCGGCCACCGGGACGGACCGGGCCGCGTTCGCCGTCGGAGCCAGCAGGTCGACCGCCGGCGCCCCGGGGGCGAGGAGGACCGTGCGGCCGGTGGAGCCGTCGGTGGCCTCACGGAGGCGCAGCCGCTGGTAGGGGGTGAGGACGTTGGGGCCGGCGACGAGAAGGGTGGTGTCCGGTCCGGCCGCGCCGGTGGCGTCGTCGAGAGTGGTCACGACGTCCACGGGGACGCCGCGGTCCTTGAGGAGCTCGGCGACGGCACGGCTGCCGTAGGGGTCGGTGGAGCGCGGATCGAGGCGGCCGTGCCCGCCGTCGGAGTTGACGGCGGCCAGCGTGATACCGGCGACGACCAGGACGAGGACGGCGAGCAGCAGTCCTTGGACGCGTCGCCAGATCTGCCGTGGGGTGCGGGAAACAGAGGTGGTGGGAGGGCCGGTCGGGGCGGTCGTGGTCCCGGTCATCCGGCGGCCCCTCGGATCGGCACTGCCGTCAGCAGGGGCTTGGCGCCTTCGAGGTCCAGGTCCAGCGTGCGCAGGCTCAGGTACGCCGCCTCGTCGGCGGTGCGGCCGCCGTATGTGACGTCGTCGAAGGTGCGGGCGGCGGTGCGGAGGCCGGTGGCGTGCGTGGGCATGAGCCGGCCGGCTTCCGCGGCTGCCTCGTCGGCGGTGCGGCCCGGGCGCGGGTCGAGCACCGCTCGGTCCTCGAGGGAGCGTACGACGGCCCGCATGCGTTCCTGGACGGCTTCGGTCCAGCGGTGGGCGTCCGCGTGGGCCTCGGCTGCGGCGCGGTGCGCCGCAGCGCTGCGGGTGACGGCACCGAAGAGGGCCTCCGCCGTTCGCTCGGTGCGCCGTGGTGTGCCGAGCCGCCACCAGAGGGCGGCTGCCAGACCGAGGACGACGAGGGCGAGGACGACGAGCCCGAGCGGGCCGCCGGGCGCGGACCCGGCGGCACGGTCGAAGAGGTCGCCGACCCATTCCCAGAAGCGGTCGAGGCCACGCTGGAGGAGGTTCGGATCGTGTTCGTGGTACTTCGGATCGGACAGTTCGTTCTCCGCCGCTTCGCGGGCGGGGAGGCGTGGGGTGTCCACGGGTATGTCCTCGTCCGCCCCGATGAGCCGTCGTGCCGCTGCGGTGCCCCCCGCCCCCGTCACCGCATCAGCTCCGCAGGGTGTCGTAGCCGGGCACGCCCGCGGCCTTGGCGAGGTCGAGGTCGAGTGCCTCGCGGCGGATGCGCTGGTCCACGTAGAGGAGGGCCATCACTCCCGCGGTGAAGGGGTAGGTGAGCGTCGAGACGATCACTTCGCCGATGCCCATGATGATGAGGAACGGCCAGCCGTAGTCGGACGAACTGCTGTTGAGGAACTCGTTCAGACCGTTGCTGTCGGCCATGATGGCGATGATGCCGAACGGAATGGCGATGATCAAGGTCACGACGAGGACCAGCAGGTACGTGAGTGCCAGGATGCCGAACGTTCGCCACCAGTTGCCCTTGACGAGTTTCGCGGACCGGCGCAGCGAGGTGAGGACGGACTGGCGTTCCAGCATCAGCGCCGGAGCGGCGAGCGTGAAGCGGATCATCAGCCACAGGATGACGGCGCAGGCGCCGATGAAGCCGAGGAAGAGCAGTGCCAGCCCGGAGTTGCCGCCCAGGAGGAAGCCGGGCAGCAGAGCCACCGCCATGATGGCCACGCTCATGAGGCTCAGCAGGAGTGTCAGTCCGAGGAGCGGAAGGAGCCGGGGGCGGGCCTCGGCCCACGCCTCGGAGAGCGTCACGGTCCGGCCCAGCACGGACCGGCTGATCACGACGGTGAGGACCGAGGTGGTGATGAGCGTGGCGATCATCGCGAGAAGCGTGGCCGGCGCCGTGGCGATCAGTTCCGACCGGGCCGAGTCGCTGGCCTGGCGGAGGGCCTCGGCTCCGACGGCGTTCGCGTCGACCGACGTCGCATCCGGCAGGAGATAGCGCTGCAGGAGGAGGGCGAGGATCTCGGTGACCACGGAGACGGCGAGGCTGATGCCCAGCACCGGGCGCCAGTTGGCGCGCATCGTGGACACGGCTCCGTCGAGGATCTCGCCGACGCCCAGCGGGCGGAGCGGGATGACCCCGGGCTTCGCCGCCATCGGCGGCCGGCCCCAGCCGGGGCCCTGGGGCATGCCGCCCCAGCCGGGGGCGGGCGGGGGTGCACCGGGACCGTTACCGGGAGCGCTCGGTGGGGACCACTGCCCTGGAGGGGGCTGAGCGGGGGACCATTGACCGGTGGGGCCGCTTCCGTCGACGGGCGGGGAGGGCCTGGGGATGCCTGTCTCCTGGCCGTCGGAGGGGGCAGATCCGGGCGTGGCCCAGCCCGGCGAGTCGTTCATTGTCGCTCCTTCACGGTCCTGTCCGCTCATCGGGGCGGCAGGTTGCCAGCCATCGTGCCACGCGACGGTCCGGTGCGGGCCGGGCCCTCTACCTCCTTCTCGCCTTCATGTACGGGCGCCGCAGCGGGCAGACTGGGCAGATGGCTGATCAGGACGCGCAATCGCAGGTGGGCTCCGAACCCCCGGCCCTCTCCGTACTCCGCTGGGACGAGCTACCGGAAGGTCCCGCGGTGGTGCTCCTCGACCAGACGCGGCTGCCCTCGGAAGAGGTCGAGTTGGTCTGTGCCGATGTGCCCGCGCTGGTTCGGGCGATCCAGTCGCTGGCGGTGCGCGGCGCTCCCCTGCTGGGCATCGCCGGCGGGTACGGAGTGGCTCTGGCCGCTGCCCGCGGCGACGACGTGGCGAGGGCTGCGGAGCTGCTGGGGCAGGCGCGGCCCACCGCGGTGAACCTCGGGTACGGGGCACGGCGTGTGGCGCGGGCCCATGGGGCGGCCGTCGGGCAGGGGGCCGGCCCCGGGGCGGCCTCCGCGGTGGCGCTGGCCGAGGCGCGGGCCCTGCACCGGGAGGACGCGGAGGCCAGTGGGCGCATGGCGCAGTACGGTCTGCGACTTCTGGCGGAGCTGTTGCCCGGGAGTGCGCACCGGCTGCTGACCCACTGCAACACCGGGGCGCTCGTGTCGGGCGGCGAAGGCACCGCCTTCGCGGTGGCTCTGGGCGCGCACCGGGAGGGCAGGCTGGGGCGGCTGTGGGTGGACGAGACCCGTCCACTGCTGCAGGGTGCCCGGCTGACGGCGTACGAGGCGGCGCGTCACGGGCTGCCGTACAGCTTGCTCACGGACAACGCGGCGGGTTCGCTGTTTGCCGCGGGGGAGGTGGATGCCGTACTCATCGGGGCGGACCGCATTGCCGCGGACGGCTCGGTGGCCAACAAGGTGGGGAGCTATCCGTTGGCGGTGCTCGCGAAGTACCACCATGTGCCGTTCGTCGTCGTGGCACCGACCACGACGATCGATCTGGACACCGTGGACGGTGCATCCATCGTTGTCGAACAGCGCTCCGCCCTGGAAGTGACGGAGATCACATCTCCGCAGATCATTTCGGCTGGAAGTGGCGGGTTCCGGCCGGCCGCGGCTCCCGTGGGAGCCAAGGCCTACAACCCCGCATTCGACATCACGCCGCCCGAACTGGTCACGGCGATCGTCACGGAGGAGGGTGTCATTTCCCCGGTTACGGGGGTCGGACTGGCAGAGCTGTGTGCCAGGTCATCGCAGGTAACGATTAGCTAATGGGATGATGTCGTTTATGAAGGGACGCGTCCTTGTCGTCGACGACGACACCGCACTGGCCGAGATGCTCGGCATTGTGCTGCGGGGAGAAGGTTTCGAACCGTCGTTCGTAGCGGACGGCGACAAGGCACTGGCTGCATTTCGTGAGGCCAAGCCGGACCTGGTGCTGCTGGACCTCATGCTGCCCGGAAGGGACGGCATCGAGGTCTGCCGGCTGATCAGGGCCGAGTCCGGTGTGCCGATCGTCATGCTCACTGCCAAGAGCGACACCGTCGATGTGGTGGTGGGCCTGGAGTCCGGGGCCGACGACTACATCGTCAAGCCGTTCAAACCGAAGGAGTTGGTTGCCCGGATCAGGGCACGTTTGCGGAGGTCCGAGGAGCCGGCGCCGGAGCAGTTGGCGATCGGGGACCTGGCCATCGACGTGGCCGGTCACTCGGTGAAGCGGGAGGGGCAGTCCATCGCCCTGACCCCGCTGGAATTCGACCTGCTGGTCGCTCTGGCCCGCAAGCCGTGGCAGGTCTTCACCCGTGAGGTGCTGCTGGAGCAGGTGTGGGGCTACCGCCACGCCGCCGACACCCGCCTGGTGAACGCGCATGTCCAGCGGCTTCGCTCCAAGGTCGAGAAGGACCCGGAGCGGCCGGAGATCGTCGTCACCGTTCGCGGTGTCGGTTACAAGGCCGGACCGAGCTGACATGACCCTGGGCAGCGCTGCTCCGAAACCCGGGGGGCCGGGAGTCCGTACGGAGCGGGCTGCCGGCAGGGCGGGAAGGTTCACCCGGTTCGGCGGGGTCCCGAAGGGCGTCCGGTGGTTCCACGGCCGGACGCCCGGTGGTCCCCTCCTGCGGTTGCTGATGCGGTGGACCAGGCGTCCGCTGCTGCCCGCCGTGCGGCTGTGGCGGCGCAATCTGCAGCTGCGGGTCGTCGCGGGCACCCTGCTGATGTCGATCGCCGTGGTGCTGCTGCTGGGCTTCGTCGTGATCGGGCAGGTCCGGAACGGGCTGCTCGATGCGAAGGGCAAGGCCGCGCAGACGCAGGCGGCCGGCGGTTTCGCGGCCGCGCAGGTCAACGCGAACGCACCGCTGACCCCTGGTGACCAGGGCGAGGAGGGCGCCGACGGCATGACGGCGAACACCTCCTGGCGTACCGAGCTCGTCGACCAGCTCGCCAGCGGCGGTGCGAACGCCTTCAACGTGGTGGCGCTCAGCGCCGACTCCGTCGATCAGGGTGCCACCAGCCGTGCGCCCCGTGGTTCCGGCCGGGTGGAGGCGTCCTCCATCCCGCAGAGCCTGCGCGATGCGGTGGACAAGGGCCCCGGGGCCTTCCAGACGTACTCCCTGATCCGTTACTCGTACGGGAAGGATCCGCAGCCCGGGCTCGTCGTGGGCAAGCGGCTCTACGACATCGACCACAATCCGTACGAGCTCTACTACCTCTTCCCGCTCACCCAGGAGGAGAAGTCGCTGACCCTGGTCACGACGACGCTGGCCACGGCCGGTCTCTTCGTGGTGGTGCTGCTCGGGGCCATCGCCTGGTTCGTGGTGCGCCAGGTCGTCACCCCCGTACGCATGGCGGCGGGGATCGCCGAGCGGCTCTCCGCGGGCCGGCTCCAGGAGCGGATGAAGGTCACCGGCGAGGACGACATCGCCCGCCTCGGTGAGGCCTTCAACAAGATGGCCCAGAATCTGCAGCTGAAGATCCAGCAGCTGGAAGAGCTCTCACGGATGCAGCGCCGCTTCGTCTCCGACGTGAGCCACGAGCTGCGCACCCCGCTGACGACCGTGCGGATGGCCGCCGACGTCATCCACGAGGCGCGCGTCGACTTCGACCCGGTGACCGCGCGCTCCGCCGAGCTTCTCGGCGACCAGCTCGACCGCTTCGAGTCGCTCCTGTCCGACCTGCTGGAGATCAGCAGGTTCGACGCGGGTGCCGCGGCGCTGGAGGCCGAGCCGATAGACCTGCGCATGGTCGTGCGGAGGGTGATCGGCGGTGCGGAGCCGCTGGCGAAGCACAAGGGCAGCCGGATCCGGGTCGTCGGCGACGAACAGCCCGTGATCGCGGAGGCCGATGCGCGCCGTGTCGAACGGGTCCTGCGCAACCTGGTCGTCAACGCCGTCGAGCACGGCGAGGGCCGGGACGTCGTCGTCCGGCTGGGCGTCGCCCAGGGGGCGGTGGCCGTGGCCGTCCGGGACTACGGTGTCGGACTCAAGCCCGGCGAGGCGACCCGGGTCTTCAACCGCTTCTGGCGCGCCGACCCCGCACGCGCCCGCACCACCGGCGGCACCGGGCTGGGGCTGTCGATCGCCGTCGAGGACGCCCGGCTGCACGGCGGCTGGCTGCAGGCCTGGGGCGAGCCCGGTGGCGGCTCCCAGTTCCGGCTGACCCTTCCGCGTACGGCGGACGAGCCGCTGCGCGGTTCGCCGATACCCCTGGAGCCGGAGGATTCGCGGCGCAACCGGGAGAACCGTGAGCGTGCCGGGTCGGTGCCGGCGGGCGCCGACCACCGGCTGCTGTCGGTACCGGGCCCGACGGGGTCGACGGCACGTTCGCAGCTGCCCGCACCGGCGGGTGGTACGTCGCGCACGGCCCCGGCGTCCGTCCACCCGGCCGCCCTGCCGGGCAACGGTGCCCGAGTGGTGTCGCGTCCGGCCGGAGAACGGCCGGGCGGGGACGTCGGACCGGATACGCAGGTTTCGGAGCAGGGGGATACGACACGTGGAGACTGACCGCCGCCGGGGCCGCGGACGGGCGGTGCGGCTGTCCGCGCCGCTCGGCTGCGCCATGGTGGTCCTCGCCGGGTGCGGGGCCATGCCGGTCACCGGGGACGTCAAGGCGGTGGACGCCTCGCAGCCGGGTGATTCCCAGGTGCAGGTGTACGCCGTACCGCCGAGGGAGGGCGCCGCACCCCTCGAGGTCGTCGACGGCTTCCTGGAGTCGATGACGAGTGACGACCCCGCTTTCGGGACGACCCGCAAGTACCTGACCGTGGAAGCGGCCCGCACCTGGAAGCCGAGCGAGGGCACCACGGTGCTCGCGAAGGCACCCAACCGCAACGGACCCACGTTCCACGACAAGGAGCGCGGGACGACGGAGACCACGTACGTCCTGACGGGTGAACAGGTCGCGGCGGTGGACGCCGAGAGTTCCTACCGGCCGCTCGCGCCGACGGAGTACTCCCAGTTGCTGCACCTCGTGAAGGTGAAGGGGGCGGACGGCAAGCAGGAGTGGCGCATCGACATCGTGCCGGACGGCCTGGTGCTCGGGCAGTCCGACTTCAAGCGGCTCTACCGGTCCGTGAACAAGTACTACTTCGCCGCGGGGCGGCCGGACAGCGCGCCGGCGATGGTCGCGGACCCCGTCTACGTGCGGAACCGGACGGATCCCGTCACGAGGATGGACACGTCCACACAGACGGTCCGAACGCTTCTGAAGGGGCCGTCGAACTGGTTGCGGCCGGTGGTCGACTCCCGTTTCCCCGCCGGTACGGCCCTGAAGAGCGGCGTCACGTCGCTGGCTCCGGACGACCAGAACGTCCTGAAGGTGCCCCTCAACAAGAAGGCCGACAAGGTCGGGCCGGGCGCCTGCCGCATGATGGCGGCCCAGGTGCTCTACACCCTGCGGGACCTGACGTCCGCCCGCGTGGGCCAGGTGGAGCTGCAGGGCGGCCAGGGCCCGCTGTGCTCGCTCAGGGCGGACGAGGCCGAGGAGTTCGCCCCCGACGGCGGCTCCGACGCCCCGGACAGCCAGTACTTCGTCGACGACAAGGGCCGTGTGCAGCGGATCCCCGGCCCCAGCAAGGGCAGCGGCGACCCGGAACCGGTGATCGGCCCGTTCGGTACGGGGGCGGTGGCCATGAGTGCTGTCGGCGTGGCCCGGGACGAACTCCGGGCCGCGGCCGTCTCGGTGAGTCAGCAGCACCTCTACGTGTCCTCCCTGGCCTCGGAGAGCGAGCTGGGTGCGCCCGCGGTGACCAGCGGCGCCACGAAGGCCGCCGACCGGCTCTCGGCGCCGAGCTGGGACGGCCGGGGAGATCTCTGGGTCGCCGACCGTGATCCTTCCGGTCCCAGGCTGCTGCGTCTGGTGGACGGCGAGGGTGAACCCCAGGAGGTCGCGGTGCCGGACCTGGACGGTGGGCGGATCGAGGCGCTGCGGATGTCGGCCGACGGGGTGCGCATCGCTCTGAGGGTCTCGGAGGACGGGCACACGACGCTGAAGGTCGGCCGGGTCGAGCGCCACGGGTCGGGGGAGACCGGGACGGTCTCCGTGGAGGACCTGCGCCAGGCCGCGCCCCAGCTCGCCGACGTGACCGCTGTCTCCTGGTCCGGGCGCAGCCGTCTCGTGGTCGTCGGCAAGGAGGAGGGCGGTGTGCAGCAGGTGCGCTACGTCCAGGCGGACGGGTACACGTCGCCCTCGGGAGTCCTGCCCGGTGTCAACCAGGTGACCGCGGTCGCGGCGGCGGACGACGAGCAGCTTCCGCTGATGGCGGACACGGAGAGCGACGGAATAGTGAAGCTGTCGCCCGGCGACAACTGGCAGACGGTCCTCAAGGAGGGCTCGTCGCTGGTCTACCCCGGATGAGCCGGGTGACGGCGGGACCCCGCAGGGCCCGCAGGGACACTGCGGGCTGACGGCAGGCCCCCGGAGGTCCGGGCCGGCGCTGGACGCGGAGGTTTTCCACAGGGGTGGCCCGGCGGTCGGGGTCCGGGCACAGTGAGGCCGTGCGGGGATGGTGGCGTGAGATCGGCGGGCTGGTCCTGCCCGCGGCCTGCGGTGGCTGCGGCAGGCCGCGTACGGAGTTGTGCGAGGAGTGTGCCGCCGCACTGACCGGGGTGCCTCGACGGGTGAGACCCACGCCCGAGCCGGCCGGGCTGCCCGCAGTGCATGCCGCAGCGCCGTACGGAAACGCGGTACGCGCGATGCTGCTGGCCCACAAGGAGCGAGGGGCATTGGGGCTTGCCGGAGCCCTCGGAGGGGCGCTGGCGGGCGCCGTGGGGGCCGGGACGGGGCCATGGGGTGGCGCGGGGCCGCTGCTGCTGGTGCCCGTGCCGTCGGCGCGGCGTGCGACGGCCGCGCGCGGCCACGACCCCGCCCGCAGGATCGCGCTCGCCGCCGCGGCCGAACTGCGGCGGCGGGGGGTCCCGGCCAGGGTGCTCCCGGTGCTGCGGCAGCGGCGGCCGGTGGCCGATCAGTCAGGGCTGGGGGCACGGGAGCGGCAGGTCAATCTGGCCGGTGCGCTGGTGGTGGCGTCCGGCGCCCGGCGGTTGCTCGACGAGGGCCCGGTGGTGCTCGTGGACGACCTGCTGACGACGGGGGCTTCGCTCGCCGAAGCGGCACGTGCGGTGGGAGCGGCAGGGCCTGCCGCCACCGGTGCCGCGACGGGGCTCCGTGCGGCGGTGGTTGCAGCATCTCCGTCGGCTTTCGAAATAAACCGGAACTGACAGAAAACTTCCATCGTTGCAGGTAGTGAGTGGGTAAAGGGCCCTGATCGGAGGTACGCGTGAGTAGCGGGTGCCGACACGGTGGTGGGCAGGCTATGTTCGGTTGTGAGGAACGGTGAATGCCGAACCTCGACGAATGCACCACCAGGTTTCGGGCAGGTAACCCACTGACAGTCCAGAAGCATGGAGGTCGGTGGGGGTGGAGACCCCGCCGGTGGGGGAGGAGGAGGTGGAAGCCACCGAGTCCGCGGCTCCGGCGATCACCGGAGCCTGGTGCAAAAGGGAGATGCTCCGCCGTCGATGCGGAGCGATCCGGGAACGGAGTTCTGCGTGGACATCGTCGTCAAGGGCCGCAAGACCGAGGTGCCCGAGCGGTTCCGCAAGCACGTGGCCGAGAAGCTGAAGCTGGACAAGATCCAGAAGTTCGACGGCAAGGTGATCAGCCTGGACGTCGAGGTGTCCAAGGAGCCGAATCCCCGTCAGGCCGACCGTGCGGCACGGGTGGAGATCACGCTCCGCTCGCGTGGGCCGGTGATCCGGGCGGAAGCGGCGGCAGGCGACCCGTACGCAGCGCTGGACCTCGCCACCGACAAGCTGGACGCGCGGCTGCGCAAGGAGCACGACAAGCGCTACAGCCGCCGCGGCAACGGCCGTCTGTCCGCTGCCGAGGTGGCCGAAGTGGTGCCGGGCGCCGCCTCGTTCAACGGGGAGGGCGAGCTCATCCCCGAGGAGACGCCGCCCGCCGTGCCCACCACCAGGATCGGTTCGCTCGAGGTGCAGGGCGAGGGGCCGCTCGTGGTGCGCGAGAAGACGCACGTCGCAGCACCGATGACGCTCGACCAGGCGCTCTACGAGATGGAGCTGGTCGGGCACGACTTCTATCTGTTCGTCGACTCCGAGACCAAGGAGTCCAGTGTCGTCTACCGACGCCACGCCTACGACTACGGCGTCATCCACCTGAGGACCGACCCGCTGGCCTCCGATGAGGCGGGCGGCGCGGGCGGTGCGCTCGGCGGCTGACATCCACCCCTGGTCCATGACGTAGTGCCCCTGGGAGCGCCCCCGTGCGCCCCCAGGGGCACCCGCGTGCGGCTGTAGGATCACCGCTTCGGCGACCGGGCATGAAATCATGGCGGCCCGAGCCAACCGGTGCTCTGTGGACTGCCGTTGGCGGACGGTCTGTGATCTCAGGCCGTGGCCTTCAGGGGGAGGAACGATGGCGGACACCTTCGGGCCCGTGCGCGGGACGCACGCTGCCGACCGCACGACCGGTGCGGACTCCGACGCGGACGACGGCAGTTCCCGCAAGGAACCCATCCGGGTCCTCGTGGTCGACGACCACGCCCTCTTCCGCAGAGGCCTGGAGATCGTCCTCGCGCAGGAGGAGGACATCCAGGTCGTCGGGGAGGCGGGGGACGGGGCGGAGGCGGTCGACAAGGCGGCGGACCTGCTGCCCGACATCGTGCTGATGGACGTGCGCATGCCCAAGCGCGGTGGTATCGAGGCGTGCACCTCCATCAAGGAGGTGGCACCCAGTGCGAAGATCATCATGTTGACGATCAGCGACGAGGAAGCCGATCTCTACGAGGCGATCAAGGCGGGTGCCACCGGATATCTCCTCAAGGAGATCTCCACCGACGAGGTGGCCACGGCCATTCGCGCGGTGGCCGACGGCCAGTCCCAGATCAGCCCGTCGATGGCGTCCAAACTGCTCACCGAGTTCAAATCCATGATCCAGCGCACCGACGAGCGGCGCCTCGTCCCCGCGCCGAGGCTCACCGAACGGGAGCTGGAAGTCCTCAAGCTCGTCGCCACGGGCATGAACAACCGTGACATCGCCAAGCAACTGTTCATTTCCGAGAACACGGTGAAGAACCACGTCCGCAATATTCTGGAGAAGCTGCAGCTGCACTCCCGGATGGAAGCGGTGGTCTATGCCATGCGGGAGAAGATCCTCGAGATCAGATGACGCCGGGTCCGGTGGGACCGGACCGCCACGGCCGGACCGGCCGCCCGGAGCCCGGGACGGCCGGCGTGCGCCGCGCCTACCTGAGGAGACCGGCGATCTCCGCCAGGAGCGGTTCGCGCAGCTCCGGGGCGTCGACGCGCTCCAGGCGGACCTGCGTGCAGCCCACCCAGGACGCCGCTTCCACCAGTGCCTCGGCCATCGGCCTGACGGACTTCCCGCTCTCCAGGGAGACCTGGCGGGCCACCAGCGTGGTGCCCTCCCTGGCCGGGTCCACCCGCCCCTGCAGCCTGCCGCCCGCCAGCAGGGGCATCGCGAAATAGCCGTGGATCCGTTTGGGCCGGGGCACGTACGCCTCCAGGCGGTGGACGAACCCGAAGATCCGCTCCGTGCGTGCCCGTTCCCAGATCAGGGAGTCGAAAGGCGACAGCAGTGTGGTCCGGTGCCGTCCGCGCGGCTCCGAGGCGAGTGCCTCCGGGTCTGCCCAGGCCTGCTTGGCCCAGCCCCGCACCGACACCGGAACCAGCCCGGAGTCCGCCACCACGGCGTTGAACTCCTCACCCCTGAGCCGGTGGTAGTCCGCGATGTCCGCCCGGGTCCCGATGCCCAGCGACCTGCCCGCCAGGGCCACCAGCCGCCGCCGGCACTCCGCGTCGTCCAGGTCGTCGTGGAGCACGGCGTCCGGGATCGCGCGCTCGGCCAGGTCGTAGACGCGCTTCCAGCTGCGCCGCTCGGTGCACACCACCTCGCCGTACATCAGGGCCCGCTCGACGGCGACCTTGGAGGCCGACCAGTCCCACCACTCGCCGCCGTTCTTCGCGCCGCCGAGCTCCGTCGCCGTCAGCGGCCCCTCGGTGCGCAGCTGTTTGATCACCGTGTCGTACGCACCGTCGGGCAGATCGTGGTTCCACTGCGGACGGGCACGGTAGGCGCGGCGCCGGAAGGCGAAGTGCGGCCACTCCTCGACCGGCAGGATGCACGCGGCATGCGACCAGTACTCGAACGAGCGGCCCCCCGACCAGTAGGCCTCGTCCACCGTGCGGCGGCCCACGGCACCGAGGCGCGCGTACGGAACGAGCTCGTGCGACCTGGCCAGGACGGAGATCGTGTCGAGCTGCACGGCCCCGAGGTGCCGCAGTACCCCCGGCACCCCGCCCCGCCGGTCCGGAGCACCGAGGAAACCCTGCGCACGCAGGGCGATCCGGCGGGCTTGGTCGGCGGAGATTTCCAGCACGGGAGGCGGTACAGACGTCATGCAGCGAACCCTAGAGGGCGCCACCGACATCGGGGGAGGGCAGATAGGGGTGCGTTCCGGGCAGGCCCAGATCGGCCGGAATCAGCGCGCCGGTCCAGGTGTCCCGCCGTATCCCCTTGTTGAGCAGGGCGGACCGCTGCTCGCCCTCCATGCGGAAGCCCGCGCGCAGGGCGACCGTGCGGGACGGGGAGTTGCCGATCTCGGCCCGCCATTCCAGGCGGTCCGCGGCGAGGGCGGTGAACACCCAGTGGGCGGCTCCGCGCACGGCTTCGGTCGTGAATCCGCGGCCTCGGTGCTCCTTCGCCGTCCAGAAGCCCACTTCGTACGTCCCGGACGGGCCGCGCCGGTCGATGCCGAGCGCGCCGGTGAGCGCCCCGTCCGTCCGCTGCACCACGGCGAAGCTGTACATCGTGTCCTCCCGCCAGCCAGCGGGCGCCAGTTTCTCCGTCCAGAGCTCGGCATCGGCACGGGTGTACGGGGAGGGAATGACCGTCCAGCGTTGGATGTCCGGATCCTGGCAGGCGAGAAACACGGCGTCGGCGTCCTGCGGCCCGACGGGGCGCAGGGTCAGGCGTTCGGTGGTGAGAGTGATCGGCTCCATGCAGGGATTCTGGTGATCCGGTGCGCGGGATGCGAGCACTTTTGGGGCTTCCCGGCACCTTCCGTACCTTCCGGCCGTTGTCCTGGACGGGCGCGGCGACGGCAACGCGGCAGCAGCCCTCCCGGCGCGGCGGGGTCCTCGCTTACGATGGCCGTTGCGGTGGGGCCCACCTGCCGTGCCCGCGCCAGAGTCCATAACACGACCCAGTGCCAGGCCCGACCGGCAAGGAGACCAGCCTCAGTGTCCGTCTTCAACAAGCTCATGCGTGCAGGCGAAGGCAAGATCCTGCGCAAACTGCACCGCATCGCGGACCAGGTCAGCTCCATCGAAGAGGACTTCGTCAACCTCTCCGACGCCGAGCTGCGGGCGCTCACCGACGAGTACAAGGAACGGTACGCGGACGGCGAGAGCCTGGACGACCTGCTCCCCGAAGCATTTGCGACCGTCCGTGAGGCCGCCAAGCGCGTCCTCGGACAGCGCCACTACGACGTTCAGATGATGGGCGGCGCCGCCCTCCACCTCGGCTACGTGGCCGAGATGAAGACCGGTGAGGGCAAGACCCTCGTCGGCACCCTGCCGGCGTACCTCAACGCGCTCTCCGGCAAGGGCGTGCACCTGATCACGGTCAACGACTACCTGGCCGAACGCGACTCCGAGATGATGGGCCGGGTGCACAAGTTCCTCGGTCTCGAGGTCGGCTGCATCATCGCCAACATGACGCCGGCGCAGCGCCGCGAGCAGTACGCCTGCGACATCACGTACGGCACGAACAACGAGTTCGGGTTCGACTACCTCCGCGACAACATGGCGTGGTCGCAGGACGAGCTCGTCCAGCGCGGCCACAACTTCGCCATCGTCGACGAGGTCGACTCGATCCTCGTCGACGAGGCCCGTACGCCGCTGATCATCTCCGGCCCGGCGGACCAGGCCACCAAGTGGTACGGCGACTTCGCCAAGCTGGTCACGCGCCTCACCCGGGGTGAGGCGGGCAACCCGCTGAAGGGCATCGAGGAGACCGGCGACTACGAGGTCGACGAGAAGAAGCGGACCGTGGCCATCCACGAGCCCGGCGTCGCGAAGGTCGAGGACTGGCTCGGGATCGACAACCTCTACGAGTCGGTGAACACGCCGCTCGTCGGTTACCTCAACAACGCGATCAAGGCCAAGGAACTCTTCAAGAAGGACAAGGACTACGTCGTCATCGACGGCGAAGTCATGATCGTCGACGAGCACACCGGCCGTATCCTCGCCGGCCGCCGTTACAACGAGGGCATGCACCAGGCCATCGAGGCGAAGGAAGGGGTGGACATCAAGGACGAGAACCAGACGCTCGCCACGATCACCCTGCAGAACTTCTTCCGCCTGTACGGCAAGCTCTCCGGCATGACCGGTACGGCGATGACCGAGGCCGCCGAGTTCCACCAGATCTACAAGCTCGGCGTCGTGCCGATCCCGACGAACCGGCCGATGGTCCGTGCCGACCAGTCGGACCTGATCTACCGCACCGAGGTGGCCAAGTTCGCCGCGGTCGTCGACGACATCGCGGAGAAGCACGAGAAGGGGCAGCCGATCCTGGTCGGCACCACCTCGGTCGAGAAGTCCGAGTACCTCTCGCAGCAGCTCTCCAAGCGCGGCGTCCAGCACGAGGTGCTCAACGCCAAGCAGCACGACCGTGAGGCGACGATCGTCGCCCAGGCCGGCCGCAAGGGCGCGGTCACGGTCGCGACGAACATGGCCGGCCGAGGCACCGACATCAAGCTCGGCGGCAACCCGGACGACCTCGCCGAGGCGGAGCTGCGCCAGCGCGGTCTGGACCCGGTGGAGCACGTCGAGGAGTGGGCGGCCGCGCTGCCCGCGGCGCTGGAGAAGGCCGAGGAGGCCGTCCGCGCGGAGTTCGAAGAGGTCAAGGAGCTCGGCGGTCTGTACGTGCTGGGCACCGAGCGGCACGAGTCGCGGCGTATCGACAACCAGCTGCGCGGTCGTTCCGGCCGTCAGGGCGACCCGGGCGAGTCCCGGTTCTACCTGTCGCTGGGTGACGACCTGATGCGGCTGTTCAAGGCGCAGATGGTCGAGCGCGTCATGTCGATGGCGAACGTTCCCGACGACGTGCCGATCGAGAACAAGATGGTGACCCGTGCGATCGCCTCGGCGCAGTCGCAGGTGGAGCAGCAGAACTTCGAGACGCGTAAGAACGTCCTGAAGTACGACGAGGTGCTCAACCGGCAGCGTGAGGTCATCTACGGCGAGCGCCGGCGTGTCCTGCAGGGCGAGGACCTGCAGGACCAGATCCGTCACTTCACGGACGACACGATCGACGACTACATCCGCCAGGAGACGGCGGACGGCTTCGCCGAGGAGTGGGATCTGGACCGGCTGTGGGGCGCGTTCAAGCAGCTCTACCCGGTGAAGGTCACGGTCGAGGAGCTCGAGGAGGCCGCGGGGGACCTGGCCGGGGTCACCGCCGACTTCATCGCCGAGTCGGTCAAGGACGACATCCACGAGCAGTACGCGGAGCGTGAGAAGTCGCTCGGCTCGGACATCATGCGCGAGCTGGAGCGGCGTGTGGTGCTGTCCGTCCTGGACCGCAAGTGGCGTGAGCACCTCTACGAGATGGACTACCTCCAGGAGGGCATCGGCCTCCGGGCCATGGCGCAGAAGGACCCGCTGGTCGAGTACCAGCGCGAGGGCTTCGACATGTTCAACGCCATGATGGAGGGCATCAAGGAGGAGTCCGTCGGCTACCTGTTCAACCTGGAGGTCCAGGTCGAGCAGCAGGTCGAGGAGGTCCCGGTGCAGGACTCGGCGGAGCGGACCTCGCTCGCGAAGCAGGACGCCCCGGCGGCTGCCGGCTCCGGGCGTCCGGCGATCCGGGCCAAGGGCCTGGACGCGCCCCAGCGTCCGGACCGGCTGCACTTCTCCGCTCCCACGGTCGACGGGGAGGGCGGCGTCGTCGAGGGCGACTTCGCCAACGGTGACGCCGGTCGGTCCGAGGGTGACGGGATGACGCGTGCGGAGCGCCGCAAGGCGCAGAAGAGCGGTGGCGGCGGGCGTCGCCGCAAGAAGTAGGACGGGATACCGAAGGGCCTGGGCCGGAACACCTCACGGTGTTCCGGCCCAGGCCCTTCTCGTGTGCCCGCAGAGGCCCGGCGGAGGCCCCGCAGAGGCCGTGGAAGCGGGTGGGAGCCCTTCGGGTGCCCGCGGGTGCGGGAAGCCTCCACGTGGCCGCGGAGGCGTCAGGGAGTGCGGCCGGGGCGGTCCGGGGCCGTGCTTGTGCCCTGGCCGGGGCTCGGCCCGTCCCACGGGCCGCTGTTCAGTCGGCCGGGCCCGTGGGTCCCGCCGTGTCCGGTCGCCGGACGGGCCGGGTTCCGGGGGCGGTCATCTCACGGCCGGCAGGCGTTCGCCGCCCAGGTCCACGGCGGCGCAGCGCCAGCGGAGGTCGGGGCCCTGCTCCAGTCGGAAGGCCATCGCCCGGACCTGCTCGCCCGTCGCGATGCTGGCGAAGGCCTCGACCACCCCGGTGGCCGGCTGCGTCCCGTGGCAGGCGCGCACGACGGGGCGCCTGCCCCCCGCCCCGAGCGGGGCGTTCGGGGCGAGCTCGGCCAGCTGGTCGTAGGCCTCACCGATGGTGTGGCCGAGCATCCAGTGCACCGGGCGCTGGCCGCTGAGGACCGCGAGCAGGCGCTCCGCGAACCACTGGTGCGGGCGCAGCGGCCGCCGGGTACGGTGCGGCGTCCGCTGCGGCGGTACGGTGCCGGGCCTGCTCCGGTCGCGTCGTCCGGCCGGCCTCGTCCTGTCCGTGCTCATTCATAGCCCCCGTGGCTGCGGTGCGGAGCCCGGATGGGTACCGGGCGGTAACTTCTTGCTGGGCATCTTCTACGGGGACGGCGGGCCGCCCCGCAAGCGGAGGCCGGGCACGGGTGGGCGCTCCCAGAGATCACCTATCCGGGTGGCGGGCCGTGCGCCGCAAGGGGACCGGCGGGGGTGACGGGCGTGGCGCGGTGGACGGCGAGGGGTGGCTGATGAGCCCCGAAGGGGGACGCCCCACGTATCCTGTGGACGTCATCGACGAGGAAAGCGGTCAGCCATGCGTGTGTACGTCCCCCTGACCCTCTCCGGTCTCGCCGCGGCGCACCGGGCGGGCGAGCTGGGTCCCGGCCCGCTGACCGCCTACGCGGTGACACCCGGACTGCGTGAGTGGTACGCCTCCGACGACGTCGAGGAGCTGGAGTACGCGGCCCTCAACCGGGCGGCCTCCGCCTCGCTGCGGATGATCGGCGGGAAGCCGGACGAGCCCCGGCGCCGGGTCGTCGTCGCCCTCGACGTACCGGACGGGGCCGCGGTCGCCGATCCTGACCGGGTCCCGGACGCCTCGTCGCTCGGTGAGGTGCGGATCGCGGACGCCGTGAGGCTGTCGAAGGCCGCCGCCGTGCACGTGGACGCCGACGAGGCCGAGAAGGACGTGGCGGCGGCCGCCGCGGCTCTGGGGGCGGCCGATCAGGGTGACGGCGACGCGCAGTTCGCGGTCGACGGTGCGGAGGACCACGAGCTGCTGTGGTTCGGGATCCAGGAGATCCCCGCTCTGCTCGGCTGAGTGTCGTACCCGGCGAGTATTTTTCTACCCATGGCGACACCGGGGAAGCACCGCACGCATCTGGTCTGGGACTGGAACGGCACCCTGCTCGACGACATCGACGCGGTCGTCGGTGCGACGAACGCCGCGTTCGCGGAGATCGATCTGGCGCCGATCACCATGGAGCAGTACCGGGAGACGTACTGCGTACCGATACCCAGGTTCTACGAGCGGCTCCTCGGCCGGCTGCCCACCGACGCCGAGTGGGAGCGGATGGACGGCATCTTCCACCGCCACTACACCGAGCAGCGGGCGGCCTGCGTCCTGACGCAGGGCGTCGAGGAACTGCTGGCGCAGTGGGGGCTGGCGGGCCACAGCCGGTCGCTGCTCAGCATGTACGGCCATGAGCATCTGGTCCCCGTGGTGCGCGGGTACGGCATCGAGCGTCATTTCGTCCGGGTGGACGGGCGCACCGGCCCGAGCGGTGGCAGCAAGGCCCAGCACATGGAGCGGCACTTCATGGCGCTGGAGGGGATAGCCCCGGAACGAGCGGTGGTCATCGGTGATGCCGTGGACGACGCGGTCGCCGCCGCGCACGTCGGGGCGCGTGCGGTGCTCTACACCGGCGGTTCGCACAGCCGGAGCAGCCTGGAGGCGGCAGGGGTGCCCGTGGTGGACACCCTGGCGGAGGCCGTCGCGCTGGCGGAGCTGATGACCGGCTGAGCGGCCGGGCGGACCGGGCGGTCATGTGACCGGGTGGACCGGGCTGGCGGATGCCGGTCCGTGCGCGAGGAGTCGCGGGCACCTGCGCGGGTTCCCGTCCGACCCGCGCACGAGGAGTCGCCCGTACGTGCTGAAGCGGTCCGGTGCGATGTCCAAAGTGTCAAAGTTCGCGGTCTTCTTTTGTACATATGCGGCCCATGACGGTTGTGGGTGCAAGAGGGATAGCCTGGTGCCGTGATCAGCGCGATACGCCTCGGGGGCAGCGAAGCCCCCGGCCTGCGCCCGGAGTGCCACAGCACCCGGGCGATCCGTGATCTCCGCACCCCGGACCGTCTGCCGAAAATGGCCGATACGGTCCCGGGTACCTCCCAAGGCGGCATAGCGTCGACCGAGACCGGAAACCCGGCGTCGTGGCGGTACGTCGTCTTTTACACCTACGTCACGCAACGGCGCGCGACAGGAGCCAGAGGACATGCAGACCAAGCTGGACGAAGCCAAGGCCGAGCTGCTCGCACGGGCGGCCCGGGTAGCTGACAACAGTCCGGGCGGTGGTGTCGGTGGCCCGGGAGGTAACCCCCGGGTGCACCTCGCCGAAGCCGGTGACGAGACCGGGGCCGGGGCCGGCCGGGACACGCTGCTCGCCTACCTCCAGCGTTACTACCTGCACACCGCTCCGGAGGATGTGACGGGACGGGACCCGGTCGACCTCTTCGGCGCGGCCTCCTCCCACTACCGGCTGGCCGAGAACCGCCCGCAGGGCACCGCGAACGTCCGGGTGCACACCCCGACCGTCGAGGAGAACGGCTGGACGAGCAGCCATTCCGTCGTCGAGGTCGTCACCGACGACATGCCGTTCCTCGTCGACTCGGTGACCAACGAGCTGTCCCGCCAGGGCCGCGGCATCCACCTGGTGATCCACCCGCAGGTCATCGTCCGCCGCGATCTCACCGGCAAGCTGATCGAGGTCCTCGCCGACGACCGGGCCCGGGGCAACGGGGTGAAGCGGGCCAAGGGCCGCGACGAAGGCCGGGCCGAGCTGCCGCACGACGCCCTGGTCGAGTCGTGGATCCACGTCGAGATCGACCGGGAGACCGACCGCGCGGACCTGAAGCAGATCACCGCGGATCTGCTCCGCGTCCTGTCCGACGTACGGGAGACCGTCGAGGACTGGG
This sequence comes from Streptomyces clavifer, assembly GCA_014651175.1. Taxonomy (GTDB): domain Bacteria; phylum Actinomycetota; class Actinomycetes; order Streptomycetales; family Streptomycetaceae; genus Streptomyces; species Streptomyces clavifer. The sequence continues at coordinate 769,415 of BMWJ01000003.1, read as the reverse complement.
ACAAGATGCGCGACGCCGCCCTGCGGATCGCCGACGACCTGCCCGCCGAGCCCCTCGACGACCTCGGTGACGAGGAGGTCGAGGAAGCCCGGGAGCTGCTCCGCTGGCTCGCCGCCGATCACTTCACCTTCCTCGGCTACCGCGAGTACGAGCTCCGGGAGACCGACGCGCTGGCCGCCGTCCCCGGCACCGGCCTCGGTATCCTGCGCTCCGACCCGCAGCACAGCGAGGACGAGGCCCACCCGGTCAGCCCCTCCTTCGACCGGCTGCCCGCCGATGCCCGCGCCAAGGCGCGCGAGCACAAGCTGCTCGTCCTGACGAAGGCGAACAGCCGGGCGACGGTGCACCGTCCCAGCTACCTCGACTACGTCGGGGTGAAGAAGTTCGACGCCGACGGCAACGTCATCGGTGAGCGGCGCTTCCTCGGCCTGTTCTCCTCCGCGGCGTACACCGAGTCCGTACGCCGGGTGCCCGTCGTGCGCCGCAAGGTCGCCGAGGTGCTGGAGGGCGCGGGCTTCACGCCGCACAGCCACGACGGCCGCGACCTGCTGCAGATCCTGGAGACGTACCCGCGCGACGAGCTCTTCCAGACGCCCGTCGACCAGCTGCGCTCCATCGTCACCTCCGTGCTGTACCTCCAGGAGCGCCGCCGGCTGCGGCTGTACCTGCGCCAGGACGAGTACGGGCGCTACTACTCCGCCCTCGTCTACCTGCCGCGCGACCGCTACACCACCGGTGTGCGGCTCCGGCTGATCGACATCCTCAAGGAGGAGCTGGGCGGCACCAACGTCGACTTCACCGCCTGGAACACGGAGTCGATCCTCTCCCGGCTGCACTTCGTCGTCCGGGTCCCGCCGGGCACCGAGCTGCCGCACCTCACCGACGCGGACGCGGACCGCATCGAGGCCCGCCTCGTCGAGGCCGCCCGGTCCTGGTCCGACGGCTTCCAGGAGGCGCTCAACGCCGAGCTGGGCGAGGAGCGCGCCGCCGAGCTGATGCGCCGTTACGGGCACTCCTTCCCCGAGGGCTACAAGGCCGACCACTCGCCGCGTGCGGCCGTGGCCGACCTGGTCCACCTGGAGGCGCTCAAGAGCGAGAAGAAGGACTTCGCCCTCAGCCTGTACGAGCCCGTCGGGGCGGTCCCCGGCGAACGCCGCTTCAAGATCTACCGGACCGGTGAGCAGGTCTCCCTCTCCGCCGTCCTGCCCGCCCTCCAGCGGCTCGGCGTCGAGGTCGTCGACGAGCGCCCGTACGAGCTGCGCTGCGCCGACCGCACGCATGCCTGGATCTACGACTTCGGGCTGCGCATGCCGACGGCCACGGGCAACGGCGACCACCTCGCCGACGGTGCCCGGGAGCGTTTCCAGGAGGCCTTCGCCGCCGTCTGGACCGGTGAGGCGGAGAACGACGGCTTCAACTCCCTCGTGCTGGGCGCCGGTCTCGACTGGCGCCAGGCCGTGGTGCTGCGTGCCTACGCGAAGTACCTGCGCCAGGCGGGTTCGACGTTCAGCCAGGACTACATGGAGGACACCCTCCGCAACAACGTCCACACCACGCGGCTGCTGATCTCCCTCTTCGAGGCCCGGATGTCGCCGACCCGGCAGAAGGCCGGAACGGAGCTGACCGACGGGCTGCTGGAGGAGTTGGACGGGGCCCTGGACCAGGTCGCCTCGCTCGACGAGGACAGGATCCTGCGGTCCTTCCTCACTGTCATCAAGGCCACGCTGCGGACCAACTTCTTCCAGCTGGCCGACGACGGCGAGCCGCACGGCTACGTGTCGATGAAGTTCGACCCGCAGGCCATCCCGGACCTCCCCGCGCCCCGCCCGGCGTTCGAGATCTGGGTGTACTCGCCCCGTGTCGAGGGTGTCCACCTGCGTTTCGGCAAGGTCGCCCGCGGTGGTCTGCGCTGGTCGGACCGGCGCGAGGACTTCCGTACGGAGATCCTCGGCCTGGTCAAGGCGCAGATGGTCAAGAACACCGTGATCGTGCCGGTCGGCGCCAAGGGCGGCTTCGTCGCCAAGCAGCTCCCCGACCCGGCCGTCGACCGTGACGCCTGGATGGCGGAGGGCATCGCCTCCTACCGGACGTTCATCTCCGCGCTGCTCGACATCACCGACAACATGGTGATGGGCGAGGTCGTGGCGCCCGCCGACGTCGTGCGTCACGACGAGGACGACACCTACCTCGTCGTCGCGGCGGACAAGGGCACCGCGAAGTTCTCCGACATCGCCAACGACGTCGCCGTCGCGTACGGCTTCTGGCTCGGCGACGCCTTCGCCTCGGGCGGCTCCGCCGGATACGACCACAAGGGCATGGGCATCACCGCCCGCGGTGCCTGGGAGTCCGTCAAGCGGCACTTCCGCGAGCTGGGCCACGACACGCAGACCGAGGACTTCACCGTCGTCGGCGTCGGCGACATGTCCGGTGACGTGTTCGGGAACGGCATGCTGCTCTCCGAGCACATCCGGCTCGTCGCGGCCTTCGACCACCGCCACATCATCATCGACCCGGACCCGGACGCCGCCACCTCCTACGCGGAGCGGCGCAGGCTGTTCGACCTGCCGCGCAGTTCCTGGGCCGACTACAACAAGGACCTGCTCTCCGCGGGCGGCGGCATCCATCCGCGTACCGCCAAGTCGATCCCGGTCAACGCGCACATGCGCGAGGCGCTCGGCATCGACTCCAAGGTCACCAAGATGACGCCCGCCGAGCTGATGCAGAACATCCTCAAGGCGTCGGTCGACCTCGTGTGGAACGGCGGCATCGGCACCTACATCAAGTCGTCCGCCGAGTCGAACGCCGATGTCGGCGACAAGGCCAACGACGCGATCCGGGTCAACGGCGAGGACCTGCGGGCCCGGGTCGTCGGCGAGGGCGGCAACCTCGGGGCCACCCAGCTCGGCCGCATCGAGTTCGCCCGCACCGGCGGCCGGATCAACACCGACGCGATCGACAACAGTGCCGGTGTGGACACCTCCGACCACGAGGTGAACATCAAGATCCTGCTCAACGGCCTGGTGCGGGACGGCGACATGACCGTCAAGCAGCGCAACAAGGTGCTCGCCGAGATGACGGAGGAGGTCGGACAGCTGGTGCTGCGCAACAACTACGCGCAGAACGTCGCGCTGTCCAACGCCTGCTCCCAGGCTCCGTCACTGCTCCACGCCCACCAGCGCTTCATGCGCAGGCTCGGCCGCGACGGGCACCTGGACCGGGCGCTGGAGTTCCTGCCGAACGACCGGCAGATCCGCGAACTGCTGGGCCACGGCAAGGGGCTGAGCCAGCCCGAGCTGGCCGTCCTGATCGCGTACACCAAGATCACGGCGGCCGACGAGCTGATCTCCACCAGCCTGCCGGACGACGCCCACCTGCAGAAGCTGGTGCACTCCTACTTCCCGAAGCAGCTCCGCGAGCGCTTCCCGGAGGCGGTCGACGGCCACGCCCTGCGCCGCGAGATCATCACGACGGTGCTCGTCAACGACACCGTGAACACCGGTGGCTCGACCTTCCTGCACCGCCTGCGGGAGGAGACCGGGGCCTCACTGGAGGAGATCGTGCGGGCGCAGTTCGCCGCCCGTGAGATCTTCGGCCTCTCCGAGGTGTGGGACGCCGTCGAGGCGCTCGACAACCAGGTGGCCGCCGATGTGCAGACCCGGATCCGACTGCATTCGCGCCGGCTCGTCGAGCGCGGTGCGCGCTGGCTGCTCGGCAACCGGCCGCAGCCGGTCGAGATCGCGGAGACGATCGAGTTCTTCCGCGACGGTGTCGGGAAGGTGTGGAACGAGCTGCCCAAGCTGCTCGTGGGCGCCGACCTCGAGTGGTACCAGTCGATCCACGACGAGCTCACCTCCGTGGGCGTACCCGAGGAGCTGGCGGTGCGGGTGGCCGGATTCTCGTCGGCCTTCCCGGCGTTGGACATCGTGGCGATCGCGGACCGCACGGGCAAGGACGCCCTGTCCGTCGCGGAGGTCTACTACGACCTCGGCAACCGGCTGGGCATCAGCCAGCTGATGGACCGGATCATCGAGCTGCCGCGGGCCGACCGCTGGCAGTCCATGGCCCGTGCCTCCATCCGCGAGGACCTGTACGCGGCGCACGCCGCGCTGACGGCGGACGTACTGGCCGTCGGCAACGGGTCGTCCACCCCGGGGCAGCGGTTCGACGCCTGGGAGGAGAAGAACGCGGCGATCCTGACGCGGTCGCGCTCCACCCTGGAGGAGATCCGGAGTTCGGAGGCCTTCGACCTGGCGAACCTGTCCGTGGCCATGCGGACGATGCGGACCCTCCTCCGCACACACGTCTGACGCCTCCCCCGTCCCGTGCCTCCCGTCGCTGGGAGGCACAGGACGCGGGAATCGGGCATAACGCCCCCGTTCCGGTCCCTCCCCTCCCACCGGCCCATGGTGGGAGGGGAGGGACCGGAACGGGGGCGGGTTTATTTGGGGGGCTTGGTGAATTGCTCGTAGGCGGCCACGACGTCCTTGGCGGGGCCGTCCATCCGCAGCGTGCCCGCCTCCAGCCAGAGCGCCCGGTCGCAGGTCTCGGTGATCGAACGGTTGCTGTGGCTGACCAGGAACACGGTGCCGGCCTCCTTGCGGAGCTCCTTGATCCGGTCCTTGCTGCGCCGCTGGAACTTGGCGTCGCCCGTGGACAACGCCTCGTCGATCAGCAGGACGTCATGGCTCTTGGCCGCCGCGATGGAGAAGCGCAGCCTGGCCCCCATGCCGGACGAGTACGTGCGCATCGGCAGGGTGATGAAGTCGCCCTTCTCGTTGATGCCGGAGAAGTCGACGATGCCCTGGTAGCGCTCGCGGATCTGCTCGCGGGTCATGCCCATGGCCAGACCGCCGAGCACGACGTTGCGCTCCCCGGTCAGGTCGCTCATCAGGGCGGCGTTCACGCCGAGGAGCGACGGCTGGCCCTGGGTGTGCACCCGGCCCTTCGAAGGGGGCAGCAGGCCCGCGATCGCCTTGAGCAGCGTCGACTTCCCGGATCCGTTGGAGCCGATCAGGCCGATGGCCTCGCCCCTGTACGCGGCGAAGCTGACGCCTTTCACGGCGTGCACCTGGCGTGCGCCGCGCGGCTGCCCGCGCGACACGATCCGGTTCAGCGCGGAGGTGGCGCTGCCCTTTCCGGTGCGGGCGCCGTTGACGGTGTAGGTGATGTGCACGTCGTCGACGACGACGGTGGGCACCCGTGTGCCGGGGATGTCAGCCACGTCCGTACCGCTCCTCGGCCTTCCAGAAGTACACGAAACCGCCGATCCCGCAGACGAGCGCCCAGCCCGTCGCGACGGCCCACACGTGCGGGGGCAGCTGCGCCCCGGTGAAGCTGTCGATCAGTGCGTACCGCATCAGGTCGATGTAGACGGCGGCGGGATTGCACTCAAGCGCCAGCAGGACCCAGTGAGGGACCCGGTCGCCGGTGAGCAGGGTGTCGAGGCTCCACATCACACCCGAGGCGTACATCCACGTCCGCAGGACGAAGGGCGTCAGCTGGGCGATGTCGGGTGTCTTCGAGGCAAGGCGGGCCATGACCATGGAGACCCCGGTGTTGAACAGGGCCTGCAGGGCGAGCGCCGGGATCGCCAGCAGCCAGGACGGTCGCGGGTACTGGCCGAACACGAGCAGGATCACGAAGAGCGCGCCCAGCGAGAACAGCAGCTGCTGCAGCTGCTGGAGGGCCAGGGCGATCGGCAGGGACGCGCGCGGGAAGTGCAGGGCGCGCACGAGCCCGGTGTTGCCGCTGATGGCCCGGGTCCCGGCCGTGATCGAGCTGGCGGTGAAGGTCCAGATGAAGACGCCGGTGACGAGGAAGGGCACGTAGTCGGGGACCCCGTGCTTGGTGTTCATCAGGACGCCGAAGATGAAGTAGTAGACCGTCGCGTTCAGCAGCGGGGTCATGATCTGCCAGATCTGGCCGAGCTTCGCCTGGCTGTACTGGGCGGTCAGTTTGGCGGTGGCGAACGCCGTGATGAAGTGCCTGCGACCCCAGAGCTGCCGGACGTACTCCCCGAGCGAGGGCCGGGCCCCGCTGACGGTCAGCCCGTGCCGGGCGGCGAGAGCGGCCAGCTCACCCGGTCCGTAGGCCGGGAGGAGGGGGGAGGAAGGGGGGTCCACCGGGGCCGGCGGTGCTGCTGTCTGGCTCACCACGATCGCTTTCGACGGGGGCAGAAGGAACGAGGGCGCACGCATCCGGACCGATGGGACGGCACCGTATCGTCGCAACGCAGACAGTAGGACGTTTGTACGTCGCAACGCAACCGTTTCGTCGTTACGGTCTATCATTCGGGCCATGACCACCGAACGGCGAACCGGGCGCCGCACCCCGGCAGGTGCCGCGGTGCTGCGCGAGGACGTCACCGACGCGATCCGCGGGGCCGTCTTCGAGGAGCTGGCCGCGGTGGGGTTCGCGCGGATGTCGATCGAGGGCATCGCCCGCCGGGCGGGGGTGGGCAAGACCGCCGTCTACCGCCGGTGGAAGTCCAAGCTCCACCTCGTGCTGGACCTGGTCGCGGCCGTCGCCGCCCAGGGCATGCCCGCCCCGGCGACCGGTTCGCTGTACGGGGACGTGCGCGCCGTGCTCGAACTGGCCGCGTACGCCCTGCGCCACCCCGTCGCCTCGCAGGTGATCCCGGACCTGCTGGTCGAGGCGGCGCGCAACCCGGAGATCTCCGACGCCATCAAGGCCGCCCTGCTCGACCAGCAGCAGGGGGTGGCGGCCGTGGTCGTACGCGCGGCGGTGGCCCGCGGTGAACTCCCCGAGGGCAGCGACCCGGACCGGGCTCTGGACCTGATCGTCGGACCGCTCTACTGGCGCCTCGTCGTGGTCCGCGGCGACCTGCCGAAGGGGTATCTGGACGACCTCGCCGAGTCGGCCGTCGCCGCCCTCAGGAGCGGTCGCTGAGCGGTCGGCCCGTCGACCGCCGGTCCCGGCGCGCTCAGGAGCGGTCGCCGAGCAGCCGGTCCACCACCCGGCCCGCGGCACCACCGTCGCCGGGGCCGCAGAGGTCCTGCCGGAAGGCGGCGTACGCCTCGGCGTGGAGGGCCTTCCCGTGCGGGGCCTCCCGGGCGCACCGCAGGGCTTCGGCCACTTCGTCCGTGCTGATGAGCAGGGGACCGGGTGCGCGGGTCTCGAAGTCCAGGCAGAAGCCGCGCACGGTGTCCCGGTAGTGCTCCAGGTCGGGTGTGTGGAACAGCACGGGGCGGCCGGTGTGCGCGAAGTCGAACACCAGGCCCGTGTAGTCGGTGACCAGCACGTCCGCGATCAGCAGCAGTTCGGCGGTGACCGGGTGCGCGGAGACGTCCCGCAGGGTGGGCCCCTCCGGCACGCTGCCCGTGACCCGCGGGTGCCTGCGGACCAGCACCGTGGTGTGGTCGTCGAGCGAACGCACCAGCGCGGGCAGGTCGAGTGCGGGCTCCCAGCGGTACAGCCGGGGCGAGCCGCCGGGGACGCTGCCCGGCGCGTGCGCGAGCTGGTCGCGGTACGTGGGCGCGTAGAGCACGACCCGGTGGCCGTCCGGGATGCCGAGCCGGCCGCGTACCCGCTCGGCCGACTTGTCACGGCCGGGCGCGCACAGCAGGTCGGCCGCGGGTGAGCCCGCCTCCAGGACCTCGCCGCCGTAGGCCAGTGCGCGGCGCAGGTGCGGGGTGGCGAAGGCGCTGGGGGAGACCAGGACCGACCACTGGGCGGACCGGTGCGGCAGCGAGGCGAGGTACTGGTGGTCGGCGTACAGCGTGCCGGTGAGGTCCAGGCCGAACCGGCCGAGCGGGGCACCGTGCCAGGTCTGCACGACCGTCTGGTCCGGGCGCCGCTCGAACCAGACGGGCAGCTGGCCCGCCGTGACGATGCGGCGGGCCCGCGCCAGCGCCTCGTACCAGGCGGTGCTGTGCGCCACGACGGGCACGGCCGTGGGCGGGACCTGCGCGGCGGCGCCCGCGTAACCGTCGGTGACCCAGAGGTGTTCGACCTCCGCGCTCCGGCGTACGAGCTCGGCGTGCACGGCGCGCGGTGCGTCTCCCCCCGCGCGCCCGCCCGCGTAGAGGACGGCGTCGCGGAGCGGGAGCCGGCGCCGGGCCGGATAGTGAGCCGTGCGCAGGCGGCCCTGGCGGTACGCGCCCCGTTCGGCATCGTCGAGCACGGGCTCCGCGTGCACCGTCAGCCGGTCGCCGTGACGGCGGTCGACACGGAACCCGGCGGCTGAGCGGACAGGGAGCCGGGCGGCGAGGGCGCCCGTCACCCGTACCGGCCGGCCGTCCAGGTACACCTCCCAGTCGCCCTCACACGGCGGGCGGGGGAGCCGCACGGCGAACCGGTTCCCCCCGCGTGCCCCCGTCCGCTCCACGGGAACGGTCAGGGTCTCGCCCAGGGTGCTGTGCCGCAGGACGAGCGTGCCCGGGGCGTACGGTGCCCCCTCGACGCGCAGTCCGCCGTGCGGTGCCTCGCCGACGCGGTCCACGAACGGGTGAGCGGCCACCTCCAGCACCAGGTGGCCGGACGCGTCCGCGCGGGCCGGCGGGGGCAGGTCCGGGCCTGCGGCCAGCGGGGCGCGGTCGTCGCCCGTCACGAGTGCGGCCGGCCGGGCCGCCCCCGGATCCGGTGCGGTCGCGGGTTCGGCGGGCCCCCCGCGTCCGGCGAGTTCCGCGAGGGGCACGCTCACGGTGAAGTGCCCGTCCTCGCCGCAGCGCACGGGGACGGTGAGCTCCTCGGCCCCGGCGCGGGTCAGTGCGAGGGCGGTCGGCCGGGCGGCCCCGTACAGCCGGCCGGCCAGTTCCAGGGTTCCGGGTCCGCCGTCGTGCGCGAGGACCAGGGCGGGCAGCTGTGCCACGGTCAGCCGGAGCCGGCCGTCCCCGTAGTCGAGCACCGCGCGCCGCCCGCGGCCCAGGTCGTGGACGAGCGGCTGGGCGGCGGCGGCCCCCACCGCGCGCAGGGCCGCCCGCCGTACGACGCCGTGCGCGGCCACCACCACGCCCACCTGCCAGGTGCCCGGACCGATGCGTTCCGGGTCGAGGACCATCTCGAAGCCCGCGTGGTCGTAACAGTGCAGCTCCTGACCGGAGTCCGCGGTCGCTCCCGGCATCCGGACCGTGCGTACCGGCACGGGCCTCAGCCGTCGGCCCCCCGCTTCCCGCACCAGCCCCGCCTTCAGCGCGCGACGGGCCGTCCCGGCAGGGAGATTGCGGATGTACGCGTATCCGCGCAGCCGCAGCTTCCCGTCCGCGCCCCACGAGGCCTCCGTCAGCCGTGCCACGGCCGGCAGATCACCCCGGCCGAGCCGCGCACCGGCGCCCGCTACCCCCGGGTGCACCGCCCGGCGCCTGCCGGGCGGCCCTTCGACCGCGAACGTGCCCGTCCCGTTGGCCCGTTCGAACGCGAGGACGGCCAGCAGGTCGTCCAGCCTGCGCTCCCGCACCAGCCGCCACCTGATGCGCGCCTCGGCGGGCAGCCCGTCCAGCGCCGCGCCGCCCGCCCGGTCGAGGAAGGCGCCCGCGCCCGCCATGAAGGCCGAGCGGTAGGCGGGGCCGCCCATCGGCAGCCCTTCCAGGAAGTACACGAAGTCGTCGCGCAGACAGGACGTGTCGTACCGGCGCCGCTGGTCGGGGCCGTGGTCCGCCAGGAAGGCGCTGACCTGCTCGCAGGCCGCGATCCGGTCCCGCACGCCCCGCACGTCCGTGCGCCGCCGGGTGATCGAGCCCTCCCGCACCCGCCAGCAGTAGACGTGCCCGCTCAGGACGTCCACCGATCCGGCGAGGTGGTGCGCCGGGATCATCACGGGCGTGTCCTCGTAGAGCCTGCCCACCGGGAAGACGAATCCGTGCCGGTCCCAGAAGGAGCGCCGGAACACCTTGTTCCAGGCGACCCGGTCGGCCAGCAGCCGGGCGTCGCGGGTGATGTGGGTGCGGGGGTGGTCGGCGGTCAGCCATCGGTACTGCCAGGCCTGTTGGCGTCCTTGGGCGGTGAGCCGCCACACATTGCCCGTCACCAGGTCCGAGCCCGTCGACTCCAGGGAGGCCAGCATCCGTTCGTACGCGTCGTGGACGACGATGTCGTCGCTGTCCGCGAACGCGAGGTACGGAACGCCGGGAGAGGTGTGCGCGACCCCTGCGTTGCGTGCGGCGCTCAGGCCCGCGTTGCGCTGGTGGACACAGCGGAAGCGGCTGTCCCGGGCGGCGAACCCCTCCGCGATCCGGCGGCTGCCGTCCGTCGAGCCGTCGTCGACGAGGATCACCTCGATGGCCCTCAGGGACTGGCCGGCGAGGGAGAGGAGGCACTCCTCCAGATACTCCTCGACGTTGTGCACGGGGACGACGACGCTGAGGAGTGGCTTCATGTACGGCTCAACCCGGGTGAGCGCCCCGGGTCACCGACGCTGACCCGAACGGGTGAATGCAGGAGGGGTGCGGAGCGTGGTCCGCACTACGCTCGGCTGCCATGCTCCTCAGTGTCGTCGTGCCCGTCCACCGCGTTCAGGGGTACCTGAGGGCGGCGTTGGAGTCCGTGACCGACCAGTCCTCACGGGACTGGGAGCTGATCGCCGTCGACGCCGGCCCGCCGGACGGTGGCCCGGACATCGCCCGGGAGTTCGCCGAACGCGACCCCCGGGTCCGGGTGCTGCACCCGGGAGGAAGTCCCGGGGAGCCGGACCCCGGCGCCCCGGCGGAGCCCGGAAGCCCCCTGCCCTCCGGCACCCCGGCCGCCCCCTCCGGGGTGCCGCAGCCCTCCCCGCACCTCGGCGCGGCCCGCAACGCCGGGGCCGCCGAGGCGCGCGGGGCGTACCTGCTCTTCCTCGACGGGGACGACCTGCTGCTGCCCGGCGCGCTGTCGGAGATCGCTGCCAGGGTGGCGGCGGACCGTCCGGACGTGCTGCGCCTCGGGCACGACCGCGTCGACTGGTGGGGCGAGACCCGGCCGGGAGACGACCTGCCCGCCGCGCGGAACCAGATCTTCCGCCGCGCCTTCTGGACCGCCCACGGGCTCCGCTTCACCGACGGCCCCTACGACGACGTCGTGCCCGTCCACCGTGCGGCCCTCCTCAGCTCCGACGCCGGCACCCTCGCCGTGCTGGACCGGGTCTGCGTACGCCACCGCCTGCGCCGTACCGGCACCTTCGCGACGACACCCGGCCGCGCCCACTTCGCCGTCATCGACGCGTACGCGCACCTGATCGCCGAGACCGGCGGCGACCCGCGCGTCCTTACCGCCCGCACCGCACACCTGCGGGCCGTCCTCGACGACCCGGGCCGGATCGCACCCGGTGACCGCGCGGCCTTCTTCCGCGCCGCCGGGCTCCTCGGCAGCCATGCCGCGCACCGCGCCCGGCAGGCCGTACGCTCCCTGCGCACCCGGGCGCACAGCGCCCTGCGCGCGGGGAAGAAGTCCCTGCGCGCCCGCGTGATGCGGGCCGCCTACCGCGCGGACCTGCACCGTCCGCTGGACCCCTGCCTCGCCGTCTACGGGGCGTACTGGAACCGCGGTGTCGCCTGCAATCCCGCTGCCGTCTACGCCAAGGCCCGCGAACTCGTCCCGCACATCCGCGGTGTCTGGGTCGTCTCCTCGCGCCACCTCGACCGGATGCCACCGGGGGTGCCGTACGTGATCGAGGGCTCCCGCGCCTACTGGCGGACCATGGCCACCGCCACCTACCTGGTCAACAACTCCAGCTTCCCCGGGGGCTTCACCAAACGCCCGGGCCAGATCTACCTGCAGACCCACCACGGGACCCCGCTCAAGACCATGGGCCTCGACCAGCGCCCGTACCCCGCCCTCACCAACGGTGTCAGCTTCGAACGGGTCGTCGCCCACGCCGACCAGTGGGACTTCAGCCTCTCCGCCAACCCGCACACCACCGAGGTGTGGGACCGGGCCTACCCGTCCGCGTACGAGCACCTGCCGCTCGGCTACCCGCGCAACGACGTCCTCTGCACCGCCACCCCGGAGCTGACCGGGAAGATCCGCGCGGATCTCGGCATCGGGCCCGGCCGGACCGTCCTGCTGTACGCGCCGACCCACCGCGACTACCGCAGGGGCTTCCTCCCCCGCCTCGACCTGGAGCGCCTGGCCCGCGATCTCGGCGAGGAGTACGTGCTGCTGGTGCGGGCGCACTACTTCTACGGGCGCTCGGCCGGGGAGGCCGCCGGGGGGCGGGTCGTCGACGTCACCGCGCACCCGAGGGTCGAGGAACTCTGCCTGGCCTCGGACGCGTTGATCACCGATTACTCGTCCCTGATGTTCGACTACGCCTGCCTGGACCGCCCGATCGTCACCTACGCGCCGGACTGGGCCGCCTACCGGGCCGCGCGTGGCACCTATGTCGACCTGCTCTCCGGGCGCCCCGGCGACACCCCCGGAGCCGTCGCCACGACGGAGGACGAACTGCGCGAACTGCTGCGGACGGGAGCCTGGCGCTCGTCCGGGGCGGCCGCGCTGCGCGCCGCGTTCCGCAGCCGGTTCTGCCCGTACGACGACGGGCACGCGGCGGAACGCGTGGTGCGTCGGGTGTTCCCCGTCGGCCCCGGCCGAGGCCCCGCATCACCCGTATGAGGCGCCCCCCTCCGCATCCCGCCCTCGTTGTGTTCAACAGCGCGCGCCCATCGCAACGTCGGGAGAACTTATGCACCGGTCCGCCTATGAGCAGATGGAACTCTGCGTCCGGGAGTACCTGCCGACGTCCCGCAGGCACCGCGTGGTGGACCTCGGCTCGCGCGTCTCCGGCAAGCAGGCCCGTACACACCGGGCGCTGCTGGCCGGACACGACATCGACTACCTCGGGGTCGATGTGCTCGACGGCCCCAACGTCGACGCCGTGATGACCCGGCCCTACCGGATCCCCGCCGGGTCTGGCAGCGCCGATGTCGTCCTGTCCGGGCAGGCGTTCGAGCACATTCCCTTCTTCTGGGTGTCGATGCTGGAGATCGCCCGGGTGCTGAAGCCCGGTGGCTACGCCTTCATCACCGCTCCGTCGCGCGGTCACGCCCACGACGCGCAGGACTGCTGGCGCTACTACCCCGACGGGTTCCGGGCGTTGGCCGCCCACTCCCGCCTCGAACTCTGCGAGGCGTACACGGACTTCCCGCCCAGGAAGGGCATCTGGCACGACTACCGGTCCATCGACGAGAAGGCCGCCTACTGGGGCGACTCCGTCGGTGTCTTCCGGAAGCCGCAGCGCCCCGCGCGGCCGGTGGCGCGGCTGAAGGGGCGGCTGGCCGCGTTCGCCGTGCGGGAGACGGCGGTGTGGTGGGCCAACCACGTCGGCGGAGTGGACCGGGTGCCGCTGCCGCGCCCGCTCGCGGGCCGGGAGCGGTGCGGACGGCCGGAGGCCCCCGAGGCCGCATCAACAGCAGGTTGACGAAAGGTGACATGAGCCGCAAAGCGCGCGTACCCTCCGGCTCCATGGCTTGGCGCAACGCCGTCAACGGCGTCCTTCAGCAACTCACCGGCTACCAGCTCAGGCGCGCGGCCGTGCCCGCTCCCCGGACCGCCCCGGCACCGGGAGCGACGGCGGCGGCCCCTCCGGGGAAGCCCGCAGGGACGGAGGCCGCGGCGCAGGCCCCGCCGGAGCCGGCCACCGCGAAGAAGCCTGCGAAGAAGCCCGCGCCGAAGTCCGGCACGCAGTTCCCGGCCGACTACGACGACGAGGCGAAGGACATCATCCGTGCGGTCAAGCCGTACACGATGACCTCCCCCGAGCGCCTCAACGCCCTCGTCCTCGCGACCCGGCACATCGTCAGGCACGGCATTCCCGGCGACATCGTGGAGTGCGGCGTCTGGCGTGGCGGTTCCATGCAGGCCTGCGCGAAGACCCTGCTGTCCCTCGGCGAGACCGGGCGCGACCTGTACCTCTTCGACACGTACGAGGGCATGACCCCGCCCACCGCCGAGGACCTGCGCCGTGACGGCAAGCCGGCCCGGGAGCTGCTGGACGCCCAGGGCAGGGACCGGCCGATCTGGGCCGTGGCCTCGCTGGAGGACGTACGGGCCGGATTCGAGGACGTGCCGTACCCGAAGGAGCGCGTCCACTACGTACGGGGCAAGGTCGAGGACACCGTTCCGGAGCAGGCACCGGACCGGATCTCGATCCTGCGGCTGGACACCGACTGGTACGCGTCGACGAGGCACGAGCTGCGGCACCTCTACTCGCGCCTGGTCAGCGGCGGTGTGCTCCTGATCGACGACTACGGCTACTGGCAGGGATCCCGTCAGGCCGTGGACGAATTCCTGGAGGAGACCGGTGAGCAGCTGCTCCTCCTGCGCATGGACGAGGGCCGCATCGCGGTCAAGCCCTGAGCCTCCCCGGACAGTGGTCGCTGTGAGCCCCGTTGCCTCCCCGGCACGGGGCTCGTTCGTTAAGCAGCAGACCAGTTGACCGATGTCGTCCGCCCGGAAGGATCGTGCGCAGCGCATGGCACCCCGACTCACCGTCGTCGTCCCGCTCTACAACGTCGAGGAGTACCTCGGAGCCTGCCTGGACTCGCTCGCAGCGCAGACCATGGCGGACCTCGAAGTCGTCATGGTCGACGACGGTTCGACGGACCGCAGCGCGGACGTGGCCCTGGAGTTCTCCCGCAGGGACCCGCGCTTCCGGCTGATCCGGCAGGAGAACGCCGGGCTCGGCGCCGCGCGCAACGCCGGGGCCGCGCAGGCGCACCCGGAGGGGGAGTTCCTGGCGTTCGTCGACAGCGACGACGTCGTGCCGCCCGGCGCGTACCGCCGGATGCTCGGTGAACTCGACGCGTCCGGCTCCGACTTCGTCACCGGCAACGTGCTCAGGCTCCGGGCGGACGGTGCGCTCGAACAGTCCCCGATGTTCCGCAAGACCATGGAGAGGTCCCGCCGGGCCACCCACGTCACCCGGGACGGGCTCCTGCTCGGCGACCGCATCGCGTGCAACAAGGTGTTCCGCAGGACCTTCTGGGAGCTGCACTCCTTCGCCTTCCCGACCGGGGTCCTGTACGAGGACATCGCCGTCGTCCTCCCCGCCCACTTCCTGGCCGCCGGTGTGGACGTCGTCGAGGAGCCCGTCTACCACTGGCGGGACCGGGACGGCTCGATCACCACCCGGCGCGCCGTGGCCCGGGGCATCCGTGACCGGGTCACCGCGGTCACCACCGTCAGCCGCTTCCTCGCGGAGCGGGGCATGCCGGAGGCCCGGAGGGACTACGACGCGCACGCGCTCTCCGGGGACCTGTGGCTGTTCATGGAGGCGCTCCCGGACGGCGACGCGGAGTACCACGAGGCCTTCCTCACCCATGCGAACGCCTTCGCCGACACCGTCGACCCGGCGGTCCTCGACGGGCTGCCGCTGCATCTGCGCGTCAAGTGGCAGCTCATCCGGGAACGCAGGATGCCGGAACTGCTGGCCCTCCTCGCCCACGAGTCGGCCGACCGCGACACCTTCCACGTCCGGGGTCTCCTCCGGCCACGGGCCCAGCACCCGGGGGTCGAGGGCCCGCTCCCGCGCCGGGCGGCCGCCCTGTCCGCCGAGGACCTCCCCGTGCACGCGCACCTCACCGAGGCGGTGTGGCGGGACGGGAAGCTGCACCTCAAGGGGTACGCGTACGTCCGCAACGCCCCGGGCAGGTCGGCCGGGACGGGCTGGCTGCGGTCGGGCAGGCGGCTGGTGCCGCTCCGGCTGCGCAGGACGGTGACGGACGAAGCCGCGGCCGCGTCCGGCCGCTCGCTGCACCACTACGAGCGCTCCGGTTTCGAGACCGTGGTCGACCCGGTCCGGCTCACCGGGGGGACGGCGCGGGGCGCCCGGAAGGTCTGGAAGCTGGAGTCCGTCGTGATCGGCGCGGGGCGCCCGCGCCGGGGCCCCATGAGGCTGCTCGGCCATCCGGCCGCACCCGCCGTGCGGTACGTCGACGAGCGCACCCGGATCGTCCCCGTGCTCTCCGGCAACAAGCTGGAGCTGCGCGCGGAGCCGGTCGACGCCGTGCTCGCCGGGCACCGGGCGACGGCGGCCGGGAGCGGGGTGCGGATCGCGGTGCGGGTCCTGGACGGCAGCGCACCGACGGCCCTGCGGATCCAGGAGTGGCGCACCAAGGAGACCAGGGAGTTCCCCCTGGTGGCCGGCGGTGACACGGACGGCCGCACGGACGGCCGCACGGTCGTCGCCGAGGTGCCGCTCGACGCGTTCCGGCGCTCCGACGGCGACTGGGGCGTCCAACTGGTCACCGGGGGTCGCCGGGTGCCGGTGGCGGCCCGCCCGGAGACCGATGCCGGACGGTATCCGCTGGCCGGGGGCCGCGAGGTGTACGCCGCGGCCAACCCCTCCGGCGACCTGGTCCTCACGGACCGGACGGTGCAGCCCGTCGTCGGACGCGTGGTGTGGCCCGACGGCGGGCCCCTCGTCATCGAGGGGAGCTGCCCGGCCGGCACGGGACGGGCGCTGGAGCTCGTCCTGCGGCACGGCGGCCATCAGGAGGAGTCGGCCTTCGCCGTGGAGCGGACGGGGGACGCCTTCCGCGCGGAGCTCGTTCCCTGGGCGGTCGACGGCATCGGCGGGACCCTCCCGCTCGCCGAGGGCCGCTGGTACCCCTCCCTCCGCGAGCGGGGCGAGCGGGACCCGGAGCGCTACCTCCCGGTGCGCGTGGTGCATCAGCTGCACGCCGGAATGCCGTTGCACCAGGAGTCCGGCGGGCGTCGCTTCACGCTGGGGCGGCGCTTCCACGACCGGCTCTGCCTGGAGTCCGGCAGCGCCTTGCCGGTACGCGACAGGGGGGCGTACGGGCAGCGCCGGCTGCGCGCCGGGTACGCCGCCGCGCGCGGCGGCGAGCTGCGGGACGCGGTGCTGTACTCCAGCTTCGACGGCCGCCAGTACTCGGACTCGCCCCGCGCCGTCCACGAGGAACTGGCCCGCCGGGCCACCGGCGTCGAGCACCTGTGGGTGGTGCGCGACCAGCAGGCCGCCGTGCCCGCCGGGGCCCGTGCCGTGGCCCTGTACAGCGCCGAGTGGCACGAGGCCCTGGCCCGCAGCCGCTGGGTCGTCACCAACACCCAGCTGCCCGAGTGGTTCGACCGGGCCGACGGCCAGTTCGTCGTCCAGACCTGGCACGGCACCCCGCTCAAGCGCATCGGCCGCGACCTGGAGGGCAGCCGGTGCGCGGACACCGCGTACATGGCGTCCATGCCCCGGCGTGCCGCCCAGTGGAGCGTGCTCGTCTCGCCGAACAGCTTCTCCACACCCGTCCTGCGCCGCGCCCTCGGACACACCGGCGAGGTCCTGGAGTGCGGATACCCGCGCAACGACCTGCTGCACGCCCCCGACCGGGCCAAGACCGCAGCCGCCGTACGCCGGTCGCTCGACGTGCCCGAGGGCCGCCGTGTCGTCCTGTACGCCCCCACCTGGCGCGAGGACCGCCCCAAGCGGAGCGGCCGGTACGGACTCGATCTGCGACTGGACCTGGAACAGGCCCGGAGGGCACTCGGCGACGACCACGTCCTGCTGGTGCGCCGCCACTACCTGGTCGGCGGGAGCGTCCCGGAGAGCGACTTCGTCCGCGACGTGTCGCGCTACCCGGACGTGGCCGAGCTGATGCTGATCAGCGATGTGCTGGTCACGGACTACTCGTCCCTGATGTTCGACTTCGCGCAGACCGGCCGGCCGATGGTCTTCCACACCTACGACCTGGAGCACTACCGCGACACCCTGCGCGGCTTCTGCTTCGACTTCGAGAGCCGGGCGCCCGGTCCGCTCGTCCCGACCTCGGCCGGGGTCGTCGAAGCCCTGCGCGACGCGTCGGCGGCCACGTCCCACCAGGAGGCGTACGCCCGCTTCCGCGAGGCGTTCTGCGACCTGGACGACGGGACCGCCGCGGTGCGGGTCGTGGACCGCATGCTGAAGGGGGCGCGGGTATGAGCACCCCCGACTTCAGCTGCGTCGTCACCGCGGCCCCGGGAGGGGAGGCCGCCCTCCGCGCCTCCGTGGAGTCCGTGCTCGACCAGACGCTTCGGGCCGTGGAGGCCCTCGTCGTCCTGCCGGCGGACGGCGGCGCGGCCCTGCGCGCAGCAGCCGCCTCGCTCGCCGGGCGTTCCCCGGACCGCGTCCGCCTCCTCGACGCCGGTGCCCGGGCGGACTGCGTGGCGGCCCTGCGCAACACGGGTCTGGACGCGGCCCGGGGCACGTACGTCCTCGTGCTCGACGACGGCGAACGACTCCAGCAGCACGCCTGCCGCAACCTCTGGGAGGCCGGTGCGCGCACTGGTGCCGACCTGGTCGCCGGGCGCTGGAGCCGCCTCACCGGGGACGGCGAGAAGGAACAGGAACCGCCGTGGCAGCAGCCGCTGTTCGCGCGCTCACGCTGCGTCGAGCGGTTCGCCGACGCCCCCGGACTCGTCGTGCACGACGCCCTGGTGACCGGCTTCTGCCTGCGCCGTGAGGCACGGGAACGGCACGCCCTGCGCTACGGGGAGGACCTCACCCGCAGCGAGATCCTGTTCGGCATCGAGGCCGCTGCGGCGGTGGGCCGTATCGCGCTCGTACGCCGCCGGATCGTCTCCGGGCGTGCCGCCCCCGACGACGGCCGGGACGTCGCCGGACTCGTCGAGGCGCACCGCAGGGCGGGCCACCTCCTCGAGGCGTGCGGGCAGGCCGGACTGCGTGAGGAGCGGGACGGGGCGTTCCCGCTCGACCACCTCGTACCGCTGGTGCGGACCTTCCCGCTGCTGCCCGCCGCCGAGCGGGACCGGATCGCCGCGACGGCCGCCCGGGTGCTCCCGGACAGCGTTCCCGAGCCGGTCCTGCTCACCCTGCCGCCCGTCGAACGCGCCGGCGTGCGGCTGCTGGAGCGCGGCGACGCGGACGGTGTGCTGGCGGTGGCGTACGCGCTGCGCAGACGGGGCGCGGTGGCCGCGCCGCTCACCGTGGCGGACGACGGGCGGGTGTACTGGCAGGGCGAGGG
This sequence comes from Streptomyces clavifer, assembly GCA_014651175.1. Taxonomy (GTDB): domain Bacteria; phylum Actinomycetota; class Actinomycetes; order Streptomycetales; family Streptomycetaceae; genus Streptomyces; species Streptomyces clavifer. The sequence continues at coordinate 750,513 of BMWJ01000003.1, read as the reverse complement.
GGCCGACCCCGCGCTCGACGTCACCGAGCTCGGCCACCAGCACCGCACGTTCGGCGAGCTGCGGCTGATGAACCGGCTCACCCGCTGCGAGCCGGACGGGGGCCGGGTCCTGCTGGAGGGGCGCCTCGTGCTGCCCTCGCACACGGGGCCGGGGCCTTCGGTGGCGGCCCATCTGGAATTCCGCGTACGGGACGGCGCCCGCACCTTCCGCGTACCCGTCGACGACCTGCGGCGCGACGCCACCGGGATCGGCTGGCGCACCCGGGCCGACCTCACCCGTGTCCTGCGCCCCCTCGGCGTCCGGGACACCGTGTGGGACGTGCGGATGGTGGTGGACGACGGCCGGATCCGCGCGGTCAGTGACCTCTTCGCCGCCCGTGACCTCGTCGGCCCGGCGGACCGCTTCCCCGCCCTGCCCAGGCTCGGCCCGGCCGCCGGCGACACCTGGCAGCCCTACGTCACGCTCAAGGACCATCTCGCGCTGCGCCTCGAAGCGCACCGCCGCCCCGCCCGCTCGGCCGGGCGGCTCGTCCACTACGCCACCCACTTCCGCCCCGCGCGCCGGGCCAGGGTCCTGCTGCGGAGCCTGCGCACCCGCCGCGACCGGCTGCACGCGCGTGGGTTCAAGGTCTCCGTCTACCACTCCTGGCTCCTCCGGCTGCCCGTGCGAAGGGGGTCGGTGGTCTTCGAGAGCCACATGGGCACCTGCTACGGCGACAGCCCCCGGGCCATCCACGAGGAGGTACGCGGAAGAGGGCTCCCCCTGCGCTGCGTCTGGTCGTACGACGGTTCGCCCGAGGGTTTCCCGGCCGACGGCTCACGGCTCGTGCGCCGCTGGTCCTGGCGCTATCTGTGGGCGCTCGCCAGGGCCGAGTTCTGGGTCGACAACCAGGGTTTCCCGCAGCAGCTGGCCAAACCGTCCGGCACCACCTACCTGCAGACCTGGCACGGTTCGGCGTACAAGCGCATGGGCTTCGACGAGACCCGGGTGCGCCTGCAGAACGCCCCGCAGCGCGAACGGCTCCAGCAGGCCGTGGACCGCTTCGACCACTTCCTCGTGCGCTCCGAGCACGACGTCCGTACCCTGGCCCGCGCCTACCGGCTTCCCGAGCGCGCCCTGCTGCGCACCGGGTACCCGCGCAACGACGCCCTCCTGGCGGCCCGGGTCCGGGACGAGACGGAGGGGCGGCTGCCCCGCCCGGCGCTCGCGGCGGAGCTCGGCCTGCCCGACCACCGCAAGACCGTCCTCTACGCGCCGACGTTCCGCGGCGGGCCCGGCAGGCAGAGGCGGCGACGGCTGCTGCTGGACGCCGCACGCTTCGCGGAGCGCTTCGGCGACCGATACACGCTGCTGATCCGGGCGCACTACCTGGAGGCGGCGAGCCTGCCCGTGTGCCCGCCGGGGACGGTCGTGGACGTCTCGCGCCACCACGACGTGAGTGAACTCCTGGCGCTCTCCGACGTCCTGGTCACCGACTACTCGTCGATCATGTTCGACTTCGCGCTCCTGGACCGGCCGATCGTCCTGTTCGCACCCGACCTCGAGGAGTACGCGGCCGACCGGGGCAGCTATTTCGACCTGCGGGAGAAGGCGCCCGGGCCGGTGGTGGCCACCGAGGACGAACTGTTCGCCGTGCTGGCCCGGCTGAAGGCCGTGGACTGCGACTTCCAGGAACGGCGCAGCAGGTTCGCCCGGGAGTTCGGTGCGTACGACCGGGGGGACGCGGCACGGGCGGTCGTCGACACCGTGTTCGCCCGGCACGCGCCCGCGGCCCGGACCACCGGTGGCGGGGAGGCCGGCCGATGAGCAGCCGTGACGTCTTCATCGTCTCCAACAGCACCGACGAGCTCGGCGGGGTGACCGGCTGGATGCACCGGACCGCCCAGCTCTTCCAGCAGCGGGGCCACCGGGTGCACACCGTCGGCATCCACGCCGCCGAACTGAAGATGGCCCTGCCGGACCCGCCCGGATACCCCGTCACCGCGCTGTACCCGGCGCACCCGCCGACCCCCTGGGCCCCCCGGGGGCTGCGGGACCGCTTCCGGATCACCGCCCGCCGGAACGAGGCGGCGCGGGTCGCGGAGAAGCGCCGGGCCGTCGACCGGCTCTCGGAGGTCTTCCGCACCGCACGGCCCGGCGGGGTGGTGATCGTCAGCCAGGTCTGGGCCATGGAGTGGGTCTCGGAGGCGGACACCACCGGCCTGCGGGTCATCGGGATGAGCCACGAGTCCTACGCCTACTCCCGGGCCGGCCACCGCTACCGCTGGATCAAGAGGCACTACACGGGGCTCGACCGGTGGCTCGTCCTCACCGAGGAGGACGCCGACACCTGGGCGGGCGACGGGATGAACAACGTCGGCTTCCTGCCGAACGCGCTGGCCGCCCTGCCCGACGTGCCCTCCCCGCGGTGCGAGAAGTCGGTGGCGAGCATCGGCAGGCTCTCCGACCAGAAGGGCATCGACATGCTCCTGGACGCCTGGGCCCTGGTGGCCCCGCAGCGCCCCGACTGGCACCTGGACGTGTACGGGGCGGGCGAGGACGAGGCGGACCTCCGGGCCCGGTGCACCGGGCTGGGGCTGGACGGATCGGTCCGTTGGCGGGGGCGTACGGACGATGTCCCGGGTGCGCTCGCCGCCTCCTCCGTCTTCGTCCAGTCCTCGCGCGGCGAGGGCTTCCCGCTCGCGCTGATGGAGGCGATGGCGAGCGGCGTGCCGTGCGCGGCCTTCGACTGCGCGCCCGGCGTGCGGGAGATCGTTCGCGACGGCGAGGACGGACTCCTCGCCCCCGCCGGGGACATCGGGGCGCTCGCCGACCGGCTGCTGCGGCTCACCGGCAGTCCCCGGCTGCGGGACGCGATGGGGGCGCGGGCCAGGGTCAACGTCCAGCGGTTCTCAGAGGCGGAGATCATGTCCCGCTGGGAGGAGCTGTTCGCGTTCCTGGAACGCTGAGCAGAGGGCGCGGTGCTCCGGGACCGCCCGGCGCCCCGCGGAAGCCGGGCCCGGGACGCGGGATCTCCCCTCGCACCCCGGGCCTCACCCGTTGGTGTACTCCCGCACCGGCACCTGCCGGGGCACCCCGGTGGGCCCCCGGCTGGTGAGCGGCACGGGCAGCGGCAGCCCGGAGGTGTCGTCCAGGAAGATCCGGCGCACCACCCGCTCCGCCGCGTGCCCGTCGTCGTACGGACAGAACCGGGCCCGGAACGCCGCCCGTCGCTGCGTCGACCGGGGGCCGCGCCAGTGGTCCGTGGCGAAGATCTCGTGCAGCTCCTCCGGGTCGCGCGCCACCGCCCCGGGCGGGAACGCCTCCAGATCGAAGTACGTGCCGCGCGCCGCCTCGTACGCCTGCCTGTCCTCCAGATGGAGGACGACGGGCCGGTCCAGATTGACGTAGTCGAACATCAGCGACGAGTAGTCCGTGATCAACGCGTCCGAGGCGAGGCACAGTTCCTCGACGGACGGATGGGCGCTGACGTCGATGATCCGCGGATGCCGGGTGTGCCCGGCCGTCGTCCGGGCCGTCTCGTCCAGGTAGTGCGAGCGGGCCAGCACGACGAAGCGCGGGCCCAGGACCCGGACCAGCCGGTCCAGGTCCAGGGGGTGGTGCTGGTCGCGCCGGTAGTCCCGGTGGGTGGGCGCGTACAGCAGGGCGGTGCTCCCGGCCGGGATGGCCAGGCGCTCGCGCAGCCGTGCGGTCTCGGCGGAGTCCACGCGGTGGAAGACGTCGTTGCGGGGACTGCCGTACTCCAGCGTGGTGTAGCCGGAGGGGTAGGCGCGCTCCCACACGAGCGTGGAGTGCTGGTTGGCGGAGAGCGAGAAGTCCCACTTGTCGATGTTGCGGAGCAGCTGTGCGAAGTCCATGGATCCGGCTGCCGCGGGGCGGTGCACGAGGTCGGTCCCCATGGTCTTCAGGGGCGTCCCGTGATGGGTCTGCAGCAGTACCTGACCCCGTCTCTTCACCAGCCTGTGATCGAAGTTGACGTTGTTCACGAGGTACTTGGAGCGCGCCAGGGCCGTCCAGTACGCGAATGTCCCCGGGTGCAGCACCCGGGTGGCCGCCGGCACGGTGTGCGCGTCCTCGGGGCGGCAGATCCAGGAGGTGCGCAGTCCGGGGACGAGTGCGCGGGCCGTGGCCTCCAGGGCCGCGGGACTGCACGTGTAGCCGCGGTTCCAGTAGGCGGCGAACACCGCCTCCCCGGGCCGTACCGGCAGCCGCAGCTGGACCCGGTAGTGCACCTGGAGGGCGGTGCCACGCACGGCGCGCCGCAGCGTCGCGTTGCCGCGGCGCAGCCGGCGGCGCAGCTGCTGCGCCGCCCACAGGGCGCGGTAGGTGCGGTGGGCGCCCAGCCGGAACAGGGCGTGCCGCAACCGGGTACGGCCGGGTACGGGGGCGCCCGGGGCGCGGTAGCGGCGGCAGTGGGCGCGGGCCCGGCGGAAGAACGGGGCCCGGGTGCCGCGCGGCAGCCGGGCCTGGGAGGTGTACAGCGTCGAGAAGTGGTCGAGCATCCGGCGGAACATCACCGGTCGCCAGAGGGCGAGTTCGGGACGCGCGTCGATGAAGGCGAAGACCCGGTCGTACTGGTCGAAGACGTCGAAGTGCCTGCGGGTGGTGGTGGAGAGGATGTTTCCCCGGCGCCGCTGGCGGTAGCCCACGCAGACGGCGTCCAGGACGGCGATCGATCCGGCGGCCATCAGCACCGGATAGGTCCAGGGGGTGTCCTCGTAGTAGCCGGGCGGGAAGGTGAAGCCCTCCGCCTCGATGAACTCGCGGCGGTACGCCTTGTTCCAGACGACCATCAGGACCTTCAGGAGCTCGGGGCGCTCCGCCAGCCGGAAGGAGCCGGGGCCCGTCTCCGCGAGGTGGTGGGCGAAGGTGTTGCGTTCGCTCTCGCCCGACCAGTACGTACGGGCGTAGTCGTAGACCAGGACGTCGGGGTCGGCGGTCGCCTCCAGCCGGTCGGCGATGGTCTGCAGGGCCTCGGGGGTGAACGTGTCGTCGCCGTCCAGGAAGAGCAGGTAGTCCCCGCTCGCCCTGGCCACTCCGGCGTTGCGCGCGGGACCGAGGCCGGAGTTGTGCGGGAGGTGGACGACGCCGACCCGGGGATCACGGGCGGCGTACTCGTCGGCGATCGGGCCGCAGGCGTCCGGTGAACAGTCGTCGACCACGATGATCTCGTAGTCCTTGAAGGACTGGTTCAGCACGGAGTCGAGACACGCGTGCAGATACGCCTGGACCCGGTACGCGGGCACGATGACACTGAACCGGGGCACAACACATCCAGGGGTCGCTCGCGGGCGGGCAGGTGGCCCGCAAACGGCCGATGGAGTGACATGGTTACGCCGGATGTGGCATTCGGGGGAACGACGAGGTAGGGCGGCCCGTGCACGAGTGAACGGGCCGCCCTGGTGTTGACGTACGCATGTGCTGTGCCGGAGTGCGTTACTTGACGGCGCCCGCCATCACGCCGGAGACGAACTGTCGTTGGAAGGCGAAGAACACCGCCAGCGGAATCACCATCGACACGAAGGCCCCGGGCGCCAGCACGTCGATGTTGTTGCCGAACTGGCGGACCTGCTGCTGCAGCGCCACGGTGATCGGAGGCGACTCGGAATCCGCGAAGATCAACGCGACGAGCATGTCGTTCCACACCCAGAGGAACTGGAAGATTCCCAGCGAGGCGATCGCGGGACCCCCGAGCGGCATCACGACCCGGGTGAAGAGCCGGATCTCGCCCGCCCCGTCCAGCCGCGCGGCCTCCAGGAGCTCGCGGGGGATCTCGGCGAAGAAGTTCCGCAGCAGGAAGATGGCGAACGGCAGGCCGAACGCCGTGTGGAACATGATCACGCCGAAGGTCGTCTCGAAGATCCCGATCGTGCCGAAGAGTTCGGAGACCGGGATCAGGGCGACCTGCACGGGGACCACCAGCAGCCCGACGACGACCAGGAACCACCAGTCGCGGCCGGGGAACTCCATCCAGGCGAAGGCGTATCCGGCGAGCGAGCCGATCACCACCACCAGGAGGGTGGACGGCACGGTGATCAGGACCGTGCTGTACAGGGAATCGGTGATCGTCGAATTGTCGAGCAGCCGCTGGTAGTTCTCGAGGGTGAGCTCCGACGGCGCGGTGAATATCTTCCACCAGCCGGTCGCCGCGATGTCCTCCGCCCCGCGCAGCGAGGAGAGCAGCAGCCCGATGGTCGGCATCAGCCAGAACAGGGCGACGAGCACGAGGAAGACCCGCATGACACCGCCGCCCGCACGGGCGGCGATCCGCGCGCCGAGGGGCCGCCGGGCTTTCACGGGCCCGGGCCCGGCATCCGGGGCGGGGCCCGCCTTCACCGGCTCGGTCGTCGTCATCGTCGGCCCTCCTTCCGCATCCGGCGGATGTTGCTGTGTTTCTCCGGGGGGCGGCCCCCGTGCCCCTGGGAGGGGGCCGTCGCTGTGGTGTCGGGCGTGGTCATCGTCGGCCCTCCTTCCGCATCCGGCGGATGTTGCTGTGTTCTTCCGGGGGGCGACCCCCGTACCCCCGGGAGGGGGCCGTCGCTGTGGTGTCCGGCGTGGTCATCGGCGGCCCTCCTTCCGCGTCCGGCGGATGTTGCTGTGTTCTTCCGGGGGGCGACCCCCGTACCCCCGGGAGGGGGCCGTCGCTGTGGTGTCCGGCGTGGTCATCGGCGGCCCTCCCTCCGCATCCGGCGGATGTTGAAGAGCATCACCGGGATCACCAGCAGCAGCAGGAGTACCGCGATGGCGCTGCCGACCCCCAGGTCCGCGTCCGTGCCGAACGAGGACCGGTACAGCTGGAGTGCCAGGACGTTCGCGTCGTCCTGCGAGGAGCCCGGCGCGATGATGAAGACCAGGTCGAAGATCTTCAGGACGTTGATCATCAGGGTGACCAGCACCACCGCCAGGACCGGCGCGAGCATCGGGACCGTGATCCGGCGGAACACCTGCCACTCGTTCGCACCGTCCACCCGGGCCGCTTCCAGGAGTTCGCGCGGCAGGCCCGCCAGGCCCGCCGCTATCAGCACCATCGCGAAGCCCGCCCACATCCACACGTAGCTGCCGATGATCCCCGGTGTCACCAGGGACGGTCCGAGCCAGTCGACGCCGTTGTACGGCTCCCGGAAGTTCTCCGCCGGGAGCCGGATCTGCGCGCCGTCCGCCGACGCGGGCAGGGTGAACACGCCGTCCGCGCCCGCCGTGGCCGAGGCGACGACCTTGCCGTCCCTGACCGCCTCGACCGTGATGCCGTCGAGGCCGAGCTCCTTCGGGTCGACGACGTTGGGCTTCCCGCCTCCCCCCTTGGTGAAGTCCAGCCACGCGGTGCCGGTGATCCTCCCGTCCGCCGCCGCCGTCACGGCCTTCGCCGGCCGGGCGCCGTCCGGCATCTTCGCCGGGGCCACCCCCACCAGCGGCAGCCGCACCGGCTCACCGGCCCGGACCGGTTCCTTCGTCACGAAGGAACCGCCGCCGCCCGACTTCAGCGGGTGGACCGGCAGCGGGTGCGCCTTCGGGAAGCCCGAGGACGCGGCGAAGGTGTCGTGCACGCCCACGGCCACCGCGTTGGCGACCCCGCGCTCCGGGGCCTGGTCGTACACCAGCCGGAAGATGATGCCCGCGGCGAGCATCGAGATCGCCATCGGCATGAAGACGATCAGTTTGAACGCCGTACCCCACCGGATGCGTTCGGTCAGCACCGCGAAGATCAGCCCCAGCGCGGTGGCGACCGTCGGTGCGAACACGACCCAGATCGCGTTGTTCCGCACCGCCGTGCGGATGGTGTCGTCGGTGAACAGCGCCTTGTAGTTGTCGAGGCCCGCGAAACCGGTCCCCGACTGGTCGAGGAAGGACCGGTACACGGAGTACACGATCGGATAGACGACGAGCGCGCCGAGCAGCACCAGGGCCGGCAGCAGGAACGCCGCCGCGATGACCCTCCGGGTGCCGGTCACGCTCCTGCGCGTGCGGACGCGCGGGGGCTCGTCAGGACGCCGGGCGGCGGGAGGCACCGGGGCGGGGCCCCCCGCTGTCGTTGTGCTCATCCCGTCAGCTCTTGTACGCCGCGGCCGCGTCGGACTCCAGCTTCGCCTGGGCCCCCGCGATGTCCTTCGGGTTCTTCAGGAAGTCCTGGAGGATCTTCCACTCGCCCTTCCCGGGCGTCCCGCCGAACGACTGCGGGGCCTGGTCGGACATGTCGAACCGGACGTCGTCCCCGGCCGCGATCAGCGCCTCGGCCATGGTGCGCTGCACATCGTTCGGGTAGGCGGCCGCGTCCAGCGCCTTGTTGGGCGAGATGAACCCGCCCTGCTCGGCCCAGATCTTCGCCGCGTCGACCGAGGCGAGCCAGGTCAGCAGCGCCTGGGCGCCCTTGCTGTCCTTGAGCGCCACGGCCGCGTCGCCGCCCGTCACCACGGGGGAGTCCGCGCCGACCGCCGGGAACGGGAACACCTTGGCGTCCGTGCCGATCTTCGCCTCGGTCTGCGCGATGTTGACGGAGACGAAGTCGCCCTCGAACACCATCGCCCCCTTGGGCTGGTCGCCCCCGGTGAACGTCTGCGTCACGGAGGTCGGGAATTCCGTCTGCAGCGCGCCGTCGGCGCCGCCCGCGATGAGCTCCGGCTTGCCGAAGAGCTCGGCGAGGGTGGTGAGAGCGTCCTTCACGGACGGGTCCGTCCACTTGATCTCGTGCTTGGCCAGCTGGTCGTACTTCTCCGGGCCCGCCTGGGAGAGGTAGATGTTCTCGAACCAGTCGGTGAGCGTCCAGCCGTCCGCGCCGCCGACCGAGACCGGGGTGACACCGGAGGCGGAGACGGTCTCGGCCGTGGCGATGAAGTCCTTCCAGGTCTTCGGCTCGCTCGCGCCCGCGTTCTCGAACGCCTGGGCGTTGTACCAGATCAGGGACTTGTTGGCGGCCTTGAAGTAGACGCCGTACTGGGTGCCGTCCACCGCGCCGAGGTCCTGCCAGACCTGCGCGTAGTTCTGGCCGAGCTGGGCCCTGGCCTCGTCGCCGACCGGCTTGGCCCACTTCTTGGCCACGGCCTGCTGGATCGCGCCCACCTGCGGGATCATCGCGACGTCCGGCGGCTGGCCGCCCGCTATCTTCGTACCGAGGAAGTTGACGATCGGGTCCTGCGCCGGGACGAAGGTGACCGTGGCCCCCGTGCGCTTCTCGAACTCGTCCAGCACCTTGGTGAAGTTGGCCTGCTCGGGGCCCGTCCAGACCGCGGCGACCGAGACCTTCTCACCGTCCAGTTTCGGCAGGACGACGGTCGGCGAACTGTCCTTGTCCGGACCGGATCCCGCGTCCGCTCCGTCCTTGCCGTCATCGCCTCCACCGCAGCCGGTGAGGGCCAGCGCCCCGATCGCGGTGAACACCAGTGCGGCCCTGCGCATGCGAAGGGTTGTGCGCATCTCTGCCCCGTCTCTCCTGTGCGTGTGTGCACGGACCGGCACCGACGGTGGGGCTGTTCGGTGCTGGTCGCGTCTCACATCGTGCGGTTCGACTTGCCGTTCGTCCGCACAGTCCTACGCCGGGTCAACAGGTGCCGCAATACCGCGATCACCCCCACCACGGAGATCGTGATCGGCTCGTGACGTGGCGTCAGCGACAGGGAGACGGAGCGGAATTCACGGGTGGGAGGGGGCCAGCGGGGGCAGCCGCTCCGCGTTCACCGAACGGGCCGCCCGCTCCAGGGCGCTGGCGAGCAGGGCCAGGTCGGTGGGCCCGTTGCCCAGCTCGCGGACCTGCCGGCGGGCCGGAGGATCGCCCATGCGCTCCCACTCCAGCGGGACGACGGTGGGACGCAGGGTCGCCGTGCGCGGGATGCGGCCCGTGACCCTGCCGCCCTGGAACGGCGTCACCCGGCCGTCGGGATGCCCCAGGCGTCCGCGTCCCGGTGCCGTCTCGTCCGGGGGCGGCGGTACGACGGGCGGGTCCAGGATGATGCGCAGCCTGGCTCCGCGGGCCAGCTCCGTGTCCTCGGTGCGGTCGGGGCGGGCGGAGGTGGCGACCAGATGGACGCCGAGCCGTCCGCCGTCCCTGGCCACGGCCTCCAGCACGCGCACGACGGACCCGGCGGACGGCCGGCCGGGGCTGCCGAGAGCCGGGGCGACCAGGGCGTCGAAATCGTCGGCCAGGACGACGAGCCTGGGCAGCGGAGAGGGGCCGGGGTCCAGGGGCCGCGCGGCTGCGGGACGGAGCCGCAGGGTGCCGCTGGCGGGGGAGTCGAGGTCGCCGCGCTGTTCGGCCGCTCCGGAGGCGCGTCTCCCGGTGAGCGTCTGCGATCGCTCGTACCGTGCGTGCCATTCGGTGAAGTCCAGCCGGCCGAGCAGCTCCGCGCGGCGCTTCAGCTCGCCGCCGAGCGCCTGGGCGAACTCCCGCATCCGTACGGGGTCGGAGGCGACCAGGTGGGTGAAGACGTGCGGCAGCTCCGCGCAGGGGCCCAGGCCCTCGCCGCGCTCCCCGCGCTCACCCCCCGCGCCGTCGATCAGCAGGATGCCGAGCCGGTCGGGCCGGGCGGCGGAGGCGAGCGAGGCGGCGACGGCCCGCAGCAGCTCCGTACGGCCGCTGCCCGCCGGTCCCTCGATCAGCAGGTGCGGTCCCTCGTCGGCCAGATCGACGGACAGGGGGCCGTGCGGCCCGGCACCGAGGACGATCACCGGGCGTCCCGCGTAACCGGAGGCGGCGGGGGCCGGTACCTCGCGCCGCTGTCCGGGCACCTCGCCGGCCTGGGCGTAGGAGGAGTGGCCCGAGCCGGCGCCGGTGGGACCGCTGTCCCGGAACGGCGTACGGCCGGGGCCGGGGGCCTCGCGCTGCTGGCCCACCCGGGGACCGGTGCTCAGGGTGCGGCCGGAACTCGTGGTGTGCAGGTCCGCACCGGCCGGGGCCGCCGTGCGCACCGACGCACCGGGCTGCTCCTCCGCGGTGGAGGCCCAACGGGCCATCAGGGAGGCCGGGGTGGCTCTGGCCAGGCCCAGCTCGTCCAGCAACCGGGCGGACGGGGGCAGGGCCGCGGCCATGGGTCTCCCGGGCAGGGCGGCCGAGCCCTCGTCGCGCAGCGGGGCCAGGGCGCGCGCGAACCGCTCGGCCCAGGCCACCGACACCGCGTCCACCGCGGCGACGGTGCCGTGTCCGGCCGTCCGGCCGCCCGCCGTACGCAGCAGCCGCAGCGCGGTCGCCACATCGCCGCTCAGCATCGCGACCGCCCCGCACTCACGGAAGGCGATCGAGGCCCGGCACGCCGTGTCGTAGGTCGCGGCGACCGGGGACGTGGGCGACGCGGCCGGGGTCTCGGCCAGGCAGATGAGGTGGATTCCGGCAGCCGCTCCGGCGCCGGCCAGGGCCGCGGTGGTCTCACGCAGGGCGGCGGAACCGGGGTCGCCGTCCACGATCACCACCGTGCGGGGTCCCTCGTGGCGGCGGGCGGCCTCGGCCACCGCGGCCCGGTCCGCGCTCGCCCAGCCGGGGCCCAGCGGCCCCTCCTCCAGACGCCGGACCAGCTCCGCGGCACGGGCGTCCGCCTGCTCCCGGTCGTACGCCAGCAGCAGTCTGCAGTCCTGGCCGTGCATGGGGCGCAGATGCGGCAGCCACCCGAGCCAGGACCACTCGCGCCGCCGCTCCTCCGTGCCGCGGGCCCGGTCCGTGGCGATCAGCACGATCTCCAGGTCGAAGGGGGAGTGCAGCGCGGCGAGCTGCGCCACCGTCGAGCGGGCCAGTCCGGACAGCCGCGCCCGGGGCCCGGCGAGCCCGAGGGAGCCGGCCTCCCGCAGCCCCACGGTGACCGGTACGGCGGACAGGTCGGCCCGCTCCGTCGTGCCCAGGCGCACGACCAGGGACTCCGGGTGCGAGGTGTCGCGCTCCCACAGCCGGGGGCCGGGGCCGAGCGCGGTGAGGAGCACGGTGGCGGGATCCGGCCAGGTCCCCGCGGGTGCCGAGGGTGACGGAGCCGGGAGGGAGGGGGAGGGAGAGGTACCGGCCGGCTCCGAGGTCTCCGGCTCGCCCTTGCCGCCTGCCAGACGCCGCGCCCAGGCGCCTATGCCGCCGCGCCGCGGGGGCTCGCCCCCCGCGAGGTGGGTGCCGCGCCCGTGGGAAGCCTGCTGCGGGCGCCCGTCGGTACCGCCGCGGTGCTCGTCGTGCCCGGCGGGCCCGCCGTCGTACGGGCCGTGTCCGCCGTGTCCGCCGTGGGTGTCGTGCCCGGCGGGTCCGCCGTCGTACGGGGCGTGTCCGCCGTGGGTGTCGTGGCGGGAGGGCTCCGGGCTGTAGGCGCGGCTGTGCGATCCGCCGGCCCGGCCCTCGCCGCCGGTCTCCTGCGCGTCCTCGTGCGGGCCCGCCCCGCGGGTGCTCCTGGCGTCCGCCCGGTTCACGCGCAGGTGGCCCTCGCCGTCGGGCGCCGTGGTGAGCGTGGGCGTGCGGGTGCCCGTCGTCAGCCGGAGCGTCGACTCGCCGAGGCGCAGCAGGGCGCCCGGGGCCAGCCGGACCGGGCGCCCGTCGATCTCCGTGCCGTCCAGGGAGGTGCCGTTGGTGGAGCCCAGGTCGGCGACCGACACCCGGCCGTCCTCGGAGACCGTCACCGCGCAGTGGAGCCGCGACACGTCGGGGTCGTCGAGGGGGACGTCCGCGTCGGTGGAGCGTCCGATGCGGATCTGTCCGCCGTGCAGCAGGTGGACCCCGCCGGCATCGGGGCCCGCGATCACGTGCAGCCGCGCCGGGACGGCGTCGTCCGCGGCCTCGTCCTCACCGGGCAGCTGCAGCGAGAGGACCGCGCCGTCCACCAGGGGCGGCTCGCCCAGGGAGCAGCGCTGCGGGTCGAGGCGGTCACGCCCGGCGTACAGCACCACGGCACCGCCGCCCTGGGAGCCCTCGGGGCCGGTCACCGCCGCGGCCAGGCTCGAGGCCACGGCCGCGAGGGCCGTCCCCGCGGGGGCGGTGACGAGCACGTCGCAGGTGCGTGCCGGGGTCTGGCCGCTGCGCGGCGCGAGGACGGTCAGCCGGATCTGCATCGCCGTCAGCGGTCCCTTCTGCGCGGGGCGCCCGGCAGGGGAAATGCCCTGTGATTCCCCCCACCCGGCACGGACGCGTCGTCCGGTACAGGTCGTCACGGAGTGCGAGGTTCCACGACCTCGGAGTTCCGTGCTGGAGGCATCCTCGCACCTGCCACTGACAACACGCCCGGGGGTGACCGCTTAGTGATCTTGAATGGCCGACTGTGCGTGCAAAAGTGCCTGCTTGGTCCTGAACGGGGAGTGCTGCACACTCGATCGGCAACCAACCCTTCGGTGTGAGCGTCTTCCCCCGGACAGGGCGGCGGACCGCGGCAGCACGACCTCACGGCGACCGGCCGGTGCCCCGTACGGCGGCACTAGAGTGGGCCGGAACATCCGGGCGGGCCGGGGGGACCGCAAGCACAACGATCAGCAGGGAGCGCATGACGTGCGGCCGGTAGGCAGCAAGTACCTGCTCGAGGAGCCGCTCGGACGCGGCGCCACGGGCACCGTCTGGCGAGCCCGCCAGCGGGAGACCGCGGGCGCCGAGGCGGCCGTCGCCGGGCAGCCCGGCGAGACCGTTGCGATCAAGGTGCTCAAGGAGGAGCTCGCCAACGACGCGGATGTCGTGATGCGGTTCCTGCGTGAGCGTTCCGTGCTCCTGCGGCTCACCCACGCGAACATCGTGCGCACCCGGGACCTCGTCGTCGAGGGCGATCTCCTCGCCCTCGTGATGGACCTCGTCGACGGCCCCGACCTGCACCGCTACCTCCGCGAGAACGGCGCGTTCACCCCGGTGGCCGCCGCTCTGCTGACCGCCCAGATCGCGGACGCGCTCGCGGCCAGCCACGCGGACGGTGTCGTCCACCGGGACCTGAAGCCCGCCAACGTGCTGCTCGACGAGCGCAACGGCGAGATGCACCCGATGCTCACGGACTTCGGCATCGCGCGCCTCGCGGACTCGCCGGGACTGACCCGGACCCACGAGTTCGTGGGCACGCCCGCCTATGTGGCGCCCGAGTCCGCCGAAGGCCGTCCGCAGACCTCCGCCGTGGACATCTACGGCGCGGGCATCCTGCTGTACGAGTTGGTCACCGGCCGCCCGCCGTTCGCCGGGGGCACCGCCCTGGAAGTCCTGCACCGGCACCTCAGCGAGGAGCCCCGGCGCCCCACCACCGTCCCCGAACCGCTGTGGACGGTCATAGAGCGCTGCCTGCGCAAGGACCCGGACCAGCGGCCCAGCGCCGTGAACCTGGCCCGTGCGCTGCGCACCGTCGGCGCGGGCATCGGAGTGCACGCGAACTCGGCGCAGATCGCTGCCGCCGAGGGCGTGGGTGCCCTGCTCGCACCGGACCCGGCGCCCGCCGCCGTACCGGAGACCCCGGGCGCGGCGGACCCCACGCAGGTGCTGCCGAGCAACGCGGGCTCGTACGATCCGTCGGCCGCGACCAGCGTCATGCAGCAGACCCCGGGCGGCCATGCCGACGCGACCTCGGTCATGCCGCCCGTGCCGCCGCGCCCCGACGGCCCGCCGCGACCCGACGACCCCCACCCCTGGCAGTCCCAGCTCCAGGCGGCCCGCGACCGCAACGAGCAGACGCAGGTCCAGTACCTTGACCCGAGCCAGGACCCGCTGCGCCGCCGTCCGCAGCGCCAGCAGCAGCCCTCGCAGGACCAGCAGCCCCCGCAGCGCCAGCAGCCCCAACAGCCACCGCAGAGGCAGCAGCGCCCGCAGCCCCAGCGTGCTCAGCAGTACCCGCAGCAGCAGCCGCAGCGCTACCAGCCGCAGCAGCACCAACCCCAGCAGCACCAGCCGCAACACCAGCCCCAGCGGCAGCAGTACGCGCCCCCGCAGCAGCCGGCACCGCAGCCGCCGGCCCCGCGCCCGCCCCGGCAGCGCAGCTCCAACCCGATGCGCATCCCCGGTCTCGGTTGTCTCAAGGGATGCCTGTTCACCGTGCTGCTGCTGGTCATCGCCAGCTGGCTGATCTGGGAGCTGACACCGCTCCAGGACTGGGTCGCTCAGGGCAAGGGGTACTGGGAGGCCATAGGGGACGGGATCTCCACGGTCACGCAGTGGTTCGAGGACCTGGGCGGGAGCAGCCCCAGCGACACGCCAGGGCAGTAACGCCCCGACTCTGTACCTTTGTCGACTTCTGCGGGCCCAATTCGCCCGCAGAAGTCGAGGTTGGCGCCGTCCAGGGCACGCAGTACCCCGATCGCCGCGTAACTTTGTCGACCGGGGGTCAACGCCAGCCGCTGAGGGAGCAGTCTTGGCACGGAATATCGGCAGCCGGTACACCGCCCACCAGATCCTGGGGCGCGGCAGCGCCGGCACGGTGTGGCTCGGCGAGGGGCCCGAGGGCCCCGTCGCCATCAAGCTGCTCCGCGAGGACCTCGCGTCCGACCAGGAGCTCGTGGGCCGCTTCGTACAGGAGCGGACCGCTCTGCTCGGGCTCGACCATCCGCACGTGGTCGCCGTCCGCGACCTCGTGGTGGACGGCACCGACCTGGCGCTGGTCATGGATCTGGTGCGCGGCACCGATCTGCGCACCCGGCTCGACCGGGAACGCCGCCTCGCGCCCGAGGCCGCCGCGGCGATCATCGCCGACGTCGCCGACGGGCTCGCCGCGGCGCACCGCGCCGGAGTGGTTCACCGCGACGTCAAGCCGGAGAACATCCTGCTCGACATGGAGGGCCCGCAGGGGCCCGGCGGCTCACACCCCGCCCTGCTCACCGACTTCGGCGTCGCCAAGCTGATCGACACCCCGCGCCGCACCAAGGCCACCAAGATCATCGGCACCCCGGACTACCTGGCCCCCGAGATCGTCGAGGGCCTCCCGCCGCGCGCCGCCGTGGACATCTACGCCCTCGCCACGGTGCTGTACGAGCTCCTCGCGGGCTTCACTCCCTTCGGTGGAGGCCATCCGGGCGCCGTACTGCGCCGTCACGTCACCGAGACCGTCGTGCCGCTCCCGGGCATTCCCGAGGAGCTCTGGCAGCTCCTGATCCAGTGCCTGGCCAAGGCCCCGGCCTCCCGGCTGCGCGCCTCCGAGCTCGCGACCCGCCTGCGGGAGCTGCTCCCGCTCCTGTCCGGGATACCCCCGCTCGACGTCGACGAGCCGGATACCGAGGCCGAACAGCAGACGTACGACGAGCAGCAGTACACCCCGGCCCCCGAGGAGCCCCGTCGGCGCGGCGCGGTCCCGCTGGTCCCCGGCTCCTCCCCGGACTCCAACCGGGACACCCACACGAGCATGCGCGTCCCGGCCCCCGACGAGCTGGCCGGCGGCCCCCTGGGCACCGCCCGCGCCCCGCGCGCCCCGGGCCGGCCGCGGCCCGGATCCGCCCGTAACAAGTCGGCGGCCGTCCGTAAGCGCCGCATCACGCTCGGTGCGGCCGCGCTCGTCCTGTGTGCGGCCGTAGGGGTGGCCGGCTGGCTCGCGACCAGCGGCGACGACGCGGGCGCCACGCCCCAGGACACGAAGAATTCGGCGCCGTCGGCGCCCTGAGAGCCCCGCTGGGCCGGGGGAGGGACAGGTTCATCCGTCCAGCCGTTAGGCTGGACCCGTGGCAGTCGTCGATATTTCCGAAGAGCTGAAGTCCCTCTCCTCGACCATGGGGTCGATCGAGGCCGTCCTGGACCTGGATGCGCTGAGGGTCGACATCGCCGCGCTCGAAGAGCAGGCGGCGGCGCCGTCCCTCTGGGACGACCCGGATGCGGCGCAGAAGATCACCAGCAAGCTTTCGCACCTCCAGGCCGAGGTGCGAAAGACCGAGGCCCTGCGCGGTCGCATCGACGACCTCGAGGTCCTCTTCGAGCTCGCCGAGGACGAGGGTGACGCCGACGCTCTCGCGGAGGCGGAGACAGAGCTGGAGTCCGTCCGGAAGGCGCTGGACGAGATGGAGGTCCGCACGCTCCTCTCCGGCGAGTACGACGCGCGCGAGGCCCTGGTCACCATCCGGGCCGAGGCCGGCGGAGTGGATGCCGCGGACTTCGCCGAGAAGCTCCAGCGCATGTACCTCCGCTGGGCCGAGCGCCACAACTACAAGACCGAGGTCTACGAGACGGCGTACGCCGAAGAGGCCGGCATCAAGTCGACCACCTTCGCCGTGGAGGTCCCGTACGCCTACGGCACGCTCTCCGTCGAGCAGGGCACCCACCGGCTCGTCCGCATCTCGCCGTTCGACAACCAGGGCAGGCGCCAGACGTCCTTCGCGGGTGTCGAGGTGCTGCCCGTGGTCGAGCAGACGGACCACGTCGAGATCGACGAGTCCGAGCTCCGCGTCGACGTGTACCGCTCCTCGGGCCCCGGCGGCCAGGGCGTCAACACCACGGACTCCGCGGTGCGTCTGACCCACCTGCCCACCGGCATCGTCGTCTCCTGCCAGAACGAGCGCTCGCAGATCCAGAACAAGGCGTCCGCGATGAACGTCCTCCAGGCGAAGCTCCTCGAGCGCCGCCGCCAGGAGGAGCAGGCCAAGATGAACGCGCTCAAGGGCGACGGCGGCAACTCCTGGGGCAACCAGATGCGTTCGTACGTCCTTCACCCGTACCAGATGGTCAAGGACCTGCGTACGGACTTCGAGATGGGCAACCCGGAGGCGGTCTTCAACGGAGAGATCGACGGCTTCATCGAGGCCGGCATCCGTTGGCGCAAGCAGAGCGAGAAGTAGCCGTATCCGTACGGCAGTCGGGCCCGGGCAGGGAATCCTGCCCGGGCCCGTTCGCTTGTCCCGCCCCGCGCGGGGGAGTTGGCGGCCCGTGTGGCGAATGCGTCACAGTCGTGGTTCCGATTAGCCGTCAAGAACCCCCATAGCGCCGCGTATGACCCGGAACGGCCTTGACGTAGTCCTTAACTCTGGACAGGGTGCTGGAGCAGCATGCGTATGTCTGGGACAGGTGTGATCGGGGGCGGGCGGGATGACCACGGTACGGCGTGGCCCTGCAGAGAGTGTGACCCCGCAGGGCCGTGGACCGCGTACGGCTGCTCCTCTGACGAGATCAGCTACTGGGGGTAGCAACAGATGACGAAGAAGACGCGAATCCGCGTCGCGCGGATAGCCGCCGGTGCGGTTATTGCCGCGGGTGCCTCGCTCACCGTCGCCGGTGCGGCACAGGCCGCCGGTTACACGCTCGAGGAGAACTCGAGCAGCGAGACCATGGTCCAGGACGAGCCCGAGCTCATCGGCGGCCTCCTCGGTGGAGTCGACGCGGGCGCCGACGGCGGTGCCACTGACGGTGGTACCGATGGTGGTACCGATGGTGGGACTGACGGCGGCACTGACGGCGGTGTCGACGGCGGTACTGGTACTGACGGTGGCACCGATGGTGGCACCGATGGTGGTGTCGACGGCGGTACCGATGGTGGTACTGACGGTGGGACCGACGGCGGTACCGATGGTGGGACCGACGGCGGTACCGATGGTGGCACTGACGGTGGCACCGATGGTGGGACCGACGGCGGTACCGATGGTGGCACTGACGGTGGGACCGATGGTGGGACCGACGGCGGTACCGATGGTGGGACCGATGGTGGGACCGATGGTGGGACCGACGGCGGTACCGATGGTGGGACCGATGGTGGGACCGACGGCGGCACCGACGGCGGCACCGATGGTGGGACCGACGGCGGCACTGACGGTGGGACCGACGGCGGCACCGATGGCGGTACTGATGGCGGCACCGACGGTGGCTCGACCACCAACGGCGGTGTGACCGGTGGTGACACCGGCGCCACCGGTTCCACGACGGGTGACACCGACGGTGGCGCCGGCACCTGCACCGTCGACCTCGACGGTGCCGCGTGCGCCGACAACACCGACACCGACAGCGTCGGCAACAAGCCGGTCGAGCAGAGCCAGGGCAAGGACGAGCTCGCCGAGACCGGTGCGGCCGAGACCACGTTCCTGCTGGTCGGCGCCGCGACGATGATCGCCGGCGGTATCGGCTTCCGCCTGCTGCCGCGTCTGGTCGGCGGCGGTCGTACGGTCGCCTAGAGGCCGTACACGCACGAATGAGGGCCCGGGAGGCCGTGACGGCCTCCCGGGCCCTTGCACGTACCCGAACTGCTCCAGCGGCCCGTACGCGCACGTCTCGGCCGTGTCAGGCCCGGCGCGTCGCCCCGTCAGACGGCTTGGTGCGCCAGCAGCGCCAGAGCGGCCACGAGGATCACCATGAGCGCTATCAGCATGGCCGGGTTCAGGCCCGCGAACGGACCCTGGTCCTGCATCCGCTCCCGGCTCGCCCGGCAGACGCGGCAGCGTCCCTCGGCCACGGGCGCCGCGCAGTTCGCGCACACCAGTCGGTCATAGGTCATGCGCATTCCTCCTCCCGCGCGGCGGAGCCGCATCACGTTCTCTCCGCACAACGCTCAGGGAAACGCAACCGTTCCCCCTACCACTGTGCCAGCTCGCACCGATTTCGGCGCGGCCCGCCGGACAAGGTCCGGCACGCCCCGTTTCGTTCCCCGCCGTGTTCCGTCACAAATCCCTCATTGCCGGACGCCGACTGCACGCGTCAGCCCGGTTCGCGTATGGTCACGCACACCTACTCCCGGCCGACCGTGGTGCATCCGTGATCCGATTCGACAACGTCTCCAAGACCTACCCGAAGCAGAGCCGCCCAGCTCTCCGGGACGTCTCACTCGACATCGAGAAGGGCGAGTTCGTCTTCCTGGTGGGCTCCTCCGGCTCCGGCAAGTCCACCTTCATGCGGCTCATCCTCCGTGAGGAGCGCGCCAGTCAGGGCATGGTCCATGTGCTCGGCAAGGACCTCGCGCGCCTGTCCAACTGGAAGGTGCCGCAGATGCGCCGCCAGCTGGGCACGGTCTTCCAGGACTTCCGGCTCCTGCCCAACAAGACCGTCGCCGAGAACGTGGCCTTCGCGCAGGAGGTCATCGGCAAGCCCCGCGGTGAGATCCGCAAGGCCGTTCCGCAGGTGCTCGACCTCGTCGGTCTCGGGGGCAAGGAGGACCGCATGCCCGGCGAGCTCTCCGGTGGTGAGCAGCAACGCGTCGCGATCGCCCGCGCGTTCGTCAACCGCCCCATGCTGCTGATCGCGGACGAGCCGACCGGCAACCTCGACCCCCAGACCTCCGTGGGCATCATGAAGCTGCTGGACCGGATCAACCGGACCGGCACCACCGTGATCATGGCGACCCACGACCAGAACATCGTCGACCAGATGCGCAAGCGCGTCATCGAGCTCGAGCAGGGCCGTCTCGTACGTGACCAGGCGCGCGGCGTCTACGGCTACCAGCACTGAGCACCTGCACGAGCATCGAGTACTGAAAGGACGCCATGCGCGCCCAGTTCGTCCTGTCGGAGATCGGCGTCGGTCTTCGTCGCAACCTCACGATGACCTTCGCGGTCGTGGTCTCCGTCGCCCTCTCGCTCGCCCTGTTCGGCGGTGCGCTGTTGATGCGCGAGCAGGTCAGCTCGATGAAGACCTACTGGTACGACAAGGTCAACGTCTCGATCTTCCTCTGCAACAAGAACGACGCCAAGGACGTTCCCAAGTGCGCCAAGGGTGCCGTCACCGCACAGCAGAAGAAGGAGATCAAGGCCGATCTCGAGAAGATGGACGCCGTCGAGAAGCCGGTCCTCTTCGAGACGGTCGACGAGGCGTACAAGCACTACCAGGAGCAGTTCGGCGATTCCCCGATGGCCGGCAACATCACGCCGGACCAGATGCAGGAGTCGTTCCGGGTCAAGCTGAAGGACCCGCAGAAGTACAAGGTCGTCGCGACGGCCTTCGCCGGCCGTGACGGGGTGCAGTCCGTCCAGGACCAGCGGAGCATCCTGGACAACCTCTTCGGGCTGATGAACGGCATGAACGTGGCCGCCGTCTTCCTGATGGTGCTGATGCTCGTCATCGCGCTGATGCTCATCGTCAACACCGTCCGCGTCTCGGCGTTCAGCCGGAGACGGGAGACGGGCATCATGCGGCTGGTGGGGGCGTCCGGGTTCTACATCCAGATGCCGTTCATCATGGAGGCCGCGTTCGCCGGTCTGATCGGCGGCCTGCTCGCCTGCGTGATCCTGCTCGCGGCCCGGTACTTCCTGATCGACGGCGGTCTGGCGCTCCAGGAGAAGCTGAACCTGATCGACTTCATCGGATGGGAAGCGGTGCTCACCAAGCTTCCGCTGGTCCTCGCGATCGGGTTGCTGATGCCGGCTGTTGCCGCTCTCTTCGCGTTGCGCAAGTACCTGAAGGTGTGACGAGCGCCCCGTGCGGCGTGCGGCCGACCAGCCGTGCGCCGTCGGGGCGTTGTCCTAGACTCGTCGCCATGCCGGGCCTCACGCACCGTTGGGTGCCCCGCGGTGTCCACCGCGGGGCGGCCCTGACATTGGTCTTCGCGAGTGTGCTGGCCACCGCCGCGGCCACCGGCTCGCTGCCGCGCCAGGACGACAAGGACGCGGAGATAAAGACCCGTGCCGTCTCCTCCACCGTCGGGTCCGTGGACGGCGAGGAGATCGCGGACGCCGCGGCCGACGCCGAGGCCGACGGGAAGTCCGGCACCGCCGCCGCCGAAGAGGTCGTCAGCCGCAGCGGGGACCGCTGGGGCGCGGTGTACGACGAGCGGGAGTACAAGGAGTTCGAGCAGGCTCTCGACGGCTCGTACACCGGTGTGGGCATCTCCGCGCGCCGCTCCTCCCGCGGAGTGATCGCCGTGACCGGCGTCCAGGCAGGCGGTCCCGCGGACCTGGCGGGTGTGCGGGAGGGCGACCTGCTGCGCACGGTCGACGGCCGAGCCGTCGGCGGGCGTCCCGTCGCCGAAGTGGTCGCGCTGCTGCGCGGCGACCGTACGGGGGCGGCCGAGGGCACCCCGGTCGTCCTCGGGCTCCGGCGCGGCGGCCACACCTGGACCGCGACCCTGCGGCGGGCCCGGCTCAGCACCGAGGCGGTCACCGTCCGGCGGCTGGGCGACGCCCCCTCCTCCGCCGTACTGATCAAGGTCGCCGCCTTCACCAAGGGCGCGGGCACCGCGGTCCGCGAGGCCGTGGACGCCGCTCCCGGGGACGCCGGGATCCTCCTGGACCTCCGGGCCAACGCGGGCGGCCTGGTCACCGAGGCCGTCACCGCCTCCTCCGCCTTCCTGGACGGCGGCCTGGTCGCCACCTACGACGTGCACGGCGACCAGCGGGCCCTGTACGCCGATGCCGGCGGCGACACCGGCCGGCCCGTGGTCGTCCTGGTGGACGGCGGCACCATGAGCGCCGCCGAACTGCTGACCGGAGCGCTGCAGGACCGGGGGAGGGCCGTCACCGTCGGATCGCGCACCTTCGGCAAGGGCTCCGTGCAGATGCCCAGCAAGCTCCCGGGCGGTTCCGTGGCCGAGCTGACCGTCGGGCAGTACCGCACTCCGGCGGGCCGGAGCGTCGAGGGAAGCGGCATCACACCCGACGTCGGGGCGGGCCCGGAGGCCCAGCAGAGGGCCGAGACGGTATTGAGTGGCCTCGGGGGTGGGTCGTAGTGCGAAAATGACCGCACTATGGCCAAGGAAAAAGACACCGGGCGCAAGATGATTGCGCAGAACAAGAAGGCGCGGCACGACTACCACGTCCTCGACACCTACGAGTGCGGCCTCGTGCTCATGGGTACGGAGGTCAAGTCGCTGCGGATGGGCCGGGCGTCGCTGGTCGACGGCTTCGTCCAGATCGACGACCACGAGGCGTGGCTGCACAACATCCACGTACCGGAGTACGTGCAGGGCACGTGGACCAACCACGCGGCCAAGCGCAAGCGCAAGCTGCTCCTGCACCGGGCCGAGATCGACAAGCTGGAGTCGAAGTCCCAGGAGACGGGCCACACCATCGTGCCCCTCGCCCTGTACTTCAAGGACGGCCGGGTGAAGGTCGAGATCGCGCTCGCCAAGGGCAAGAAGGAGTTCGACAAGCGGCAGACGCTGCGTGAGAAGCAGGACACGCGGGAGACGAACCGTGCGATCTCGGCGGCCCGTCGGCGCCAGCGGAGCGCGTAGCCGCGGGCCCCGCCCCCGGAGCAGCCGGAATACGGTGGCACCGGCGTGCGTTGGTCACGTACGATGGGCCGTGCACCTCAGCGAAGGTGCGCGGATTGAAAAAACAACATGGGGATGATCGGTTTCGACAGCGGATGTCGAAGCAGGGGAAGCGAGTCGAGGAAGCGGCAATGATCTCGTTAACCATATGTCGCAACCAATAATCGCCAATTCCAAGCGCGATTCCTCCGCCTTCGCCCTCGCTGCCTAATTAGCAGCTAAGCGAAGACTCTGCGGAGTGTCAGCCCGGGGGTGATCCCGACCCGGATCCTGGCATCAACAAGGGATCTAAACTTCTGAGCCCGGTCACGGGGCCCTGAAGGAAATCTAACAGTGACTGGGCCTGTCGGAGGCTTGTTCGCGTGACCTCCGGGGCCGAGAAAAGCGTAGCGAACTGCACTCGGAGAAGCCCTGGTTCCGCACCGTTGGACGCGGGTTCGATTCCCGCCATCTCCACAATTCCCATGTGAACGAGGACCCCGTTGCCCCTGGCAGCGGGGTCCTCGTTTTTTTGTGCCCGCCCGCCCGCCCGCCCGGGTCCGGGCCGTGCGATCCGGGATTCAGGCCCTGCGCGTGCCTGCCGCTGCCACGACCATGGCGACGGCCGCCGCGCACATCGGCGCCACGTATCCGGTCACCGTCCCGGAGTGCTCCACCAGCCAGCCGCCGGCCGCCGAGCCCACGGCTATCCCGCCCAGCAGTGCGGTGACCGCGAGCGTCATGCCCTCGTTGAGCTGCGCCTGCGGGGTGAGGCGCTGCACCAGCGTCATGCCCGTGACCATGGTGGGCGCCGTGGCCGCACCGGCGAGCAGCAGGCAGCCCGCCAGGACGAGCAGGGAACCGGTCGTGGACGCGGCGATCAGCGGGAGGGACATCAGGGCGGTCATCCCCACGAGGCAGAGCAGCAGCCGGCGCCGGACGTCCGCGGCGGGGCGCAGCGACCCGTACAGCAGTCCGGCCACGCAGGACCCACCCGCCTGGAGGGCGAGGATCGCACCGCCGGCGTGGGCGATCGAGACGACCTCCATGGCGCCGAACACCGCGCCCGTCGCGAGGAAGGCGGCGAGCAGGGCGGGCATGCCGGGGGTCCGCAGGGGTGAGGCTGCGCGGGTGCGGGGCGCCACCGGCGGCTCGGTCGCCCGTTGCGCGGCGAAGATCAGGACGCCGGTCATCAGGAGGATCGCGCCGGTGAGGGTGCCGGCCTCCGGGAACAGTGCCCCGCACAGGGTGGCGGCCAGGACCGGGCCGAGCATGAAGCACAGTTCGTCGACGGCCTGCTCGAAGGAGTTCGCGGTGTGCAGGGCCGCCGGGTCGCCCCGGTGCAGATGGGCCCACCGGGCCCGGGACATACCGCCGGTGTTCGGGGTGGTGGCTGTGGCCGCGTACGCGGCGAAGAGCGTCCAGACCGGCGCCTCGTAGTGCACGCAGAGCAGCAGGGCGAGCGAGCCGAGCACGGCGAGCGCGGTGGCGGGCACGGCGATCCGGGCCTGGCCGTACCGGTCGACGAGCCGTGCCGTCCAGGGGGCGACCACGGCGGTCGCGGCGAGCCCGGTGGCGGTGACGGCGCCGGCGAGGGCGTACGAGCCGTGGGCGCCGGCGATCATGATGACGGCGCTGACGCTGAACATCCCCATCGGCAGCCGGGCGAGGAGATTGCCCGCGGTGAAGGCGCGGGCGCCGGGAGTGGCGAGCAGCCTGCGGTACGGGTTGCCCGCAGACGTTCCACCGGGGGCGGTGGTGGGGGCGAGAGCGGTTTCATGGGACACGGGCCAAGCCTCGGGGGGAGGGGCCCGGACCGTCCAACACCTTCTGCGTACCGATTCACGCACCCCTGTTGTAAATTCGGCGCGTGCCTTCCTCCTCCGACATCGATCCCCGGCTCCTGCGCGCTTTCGCCGCCGTGGCCGAGGAACTGCACTTCACCCGGGCCGCGGCCGGGCTCTACGTCGCGCAGCAGGCGCTGAGCCGGGACATCCGCCGGCTGGAGCGCGAGCTCGGCAGGGAACTCTTCGTGCGTACGACCCGGCAGGTGTCGCTCACACCGGACGGGGAGCGGCTCCTCCCGTACGCCCGGCAGGTGCTCGACGCGCACACCGAGCTGGCCGCCGCCTTCGCCGACCCCGCCGCCCGCCCACTGCTCGTCGACCTCAACACCGACGGGATGACCGCGGCCCGGGTCCTGGCGAGGGCGCGGGAGCTCGCACCGGAGTGCGAGCTGATGGCACGTTTCGAGAGCGGACTGACCTGGGCGGCCGGCGAGGTGCTCGCGGGCCGCCTCGACGTCTCCTTCGGGCGGGCCGCCGGACTCGACCCCGCCGTGCTGGCCCGGCTCTCGGTACAGCCCGTGCGGTACGAACCGATGGCCGTCCTGCTGCCGCACGATCATCCGCTGGCCGGGCGCGAGGTCGTCGCCATGGCCGACCTGTCCGGGGAAACCGTCTACGCGGGGGCAGGCAATGCGCGCACGCGGGAGTGGACCGATCTTGCCGCACAGCTGTTCGCCGAGTGGGGCATCGTGCTGGCTCCACCCGCTCCGCTGGCCGTGGGCGTGGCCGAATTCCAACGGGTGATGGCGAAGTCCGGGAACCCGGTACTGGCTGTCGTGGACTTCGTTCCGCTTCCCGGGACGGTGGTCCGCCCCTTGGTGCGACCGGTGCCGTTGTCCCCGCTCATGATGGTGTGGCGGACCGGGCCGGACCATCCCGGTCTGGCCGCGCTGCGCGCCGCGGTGCGCGAACTAGCTGCGGCGCAAGGATGGATGCAACGGCCATCTGGATCATGGCTGCCCGAAACCGATGCGTCACGCATGTGTCACCGTTCATGAGACGGACGTGCCATGGGGGCCTGTCGGGCGCGGTCGTGCGCTACATTCGACATTCCGGGTGCACGGGGACATGGCGCGTTCGAACGGGGTGGGGGCCCTGTTCGATGGCAAGGATCCAGTCATTTTCGCGCACCTGTTTCATTGAGTGGGGGATGTGCGAACACCTGTGGACAATTGGCGTGAAGGTACCCGTACAGGGCACACGCATGAGCCGAACGACGTCACCGTCGAGCTGGACGGCCTCGGTCGGCAGCTGACCGAGCTACCCGTGGAACCCGGCCCTCCGGACCCCTCCGACGGCCCGGTCTTCGTCGACGAGAGCGGTCGCCGCAGCAAGACGTACCGGCGTCTGGGCTGGGTCCTCGCCGCCATCTGCGCCGTCTACGCGGCGACGCTGGTGGTCGCCGTGCTCGGCGGGAACTCCAGCGCACCCTGGCTGCCCCTCTCCGGGCAGGAGGAGAAGCAGGCCGGCGACATCGAGGTACGGCCCGGGCCGACGGACGCCGACGAGGTGCCCGAGAGCCCCGGGGCCACACCCGCCGCCTCTGCCTCCGTCCCGGCCGCAGGCAGTGCCGCACCCCCGTCCGCCGGCGTCTCGGCAGCGGCCCCGGCCCCGTCCGGTGCGTCCGTGTCCGCCTCGGCCTCCGCGACGCCCTCCAGGGGTGCCGGCGCCACACAGCCCGATCCCGGCGCGTCGGTGCCCGAACCGCCGGCCGGCAGCCCCTCGCCGTCGGTGGACACCGGCGGCCCGGTCGTGGTGAGTCCGTCCCCGTCCGAGGAACCTCCGGTTCCGCCGGTGGAAGAAGAAGGCGCTCCGTAAGATGACAATCCCCGTCCAGCGGGGCAGGCACAACCGTAGGAAGAAGCGGACCGTCAGGCGCAGGCTTCCGATGCGCTACCTGCTTCCTTCACTCCTCCTCGTCGCCCTGCTCGCCATGCTGATGCTGCGCGGATACGTGCACAGCGAAATCCTCGCCGACCACCGCATTCAGGCCCCGGCACCCACCACACAGGTGCCCGCCGACGTGCTCGACGGCGGTCCGGTCATAGACGCCCGCAAGGCCGGAGAGCCGGCCAAGACGCTCCGGATACCCGACCACAAGATCGTCCTGACCTTCGACGACGGCCCGGACCCGGTCTGGACCCCGCGGGTCCTGGACGAGCTCAAGAAGCACGACGCGCACGGCGTCTTCTTCGTCACCGGGACCATGGCCTCGCGCTACCCGGGCCTCGTGAAGCGCATGGTCGACGAGGGGCACGAGATCGGGCTCCACACGTTCAACCACCCCGACCTGTCCTTCCAGTCCACCAGCCGCATCGACTGGGAGCTCTCCCAGAACCAGCTCGTGCTGGCGGGCGCGGCGGGCATCCGCACGTCCCTCTTCCGCCCGCCCTACTCCTCGTTCTCCGACGCCATGGACAACAAGTCCTGGCCGGTCACGCAGTACATCGGCAGCCGTGGCTACCTCACCGTCGTGAACAACACCGACAGTGAGGACTGGAAGCGCCCCGGTGTCCGCGCCATCCTGGAGCGGGCCACGCCCAAGGGCGGCAAGGGCGCCATCATCCTGATGCACGACTCCGGCGGCGACCGGTCCCAGACCGTGGCCGCCCTGGGCAGGTTCCTCCCGCAGATGCAGGAGGAGGGCTACGAGTTCACCCACCTCACGGCGGCCCTCGGCGCCCCCAGCGCGCACACCCCGGTCACCGGGTTCGCGCTCTGGAAGGGGAAGGCGTTCGTCTTCGCCGTGGACATCTCCGAGCGGATCACCGGTGTGCTGGTGGTCGGTCTCGCGGTGATCGGCGCCCTGGTGCTCGTCCGCTTCGGGCTGATGCTGCTGCTCTCCTTCCTGCACGCCAGGAAGGTCCGCCGCAAGGACTTCAGCTGGGGCGAGCCGTTCACCCGCCCGGTGACGGTCCTGGTCCCCGCGTACAACGAGCGCGAGTGCATCGAGGCCACCGTCCGGTCCCTGGTGGCCAGCGACTACCCGATCGAGGTCATCGTCATCGACGACGGCTCGACGGACGGTACGGCCGACCTCGTCGACGCGATGTGGATCCCGAACGTCCGTGTCGTCCGCCAGCAGAACGCGGGCAAGCCCGCAGCGCTGAACAACGGCATCGCGAACGCCCGCTACGACATCGTCGTGATGATGGACGGCGACACGGTGTTCGAACCTTCCACCGTGCGCGAGCTCGTCCAGCCCTTCGCCGACCCCCGGGTCGGGGCGGTCGCGGGCAACGCCAAGGTCGGCAACCGCGACTCGCTGATCGGCGCCTGGCAGCACATCGAGTACGTGATGGGCTTCAACCTCGACCGCAGGATGTACGACCTCCTGGGCTGCATGCCCACCATCCCCGGAGCGGTCGGCGCCTTCCGCCGGGAGGCGCTGGACCGGATCGGCGGCATGAGCGAGGACACCCTCGCCGAGGACACCGATGTCACCATGGGGCTGCACCGCGACGGATGGCGCGTCGTCTACGCGGAGGACGCCCGGGCGTGGACCGAGGCCCCGGAGTCCGTGCAGCAGCTGTGGTCGCAGCGCTACCGGTGGTCGTACGGCACCATGCAGGCCATCTGGAAGCACCGCCGCGCCGTGATCGAGCGCGGGCCCTCGGGCCGCTTCGGACGTGTCGGACTGCCGTTCGTCTCCCTGTTCATGGTGGTCGCCCCGCTGCTGGCCCCCCTCATCGACGTCTTCCTGCTGTACGGACTGGTCTTCGGCCCGACGGGCAAGACCGTCGCCGCCTGGTTCGGCGTCCTGATGGTGCAGGCCGTCTGCGCCGCGTACGCGTTCCGGCTCGACCGGGAGCGCATGACCCACCTGATCTCCCTGCCGCTCCAGCAGATCCTCTACCGGCAGCTGATGTACGTCGTGCTGCTCCAGTCCTGGATCACCGCTCTCACCGGTGGCCGGCTGCGCTGGCAGAAGCTGCGCCGCACGGGCGTGGTCGAGGCGCCGGGCGGGACACCGAACCGGCGCAAGGACGCGGAGAAGGACCGGAGGCCGGTCGCATGACCTACCCGAATCAGCCCCGGCATGACGGCCACGACGGCACCCGGCCTCCGCAGGGCGGCACCCGGCCTCCGCACGACGGCACCTGGATGCCGGAGAGCGGCGCCCTCCCCGGACGGGGGAGCGCGTACCCGGAACAGGACGGCACGTACGCGGGCCGGACCGGCGCACCTCCGGCGCAGGACGGCCCGTCCCTGGTGCGGGAGGACGCCGCTGCGGGACGGGGCGGCCCGTACCCGGCGTACGCCGGAACCCTCCCCGGGCAGACCCGGACCGCCCCGGACACCGCCGCCGGCACCGCCGCCGGCACCACCGCCCCTCCTGCGGCGCCGGAAGCCCCCGTGCCCCCCGCCCGGCCGGGGCGGGACCGCTATCTCGACCTCCTCCGGGCCGTCGCGCTCGTCCGCGTCGTCTTCTTCCACCTCTTCGGCTGGGCCTGGCTGACCGTCCTCTTCCCGTCCATGGGCGTGATGTTCGCCCTGGCCGGTTCGCTGATGGCCCGATCGCTGGCGCGCCCCGCGGGCGGCGTGATCCGTGGCCGGCTGCGCAGGCTGCTCCCTCCGATGTGGGCGTTCTCGCTCCTCGTCGTGCCGGTGATGTTCGCGCTGAGCTGGAAGCCCGTCCGGGAGGAGGGGCTGTGGTGGTTCGTCAAGATCGGCTGCTACCTCTTCCCCATCGGCTCCCCGCCGTACCCCGAGGAGAGCGGCTCGACCGGCGGATGGCTGGAGCTGACCTGGGCGGACCAGGCGGTGGGACCGCTCTGGTACATCCGGGCCTACCTATGGTTCGTGCTCGCCTCGCCCCTGCTGCTCAGGGCCTTCCGCAGGCTGCCGTGGGTGACGCTCCTGGCGCCGATCGGCCTCACGGCCGTGATCGGAACGGGCCTGGTGACCGTGGACGGAATGCTCGGCGACGGGCTAGTCGACTTCGCGGTGTTCGGTTCCTGCTGGATCCTGGGCTTCGCCCACAACGACGGGCTGCTCAAGGAGATCCCGCGCTATCTGGCGGTGTCGTCCGCCGCGATCGTCATGGGCTTCGGCCTGTGGTGGGCGTCAGGCCACCTCACCGAGGAGGGCTGGAACCTGGACGAGATCCCGCTCGCCCAGGCCACCTGGTCCCTCGGCTTCTGCGCGATCCTGCTGATCTACGCCCCGTCCTGGCAGAAGCTCCCCGGGAAGCTCGCCGGGTGGGACGGCCTGATCACCCTGGCCAACAACCGGGCCGTGACGATCTACCTCTGGCACAACCTGCTGCTGATGGCGGCCGCCCAGCTCGTCGACGAGCTGTGGACGATCCCGTGGTTCGGCGACGCGTTCGGCTCGTACATCGAGAAGTCGTACGACGCGCTCGTCCTGATCGCGATCTGGCCGCTGATAGGACTGGCGATCCTGGCGTTCGGCTGGGTCGAGGACACCGCGGCCAAGCGCCGGCCGCGCCTGTGGCCCAACGGGGCGGACCGGCGCGGCAAGCGGGCCTGAGCCCTGCGGGGGCGCGGCGGAGCTCCGGCTCACCGCGCCCCCGGCGGCCGAGTGAGAGCAAGGTTGCGCACCGGTCACCTCGCGGCACCGCACCGAAACGCGCGTTCCCTAGCGTCGGCGGCACAACACCCCGACCCCTGTGGAGGCGCGTGATGGCCGGTCGTTGGATCGAGCAGTGGGAGCCGGAGGACGAGACCTTCTGGCGCGAGTCGGGCGAGCGCGTGGCCCGGCGGAACCTGTGGTTCTCCGTGCTCTCGGAGCACATCGGAT
Source organism: Streptomyces clavifer (assembly GCA_014651175.1). Lineage (GTDB taxonomy): Bacteria > Actinomycetota > Actinomycetes > Streptomycetales > Streptomycetaceae > Streptomyces > Streptomyces clavifer. The sequence continues at coordinate 719,920 of BMWJ01000003.1, read as the reverse complement.
TCTCCATCTGGTCCCTGTGGTCCGTGATGGTGCTGTTCATGGGACCGGAGTACGGGATCGACCCGGCCGGGAAGTTCTTCCTGATCTCCACGGCCACCCTGGTCGGTGCCGTCGTCCGGGTGCCGTACACCTTCGCGGTCGCGCTGTTCGGCGGGCGCAACTGGACCGTGATCAGCGCACTGACGCTGCTGGTGCCGACCGTCGCCGCCCTCGTGGTGATGGAGCCCGGGACCTCGTACACCACGTTCCTCGTCGTCGCCGGGCTCACCGGTATCGGCGGCGGCAACTTCGCCTCGTCGATGACGAACATCAACGCGTTCTTCCCGCTGCGCAAGAAGGGCTGGGCGCTCGGGCTGAACGCGGGCGGCGGCAACATCGGGGTGCCGGTCGTGCAGCTCGTCGGCCTGTTGGTGATCGGTACGGCCGGTGCCGCGTACCCGCGGATCGTGCTCGGGGTCTACATACCCCTGATCATCGTCGCCGCGCTCTGCGCGGCCTTCCGCATGGACAACCTCCGGCCCGTCCAGAACGACACGGGGGCCGCGCTCCAGGCCGTACGCGATCCGCACACCTGGATCATGTCGGTGCTCTACATCGGCACCTTCGGCTCGTTCATCGGCTACAGCTTCGCCTTCGGCCTCGTCCTGCAGACGCAGTTCGGCCGCACCCCGCTGCAGGCCGCCTCGCTCACCTTCATCGGACCGCTGCTCGGCTCCCTGATCCGGCCCGCGGGCGGCTGGCTCGCCGACCGGTACGGCGGCGCCCGGATCACGCTGTGGAACTTCGCGGCGATGGCCGCCGCGACCGGTGTCGTCGTATACGCCTCGGGGATCGAGTCGCTCGGTGTCTTCCTCGTCGGATTCATCGCGCTGTTCGTGCTGACGGGACTCGGCAACGGCTCGACGTTCAAGATGATCCCCGGCATCTTCCACGCCAAGGCGATCAGCAAGGGTCTGCGCGGCGAGGAGGCGGCGGCCTACGGGCGCCGGCTGTCCGGCGCGGCCATGGGCCTCATCGGGGCGGTCGGAGCACTCGGCGGCCTCGCGATCAACCTCGCCTTCCGCCAGTCCTTCGCGACCTCGGGCACCGGGACGGCCGCCTTCTGGACCTTCCTGGCCTTCTACGCCGTCTGCTTCACCGTCACCTGGTCGGTATACCTTCGCCGGACCGCGGCCGTGTCGGCGAAGCCCCAGCTCAGCTATGCCGAGGTGTGAGGATGACAACCGGGCGTCATGTGACGTAACGGGCGGGAAATATGAGTGAACCGAGTCTGTCACGCAGGGTTGGCAGTCTCGGTCCTCCGCACCATCGAGCAGCAGCGGGACGAGAGCCGGGTATCACGCCATGTACGACGACGAACAGCACGGGCCCCTCGCGGGCTTCACGGTCGGGGTGACCGCAGCCCGTCGCGCGGAGGAGCTCGGGACGCTTCTCCGGCGCCGGGGCGCCGCAGTGCTGCACGCACCCGCGCTGCGGATCGTTCCGCTCGCGGACGACAGCGAACTGCTCGCCGCCACCAAGGAACTGATCGACGACGCACCCGACGTCGTGATCGCCACCACCGCCATCGGCTTCAGGGGCTGGGTGGAGGCCGCCGACGGCTGGGGCATCGGGGACCGGCTCCTGGACCTGTTGCGCGGGGTCGAGCTCCTCGCCCGCGGCCCGAAGGTCAAGGGCTCCATCCGGGCCGCCGGACTCACGGAGGCCTGGTCCCCCGGGTCCGAATCGATGGCCGAGGTCCTGGACCGGCTGCTCGGCGAGGGGGTCGACGGCCGCCGGATCGCTCTCCAGCTGCACGGCGAGCCACTGCCCGGCTTCGTCGAGTCGCTCCGTGAGGCGGGCGCCGAGGTCGTCGGCGTACCCGTCTACCGCTGGATGCCGCCCGAGGACATCGCTCCGCTCGACCGGATGCTGGACGTCACGGTCGCCCGCGGCCTGGACGCGGTCACCTTCACCAGTGCCCCCGCCGCCGCCTCGTACCTGAACCGTGCCGAGGCCCGCGGACTCCTCCCCGAGGTGCTGTCCGCCCTGCGCCACGACGTCGTCACGGCCCGCGTGGGGCCCGTCACCGCCCTGCCCCTGCAGGCCCGGGGCATCGACACCGTCCAGCCGGAGCGCTTCCGGCTCGGCCCGCTCGTCCAGCTGCTCTGCGCCCAGCTGCCGGCCCGTGCCCGTACGCTCCCGGTCGCCGGACACCTGGTCGAGATCCGCGGTCACGCCGTCCTGGTCGACGGTGCCCTGCGCCCCGTGCCGCCCGCCGGAATGGCCCTGCTGCACACCCTGGCCCGCAGGCCGGGCTGGGTGGTGTCGCGCGCCGATCTGCTGCGGGCCCTGCCCGGCAGCGGGACGGACGAGCACGCGGTGGAGACGGCGATGGCCCGGCTGCGCACGGCGCTGGGCGCGCCGAGGCTGATCCAGACCGTCGTCAAGCGCGGCTACCGGCTGGCGCTGGACCCGTCGGCGGACACCAAGTACGCCGATTCCTGAGCGGTCGGTACCGTGCGGGGATGATCAATGACATCCGTCCGTTGGCCGCCGGTGTCCGGCTGAGGCCCGCGACGCTCGGCGACGCCGGGTCCTTCGCCGAGGCCCTGACCCGGAGCCGTGCGTACATGCGCCGCTGGGAACCCGTGCGGCCCGAGGCCTTCTACACCCCGCAGGGCCAGGCCCAGCGCCTGGCCGGGCTGCTGGCGGACCGGGACGCCGGACGTGCCATGCCCTGGGTGCTGGCCGACGACGAGGACCGGGTGGTGGGGGCGATGACGCTCGCCTCGATCGAGCGCGGGCCGTTCCGCAACGCCCGGCTCGGCTACTGGATCGACGTCGAGCGGGCGGGCCGGGGTCTGGCGACCGCCGCCGTCGGCCGGGTCTGCGAGGCGGCGCGGGACGGGCTCGGACTGCACCGGGTGGAGGCCGCGACGGTCGTGGACAACACGGCCTCGCAACGGGTCCTGACGAAGGCCGGGTTCGAGCAGATCGGCACGGCGCCGCGCTACCTCCACATCGACGGTGCGTGGCAGGACCACCGGATGTTCCAGCGGATCCTGCACGACGGCCCGCCGCACAGCTGAGCGGCTCGCGGTGCGAGGGGCGCGTCCGGGCCCGTGCCGCAGGCGCGGCTCCGCGGAGGGCTGTTCCGTCGTTCCTGCGGGCAGGCCACGGCGGTGTCCCGGGCGGCAGGAGGGGTTCCGGGGCGGCCCGGGGACGGGCACTCTGGTGGCGGTGACTTCCTACCGGTGACCCCGAGGCGGTGGCAGGCTCATGGCGGCGGGCACGGGCTCGTACGGCCGGCGGTTCGACTCCGGTCGGATCTGCCTGGACCTGGTGGCGACGGCCGCGGGGGTCTCCGGTGCCTGCGAGCAACTGGACGGCCCCGCACGGCTCGCCGAGTGGCTGGTGGCGTCGCGGCTGGTCCCGGAGGGGACGCCGCTGACGTCCGTGGACGACACGTGGGTGGCGCGCTTCCGGCAGTTGCGTACGGGCATCGACCGGCTGATGACGGCGGAGCTGTCCGGAGGCCGCGCCGACGGAGCCCTGGAAGGCGTCAACACCCGTGCGGCCGGAGCGACTCCGGGCCTGCGGGCGGTACGGGGGAAGGGCGGCGTGCTCGTACGGGTGCTGAGTGAGGAACCCGCGTGCGGGGCGCTGCTGGCCGCGGTGGCCAGGGACGCGGTGGAGCTGCTGACGGACCCGGTGGCCCGGGCCGGGCTGCGTCGTTGCGAGGGCGACGCCTGCCGGCGGCTCTACCTGGACACGTCGCGGGGGCGCCGGCGGCGCTGGTGTTCCAGCGAGGTCTGCGGCAACCGGGAGCGGGTGGCCCGGCACCGCCGCCGGGTGAAGGCCGTCACCTGACCGCCGGGCGCCGTCCGGCCGCGCGCGTGACCGCGGTGCGCCGCCGTCCGGCCGCGCGAAAAAGTTCCGCGTCCGTTGAATGATCCTCTGGCGGGGCCCGTATCGATGGTCACAGAGCTCGACAGGGTCTCGACCGGGAGGTTCGGGTGCGCAAGGATGCGGCCGTGGCCGATGACCGTCCGCACAGGGCTCGACATCGCAGTGAACCGCCCCGCTCCGCCTCCGACGTCCCCGACGAGGAGCTGATGCGGGCGCTCTACCGCGAACATGCCGGTCCTTTGCTGGCCTACGTGCTCCGACTCGTCGCGGGTGACCGCCAGCGGGCCGAGGACGTGGTGCAGGAAACGCTCATCCGTGCCTGGAAGAACGCCGGTTCGCTCAATCGGGCGACCGGCTCCGTCCGCCCCTGGCTGGTGACGGTCGCCCGGCGCATCGTCATCGACGGCCACCGCAGCCGGCAGGCCCGGCCGCGCGAGGTCGATCCGTCGCCGCTGGAGGTCATTCCCGCGGAGGACGAGATTGACAAGGCGTTGTGGCTGATGACGCTCTCGGACGCGCTCGACGATTTGACCCCGGCTCACCGGGAAGCATTGGTCGAGACCTACTTCAAGGGCCGTACGGTCAACGAGGCCGCCGAGATGCTCGGCGTACCCAGCGGGACCGTGCGGTCCCGGGTGTTCTACGCACTCCGTTCCATGAAGCTCGCACTCGAAGAGAGGGGGATCACGGCATGAGCGACCACGAGTGGCTGCCCTTCGGGCCCCGGCCGACCGGTGCCCGCGGCCCCTCGGGACCCCCGGGCCCCACCCCCGGTCCCTTCGACTTCCCCCGGGAAGGGCCGGAGCACGACGCGGCCGGTGCGTACGTCCTGGGCATCCTCGACGACGCCGAGGCGAGCGCCTTCGAGGCGCACCTGGCGGGCTGTGCGCTGTGCAGCGCCCACCTCGACGAGTTCGCCGGGATGGAACCCATGCTGGCGATGCTCGCGGAGGCCCCCGCGGCCGACCCGGGCGGCCGCCCCGTCCCGCACGTCCCGGAGCGCCCCGCGCCCCGGCTGCTCTCCGGTCTGGTCGACGAGGTCGCCCGGAAGCGGGCGCAGCGGCGGAGGCGCGGCAGGCTGCTCCTCGCGGCGGCGGCGGTCCTCGTGATCGGCGGCCCGGTGATCGCGGTCGTCGCCACGGCGGACGGGAAGCCGGCCGCCCGGGTCCAGGCCGCCGACCCGCACCCGACGAGTCCCGCCGAGGACGCCTTCTTCCACCACATGACCGAGAAGGTGCGGGCGACGGACCCCACCACCCGGGTCGGCGCGACGGTCGGCCTGGAGCCGAAGGCATGGGGCACGCACACGGTCCTGGAGCTGACGAACGTCAAGGGCCCGCAGAAGTGCAGCCTGATCGCCGTCTCCCGGACCGGTGAGGAGGAGGTCGTCACCTCCTGGTCCGTGCCGACCTGGGGTTACGGGATCGAGGGCTCCTCACGCGAGAGTGCGAAGAACCCGCTGTACGTGCACGGCGGTACGGCGATGGCCCGTGATGACATCGACCACTTCGAGGTCCGGACCTTCGACGGCGAGCGGCTGGTGGAGATCGATGCCTGACCTGGATCCTCCGTTCGGATCGGCCCGGCGCGATCCGAACGAAGGCCCCGGAAGGCAATCGGGGCGGCAGGTGCGCGAGGGGCCCCCTTTCGCGTACGGTTGACGGCTGCTTGATGCACGTCAGAAGGGGGCCTCGGTGGCCGCGCAGGATGCCGCTGTCGATTCGCTGCGGGACCGGGAAATCGGTGTCGAGCAAGAACATCTGGACCGGGTGTACCACCGCCTCGAGGAGAAGATCCACGAGGCGGAATTTCTCATGCACGACGCCAGTAAACGGGGCCAGGTCGGTACACCGGGGGCGCTCGCCGAGCGCGATGCCCAGGTCTTCCGCGCCGGTGTCCACCTCAACCGGCTGAACAGCGAGTTCGAGGACTTCCTCTTCGGCAGGATCGACCTGCTGCTCGGCAAGGACGGTGAACGCGGCCCGGACGGCGCGTTCACCTCCGTCGAGCCGGCCGACGACGTCGTACGGGAGGACAGCACCGCCGACATCGCGGAGACGCTCCACATCGGCCGCATAGGAGTACTCGATTCGGACTACGCGCCCCTGGTGATCGACTGGCGTGCCCCGGCCGCCGCGCCGTTCTACCGGTCGACGCCGAAGGACCCGGGCAGGGTCGTGCGCCGGCGCGTCATCCGCTCCAAGGGCCGCCGGGTCCTGGGGGTCGAGGACGACCTGATGCGCCCGGAGCTGACGGCGTACCTCGGCGGCGACAAGCTGCCCGTCATCGGCGACGGCGCCCTGATGGCGGCGCTGGGTCAGGCCCGCAGCCACACCATGCGGGACATCGTCTCGTCCATCCAGGCCGAGCAGGACCTGGTGATCCGGGCCCCTGCGGCCTCCGTCACGGAGGTGTCGGGCGGGCCGGGCACCGGCAAGACGGCGGTGGCCCTGCACCGGGCCGCGTACCTCCTGTACCAGGACCGGCGCCGTTACGCGGGCGGCATCCTCGTCGTCTCGCCGACCCCGCTGCTGGTCGCGTACACCGAAGGGGTGCTGCCCTCGCTCGGTGAGGAGGGCCAGGTCGCGATCAGGGCGGTCGGCTCGCTGTCCGACGAGGCGGCGGGGGCCGAGGGGGCGACCACCTACGACGAGCCGGCCGTGGCCCGGATCAAGGGCTCCTCCCGGATGCTGCACGTGCTGCGCAAGGCGGCCCGCGGGGCGCTGGAGCAGTCCGCGCCCCGGCCGGCCGCCCAGGACGGGCAGCTGGCGTTCGGTGAGGCGCAGGCCCCGGACGACCGGGGCACCCCGACCCGGTTGCGGGTGGTCGCGTTCGGCGGCCGCGTCGAGCTGAACGCGGACGAGCTCCGGCGCATCCGGCACAACGTGCTCGGCGGCACCGCGCCCGTCAACCTGCTGCGCCCGCGCGCCCGCAAACTGCTCCTGGACGCCCTGTGGAGCAAGTCGTCGGGCCGGGGCCGCTACACGGACCCCGAACTGGCGGCGGAGCTCCGCTCCTCGTTCGACGAGGACGTCTCCACGGAGACTCCCTTCCTCGCCTTCCTGAACGCCTGGTGGCCGGAACTCACCCCGCGCAAGGTCCTGGCCGCGATGGGCGACGAGCGGCGGCTGAGCCGGTGGGCGCGCCGGATTCTCAACCAGGGCGAGGTGCGCCGGCTGGCCCGTGCGCTGAAGCGGCTGGACGAGGACGGCAAGGGCCCGCTCTCCGTCCACGACGTGGCCCTGCTGGACGAGCTGCAGACGCTTCTGGGCACCCCGAACCGCCCGAAGAAGAAGCGTGAACTCGACCCGCTGGACCAGCTCACGGGTCTGGACGAGCTGATGCCGCACCGCGAGGAGACCCAGTGGGAGCGGGCCGAACGGCTGGCGGCGGAGCGCACCGAGTACGCCCATGTGATCGTCGACGAGGCACAGGACCTGACGCCCATGCAGTGGCGCATGGTCGGCCGTCGCGGGCGGCACGCCACCTGGACGATCGTCGGCGACGCGGCGCAGTCCTCCTGGTCGGACCCGGACGAGGCGGCCGCCGCCCGTGACGAGGCGCTCGGCAGCCGGCCGAGGCGCCGGTTCACCCTCACGGTGAACTACCGCAACCCGGCGGAGATCGCCGAGCTCGCGGCGAAGGTGCTGGCGCTCGCCATGCCGGGGATGGAGTCCCCGGTGGCGGTTCGTTCGACGGGGGTGGAGCCGCGCTTCGAGACCGTACGGGACGGGGATCTGGCCGCCGCCGTGCGCGAGGAGGTCCGCAGGCTGCTCACCGAGGTGGACGGCACCGTGGGCGTGGTCGTCGCGATGAACCGCCGTGCCGAGGCCCGCGCCTGGCTGGCGGAGCTCGGGGAGCGCGTGGCGGCGCTGGGGAGCCTGGAGGCGAAGGGGCTGGAGTACGACGCCACGGTGGTCGTCTCGCCCGCGGAGATCGCGGACGAGTCACCGGCGGGGCTGCGGGTGCTGTACGTGGCCCTCACCCGTGCGACGCAACAGCTGACCGTGGTGTCGGGGGAGCGTGACATGCCGGACGGGGACGGCGTTCCCGACCTGCTGAGGGACTGAGAAGAAGGGGCTGCCGCAGCCGGGCAGCCCCTTTTTTCGAGTCAACCCGTCGCACAGGAATCACTTCTCCGGGGTGTTTGTTAGCCTGGTGTTGGCATCGGCTCGATCCAAGCCCCCGGGCCCAACCTTCGTCGCTTCGAGCGACCACTTGCCGCGAGGCGAGCATGGCGGGCCGGTGCCACTTAATCGAAGAGGACAGACCCGCGTCACCTCCTGGTGGCGCGGGTCTGTCTGCGTTCACAGGGGGAGCCGGCCGGCCCGGTAGGGGTTCCGTCGACCTGTAGCTTCTCGTATGGTGGAAAAAAGTTTCCGAAAGATGCCGCTCATTACCGGCTACCGGTCGGTAGGTGCGACGATCGGAACGCACGTACGGGGCATCCCCCCGCTGGGTGCGCAGCAATGAAGCTAAGGAAAGCGAAGGACTCGGCCATGGCAACGGCGCCCAGCGTCTCGTACTCGATGACGGTCAGGCTGGAGGTGCCCGCGAGCGGCACAGCGGTCTCCCAGCTGACCACGGCCGTGGAGTCCTCCGGAGGTTCGGTCACCGGCCTCGACGTGACCGCTTCCGGCCACGAGAAGCTGCGGATCGACGTCACGATCGCGGCGTCCTCCACCTCGCACGCGGACGAGATCGTCGAAGGCCTGCGCGACATCGAGGGCGTCGTCCTCGGCAAGGTCTCCGACCGTACGTTCCTGATGCACCTCGGCGGCAAGATCGAGATGGCGTCCAAGCACCCCATCCGCAACCGTGACGACCTCTCGATGATCTACACCCCCGGTGTGGCCCGGGTCTGCATGGCGATCGCCGAGAACCCCGAGGACGCCCGCCGCCTCACCATCAAGCGCAACTCCGTCGCAGTCGTGACGGACGGGTCCGCGGTGCTCGGCCTCGGCAACATCGGCCCGATGGCGGCGCTCCCCGTGATGGAGGGCAAGGCGGCCCTGTTCAAGCGCTTCGCGGGCATCGACGCGTGGCCGATCTGCCTGGACACCCAGGACACCGACGCGATCGTGGAGATCGTGAAGGCAATCGCCCCCGGTTTCGCGGGCATCAACCTGGAGGACATCTCCGCCCCCCGCTGCTTCGAGATCGAGGCGCGGCTGCGCGAGGCCCTGGACATCCCCGTCTTCCACGACGACCAGCACGGCACCGCGATCGTCGTCCTGGCCGCCCTCACCAACGCGCTGCGCGTGGTCGGCAAGGCGATCGGTGACGTACGGGTCGTCATGTCCGGCGCCGGCGCGGCCGGCACGGCCATCCTGAAGCTGCTCATCGACGCCGGCGTCAAGCACGCCGTCGTCGCCGACATCCACGGCGTGGTGCACGCGGGCCGCGAGGACCTGGTCTCCGCCGACCCGGACTCGCCGCTGCGCTGGATCGCCGACAACACCAACCCCGAGGGTGTCACCGGCACCCTCAAGGAGGCCGTCGTCGGTGCCGACGTCTTCATCGGTGTCTCCGCCCCCAACGTCCTGAACGGCGACGACGTCGCCGCCATGGCCGACGGTGCGATCGTGTTCGCGCTCGCGAACCCCGACCCCGAGGTCGACCCGACGATCGCCCGCGAGACGGCGGCAGTTGTCGCCACCGGGCGCTCCGACTTCCCGAACCAGATCAACAACGTCCTGGTCTTCCCGGGTGTCTTCCGCGGCCTGCTGGACGCCCAGTCCCGCGCGGTCAACTCGGACATGATGCTCGCCGCGGCCCGCGCCCTCGCCGACGTCGTCGCCGAGGACGAGGTGAACGCGAACTACATCATCCCGTCGGTCTTCAACGACAAGGTGGCCGGAGCCGTCGCAGGGGCGGTCCGCGAGGCCGCGAAGGCGGCCGGGGTCTCCGAGGCCACGGCGGGCCCCGCGTAACACGCGCCGCCCGCGGGGGTCGGCCACGGCTCCCGCGGACGGTGCCCTACCTCACGTCCGGGCGCCCCGTACGGCGCGTCGCGGGTCGCGGCGTCCCAAACGCCCCTTTAGGGTGGGCGGGCAGCGAGCCCCACAGGCCCGGTATCCGCTGCGGACCGCTTCAAGGAGTCGACGGAACGTCACCACGGGCAAAATAGTGGTGATTTTCGTGTGACGTCCAGGGGATCCGGATTGGCGTTAGCGCCGCAGGTGGGGGCAGGATGCGTATTCGGGCGCGAGGGTCTGACATCAGACCCGGGTCCGGGGACTGTCAGAGGGCCCTGGCAGCATCGGCTTCGATCTCACGCCTCACAGGCAAGAAGAACACGGGAGTAACAACATGAACCGCAGTGAGCTGGTGGCCGCCCTGGCCGACCGTGCCGAGGTGACCCGCAAGGACGCCGACGCCGTTCTGGCCGCCCTCGCCGAGACCGTTGGCGAGATCGTCGCCAAGGGCGACGAGAAGGTCACCATCCCCGGCTTCCTGACCTTCGAGCGCACCCACCGTGCCGCTCGCACCGCTCGTAACCCGCAGACCGGCGACCCGATCAACATCCCGGCCGGCTACAGCGTGAAGGTCTCCGCGGGCTCGAAGCTCAAGGAAGCCGCCAAGGGCAAGTAAGGCCCCGAGGCATCAAGAAGGGCGGCCGTCCCGACCGGGACGGCCGCCCTTCGGCGTACCCGGGGCCATGGCGCACACCGCCCGCGCAGGCGCTGTGAGGCGCCGGGGCACCCGAGGGGGCCCCGAGAGGGCGTCATGGCCCGTACGGGGCCGTCAGGGCGCTCTGCGGGCCTTGTGGGGTCGCGACCGCGGCTCCCCTGGGCGGGCGCGCACCGACGGAGGGCTCCGGCGGGCCCCCGGGACCGTACGGTCAGGCTCTTCCCGGCCCGGTGGGCACGCCGATGAAAAGGCCCGCCGCCCCGGTCCCTTGGCGGGGGACCGGGGCGGCGGGCTGTGGTGCGGGGTCGCGCAATGCTGTGTGCGGCAGCACTGTGCGTGCGCCGGAGCGCGCGTCCGGCGCGGCGTCAGACGAGTGAGCCGCCCGGCAGTTCGACCTTGGCGCCGAGCTTCTCGAGCTTGTCCATGAAGTTCTCGTAGCCGCGGTTGATCAGGTCGATGCCGTGCACCCGGGACGTGCCCTGGGCCGCCAACGCGGCGATCAGGTACGAGAACCCGCCGCGCAGGTCCGGGATCACCAGGTCCGCGCCCTGGAGCTTGGTGGGCCCCGAGACGACCGCCGAGTGCAGGAAGTTCCGCTGCCCGAAGCGGCAGTCGGAGCCCCCGAGGCACTCGCGGTAGAGCTGGATGTGCGCACCCATCTGGTTGAGCGCCGAGGTGAAGCCGAGCCGGGACTCGTACACCGTCTCGTGGACGATCGACAGGCCGGCGGCCTGCGTCAGGGCGACCACGAGCGGCTGCTGCCAGTCGGTCTGGAAACCGGGGTGGACGTCCGTCTCCAGCGCGATGGCGTTCAGCGCGCCGCCCGGGTGCCAGAAGCGGATGCCCTCGTCGTCGATCTCGAACGCGCCGCCGACCCTGCGGAAGGTGTTGAGGAACGTCATCATCGAGCGCTGCTGGGCGCCGCGCACGTAGATGTTGCCCTCGGTCGCCAGGGCGGCGGACGCCCAGGAGGCGGCCTCCAGGCGGTCCGGGATGGCCCGGTGGGTGTAGCCGTCGAGCCTGTCGACACCCGTGATCCGGATCGTCCGGTCGGTGTCCATGGAGATGATCGCGCCCATCTTCTGCAGTACGCAGATGAGGTCCTCGATCTCCGGCTCGACGGCCGCGTTGGACAGCTCGGTGACGCCCTCGGCGAGGACGGCGGTGAGGAGCACCTGCTCGGTGGAGCCCACCGACGGGTACGGCAGCCGGATCTTGGTGCCGCGCAGCCGCTGCGGGGCCTCCAGGTACTGGCCGTCCGCCCGCTTCTCGATGGTCGCGCCGAACTGGCGCAGCACCTCGAAGTGGAAGTCGATCGGCCGGCCGCCGATGTCGCAGCCGCCGAGCCCCGGGATGAAGGCGTGGCCCAGACGGTGCAGCAGCGGGCCGCAGAAGAGGATCGGGATGCGCGACGAGCCCGCGTGGGCGTCGATGTCGGCGACGTTCGCGCTCTCGACGTGCGACGGGTCGAGGATGAGTTCGCCCGGCTCGTCACCGGGGCGGACGGTCACGCCGTGCAGCTGCAGCAGTCCCCGGACCACCCGCACATCGCGGATGTCGGGCACGTTGCGGAGCCGGCTGGGCCCGCTGCCGAGCAGCGCGGCGACCATTGCCTTCGGCACCAGGTTCTTGGCGCCTCGGACGCGGATCTCGCCCTCCAGCGGGGTGCCGCCGTGGACAAGCAGGACATCGTCTGTGCCGGTCATGTATCTCGCGTTCCGGAGTGGTCGGGCAGGGGGCCATCGAAAAGGGTAATGGGCCCCCACCCCCCTTCCGTAAGGCACAGGGGGGTATACGAACGTCATGAATCCGCCACAGCACGCTCTGCTGGGAACCCCTTGCGGAGGGTCACCGTCCGGAAGGGGTGTTCGACGCGCCCGTGGGCGTGCGCTCCCCGTGCGCCTGTGCGGCTCCTGTGCGCCCTGAGCTGCGCACGGAAGCCGGCCGGGGCCGGACGGGCCGGTTGGGGCCCGCGGAACGCCAAGATGCGGGATCATCTCTGCCATGACCGAGGTGTCCTCGCTCACAGGGCGACTGCTCGTGGCCACACCCGCCTTGGCGGACCCGAATTTCGACCGTGCGGTGGTGCTGCTCCTCGACCACGACGAGGAGGGCTCGCTCGGTGTCGTCCTGAACCGGCCGACCCCGGTCGGCGTCGGCGACATCCTCGCGTCCTGGGCGGGCCTGACCGGGGAGCCGGACGTCGTCTTCCAGGGCGGCCCCGTCTCGCTGGACTCGGCGCTCGGTGTCGCGGTGATCCCCGGGGACGAGGGCGCTCCCCCCGGTTCCCGGCTCCGTACGGGCGGCGGGGAGCCCATCGGCTGGCGCCGTGTGCACGGGGCGATCTGCCTGGTGGACCTGGACGCGCCGCCGGAGCTGCTGGCGGCGGCGCTCGGATCGCTGCGGATCTTCGCGGGGTACGCGGGCTGGGGGCCCGGCCAGCTGGAGACGGAGCTGACCGACGGCGCCTGGTACGTGGTGGAGTCGGAGCCGGGCGATGTGTCGTCCCCGCGGCCGGAGAACCTCTGGCGGGCCGTTCTGCGACGCCAGCGCAGCGAACTCGCGATGATCGCGACGTATCCGGACGACCCTTCGCTGAACTGATGCTCGGAGCTTTCAGTACGCTTGGCAGTTATGAGCACTCTTGAGCCCGAGCGCGGGGCAGGTACGGGGACCCTCGTAGAGCCGGCGCCGCAGGTGTCGAACGGCGACGGCGACCACGAGCGCTACGCCCATTACGTCCAGAAGGACAAGATCATGGCGAGTGCCCTGGAGGGCACTCCCGTGGTGGCACTGTGCGGCAAGGTCTGGGTCCCCGGGCGCGACCCGAAGAAGTACCCGGTCTGTCCGATGTGCAAGGAGATCTACGAGTCCATGGGCGCCGGCGGCGACAAGGACAAGGGCAAGGGCGGCAAGGACGGCGGCAAGAAGTAGTTCTGGGTCCCACCGTCCTCGGGGCCCTCGGGTCCGTGGTCCCCGGGACGCGCAGCGATGCGCGTCCCGGGGACCTTTTGCATGCCCGGAGATCATTTGCGCGTCCGTCGGCCGGGTGGGTGAGGGGGTGCGTGGTGCGTTGCACGGGCTGCATCCGGTGGTCACAGAGTGGTTGAGACCACTTGTCCGGGTGGTGGCGCGCCCTTACTCTCCTGCCAGTTGTGCAGAACGAAACGCACGTTGCACAGAATGCAACGACTGACCGGTAAGGGTCCCGGATGAAGCTTTCTGCCCGAATTGCCGCCCCGGCCGCTGCGCTGGTGCTGGCGGGCCTCACGGCCACCGCCTGCGCGCCGCAGACCTCCGACACCAGTGCCGGGGGGGACGAGAAGACCGGCACGCTCCGCGTGTGGCTCTTCCAGGAAGTCGGCAACAAGCCCAAGGAGAAGGTCGTCGACGCGGCCGTCGCCGACTTCGAGAAGACCCACGAGGGCGCGAAGGTCGAGGTCGAGTACATACCGGTCGACACCCGCGCCCAGCGCATCAAGGCGGCCTTCAACGACCCGAAGAGCGCCCCCGACCTCATCGAGTACGGCAACACCGACACGGCCGGCTACGTGAAGGACGGCGGACTCGCCGACGTGAGCAAGGAGTTCGCCGCCTGGGGCGAGGCCAAGGACACGGACCCGACCGCCAGGCAGTCCGTGACCGTGGGCGGCCAGGTCTACGGGGCCCCGCTCTTCGTCGGCGTACGGGCGCTGTACTACCGCACCGACGTCTTCGAGGACCTCGGCATCGAACCCCCCAAGTCCCAGGCCGAGCTGATCTCCACAGCCAAGAAGGTCCACCGGGAGAAGCCGGACCTGTACGGCCTCGTGGTCGGCGGCGCCTACACCTACGGCGCGATGCCGTTCATCTGGGCCAACGGCGGCGAACTGGCCGACGAGACCGGTGTGAGCTACGAGTCGGCCATCAACAGCGCGAAGGCCCGCAAGGGCATCGAGGCGTACACCTCGCTCTTCGGCGACGACAACTGCCCCGCCGCCAAGTGCGCCGCCATGGGCGGCAACGCGACCGTCACCGCCTTCGCGTCCGGCAAGGCGGCCATGGCGATCGGCGGCGACTTCAGCCACGCGGCCGTCGAGGCGGGCAGCGTGAAGGGCAAGTACGCGGTCGTCCCGCTTCCCGGTGTCGAGGAGGGGTCGATCGCCCCGGCGTTCGCGGGCGGCAACAACATCGGCGTGCTGAAGAGCAGTTCGCACCGCACCCTCGCGGTCGACCTGATGAAGTCGCTGACCGGCAAGAAGACGCAGGCGAAGATGTTCGACGCGATGGGCTTCCTGCCGACCTACACGGACGTGCGGGCCGCGGTCGCGGAGAAGGAGCCGTTCGTCGGGCCGTTCGTCGACACGCTCGGCGCGGGTGCCAAGTTCGTCCCCGCCTCCTCGGCCTGGGGTCAGATCGACGCCTCGCTGGTCCTGCCGACGATGTTCCAGGAGATCGTCAGCGGCCGTAAGGACGTGGCGGCGGCCTCGGACGACGCGGCGAAGAAGATGGACGCGGCGTTCGCCGACGCGGGCTGACGATGACCGCGAACACGACGGCCCACAAGGCCCCCGGGCGGGCCGGGGCGGGCGGCCCGCCGGCCCGCGCGCCCCGGGGCCGCCCGGCGTCCCCCGCACGGCGTTCCGGCTGGACCCCCTGGCTCTACCTGCTGCCCGCCCTGGTCCTGCTCGGCGGACTCCTCGTCTACCCGATCTACCAACTGGGCCTGATCTCCTTCCTGGAGTACACCCAGGCCCAGGTCAGCGGCGGCGAACCGACCACCTTCCAGGGCTTCGGGAACTACGCGACCCTCTTCAACGACAGCCAGTTCTGGCAGGTGCTCCTCGCGACCGTGCTCTTCGCCACGGCCTGCGTGCTCGCCACCCTGTTCGTCGGATGCGCCCTGGCCGTCCTGCTGACCCG
Source organism: Streptomyces clavifer (assembly GCA_014651175.1). GTDB lineage: Bacteria > Actinomycetota > Actinomycetes > Streptomycetales > Streptomycetaceae > Streptomyces > Streptomyces clavifer. The sequence continues at coordinate 704,494 of BMWJ01000003.1, read as the reverse complement.
CATCCGGGCACTGCCCCGGCTCGCGTTGATGATGGCCGCGCTGGGCGCCTGGGCGACCCCGGCGATCACCGGCTCCACCGTCTGGGTGTTCCTCTTCGACCCGGACTTCGGGCCGGTCAACAAGGTGCTCGGACTCGGCGACTTCTCCTGGACGTACGGGCGCTACAGCGCCTTCGCGCTGGTGCTCCTCGAAGTGCTCTGGTGCTCGTTCCCGTTCGTGATGGTGACCGTGTACGCGGGCATCCGGACGGTCCCCACCGAGGTGCTGGAGGCGGCCTCGCTGGACGGTGCCTCGCAGTGGCGCATCTGGCGGTCGGTCATGGCACCGATGCTGCGGCCGATCCTGATCGTCGTCACCATCCAGTCGATCATCTGGGACTTCAAGGTCTTCACCCAGATCTACGTCATGACCAACGGCGGCGGCATCGCCGGTCAGAACCTGGTGCTCAACGTGTACGCGTACCAGAAGGCGTTCGCGTCCTCGCAGTACAGCCTCGGATCGGCGATCGGCGTCGTGATGCTGGTGATCCTGCTGGCCGTGACGCTGGTCTATCTGCGCCTCGTGCGGCGCCAGGGGGAGGAACTGTGAGCGCACGTGCGCTGCTGCGCGTCCGGAGGCCCGGGAGGCTGGCGGCGGAGGCCGCCGCCCTCGTCATCGCCGCCGCGGTCGCCTTCCCGCTGTACTGGATGGTGCTCTCCGCGCTCAAGCCGGCGGGAGAGATCCAGTCCACCGAGGCCCGGCCCTGGACACTGGCCCCGTCCCTCGACTCGTTCCGGCGGGTCTTCGAACAGCAGGAATTCGGCCGGTACTTCCTCAACAGCCTGCTCGTCGCGGGCACGGTCGTCATCGCTTCCGCGCTGATCGCCTTCCTCGCGGCGACGGCCGTGACCCGGTTCCGCTTCAAATTCCGCACGACCCTGCTGATCATGTTCCTGGTCGCCCAGATGGTGCCGGTCGAAGCGCTGACCATTCCGCTGTTCTTCATGATGCGGGACTTCGGCCAGCTGAACACGCTGGGCTCACTGATCCTGCCGCATCTCGCCTTCTCGCTGCCCTTCGCGATCTGGATGCTGCGCGGTTTCGTGAAGGCCGTCCCGGAGGCGCTGGAGGAGGCCGCCTACATCGACGGGGCGAGCCGCACCCGCTTCCTGTGGCAGATCCTCTTCCCGCTCGTCTTTCCCGGGCTCGTGGCGACCAGCGTCTTCTCCTTCATCTCGACCTGGAACGACTTCCTGTTCGCCAAGTCGTTCATCATCAGCGACACCTCCCAGTCGACGCTCCCCATGGCGCTGCTGGTCTTCTTCAAACCGGACGAGAACGACTGGGGAGGGATCATGGCGGCCTCGACGGTGATGACCATTCCCGTGCTGGTCTTCTTCGTACTCGTACAGCGCCGTCTGGTCTCCGGGCTGGGCGGAGCGGTCAAGGACTGACGTGGACAACCTGATTCCGGCACCGGTACGCACCGAGGACGGAGGGCCGCACGCATTTCTCCCGGACCGGTCCACCACCCTCACGGCACACCCCGGCACCGAGTCGGCGGAGAGCTGGCTGCGCACCACCCTCGGCGGCGCACTCGGCCTCCCGCTCGCCCCGGGCACCCGGGTCGACGGGGCCGGGAACACCGTGGAGCTGCGCATCGACGCCTGCCTGGAGCCCGAGGGGTACCGGCTGTCCGTGGCGCCCGGCGCCGGCGTACGGATCACCGGAGGGAGCGCCGCCGGGGTGTTCTGGGGGGCGCAGACCCTCCGTCAGCTCCTGGGCCCCGAAGCGTTCCGCCGCGCACCCCTCGGCGCCGGTACACCCAGGGGAATTCCGGCCGTGGAGATCGAGGACCGGCCCCGCTTTCCCTGGCGCGGCCTGATGCTCGACGTGGCACGGCACTTCATGCCCAAGGACGACGTCCTGCGCTACCTCGACCTCCTCGCCGCACACAAGCTGAACGTCTTCCACTTCCACCTCACCGACGACCAGGGCTGGCGCATCGAGATCAAGCGCCACCCGCGGCTCACGGAGACCGGTGCCTGGCGCGCACGGACCAAATACGGCCACCGCGCATCCGAACTGTGGGACGAGACCCCGCACGGCGGTTTCTACACACAGGACGACATCCGCGAAATCGTCGCGTACGCGGCCGAGCGGCATATCCGTGTCGTCCCCGAAATCGACATCCCGGGGCACTCGCAGGCCGCCATCAGCGCATATCCGGAACTGGGCAACACCGACGTCGTCGACACCTCCGCCCTTTCCGTGTGGGACACCTGGGGCATCAACCCGAACGTACTCGCACCCACCGACACCACACTGCGCTTCTTCGAAGGGGTCTTCGAGGAGGTGCTCGGCCTCTTTCCGGCCGCCACGTCGCCGTTCATCCACATCGGTGGCGACGAATGCCTGAAGGACCAGTGGAAGGACTCGCCCACGGCTCAGGCGCGGATGGCCGAACTCGGCCTGCCCGACGAGGACGCGCTCCAGTCCTGGTTCATCCGGCACTTCGACGACTGGCTCACCGCCCGCGGGCGCCGGCTCATCGGCTGGGACGAGATCCTCGAAGGCGGCCTCCCCGAGGGCGCCGCGGTCTCGTCGTGGCGGGGTTACGCGGGCGGCGTCGCCGCGGCCGAGGCGGGCCACGACGTCGTGATGTGCCCCGAGCAGCAGGTGTACCTGGACCACCGTCAGGACGGCGGCCCCGACGAGCCGATGCCCATCGGCTTCGTCCGCACCCTGGAGGACGTCTACCGCTTCGAGCCGGTTCCCCCGGGCCTCTCCGAGGAGGCCGCCCGGCACATCATCGGCACCCAGGCCAACGTCTGGACCGAGGTCATGCAGAACCGGGCACGCGTGGACTACCAGGTCTTCCCGCGGCTCGCGGCGTTCGCCGAGGTCGCCTGGTCGGCCCTTCCGGCGCCGGGGGAGCGGGACTTCACCGATTTCGACCGGCGCATGGGCACGCACTACGCGCGGCTCGACGCCCTGGGGGTCGCCTACCGGCCCGTGGGCGGCCCGCTGCCGTGGCAACGCCGGCCCGGTGTACTGGGTCGCCCGATCGAGGGACCGCCCCCGAACGTGTGAGTCCGGGCGGCCGGCCCGTGGGTGGCCGGTCCTTGGGCGGCCGGTCCGGCCACCCGGCCCGTGGTGCGTGTGATCCGAACAAGTCGTACGAACTTGCTGAAGGGTGGCAATTCGCGCGTCGGGCAGAAGTCGCGTGAAAGGCGACTTTTCCCCTGTTCGGGGACGGATGTGTCCTTCGTGGTCCCTCGCGTCGGTCAGCCCGGAAGATGTGCCAGAGTTGCCACGTCCCGGCCGTGAGCACGTACCGTACGGCGGACAGGCGGGACTGCCGGGACACCGGGAAGGGGCAGCTGGGTTGACCACGCACGCACCGCAGGCGATGCAGTCGGTGACGCTGCCGGCCTCGCTCGACGAGGCCGTGGCGGCTCTCGGCGCCATGCCTGCAGCCGTTCCGGTGGCCGGGGGCACGGACCTCATGGCGGCCGTCAACCAGGGCCTGCTGCGCCCCGCGGGGCTGGTCGGGCTGAGCCGGATCAGCGAGCTGCGCGGCTGGCACTACCAGGACGGCCACGCCCTGCTCGGGGCCGGCCTCACCCACGCACGCATGGGACGGCCCGACTTCGCCGCCCTCATCCCCGCGCTGGCCGCCTCCGCGCGCGCCGCGGGACCGCCCCAGATCCGCAACGCCGGCACCCTCGGCGGCAACATCGCCACCGCGGCCCCGACCGGTGACTCCCTGCCGGTGCTGGCGGCCCTGGAGGCCGAGCTGGTCATCGCGGGCCCCGACGGCTCCCGCCGCGAGATCCCCGTCTCGCACCTCCTGGCGGGCCGCGACATGCTGGAGCCGGCCGAGCTGATCGGCTTCGTGCGCGTACCGCTGCTGCACGCCCCCCAGGTGTTCCTCAAGGCGACCGGCCGCACCGGCCCCGGCCGCGCCACCGCCTCCGTCGCGATCGTCCTCGACCCGGCCCGGCGCGGGGTGCGCTGCGCGGTCGGTGCGATCGCCCCGATGCCGCTGCGGCCCCTGGAGGCGGAACGCTGGATCGCCTCGCTGATCGACTGGGACGGCGAACGGGGCCTGGCCCCCGACGCGCTGGCCGCCTTCGGCGAGTACGTCGCAGCGGCCTGCATCCCGGACCAGGCACCCGACGACGGGGGAGAGGCGCCACCGCTGCCCCCCGCCGTGCTCCACCTGCGGCGCACCGTCGCCGCGCTCGCCCGACGCGCACTGGGGAGGGCACTGTCGTGAGCAATGAAGAGAACCCCGAGCAGCGGCACGGGCAGCCCGACCCGTACGGCGGCTGGGAGCCCACTCCGCAGGGCGGCGAGTACGACGCCGAGGCGACCGCCTTCGTCCACCTCCCGCCGGAGGACCTCGCCAACCTCGGGAACGACCCGCTGGCCGCTCCCGGCCACGGCTACGTACCGCCGATGATCCTGCCGCTGACCCCGGCGGCGGGGCTCGACCCCGCGGCGACGGGCAGCTGGGTCGTGCAGACGCAGAGTCAGCAGGAGCGGGCCGTCCAGGCCGGCGAGGTCCCTTCCGAGGTGCACTGGCCGGACCCGAACCACCAGGACCCGAACCACCAGGACCCGTACCGGCCGGAACCGAACCACCAGGGTTCGTACCAGCAGGAGCCGTATCGGCAGGAGCCGTACGGGCAGGAGTACCCGGGCGCGTACCCGTCGACCCCGCAGTACGAGCAGACGTCGTCGACGACGGCCCAGTGGAACTTCACCGAGTCCGTGCCCGCCGCGGGGCCGGACGGGCCGGACGCGGCTTCCGGCTCCGCTTCCGCTTCCGCCGAGCCCATGGGGCACACCGGCCAGTGGACGATCCCGGTGGCGAACGGCGACCTCCCGGAGGAGTCCGGCGAGTTCGCGGCCTCGGCCCTGGCGTCCCCGTGGTACGCGGACTCGCCCCCGGCCACGCTGCCCGGGGGCGCATCGGCACCGTGGGCTTCGCAGGAACAGGCACTCCCGGAGGCACCCGCACCGGAGCAGTCGCCGGAGCCGCAGCCCGAACCGGCAGCCGAGTCCGAGCCGGAGCTCTCCCCGGAATTCCCGGCCGAGCTCCTGCCGGAGTTCCCGTCCGAGCCGGAGCCCGTGGCCGAAGCGGTCGTGGAGGTCTCCGAGGTCTCCGAGGTCTCCGAAGTTTCCGAGGAGGAGGCGTCCACCGGGACAGCCGGGCCGCCCGAGCCGCTGGAGCCGCTGGACAGTGCGCCGGCCGCACTCGATGTGGCGGACGCGCTCGATGTGGCGGACGCGCTCGATGTGCCGGACGCGCCTGACGTGTCGGACGTGCTGGGTGCTTCGGGCGAACCCGCAGAGGCGCCCGAGCTCGCCGCGGCCTTCGAGGCCCCACTCGACGCCCACGGGTCCAGCACACCGCCGGGAGCTGATCCCGCCCCCGAGGGCGCGCCGGACGTGCCCAGTGAGCACCCCTCCGTCTCCTACGTCCTGCACGTCAACGGCACGGACCGTCCCGTCAGCGACGCCTGGATCGGCGAGTCGCTGCTGTACGTCCTGCGGGAGCGCCTCGGCCTCGCCGGGGCCAAGGACGGCTGCTCGCAGGGCGAGTGCGGTGCCTGCAACGTCCAGGTCGACGGCCGCCTCGTGGCCTCCTGCCTGGTTCCCGCGGCCACCACCGCGGGCAGCGAGGTCCGTACGGTCGAGGGCCTCGCGGTGGACGGCGAACCGTCCGATGTCCAGCGGGCCCTGGCCCGGTGCGGTGCCGTCCAGTGCGGCTTCTGCATCCCGGGCATGGCCATGACCGTCCACGACCTCCTGGAGGGCAACCACGCCCCCAGCGAACTGGAGACGCGCCAGGCGCTGTGCGGCAACCTCTGCCGCTGCTCCGGTTACCGGGGCGTGCTCGACGCCGTGCGCGAGGTCGTCGAGGGCCGGGAAGCGGCCGAGGCGGAGAACGAGGAACTGCGCATCCCGCACCAGGCCGGCCCCGGCGCGGGCAGCGTCCAGCCGCACGCGCACGAGGGAGACCCCCGGTGAACGCCGCGTCTCCCGCATCACCGGTCACCCACACCACCACCATCAGCTGCTGCCGCAGCGGGGCGAACGACAAGGAGGCGGCGTGACCAACGACGCAGCCACCGCGACCAGCACCACCCGCACCACGCCGCTGCCCGAGGGCACCGGTCCGGGCCCGGACCAGGAGCTGCCCCTGCTCGGCCTGGGTGCCTCGCTCCCGCCGGCCGACGCCCGCGCCAAGACCGAGGGCACGTACCCGTACGCGGCCGACCTCTGGGCCGAGGGCCTGCTGTGGGCCGCGATGCTGCGTTCCCCGCACCCGCACGCGCGCATCCTGTCGATCGACACCTCGGCCGCCGTGGCGATGCCCGGCGTCCGCGCGGTCGTCACGCACGAGGACATCCCCGGGGACGGCGCGTACGGCCGGAGCGTCGTCGACCGCCCCGTCTTCGCCTCCGACCTGGTACGCCACCACGGTGAGGCCATCGCCGCCGTCGCCGCGGACCATCCCGACACCGCACGTCTGGCGGCCGCGGCGATCGCCGTCGAGTACGAGGTCCTCGAGCCGGTCACCGACCCGGAGAAGGCATTCGCCGCCGAACCGCTGCACCCCGACGGCAACCTCATCCGCCACATCCCGCTGCGCTTCGGCGACCCGGACACCGTGGGTGAGGTGATCGTCGAGGGCCTGTACCGCATCGGCCGCCAGGACCCGGCCCCGATCGGAGCCGAGGCCGGCCTCGCCGTGCCCCGCCCCGACGGCGGCGTCGAGCTCTACACGGCGTCCACCGACCCGCACACCGACCGCGACCTCGCCGCCGCCTGCTTCGGCCTGGACACCGACCGGGTCAAGGTGGTCGTGACGGGCGTCCCGGGAGCGACCGGAGACCGGGAGGACCCCGGCTTCCAGATCCCGCTCGGCCTCCTCGCGCTGCGCACCGGCTGCCCGGTCAAACTCGCCGCCACCCGCGAGGAGTCCTTCCTCGGCCACGCCCACCGCCACCCGACGCTGCTGCGCTACCGCCACCACGCGGACGCCGAGGGCAGGCTGGTCAAGGTCGAGGCCCAGATCCTCCTCGACGCGGGCGCGTACGCCGACTCCTCGTCGGAATCCCTGGCAGCGGCGGTGGCGTTCGCCTGCGGGCCGTACGTCGTCCCACACGCCTTCATCGAGGGCTGGGCGGTCCGCACGAACAACCCGCCCTCCGGCCATGTGCGCGGTGAGGGCGCGATGCAGGTGTGTGCGGCCTACGAGGGCCAGATGGACAAGCTGGCGGCGAAACTGGGCATCGACCCGGCCGAGATCCGCCTCCGCAACGCCCTCTCCACCGGCGACATACTCCCCACCAGCCAGACGGTGACGTGCCCCGCCCCGGTGGCGGAACTGCTCCGAGAGGTCCGCGACTACCCGCTCCCCACGCTGCCCAAGGACGCTCCCGAGGACGACTGGCTGCTGCCGGGAGGCCCGGAGGGCGCCGGTGAGCCCGGTGCCGTACGCCGGGGTGTCGGCTACGCGCTCGGCATGGTCCACATGCTCGGTGCCGAGGGCACGGACGAGGTCTCGACGGCCACGGTCCGGGTCCACAACGGGGTGGCCACCGTCATCTGCGCGGCCGTGGAGACCGGCCAGGGCTTCACCACCCTCGCCCGCCAGATCGTCCAGGAGACCCTGGGCATCGAAGAGGTCCACGTGGCGTCGGTGGACACCGACCAGCCCCCCGCGGGCCCGGCGACGCACGGCCGGCACACCTGGGTGTCCGGCGGCGCGGTGGAACGCGCGGCCAAGATGGTCCGCACCCAGCTCCTGCAGCCGCTGGCCCACCAGTTCGGCATGTCCACGGAGCTTCTCCAGATCGCCGACGGCAAGATCACCTCGTACGACGGTGTGCTGTCCACGACGGTCATGGAGGCCATGGACGGCAAGGAACTCTGGGCCACGGCCCAGTGCCGCCCCCATCCGACCGAGCCCCTGGACGAGTCCGGCCAGGGCGACGCGTTCGTGGGCCTGGCCTTCTGCGCGGTCCGCGCGGTGGTCGACGTCGACATCGAGCTCGGTTCGATCCGCGTGGTCGAGATGGCGGTCGCCCAGGACGTCGGCCGTGTCCTCAACCCCTCCCAGCTGGCGACCCGCATCGAGGCGGGCGTCACCCAGGGGATCGGCGCGGCCCTCACCGAGAACCTCCGTACGGCCCGGGGCCTGATCCGGCACCCGGACCTCACCGGCTACGCGCTACCCACGTCACTGGACGCTCCGGACATTCGCATCGTCAAACTCATAGAGGAACGCGACGTGGTGGCCCCCTTCGGAGCCAAACCCGCGTCCGCGGTCCCGGTGGTCACGTCCCCCGCAGCGGTGGCCGCGGCGGTCCGCGCGGCCACGGGCCGCCCGGTCAACCGCCTCCCGATCCGCCCGCAGGCAGCGGTGGCCGCCCCCAAGTCCTGAGCGTCAACACGCGGATGTGATCCGCGTTGCACGTGCAACCCGGGGGTGCGGTGTGTCACCGGTGCTGACTACAGTGATGGCCTGAGCTATAGCCAGCTGTATACGGGGAGGTTGCTGTGGCGAGCGACGCAGGGTCAGGAACGGGGCCGGCTCTGGGATGGCCGTTCGGCGGGATCGTCGACATGGTGCAGGACACCGTGGGCGATCTGGTCACGGAGCTCGAGTCGTTCACGAAGTTCCGCAACCGCATCGACGAACTGCTGGAGGACCTCAAGGCGTCCCCGGCGGATGCGAAGAAGCTGAACGAAGTCTTCATCGGGGAGACGCAGTTCGGGGCCCCTGCGTGGGCAGAAGCTACGGGTCTGTTCTCGTCGTACCAGAAGGTCATCACCGAGCTCGAAACCTTCTCGAAGCTCCTCTCGGACTCGATGGAGGGCATGGGCATCGCGGTCCTGGCGTCGCACAAGGGCTACGAGAACCTCGACGACGACATCCGCCAGCGCATGCTCGCGATCCGAGAGGGTGCGCAGGAGCACTACAAGGGCGAGTACGACCCGCAGCCGGAAGGCGGCAAGGGAGAGGCCGGGAAGCCGGCAGCGACTCCGGAGCCTTCGCCGACGGAGGAGACCGGGGGCGCCTGATGGCGATGAGGATCACGTGAGGATCGCTGGTACGGACGGGGGAGCGGGATGAGTACGACGTCGTTTGATGGTATGTCGCACAAGCAGATGATCGCGTGGCTCGACCAGGCGAACAGCACGGCCGTGCAAGCGGTGGCGGACCGCTTGGCGCACGCCGGGACCGAGATCGACAAGATCGCCGGTGAACTGAAGATCCGCCCGCAGTGGGTGACCTGGGAGGGCGAGGGGGCATTCTCGTTCCGCACCTGGAGTGCGGACCTGGCCAACGCGACCCTGCGCCTTGCCGAATACAGCAAGGGCGCGTCGAAGCAGCTGAGTAATGCAGCGGACGCGATCGCTCTGGCCAAGGCAGCGACGCCTCGCCCTGTGGGGGACCCCGAGGCGAACCTCGAAGCAGCACTCGAGGCACGGAACGACCCGGATTCTGCTGCCTTGGTGAGGAAGCTCACCGAGGAACGGGAGGCTGTCGCCGCGGAGATGAGGAAGCTCTCTCAAACTTACAACCACTCTGTGGCGGGGTTCGGCAAGCTGGACAAGCCGGAGTTTCCACCGCCACCGCAGGCGATTGCTCCGGAGGCGACGGGTGGGCGGGACAACACCAACTCACACTTCTCCGGCCAAGGGGCGGCAGATGGGGGAGCAAGGGCTGGATCAGGGAGCGCCTCAGCGCCTACGGGTGGGTTCGCGCCGGCTGGTGGTGTGACAACACCAGCCGGTTCTGCGGACGGGACATCGTCGGTCGTAAGCGTGGTGCAGCGCCCGGTGGGCATGGAGATTGCCGGGGTCGACACCCTGCCGGCGACTACGACGATCCCTCCATTGGCGCCGCCTGGACCGTCAGGATCAGGGAAGCCTGAGGTCGGGCTCCCGACGGCGCCCATGGTGCTGCCGCCCGGTATCGGTGGCGGACCGGCCTTGCCGTCGACGAACGCAGTTGGCCGTACCGGCAATCCTCGTCCTCCGATGACTGCTGGCAATGGACACCTGGGCACGAATCCGATGGGCCGACCGACCCGCGACGGCGGAATCGTCGGCGGTCGCCCTGTTGCGCAGAGCCCTGGGCGGCCCACAGGAGGTCTCCCTCGCGGCACCGTGATTGGTGGTGACGGGACCCACGCCGGTCGCGGAGCGATGGGGCACGGCGGCGGCATGGGCGGAGCCGGGGGCGGCAGTCAGGGCGGAATCACCGGTGGTCGCCGACTGGCGGGGGAGACTGGTGGCTCGGTGGGCGGTCGTCCGCAGCAACCGGGTCGTACGACCGGGCGGCCGTTCACGCCTGGAGGCACAGGCCTGGTGCGGGGCACGACAACGGGTGACGGCAGTCGTGGTGTCGGCCAGTCAGGGCGAGGAGGAGCCGCCGCTCCCCAGCGAGCCCGTGACCCGCGCCGCGATGAAGGTGAGCGGCCGGACTACCTCGTGGAAGACGAGGAGACCTGGCAGCAGGGCAGCCGGAGGGTTGTCCCTCCCGTGATCGACTGAGCAGCAGGAAATAGATAAAGGGAATTGGATGCGTACCAGCAGTGCAGCGGCTACCCGCCGTGGAACCGTCGCTTCCCTCGCAGTGGCCCTGCTGCTGGTGGGTGTTAGCCCCGCACATGCGGATTCGGTGCGTTCAAACCAGTGGCACCTGGATGTGATGCAGGCTGACCAGATGTGGGCGTCGAGTACGGGTGAAAACATCACCGTAGCCGTGATTGATTCAGGTGTCGACGCATCCAGCCCTGACCTTCAGGGGCGCGTTCTTGCGGGAATGGATCTGGCGACAGATTCTCCGGGGGATGAGAACGCGGATTATGATAATCACGGCACTGGAATGGCTGGTCTCATTGCCGGGACCGGAAATGTCGGTGGCGGAGGCGGAGCTTTCGGCTTGGCGCCGGGGGCCAAAATCCTGCCCATTCGCATGAGGGATGATGCAGGAAAAGTCAATGGGGCGACCGGAAGTAAAAACTTCAATGAGGACTTGCCGGTCGCAATCCGTTATGCTGTCGACCAAGGTGCCGAGATTATCAATATCTCCCTCGGGAATGCGGTCGGATCGCAGCGGCTTACAGATTCTGTAAAATATGCCCTAGAAAATGGGTCCCTCATTTTCGCATCTGCGGGGAATAGCGCCGATGAAGGAAATTCGGTTGAATACCCGGCAGGTACCCCCGGAGTAGTCGGTGTGGGGTCGGTCGGGAAGGATCTGAAGCGGGCGAAGTCATCCCAGTACGGTCCGCAGGTCGATCTCTCCGCTCCTGGCGTGGACATGGTTCACGCATGCAGCGGTGGAACTCAGCTGTGCAAGAGCAGCGGAACCAGTGATGCCACCGCTATCGTTTCCGCGTCCGCCGCCCTGATCTGGTCGAAGTATCCGGACTGGACGAACAATCAGGTCCTGCGCGTCATGCTTGACACGGCGGGCGGCCCGATCAGCGGTGATGAGCGAACGGACTACATCGGCTACGGAATCGTCCGCCCTCGCGTCGCCCTCAAGTCACCCGGCGACCCCGGTCCCGCTGACGAGTACCCGCTTCCCGACCTTGCGGCCGCAGCCGAGTCCGCGAAACCGTCAGCCGAAGCGTCCGAGGCCGCCGATTCCGCCGAGGAGAGTGACAAGTCGGCGACCGCTGCCCCGGCCTCCGACGGCGGCAGCGACGCCGCTCTCTGGATCGGCTTGGGCGTCGGTGCGGCCGCCCTTGTCGGCGGCGCCGTGGCCGTCGTGGCCGTACGCTCCCGCCGTCGTCGGGCAGCCGCCGCCGCGCAGCTGCCGTACCAGCCCCCGTACGCGTACCAGCAGCAACCTCAGGGCCCGTACGCGCAACAGCAGCCTCCGTACCCCTCCTATGGACCCCCTCCCGGGGGCCCCGGATCCGACTCGTCCCATGGAGACCCTCACGGGCAGGGCCCTCGTATCTGAACTCGTTGTGTGTCGCCTGCCGGTAGGCCGGCGGGCTCGGCTACTCAGGCGGTGGGCCCCAAGTCCCCACCCGTGGCACGGACGGCGACAAGGGCGCAACTATCGCTGGTCGCTCGGAGACGCCGGCCTGGCGCGGGGTGCGGCAACGGTGGCCGTGGAATTCCTCCTGGGCAGCACGCGCGGAAACTGAAGCGCTAGCGTGAGTGTCACCGAGAGCGGAGCCGATGGCTTCGTGCGGTATCCGGCATCGAGTACGGGGGAATTCGTGACGTTCGACGCAGAGTGGGCGGCGCTTCGGGCGGAGTCGACGCAACGGGTCGATATGCGGCTCAACGGTGTCGATGACGGCAACGGCGGTCATGGTGTGCCCAGCAATGCCGATCTTGCCGTCAACCAGGACAACCTGGGTGCCGTCGGGCATGACGCGTACGGTCTGCGCACCCGCCTTTCCAAGGACGGCGACCATGCCCGGCCCACGACCTTCGACGCGGCGATCGCGCTGACCAACGGCAACTTCTCCAGCGGCTCCGCGCTGTTGAAAGTTCATGACCGCTGGAACACGCATTTGAAGACACTTCTCGACGCCTGCGCGCAGATTTCGAACCACCTCGACTACACCACGTCGGCCCACGCGAAGGACGATGTACAGATCGGTGGCGATCTGATCTCCGTCTCCAAGCTCAACGACTATCTGAAGTAAGCGCGGGGATTCGGGAATGCTGACGTACGAGGACATTGTCGATGCCCCGGTGGCGAAGCTGAAGACTGCGGCTGACGACTGGTCGGACATGGCCACGAAGCTGGACCGACTGGCCGACGACGCCCATGACGGCATGAAGGTCAAGGCGGACAAGGCCGAGTGGGAGGGCGTCAACGCGGGTGTCACCAAAGGGTTCATCAGCAAGGCGGCCAAGGAGTTCAAGGACGCGGCCGCCGAGGCCAAGGGTGTCAAGCAGATCCTCGAGGAAGCCCACACGGCCATCAAGAAGGCCAAGGACGACCTGATCGCCATCCGGGACGACGAGGGGCCGGCAGCCGGTATTCACGTGGACGCCAAGGGCAAGGTCACGGCGAGGCACCCCGTGGAGGACATTCCTCCGCAGCAGCGCCGCAACGACCCCGACTATCCCGATCTCGTGCGTCAGCAGAAGGCGAACATCCAGGCCTGGCAGAAGAAGATCGACCTCATCGTCGACACCTGCAACGAAACCGACGTGTCCTTCAAGAACTCCCTCGAAGCCAACGTCACCGAGGGCAAGGGCTTCAGCGCCCCGAAGTACACGAAGATGGACCAGGAGGAGGCCGCGCGTGCCGCCGCCCTGGCCGCCAAGGGCCGCGACATCACACACACCGAACTGCAGGCGCTCAACGAGCTTCTCCGCGACAACAGCAAGTCGCCCGAGTTCTCCAAGAGCTTCTACGAGAAGCTCGGCCCGGAGAAGTCGCTTGCCTTCTTCGGGCAGCTCTCGACCGATACGTACCAGTACGGCAAAGCCGACAAGGAACGCCTCAAGGACGTCCAGGAGCTCCAGAAGAACCTGGGCCTCAATCTGGCCACCGCCTCCCAGGACAAGGCGTTCACTGCCGAGTGGGGCCCGGAACTGCGCAAGCTCGGTACGGAGCGCGTCCCGCTGGCGAAGCACGACTACGGCGGGCCGTTCGGCTATCAGCTGCTCGGCGGCATCATGCGGTACGGGAACTACGACGCGAAGTTCCTCAACCCGATCGCCGAGCACGTGGCGCAGCTGCACCAGAAGGACCCTGACATGTTCGGGGAGGGCAAGGTGGTGAACGGTCCGTTCAAGAACCCGTTCAATCCCTCAGGAGTGAACGGTTCCGGCTACGACCCGGCCGTGTCCATGCTGGAGGCGCTCGGCAACAGCCCTGACGCGGCGAAGCACTTCTTCAACGACGAACCGACTGCGTACAACGAGGACGGCACCGTCAATCAGAGTGCTACGGCTGATCTCGGAAAGGGCAAGGACGGGGAGAAGATCGAGAACTACCTCGATTTCTTCACGACCGAGAAGTGGTACACCTTTGGGGATGTCGACTCGAATGAGGAGAGGGAACTCAAGGCGTCCCTCAACTACATGCCGGATGCACTGGGACATGCCCTTGAAGCAGCGACGCTCGGGTATCCCGCAGGCCAACCAGATGTGAACGTCGTGAGAGATGGTGACAATGCCGAGGTCATGCGAGACGTGATGGAGAAGTACTCGGACGCCAAGCTGCTCAAGACGCAGCAATCATTGTCCGACAGTCTGGGTGCGATGGGTGCCGGGTATATCGATGAAATCAACTGGGCGATGGACAGGAACAAGGAAACCAGCGTCTTCGCGCCTGGTGGAAGCCGGGAGGGTCACCTCGACTTCTCTGATACGCCCGATTACAACGGTCGTGAAATCACCAGGAAGTTCCTCGTTTCCCTGGGGCACTACCCGGACGCCTACGCGTCTTTGAGTGCAGCCGAGCAGGTCTACACAAGCAGTGCACTTGAGGCGCAGGTGGGCAAGAACGGCGAAATCGACACGGGTGATGTCCGGCGTACGGTGAAGATCGGATCCGAGGTTCAGGGAATGCTGGACCAGTCGCGTGCGGACCAAGTCGTGGCCGACGGTGTCAAGGCGCACGGGGAATTCGAGAAGGCTGCGGAGAGGCGGTCCGGTTGGGCTGAGTTCGGTGGCACCGCCGCACTCGGAGCCGGAGTGGCAACAGCTGCCTTCTTCCTGCCCGCGGCGCCGGTCATCGGCGCCGGTGCGCTCCTGGTGCCTATGTTCACCGATGTGGCCACCGGAGCCGCTGAACAGGTCATCGGAGATGTGGTCGGCGGCATGGGGGAGGGTGTGATCGACAAGAACAAGGAGGAGGTCGACGATCTCGCCAGTGATCAGCAGGCGGCTATTTTTACGGCGGGAGAGAACTATACCGAGACTCCGATCGACCATTTCGTTGCCCGCCACCAGCAAGAAATCGAACAGCTCGACGCCAAGACAGGCGGAAGCCTCGCCGAAGACCTGGACGACTCGAGGCTTCTCGGCTACGGGGACGGGAACCTTCGCGCCCGCGTCCAGGGCGTAGGCCCCGAGTCCTGAGTGTGCTGGTGGAGGACGCGGCGACGAGGCGCTCGATGGGTAGCGGATAGCCGTGGCCGTTTCGGGACGGAGCAGTGTCGGGCCGCGATGTGCGGGAGTCACGCACGTCGGTGGGCGTACGGATCGGCTGATGACCAGAAGAGTTGCCGGATGAGTGAAGTGGGTGTGCACGGATGAGGCGATGGCTGACGGCTGCCGGCCTGGTGATGGCCTTGGGCGCCGGGAGCGTGGCATGCGCTTCGGAAAAGAAGGAGGAGAAGACATTCGTCGGCGCCGATGAGGTGTGCGGCGATGCGTTCGCCGGTCCTTTGGCGGAGATGGTCGAGAAGGCGACGGGGGACAAACTTTTCTTCGCGAAGAGCCCGAAGGGCATGGAGAGAGTGGTCGCCGCGCTCAAGGACGGGTATGAGTCCGGGCGTCCGTGGGCTGCGGGGGACACGCTCTGCCTGTTGCGTCCGAAGGGTGCGAAGCAGACGGATAAGGGGGGAGTGAAGTTCTCCATGTACTCCCCACAGGACGTGGTGGGCGAAGGGCTCTCAGCCGGCCAGGATTTGTACACCATGGGTGTGCAGTCCGTTGTCGGGCGAGGCAACGCGGCCCTCTTTTTCGAATGTGTCACGCCCCAGCTGAAGGGTTCGGACAAAACCCCACTGCGCATCCAAGGCGGATTCGGGCGTGGTGAGAGTGACGCGCCGGACACGCGTGAGTACCGCAACCTGAACATGACTATTCTGCATGCCGTTTCGCTCAAGCTGGTGAAGGCGCTCGACTGCGAGAACAACGGCGGGTTGCCGAAGGACCCGGTCCTCACTCCGAAGTAGAGACGTCGCGTTCGGCACGGATTCTCCGGATGTAGATGGGTCCGTAGCCCTCGTGGGCTGAAGGACTTGAGGGAAGAGGGGGAGGCTGATGTTCCTGAGGAGTAGCCATGCGTAGAGCTAATACCGGCCTGGCAGCGGCTGCCTCGCTGCTCGCAGGCGCCGTCGGCTGCGGTGAGGGCGAGAGGGGCCATGCCAAGGAAGCCTGGGAGAAGTCCGTGCCCCCGGAGCGGCTGTGCGGCGGTGCGCTGTCCGCCGAGGCCGGCAAGGGACTGAAAGCCATCACAGAGTCCACGCGATTCGAAGCGTCCAACGAGAAGTACACGGTGGCCGCCGCAGCCGAGGAGGTGATGGGCATCGTCTCCGCGTTGATTCCCGAGCCCTCTGGCAATAAGGGCGACCTCTGCCGCATCTACACTCCGGTCGGGACGACCGGCTACGAACTCCCCTCGCCGGGCGTTTGTCCGGTGATGCCCGGTGGGCGGACGGCAAT
The DNA here is from genome assembly GCA_014651175.1 of Streptomyces clavifer. GTDB lineage: Bacteria > Actinomycetota > Actinomycetes > Streptomycetales > Streptomycetaceae > Streptomyces > Streptomyces clavifer. The sequence goes on along the minus strand of BMWJ01000003.1, from coordinate 688,101 downwards.
CTTCCCTCAGGGTTCACCCGGCTGGATCATGGGCAAGGGGCAGCCGCACACGACGAGGTCTTCGTCGAGTTCCCCTGCCGCAGCAAGAAGCTGATCAATACGGCGCAGAGCCCCGTGTACATCGAGATGAACGTGGTGCGGAGGGGAATGCCGACGGAGCCCGGCGACGACGCCGAGGTGCTGAAGAAGGCCTACGCCACGATGACGCTCTCCGTGGCGCGGGCCATGGCGAAGCGGTTGGCCTGTGAAGGGGACGGCTGGCTCACCGCGCAGCCGTCGCCGGACCCGGCGTACGCGGGGAAGCCGTGACTGCCCGGGCGCACAGGAACGGCCGCCCCCGCACCATGGGGGCGGCCGTTCCCTTTCGGGTTCTCCCGCTGGAGAGCGCTGGAGACCGTGACCGGAATCGAACCGGTGTAACTCGAGTTGCAGTCGAGCCCCTGAGCCTCTCGGGCACACGGTCAGGTGTTGTCGTTCTGTGGTCGACCGTACGGGTCCGGCGCGACCATGCTCAAGGGTGCCGGGCGCGCTGCAACGCGACTGCCACACGCCGTTCATGTTCGGGCGGCCGGGCCTACGACCAAGGACCGATGCGGGCTGCGCCCCTCGACAGGGCTCATCCGGCATTACGGCCCTTACTCTTGGGTCCATGAGCGCCCTGGAACCGCGTGACGTCGACGTCACGGCCCCCTTCACCGACATAGCCGTCGACGTCCCCGCGGAGGGTGTGCTGGGGCGGACCCACCGGGCGCTGAGCATCGGCATCGTCTCCGTCGTGCTGCTGATCGCCTTCGAGGCGACCGCCGTCGGTACCGCGATGCCGGTCGCCGCCCGTGAGCTGCACGGCATCCCGCTGTACGCGTTCGCGTTCTCCGCGTACTTCACCACCAGCCTCTTCGCCATGGTGCTCTCCGGGCAGTGGGCCGACCGGAGCGGGCCGCTCGCGCCGCTGGCCACCGGGATCGGCGCCTTCGGGGCCGGGCTGCTCTTCTCCGGGACCGCGGGCAGCATGTGGATGTTCATCCTGGGGCGGGCCGTCCAGGGCATCGGTGGCGGCCTCGTGATCGTGGCGCTGTACGTCGTCATCGGGCGGGCCTACCCGGAGCGGATCAGACCCGCGATCATGGCCGCGTTCTCCGCGGCCTGGGTCGTCCCGTCCGTCGTCGGGCCGCTCGCCTCCGGGACCGTGACCGAACACCTCGGGTGGCGCTGGGTCTTCGTCGGCATCCCCGTGCTCATCCTCCTGCCGCTCGCTCTCGCCCTGCCCGCGATCCGGCGGATGGCGGCAGGACCCTCGGACGCGGAGTCCGCCGTGAAGCCCTTCGACCAGCGGCGCATCCGGTTGGCCCTGGGCATCTCGCTGGGTGCGGGGCTGCTGCAGTTCGCCGGGCAGGAGCTGCGGTGGTTCTCGCTGCTGCCGGCCGTCGTCGGTGTCGCACTGCTCGTGCCCGCCGTGCGCGGGCTGCTGCCCCCGGGGACCGTGCGGGCGGCCAGGGGGCTGCCCGCGGTGATCCTGCTGCGCGGTATCTCCGCCGGCTCGTTCATCGCCGCCGAGTCCTTCGTGCCGCTGATGCTGGTCACCCAGCGCGGACTGTCCCCGACGATGGCCGGACTGTCGCTCGCGGTGGGAGGCCTCACCTGGGCGCTCGGCTCGTACGTACTGGCCCGGCCACGCCTGGAGACCCACCGGGAGTCGCTGATGGTGGGCGGCATGGTGCTGGTGGTCCTCTCGATCGCGGCCGCGCCTGCCGTGCTGATCGAGTCGGTGCCGGTGTGGACGCTGGCCGCCGCCTGGGCCGTGGGGTGCTTCGGCATGGGCATGGTGATCGCCTCGACGAGCGTGCTGCTGCTGAAGCTGTCGGCCCCGGAGGAGGCGGGCGGCAATTCCGCCGCGCTGCAGATCTCGGACGGCCTGTCCAACGTGCTGCTGCTCACCGGCGGGGGTGCGGCGTTCGCCGCGCTCGGCGGCGGTGCGGTGGGGGCCACCGCGCACGGGGCTGTGGGGAGCGGGGCCGCCGGGGCGCACCCGGGGGCGTTCACCGCGGTGTTCCTGCCGATGGCGGCGGTGGCGCTGGTGGGGGTGTGGGTGGCTACGCGGGTGAAGGAAAGCTCGTAGTGCCGCATGGTACCGCGCGGTACCATTTTTTTCATGGCTGGTCTGAATCTGCGGTTCACCGAGGAAGAGCTGGACGCGTTGCGTGCGCGCGCCGAGGCGGAGGGCCGCAGTATGCAGGCCTTCGCCCACGACGCGGTGATCACCGCCATAAACGAACACTCGCGTCTCTTCAACGAGGCGGCGGATCATGTGCTGAAGGTGAGTGAGGAGCTCAACCGGAGGCTTGCCTGATGCGGTACCTGACACTGCCCGAGCTGCTCAACCTGGCGGAGCGCCTCGGTGCGGCCGAGGTGCGTGACTTCGGGCTGCTCGATTCGGCGCTGGCGCGCCCGCAGGCGAGCGTATTCGGCCAGGACGCCTATCCGGACGTGTGGCAGAAGGCCGCAGCGCTGATGGAGTCACTGGCCCGCAACCACGCGCTCGTGGACGGCAACAAGCGCATCGCTTGGTACGCGACCTGGGTTTTCCTGCACATGAACGGGCACCCGCTCGACCCCGGCTTCGACGTGGACGAGGCCGAGCGGTTCGTGCTGGACGTATGCCAGGGGGCCTTGGACATGCCCAAGATCGCTGAACAGCTGCCCGGGTTCGCCAAGTAGCCGTCTCCTGTGAAGCGGGTCTCAGCGGCGCCGGATCATGGCTGGTTCGTACGGGGTTCCGACCCGCCCGCCGGTAGGGTGGCCCGGTTGTCGTATCGCGTGCGAGCCCGTCCCGGCGCGCACGGACAGCGCCCCACGTACCCGAGTGCCCCGAACCGGAGACCGTGACTACTACCGCCTCCCACCACCTCTCACCCGCCTTTCCCGGCCGCGCCCCCTGGGGTACGGCCGGGAAGCTGCGAGCCTGGCAGCAGGGTGCCATGGAGAAGTACATCCAGGAGCAGCCGCGCGACTTCCTCGCCGTCGCGACGCCCGGCGCAGGGAAGACCACCTTCGCGCTGACCCTCGCCTCATGGCTGCTGCACCACCACGTGGTGCAGCAGATCACCGTGGTCGCGCCCACCGAGCACCTCAAGAAGCAGTGGGCGGAGGCAGCCGCCCGTATAGGCATCAGGCTCGACCCGGAGTACAGCGCCGGCCCCGTGAGCAAGGACTACCACGGGGTCGCGATCACCTACGCCGGGGTCGGTGTGCGCCCGATGCTGCACCGCAACCGCTGTGAGCAGCGCAAGACCCTCGTGATCCTCGACGAGATCCACCACGCCGGTGACTCGAAGTCGTGGGGCGAGGCCTGCCAGGAGGCGTTCGACCCGGCGACCCGGCGCCTCGCGCTCACGGGCACGCCGTTCCGGTCCGACACCAACCCGATCCCCTTCGTGGCGTACGAAGAGGGCAACGACGGCATCCGGCGCTCCTCGGCCGACTACACGTACGGCTACGGCAACGCGCTCGCCGACGGTGTCGTCCGCCCCGTGATCTTCATGAGCTACAGCGGCAACATGCGCTGGCGCACCAAGGCCGGGGACGAGATCGCAGCCCGGCTCGGCGAGCCGATGACCAAGGACGCCATCGGGCAGGCGTGGCGCACCGCGCTCTCGCCCACCGGCGACTGGATTCCCAACGTGCTGGCCGCCGCCGACAAACGGCTGACCGAGGTGCGGAAGGGCATTCCGGACGCGGGGGGTCTGGTCATCGCGACGGACCAGGAGTCGGCGCGGGAGTACGCGAAGATCCTGAAGAAGATCACCGGCGACCGCCCTGCCGTCGTGCTCTCCGACGAGAAGGCCGCCTCGAAGAAGATCGACCAGTTCAGCCAGGACGAATCGCGCTGGATGGTCGCGGTCCGGATGGTGTCGGAGGGCGTCGACGTGCCCCGCCTCGCGGTCGGCGTGTACGCCACGACCATCTCGACACCCCTCTTCTTCGCCCAGGCCGTCGGCCGCTTCGTGCGGTCGAGGCGGCGCGGCGAGACCGCGTCCGTGTTCCTGCCGACCATTCCGATGCTGCTCGACTTCGCGAACGAGATGGAGGTCGAGCGCGATCACGTGCTCGACAAGCCGAAGAAGGGCAGCGACGAGGAGAACCCGTTCGCCGAGGAGGACCAGCTCCTCGCGGACGCGGAGAAGCTGGAGGACGAGGAGACCGAGGAGCAGCTGCCCTTCGAGGCGCTGGAGTCCGACGCGGTCTTCGACCGGGTGCTGTACGACGGCGCCGAATTCGGCATGCAGGCGCACCCGGGAAGTGCGGAGGAGCAGGACTACCTGGGGATTCCGGGACTGCTCGAGCCCGACCAGGTGCAGCTGCTCCTCCAGAAGCGGCAGACCCGGCAGATCGCGCACAGCCGCCAGAAACCGGCCGCGGAGGCCGACCTCCTGGAGAAGGCGGCCGAGGACCGGCCCGTGGTCACGCACAAGAAGCTGCTGGAGCTCCGCAAGCAGCTCAACACGATGGTGTCGGCGTACACCCATCAGAGCGGCAAGCCGCACGGCGTGATCCACACCGAACTGCGCCGGGTCTGTGGCGGCCCGCCGAGTGCGGAGGCGACGGCCGGCCAGATCCAGGACCGGATCAAGAAGGTGCAGGAATGGGCCACCCGGATGCGGTGAGATGACCCCGGAACGCGGGCCCGGTGCGGGAGGTGTACGCCTCCCGCACCGGGCCCGCTGCCGTTGTCTGCGGCTCCCCCTCGCCCGATGCCGATGCCGATGCCGATGCCGATGCCGATGCCGATGCCGATGCCGAGATGCCGATACCGCTGGCGCCCGAAGTCCTGCCCCGCCGCCCGTTCCGAGGGCCGGGCTGAGGGCCGGGCCGTCCGGGGCGCCCCGATCGGAGGGCCGGAATCCCTAGCCCGGAGGCCTGATCCGGCGCCCCGCTCCGTGGTGCGCGGCGCGCGTGAAGGCGCGCGAGGGCTCGCCCCGCGAAAAGTTCAGCACATTAATTTACGGTGAGTTAACACCCGTTCACATCCGGTGTACGGAGCGTCGCGACGGCGTCACGCGACTAGAACGCGCGTAGATGTTCGCGTTCCGGACGGTTCCGCGCTGACCGGCGGTTATGCCGTCGCGTGCCGGAGGGAGACCGGATTCTGGACGAGGTCTTCCGCTGAGCGGACTCGCTCGCTAATGTCCCCGAAACATGAACGCACCGTGTCAATGTGGCCGCGGTGCGCAGCCGGTGCCATGGCCAGTCGGCGGCCTCTCGGTACGTCGCCGTTGAGACCGGCGTCGGCAGTCCGGAGAGATATCCGCCCCGCTCACCAAAGAGGGAGAGGGCGTCGTGACCGCAGAGACTTCCCAGACGCTCGACAGGGGACTGCGTGTCCTCAAGCTGCTCGCCGATACCGACCACGGCCTGACCGTCACCGAGCTGTCGAACAAGCTCGGCGTCAACCGCACCGTCGTCTACCGACTCCTCGCCACTCTGGAACAGCACGCTCTGGTCCGGCGCGATCTCGGCGGCCGGGCCAGGGTCGGTCTGGGCGTGCTGCGCCTGGGCCGCCAGGTGCACCCGCTCGTCCGGGAGGCGGCGCTGCCCGCACTGCGTTCGCTGGCGGAGGACATAGGGGCCACCGCCCACCTCACCCTGGTCGACGGCGCGGACGCACTCGCGGTCGCCGTCGTCGAACCGACCTGGACCGACTACCACGTGGCGTACCGGGCCGGCTTCCGGCACGCACTGGACAGGGGCGCCGCGGGCAGGGCGATCCTCACCGCCCGGCAGAAGGCGGTCGCCGACCACCCCGGATACACCCTCACCCACGGCGAGCTCGAAGCCGGCGCCTGCGGGGCCGCGGCACCGCTGGTCGGGGTGTCAGGCGTGGAGGGCAGCGTCGGTGTGGTGATGCTCGCGGACGCCGTGCCCGAACGGGTCGGCCCCCGGGTGCTCGACGCGGCCCGGGAAGTCGCGGACGCGCTGCGCTGAGCCGGGGTCCGGGGCCGTGGCCCGGGGCGGCGCCGAGCCAGGGGCCGGGCCCGGGCACGGGAAATCGTCGGGGGCGTACGGCGGCGGATAGATTGGGCGGGTGCTCACTCGTCTTACGCGCCCCCGCACCCTCGCCCTCTGCGCGCTGCCCGTCCTCGCGCTGTTCGTCACGGCGGCCTTCGCGCCCCTGCCGTTCACCCTGGCACAGCCCGGCACGACCGCGAACGTCCTGGGGAACGACCAGGGGAAACCGGTCATCACGATCAAGGGCGCGCCGACCCTCCCGACGGACGGCAAGCTGCTGATGACGACGATCATCGCGACCGGCCCCACGGCGGATGTCAGGGTCGGGGACGTGGTCGACAGCTGGTTCAGGACGGACCGCGCGGTCATGCCGCGCGACTCCGTCTACCCGACCGGGGGCTCCGAGAAGGAGATCGAGCAGCACAACCTCCAGGACATGGAGAAGTCGCAGAACGTCGCGGTCGAGGCGGCCCTGGACTACCTGGGCAAGGACCCCGGCTCCGTGGACGTCACTCTGCACCTCGCCGATGTCGGCGGTCCCAGTGCCGGGCTGTTCTTCTCGCTCGGCATCATCGACAAACTCGCCGGTGACGGCTCCGGCGGCGGTCTGACCGGTGGCCGTACGGTCGCCGGTACGGGCACGATCGAGGCCGACGGCGCGGTCGGTGCCGTCGGCGGGGTCTCCCTGAAGACGCAGGCCGCCCGGCGCGACGGCGCGACCGTCTTCCTGGTGCCGAAGGCCGAGTGCAAGCAGGCGGAGGCCGAGCGGCCCGAGGGCCTGCGGCTGATCCCGGTCACGACCCTGAAGAGCGCCGTGTCGTCACTGAAGGCCCTGGAGCGGGGGAGCAAGGTCCCGAGCTGCTGAGCCGTCCGGCGGGGAGCCCTTCCGGTGCCCGGCTCCCTCAGGCCCGCCGCGTGCGGTCCCCGGCTCAGCCCTCCCGGATGAACCCCTCCTTGACCAGCCAGTCCTTCGCCACCTCGTGCGGGTCCTGGCCGTCCACGTCGACCTTGGAGTTCAGCTCCTGTGCGAGCTGGGTGGTGAGCCTCTCGGTGACCGGGGCCAGCAGTCCGGCGATCTCGGGGTGCTTGTCGAGGGTCGCCGTGTGGATGGCGGGGGCCGCGTTGTAGTTGGGGAAGAACTGCTTGTCGTCCTCCATGACGTCCAGGTTCATCGCCTTGATGCGGCCGTCCGTGGTGTACACCTCGCCCAGCAGGCAGGAGTCGGACGTGGACACCTGGGTGTAGATGATCCCCGCGTCCATCTTCTTGATGTTCGAGGCCGGCAGGTTCATCCCGTACAGCTTCTGCATGCCGGGCAGTCCGTCGTCCCGCGAGGCGAACTCGTTCTCCACGCAGACCGTCACGGCCTTCGGGTCCTTCTTCGCGAGCGCCGCCACGTCCGAGAGCGTCTTCAGCTTGTACTTCGCGTTGTTCTTCTTGCTGATGGCCAGGGCGTACGTGTTGTCGAGGGTGGCCGGTGGCAGCCAGGTCACCCCGTTGCCGACGTCCTCGTCCCGGACGGCCTTCCACTGCTTCTGCGGGTCGACGATGGGCTTGGCGTGGCCGAGGTAGGTGATCCACGCCGTGCCCGTGTAGTCGTACAGGGCGTCGGCCTCGCCCTTGACGACCGCCTCGCGCGCGCTGATCGACCCCGGCAGGTTCGTGCGGTCCAGGACCTCCGCGCCGGCCGCCTTGAAGACCAGGCCCATGATCTGTCCGAGGATGATGTTCTCGCTGAAGTTCTTCGAGGTCACCGTCAGGGAAGCGCCCCTGAGCGGCTGGCCCTTCCCGACCGATCCGGGTTCCACCTCGTCCACCAGCGGCGATCCGCTCTTCAGCCCGCACCCCGTGAGCAGGAGGGCGAGCGCGGCCGTCGACGCCAGGCCCGTACGTACCCTCACGCTTCCTCCAGTCCGCGCGGCGTCAGCCACAGTTCGACCAGCGAGGCCAGCCAGTCCACGAGCAGTGCCAGCACGACGGTCAGTACGGATCCGAGGATCAGCACGGGCATGCGCTGTGTCTGGATCCCCGACGTGATCAGGTCGCCGAGGCCGCCGCCGCCCCCGAAGGTCGCGAGGGTCGCCGTGCCCACGTTGAGCACCAGGGCCGTCCGCACGCCCGCGAGGATCAGTGGGACCGCGAGCGGCAGTTCGACCTTGGTGAGGGTGCCCATCGCCGACATGCCGATGCCCCTGGACGCCTCGACGAGCGTCGGCTCGATCGAGTTCAGCCCCGCCACCGTGTTGGAGAGCACGGGCAGGACGGCGTAGATCACCATCCCGATGATCGCCGTCGACGGGCCGATGCCCAGCCAGATCACCAGCAGGGCCAGCAGCCCGATCGCGGGCGTCGCCTGCCCGATGTTGGCGATGACGGTGACCCCGGGGGCGGCCTTCTTCAGGCCGGGCCGGGTCAGCGCGATGCCGAGCGGGATGGCGATGATCAGCACCCAGAAGGTGGAGATGGCGGTCAGCCTGACGTGCTGCCACCAGCGCACCTCCACGATGTCGCCGGCCAGGGAGTTCCTGGCGATCGAGTCGAGTTCGACGTGGGTGATCCACAGGTAGGTCGCGACCAGGACCACCGTCAGGACGGCCGGCACCAGCACGAGCTTCTTCCAGGTGATGCGGCGCGGCGGGCCCGGCGACGGCGGAGACGGCTCCGCCTCCTCGTCGCGGAAGGCGTGGCCGCCCACGTCGTGCTCGCCCGGAGGGCGTGCTCCCTTGGGCGGCGCCTGATGGCTGGGTGTCATAGCCCGCTGCCACCCCCCTCAAGCTCCTGTTCCGTCTGGTGGCCCCGCAGGTGCTCCAGATCGTGCTGGTGCTCCATCGCCGTGAGCCGGTCGGCCTCCAGGAGCTCGTGCACGGAGTTCATCAGTGTCTGCATGTCGACTACGCCGATGAACTCTCCGCGCCGCCCCGTCACGGCGACCCGCCCCCCGCTGTCGGTCAGCACGGCTTCCAGCGCGTCGTGGAGCGTCGCGTCCCGGGTCACGGTGTCGTGCACCAGCTGCCCCGCCCGGGCCAGCGAGCCCTTGGCCCGCATCAGGTCGCCGCGCCGCAGCCACTTGTACGGACGGTTCCTGCGGTCCAGCATCAGCAGTTCGTTGTGCGAGCCGTCGCGCAGCTTGTCGAAGATCAACTGGAGCGGGTCCTCGACGGTGACCGTGGGGAAGTCGGCGATCCCCACATCCCGTACGCGGGTGAGGTTGAGCCGCTTCAGTGCCGCTCCCGCGCCCACGAAGCCGGAGACGAAGTCGTCCGTCGGGTTGGTGAGGATCGCCTCGGGAGTGTCGAACTGGGCGATGTGCGAACGCTCCCGCAGCACCGCGATGCGGTCGCCCAGCTTGATCGCCTCGTCGAAGTCGTGCGTGACGAAGACGATCGTCTTGTGCAGCTCGTGCTGGAGCCGGATCAGCTCGTCCTGGAGGTGGTCACGGGTGATGGGGTCGACCGCGCCGAACGGCTCGTCCATCAGCAGGACCGGCGGGTCCGCGGCCAGGGCCCGGGCCACGCCGACCCGTTGCTGCTGGCCGCCGGAGAGCTGGCGCGGATACCGCCCGTGGAACTCCCGCGGATCGAGACCGACCAGGTCGAGCATCTCCTCGACGCGGTCCTTCACGCCGGACTTCGACCAGCCGGTCATCTTGGGCACGAGGGCGATGTTCTCCGCGACCGTCATGTGCGGGAAGAGCCCGGAGGACTGGATCGCGTACCCGATCTTGCGCCGCAGCTTCACCGGGTCCATGTCGGTGACGTCCTCGTCGTTGATCCTGATCCGCCCGGACGTCGGTTCGATCAGCCGGTTGATCATCTTCAGCGTGGTGGACTTCCCGCAGCCGGACGGCCCCACGAGGATCACGGTCTCGCCGGCCTTGATGTCCATCGTGACGTTGTCGACGGCCGGAGCGGGGTTGCCGGGGTAGGACTTGGTGAGGTTCTCCAGCCGGATGGTGGCACCCGAGGCGGTGGTGCCGGCCGCGGGAGTCTCCGTCGGCCCGGTGACGGTTTCAGACACGGATCCCCCTGGGGATGGTGAGGCGTCCGAGCAGGACGTACGCGGCGTCGAAGAGCAGGGCGAGGACGACGATGCCGAGCGTGCCTGCGAGGACCTGATTGATCGCGTTGGCACTGCCCAGCGAGGCGAGACCGCGGAAGATCTCGTTCCCGAGACCGGGGCCCGAGGCGTACGCGGCGATGGCGGCGATCCCCATCAGCATCTGGGTGGAGACCCGGATCCCGGTGAGGATGGGCGGCCAGGCGAGCGGCAGCTCCACCTTGCACAGCCGTGCCGTACGCGACATCCCGATGCCCTTCGCTGCGTCGACCAGGGACGGGTCGACGCCGCGCAGTCCGACGATGGCGTTGCGGACGACGGGCAGCAGCCCGTACAGCGTCAGGATGATCACGGTGGGCGGAACCCCGAGGCCGACCAGAGGGATCAGCAGGCCGATCGCGGCGAGCGACGGGATGGTGAGGATCATGGCCGTCGAGGTGATGGCCAGCGACCCGCCCCAACTGCTCCGGTAGCTGAGCACGGCGATCACGACGCCGAGCACGGTGGCGAGGACCATGCACTGGAAGACTGCGCTGACGTGCTGGAACGCGTCGGTGAGCAGCTGCTGGTGGCGGGTGCTCACGTACTCCCAGAAGTTCACATGCTGCTCCTCGGTCAGTCGGTGTCCTGTGCAGCCTGCTCGACGAGCGGGAGAATACGCAGGGGGACCGGATTTTCCATGACGATCGCCGTGGAGGCCCGGACGATCCCATCCAAACCGACCACCCGGTCGATCACCCGCTGGAGATCGGCGTTGGACCGGGCGACGAGGCGGCAGAGCATGTCACCGTGCCCGGTGGTGGTGTGCAGTTCGAGCACCTCGGGCACCCCACCCAAATGGGCCCGTACATCGGCGCCTTGGCCCTGCCTGATCTCCAGCGTCGCGAACGCGGTGACCGGGTAGCCGAGGGCCGCCGGGTCGACGTCGGGGCCGAAGCCGCGGATGACGCCATTCGACTGAAGCCGGTCCAGCCGTGCCTGGACGGTCCCGCGCGCCACCCCGAGCCGCCGGGAGGCCTCCAGCACACCGATGCGGGGCTCGCGGGCCAGCAGGGCGATGAGCCGGCCGTCCAGATGATCGATCGCCATGATCCGTCTCCCTGTGGTCACCCTGTACAGATAGCCCGCCCATCCTGGCCACCCGTCGGGCAGGTTGACCAGCGATCGCGCGAACTGTTGCGCACCTTGCGAAGCGGCGGGAACCTTCGGACATGACTGAGACTCTGCACACCACCCCTGACACCGCCCGGCAGGCCGATCCCTTCCCGGTCAAGGGCATGGACGCGGTGGTCTTCGCCGTGGGCAACGCCAAGCAGGCGGCGCACTACTACTCGACCGCCTTCGGCATGAAGCTCGTGGCCTACTCCGGACCGGAGAACGGCAGCCGCGAGACCGCGAGTTACGTCCTGACCAATGGTTCCGCCCGCTTCGTCCTCACCTCCGTCATCAAGGCGTCCACCGAGTGGGGCACCTTCCTGGCCGACCACGTGCACGCCCACGGCGACGGTGTGGTCGACCTCGCCATCGAGGTCCCGGACGCCCGCGCCGCGTACGCGTACGCGGTCGAGCACGGCGCGAAGGGCATCACCGAGCCGTACGAGCTGAAGGACGAGCACGGCACGGTCGTCCTCGCCGCCATCGCCACGTACGGCAGGACCCGCCACACCCTCGTCGAGCGCTCCGGCTACGACGGGCCGTACCTCCCGGGCTTCGCTGCGGCCGAACCGATCGTCGAGGCGCCCGCCAAGCGGACCTTCCAGGCCATCGACCACTGCGTCGGCAACGTCGAGCTCGGCCGGATGAACGAGTGGGTGGCGTTCTACAACAAGGTCATGGGCTTCACCAACATGAAGGAGTTCGTGGGCGACGACATCGCCACCGAGTACTCCGCCCTGATGTCGAAGGTCGTCGCCGACGGCACGCTGAAGGTGAAGTTCCCGATCAACGAGCCGGCGATCGCGAAGAAGAAGTCGCAGATCGACGAGTACCTCGAGTTCTACGGTGGCGCGGGCGTCCAGCACATCGCGCTCGCCACCAACGACATCGTCGCGTCCGTGAAGGCGATGCGGGCGGCCGGCGTGCAGTTCCTGGACACCCCGGTCTCGTACTACGACACCCTCGGCGAGTGGGCGGGCGAGACCCGCGTGCCCGTGGAGACGCTGCGCGAGCTGAAGATCCTGGTCGACCGCGACGAGGACGGCTACCTGCTGCAGATCTTCACCAAGCCGGTCCAGGACCGGCCCACGGTCTTCTTCGAGATGATCGAGCGGCACGGTTCGATGGGCTTCGGCAAGGGCAACTTCAAGGCCCTGTTCGAGGCGATCGAGCGCGAGCAGGAGAAGCGCGGCAACCTGTAGTCCGCCGGACGGCGATGGCGCGGGCCCCTCCCGGGAGGGGCCCGCGCCATTCGCCCCCGGCGCCTTCGGCGGGGGCGCGTACAAGGGGGCGGCGGGCCTACGGAGCCGCTGCGCCGGGCTCCGCCCCCGGGGAAGGCGAGGCCTCCCGCGCGGACTGCTTCGGTTCCGGCTCGTCCCTCCCCGGCTTCTCCCGCGTCCGGCCCTCGCCCTGCCCCTCGTCGCCCCCGTCCGTGCCGGCCGTCCCGGGGGCCTGCCCCGGAGCGGGTTCCGGGTCCGACGGCTCCATGTCCGCCGGACCGCCCGGCGCCGGTCCGTCCAGGGCGTCCAGAGCCTCCTGCGCCAGGGGTGCGTCCAGCGGGGAGAACTCCGGGTCCGTACGGAGGGACGCCTCCAGATCGCTGCGGGCCGGGCCGTCCTGGCCGAGCGCGTTCTCGATCATGCCCAGGTGATAGGCGTACGAGGCGTCCCGTACGCCGGTCTCCACCGCCCGCTCCGCGTACTGCAGGCCCTCCTCCGACCGGCCCGCCCGGTGCAGCGCCCAGCCCAGTGCGTCCGACACGTCCGAGCTGCGGCGCAGCCCGGACCACTCGGTGCGCATCAGCTCCACGGCCGCTTCGGGATCGCCGTGGTCCGCCTCGTAACGGGCCTCCGTCAGGGACTCGTCGACCCCGGCCTTCCTGGCCTCGGCGAGCAGTTCCCGGAGCCTCTTGTACTGGGTGCGGGCGTCACCGTCCAGATCCAGCGACTCGTACAGCTCGCCCAGCTCGAGGACGTACTCCGGGCGCGGCAGCTTCGCCGTCACCGTCCGGTAGTCGGCCAGCGCCTCGTCCGTGCGGTCCAGGGCCACCAGCGCGCGGGCCCGGCCCGCGAGGGAGGCGAGGTGACTGCGGTCGGTGCGCAGGGCCGCGCCGTACTGGGCGACGGCCTCCTCGGGCTCGCCGCGTTCCCGGGCCAGGTCTCCCAGGCGGTGCAGCGCCGCCGCCTTCTCCGCGGGCCCGGTGGCACGGTCCGCCGCCTCCTGGGCGGTGGCCAGGGCGTCCTCGCGCCAGCCCTGGTTGTGGTACATCTCCGACGTCCTGGCCAGCGCGGGGACCCCCTTGCGCAGCGACCCGAACTTCTCCGTGGCCCTGCCGGCCGCCTCGTACTCGCCGAGACCGTTGTACGCGTCGATCAGCACCGGGTACGCCGTCCAGTTCTTCGGCTCCCGCGTGCGCACGGTCTCGCCCCACTTCTTCGCCGCGAGGTAGTCGTGCCGCGCGTTGGCGAGCGCGCCCAGCCCCACCCAGGCCTCCGCGTTGCCGCGCTCCCCGGGCTGCGCGGCCAGCGAACGCTGGAGCGCCTGTTCGGCCCGGGTGTAGTACGTCGCGTCCGCCGAGCGCAGGCCCCACTCCACGTACGCCGTACCGAGCACCGCCCAGGACGGTGCGTCGGAGGGATGCGTCTCCACCCACTGCTGCCGGTCGCCGATCAGGGCCGTGAGATCGGACAGGGAAGCGGGGGAGCCCGCAGCCGCCGCGCTCTCGGCCCGTGCCACGGGCCCGGGCACGGGGGGCGCGCTCTCTTCCGCGTCGGGGACGGCGACCACCGCACCGGCCACGAGCACGGCACCGGCCACCGCGCCGAACGCCGCCCTGCGCAGCGTGGTGCGCATCGGTGCGGGGGACGGGGGCACGGACGTCGCGCCCTTCGGCGGCAGGGTGGAGAGGGGTGACTCCGGCTTCTGCTGCGGCTTGGCATCCATGACCATCACTCTGCGTCAGTATGAAGATCACATCGGGTTGCGCGAACGCGCGCGCAGACGGGTTCACACCAATGGCCCCGGGTGTCACCCTTGGATCATGGACGCACTACTCGAACAACTGCGCGCGGGTCTTCCGGCCGAGGCACTGATCACGGACGCGGAGGTCACCGCCTCGTACGCCCACGACATGGCGAGCTTCTGCGACGCGGGCGCCCCCGCCGTCGTCGTGCTCCCCCGCACGGTCGAGGAGGTCCAGCACGTCATGCGGACCGCCACCGCGCTGCGTGTCCCCGTGGTGCCCCAGGGCGCGAGGACGGGCCTGTCGGGCGCGGCCAACGCCTCCGACGGCTGCATCGTGCTCTCCCTGGTGAAGATGGACCGCATCCTGGAGATCAGCACGGTCGACCGGATCGCGGTCGTCGAGCCGGGCGTCATCAACGCCACGCTCTCCCGCGCGGTCAACGAACACGGGCTGTGCTACCCGCCGGACCCGTCGAGCTGGGAGACGTGCACCATCGGCGGCAACATCGGCACGGCGTCCGGGGGGCTGTGCTGCGTGAAGTACGGCGTCACCGCCGAGTACGTCCTGGGCCTGGAGGTCGTCCTGGCCGACGGCCGGCTGCTGAACACGGGCCGGCGCACGGCCAAGGGCGTCGCCGGATACGACCTCACCCGGCTCATCGTGGGTTCGGAGGGCAGCCTCGGTATCGTCGTCAAGGCCGTCCTCGCCCTGCGGCCCCGGCCGCCGCAGCAGCTCGCGCTCGCCGCGGAATTCCCCTCGGCGACCGCCGCCTGCGACGCGGTGTGCCGGATCATGGAGCGCGGACACACCCCGTCACTCCTCGAACTGATGGACCGTACGACGGTGCGCGCCGTCAATGCGACGGCCTCCATGGGGCTCCCCGAATCCACCGAGGCGCTGCTGCTCTGCGCATTCGACACGCCCGACCCGGCTGCCGATCTCGCCGCCGTCGGCGCCCTGTGCCGTGAGGCGGGCGCCACCGAGGTGGTGCCCGCCGAGAGCGCCGCCGAGTCCGAACTCCTCCTGCAGGCGCGTCGGCTCTCGCTCCCCGCCATGGAGACCCTCAAGCCCGCCACGATGATCGACGACGTGTGCGTACCGCGCTCCAGGCTCGGCGCCATGATCGAGGGCACCGCGGCCATCGCCGAGAAGTTCGGGCTGACCATCGGCGTCGTCGCCCACGCGGGCGACGGCAATACGCACCCCGTCGTCTGCTTCGACCACACCGACGCCGACGAGTCCCGCAGGGCCCGCGAATCCTTCGACGAGATCATGGCGCTGGGCCTCGGGCTCGGCGGCACCATCACCGGCGAGCACGGTGTCGGCGTCCTCAAGAGGGAGTGGCTGGCCCGCGAACTCGGCGAGGTGGGAGTGGAGTTGCAGCGTGGCATCAAGGCGGCCTTCGACCCCCTGGGGCTGCTCAATCCCGGCAAGCTGTTCTGACTCCGCCGCCACTCAGGTCTCCCCGCCACTCAGGCCTCCCCGTCCTGGGACTCGTCCGAGGGCCACGGGTCGCTCAGCCACAGGTCGTCGGCCGGCAGCGGGGTGAGCAGCTCGGCGAGCGCGGCGTCCAGTCCGAGCATGGTGTTCTCGGAACCCGGCGGGACCACCCTCAGGGTGCGCTCCACCCAGGCGGCCACCGCGACCGACGGCACCTCCAGGAGGGCGTTGCCGTCGGGCGAGGTGAGCGCGACCAGGATGACGCTCCGGTCGTCGACCTTGGTCGGCCAGATCCGCACGTCCCCGTGCCCGCACGGCCTGAACACCCCCTCCACCAGCAGCTCACGGGCGAACGTCCAGTGCACGGGCGTCTCGGAGCCGATGTGGAAGGTGATGTGCACGGCGTACGGGTCGTCGGTCAGGTAGGACAGCCGCGCGGGCACGGGGACGGACCGCTCGGGCGACAGGACCAGCTTGAGTTCCAGTTCGCGTTCCACGATGTGCTGCATGAGGGTGCACGACCTTCCGATGCTCGTAGGGGCCGGTCCCCTGACCGGTCCGCACAAGGAGAGAGCGCCCTCCCGGCGATCCATGACGCGACTTTCCAGAAAAACTTCTCCGGGCCCGGAATGTGGTCCAAACGGCAGGACGGGCCCGGGGATACGTGGCGGTCTGATAGATGTGGACCCTTGTATTGAGGCCTAAGAGATACGGGACCACGGTGATGAGCGCCCCAACCCCGGCACCCGGTGACGAAAGCCCGCGCGAGGGGTACTACCCCGACCCGTCCATCCCCGGATACGTCCGGTACTGGAACGGCGCGTCATGGGTTCCCGGTACGAGCCGTCCCGCGCCGCAGCAGGGCGGTACGGCTCCTGCGGCACCGCCCGCCCCGGCGGCGAACGCCGCCCCGCAGCACACCGCGCAGCGGCCGGCCCCGGTGGACGAGACCGGGCCGATGTACCTCGACGACGTCGGCGGGTCCACGGCGTTCGGCGGACGCGGTGAAGCGCCGAGCCGCCCCGAACCGGCGTCCGCCTGGCAGGCCGACACCTCCCGGCAGACCGGCTTCGGCGGCGAACGCGACCACCGCGTCTCCTGGGGCGGCCCTGATCCGCGTGCCGCGGACGAGGCGGCACCCGCCGCCACCCCGCGCACGGACGACGGCACTGCCGGGCGGGTGGCCGGCGATCCGCACCGGCCCGCCGTCCAGGACCCGACGCGCGGGGCACTCCCCGGAATGCGGGACGGCAGCGGCGAGGCCACCGACGGCCCCACGCGCCTCCCGGCCGGCTCCACGGGCGCCAGCGGCGACGCGGGCCGCCCGCCCACCGACGGTACGGTCACCATCCGCGCGACCGGGCCCGCCGGCACCGCCCGCCCCCCGCATCCGCGCGAGGAGGCCGCCGCGCCCGCCGACGGCACGATGACGATCCGCGGGGCGACACCCGGCGGCGCCCCGCGCACACCATCACCGCAGGCACCCGCCCCGCGCCCGCACACACCGGCGGCGCGCCCGCCCGCCCCGCAACCGCCCGCCGCACGCCCGCACACACCGGCCGCGCGCCCGCCCGAGCCGTCCCCCGAACCGCCCCGGGCGTATGCCCCGGCGAGGACGGGCCACCCGGTGAACCCCTTGACCCCCGGCCCCGGCGGCGGGTCCGCGTCCTGGGCCCAGCAGGCGCACCCGCTCTCCCGGCCCGGGCAGCCGGCCGCCCCCCGGCAGGCGCACCCGTCGCCCCCGCAGCAGCAGGGCGGCCGCCCCGAGCAGCAGCCCGTCACGCCCTGGAAGCCGCCGGTCGACGACCACTTCCAGCAGCTGGCCCGGGCCCAGGCGTCCGCCAGGCCCGCCGGGCTCGGCAAGCGGCTGGCCGCCCGGCTCGTCGACGCGGTCGTGCTGGGCGCGCTCGTCGGCGCGATCGCACTCCCGCTGGTCACCCGGGCGACGGAGCACATCGACGGCAAGATCGAAGCGGCGAAGCAGTCCGGCGAGACGGTCACGGTATGGCTGCTGGACTCCACCACGGCCGGGCTGCTCGGCGCGGTGATCGGCGCGTTCCTCGTGGTCGGCTTCGTCCTGGAGGCGCTGCCCACCGCGAAGTGGGGGCGCACGCTGGGCAAGAAGCTCTGCGGTCTCGAGGTGCGGGACATCGAGTCCCACGGTCCGCCCACCCTCGGGGCGGCGCTGCGCCGCTGGCTCGTGTACGGGGTGCTGTGCCTGCTCGTCGTCGGCGTGGTCAATGTCCTGTGGTGCCTGGTCGACCGCCCCTGGCGCCAGTGCTGGCACGACAAGGCGGCCCGCACCTTCGTCGCGGGCTGAGGGGCGGACGCGGGAGCGCGAGCCCGGTCCGTGCGCGCGGAGCGGCCCTGTACGCCCATGTGCTGACGCCCCGTCCCCCGAAAGCACCTCAGCCGTTGCGGGCTTTTGCGGGCCGGGGTGCACTGCCCCCATGAGCAACGAACCGCCTCCGCCGCCGCCCGGTCAGCCGCCCGAGGACGACCCCTTCTCCAAGAGGCCGCCGCAGGGTCCTCCGCCGGGCGGCTCGCCCTACGGAGGTGAGCAGCCCCCGCCGCCGTACGATCGCGGCCCGTACGGCGGCGGCGGTCCCTACGGAGGTGCCGATCCGCTGGCCGGCATGCCGCCGCTCGCCGAGCCCGGCAAGCGGATCCTGGCGCGGCTGATCGACTTCCTCGTCATCTCGATCCCGCTGTACCTGATCTCGCTGCCCTTCGGCGGGGCGGTCGACGTCACCTCGGACAACGGCGACGACGACTTCGGCGACGCCATCAGCAACTCCTACAGCGGTCATCAGCTGATCTGGTCGCTGATCGCCCTGGTGGTCTACGTCGCCTACGACACCTATCTGACGCACAAGGACGGCCGGACGCTCGGCATGCGGCTGCTGAAGATGCGTGTGGCGATGCTCAACGACGGGTCGGTGCCCGACACCGGATCCGCGTTGATGCGGGCCGTCGTGCTCTGGCTCCCCGCGCTGCTGTGCTGCCCGTGCCTGTGGTGGCTCATCAACATCGTGCTGATGTTCACCGACAAGCCCTACCGTCAGGGCCTGCAGGACAAGGCGGCCAAGACCGTGGTGGTCACGACTCCTTGAGGCCGCGGCCGGACGGCCGTCGCTCAGCGGTGCAGGGAATGCCCGCCGACCCGCTCCTGGTGCGCGGCGGCGATCTCTATGTCCTCGACCGGGCGCTGCGCACGCGCCGTGGCCGGCGCGGTCCTCCCACGCCTGGGCAGGGGCACAGACAGGGCGACCAGCAGACCCAGGGCCAGCGCCGCGACGCAGACGACGGCCACACCGACGCCCGAATCCGTGCGGGACAGCAGCAGCATGGCAAGCGTCGAGACGATGACGGTGACCGAACCGTAGGAGAACTGTGCGGCAGTCGGACGCGGCATGGCGGAATCCGTCCTCGGGGTGTCGGATGGGGCAGTCTCTCAACACGTTCGCACTGTCAATCGACTCTATGACGGTGGATGCCCATGAGGAACAGGTAGTAAGCGTGACCTAACCCACGGTACCGGTGCACGGGGGGCGCATCGAGTCACACGGTCGGCAATCGGGCGGCACGGCGCGCCGGTTGGTGGCCGATGGTGGGTTTCGAATGAACGTCCGGATACCGGTAGACGACTCCCGCATAGTGCACTTGGTGTGTTCAAGTCAAGATCTGTCTTTTCTCTCGTAACTCCGATCAAATGTCGTCACTTGTGACGCGTTAACGCGCGCGGCCCTCTCCACCCCCCTGGCCGCGGACGCGAACGCCGGGGAGGACTGCATCAAGTGACCACTCAGAGACGGGCGCTACGCGCCACCGCGGTAGCCGTGGCCCTGGCCGCCACCGCTGCGACGGCATCGGCCTTCGCCACCGCCCAGGCGGACGACAGGACGTCGGGATCCGGCGCCTCCGTCGTGGACCGCCGGGATCCCGCGCCGGTCAAGGCGCACGAGCACGACCTGGAAGGGCCCTTCAGCAAGGAGCAGGACGCTCAGCGTCAGGCCGCGCTGGAGCAGGTGCTGGCCGGCGACAAGAAGGTGTCGACCCGCGGCGGTTCCAAGGTCGTCAAGCTCGGCAAGAGCAAGTACGTCGAGCTCGGCCGCGAGAAGACCGACAAGATCTTCACGATCCTCGTGGAGTTCGGCGACCAGGTCGACGACACCACGATGTTCGACCCCGACGGCGACGGCCCCGAGCCGCCCGTCAAGAAGTACGGCGGCACGCCCGGCCCCCTGCACAACGAGATAGCCGAGCCGGACCCGGCGAAGGACAACAGCACCGCCTGGCAGGCCGACTACGACCAGGCCCACTTCCAGGACCTCTACTTCGGTGAGGGCAAGGGCAAGGACTCGCTCAAGACCTACTACGAGAAGACGTCCTCCGGGCGCTACTCGGTCGACGGTGAGGTCTCGGACTGGGTCAAGGTGCCGTACAACGAGGCCCGTTACGGGTCCAACTACTGCGGCTCCACCAACTGCGCCAACGTCTGGGACACGGTCCGCGACGGCGTCAACGCCTGGGTCACCGACCAGAAGGCCAAGGGCCGCACGCTCGACCAGATCAAGGCGGACCTCGCCCAGTACGACGAGTGGGACCGCTACGACTTCGACGGCGACGGCGACTTCAACGAGCCGGACGGCTACATCGACCACTTCCAGCTGGTCCACGCCGGTGAGGACGAGTCGGCGGGCGGCGGCGCGCAGGGCACCGACGCCCTCTGGGCGCACCGCTGGTACGCGTACGGCACCAACGCGGGCGCGACCGGCCCGGCGGGCAACAAGGCCGGCGGCGCGGAGATCGGCGACACGGGCATCTGGGTCGGCGACTACACCGCGCAGCCCGAGAACGGCGGCCTGGGCGTCTTCGCCCACGAGTACGCCCACGACCTGGGTCTGCCCGACCTCTACGACACCTCCGGCGGCGGCGAGAACTCGGTCGGCTTCTGGTCCCTCATGTCGGCGGGCTCCTGGCTCGGCACCGGCAAGGGCGAGATCGGCAACCTGCCGGGCGACATGACCGCCTGGGACAAGCTGCAGCTCGGCTGGCTCGACTACGACAAGGCCAAGGCCGCCACGAAGTCGACGCACAAGCTCGGTGTCGCGGAGTACAACACCAAGGACAAGCAGGCGCTCGTCGTCGAGCTGCCCGAGAAGGAAGTCACCACCACCGTCACGAAGCCCGCCGAGGGCTCGAAGCAGTGGTGGAGCGACATGGGTGACGACCTGTCGAACACCCTGACGCGCTCGGTCGACCTGACCGGAAAGACGTCCGCCTCGCTGGACCTGTCCGGCTGGTACGACATCGAGGCCGACTACGACTACCTCTACACCGAGGTCTCGGACAACGGCGGCTCCTCCTGGACCGCGCTCGACGGCACCGCCGACGGCAAGGCCATCCCGCGTGACGCCAGCGACAAGCCGGCCCTGACCGACGTCTCCGGCGCGGTGAAGAAGCTCTCGTACCCGCTGGACGCCTACGCGGGCAAGAAGGTCGATCTCCGCTTCCGCTACCAGACGGACGGCGGCGCGGGCGGCAAGGGCTTCACGGCCGACGCCATCACGGTCACCGCCGACGGAGCCGTGCTCTTCACGGACAACGCCGAGGGCGACGACAACGGCTGGACCGCCAAGGGCTTCTCGCGGATCGGTGAGTCGTTCACCAACGACTACCCGCAGTACTACATCGCCGAGAACCGCCAGTACGTGTCGTACGACAAGACCCTCGAGGTCGGCCCGTACAACTTCGGCTTCTCCACCACCCGCCCGGACTGGGTCGAGCACTACGCCTACCAGAACGGTCTGATGGTGTGGCTCTGGGACACCTCCCAGAAGGACAACAACACCTCGCAGCACCACGGCAAGGGCCTGATCCTTCCGGTGGACTCGCACGCCAAGCCGCTCAAGTGGTCCAACGGCACGCTCCTCCGGAACAAGATCCAGCCGTTCGACGCGCCGTTCAGCTGGTACCCGAACAAGGGCTTCACGCTGCACAACGCGGACGTGCCGCTCAAGATCAAGCCGTCGCTGGGCGTCCCGGTCTTCGACGACCGCAAGGGCACCTACTGGTACGCGGAGAACCCGACCGGAAGTGTCAAGGTCTCTGACACCAACACCCGGATCTCGATCGTCAACGAGCCCCTCAGCGGCTCGACGATCACCGTGAAGGTCGGCCCCTCGGGCAAGTAGTCAGCAACACCGCAGGTCAGAACATGATCGGCCGTCGCCCTCTAGCGGGCGACGGCCGATCGTGTTTAGGTGCGTCTTGTTCGATCCTTATTGACGCGGTGTCTCATGGGGGAGCGCGAAGCATGGCAGGCGGAGGTTTCTGCAGGTTGCCCAACGGCACCGTGGTGGTGGCACTGGCCCTGAACCGTCCGGCGGACGGATCAGGGCCCGGAGCCCCGGTCCGGGTACTGGTCCACGCGGCCAACCGGGCGCGCGCCCTGACCAGGCTGCGCAACCTGGGGCTGCGCGCCGTCTACCTCCGGGGCAACACCCAGCCGCCCACCCCGGACGAGATCACCGCGGTGCTGCACCATCCGGACGGGCTGCTGTGGCGGACCGCGCCGCAGACCGGCCAGGAGCTCTGGCATCCGATCCGGGCCCTGCTGGGCCCCACCGGATACGCGGGACCGGTCCGCCCGGCCGCCTGAGAGCCCCGGGAGCGGTCAGACGACCGGCTTGCCGGTCAGCTCCACGCCCGCGGCACGGAGCTCCTCCAGAGCCCGCTCCGTGGTCCCCTCGGCGACACCCGCGGTCAGATCCAGCAGCACGTGCGTGGTGAAGCCCTCCCGGGCCGCGTCCAGCGCGGTGGCCCGCACGCAGTGGTCCGTGGCGATGCCGACGACGTCGACGGCGGTGACGGAACGGTCCCGCAGCCACTGGGCGAGTCCGGTCCCGTTCTCGTCGACGCCCTCGAAACCGCTGTACGCCGCGGCGTACGCGCCCTTGTCGAAGACGGTGTCTATCGCCCCGGAGGCGACGGCCGGCGCGAAGTTCGGGTGGAAGCCCACGCCCTCCGTACCGGCGACGCAGTGCGCCGGCCAGGAGTTTTCGAAGTCGGGCTCCGCGGAGAAGTGGTCACCCGGGTCGACGTGATGGTCGCGGGTGGCCACCACGTGGCGGTAGACGGGCTGGGCCTCGCCGATCAGGTCGGTGATGGCGGCGGCGACATCGGCGCCGCCCGCCACCGCGAGGCTGCCGCCCTCGCAGAAGTCGTTCTGAACGTCAACGACGATCAAGGCGCGATGCATGACGGATGTCCTTCGGTGGGGTTTTCGACGGGGGAGAGGGGACGGCGGTCGTGGGTACGGGTGGGGATGCCTTCGAGCCTAGGGACTGGACGGGCGCCGCGGGAGGGGTCACGCCCTCCGGGTCTGCGCCCCCCGCGCCCCGGGACTCGGGGGCCGTGACGGAGCCGGGCGTCCCGCCGCGCCGGGGCCCGCACCACCGGCCCCGTGCGCATCACCGGGCCCCCGGGTGCGGCGGGGGCGACCGCGCCCCCCTGCCGCCCCCGGTGCACCCGCCCCGCTCCGGCCGCCGACCCTCAGACGTACTCCGTGGGGATCACCGGCTCGCCCCGCGACAGCTGGACCGCCGACATGGGCAGGCCCGAGCGCACCGCGATGTGCCGTTCGCGCGCGGCCTCGAGCGGCTCCCGGGCGACGACCTCGCCGCCCCGGACCAGCTCGACCTGCAGCTGTCGGTCCGCCAGCTCCGCCGGGACGGGGCCCGTGCCGATCACCTCGGCCTCGGCGACCCCGTACTCGTCCAGCCGGCGTGCCGCCCACTTGCGGCCGCCCCGCGACGTCTTCGCGCCCAGCGACTTCTTCACGACCGGCAGCAGCGGCTCGGACGGATCGGCGGACGTCGCCCGCGCCACCAGCTTGTAGACCATCGAGCAGGTCGGGTGCCCGCTCCCGGTCACCAGCTGCGTGCCCACCCCGTACGCGTCGACGGGCGCGGCGGCCAGCGAGGCGATGGCGTACTCGTCGAGGTCCGAGGTCACCACGATCTTCGTCTCCGTGGCGCCCAGCTCGTCCAGCTGCTGGCGCACCCGGTGCGCGACCAGCAGCAGGTCGCCCGAGTCGATCCGTACGGCACCGAGCTCCGGCCCCGCGATCTCCACCGCCGTACGGACCGCCTCGGTCACGTCGTACGTGTCGACCAGCAGCGACGTGCCCCGGCCCAGCGAGTCCACCTGAGCCCGGAAGGCGTCCCGCTCGCTGTCGTGCAGCAGCGTGAAGGCGTGCGCGCTCGTCCCGACGGTCGGGATGTTGTAGCGGAAGCCGGCCGCCAGGTCGGACGTGGTGTGGAAGCCGCCGATGTAGGCGGCACGGGCCGACGCCACCGCCGAGAGCTCGTGCGTGCGCCGTGCGCCCATCTCGATCAGCCTGCGGCCGCTCGCCGCAGCCGCCATCCGGGACGCCGCGGCGGCGATCGCCGAGTCGTGGTTGAGGATCGACAGGATCACGGTCTCCAGCAGCACGCATTCGGCGAAGGAGCCCTCGACCCGCAGGAGCGGCGAGCCGGGGAAGTACACCTCGCCCTCCGGGTAGCCCCAGATGTCGCCGCTGAAGCGGTAGTCCGCCAGCCAGTCGACCGTGGGCGCGTCCACGATCCGCTGGTCGCGCAGGAAGGTGAGCATCTCGTCGTCGAAGTGGAAGTTCTCCACCGCGTCCAGCACCCGCCCGATGCCGGCGACGACCCCGTAGCGCCGTCCTTCCGGCAGTCGCCGGGTGAAGGCCTCGAAGACGGAGCGCCGCTCCGCGGTGCCCGCCTTCAGTGCGGCCTGCACCATCGTGAGCTCGTACTGGTCGGTGAAGAGTGCGGTCGACGGGACACCGACCCGCCGCCCAAGGTCCGCTGAGTTCATGACGGGGATGCTACCCCCTATTCGTCAAAGTGACGAGATGGGGCCTCCGTTTATGCGCGGGACCCCTCCTGGTGGCAGCATGGGGTAGGTGAGCGTTGCTGCCCCCGTAGAGATCGAACGTCCCGAATCGGCCGAGGAGACCTTCGCCGTCCCTGAGCCCGATGTCCCCTGGGTGACGCTGGTGCACAACGACCCGGTCAACCTCATGAGCTATGTGACCTATGTCTTCCAGGCGTACTTCGGCTACTCCAAGGACAAGGCGCACAAGCTGATGCTCGACGTCCACCAGAAGGGCCGCGCGGTCGTCTCCAGCGGCAGCCGGGAGGAGATGGAGCGCGACGTCCAGGCCATGCACGGCTACGGCCTCTGGGCGACGCTGACCCAGGACCGCAACTGACGCACCGCTGCCCCTCCGCCCGACCCACCATCGGAGAATTCATGGCCGGCCATTTCGAGGCCACCCCCGGCGGCGGCGCGGCCGTCGCGCTCGACGAGGTCGAGATCGCCATCCTGCGCTCCCTCGCCGTCCAGCTGCTGGAACTGATCGGTCCCGGCGACGAACCCGTCGAGGGCGAGGACCCGCTCGCCGCCCTGTTCGCCGAAGGACCGAGCGAACCGCCCTCCGACCCGGCGCTGGCCAGGCTCTTCCCCGAGGCGTACGGGGACGAGGACAAGGAGCTCCGCGAGGCGTCCGCGGAGTTCCGCCGCTTCACGGAGAACGACCTGCGCACCCGTAAGCGCGAGGACGCCCTCACCGTCGTGCGGACGCTCGACGGGCTCACCCCCCTGGGGGGCGGCGGCGCGGTGCTCACGCTCGGCGCGGACGAGTGCCGCAGCTGGCTGGGTTCCCTGAACGACCTCAGGCTCACCATCGGCACCCGCCTCGAGGTGTCCGACCAGGACGAGGGGCAGGACGGCTCGCTCTACCGGCTTCCCGACAGTGATCCGCGCAAGCCGATGGTCATGGCCTATCTCTGGCTCGGGGCGCTCCAGGAAACACTCGTCGAAACGATGATGCCGAAGTAGTCCTCGGCGGCCGGTCGGGTTCGCTCAACGGAGCCTCAAATCCGAATAACGATCCCGTCACCCGATCGGCCTTCTTTGCAGCGGCTGGAAACCCTTGTCCGCTTTTTCCTGTGGTCTGCGCCACATAATGTCCGACGGCCCAACCGGGCGACCGTGATAAATCTTCACGACCGCCCGGGGACGCCACCCCTGTCCCCGGGGGCGCTACGAGCCGGCCGAACGCCGGCGGCACTCCATCCATATCCGGGGGGATCAGGACCTGATCCGACGCCTACGAGGGCGCGGATCGGCGTGGAGAAAGGCGCACCACCATGACATCGGCGCAGGTCGACAAGGGACAGCCGGACGGACCCGAGTCCGCGGAAGCCGTCACAGCGGGCGAGGGCTACCAGCGAGGGCTGGGGGCCCGCCAGATCCAGATGATCGCCATCGGCGGCGCCATCGGCACGGGACTCTTCCTCGGTGCGGGCAAAGCCATCGACCGGGCCGGACCCAGCCTCATCCTGGCGTACGCCATTGCGGGCCTGGTCATCTTCTTCATTATGCGAGCCCTGGGCGAACTCCTCATGTACCGCCCGGTGTCCGGCTCCTTCTCGGAGTACGCGCGCGAATTCCTGGGCCCGTTCTTCGGATTCGTGACCGGATGGACCTACTGGCTCTTCTGGGTCGTCACCGGAATCACCGAAGTAACCGCTGCCGCAACCTATATGACGTACTGGTGGGATATCCCGCAGTGGCTGTCGGCGCTCGTGTTCACCGTCATCCTCTACGGTGCCAACCTGATCTCGGTCAAGCTCTTCGGTGAGCTCGAGTTCTGGTTCTCGATGGTCAAGGTCACCGCGATCATCGGCATGATCCTCATCTGTGCCGGAGTGCTCACCATCGGCTTCTCCGACGCCGGTGACACCGCGACCGTCGCCAACCTGTGGAATGACGGCGGCTTCTTCCCCGAGGGCATCGGCGGCACGCTGATGACCCTGCAGATCGTGATGTTCGCCTTCCTCGCCGTCGAGCTGGTCGGCGTCACCGCCGGCGAGTCCAAGGACCCCAAGACCGTCCTGCCGAAGGCCATCAACACGGTGCCGTGGCGCATCGCCGTCTTCTACGTCGGCGCGCTGATCATGATCCTGTCGGTGGTCCCGTGGAGCAACTTCAAGCCGGGCGTCTCCCCGTTCGTCGCCGCGTTCGAGGAGATGGGCCTCGGCATCGGGGCCGCGATCGTCAACTTCGTCGTGCTCACCGCGGCCCTCTCCTCCTGCAACTCCGGCATGTACTCCACCGGCCGCATGCTGCGTGACCTCGCGCTCAACGGCCAGGGGCCGAAGGCGTTCACCAGGCTGACGAGGAACGGCCTGCCGCTGGCCGGCACCACCTTCTCCGCCGCGCTCATGCTCGTCGGCGTGTGGATCAACTACCAGTGGCCGGGCGAGGCGTTCAACTACGTCGTCTCCTTCGCGACCATCTCCGGCATGTGGGCCTGGATCATGATCCTCGTCTGCCAGATCCGCTACCGCGCCAAGGCCGACCGCGGAGAGCTGCCCCAGTCCTCCTTCAAGGCGCCCGGCGCACCCTTCAGCAGCTGGTTCGCGCTCGGGTTCATCGGCCTCGTCATCGTCATGATGGCCATCGACGAGGACGCCCGCATCTCGCTGTACTGCGCGCCGCTGTGGGGCCTCATCCTGGGCGTCTCCTACCTGACGCTCAAGTCCCGCAACCCCGGGAACACCTCCTTCGCCAAGCGCTGACCGCGCCACGGCCCACCCCGGGACACCGGCCGCCCCAACGGTCGTGTCCGGCATCCGGGCCCTCCCGTACCACCCCTCGGTACGGGAGGGCCCGTCTGCTTATCCTGGCGCCATGCTGACCATCACCCAGGAGCTGTTCGACCGGATCGTGGCGCACTCCCGCGCCGACCACCCCGACGAGGCGTGCGGCGTGGTCGCGGGTCCGGCCGGAACGGGCCGCGCGGAACGCTTCATCCCGATGCTCAACGCCGCGCGCTCGCCCACGTTCTACGAGTTCGACTCGGCGGACCTGCTGAAGCTCTACCGCGACATGGACGACCGTGACGAGGAGCCGGTGATCATCTACCACTCGCACACGGCGACCGAGGCCTACCCCTCCCGCACCGACGTCACCTACGCCAACGAGCCCGGCGCCCACTACGTCCTGGTCTCCACCGCGGACGTCGACGCGGCGGGCCCCTTCCAGTTCCGCTCGTACCGCATCGTGGACGGCGAGATCACGGAGGAGGACGTCGAGGTCGTCGAGGCGTACCCCCCGGCAGCCTGACCCTCCGGGGGCGGTGCGGCGCGCACCGCCCCCGGGGCGCTTGTCCACCTGGTGAACGCTCACCATCCACCATGTGGGATCACACTCCGGGTTCCGGGCCGGGAATCGATACGATGAGCCCATGGTTCCCCATGACGTGAGCGACAAGACGCCGGGCATGCTGCTCGTCGCGCGGCTGCACGTCGACCTGTGCAGGCTGTCCAGCGCGATGTGTCCCGCTTCGGCATGCCCGTGAGCCGCACGGCCTGAGCCGCGGTCCGAGCGCCACCACGTACGCACCACCCCCCGCGCGGGGGGCACAAACGCGCGCCCCACGCCACCTCCCCGCTTTCGACAGGAGCCCACGCCATGGCCATCGAGGTCCGCATCCCGACCATCCTCCGCACCTACACCGACGGCGCCAAGGCGGTCGAAGGCAGCGGGGAGACCCTCGCCGACCTCCTCGTCGACCTGGAGAGCCGCCACAACGGCATCCGGGAGCGCATCGTCGACGGCGACCAGCTCCGCCGCTTCGTGAACGTCTACCTCAACGACGAGGACGTCCGCTTCCTCGACGGCATCTCCACCAAGCTCACCGACGGCGACAACATCACCATCCTCCCGGCCGTCGCCGGCGGCATGCGCTGATGCGGTACGACTCCCCGCTGGCGGCCGTGGGCAACACACCCCTGGTCCGCCTCCCGCGGCTGTCCCCGTCCGAGGACGTCCGCATCTGGGCCAAGCTGGAGGACCGCAACCCCACCGGCTCGATCAAGGACCGCCCCGCGCTCCACATGGTCGAGCAGGCGGAGAAGGACGGCCGCCTGACGCCCGGCTGCACGATCCTGGAGCCGACCAGCGGCAACACCGGAATCTCGCTCGCCATGGCGGCCAGGCTCAAGGGCTACCGCATCGTGTGCGTCATGCCGGAGAACACCTCGCAGGAACGGCGCGACCTGCTCACCATGTGGGGAGCCGAGATCATCTCGTCCCCCGCGGCGGGCGGCTCCAACACGGCCGTACGCGTCGCCAAGGAGCTCTCGGCGGAGCACCCCGACTGGGTCATGCTCTACCAGTACGGCAACCCGGACAACGCGGGTGCCCACTACGCCACCACCGGACCGGAGATCCTCACGGACCTCCCGTCCCTCACGCACTTCGTGGCGGGCCTCGGCACCACCGGCACGCTCATGGGGGTCGGCCGCTACCTGAGGGAGCACAAGCCCGACGTCACGATCGTCGCGGCCGAGCCGCGCTACGACGACCTCGTCTACGGCCTGCGCAACCTCGACGAGGGCTTCGTCCCCGAGCTCTACGACGCGTCCGTGCTCACCACGCGCTTCTCCGTCGGATCCGCCGACGCGGTCACCCGCACCCGTGAACTCCTCCAGCAGGAGGGCATCTTCGCGGGCGTCTCCACCGGCGCCGCACTCCACGCGGCCATCGGCGTGGGCCGCAAGGCCGTCAAGGCGGGGGAGTCGGCGGACATCGTCTTCGTCGTCGCGGACGGCGGCTGGAAGTACCTGTCCACGGGCGTCTACACCGCTCCCACGACAGAGGCCGCCATCGAGACCCTGCACGGCCAGCTCTGGGCGTAGCGGCCGGGCCGGTGCCCGGCCCCCACGCACCGGACGCACCACACCGAAGAGCGCCGGACGGACTGGGTCTCCCAGCCGGTCCGGCGCTCTTCGGCATTCCGGGTCACCCCTGCTTACGGACCCGCGCCCACATCCCCGGATCCAGCTCGCCCGCCTTCCGGCGGAACCCCGACACCAGCACGTCCCGCAGTTCGTCCGTCTCCAGGAAGCTCTGCCGCCCGCGGGCGTCCCCCACCGTCCCGGCCGGCAGCGCGATCACGCCGGGCCGCTCCTCATGGTGCTTACTGGTGATCTTGGCGACGACCGCAGTGCCACCCCGTACCGACAGCACGAGACACGGCCGGTCCTTCGACCCGGGCCCGTCCTCGTACGGCACGTCCGCCCACCAGATCTCCCCCGGCCGCGGGTCCCCGTGCGGCTTCGGCCGCTTCCGCTCCGGCGCCCGTCCCGGCGGCCGGGTCCGCCCGCCGGGACGCCGCGGCCCCCGGCCGCCCCGCCCCCGGGCATCGGTCACCGTCACGACGAGAGCCAGCAGGACCACGGCGACCAGAGCCACCCACCACCACGTGTTCATATCCCGACCGTACCGGGGCCCGGCCTTCCATCGAACCGGTGACAGCACAGGTGAGTTCCCCCACAACGGCAGGCCGTAGAGGAGCGACCAGCTGTTTCGCGCCTTACGCTCGACGGACCGCACGAACCCTCCCCGTTCCACGTCTCGGAGGTTCACGCTCCATGAAGCTCACCGTCGTCGGCTGCTCCGGCTCCTTCCCGTCCGCGGGTTCGGCTTGCTCGAGCTACCTCGTAGAGGCCGACGGCTTCCGGCTGCTCCTCGACATGGGCAACGGTGCCCTGGGCGAGCTGCAGCGCCATGTCGGTCTCTACGACCTCGACGCCATCTTCCTCAGCCACCTCCATGCCGATCACTGCATCGACATGTGCGCCTACTTCGTCGTCCGGTACTACCGCTTCGACGGCGGACGCCCCGAGTCCATCCCCGTGTACGGCCCCGAAGGCACCGAACAGCGGCTGACCACCGCACACGCCGACACCCCGTCCGAGCACGCGATGGGTGAGGTCTTCGACTTCCACACCCTCAAGTCCGGAGCGTTCGACATCGGCCCCTTCTCCGTCCGCACGGAGAAGCTCTTCCACCCCGTCGACTCCTTCGGCATCCGCGTCGAGCACAACGGCCGCACGCTCGTGTACTCCGGGGACACGGGCACCTGCGACGCCCTGGCCGAACTCGCCGAGGGTGCCGACCTGTTCCTCTGCGAGGCGTCGTTCGTCGACGGCAAGGAGGACATCCCCGACCTCCACCTCAACGGGCGCGAAGCCGGCGAGTACGCCGCACGCGCCGGAGCGGGACGACTCGTCCTCACCCACATCCCGCCGTGGACGGACGCCGAACGCAACCTCGGTGACGCCCGCGATGCCTACGACGGCCCGGTCGAGCTGGCAGTGCCCGGGGCGGTCTACGAGGTCTAGGGTTTCTCGTTCGATCATGCTCGGTGGGCGAGGAGGGGCGGGCCGGCACCGCCCTCGCCGGCCGCTGTCGAATTCGCCCTCGTCACCCGTGTGGGCGTGCGCGACCCCGGTTCGCCACGCACCGCCTCCCACACGTCCCGGACGAACGCACCGCCCGCGTGCCGACCGCCCGGACCCGGCCCGCGCGGGGCGGCGCGGGGAACGCCGAAGGCCCTGCTCCCTCTCGACGAGAGGGAGCAGGGCCTTCGGCCTGCCGCGTACGGGCGGGGCCTACTTGGCCTCGGCCTTCTGGAGCTCGGCGAGCTCCTCGTCGGACTCGCGGCCCGGCGTCGGGAGGTTGAACTTCGTGATCGCGAAGCGGAAGACCACGTAGTAGACCACCGCGAAGCAGAGGCCTACCAGCACCAGCAGCCAGGGCTTCGACGCGATGCCCAGGTTCAGCAGGAAGTCGACCAAGCCGGCCGAGAAGCCGAAGCCGTCCTTCATGCCGAGCGCCCAGGTCAGGGCCATCGAGACACCGGTCAGCACCGCGTGGATCGCGTACAGCACCGGGGCGATGAACATGAACGTGAACTCGATCGGCTCGGTCACACCGGTGACGAACGAGGTCAGCGCGAGCGAGAACATCATGCCGCCGACGACCTTGCGGCGCTCCGGACGGGCGCAGTGGACGATCGCGAGGCAGGCGGCCGGGAGGGCGAACATCATGATCGGGAAGAAGCCGGTCATGAACTGTCCGGCTTCCGGGTCACCGGCGAGGAAGCGGGCGATGTCGCCGTGGGCGCCGTTGTACTCGCCGGCCTGGAACCACGGGAAGGAGTTCAGCAGGTGGTGCATGCCGACCGGGATCAGCGCACGGTTGGCGACACCGAAGATGCCCGCGCCCACCGCGCCGGAACCGACCAGCCACTCACCGAAGTTGTGCAGACCCGCGCCGAGGACCGGCCAGATGAGCCCGAAGACGATACCGATGACCAGACCCGCGAAGGCGGAGAGGATCGGGACCAGACGCCGGCCGCTGAAGAAGCCCGCCCAGTCCGGCAGCTTCGTCCGGTAGAACTTCTGGTACAGCAGGGCCACGACTATGCCGATCACGACACCGCCGAGCACACCCGCGTTCACCGGCGCGTCGCTCATGACGATCTTGCCGTCCACGACACTTGCGACCTGAGGCAGGTTGCTGTCCGTGAAGGTGGCGAGCACCTTCTGGAAGACCAGGTAACCGGTGACCGCGGCGAGAGCGGTCGAACCGTCCGACTTCTTGGCGAAGCCGATGGCGATACCCACGGCGAACAGCAGGGCCATGTTGTCGAGGATGGCGCCACCACCGGCGGCCATGTAACCGGCCAGCTTCGTGATGACGGTCGGGAAGGACTCACGGCCGAGCATGTCGGCATTGCCGAGCCGGACCAGGAGCGCGGCAGCGGGCAGCACTGCCACCGGCAGCATAAGGCTGCGGCCGATGCGCTGCATGACAGCCATCACGCCTGCGCCCCGCTTCTTCGCGGGTGCCGCCGGAGCGGTATCCGTACTCATCAACTTCCTCCATGGGGCACGGTGCCGCCCGGATCAGTGATGAGAGGAGGCGGCGACTCGAGGAACGCGGCGGAAAAACAGCCGCGTGGTCTGGACCACTCAGTGGTGTAGACCAGTTTTAGCACGGTGAGGGTTAGATAAGGAACCTTCAATTTGCGCAGTAGTGAACCCGGCACCCTCGGTGACACGGCAAGGCCCCCGGACCACCAGGTCCGAGGGCCTTGCCGAGCCGGTTCCGAAGCCCGGAAGAGCTTACTTGGTGAGATCCTTCTCGATCTGCTCCTCCAGTTCGTCGGGCTCCCGGCCGGGTGTCTGGAGGTTGAACTTCGTGATCGCGAACCGGAAGATCACGTAATAGACGACCGCGAAACCCAGGCCGATCGGAATGATCAGCCACGGTTTGGTCGCCAGGCTCCAGTTGATGACGTAGTCGATCAGGCCGGCCGAGAAGCTGAAGCCGTCCTTCACCCCGAACGCCCACGTCACCGCCATCGAGACGCCGGTGAGGAGTGCGTGGATGACGTACAGCAGGGGCGCGACGAAGAGGAACGAGTACTCGATCGGCTCGGTGATGCCGGTGACGAACGACGTCAGGCCGACCGAGACCATCAGTCCGCCGACCGCCTTGCGGCGGTGCGGCTTGGCGCAATGGGTGATCGCCAGTGCCGCCGCCGGGAGGGCGAACATCATGATCGGGAAGAAGCCCGTGGTGAACTGGCCGGCCGTCGGGTCGCCCGCCAGGAACCGGTTGATGTCACCGTGCACGACCGTGCCGTCGGGCTTGGTGTAGTCACCGAACTGGAACCAGACGAACGTGTTCAGGAACTGGTGCAGGCCGAACACGAGCAGGGCGCGGTTCGCGACGCCGAAGATGCCGGAGCCCAGCCAGTTCAGGTCCACCAGCCATTCCGAGAAGCTGGTCAGGCCGTCACCGACCGGCTGCCACAGCCAGGCGCAGAGACCCGCGAAGACCAGCCCGACGAACGCCATGATGATCGGGACGAGCCGGCGTCCGTTGAAGAAGCCCAGCCAGTCGACCAGCTTGACCCGGTGGAACCGCTGCCAGAACCAGGCCGACATCAGACCCATGACGATGCCGCCGAACACGCCGGGGTTCTGATACGCGGCGGCCGTCACCGTGGTGTCCGCCGCGACGCAGACCCCTCCCCATGTGCCCGCCCCGCTGAAGTCCGAGCCCTCTGTGCAGTCGACCGGGAACGCGTGCAGGACCGCGTAGTAGACGAGGAAGCCCGTGACGGCGGCGAGCGCGGTCGAGCCGTCCGACTTCTTCGCCATGCCGATCGCGACACCGACGCAGAACAGCAGGGGGAGGCCGAGCCCGGAGTCGAGCAGGGCCCCGCCCGCCGCCGCGAAGACCTTGGCGACGTTCGTCCAGCCCAGCCCGTCGTCACCGAAGACGTCCGGCTGGCCGAGCCGGTTCAGGATGCCCGCCGCGGGAAGCACAGCGATCGGCAGCTGGAGGCTGCGGCCCATTTTCTGCAGGCCCTGGAACAGGCTGTTCCACCACTTCTTCTGCGGCACCGCCGCGCCTGCTGTGCTGCTGGAGCTCATCGGCGTCCTCCTCCTGGAACACGACAGGGCCGACGGTCGTTGCACACTGGTGTAGACCAGTTGCGATACCGTGCGGAGCCCGCCCGCAGGGCAGGGCGCCGGTGATCGTCATCATTGGGGACAGCACGGTTACCCGCCCGTGAAGGTGGGCCAACCGTGCGTTACCGTGACGAAACGGGACCCATGGTGGGCCGCCCCCGCACGTACAGACCAGGGAGTAGGACATGGCCAGCAAGGCTGAGAAGATCGTCGCCGGGCTCGGCGGTATCGAGAACATCGACGAGATCGAAGGCTGCATCACCCGCCTCCGTACCGAAGTCCACGACCCCAGCAAGGTCGACGAAGCCGCACTCAAGGCCGCAGGCGCCCACGGCGTCGTCAAGATGGGCACCGCGATCCAGGTCGTCATCGGTACCGACGCCGACCCCATCGCCGCCGACATCGAAGACATGATGTGACCGGCTGACCCCGGCCGACCCACCCAGGTCCGCGCCACCCGCCGCAGGCCCCGCCCCCGCCCGTCCCCGGCCGAGGAGCGGGGCCTGCGGTGCACCCGGGCCGAGCCGCCCCGCCAGCCGATAGGCTCGGCAGATGTCTCGCATCGACGGCCGCACCCCCGAACAGCTCCGCCCCGTCACCATCGAACGCGGTTGGAGCAAGCACGCCGAAGGCTCCGTGCTCGTCTCCTTCGGCGACACCAAGGTCTTCTGCACCGCCTCCGTCACCGAAGGCGTCCCCCGCTGGCGCAAGGGCAGCGGTGAGGGCTGGGTCACCGCCGAGTACTCCATGCTGCCCCGCTCGACCAACACCCGCGGCGACCGCGAATCCGTACGCGGCAAGATCGGCGGCCGCACCCACGAGATCAGCCGGCTCATCGGCCGCTCGCTCCGTGCCGTGATCGACTACAAGGCCCTCGGCGAGAACACCATCGTCCTGGACTGCGACGTGCTCCAGGCCGACGGCGGCACCCGCACCGCCGCCATCACCGGCGCCTACGTCGCCCTCGCCGACGCCATCGCCTGGGCCCAGGGCAAGAAGATCATCAAGCACGGCCGCAAGCCGCTCACCGGCACCGTCGCCGCGATCAGCGTCGGCATCGTCGACGGCGTCCCCCTCCTGGACCTCTGCTACGAGGAGGACGTGCGCGCCGAGACCGACATGAACGTCGTCTGCACCGGTGACGGCCGTTTCGTCGAGGTGCAGGGCACCGCGGAGGCCGAGCCCTTCGACCGCGACGAGCTCAACGCACTCCTCGATCTCGCCACCGCGGGCTGCACCGACCTCGCCAAGCTCCAGGAAGAGGCACTCGCCCGCACCCTCGGCGAGTAAAGAAGGAACCAAATACGCACCACGAAACGTCAATACGAGTACGGGCGCACGGGTCGAACCGTGCGTCCGTCCACGTATCGACCCCTGGGGAGGGACCGCTCCATGGCCTCGCGCCGTCACCACCGCACCGCACTCGCCGTCACGGCCACGCTGCTCACGCTCACCGCAGCGGTCGGCTGCGGAGCCGTCGACAAGGCCCTGGACTGCGTCCGTACCGCCGACGCCATCGCCACCAGCGTCGACAACCTCCAGCAGGCCATATCCAACGCCTCCAACGATCCGACGCAGGCCTCCGAAGCCCTCGACGAGATCGACAAGGAGCTGAAGGACCTCGGCGACACCACGGACAACGCCGACCTCGGCAAGGCCGTCGACGACCTCCAGGCGGGAGTCACCAACGTCCGCGAGTCCATCGAGAAGGGCGACGCCACCCCCGACATCACCCCGGTCACGGACGCCGCCACGGAGATCGGCAACGTCTGCACCTCGTGAGGCCCTCGTGAGGCCCTCGCGGGGCAGGCGGGCCACCCGGCCATAATCAGGGCATGACCCGCCTGATCCTCGCCACCCGCAACGCCGGTAAAATCACCGAACTCCACGCGATCCTCGCCGACGCAGGTCTCGCTCATGACCTCGTCGGCGCGGACGCGTACCCCGACATCCCCGATGTCAAGGAAACCGGCGTCACGTTCGCCGAGAACGCCCTCCTCAAGGCCCACGCCCTGGCGCGCGCCACCGGCCACCCGGCCGTCGCCGACGACTCCGGCCTCTGCGTCGACGTGCTCGGCGGCGCCCCCGGCATCTTCTCGGCGCGCTGGTCCGGCACCCATGGCGACGACCGCGCCAACCTGGACCTGCTCCTGGCCCAGCTCTCCGACATCGACACCCCGCACCGCGGCGCCTACTTCGCCTGCGCTGCTGCCCTGGCCCTTCCCGACGGCACGGAACGGGTGGTCGAAGGGCGGCTGACGGGCACCCTGCGCCACGTCCCGGCGGGGACAAACGGCTTCGGATACGACCCGATCCTCCAGCCCGACGACGAGACCCGGACCTGCGCGGAACTGTCCGCCGCGGAGAAGAACGCGATCAGCCACCGGGGGAAGGCGTTCCGGGCGCTGGTGCCGGTGGTGCGGGAGCTGGTGAGCTGAGGTCGGCCGATACGAAAGGCTCAGCACGTACTGATACGTGCTGAGCCTCCGCGACGTACGCGAGAAGGGACTCGAACCCTCACGCCACTAGGGCACTGGTACCTAAAACCAGCCTGTCTTGCCAATTCCAGCACTCGCGCGCGTGGTGACAGTCTACAAGCGGGAGCGGGGTCCGGTAGGGACAGGAGGCGTTGATGTCCTTGTCCCGCTTCGGTTACGGCACCATGTGTCTGTCAGTGCGTGACAATTCGGACACAGGTAGCGCAGGTTCTCTGCGCGGTTGTCCAGCCAGTTGCCGTTGACGTGGTCGATCTGGAGCGTGATCGGTCTCCCTAGCCATTCGCCGGTGCTCCCGCACGACGTGCACTGGTACTCCACGCCGATCTCCTGTAGCGCGCGGTGAAGGCGCGTCCGGTTCACGCGCGCCGATCCCTGCGGCATGATCACCAGTGCATTTGGTGCGATCCGTCGCTGTTCGGGGGGCGCCTGCAGCGACCCCCAGGTGCGGCGTTTGAAGTGAGCCGTGTCCAACTGCATCTGCAAGACCTTGCGTCGGACGCGACGGTGGTTGGGATCCGTCACTTCAAGGCTGAGTGCGCGCATGACGTCGGCGAAGCTGGTGGCTTCCCGTACCGCAGTGCGCAGCGCGTCTTCCGGGATGGAGAGGCGGGCATTGCGGAAATGAGATGTATCGACGCCTCTGCTGCGGAGCATTGCGGCCACAGCGGCGCGCGACCGGCCGTCATCAGGAACTCCCAGCGCACGCGCTACCCCGCGGACGGACTCACTGGAGTCGGCGGCAGCTTGCAACTCCTCGGTGCTGAACAGGAGGCCCAGCTGTGGGCGTTCATTCCAGGGAAGTGGCTGACGTCGATCCCTGCGGCCGCGATG
Organism: Streptomyces clavifer; assembly: GCA_014651175.1. Taxonomy (GTDB): domain Bacteria; phylum Actinomycetota; class Actinomycetes; order Streptomycetales; family Streptomycetaceae; genus Streptomyces; species Streptomyces clavifer. The sequence continues at coordinate 650,737 of BMWJ01000003.1, read as the reverse complement.
CGGCGGGCGATGTGCGACAGCGTGCCCGTCGCCGGCGTCGCACCCAGCTTGAGGACGACCTCGCGCAGTGATGACGACGATCTCGCAGCAGCGGCGATGGCTGCGTCGGGATATTTACGCCATGGGCTCCGCTGCTTGAAATGGCTTGTGTCGAGACCGAGCTCCGCGACCTTGCCCTTGAGGACGCGGTGTCTCCCGCCGCTCTCCTTCAAGCCCAAACGCCGCATGAGGTCCGTCCAGTTGCTCGCTGCTGCCACAGCCGGTGCGAGCCTCGCTGGGTCGTACACCTCGGACATCCTGCCTCCGCATCCGGCCGCGCGTTCGCGGCCTCGTACGAGCAACGAACCGCTTATCGGATGGTCACGTCCGTCATGCGATGAGATGCGGAAGGGGCCGTACCGCTTTGTGGCGATATGGGCCCTTCCACGGGGACGTGTGTGCGTCAGAACTCGGGGTCCGGGCTCTGGGCGTGGACCAGTTCTGCTGCTTCCTCCTCCGTCTCCACCGAGGGCGGCGAACCGGCCAGGGGCTGGTCGGCGGTGCCCGTGGGTGGCGTTCGACCGCATCAGCCAGGCTGACGCCAAGGCCCTGTGAGCCGGATGCCCGATCTTTCCTTCCTTCACCGGCTCTCCTCATGTCGTACCCAGCGGCTAGGATCTGGCGGCGGGGTTTGATCCAGCCGGGGCCGGTGAGGTCTCCGGCGGAGTGCGCGCGTGGTTCGAAGGACGGTGCAGTGCATGCGGGATGGCCGGTGGACCACGGTCACCGAGTCCGAGTTCGATCATGAGCGGCGCGGCCTGGAGGCGATCCGGCAGAAGCTGCCGGACTCCGATCCCTGGCGGGCCTGGTCGAACTTCATCTTCACCGCCAACACCGGCCACGTCTGGCGGGGGCGTCGCCAAATGGTTGGGCGGCGGCATTGCAGGGCTTTCCTACGCGCTGACACGCGCCATGCGCGAGGTACTGCTGGGAGCGGACCCACCTGTCGCTCTCACCCGGCGTGCCGAAGCCAGTCTGGCCGAACAGCGTGAGACCGACGCGCCCGACACAGTGCACCTGGACGGCACCGTGATCACGCGCGTCGGCAACGACGTGCGCTGGTGGACCTGGGCCGGCTACCGCGCCAACGCGACCCTGGCGGCGACTGTCCCCTCAGTCGCCGACCCCTTGCAACGCCCCACCGACTGCTGGCTACGCCTGCGTGAGAACCTGACTTCCGCCGACTGGCGCACGGCCCGGGAGCACGTCGGTGAAAACCTCGTGCTGCCCGACGTCGACCCCCGTGCAGTACGCGGCCTGAAGTTCTCCGCGGCCCTGCCGGAAAGTCTCGCCGTCTCCACGGTGGCGGCCCGTCTGGCCGACTTCGAGGGCGCCCGGGCTGTGCTGGACACGCCGGTGCGTTTCCAGCACAGCACCTGACCGACCTGCCCGAGGAATCACCATGGCACCCCGCTTCGAGACAGCCCGCTTCCACTCCGAGTCCGGGCCGGCTTCCCTTTTCACCCGCGTGCGCCACATCCTGCGCGAGCCGGCGCGGCTGAAGGCCCACGGTGCTCACGTGATCGAGCGTCTCCAGCAGCGCAACGCGCCCGTCGAGGAGCTGACGGCGTTCGACCCATATCTTTGGGAGCTGATCTCGGCCGACGTACGCACCGATACCGGCAGGTGGGTCAAGTCGACCTGGCGGGTCCCTGCGGATGGTCGGGACTGGTGGGTGGTGATCGGTCTGGGCAACGTACTGGTCACCGTGATCCAGGTGGATCCTTGGAGACGAGGCAAGGGCGAGCGTGTCATCACAGAGGGACCGCTGTACGCACACGTTGAACATGTCAACCAAAACCTCATGAGCAGCTGAAGGCCGTAGAGGCCGAGGAAGCCTGCCGTCCTGGTACACCCCGATACAGGCCCCTCGGCGAGGAGTGCGGGTCAGAACTTGGGGTCCGGGGTCTGGGCGTGGACGAGTTCCGCCGCTTCCTCGTCCGTCTCCACCGAGGGCGGGGAGCCGGCCAGGGGCTGGTTCGCGGTCTCCTTCATGCAGGCCACCGCGATCACCCCGACCAGTGCCGCCGCCATCGCGTAGTAGGCCGGCATCAGGTTCGAGCCGGTCCAGCTGATCAGAGCGGTGATCACCAGCGGGGTCGTACCGCCGAAGATCGACGCCGAGAGGTTGTAGCCGACCGACAGGGAGCCGTAGCGGACGTTGGTCGGGAACAGGGCCGGGAGTGCCGCGGACATCGTGCCCAGCAGGCACACCAGCGACAGGCCCAGCATCAGCATGCCGATGGTGATCGCCGGGATGCTGCCCTGGCGGATCAGGAGGAAGGACGGCAGGGAGAGGAAGAGGAAGCCGAGCATGCCGGCCATCAGGAGCGGCTTGCGGCCGAAGCGGTCGGAGAGCTTGCCGAACCGGCTGATGATCAGCATCAGGAACACCATGACGCCGAGCAGGATGAGCAGGCCGTGGGTCTCGCTGTAGCCGAGCTCGTCGGAGAGGTACGTCGGCATGTACGACAGCAGCATGTAGTCGGTGATGTTGTACGCCCCGACCAGCGCGATGCAGAGGATCAGCGTCGGCCAGTACTGACGGAAGATCTTGGCGAGGTCACCCTTGGCGGTGGACTCGACGTGGTCGGCGGCCTCGGTGGCGTGGGCGGTGCCGCCCTCCAGCTTCTGGAACGCGGGCGTCTCGTCGAGGCGCAGTCGCAGGTAGAGGCCGACCAGGCCGAGGGGGCCGGCGACGAGGAACGGGATGCGCCAGCCCCAGGACTCCATCTGGCCGGTGTCCAGGAGGGCGTACAGGGCGGTGACCAGCCCCGCGGCGCCGACGTATCCGGCCAGGGTGCCGAATTCGAGGAAGCTGCCGAAGAAGCCGCGGCGCTTGTCGGGGGCGTACTCGGCGATGAAGGTGGAGGCGCCGCCGTACTCACCGCCCGTGGAGAAGCCCTGGAGCATGCGGAAGAGGATCAGCAGCGCGGGGGCCCATACGCCGATCGTGCCGTGCGAGGGGATGAGTCCGATCGCGAAGGTGCCGACCGCCATGAGGATCATGGTGAGGGCGAGGACCTTCTTACGGCCGATCTTGTCGCCCATGGGGCCGAAGAACATTCCCCCGAGCGGACGTACGAGGAAGGCCACGGCGAAGGTCGCGAAGGAGGAGAGGAGCTGGGTCGTGTCGTTCCCCGACGGGAAGAAGACGTGCCCGATGGTGACGGCGAGGTAGGAGTAGATGCCGAAGTCGAACCACTCCATGGCGTTACCGAGGGACGCCGCCTTCACCGCGCGCTTGACCGCCTGGTCGTCGGTGACCGTGATGTCGGTCCGCCGGAGCCGGGGGTTGCGCCGCTTCCGCACGGCGCGGAAGAGCGCGGGGTGACGTTTGACCGCTGCCGGGTCGGCCGCCTGGTGGGGGTCGGAGGCCGCCATGGCCGGTTCCTTTCCTCGGGGGGTGTTCCAGGAAAGGCTTCTGCGCGGTCATGGCGGTTGCAAACCGAATCCGTGCGCGATTGCGATTTCGCTCACAGGTTGTTCACGTCAGATGCCGAGGTCCTTGATGATCTTGGCTACATGACCGGTCGCCTTGACGTTGTAGAGAGCCCGTTCCACCTTGCCCTCTTCGTCGACGACGATCGTGGACCGGATGACGCCTGTCACCACTTTGCCGTAGAGCTTCTTCTCGCCATACGCGCCGTACGCCTCCAGGGTCTCCTTGGAGGGGTCGCCGACCAGGGTGACCTTGGGGTCCTCCTTCTCGCGGAACTTCGCGAGCTTCTCCGGCTTGTCGGGGGACACACCGATGACGTCGTACCCCGCGCCTGCGAGGAGTTCCAGGTTGTCGGTGAAGTCGCAGGCCTGCTTGGTGCAGCCGGGGGTAAGTGCGGCGGGGTAGAAGTAGACGATGACCTTGCGGCCCTTGTGGTCCGCGAGCGAGATGTCGTTGCCGTCGGCATCCGGAAGGGTGAAGGCGGGGGCGGTGTCGCCGGTCTGGAGTCGCTCGCTCATGTTTCTCCTCGAGTGGCACGCGGGGTATGTGGGACCGAGCGTAATAGGGGGTGCCGCCGGGTGTACGGGCGGCCGAGCTGACAGACTGTCGATGAAGGTTTACCCGACGACGACCACGGAGGCGGCGCAGTGTCGGATACCAGGACCCCTGCGCAGATCGAGGCGGACATCATCAGCAGGCGTCAGCAGCTTGCGGTGGTACTGGACGAGATCGGGGTGCGGGTGCACCCGAAGACGATCATTGGTGACGCGAAGGCCAAGGTGGCGTCGACGGTGGACCGGACGGCGGGGCGTGCGTACGTCGCGGTGAACCGGTCGGTGTCGGACGTGAAGGCGCAGTTCGTGTCCGAGGACGGTTCGCCCAGGCTGGAGCGGGTGATCCCGGCTGCGCTGCTGGTGGTGGGCGCGGTCGCCCTGCTCACGGTGTCGACGCGGCGGAAGAAGCGCTAGACGGCGGATCCCGGGGTGCCCGGGGACGTGCGGAGCGGTACGGGCAGGTAGGTTGCGGGGCGTGAGCAACGACACCGACGACAAGCTGCCCATCCGGATGCTGCACGACCGTGTGCTGGTCCGGTCCGATTCGCCCGAGGGCGAGCGGCGTTCGGGCGGCGGGATCCTGATTCCGGCGACGGCCGCGGTCGGCCGGCGCCTCGCGTGGGCCGAGGTGGTCGCGGTCGGTCAGAACGTGCGGACCGTGGAGCCGGGTGACCGGGTGCTGTACGACCCGGAGGACCGCGCGGAGGTCGAGGTGCGGGGCGTGGCGTACGTCCTGATGCGGGAGCGGGATCTGCACGCGGTGGCCGCGGACCGCTTCGAGGGGTCGGTGGACTCGACCGGGCTGTACCTGTAGGCGGATGTGGCGTGAGTGGGCCTGGTGACCGTGGTCACCAGGCCTTTCGCTGTTTTTTGCTACGGTGGTGCGACCCCGACGAGACGCGCCGTACCGGGTTTCCGCAAAGACGACGCACCCGTGTTGTTCGCGTGTTTCGTCGTGGAGGTGCCGTCGTGGCGTGGGTTCTGTTGATCGTGGCCGGTCTGCTGGAAGTGGGCTGGTCGATCGGGATGAAGTACACCGAGGGGTTCACGCGGCTGTGGCCGAGTGTGTTCACCGGGCTGGGGATCGTGGCCAGCATGGTGCTGCTGTCGCACGCGGCGAAGACCCTGCCGATCGGTACGGCGTACGGGGTGTGGGTCGGGATCGGTGCGGCGGGTGCGGCGGTGCTGGGCATGGTGGTGCTGAACGAGCCGGTCACGGCTGCCCGCATCTTCTTCGTCTGCCTGCTGCTGGTCGCGGTGGTGGGGCTGAAGGCGACCTCCGGCCACTGACGGGTCAGCGGCCGGGGCCGCGGGCGCCCTCGATGAAGCCGCCGTCCTCGAAGCGGTCGCGCCAGGACGCGTTCTCCCCGGGTGCGTTCTCGAAGCGGTCGCGCCCGGGTGCGCCCGGGACGGCGGGTTCGGGCGCCCTGCCGGCGGGATCACTCGGGGGTGTGCGGCCCGGGGCGGGGGTTTCCGGGGTGTCCACGGGCTCGGTGCGGCGGCCGGGGGACTTGGACGCGGGCTCGGTGCGGCGCCCCGGGGCCTTGGACGAGCGGGAGGCGGCGTTGTCGGCCCCTTCCGCGTCCTCCTCGACGGGCTGTCCGCTTTCCCGGGGGGCGCCGCTCTCCTCGGTCTCCTCGTCGGGGTCGGGTTCTTCCGGGCCTTCCTCGGCTTCCAGTTCGAAGTCCTGCGCCTCGCTGGATTCGAGTGCGGCGGCGGTGTAGGCGGCCCACGTCCGGGCGGGCGGGCCGCCGCCGTTCATGCGGGCCAGGCCGAGGGCTCCGTACAGGGGCTTCTGGACACCCGTGTCGGGGTCCTGGCCCATGACGGCGATGACGGTGGCGAGATCGGGGGTGTAGCCGGCGAACCAGGCGGCCTTGTCCTCCTCGGCGGTGCCCGTCTTGCCGGCGGCCGGCCTTCCGGCGCCCTGTGCCGCCGTACCGGTGCCGCCGTCGACGACGCTCCGCAGGACGGAGGTGGTGGTGTCGGCGGCTTCGCGGCTGATGGCGCGCCGTGTGGTGCGGGCGGGCAGCCGCAGGGCGGTGCCGTTCTTGCTGACCTCGGTGACGAGGGTGTAGGCCCGTTGCCTGCCGTGGTCGGCCAGGGTGGCGTAGGCGGCGGCCATGTCGACGACGCTCGCGGTGGCGGGGCCGAGGGCGATGGAGGGGGACGGGGTGAGGTCGGGTGTCGTCCGGGGGATGCCGAGGGCGATGGCGGTGTCCCTGACCTCGGTGGGACCGACGTCCTGGGCCATCTGCGCGTAGACGGCGTTGACGGACTTGTCGGTGGCCTCGCGGACGGTGAGGGAACCGTAGTCGACGTCGTCCTCGTTCGCCGGGGCGTAGCCGGTGGAGCCGGCGGAGCTCTGGACGGTGCGTTCGTTGGTGCCGTCGTAGCGGGTGTTGGGGGTGATGGCCCGGTCGTCCTGGGTGGTGGATCCGTTGGCGACGGCTGCGGCGAGGACGAACGGCTTGAAGGTGGAGCCGACCTGGTAGTCACGTCGGGTCGCGTTGTTGACGTACTGCTTGGTGTAGTCGACGCCGCCGTACATGGCGACGACGTGTCCGTCGGAGGGGTCGATGGAGGCGCCGCCGACGCGGACGTTGCGATCGGCCTCGCGGTCGTCGCTGATCTCGGACAGGACGTTGTCCTCGACGGCTTCGACGAGGGCGTTCTGCTTCTTCTTCTGGAGGGTGGTGGTGATGCGGTAGCCGCCGGTGGCGAGGGTCTTCTCGTCGACGATCCCGTGGCCGGTGACGTAGTCCTCGACGGCCTGGACGAGGTAGCCGCGCTGGCCGGAGAGTGCGGTGGCGGGCTTGACCGGGCCGGGGAGGGGGAAGGTCATGGCGGCGCGGTCGGTGGCGCCGAGCCAGTCCTCCTTGACCATGCCGTCGAGCACGTAGGCCCAGCGGGCGAGGACCGCGTCCCTGTTCCCGGGGTGGGCGACGACGTCGTAGGCGCTGGGTGCGTTCAGGAGCGAGGCGAGGTAGGCGCCTTCGGCGGTGCCGAGGTCTTCGACGTTCTTGCCGTAGTACGCGTGGGAGGCGGCCTGGATGCCGTAGGAGTTGCGGCCGAAGTAGCTGGTGTTGAGGTAGCCCTCGAGGATCTCGTCCTTGCTCTGTTCGCGGCCGAGCTTGATCGAGATGAAGAACTCCTTGGCCTTGCGGACGACGGTCTGTTCCTGGCCGAGGTAGTAGTTCTTGACGTACTGCTGGGTGATGGTCGAGCCGCCCTGGCGGCCCTTGCCGGTGAGGGTGTTCCAGCCGGCCCGGGTCATGGCCTTGATGTCGATGGCGGGTTCGGAGTAGAAGTCCCTGTCCTCGGCGGCGAGTACGGCGCGCTGGACGGTGCGGGGGATGCGGTGGAGCGGGATGTTCTCCCGGTTGATCTCGCCGTCGCGCGCGATGACACTGCCGTCCGCGTAGAGGTAGACGTTGGACTGGGCGGTCGCGCTGGCGTTGGCGGCGGGGATGCCGACGAGCTGGTAACCGGCGAGGAACCCGCCGCCGAGGAGCAGGGCGAGGAGGAGGACGCCGCCGAGAGTCATGCGCCAGGTGGGGATCGCCCGGCGCCAACCGGTGCGGCGGGGCCTCTTGGTGCGCTTCGTGCGCCCCTTGGGCTCGTGTGCGCCGTCCGAGGGCTGAGGGTTCGGGGTGGTCGCCGCGGCCGTGGGATCCCGTGGCGGCCAGCCGCCGTGACCCTTCTGACCTGGCTCTCCGTGGTCTCCGCCGGGCTGCGGTGGCTCGTGGCTCATGGCTGTGGAGGCTCCTCGGCTGCGGACAGTTATCCCATAGTGCACTTTTATGAGTGATAACCCCCGGATCCTCCGCGAATAAAGGGTCGCGGCGGCCGTCCGCCCTGGACTAGGGTCGTGCGCTTTGGTCCGATGAGCGGCGAGAGGGGGCGCGGTGCGGCTCTACGCGGTGGTGGCGGCCGGTGGATTCCGGCGGCACGCCACGTACCGGATGGCGACGGCGGCGGGTGTGTTCACCAACACCGTCTTCGGTTTCATCATGGCGTACACCTATATGGCCCTGTGGGACGCGCGTCCGCAGCTCGGCGGCTACGACGTGTCCCAGGCGCTGACGTACGTGTGGCTCGGGCAGGCGCTGCTGATGACCTGTGCGCTGATGGGCGGCGGCTTCGAGGACGAGCTGATGGAACGGATCCGGACCGGGGACATCGCGGTGGACCTGTACCGGCCGGCCGATCTCCAGCTGTGGTGGCTGGCGGGGGACCTGGGCCGGGCCGCGTTCCACCTGCTGGGGCGCGGGATCGTTCCCATGCTGCTGGGGGCGCTGGCGTTCGACCTGGCGCTCCCGGCGTCGCCGTGGACGTGGCTGGCCTTCCTGGTGTCGGTGGCGCTGGGTGTCGTGGTCAGTTTCGCGGTGCGCTTCCTGGTGTCCCTGTCGGCGTTCTGGCTGATGGACGGGGCGGGTGCGATGCAGATCGCCTGGCTGGCGGGGCTGTTCTTCTCGGGGATGCTGCTGCCGCTGAACCTGTTCCCCGGGACGCTGGGCGAGGTGGCCCGCGCACTGCCGTGGTCCTCGCTGCTGCAGGTGCCGGCCGATGTGTTCCTCGGCAGGAGTACGGGGTGGGGCCTGGTGCAGGCGTACGCCTTCCAGGCGGGCTGGGCGGTGACGCTGCTGCTCGCGGGGCGGCTGCTGCAGTCGGTGGCGACCAGGAGGGTGGTGGTCCAGGGTGGCTGAGGTCCAGGCCGAGAAGGTGGCCGCGGCGGAACCGGCACTGCGGCCGGAGATCGCGTTCGGGGACCGGCCGCGGCTGGTGGAGGGGGTCCGGGCCTACGGGCTGATCGTGGCGATGTGGCTGCGCTCGACCCTGGCGTACCGCGCGTCGTTCGTGATGACCACGCTCGGGAACTTCGCGGCGACGGCGCTCGACTTCGTCGCCATCATGCTGATGTTCACGCACGTCGACGCGCTGGGCGGCTACGCGCTGCCGGAGGTCGCGCTGCTGTACGGGGCGTCGGCCACGGCGTTCGGGCTGTCCGACCTGGTGATGGGGTCGATGGACCGGCTGGGGCGGCGGGTGCGTGACGGGACGTTCGACACGCTGCTGGTGCGGCCCGTTCCGGTGCTGGCGCAGGTGGCCGCGGACCGGTTCGCGCTGCGCAGGCTGGGCCGGATCACGCAGGGGCTGCTGGTTCTCGGCTACGCGCTGGTGACGCTCGACATCGCGTGGACGCCGCTGAAGGTGCTGATGCTGCCGCTGATGGTGCTGAGCGGGGCGGCGATCTTCGGGGCGGTGTTCGTGGCGGGGGCGGCGTTCCAGTTCTTCGCCCAGGACGCCGCGGAGGTGCAGAGCTCCTTCACGTACGGGGGGACGACGCTGCTCCAGTACCCGCCGTCGATCTTCGCGAAGGACCTGGTGCGCGGGGTGACGTTCGTGGTGCCGCTGGCGTTCGTGAGCTGGCTGCCCGCGCTGTACGTGCTGGGCCGGGACTATCCGTTGGGGCTGCCGGAGTGGGTGGCGTTCATGCCGCCGCTGGTGGCGGGGCTGTGCTGGGTGCTTGCGGGGCTGGCCTGGCGGGCGGGGCTGCGGGCGTACCGCAGCACGGGAAGCTGAGGAGTGGGCATGGACATGGACTTCATCGAGCTCGACGGCGTCGAGAAGGTCTTCGACGTACGCCGCAAGGCGGGCTTCCTCCGCCGGGAGCGGCACGAGGTGCGTGCGGTGGACGGCATCAGTTTCCGTGTGCCGCGCGGCGAGATGGTCGGCTACATCGGCCCGAACGGGGCGGGCAAGTCGACGACGATCAAGATGCTGACGGGGATCCTCACCCCGAGCGGCGGCCGGCTGCGGGTCGCGGGCATCGACCCGTCGCGGGAGCGTACGAAGCTGGCGCACCGGATCGGTGTGGTGTTCGGGCAGCGCACGACGCTGTGGTGGGACCTGCCGCTGCGCGACTCGTACCGGCTGATGCACCGGATGTACCGGATCCCGGACCGCCGCTACCGGGAGAACCTGGACCGCTGCGTGGAACTCCTGGACCTGGGCGAGCTGTTGGACGTGCCGGTCCGGCAGCTGTCGCTGGGGCAGCGGATGCGGGGCGACATCGCGGCGGCGCTGCTGCACGATCCGGAGGTGCTGTACCTGGACGAGCCGACGATCGGGCTGGACGTGGTCTCGAAGGCCAAGGTGCGTGGCTTCCTGCGGGACTTGAACGCGGAGCGGTCCACGACGGTGCTGCTGACCACGCACGATCTGACCGACATCGAGCAGCTGTGCAAGCGGGTGATGGTGATCGACCACGGCCGTCTGGTGTACGACGGCGACCTGGCGGGACTGCACGAGGTGGGGGAGAGCGAGCGCATGCTGGTGGTCGATCTGGAGCGGGAGCTCCCGCCGATCGAGCTGGCGTCGGAGCCTTCGGCGCGGGTGGTGAAGGTGGAGGGGCCCCGGCAGTGGCTGGCGTTTCCGGCAGCGGCGTCCGCGGCTCCGCTGGTGGCGCGTATCGCGGCGGACTATCCGCTGGTGGACCTGTCGTTGCGGGAGCCCGACATCGAGGCCGTGATCGCGAAGATGTACGTGTCGGATTCGCGGCTCTAGGCCCGTCTTCGGGTTGATCTATAGGCTGCGCGGTATGACAAGTGAACGTCCGGACATGCGCGCCTCCGATGCGGAACGCGAGCGGATCGCCGAGACCCTGCGGGATGCCGTGGCCGAAGGGCGGTTGCAGATGGACGAGTTCGAGCAGCGGCTCGACGCGGCGTACAAGGCGCGTACGCACGGCGAGTTGGTCCCGCTGGTGAGTGATCTCCCGGTGCCCGGCACGGCGGCTGCCGCGTTGCCGGTGACGTCCGGAGGTCCGTCCGCGGAGGCGGACTGGCCGCGGCGGATCGGCGGTCCCGCCACCTCGACGTGGGGTGTCGCCTTCTGGGGCGGGTTCGGCCGCAAGGGGCGCTGGACGGTGGGGCGGGTGTTCACCGCGTTCGCGATGTGGGGCGGCGGTGAGATCGACCTGCGCGAGGCGGACTTCGAGGACCGCGATGTCGTCATCCGGTGCATCGCGATCATGGGCGGGCTCCAGGTGAGGGTCCCGCCGAACGTGCACCTCCAGGTCAACGGCATCGGGATCATGGGCGGTTTCGACGAGCAGACGAAGGACGCCGACTACGGCGATCCGGCTCCGGGCGCTCCGCGGGTGCGGGTGACCGGGTTCGCCCTGATGGGCGGGGTCGGCGTGGACCGCAAGTGGAGCAAGGCGCAGCGCCAGCGCCTCAAGGAGGCGGAGCGGCGGCGCCTGGAGAAGCCCGACGGCTTCTGAGGACCGTTCCCCGGAGATGACCTCCGGGGAAGGCGCGGTCAGAACGTGTCGGACGTGGGTGCCTCGGTCACCCCGGCGGTGTCGACGAGCCGGCCCAGGGTCCGGTAGCCGGTGTCGTTGAAGTGCAGGTGGTCGCCCGAGTCGTAGGCGGGCAGGATGCGGTTGGGGGCGTAGGGGTCGCGCACGGCCCGGTCGAAGTCGACGAAGTCGTCGAAGACCCTCCCGGAGCGGATCCGCTCGTTGACCGCGAGGCGTACGGCGTTGCGCTCGGGTGTCCAGGTGGCGAAGCCCTCGAACGGCGTCAGCGTGGCGCCGACGACCCGCAGTCCGCGCGCGTGGGCGCGTTCCGTGAGGGAGCGGAGTCCGTCCACGATGCGTTGCGCGTCCGGCTCCTGCGGCGTCTGCTGCACGTCGTTGATGCCGAGCGCGATGATCACGGTCCTCGCTCCGGCGACGTCGAGCACGTCGCGCTCGAAGCGGTGGATGCCGGCCGGGCCGCCGCGGCCGTTCCTGCCGTCCGGGCTGTCGCGCAGGAGGCGGTTGCCCGCGATGCCCTGGTTGGCGATCCCGTAGCGGTGGTCCAGCCGGTCGGAGAGGACGTCCGGCCAGCGGCTGTTGGCGTCGGTGGTGGAGCCGCTGCCCGCCGTGAGGGAGTCGCCGATCACGACGACGGCACCCGGTGAGGTGTCGTTGCGGACGTCGACGGCGGTCAGGTAGCGCCATGTGGTGGTGCGCCAGGTGCCGTCCGTGTCGGCCAGGTAGGACGTCTGGTGGGCGTAGGGGTGGTGGGTGACGGGCCCTCCGGCGTGCGGGGTGCGCAGGGTGACGACGAGGTCGGCGTCGGGGGCGACGGGGACGGTCACCGGGTCGCTGACGATCTGCCTGCCCGCGGCGACGGTGACGGCCGGCAGCCCGCGGAAGGTCACCGGGCGGGTGTTGACGGTCGCCTGCTCCACGACGAGAGGGGTCGCGCCGAAGAGGTTGGACAGGGTGATGCGGGCCGCGTCACCGCCGACGCTGGTGTGCACGGTGTTGCGGATGGTGCGCCCGGGGAAGCCGTGCGCGGTGTCCGGTTCACCGCTGACGGGCGCGCCGGTCCAGGTGACGACCCAGGTGCCGGTGGAGTTGGCCGGTGCGGCGGGGTTGCGTGCCGCCGCCTGTGCTGCCGGTCCGGCGGCGGGCGTCCGGCGCTCGGCGGCGACCAGCGACGTGCCGAACGCGATGGCGGCGGCGAGTGCGGCGGTGCCCGCGACGAGAGCGATGAGCAGGGCATACCCCTGGCGCCTGGGCATGTGCGGTGTTTCTCCTTGCGGTGTTCGGGCTGGTCTCATGATGCGACAGGCCCCGGGGAACTAGACGTGCGGCCCGGGAGTAGGTGAGGTAGGGACAATGCGTACGGCACGGGGTGACGCGTACGCGGACGGGTGGAGCGGATGGAACAGGACGCGGGGCAGGGAACGGAGCCCGGAGCCGGCGGCGGTGGGCCCGGCAGGCTCGGGCCGGCACCGGAGGACGGGTCCGGCGGTGAGCCGGGGGCGCGCTCCACGGCGCCGACGCGCGAGGACGCGACCGGGCCGGGGGGCGCCGGGACGGCCCCGGCGGGCGGGAGCGCGATCCCGGGCGGCACCAGGGGCGGCGGGTCCGGGCGACAGGCCGCGGCGCCGCCGCTCGCCGTGTTCGCGTACACCGCCGCCGACGAGGAGAAGCAGCGCGGTGTGCGCCGCATGAAGGCCACCGCCACGGGTCTGCTCCTGTTCGTCGCGCTCGTGTACGTGCTCGCCACCTGGGCGAAGAATTCGGGTGTGAGCGGCTGGCCGGGCTACGTCGCAGCGGCTGCCGAGGCGGGAATGGTCGGTGCGCTGGCGGACTGGTTCGCCGTCACGGCGCTCTTCCGGCGCCCGCTCGGCCTGCCCATCCCCCACACCGCCATCATCCCCACCAAGAAGGACCAGCTCGGGGAGTCACTTGGTTCCTTCGTGGGCGAGAACTTTCTCTCCGGAGACGTCGTTCGTGACCGAATTCACGCTCTGGGCGTCGGTGCGCGGCTCGGCGCGTGGCTGGCCGAGCCCGAGCACGCCGACCGGGTCACCGCCGAGCTGGCCACCGCGCTGCGCGGTGCGCTGACGGTGCTGCGGGACTCCGACGTCCAGGCGGTGGTCGGCGAGGCGATCACCCGGCGGGCCGACGCGGCGGAGGTCGGTCCCGGCATAGGGAAGATGCTGGAGAAGATCGTCTCGGACGGCGGCCACCGCAGGGTCGTCGACCTCGTCTGCGTACGGGCGCACGACTGGCTCGTCGAGCACGGCGAGTCCGTGATGGACGCGGTGCAGGGCGGGGCGCCGGGCTGGACGCCGCGGTTCGTCGACAAGCGGGTGGGGGAGCGGGTCTACAAGGAACTGCTGCGCTTCGTCACGGAGATGCGCGACATGCCGGGCCATCCGGCGCGCGGTTCGATCGACACGTTCCTGACGGACTTCGCCGCCGACCTCCAGACGGACTCGGACACCCGGGCGCGGGTGGAGCGGCTGAAGTCGGAGATCCTGGGGCGCGGCGAGGTCCAGGACGTCATCGCCTCGGCGTGGTCCTCCGTCCGCACGATGATCATCGCGGCGGCCGAGGACGAGCGGAGCGAACTGCGGCTGCGGGCCCGGGCCTCGCTCATGTCGCTGGGCGCCAGGCTGGCGACGGACGAGAGGCTGCGGGCCAAGCTGGAGGGCTGGCTGGAGGACGCGGCGGTGTACGTCGTGACGACGTACCGCACGGAGATCACGTCGCTGATCAGCGACACGGTCGCCGGCTGGGACGCGCACCAGACGTCGAAGAAGATCGAGGCGAACATCGGCAGGGACCTGCAGTTCATCCGGATCAACGGCACGGTGGTCGGTGCGCTGGCGGGCCTGGTGATCTATTCGGTCTCGCACGCGCTGGGCGCGTAGGGGCGCTCGCGGGGCGTGCGGTGTTCCGTACCGCTGTGCGGGGGCGCCTCCGGAGGCGCGGTGCGGACCGGTGCGTGGGGACGGCTCGGGGGCTTCCGGTTTCCGCCCGGTTTCCGCGTACCGGTGAGCGGGACGGCTTAGGGAGGAGGCGTTCCGAGTCGCGTGCGGGTCCGTGGGGGAAAGGCTCCGGGGGCGCACCCGTCCTGTCGTACGGGCACGCCCCCGGGTCACGCGGGGGAGTTGCTGTTCAGTACGCACCCCGCGGCGCCCGTGTTCAATCCCCGGGCACGAACTTTCTCTTCCGGTGCGGCGTCAGGCGCCGCGACGCGTGACCGCCCACGAGGCCGCCGCCACACCGCCGGCCACGGCGAACACCGCGGGCCAGGCGCCGACCTTCTTGGCGAGCGGGTGGGATCCGGCGAACGCGGCGACGTAGGCGACGCTCAGCCCCACGGCCGCCCGGGTCCCGGCCTGCCGGTTCCACCCGTACGCGGCCACTGATCCGGCGGCGGCCAGCGCGACCCCGCCCAGGGGGCGCTTCCCCGTCCACCGGGCGAGTCCGTACCCGCCGACGAGCCCGCTCGCCGCCACCGCCGCTGCCGGAACCTTCGCCATCGCCGCCACCTTCGCTTCCGTCGTCTTCTTCGTGCGGGTCGAGGTCTCCGAGGCTAACGCGCGGGCGTTCCGCGGTGTGCGGCCGGTGCCGCGGCCGCCGGCACGGCGCCGGTCACCCCGTCGGCCGGGGCGCCCCACCCGTGGTCTCCACGGCGACGGCCGCCGGCTCCTCGCGGAGGTCTGTGCGGTCCCGCACCCGCGGGAGTCCCGTCACAGACCGACCGACCGGTAGCGATAGGGTCTGGGCCAGAACAACAGAGGGGGGCCTCATGCTGATCCGTTCCGGCCTGCGTGCCGCGATACCGGCCGCGCTTCTCGCGGCGTGCCTGGCGGGCTGCACGGCAGACACCGGCGGGGACCTCGGCGGTGACGTCCCGTCCGTGGATCCGTCCGCGGCCATCGCGTCGGAGGCGGCGGCCCAGAAGGCGCCCCGGATGCCCGCACCCCCGCCGACGCCCACGCTCATCATCCAGGACGACCCGAACGCGCCGGAGCTGGTCCGCGACGCCTTCGCGGGGCTCCAGGCGACCTACCAGGACGGCTGTACCCCCAAGGGTGCGAACTGCGCCTACTTCCTGGGCCGGGTCAACGACGAACTGAGCCGTGTGGACAGGGCGATGAAGGCGGACAAGAAGGGCCCCGGCCACTTCGAGGAGCCGATCGCCTGGATGGGCACGCTGCGGGCGGCGCTGGACGGCGATGCCTCCACCCCGAACCTGGAGAAGCACCGCACCGAGCTGATCGGTACCCGGGACCGCGTCAACACCTGGATGCAGGGCCACCCGGACGACTACCGCTGACGCGGGGCGCCCGCAGACGTCAGACGCGCAGGACGTCGATCCCGAGGGCGGTGAACTCCTCGACGATGTCCTCGGGGGCCTCCTTGTCGGTGACCAGGATCGACACGGCTGCCGTCTCGCACACCTGGGCGAAGGCCCGGCGCCCGAGCTTGGACGAGTCGGCCACCACGATCACGGTGCCGGCGCACTCGGCGAGCGCCCGGTTGGCACCGGCCTCCGACTCGTCGTGGGTGGCGGCACCGAAGCGGGGGTGCACGGCGTCCACGCCGAGGATCGTGTAGTCGAGCGCGAGGGTCCGCAGGACGGTGTCGACGAGGGGGCCGACGAGCTCGTACGAGTTCGGACGGGCGACCCCGCCGGTGACGACGATCTTGATCTGGGGGCGGACCGCGAGCTCGTTGGCGATGTTGATCGCGTTGGTCACGACGGTCAGCGCGATCCCTCCTCCGCCCGTCGGCTCCGGCCGTACGGCCAGTTCCCTGGCCACCTCCGAGGTCGTCGTACCGCCGTTGATGCCCACGGTCGAGCCCGAGGGGATCAGCTCGGCCGCGGCCCTGGCGATGCGCTGCTTCTCGTCGGCCTTCCGGGCCACCTTGTAGCGCAGCGGCAGGTCGTAGGCGACGGTGCTCACGACCGCGCCGCCCCGGGTCCGGGTCAGCAGGTTCTGCCGGGCCAGCTCGTCCAGGTCGCGGCGGACCGTGGCGGCGGAGCAGCCGAGCTGTTCGGCGGCGTCGAGCACGTCGAGGTGCCCCTGGTCGCCGAGGATCTCCAGCAGCCGGGTCCATCGTGTGTGTGCCGCCACCTGTGCCTCCTTGTTCGCCGCCGAACCCTATCGCGAGGGGCGGGACAGGACGCCCAGCAGGCGCGTGACCTCGGCCGCGACGGCGGCGCGGGCCGGACCGAGGTACCTGCGGGGGTCGGCGGCCTCGGCGTGGGAGTCCAGGTAGTCGCGTACGGCCCGGGTGAACAGCTTGTTCAGGTGGGTGGAGATGTTCACCTTCGTCATCCCCGCACCGACGGCCCTGGCCAGGCCGGAGTCCCCGACACCTGACGAACCGTGCAGGACCAGCGGGACGCCCACCGCGTCGCGCAGCCGGGCGATCAGGGCGAAGTCGAGGACCGCGTCCCGCGTGAGCATCGCGTGCGAGCTGCCCACGGCCACCGCGAGGGCGTCGACGGCCGTGGCACCGACGAACGCGCGGGCCTCCTCGGGGTCGGTCCGCACTCCCGGCGCGTGCGCCCCGTCCTTGCCGCCGACCTCCCCGAGCTCCGCCTCCACCCAGACGTCCCGGCTGTGGCAGTACGACGTGATCGCGAGCGTCGCCGCGACGTTCTCGTCGTAGGGGAGCGTGGACGCGTCGAACATGACGGACGTGAAGCCGAGTCCGACGGCCTCGTGCACCAGGTCGGCCGACTCGGCGTGGTCGAGATGGACGGCCACCGGGACGTCCGCCGCCCGTGCGAGGGCGAGCGAGGCGAGTCCGATCGGTTCGAGGGAGCCGTGGTAGCGGGCGGTGTTCTCGCTGATCTGCAGGATCACGGGCAGCCCGGCCGCCTCCGCCCCGCTGACGATGGCCTGTGCGTGTTCGATCTGCACGACGTTGAAGGCCCCGACACCCGTCGCGTGGGTACGGGCGGCGAGTGCGATGTCCCCGGTGGATATGAGCGGCATGGCGTCCTTCGCAGGTGCATGAATCCGGGTGGATGGTGCTCGAAGTTGCTCATTTATAGCTTGTTTGAATCAGATTGGAAAATAGCGGCGTCGCCCTCCGTGCGGACCGGAGCTGTGCCGTACGCGGCGGCGGATGCGCTCTCCGCCCTCTCTCGCGGCGCGGAGTGGCCGATTAACTCCCTCTGGGCGCAGGCCCGGTGGACTTGAATGAGGTGCAGACACGGGATCCACGACGACCTTGCGAGGGTTGATCCATGCCGAACGGAATCGTCCGACGCCGCCGTTTCGGAGCGGCGTTCGTGATGAGTGGCCTCCTGTCCGTACTGCCGGCCGCTCCCGCGATGGCGGCCGAATCGTCAGCCGCTCCGGCGGCGGGCTCGGTCGTCGCCTGGGGCGGGTACAACGACTGGGGCGAGGCCACGGTCCCGGCCGAGGCGCAGTCGGGCGTCGACGCGATCGCGGGCGGCTACCACCACGGTCTGGCGCTCAAGGACGGCCGGGTGCTGGGCTGGGGCACGAACCTCGACGGGCAGTTGACGATGCCCGCCGGGACCCTGGCGGGCGTGGACGCGATCGCGGCCGGGAACAGCCACAGCCTCGCGCTCAAGGACGGCGAGGTCATCGCCTGGGGCAGTGACGAGTACGGCCAGTCGACCGTGCCCGCCGAGGCCCGGTCCGGTGTGGACGCGATCGCGGCCGGTGCCTGGGTGAGCCTGGCGCTCAAGGACGGGAAGGTCATCGCGTTCGGTTCGCACAACCCGGCCCAGTCGACCGTCCCCGCCGAAGCCCTTTCGGGGGTCACCGAGTTGGCGGGGGGCGTCTACACCGCGCTCGCCGTGAAGGACGGCCGGGCCCTCGCCTGGGGCAGCGACTACTTCGGTGCGACCACGGTTCCCGCAGCGGCGCAGTCGGGCGTGGACGACGTCGCCGCGGGCATCTTCCACAGCCTCGCGCTCAAGGACGGGGAGGTCATCGCCTGGGGCGACAACCGCCAGGGGCAGACCACCGTGCCGGCCGACGCCCGGTCCGGCGTGACGGCGATCTCCGCGGGCGAGTGGTACAGCCTGGCGCTGAAGAACGGCAAGGTCATCGCCTGGGGCAGCGGACGCACGGCCCCGACGACGGTGCAGTCGGGCGTCACCGCCATCGAGGGCGGACCGAACACGGCTTACGCCCTGAAGGGGTGAGAGGGGCTTCCGGGGAAGCTCCCGCGGCCGGCCCCGCTCCCCGCGAGCGGGGCCGGCCATGCCCACGGAATCGCGGTGGGCCGTTCTCGGCAGGCACCGCACGCAGGGGCGTGCGGGGGATGACCGACAGGCCGGGATCCCCTGCGGGCAAGTGACGGGCCGCAGGGAGGTATCCGGTGGCCGGGCCTCCCCCGGCGCCCGTACCGTGCCCGGATGACGACGGCAACGGCCTCGCTCCGGCTGGAGAAGGTCACCCCCGAGAACGTGCTCGCAGCGTGCCGCCTGACGGTGGCCCCCGAGCAGGAGCGCTTCGTCGCCCCGGTCGCCCGGTCCTTGGCCGAGGCGTACGTACAGCCCGAGACCGCCTGGCCGAGGCTGGTGTTCGAAGGCGACCGGATGGTGGGCTTCGTGATGGCCTTCTTCGACGTGCGGTTCGACCCGGCGGACCCGGACGACCGGCCCCGCTCCGGACTCTGGCGGCTGGCGGTCGCCGCCGGTGAGCAGGGCCGGGGGTACGGGCGCTTCGCGGTGGACGCCGTGTGCGAGGAGATCCTCCGGCGCGGTCAGCGGCGTGCCACCGTGACCTGGCTGCCGGGGGAGCACGGACCCGAGGAGTTCTATCTGCGCCTCGGTTTCCGCAGGACGGGCGAGATGAGCGAGGACGAGGTCGTCGGGGAGCTCGATCTGCCGCGGGTGTGAGCGGCCGCGGTGCGGGAGACCGGATGCGGAATGGCCATCCGGTGCGGAGACCTGCCGCCGGGTGCGGGCATCCGGTGCCGGAGACCTGCCGCGCCGGGGTGCGTGGTGCGGGTGCCCGTGATCCACATGCGGTCCCGGGTTCCGGGCGCGAGGATCGGGAGTACGGGCGGTGGCCCGGCGGCGCCTCGACCCTCTCGGGTCGGTTCTCCCTTCCGGGCGCGTCGGTCCACCTCCCGGCCAGCCGTCAGGGGGGTCTGGAGGTACTGGATGCCGCGGCCCCTGTGGACCGGAGCGATCAGCTTCGGGCTGGTCACCATTCCGATCAAGGTGGTGTCCGCCACCGAGAACCACTCGATCTCCTTCCACCAGTACCACCTCGAGGACATGGGCCGGATCCGTACCCGCAAGGTCTGCGAGCTCGACGGCGAGGTGCTCTCGCAGGAGGAGATCGGCAAGGGGTACGAGATCGGCAAGGACCGGACCGTGCCCGTCACGGACGAGGAGCTGGACCGGATGCCGCTGCCGACGGCGAAGGCGATCGAGATCGTCGCGTTCGTCGACGCGGACACGGTCGACCCCGTACGGATCAGCGACAGCTACTACCTCGCGGTCGACGGCCAGGTCGCGGCGAAGCCGTACACCCTCCTGCGCCGGGCGCTGGAGCGCAGTGACAAGGTCGCCGTCGCGAAGTTCGCCTGGCACAACCGGGAGCGGCTCGGTCTGCTGCGGGTGCGGGACGACGCGATCGTGCTGCACGCCATGCGCTGGCCGGACGAGATCCGCAGCCCCGAGTCCCTGGCCCCCCGGGGCGTCGAGCTGGACGAGGACGAGATCGAGCGGGCCGTCCAGCTCACCGACACCATGTCCCTCGACGGCATCTCCGGCTTCCGGGACCGTTACCGGGAGGCCCTGGAGGAGCTCATCGCCGCCAAGTCCGAGGGCAAGGAGGTGCCGGAGCCGCGCGAGGGCGAGGAGCAGGAGTCGGGGAAGGTCATGGACCTGATGGCCGCACTGAACGCCTCGGTGAAGGCGGCGCGCGAGACGCGCGGCGAGGCGGCGGACGACGAGCACGCGACCGTGCACGAGATGAAGTCCGGCACCCGCAAGGGGGCCGCGAAGAAGTCGGCTGCCGGGAAGAAGGCGGCCGGGAGGACGGCGAAGGCGACGAGCACCGCACGCAAGCCGGCGAAGAAGGCGGCGGCGAGGAAGCGGACGGCCTCCTGACGGGCCTCAGGGGAGGTCGTCCGGAGCCAGGTCGGGGCGCAGCCGGTGCCAGGAGGGATGCCGCAGCCTCCCCGCTCTCGTCCGGGTCGCGTACCGGACCTCGCCGACCAGCCGCGGCAGGACCCACCGCGCACCCGCGACCGGGGGGACCTCGTCGAAGGGGCACGCGTCGACCGCGGCGACCGTGAGCAGCCCGGCGAGCCTGGTCCGCTCCGCGTCACTCCACCCCGTGCCGACGCTGCCCGCGTACCGCAGACCGCCCGCGTGCCGCTCCCCGACCAGCAGCGCCCCCGGCAGGCCGCCCAGTCGCCCGCGGCCGGGCACCCAGCCGCCGACGACCACGTCCGCGGTGCGGACATGGCGGATCTTGATCCACGTACGGGACCGGACCCCCGGCTCGTACACGGAGGTCAGCCGCTTCGCGACCACGCCCTCAAGACCGGCTTCCCGTGTCATGTCCAGGGCCTGAGCGCCGTGCCCGACGACGGCCGCGGGCGTCGACCAGTGCGGCCCGGCCGGCGCGAGCGCCTCCAGGGCGGCCCGCCGCTCCGCGTACGGCAGGGGCACGAGGTCCCTGCCGTGCAGGAACACGGCGTCGAACAGGACGAGATGGGCGGGGACCCGCTCCGCCATGCGCGCGGCCTTCGCCGGCGATCCGTAGAGGCCCATCCGGGACTGCAACCGCTCGAAATCGCTGCGCCCCCGGCTGTCCAGCGCGACGATCTCACCGTCCAGCACGGCCCGCACCCCGCCGAGCGCGGCCCCGAGCGCGGCGAGATCCGGGTAGGCCGCCGTGATGTCGGTCCCCGACCTGGCCCGCAGTTCCACCGAGCCGTCACCCGGCAGGTAGACCATGGCCCGCTGACCGTCCTGCTTCACCTCGAACGCCCACCGGTCGTCGGTGGCCGCGGGCGGCAGGGCACCGGGCGTCGCGAGTATCGGGGCGATCCGGGGCAGAGTGGCCATGGCGGAACCCTCTCAGCAGCCGCACGAAGAGGCCGGGACAAAGAATCTTCGAAGCGCGTGTCGATATGCGCCTCGCCCGTACGTCGTCATGGTGTGCGCGGGAAACGCGTACGGGAACGACAGAACCAGACAGGAGCCGGACCATGAAGTACATGCTGTTGATCCACAGTGGAGCGACCGACGAGAGCGGCGGCGCGGCCGAGTGCACGGTCGAGGACTGGATGAGCTACGACAAGGAGGTCAAGGACGCCGGGATCCTGGTCTCCGGGGAGTCGCTCGCCGACCTCGTCACCGCGACGACGGTACGGGTCGGGCCCGCCGGGGACCGGACCGTGACGGACGGGCCGTTCGCCGAGACCCGCGAGGTGCTGGGCGGCTTCCTCGTCATCGACGTACCGGATCTCGACGTCGCCCTCGACTGGGCGGCCCGGTGTCCCGGCGCGCGCGGCAGCGGCGCGGTCGTGGTGCGGCCGGTCGCCGACTTCGGGGCCTGACGGCGATGGACGAGGGAACCGGCGCCGCCCGGGACGGGAGCCCCGGGGCGTCCGCCGTGTCGTCCGTCGCCTCGGTCTTCCGCGAGGAGCACGGCCGGCTGCTGGCCTCCCTCGTCCGCCGTTACGGCGACCTGGACCTCGCCGAGGAGGTCACCTCCGAGGCCATCGAGGCGGCCCTGGTGCACTGGCCGGTCGACGGCGTACCGGCCAGGCCGGGCGCCTGGCTGCTGACGACGGCCCGGCGCAAGGCCGTCGACCGGCTGCGCCGCGACCAGGTGTACGCCGCCCGGCTGGCCGTCCTCCAGGTCGAGGCCGAACGGGCCGCGCCCGCCCCGCCCGCCGACACGGACGGCGGCCTCCCCGACGAGCGGCTGCAGCTCTTCTTCACCTGCGCCCACCCGGCGCTGGGGCCCGAGGACCGCAGCGCGCTCACCCTGCGCTGCCTCGCCGGCCTGACCACCCCCGAGGTCGCGCGGGCCTTCCTCGTCCCGCCCGCGACGATGGCGCAGCGGATCGTGCGCGCGAAGAAGAAGATCCGTGAGGCCCGCATCCCGTTCCGCGTACCCGGCGCCGACGAGCTCCCGGACCGCCTCCCGGGGGTCCTCCAGGTCCTCTACTCGATCTTCACCGAGGGGTACGCCGCCAGCTCGGGTCCGCACCTGCAGCGGACCGGACCGGCGGAGGAGGCCATCCGGCTGGCCCGGATCCTGCGGGCCCTGCTGCCCGCCGAACGCGAGACGGCCGGGCTCCTCGCCCTGATGCTGCTGGTCCACGCCCGGCGCGATGCGCGGACCGGGCCCGACGGTGCGATCGTGCTGCTCGACGATCAGGACCGGGGCCGCTGGGACCACACGATGATCGAGGAGGGCGCCCGGCTGGTGGTCACCGCGCTGGAGGGCGGCCCGCCCGGCCCGTACGGGGTGCAGGCCGCCATCGCCGCCCTGCACGACGAGGCCGACTCGGTCGCGACCACCGACTGGCCGCAGATCGTTGCGCTCTACGACGTGCTGCGGGCGCTGGCCCCGTCCCCGGTCGTCGCCCTCAACAGGGCGGTGGCCGTCGCGATGCGGGACGGCCCGGAGGCCGGGCTCGCCCTCCTCGACGACCTGGCGGGCGAGCCCCGGCTGCGCGCCTACCACCCGTACGCGATCGCCCGGGCCGATCTGCTGCACCGCCTCGGCCGCCGGGCCGAGGCGGCGGTGGCGTACCGGAAGGCGCTGAGCCTGGCGGGAACGGAACCCGAACGCGCCCACGCGAGGGGGAGGTTGGCCGAGTCGGAGTCGGAGTCGGAGTCGGAGTCGGAGTCGGCACGCGGGCCCGAGGCGGAGCCGCCGCCACCCGGGCCCTCACCCGAGCCCGGCCCGCCACCCGGGCCCGAGTCCCGCGGGAGGTGACCTCCGCTCTCCCCGCGCTCTCGCGACGCTCTTGCCCCGGCCCTCCTCCCCGCGAGGGCCCTCGCGCCTCCCGGCCGGACTTTCCGGAGGGCGGGTCCCGTGTCGTGTGCGGCGCCGCTGAAGGCGGTCGGTGCTCTGCCTGGCCCTTTGCCCCGTCTCGGCGTCCCCGGCCCCGCGGGCCTGCGCCCATGCGGATGACCGGTGCATCCCAGGAGTCAGTGGTCGAGACCAATCGCGGCTCCCTTTCACCCTTCTCCGAGCCTTGCGTGGCAGGCCGTGCGGGCCAATCCTTGCAACTCCTCCGCCCCGGCCGGACGCGGAGCCGAGTCCTGCGGGAACGCGAACGGAGACGCACATGGGTGGAGCGAGGACGGTTCTGCGTCGCATCGCCATAGGGGCGAGTGCGCTGCTGACAGCGGTGGGCGTCACGATGACGGGGGCGTCCACGGCCGCGGCCGTGGACTACTACTACGAGATGCCGTACCCGGCGGGGGAGGCCTACACGGTCACCCAGGGGCCGGAGGGGACGTACTCGCACACCGGCCCCTACAACGAGTACGCGTGGGACCTCGGGCTCCCCGCCAACTACGAGGTGTCCGCGGCGCAGGCGGGCACCATCGTCATCTCGGACTGGTCGCCCTACCCGGGGAACGGTATCGAGGTGATCATCAGGCACTCGAACGGCCAGTGCACCCACTACGCCCACCTGAACAAGGCGATCTACAACACCGGCGACCGGGTCCCGCAGGGCCGGGTCGTCGGCTGGTCGGGCAGTACGGGCAACTCCACCGCTCCGCACCTGCACTTCCAGGTGATCGACTGCAACAGCCGCGTGGGACTGCCCGCCACTCTGCAGGGCTGGACGCCGTACACCGGGACGCGCCCCGTCAGCGTGAACACGTACGCCTGATCCAGCGGCCCGCACCGC
The DNA here is from genome assembly GCA_014651175.1 of Streptomyces clavifer. Lineage (GTDB taxonomy): Bacteria > Actinomycetota > Actinomycetes > Streptomycetales > Streptomycetaceae > Streptomyces > Streptomyces clavifer. The sequence continues at coordinate 626,499 of BMWJ01000003.1, read as the reverse complement.
TCCCGACCGGCCCCTGGTCAGTGGGCCGCTCGGGTGCCGGGGGCCGTGAACGTGACGTCGGCCGCCCGGGCGGTGACGTCGGCGTCCCTGCTGAGGGGCCATGCGGCGACCCGGGAGACGACAGCGGCCGGCACCGCCTCGCTGATCCCGGGCTCCGCCGGTATGTCGTGCGTCGCGTGGGCGTCGTACGGCAGGACGACCCGGTACCCCAGCGCCAGCGCCGTACGTGCCGTGGCCTGGACGCACATCTCGGACATCAGGCCGCAGACGGCGAGCGAGCGGACGCCCGCGCTGCTCAACAGGCCGCCCAGCGTGGTCTCTTCGAAGCCGTCGTCGTGGGTCTTGCGGATGACGGTCTCCGACGGGCCGGCCTGGACCGGGTGGTGGAGCTCCCAGCCGGGCGTGTGGGGCGCGTCGCCCGCGCCGGCGGGTCCGTCGTTCTGGATGTGGACGACGATCGCTCCGCCCGTGCGCGCCCGTGCGATCAGGTCCGTCGTCCGGTCCAGCAGCCGGGCGGCGTCGGGCAGTGCCCCCGCGCCGGTGACGGACGCCGCCTGGACGTCCACAACGATCAGTGCCTCTACGGGACTTGAACGATTTCTCATGCCGTCATCATGACCGCTGACCTCCGTTCCCGATACTCAACTCTATGACTAGACAGATTCTTGAGTATGATGGCTGGCGGTCGAGAACACGGAGAGTGGAGGGGGTGCGGCGATGGCCCTGCGGCATGCCGTGCTGGCTGCGCTGCTGGACGGCGAGTACAGCGGGTACCAGTTGGCGAAGGCGTTCGACATCGGTGTCGCGAACTTCTGGCACGCCGTGCCCCAGCAGCTCTACACCGAGCTGGCCAAGCTCGAGAAGGAAGGGCTGGTCGCCGGCCGGCAGGTGATCCAGGAATCCCGGCCCAACAAGCGCCTCTTCCGGGTCACCGACGCCGGCCAGGCAGAGCTGGAGCGGTTCGCCGCCGACGTGTCGAAGCCCTCGTTCATCCGCGACGACCTGCTCGTCAAGGTGCAGGCCGCCGACCGAGTCGGCACCGGACCGGTGATCGAGCAGCTGGACGAGCGGGCCGCCGCGGCCGACGCCAAGATCGAGCTCCTCGGGAAGCTGCTGCTCCGGCTGCGCGGTGACGTGGACGAGGACGAGTTCCTGCGGACCGGTGAGCGCATCGGCCCGTACCTGACCTGCCTGCGCGGCCTGTCCTTCGAGCGGGAGCACCGGGAGTGGTGCCTGCGGATCGCGGCCGTACTGAGAGAGAGACGGACCGAGCATGCCGAGCGGTGAATACCTGCGCTACGTCGCCCTGGGCGACAGTCAGACCGAGGGCGTCGGGGACGGGGACGACACCGTCGGCCTGCGGGGCTGGGCGGACCGGTTCGCCGAGCACCTGGGCGCCGTCAACCCCGGTCTGCGGTACGCCAACCTGGCGGTACGAGGACGGGTCGCCGCCCAGGTCCACGCGGAACAGCTCGCACCCGCGCTGGCCCTGCGCCCCGACCTGGCCTCCGTCGTCGCCGGTGTCAACGACCTGCTCCGCCCGAAGTTCGACGCGGAGGAGGTGGCGGGGCACTTGGAGGAGATGTTCGCCGCGCTCACGGCGGCCGGGGCCCATGTGGTGACCCTGACCTTCCCCGACGTCGGGAAGATCGCACCCATCGCCCGGCCGGTGCGGTCCCGTGTGTTCGACATCAACGCCCGCATCCGTGCCGCGGCGGCCCGACACGGTGTGACGGTCGCCGACTTCGCCCCGCTGGCCGTCGCCACCGACCCGCGCCTGTGGAGCGAGGACCGTCTCCACGCCAGCCCTCTGGGCCACGCCCGGATCGCCGCGGCCGCCGCGTACGCCCTCCACCTGCCCGGCAGCGACCAGGCGTGGTCGCTGCCCCTGGAGACCCAGGCACGCCCTGCGGCCCTGCGCGCGGCGGGGGCCGAGGTGCGGTGGGCGGCCGGATTCCTCGGCCCGTGGATCGGCCGCCGCCTGCGCGGCAGGTCATCCGGCGACGGCCGCACGGCGAAGCGCCCGGAGCTCCTGCCGTGGGGCGCGGTGGCGGCGCCGCCGGCGCCGTAGGTCCGTGGGTGGGGGTGGGCGCAACGCCCGCCACCACCCCAGGAGGAGGCGCCCGGGGGGTGAGAAGCGTCGCGGGGGTCGCGGTCCCCGCCCCCGTCGCCCTCGCCGCGGGTGGGGGTGTTGTGTCCCCCTCGGGTCGCGGCGGGCCCGGTCGTCCCTTTCCGGCGGTCCCGTCGTCCCGTGCCGCAGAGGGGGCGTTCCCCTGCGGCCGGGACGGTTTCAGTCGTCCTTGGCCGTGAGCCAGGTGCGGATGCCGGCCAGCGCCCGGGGGCCGTAGTCGGAGTCGACGTCGCGGGCGAGGTCCGCGATCGTGATCGCCGCCAGCGCCTCGCGCCACGCGGCTTCGGCGGCGCCCATGGCACGGGCGATCGCGCACGGGGTGGTGCAGGCGGAAGCGGGGGTGGCCAGAGGGCCGCGCTGACGGATCTCCGTACAGACGAAGGCGGGTCCGGCTCCGTCGACCGCGTGGACGACGTCGAGCACAGTGATCGTCTCCGGATTCCGGGTCAGGGCGTACCCGCCCGACTTGCCCTGCGTGGAGTGCACCAGACCGGCCCGCGACAGGGCCTGGAGCTGCTTGGCGAGGTAGCTGCCGGAGACCTCGTGCAGCTCGGCCAGCCGGGCGGCGGGCACCGCTTCGTCGCTGGTCGTGAGCACGACGCAGCAATGCAGCGCCCATTCCACTCCACCTGACATCTTCACGACCTCACAGTAGCCACCCCCCTTCTACTCGGTCAAAGTTTGTCCGAGTAGCATCTCGGATAGAAGATGTCCGAGTTCGGGGGTGGGGTGTCGTGCGGTCGGGGCAATTCCGGCGTATGCATGATGTGCCATGAAACCCTCCTGTAGCGCAATGGAAGGTACGACATGAAGATCGCAGTGATCGGCGGAACCGGGCTCATCGGCTCGCAGGTAGTGGACATCCTGAAGGCGGCCGGGCACGAGGCGGAGCCGCACGCGCTCTCCACCGGCGTCGACCTCCTCACGGGGGAGGGCCTGGCGTCGGCACTGGCGGGGGCCGATGTCGTCGTCAACCTGACGAACTCACCCACCTTCGACGACGCCTCGCTCGCCTTCTTCCGGCAGACGATGGACAACCTCCTCGAGGCCGCGGCGAAGGAAGGCGTCGGCCACGCCGTCGTCCTCTCCATCGTCGGTGCGGAGCTGGTGCCGGAGCTCGACTACTACCGGGCCAAGGTCCTCCAGGAGGACATCCTCAAGGAGGGGCCCGTCCCGTACTCGATCGTCCGCGCCACCCAGTTCTTCGAGTTCATGGACGCCGTGCTGTCCTGGACGGCCGACGAGGAGACCGTCCGCCTGCCCGCCACCCCACTGCGGCCCATCGCCGCGGCGGACGTCGCCCAGGCCGTCGCCGACGTGGCGGCGGGAAGCCCCCTCGGGGGCACGCGCAACGTGGCCGGTGCCGACGTCTTCCCGCTCGACGAGCTCGGCAGGATCACACTCGCGGCCCGCGGCGACAAGCGCACCGTCACGACCGACGACCAGGCCGGGATGTTCTCCGCGGTCAAGGGTGACGCGATCATCCCCAAGGACGGCGACGACGCCCGCATCGCCCCCACCCGCTACCGGGACTGGCTCGCCGCCTGACGCCCGTCCCGCGTCCGCCCGTCCCGACGTCCGCGCGTCCCGGCGTCCCCGTGTCCCGGCTTCCGAGCGGGGCGCGGGGACGTTTGTCTGAATCGAGCCTGTCGCCGACAAAGTCCCATCTGCATCTGACAACACTTCAGATACCTTCTATGGCAACGTAGTTGATGCACACCATCGGGGGTCGGTATGCAGGAACCGGGTACGGGGGAGCGGCCGTGGCACAACCGGCCGGAGCCGGTGAGAGTGCCGGCGCAGACGGTGGAGCTCCGCATCGGCAAGCGGCTGCTCTGGGTCGGGGGCGCCGCCTATCCGCTGCACAACATCGCCCGCGTGTACACCTTCGTCCTGAAGCCGAAGCGCCAGGAAGCCACCATGCGCTTCCTGAAGCGGGTCGGTCTCACGCTGGCGGTGCTGATGATCCTCACGATGATCGGGGAGATCACCTTTCTCGGCAGTGACGACAGCGACGGATTCGTGCGGTTCGCCTGGGTAGGCGGCCTCGTGGCGCTGGTCGTGTACGTCACCGACCTGCTCACCGTACTGACCGCGACCTCGCACCACGTCGTGGCGATCGAGACGGCGGGGCCGTCCACCGCGATGGTGACCGGCCGGAACACGGAGCACCTCAAGCAGCTCGTCGGCTACATCGCCAACGCGATCGAGAACCCCGAGGCGGAGTTCCACGTCCAGGTGGAGCGGCTCATGATCAGCAGCCCGCAGAACTACCACTTCGGTGACAACGTCAACATGTACGGGGGATCGGGCAACGTGGGGATCACCCACGCATGAGCGCCGGCGGGAACAACTACAACTTCGGCGACATCGTCAACATGCACGGCGGGTCGGGCAACTACGGCATCGTCAAGGGTCAGACGACTCCCGGCACCACCCCGTCGGAACCCCCCGCCCTCGAAGCGGCCGTACGGGAACTCCTCGTGCTGGTCCATGAGCTGCGCGACCAGGTCTCTCCCCTCAACGCCCGGACGATCGACGACTCCGTGTCGGCCATCGACGGTGACGCCGGCGCCCCGCCCGAGGACCGGCACCGGGCGCTCCTGGCGGTCGCGGGCATCGCCGCGACGGTCGGCACGGTCGGGGAACCGGTCCTGGAAGCGGTCAACAGGATCCTGGAGCTCCTGGGTGTGAAGTAGCGGGCCCGCCCTCACCCGTCGGTCCCCGCCCACCCCTCGGCGTTGGAGTACGACTCGTAGCTGTGGCGCGTGGAGCGGTCCCACTCCTCGCCCGTGAGGAGCCGGTACGCCTCGTCCGGTACGTACAGCAGTGGCTCGGCCCAGACGAACTCGGCGGCGTACGACCGGAACCAGGCGGGAGTGGCCAGGACGCCCTCGAACTCCCGGCGCCCGGCGGCGACCACGGCGGCCCGTGTGTAGAGGAACGCGTCCCCGGACAGCTCGCCGCCGTACTCCCGGCGGTCCAGCCGGTACAGCGCCCAGGACAGCTGCTCGGCGAAGCCGGTCACGGCCGATACGGAGCCGGCCGCGAGGCGGCTCGTCAGCGCGGGGGCGAGCAGCTCCGCCTCGGGGTCGGGAGCGGTGGGCCGGCAGTCCTCGATGAGGCGCCAGAAGTCGTCTTCGGTCATGTCCCGGAGCATGACGGACGAGTCTGACAACGCCGCCTCGCCGGTGCCGACGGATCGCGGGTGCGGCTGCTGCCGAACCTCCGGGACGCCCGCCGGTGGGGAGCGAACGGCGGGCGCGCCCGGTCGGTGCGGTCAGGGCGTGATCAGGGAGCGAGCACGACCGTCTTGCCGAGCAGCCGCCCGGCACCGGCGTCCTCGTGCACGGCGGCCAGCTCGGCCAGCGGGCGGTGGGCGGCGACGTGGACCCGGAGCTTGCCGGCATCCACCTTGGCGACCAGCGCGGCCAGCTGGGCTCCGTCGCTGCGGACCCACAGGCTCGCGCTGCGCACCCCCCGGGCGGGGTCCTCGGGAATCGGGCCGGCCGTGCTGGCGGCGGCCCCGCCGTCCGCGACGTAGTCCGTCAGCTGGGCGAGCTCCTCCGGGGAGACCCGCACATGGTTCACCACGACCTGGAACGGACCGCCCACGGCGGCCGGGCCCGCGTCGAGGTCGAGGGGGTCGACGACCCGGTCCGCGCCGTAGCCCCGAAGGCGGTCGGCGTGCTGCGGCGCGTCCACCGCCGTCACGTGCGCCCCCGCGTCGACGGCGAGCTGCACCACGAGGCTGCCCACCGCGCCCCCCGCCCCGTTGATCAGGACGGTCTGACCGGGCTTCAGCTCGGCGAGTTCGAACGCTGTTTGCCAGGCCGCCAGGCCGGTCAGTGGCAGCGCCGCGGCGTCGACCAGCTCGATGGTCCGGGGCGCCGGGGCCAGGGACTCTGCCGGGGCGAGCACGTACTCGGCGGCGCCGCCGGCGGAGTCGAGGGGCAGCATCGCCACGACCCGGTCGCCGACCTCCAGACCGGTCACGTCCGCGCCGAGTTCGGCGACGGTGCCCGAAAGGTCGATTCCCGGCACGTACGGGAGAGTGATGGGGAGCATCTCGGCCATGACACCGGCGCGGATGTGGTCGTCGACGGGGTTGAACGACGTGGCCGCCACCCGCACCAGCACCTGCCCGGTGCCGGGGACCGGACGCTCGACGTCCTCGAGACGCAGGACGTCGCTGCTGCCGAACTCGTGGAAACGTACTGCCTGCATGGCATTTCTCCAGGGTGTATGGATGCCGTCGCCAACGGATGAGGCGATCGGGCGGGAAGGTGAAGCGCGTCGAGGCGCTCAGGTCAGCTGGACCGACCGGGTCGAGTTGCCCATCACCATGCGGTCGATGGCGCTCACAGCGCTGCCGGGGTCGTCGGCGGCGCCGACGGTGAGCAGCAGCGGGACGAAGTGCTCGGCCGTCGGATGGGCTACCGCGGCGCCGGGTGCCTTGTTGCGGTAGTCGGTGAGGGCGTCGGCGTCGCCCCGCGCGAGGGCGTCGACGGCCCATGCGTCGAAGGCCTCGGTTTCGGCGGCGAGTTCCGGCCGGCGGAAGACGGCGAAGCTGTGCGTCATGAAGCCCGAGCCGAGAACGAGGATGCCTTCTTCGCGCAGGGGCCTCAGGCGGGCCCCGAGTTCGAGCAGGGCGCCGGGGTCGAGGCTGGGCATCGACAGCTGAACGACCGGGACGTCGGCCGCGGGATACATGGCCATGAGCGGGACGAAGGCGCCGTGGTCGAGGCCGCGGTCGGCGAACTCGTGCACCGGCGTCCGGCCCAGCAGACCCGTGAGTCGCCGAGCCAGGTCGGTGGCGTCCGGGGTCGCGTAGGGAAGGGTCTTGTAGCGGGGGTGGAAGCCGCTGAAATCGTAGTGGAGCGGGGTGCCGGCCTCGGCCCGGGACATCGCGACCGGCGCCCGTTCCCAGTGGGCCGAGATGACGACGACGGCCCGGGGTTTGGGCATCGACCGGGCCCAGTCGAAGAGGTCGCCGAGCCACTGGGGATCGTCGAGGGTGAACGGGGCGCCATGGCTGACGAAGAGGCTGGGCAGGGGCCCGTCGGAGGGATTCCACACCCGCTGCTCGCGCGCCTGTGGCAGGACCCGGGCAAGGAGATCGTCGTATGCCGCGGCTGGTCTGTGCGACGGGAAGGGGGAGGCCGGGCTGCTCGTGGCCGTCATCGAAATCAACTCCTTCACTTGTCGGGGAAAGTGTCTTTACTTGCCTGGGCAAGTCAGAAAGTAGCCCATCATGAGTTGCCCAGGCAAGTGATGCGAGTTGCCCGGGCAAGTATGATGGGGCTCATGGACACTCAGTCGCCCTGGCTCGACGACGACCAGCAGGACCTGTGGCAGGCGCTTCTCACGGTCGTCATCGCCCTCCCGGCGGCCCTCGACCGCCAGCTGCAGAGGGACGCGGGCATCTCCAACTTCGAGTACGGGGTCCTGGCCCAGCTGTCGATGGCCGACGGGGCCACGATGCGGCTCAGCGACCTGGCCCGGGTCTGCGACAGCACCCAGCCCCGCCTGTCGAAGGTGATGGACCGCTTCGAAGCCCGCGACTGGGTGGCCCGCCGCCCCGACCCCGGCGACGGTCGGTACACCCTCGCCGCCCTGACCGACGCCGGCCGGCAGAAGCTCGTCGAGAGCGCACCATCACACGTCGCGCAGGTGAAGCGGCTCGTGTTCGACCCGCTCAGCGCCGCGCAGCGCCGCCACCTCGAGACCGCACTCACCCGCATCGCCGACACCGTGCGCCGGGACTTCGAAGGAGGCTGAGCGCCCCCCACGGGCCGAGATGCCACGCATGGGGCTCTGGCTGGACAACTCGGAACAGACCCCGGCCCGGACGGCCGAGAATGTCCTCGGCGACCTTGCGGCAGCCCGCGTGAATCCGTGAGTCGGACGGCGTACGCGTGAACCGGACGGCGTACGGGGGTTGTTCCGCTACCGGGCATCCCGAAGTGCGGCACGCCTGGTCTGCTGGACCGGAACCTCCACCATGGCCGTAGTCGGAGCCTGCGCGAATGAGGTGGCGGATCCAGCGACGTCCCGCACCTCGACGCAGACGGCCGCATGATCCTCGACGCCCTCGGCTCGGGGCTCACCGACGCGTCGGCCGCCAGGCGGCTCGGTGTCTCGCTGCGCACCTACCGGCGGCGGGTCGCCGAGCTGATGGCCGTGCTGGAGGCCGGTTCCCGCTTTAGGGCCGGGCTCCGCGCGGGGGAGCTGGGGCTGCCCCGTACGCCGCAGTGACCGCGTCACCGCAGCGGCTGTGCACTCCCCCGGGGGCGGGTGGCCGGCCGGGACACACGCCCGGCCGGCCGGCTGACGTACGTCTCGCTCAGGCCTTCGCGCAGGCGGCGCCGCTGAGGGTGAACGCGGTCGGAGCCGTGTTCGACGCGCCGCGAGCGGCGGTGAAGCCGACGGTGACCGAGCTCCCGGCCGCGATGGACGCGGTGTACGACGCGGGGGTGACGCTCACCGTGCCGCCGCTCTGCGTGGGGGTTCCGCCCCACATGTTGTTGATGGTCTGGCCGTTGGCGAAGGCGAAGCCGAGGGTCCAGCCATTGAGGGTCGTGGTGCCTGTGTTGCGGATGGTGATCTCGCCCTGGAATCCGGAGGCCCAGTCGCCGACCACGCGGTACCCGACGGAGCAGCCCGCACCCGGTGTGCCGCCGTCCGTGGCGGTCCTGACGCTCACCGTGGCCGATCGGGTGGAGCGGTTCCCGGCCGCGTCCCGGGCGTAGACGGCGAAGGTGTACGCCGTATCGGCGGTGAGGCCGGTCACGGTGGCGCTGTTCGTGGTGGACGCGGCAACCGTGGTCTCGGAGCCGCTGCTGACGCGCACGACGTCGTAGCCGGTGACGGCAACGTTGTCGGTGGCCGCGGCCCAGGTGAGAGCGGTGGACGTCGCCGTCACTGCGGAGGAGGTCGGCGTGCCCGGAGCGGTCGGGGCCTGGGTGTCCCCCGGGTTGCCACCGCCGAAGACCGTGGCCTCCCGCGAGGTCTGGGCGATGCCGTTGACGCCGTGGAAGATGCGCTCGCCCCATGAGCTGAGACGGCTCGGGTCGAAGTCGATCGTCAGGTCGAGGATCGGGTCGGTGTTACCGCTCCAGGACCAGGCGAGGTAGCCGAGGTCGAGCTGCTCGGCGACGGCCATCATGGTGTCCTCGTCCGGGTCGCCCCACTGGTCGGCCGGGCCTCCGAACTCGCCGATGAGGAGGGGCAGTCCGGCGTCCACGAAGCTGTTCAGGTAATCGGTGACCTTCGCCGCGGTGTTGTAGACGCTGTACATGTGGATCGAGAAGATCAGGTTGCCGGTGGTGTCGGCGTCGTAGACGGCCTGGGCGTTGGTCCGCATGACGTTCTGCCAGTCCTGGCCCCAGTTCGGTGCGTCCACCATGATCGTGTGGGCGAATCCGGCGGTTCGCAGCTTCTTGACGGCGGCGGTCGTGGGTGCGGTCCAGCCCTCGGGGTTGGTGTTGCCCCAGGGCTCGTTGCCGATGTTGACGATGACGTAGTCCTCTTCGCCGGTGAGGACGTCCTTCAGGCTGATCCAGTAGTCGGCGGCGTGGTCGAGCGTCCCGGCCGCCGCGTCCTCCCCGTAGCCGGTGGTGTCGTGCACCTCGAGTACGCAGATCAGCCGGTTGGCCTTGCACTGGTCGACGATGCCGGCCACCTCCGCGGGGCCGTTCCTGGTCCAGCGGTGGCCGTCGGACAGGACGACGCGGACGGTGTTGGCGCCCGTTGCCTTGATGTCGGCCAACGACTGCGTCTCGCCCGGGTACCAGGTGTGGGCGTGGTTGACGCCGCGCATGACGAAGTCGTTGCCGTTGCCTTCGAGCAGGCGTCCGTCGCTGATGTGGAGGCCGGTGGCGGCGGCGGTGTCGGCCGACCGGGCCTGCTTCGGGGCCGGTTCGTCGGCCCGTTCCTGAGCCTGGGCGGTGGTCGGACCGAGGGCGCCTAGGGCGACCAGCCCGAGGAGGGTGGCCAGGGCGGCCAGCAGGGCGATGACGGGGTTGCTTCGTGCCGTACCTCTTGCTGTTCTCACTGCGACTCCAGATGAGTGAGCGCCAAGAAACCTGAGCATCGGAAAGGGGGTGGGAGGGGGTGGGGGAATGGGAGCGCTCCCATAAAGCCATCTCGTCAGGGACAGGTCAAGATGTCGCGCGCACTTCGGTGTACGGGGGGCGGTGGTGCACGGGGGCGGTGGGCGGTGGGCCTGTGCGGGTCACGGGCTGCCGCCCCGGGGGTGCACACGGGTCGGCCGCCCGGGCCCGGGGCCCTTCAGGCGGCGGAGGCGCAGATCGTGTCGTACGGCCGGCCCGGGCTCGGGAACAGATCGATGGGGCTGTTCGCCGCAGCCGGGCATTCCTCGGCCGTCTTGGTCAGGGCGAGGACCTTGTTCACGGCGCCGCTCGCACCGGCGCAGGCGATCTCCTTCGCCCGGTCGTCCACGCAGTCGCCGACCACCAGTTGGCCGCCCCCCGCGCCTGCGTCACCGGGATGCTCGCCGGACAGGTTGCGCCCGCAGACGGTCTTGCTGGGAATGCCGCCGGTGGAGGCGTCGCCGCCGAAGGAGACCTTCACCGAGATGATCTCGTCCGTCCCGGCCGGGCACTGGACGGACTGGGCGAATACGGCGCCGTCCTGCACCTCCAGTGCCTTGAGCGTCGCCTTGGGGTCGTCGCAGTCGAGGGCCTGGAAACCGTCCTCGGACTTGCTGGTGTCCGGCCCGGCGCAGTCGCCGGCCTTCCACTCCTTGGCCTGCTTGCTGCCGCCGGACGAGGAGGTCGGGCCGCAGGCGGTCGCCGCCGCCAGGACGAGCGCGAGGAGCACCGCCGTGCGCGAGCCGGCCGACAGGACCGTACGGGCGCGGAGCCGCGACGACTCCCCGGTGCTTCCCGTGCCGCTGATCCGTGGTCGTGTGCTGCCGTGGGTGATCATGCTTCTCCTCGGGTGCGTGACGTGGCCCGCACGGCACTCGGGGTGACTCGCACGGAGGTTCGGGCGTGAGGACGGCAGTAGCGGGCGCGGTGGTTCCAGCGGTGCGCGGCTTCCGGCGCTGCGCGGCGGCGTACGTCCGCGGAGGGCCCGGACCGGACGGTCTGCGGTTCTGGATCCGCCTCACCGGTGCCGGTCACGCGAAGGTGCCGGTCACGCGGGGGGCGGTGGTCACGCTTCCATGGTCCCGGACGCGGGGGCCATGTCGCGCCGGTACTGGACGGCGCCCCAGTAGCCGTCGGGGAAGAATCGTCCGCTCGCATCGCCGAAGTGGACCTCGAAGTCTCCGGAGCGGAAGACGACCAGATCGGTGGGCGCCACGGCGGCCAGGAACTCGGCGCGGTCCTCCTCGGACTCGTCACCGTTCGCGCCCCAGCCCCACAGGAACTCCGCACCTGCACGGCGGACGGCGCCGAAGTCGGCGACGACCTCGCGTGCGTGGGGCAGCAGTTCGGCCGTCATCTCCGGCCCGGCGCAGTCGAAACTCACGGACAGGTCCAGTCCGTCGGCCGCCACGATCACGGATTGTCGGCGGACCATCTCGTCGGCGCGGAGAGCACTCCATTCCCGCCCGGTGCACGGACGTTCGGCGCAGGCGGTACCGCGACGGCCGTCGGGAAGGAGATGTGTTGCCAGGAACGCTTCTTCCAGCTGTCGCTCGTACGAGGAGTTGTGCTCGGCCGTGATCATCCTGGGCCAGGCACTGAACTGTTCGGGGGTGCCGCGCACTTCCCGTCCGTCGACGCTCGTAAGAACGAAGCGGTCGCCCTCGTACTCGACCCGGCGCACCGGGAAGGACCGGGGGAGCCGCACCGCGCTGACGCCACCTCCACCGCTCGCGCCGACGACGGCGAGCGCCCCGCGTTGCCCACCGTCGTCGGCGGGCCTGATCACGAACACGCTGGACAGCTCCACGGCCGTACACACCAGGCCGTAAGCCCCGGCGAAGTCCCTCAGCCGTACGTCGTCGCCGCGCAATGCCGACGCGAAGATCTCCAGGTCGTCCACAACTCCACCCCCTGGCCGCCAGGCTAGCGCCGTCCGTTTCCGGCCGGGCCCGACGCGGGTCGGCTATGGAGCGCGGAGCATGTCGCGAAGACTGCCCACCAGCGCGTGGACATCGCGCTCGGCGGGCGCCGTTGAGATCGCCGGGGCGTGGTCCCGAGGGACTGGCCGGCAGGTGCGGCAGAGCCCGTCGAGGATCGCTTCGGGGGACCCGGGGGCCCCGCATTCGGTGCATTCGACCAGCAGGCGGCGGGCGGCGGTGACGGGGGGTTCCGGGGTGGAGGGAAGGTCCGGCGGGAGCTTGTCGAGGAGGCGGCGGCGTACGAACCCGACGGGGGAGTCGACCGTCTCGGGGAGGCCGGCGGTGAGGGCGTGGACGAGGTGGTCGGCAGTCACGCCACGTGCGAACCACCGGGCGGCCAGATCCTCCAGGACCCGGCAGTCGGCAGCGGAGAGCCCGAGCCGGGGTTCGCGCTGCCCGAGCCGGGCGAGGACGAGGTAGGCGGGCGAGGCGGGGGCGGCCGAGGCCCTTGCCGGGGCGGGTGCCGGTTCCCGGTTCGGGTCCGATTCCGATGCCGAGTCCGGGGCAGGTGACTGCGCGTCGGTGGCCGCGACGGCAATCGCGTCGGCAGCCGCGTCGACCGGCGGGGCGGGAAGCGCGGCGGGGACGACCCGGGGCGGCGGCGGAGAAGTTGCCTCGGCGCCCACGGCCTGGCTGCCGCCCTCATCCGAGAGGTGGGTGGCCCACCACTCGTTGTCATGAGCGGTGCGGGACCAGTAGGTGAGGGTGACCCAGCGGCTCTGACCGAGGCGCTCGACGCGGCACCGTACGTGACGGAGGTGCCCGGCCACGCCCAGGGCTCGCAAGGCGCTGCCGATCGCCATCTGTCCGTACAGCGGAAGGTCCTTGGCGAGGGACTTGATGTCCATGGCGGCGCCGTCGGGGAGGCGGTCGACGTAACCGGCGATGTACCGCTCACGCGCCGGGAGGAAGGCGAAGTCCGCCGCGCCGGACGGGCGTTGTCCGGGAGCGGTCCGCTTGCCGTAGCCGCGCGGGGCTTGCCGGTACGGGCGTGAGGATGCGGGTGCGCGCAGGGCGGAGCTAGGGTGCTGGGTAGCCACGAGATCGTCTTTCTAGGGTATCGATCTTGGGGTGAGACCCCGGCCTGGTGCTCTTACACCGCGTCGGGGTCGTTCAGTTGTGGGCACCGTAAGCAGTCGCGACTCTGCGCCGCAAGCCGGTCACGATTAGTCATACTTGCTGGCCGTGACGGGTCAGGGAGGTCGGGAGGGTTTCCTTACCTCCCTTCTTTTCCCTACCGGAGACAGACACCACTCGAATCCCGGCCCCCGAATCCAGCCCCTCGAATCCCGAAGCTCAAGCGCCGGGCGCGGTGCCCGTTTCGCACCCCACGAAGGAGTGAACGGACCCATCCCGGAGCTCGGGGTCCGGGACCCGGGCTGCGGGATCCGAGCGCCGGGTGGCGGGATCCGGGCAGTGGGCTGCGGGATCCGAGTGTCGGGTGGCGGGATCCGGGCAGTGGGCTGCGGGATCCGAGCGCCGGGCGGGTCCCGAAGCCCACTGCTCGCCCCGGCCCGCTCCACGGCTCGGCCCGCATCAAGACTGGCCGCGCCGAAGGCCCAGTCCGGGCAGGTCGAGGTGGAAGCCGAGCCCGCGACCGGACATGGTTCCGCTGTAGACGATGTCGGCCGGGCCGATGCCCAGGTTCTGCATTTCCTCGACGAGCATGCGGGCGGCTGTCGTGGAGCAGGCCCTCTCCTCCCTGGCACGGGGGAAGCGGCGCTGCCAGAGCGAGTGGGACAGATCCCAACCGCGCTCTGCGAGGCGGGCGGGATCAGCAAGTTCCGGACGGTGCAGGTAGCCGGTGGCCTCGATGACGAGCTCCGCGCCGTGGCTCCAGCACTGGACTAACCGGTGGAGGTCATGGGCCGACCCCAGATGCAGGATGAACCTTCCGGGGAAGAACGGGGTGTCGTGGGTGAGGGCGCTCAACGCCTGGTACAAGCGCTCCTGTACCTCGCCCCAGCGGGTGCTGGGCCCGGCCGGTGCGGCAAGGGCAGGGGGCAGGTGGGCCGGGTCGGCGGCCCGCCAGGCGCCGCGGGAGACCTCCGGCGCGGCGGTGGCGGTCGCGGTGGCGGTCGCGGCGATGGTTGCGCCGGCGTCGGGGTCGGCGTCGGTATGCACGAGTTCGAGGTTCACCTGCCCCCTGCGGTCCGAGTGCACGACGAGGCTGCTGTCAGGGCGCTGCCACAGCATCCACGGCCCGACGCGGCCTCCCCACATCGTCGCCGGACCGAGTTCCTCCTCCGCGATCCACCAGGCGGCACGTACCAGGTCCGCGGCGGTGGGGGCATCCTCCGGGGGCAGGTCGACGACGGGTACGCGCAGCTTGCGTATCTGCTCAGGTTCCGACGCGTCGGCGATCACGGTGCCGTATCCGCCCCAAGGGCCCTTCCGGGGAAGGAAGCGGCGCCAGACCTGGCCGGCGACCTCGCGCGGCTCGCGGAGCTCCCAGCCCAGCGCCGACGTGGCGCGCTCGAATTCCAGCAGGCTCCATCCGCCCAGCCGCAGCGGGGCGATCTCCTTCACCAGCTCGCGGAAGATGTCGTCGTCGAGCCAACTGCCGCGCGGAATCATGCTCCTCATCCGGCAGACGGTAGCGATCCTCTCCGGCACGCACACCCCGAGGGCCGACCGGGTCACTCACGCAGACGGTGGCAGCGCCGTCGCGGCACGCAGGGCAGGAGCCGCCCCCCACCTCGCAGAACAAGCCCCGGCCACGCTGCAGGCCCGGCCCCTCCTGAGGAATCACCGCCGCAGCACCGACCGCAGCACCGCGACCGCCCAGGCCGCCCCCCCGTCAGCGCCCGTCACTGGGAAGTCACGGACGCTCGTATCGGACATATCCACCAGATTCCTGTCCGTAACTTCCCAATCCCGGGGGGACTCAATCCCGGGGGGACTCGCCCGCGGATCTGCGAGGGCATGGAGCTGTCGTTCCAGCGGCTTGCACTGAGGCGGTTGAGGGCGCGGGCGATGGCCGTAGCGCAGCCTCAACCGGGCCCATCAGTACGCCGCCACGGAGAGCACGGTCCAGCGCACCGTCCGGGTCGGGGCCCTGCGCCCGGAGCCATGGGAGGAGGTGGCGACCAGATCGATCGCCGCCTCCTCCGCCTCGGCCGGCACGGGTGGCCGTGGCCGGACGGTCGCGCCGGGGCGCATGCATCGGCTGTCGGCAGTTTCCTCGTTCTCGGCGGCGGGGCGGGGCGTATGTAGATGCCGCACCGCGGGAGACCGGACGACCGCAGCTGTGCGGTCAGGTCCGCAACGCCTTGCTGAAGAACCCCATGGAGGGGTCCTCCGGAGTCCCGACCAGTGCTGCCCGATCGAGCAGGATGTTGTTGTTCTCGCAGCTGGTTTCGGGGAGAAGAAGGCAGGCGTGGCAGGCGGCCATATTCAGGCTGTCCGCACCGCTCGCCTCGGACTCCATGCACAGAGGGTCGTTCGAGCACCAGCTCGCTCTGAGCAGGGCAGTTCGGAGGGAGGTTGCGAGGCGGTCCGGCTCACCCTGCGCGACGACGCCGCCGAGACTCCCCGCAGAGTCGCTGGTGGCTGTGTAGATCAGCACTCCCGCCATGTCTTCGTCGCTGTAGAGCCGCTCGCGCAGGGAGGCTGCCGGGTAGCCCCCGTCCAGGCTCCACTCGTTGATCAGTACGTGGGCCAGGGCGTGCAGAAGGAGGAAGCGGGGGGTGGCGGGCGAGGGGGGAACGGGCCTTTCCGAGTCGCCCGCACGCGCTGACAACAGCTTCTCGTGATTCTGGCGTATCCGAGCGGCTCGGTGGACCTGCGCCGGTTGCTCCTCCCAAACCCGAAGCCGATCCTGGTCAAGACGCACGAACACCCCCTCGCCGCTCACTTCGAAGGCAGGAAGCCAACGTGGCTTCTCCGACGAGATGGCGGCCTCGCGCATGGGTGAGTCCGCCGGGCTCGGCTCCTCCACGCGCCGGAACGACTGCAGTGCCCGGACCTCACGCAGCCGCTTGACCAACATCACCTGGGCCAGCCCATGGGACGAGCGCAGGGTGTCGATCGAGCTGCTCGGGGGTTCGCAGACGAACTCCTGTTCCTCCGCGGCGATCTCAGGGTGCGGTTTGCGCAGGCTTCGGTACTCACCCTCGTAGAGTTCCCGCCGGTAGTCGACAGCCCGCTTCGCGGCCTCCGTGTCATCGACCGGCTCCGTAGCGGCGGTATCCGCCGCACGCCTCCGTGCGACCTCGGCGACCACATCGTCCTCGGTGTAGTGCGGGTGGTGACGCAGCAGCTTCACGATGCGCACATAGGACTTGATGGAGGCGGGGTCCTCGTCCTTGAGCGCGTCGTAGAAGGGCGCGACGAGTTTGGCGACGCCCTGACTCCACGGCGGGATGGACAGCGCGGAGTGCATGACCGGGAACCAGACCGAGGAAGAACCTCGCTGGAGTGTGCGTGGCGGTTCCTGGCAGGTCTCCGCCGGAGCGTCCTTGAGCCAAGGACGACGACCACCGCACCGGATGCCGAGGTCCCGGAGGGCCTGGCGGCGGAATGACCCCTCCATGGACACCCTCTCCACCCCGCAACTGCAGCCGATCAGCACAGCACGGAGAGAGGCGGTCGAGCCGTCGGACTGGAACGTCAGTTGGCCCCCGCAGGCCCCGGAACCCGTACGGTTACCCCGGTGGACCCATTTCCAGTACGGGAAGTCCTCCAGGTGTCCGTGCGTGCAAGCGATCACGAAGCGGGACGGGACCAGACTCTCCTGGCAGGTCGAGCATTCGGCGCGCCCGGCACGCGAGTTGAACTTGCGGAAAGGCTGCAACTGGTGGCAATGAGGGCATGAGTACATCTCAGGGAAGCGCACCGCTCGTACGCCGTCCCGTGCCGAGTCGGGGTCGGGTGCCGGCGGCATCCGGAACCCGGAGACACCCAGTTGTCGGGCCAACCGGGGCTCAGAGATGAAGGGCGCCTCGGAGATGTCCCATGATTCGATGCCACGGATGAGGAAGGACTCGTTCTCCACCGCGATCATGGCTCCGACGCCGTACGTCGTGATGAGCTGGGCGCGCCGTATCTCACCGAGCTTGCGGGCGGTACGCGCCGGAGCGGACGGGAGGCCGCGGCGACGTGTGCGGGGCGGGACGGGACCCATGGATCAGCGCTCCTCGAAGAAGGTGGACGAGGCGTCTACGTCGCGCAGACTCCACAATGTCTTCCACGGCGACACGTCTGCCGACTCGTCGTCGTAGTTGGCGAGCAGGGCGGGCGCACGGGAGCCGCGTGGAGCCTCGTACACGAGGTTCGGGCTGGCCAGCGCCTCGTCCCGCCACCACTTGATGAACTCTTCGAACGCTGCCGTAGTGGCTTCGTACTCGTCCGGCTCCACCGCTGAGACCCGGTCGAGCAAGGCTTTGTCGACCTGCTCGCGGAGATCGGTATGGAAGTCCTCGACGCGTGCTGCCGCTTCGTTCGCCCGTGCGGCAGGCAGCATCAACCGGGCCAGAGCCACCACCACGGAGTGCAGTCCTCGGTCACGGGCCCGTGCAGAGAACGGGGTGACACTCGTGGACTCCACCTCGCGGTACAAGGCCGAGTGGAAGCTCTGGAAGTCCTCGTAGTGCGAACGGTCACGCGAACGCGTGGAGTTGAGCATGACAGCGACAAGACCGGGATGTTGTCGGCCGACACGGCTCGTCGCCTGGATGTACTCGGCAGTGGTCTGTGGTTGCCCCATTACGGCCATCAGCCCGAGCCGGTCGACGTCGACACCCACAGAGATCATGTTGGTGGCGAGCAGTACGTCCAGCGCATCCGGACTCGGGTGCCGGCGCTCCACATCCTTGAGTCGCCTGGAGATGTCACTGGCGTTGGCCCGGCTGCTCAGTTCCGTAAGAGCCTCTGCGCGGCGGGCTTTGAGCCCGTCTCGCACTGCGAGGTGGCCCAGTCGGTCCTGGACGTCGTCGAGGACCTGGAGCTCCGCCGCCGAAAGCAGTCGCAAGCTGTTGAAGTAGCCGACCAGGGTCCAGTAGGCGTCTTTCACCTCAGGAGGGGCGTCGTGGGTGTGCGCTCTATGGAGCAGTGCCGCGTAGACCCGGATCAGCAAGGTGGCCTGACTGGTACTCGAGGTCAGCAGGCCGACGTAGCAGCGGGCAGCCTTGCGCTCGCGTGGTGTCTCAACGGCGAACCAGGAGTCCCGTGCATCGAGGCCGCCGGGAGGGAACTGCTCAACTGAACGGTCGAACAGCCGGGTGCCCTGCTCATCGGCGCGACGGATCGTCGCGGTCGAGGCGATGACCTTGGGGCGTTCCGCCAGGGCATCCACGGCTGTCTCGTACAGGCCGGTGAGGGTGCCGAGCGGGCCCGAGATGAGATGGAGTTCGTCCTGGACGATGAGTTCGGGCGGCCGCACCCCGTCCACATCCCGGTTGAACAGAGCTGCCGATGCGGGCCGCCAAGGCATGGAGGCGAATTTGTCGACAGTGGCGATGACCAGGGTCGGACGATGGGCGTAGACGGCCTCGTCGACGAGGTGCACGGGGAGTCCGCGGTGGAAGTCGCACGTGTTGGACGGACATGTGACCGTCATGCGTTCGGCGGCTGTGTCGACCGCGTAGTCCCGGGGGCGCAACGGTTCGCCGCACCAAGGGCAGTTGCGTAGCTGAACCGGGTTCTCGGTCTGCAACTGGAGGTTCTCATTACGCATGAGGTCGGCCAGTTTCCCCTCGGCGGCCGCCAGTGTGTTGGGGGTCGCGGAACGGCCCACCCACATGCCGATGGAGATCTCCTCGTGCCCGAGCGTCGCAGGGTCGGCTGCCCTCAGCCGGTCCATGGCGCAGATCAGCGCTGCGGCGCGCTCGAACTGCTGGAGAGTGAGAAGGCGGAGCGTGTATCGCATGAGCACGGTGACGCCTGCCCCGGCCTCCCCGTCCCGCAACCGTCGCAGGAAGGTGGTGAAGGCGATCAGGCCGAGATATGCCTCGGTCTTGCCGCCGCCGGTGGGGAACCACAGCAAGTCGGAGACTTTTCGGTCGTCGTGGGCCGGATCGACGATTCCGGCCAGGCAAAGAAGCACGAAGGAGATCTGGAAGGGGCGCCACCGTCCGGCCTGCTCGTCCGGTCGGCCTGACTTGCCGCCCTTGATCCACACGGTGCGTGCCCGCTGGTCGGCCATCGCGAGGTTCGCCAGCTGGAACGCCCGCAGAATGTCGGGCCGCTTGGTGTCCGCCAACAGATCCACGCCCTCGCGCATCCGGCGCAGTGCGTGCCTGCAGAGCAGCACCTGGTCGGCCGCCGTCTGGCCGTCTTCCGTGTCACGCAGCAGACGAGCCTGGTGCTCCTGGGTCTCTATCCACTGTTCGTATCCTGCAAGCAGGGTGCGAAGAGCAGCCACGACCGCATGGGACGGGTCGGTCCCCAGCCGGTACATGGACAGTGGTCCGTCATCGATCCCGGGATTGGAATCGGTCAGCAACACTTCATGGGAGGGGACGAACTCGGTCCGTATGGCGGTGACCGACGGACGCTTGGTCGATACGGATCCCACCGGGGATGGCTTCCAATCCCAATGCGCCGCGCAGCCGTGCCCGGTGGCGAAACTCGGCGCATGGCGGTGCAGGAGCCGGCTCAGCGCCTGTTCCGAGTCGACCGCGCCCAGGGTTGCCGGCCGCACCACGAACACGGGGCTGCTGCCGTCCTTCGCCGTGACAGTCAGTTCCGGCTGGTAGAAGCAGTGCGCGTCGCGAAGGTCGTACTGGCCGACCTCAAGGCTGTTGACGACAGTGGCCGTCACGGTCACCGTCCCGTTCGACGAGGACCGGGGGCGGACCAGCACGCGTAGTTCCAGCCCAGGGTGAAGCGCGAAGGGCGCAAGCAGGCCGGGCTGCGTGACGTCCACATTGACCGGTTCGATCCGCAGGGTGGAGCGTCGCCAATGTTCCCGTTGGCCCTTCGTGCTCCGTGCTTCGGTCCGCTTCGCGGCCACCGGCTTTCCTTCGGCGTCTTCGGGGAGATAGACGGCAGTGCGTACGGTCAACCGAATCCAGGCGGACACGGTCGGGTCCACGGCGAATGTCAGGCCGATGGATGAGGGCATCCTGACGTTCGCCAGCGAGACTCCCAGGTCACCGGGGCCTTCCTCGATGTCCCGCCGAACGCCGAGCGGTACCGCGTCGAGGCCGTCCCGCTCGGACTCCAGCTCGCCCGGTTCGGTAGGGACGGTCCCGGACGCATTGTCGGAGCGACCTGCCCGTGAGCGTGGGAAGAGCACACCCACCGGGTACATGGTGATCGGCGCGTCATCCTTGAGCACCTCGTCCACACCACCCACAGGACCCAGTAGGTCCTCCCGCAACGCAGCGAGGAGCGAATCGCGCACCTCGTAATGCGCCTGGTGAGCCGATTCACTCATGCGTCCCCCTCGGATTCGTTCGCGTACCAGTGAAAGCGCCCCAGACCGCACAGCCGGGGCGCGACCCACACGCCGTGTGTCCCCAGCCCTGCGGCTTCGGTGGCGGCAGGGCTGCCCGCCACGCTCTCCACGCAGTCGACCCTGAGACCGGTGATCAGAGGTGGCCAGCGATCGATCTCTGAGTGTGAGGTGCGGCGCAGCATTCGGTGCAGATCCGTCCGGAAGCGCTCGGAAACCACCGCGACCTGTCGTCCACCCACCACTACCGCGTACGGGGGCGACTGGTCCGAGGCGACCGGGATGCCGTGCAGCAGGACGAGCTCCGCTTCGGCACCTGCGACGACATCGGTCATGAGGTGACGCATGAGCTCCTCGGCGTCCCCTCGGAATTCCTCCGTGCCCGGAGGTTGCTCGTGGGACACGTCCGAACCGGCCAGCTCGATGCCGTTACGGGCCCAGGCGCTGCGACCGCCCAGGTACCAGCGGTCGATGCGCTTGTCCTTCCGGAGCATCCATGAGTTGGGGGCATCCAGGACGTAGAGATCGTCCCGGGCTCGTGTCATGGCCACGTACAGCAGTCGGGCCTCCGCAGCAGGGTCGTAGTCGAACTTCTTCTTCTTGACCGGGACGGGCTCCTTCAGAACACGTGGTTCGACGACCAGGACCCGGTCGAACTCCAGACCCTTGGCACGATGCACGGTCGAGATCACGAGCGAGGACGGCTGTGCCGCCGTGAGCTCGTCGGGCAACCTGCCCTCGGCGAGCGCGCGGTGCAGGGCGACGACATCGAGGGTTCCGCGACCACGACCCCGCGCCACTTTCCGCACCGACCGCCACAGGGCTTCGGGCACGGCGCCGACCGGGATACGCAGATCGACCAATTGTTCCTCGAAGCGTTCGCGAGTCAGAGCGGTCGTTCCGGTCGAGGCGAGCAATTCCGCGATCCAGACAGGGGCGGAGCGCTCGCGAGCCGAACGCTGCAGCGTGTGTCGGACACCAGCGGTGGACAGGGTGCCGGACAGGGCCAGCGCCTGACCGTTGTCACGACACAGGATCGCGGTGGTGTCGGGGTAGTCGCGCAGTGCCGCAAGCACGAACTCGTTGTCCAGGCTTCCGAAATTCGGCGTCGACAGGAGCAACGTACGTAGGTCGCCGTGGATGCGCTCCGCCTCGCCGGCGGCAGCGGCCCGATCGCGGGGCAGCCCCTGCAACTGAGGGCCGTAGGGCAGGGCCATCCGCGCCGTCTCGCTACGGGCCCGGAAGTTGTCGCCCAGGTGGAGCTCCACCAGGTCCTCACCGAACGTGGCACGCACCCACTCCAGGAAACGGTCCGTCTCTTCGGCCCGCTGATCCGGATCGGACACCTGGAACCCGTACACAGCCTGGGCCGAATCACCCACCACGGTGAACCCGCTGTTCTCCTGGAAACGATCGAGCAGCGCCTCGACCATCTCCCGTCGGACACCGACGAGGTCCTGGACCTCATCGATCACGACATGGGCCGGCGTGTAGTCACCACCTTCGATCGCTCCCTTGTCGATCGCCTCGGTGGCGGCCTCGATGCGGCCGTCGTACGTGTACGTCCCCCAGTCCACGTCCGGGTACGCGCGGTTGAGCAGGGCTGCCGCCCAGCCGTCGAAGGTCTGGACACGAATCCGCTGGGCGGCGGCGGCATGCCGCTCGATCCGCTCGGTGAGCTCGCGCACGGCGGCGCGGGAGAAGCTGAGCACCAGAATCTCCCCGGCCTCCAGCTCCTCGCGCTCCACCAACACGTCGAGCCGCCGCACGAGGGTGTGCGTCTTGCCGGCACCCGCTCCCGCCGTGACCAGGACCCGGGCGTCCCAGGGCTGGTCCACCACGGCTTGCTGCGCGGGGGTGAGCCGATGTTCGATGAGAGAGGCGACGGTCACTGGTTCCCGTCCCACAGGTACTCGAACTCGGTGAAGGCGAGCGCCTCACCGTAGTTGGTGATGTTGTCTCGCACGTTCAGGATCAGGCAGCTTTCCTTGCCAC
Organism: Streptomyces clavifer; assembly: GCA_014651175.1. Classification (GTDB taxonomy): domain Bacteria; phylum Actinomycetota; class Actinomycetes; order Streptomycetales; family Streptomycetaceae; genus Streptomyces; species Streptomyces clavifer. The sequence goes on along the minus strand of BMWJ01000003.1, from coordinate 603,879 downwards.
CGTTCTTCGGCCCACGCAGACCTCGTCCGATCATCTGCTGGTAGATGTTCGGGCTGTACGTCGGGCGGGCTACGACCACGGCACGGGTGGCCGGTGCGTCGAAGCCTTGGGTGAGCACGCCGTAGTTCGTCAGGACCTGGATCTTGCGCCGGCGGAAGTCGGCGATCTGCTTACGGCGTTCGTTCGTGGGCGTGCTCGAGTCGATGGCCGCGGCCTTGATGTCCCTGTCACCCAGCTTGGCTGCGAGCAGCTTTGCGTGGGCGACGGAGGTGGCGAACACCAGCACCGGCCAGTCGGAGGGCATGGCGGCGATCTCGTCGACGATGCGCTGGTTACGTCCGTGGTCTTCGGCCAGCCGCTGCTCGGCACCCTTCGGTAGCGTGGCGAACTTCTCGGACTGGGCCCGCTCGTCGGCAGTGAGTGCGATGGCGGCACCCGCCAACTCCCTGTGCTTCACCTGGGCCAGGACACCAATGCGTTGCAAACCCTTGATCGCGACGGAGAGATCGCCGTCGAAGACCCCCGTGTCGAGGCGGCTACCGAACCGCTGCACCAGGAGGCGGGTCAGCTCCGCGTTGTTCTTGTAGGGGGTCGCGGTGAGACCGACCAGGTGGCGACTGGTCCGGTGGTGCGTGAGACCGAGCTGGTCCAGCAGGCCCGTGTAGCGCTTGGACATCGCGGTGTGTGCTTCGTCGATGATGACGAGCGAGGCGGTTTCCCTCAGCCAGGTGTAGTTCTCAGTCTCCATGCAGATGGCCAGTTTTGCGTCGGTGGCGACGACCAGGTGCGGGCGCCCGGCGACCGGAGTGGCCTCGTTCGACGACCAGAGCCGGCTGATGACCAGCGGTTGTTCGGGGCCGACCTTCGACCAGACGAACTTCCAACTCTGTACGGCCTGCTCACACAGTTCTTCGGTCTGCGCGATCCACAGGATCGGGCCGGGCAGATTCGTCCGGTCGCGGATCCAGCGGATCACACCCTCTGCCGTGACACGAGTCTTCCCCGCTCCGGTCGGCAGACTGAGCATGCCGCGCTGCGGCATCGGGTTCTTCAACAGGCCGAGCAGCGCTTGCGCGAGCTCTTCCTGATACGGGTGCAGGGCCGGAAATTCAGAGGGACCGTCGATTTCCAGGCGGGGCTCCAGCGAGGGCACCTGGGCACCGGCGAAGGAGTCAGGGAACCCGAGGTCGGTGACGAAGAGCAGGGCCTTCGAGCTACCGGTGAAGGAGCTGGGCGCGCGCGTGGGGAAGTCAAGCGCGAGGTCGCGGGAGTGGATGCGCAGGATCGCCTCACCGTGGGCGTTGAAGGCCATCTCCGCGATACGCCGTGAACTCGGCTCGGCGCCGTGCTCCTGGATCTCGCTCTCCATGAGCCCGGGCGGAAGCTGGCCACGCAGAGCTGTCTCACCGATCAGCAGATCGATCTTGTCGATGATGCTTTCGGCTTCTCGTACCTCCCGCAGACGCTTCAGGAGGGTCTGGTCGTGTTCCTGTTTGTGCTGGAGAGCGAGAGCCTGGCGGCAGCCGTCCGGGCCCCAGCCCCACTTGAACTCCTTGTCCGCGGCCTCCAGCACCTGTTGCCGGTCGAGAGAGTCCAGTACGTAGAGAGTCTGTCCCTTCTTCGCGAACTGGAGCGGCTTACGGTTGCTCCCCATCGGAGTGCGCATGACCTCGTTGAGCTCGGAGCAGCGCTGGATCTTCTGGCTGCCTGCGGCTTGACCGAGACGTGCCTTGACCGTCGGGAACTCCTCCGACAGAGACGTAGCCCGCCCGATCTTGACGGGCTCGATTTCCCTACTGATGACGTCGGAGACCTTGAGCATCCCCCAGTCCTCGATCATCTCCCTCGCCGTGGCGATGTCCGCCTTGTCCGTGACCAGGAGGGCGGGGAGCCGTTCACGGACCAGTTCCTGGAACTCCACCGCGTTCGTTGCGACAGCGATCTCGCTGTCGGGACGACCCTCCCAAGACGATCCAACCCTGCAGCGGGTGAGTAGGTCCTCAGGAAACTCGAAGCCGACCCGGTGCAGTAGCGCGTAGGCGCGCCCGATGAAGGCGTCGTCGTCACTCGCGAGCAGGAGATCCAGCAACTTGCTCCAGCGCCGGAGGGGCACTTCGTCGGCGGATGTGGGCATCTTGAGCCTCTGTGCCGCCTCCTCGGAGATCTCGGCGACAGGAAGCACGGCTCGGAAGCTCTTGAGCTGGGGTCCTACAGCTTCGGGGACCCGGGTCAGGCCCATGGAGGTCCTGACGAGCCCGTGCTTCCTGATCATCCAGAGCAGTGGGGAGATGACGGCTTTGCGCGTGCCGGCAGTGGATCCGTACTGCATCTGCCAGTGCTGCGAGATGCCGGACGCCGGCATCGCGGATACAAAGGCCGCGCGTCCCTCCTCGGACAGAACAGGCAGCAGGTGCAGTGGTCCCAGCGTCGGAGCACCTTCGACGGCGAGCCGAGTGATGCTGGGGCGGGGAGCCGTGCTGGGCAGGTCACGAAGGTGCGCGTCGTGAATGACCTGCTTGTAATCCTGGAACCACGGCTCGTCATGAGGGCGGTATCCGCCGGCGGGGCGGTCGAGCAGTCCGAGGTCACGGAAGACCGGCTTGTCGCTGTCGTGGAAGGTCATATCGACGGTGACGGCACTGTCACGGCTCCCGTCCGCAGGCACCACAGGGCCCGGGAGGAGGCAGTCGCGCATCGGTCGGTACCGTCCGTCCAGGGCACGGACTCGCAGCGTCTCCAGCGGCTTGGGCACTTTGGTACGCAGCCGGTCGATCTGCAGGCTGCCGCCGGCGCTGCGCAGCAGCACCCAGAAGTTGGCCCACGCATGGTCGTCGTAGTTGTCGAATCCCTGATCGAGGACGCCCTCGAACCGTCCTTGAGCATCGGCGACCCTGATGCCGATGTTGTGCAGGTGCCTGGACATCTCGGGACGCTCGGAGATCGACGGGTGCACGTAGACCATGTCATCACGGAGGGTGTCGGAAGAGGTGCGGTGGAAGATCTCACCGGCGACGGGTGCGACCATCCCGTGGACTTCCGTAAGGACGATCTTTGCCCGGCGGGCCGCAGCGGTGATCTCGGAGTCGCCGCGCTGCCGTCCGGCCTGATCCTTGAGCACCATCAGGGAGAGGATCTCGATGGCATGCGTTGAGGCCTCCGCGGAGCCGTCGGCGACAAGAGCTTCGAGCCAGTCCTTGACGCTCTCAGGCGTCTTCCCTGCCTGGTCCAGGATGTGGTTCATCTTGCCGCGCCGGACAGTGGTGTCGGACGCGTCGACGGACGGGTGGAGCCAGCCGGCCGGGCGGCCGCTGTACTCGGCCCAGATCTGGACCCATTCCTTGTCGAGGCCGGGGGGTGTGATGAAGAGCTCGCGAGGCCGCTGGAGCACACCGTTCTGGTCGGGCAGGGAAGGGCTTTCGGCGGCGTATTCCCACACGCGGCGCAGGAAGTGCTCGTCGGCCCAGTTGAGCTTCTCCTTGACGCGTCCCGGCAGCAGAGGCAGGTAGGCGGCGGGATCTTCGGCGGGGACGAGCGCGGGCAGGGTGTCGACCACCAGTCGCGCCGCCACCTCCAGGAGTTCGCGATTGAAGGGGCTGCCGTCGAGGAGGTGCTGGCGGTCCTCGTTGGTCTTCCACGGCGCGTTGAGAATGCCGGTCAACGACACGTCGTACTTGGTGGGGAAGAATGCCCAGAAGGAGCCTTTGCCGACCGGCACGGTGTACAGGCCGTTACGCACAGTGTATTCGGGCATCGCCCAGGAGACCTCGAGTACGGGCCGTCCGTGAAGCTCGCCCGCGCTCTCCTCGGCCTCGCCGGTAGGAGAGTAGGAGGCTGAGAACACCTTCCACTGTTCCGTCGTCTGCTTGGCGCCGCTCGCCACCTCCTTGAGCGTCCGGTAGTTGTCCTTGTGGTCGATCGAGATCTCCCGCCGGACGGGTGGCATCGAGCGACGGTCGTGCAGGAACAGTTCGCCGACATGGGGGGAGAACAACTGGAAGTGGGCGGGGAAGGCGTCGGTCTCGCGTCCGTTGCGACCCCTGTGGCCGACGATGTCGCGGGCAAGGCGTTCCGCGGCGCCCGCCATCAGGGGCAGGCGGACGACAGTGGTGGCCCAGCGCAACAGCTTGTCAAGGGTGTCGTCATCGGCGCGTTCCTGCTCCACGTCGAGGGGACGGGCCATGCGGAGCACCGGGGTGTCCATGTCGAAATAGCCCTGCTGACCGAGTGCCTGCGCGATCTCGGCAGCGGACCACTCCTTGTCGAAGCCGAAACCGAACGCGCCGCTCCCGCTGAAGAACTGGGGTGAGTCGCTCACCGAGAGCACGGATTTGACGCCGACACCGAACCGACCGATCTGCCCGCCGCGCTTCCGGGACACGCCCATCCGCAGGATCGTCTCCGCTCCCTCCGGCGTGACAGGACTGCCCACGTTCGCGCAGTAGAGGTGCATGTCGGTGAGGACCACGTGCAGCTTGCCGCCGGGTGCCGCTGCGATCTCGTCCGCCGCGTTCTGCACGAGCTCGTACAACTGGCGTTCGCCGTAGCCGCCTTGGGTAATGCGGCGCTCGCCGTTGGCGTGCTCCTGTATCAGCCCCGGATCGACCTGGTAGGTCTTCAGGACGGTGGCGGACTGCCGGATCACGGTCTCGATCACGGGCGGGAGCGAGGAGTCGGCGAACTGCCGGTCGGTCATGAGGCACCTGTCTCGAATGAGAGAAAACGAACCGAGGATGCGCGGGGGGATACGGGGTGCCGGCGCATGGCGCCGGCACCCCGGGTGAAGCGGGTGGCGCAGCTGATCAGAGGGGGGTCAGCTGTTGGTGGTGACCGTGACGACGGTGGTGACGGTGACGGTAGTCGTGGTGATCGTCACCGTCCGCCCGGTTGTGCGGATCCTCCGGGTCCGGGTGACCTGGTGGTAGGTGCGAGGACGACCGGCGCGCCGAGGGGTGTTGGGGCGGCGGGTGGCCCGAGAGGCGCGGGGCACGGGAGAGACGGGAGGGGTGGTGGTCTGCTCCGTGTGCGAGGTCTGCGTGAGGCGGGCAAGGCGCCGTCGTTCCGAAGCCAGGTCCTGGGGGCGGATGTCGTGGCACGCCAGGAGTTCGGCACGGAGGTCGGGGTCCTCCAACCTCTCGTACTGCGTGATGAACCACGCCATCCAGGCATCATCGTCTCTGATCATGTGGGTCCCCTCCCGGCGAGCACACCGACGTGTGCCCATGACTGGATGACGCATGAAAACGCTGCAAAACGGACCCTGAGGGCAGAGCTCGGCCCTTGAGTGAACGGCCCCATCAACAACCCTGGCCGGGCTGGGAGTTGCCTACGAGGACAGTAGGGCATGTTGTGGAGGCCTGTCGATCAAAAGGTGAAGGAAAATAGACGACTCCTGCTGGCGCTCGAATGGATCATGGGCGTCAAGCAACATTTGACGCCATGCTGACGTCAAATCGGGTGCTACGGTGAACCGCTCGGAACCAAGGGGAAGTGGGTTCGGTGGAGGACATCGAGGATTTCGGCGTCTGGCTCGGACGCCAGCTACGTCGCAACGGCATATCGCAGGCGGAACTCGCCCAGGAGCTGAAACTGACACGTGCGGCCGTGTCGGCATGGGTCACCGGTCGAGCGCGCCCGAGGGCGGAGGTGCTGGCCAAGATCGCCAAGATCCTGGAGACGGACGTTGCCACCCTGATCACCAGGGACTCCGATGCCGGGTCGGATCGACCGATCGACTGGTACCACCGGGCCGCGCATCAGGACGGTGGTCGGGAGTACGGCAATGCGGCTGTTTTCGCCTTCGACGCGAACCTGGCTGTGCTGGCCAGGGAAGTCACGCAGAACTCCCTGGACGAACGACTGGATCCGGAGCGGCCTGTGCGGGTGCGATTTACCCTGCACGAACTGACTGGTGAACACCTGCACTCCTTCCTCTCCGCGCTGAAGTGGGACCAGCTCGAGCCCCACTACGCGGCGGCGGCACAGTCCCGGCACAAGGTCGGCAGGGCCCTCGCCGAAGGGCTGCGGGCGTTGCGTGACGACTCCTCTCTCCTGCTCCTCCGGGTTGACGACTACAACGCCTCCGGTCTGACCGGACCCGAGTACGGGGACGGGCGCTATGCCGCTGTGGTCCGTCGGCAGCTGGACAGTCACAAAAGCAACGACCGGGCCGGTGGATCGTACGGATTGGGCAAGGCCACACTGTGGGCGGCCAGCCGGCTCGGCCTGGTATTGATCAACAGCACCCTGTCCGAGGCGTATGAGGGGCGGACGGTCCGCCGGGTGGTCGGTCGTCTGGACCTTCCCTGGCGCGAGGTCGATGGAGTCGCCTACGCAGGGCCCGCCTGGCTCGGTGAGCCGGACACGGCGAGGGAACGCGAAGGTGTGTCCCGCTCCTGGTGGGCCGATGAACGAGTGGTCGCCGACCTGCGTCTCGACCGGGACAGCGATGATCCGGGGACTTCCTTCCTCGTGGTCGGCGCTCACGACGCGGCCGGGGTCAACAACACCCTGGAGGATCTGCACGCGGCTCTCGGTCGGGCGCTGTCCGACAACTTCTGGGCCGCCATGACCTCGGGCCGTACGACCCCGGCCATGCTCGAAGCATCGGTACGCGCTCTTCGCAACGGCGAATTCGTGGTGCCGGAGCAGCGGGTTGATCCACTCGGTCGGCACCCGGCACTGGTTCACGCGCTGCGGGCTTTCCTCGACGGCGACACGGTCGAGGAACTCACGGACTCCGGACAGGTCGCGGCCAGGGACGTGGCCTTCGCCGTCCCGCCGCTGCGGGCCGCCGGACGCGGAGCCGAGGGGCACGACCACCGTGCCGTCCTCCTGGTCACTCCCGCTGCGGACAAGGACGAGAAGCACAGCCGCATCATCTGTATGCGTGGCACCCGCATGTCTGTCACGGCCCGCAGTCCTCGGAGCCTGGGCGCGGGAGTGGACCCTTTCCAAGCCGTCCTGCTCGCCGGTTTCGCCACAGGCGATGACAGCTCGGCGACGCACGCAGCCGAGGCATTCCTACGGGCAGCCGAGCCGCCGGAGCACGACAGGTGGGGGACGACCGAAGAACTCACCGCCGCCTACGCCAACGCTCCCCGACGGTTGACCGAGTTCAACGCAGCCATGGATGCGGCCCTGCGAGGCGTGGTCGGTCGGCGGGCCGTCGGTCAGGACTCGACCGGCCCCGAGATCCTTCGAAAGCTGCTGCGCATCGATGCGCCTGCGGCAGCGAGCAATCGCCGTGGCTTGGGGCACCCACTCGTGGACCGGGTCGTCGGGAAGGTGGACGGGGACGGGGCCTGGACCTTGGACGTCACCCTGTCTGTCCCGCACCGCGACGGGCGCTGGGAACTGTTGCCAGTGGTCAAGTTCGATGTGCGGTCGGGAGGGCGCCCCTCGTTGGAGTGGGCCGAGCTGTCCCCGAAGGAGAACTGTCAGGTCGTCGACGGCCGGTTGCTCATAGATCCGGACGTGCGGTCGGCGCGTTTCGGAGGTGTCACGGCTGTCCGCAGCCACCCCGTGGCCGCCGCCATGGCCGGTGTGATCGTCGACATCCAGCAGGCACGGGAGATTTCGGCATGAGCACTGTGTACGCGTACCCGACCCTGGCGGGGAAGATCGAGATCACTGTTCGAGGGGCGAGCATGGACGGGAAACCGCTGCAACTGTCGCTGATCTCCCAACGGGATCAGGTCGTCGCCCTTCATCAGATCGAGCGGGACGACTGGATCGAGGGCGTCCTCGACCTGGAAGTGTCCCTCCCCAGCGATGAACTGGATGAGGGCCCGTGGTCGGGAGTGAGCTGCGTCGCCGTGCTGACCGAAGGCGCAACCAACACCCGTGTGGTGAGTCGGTTGGAACGTCGTCGCGGCGACACCCACTGGCGAGGTGAGGTCCGGGTGCGCCGCTCCATGCACGCGGCACGCGCACTCCTCGACGTGAGCGTCGTCGGTAGTCATGGTGGAGTCGACGGGCGCGTCATCGGCCGGACGGACACGTCCTGGGTCGTGGACCTGCTCGCCCGTACACCGACCAGGCAACGCGATCTGGAGATTCTGGAGAAGGACTTCCGGGACGGTCCAGAGGAAGGGCTTCGCCGGTTCGCGGACGCGCCCTGGCTGATCGACACCACCGGGGACCTGCCGGCGGTCTTGATCAATACATCTTTCGAAGGGCTTCCCGAACTGCTCTCCGGTGCTCGTGGTCCGCTGGAGAAGGCGACCGCCGGAATGGTGGCCGCGCAGATCGCGGGTGAGGCGTGGGCGACCATGTTCCACGCGGCACTGAGTGACCTCGAATTCGACGAGGACGGGACCCCCCGCTTTCCTGGTGGATGGCGGGAGTCGGTGCTGCGATCCATACTTCCTGAGGTGTTCCCCGGGCTGCCGCTCCCCGAAGCCTTGGCCGAGGCACACAGCTGCCGAGGTGATGGCCGTGGGTGGGCGGAGATTCAGGCGCGGATCCACTACGCAGCAGGAAAACGAGGACAGGTGCCCAAGAATCTGACGGCGACCATCCGCGCCGTGCAACGTGCCCAGGAAGGCCCGCGTCGATGAGCGCACACCACATCGAGCCTCCCGAACGGCTCGCTTCGCTACCCGGCAACGTCGCCACCGGTCTCCTCACCCACGGAGTACGCGCGGGCCGGGACGGCCTGCCTCAGGTGGCGATCCTTCGGGCGAGCACGGCGATCGAGAGCGACTCCGCCCGTTGGGGCGTCGAACCGGTGCGAGAGCTTGTCGAAGAGGCCATGAGCCGGTTCGACGCGGCGAGGACCGACGCCGATGCCTGGTTGGCGCCCCGGCTGCACGCGACCTTGCGGATGACCCGGGCCGAGGCGGCGAACCCCGGTCTGTGGAACTTCCTGGCTCTGGCTGTGGCACCGGACTACGTTCTGTGGCGGCACCTGCCACTCGGAGGATCCCCCGACGGCGACGCCAGGACGGTCACGGGCGTCAGGTTTGTGGGTCCTCACTACAGTCAGGCCTTCGCCCGGTTGTGGTGGGCCGCCGAGATGTTCCGCGACGGGCCCGATTACACCTCCGCAGAGATCGCCTGCGGGAATCAGGACATGATCAACACGGCTCTCCGACTCTCCACCATCGATCACAAGCCCACCGCACTGGCCCTGGTGCGGGTTCTCGAAGACCTGTCCCGACAGGGCGCATCGAGGCTCGGGGACCGAGTCAACGCGCTCTGCACCGCAGTCAACGTGGCCGGGAGCACGCTCATGTACGAGGTGATCGCGCCGGACGACGCCCCTGATCATTTCGGGCTCTCCGACTGGATCGAAGAGGTGGAATCAGCTCCGGCGGTCCCGTGGGACCGACTCCCTGAAGGGCCGGCCGACGGCACAGCCCGGCGCTCGTCCTGTGAGGCCCTGACGCAGATGTTCGAGCGATTTGCTGCAGAGGCACCGTTGCGTGATCGGGCTCGGTCCAAGGCTGCACAAGACTGAGCCTTGTCGAGGCCCCCGGAACACGCGGTGGTCGTAGCTCCGTCCGGGGCTTGTCACCGCAGGCCCCGGACGACTCACAGGTCCTCGGCGAGGTCCTCTTCCGTCAAAGGGGCCGGATGCTTCGGTGTCCACGTTGCCAGCTTGTTGATCAAATCGTCGTCCGGCGGCCCGAGTCGGAGTGCACTGCTGAGGATGTGCAGAGAAAGGAGCGGCGGAATCGCGTTGCCGATCTGCTGGGCCACATCGGTGGACCGCCACGGGTACTTCTTCGGGAACGACTGAAGCAGGCCGGCTTCCTCGAATGTGAGCCGTTCCAGCTCCTCGCCGACCTCCTTCGCCCCGGAAGTGGTCTCCTTCAGGAGGAAGACGCGGTTACGCCGGACCTTTCCCGTGATCGTCGCCGCGGGTTGGTCGGAGGTGCGGCGCCCCCGGTTCTTGGGGTCGCCCCCCGAGCCGTAGTTGGAGACCACCTCGAAGTCGGACGGACGCTCGGTGAGCACGTCCTGCATGGCGACCCAAGGCTTGACCGGGCTCTTCCCCTTTTGAGGTGCGGCGAACAGCGCCCCCTGGTCTTCGCACTCCGGAGTGTCCTGTTGGAGAAGGCGAGTGATTCCCTTGCGGTAGCGCTGGTGCGTAGCGGTGGGGAACTGGACAGGCCTGTCCACATTCTCCGGGTCCCACTGAGCGATCAACACCGCACGCCGGCGTGTCTGTGGGACGCCGAAATCCTCTGAGTGGAGAACATGGGCGTCGGCGGCGTAGCCGACTCGGCGGAGGAGCTTGGCGTAGTGCTTCCAGACCGGCAGAACGGTGGGCACCTGCTCGAGGACGATCACGTCGTACGGCTTGCCTCGCCCGAGTTTGGCCTCCATGATCCAGCGCAAGGGCTGGAGCACGAAGCCGGTGCGGTCGTCGGACATCTTGTCCGTCTTGTCTTTGACCTCTTTCCACGCGGCCTCGAACTGCTTGAGTTCGTCATGGCCGGCCAATTGCGTGGCAAGTGCCTTGACCTGTTCCAGAGCCTTGTGGCCCTTACGGTTGCCCGCGACGGAGAAGGACTGGCACGGAGGCCCGCCGGTGAGGACGTTCGCTCGGGCGACCTCGTCGTCGCGCGGACCGAGCGCGGCGACATCTTTCACCGTCGTGGTCAGAAGTCCGGCCGCCCGACGCGTTGCACGGGTCGCGTCGTCCCATTCGACGCCGATGCTCTCTACTTCGTCCATGATCGTGGCGGCGATGTCGAGACCACCGGGACCTGCGAAAAGATCGACGATCATGAATTTCGCACGCGGGAGTGACGGAGGAACTGGGCAGGTCATGATGAGCCAGTGTAGCCGGCCGGTGGGCCCGTCGGCCCCAGAAGGATCAGCGCTTCAGGGCGACTGCGAGTGCTCGTCCCAGAGCGGCCCCGACCGGTGGTGGTGAGGCGTGACCGATCTGCCGGTACCGCGCGGTCTTTCTGCCTGCGAATTGCCACTCACGTGGGAACCCCTGAAGGAGCGCAGCCTGCGAGTCCGTAAGTTTGATCATGTCGGCGGAACTGTCGAGGTCGGGCCCCGGGACCTCATCGGCCAGGGCGCCTCCATTGACCCTCATCCGCGCCCATGCCCTCTTCGTCCCTGTCGGCCCCAGATCCGCTCCGCCGCGCTTGTCCGAGCCACCGACAAGCGTCGGCGCCACGCTGAGTGCCTGAGATGCCCATGCGTCAGCGCCGAGCCACCCGCGGGCGGCCACCGAACGGTGGAGCGCCTTGCCTACCGACACGTGCTCCTTGACCGTCGGCAGCGGCGGCCGGAAGAGGTTGGAATACCGCTCCTTCAGTGCGACCAGCACGCCCTGCTTGCGGTCCTGTGGTACGCCGAAGTCGGCCGCGTTCAGGACGAACCAGTGCAGCCGGTATCCGAGATGCTCCAGCTCCTTGCGGATGAACGAGCGCAGAGGTTCGAATGCCGAAGCCGACACGAGACCCGGCACGTTCTCGACGAGGAGGGCGCGGGGTTGGATGGAGTGGGTGAGGAGGATCGCCGCTTCCAGCAGGCGCTGTTCCTCCTCCGTCTCCTTCCTCGCCGTGGTCGCGCTGGACTTCACCCGGGGCGGGCCCGCCGAAAGGAGATCCACGTCGTAGGTCTTCGGGTGCTCGTCCGGGACGAATTCCAGGAGATCCATTTCCATCACGTGCCACGACGGTCGGTTCAGGCGCAGCGTGTCGCAGGCCACCGCCTTGTTGTCCAACAGCAGCACCGGGTCGAAGCCTGCTTGTTCCAAGCCCAACGCCAGCCCGCCCGCGCCAGCGCAGACATCCACGAACCGCAATCCGCTCATGAGCCCCCGCCCCCTTGTGTTGCCCGCCTGGCGGGCCTCTCGCGATCGACGGCTTCCGCGACCACCTCGGCTACCTGCGCCGGGAGTTGGTGTTCCCAGAAGCGCAGGACCGTCCACCCCTCGGCGACCAGGTGCGCCGTCGTCTCCGAGTCCCGTGCCATGTTCTTGTCGAGCTTCTGCCGCCACCACTCCGCGTTCGACTTCGGTTGCGTGGCGTGTTCGGGGCAGCCGTGCCAGAAGCACCCGTCCATGAACACCGCTACCTTCGCCCGCGGGAAGGCGATGTCGATCGTCCGACGGGACATCTGAGGCACCCGCTCGTTGAGGCGGTACCGGTAGCCGGACGCGTGCAGCAGCTTCCGGACCGCCACCTCGGGTGCGGTGTCGCGGCTCGCCTGGCGGCTCATCCTGGCGGAGACCTCAGGAGAGGAAGGCCTTGCGGTGTTCATTACTGTCGATTGTCCTACGCTTCGTCCGCTTCGCGATCAAGGATGACGAAATTGCGCTGTCCGAAGTGGGAGCTGGAACCGGGCTGGACCGTGGGCGCCCGGCGTTCGTACGGCTCGTTGGTCCAACCCCGTCACCGGCACAGCTTCTCGAGGTCCTCCTCGAACGTGGGGAACTCAGCCTGTGCCTCCGCGATGATCTCCGCTGCCGGCCGGCGCGGCGTCGTCGCGTGGCGTTCGGCGAGCTCGGTCAGGGCCGCGTCGGGGTTCGATGTGTCGTCCTGCAACACGACGACCTCGCAGGGGCCGAGGCCGTCCGCCAGGACCCACAGGAAGTCGGAGAGGTTCCCGGCCACCACGCCGTTCTCGCCCTCCGAGCCCATGAACACCACCGGCTGGTCGGCCAGGGGGCGGCCGGGGCGGGCGAGCCAGAGGGCGGCGAGGCCGCCCGTGCCGTCCTGGCCGAAGACGCGGTAGACGTCGCCGTCCAGGTCGTGGTCGCCGGTCCAGTGGCGCAGCCAGTCGGTCGTCTTCTCGGCGGGTTCGAAGGCTTCGTACGGTTCGAAGTCGACGCTGTGGTCGTCCTCGTAGGGGAACTCCACCCGGGCCACCTCGGCCAGGGCCGGAGGGAAGCGGCGGTCGTCGTCGGTGCCGGTCGTCTCGGTCATGTACGCAGGTTAGGCGTGGCCGCTGACAGCGCCGGGCGGTGTTCGGGTCCCACCGGCCGGGCCCGTCCCGAGGGCCCTGTCGTACTGCTGCAGCTCGGAGGCGACCGAGCGGCAGCCGGCCACGAAGTCGCGTGCCGCCTCGGGCGTGACCGCCTCGGGCCGGTGCACGGCGGTGTCGCGCAGTCGTCGGAGCCGGCGGATCAATTCCCGGCTTTGGCTGGACACGCCCAGCCCGCCGAGCCCTGCCATCAGCTGCCGGCTGACGTGGGCGCCGGACCGGGCCCGGTCCACGGGGACCTCGTGGCGTTCCAGAACGTGCGCGCAGAAGCCTTCGAGCGTGGTCCACGCGGTGACCACGGCCCCGACGGGGGTGGCGGGGACCAGCGCCATGGCCTCCGTGAACAGCTCCCGCAGCAGGATGCGGTCCCGGAGGCGCCGGGGGACCATGCGCAGGCTGGCTCCCCGCTCGTCGCTCCCGTCGGCGTCGGCTGATGCGTTCGGAGCCTGCTCGGGCGCGGACCCGGCCTCGCCCCCGTACACCGTCTCGCCCCCGTACACCGTCTCGCCCCCGTACACCGTCTCGCCCCCGTACACCGTCTCGCCCCCGTACACCGTCTCGCCCCCGTACACCGTCTCGCCCCCGTACACCCACCGTGGCATCGGCTGCCCGGGGTCCGACCCCCCTGCCTGCGGGAACGGCGGTGGCAGGACGAAGTCCTCGTCCGCGGCCGGTGCGGGGACGGGATCCCGTGCCGGTTCCGGAGGGGCGGGCTGCTCGCTCGGCACGTGCGGACGGGGCACGGTCAGGCGCTGCGCCTCGTCCAGGAGCTCGCGGGCCTCCTGGGCGAACTCCATGCTCCCCGCGGGTGTTTCCAGCCGGGTCAGCCGTCCGATGGCCTCCCTGATGTGTCCGCGAAGGCCCCAGACCAGGGCCACGGTCACCAGGGGCCAGACGAGGGCCTCGACGTACTTCAGTACCAGTTCGGCGATCTTCACGCGTTCATCCTGGCGTGCACCGCTCCCGCCCCCGGGCGGGTGCCGGAATCGTGACGGACACGAGACGGGCGGTCGCCCCGCCCCAGCGCCGGCTACGCGGCTCTGTCCTCGGCGAGTGTGTGGGCGACCAGGGCGTTGGCGTGGCCGTGACCCAGGCCGTGTTCCGTCTTGAGCCAGGAGACGAGCTCCATGTGCTTGGTCAGGGGGGATGTGCGGATGAGGTCCTTCCACTCCGCGATCGGGCGGCCGTGCTTCTTCTCGATCGAGGGGAAGTAGCTCGCGGGGCCCTTTACCGGTTCGGTCATCTCGCTGCGTCCTGTCCGTGTGCGTTCGGCGTTCGGCGTCGTTCGTCGTTCGTGGTCGGGTGATCATCTGATCAGATCGACGTTCTGTCGTGCTGATGACTGCGCGTACGTCCGAGACTCATCGGTGGCCGCCCTCCGGACTTCCCCGGCGGCCGCCCTCCGACCTTCCCGGTCCCGGCGCCGGGCCTTCCCGGTCCTGATGGCCCGGGACCGGATCCGAGCACCGGTCGCGGGGGCCGCTCCGGTAGCGGGCGGCGGACGCGGGGCAGATCCTGGTTCGGAAGACGCAGCGCCGCGCGGGGGCTCGCCCCGGGTCCCGTGGCGGGGCGAAGGAGCTGGGCTCATGGCTGACGGGCCTCTGATGGCCGTGGACGGTGACGGAATGGTCACCCGGTGGAGCGCGGCTGCCGAGTGGCGGTTCGGGCTCACGGCCGACGCGGCCGTCGGGCAGCAGGTCATGGCCGTACTGGCGGCCGGGGAACACCTGGACCGGGGGACGGCAGGCCTGCGGCTGCTGCCTTCGGCGGATCCCGGGGCCCACTGGGGTGTCTGGAGTGAGAGCGACGGCCCCCGGGAGGGCGAGCGCGTCCTCGGACCGGCCGTGCTGGACGTGCTCTTCGCGAAGGCCCGGGTGCGGGTCCATGTGCTGGACAGGGACCTCCGGGTCGTACGCGTCACCGATCCGTCCGGGGGAGCGGCGCTCTCCGAGCGCCTGCGCGGGCGTCCGTTCGCCGAGGTGTACGGCTTCGATGACCCCGAGGCGGTGGATGCCTCGGTGCGTGAGGTACTGCGGACCGGCGGCACCGGTGGCGAGCGGATGTTCCGCGCACGCCCGTCCGGCGGGGCACCGGGGAGGCGCACCCTGTCCCTGTCGGCGTTCCGGCTGGAGCCCGAGTGGGCGGACGGGATCCCGGGAGTGGTCGTGTCCGTCACCGACGCCACGGAACGCGTCGGAGCCCGCGCCCGGGAGGCGGCGCTCTCCGCGGTCCGCGGAGTCGTGGGAGGGACCCTGGACGTCGAGACCACCTGCCGCGACCTCGTCGACGCGGTCGTTCCCGGGTACGCGGACGTCGCCGTCGTGGAGGTCGTGGACTCGGTGCTGCGCGGCGAGGACCTGCCCACGGGTCCGCCCGTCCCCGGAGTCCCGCTGCGCCGGGCCGCCTTCGGGGCCCGCAGCGCTGATCCGGCCCATCCGGTGGGTGATGTACGCGCCGTCCTCCCCGCCACCCCCTTCCAGCGCGTGCTGTCCGACCCCCGGCCGCGCCTCGTTCCCCTCGTGGACGTGCCGTGGGCCGACGCCGACCCCGCCCGCGCCGCTGCGATCCGGACGAGCGGAGCCCACACCCTCGTCGTGGCGCCGCTGACCGTGCGCGGTGCGGTCCTCGGCCTGGTCAGCCTCTACCGGTGCGAGGACTCCGATCCGTACACCGAGGACGACCTCCCGGTCGTGGAGGACATGGCGTCCCGGACCGCGCTCAGCATCGACAACGCCCGCCGGTACGTCCACGAGCGCGCCATCGCCAGTACTCTCCAGCACCGGCTGTTCCCCCGGGGCCCGACGTCCCACGGCGCTGTCGAAACGGCGCACCTGGTACTGCCGGGAGCGGGCGGCGGCTGCTGGTTCGACACGATCGCCCTCCCCGGGGCACGTACGGCACTCGTCATCGGGGAGGTTGCCGGGCAGGGCATCCACGTGGCCATCACCATGGGCCAGCTGCGTACCGTCATCCACGCGCTCGCCGAGCTCGACCTGGAGCCGGACGAGCTGCTCGCCCGCCTGTACGACACCGCGTCGCGGCTGGTGCAGGAGCGGGCCGAGCTGCCGCCGAGCGATCCGCTGCGCAGAAGCATGCCGGTGGCGACCTGCGTGTACGCCGTCTACGACCCGTTCAGCCGCACGTGCACCGTCGCGTCGGCCGGCCATCCGGCCCCGCTCGTCGTCGGCCCGGACGGTGCCGCGTCCGTGGCCGGTCTGGCCGAAGGCCCTCCGCTCGGCTCCCAGGAACGGGCGCCCAGCGTGGCGGCGAGCACCTTTCCGCTCCGCGAGGGCAGCCTGCTCGCCTTCTGCAGCAGCGCGCTCCAGGTCCATGCGGAGTCGTCCATGGGTGCCCTGCGCCGCGTGCTCACCGAGGCGGAGCACTCTCCCGGCCACCATCCCCGCCACCGGCCCGACGGCCGGCCCGGCCGCTCCCTGCCCGAGCTGTGCGACGAGGCCGCCTACGCGCTCCCCGCCACCGTCGACCTCCAGGGAGCCGCCCTGCTCCTGGCACGCACCGGCAGCATTCCGGCCGACCGTTTCGGCATCTGGAACCTCCCGCACGACAGCTCGGCCCCGGCCGCCGCCCGCGGTCTGGCGACCCGGCAGCTCGCCGACTGGAACCTCGACGGCGACACGGGATACGCGACCGAGCTGATCGTCAGCGAACTCGTCACCAACGCGGTGCGCTACGGGCTGCCGCCGCTGGAGCTGCGCCTCGTCCTGGACCGGGTGCTGATGTGCGAGGTCCGCGACGCCAGCTCCGTCGCCCCGAACCTGCGGTATGCCAGGACGATCGACGAGGGCGGGCGGGGCCTCTTCATCGTGTCCCAGCTCGCGACGCAGTGGGGCACCCGCTACGCGCCGGGCGGCAAGACCGTCTGGACCGAACAGTCACTGCCCCCGGAACAGACGAGCGGGTGATCCCAGGAGTGCTCACGCCCGCCCGTACTCCCGTACCTCCGGAGTCCCTCTACGCACCGCCGTGGCACTCCCGGTACGCGCGTCCCGAGCCGCACCAGCACGCCGCGCTGCGCGCCGGGGGCCACGGGACGGCACGCCCGCGGGCGGCCAGGGTGGTGGCGTACTGGGGGAGCAGATCCGGGTCCGAGGGCGAGGCGGCCTCCGACGCGGCGAACGCCTCGTACGAGGGGACCGTGCCCGTGACGATGCCGAGATTCGGTGTGCCCGTGGTGTGCAGGTCCCGCAACGCCGCCTCCAGGCGGGCCAGATGGTCCTGGTGTCCGGCGTATTCCTGATTCAGCTCCGGGTACGCCGTGAGGAGTTCGCGCAGCTCGTCCTCGGGCCAGTGCAGCACGGCCACCGGGAACGGGCGGGACAACGCCGTGCGGTAGGTGCCCAGTTCGGCGCGCAGCCGGGTGATCTCCGCCTGCAGCTCGCCCGGGTCCGAGGAGCCCAGCGACCACAGGCGCTTCGGGTCGTGCAGCTCGTCGAGGGGGACGGCGGCCGTGTGCAGGGTGTCGGCCAGCTCGTCCCACGCGTCGTGGCCGACGCCGAGCAGCCTGCGCACCCGGTGGCGTCCGATCAGCAAGGACTGCGTGGCGTACGGGACTTCCTCGCCCGGCGTGAGCGGGAGCGTCAGCGCGGTCGAGAAGAAGTCGTGGGCCGGCTCCAGCTCGTCATGGCCCTCCAGGGTCTCCGCGGCGATCTCCCACGCCGACGCGTCGAGCGGGGCCGAGGCACGGATGCCGTCGATGATCGCGCGGGCCTCCGCCTCGTGGCCGTACTCCCAGAGATTGGCCGCTTTGAGTGCTTTGACCAGGTGCGGGTTCTCGACGGTCGTCGCGGGGGAGCCGAGCAGTTCGTCATAGAGGGTGGTGGCGCGGGCGCGGTCTCCGGCGAGCTCCAGATGGGCCGCGGCCTGGAGGAACAGCGGTTCGTGGTCCTCGGGGTACTGCGCCGCGGTGCGCAGCAGGCGCTCGGCTTCGGTGGTGTGGTCGGCAGGCGTGTCGGGGCGCATGAACCACACCGTACTGCGGTACGGGGGCGAGGTGAGAGAGCGCGGGGTGGAGCCGTGGTGGAGGCCACAAGGCCGTGGGGGGAACGGCCCGCGCCCGCGTGCGAGGTGCGTGGGGCCGGAGCTCCCGGCGGGACGTGCGTGGGGCCTTCCCTCCCGGCGGAGGGGCGGGGCGGGGAAGGCCCGCCGGGCACCCGAGCGGGACGGGAGCCCACCCCGCCCGCGGTCCCGGCTCAGCGTTCCCGCAGGAGCAGGACGCCCACCGTTGCCGCCAGGGCCGTACCCGCCGACACCAGCACCGCCGCGTCCGCACCCGACGGCGTCGTCGCCACCGCGATCGTCACGGCGACACCGGCCGAGGAGCCGAGGTAGCGGGCCGTGTTGTTGGCCCCCGAACCCATGGCGGCGCGCTCCGGCGGCACGGACTCGACCGCCAGCCGCGGCAGCGCCGCGTTGAGCAGACCGCTGCCGATCCCGGCGACGATCAGGGCCGGCACCAGGCGCAGCCACACCTGCGTACTCGCGCTCCCGGAGCCGCCGGTGAGCGTGCCCAGCAGCGGCAGCACCGCCAGGCCGTGCAGCAGGAATCCGGCCGCCAGCTGGTGGCGGGCCGCCACCCTGCCCGCCAGCCGGCGCGACTGGAGCGCCGTGACGAACGACGTACCGGACCAGAGCAGGAACAGCCAGGCCGAGTCGAGCGCCGAGAGGGAGAGTGCGTGCTGGAGCAGCGTCGGCAGGTAGCTGAAGAGGCCGATCACCGCGAGCCCCGTGAACAGGCCGCCCGCGGCCGACGCGAGGAAGGCCCGGCTGCGGAACAGCGCCAGGTCGATCAGCGGGGCGGCGGCCCGCCGCTCCACCGCGGCGAACACGGGGGTCAGGGCCAGGGCTGTCAGCAGCAGCAGGCCCACGGGCGTGCGCAGCCAGCCGTCCCGGCCCAGCGTCAGCGCGGTCAGCAGTGCGGTCATCGCCAGTCCGAGCACGGCGGCGCCCGCCAGGTCGGGGCGGCCGGCCCGGGGTGCGCGGGACTCGGTGAGCACCCGGAAGGCGAGGGCGGCCGTGACGAGGGCGCCGACACCCAGGGCGAGGTACGTCAGCCGCCAGTCGACGGTGCCGAGCGAGCTCGCGAGCAGCGGGCCGAGCGCTATGCCGGCACTCACGAACGCACCCCACACGCCCATCGCCCTGATCCTGGCGTGGCCGACCGGATAGGCGCCGACCAGCAGGCCCAGGCTGGTGGCCAGGATCGCCGCACTCGCCGCGCCCTGGCCGACCCGGGCGAGGGTGAAGCCGAGCGTCGAGGTGGCGAGCGCGCCGAGCGCGGTGGTGAGGCCGAGGCCGAGGGTGCCGAGGAGGAAGAGCCTGCGGCGGCCGTAGTCGTCGGCGAGGCTGCCCGCCACGAGGAGGAGGACGGCGAGGCCGAGCGGGGTGCCGTTGAGCAGCCAGGCCTGGGCGGCGGCCGGTGTGCCGAGGGAGGCGGAGACGTCCGGGAGCGTCGTCATCGGCGCGGTGTAGTTCATCAGCGCGACGGTGGTGGCGGCGCTGGTGACGGCGAGGGTCGCACCGGGCCGGTGCGCTCGGGCGGCTACGGGTGCGGGCCGTGCGTGCGGGGAGGGTGCGGGCTCGGTCCGTACGGGCTGCTGGGTCATGACGTCCTTCCGGGGCTCGACCCCGTCGAGTGAGTTCGGTGAATGAACTCACCGGACGCGGCCACGTTAACATGGTCGGTTCATTCATCGAACCCAGTGGAGGTAAAGTGATCCCATGGCTCTCGGCAAGGACTACGCGACCCAGCAGTGCTCGATCGCCCGCGCGCTGGAAGTGGTCGGTGAGCGCTGGACCCTGCTGGTCGTGCGCGACGCCTTCTACGGCGTGCGCCGGTACAGCGACTTCCTCTCCCACCTCGGCATCCCGCGCGCCGTCCTCGCCACCCGGCTGCAGGCCCTGACCGAGGCCGGTGTGCTGGTCAGGCGCCGCTACCAGGAATCGCCCCCGCGCGACGAGTACGTGCTGACCGGCAGCGGCAGGGCGCTCTGGCCCACCGTGCGCTCGCTCGGCCTCTGGGGCCGCGAGCACCTCCCCGGCACCCTCCCCATGCGGATCTTCGTGCACGCCGCGTGCGGCACCGAGCTGGGCGCCTTCGGCCAGTGCCCCGCCTGCTGGACCGGCGTCGACCCCGAGGACGTGGAGATGCGGCCCGGCCCCGGACTGGACCCCGACCCGGCCGATCCGGTCAGCCGGGCCCTGCTCGTCCCCCGCCGGCTCCTCCAGCCGCTGGAGACCGATCGTGTATAACGGCTGAAGGACACATCACGGGCGCGCACGCGCCGCACGGCACGGAGGGGAGGCACCGATGAGCGACACCGGCCGTGTACGCCGCGGGGTCGCCCAGCTGCTCCGGCCCGTGCTCCGCCCCGCCGCGTTCCTCGTCCTGTTCCTCACCGAGGTCCTGCTCGCCGAGGGTGGCAGCCTCTCCGCCGCCGTCGCCCTCGCGGCCACCGCGGCCGCCGGATCCGCGCTCCTCGTCTGCTCCGTCATCAGCGCCCGCTGCGCGGCCCCGGTGCCCCGCACCCGGGTGCGCACCGCCATGCGCGACCGCGAGAAGCGCACCGCGTTCCTGCCTCAACGCGATCCCGACGCCAGGGGGCGCACCAGGCCCCGAGCGCCCGGACACGCCCTCCTGACGGCCGCGTAGGGACCAGCACCTCTCCGTACTCCCCGCGCGGGTCGTCCTGCCGAGTTCCACTCACCCCGGCACGACGAGACCCCCGGAGGGCTCACCCATGTCCGCTTTCATGTCCGCCTTCGCGAGCCTGGTCGGCTCACTGGCCGATCTGCTCCAGCCGTTCTTCCAGACCGCGTCCACGGCCGCCGCGATCGTCCTGTTCACCGCCCTCGTACGGCTCGCCGTGCACCCCCTGTCGCGGGCGGCGGCGCGCGGCCAGAAGGCCCGGACCAAGCTCCAGCCGCAGATCACCGCGCTCCGCAAGAAGCACGCCAAGAACCCCGAGCGGATGCAGAAGGCGCTCATGGAGCTGCACGCCGCGGAGAAGGTCTCGCCGCTCTCCGGCTGCCTGCCCAGCCTGCTGCAGATGCCGGCCTTCTTCCTGCTCTACCACCTCTTCTCCAGCCAGCGGATCGGCGGCGAACCCAACTCGCTCCTCGGCCACGAGCTGTTCACCGCCCCGCTCGGAGAGCGCTGGCACAACGCGCTCGCGGACGGCGGGCCCCTCGGTGCGCAGGGGCTCGTCTACCTGGCGCTCTTCGTGATCGTCACCGCCGTCGCCACGTTCAACTACGGCCGCACGAAGCGTCAGATGGCGGCGAATCCGGTGACCCCGGCGGCCGGCCCGGACGGACAGCCGATGCCCGGCATGGGGGCGATGACGAAGGTCATGCCGCTGATGTCCTTCCTCACGCTCTTCTCCGTGGCCTTCGTGCCGCTGGCCGCCGCGCTCTACATCGTCACCAGCACCACCTGGACCGCGATCGAGCGGGCGTACCTCTACCGGGACACCCCGGTCGTGGACGCCGCCCCGGCGCCCGCGCTCTGAGGCGGGCCGCCGACGGGGCACGGCTTATGCCCGGCAGGGGCTGCGCAAGCGGGGGCCCGGGAGCCACTCGCGGGCGGCTCCCGGGTCTCCCGCGAACAGGAACTCCCGGACCCGGGGTCTCCGCCGGACCGGGCCGAGGCGAGCGGGGTCTCCGCCGGACCGGGCCGAGGCCGTCCGTAAGCGGAAAGAGGACCGACCGGCCCGACCCGAGGGCGGACGCGGTGTCCCGGGGCGGACGTCCGGGAGGGCTCACGCCCGGCCGTCCGCCCCGGGGCCGATCAGCTGAAGACCACGGAGCGGACCTCCAGGCGCTCCGAGGCGCCTCCGCCGGGCCGCAGCGTGTAGAAGACGTCGCCCTCGCAGTCGGCGGCGAGGAAGACCGTGGCCGTGGCGTTCGTGAGGTTCTTCGGGGCGTACGCCGGCGGCAGCGCGTCGAGGCCGGCGCCGGACAGGCTGACGCACTCCCCGCTCCGCGGGTTGTTCAGGAAGCCGACCGCCTCGTAACCCTCGCCGGTCTCGTACGTGTACCTGAACTGACCTGTGGCGGCCGAGGCCGCGTTGGGCAGGGTGACGACCAGGGTGAGGGCGCCGAGGGCGGCGGCGACGTGGTGGCGAAGGCGCATGGGAGAAGTCCTCTGGAAGAAGGTGGGGGTTCGGTCCCACGCTGCCCCGGCTTCCGGCGGCGCCACACGTACCACCACTCCAACGGCCTCCGGAGAAACCGTTCCTCCTCACCCGGGTGGAGGGTGACACCGCGTACCCGGGACCGGGCGCAGGGACACCGGTCCCTCGCATCCCGCACCGTTGGGCGGACGGTCGGCCGGTGCGCGGCGGAATCCGCAGAGGGAGACCGGTCCAGTAAGTGAACAGGGTCTTGCAGAGTGATCCGATGTCTTGGAGGATCGACCAAGCCTTTCGCTGGCCGCAACCCACCGACGGGCTCGATCTCGACCAAGGGGAGATGGACCGTTGAAGCTGCTTCGAGTCGGTACGGCGGGCGCGGAACGCCCTGCACTGCTTGACCGTAACGGGACCTTGCGTGACCTCTCGGGCCTGGTCACCGACATCGACGGCGACCTGCTCGCCGACGCCTCGGCACTCGCCCGCGTACGGGAAGCGGCGCAGACACCCGACGTGCTGCCCCCGATCGACGCGGAGGGTCTGCGCATCGGGCCGCCGGTCGCCCGGATCGGCAAGATCGTGTGCATCGGGCTGAACTACCACGACCACGCGGCCGAGACCGGGGCGGCGATCCCGGAGGAGCCCATCCTGTTCTTCAAGGCCCCGGACACGGTCGTGGGCCCCGAGGACACCGTGCTGGTGCCGCGCGGCAGCCGCAAGACCGACTGGGAGGTCGAGCTCGCCGTCGTCATCGGCCGCACCGCCCGCTACCTGGACTCCGCCGAGGAGGCGCTCGGACACGTCGCCGGATACGCGACGGCGCACGACGTCTCCGAGCGGGAGTTCCAGCTGGAGCGGGGCGGCACCTGGGACAAGGGCAAGAACTGCGAGACGTTCAACCCGCTGGGGCCGTGGCTCGTGACCGCGGACGAGGTGCCCGACCCGCAGGCGCTGCCGCTGCGGCTGTGGGTCAACGGCGAGCTCAAGCAGGACGGCACGACGGCCGACCAGATCTTCCCCGTGGGGGAGGTCGTGCGCTACCTCAGCCGGTTCATGACGCTCTACCCCGGCGACGTGATCAACACGGGCACGCCGGCCGGGGTGGCCATGGGCCGCCCCGAGCCGAAGCCGTACCTGCGCGCCGGGGACGTCGTGGAGCTGGAGGTCGGAGGGCTGGGACGGCAGCGGCAGGAGCTCAAGGACGCGTAGGGGGCCTGTGCGCCGGGCCCCGCCCGCCCGTACCCCAACTGCCGTGCGGCACAAGGAATCACGCCGCACGGCAGTCCTGTCGGAGGCACCTGATAGAACGCGGTGAACGCCCGCTCCGGGTCCGCCGTGTCAGGAGTCCCGCCTTGCATGTGCACCACCTCGCGCATTTCCACGGACTGCCCACCTATACCTTCTCGCCGTACACCGATCCTGCGGACCTGCCGGATCCGGGTGCCGTGGCCTGGCGTTTCCAGGTCGTCGAGATGGCCTACGAGCCCGACCCCCTGGAGCGTGCCGAAGCCTGCTGGGCGCGCTTCGCCGAGACGGTCGAGCTGGAGAAGGTCAAGGCGCTGGTGTTCGGCTGCCCCTGGTACGGCGACGACAACGCCGGGCTCCCGGAAGAGCCGCTCATCAGCCTCAACTCCCGGCTGACCGGGCTCGAAGCGATCTTCCTCGGCGACCTGGAGGACGAGGAGGCCATGGTCTCCTCCATACACCTGGGCGACGTCGCCCCCCTTCTGGAGGCGTTCCCGGGCCTGCGGGAGCTGGCCCTGCGCGGCGGCGAAGGCCTGCGGTTCCCCGTGGGGGGCCACGACGAGCTGCGCGTGCTGCGCGTCGAGTCCGGCGGACTCCCCCCGGAGGCGGTGCGGCAGATCGCCGCCGCCGAGCTGCCGTCGCTGGAGCGCCTGGAGCTGTGGCTGGGCGACGACCACTACGGTGGTGGCGCCACGGTCGAGGACCTCCTCCCGCTGCTCTCCGGCAAGGGCAAGCCCGCGCTGCGTCACCTGGGAGTGCAGAACAGTCCGATCCAGGACGAGCTGGCCGCCGCGCTGGCCTCCGCACCGGTCGTGCCCCGGCTCACCTCGCTGAGCCTGTCGCTGGGCATGCTCACCGACGAGGGCGCGGAGGCACTGCTGCACGGACAGCCGCTCACCCATCTGCGGGAGCTCGACCTCTCCCACCACTTCCTCAGCCACGCCATGATGCTGCGGCTCTGGACGGAGCTGGAGCCGCGGGGAGTGCGCGTGGACCTGACCGCACGGCAGGTCGACGACGGGGGGAACCCCGAGTGGGGCCAGGAACACGGCCGGTACATCGCCGTTTCCGAATGACCGCCGTCACCGGGCTCCCGCCCCGCCCCGCCACCCACCGTCTCCGAAAGGCACCCGCACCATGTCCCACACCCCCGAGTCCCCGGACCCGGACGACCTCCTGCTCTCCGGTCGCGACAGGAAGGGCGAACTGCGCTGGCCGGACCCCGGCACACAGGTGCCGTACGGGCGGGTGCTGCACTCCGCGGCCCTGCTGGGACTGGACCCCGCCGTCCTCGTGTCACGGCTGGAGGCCCTGGGGTACGCAGACATCCAGCAGGCCGGGACCGCCCTTCCCGACACCGTCCGGCCCGACGACGCCCCGCTGGTCAGGAGAGTGGGTGTGCCCGACTACGGGAAGCCGTGGCTCGACGTCGCCGAGCCCGTACCCCTGCGCCACGTACTCGAAGTGGGCTGCCACACCGGACGCGGCCCCGCCGACGTGGCACGGCGGCTGACCGCCCTCGGCTACCGGCTCGGCGGAGACGGCGGCCGTCCGCTCCCCGAGTCCTCCCATCCGGCCGACGTCATGCTGATCCTCGAGCAGCGCACCAACTACCGGGAGTGCCGCGACTGGGGCGACGAGGTGCCGGCGCACCACGTGCACGACACCGCCCGTGACCTGAGCATCAGCCCGCACTTCGTGGCCACGCGGCTGGTCGCGCTCGGCTTCCGGCTCCCGTACACCCCGGAGCCCGGCGACGAGGCGCTCCTCACCCACCGCGGCAGCCACGAGCCCGGGCACATCCTCGGCCTCGCCCGGGAGACGGGGCGCACCCCCGAGGACATCGTCGGCCGGCTCACCGAACTGGGCTGCGGACGGCCGGAGGTACCGGCGCCGCCGCAGCCCGACGACCTCGTCCTCCTCAGCGCGAACGTCGACGGCCGAGCGCCCTGGCTGCTCCGGTACACGGCCGCGGGGCTGCTGGTACGGCACATCCTGCGCGCCGCCCTCGCCACCGGGCGGAGCCCCGCGGAGGTCGCCGCGAGGCTGGCCGAGCTGGGGTACCGGCTGCACGAGGACGCGAACCTGCCCGCGGTCGCCGACGAGGCGGACATCCGGCTGCTGGAGACGATCGACCGCTCGTACCAGGACGACGTCCATCTCGGCGACGTCCTGCGCAGCGCGAGCCTGACGGGACGCAGCCCGGCCGACGTCGCGGCCCGGCTGACGGCCCTGGGCCACCGGCTGCCCGACGAGGTCGACCACCCGGAGGTGCGGGGCCTGGTCACCGCCTGACCCTCCTCGTCCCGGGGCCTCGGCCCCGGGACGAGGAGAAGGCTCCGCCGGAACCGGCGGAGCCTTCTCCTCACCGCAGCCCGGTCAGGAGGCGCGGCGCGTCGCGAACTGCTCAAGGGCCTCGACCACCAGCGCGTGGTCCTCCGCCTGGGGAAGACCCGACACCGTGACCGAGCCGATCACGCCCGCACCCTCCACCGCGATCGGGAAGGAACCGCCGTGTGCCGCGTACGTGTCCGGGTCCAGGCGGGAGGACTCCTCGAAGGTGGTGCCCTTCGCCCGGAAGCGCGTGCCGACCAGGTAGGAGCTCTCGCCGTACCGCTCCACGACCTTGCGCTTGCGGTCGATCCAGGCGTCGTTGTCCGCGCTCGACCCCGGCAGCGCGGCATGGAACAGCTGCTGCGCGCCGCGCCGGATGTCGATCGCGACGGGGGCGTGCCGGTCACGGGCGAGCGCGACCAGCAGGCCGCCCAGCGCGTACGCGTCGTCGTAGCCGAAGCGCGGCAGCGTCAGGCGCCGCTCCTGTGCGATCAGCTCGGAGATGGTCGGAGCGATGGAGCTCATGCGTGCTTCTCCTCGTCGTGGTGCGGAAGAAGGGTGACGGACACGCCCTCGCGGGCCGAACGGCGCGCGGCCTCCAGGACGTCCAGCGCGGCGGCGGCCTGCAGAGCCGTCACCGGGTTCTCGCCGGTGCCGCGCAGGGCTGCGGCCACGGCCGCGTAGTACGCGGGGTAGTCGCCCGGCAGCGTACGGACCGGGTCCCCGCCGCCGGTCAGCGGTGACTCGCCGGCGCCGACGCGGCCCCACAGCTCCTCCGGCTCCTCGCCCCAGGGGGTGCCGGCCGCGGGGCGGACGCCCTCGCGCAGAGCTGCCTCCTGCGGGTCCAGGCCGTGCTTCACATAGCCCGCCTTCGAGCCGAGCACCCGGAAGCGCGGGCCGAGCTGGGCCGTGGTGGCGCTGACGTACAGATGCGAACGGACCCCG
The DNA here is from genome assembly GCA_014651175.1 of Streptomyces clavifer. Lineage (GTDB taxonomy): Bacteria > Actinomycetota > Actinomycetes > Streptomycetales > Streptomycetaceae > Streptomyces > Streptomyces clavifer. The sequence continues at coordinate 577,252 of BMWJ01000003.1, read as the reverse complement.
TTCGCGTGCGTGATCGCGATGAAGGTGTCGTCGTCGGCCGCCGCACCCGGGCGGCGCACGTCGGACTCCGCGTACACCTGGACCGCGGGGCCGAACAGGGTGAGCGCCTGGTCGACGACATGGCTGCCCAGGTCGTACAGCAGGCCGCCGATCTCCTCCGGGTCGCCCGACTCGCGCCAGCCGCCCTTGAGCTCCGGACGCCACCGCTCGAAACGGGACTCGAAGCGCTGCACGTCACCGAGCTCACCGTCCTCGACGAGACGGGCCAGCGTCAGGAAGTCGTTGTCCCACCGGCGGTTCTGGAAGACCGACAGCAGCAGCCCGCGCTCGTCGGCCAGCGCGGCCAGCTCACGTGCCCCGGCGGCCGTACCGGCGAGGGGCTTGTCCACGACCACCGGCAGTCCGGCCTCCAGCGCGGCCTTCGCGATCGGGACGTGGGTCCTGTTCGGCGAGGCGATCACGACCAGGTCCAGCTCGTCCGCGCGCGCGAGGAGGTCGTCGGGCGAGTCCGCGAAGCGTACGTCGGGGAACTCGGCGCGGGCCTGCGCCCGCCGCTCCTCGTTCGACGTGACGACGGTGTCGAGGACGAGGCCCTCGGTGGCCGAGATCAGCGGGGCGTGAAAGACGGAGCCCGCCAGGCCGTAGCCGACGAGCCCGACGCGAAGAGGAGCGTTGGCAGTCATGCGAACCACTTAAGCAACGCTGTTGCCAAAGTGCAAGCGATGAGGACAATGGTGTGGTGAACAGGAGCAACAGCAGGAGCGGCGGCGGGGCGAACCTGCCTGCCCTGCGCCACCACAACGCCTCCCTCGTGCTCGACCTGCTCCGCGCGGCCGGTGAGCACGGGATCAGCCGGCTGGAGCTCGCGGAGCGCACCGGACTCACCCCGCAGGCCGTCAGCAAGATCACCGCCCGGCTCCGCTCCGAGGGCCTCGCCACCGAGGCCGGCCGGCTCGCCTCCACGGGAGGCAAGCCCCGCACGGTGCTGCGCCTCGTCCCGGAAGCCGGACACGCGGTGGGGCTCCACCTGGACCGCGACGAGCTGACCGCCGTCCTCGTCGACCTCGCCGGCGCCCCGGTCGCGACCCGGACCGCCCCGCTCGACCTCGGGGCGCCGGCCGCCGAGGTCGTCGCCACGGCGGCCCACGCGGTCCAGACGGTACGGGCAGCCGCCCCGCGGACCGAGGACCACCGGGTGTTCGGCGTGGGCGCCGCCCTTCCCGGCCCCCTGGACCACCGCAGCGGGGTGCTCCACCGGGTCACCGGCTTCCCGCAGTGGGACGGCTATCCGCTCCGGGACGTCCTCGCCGAGGCCACCGGCCTGCCCGTCGTCGTCGACAAGGACACCAACGCCGCCGCGCTCGGCCTCGCCCTGCGGGAGCGCGGCGAGGCCGACTTCGCCTATCTGCACCTGGGTACCGGCCTCGGTGCCGGACTCGTCCTCGGCGGGACCCTGCACCGCGGAGCCCGGACCGGCGCGGGGGAATTCGGCCACCAGACCCTTCAGCTGGACGGCCCCCCGTGCGGCTGCGGCGGGCGCGGCTGCATCGAGGTGCTGTGCCTGGCCGCCGCCGCCCGCGGCGACATCGCGGAGGCGGCACGGGTGCTCGGAGCGGGCGCGGCCAACCTCGTCGGGCTGCTGGACATCGACCGGGTGGTCCTCGGCGGCCGTACGGTCGCCGCCGACGAGGACGCGTACGTCGGCGGGGTGCGCGCCGTCATCGAGGAACGCGCCCTGCGGGACGGCACCGGCGCCCCTGTGCCGGTCACCGTCGCGGGCGGCGGAGACCGGCCGGTCGCCGAAGGGGCCGCCCAACTGGTGCTGGCCCCCGTCTTCGGCCGGGCGGGCGAGGGCGGCGTGGAGGACTGAGGGCCGGGACAGGGGACGGTGGGGCCGTTCGGGCGGACTTGGCCGTCCGGTCGGGCGGATTCGCGCCCCGGCGGTGGCACCCCCCGTGCGTGCGTGGCAGCGTCGTGCGCGGCATCCGGCACCCCGTGCCGGTCGTTCGCGAGCAGCGAAGGGTGTCCCTCCATGCCCCCCAGATCCACTGACCGACTGCGTGACGGCCGGGTCTTCTCCACCCTCGGGACGTTCGGGCTGGCGGCCGGATTCGCCGTACCCGCCGTCCTGCTCGGCAGCACCCAGGCGGGCGCGGCACCGGAGGCCCCCGCTCCCGCCGTCGCAGGCCGGCAGTCCGTCTGCGGCGAGCCCGAGGCCGAGTCCTTCCCGATCGAGACCCGTATCCACGGCGGCCCGGACACCTACGCCTCCGGCGGCGGCTACGGCACCTGGTACCTCGACCTGACCAACACGACGGCGGAGACCTGCCGCGCCATCCACCCCGTACTGGTGCTCACCGACCGGGACCGCACACTCGGCCCCTCTCGGATCCAGCTGGAGTTCTCCGAGCGGTCCGACCCGGACACCCGACACCGCGTGACCTGGGAGACCACCGAACGCCACGAGCAGATCGGTGTGTTCGGCAGCGGAGAGGGCGACGACTTCCCCGGCTTCACCGTGCCGGCGGAGCACACGGTCACCGTCCGGATCCGGATGGCCTTCACCTCGGACACCCCGCCCGGACCCGTCACCGCCAACGCGGCGATCGTCCAGCGGATGTCGGGGCCGGAGCAGCGCGGCGGCGACGGGGACTGGGTCGGGGAGTCGGCCGACTACCGCTTCACCGTCGTCGAGGGGGCCCTGGACGACGGAACCGAGGTGGAGACGGGCACGGACGGGGACGGGGAGACCGGTACGGGCGGCGACGCGGAGACCGGCACGGACGGGGACGGGGAGACCGGTACGGGCGGCGACGGGGAGGCCGGCACGGGCCGGGACGCTCCCCGCCTCGACGCCGCCGGCAACCCGCTCCCCGAACTGGCCCGCACCGGACGGGAGGGGACGGCGACCGGTACCGGTCTCACGGCCGGCGCGCTCCTCCTCGGCGGCGCGGCCGCCCTGGCCGGGGCGCGGAGAATCCGCCGGGTGCGCTGACCTGCTCCGGGACAGGAAGGTGCCGCGCTCCGTCGCCGGCCGGTGAAGATCGGCTGCCGGTGACCCGGCGGTTCCGCCCGGCCGGGCGGGCAGCCTAAAATCGGGGCGTCGGCGCTGCACAACGCGGTGCCGCCGGCGTCCGGCACCCCGAGTGCACAGCGCGTACGGCAGGAGCCCGTCCCATGGCAGAGCGCAAGCCGATCGAATCCTGGCTGACCGACATGGACGGGGTCCTCATCCACGAAGGCACCCCGATCCCCGGGGCCGACGCCTTCATCAAGCGGCTGCGGGACTCCGGACTGCCGTTCCTGGTCCTCACCAACAACTCCATCTACACCGCCAGGGACCTGCACGCGCGTCTGAAGCGCATGGGCCTGGACGTGCCCGTGGAGAACATCTGGACCTCCGCCCTGGCAACCGCCCAGTTCCTGGACGACCAGCGGCCGCGCGGCACGGCGTACGTCATCGGAGAGGCCGGGCTCACCACCGCGCTGCACGACATCGGCTACGTCCTCACCGACCACGAGCCCGACTACGTGGTCCTCGGCGAGACGCGTACGTACAGCTTCGAGGCACTCACCAAGGCCATCCGGCTGATCAACGGCGGCGCCCGCTTCATCTGCACCAACCCCGACGAGACCGGACCGTCCGCCGAGGGCCCGCTGCCCGCCACCGGTTCCGTCGCCGCGCTGATCACCAAGGCCACCGGGAAGTCCCCGTACTTCGCGGGCAAGCCCAACCCGCTGATGATGCGGACCGGGCTGAACGCGATCGGGGCCCACTCCGAGACCTCCGCCATGATCGGCGACCGGATGGACACGGACGTGCTCGCCGGCCTGGAGGCCGGTATGCAGACGTTCCTGGTCCTCACCGGCCTGACCACGACCGCCGACATGGACCGTTATCCCTTCCGGCCCTCCACGGTCGTCGAGTCGATCGCCGACCTGGTCGAGCTCGTGGACCTGCCCGGGGAGTAGGCCCTCCCGTGAGGATCGGGCCGGGCGCGCGAGGACCGGTCCGGTCCGCACGCGCGGCCCTCACCCGAACGGCCGTCAGCGCGTGCGGCCCGTCCACGGGCGCGTGAACCTTCCCTCAGGAGGTTTACGATGCGTTCACTGACCCTCACGTTCTGTGTCACCGCGGCGGCCGCGGCCATGGTCCTTCCCGCGTCCGCCGCACCGGCCGATCCCGAATCCGACAGCCGGAAGGCCCCGGGTTCGGTCTCGGTCACCCCGTCCCGTGTCTCCCCGGGCGGGGAGGTGGAACTCCGGGTCGACGTCTGCGGCAAGGGCAGGTCGGCCAGGGGGAATTCCGAAGCCTTCGTGTCCGAGGCGCACTTCGCCCCCGCCGACGGCAGGGGGCTCGTCGCCGAGGCCAGGATCCGCTCCGACGCCGCCCCCGACGACTACGAGATCTGGGTGACCTGCAAGGACGGCCACGGCCGTGCCACCGGCACGGTCACCGTCCTCCGCCACAGCCACCCCTCGCCCGTCGCCCCCGTCCGGGCCGGTGGCGGAGGCACGGCCACCCTCGCCGCCGACCGGGCCGCCACGGCTTCCGGGGAGCGGAACGGCCCCGGCACCGAGCACGCGCTGATCGGACTGTCCCTGGGGGCCGTAGCGGCCGTCGCCGTCGCGCTCCGCAGTGCGCGCCGCCGCCGCTCGGCACTGGACTGACGTGTCGGCCACGAACCGTACGGCCGGAACCGGGCGGTTGCTGACCGGCGTCGCCTGGGCCGTACTCCTGCTGGGACTCTGGCTGTGGGGCCGCGAGGCCACCGGCGGATACTCGGCTCCGACGACCGGCGACGTCGCGGCGGTCGGGCGTCCCCTGGGTGTACCACTGCCACCGGCGCACGAGCCGCTCGACGGGGCCACGCCGGAGCGCGTGGAGATCCCCTCGCTCAGCATCGACGCGCCCGTCGCCCCGCGTGAGCTGGACTCCGAGGGGGCGATCGAGCCACCGCCGTACGCGAAGCCGGGCACCGTCGGCTGGTACGGCAGCGGCACCGAACCCGGTACGGAGGGCGCCGCCCTGTTCGTCGGCCACGTCGACACGGAGACCAAGCCGGCCGTGTTCTACGGGCTCAGCGCGGCACAGCCCGGCGCGAAGGTCCGGGTGAGCAGGTCCGACGGGACGGTCGCCGAATTCACCGTCGACGACGTCCAGGTCTTCACCCGGGAACGCTTCGACGCGCAGAAGGCGTACGGGCCCCGGAAGGACGGGCGTGCGGAGCTCCGCCTCATCACCTGCGGCGGTACGTACGACCACACGTCCCGGGCGTACACGGCGAACGTGGTCGTCTCCGCCTACCTGACGGGCGAGAGGAGCGGCGGGAGGAACCCCGTCTGACACCTGGCCCGGCCGGAGGTCCGCTCCCCCTCGGAGCCGCCGGCCGGGCCGGTCCTCGACCGCGGTGTACGGGCTGCGGGAGTAGCCCGGCACGGCACGGGAGGTCGAGTGGTTCGTCCTGACACGAAGGGACACTCTAGGACGGACCACCGGTGCGGCGCAGAGGGTTTTTGACAGGATGTCCGGATCCGGGCGGAACAGTCCCTCGGCCCGCTCGCTGTGCCAGGATGGATTTCGACCGGTAGTGCATCGGTACGAGGGGGAATGGATGTACGGCAGTCACTCCGGGCCGATGACGCGTGCGGCGACCGGGATCGGGGCGGCTCTGCTCCTCGCCGGGTGCTCCTCGTCCGACGGTGACGGAGGCGGGGGGAAGGACGGACCCGCCGCGGTCGACCAGCAGCCCGAGCGCGGCGACCCGTACTGGGTCAACCCCGACGGGAACGCCGCCCGGCAGGTCGCCGCCTACGTGCGCGACGGCGACGAGGCGAACGCCGCGCTGATCCGGAGGATCGCCGAGCAGCCGGTGGGCGAGTGGATCGGACCGGACGATCCGCGGGGCGCCACGCAGGACTTCACCGAGGCGGCGGAGAACGCCGACCGGGACGCGCTGCTGGTCCTGTACAACATCCCGCACCGCGACTGCGGCCAGTTCTCAAGGGGCGGGGCGGCGGACGGAGACGCGTACCGGACCTGGCTGGAGAGCGTCGCCCAGGGCATCGGCGACCGCCGGGCGACCGTGATCCTCGAACCGGACGCGCTGCTGCACCTGGTGGACGGATGCACGCCGCGGGAGTTCCACGAGGAACGCTACGACCTGCTGAGGGGCGCGGTCCAGCGGCTCAAGCAGCAGCCGAACGCCACGGTGTACGTGGACGCGGGCAACGCCGGATGGCAGACGCCCGACGCGCTGGACGAGCCGTTGCGGCGGGCGGGCATCGCCGGGGCGGACGGCTTCGCGGTCAACGTGTCCAACTTCCGCACGACGGAGGACAGTACGGACTTCGGCAAGCGCCTGTCGGCGAAGGTGGGCGGCAAGCCCTTCGTGATCGACACGAGCCGCAACGGCAACGGCCCGTACGAGGGGGGCGACCCCGCGGAGACCTGGTGCAACCCACCGGGGCGGGCACTGGGCGAACCGCCGACGACGGACACGGGCGACGAGCTGGTGGACGCGTACCTGTGGGTCAAGCGGCCGGGGGAGTCGGACGGCGACTGCAAGGGCGGGCCGAAGGCGGGGGACTGGTACCCGGAGTACGCACTGGACCTGGCCCGCGCCACGAAGTAGGGCGCCCGACGCGGGCCCGCCCCACCCCGGCCCGCACCGGGTACGTTCCGGACGGGACGGGCCCGCACCGGGTGTCCCGCCGCAGGCGCTAGGGGATCTCCACCCAGGTGCCCTCGGAGGGGGTTCCCTCGTCATCCGTGACGAAGAGCATGTACCAGCCGGACGGCACCACGGCCCGGCTCTTCGGGACCGTCACCGTGATGCTGTCCGCGGACTTCTCCAGGTCCAGCGCGACCGACCGCTGATCCGTGTCCGTCACATGCGTGACCGCACTGGGCCTGATCAGCTTCGCCGACGCGATGGACGAGGCGTGCAGCGTGGTGAACAGTCCCGAACCGCCCCGCAGGAGCCGCTTCGGCCCCGCCGTCAGTTCCGGCCGGGCGTCGCGGTACAGATACGGCGGAGTGTAGATCTCGATGCGCTGTTCGAACGTGCCCGGCCGGGTGTTCGCCCGGTCCGCGTACAGCGAGTCCGAGCCGAAGATCATGACCCGGCCGTCCGGCAGCAGCACCGACCCCGAGTGGTAGTTGCGGCCGACCGCGGGGTCCGCGACCCGCTCGTAGGTGTCCGACTCCGCGTCGTACAGCCGGGCCTGCAGCACGTCCGAACCGCCGCGCCCCCGGTAGTCCCCGGAACCGCCCGTGACCAGCACGGAGTCGTCCGGCAGGAGGGAGGCGCTCGGGTAGCGGGTGCCCTCGGAGAGGGACGCGCCGTCCCGGAACTCCGGGTGCGGCTCGCGCAGATCGACCAGGCGGGACTTCCCGCTGGACCTCCTGGACTCGCCGACCCCGCCACCGCCGATCACCATGAACCTCTCGTCCTGGGCGGGCGGCAGCCGCACGGTCGCCGACGTCTCCAGCCTGTCCGGGTCGCCGATGCCGGGGATCTTCGTGAAGGTGTTCGTCCTCAGGTCCCAGACACCGGGGTCCCGTCCGACGTCCGCGGGACCGTAGCCGGCGTTGGAACCGGAGTAGAAGAGCGTGCCGTCGTTCAGCAGGAAGACCGCCGGGTACGTGGGGAACCTCCGGACGATGCCGGTGTACTCCCACTCCTTCGTCCGGGGGTCGTAGATCTCGTCCTTGCCGGGCACGATCTGCCCGATCTCGTCCAGCCCGGACAGGGAGAGGACCCTGCCGTCCTCCAGCGTGGTGAGGGTCGGATACCAGCGGGCCTCGTTCATCGGGTCGACGGAGATGTACTTCTCCGCCACCGGGTCGAACTCGTAGGCCTCCTTGATCCCCTGGAAGTCCTTCTTGTCGAGGGCCAGCTTCTGCGCGATCCCGTACACGTTGCGGGTGTCGGAGCCCGACAGGCCCGCGATCCGGTAGTTGTCCTCCGTACCCGTCTCGTACTTCGTGCCGGACCGCTGTGCCTCGACGTAGATCCGTCCCCGCCCGGGCTCGTTGCGCAGGTGGGCACCGGTCCTCCGGTCGAAGACCTTGGTGGCCTTCTCCACCAGCACGGGGTCCTTGGAGACGAACGTCCTGCCGTTCTCCTTGCCGGTGAACCGGGTGCCCGCGGGCAGCGTCACCGGCTTGTCCGGGTCCTCGTTGTGGACGATCATCAGGCCGCCCGCCCTGGTCACGTCGCCCTCGAGCTTCTCGTACCGCTTCGTGCCGCCGGCTATGAGGAGCTTCCCGTCGGGCAGCTGCGTATGGCCCGCGCAGAACATGTCCTCGGGCGTGGGGATGTTCTCGTACGTGTCGCTCGCCGGGTCCCACAGCACCGAACGGAAGCTCTTCGCGTCGAAGTTCTCCTGGTTGTTGCCGGAGCCCGCGACGAGCAGCACCTTGCCGGTGTGCAGCAGCGCCGCGTGGATCGTGTTGATCCGGTAGGCGGAGGGGACGTCCAGGAGGTCCCAGTGGCCGTTCGCCGCCTTGTACGCGGGTCTGTCGATCCGGTACGCGTGGTAGTGCTCGGTGCCGAAGCGGTACAGCCACGGCCCGTTGGCCCCCGCGAGTGCCAGGACCACCGCCGTACCGATCGCCAGTCGACGGGTGCGGCTGCTCGGACGGTAGGTCATCGGTCACGTCCCCCTGGCGCGGTCTGCGCGGTCTGTGCGTTGTCCTGCGGCTCCTGCGGCTCCTGCGGCTCCTGCGGCTCCTGCGGCTCCTGCGGCGGGGCGCCCGCCGGTGGACCGTCGCGGCGCCCCCGCTTCTCGGCGCGGACGCCGTACCGCCAGCCGAGGACCGGCGCCGCCGTGATCAGCAGGGCCAGGCAGGCCCAGGTCAGCATGGCCGGGTGGCTGTGTCCGAGGACGAAGGACGCGGCGATCGATCCGCCGAAGACCACGAGGAAGAACAGATGGATGCGGAAGGTGCCGAAGAGCGTGTCCGGGCTGGACGAGTCGCCCTTGGGCGTCACCACGAACGAGCTCCTGCGGCGCAGCACGGCGTCCATGAGGGAGCGTGCGTAGATCGGCGCGGAGAGCGCGGACATCACCATGCCGGCGAGCCCGCCGGACCCCTCCGGTTCGTGCGGCGAGACGTTGTGGCGGCGGTTCCATACGTAGAGGCCGATCTGGAGCGCCGAGGCGTTGCCGTACAGCATCATCCAGATCACCGGGTCGATCTGCACGCCGGAGGCGCCCATGCCCAGGAACAGGGCGCAGCTCAGGGCCGCGAGGATCCAGTTCAGGGCGGACATCGGATAGAAGATGATCATCATCGTGTAGTTGAAGAGCGTGCCCGCCGGGAGTGAGAACCAGCCCTTCCAGTACTGCTTGAGAATCGTCTCGTAGGTCCCGCGCGACCAGCGGAGCTGCTGGGTGAAGAAGTCCGTCCACGCGGTCGGGCCCTCGCCGACGGCCAGGACGTCCGGGGTGTAGACGGAGCGCCACTTCCGGCCGGTCAGCGGGTTGCGGTGGCGGTGGATCTCGAAGCCGGTGGCCATGTCCTCGGTGATCGAGTCGTACAGGCCGCCGATCTGCCGGAGGGCCGTGATCCGGACGGCGTTGCTCGTGCCGACGAACATCGGGGCGCCGTAGCGGTTGCCGGCGCGCTGGATCAGCGCGTGGAAGAGGAACTGCTGGGACTCCGCGGCCTTCGTGACGAACGTGTCGTAGTTGCCGTAGACCTGCGGGCCGATGACGAAGCCGATGTCCGGGTCGCGGAAGTAGCCGAGCATCCGCTCCAGGTAGTTGGGCAGCGGGACGTGGTCGGTGTCGACCGAGGCGAAGAAGTCGTAGGCCCCGCCGTGCGCGTCGAGCCAGGCGTTGTAGTTGCCGTGCTTGGTCCTCGCGCGGTGCGGGCCCGTGGCCCTGTTCCAGCGGGCGACGCCCTTGCGGGAGAAGTGGTGCACCCCGAGCCGGGCGCAGACCTCCTTCACCGCGGGGTCGTCGCCCTCGTCCAGCAGCCAGACGTGCATCGGCCCGCGGTGCCGGATCCGGACGGCCGCCTCCAGCGTCCTCGTCACCATCGCCAGGGGCTCCTTGCCCGGCACGAAGGACGTGAGGAAGGCGACGCGCGTGCCGCTCTCCGGCACGACGGGGACCGGGTCGCGGGCCACCAGCGTCGCGTGCGCGTTCGACAGGACGTTCATCGTGCGGAACAGCTCGATCAGACCGATGGACACCAGCATCACGACGTCGAGGACGAGCAGCGTGTCGTTGCCGAGGTTCGGGTCGCGCTCCGTCCAGTGCCCGGGCTGCATCAGCCAGGCGAACAGTCCGAGCGAGACCAGCGGCGCCGCGCCGAGCAGCAGGGCCGCGCGGATCCGGTGCGGCTCCTGCGAGAGGAGCGAGCGGTAGCGGACCCGGTACGGCCGGTCCGGGTCGGGCTGGGTCAGCGGCCCGGCAAGCCTGCTGTAGTGCTCGTAGTCGTAGCGCGGCAGCGTCTTCGCCGTGCGCCGTCGCGGTCCCCCCGGAAGCGGCTGCCGCGGTATCCGCAACTGCACCGTCCGGGCAGGGTCGTTGTGCTGCCGGTCGCCCGACGGCGTCGACGTCATGGTTGTCCCCCCGCACGCAGGATGTCTGCGTGACCTCTGCGTATGCGCTCGTGTGCGGGGCCCCCGCCCCGCGGGGAGGGGATCGGGACAGGTGTTCCACCCCCTCCGACCCCAGGGTCCATGGGCCTCCCGGGGTGGAGCACCAGGTCAGATTGTCCGATCTGTGGCGTGATCGCAAGGGTGAAAAGGGCTGCTTGACGAGAGATGAACCCGATTTGGGAGGCTCGCGCGAAGGGGGCGCACGGGAGTGACCGGAGGCGCCCCGGGGCGCCTCGGCGCCGGGGTGGGTGCGGCCCCGCGGGGTGGTGTGCCGGTACGCGGCGCCGGGCGCGTGGCGCGCACACGAACAAGGCCCCCTCACGCTCGGTGAGGGGGCCTTGTTGTTGCGTGCGCCGTCAGGGACTCGAACCCCGGACCCGCTGATTAAGAGTCAGCTGCTCTAACCAACTGAGCTAACGGCGCCTGCTGACCTGGAGAACTTTACCCGATGGGCGGGGGTGCTCCCCACCAATTCCCTCCGGGCCCGGCCTGTCGGATGGTCGTTTTTTCCCTTTAGTCCGTCACCATGGGATATGCCGGGAAAGTTGAGATACGGAAGATCTTGACGACTGCCGAGGGGAAGAGGAGCCCTATGACCGTGTGCTTCGAGGAGTACGAGCCCGCCGCCGACTGTGTCTGCGCGGGGTGCGCCCACCAGCGGCGCACAGCCGCCGCGCTGCCCGTCCGGTACGGAGGCCACCCTGTCGCGCACGGGGCGCGGCGGGCCCTGGTGCTGGTCGCGGCGGCGGGGGTGGTCCTGTCCTGCGGAGCGGCCGACGCCGCCGCCGGTGCGGCCGGCCGGGGGGCCCGGGCGGACACGCCGACCGACCCGCAGCCGGTCCACCCGCAGGGCGCGGTCGGGCCCCTGGGCAGCGGCGGAGCCCCGGGGCCGCCCGCCGTCCCGGGCACGGCGCCCCGCACGACGACCCGGGCCGAGATCATCGACCGTGCCCGGAAATGGGTGTCCGCGAAGGTCCCCTACAGCATGTCGGCGTACTGGTCGGACGGGTACCGGCAGGACTGCTCCGGCTATGTGTCGATGGCCTGGAACCTCGGCACCAACGAGTGGACCGGCAGCCTGGCCGCTCACGGGACGAAGATCGCCCGGGCGGATCTGCAGCCCGGGGACATGCTGCTCTTCCACAACCCGGCCGACCCGTCGGCGGGTTCGCACGTCACGATCTTCGGCGGCTGGGCCGACGACACGCACAGTCACTACCTCGCCTACGAGCAGACCCGCCCGCACACCGTCGCCGCGACGACGCCCATGGCGTACTGGACCAACTCCTCCTCATACGTGGCGTACCGCTACAACGGCCTCGTCGGCGCGACGGGCGGCAGCGGCGCGGACACGGCGTTCCCGGGTGCCGGGAAGTTCGGTCCCGGCGCGAACAGCGCGTACGTGACCCAGCTCGGGAAGCTGCTCGTGGCCCAGGGCGGCAAGAGCTACTACACGACCGCCGCGGGGCCGCGCTGGACCGACGCGGACAGGCGCGCGACGCGGGCGTTCCAGCTGGCGCAGGGGTGGAGGGGACCGGAAGCGGACGGCATTGCGGGACCCGACACCTGGAATCTGCTGGTCAGGGGTGTCGGGCGGAGGATCCCCACCGCCGGGGCGGCCGGCGGTGCGAGCCACGCCCCGGCCTATCCGGGGAAGAGCGCCTTCCGGCCTGGGCAGTCCAGCAGCCATGTCCAGAGGCTGGGCGCCCAGTTGGTGAAGAAGGGATTCGGCAGGCACTACGCGGCGGGCGCCGGCCCGCGCTGGACGGAGGCGGACCGCCGCAACGTCGAAGCCTTCCAGCGGGCCCAGGGCTGGAGCGGAGGCGAGGCCGACGGATATCCGGGGCCGGAGACGTGGCGCCGGCTCTTCGTGTGACGGCGTGTGGTGACGGAACGGACATGACGGAGGCGGGAATGGGATCCACGAAGAATCAGCGGGACGAGTGGGGCAAGTGGGGCGGGCAGGATGCACGGGACGAGTGGGGTGCCCGGCCCGGACGCGGCGTGGCCGGTGCGCCGGTCCCGGCCGAGGCGGTGCCGGCGGAGGTCTCCGGTGAGACCGTGCCCCCGCCCTCGCCGCCCCCGCCCCCGCTCTCGTCGGAGCGGGAGCCGGGCGCGGAACCGGGCACGACGTCCGGACCCGCTGTCGGCGGCCGGGTCGACCTCGTGAAGGTACGCGCGCCGGAGCCGCGGGCGGACACGGATACCGAGGCCGACGTGTGCGATCCGGCGGGGCAGTCCACGGTGACCGGCGGGGACGGCCAGGCGGATGCCCGGGCGGACGCCGGGATGGACCTGCTCCTCGACCTGGACCTCGACGTGGTGGACGCGGTCGCCGCCGTGGGCCGGGGGACGGGTACCGCGGTGGGCCCGCTGGACCTGGGTGCCGCGGTGGCCCCGCTGGACCTGGGTGCCGGGCTGCCGGACGGTGGCGCGCGCGCCTCGGCAGCCGTCTCCGTGGGGGCGGGTGAGGCCGCCCCGCGGAGGGCGGGGCGCAGGTACCCCGTCATCGCCAACGAGACCACCGCCCCCATTCCCGTACACCTGCTCTTCCGCGACGACGGCGGTCACGACGCCGGCAACGGGACCGTCGGCGACAGACGCACCGGCCCGGGCGTGCCGGAGTGGCGGCCCGCGGCCCGGCGGCCTCCGATGCCCCGGTCGCCCCGGGCGGAGAGGCCCATGCGGCCCGCGCCCCCGCCCGATCCCCGGCTCACCGAACGGCCCGGGCCCGTCCTGCCCGGCTGGTCCGCCCTGCTCGCCGCGGCGATCGCGATCGCCTCCGGGCTCGGCCTGCTGGGATGGCACGGGGTCCTGCCCGCCACGGCGACCGCGCGGCTCGGGCTGGGCGGCCGCCCGTACGACGGCCTCGGCATCGACGTCTGGGCACCGCTCGCGCTCCTCGCGGTCGTGGTGCTCTTCGCGCTCGGCGGCCTCGGACGCGGGCGGGTCGGGTACGCCTCGGTGCTGACGCTCTTCGGCGACTACCGGGGCAGTGTCCGGCGCACCGGCCTGCTCTGGGTCTCCCCGCTCCTGCTGCGCCGGCGCGTGGACGTGCGGCTGCGGCACTGGCGCAGTGAGCCGCTGCCCGCCGTGGACGCGAGCGGCACCGCGCTGCGCGTGGTCGTCCTCGTCGTGTGGCGGGTCACGGACACCGTCCGTGCCACGCTCGGCATCGCGGACCACGAGCAGTATCTGCGCGACCAGGTGGAGGCGGCGCTCGCGCGGGTGCTCTCACAGCTGCCGGCCGACGCCTTCCTCGAAGAGACCCGCACGCTGCGCGACGCCGAGGCCGTCGGGGACGCGCTGACCCGGATGCTGAAGGCGGAGTGTGCGCCGGCGGGTGTAGAGATCTACTCCGCGCAGCCGACCGGGATCGAGTACGCCCCGGAGGTCGCGGCCGCGATGCAGCGGTGCCGCGTGGCGGCCATCGACGCCAAGCACCGGGACGGTGTGCTGACGTCCGTGGTCGACGCGGTGGACGACACCGTCGGCCGGCTGACCGCGCGCGGCATCGTCGAGCTCGACGACTACGAGCACAAAGCCCTGGTCAGAGACCTGACCGTGGCCTTCTACACCGGCCGCGGCAAGGGGGACGGGGCCTGACGGGCGTACGGCGAGCGGCGCCCGCGGTGCGAAACCGGTCCCCCATTGGTCTGGACATGTTCATGACGCGTCAATAATCTGGGACTTGGTCTAGACCGCAACAACCTGCGCGCAGCAGAGCCCCCGGAACATCCCCCACGTTTCCAAGGAGCACACAGCATGCGGAAAAGGGCAAGCGCGGCCGTCCTCGGCCTAGCGATAGCGGGCGTCTCCATGTTCGCGACCGGCAGTGCCAGCAGCCACGGCTACACGGATTCCCCCATCAGCCGGCAGAAGCTCTGTGCCAACGGCACCGTCACGGGCTGCGGCAACATCCAGTGGGAGCCGCAGAGCGTCGAGGGGCCCAAGGGCTTCCCGGCGGCAGGGCCGGCGGACGGCAAGATCTGTTCCGGCGGGAACGGTCAGTTCGCCCAACTCGACGATCCCCGAGGCGGCAACTGGCCCGCCACCAAGGTCACCGGCGGGCAGGGCTACAGCTTCCGCTGGCAGTTCACCGCACGCCACTCCACGTCCGACTTCCGGTACTACATCACCAAGAACGGCTGGAACTCCAGCCAGCCGCTCACCAGGGCCGCGCTGGAGTCGCAGCCCTTCATGACGGTGCCGTACGGAAACCAGCAGCCCCCGGCGACGCTGACCCACCAGGGCACCATCCCCACCCAGAAGACCGGCAAGCACATCATCCTGGCCGTGTGGAACGTCGCGGACACCACCAACGCGTTCTACGCGTGCTCCGACGTCCAGTTCTGAGACGTAGCAGGGTGACCGGCAGCACATAGCGCAGTGGGCGGTCTCCGTAACCCGGAAACCGCCCACTGCGTTGTCGTGCGCCGTCAGGGACTCGAACCCCGGACCCGCTGATTAAGAGTCAGCTGCTCTAACCAACTGAGCTAACGGCGCCTGCTGACTCGAAAATAATACCTGGTCCTCAGGGGTGCTGATGACACGTGCCCACCCGGCCCCCCGAGGCCCGCCGGGATGCCTCCCGTGCGGGCTCGGACGGCGAAGGCGGACAGGGGTCGGCGGCGATCCCCGGGCCCCGCGTCCGGCCGGGACTCAGAGCGCCAGCGACAGGAGCACGGGCGCCGCCCCGCGGTTCAGCGTCGCAGCGGCTGCCCGCAGCCGGTGCGCGTCCTCGATCGGCAGGGACAGGGCCAGGCAGCCCGCGGACGAGCCCGCCGTCAGGGGGACCGCGGCGCACACCGTGCCCACCGCGTACTCCTGGAGGTCGAGCATCGGGACCGTCGCCGGCTGGCTGTCCAGCTTCGAGAACAGCACCTTCTCGCTGGTGATGGTCCGGGAGGTGAGCCGGGCCGTCCGGTGCCGGGAGAGGTGGTCGCGCCGCCCGTTCTGGTCGAGCTGCGTCAGCAGGCACTTGCCGATCGCGCTGGCGTGCGCCGCCGACCGGAAGTCCACCCACTCGTTGACCGCGGGTGTGCGGGGTCCGTCGGCCATCTGCGTGACCCGGATCTCCCCGTCGACGTACCGGCTGACGTAGACCGCCGCGCCGACCGAGTCCCGCAGCTGCGCCAGCGTCTCCTGGAGCTTCGCCTCCAGGGCCTGCCGGCGGGCCGCGCCGGAGCCGAGATCCAGGAGCGACGCCCCGACGACGTACGCGCCGTCGCTCACCTGCTCGACGTAGCCCTCGCGGCGCAGGGTCAGCAGCAGGGAGGAGAGGTGCCCGGGCGGCAGGGCCGTCTCGCGGGAGAGCTGTGCCTCGGTCACACCGTCACCGTGCGTGCTCACGGACTCGAGGACGCGCAGGGCGTACTGCACCGAGTGGAACGAGGCCTTCGGCTCGGGCTTCAACGCCACGGTTTCCCCCTACCAGGTTGTGACCGCAAGCTTCTGAACCACGATAGCCGCCAAGAGGCCCACAAGAAGAGGCTGTTGACGAGTTCACGAATGCGCCCCGGCTCCATCAGCTGGGGCGCATCCGCTTGGCATATTCCAGAGTCACGGTCCGGTGGGTGAGGGCGAGGTCACAGCACCGCGTTGAGGAACTCGCGCGTACGTTCGTGCTCCGGATCGGAGAAGATCTTCTCCGGCGAACCGGACTCCACCACCCGGCCCGCGTCGAACATCAGTACCTTCTTCGAGACGTCCCGGGCGAAGTTCATCTCGTGGGTCACGCAGAGCATCGTGATGTCGGTGCTCCGTGCGATGTCACCGAGCAGGTCCAGCACACCCGCCACGAGCTCCGGGTCCAGCGCGGACGTCACCTCGTCGAGCAGCAGGATCTCCGGCCGCATCGCCAGCGCGCGGGCGATGGCGACCCGCTGCTGCTGGCCCCCGGAGAGCTGGGAGGGGTGCGCGTCGACCTTCCCGGAGAGCCCGACCAGGTCGAGCAGGTCGACGGCGCGGGCCTCCGCCTCCTCGCGGGCCATGCCCAGCACGTTCACCGGGGCCTCGGTGATGTTCTGGAGCACCTTCATGTTCGGGAAGAGATTGAACTGCTGGAAGACCATCCCGATCTTCTTCCGGGACTCCCGCAGCTGCTTCTCGCCCGCCGGCTTCAGCGAGCCGTCGGCCGTCCGCACGTGCGACAGCGGTGAGCCGTCCACCCAGATCACGCCGTCGCTGACCTTCTCCAGCGTCATCAGCAGCCGCAGGATGGTCGTCTTGCCGGAGCCGCTCGGTCCGATCAGCGTGACGTGCTCGCCGCGCCGCACGGTGAAGTCCAGCTCGTCCAGGACGACGTGGTCGCCGTACCGCTTGACGACCTTGTCGAAGCGGACCAGCGGCTCGACGGCGGCCGTCCCGGTGGCCGGGGTCGCGTCCGCGGGTTCCTTCAGGGGTGCAGAGTCAGTGGCCAAGGCGCTTCTCCAGCTTTCTCATCAGCAGCGAGGTGGGGTAGCTCGCGACCAGGAAGACCAGTCCCGCGAGCGTGAACGCCTCGGTGTACGCGAAGTGGTCGGCGCCGTACTTCCGGGCCTCGAAGACCATCTCCTGCACCGTGATCACGGCGAGGAAGGGCGTCTCCTTGAACATCGAGATCGCGTAGTTGCCGAGGGCGGGCAGTACGTTGCGCACCGCCTGCGGGAGGATCACGGCCTGCCAGGTCCGCCGGGGCGACAGCGAGAGCGCCCGGCAGGCCTCCCACTGGCCCTTGGGCACACCGTCGATCCCGGCCCGGTACACCTCGGAGGTGTACGTGGCGTAGTGGACGCCCAGCACCACGATGCCGATGGTCAGCGGCTCCACGGAGGTGAAGAGGGCCGCCGCGCCGACGAGCTGGACCAGCAGCGGGGTGGAGCGGATGAACTCCATCACCGCCTTCACGGGCACCGTGACGAGGCGGGACGGCGCCCGCCCGGCCACCGCGATGGCCAGCCCGAGCACCGCCGCGACGAGCGTGCCGAGCACGGTCGCGAGGAGGGTGACCCGGAATCCTTCGAGCAGCAGGGGAAGGGCTTCCCCGACGGCATCCCAGTCGAATGCGTTCACCGGGCACCTCCGGCGGTCGTGGCGGCTTCCGCGCTGCGGGTCCTGAGCAGGCTCCTGGTACCGGTGTGCAGCCCGAGCCGGCGCTTGGCGCTCCGCTCCAGCAGGTTCATCAGCAGGGTCAGGGCGTAGGCGAGGACGAAGTAGGCGGCCAGCAGGGTGAGGTAAGCGGTGAGGGTCTCACCGGTGCGGTCGCGGATCTGCTGGACCACCGTCATCAGGTCGGCCGCGGAGATCAGCCACAGCAGGGGCGTGCACTTCAGCAGCTGGATCAGCAGGTTGGTGAAGGAGGGGATCATCTGCACCCAGGCCTGCGGCAGGATCACCTTCCGCATCCGGTGGAAGGGGCTCATGTTCAGCGCCACGGCCGCCTCGTACTGCGCGCGGGGCACGGAGTTGATCGCGCCGCGCACGATCTCCGAGCCGTACGCACCGTAGTTGAGGCCGAAGGCGACGACCCCGCAGACCACCGGCGTCAGTTCGTACCCGGTGAGCTGGGGCATCGCGTAGTAGAGCCAGAACAACTGGATGTAGAGCGAGGTGCCGCGGAAGAACTCCACGACGGTCCGGGAGACCCCGCGCACCAGGAGCAGTTTGCTGCCCGCCATCAGGCCGAGGGTGAACGACAGCAGCAGGGCGAGCAGGGAGCCCAGGACGGTGGCCTGGAGCGTCACCCACAACCCCGCTCTCACCTGCGGGAACTCGTCGACGAGTGTGGAGAGGAAGTCGCTCATACGGTGTGGTCCGTCCCCGTCAGCCCTTGCACAGATCGGCGGTCTTCAGGGTGGCCGGCGGGATCTCCGTCGCGCCGAAGCCGTACTCCTCCAGCAGGCCCACATAGCGCGACCTGTCCGAGACGATCTTCTTCAGCTCGCGGTTGAAGGAGTCCCGCAGGTCCTCGTTGCCCGTGCGGAAGACCGCTCCGCCCGGGGAGAACTGCTGCTTCCCGTCCAGCTCCGGCACGAAGGCCTCGGTGACCTCGGTGTCCGGGTTGGTCTTCGCCAGCCAGCGCAGTGAGATGCCGGTGAGCAGGAACGCGTCGATCCGGCCGCCCTTGACCGCGTCGGCGCCGTCCTGCGGCTTCTGCAGCGTCTTGATCTTCCCCTCGGGGATGCCCGCACCCTCGGCGTACGAGCCCTCGACCGCGCCGGACATCACGCCGACGGTGACGCCGGCGGCCTTCGCGGACGCCAGGTCGGTGAGCTTCTCCGGGTTGCCCTTCCTGACCATCAGCGCGGTGGGGGAGATGAACTCCGGCTCGGAGAAGAGGGCGTTGGCGCAGCGCTCCGGGGTGATGGCCATGCCCGCGCTGACGACGTCGTACTTCCCGGCCTGCAGGCCGGGGATCAGGCCGTCCCACTCGGAGAGGGTGGGCTTCAGCTCGTCGACGCCGAGCGCCTTGAAGATCTCCCGGTGCAGGGTGGGGGCCTCGCCCTTCAGCTCCTTGCCCTCCAGGTAGCCGTAAGGGGCCTCGTTGGCGTACGCGACCCGGACGAATCCCTGTTTGCGGAGCTTGTCGAGGGCGCCCTCGCCGTTCGCCGCACCGGCGTCGGTCTTGCTGCAGGCGGTGAGCAGACCGGGAACGACGAGCAGTCCGCCCACGGCTGCCGATCGGTTGAGGAAACCCCGGCGGGACAGGTTCGGGAAGTCAGCCATGGTTCGCAATCTCCTGGAGGCGTGGGGCAGTCCGGACAGGGTGAGTGCCTGCCCGATCCCGTACGTCTATGCAGGAAGCGCTGCCATGTAATCGAACGGTGGCCGGAGGGTGACCTTCCCGTGTCTCGTCGCGAGCGGAGGGCGACCGGACGGGTGCGGGGCGTATGGCCGCCGTCCGTTTGGTCCATGACTGGCCGTTATGCGGGAACGTCAGAGGGGAATGTCCGGTGAAGGTACGTAACCACGCTGTATGTCCACCACGTTGGGGAGCGTCAGTCCGGATGCCCACTGCTCGTACATCGAAACGAACTGCTCGCCCAGCCGGTCCCGCCAGCCGGCCGTGTCCCCGCTCATGTGCGGGGACACCAGCAGGCCGGGGGTGGTCCACAGAGGGCTGTCCGGACTCAGCGGTTCCTCCTGGTACACGTCGAGCGCGGCGCCCGCGATCCAGCGCCTGCGCAGGGCCTCTGCCAGATCGTCCTCGACCACCACCGGCCCGCGGCCCACGTTGATGAACCGGGCGTACGGCTGGAGCAGGCCGAAGAAGCGCGCGTCGAACATCGCGCGCGTCGACTCCGTCAGCGGGGCCGCGCAGATCACCCAGTCGGCACCGGCCGCCAGCCGGTCCAGGTCCTCGGGGCCGTGGATCGTGCGGCGTGCCGTGCGCCCCACGAGTGCCACCTGGACGCCGAGGCCGTGCAGCAGCCGCATGATCTCCCGGCCGATCGGCCCCGCGCCGACGACGACCGCGCGGCTGCCGGCGAGCTGCCGGGTCTCCCGGTGGCGCCAGAGCCGCTGACGCTGGAGCTCCAGCGTCAGCGGCAGGTCCTTGGCGAAGGCGAGCACCAGTCCCGCCACGTATTCGGCGAGCGGCAGCTCGAAGACGCCCCGGGCGTTGGTGACCACGGTGCCGTGCGAGGCGGCGAGCCCGGGGCAGAGCAGCCGGTCCACCCCCGCACTCGCCGTGTGCACCCATCGGGGCCGCGGCCCGTCGTCCGGCCAGGCCGCGCGGACCGCGTCGGAGGTGAAGTCCCAGACCAGCAGCACGTCCGCTTCGGGCAGCCGCTCGGCGAGGCTCCGCTCGTCGGTGTACACGATGCGGGCCTGCCCGGTCAGCCGGCCGAGGCGCGGTGACGGGGCGGCGTCCAGGACGAGGATCACGGGAGCGGCCATCAGGATTCACCACGCTCGCACCAGGTCGTGCCGCCGTCAACACGGCATGGGAAACCGCAGGTCACACCTGTTGCGGGCGACGATATGCGGCCATGGGAGGAATACTTGACCTCAGCAGGGGCAGCGGTGACACACGTCGCACGGCAAGCGACGGGCGGGACATCCGGACGCGCAGGAAGGATGGACATGACGACCGTAGGACTTCTCTACCCGGGCCACGCCGCGGAGGACGACTTCCCGCGGATGGAGGTCATGCTCGACAGCGACATCAGACTGCCGCTGTTCCACACCGACGTCGACGAGGACTCCCGCAGTGTCGAGGCCCTGCGCGGGGCCGGCACCCCGGAGCGCCTCGCCGCGGGCGTCGAGGAGCTGCGGATGGCGGGCGCCGAGTCGCTCGTCTGGGCCAGCAGCGGCGCCGGCTTCGTCCGGGGCCGGGAAGGGGCCCAGGAGCAGAACGCGGCCCTGGCCCGGGCCGCGGGACTGCCCGCCTCCAGTACGTCCTTCGCCTTCACGCACGCGGTACGCGAACTGGGCGCCACCCGGGTGGCGGTCGCCGCCACGTACCCACAGGACATCGCCGCGCTCTTCGCCGACTTCCTGGAGGCCTCGGGCATCGAGGTGACGGCCGTCCGGGGCAGTGGCATGATCACCGCCGCGGAGGCCGCCGGCTGCGGACCGGAGCGGGTGAAGGAACTGGCGGTGGCGGGCGACCACCCGGACGCGGAAGTGGTGCTGCTCCCGGACAACGCCCTGCACACCGCGGCGTACGTCCCCGAGCTGGAGGAGCTGCTCGGCAAGCCGGTGCTCACCGCGAACCAGGTGGCGGTCTGGGAAGGGCTCCGGCTCACCGACCGGCGGATCTGGGCGCCCACGCTCGGCACGCTCTTCGCCACCCGCGAGCCCCCGATCGGCGCGGCCGAGCGACGGGGCATCGAGGTCCGGGAGTAGCGGTGCGGAACAGCGGCCGGGAATAAGCGGAGCCATCCTCCTGTTCGTACTCTCCGATACACAGACGCTGCATGGAGAGGCCGGACACGTGGACGAGAACCGAGGCGACGAGATTCGCGGCACCGCAAGCGGGACGGCCCCCGTGCCCCTGTCCGTGCTCGATCTGGTGACCGTGGGGCAGGGCCGCACCGCGACCCAGGCCCTGCGCACCAGCGTGGACATCGCGAAGCTCGCCGAGAGCCGCGGCTTCCACCGCTTCTGGGTCGCCGAGCACCACTCCATGCCCGGTGTGGCCTCGTCGTCCCCCGCCGTGATCCTGGCCCACCTGGCCGCGCACACCGAGCGCATCCGGCTCGGCTCCGGCGGTGTGATGCTGCCCAACCACGCCCCGCTGGTGATCGCCGAGCAGTTCGGCACGCTGGAGGCGATGGCGCCGGGCCGGGTCGACCTCGGTCTCGGCCGGGCCCCCGGCACCGACGGCGCGACGGCGGCGGCCCTGCGCCGTACCGACCGGCTCAACGAGGGTGCCGACGACTTCCCCCAGCAGCTCGCCGAGCTGACCCGCTTCCTCGACGACGACTTCCCGGACGGCCACCCCTACGCCCGGATCCACGCCGTTCCCGGCCCGGTTCAGGCCACCTCGCCCGGCGGCGTCCAGTCGGCGGGCCGGCCGCCCATCTGGCTGCTGGGTTCCTCCGGCTTCAGTGCCCGACTGGCCGGCGTCCTCGGGCTGCCCTTCGCCTTCGCCCACCACTTCTCGGCCCAGAACACCGTGCCCGCCCTCGACCTGTACCGGGAGTCCTTCAAGCCGTCCGCGGTCCTCGACGCCCCGTACGCCCTGATCGGCGTCGCGGCGCTGGCCGCCGACGAGGAGCGCGAGGCGCGCCGTCAGGTGCTGACCGGCGCCCTTTCGATGGTCCGGCTCCGCACCGGGCGCCCGGGACTCGTGCCGAGCCCCGAGGAGGCCGAGGCCCACGACTTCAGCCCCATGGAGCGCGAATTCGTCGACGGCTGGCTGACCAACATCGTCCACGGCACGGCGGACGAGGTCCGCAGCGGCCTGGACGACCTGGCCAAGCGCACCGGCGCGGACGAGCTGATGATCACGGCCAACGCGCACGGGGGCGAGGCCCGGCTGCGCTCGTACGAGCTGATCGCCGACGCGTACGGGCTGCCCGGGGCCTGATCGCGTCAGCTCCCCGGCGGCCTGGCGCCGATCAGTTCCGCGATGCGCTCCGGGGCCACCGCACGGGAGTACAGCCAGCCCTGCCCGGTGTCGCAGCCGATCCGCCGCAGCCGCTCCGCCTGGCCCGACGTCTCCACGCACTCCGCGGTGACCGTCAGGCCCAGGCGGTGTGCCAGCTGCACCATGGCCTCGACGATCGTCTCGTCGGCCGGGCTGGGGTGCGCGCCGTCCTCGTAACGGAAACCGCGCACGAAGGAGCCGTCCAGCTTCAGCACGGAGACCGGAAGCCGGCTCAGATAGGCGAGGTTCGAG
This sequence comes from Streptomyces clavifer, assembly GCA_014651175.1. GTDB lineage: Bacteria > Actinomycetota > Actinomycetes > Streptomycetales > Streptomycetaceae > Streptomyces > Streptomyces clavifer. Next base: position 554,305 of record BMWJ01000003.1, on the reverse strand, counting down.
TAGCCGGTGCCGAAGTCGTCGATCGCGATGCGGACGCCCATGTCGCTGAGCGACTGGAGCACCCGCAGCGGCCGGCCCGACGAACCCATCACGGCGGACTCCGTCAACTCCAGCTGCAGCAGGCTCGGTTCGAGGCCGGTCTCGGCGAGGATCTCCGCCACGTCGGCGGTCAGGTCGGAGTCCCGGACCTGGCGGACCGCGACGTTGACGCTGATGAACAGCGGCTGCCCGTCCGGGTGGTCGAGCTGCCAGCGGCGTGCCTGACGACAGGCGGTACGCAGCACCCACCGGCCGAGCTGGACGATCGTGCCGTCCTCCTCCGCGATCGGGACGAACCGGCTCGGCGGGAGCGTCCCGAACTGCGGGTGAGCCCACCGGACCAGGGCCTCCACGCCCCGTACGACCTCGTCGGCCATGCCGACCAGCGGCTGGTACTCCAGCGTGAACTCACCCCGTTCGACGGCCGGCCCGAGCGTGGCCGAGAGCGCCTGCCGGGTCATCCGGTGCGCGTTGCGCTCGGGGTCGAAGAGCGTCCAGCGGGCCCGGCCGTCCGCCTTCGCCCAGTACAGCGTGGTGTCCGCGGCCTGCATCAGGCCGGTGGGCGAGGTGCCCGCGGACGCCCGCTCCACCACCCCGATCGAGGCGGACACCGAGAGCCGTTGCCCGGCCAGGTCGAAGGGCCGCTGGAGCGCGGTGAGCACCGCGCGGGCGAGCTCGGTGAGCTGGTGCGTGCCCGCCGAGTCCTCCACCAGGATCGCGAACTCGTCACCGCCCAGACGCGCCACCAGGTGCCCGCCGGCGCGCCGGTGGCCGTCGGCCTCCGCGCAGTCGGTGAGCCGGGTGGCGACGGCGGCGAGCAGCCGGTCGCCGGTGCTGTGCCCCAGCGTGTCGTTGACGGCCTTGAAGCCGTCGAGATCCAGGTAGCAGAGGCCGATCCGGCCGTGCCCGGGCAGTGAGTCGTCCTGGAACGGCGGAGTCTCCAGGGCGGTGGAGAGCCGTTCGAAGAACAGGGTCCGGTTGGCCAGCCGGGTCACCGGATCGTGCATCCGGAGATGGCGCAGCCGCTGCTGCAGTTCGTGCCGGTCGCTGATGTCCGCGACGGACAGGAGCACGGTGCCCGGTCCGGGGTCCTGGCCCGTGGAGGGGCTTCCCACCGGTACGACGGTGACCTCGGCCCACAGGGTCCGGCCGTCGGAGTGCTTGAGCCGCCGGGTGCAGCGGAGCCGGGACCGCGTGCCGAGCAGGACCTCGTCGTACGAGTGCCGGGTGCGGTGGTCCGACGTCAGGCCGACGAGGTCGGCGGCGGGCCGACGGGCCAGTGAACCGGGGTCGGTGCCGAGCAGCCCGCCCAGCGCGTCGTTGGCCCGGACGACTTCGCCCCGGTGGTCGACGACGGCCATGGGGAGGGCGGCCACCTGGAACGCGGAACGGTAGTCGCGCAGCGCGGCGAGGGCGGAGTCCTGGTGATCACTCTGCGTGAAGACCGATCGCCCGGTGTCCGGGGCCCTGCCCGTCGGGGGCATCGGCCCTTCGGAGGTTCCGCTCACCGCTCGCTCCCGCTGTGCAGATTGTCGTGAACAGGTTGGCCGGGCAGGGGTCATCGGGTGGAGTGCCGTGCCAGAGGCGGAAACCACGCGGGAAAGCGAGCTGAAGCATAGAGGGTGGCGTGTCGGCCGTTCCAGCGCGACCGCCGATTCCGGTCTGCGGCACGCGCATGGCCCACACCGAGGAAGGCGCCCCCTCTTTGCCCATGGCTGATCGCTTCTGTGCTGATCTGTTCTGTTGCGCGGGCTGGGTGATCGATTGTGACTGTCTGTGCGTGAGGTGGCGGCCATCTGCGCGACTCGCTGACCCGTGTGGGGCAGCACAACAGGGCGTACGGCACCGGACCGGCCCAGGGTGAGGGGGATGTCCCGCGTTCGCCACCCGGAGGTCGATGTGCCGCGTCAGCACGGACCCGGGGGAGTGGAGAGGTCGAGCCTGCGCAGTGCGGCGGCCGCCCTCACCTCTCTCCTGGCGCTCGCTGCCATCGGTCTCGTCGCCGGGCCCGCCGTGGGAGCATCACGGGACGCGGGCCCGTGCGCCCTGCCCCGGACCGGAGCCCACCACTCGCTCGGCCTGGACACCTGGAACGACACCTATCCGCGCCCCGACCGCGGCCTCGACGCGGTGATGGTCTTCCTCTCGTTCCCGGACTCCGATCCCGTCGTGTCGCCCGAGATGCTCGCCGCGGACTACTTCCCCTCCACCACCCGGTTCTTCCAGCGGGCCTCGTACGGGAAGTTCGTCCTGCGCGCCCACCCGCAGCGGCGGTGGACCCGGATGCCGCACCCCTCCACCCGGTACGGGATACGGCGTGACTGGGACGCCGAGCGGCGCAGCGACTACCTTCGCGACGCGATCCGGGCCGCCGACGGCAGGACCGACTTCTCCGCGTACGACATCGTCTACCTCGTCGCCGACCCGGACGCGCCCGGAGTCGACTCCGACGCCACGAAGGTCGTCAACTTCGACCGGCCGCTCCGGGCGGACGGCACGGACATCAAGCGGGTGGTCACCCTGTTCGAGGAACACCCGCCGGACCGGAACGTCCTCGCGCACGAGACCGGGCACGTCTTCGACCTGGCCGACCTCTACCACCGGCCGGTCGACGGCAAGGGCGACTGGGACACCTTCGTCGGGGACTGGGACGTGATGGGCAGCCAGTTCGGACTGGCGCCGGACCTGTTCGGCTGGCACAAGTGGAAGCTCGGCTGGCTGGACCGGGAGCAGGTGGTCTGTGTGCAGGGCGGCGCCGACCTCACCCTCGAACCCATGGCCGAGGTGCCGGTGAGCGGCGCGTCCCTCGGCACCCGCCTCGCGGTCGTCCGCACCGGCGAGGACAGCGCCCTGGCCATCGAGGCCCGCAGCGCCACCGGCAACGACCGGTCGACCTGTACCGAGGGCGTCCTGGTCTACCGCGTCCGCAACGCGACGCCGTCCGGCGGCGGACCGGTGGAGGTGCTGGACACCCACCCCGAGTCCGACGCCTGCTGGGACCGGTCGGTCTACCCGCCGCTCGCGGACGCCCCGCTCCGGGAGGGCGAGCGTTACTCCGTGCCGGGTGAACGCGTCCGGATCGAGGTCGCCGACCGGACGCGGTCGGGCGCCTGGACCGTCCGGATCACCACCGGCGTCTGATCCGTCCGGACGGTCCAGGCGCCCGACCGGCGGACGCACACGAAGAAGCCCCCTCGCTCTCGCGAGGGGGCTTCTTCCGTCTGTGCGCCGTCAGGGACTCGAACCCCGGACCCGCTGATTAAGAGTCAGCTGCTCTAACCAACTGAGCTAACGGCGCCTGGTGACGTCGTAGACACTAGCACCCGGATCCGCCGGAGGAAAAATCGAATCTCCGGTGGTCGAAGGGGCCGCCGACCTGCCCACCCGCACACAGGCCCAGAGCAGCACGTCCGGGCCCGGCAGCCACGGGTTGCGCGTGTCGGGGGCGACCACCCAGCGGGGCCCGCCGGTGTGCGATCCGCCGACCAGCGGAGGGACGGTGACCGCGTCGCCCGCGCCGTGGCAGAGCAGTGGGGGCATGGCGGTCTGAGGTGTCCGGGGGCGTTCGGCGGATCCCGTGCCCCACTCCTCCCAGGCCAGCAGGGAGGGCAGCCGCTGGGCGGTGCCGGGAGAGGCGAACAGCAGCATCCGGCCGCGGTGCGTGGCGACCGGGCCGGAACCCGGGCCCTCGGCCCACAGCTGCTCCAGCAGCTGCCGGCCGAACAGGGCGGGGACGTTCACCACGTCGAAGGAGGAGCCGCACGGGAGGACGCCCGGCGAGCCGGGGCGGGACTCCCACTGCGAGAGCGTGCTGCGGGGGTACGGAGTGGCTCCGGCCAGCCAGGCGGCTCCGGAGGCGGTGACCTGGGCGGCCCGGTCGTCGGTCGCCCGGTTCTCGGTGCGGTCCCGCAGCAGGGTGAAGATGTCGACGCCGTGGTGCGGGGTGGCACCGGGGTGCAGGGTCGTTTCGTCTTTCAGCCAGGCACTCATGACGACAGGTCTACCCGGAGTGACGCTGCTGTTTCCGAGAGTTGCCGAAACCCGGACGCGGCGGACTCCGACGGAGTATCTTGCCCGACGGCATATGCCAGAGGCTGTACCCGGAGTGACCGGGCCCGGGTCGGCGGAGCCGGTGCCGACGGATGCCGCGGAGACCGATCCGCCCGCCGCGGGCGGAACCGGGTGTCAGGGCTGGGGGGCGTTGAGCAGGGACCGGCCGAACTCGATCATCTTCTTGGCGTAGTCCTCGGTCCACTCCGCGCGCTCCGCTATGTCCGCGGCCGTGAGCCGGTCGAACCGGCGCGGATCGGCGAGCTGCGCGGCGGCCACCGCCTGGAACTCCACGGCCCGGTCGGTCGCGGCCCGGAAGGCGAGCGTCAGCTCCGTCGCGCGGGCCAGCAGCTCCTTCGGGTCGTCCATCGACTCCAGGTCGAAGAAGTGCTCAGGATCGGACGCCGCCTCCGACGGCTCGAAGAGCAGCGGTGCGGGGCGCAGCCTCTGCCGCTCGTTCCGCTCGGGGTGTGCCATGTGGTGTTCCTTCCTCGTACGGCCGGACGGCCACCTTCCATTGTCCGACCCGGCGCAAGAGCGCTTCCCACGAACGGGCCCCGCAATGCGTGCGGAGCCTTCCGGATTCAGGGCCGCCAGGGCACCCGGTGTTCCCGGAGGTGGGCCAGGACCGCGTGGTTCGCCTCCCAGCCGTCGGGGAACTTCACCGTGACGCCCAGCTGGACGGGCTCCGTCGACGGGTGCTCGTCCAGCAGGTCCGCGACCCCTTCCCGGCACACCACGACGCAGGCGTGGCGGTGCCGTGAGGCCAGCACGCACAGGCGGCCCGTCTCCAGGTGGAAGGCCGTGGCGTCCGGGCGGCCCGACAGCGGGTGCAGGATCACCGTCACATCGAATTCGCGGCCCTGGAGCCGGTTCGCCGTGTCCACCGCGACGCCCGTCACCCCCAGCTCCGTGAGGGCCGCCCGCACCGCCGCGGCCTGGTCGCGGTGGGCCGTACCGACCGCGACCCGGTCCGCCGTCACCGGGACCGGGGCCGGGGAACGCTCGCTCGTCGCGGCGCCGCCCCGGTCGAGCAGCCGGCTGACCACCAGGGCCACCGCCCGCACCGCCTCCGGATCGGTGCGCGGGGTGTGGCGGGCCGGGAGCTCCAGCAGACCCCAGCCGGACTCCGCCGCCTCGTCCAGCACCCGGTCGGGACCCGAACCGTCCGAGGGGACGCCGAACGACATCCGCCGGTCGCCGTGGTCCGTGCCGCTGCGGAACGGTGTGAACGGGTAGAACGCGTCCGAGACGAGCGGCGCCGCGGACGCGGGCAGCCGCCAGGACACCGGCAGCCGGTGCTGCGGCAGCTCCGGATTGTGCGCGAGCAGGGTCGAGACCGCGCTCGCCGACGGGTCGTACGACAGCCCCGCCCACTGGTCCGCGCCCACGATCGAGAACGGGTCCAGCTGCCCCGGATCCCCCACGAAGAGGGCCCGCTCGAACAGCCCGGCCACGGCCAGCAGCGCGTCCGACCTCATCTGGTACGCCTCGTCGACGATCGCGTGGCCCCACGGCTCCACGTTCTTCACGTGCGCCCACTTGGCGGCCGTGGAGATGACGATGTCGAGGCCGGCCAGATCCGCGGCCTTCGCCGACTTCCGCACGTTGTCCAGGCCGTCCAGGACCTTGTCGTACGGATCGGAGTCACTGCTGTGCAGCCGGCCGACCGGCAGGTCGGGCGCCTTCTCGGCCAGGCGCACCACCAGGTCGTCCACCTGGGAGTTGGTCTGCGCGACCACCATCAACGGGCGTCCCGCTGCCGCCAGTTCGAGCGCGGCGCGCACGACGAGCGTCGACTTGCCCGCGCCCGGAGGCGAGTCCACCACGATGCCGCGCGCCGTACCGCGCAGGGTGTCGCCGAGGATCGCGTCGGTCGCCCGCGCCGCCGCGGCGCCCGGGTCGAGAACGGCTGTCACAGGAGGTCCTCCGCGGTCACGGGATCGGGCTTCTCGGCGGGACCGTCGGCCGCGGCACCCGGCGGGCCGCCGTGGGTCCACGGGGTGTCCTCCGGGTCGGGCAGCTTCGGACCGCCCCGCTGGTCGTGCTCGAACAGCGTCCAGGCGAACCGGTCGCCGGGCTCGGGCACCGAACCGGGTGCGGGCTCCTTGCCGCGCCCCATCCGGTCCGTGATCCGCAGGACCAGGAGGATCTCCTCGTCCGCGCTCCCCCCGTCCAGGACTCCCTCGGACTCCTCGGGGACGTATGCCACGAATTCGGCCGTCTGCGGCTTGCCGTCCAGCGAGCGGTACACCTTCGTCCGCTCGCCGAGGTGCGGTCGCTCGTCCGTCCGCACCGTGACCAGCGGGCGGGGGGAGGGGCGCTTCGACTCGCTGTACGCCATCTCCACGTCCGTCACCACCCCGACGAACGCCTCGCCCGCCAGCCGCCGGCCGGCCAGCACCAGCGGATCGTCCAGCGCCTCCTGGGCCTCCAGCTGGGCCTGCGCGGTCTCCCGCGAGGCCAGCTTCTGTGCCGCCGTCACCGCGTCGTCCCGGCGCGGCTGCGGGGGCTCGCCGGCCCGTACCCGGTCCCGGTGCCCGGTGAACGACCAGCGGTCCCGTGTCCAGCGGTCCTCCGCCCTGGCCCCCTCCGGCAGCTCCGCCAGCAGGTCCAGCCCGCGCCACACGGCGTCCCAGGTGGGCCGCAGCACCCCCGCGAGCAGCGACCGGATCTCCCGCTCGGCCCCGCTCAGCTCGCCGAGCCGGGCATCGGCGGCGAGACCGTCCTCCGCGGTGGCCAGCGCCGTGCGCGCCCGGTCGTACCGTTCGATCGCGGGCGCCAGCAGCCTGTTGTCGAACGCCGGGTCCGTCGCCGGACCCGCCGGCGGACAGAACAGCTGTCCGGCACGGTCGCGCCCCGCCTCCGCGCGGAGCGCCGCGGCGGACCCCGGCTCGCCCTCCGGCGGGTCGATCCAGGCGAGCAGCGCACCGAGGTGCTGGTCCTCCAGACTGCTCTGACCCGTCGCCCAGTGCCGGTTCAGCAGGTCCGTCGCGGCGAGCAGCAGCGAGGAGCCCGGCACCCTGGCCCGCTCCCCGTAGTGCGTCAGCCAGCGGCCCAGCAGCGGGACGCGGGCGGGGGCCGGATACGGGGTGTCCGGATCGTCCTCCACGGTGCGCCGGAACCGCATGGAACGCCCCAGCAGCCGTACGAAGTCGATGCCGGCCCGGCTCGGCACGATCAACTGGGCCGCGTCCGTGCAGAGCTCGACCTCGACCTTGACCTTCTTGCCGGTCCCGGGGTCGGTCTCGTTGCGTTCGGCGGGCTCGCCGGCGTCGGCGTACGACTCGATGTGCGGCAGCACCGCCTCCGCCAGCTCGGCGAGGAACGCGAACCGCAGATCGCGGTCGCGGGGCTGCGCCACCGTGATCAGCCGCGGCGCCGCACGGTCGGTCCCGACGAGCGCGCCGAGCGGGGCGCCCGCCTCGCCCGCGGTGGTCAGCGGCACCAGCACGAGCGGCCGGTCGGTCAGATGGCGGTGGCGCACCGTGGCCAGCGGCTGGGCGCGCCCGCTGTCCACCGCCTCCAGCCGGGCCAGCGTGGTGATCAGTGACATGCCGCACCGCCGCCCCGTGACCCCGGCGACTCCAGCGCCTCCGCGCGCAGCGCCGCGGCGCGCCGCAGGGCCGCCACCGTCGGATCCGCGGGGTCGCCCTCCTTGCCGGCCGCGGCGGCCAGCACTCCGGCGACCGTCGTCAGGCCGCCGAGCTCGCCCCGCACGCTCCGGCCGAGCGTCTCCACCGCGCCCTCCGCGCGGGCCTTGGCCCGGCAGTGGAAGGCCAGCTCGCAGGCGGCCAGGCACTCGGGGGCGTATGCGGCCGGGACGGCGTCGACGGCGCTGCCCAGCTCTTCCGGGGAGCACCCCGGGTCGAACGTCGTGCCCTCGGGCAGGGCCGCCGCGATGTCCTCGACACGGGTCAGTCTGGTCAGCTGGCGACGGGTGACGGCACGCTGCTTGCGGACGTCCACGACCGACGCGGTCGGCAGGTTGGAGAAGTCCTTCGGGCAGACCAGCAGGACCCGGTGCCCGACCTCGGCGCCCTCGGTGACCTCGGCGATACGCTCCAGCGCCAGGACGTACACCGCGGACTGGCGGGCCGCGGCGCCGACCTTCGCGGCGTCCGCCGAGCTGTCTACCATGGGGAAGGACTTGATCTCGACGACCGTCCAGGTGCCGTCGGGGTGGACCACCACGGCGTCCGGCTCCAGGTAGGCGGGGGAGCCCGCCACCTCCAGGGCCAGCATCGGATGGTCGAGCAGGGCCCAGCCCCCCGCCGCCGTGGCCTCGCGCAGTGCCAGTGCGGTGCGTGCGGCGCGGCCCGCGGGCCCGGCAGCCGTCAGATCCGGCACCGTGGCCTCGCCCGGTGCGTCCGCCCCGCTGCCGAGCCGCTCGAACAGCAGGCGCAGCAGCTCCGTACCGCCGTCGGCCTTGACCTTCTTCTCGAACGCGTTGCCCCGGACGAGAGCGAACTGCGACTGGCCGAACGGGGCGGGGGAGCCCAGCGAGGTGGCCAGCACACCCTTGTCGACCCCCGCGCCGTCGAGCAGGGCGCGCCGCTTGCAGCCGGGATTCGCGGCGAGGGCGGCCAGCGCGCGCGCGTCGAGCGGGTGCGGCGCGACGGACGGGCCGCGCAGCTCAGCGAGCCGCTGCCGGAGCGTCGTCGCTGGCGGCTTCGGCTGCGGAGCCGGTGGCCGCGCCGCTGGAATCTGCGGAGGGGGTCCGCTGACCGGGGATTCGCTCACCCGCGGAAGTCTTGCATCCGTCACTGACAATCGTGGACCCCGCGGCCGGTACGGGAGCCGGATCCGGTGCGAACACGGCCCTCGCGCGGACCGTGACCCGGTCGGCGATCCGCATGACGGGCCTGGTCAGCAGCGCTCCGACGCCCATCACGGCCGCGCCCGCGACGGCGTCGAGGAAGTAGTGGTTCGCCGTGCCCATCACCACGAGCACGGTGACCAGGGGGTACACGACGCCCGCCGCCCGGAGGACCGGGTGGCGGCCGTGCCGCCACAGCAGGACCCCGCACCACACCGCCCAGCCGACGTGGAGGCTCGGCATCGCGGCGTACTGGTTCGTCATCCCGCTGAGCCCGCGCGGCGCGCTGGCCCCCGCGCCCCACCAGCCGAACGCGCTGTACTGGGCCATCGTGTCGACGAATCCGTGGTGGGCGTCGAGGAGCCGGGGCGGGCAGGTGGGCATCAGCGTGAAGCCGATCAGCCCCATGAGCGTGGAGGTCATCAGCCAGGTGCGGGCCGCCCGGTAGACGGTGGACCGGCGCCGGAACATCCATATGAGGACGGCCGGGGTGACCAGGTAGTGCAGGGACGCGTAAGCGAAGTCGGCGGGTATGCCCAGGGAGGGGTGGGCGGTCAGCAGCCGGTTGAGGGGGTGCTCGGCGTTGAGGAACAGGGCCTTTTCCAGGCGGAGTATGGCGAGGCCGTTGTCCACGGCCGCGGGTATGTCCTCCCGGACCAGTAGCCGGCCCACCGAATACAGCCCGTACACCACCGCTATCAGCGGCAGCTCCTTCCACCAGCGTGGCCGATGACCGGAGGAGGGTGTCCCGGCGGTGGCGTGCGGCATCCGATGGCTCTCCCCATGTTCATGCGGTCGACGACGGGCGTTCAACCGTACGGCGGTCATCCGGTACGTGTTCCCCCGGGGGCGTCACCTACGACTGCCCCTCGTCGTGCGGTGGGAGGGACGCGGATACCGCCCCGCAGGTTGCCCCCGGAGCGGGTGAGAGATGATGGAGCGGGGCCCTCGTCCACACCGTCCCCCGGAGTGTCGACGTCGCTGCCCCGTCGCCGTCCCGGACACCGCTGTCCCGGACCCATCAGATCCTAGGGTCCCCGGATCATCGGATCTCAGTATTTTCAGGGAGAGCCGTCATGGCACCGCGAATCCTGCTCGCCCGGCACGGCCAGACCCAGTGGTCGGTCCAGGGCAACCACACCGGCAGGACCGACATCCCCCTCCTCGACACCGGCCGCGAGGGCGCCAAGCTGCTCGGCGAACGCCTGCACCGGGAACCCTGGGGCGGGCTGCCCGGGGTGGAGGTCCGCACCAGCCCGCTCGTCCGGGCGGCCGAGACGTGCGCCATCGCCGGATTCGGCGAGCGGGCCGAGCCGTGGGACGCGCTGATGGAGTGGGACTACGGGGACTACGAGGGGCTGACCCCGGCGCAGATCAAGGCGGACCGCCCGGACTGGCTGATCTGGCGGGACGGCGTCCCCGGGGGCGAGAGCCCGGCCGACGTCTCGGCCCGCGCGGACGAGGTCGTGGCCTGGGCGCGCTCCTCCGACCGTGACGTGCTGGTCTTCGCCCACGGGCACATCCTGCGGACGCTGGGGGCGCGGTGGCTCGGCGAGGACATCTCCTTCGGCGCCCGCATCCGGCTGGAGCCGACGTCGCTGTCGGTGCTGGGGTGGGCGTACGGGATGCCGGCTCTGGAGCGATGGAACGACACGGGGCACCTGGACCGGTAGCGCGGTGCCGTGGGGCCGGACGCCGCCGCCCGGGCCGGAGGCGCCCCGCCGTCGCCGTCGCACTCCGGTCACGCCGCGGACGCTCCGGTCACCCCGTGGACGGTGGCAGCTCCTCGTAGCGGTCCAGGAGCGCCGCCACCTCCGGGCCGCCCCGCGGCCTCAGCACCCGTACCGCGCTCGCCAGCATCCCCCGGATGCGGGAGGACTGGACCCGGTCCAGGAGGTCGAGCACCTGGTGGCCCGCCGCGGACGCCTCGTCGGCCGTGCCCGCCCGAGCCAGGTCACCGGCCAGCTGCGCCCGGTACAGCGCGAGGTTCCGGGTGAAGTGCGGGTCCTGGAGCCGTGTGGCCCGGCGTGCGTGCCGGGCCGCCCTCGGCCAGTCGCCGAGGGCCGACCAGCACTGCGCCTCCAGTATTTCCAGCTCCGCCTCCCGGAAGAAGCTCATCCACTCGGGGTCGGCCGCGCACGACCCCCGTTCGAACGCCGTACGCGCCCGCCCGATCGCCTGCTCGCATCCCGTACGGTCCCCGAGCCAGGCCCGCCCGCCGGCCTCCCGCAGCGCCAGGAGGGCGGTCAGGCGGGGGGAGCCGAGCGGCCCGGCGGCCCGTCCGCCCGCCTCCGCCGCGCGGACCGCCTCCCGGGCCCGCCCCATGTCCCTGGCCAGGAACGACGCGTTGCAGAAGGCGTGCGCCTCCAGCGCGGAGTCGCCGGCCAGCCGCGCCGTCGCGAGCGCTTCCGCGTAGTGCGAGCGCGCGTCCTCGAAGCGGCCCGAGTCGTGCGCCAGCCAGCCCACGGAGATGGCCAGCTCCCCGGCGCCCGCGTGCAGCCGGTCCGCGGTACTGCGGCGGGTGGCGGTCCCCGCGTCGAGCAGGGCGTACGCGGCCCGGAGGGGTGCGGCGGCCCGCTGGTAGAGCCCGTCCGCACCGTGCCGGTCGTCGAGCAGCCGGATCTTCCGCACCGCCTCCTCGACGGCGCTCACCTCGGCCTCGCCGACCCGGCGTTGCGCGGGCACGGTGATCGGGCCCGCGGCGGACGCTCCGCCGCCCAGGCCCAGGGACGCGGCAGCCACCGTGGCGGTGCCGCTCGTCATGAACACGCGACGCAGCACGTCGCTCTCCTCGTCGATGTCACTGTCGAGCGTGGGGGGAAGGGGGGAAGGGGAAGAACGGGGTGCCGGGCGTGCCCCCCGGCCGCGCACGCTCTCGCGGGCCGAGAAGCCCAGGTCCGCCAGGGTCACCCCGGGGAACATGTGCAGGAACACCCGTTCGTACGCATAGTTGGGGCAGCGGATCTCACCGGACTCCACACGTCCGATGTACCGGGCGTCGCACGCGACCTGTTCACCGATCTCGCGGCCGGCTCTACGGACCGCCGCCGCGAACTCACCGGCGGAGCGCTGTCCGCGCAGCCGACGGAAGGCGAGGTTGGGAACTGCCCGTGTCACCATGGCGGGGCCCTCTCTGGTGCAGCCGGGCGCCTGCTTCCGGTGTCCCGGCGGAGCAAGAACGTACCCGCTGTGGCGGGACGCGCATGCGGTGTTTTGCTATAAAGCGGACATCTCGCCCCTGATCTGCCATGAACTGCCACCCTTTGCGGCGGCGTGCCGCCGTAGCCCTTGACGCCGTCGGCGCGTTGGTCCATGCGAAACGGGGCGTAGCTCCGTTCGGCGACGAGAGGAGGGGTTCCCATGCTGCACACCGGCCCGGAATCCGCACCGTGCGACCTGGTGACCGTCCCGGCACGTCAGGGCCTGGAGGCCGTGGACATCCTGCGCCGGGGCGCCGATCACGAGGCCGTCGGCCCGGTCCTGCACGACGGGGCCTGCGCCACCCTCGGCTTCCTCGTGCCGCCCGGTACGGCGGACGCCTGGGACGTGCCCGGCAGCGCCTGCACGCGGACGGACGGCCGGGGGCTGCGCATCCCCGCCGAGCCGCCCGTCACCGGGGGCGGCTGGCTCCTGCCGCCCGCCGACGACTCCCAGGTCACCGACCCGGTCGCGCTCCGCGCCGCCCTCGACCAGGCGGCCCGGCTCATCGAAGCGGCCGACAACTGCCGCTGAGTCCATAATGGCCGGGTGGGCGGATCTCCCGCCGTCGCCGGTCCGTCCCAGGACCCGGCCCGCACGGGTGAGTGAGGACGAGGGCGCGTGGCACGTCGAGGAGCGCCGGGCAAGGGCGTGAGCGCCCCGGGCAGGGGCGCGAGCACCCGGAAGCGGTCCGAGCGCCACCAGGAGCCCGTCGCCGTGACGGTGGACGGCGGCCTCGCCGAGCTCGTCCCCGACCGTGAACGCCCGCACGCCTGGACCCTGCTGCTGGACGGCGCCCCGCAGTCCCATGTGGACCTGGACGAACCCTCGTACCTCTCGTTCGAGTACCAGCGCAGGCTCGGTCACGTCATCGACCTCGCCGCGCCCCCGAACCAGCCGCTGCAGGTCCTGCACCTGGGCGGCGGGGCGTTCACGCTGGCCCGGTACATCGCGGCGACCCGCCCCCGCTCCACCCAGCAGATCATCGAGATCGACGCGGCGCTCGTCCAACTGGTGCGCCGCGAGCTCCCGTTGGACCCCCAAGCCCGGATACGGGTGCGGTCCGTGGACGCCCGCGCCGGACTCGGGAAGATCCAGGACGGCTGGGCGGACCTCGTCGTCGCCGACGTCTTCAGCGGCGCCCGTACCCCCGCGCACCTCACCTCCGCCGAATTCCTCGCCGACGTGCGACGGGTGCTGAAGCCGGGCGGTCAGTACGCCGCCAACCTGGCCGACGGTCCGCCGCTCGCCCATCTCCGCGGCCAGGTCGCCACGGCCGCCTCGCTCTTCCCCGAACTGGCCCTGGCCGCCGATCCGACCGTCTGGCGGGGCCGGCGCTTCGGCAACGCGGTCCTGGTCGCCTCGGACCGGCCGATCGCCGTCGCCGAGCTGACCCGGCGGGTCGCGAGCGATCCGCACCCCGGCCGCGTCGAACACGGCCGGGCCCTCGCCGACTTCACCGGTGGCGCCGCCGTCGTCACCGACGAGGGTGCCCGCCCGTCACCCGCCCCGCCGCCCGGCGCCTTCTCCTGACGGACCGGGCGCCCCGCGGAGAGTGGGCCGGGACGGCCCGCGCCCGTGAGCGGCCTACTGGTCGACGACCTGCACCGTCGGCGGATGGCCGTTCCAGGTGCAGAACACGGAGACGGTCGCCCCGGCCCCGTCGCTGAAGTCCACCCGGATCCACTCCGCGTTCGTCCACACCTGCATCGACCAGTCCTGCTCAGGTGTCGCCGAGACCAGTGTCGCCGCGTCGCCCGTCAGCTCCAGGACGACGCGGCCGCCGCGCGTCGGATAGCTCTGCACCTCGCCCGAAGCCGCCGCGGGGGCCGAGGACTCGGGCGGGGCCTGACTGCTCGACGAGGGAACGGCGGAGGGCTTTTTGGAGGGCCGGGGCGAGGACGGCGCCTTGCTGCGGGAAGGGCTCGCGCTCGGCGAGGGCGACGGCAGGGCGCGGCGCGTCGACGACGACACCGGTGCGTCCGTGGTCCCGCCGTCCCGCGCGCCCACCGCGATCGGCACGGCGCGCGGAGGCTCGTACACCGTCCCCGACATCACCGTGTGCACACCCCACCACGACAGGGTGACCGCGGCCCCGGTGGCGAGCGACCACGCGATCGCGTGTACGAATCCTCGTTGCATCGGGCACATCCTGCCCCACCCGCCCCGTTGCTGTCCCGGAGGGGACCGGGTCCCTCCGCATGGGTTACGGTGCCGCCCATGCCAAGTGTGCTCGTGGTCGAGGACGACCAGTTCGTACGTTCCGCCCTCATCCGGCACCTGACCGAGGCCTCTCACACGGTACGGAGTGTCGGTACCGCGCTCGAAGCGCTGCGCGAGGTCGCGCACTTCCGCTTCGACGTCGTCATACTCGACCTCGGCCTGCCCGACCTCGACGGCGCCGAGGCGCTGAAGATGCTGCGGTCCATCACCGACGTACCCGTGATCATCGCGACCGCGCGGGACGACGAGGCCGAGATAGTCAGGCTGCTCAACGACGGTGCCGACGACTACCTGACCAAACCGTTCTCCGTGGAGCACCTCTCCGCCCGCATGGCCGCCGTGCTGCGCCGCACCCGGGGCGTCGGCGGTCAGGCACCGCCCCCGCGCGTCATCCAGGTCGGCGGGCTCTCCATCGACCCGTTGCGCCGACAGGCCGAACTCGACGGCACGGCCCTGGACCTGACCCGCAGGGAGTTCGACCTCCTGGCCTTCCTCGCCGGACGCCCAGGGGTCGTCGTCCCACGCAGGGAACTGCTGGCCGAGGTCTGGCAGCAGTCCTACGGCGACGACCAGACCATCGACGTCCACCTCTCCTGGCTGCGCCGCAAACTGGGTGAGACCGCGGCCCGGCCGCGCTATCTGCACACCCTGCGCGGCGTCGGCGTGAAGCTCGAACCCCCGGAGTCCGCACCGGCGGCGGCACCGGAGCCGCCCGCATGAGATGGGCCCTGGTCAAGGTCTGCCTGGCCGTCACCGCCATGGTCGTGATCGCCTTCGCCGTGCCCCTGGGGCTCGTCATCAAGGAGATGGCCCGCGACCGCGCCTTCTCCGACGCCGAACGGCAGGCCGCCACCATCGGCCCGACCCTCACCATCACCACCGACCGCGAGGAGCTGACCCGCGCGGTCCTGTCCACCGAGCCCGGGGGCAGGGGACGGCTCGCGGTCCACGTGCCCGCCACCGGCGAGCCGGACAGCAGGCGCCTGGAGATCGGCACCCGGCGCGCCAGCCGCCAGGACCTGGAGACCGTACGGGAGTCGGGGCGCGCCTCCATCGCCGAGGTCCCCGACGGCCACGCGCTGCTCCAGCCGACCGCGCTCGGCTCCGGGGACATCGCCGTCGTCGAGGTGTTCGTGCCCGAGGCCGAGATCTCCAACGGCGTCGACACCGCGTGGCTGGTGCTGGCGGGCGTCGGGATCGCGCTGATCGTGGGCTCGGTGGCGGTCGCCGACCGGCTCGGCGTGCGGATGGTGGAGCCCGCCCAGCGCCTCGCCGGCGCCGCCCAGGACCTGGGGGAGGGCCGGCTGGGGACCAGGGTCCCCGAGGAGGGGCCGACCGAACTGCGCTCCGCCGCCGTGGCGTTCAACTCCATGGCCGACCAGGTGGTCCAGCTGCTCGCCAACGAACGCGAACTGGCCGCGGACCTCTCGCACCGGCTGCGCACCCCGCTGACGGTGCTCCGCCTCAACGCCGCCTCCCTGGGCGAGGGCCCCGCCGCCGACCAGACCCGGGCGGCCGTGGAGCAGCTGGAGCGCGAGGTCGACACGATCATCCGCACCGCCCGCGAGCAGCGCCCGCAGACCCAGGGCGTGCAGACGGGCGCGGGCGCCGGGTGCGACGCGTCCGAGGTGATCCGCGAACGCATGGGGTTCTGGTCCGCCCTGGCCGAGGACGAGGGCCGCACGGTCCGGCTCGCAGGGGTGGACCGCACGGTGCGTATACCGGTGGCCAGGCCCGAACTGGCGGCGGCGCTCGACGCGTTGCTCGGCAATGTCTTCCGGCACACCCCGGAAGGCACCGCCTTCGCGGTCGACGTGCACCACAGCGGTGACGCGGTGCTCGTCCTCGTCTCGGACGCCGGGCCCGGCATAGCCGACCCGAAGGCCGCCCTGGCCCGGGGAGCCAGCGGGCGGAGCGACGGGCCGGGCGCCGTGGGTTCGACCGGCCTCGGCCTGGACATCGTCCGCCGGGTCGCCGAGTCCACCGGCGGCGACCTGCGGATCGGGCGTTCCGTGCTCGGAGGCACGGAAGTGCGCATCTGGATCGGGCTCGACGGCGGCCCCTCCGAGCGGGCGCGCCGGGGGCACCGGGTGGGCAGGCGCGGCGGGAAGCGGTTCGGCCGGCGGCCGGGACAGCGGATCGCCAAGGGATAGCCGGGGCGCTCGTACGGATCACCACGGCCCCGCGACGCGGAGTGACGGCCCGGCACGCAGAGCTCCTGGATCCCCCGGAGCCGGGCCGAACCTTTAACCAGCACCGATGCGCTCCTTAAGCCAACCCTAAGAACATCGACCCAGGTCCCAAGAGCTCCTTTTGTCGGTTTCGGGGCGGCTAGCGTGCAGACGCAATCACCACCCCCCGTAGGACAGAGGCAGGAACGCGATGGGCACCAGCACGCACCGCCGCACGACGAGCACCCGCACCAAGGCGGTCGGCGCCGTGGTCGCCGCCGCGGTCATCGGCGGCACGGTCTTCGCACTCACCGGCACCGCGCAGGCGGCGGCGGTCGGTGCCACGTACACCAGGACCAGCGGCTGGACCAGTGGATACACCGGGCAGTACGTCGTCACGAACGACACCGAGAAGGCGCAGTCGGGCTGGACGCTCGAATTCGACCTGCCCGCCGGGACGAGGATCGACTCCCTCTGGAACGGTGAGCACACCGTCAGCGGCAACCACGTCACCGTGAAGCCCGCGAGCTGGAACAAGGACCTGGCCCCCGGCGCGTCCGTCACCGTCGGCTTCGTCACCGCCTCGTCCGGTACCGCCGCCGATCCGGCCGGCTGCCTGATCAACGACGCGACGTGCTCCGCGGACACCGGGGCGACACCGGAGCCCAGCGGCCGCCCCACCGGGACCCCCACCACCGAGCCGTCGCCCACCCCCACGAAGCCGGGGACGCCCGAACCGACACCGACGCCGTCGGAGACGCCCGGCGGCGGTGAGGGCGGTGGCGGTACGGCCACCGGTGCCGGCTTCGCGCCGTACATCGACACGTCCCTCTACCCGGCGTACGACCTGCTCGACACCGCCGGGAAGACGGGCGTCAAGGAGTTCACCCTCGCGTTCATCACGTCGGGCGGCAGCTGTACCCCTCTGTGGGGCGGAGTGACCGGGCTCGGCGACGACAAGGTGGCCGCGCAGATCGGTGCCCTGCGGGCCGGGGGCGGTGACGTCCGGGTCTCCTTCGGCGGCGCGGCGGGCGCTGAGCTGGCCCTGCACTGCTCCACCCCCGCGGAGCTCGCCACGGCGTACGGGAAGGTCATCGACACGTACGGGCTGACGAAGGTCGACTTCGACGTCGAGGGCGGCGCACTGCCGGACACGGCGGCCAACTCGCGCCGCTCGCAGGCCATCGCCCAGCTCCAGAAGTCCCACCCCGGCCTGGACGTCTCCTTCACCCTGCCGGTGATGCCCGAGGGGCTGACCCAGCCCGGCGTGGACCTGATCGCAGACGCGAAGAGGAACGGCGTCAGGGTCGACGCGGTCAACATCATGGCGATGGACTACGGGGCCTCGTACAGCGGTGACATGGGCGACTACGCCACCCAGGCGGCCACGGCCACACAGGCCCAGATCAAGGGCGTGCTGGGGCTCTCCGACACGGCCGCCTGGGCAGCGGTCGCGGTCACCCCGATGATCGGCGTGAACGACGTCGTCACCGAGATCTTCACGGTCGAGGACGCCACGCAGCTGGTGAAGTTCGCGCAAGAGAAGAAGATCGGCCGGCTCTCGATGTGGTCGGGCACGCGGGACAAGCAGTGCGCGGGCGGCACGAAGCCCGCGGCCGACGCGACCTGCAGCTCGATCCTCCAGGAGCCGCTGGCCTTCACGAAGGCGTTCGGCGCCCACAAGTAGCCACGCACCCCCCGTACTCCCTCCACGCCCCCCGGAACCGCCACCCCGGCGGCAGCCCCCCATACTCCCTCCACGCCCCCCGGAACCGCCACCCCGGCGGTAGCCCCCCATACTCCCTCCACGCCCCCCCCGGAACCGCCACCCCGGCGGCAGCCCCCCGTACTCCCTCCACACCTCCCAGAACCGCCACCCCCCGCGCGCACCCCGGCCGGCCCCACACCCCCACACCCGGCCGGGGTGCGCCCCCTTTTTCCTCCCGCACGGGCCACGTCCCCCGGACCCGTCGGGGCACGCAAACCCGCTCAAGCGGAACCTGCCCGCCGAGCCCCGGAGTTCGGGGAAAGAACGCGGGAACGCCCTCGGGCCCCCCTGAGCGCCCTCACAGCGCCGCACCCCGTTCATTTTCCGGCGGGCGCTTTCCGGGCAGCCGACGCACCGGGTACTCGTCCGAAGTGCCAGGCGCAATCCGCCGCGGACGGGCCCGGAAGCGGGCTCGAAGGGCGGCTCCGTGGCCCAACACCGCCCTGACCAGGGGGAATTCACGGTCCGGCGTGTTCCGCATGCAGCACGCGCACGTTAACGCAAGCCCTCGGTCGGACACGGTCGCGTGACTTGCAGGACACACTCGGGCAACGGAAGCGTCTTCAACTCTTGACACCCACCCCCTTGAGGCAGCAATGTTCCGGCATCAGCGCATGGGAGCGCTCCCATATCGAACGAGGTTTTTCGCTCGTACGGGGACGACACAGCCCATGTCCTCTCCGTACCACTGGCACCGCACCACCAGCGCGTATGCCGAGCAGATTGAACGCCAGTCCCACCCTGGAACAAGGAGTAGTGGAATGCGCATCACCCGCACCGTCGCAGGTCGAAGCCGCAGAACCGCCGTCATGGCCACCACGGGCCTCACGGCCACCGCCCTGCTGCTGACCGGCTGCAGCGATTCCGGTTCGGATTCCGACGAGGCCGACGCGAACGGGAACATCACCCTGACCGTCGCCGACTTCGGCCAGTTCGGCTACAAGGAGGCGGGGCTCTTCGAGAAGTACCACGAGCTCCACCCGAACATCACGGTCAAGGAAAACGTCACGGCCGAGGAGAAGGTCTACTACCCCAAGTTCCTCCAGCAGCTCAACACGGGCAGCGGGCTGGCCGACGTCCAGGGCATCGAGGTCGGCCGCGTCAAGGAGCTCGTCGACACCAAGGCGGACGCGTTCGCGGACCTCTCCAAGGTGGTCGACCCCGACCAGTGGGTGAACTGGAAGGCGCTGCAGGCGAGCACCGACGACGGCAAGGTCATCGGTGCGGGTACCGACATCGGTCCGATGTCGATCTGCTACCGCCGGGACCTGTTCGAGCAGGCCGGTCTGCCGGCCGACCGCACCGAGGTCGCCGCGAAGCTCGCCGGCGGCTGGGAGGACTACCTCAAGCTCGGTGAGGAGTTCAAGAAGAAGGCCCCCAAGGGCACCTTCTTCATGGACTCCGCCAGTGCCATGTACAACGGCGTGGTGAGCTCCGACTCGGAGCAGTACTACTCCAAGGACGGCAAGGCGATCTACAAGGACAGCGCCGGTGTCAAGAAGGGCTGGGACCTCGCGGCCCAGGCCGTCGACAAGGGCCTGACCCAGGGCCTGGCCCAGTTCGGTGTGCCGTGGCAGAACGCCCTGCGCAAGGGCAGCGTCGCCACCGTGGCCTGCCCGGCGTGGATGGCCGCGCAGATCTCCACGTACTCCGGTGACGAGTTCAAGGGCAAGTGGGACATCACCCGCACCCCGGGTGAGACCGCTGCCAACTGGGGCGGTTCGTTCCTCTCCGTGCCCGCGAAGGGCAAGCACGTCAAGGAGGCCGGTGAGCTCGTCAAGTGGCTGACCGCGCCCGAGCAGCAGGCCGCCGTGTTCAAGGCCGCCGGTCTCTTCCCCTCGAACAAGGGCGCCTACGAGCTCCCCGAGGTGAAGACCGCCAAGCTGGAGTACTTCAACAACGCGCCGATCGGTGAGATCTACGCCGAAGAGGCGCAGGTCATCCCCGCGGCCGTGCTCGGCCCGAAGGACGGCGTCATCAAGGACTCCATCTCCACGCAGATCAACAACATGGAGCAGCGGGGCACCAGCCCGGACAAGGCATGGGAGGCCGCCACCAAGTCCATCGACAAGGTGATCGGCTGATCCACTCCGGTGCGGGCCGCCGGGACGCCGTACGACGCGTCCCGGCCGGCCCGCACCGGTGCCGGTTCTCCTGCCGGCCCGTGCACCGTCTCCGACACCTCCGCCGGACCTGACCAGAGGTCCGGCCTGCCCCTGCGGTGTCGGCACACCTCAGGGAAGGACTCCCGCCTGTGGCAACCACGACCCCCACCCGGGGCGCTCAAGGATCACGGCCCGGCCGCCGCGCTCCGAAGCCCATGACTCCCGGCCGCCAGGCGTGGCGCAGCCGGCTGTGGCGATTCGACGACAAGGCATCGCCGTACGCCTACATCGCCCCCTTCTTCCTCGTCTTCGGGGCCTTCGGGCTCTACCCGCTCATCTACACCGGCTGGATCGCCCTGCACCGGGTGGAGATGACCGGTCTCGACCAGATGGAATGGGTCGGATTCGAGAACTTCAGCAACATCCTCCAGGACTCCGAGTTCTGGACCGCGGTCACCAACACCTTCGTCATCGGCGTCATCTCGACCGTCCCGCAGCTGATGATCGCGCTGGGCCTGGCCCACCTGCTGAACTACAAGCTGCGTGCCAGCACCTTCTGGCGCACCGTGATCCTCACCCCGTACGCCACCTCGGTGGCCTCCGCGGCCCTGGTCTTCGCCCTGGTGTTCCGGGCGGACGGCGGCCTGCTGAACTGGGTGCTCGGATTCTTCGGCGCCGGTGAGACGAACTGGGTCAACGGTCACTGGACGTCCAACATCGCCATCGCGGTCATCGTGATCTGGCGCTGGACGGGCTACAACACGCTGATCTACCTGGCCGCGATGCAGGCCATCCCGTCCGACCTGTACGAGGCGGCCTCGCTCGACGGGGCCTCGCGCTGGCAGCAGTTCCGCAACGTGACGATCCCCTCGCTGCGGCCGACGATCCTCTTCACGATCGTCATCTCGACCATCGGTTCCATGCAGCTGTTCGGTGAGCCCCTGCTCCTGGAAGGCGGCCCCATCGGAGCGCAGGGCGGCACCGAGAACCAGTACGAGACGCTCAGCATCTACCTCTACAACTACGGCTGGAACCTCGGGCACCTCGGTCCGGCCGCCGCGGTCGCCTGGGCGATGCTCGTCCTGCTGCTGCTCATTGCCGCGATCAACTGGCTCGTCGGGCGCCTCATGCGCAAGACCGCGGCCTGACGGGGAGCGATATCCATGACCACGATCAGCCCCACCACCGCTCCGGACCGCCGCGTGGACAAGTCCGCGCCCCGCAGTGAGCCCCCGCGCCGCAGCCGCTTCAAGCCCGGCGCGGGCCGTCAGCACCACGCCGGCCCCTTCGCCTACATCGCCCTCGCCGTCGTCGGCCTCGGCTCGATCTTCCCGCTGTACTGGACGCTCGTCGCGGCGTCCCGCACCCAGGAGGAGGTGCTGGACACCACCCCGCCGCTGATCCCCGGCGGGAACCTGTTCAACAACCTCCAGGCCGCGTGGGAGCAGGCCAACCTCGGCAAGGCCATCCTGAACACGGTCATCGTGTCCAGCAGCATCACCCTCGCGACGCTGTTCTTCTGCACCCTGGCCGGCTACGCGTTCGCCAAGATGCGCTTCAAGGGCCGCGGCGCGCTGATGACGGTGGTCATCGCCACGCTGACCATCCCGCCGCAGCTCAGCGTCGTACCGCTGTTCATGATGATGTCGGACATCGGCTGGGGCGGTCAGCTGGAGTCGGTGATCTTCCCGACCCTGGTGAGCGCGTTCGGCGTGTTCTTCATGCGGCAGTACCTGATCGAGGCACTCCCGTACGAGCTGATCGAAGCGGGCCGGGTGGACGGGGCGAACAACCTCCGCATCGTGTGGAGCATCGTGCTCCCGGTGGCCCGCCCGGCCATGATGGTGCTGGGCATGCTCACCTTCGTGCAGGCCTGGAACGACTTCTTCTGGCCGTACCTCGCGCTCAACCAGCAGAACCCCACGCTCCAGGTGGCCCTCGGCCAGCTGAGCGCCTCCTACGTGCCCGACCAGAGCATCGTCATGGCGGGCGCGCTGATCAGCACGCTGCCGCTGCTCATCGTCTTCGTGATCTTCGGCAAGCAGATCGTCGGAGGAATCATGTCCGGTGCCGTCAAGGGCTGACCCAGGGCCCGCCGCTCCACCCGCCGCCCCACCCCCGGTCCGACCCCGGTCCTCCCGCACGGCCTGTACCTGACCACAGGCCGTGCGGGTCCCGGGGTCCCCGCTCTTCCCTGTCCTTGTTCGTCCATTCTTGGGAGCGCTCCCGCATGACTGCAGTCCGACCCGACATCACCCCGAAGCAGGCGCCCGAGGCAACGAACTTCCCCACGGGCTTCCTCTGGGGCGCGGCCACCGCCTCGTACCAGGTGGAGGGTGCCGCCGCGGAGGACGGCCGCACGCCGTCCATCTGGGACACCTTCAGCCGCACCCCCGGCAAGGTCCGCAACGGCGACACCGGTGACATCGCCGCCGACCACTACCACCGCTACCGCGACGACGTCGCACTGATGAAGCAGCTCGGCCTCAAGGCCTACCGCTTCTCCGTCTCCTGGTCCCGGGTCCAGCCCACCGGGCGGGGCCCCGCCGTCGAGCGCGGCCTCGACTTCTACCGCAAGCTCGTCGACGAGCTGCTCGACGCCGGCATCATGCCCGTCGCCACCCTCTACCACTGGGACCTCCCCCAGGAGCTCGAGGACGCCGGCGGCTGGACCGAGCGCGCGACCGCCGAACGGTTCGCCGACTACGCCGCCATCGTCTCCGGCGCCCTCGGCGACCGCGTCGGCATGTGGACCACCCTCAACGAGCCGTGGTGCTCGGCCTTCCTCGGTTACGGATCCGGTGTGCACGCCCCCGGTCGCACCGAGCCCGCAGCGGCGCTGCAGGCGGCCCATCACCTCAATCTCGCCCATGGCCGGGCGATCGAGGTTCTGCGCGCCCAACTCCCCGCTGCTGCGCAGACCTCGGTCACCCTCAACCTCCACCAGGTCCGCCCGCTGACCGACAGTGCGGCCGACGCGGACGCCGCCCGCCGGATCGACGCCGTCGGCAACCGTGTCTTCACCGGTCCGATGCTGCGCGGCGAGTACCCCGAGGACCTGATCGCGGACACCTCGCACCTGGTGGACTGGTCCAAGCTGGTCCAGGACGGCGACCTCGCCACCATCTCGCGCCCGTTCGACGCGCTCGGCGTCAACTACTACACGCCGACGCTGGTCAGCGACCCGGTGGCCGGGGCCGACTACGCGCGGAGCGACGCCCACGGCAGCAGCGACCACTCCCCGTGGCCCGGCTCCGAGCACGTCGCCTTCCACCTCCCCGAGGGGAAGGCGCGGACCGCGATGGACTGGTCGATCGACCCCAACGGGCTCTACGACCTCCTCATGGACACCCACCGGGAGTACCCGGACCTGACCCTGATGGTCACCGAGAACGGTGCGGCGTTCGACGACTACGTCTCGCCCGAGGGCAAGGTGGAGGACCCCGAGCGCGTCGCGTACCTGCACGGGCACCTCGACGCCGTACAGCGCGCGATCGCCGACGGCGCGGATGTCCGCGGCTACTTCCTGTGGTCCCTGATGGACAACTTCGAGTGGGCGTACGGCTATTCGAAGCGCTTCGGTGCGGTGTACGTCGACTACGCGTCCCAGCGCCGTATCCCCAAGTCGAGTGCCTACTGGTACTCCGACGTGATTCGCCGCCACGCCCTTCCTCCGGTCGACGGCGCGGTCTGACCCGCGTCCCGTAGAACGGAGAGCGAGACCCGGCCGTGCGCCGGGTCTCGCTCCTTGTGTGCCCCGTCCCGCACCGGCGAGGGGCACGTCAGCCGTTCGGCCCGCCCTCTCCCGGCGTCGCTCGATCCGAGGCGGGCGGCAGTGCCAGCCAGTCCTGCCAGGTGAGGTCGCGGCCCACGTAACGGGGCTGCTGGAGGGGCCAGTCGGCGCCGATCCACCGCGGCACCAGCGCGTCGAGCGCACGCTCGGCCTCACTGCCGACGAGGTCGTCCACCACCCACCACGAGACCTCTCCGTCGGAGCCGGTGCGCTCGGGCGGGTCGATGTAGACGCAACCGAGGACGGCCGTCTCCTCCTCGTCCAGCAACGCGTAGTTGAACGACTGGTGCGCGGCTATCTCCTCCTCGTGCCGACGCAGGTCGATGCGGTCCTCTTCATAGGTCATCGTCGCCGGGGGCCAGGCCCAGGCCGGACCGAAGATCTCCCACAGGCGCTCTCGGGAGCCCATCACGGCGGGATAGTCGATCGCGGTGTCCGCCTCCCGGATCGGCCGCAGGTGAAGCGTGGTGCCGGGCACGGGTACGTGGACGGGATGGACGAAGTCGTCAGGCAGCCAACTCATAAGCGCCGACCCTATAGCCGCTCGGCCCACCGGCGCCGAGGTTATGTGCCGGTCCGCGCGGGAGGGCCGACTGCGGGCCGCCCGACCGCCGGCCCGGAGTCGAGCCGGGCGTGCGCATCGACCCTGAGCCGACACCGCCGCCCTCCGACGTCGCGCGCCGAGACCGTCCCGGCGCCGGGCGTCCGCGTCCGGTGCCGTGCGTGTGGGCGGGCGGCCGCACGGCACGGCTGACGGGCTGGACGGGGCGGGTCTTACCTGTTCACCGCAGCGAACCCGTAGGCTTGGGAGCGCTCCCAAGGGGAGTGGCGCCACGCTCGAGCCGGTCGGTCCGAGCGAGTGTCAAGAGATCGGACAGCGGGACTTGGTTTGGCTATCCGGCTGTGAGAAATTGACCGCGAACGGGAGGCAGCCATGGCGGCAGCGCGAGTACGGAGTGGCGGGCGGCCCACGCTCGAAGAAGTAGCGGCACGCGCCGGAGTGGGGCGGGGCACGGCCTCACGCGTCATCAACGGCTCGCCGCGGGTCAGCGCGCAGACCAGGGAAGCCGTCGAGGCGGCCGTCGCCGAGCTGGGTTACGTCCCCAACCGGGCGGCCCGGGCGCTCGCCGGGAACCGGACCGACGCCATCGCCCTCGTCGTGCCGGAGTCCGAGACCAGGTTCTTCGCCGAGCCGTACTTCTCCGACATCGTGCGAGGGGTGGGCGCCGCCCTCGCCGACACCGAGATGCAGCTGCTCCTGACCCTGGCGGGCAACGACCGTGAGCGCCGCCGGCTGGCCTCGTACCTGACCGCCCACCGGGTCGACGGCGTGCTGCTGGTCTCCGTCCACGCCGACGACCCGCTGCCCGACCTGCTCGAACAGCTGGGCATGCCCTCGGTGATCAGCGGCCGCAGGCACGCGGCGGAGACGCTCCCCTCGGTCGACTCCGACAACTTCGAAGGTGCCCGTGCCGCGGTCGACCACTTCATATCGCGGGGCCGCCGCTCCATTGCCACGATCACCGGACGCCTCGACGTGTACGGCGCCCAGCGCCGGCTCGACGGCTACCGCAAGGCCATCGCCTCGGCCGGGCTCGACCCGGACGAACGGCTGATCGCTCCTGCCGACTTCAGCGAGGAGGGCGGTGCCCGGGCCATGCGGGAGCTCCTGGTCCGCCGCCCCGACGTGGACGCGGTCTTCGCCGCTTCCGACGTGATGGCCGCGGGTGCGCGGCAGGTCCTGCGCGAGTCCGGCCGCCGCATCCCGGACGACGTGGCCCTGATCGGCTTCGACGACTCCGCGGTGGCCCGCCACATGGACCCGCCGCTGACGAGCGTCCGCCAGCCGATCGAGGAGATGGGCCGCACGATGACCCGGGTCCTGCTCCAGGAGATCGCGAACCGCTCCGAGGACCGCGCGGTGGAGCGTCCGAGGATCGTGCTGCCCACGGAGCTGGTGGTGCGCGAGTCCTCCTGAGGGGGCGCGTACCGGCCCCGGGTACGAGGGTGGCCACGGGAACGCGGAGCCCGCGCGGCCTCCGGCCGACCGCCCGGGCGGGGTCCTGGACCCGTGCGCGCGGGAGGGCGCCGGGCGGGGATCGGCACCCCCCGTCGTCGGCGCGGCGGCGGACGCCCCGCACGCGTTCGCGCAGGACCAGGAAGCCGTCGTCCGTCACGGCCCGGACCGGCTCGTCACGGGCGTACGTCCGGCGTGGAACGTCGCGCACGGGGCCGGCGCGGGGGAGGGGGGCGAGCCGCCCCGACGCGACCACCGACGGGCCCCGCCGCGTCGGGGGAGAGCGCGGCAGGGCCCGTAGGGCGGGTTCCCGGGACACGGCGGTCCATGCCGCATGGACGGACGTCTGTGGCGGGCCTCATACGGGGCATGACGAAGGGCCGGTCTGTTTTCACAGACCGGCCCTTGATCAATCAGGGTGAGTAACGGGACTTGAACCCGCGACATCCTGGACCACAACCAGGTGCTCTGCCAGCTGAGCTATACCCACCATGTCGTCCGGTCGTTTCCGACCGGCCGAGAAAAAGTGTACAGGGTCCGAGAGGGTGCTCGCGCCCGAGTTCCCTACGGCCCGTCCACGGGCCCTTCCGGGCCCGTGACCAGGCGTGTCGTCCTACTGTCCGGCAGGCTTGGCGTGCCGCGCCGCGATCTCCTTGGCGCGGGCCGAGTCCGGGCCGGGCTGCGGCACGAAGACCGCGTCCCGGTAGTAGCGCAGCTCCGTGATGGAGTCACGGATGTCCGCCAGTGCCCGGTGGTTGCCGTTCTTGTCCGGACTGTTGAAGTACGCCCTCGGGTACCAGCGGCGCGACAGTTCCTTGACCGAGGACACATCGACGATCCGGTAGTGGAGGTAGCCCTCCAGCGACGGCATGTCCCGCGACAGGAAGCCGCGGTCGGTGCCGACCGAATTCCCGCACAGCGGGGCCTTGCCCGGCTCCTTCACGTGTTCGCGCACGTAGGCCAGGACCCGCTCCTCCGCGTCGGCCAGGGTCGTGCCCCCGGCCAGCTCGTCGAGGAGGCCCGAGGCGGTGTGCATCTGCCGCACCACCTCGGGCATGGTCTCCAGGGCCGCGTCCGGCGGGCGGATCACGATGTCCACCCCTTCACCGAGCACGTTCAGTTCCGAGTCGGTGACCAGTGCGGCCACCTCGATGAGTGCGTCGTCCGTCAGCGAGAGCCCGGTCATCTCGCAGTCGATCCACACCATGCGGTCGTTCATGGAACCCACCCTACGGGGCGCTCCGCTGCCCCGGCAGGGTCGGGCGCCCGGGAACGTACGCCTCGGGTCCCGGCCTGAGATGCTCCGCGGCACCACCGGAGGCCGCCGCGGCGATGACCGGGGTCGGACCGGGGGAGGCAGCCGCAGCGGCCCGCCGGCTCGATGCCGTGCCCTGGACGGGCACGGACGTCTCGATCACCGTGGTGACACTCTCCAGCGCCCCGCCCTGCGGACGACGGGCCCGGTAGGCGGCCCGGTACGCGGCGGGGGAGGAGCCCAGCTGGCGGCGGAAGTGCCCGCGCAGCGCGACCGGCGAACGGAAGCCGCAGCGGCCCGCCACCTCGTCGACCGAGTAGTCGGAGGTCTCGAGCAGACGCTGCGCCTGCAGCACGCGCTGGGTGATGAGCCACTGGAGCGGTGCGCTGCCCGTGAGCGAACGGAACCTGCGGTCGAAGGTCCGTCTGCTCATGTAGGCACGCGCGGCCAGCGTCTCCACGTCGAACTGCTCGTGGAGATGCTCCAGCGCCCAGGCCACGACCTCGGCGAGCGGGTCGGAGCCGATCTCTTCAGGTAAAGACCTGTCCAGGTAGCGTTCCTGACCGCCACTGCGACGCGGTGGCACGACGAGCCGGCGAGCCAGCGCGCCTGCCGCCTCCGTGCCGTGGTCGGTACGGACTATGTGGAGGCAGAGGTCGATTCCGGCCGCGGTCCCGGCCGAGGTGAGCACATCGCCGTCGTCGACGAAGAGCTCACGCGGGTCGACGTGCACCGACGGGTAGCGCTTGGCCAGCGTCGGTGCGTACATCCAGTGCGTGGTGGCCGGGCGGCCGTCCAGCAGGCCGGCCGCCGCGAGCACGAAGGCCCCCGTGCACAGGCCGACGATGCGTGCGCCCTCCTCGTGGGCGCGGCGCAGCGCCTCCAGCGCCTCGGCGGGCGGCGGTGATGTGATGGACCGCCAGGCGGGTACCACCACGGTGCCCGCCCTGCTGATGGCCTCCAGGCCGTACGGCGTGCTGAGTTCGAGCCCCCCGGTAGTGCGCAGCGGCCCATCCTCGCCGCCGCAGACCAGCAGGCGGTAGCGCGGAACTCCCGCGTCCTGCCGGTCGATTCCGAATACGGAGAGCGGGATGGAGCTCTCGAAGATAGGGCCGCCACTGAACAGCAGTACGGCTACGACTTCCCGGCGTCGCCGCCCGGTCAGTTTCCGTGCGGCCTCCGTTGCGGTGGCGGAGTCCTGGCTCATGACGCTAAGCCCCCCTCGGTGTTCGCGTCTCCCTGGTCCCTACGGGCCTGTCGCTCCTGCACGTTTCCCCTCGGTCTCGCACGCGTCCCCAGTCCTCGATACTCATGATCGAATCTACTGCGTTCCGTGGTGCCGACGTGACACGTTCCCCCACCGGCACTATGTCGACAAGGCAACTTGGCGCGAAGCATTCGATCACGAAGCGTTCCACTCGCGAGCCGCTCAGGGAAGTGCGCCTGACGATCATGGCCCGTCCGTGTTGGTTCAAAGCGTACCGCGCGGTCTATTCCTGCCTGCTGGCACGTGGGTTGGTCGGCCGAAACGCCAGGAAACGGGGGGCTGTGCGAAGTTGGCTGAAAAGCAGCGGTTGTGTGCGCGTATTCCGGTCATGCAACCGGCGCACCACCCTGGTGGTGGACTGCTTCTATGCGCCCTTTGGCCTCCGCTGACCGCCCCCTCTCCCGGGTCGGGTGCGAAGCGGAGCCGGCCGATGGCGCCGTGTGACGATCCGGGCCGGGGAGCCGGCGATGCTTTCGGCCGCGCGGGCCGGGTCCGGTCGTGGGTGTCGAGGGAGAGTGTCCACGGTGCGTCGCCCCGGTCCCGGCGACCTGGATGTACGACACACCCGGCATTGCCATACGGGGCCGTGTCCGGCATGCTCCCTCCATTGCCGCATGCGCTTTGCGAGGGCTGGGCGGTGAAGGAGTGGCGCCGTACCCTTGGGGGTAGGGGGTTGGGAAGATGGTTCCCGGACACAGCTTCATCGCTCGCAGACACACCTCCACACTGCTCGCTCCTCACGAGGACTCTCTTCGCCGAGACATCGATGGCCGGTCACGAAATCCCTGAACCCGCAGACCGCAAGCAGGTAGCCGACCCGCGGTCGGACCCGCAGCCGGTCACAGAGTCGCGCCCTTCGTGCGATCCCGCCTTCCGGCATGGAGTCGTGGTCGGTTTCGACGGCTCCATGTCCAGTGAGCGCGCCCTCGCGTACGCCATCGGCATGGCGAACAGGCTGAGCTCCGGGCTGATCATCGTCCACGTCGCCAACCGGCTGCCGACCACGGTCTGGGCCGGCTGCGAGCCGCCCGTCTTCGTGGACGTGCCCGATCACCGCACCGAGGTCCTCGGCCTGGAGCTGGCCTGCGCGGACTACCTCTCCGAGGTGCCGTGGGTGCTCGTCGAGCGCGGCGGGGACATCTGCCACGAGCTGGAGGAGGTCGGCCGGGAGTACTCGGCCGACGCGATCGTGGTCGGCTCCACGCACGGCATCGTGGGCCGGATCTTCGGCTCGGTGGCGGGCCGTCTCGCCCGTCGCGCCCAGCGCCCCGTGATCGTCATTCCCTGAGCGGGATTCGTCCCTGAGCAGGATCCGCCCCTGAGCGGGCTCGCCCCCGGGCGGGTCCCGGCGTCCCCGAAGCGGCTCCGCGCCCCGGGGTGACGCCGCCCCCGAAGCGGCTCCGCGCCCCCGAGGCCGCGGTCGCCCCACCCGAACCCCGACCCGGCTTCGCGCCCCGGGGTCGGGACAGGCCCCCGAACCTGTCCATGCCCCTCAGTGGACGCCGCACCCCGGGCCGGCTCCCCCGTTCCCCCCGAGGCACCGCGAGGCCCCTGAGGCGCCGTCAGCAGCCGTGCAGGCGCCGGATCCGAGGGGGCCGCGGCGCTGCACGCGGTCCGGCACGACGAGAGCGGCCCCCGCATCCGCGCGTGCGTGATGCGAGGGCCGCTCCCGGGGACGGACCGCGGGTCTACTCGACGGTGACCGACTTCGCCAGGTTGCGCGGCTTGTCGATGTCACGGCCCATGGCCAGCGCCGTGTGGTAGGCGAACAGCTGCAGCGGGATGCCCATCAGGATCGGGTCCAGCTCGTTCTCGTTCTTCGGCACGAGGATCGTGTGGTCGGCCTTCTCCTGCTCGCGGTGGGCCACGGCGAGGATGCGGCCGCTGCGCGCCTTGATCTCCTCCAGCGCGGCACGGTTCTTCTCCAGCAGGTCGTCGTCCGGGACGATCGCGACCGTGGGGAGCGCCGGCTCGATGAGCGCGAGCGGGCCGTGCTTCAGCTCGGAGGCGGGGTAGGCCTCGGCGTGGATGTACGAGATCTCCTTGAGCTTCAGGGAGGCCTCCAGGGCGACGGGGTAGCCCCGTACGCGGCCGATGAACATCATCGACTGCGCGCCCGCGTACTCCTCCGCCAGCTTCTTGATCTCGTCCTCCGACTCGAGGATCTGGCCGATCTGCTCGGGCAGCTTGCGCAGCCCTTCGATGATCCGCTTGCCGTCGGAGACCGACAGGTCGCGGATGCGGCCCAGGTGCAGGGCGAGCAGCGCGAAGGCGACCACGGTGTTGGTGAAGCACTTGGTGGAGACGACGCAGACCTCGGGGCCCGCGTGGACGTACATGCCGCCGTCGGCCTCCCGGGCGATCGCCGAGCCGACGACGTTCACGACGCCGAGGACGCGGGCGCCCTTGCGCTTGAGCTCCTGGACCGCTGCCAGCACGTCGTAGGTCTCACCGGACTGGGAGACGGCGACGTACAGGGTGTCGGGGTCCACGACCGGGTTGCGGTAGCGGAACTCGGACGCGGGCTCGGCGTCCGCGGGGATGCGGGCGAGCTCCTCGATGAGGCCGGCGCCGATCATGCCCGCGTGGTACGAGGTGCCGCAGCCCAGGATCTTGATCCGGCGGACCCCGCGGGCCTCGCGGGCGTCCAGATTCAGACCGCCCAGGTGCACGGTGGAGAAGCGGTCGTCGATGCGGCCGCGCAGCACGCGGTCCACGGCGTCGGCCTGCTCGGAGATCTCCTTGTGCATGTACGTGTCGTGGCCGCCCATGTCGTACGACTCGGCCTCCCACTCCACGGTGGTGGGCGTGGCCGTCGTGGTCGAGCCCTCGGTGGTGTACGTACGGAAGTCGTCGGCCTTGAGAGTGGCCATCTCGCCGTCGTCCAGGGTGACGATCTGGCGGGTGTGCGTGACCAGGGCGGCGACGTCCGAGGCGACGAACATCTCCTTCTCGCCGATGCCGAGCACGACCGGGGAGCCGTTGCGGGCGACGACGATGCGGTCGTTGAAGTCGGCGTGCAGGACGGCGATGCCGTAGGTGCCCTCGACGGACTTCAGCGCCTCGCGGACCTTCTCCTCCAGGGTGACGGCCTGCGACCGGGAGATGAGGTGGACCAGCACCTCGGTGTCGGTCTCGGAGAGGAAGACGATCCCGTCGGCGACGAGCTTCGCGCGGAGCTCGGAGGCGTTGTCGATGATGCCGTTGTGGACGACGGCGACCTTGTTCTCGGCGTCCAGGTGCGGGTGCGCGTTCTCGTCGCTCGGGGCGCCGTGGGTGGCCCAGCGGGTGTGGGCGATCCCGGTGGTGCCGGCGAACCGCTTCGGTACGCGGGCCTCGAGCTCACGGACCCGGCCCTTGGCCTTGACCATCTTCAGGGCGCCCGGCTTGCCTGCCGCGGCCTTGCCCGTGATGACGATGCCCGCCGAGTCGTACCCCCGGTACTCCAGCCGCTGCAGGCCTTCCAGCAGCAGTGGAGCCACGTCACGCTTTCCGATGTAACCGACGATCCCGCACATAGATTCTCTGCCCCTCCATCGACGTACACATGAGTGCTCTGCCCGCCCGGCGCGGCTCAGCCGTAGACGATGCGGCGCAGCTGGCGGAGCGAGAGCTCCTGCGGCGCCACCGCGCGGTGCGGCAGCTCGGCCGCGATCCGCTCGAAGATCTCCGAGTTCACCAGGCCGCCGGACTGCAGTTCGCGGTGGCGGCGGCGTACGAAGTCCTCGGTCGTCTCGTCGAAGTACGCCAGCACATCGAGGATCACCCTGGCGGCCTCGCCGCGCTGGAGCGCGGTGGAGCGTACGAGGTGGTCGATGAGGTCGTCATGCGGCGGGCGGCGTTCGAGCACTCGTCGATATTGCGTGGCCCGGAGGCATAGTGCAAGAAATCTGCCCGATATCGGGCAGGCGTCACAGAAATACGCCATCGATCCGCTCAGAGGCGCTTGAGTACCGCCTGCTTCGCGGTGCTGAACTCGTCGTCGGTGAGGATCCCCGCCTGATGCAGCTCGCCGAGCTCGCGCAGTCTGCGCAGCAGCACGTCGTGATCGTCGGCGGGCGGCACGGGCGGCACGGGCGGCACGGGCGGTGCGCTCGATGCGGGAGGCGGGGGCAGCGCGGCGGGCCCGGAGGGCGCCGGCCCCACCGCGGCCCTCGTGTCCGGAAGCCGGACCAGGACGGCCGCTGCGACCAGGACGGCCGAGTACTCCTTCCTGGACAGCCCCCACAGGTCCAGCGCGTGCGGGTCGAACTTGGCGAGTGCCGACGCGCTGCCGCTCCCCGTCTCGAAGCGCAGCCAGCCGTTCTCCAGCCCGAGGGCGGGCAGCCAGTGCACGCCCGTCACCTCTGACACCGGGAGCGCGACGGCGCCGCCGGAGACCTTCGACTGCTCGGCCTTCCAGTTCCAGGTGAGCCGCACGGTCTCCCCGTCGAAGGACGCCGTACCGTCCCCGCCGCCACCGGAGACCGGCAGTGAGGGTCCCGCCAGCAGGAAGCGGTCCACCGGCCCGTCGGGCACCTGTTCGATCAGCAGGGTGTTGCGCACCTCGTCGACGAGGTACTCGGCCACGCCCCTGCGGTCCTTCTCCACGGTGAGCTGGTAGGGGTCGGAGGCGTCCTTGAGCCTGCCGTCCGCGGCGCGCAGCACCGGGCACGCACCGGTGCGCAGGCGCAGCCGCAGACGGCCGCCCTTGCGGTCCGGCTCGAAGGAGATCCCCGCCAGGGCCCGCAGCGGGACGGCGAACTCGCCCAGGTCCTGCCGCACGGGGTGGACCTTGCTGCCCGGCACGATGCGTACCGCGTCCCCGTCGAAGCTCCACGACCCGTCGCGCGTGATGATGTCCGCCATGCAGCGGATTCTGCCAGCCGTGCCGCCGGCGGCCCATGGGTCCTCCCGCACCCGCCGGTCCCGTCCCATGGGGGCGGACGGGACCGGCGGGGGCGGTTCAGGGGCCGGCGATCGGGTTCCGCAGGGTGCCGATCAGCTGCAGTGCGCCGGACGGGTCGGTGAGGTCGACCATCTGCTGGTTGTCGCGCAGTTGAAGCCGGTTCAGGCAGGACAGGGCGAACTCCTCCGCGAACATGTCGTACTGCGCGAACCTGTCCGCGAGGTACGGCGCCGATTCCTGGTAGCCCGCGACGCACGCGCGGACCGTCCGCCAGAACGTCTCCTCGTCGAGGACGCCCTCCGTGTCCAGGCCCGCGCCCAGGAAGCGGAAGAAGCAGTCGAAGACGTCGGTGAGGACCGACAGCAGCTTCATGTCGTCGGGGACGTCGGCGCGGATCCGCTCGACCTGGGGCGGCAGCACCGCGTCCGGGTCCATGACCGCGATCTCCTCGGCGATGTCCTTGAAGACCGTGCGCCGGACGACTCCGTCCTCGACGACCAGGATCACGTTCTCGCCGTGCGGCATGAACACCAGGTCGTAGGCGTAGAAGCAGTGCAGCACCGGCACCAGGTAGGCGTCCAGGTAGTGCCGCAGCCAGTCGGCCGGGTCGAGCCCCGACTCGGCGATCAGCGCAGCCGCCACCGAGCGGCCCTCGTGGTCGGTGTGGATCAGCGAGGCCATCGTGGCGAGCCGCTCGCCCGGTGCCAGTGCCGGGACGGGACTCTCCCGCCACAGTGCGGCGAGCATCTTCAGGTACGGGGACCCCTTGGCGGTGGCCGCCTCGTACGCCCGGTGGTGGTAGCCGATCGCCGCCCGCTCCCGGATGATCGAGAACCGGGCCCCGCGGAGCACGGCGTCGCTCCCGATCAGACCGGCCAGCCAGTCGTTGATCGCCGGCGTGACCTCCATGTACGCGGCGGAGAGCCCCCGCATGAAACCCATGTTGAGGACGGACAGTGCCGTCTTCACATAGTGCTTCTCCGGGTGATCGGTGTTGAAGAACGTGCGGATCGACTGCTGGGCGAGGTAGGCGTCCTCCCCCTCGCCCAGGCAGACCAGGTGCCGCTGGGCCAGTTCCCCGGCGAAGGTCACGGAGAGCTTGTTCCACCACTGCCAGGGGTGGACCGGGATCAGCAGGTAGTCGTCCGGGTCGAGCCCGAGGTCCGCCATCCGGGCCGCGAACCGGCCGAGGGCCGCCTCGCTCAGCTCGCCCGCGATCAGGCTGTCGTAGTCGAGACCGGCGCCCGCGGTGAAGGTGGCTCGATCGCGCCGGG
This sequence comes from Streptomyces clavifer, assembly GCA_014651175.1. Lineage (GTDB taxonomy): Bacteria > Actinomycetota > Actinomycetes > Streptomycetales > Streptomycetaceae > Streptomyces > Streptomyces clavifer. The sequence continues at coordinate 519,438 of BMWJ01000003.1, read as the reverse complement.
CGGCCAGCCAGACCAGCCGGATCCCGGCCGCGGCCTCGGGGGCGTACGCACGGAATTCGTCCACGCCGAAACCCAGCCGCCCGTTGTTGGCGACGAAGCAGGGGTGACCCTCGGTCACACCCGTCTCGATGGACTGGAATCCGGCCGCCACCAGTTCGGCCGCCGTGGTCGGTTTCTTGGTCAGTTTGTACGCGGTTCCGGCCAGCGTCGACGAGATCTCCTCCAGATACACGGGGAGGATCTCCGCCGACAGGCCGAGCGCCGCGCGCAGCTCGACGAAGAACTCCAGTGCGTCCAGCGGGACGTCCGAGCCGTGCCGGTGGCGGGTGACGGACTGCGCGTCGACCTGCCAGTGGTCGAGGGCGAAGCGGCGGGCGGTGAAGCGGTACTCGGTCGCCCCGTCGTCGCTGTGCACGGAGTAGCGGTCGCCACCGAGCGGGGCGGGGGTCAGCAGCCGCTCGTGGGAGAACTCGGCCAGGGCCTTGCGGATCAGCAGCCGGCCGGCTGCGGCCCAGTGCTCCGGTGTGAGGTGGGCGACGCTGTCGGCGGGGTTACGGGGGGTCATCGGTGTGCTCCTGTGGTCGCGTCCTCGAACTGCTCACGGGTGCAGGCGCAGAGCAGCGCGTCCTTCTCCGGCGTGGTGATCCTCCGGATCACCTCGAAGCCGACGGCCCTGTTCAGTGACTGCACCGCGGCGTTGGTGACATCGGGTTCCACGACGACTCTGCGTACGTCCGGATCGGCGAAGAGCGTCTCCATCACGGTGGTGATCACGGCGAGGGTGAAGCCGTGCACGGGGGTGTCGGACGGGGCGACCAGGAAGTGCATCCCGATGTCGCCGGGCTCGGCCTCGTACAGCCCCTTGAGCTCGACCTCGGCCGGGTCGTACCGCTCCATGAGGAAGGCGGGCTCACCTTCGTGCAGCCCGATGAAGGCGTCGTGGTGCGGATGGGCGGCGATCGCCCAGTACGCGCGCTCGACGTCCTCGGGCCGGGCGTCGCCCATCATCCAGAACGCCGCCTTGGGGTGGGTGACCCAGCCGTACACCAGTGCGGCGTCGGTGACCGGGTCCATGGGGCGGACCGTGAAGGTTCCGGGTGCGCGGGTCATACGGCGAACTCCTGGAAGGCGATGGACTTCTCCACCGGGTAGTACGCACGGCCGAGCATCTCGCCGATGATGTACGCGTTGCGGTAGGCGCCCATGCCCAGGTCGGGCGAGGTGACCGAGTGAGTGTGCACCGCGGCGTTCTGCAGGAAGATCCCGCGCCCGGTGGTGTCGATGCTGTAGTTGCGGGCCACGTCGAACCTGCCCCGGCCGTCGTGCCGGATCCGGTCCGTGACGGGCTCCAGGAACGCGGGCGCGGTGTAGCGGTAGCCGGTGGCGAGGATCAGTCCCTCGGTGTCGAGCTCGTAGTCCCTGCCCTGCTCCTCCTGGCGCAGCCCCAGCGTGTACGTCCCGGTCGTGGGCTCGTAACGGGCACTGTGCAGCGCCGAGTTGGTGAGCAGGCGGGTGGGGACCGGGCCGGGCAGGTTCTTCTGGTAGAGCAGATCGAAGATCGCGTCGATCAGCTCGCCGTCGATGCCCTTGAAGAGGCCCTTCTGGCCGGACTCCAGCCGGTAGCGGGTGTCCTCGGGCAGGGCGTGGAAGTAGTCCACGTATTCCGGCGAGGTCATCTCCAGGGTGAGCTTGGTGTACTCCAGCGGGAAGAACCGGGGTGAGCGCGTCACCCAGTTCAGCCGGTAGCCGTGCACGTCGATCCCGGAGAGCAGGTCGTAGTAGATCTCCGCCGCGCTCTGCCCGCTGCCCACCAGCGTGATGGACCGCTTCGCCTGCAGCGCCGCCCGGTTCTCCAGGTAGCGGGAGTTGTGCAGGACGTCGCCGCCCAGGTCCCGGCAGGCCTCCGGGACGTACGCGGGGGTGCCCGTGCCCAGCACGAGGTGGCGGGCCCGGAAGGCGCTGTCGGCGGTGCGGACCGTGTAGAGGCCGTCGGCCTCGTCGTACGTAACCGACTGGACGGTCTGGTCGAACCTGATGCTGTCCAGCTGGGCGGCGGCCCAGCGGCAGTAGTCGTTGTACTCGGTGCGCAGCGGGTAGAAGTTCTCCCGGATGTAGAACGAGTAGAGCCTGCCCCGCTCCTTCAGGTAGTTCAGGAAGGAGTACGGCGAGGTCGGGTCGGCCATCGTCACCAGGTCCGACATGAACGGGGTCTGGAGGTGGGCCCCTTCGAGGAACATTCCCGCGTGCCACTCGAAGTCCGGCTTGGACTCCAGGAACACGCCGTCCAGCTCGTCGATCGGCTCGGTCAGGCAGGCGAGGCCGAGGTTGAACGGGCCGAGCCCGATCCCGATGAAGTCGTGGGGGTCAGGAAGCGCGGTCAAGGGATTCTCCCAGGTACTGCTCGGCGTGGCCGGCGATCAGATCGAGGACCGCGCGGATGTCCTGCGCGGTCGTTTCGGGGTTGAGCAGGGTGAATTTCAGGTACTGGCGTCCGCCGACCTTCGTACCGGCGACGACGGCCTCGCCCGAGGCGAAGAGCGCCTTGCGGGCATAGAGGTTGACCCGGTCGATGGTCGCGGGTGCCGTGACCCGGGCCGGGACGTAGCGGAACACCAGCGTGGACAGCCGCGGCCGCACGACGACGTCGTAGCGCGGGTCGGCGGCCAGCAGCCGCCAGCCGTCCCCGGCCAGGTCGCAGACCTCGTCGAACAGCTCGCCGATGCCGTCCGAGCCCATGGTGCGGAGCGTCATCCAGAGCTTCAGCGCGTCGAACCGGCGTGTGGTCTGGAGGGACTTGTCCACCTGGTTGGGGATGCGTTCCTCCGCCATGCGCTGCGGATTGAGGTACTCCGCGTGGTACGTGGCATGCCGCAGCGTGGCCCCGTCACGCACCAGCAGGGCGGACGAACTCACCGGCTGGAAGAAGGACTTGTGGTAGTCCACGGTGACCGAGTCGGCGTGCTCGATGCCGTCGAGGAGCGCCCGGCGGGTGCGGGAGGCGAGCAGCCCGCAGCCGTACGCGGCGTCGACGTGCATCCAGGTGGCGTACTGCTCGCAGAGGGCGGCGATCTCGGGCAGCGGGTCGATGGACCCGAAGTCCGTGGTGCCCGCGGTGGCGACGACCGCCATCGGGACCGCGCCCTCGGCCACGCAGCGCTCCAGCGCCGCGGCCAGTGCGACGGTCTGCATGCGCTTCTCGCGGTCGACGGGGACGGAGACGACCGCGTCGGGCCCCAGGCCGAGGAGCTTCGCCGACTTCTGGACGCTGAAGTGGCTGCACTCGGAGGTGAAGATCCGCAGCCGGGTGAGCTGCTCGGGCCGGGACTCGGCCTCCTCCCGGGCGAGCAGCAGGGCATGCAGGTTGGACTGTGTGCCACCGCTGGTGAAGACGCCGTCGGCCGCCGGGCCGAGCCCGACGCGGTCGGTCGTCCAGTCGATCAGCCGGCGCTCGATGAGCGTGCCGCCCGCACTCTGGTCCCAGGTGTCCAGGGAGGAGTTGACGGCCGAGAGCACGGCCTCGCCGACCACGGCGGGTATCACCACCGGACAGTTGAGGTGGCCCAGGTAGCGGGGGTGGTGGAAGTAGACGGCGTCCCGGAGGTAGACCTCGCCGAGCTCGTCCAGGGCTGCCGCGGTGTCGCCGAGCGGCCGGTCCAGGTCGATGGCGTCGATGGCGGGGGAGAGCTCGTCGACACCGATGCCGCTGAACGGGCGCTCGGTGGCTGCGAGGGTGGCCGCGACCCGTTCGACGCCTGCGGTGACGGAACGTCGGTAATGCTCCGCAGTCGTGTTGTTGAGCAGGTGCGCACGCATGAGAAGGGGCCTCCCGGGTGAGGGCGATGACGTCGGAGCCCTCCGGGCAGAGAGACAGGGGGGACGAGGGCGCCGGCGGTTAATTTAGGTTAGCCTAACCTAAGGTTTGTTGTGGTGATCCACGCCCCCGGAGGAAGCGGCGGCGGCTCTTTTCCGCCCGGCGGTGGGGGTGCGGCCCTCCCCTTCAACTTCCTCTGACTGAGCGGTTGTTGTCGTAATTGCCGAGCGATCGTGCCACCTGCGGACCGTCCGCCGTTCCCGCACGAGGGGGCCACCGCGCACGGGGCGACTCGCGCGATCCGGACGCACGGTGTGCTCTCCGTGGTGTGCACTGCTTCCCGCCGCCCACGGCGCGCCTTGTACGAGCCGGGCTGATCCGTGCGTCGCCTGCCGCGTGGAACTGCAAGGCGGGCCCGGGTGCGCGGGACGTCCGGCGGGACCCTGGGCCTCGTCCGACGGTCGGCCGCTCCTGGCGGCGGGGGTGGGTTTCCTCGTCGGCCGGATCAGGCCCCGGCGGTGGCCTGCGGCTGACCCGCTGTCGTCCTCGACGGCCGGGCCGGGTGCCGTGAGCTGTCGGCCGGGCTGGGCGGCGTGCGCCCAGCGGCCCAGCCCGGTCGTCAGCCAGTCGGGCAGCCGTACGTGTGCGGGGCGAAGCCGATGTCGGGCTCGTTCGTGTCCCACCGCGCGGCGACGGGTGCGCCCGGTGCGCCCGGTGCGCCCGCGGAAGGGGTGGCCCACGTGTCTTCGGGGAGCGCCCCGCCGGGAGCGGCGAACCGCTCGCCGCTCCCGGCGGGCGGGACGGGGGTCTCCGGTCCTGCCCGGATACCGGAAGGGGCGGCGCGAGAGGCTCGGCCCCGGGATGCGACGCAGGCGGGTCCGGGCCGGCCGAAGGCGATCCGGCGAGGGGTGGGATCCGGCGGAAGGACGGGCTCGGGCGGGCCGCAGGGCTGACGGCACTTCGGTCTGAGGTCCGAAGAACCGGCAGGGCGGTCCGGCGGGTGTGACGGCAGCCGTCGTGCGAGGGCCGCTGCCGGGCACCGCGGACGACGGCTGCGGCCCGGCCCGGAGTCGCACCGGGCCGGGCCGGTGGGTCAGCTGACCTTCTTGGCCTTCTCGATGGCCTCGGCGAGGTCCTCGAGGATCGGCGCGCACTTGTCGTACGAGTAGATGGGCTCCGTCGTGCGCGGGACGACCTGGCCGGCCTTGACGGCGGGCAGCTGGGCCCACGTCGGCTTGGAGGTCAGGGCGTCGGGCTGCAGGGCCGAGGACCGGTTGTCCATCATGATGATGTCGGCCTCGTACTTGTCGACGTTCTCCCAGCTCAGCTCCTCGAAGAAGCCGGCCGCGTTGACCTTGGGCTCGACGAACTGCACGCCGAGCTCCTGGAAGTACAGGGTGTCGGCGGAGGTCTTGGCGAGCGAGACGTAGAAGAGGTCCTGGCTTGCCGAGCCGACCATGACCTTGATGTTCGGCTGGGACTTGGCGGCGGCGCGGAGCCGTGCGGCAGCGGCCTCGAAGCGGGTCTTGGCCTCGGTGATCTTCGTGGCCTTGATGTCGGCACCGAGGGAGGCGGCGAGGTCCTCGTGGCGCTGGATCGCCTTCGGGACGGTGGTCTGGGCCGCCCACAGGGCCACGCTGGGGGCCAGCTTGAGGATCTTGTCCTTGGACTCGTCCGGGACGTACCAGAGGGCGTCCTTCTCCCACATGGCGGTGACGAGCAGCTCCGGCGCGAGGCCGGTGTACTTCTCGACGTTGAACTCGCCCCAGACGTTGCCGAGCACCTCGACCTTGCTGATGTCCAGGTCACCGGCCTGCACATCGGCCTTGCCGTCGGCGGTCTTCGTCGGGCCGAAGACGCCCTTGCACTCGATGCCGTAGTCGTGGAGCGCGGCGGCGACACCGATGAACGCGACGATGTTCTTCGGGGTGGAGCCGGCCTTCGCGGTCAGTCCGCGGTCGTCCTTGAAGGTCCACGGACCGGACTTCGCGGAGCCGGACGACTCCTTCGTCGCATCGCTGTCGCCGTCGCCGCAGGCGGCGAGCACCGCGCCGAGGCCGACAGCTCCGCCCGCGGCCAGCAGGCCGCGGCGGGAGAGGGAGGTGGTCCGGACGTTGGGCATGGGCTGTCTGCTTTCCTGCGGGGTCATGGCTGGCCGCCGACGATTCGAAAGGTAGGTTAGCCTAACCTCATACAGTCGGTTCCCGGGGGTGCTGAAGGCCGCCCTCCCTTCACCGGAGGGAGAGCGGCCCCGAAGCGGCCCGGACTGCCGATTCCGGGACGCGGCGCGGAGGTTGCGACAGCCCGCCGCGGACGCTCAGGCCCGCATCCCCAGCTCCCGCGCGATCAGCATCCGCTGGACCTCGCTCGTGCCCTCACCGATCTCCAGGATCTTGGAGTCGCGCCACATCCGGGCCACCGGATACTCGTTCATGAAGCCGTAGCCGCCGTGGATCTGCGTCGCCTCCCGGGCGTTGTCGACCGCGACCGTCGAGGAGTACAGCTTCGCGATCGCCGCCTCCTTCTTGAACGGCTCGCCCGCCAGCAGCCGCGAGGCCGCGTCCCGCCAGCCGATCCGGGCCATGTGCGCCCGCATCTCCATGTCGGCGATCTTGAACTGGATCGCCTGGTTGGACCCGATCGGCTTCCCGAAGGCGTGCCGCTCGTTCGCGTACTTCACCGACTCGTCCACACAGCCCTGCGCCAGACCCGTCGACAGCGCCGAGATCGCGATCCGGCCCTCGTCCAGGATCCGCAGGAACTGTGCGTACCCGCGGCCCTCCTCGCCCAGGAGGTTCCCCGCCGGGACGCGGACGTCGGAGAAGGCAAGCTCACGGGTGTCCGAGGCGTTCCAGCCGACCTTGGAGTACGGGGCGGCGACCGTGAAGCCCGGGGTGCCCGACGGGACGATGATCGAGGAGATGCGCGGGGCGCCGTTCTCCTTGCGGCCGGTGACCGCCGTGACCGTGACCAGCTCGGTGATGTCCGTACCGGAGTTGGTGATGAAGCACTTGGAACCGTTGATCACCCATTCGTCCGTGGCCTCGTCCAGCACGGCCGTCGTCCGGGTGCCGCCCGCGTCCGAGCCGCCGTCCGGCTCCGTCAGCCCGAACGCGCCGAGCGCCTCGCCCGCGCAGAGCTTCGGCAGCCACCGCCGCTTCTGCTCCTCCGTGCCGAAGCGGTAGACGGGCATGGCACCCAGCGAGACCCCGGCCTCCAGGGTGATCGCCACCGAGGAGTCGACCCGGGCCAGCTCCTCCAGGGCGATCCCGAGGGCGAGGTAGTCGCCGCCCATGCCGCCGTACTCCTCCGGGAACGGCAGGCCGAAGAGGCCCATCCGGCCCATCTCCCGCACGATCTCGTACGGGAACTCGTGCCGCTCGTAGAAGTCGCCGATCTTCGGGGCGACCACATCGTGGGCGAACTCCTCGACGGTACGGCGTAGTTCCTCGTGCTCGGTGGTCAGCCGGTGGTCAAGGGACATGGTGCTTTCACTCCTTGTGGGACAGCGCACGGACGGTACGGGACGGGCTCGGTCGGCCCAGTTGTTCGGCCATCCACACGCTTGTGGCGGTGAGTGCGCCGAGATCGACCCCGGTTTCGACACCGAGGCCGTCGAGCATCCACACGAGGTCCTCGGTGGCGAGATTCCCGGTCGCGCTCTTCGCGTACGGGCAGCCGCCGAGGCCGCCCGCCGAGGCGTCCACCGTCGTCACCCCCTGCTGGAGCGCGGCCAGGGTGTTGGAGAGCGCCTGGCCGTACGTGTCGTGGAAGTGCACCCCGATCGCGTCGGTGGGCACCCCCGCCCCGTTCAGCGCGGCGAGCAGCGCCACCACATGGCCCGGGGTGGCGACGCCGATCGTGTCCCCGAGGGACAGCTCGTCACAGCCGAGGTCCCTCAGGGCCCTCGCGACCCGGACGACCTGGGCGAGCGGTACGGCGCCCTCCCAGGGGTCGCCGAAGCACATCGACAGATAGCCGCGCACCTGCACGCCCGCCGCCCTGGCCCGGGCCACGACCGGCTCGAACATGGCGAGCGACTCGTCCACCGTCCGGTTGAGATTGCGGGCCGCGAACGTCTCGGTCGCCGACCCGAACACCGCGATCGACCGGGCGCCGAGCGCCAGCGCCCGGTCCAGACCGCGTTCGTTCGGCACGAGGACGGGAAGCGCCACGTCCCCGATGTCCGCGATCTCCCCCAGCAGCGGGAACAGCTGCTCCGCGTCGGCGAGCTGGGGCACCCACTTCGGGTGGACGAAGCTGGTCGCCTCGATCGTGGAGAGCCCGGCGACGGCCAGCCGGCGGATGAACTCCGCCTTCACCTCCGTCGGTACGACGGACTTCTCGTTCTGCAGTCCGTCGCGGGCCCCGACCTCATGGACGCGGACCCGGGCGGGCAGCCCCGCCACGGGCACGGTCATGGGCAGTCCGGTGCCGGTCACGCTTCCTCCCTCGGGGCCACCACGGCCAGGACCTGGTCCATGGCGACCGTGCTGCCGGCGGTGACGTCCAGCTCGGTGACCGTGCCGGCGTGCGGGGCGGAGATGACGTGCTCCATCTTCATCGCCTCCACCACCAGCAGGCTCTGCCCGGCCGCGACCTCGTCCCCGACGGCCACCTTCACCACCGTGACCGTCCCCGGCATGGGCGCGGCCAGGGTGTCTGCCCCGGCCCGGCCCGCGTTGCCGAGCGAGGCCGCCACCGGGTCGTGGTCCTGGACGTGCCAGGTGTCCCCGTCCCGGCCTAGCCAGACCCCCTCCGGGGAGACCGCACGGCTGAACGTGTGCGTGAGGCCGTCCAGCTCGACGGTGACGCGGCGGGCGGGCACCCCGACCAGCCGGGACGCCTGCGCGCCGGGCAGCGGGGGCACCGGACCGCAGGTGTCCGCCCGCTCGTCCCGGTCCCCGGCGTGCCCGAACGTCAGCTCCGCCGTGTCCCGCGCACCCGCGCGCAGGCCGACCCGCACCGGGTCGTGCCCCGGGACGCGGAAGTGGTGGAAGGTCTCGGCGGGTGTGCCGCCCAGCCGCCAGCCGTCGGCCGTGGCGAACGGGTCGGCCCAGCCCGGGGCCCTGCCCGCGGGTGCCCCCCGTAGCAGCGCCGCCGCCGCGTACACCTCCTCCGGCACCCCGTCCGGCACCAGGCCGTCCGCCTCCCGCTCCACCAGCCCGGTGTCCAGATCACCCGCGACCACCGCGGGATGGGCCAGCAGCCGTCGCAGGAACCCGGCGTTCGTCGGGACGCCCAGCACCTCCGTGCCGGCCAGCGCCGCCCGCAGCCGGCGCAGCGCCGTGGCCCGGTCCGGACCGTACGCGATCACCTTGGACAGCATCGGGTCGTACGTGCTGCCGACCGGAACGCCCTCGCTGAGCCCTGAGTCGGTCCGCACCCCGCCGCCCTGCGGTTCGTGCAGCGCCAGCACGGTGCCACCGGACGGCAGGAAGCCGCGCGCCGGGTCCTCCGCGCAGATGCGGGCCTCGATCGCGTGGCCGGTGAGCGTGATGTCGGCCTGGGTGTGCGCGAGCCGCTCACCGGCGGCGACGCGCAGCTGCCACTCCACCAGATCGAGACCGGTGACCAGCTCGGTCACCGGGTGCTCGACCTGGAGGCGGGTGTTCATCTCCATGAAGTAGTACGAGGCGGGGTCGCTGCCCGGGACGATGAACTCCACCGTGCCCGCCCCCACGTACCCGCAGGACCGGGCCGCCTGGACGGCCGCCTCACCCATCGCCGCCCTGGTGCTCTCGTCGAGCAGGACCGAGGGCGCCTCCTCGATGATCTTCTGGTGGCGGCGCTGGAGCGAGCACTCGCGCTCGCCGAGGTGCACCACCCGGCCGTGTCCGTCGGCCAGGACCTGGATCTCGATGTGGCGCGGCCGGTCGATCCACCGCTCCACCAGGAGCGTGTCGTCGCCGAACGAGGCGCGCGCCTCGCGCCGGGCCGCCGCGATCTCGTCCGTGAGCAGCGCCGCCTCACGGACCAGCCGCATGCCCTTGCCGCCGCCGCCCGCCGACGGCTTCAGCAGCACCGGCATCCCGATCTCCCGGGCGGCCTCGGCCAGCTGCTCGTCCGTGAGCCCGCTGCCGGAGGAGCCGGGCACGACCGGGACCCCGGCCGCCGCGACCGTCTCCTTGGCGCGGATCTTGTCGCCCATCAGCGAGATCGCCGGGGCGGGCGGGCCGATGAACGTCAGCCCGGCGTCCGTGCAGGCCCGCGCGAAGTGGGCGTTCTCCGCGAGGAAGCCGTATCCAGGGTGGACGGCCTCGGCCCCGGTGCGGCGGGCCGCGTCCAGGAGCCGCTCCACGGACAGATAACTCGATGCGGCGGGCGCGGGTCCGATCCGTACCGCGGTGTCGGCCTCCCGGACATGCCGGGCGTCCGCGTCCGCGTCGCTGAAGACGGCGACCGACCGCACGCCGAGCTCGCGCAGGGTACGGATGACCCGGACCGCGATCTCGCCTCGGTTGGCGACCAGAACAGTGCTGAACATGGAAGTCCTCACATCACATCCGGAAGACGCCGAAGCCCGGGCCGTTGGGATCCTTCTGGGGCAGCGGGGCGTTGGCACAGGCCGTCAGGGCGAGTCCCAGCACCTTCCGGGTCTCCATCGGGTCGATCACGCCGTCGTCCCAGAGCCGCGCGGTGGCGTAGTAGGCGTTGCCCTGCTGCTCGTACTGTGCACGGACCGGATCCTTGAAGGCCTCCTCGTCCTCGGCGGGCCACTGCTCGCCGCGCCCCTCGATCTGGTCCCGCTTCACCGTGGCCAGCACGGAGGCGGCCTGCTCGCCACCCATGACGGAGATCTTGGCGTTGGGCCACATCCACAGGAAGCGCGGCGAATACGCCCGGCCGCACATGGAGTAGTTGCCCGCGCCGTACGAGCCGCCGACGACGACGGTCAGCTTCGGCACCCTGGTGCACGCCACGGCCGTCACCATCTTGGCGCCGTGCTTGGCGATCCCGCCCGCCTCGTAGTCCCGGCCGACCATGAAGCCGGAGATGTTCTGCAGGAACACCAGCGGAATGCCGCGCTGATCGCACAGCTCGATGAAGTGGGCGCCCTTCTGGGCGGACTCGGAGAACAGGATCCCGTTGTTGGCGACGATGCCGACCGGGTGCCCGTGGATTCGGGCGAAGCCCGTGATGAGCGTCTGGCCGTACTCCGCCTTGAACTCGGCGAACCGCGAGCCGTCCACCACCCGGGCGATGACCTCGCGCACGTCGTACGGCGTCCGCGAATCGACGGGCACCGCCCCGTACAGCCCGGCGGGATCGACCGCGGGCTCGTCGGCCGGCTCCACGGACCAGGGGAGCGCCCCGCGCCGCGGCAGGGTGGCCACGATGTTCCGGACGATCCGCAGCGCGTGCGCGTCGTCCTCGGCGAGGTGGTCGGTGACCCCGGAGGTGCGGGAGTGGACCTCGCCGCCGCCGAGCTCCTCCGCGGTGACGACCTCGCCGGTGGCGGCCTTCACCAGCGGCGGGCCGCCCAGGAAGATCGTGCCCTGGTTCCGGACGATGACCGCCTCGTCGCTCATCGCGGGGACGTACGCCCCGCCCGCCGTGCAGGAACCCAGCACCGCGGCGATCTGCGGGACGCCGGCCCCGGACATCCGGGCCTGGTTGTAGAAGATGCGCCCGAAGTGGTCCCGGTCGGGGAACACCTCGTCCTGCATCGGGAGGAACGCGCCCCCGGAGTCCACCAGGTACAGGCAGGGCAGCCTGTTCTCCAGCGCGACCTCCTGGGCGCGCAGGTGCTTCTTCACCGTCATCGGGTAGTACGTGCCGCCCTTGACGGTCGCGTCATTGGCGACGATCACGCACTCGCGGCCGCTGACCCGCCCGATTCCGGCGATCACCCCCGCAGCCGGGGCGGCGCCCCCGTACAGCCCCTCGGCGGCCAGTGGCGCCAGCTCCAGGAAGGGCGAACCCGGGTCCAGCAGCGTGTCCACCCGCTCCCGGGGCAGCAGCTTGCCGCGCGCCACATGCCGGGCGCGGGCCTTCTCACCCCCGCCGAGCCGTGCCGTGGCGAGCCGCGTGCGCAGCTCCTCGGCGAGCGCGTGATGCGCCGCCTCATTGGCCTGCCAGGCCTCCGAGGCGGGATCGGCCGCGCTCGCCAGGACCGGTGCCTGCTGCATCCTGTCGAGCCCCCTTGCCCGTACCGCATGAGTCACGGTGTCCCCGCGACGGAGCGCGGGCTTCGTCCCGCTGCTCCGCTTGTGGCATCGTCGCGGGAGACGCCGTTAATGAGCGTTAACACATTGCGTCCAGGTTAACGAGCGCTAACGCGCCTGTCTAGAATGAATCTTCATGAGCACCCATGCCGCCGACCGCAGCGCCGCCCGTGCCGTCTCCCGTGTCGCGGCTCCCACCCGCCGCGAGCAGATCCTCCGGGAGGCCGCCCGCCTCTTCGCCGAGCGCGGCTTCCACGGGGTGGGCGTCGACGAGATAGGGGCGGCGGTCGGCATCAGCGGCCCCGGTCTCTACCGCCACTTCCCCGGCAAGGACGCGATGCTCGCCGAGCTGCTCGTCGGCATCAGTGAGCGGCTCCTCGCGGGCGGCCGGCTCCGCGTCACCGAGGACGCCGATTCCCCGAGCAGCTCCCCCCAGGCCCTGCTGGACGCCCTCATCGAGGGGCACATCGACTTCGCGCTGGACGACCGCCCCCTGATCACCCTCCACGACCGCGAGCTGGACCGTCTGCGCGACACCGACCGCAAGCGGGTCCGCCAGCTCCAGCGGCAGTACGTCGAGGTCTGGGTCGAGGTCGTCCGCGCCCGTTACCCGGCCCTGGCGGAGGACGAGGCCAGGGTCACCGTCCACGCCGTGTTCGGCCTGCTCAACTCCACCCCGCACCTCGCCCGCCCCGAAGCGCTCCCGGGCCGCGAGGCCACGGCGGCCCTGCTGCACCGGCTCGCCCGAGGGGCGTTCGACGCTGCGGTGTCGTAGCCGGGGAGCGGGTCCGGGCGCGGAGGCCGGTCGTCCGGCGCCGCCGTCGGGGGTGTCGCCCCCTGCCGTGTCGCCCCCCGCTCTCGTCGAGCCGACCGGGGGTGCGCAGGATCCGGTGCGGCCCGGCGCTGTCCGGCGGGCGGACCACCGGCACACTGCGCGTCCCTCACGGCACAATGGGTGCATGCCGATACCCAGCCGCGCCGCCCTCGTCGAGCACCTCGTCCGCACCCGTATCGCGGGCGACGTCGCCACTCCCCGCGACAACAACCTCTCCCACTACCGCAAGCTCGCCAACGGCGACCGCCACTACTGGCTGGGGCTGGAGCTCGGCGACCGGTGGCGCGACGAGCAGGACGTGCTCGCCGTGATGGCCGAGAGGTGCGGGGTGAACGACGACCCGGAGCACCGGCAGGGGCAGGACACCATCGATCCGGAGCTGACGGTCGACGCCCTGGACCGGATGGCGGCCCGGCTCAGGAAGGCCGCGGCGGACGGGGAACGGGTGCTGTTCGCGACCGGGCACCCGGGCGGGCTGCTCGACGTGCACCGGCAGACGGCCGACGCGCTGCGGAGGGCCGGATGCGAGATCGTCCGGATCCCCGGGGGCCTCATGGCGGACGAGGGCATGGTCTTCCAGTTCGCCGACGTGGCCGTGCTGGAGCGGGGGGCCACCCTCTGGCACACGCACTCCCCGGTGCCGATGGCCGCCGTCCTGGACGGCCTGGAGCGCGAGGGCAGGCCGCAGCCCGACCTCGTCGTGGCCGACCACGGGTGGGCCGGGTGCGCCGGGCAGCGCGGGCTCGACTCCATCGGCTACGCGGACTGCAACGACCCGGCGCTGTTCCTGGCCGAGGCGGAGGGCACCCTCCAGGTCACCGTGCCGCTGGACGACCACGTCACCGACCCGCGCTTCTACGACCCGATGACGGACTACCTGCTGGACGCGGCCGGACTGCTCTGATCCGTCGCGCGGGCGTACCGGGCCGCCAGCTCCCGCAGGTGCGCGACGAGTTCGGGCGGCTCGGTCACGGTGAAGTCGAAGCCGAGCATGCCCAGATGCACGGCGAGGCCGTCCAGTGAGTCGGCCCCGGTGACCAGGACGCACGTCCCCTCGTCGACGGCCTCCACCGCGCCCACCGCGGGATTGACGCGCTCCAGCACCGCGTCCGCGGGGGCGTGCACCGTCACCCGGGCGCGGTGCCGCCAGGCCGCGGCCGACGCCTTGCCGGCGACGTACGCCGCCGCGTCGCCCTCCGGGTCCTCGCGCGGGGCGAAGCGTGGGCCCGCCGGGGTGCGCGGGGTGATCCGGTCCGTCCGGAAGGTCCGCCAGTCGTCCCGGTCGACGTCCCAGGCGACCAGATACCAGCGGCGCCCCCAGTTGACGACGCGCTGGGGCTCCACCAGCCGCCGCGTGACCGCCCCCGCGTGGTCGGTGTAGTCGAGACGCAGCCGCTCGTGATCGCGGCACGCCGCCGTCAGGGTCATCAGCAGCCCGGTGTCCACGGCGGGGGCGGGCCGGTCGGCGGGCACCGGCACGGCGTACTGCTGCAGTGTCCGCACGCGTCGGCGAAGCCGGGCCGGCAGCACCTGCTCCAGCTTGGCGAGAGCCTGGAGCGAGGTCTCCTCCATGCCGGCCATGGAGCTCCGTGCCACATTGCGCACGGCGATCGTGACCGCGACCGCCTCGTCGTCCTCCAGGAGCAGCGGCGGCATGGCGCTTCCGGCCGCCAGCCGGTAGCCGCCGTCCGATCCGCGTGTGGCGTCCACCGGATAGCCGAGCGTACGCAGCCGCTCGATGTCGTTGCGCACGGTCCGGCCGCTGACGCCGAGTCGCTCGGCCAGTTCCGATCCGGGCCATGCGCGGGGGGACTGGAGCAGGGACAGCAGTCGCAGCAGCCGTGCGGAGGTTTCCAGCATGGTCCGCAGCCTGCCGTCTCTTTAGGAATGAACCGTGCCTATATCGATCCTAGGATTCCATTCATGGAGAACAGCAGCAACACCGCAGACACGTCCGTCCGCCCCTTCCGGGTCGAGATCCCGCAGGCCGACGTCGACGACCTCCGCCACCGCCTCGACCGCACCCGCTGGAACACCGGTGTGCGGGGCCTGGACGGCTGGTCGCGCGGTGTGCCCGCCGACTATCTGAAGGAGCTCGCCGCGTACTGGGCCGAGGGCTTCGACTGGCGTGGCGCCGAGGCGCGGCTGAACGATTTCCCGCAGTACGTCACCGAGATCGACGGCCAGGACATCCACTTCGTGCACGTCCGGTCGGACAGGGCCGAGGCGACCCCGCTGCTGCTGATCCACGACTGGCCGGGGTCGTTCGTCCAGTTCATCGATGTCATCGAGCCGCTGTCGCGCGACTTCCACGTCGTGGTCACCTCCACGCCCGGGGTCGCCTTCTCCGGTCCGCTCTCCTCGGCCGGCTGGAACACCGGCCGTATCGCCGGGGCGTTCACCACCCTCATGGACCGCCTGGGCTACGACCGCTACGGCGTCCAGGGCAACGGCGGCGGAGCCTGGATCGCCGCCGAGATGGGCCGGACCGCGCCCGGGAGCGTCGTGGGCATCCATGTCAACGGCCTGGTCACCTTCCCGTCCGAGGACCCCGCGGACTTCGCCGGGCTCACCGAGGGCGAGCAGACCCGTCTGGAGCGGCTGCAGCGGTTCCGCGACGACAGGATGGGCTTCAACGCCATCCAGTCCACCCGGCCCGACACGGTGGCGTACGGGCTGAACGACTCCCCGGCCGGGCAGCTCGCCTGGATCGTGGAGAAGTTCAAGGAGTGGACGGACACCGCCAGCGAACTCCCCGAGGACGCGGTGGACCGCGACACCCTGCTGACCAACGTCAGCGTGTACTGGTTCACCGGCACGGCGGGATCCTCGGCCCACCTGTACTACGAGATGGCGCACGACCCGGGCGCCTGGGCGCCCAAGGAGCGCGGTACCGTCCCCACCGCGGTGGCCGTCGCCCTGCCGTCCGACGTCGCGATCCGCCGCTTCGCCGAACGCGACCACCACGTCGTGCGCTGGACCGAGTTCGAGCGCGGCGGCAACTTCCTCTCCCTGGAACAGCCGGAGCTCCTGATCGGTGACGTACGGGAGTTCTTCGCGGGCCTGCGCTAGCCCGCCGCGGCCCGGCGCCGTTGGCCGAGGCCCGGCGTCGGGTCCAGGTAGACCCGCTTGATCGACGGGTACCGCTCCCGCAGCTGCTGTTCGGCCTCCTCGCACGCCCACTCGATCTGCGCCGCCGTCGACGCGTCCCGGAAATCGACCTTCGCGGCGACCAGCAGCTCCGAGGGGCCCTGGATCAGCGTCGTAAGCTCCAGCACCTCGACGACGTGCGGTACGGACAGCAGCTCCTCGCGCACCCCGGCCCGCATCTCCGCCGGGAGCGGCCGGCCGATCAGCAGCTGCGCGTTGGAGCGGCAGAGCACCCACGCCACGTACACCAGCAGTACGCCGATGAGGATCGACGCGACGCCGTCCCAGACCCCGGAGCCCGACAGCTGCCCGCCGAGCAGACCGCCGGCCGCCAGCAGCAGCCCCACCAGGGCCGCCGAGTCCTCCATCACCACGGCCTTGACCGCCGTGTCGGGGGTCCGGCGCAGATAGCGCGGTGCGGGTACCCGCAGCCGGGCGGCCTCCCAGCGCACCTGCCGGACACCGGTGCGCAGCGAGAAGCCCTCCAGCAGGAAGGCGACCGCGAGCACGATGTACGAGACGAGCGGGTCACCCAGCTCCTCGCCCCGCAGCAGGGTGTGGATGCCGTCGTACAGCGAGAACACCGCGCCCCCGACGAACGTCGCGACGGCCGCGAGCATCGCCCAGATGTACCGCTCGGGGCCGTAACCCAGCGGGTGGTCCTCGTCGGGCGGCTTCTCGCTGCGCTTGAGCGCCGTGAGCAGCATGAGCTCGGTGACGGTGTCGGCGACCGAGTGCGCGGCCTCCGACAGCATCGCGCTCGAACCGCTGATCAGCCCTGCCACCAGCTTCGCCACCGCGATACCGAGATTGGCGGCCGCCGCCACGACGACGGTGAAGGTGGACTCGCCGCCCTCGGTCTGCTCGTCACCCATGAGGGGCAGTATGTCCGAATGTGCGGCTTCAGCCCCGTGGGACGCGGACCACGCCCTCCTGGATGACCGTGATGGCCAGCTGCCCGTCCGCCGTGTAGATCCGGGCCTGGCCGAGACCGCGCCCGCCGGAGGCCGAGGGCGACTCCTGGTCGTACAGGAGCCATTCGTCGGCCCGGAAGGGGCGGTGGAACCACATCGCGTGGTCCAGGCTGGCCCCCGCCACGTCCCCGACGGCCCATCCGCCGCGTCCGTGGGCGAGCAGCACCGAGTCGAGCAGGGTCATGTCGGAGACGTACGTCGCCATGCACACGTGCAGCAGCGGATCGTCCGCCAGCTTGCCGCGGGTGCGGAACCAGACCTGGGAACGCGGCTCCCTCGGCTCGCCGGCGGTGGCGAACGGCGGTGCATCCACGTACCGCAGGTCGACCGCCGCCCGCGCTTCGAGCAGCCGGTCCACCATGAGCGGATCGGTGAAGCGGTCCGCGTACCGGGGCAGCATCTCCGCGGCCGTGGGCAGCGTCTCGGGGTCCGGGGCGTAGGGCATGGGCGCCTGGTGGTCCATGCCCTCCTCGTGCACCTGGAAAGACGCCGAGAGGTGGAAGATCGGCTTGCCGTGCTGGACCGCGACCACGCGGCGGGTGGTGAAGGACCGCCCGTCGCGGATGCGGTCCACGGTGTAGACGATCGGCGCGCCCGGGTCGCCGGGGCGCAGGAAGTACGCGTGCAGGGAGTGGGCCGACGGCGTCTGCCCCGTCCCGGCGGGGCCGGGGGGCCCGGAGGGGACCGTGCGCCCGGCGGCGACCAGGGCCTGTGCCGCGACCTGGCCGCCGAAGACCCGGGGCACGACCGCGCTGCGGCTCGTGCCCCGGAAGATGTCCTGCTCGATCTGCTCCAGGTCGAGCAGATCGAGCAGGGATTCAAGTGCTGCGCTCATGGAGGAGAACGTAGCCGCTTCTACAGGCCCATGGACTTGGCGATGATCGACTTCATGACCTCGCTGGTGCCGCCGTAGATGCGGTTGACCCGGTTGTCCGTGTAGAGACGGGCGATCGGGTACTCGTTCATGAAGCCGTAGCCGCCGTGCAGCTGGAGGCAGCGGTCGATCACGCGGTGCGCGACCTCGGTGCAGAACAGCTTCGCGGACGCTGCCTCGGCGGCGGTGAGCTCACCTGCGTCCAGGGCCTCGATCGCGCGGTCGCAGACGGCCTCTGCCGCGTCGACCTCGGCCTTGCAGGCGGCCAGCTCGAACTTGGTGTTCTGGAAGGACGCGACGGTCTTGCCGAAGACGGTGCGGTCCTGCGTGTACTGCTGGGCGAACCGCACGGCCGCGGCGGCCTGCGCGTACGCGCCGACGGCGATGCCCAGGCGTTCCTGCGGGAGGTTCTGGCCGAGGTAGGAGAAGCCCTTGTTCTCCTCGCCCAGCAGGTCGTCGACGGGCACCTTGACGTCCACGAAGGCCAGCTCGGCGGTGTCGGAGACCTTCAGTCCCAGCTTGTCGAGCTTGCGGCCGACCGAGTAGCCCTCGGACTTGGTGTCGACCACCAGGAGCGAGATGCCGTGGCGGCGGTCGTCGGCCTTGGGGGCGTCCGTGCGGGCACAGACGATGACCTTGTCGGCGTGGACGCCACCGGTGATGAAGGTCTTGGCGCCGTTGAGGACGTAGTGCGTGCCGTCCTCGGAGAGCTTGGCGGTCGTCTTCATGCCGGCCAGGTCCGAACCGGTGCCCGGCTCGGTCATGGCTATCGCGTACATGGACTTGCCGGAGACGAAGTCCGGCAGCCAGCGCTTCTTCTGCTCCTCGGTGGCGTACGCCTTGAGGTAGGGAAGGCAGAGCAGGACGTGGACCCCGGAGCCGCCGAAGGAGATGCCCGCGCGCGCGGTCTCCTCGTAGAGGACGGCCTCGAACTTGAAGGACTCCTCGCCCGCGCCGCCGTACTCCTCCGGCACCTCGATGCCGAAGATGCCCAGCTCGGCGAGCTTGTAGTAGAAGTCACGGGGTGCCTGGCCCGCCGCGAACCACTCGTCGTAGACGGGGACGACCTCGGCCTCGATGAAGGCGCGGATGGTCTCCCGGAACGCCTCGTGGTCCTCGTTGTAAACCGTACGGCGCACGGGGTGCCTCCTCAGTGGGCTTCAGCATCGGGCGGGCTCTGGCTAAGCGCTTGCTCAGTCCTGGTCAAAAGTTACCCGGGGGTCACGGTGGCTGTCCAGGGTGATGCTGAGCACGCCCGCCCTTCATGCCCGCGAAGCGCTCTCCGGCGCCGACGGCGCGGGGGCAGGGGGGGCAGACGGTGCTGCCCGGGGGCGCGGTGCGCAGGCCGCGGCCCCCGGGCAGTGGAGGTGAGGGCTGGTTCAGGGCCCTCACCTCCTATTCGGAGCCGATCCGGCTCCGGATTGCCGAAGAAGGCGACGGGTTGCGACGGGTTCGGCCCGGGGTCGATCAGCCGGCTTCGTGGCGGAGAGTGGCGGTGCCGAGCGCTGCGTATACCCCGATGGCGGTCGGCCGAGGGCAGGCGCACAGTGAAATGAGGAGCCGGCGAGGAGGAGAGCCGCCTCGTCGCAACAACTCTCTGTGAGGCAGCCATGGCTGATGACGAGTCGCTGGACGGCAGCGCAACGACAGGCAGGAGCCGGGGAGGAGGCGGGCGGGGCACGACCACGATCGCCGACAACGTGGTGTCCGCCATCGCCGGAATCGCCATCCGCGAGACGGACGGCGTGCACGCGATAGGCCGAGGGGCGTCCAAGGCCCTCGGCGCCGTCAAGGGGCGGATGTCCGGGTCCTCCGGAGCGGGGCACGCCATCAAGGTGGAAGTGGGTTCCAAGCAGACGGCGATCGACGTCGACATCAAGGTGGACTACGGCATCCCGATCCACGAGCTCGCCGACCGGATCAGGACCCATGTGACGGACGCGGTCGAGACGATGACCGGTCTGGAGGTCGTCGAGATCAACATCAACGTCTTCGACGTCCACGTGCCCGGGGAGGACGACGACGAGGACGAGAGCGACGACGACCGTGGCCGCCCGCCCGCGCGCGTGCAGTGAACCGGCGCCGGCCGCCCGCACGGGCGTGCACCGGGAAGGGCGCGTAGCCGTGGCCCCTCCCGGTGCGCGACCGCGGTCCGTGCCTGACCGGGGGCGTGGGCGTATCCGACCAGGAGGTGGTGCCGGACCCGTGACCCGTGGTGTCCTGCCCCGCGCCGGTCCTACTGGGGCTTGAACGAGCGGATCTGGTAGTTCCCCTGGAGGTTGCCCCCTTGGCCGGCCCGCGTGGAGCCGACCCGTGAGTTGAAGTTGGTCTGCGTGTAGTACTGCACGCGGTGCTCGGTCTTGTTCCACACGGAGAGGACGTTCCTCCCCTCCCGGATGAACGAGCAGTTGTCGGCGGTGTTCCGCATCTCGGCGGCCGTCCACTGACAACGGGTTCCCTCGCCGTTCCACCCGTCGAACGCGCAGAAGTACCCGTGCGTGCACCGGGTGAACGCGGCACTCGGCGCGGTGGCCGCTGCCGTGACCGTGGGCCTGTTCGCGTCGGTGGCCGACACGGGCCCGGTGCCCAGTCCGAAGGCCAGGAGAAGTGTGGCGGCGGCGAGTGCGGTGAAGCGGTTCACGGTGGAGCCCTTTCGCTGTGCGGTGACCGGGTGTTTCCCCTGGTCGACAGCAGCGTGGCACTGCTGTGACCTGCGCAGACAGGACCGGAAGGGGGGCGCCCGAGGCCTGCGGGACAGGTCCGGGCGCGCCTGTGTGCCCCGGCGTGAAGGTGGCGGGCACCGGGTGTTCGGCGGTGCGTTCCCACGGTGTTGTCAGTGGCGTGGTGCAGCATTCGGACTGACGGATCACCGAGTGGAGGGGGATCGCCGTGGCGATCACGAACCAGCGCATCGCGGAGTATGCGTTCCTGCGAGGGCTGTACGCGGACGGCTACTTCCCCGACCACGTCGTGGACAAGGGCAGGGCGGTCCTGGTGCGGCTGAGCGAACGGATAGAGGCCCAACGCCCCGCGGACCTGGCTGCGCTGTACGTGCTCACGCAAGCGGCGACGGAGGAGTTCAACGCTCTGGAGGCCGAGTTCGAGGCGGCGGGAAGCGAGATCGAGACCGTCGCACGCGAGGAGATAGCCGAGGACTTCTGGTTCATCGCGACGGCGTACGGATTCGAGGAAGCCGATGTGGAGGAGCTGATCGCCACCCGGGACTGGTGACGGCCCGCCCGGCCCGCGTAGTTCCGACCGTCGCCGTCGCCGTCGCCGTCGCCGTCCAGCGGGCGCGCCCCGGCGAGGAGGACCAGCCGTGCCCCGGCGGGTGCTGTGGCCGCGGAGGCGTACTCGGCGACGTCGTACACAGGTGGGCGGAGCGGATCAGGGCGGCCGTACGCGGCTTGGTGTTCAGGCCCTGTCGGGGGTAAGTGTCCGTACCCTTACAACAGTTCACCGCTGCCGCCTCATCATTGCGGTCGGCCCCGCACCGCGCGCCCCTGAGCTGCGGAAACGAGTTTTCCTGACATGTTCCGGCCGGTGAGCGTTCGGCTCACGGCAGGTCGGTGGGAGCGGAAGGGCACCGGCCCTCGGACTTCCCCCGTGGCCGTGCCGCACCCTTGCCCACCCCCGGACGGACCGCTCGTGCGCGGGCGGCGCCATCGGTGACGGGACCGCTCACAGGCAGGAGATGACGTCCTCCGTGCGCGCGGCCGTCCGGCCCTTCCTCCTTCCCGGTTGTTCCCGGCCGCGTACGGAGTGTCAGCCGGGCGTGTGCACCGTCTGGATCAGGCCGTGCGGCCGGCCCTCGCGGATGAGCAGTCCCCGGCCCGCCTGTTGCCGGCTCGCGTACACCCCGGGGAACAGCTGGCCTTCGCCGCGGTCCCCGGTCATGAGGACGGCGGTCGCCCCCGACTCCCGCAGACCGTGGACCAGCGGCTCGTACATGCCCCACGAGGCGCCCGCCACCTGGCGCGTCAGGACGAAGTGGAGGCCGATGTCCACCGCCGACTGGATGTACGGCAGGAACGGGGCGAGCGGTGAATGGCCGTCCGCCATCAGCACGTCGTAGTCGTCGACGAGCACCACGATCCGTGGGCCGGTACCCCAGCCGCCGGACTCCGGGTCCTCGGTGTCGGTGTCGTCGTCGGGTAGCCGCTTCTCCAGCTCGGTGGCGAGTCCGGCGGCGAGCCGCTCGCACAGCTTGGCGGTGTGGGCGTGGCCGCCGTCGTACTCCTCCGGGATCACGCCGCGCAGACCCTGTCGCGGGTCGACGACCGCGAAGATCAGTTCGCCCTCGCCGTAGCGCTCGATGAGGCCCTGGGCGACGGTCCTGAGGAGATTCGTCTTGCCGCATCCGCCGTCACCGAGGATCAGAAGGTGCTGGTCCTCGTCGAAGAGATCGAGCAGAACGGGAGCGAGCGCGTTCTGGTCCACACCGATCGGCACCCGCCCGGGCTCGGCGTCCGGGCCGGGGAGCAGGTCCCGTTCCAGGACGTCGGGCAGCACCAGGACGGGCGCGGCGACCGCACCGCTCCAGGCGGCGCGGACCGTACGAGCCGTGCGGTGGAGGGCCGCGTCCAGGTCGGTGTCGTCCGCGATCCCGTCCGTTCGGGGGAGCGCGGTGTGGGCGAACAGCCCGCCGTCGGTCAGGACGCGGCCGGGTTCGTCGGGTGACAGCGTCTCGGCGAGCCTGCGATCGATGCTCGATTCGCCGGGGTCGCCCAGGCACAGCTCGACCCGGGTGCCGAACGAATCCTGGGTGGCCATGCCCACGTCGTTCCAGTGGAGCATTCCGGCGACGACGTGGATGCCGTAGTCACCGCCCCGCTCCAGCAGGTCGGCGACCGTGTCGTACAGCTCGTCGAAGTCCTCGCGCAGTGCGTCGAAACCGTCGACGACCAGCACGATCTCGGCAGACGCCAGCTGGGGCAGTCGGCCCGCCCGGTGCAGGGTGCGCAGGTGCTCCACGGAGTCGACGGCGTGCTCGCGGAAGAGGTCCTCGCGCGCTTCGAGCATGCTCCGCACCATCTCGACCGTCCGCACCGCGCGTTCGGGTTCGGCGCGGCCCGCGATGCCGCCGACGTGCGGCAGTCCCGCGAGGGCCTGGAGCTCGTCGCCGACCAGGTCGAGGCCGTAGACACCGACCTCCCGCGGGGTGTGGGTGAGCGCGAGGGACAGGACCAGCGTGCGCAGGAGGGTCGTCTTGCCGGACTCCGGACCACCGATGACGGCGGCGTGGCCACCGGCCACCGTGAGGTCCAGGTACCAGTGTCCCTGCCACTGTGCGGTCGGATCGTCGAGCAGGCCGAGCGGAACCCGGAGAGGGCCCCGCCGCCCGGCCAACTGCATTCCGCGTGGGCCGTTCGTCAGCGGACCGGCGGCCTTGTCGAGGGCGAGCGCTGCGGGCAGCGGAGGAAGCCAGATACCGGGTACAGCCGTGGCGGCGGCGTCCTCCAGCTGTTCGACCACGACTTCCAGCTCGGTCGGCCCGGTCTCGTGGCGCCCGGACGCCCGATCTCCCGAGGCCGAGGCGTCGGGTGCGGAGGTGTTGAAGGCCGCGTATTCCAGCGCGAGAGGCCCGCTCCTCGGCTCGACCGCCCGCTGCGTGGGCACCTGGTGGTCGCCGGAGACGCGGCAGGCATTGAAGCGCTCGTATTGACCGGTGTCGACCACCTTGAGGTAGCCGTGGCCCGGCACCGCCGGAAGGTGGAACGCGTCCGTGGTGTCCAGGACCGTGCGCGACTCGTCGGCGGAGAGGGTACGCATACCGATCCGGTACGAGAGGAAGGCGTCCAGGCCCTTGAGGCCGACGCCGTCGACCCGTTGGCCGGACAGGAGCAGATGCACACCCAGGGAGCCGCCGGTGCGACCGATGGACAGGAGCAGGTCGATGAAGTCGGGCCTGGCGGCAAGCACCTCGTCGAACGCGTCGATGACGACGAACAGGTGCGGCAGCGGCTCCAGTTCGGGCCGTGCACCTGCGCGCAGTGCGGCGTACTCCGCGATGTCGGTGATGTCACCCGCGTCCTCGAGGGCCTGCCGGCGGCGGTTCACCTCACCGACGAGGGCGGCATCGACGCGCTCGATGAGGCCTGTCTCGTTCTCCAGGTCGGTGATGACTCCGGCGACATGGGGAAGCATCGAGAACGGCGCGAAGGTCTCACCGTCCTCGTGGTCGATGAGGAGCAGGGCGAGGTCCTCGGGCGGGTGGGTGGTCACCAGGGCGAGGATCAGGGAGCGCAGCAGCTCGGACCTTCCCGAACCGGCGGCGCCGACACACAGGCCGTGCGGGCCCATGCCGAGCTCCGAGGAGTCCTTGAGGTCGAGCAGCACCGGTTCGTGCGTGTCGCTGATGCCGATGGGCACGCGCAGGAACGCGTGTTCGTCGCGTGGGGCCCACAGCCGTGGCAGGTCGAGGCGTGCCACGTCGTCGATCCCGAGCAGTCCGGCCAGGCCGACGGTGTCCGACGGAGGGGTGTCCATCAGCGCTTCGGTGGACAGTCGCAGGGGCGCCAGCATCCGGGCCAGGCCTCCGGCGAAGAGGTAGCTGACCTCGTCGACGATGCCCTGGGCGCTGATGGGTTCGGCTTCGCGCAGGTCCTCGACGAGCAGCATGGAGCCTTCGACAGTGATCCGGACGCCGACGTGTCCCGGTTCCTGAACGCGCTGTTCGAGCAGGTGCAGGACGGTGACGCCCATGTCCGACAGGCCGACAGCGTTGTCGGGGCGGGGCAGATCGACGGCATCCTCGCCGTGTCCGTCGATGACGACGAGGAGCGGGGGAGCCATGGCCGGGATGTCCTGCCCGGCCGGGTCCCGGCGCAGCTCGGTCGCGTAGGAGGCGCGGCGGCGCAGGTCGGGGCCGAGCTGCCGGGCGAGCTGGGGGGCCGAGGGGGCGATGCGCCGGGCGGCGACCGGGCCGTCGAGCTGTTCGGCGTCCAGGAGGTGGGGCAGCCACTTCGCCCATTCCCAGTCGGCGATCCGGTCGCCGGGTACGGCGAGTGCCAGGGCGACGTCGTCGGGGGCGTGGGTCGCGGCGGTCTGGACGAGCAGGGCGCGGGCCACGCGCAGGCAGTCCTCGCGGGGGCCGATGACGCTGATGTTGCCGACCCGGTCCAGCGGCACGGTGAGGGGCAGTTCGGTCCCCGTGCGGAAGCGGTTCATCAGCGCCGACGCCTCGTTGAGCATGAAGGGATCCTGCGGCGAGAGGGCGGAGGGCCTCCTGCGGGCGATCTGCAGGTCGCACACGGCCACCTCCCCGATACCCACCCGCACGCGCAGGAAGTCCGCGTCGCCCCGGCGGCGTTCCCACAGGCGGGCGGGGTTCTGCACGATGTCGTACAGGGCATACGGCGGCGGATCGAGCACGTCCGCGAGCTCCCGACGCGCGCGCTCCTCCGATGCGAGCTCCTCACGCAGGTCCTCGACGTAGGCGAGGTAGGCCTTCCGCCGGGTGCTTCGGGTGCGATGGGCCCTGCCGTACGGGGAGAGGAGGAGCCCGACGGTGCCGATGGCAGTGACGGCGAGGATGAGCGCGCCCAGTGCGGCGAACTGGCTGCCTCGTACGACGGTCATCAGCACGACGGACGACAGGACCCCCGTGACGGGAAGCAGCGACATTGTGATGGTGCCCATCACCCCCTCGGGGAGGTTGGGCGGGGCCTCGATGGTGCGCGCCGGGGTGGCGGCCGGGGGCCGGACGGTCCTGGCCGGGCGGTGGATCAGTCGGGTGCTCATGGGCGTCCGTCACTCACGGTCGGGCTCGGCAGGGGATCAGCGACGCTTCTGCGACAGTTGGAAGACGTCCGCGGCGAGGCGGGTGACGGCCTGCCGCGTCGCGTGAGCGAGTAGTTCCGTGCGGATCGCTCCGGCGGACGCGGGCTTCCGCGTGGCCCTGCCGAGGTCGATCACGCACGGGACGCTCGTTCGGTGCGTGCGACGTCCATGCTCTCGATCACACGCCGGGGCAGCGCCTGGGCCCACCCGAACACGTCGGAGGGCGCCGACGGACGCAGTGACCGGACGCCGAGCCGCAGCGGCAGCGAGCCGAGCGCCGGGTCCGCCTCGACGAGCAGGACCGGGTCCTGCCGGTAGTGGGCGTACGTGGTGCCGAGCAACACGGTGCCGGTCGACTTGCCGGCGCCGCCCCTGATCGAGGTGACTGCGGTCTGACGGCCGGTCGTCACGGGCTGCTGGAGGAGCTGGGCGGTGCGGGTGATCTCGAAGACCGCGCGCGCCGCTGCCGAGGAAACGATTCGACGCGAACCGCCTACGGCCCGCGCCACGCTGAATGCACCCTGCCACCGTTCCCCGCGGGCGAGCTGTGCGGCGATCAGCGTGGAGACGGTGGTCGCCACGCCCGCAGTGGTCCGGCGCGGGACTGGGCGTCGGCGCGGGGTCTGCAGGTCGAGTTCGCCTGCCACGTGGTCCGCGACGTCGTGCACGTCGGGAGCGGACGGTACGGAACGGGACCTGGTGTGCCGGGGGAGTACGGCGCCGTCGGACGTCAGCAACTGCCGAGCCAGTGGGCGCGAGGCGGCGCGATCGTTGAGCAACTGGAGCATATCCGGCAGTAAACGCCCGATCGGTGCACGGGAGGGCAGGGCGATGTCAGCCCGATGTCGTTCGCCGGCCAGGGGCACCCGGCTCAGCTTCGTCCGGGATGTCATTGCTGTGCTCGCCACTTACGGAAACCTATCATCGTGATGTGGGAAGATTCCGGGCCAACTGCACATATTGCTCAGAAACTCATGAGGCTCTCGCCCAGCACGAAGAGGGCGTGCGGACCGCCGAAGTAGACGCGGACGAAGCGTGGCCGACAATGGTTTCTGCGGAAGAAGCGGCGCGTTTCCGCGAGGAGTTCGGACCGGTGCCAACGATGACGGTGGACAACACGCGCTACACAATTGTCCAGCGGGCACCTGCGGGCATCGACGCCCTGTGTGAATCCCGAGTGTCGGCAAAAGTTGCGCACATGGGTCATCTGGCGTGATGTGGCCGAGCGGTACGGCTTCTGGAGGAGCCTTCCGCGCACGCTTCCGACGCTGGTCGGCGGACGGCGCGTTCGAACGCTCGTCAGCCCTCGACTCACGGCCGAGGGCTGAGTCGGCGGGCCGTCAAGGAGTCGAGCGCGGCGGTGGCGCCTTCGGCATCCACCAGCTGGTCGTGGTCTCCGAGGGGGGTGACGCCGAACAACGCGCTCGGGCGTTTAGGGCTGGTCAAGCTCTTGGCCGAGCGGAGCGCTTCGGACGGACCGCGGAGGTCGGCGAACAGTCTCGGCGCGTTCGCTGTATTGGACGTTTCCGTCCATGCCGCGATCCATTACGTCCAATTGGTGATGGATTGGAGTTTGGGGAAAGTCGATGCATCTTCTGAAGCTCGCTCGGATGGCATTAGCGATATGCTGAGGGCTGGGAATCTAGCCGAATACCGCATCGGTGAGGTCCGGTCCCCGCCCGTCGATGATGTCGGGAGCCTCGAGCCCGTAGCCATCTGCGCGACCGTAGTACGTCGGCTCGCCAGGCTCCGCCTCGGCTCCGAGCAGTTGAACGAGCTCCTGCAGGGCTGACGAGAGACGTGGCGCATTGGCGGCATGGATGGTCGGATGGGGCTCGCCCCGGAAATCACACAGACCCCATACGTCGTGGTGTACGGATAGTTCCGCCGAAGGGACGATCTCGTCGGGTGACACCATGAGTTCGACCAGACGGTGCTCGTTGTGGCCGGAGCCGGTCGCATCGAACTACATGCCGGATCCGAGTACAAGAATTTCGCCCATCTCTGCCTGCGGATGACCGCTCGGCCGGCAGGCGCGGAGGTCTCCGGGCAACGCCGGATCGTCGAGCGAACGCCTGACGAGGTTCAGGCGGCTGTGGATACCTAGTCCGCCTTTTCCCACTTGGAACCAGCTCCACTCGAGTGTTTCAGGCCCTAGCAAAGCGTGCTTCTGGAGAATCGCGCTCATGCGTCCTGCGGTCCTGAGTGCGGATTCCAGTCCAGGCTCCACCACGCCGTCCAGGTTCCAGAACCACGAGCTGTATTCTTTCGGTGCGCGCACCAGCATAGTCATGGAACCAATCTTGGTTTGGCGGCATGAAGCGCGCTTCGGATGGGGAGGGTGGCATTCTGCTCAGCCATGGTCATCTGGACCTTGATGAGTCCCCTTTTGATGCTCACGCCGCACTTCGGACTATGTGACGAGATTCGCCGAGGGTGTCTACTCCTCGCCCAAAGCATCGAGCGTATTCGTATCGAGTGAAATCAACGGCTCATTGGAAATATGCTCTTCCCGCGTAGCTAATCGCAACCGCTTCCACGGTGAGCTTCGAAGCCCCATGCCCGGTCAGCCTGGTGGCATCGACTGCTCGGGCGCATCATTGAACAGGTAGTCACGCATGGCTCGAAGGTAGATGCGCAAGGACTCCCTGTCAGGGAATCCAATATCTGTCAGCTGTTCATATTCGGCTGGCCCGAATGATTCGTCTGAAATGATCTGCTCGAATTCCGTTTGAATCAATTCCACGTAAGAATCGTTGAAGCTCAGCAAAGTTGACCTGAGGCAACCACTGGTATCGTATCCTTGCTCAAGATCCAGGTATATTTTGAGGAAGTTTTTAAAGCGCGCGTCCATTGTTGTGACCCTTCCTTGCGGTGTCGACCGGGAGCCGGGTTGGTGAACATGGTATGTGGGCGGTATCGATCGTCGGGTAGCGGGCGGTATGCAGGCAAGGTAGTTCCGCCTTCAAAGTTTACCCGCTCGAATTCGTCAGGCTTGCAGGGTCGCGATTATGGCCCGTGAAACTTCTTTAGCTCCGGGCTCGAGTGCGTATTCGATCGACGGCGCCTCCTGCGGCCTGTTCCCCCGACGTACCCGGTCTCTCCCCCTCCCGCGCGGGTGACCTCCGAACCCGTCCTGGAGCGAGGGCTGCCGTTCGCGATGTAAGGCATCGACATCAGGCCCTGCCCGATCTGCGGTGCGGCGGCGACGGTATGACCGGGCAGGTGTCCGGCACGGCAGGGCTTTCCCTCCGGGCCGGCCCGGAGGGAAAGCCCTGCTAGGTCCTCGGTGACGGGACGGGATACGTCTCCCCCACCGCAAATGGCCTGCGAGCCCCGGCCGACGATCACTGCTCAGGGGGTGACGGTTCCGCTCGGCGAAGATCGTCTTTCTGTACGGTCAACGGCTCGGGCGAGACGGCAGTTGCTGTCGAGCCGCTGGAGTGGCCGATCAAGGGGCGCCGCGGGCGCCGCAGTCGGTGAATGCCCCGAACCGCCCCGAGCGCGATTGTCAGACTGTCAGCGCAAGGGGCTGCTGACGCGCCTTACTTCGTCGGTGTCGGCCGGCTCGTCGGCCGACGAGTGGCCGTTATGTGGGGAACTCGCCGCACCAGTTGCGTCCGAGGAGGACGGCGGGCAGGTACTCGGACTCGACTTCGATGGGGATGCCCGCGTCGTGGGCGATGCAAGCCATGGCGAGGGGTGCGAGGGCGACGAGGCCGGAGGCCTGGTACATGCGGCTTTCCTCGCTCCAGTACTCCTTGTGCCATTGGAGCGCGGTGGTGAGTGCCTGGGTGAAGCCGGCGTGGTCCTTACGGATGAAGCGGTGGAACATCTCCATCGGGGGGTACATCAGCTTGCCCGCAGACTCCGGGTCGGAGGCGGCTTGGGGGTCGGTGCTGTCGACGGCTGCTACAAGGTTCTGGACGAGGTCGGGGCCGCCGAGCCAGTAGGTCTGGAGGGTCTTGATGCAGGCGTAGTGGTACTCGTCGAACCTTTCGCCGTTCTCCCTGAGAAGGGAGAGCGGCACCTGGCACAGGGCGGTGATCCTTTCCTTCTCGCGGAATATCACTGCCAGGTAGAAGGCGGTGGTCCAGGCTCCGGGGGTCACGTACCACTGGGGGCCGGTGGCCTGGAGTGTGCGGTCCTTGTGCGCGATGCGGCACTGCGCATGCTCGTCGGTCGTGGTCGCTACGGCGAACACGGCAGAGCCGACCTGCATTGCGGTCACCCAGGCATCCCACGTGGGGTGGATCGCCGCGCGTGGGTCCAGCAGGCAGTGGGACTGAGCCAGGGTGAGCGTGTGCGCTGGGCCCGGCCCAGATTCGTGGAGTCGGCCCCAAGTCCCTCGATGATCTTCTGCGCACTTCCTTGGAGCACCGCGATGCCTGCTTCCGCCTTCTCTGTGGGGAGGGAGGGGCGGGGGATATTGGAGGTCAGCGCACTCGCTCCTTTCCTATCTTCACTGAATCCGTCAGCCGAGCCCCGGCCCGCCACCGACGGCAAACACCCTCCCTGGCAGCCTGGAGTGAGAGGGCACCCGCTCATATCGCGTTGCGAGCTCTGACAACTCTCACAGTCTTACCTGTACATACTTAGCGATCTCCACAAGCTGAGGTTCGTTCTCGGCGGGCATCAAGTAGTTGTTGGCCCGCATGCGTGTAAGGAATTCTTCCGGAAGTTGCACGCGATGGTTCCAGACGTAAAACCAGAGGTCGCCCCGCCAGATCCACTCACCGTCGCTGAGGATCGAGTCACCGCCAAGTACAGTCTTCCCGGAGCCCAGTACGTCCTCGGACGAACCCATCACGCTAAAGATGTCGTGTCCAGCCAGTAGGTATTCCGTGATCTGCTTAGCGTCCTCGTAGGAGGTCGGCATAATGAAGTCCCGCAGGCTTCCTGTGGCCTTTCCGAATGACGGCGCCCATAGTTCCTGAAAGAAACCAGCGATTTGCATGCGTATCATCCTCTACTAGCGTGCCAGGGGCAGGAACGTTCGCCAGTATCCCCCATCGAAGATGGTCGGGGTCTGACCAGGGCCAAGCCTTATACTCACGCCGACCTTGTTTGTGGGAGCCATCACGGGCACCCCCAGTTCATTGGCGATGGACTGGGCTGCGGGAACATCCAAGGCGCCCTCTGCGACTGTGCCTGTGTGGCACGAAACCAGCCGTACGGGGCCTCCGCCGTAGCCAGGGTTAGCTCGGATCGCGTTAGCGATGTGCGTAGGATGGGTGTCCCCCGCCGAGAATCCTGAGCCAGCTTCATTGATACGGCCAGGCTCGAAGAAGCCTTGATTGTTTCCGTGAACTACCACGTCGTGGTATCCGTTGAGTGGCCGTACGTTGTCAAAGTTGACTCTGGTGCTTCTGTCATAGCCAATGGCGGTTCTGCCCTCGCTGAAGTAGACGGGGTCGCCAGTTTCCAGCACGAAATCGCCAGGCTCCTTGGGCGGTGCCGGAATCGTGGACTCAGGTGAGACGCGTGCCTCGAAGTCGCGACGGGTCGCCATGTCGGCGGCCTCTTGAATGGAAACGCCATCAGGATCTGGGGCGGACGATCCAACTTGGCCATCCGGCGTCTCGGTGCGGTCACCACCTCCAGGCCCTCCATCGGAGCCGGGGCCGTGACCGCTCGAGCCAAGTGACTGTGAGCTGTCAGAGGCATGACCCGTGGTGGACGTCGGTCCCGCATCGTCGCCCGCTCGGGCTCCCACTCCGGCCATCTCCGGGACCCTGGCCGGGTTATCCACGCGGGGATTCTCCGCGCCGTCGGCGGTCTTGCCGGTTTCCTTGTGGGCGTCCGAACCCCGCTGGACGAGGTTGCCGCTCTCGTCGTAGAGGTTGCCCTTGTGGTCGGCGTAGGCGGCGCCCTCGTCGAAGGGGTTCTTGACCGTGCCCTCCGGGAGGGCGATCACTCCCTCCGGGAGTCTGACCGTGCCGTCGGCGAGCCGGACCGCTCCCTCCGGGAGGGCTGCGCCCGCGGGGAGGTCGATGGTGCCGTCGGTCAGGCGTACGGCGCCTTCGGGGAGGGTGAAGACGTTGTCGGGCAGGGGTGGTATCTCGACGGTGCCCAGGCCCTTGAGGCCGGTCATGGCGTCGCCGATCTTCGTCATGCCGAAGCCCGCGCCCTTGAAGATGTACGTCATCGGGTCGACGAGCCGGCCGACCTTGCCCGCCGTGGACAGGGCCTTGGCGGCGAGGGCCGCCTTGCCGCCGCCGGCGACCACGCCGCCGGTGCCGCCGGTGAAGACGGTGGTGACGACGTTGAAGGTGACCGCGCCCGCTGCCCGGGAGGGGTTCTCCCCCCACTGGTCCCAGGCCACCAGCGCCTTGCCGGTCTCCTTCATCGCCGTGCGGGAGTCACGCAGCCAGGAGGGGAGTTCGTCGTCCTTCGCCGTCCAGTAGGCCGGTCCTGCCACCACGGTGACCAGCAGGCCGGTACTGAGCTGGGCCAGGCCCTTCCACGCCTGGCCGGCCGCCTCGAAGCCGTCGTAGCCCACCAGGGTGCCCAGGCCCTTGATCGTGCCCAGGACCCCGTCCACGAAGAAGCCCTTGGTGAAGTCCCACGCGTGCTCCCACACCTGCCAGCCCGGGGTGGACTCGACGAGCGGGTCGCCCCAGGGGAGACCTTCGGCCTGTTTCAGGGATTCGGCGTCGTAGCCGTACTGGTGCGAGCTGTCGGAGCCGTCGCTCTTCTTCAGGGGCAGGAGACAGACCAGCGCGGTGATCTTGTTGTAGCAGGTGATCTCCGCGTCCTGGAACGCGGAAAGGGTTTCGGCGATCTCGTCGCGGCGGTGGTTGTTCTCCTCGACGAGGTCGCCGTCCTCGCGCCACTTGTCGTCGGCGTTGACCTTCACGAGGAACGCGCCGGCGTCCCGCTTGATCTGCCTGAGCTTCTCGACCAGCGGGTGGACCTCGTCCGAGTACGTGCTCAGCGCACCGGCGATGGCCGTGAGGTCGGACTTCAGCGTCTGCCCGTTGTCCGCGACCGGCTTCGTCGTCGCGAACAGCTGATCCGCCTCGGGGGCCTGGTAGAAGGCCTGGAGGCCGCCGAAGCTGCTGTGGATGTCACCGGTGGTCGTCGCGACGGTCTCCGCGGCCGAGGTCAGCTCGGTGACCTTCACGTCCAGAGTCGCCAGGTTGCCGGTGAAGACCGGGATGCCTTCCAGGCGGATCGGCTGGTCGTCGCTCACCCGCGCCCCCCGGGAGCGTCCTGCAGCAGGTCCAGCCGTACGGCCCTGGCCGCGTCCTGCGCGTGCTTCGCCGCGTCCAGGTCGCCCGCCACGTACTCGTTGGTGGCCTTCGCCGCCCCCAGCACCGCGGCCTGGATGCGCTCCGCCGTCGATTTCAGGAAGCTCTCGCGCTGCTCCAGGTACTGGCTCAGCGCCGAAGCCACCGGACCGAGCGTGGCCTTCTGAGCCAACGGGGCCGCCCCCACCGGCACCGGGCCCTGCACCGGCGTCGAGGCGTCCGTGCCCGGTACGGCCGTCCCCCCAGCCGTCGCCGCCTCCGACATCGTCGTGACCAGAGCCGTCAGAGCCTTCTCCAGGTCACCCGCATGCGTGCCGGTGACCTTCAACTGGCCCTGCACCCCCTGCGGCTTGATGTCCCACGCCGTCATGAACGCCCCCCACCCCGCGTACCGATGTCCTGCTTGCATCTGCGTCATCGCCCCGACCCCCAGGAAGAACGTTCCTCCCGTTCCTCCGGCCCGAACGCGCAGTGGATCAGCCGATGTTGTCGACTGCTGCCTTCGCGCGCGCGAGCGTCTGCTGCGCCGTGCCGTCGTTCTTCTCCAGCGTCGTCCGCAGCAGCTGGATGATGTTCCTGACCTCGTTCGAGGTGCTGTTCCAGCGCAGTTCCTTGCCGTGGTACTCGTCCGCCACACCATCGGCGGCGAAGTCGGCCATCGCCGCCTTCACCTGGGCGTCCCGCGCCTGGATCACCTGCTCCAGGCGGGCGATGACCGCCTGGATGTTGCCCTGCGCCTCCGTGGAAGCGCCCGTGTCGTACGAACGCCGGTCACTGTCCGTGGCCATAGTCGATTACTCCCCGTGGAATGAGATCAGGCCCTTCGTGGGAGGCCCGTGGTCTGAAGAGGGACAGCCGGACGCTCAGCCGCGCCCGGAGAAGCGGGCCGCGTCGAAGTTCGCCGACGCCATCTGCGACTTCGCGTTCTCGCCCTGCTCCTGGTCGCCCTCGCCGAACGCCGCGTCCATCCCCGACTGGCCACCGAGCAGTGCGGACAGTGATCCGTTCAGGGCCGCGGCGATCTCGTCCGAACGCGACTTGAACGAGTCGAAGGCCACCTTGCCGGCACCGTTGAACTTGCCCTCCAGCGGCTGCGCCGCCTGGATCAGCTGATTGATCAGCGTGCCCAGGTCCGTGCTCGACTCCGTGGAACGCGACATCAGGTTCGACAGAACCGATGCCCCCATGTCGAACTTCATCAGGTTCCCCCCACCAGACTGAACAACCGTACGAATAGCCATGTCTATCAACCCGGACATCGCTGGTGCAATCAGCAATCAGGTCACTGTGACCATCCCAGGACACTCCGGAAGACGCCGTCACGCGCCTTTCAGATGCCGCATCAGCCGCTCGAAGTCCTGCCAGCCCGAGAGGTCCGACGGATCCCCCGGAAGGGGGTAGTACAGGGCAGGACGGGTCTTGGCACCGAGCTGAACAGGAGCTTCGGACAGGGGAGTACGCCTGGCGCGGTCACCGGGCAGCGCCCGGACCTCGTCCGCGCCCAGCACGAAGGCCAGCGGGACGCCCGGTCCTTCGAAGCGGGGCGGCACCGCGAGATCGCGCCGGGCTTTGCGGAGTTGTACGAGCATCGACTGGAGCCGGTGGCGGGTGGCGAGCGCCTCGGCGGCCCGGGGCAGGGCGTCCAGCGGCAACTCCTCGCCGGCTCCGTAGCCGAACGCCAGCGTCACCTCCTCCTCCACCCCTGCCGTCGTGCGGGTGACACGCACGGTGGCGAGCCCGGGCCGTTCCGGACTGCCGACGACCACGGCCCAGGTGGGGCGGGGGGCCCGCTCGTGGGCGAGGTCCGTCAGGCGCTGTGGTGACCAGGGGAGGTTGGCGGGTTCCGCCGTCCCCCAGCCCGCCGGGGGCGTACCGGTGAGCTCGCGCCACACCGACTCCAGGCCGCCGCCGAGTACCAGGCGGTCGTCGGCGGGGTGGACCGAGCGGAACGTCAGCGCCAACTGCCGCTCGCCGGTGTCCGACACCTCCCCGTACGAGGCGGCGACCAGGTTGTGTGGCTCGGCGGCGGTCGCTCCGGGTCCCGCGACCGGAGCGAAGATGCCGTCCTGCCAGCGCAGCACGGCTCCGGACAGCCCGTCGTAGTAGCCGTCCCGTTCGTCCTGGACGATCCAGCGGGACGGCCACGTCCCCAGGAGGTGGCGTACGGCGGGGGAGAGCGTCGTCCCGGGCGGTGCGACGACCTGGAGTCCGAGCCCGGCCTCCGTGGCGGCCCGGTAGGCATCCGCGAGCCAGGCCGTCAGGGCGACGACCGGACGGTCCTGGATGACGACGGCGACCTTCTCGGTGAGTACGTCGACGGCGGGGACCGCGGCGGCCGGGGTGGGGGCGACGCTCACACCGTCGGAGGGCACCACGGCCAGCGACCGGGCGGCCTCCGGTGGCCAGGCGGAGCCACCGGCCAGGTGGGCGAGCCGGGCGGCGAACGTGCCCGCGAGCCGCTCGGCCTCCGCGACACCGGTGGTGGCACGGGCCTCCGTCCACCAGAAGGGGACCGGCGGCGCAGTGGCTCCGAGCAGTCGTTCCGCCTCGCCGGTCACCTGGACGAGCAGCGGTGCCTCGACGGAGACCAGGGGACGGCCCTCCGGGTCGCAGAGCTGCACGACGGCGCCTTCGCCGTGGGTGCCCGCCAGTTTGTCGGGACCTCCGGAGAGCAGCCCGACGAGTACGGTCCACGGGTCGGGCATGCGGGTCGTGAGGGCGATGACGTCCTTGGTCATGTGGTGCGTCCGGTCCTTCGTTGCGTGGGTGCCGGAGTGCTATCCCGGCGTGTACACGGTCTGTATCAGGCGGTTCGCGTAGCCCCTGCGGATCAGCACGCCGCGTCCCGCGGGCTGCTGGGTGGCGTACACGCCCGGGAACAGCTGGCCCTCGCTGCGGTCGCCCGCCATGAGGACGGCCGAGGCCCCCGACTCGCGCAGACCCTGCACCAGCGGCTCGTACATCCCGCGCGACGCGCCCGCGACCCGGCGCGTCAGGACGAAGTGGAGGCCGATGTCCACCGCGGACGGGATGTACGGAAGGAACGGCGCGAGCGGCGACTGGCCGGCCGTCGTCAGCACGTCGTAGTCGTCGACGAGGACCACGATCCGGGGGCCGCCGCCCCAGTTGCCGGGCTCCAGGTCCTCGACGCCCGCGCTGTCGTCGGGGAGCCGCTTCTCCAGCTCGGTGGCGATTCCCGCGGAGAGGCCGGAGCAGAGCTTGGCGTTGTACGCGTAGCCGCCCCTGAACTCCTCGGGGATCGCGCCGCGCAGACTGCGTCGCGGGTCCATGACCGCGAAGACCAACTCGTCCTCGCCGTAACGGTCGATGAGGCCGGCGGCGACGGTCCTGAGCAGATTCGTCTTCCCGCACTCGCTGTCACCCATGACCAGCAGGTGCTGATCGTGCTCGAACAGGTCCAGGAGAACGGGCTCCAGCGCCGTCTGGTCGACGCCGATCGGCACTCGCCGGGGTTCGGCGGCCGGCCCCGGCAGCAGGTGCGGTTCCAGGACGTGCGGCAGGACCCGCACCGGCTGGGCGACCTCTCCGCTCCACGTGGCGCGGACCGTGCGGGCCGTGCGCTCGAGGACCGCTCCCAGGTCGGTGGTGTCGGCGAACCCGTCCGTACGGGGCAGGGCCGCCTGGGCGAAGAGCTTGCCGTCGGTGAGGACCCGGCCGGGCTCGTCGGGGGACAGGGTCTCGGAGAGCTTGCGGTCGATGCTGGACTCGCCGGCGTCGTTCAGCCGCAGTTCGAGGCGGGTGCCGAAGGTCGACTGGGTGGCGATGCGTACGTCGTTCCAGCGGAGCATGCCCGCGACGACATGGATTCCGTAGCCGCCACCGCGCTTGAGGATGTCGGTGACCGCGTCGTCCAGGTCGTCGAAGTCGTCGCGCAGCGCTCCGAACCCGTCGATGACGAGCACGATCTCGGCCGATGCGAGCCGGGGCAGCCTGCCTGACGCGTGCAGGGTGCGCAGCTGCTCGACGGAGTCGATGCCGTACTCGCGGAAGAGGTCCTCGCGGGTGGCGAGCATGTTCCGCACCTCCTCGACCGTGCGGCCCGCGCGCTCGCGGTCCGCACGGCCGGCGATGCCGCCGACGTGGGGCAGGCCGGACAGTGCCTGGAGCCCGCCGCCGACCAGGTCGAGGCCGTAGACGCCGACCTCCTGCGGGGTGTGGGTGAGCGCGAGGGCCAGGACCAGCGTGCGCAGGAGGGTCGTCTTGCCGGACTGCGGGCCGCCGATGAAGGCGGCGTGGCCGCCCGCCACGGTGAGGTCCAGGAACCACTGGCCCTGCCACTGCTTCGTCGGGTCGTCGAGCAGACCGAGCGGCACCTGGAGCGGCCCCCGTCGCTTCGCGAGCTGCATCCCGCGCGGGCCGGCTTCCAGCTGCCCGGCGGCGCCGTCCAGGGTGAGGGCGGTGGGCAGCGGCGGCAGCCAGATGCTGCGTACGGGCTCGGCAGCGCCCTCCAGCTGCGCGACCAGGACACCCAGCTCGGTCGGCCCGGTCTCGCGGCGCCGGGACGCCGGTTCCTTCGGGCCCGACTCGTCCGGTCCGGTGAGGGAGTTGAAGGCCTCGTACTCCAGGGCGAGGGGACCGGTCTCCGCCTCGTCCGCGCGCTGTACGGGGCCCCGGTAGCCGCCGGAGACGTAGCCGGCCTTGAAGCGCTCGTAATGACTGGTGTCGACCTTGAGGTAGCCGAAGCCGGGCAGCGGCGGCAGGTGGAACGCGTCCGTGGTGTCGAGGACCGTGCGCGACTCGTCCGCGGAGAAGGTACGCAGACCGAGCCGGTACGACAGATAGGTGTCCAGGCCCTTGAGCCTGCCGCCCTCGATGCGTTGGCTGGACAGCAGCAGATGCACTCCGATGGAGCGGCCGATGCGGCCGATGGACAGGAAGAGGTCGATGAAGTCGGGCTTGGCGGTGAGGAGTTCGCCGAACTCGTCGATGACGACGAACAGGTGCGGAAGCGGGTCGAGATCGGGCCGCCTCTCGGCGCGCAACGCGGCGTAGTCACCGATGTCCGCGACGTCGCCCGCGTCCTTGAGCGCCTGTTGGCGGCGCTTCACCTCACCGGCGAGGGAGGCGTGGACGCGCTCGACGAGGCCCGCCTGGTTCTCCAGGTTGGTGATGACCCCGGCGACATGGGGCAGCTTCGCGAACGGGGCGAAGGTCGCACCGCCCTTGTAGTCGACGAGTACCAGCGCGAGGTCCTCGGGCGGGTGCGTGGCCACCAGGGCGAGGACGAGGGAGCGCAGCAGCTCGGACTTCCCCGAACCGGTGGCGCCGACACACAGGCCGTGGGGGCCCATGCCCAGTTCCGAGGACTCCTTCAGGTCGAGCAGCACCAGTTCGTGCGTGTCGCTGATGCCGATGGGCACGCGCAGGAAGGCGCGTTCGCCGCGCGATGCCCACAGCCGTGAGAGGTCGAGGCGTGCCACGTCGTCGATCCCCAGCAGGCCCGCGAAGTCGACGGGGCCCGACAGCGGGGTGTCCACCAGCGACTCGGCGGACAGTCGCAGGGGCGCCAGCATCCGGGCCAGGCCCTCGGCGTAGGGGCTGCCGACCTCGTCGACGGTGCCGTGGGCACTGACGGGTTCGGGCTCGCGCAGATCCTCGATGATCACCCGGGCATCCTCGACGGTGATCCGGACGCCGACGTGTCCCGGTTCCTGAACGCGCTGTTCGAGCAGGTGGAGGACGGTGACGCCCATGTCGGACAGGCCCACCGCGTCGTCGGGGCGCGGCAGGTCGACGGCATCCTCGCCGTGCCCGTCGGTGACGACGAGCAGTCGGGAGGTCATGGCCAGGGCATCGCGGCCGGCCAGGCCCCGGCGCAGCTCGGTCGCGTAGGAGGCGCGGCGGCGCAGGTCGGGGCCGAGCTGCCGGGCGAGCTGGGGGGCCGAGGGGGCGATGCGCCGGGCGGCGACGGGGCCGTCGAGTTGTTCGGCGTCCAGGAGGTGGGGCAGCCATTTCGCC
The DNA here is from genome assembly GCA_014651175.1 of Streptomyces clavifer. GTDB lineage: Bacteria > Actinomycetota > Actinomycetes > Streptomycetales > Streptomycetaceae > Streptomyces > Streptomyces clavifer. The sequence goes on along the minus strand of BMWJ01000003.1, from coordinate 480,612 downwards.
CATTCCCAGTCGGCGATCCGGTCGCCGGGTACGGCGAGTGCCAGGGCCACGTCGTCGGGGGCGTGTGTCGCGGCGGTCTGGACGAGCAGGGCGCGTGCCACGCGCAGGCAGTCCTCGCGGGGGCCGATGACGCTGATGTTGCCGACCCGGTCCAGCGGCACGGTGAGGGGCAGTTCGGTCCCCGTGCGGAAGCGGTTCATCAGCGCCGACGCCTCGTTGAGCATGAAGAGGTCCGGCGGAGTGAGGACGGAGGTGCCCTGATCGGCGATGTTCAGGTCACGTACGGGCATTTCACCGGTACCCACCCGCACGCGCAGGAAGTCCGCGTCGCCCCGTCGGCGTTCCCACAGGCGGGCGGGATTCTGCACGATGTCGTACAGGGCGTGCGGCGGTGGATCGAGCACGTCGGCGCGCTCCCGACGCGCGCGTTCCTCCGATGCGAGCTCCTCACGCAGGTCCTCGACGTAGGCGAGGTAGGCCTCCCGCTGGGTGCGTCGGGTGCGCTGGGCCTTGCCGCGCTGGGAGAAGAGGAGCGCGACGGAGCCGATGACGGTCACCACCAGGATGAGCGCGCCCAGTGCGGCGAACTGACTGTTGCGCACGACGGTCATCATCACGACCGACGACATCACGCCGGCGACGGGAAGCAGCGACATCGCGATGTTGCCCGCCTTCCCTTCCGGCAGGTTGGGCGGGGCCTCGATGGTGCGCGCCGGTGTGGCGGCCGGGGGCCGGATCGTCCTGGCCGGGCGGTGGATCAGTCGGGTGCTCATGGGCGTCCGTCACTCACGGTCGGGCTCGGCAGGGGGTCAGCGACGCTTCTGCGACAGTTGGAAGACGTCCGCGGCGAGTCGGGTGACGGCCTGCCGTGTCGCGTGAGCGAGCAGTTCCGTGCGGATCGCTCCGCCGGCGGCCAGGTGACGGTCGAACGGGAGGACCTGGACGCTCGCTCCGGTGGACGCGAGCTTCTGCGTGGCCCTGTCGAGGTCGATCCCCGCGTGGGGCGTCTGTTCGGTGAGCACGACCACGGTGCCGTCGATCACGTGGCGCGGCAGCGCCTGGATCCACTCGAGCACGTTGTGGGTGCTCGCGATGCCTTCCAGCGTGGCCGGTGCGGTCAGTACACGGGCCTGCGACGCGGAGAGCGCGACCCGGGCCACCTCCGCGGGCAGGGTCTCGCAGTCGACGACCGTCACACCGAAGTAGCGGCGCAGGGAGACCATCACCTGCTCGTACGCCCTGGCGTCCAGCATCGCGCCGATCCGGCCCTGACTGCCGGGCAGCAGCCAGGCGTTGCCGGGGAGCTGGACGAGATAGCCGGTGACGTCGAGCAGGGACATCTGGGGTGCGACGATGCCCGCCATGTCAGCGGTGGTCCAGCGCAGCGACCGGACGCCGAGCCGCAGCGGCAGCGAGCCGAGTGCCGGGTCCGCCTCGACGAGCAGGACCGGGTCCTGCCGGTAGTGGGCGTACGTGGTGCCGAGCAGCGCGGCGACGGTCGACTTGCCGGCGCCGCCCCTGATCGAGGTGACGGCGATCTGACGGCCGGTCGTCACGGGCTGCTGGAGCAGCTCGGCCGTGCGGGTGATCTCGGCGACCTCGCGCGCCGCCGACGAGGAAACGATCCGGCGCAAACCGCGCACGGCCCGTGACGCGAGGGGCTCACCGTGCCGCGGCTTGCGTACCGCTCCGGCCAGGCCTTCATCCATCACGGGCCGGGAGTCGGGGGCGGTACGCGGTGGCCTGCTGCCGGGGGTGTGGGGTGCTGCCGGCGGCTGTCCCCGGTCCCGCTGGGCGGCAGGCCCGGGCGCGGGGACCGTAGGGGCGGCGTCCGGCAGCCGGGCACCGGGCGGAGGCTGGCCGGGCCCCGACGCGGGCGCGCCCGTGCCGCCCTGCGCCGGGCCGGTGCCGCCCGGCCCGGCCGGCGCGGCAGCGCCCCTCAGGTCGCGCAGCACGTCGCCCTGCCAGTCGTCCGTGTTCGGCATGTCTGCCCTCCCCCTCCACCGCGCCGCCCTCGGCGGAGCGCCCGCACGTTGACCCGGAACTTGTTGAGCAGCTGTCCGGGAACCAGAACTTGTTGAGCAGCTGTCCGGGACTCAGAACTTGTTGAGCAGCTGTCCGAAGACGCCGAACACACCTACGGCGAGCGGGAAGAGCGCCACCATGCCGATGGATTCGACCAGATCCGCGGTGCGCCGCAGCCGGACCCGCACGTGCTCCGGCGGTTCCACCGCCAGCACCAGCAGCGGCACGAGCGCTGCCGCGCCGAGTACCGCGATCGCCCCCGCGCCCCCGGCATGCTGCATCCACAGCATCATCAGGCGCACCAGGAGGACCCCGGCGGCGGCCACGAGCGCCACCACCTCGACGACCAGCGGGAACGCGCGTGCCCTCGACAGGAGCACCACGGCGACGACGGAAGCCAGCGCCACCGTCCACACGGTCGGCTGCTCGGCCGAAACCAGCAACCAGCCCGCCGCAGCCGCCGAGACCGCCACGACCAGGGTCGCGAGGGCCAGCCCCCGGTGTGTGGCGGCGAGGGCGTTACCCACCTCGTGACGGCTGACGGAGACGCCTCCGGAGCGGCGGTCGTCGAGTGCGGTGAGTCCGGACGCCATCAGGGCGATCCTCGGCAGAAGACCGAGCAGCACCACCGAGAGGACCGCCATGGCGGCTCCGAGCCGGGCCGGGTCCTGCTGGACGGCGGCCACGCACTCCCACACCACCGTGACCGAGGCGGTCGCCGCAGCGCCGATCAGCCCGCCGCGGCCGAGCGGCGAGAAGTATCCGAGCAGCACCAGGGTCAGCACCAGCGCGCCCGCGACGGCGGCCAGACGCACGGATCCCGCCCAGTCGTACGCATCGGCCGCGGTCCATGCGGTGAGGACGCCGAGGCCGCCGGAGACGGACAGCAGCGCGGTCGCGAGCCCGCGGTTGCCCTGCTTTGTCCTGGCGGCGAGGGCACCGGCCGCCAGGAGGACGCACGTGACCAGGGCGAGGGTGCCGGCGAGGGCGCCGAGCGAGAACTCCCGGCGGGCGAGCACGGCCGCGACCACCGCGAACACGGTGGTCGCCGCACCCGCACTGGCCCGGCGCGCGGCAGGACGCCAGCGCCAGGCCCGCAGATCGAGGTCGTCGGCCACCTGGTCGGTGACGTCGTGCACCACGGGGGCGGGCGGTGCGGCATGGGTTCTGACGAGCCGGAGCACGGCGCCGTCGGATATCCCGGCCGACGCGAGAGTGCTGTCGTGCGGCAGCGCCGATCCGTCGGACGTCAGCAACTGCCGTGTCAGCGGGCGCGACGCCACCCGGTCGTCGAGCAAGTGGAGGATGTCCGGAAGCAATTGCCCGATGGGTGTGTCGGAGGGCAGGACGATGTCGGCCCGACGCCGCTCGCCGACCAGGGTCACCCGGCTCAGTTCCGTCCGGGACGTCATTGCTGTACTCGCCACTTACGGCAACCTATCATCGCGATGTCGGGAGATTCCGGGCCAACTGTGCCTAGTCGTACGGTCGGCCTTCAGCCATTCCGGCGAGAGGGCCCGCCACGGTCACGGGAGACCGGGTGCCGCTTTCCGCCTCAGGTGCGGGTGCCGCTTTCCGCCCCAGGTGCGGAAGCGTCCTCGGTGGGGGTCATCCCGTCGGTTCCGGTGCGGGCTGCCCGTGCTCCTGGGCCTGGCGCTGTTGCTTTCCCTGCTCCGCCTGCTGCTTCTCCAGCGTGTGCTGGAGGAATGACCACCCCACGCATCCCGCGCACAGGACGGCCGCGACGGCGATCCCCGCGAACGCCTTCCCGAGCCGTTCGTCCGCCGTGCGCCGGGCCCGCTGCGCGCCGAACAGGATTGCGTCCCGCATGCGCCGGCGGCGTACTCCCACCGATTCCAGCAGCTGGCTGTCGTAGTCCCGTGCCATTGCGCCTCCGCCCCCCTTGCTTTGCCTCTGCAACATAAGGCATCGGCTCGGTGCGGTACACCTCAGGGCGTGCCGTGCACGGCACATGATGGGTCGTCACCTGTGGTCCCGGCGCGACGTCAACGCAGCGCGACCCACAGCTCCGTGCGCACGTCCATGTCGTCCAGGTCCCTCTCCAGCAGCGTCGCGCATCGGGCGATGCGCTGGCGGACCGTGTTGCGGTGGACCCTGAGGGCCACGGCTGTCCGGTCCCAGCTGCCGTGCAGGCTCGGCCAGCAGCGCAGCGTCTCGGCCAGCGGCTCGGTGAGCGGGGCCAGCAGCACGCGGGCGTGGGCCTCGGCCAGGTCGGCAGGGATCAGCGCGGCCAGGCCGCCGGTGCCCGTGCGGTGCGTGGCCAGCGGGGCGCGGGTCGCCTCCGCGCGGCCCAGGGCGCGAGGCCGCCTCGGTGTCGGCGGCGGGCAGAGCCGTGGCGGGGCACGGGGCGGAGGCGCCGAGGATCCAGCCGGTCTGTGCCGTCGCCCCGCCGGGGCCGGCGAGCAGGACCCGCACCGTGTCGGGGCCCGCGTCGACCAGGGGGGAGCCCAGTGAGGCGCCGAGGGCTCCGGCGGTGAGCCGGTCCGGGGCCCTGCCGTCCGCGCGGCGGGCATGGACCACCGTCCAGAGGGCCCCGTCGTCGGCCAGGAGCGGGGCCACCTCCTGCGGGGACGCCCCCAGCAGCACCCGTACGAGCGCCGCCGAGCGCCCCGCCGCGTCCGCGCCCTGGTGCGGGGCGGTCAGCAGGGCGAGCAGGACGACGGCGATCCCGGCGACGGTGTGGACGCCGGGATCACGCCGAGGGGTCGCCAGGGCCAGCGCCAGGCCCTGGCCGCCGTCCAGCGCGTAGGCGGCGAGCTGGGTGCCGTCCAGGGTGTCGGTCGCGGAGGCGGGGGAGGGCCGCCGGTCCGTCGACACCACCCGGGACAGCTGGACCAGGGCCGCCCGCTCCTCCCGGGGCGGCGGACCGCCCGCCGCGTGCAGCTCCCCGCCCTCCGCCGTGAGCAGCACCACCCGGCCCTCCAGCTGCACGGCGAGCTGGTGCAGCACCGCGGGCACCGGGTCGGGGCGGGCCGCGGCGGCCGCCAGGGCCTGCTGGGCGCGGGTCACCCGGCGCAGCTCGCGGTGGCGGGCCTCCGCCATCAGGCGCCAGACCGCGCGCGCGATCGCGGTGAAGGGCGTCCCCGGCGGGACCTCCAGCGGCGGCAGCCCGTGCCGGTCGCACGCCTCCACCAGCGCCTCCGGCACCGTGTCGTGCACCGGGGCCACCCCGAATCCGAGTGCCGCCGCCCCTGCCTCCACCAGCCGGGCCACATACGTGTCCGCGTCCGTCTCCGCGTCCGTGAGCAGCACCCCGGCGCTCAGCAGCAGCTCGCCCCCGAGCAGGTACGGATACGGGTCGGCCATCTCGGAGGTGTGCACCCACAGCAGGTCCGCCCGGTCCGGTCCGGCGATCCTGCGCAGCCCCAGCTCCTCCCGGGCCAACAGCTCGGTCAGCGGGATCGGTGGGGTCGGAGGCCCGGCGGGGGAGTCCGGCATGGATGTTTCCTCCATTTTATGCTTCGGAAATGGAGGAAACGTACACTTCAGCGTCGGCTTCCGGCCACCTACCGTCTTCACCACGCACGAGCTGTGCGGGGGACGAGACGGAGGAAGCCCATGGCTGTCGACTACGCGGTGATCGTCGTCTATCTGGCCGGCATGCTGGCCATGGGCTGGTGGGGCATGCGCCGCGCCAAGTCCAAGAGCGAGTTCCTGGTCGCCGGCCGGCGCCTCGGCCCCTGGATGTACTCCGGCACCATGGCCGCGATCGTCCTCGGCGGGGCCTCCACGATCGGCGGCGTCGGCCTCGGCTACCAGTACGGGCTCTCCGGCGCCTGGATGGTCTTCACGATCGGCCTCGGACTGCTCGCGCTGTCCGTCTTCTTCTCGGCGCGTATCGCCCGGCTGAAGGTCTACACCGTCTCCGAGATGCTCGACCTGCGCTACGGCGGCCGGGCCGGGATCATCTCCGGCCTCGTCATGTGGGCGTACACGCTGATGCTGGCGGTCACCTCGACGATCGCGTACGCGACCATCTTCGACGTCCTGTTCGACATGAACCGGACCGTCGCGATCGTCCTGGGCGGCTCCATCGTCGTCGCGTACTCGACGCTCGGCGGCATGTGGTCGATCACGCTCACGGACATGGTGCAGTTCGTCGTCAAGACGATCGGCGTCCTGCTGCTGCTCCTGCCCATCGCGGTCGTCAAGGCCGGCGGCTTCGCCGAGATGAAGGCGAAACTGCCCACGGAGTACTTCGACCCGCTGGGCATCGGCGGCGAGACGATCTTCACCTACGTCCTGATCTACACCTTCGGCATGCTGATCGGCCAGGACATCTGGCAGCGGGTGTTCACCGCCCGCAGCGACCGGACGGCACGCTGGGGCGGCACCGTCGCCGGAACGTACTGCCTGGTCTACGCGGTCGCCGGGGCCGTCATCGGCACGGCGGCCAAGGTCATGTACCCGAAGCTGCCCAGCGCCGACGCGGCCTTCGCGACGATCGTCAAGGACGAGCTGCCGGTGGGCGTCAGGGGACTGGTCCTGGCCGCCGCGCTCGCCGCGGTGATGTCCACCTCCTCCGGAGCCCTGATCGCCTGCGCGACCGTCGCCAACAACGACATCTGGTCGCGGCTGCGGGGCGTGGCCGCCGGGGGCGGCGGGGAACGGGACGAAGTGCGGGGGAACCGCGCCTTCATCCTCGTCATGGGCCTCGCCGTCATCGGCATCGCCATCGCGCTCAACAACGTCGTCGAGGCGCTGACCGTGGCGTACAACCTGCTGGTCGGCGGGCTGCTGGTGCCGATCCTGGGCGGCCTCCTCTGGCGCCGGGGCACGGCGGCGGGCGCACTGGCCGCCGTCTCCGTCGGCGGGATCGCCGTGATCGGGCTGATGGCGACGTACGGGATCCTCGCCAACGAGCCGGTCACCTACGGGCTGCTGTCCTCGCTCGCGGTGTACGTGATCGTCTCGCTGGCCACGAAGCCGACGGACGCCGCGGTGCTGGCCGCCTGGCGCGAACGGCTCGCGGGGCGCGGCGCGGACGAGCCGGGAGCCGCGGACCCGGCCACCGCCCCGCCGGTGCCCTCGGGCGCCGGGCCGGCGTGATCCCGCCCTCAGCGCCGGTCGGCCCCGGCCCCCGCCCCGCGGTCCTCGATTAACGTACAAACGCCCACAAGGCGCGCACCATCCCGTAGAGCCCGAACGAAAGGCACCCGCACCCATGAGCAGCAGCAACGAATCGCCGCGCGGCCCCGTCGACTCCTCCCGCATCCCGCGGTACGCCGGTCCCGCGACGTTCGCCCGGCTGCCCCGGCTCGACGAGGTCGGCTCCGCCGATGTCGCCGTCGTCGGCGTGCCCTTCGACAGCGGCGTCTCCTACCGCCCCGGCGCCCGCTTCGGCGGCAACGCCATCCGTGAGGCATCCCGGCTCCTGCGCCCCTACAACCCGGCTCAGGACGCCTACCCCTTCGCCCTGGCCCAGGTCGCCGACGCGGGGGACATCGCCGCGAACCCGTTCGACATCAACGAGGCCGTCGACACGGTCGAGGCCGCCGCGGACGACCTGCTCTCGACCGGCGCCCGTCTGATGACGCTCGGCGGCGACCACACCATCGCGCTGCCCCTGCTGCGCTCCGTCGCCAAGAAGCACGGCCCCGTCGCCCTGCTCCACTTCGACGCCCACCTGGACACCTGGGACACCTGCTTCGGCGCCGAGTACACCCACGGCACCCCGTTCCGCCGGGCCGTCGAGGAGGGCATCCTCGACACCGAGGCCCTCTCCCACGTCGGCACCCGGGGCCCGCTGTACGGCAAGCAGGACCTCACCGACGACGCCAGAATGGGCTTCGGCATCGTCACCTCCGCCGACGTCATGCGGCGCGGCGTCGACGAGATCGCCGACCAGCTGCGGCAGCGCATCGGCGACCGGCCGCTCTACATCTCCATCGACATCGACGTCCTGGACCCGGCGCACGCCCCCGGCACCGGCACCCCCGAGGCCGGCGGGCTCACCTCGCGCGAGCTCCTGGAGATCCTGCGCGGCCTCTCCTCCTGCCACCTGGTCTCGGCCGACCTGGTCGAGGTGGCCCCCGCGTACGATCACGCGGAGATCACCTCCGTCGCCGCCTCCCACACGGCGTACGAGCTGACGACGATCATGGCCCGCCAGATCGCGGCGGCGAAGGGAGCACGGGGCAAGTGAGCCACGACCACGACGACCGGCCGCAGCTCACCGCCGCACAGGCGGAGGCCGCACTGAAGCCGCCGCCCGGGCGCAACGGCGGCGACCTCGTGATCGAGACCCTCCAGGGACTCGGCGCCACCACCGTCTTCGGGCTGCCCGGCCAGCACGCGCTCGGCATGTTCGACGCACTGCGCCGCTCCTCCCTCACGTACGTCGGCCTGCGCGTCGAGAACAACGCGGGCTTCGCCGCCGACGCCTACGGCCGGATCACCGGCGAGGTCGCCCCGCTCCTCCTCTCCACCGGGCCCGGCGCGCTGACCTCGCTCGCCGCGCTCCAGGAGGCCGCGGCGGCGTCCGCACCCGTGCTCGCGGTGTCCAGCCAGATCCCGACCGCGGGACTCGGAGGGGGACGCCACGGCTATCTGCACGAGCTCCGCGACCAGCAGGCGTCGGTCCGCGACATCGTGAAGTCCGTGCACACCGTGCGCACGCCCTCGCAGATCCCGTCCGCGATCGCCGCCGCCTGGGAGTCCGCGCTCACCGCGCCGCACGGGCCGGTCTGGGTGGAGATCCCGCAGGACGTCCTGCTCGCGGGGACGGCACTGCCGGTCGTCAGCGCCCTCGACGCCACCCCGCGCGAGGTGTACCCGCGCCCGGAACTCACCCTCGTCGCGGCCCACCTGCTGTCGCACGCCGAACGGCCCGTGATCATCGCGGGCGGCGGCGTCGTACGGTCCGACGCGGCCGGCAAGCTGCGCGCCCTCGCCGAGAAGATCGACGCCCCCGTCGTCACCACCTTCGGCGGCAAGGGCGCCTTCCCCTGGGAGCATCCGCTCTCGCTCCGGTCCTGGCTGGAGGACCGGCACACCACGGACTTCCTGGAGGACGCGGACGTCCTGCTGGTCGTCGGCTCCGGGCTCGGCGAACTCTCCTCGAACTACCACACGTTCGCCCCGCGCGGCCGGGTCGTCCAGATCGAGGCCGACGCCGGGAAGCTGGAGTCCAACCACCCCGCACTCGGTATCCACTCCGATGCCCGCGAGGCCCTCTCCGACCTCCTGGACACCGTGGAGCCCCGCACGGACGGCACCGCGGCCGAGCGCGTCCGGGCGGTGCTGGAAGCGGTCCACGACCGGATCGCCGCCCAGGACCTCACCCTGGAACAGCAGGTGCTCGCATCCGTCCGTGAAGCACTGCCCGACGCCGCGCCCAGCTTCTGGGACATGACGATCCTGGCCTACTGGGCCTGGTCCGCCTTCGACGCCCGCCACCCGAACACGATGCACTCGGCACAGGGCGCGGGCGGCCTCGGCTACGCCTTCCCGGCGGCGCTCGGCGCGGCGGTGGCCGACCCCACGAAGCCGGTCCTCGCGGTCTCCGGGGACGGCGGCGCGATGTACTCGATCGCCGAGCTCGCCACCGCCCGGCAGTACGACCTGCCCGTCACCTGGCTGATCGTCGACGACGGCGGCTACGGCATCCTGCGCGAATACATGACGGGCGCCTTCGGCGAGGCCACGGCGACGGAACTCTCCCGGCCGGACTTCGTGGCCCTGGCCGAGTCCTTCGGTGTCCCCGCGGTCCGCACGACACCGGAATCCCTGACCGCCGACCTGGGCACGGCCCTGGCCGCTCCGGGGCCGTCGGTGGTGGTGCTTCCCGCGCTGCTGAAGATGTTCGAGCCGACGCACCTCTAGCCGGTCCCGCCGGCGGCCGGGCCGGCCCCCGGCCGCCGCGCGCGCCTCACCCACGGTCTCCGGTCCGGGCCCCGGGGAGGAACGAGCCGGGTCCGCGGCCTCCCCGGTGGTGAACGCCACCGGACGTCGTCGCCGTCCAGCTCCGGGCCGGAGGAGCGATCCGCCGCCCCGGCCGGCAGAGCCGCCGAGGCCGGCCGGGGCGGAAACCCGGGGCCGGGTCGTCTTCGCCCGTCGCGCGCGCTCGGTCTGTGCGATCCCCGGCGCCGTGCGGCGGCCGTACACGAGTGAGGGGAGCCCGGCCGGCTGCCGTCCGGTCCTGGGACCACCGACCCCCTCGTCTCCGACCATGGACCGAGAATTGTTGCGGCGGGATGAAATCCGCAGCTGAGCGCGTTGGTGACGTGCGGTAGGTCAGGCGGGCGGACGGGAGGCACGGGGTGGCGGTCGTGAAGGAGCGAGGCGCGGAACAGGGCGCGGAGCGAGAGGACACGGAGCCCCCGGGCTGGGGCCGGAGGCTGACCGGGTACGCCTGGCGCTACCGGAGCAATGTCCTGCTGGCCCTGGGCTCGTCGCTCGCCGGCATGGCCGTGATGGCCCTCGTGCCGCTCATCACCAAGGTGATCATCGACGACGTCGTCGTCGACCACACCCGCTCCCTCGGCGTCTGGACCGGACTGCTCATCGGGGCGGCCGTCCTCGTCTACATCGCCACGTACATCCGCCGCTACTACGGCGGCCGGCTCGCCCTCGACGTCCAGCACGATCTGCGGACCGACATCTACACGACGCTCACCCGGCTGGACGGGAAGCGGCAGGACGAGCTGTCCACCGGGCAGGTCGTCGGGCGCGCCACCAGCGACCTGCAGCTGATCCAGGGGCTCCTCTTCATGCTCCCGATGACCATCGGGAACATCCTGCTCTTCCTCATCTCCCTGGTGATCATGGCGTGGCTGTCGCTGCCCCTGACCCTCGTCGCCCTCGCCGTCGCCCCCGCCCTCTGGTTCATCGCCCGCCGCTCCCGCACCCGCCTCTTCCCGGCCACCTGGTACGCCCAGAGCCAGGCCGCCGCAGTCGCCGGAGTGGTCGACGGCGCCGTCTCCGGGGTGCGGGTCGTCAAGGGCTTCGGCCAGGAGGAGCAGGAGACCGGCAAGCTCCGCGCGGTCGGCCGCAAGCTCTTCGCGGGCCGGCTGCGCACCGTCCGGCTGAACTCCCGCTACACCCCCGCCCTCCAGTCCGTCCCGGCCCTCGGCCAGGTCGCCATGCTGGCGCTGGGCGGCTGGCTCGCCACCCGCGGTGAGATCACCCTCGGTACGTTCGTCGCCTTCTCCACCTATCTCGCCCAGCTCGTCGGACCCGTCCGGATGCTCGCCATGGTCCTCACCGTCGGCCAGCAGGCGCGCGCCGGAGTGGAGCGCGTCCTGGAGCTGATCGACACCGAGCCGTCCATGCGGGACGGCGCGAAGGAGCTCCCCGCCGACGCCCCGGCGAGCGTGGAGTTCGACGACGTCCGCTTCGGCTACGACGCGGACCGCCCCGTCCTGGACGGTTTCTCCCTCACCATCGAGCCCGGCGAGACCGTCGCCGTCGTCGGCGCGTCCGGCAGCGGCAAGTCCACCGTCTCGCTCCTGCTGCCCCGCTTCTACGACGTGACGCACGGCGCCGTCCTGGTCGGCGGGCACGACGTCCGCGAGCTGACCCAGGGCTCGCTCCGGGCCGCCATCGGACTCGTCCCGGAGGACAGCTTCCTCTTCTCCGAGTCGGTCGGCGCCAACATCGCGTACGGGGCCCCCGGCGCCACCCGGGAACAGATCGAGAAGGCCGCACGCGCCGCCCAGGCCCACGGCTTCATCTCCGCGCTGCCCGAGGGGTACGACACCAAGGTCGGCGAACACGGGCTGACCCTCTCCGGCGGCCAGCGCCAGCGCGTCGCGCTCGCCCGCGCCATCCTCACCGACCCCCGGCTCCTCCTCCTCGACGACGCCACCTCCGCCGTCGACGCCCGGGTGGAGCACGAGATCCACGAGGCACTGGCCCAGGTGATGGCCGGCCGCACCACCCTGCTGATAGCGCACCGCCGCTCCACCCTCGGCCTCGCCGACCGCATCGCCGTCCTCGACAAGGGGCGGCTCGCGGACATCGGCACGCACGCCGAGCTGGAGGAGCGCTCCGCGCTCTACCGGCGGCTCCTCACCGACCCTGACGAGCTCGGCGGCACCTCGCCGGGCCACCGGCCCGTCACGGTCCAGGTGTCCGAGGACGACGACCGTGTGCTCCAGGAGGAGCTGGACGCCGAATTCGACGCCGAACGCGGCATCACCCCCGGCCTGTGGATCCGCAAGGAGGAGACGCGTGACGCGGCGGCGGCCGGGATGCCCGCCACCCCCGAGCTCCTCGCCCAGGTCGACGCGCTGCCGCCCGCCACCGACACGCCCGCCGTCGACGAGGCGAGCGCCGTCCGGCCGGAGGAGTCGTACGGCCTGCGCAGGCTGCTGCGCGGCTTCGGGCTGCCGCTGCTGGCGAGCCTCGGTCTGGTCGCCGTGGACGCGGGCATGGGCCTGCTCCTGCCCGTGCTGATCCGGCACGGCATCGACGACGGCGTCACGCAGATGGCGCTCGGCGCCGTCTGGGCGGCGGCGGGGCTCGGTCTGCTGGCCGTCCTCGTCCAGTGGGCGGCCCAGATCGGGGAGATCCGGATGACGGGCCGCACCGGCGAGCGCGTCCTCTACTCGCTGCGCCTCAAGATCTTCGCGCAGCTCCAGCGGCTCGGCCTCGACTACTACGAGCGTGAGCTGTCCGGCCGGATCATGACCCGGATGACGACGGACGTCGACGCGCTGTCCACCTTCCTGCAGACGGGCCTGGTCACCGCCTTCGTCTCGGTCGTCACCTTCTTCGGCATCACGGTCGTGCTCCTCGCCCTCGACGTCCAGCTGGCCCTGGTCGTCTTCGCGACCCTTCCGGTGCTGGTCGTGGGCACGTTCTTCTTCCGGCGCAGGAGCGTCGCGGCGTACGAGCTCGCCCGGGAACGCATCAGCGTCGTCAACGCCGACCTCCAGGAGTCCGTCTCCGGGCTGCGGATCGTGCAGGCGTTCCGCCGCGAGCACGACGGCGCCGAGCGGTTCGCGGCGCGCAGCGACCACTACCGCCAGGCCCGTGTGCGCGGGCAGTGGCTGATCTCCGTCTACTTCCCGTTCGTCCAGCTGCTGGCCTCGGTCGCGGCGGCCGCCGTGCTGATCGTCGGTGCGGGCCGCGTCGACAACGGCACGCTGACGACGGGCGCCCTGGTCGCCTACCTGCTCTACATCGACCTGTTCTTCGCCCCCGTGCAGCAGCTGTCCCAGGTCTTCGACGGCTACCAGCAGGCCACCGTCTCGCTCGGCCGGATCCAGGAGCTGCTCCGCGAGCCGACGTCCACGGCCGACCACGATCGGCCCCGGGACGTGACGTCGCTGCACGGCGACATCGCGTTCGAGGACGTGTCGTTCGCGTACGGATCGCTCGACGACGCGACCGTGAAGGAGGAGGCCCTCACCGGCATCGATCTGCGGATCCCGGCCGGCCAGACGGTCGCCTTCGTCGGCGAGACGGGTGCGGGCAAGTCCACCCTGGTCAAGCTCGTCGCCCGGTTCTACGACCCGACGGACGGACGGGTCACGGTGGACGGCACGGATCTGCGCGCCCTCGACATGACCGCGTACCGGCACCGGCTCGGTGTCGTACCGCAGGAGGCCTACCTCTTCGCCGGGACGGTCCGCGACGCCATCGCCTACGGGCGGCCGGAGGCCACCGACGCGCAGGTGGAGGCGGCGGCCCGGGCGGTCGGGGCGCACGACATGATCGCCACCCTGGAGGAGGGCTACCTGCACGAGGTCGCCGAGCGCGGACGCAACCTCTCGGCCGGCCAGCGCCAGCTGATCGCCCTCGCCCGCGCCGAGCTGGTCGACCCCGACATCCTGCTGCTCGACGAGGCGACCGCCTCCCTGGACCTCGCCAGCGAGGCCCTGGTCAACCAGGCGACCGACCGGCTCACCGGCCGCCGCACCACCCTCGTCGTCGCTCACCGGCTGACGACGGCCGCCCGTGCCGACCGGGTGGTGGTGATGGACCACGGCAGGGTCGCCGAGGACGGCACGCACGACGAACTGCTCGCCCGGGACGGCACGTACGCCCGGCTGTGGCGCACCTTCATAGGCGAGGACATAGGGGAGGGCACCCCGGCGGGCGTGTGACGCCCGCGGTCCCCGCCGGAGGGAACCTTTCTGACCGCCCCGCGCGTCGTACGCACATGCGTGCGTATGTGTGTACGACGACCGAAGGTCCGAGGGAACAGGCGGGGTGGCCGGGATGGTGAGACCGCTGAGGTCGTCCGGAGCGCCGCGAGGGTCCGTCGCCGGACGGCTGGGCTCCGGGCTGCTCGTCCTGTCGCTGCTCGGGGCGGTCGGCCTGGTCCTGGGCACCTCCGGGGCGGCTCCGGCGCACGCCGCATCGGCCTGTTCCGGACGGCTGGTCAAGAAGGTGACGTTCTCCACCGGGTCGCTGCGGATCTACGAGAGCCGCGCCTACGCGTGCGCCGTCACCGTCGCCAAGAAGCCGGGGGCGCGCCGCGCGATGCGGGTGTCGTTGCAGCCGCGCGGCGGCGGGGCGGCCGTCGACAGCGGCAACTTCACCAAGCTGGCCGGACCGGTCACGGTCCACGCCCTGAACCGCTGCGTCCGCGCGTCCGGTTCCGTCGCCGGAGTGTCGGCCTCCACCGGGTGGATCCTGTGCTGAGATCCAACCGGGTCTGGCGTGGCAGGTGTTGCCCCCGCTAGGTTCACGGCGTCTGTCGTGAATCAAGGGGAGGGTGCATGCGCAAGGCGCTCAGAGGGGTTCTGTCGCTCGCGGTGCTCATAGGCACGGTCAGTGCGACGGGAGCCTCGGCCGGTGCGGCCACCGCCGCAGTACCGGTCGCGAAGCAGAGCAGCGGCTCCATCAGCAGCAGTGAGAGCAGCAGCGAGGACATCAAGGACCGCATCCTGGCCATCCCGGGAATGAGTCTGATCCAGGAGAAGCCGTACCCCGGTTACCGCTTCTTCGTCCTCGAGTACACCCAGCCGGTCGACCACAAGAGGCCGTCCAAGGGGGCCTTCCAGCAGCGGATCACCCTGCTGCACAAGGACACGACCCGCCCGACGGTCCTCTTCACCAGCGGCTACCACGTCTCGACCAATCCCAGCCGCAGCGAGCCGACGCAGATCATCGACGGTAACCAGGTCTCCCTGGAGTACCGTTTCTTCACCCCGTCGCGCCCGTCGCCCGCAGACTGGTCGAAGCTCGACATCTGGCAGGCGGCCAGCGACCAGCACCGGGTCTTCACCGCGCTGAAGAAGATCTACTCGGAGAACTGGCTGACCACCGGCGGCTCCAAGGGCGGCATGACCGCCACCTACTTCGAGCGCTTCTACCCGAAGGACATGGACGGCGTCGTCGCCTACGTCGCGCCCAACGACGTGGTCGACAAGGAGGACTCGGCGTACGACCGGTTCTTCGCGCGGGTCGGCACCGAGGAGTGCCGCGACCGGCTGGCCGGCGTCCAGCGCGAGGCCCTGATCCGCCGCGAGCCGCTGGAGAGGAAGTACGAGGAGTACGCCGCCGAGAACGGCTACACCTTCGACACCATCGGCTCGCTCGACAAGGCCTACGAGGCCGTCGTCATGGACTACGTCTGGGCGTTCTGGCAGTACAGCCTGGTCGCCGACTGCGAGGCGCTCCCGGCCGACGCCCCGTCCGCCACCGACGAGGAGATCTGGGACTCGGTCGACGCCATCTCCGGCTTCTCCGCCTACGTCGACCAGGGCCTGGAGGCGTACACGCCGTACTACTACCAGGCGGGCACCCAGCTCGGTTCGCCCGACATCGCCCAGCCCTGGCTGGGCGACCTGAGCCGCTACGGCTACCAGGCGCCGCGCTCCTTCGTCCCGCGCTCGATCCCGATGAAGTTCCAGCCCTCGGCGATGCGGGACGTGGACAGCTGGGTGCGGAACAACGCCCGGAACATGATGTACGTCTACGGGCAGAACGACCCGTGGGGTGCCGAGCCCTTCCGCCTCGGCAAGGGCGCCCGTGACAGCTACGTCTACACGGTGCCGGGCGGCAACCACGGGTCCAAGGTCTCCGGGCTCGTCGCCGACGAGAAGGCGAAGGCCACCGCGGCCATCCTGCGCTGGGCCGGTGTGGCCCCGGCGGCCGTCGAGGCCGACCCGGCCAAGGCGAAGCCGCTCGCGAAGTTCGACGCGCGCCTCGACAAGCGGGACGCGGAGCTGGAGCGCGACGGGGGCACGCTGAGGCCGTAGTGCCTCAGTGCCTGGCGTCCGGGCGGGGTGCGCGGTGCGCCCGGCTCGGACCCCGGGGCCTTCCGTCCGGATCCGGGCGGAAGGCCCCGCCCCACCGCGCACCGGGTGCCTCACACCCGGTGCGCGCAGCCCACCGGCCGGTCGCCGCCCAGATGGACGAAGAGATCCGTCGTCTCCGGGCACAGGGCGCGCCGCGGCACCGCCGAGCGGACCTCGAATGCGGGTGGCCGCTTCCCCGACCCGTCGCAGGCCGTCTCCCTGACCTCGCCCTCGCGCGAGCCGTAGACGCAGTCCCCGACGATCGTCCGAGGGCCGCCGCCCTGCCCGGGATCGCCCGGGTGCGGGGACTCCAGGGCGCGCATGCACGCGTACCCGCTGGGCACGGCCTCCCGGCCGGGAGGCCCGCTCCCCGAGATGTGCAGCACGAAGTCCGTCAGGGGCGGGCAGGCCGGCCCGTCCGAGGGGGCGCCGGTGTGCCGCGCCAGCACCCGGGCCGCGGCCTTCTCGCTGCCGCACGAGACCTCGCGGACCACGCCCCCGCGCGAACTGCAGTCGGCAGGCCCCAGGAACACCACCCCGTAGCCCGTGGACGCCGCGCTCTCCGGCGGTCCGCCGGCGGCCGGGCCCGACGCGCCGTCCGCGGGCTGCTGGCAGGCGGTCAGGAACAGTACGGCCACTGCGGACAGCAGGGCGCGCCACACCGCCGATACGTGGCGCTCGTCCATGAATGACCCCCCATACGTCCGTATAGACGTACACCCGGCGTGACCCGCCGGAGCGGGTACACGCCAGGTGCGCAGGGGGCTTTGCGCCTCTTGACGCCTGTCCGCCTACTGTCAGGCGTACGTCCGGTACGACAGTCCGTAGCCGACCGGGTACAGCGTCTGCGTGGGTGTGTCCGCGCGCTGGACCGGTACCGGCAGCCTGCCCTCCGGGTCGGCCCGCCCGGCGATCACGCGGGCGGCGGCCCGTAGTTCGACGTCCGTCCAGGAGTACGCGGCGAGACTCGCGGTGTAACCGGTGCCGGCCAGGTGGGCGATGTCGTACGGATTGCGGATCGCCACGGTGACCACCGGCACCCCCGTCGCCGCGAGCGCGCCGACCAGGGTGCGCTGGGAGCTGGTCGCCGAGACGTTGTACGTGCCCACGACCACGGCGTCCTTGTCCCGGGCGGCGGCCACCGCCTCGGCGATCTTCGCCGGGGAGGGGGCCGTGCCGGTGGACAGGGCGGTCGCCGTGAACCCCAGCTCGCCGAAGGCCTCGGCGAGCGTGGTGGTGGGCGGCCCCGTCGTGCCGGACGGGGAGGCCGGGTCGGCGCCGACCACGAGCAGGTTCCGGTGCGACCTGCGGGACAGCGGCAGCAGCGCGCCGTTGTTGGCGAGCAGGGTGGTCGTGTGCTCGGCGATCCGGTCGGCGGCGGCCAGGTGGGCGCGGACGCCGACGGTGCGGTCGACGCCCCGGGCCGTGACGTAGGGGTCGCGGAAGAGCCCCAGCTTCGTCTTCAGCCGCAGGATGCGCAGGATCGATTCCTCGATGCGGGCCACACTGATCTCGCCGCTCTTCACCGCCTGCAGGACGGCGTTCCACGCCACCGACAGGTCCGGAGGGTTGAGCAGCTGGTCCACGCCGGCCAGCAGCGCGAGCACGGGGACGCGCTCGTCGCCGTACTTCGTGCGGACGCCCTCCATGCCGAGGGCGTCGGTGACCACGACACCGTCGTAGCCGAGCTCCTCGCGCAGGATGCCGGTGAGGATCGGGTGGGACAGGGTGGCCGGGTCCTCCGAGGGGTCCAGGGCCGGGACCACGATGTGCGCCGTCATGATCGAGTCGATGCCCGCGGCGACGGCGGCGCGGAAGGGCGGGGCGTCCAGCTCGGCCCACTGCTCGCGGGTGTGGTGGATGTAGGGCAGGCCGGTGTGGCTGTCGGTGCTGGTGTCGCCGTGGCCGGGGAAGTGCTTGGCCGTGGCGGCGATACCGGCGCCCTGATAGCCCTTCACCTGGGCGGCGACCATGCCGGCCACCGCGTCGGGGTCGGAGCCGAAGGAGCGTACGCCGATGACCGGGTTGGCCGGGTTGACGTTGACGTCGGCGACCGGGGCGTAGTTCTGCCTGATCCCGACGGCGGCCAGCTCCGCCCCCGCGATGCGGCCCGCCGCGCGCGCCGCGGAGCGCGAGCCGCCGGCGCCGAGGGCCATCGCGCCCGGCAGGAGCGTGGCGGGCTCGCCGACGCGGCAGACGATGCCGTGTTCCTGGTCCGTGGAGATCAGCAGCGGGACGGGGGTCGGCCCGGCGAGCCCGGCGCGCTGGATGCCGTTGGAGAGGCCGGCGATCTGCTGCGGGTCACGGGTGTTGTGCGCCCAGGCGAAGTAGATGATCCCGCCGACGTGGTACCTGGCGATCAGCTCGGCCGCCGTGCGGACCCCGATCTCGTCGAGGTTGGCGTCGATGTCCGCCTGGTCGGGCGCGGTGGCGGAGTGCCCGTACACCCGCATCACGAAGAGCTGGCCGACCTTCTCCTCCAGGCTCATCCGGGCGATGAGCCGCTTGAGGCGGCTGTCCGTGGAGGTGCCGGCCGCCCGGGCGGCGCCGGGAACGGCGACGACGCCGGTCGCCGCCGCGGCGGCGGTGACCGCGGTGGCGGTGAGGAGGGTGCGTCTGGAGGTGCGGTGGTGCACGTGAGCCCCTTCCGGTACTGAAAGAAACTTCCAAGAAGGTACGGATATATGGAAAGTAACTACCAGTCAAGGGGGCCGTCCGAGAAAGGGACTGACACGCGGGAGGGCGGGTGGACATGCCCGGACATGGTCCACGCCCCCGCCGCGCGACGGCGGGAGCCGCAGCCGCCGCACCCCGCCCGCGGCGGCCCGGGTCCGAGGACTACTGCTTCGGCGCGCCCAGACGCAGCAGGTGCTCCCGCCCCGCCGCCAGCAGCCCCGGCAGCTCCGGAGCGCCGGGGTGCCAGCGCTTCTCGTACTCCCAGCACACCCAGGTGTCGGCGTCCAGCACGTCCAGGCACGCCTTCAGCGGCAGCACCCCGTCACCGAGGGCCAGCGGCGCGGTGTCCTCGGCCGACGCGATGTCCTTCACCTGTACGTATCCCAGGTGCGGGGCGAGCACCGCGTGGCTGGCCGCGGGCTCCTCGTCCGCGAGCCAGGTGTGCATGACGTCCCAGAGCGCACCGATCCGGCCGTGCCCGACCGTGCCCACCACCCGGGCCACGTCGGCCCCGGCGCGGTGCGAGTCGTGGGTCTCCAGGAGGATCCGTACGCCCATGTCGGCGGCGTGCGGAGCCGCGGCGCCGAGCCGCCGGGCAGCCGTCGCGTCGGCCTCGGCCGGGTCCTGGCCGCCGCCGCCCGGGAACACCCGGACGTGCGCCGCTCCCAGGTCGCGGGCCAGCTCCACCAGCTCGGCGAGCTCGGCCAGCACGGGCGCGTCGTCACCCTCGGCGGCGACCCGCACGTACCCGGCGAGGGTCAGGATCTCGACCCCGCCCCCCTTGAACTCCTCGACGACCACGGCCCGCTCGGCCGGGGTGAGCCCCGGGTGCACGGGCTCCTCGGGGTGGGTGCGCAGCTCCACGCCCTGGTACCCGTGTTCGGCGGCGAGCCGCACCACGTCGGCCACGGGCAGGCCCGGCACTCCGAGGGTCGAGAAAGCGAGCTTCACGAATATGTCCTTCCCCTGGTCAGCTGCGGGTGCCCGGTACGGCGCCCTCACCGACTCCTGCCCGCCGGTCCGGCCGGCACGCCTGTGCGCGGCTGCCGGGGCGGGTGCTCAGCCGGTGCCCCGCAGCACCTGCTCAAGACTAACGAGCAGCCTCAGCGCGTCCTCGCGCTGCGCTCCGTCCAGCGCCCGGCCGCCGGCCGCCGGGCCGTCCGGGGCACGCTCCGGGGTGATCACCCGCAGGGCCGCGGCGGCCTGCCGGGCGAACATCGCCAGCAGGTCCAGCTCGCGCACGCTCGACCGGGCCTGGGGCGACGGGTCGAGCACCTCCAGCACCCCGAGGATCCGGGATTCGCTGATCAGCGGGGCCGCCATCAGCGCGTTCGGCACGTAGGAGGTGGACTCGGCCAGCGAACGGTCGAAGGACGTGTCGGTGGTCAGATCGTCCACCACCATCGGCTCGCCCGAGGTGACTACCCAGCCGGCGATGCCGCGCCCGGCGGGGAAGCGGCGGCCCACGAGGAACTCCTCGCCCTCCCCGGAGACGGCCTGGAAGACCAGCTCGTCCGCCTCCTCGTCGAGCAGGAAGACCGAGCTGGCCGCGGCGCCGAAGATCGCGCGTGCCACGTCGACGACGGACTGGAGCAGCTCGCGCCGGGGGCCGTCGGCCGGGGCGGCCGCGGACGCGAGGGGGGAATCAGTTCTCGGAGTCGTCACGGGTGTCTCCTGCCGCTGTGGAAGGACGCGGGCCCTGGTGCACGTTGGCCGCGGACAGATAGAGGGCGTTCTTGAGCTGGAAGACCGTCACCTTGGGGTGCGCGGATAGGATGCGGGCGCAGAGCCCGGCGACGTACGGCGTGGCGAAGCTGTTGCCGGTGGTGCGGATCGTTCTGCCGCCCAGCCACGGCACGGACACGTTCTGGCCGGGTCCGAAGAACTCCACCGGGGGGTCCGGGTTGTACAGGTGGAGCCCGGGGTCGTCCTCCTGGTGGCTGCCGACGGAGATCACCGAGGCGAACCGCCAGGGGAAGCTCTCCACCGGGGTGTTGTGGGCCGAGGCCACGATGACCGTACGGGCGAAGTAGGCGCTGTCGGCCAGGCTGTGCAGTTCCTGCGCGAACCGGGTGCGGGTGGTCGACAGGCTCAGGTTCACCACGTCGAAGCGTTGCTCCACGGCCCAGCGCAGCCCGGCCATCAGGACGTCGCCCGTCCCGGAGAAGCGCTCGCCGAGCACCCGGACGCTGTGGATCTCGCAGTCGGGGGCGGTCCTGCGGATGATTCCCGCACACGCCGTCCCGTGTCCGCAGGTGTCCCCGGTGGTCGTCGGCTCGACCGTGATCTCGCCGGTGTCCCCGTCCTTGACCACCACCCAGGACCCGGCGAGCGGCCCGACCTGCGGATGGTCGCGCTCCACCCCCGAATCCACCACGCACACGCGTACGCCCCGCCCCGTGGCGGGTTCCGCGGGCAGACCGCCCGGCGGTCCCGCGTCCGCCAGTACGGGCACGTCCTCGGGGCCGCGCCCCCGCAGGCTCCAGGTCAGTCCCAGCCCTGTCGCCGTTCCCGTGGTTCCCATCGGTCAGCTCCTCTCCGTCGTCGTGGCCATGGGCCCGGCCGTGCCCCCGGTCTCGTCGGTCACGTCCCGGGTTCCGTCCCGGGAGAGGCCGGCGGCCCGGCGGGCCCCCGGCAGGTGCCCCTTGCTCGCGAAGTGGTCCCGGGCGGCCCGGGCGGAGACCAGGGCGTCCTCACCCCTGCCGAGTGCGAACAGCGTCCTGGCCCGGTCCAGCTCGGCCGTCGCCTGGACCAGCGGGGAGTCGGTGAGCAGCGAGGCCCGGACCGCCCGGTCCGCGTGGGCGGCGGCCTCGGCCGGACGCCCCTGGTCCGCCGCGAGCCGGCCCCGCAGGCCCTCCAGGTCGACCGCGTCGGCGTGGCTCAGGTCCGACGCCTCGCCGACGGAGGCGATCCAGGACGCCGCCCGCTGCGGTCGGCCGTCGTCCAGCTCCAGCCGGGCCGCGTCCAGCGCGACGGCGGTCCGCATCCCCGCCGCACCGGTGCGGCGGGCGGCCTCGTCCGCCCGGGCCAGCAGGCCGAGCGCGGCGGAGCCGTCGCCGAGCAGCGCCTCGACCGCCGCCCGGAACACCGGCAGGAAGACGTCCGCCTCGGCGAACCCGAGCTTTCGGGCCAGCACCTCCGCCTCGGCCAGGCAGCCGTGCGCCTCGGCGGGCCGGTCCTGGAGCGCGTACAGCACCGCCAGCGGGCAGTTGAGGGTGAGCCGGACCGTGGGCCTGCCCCCGCCGTGTGCCGCCAGCAGGGCCCGGCAGCGGGTCACCGCCGAGGCGGCGGGGACCGGGCCGCGCCACAAGGAGATCCCGATGGCCCCGAGGGCCGCGGCCCGCTCCGGTTCCGCCCCGGCGAGCACCGCGTGCTCCAGGGCCCGTGCCTGGTCGCGTTCCGCCTCCTCGTGACGGCCGGACCGCTGGAGCTGCTGGGCGAGCCGGAGGTGCGCCCGCGCCCGGCCGACCGAGTCCCCGGCCGCCTCGAAGACCGGCAGCACCGCCCGCGCCGTGGCCGCGGGGCCCGGCCCGGCCCCCCGGGGGTCCAGCACCGCGAGGGCCAGCCGGGCGTGCGCGGCCTCCACCGGAGCGGACTCCAGGTCCCGTACCCGGCGCAGCAGTTCGGCCCCTTCCTCGGTGTGCCCGAGCGCCACCCGGACCTCGCCGAGCCGCCGCACCGATGAGGCACCGGCGGGGTCCAGGTCCACCGCCCGCTCCAGCAGGCTGTGCGCCCAGGGCAGGTCGGACCGGGCCGCGGCCTGTGCCCCGGCCCGGCCCAGTGCGGTGGCGGCGCGGTCCCGCAGCTGCCGGGTGCGGTCGTCGAGCAGTCCCAGGTCGGCGCGGTAGCGGTGGGCGCGCTCCAGATGGCCCCCGACGGCGCCGTCCCCGGCCCGCAGCACACTGGGCAGCTCGGCCGCCCAGGCGTGACGGTCCGCCTTGGAGCGTTTGGACAGCGAGGCGTACGTCACCTCGTGCACCAGCCCGCTGCTGAACCGGTACGCGGCCAGGTCCGCCGCCGGCGGGGCGGACTCCACCAGGCGCCGCCGGCCCAGCACCCTCAGCGCCTCCTCGACGCGCCGCAGGTCCTGCGCGCGGTGGCCGACGGCCACCGGGCCGGACGCGTGCTGCTCGGCGGCCCGTGCGGACAGCTCCAGCAGCACCAGCTCCGCGGCGGTGAACTCCCGGCCGATCACCGCCGCCAGGTCGACCATGTTCCGCTCCGCCCTGGCCAGCGACCCGATCCGGGCACCGAGCAGGGCCTGGAGCGTGGGCGGCAGATCGGTGTCCGGCTGTCCGGCTGCCGCCGCCCCGTCCGTACGGTCACCGACCAACAGCTGTTCCAGGTAGAGGGGATTGCCTTCGGCACGGGCCAGGAGCCGCTCGTCCACCGGGCCCGTCCGGCCGTCGATGCCGGCCAGCCCGGCGGCGAGCAGGGCCGCGTCCTCCGGTGGCAGACCGGTGAGCTGGAGGTGCCCCGTCTCGCGGCCCGGCCGGCCGGGACCGCCGTCCGCCGCGTCCGGACGGCCCACGCACACCACCAGCACCCCCGCGGGCCCCGCCCGGCTCGTCAGACGCTCCACCGTGCGTACGAGGAGGGGCGCCGCCGCGTGCCAGTCGTCCAGGACCAGGAGGACCGGGCGGCTCCGGGCCGCCCGGTGCAGCTCCGTGGCCAGCGCGGCGCACATGTCCTCGAAGGGCGCGTTCGGTGTGCCGTCGTGCAGCAGGCCCCCCGAGAGCAGGGCCCTCGCGTCCCCCTCGGACCCGTCCTCGTCCCGGTGCGCCCCGCCGGACGCGGGCAGGGAGCGGAGGGCGTCGGCGAGGGGGGTGAGCGTGCCGTGGTCCCCGTAGGTGCGGCACCGTCCGGCACCGTAGGCGAGGACGCCCTCGGCCGAGCGCCGCAGCAGCCACTCCCTGACCAGCCGGGTCTTGCCGACCCCCGCTTCCCCGGTGAGCCGCAGAAGGCCCGCGCCTCCGTTCGTCACGGTGTCCTCCAGGGCCGCGTCCAAGGCGTTCTGTTCGGCACGGCGTCCGACGAACGGGACGTCGAAACGGCGCAGTTGTTCCGGGTCGTCCGTGCCCAGCGCGAGCAGCCGGTAGGCGTCCACGCTGTCCTGCTTGCCCTTCAGCCGGAGCGGCCCGGTGGGCTCCGCCGACACCGTCGGGCCCGCGGCGAGCAGGGTGTCCGGGCCGATGAGGATCTCGCCGGATCCCGCGTTCTGCTCCAGGCGGGCGGCGATGTTGACGGTCTCCCCGGACACCAGGGCCTGGCGGGCCGTCGCGTCACCGCCGGCCACCACCTGGCCGGTGTTGACACCGATCCGGGTGGCCAGCCGGATGCCGAGCGTGGAGTGCAGCTCCTCGTTGAGACGGGCCAGGGCGTTCCGCATCCCCAGGGCCGCGGCCAGGGCGCGGCGGGCGTCGTCCTCCCGGACCACCGGAACGCCGAAGACCGCCATCACGGCGTCCCCGATGAACTTCTCCGGGGTGCCGCCCCGCGCCACGATCTCCGCGCTCATCGCCTCGAAGTACCGCAGTGTCACCGTGCGCAGGGTCTCCGGGTCCAGTACGCCGGACAGCGCCGTGGAGCCGACGAGGTCGCAGAAGAGCACCGTCACCGGCTTGCGTTCGTCGTCGGCCGGCGCGACGGCGACGGCGCACGGCGTTCCGCAGGAGAAGCAGAACCGGGCGTCCGGCGGCAGCTCCTGACGACACGAGGGGCAGGTCATGACGAGTCCTTCACTTCGGGACCGGACAGCGCTGCCCGGCGGGGCGTCGGCCGGCGCAGCCGTGGCGTACCGGCCGCACCGGCCCCGGCCGGCCTCTCCGAGGGCCTCTAGAACAGGGCGCCGCCGGCTATCTCGCCGTGTGCCTGGACCTCGGGCTCCACGGCGTCGAGCCTGCTCTTGATGTCGAGGAGCACGGCGAGTTCCTCGGGAGTCAGCTCGCTGAGTACGAGGCGCTGTTCGTCGGTGAGCAGGTCCACGGGCAGCCCCGCCTCGTACAGTGCGGCGGGCAGCGGGGGCCGTTCCCCGCCGTCGGACGGGTGGGGAACCCCGCTGCTCGGTGGTCCGGTCATGGTGTGACTCCCATCAGTGAGGAAGGTCCGGCCCCCCGCGGCGACGGCGCCGCCGCTGAGCGCCCGAGCCGGACGAAGAGCTGGGTGAGGGCGTCGAGGGAGTGCAGCGCGCTGACCGTCACGGCCGCCTCCTGGTCCCGCGTCAGCGGCAGCCTGTCCAGCAGTGCGTACAACTCGTCGAGGTGGCCCGTGTCGAGCGCGGCGTGTTCCCGTACGGTCCGCAGGGCGGCGTCGGGCAGGCCGGTCAGACGGGCGATGCGGGGAGTCAGGCCGGGCGAGGGCGCGTAGCCCTCCAGCACGGCGATGTAGCCGAGCAGCGTCACCGGGTGGTGGTGCTCGATCCAGTAGTACTGGGCGCCGGCGAGTCCGGCGACGTCCGGTGACGGCATCGGACCGAGCGCCTCGGCGGGCGCCCGGCCCGCCGAGGCGAGGTCCTCCAGCAGCCAGGCGTCGTGCCCCTCCTCCTCCTGGACGTGTTCCGCCAGGTAGGCCGCCAGCGGGGCGCCCAGCGGGTCGCCGCAGGCGTCCAGCAGCCGGGCACGCTCCCCGGCCCGGAGCATCAGCGGAACGGAGGCCCGCACCACGGAGTGCATGGCGCAGAGGTACGTCAGGTAGCGCGGCGACAGGCCGTCGGCCCGCCACATGTGGTCCAGCGCGCGCCGCAGCCCGCTGTCCCCCAGCCCCAGGGTGACGCGCAGTCGCGACGACGGGCTCGGCGCGGCGGCGCTCACCGGGAGCTCCGTCCGGCGGCGCCCGCGACGACGAGTGGTGCGTACGCCGCGCAGCCGTGCCGCCGGACGACCCCCTCCGGGCCTCCCGCCGCCCCCCGGTGCGCGGCGGCCAGGTCCAGCAGAGCCCCCGCCGCCCCGCCCGCCGCGGCCCCGGCGGCCACCGTCTCGTCGGCGCCCAGTGCCCGGCAGCCGTCGCAGTAGGAACCGGGCCGGGACACGGAGGACCGGGCGGACAGATGGGTGGGACCGACCGTACGGATCATGCGCAGCACCGGGGACTCCTGGGCGCGCCGGCGCACGGTCGCCCAGTCGTCGACCGCGATGTGCCCGAGGTCCAGATGGGCGGGGACGGGCCGCAGGTCCACGGTGTCCTGGTTGCAGCAGGCCAGCACCCTGCCGTCGAAGGCGACCACGGGCCAGGCGGCCATCGCGCAGGGGGACGCCGTTCCCGCGTCCGGCGCGGTGCGGGCGGGCCGCGCCCAGGACGAGGCCCGCCCGAACGGCCGCACCTCGTTGACCAGGGACGGCACCCGCCCGTCGAACTCCTCGGCGATGGCCCGGGTGATGTCCGCGAGATAGGGGTCGTCGGCGCCCGTCCCGGTGAGGTGGAAGCTCACGGCCACGCCCGTCTCCCGGATCCTGTGCATGGCACGGAAGACGTCGGCCCGCGGGATCTCCCGCTCGTGGTGCACGTCGAGGCTGGCGGAGAAGTGGTCGACCTGCCCGATCGCACGCAGGATCGCCGGCGGGATCTCCCGGGAGCGGGCGAAGAACATGCCGCTGAGCAGCGCGGTGCGCGAGCCGGCACCACGGGCGAGGGTGCTCAGCTCCCCGGCGAGCGCGGGCAGGAGCAGTGGCTCCCCGCCGGTCAGCATCACGACCTCGGGACGGTCCTCCTCGGTGAAGGAGCCCACGAAGTCCAGCAGGTGGCCCGGGTCCGGCTCCTCCCGCACGGTCATGGTCGATCCGGTGGAGCAGTGGGCGCACCGCAGGGGGCAGGCCCGGGTGAGGCCGAGCAGCAGACCGGCGGCGGGGAAGGGCCGCTGTCCGACGAGTTCGCCGAGTTCCATGCGGGGCCGCCTCCTTCAGAGGGCTGAGGCGCGTCGGGCGCGTACCCAGGCTGCGCCGCGCCGGTTCGGCGACGGTCCGCCCCCGCTTCGGGAGCGGTATGGGCGCAGGTCGGCCGGGGGCCCGAGCCCGCCGCGGGCCCGGGGGACGGGCCGTCCGGCCGTGGTGAACGGGCCCCATACCGTCGCCATACCGCTGCCGAAGCGTTCGCCAGGCCACCGCTCCTAACTTTCTCGGCAACGGCAGGCAGCGGGCCGCGGCGGACAGCCGAGGACTCCGGGCCGGCACAGCGACGAGTGGACGGAGACCACCATGTCCGAGAACACGAAGCCCGCCGACGAGAA
Organism: Streptomyces clavifer; assembly: GCA_014651175.1. Lineage (GTDB taxonomy): Bacteria > Actinomycetota > Actinomycetes > Streptomycetales > Streptomycetaceae > Streptomyces > Streptomyces clavifer. The sequence continues at coordinate 453,474 of BMWJ01000003.1, read as the reverse complement.
CGAGACCCCCGAGGTCGAGGCACACACCGTCCTGGACCTCCAGGAGTCCGCGGTCATCGACCGCGACCAGCCTCCGGGCAGCTGCATCAGCGTGCTGAGCGTCGTCGAGGGCTGATCCGACGAGCCGGGCCGTGTGCCACGTGCGACCGGGGGCACTGCCCCGCCGCCGTGGCGCCCGGCCGGAGACGGGGCGGCCTCCGTGACGCACGGAAGCCGCCCCGCCCCGCTGTCCGGCCCCGTCGGCCCTCGGGCCGCCGCCGCCGCGCTCCAGCCGTCCCGACGAACGGGAGCTCCCGATGGCCGCACCGCTCCGCTCCAACAGGGATTTCCGGCTGCTCTGGATGAGCGGCTTCTTCGCCGTCCTGGGTGCCCAGACGGGTGCCCTCGCCCTGCCCCTGCTGGTCCTCAAGGAGACCGGCTCGGCGGTGCAGGCCGGCGCCGTGGGGACCGTGTCCGTCGGCGCCGTGCTGATCACGATGCTGCCCGGCGGAGTCATGTCCGACCGGGTCGAACGCCGCCGGCTGATGCGGCTGTGCGACGCGGGAAGTCTCGCCGCGGTCACCGCCCTCACCGTCGCCGTCTGGTACGGGCACGCCCCGATGGCACTCGTCCTGCTGGCCGCGACCGCGGGAGCCGTGCTCAACAGCGTGTACGCCCCCGCCGCCTTCGGCCTGATGCGCGCGGTCGTGCCACCCGACCAGATGGGCACGGCCACCGCGCGGCTCCAGGCGCGCACTTCCACGGTCCGGCTGGTCGGCCCCCTCGTCGGCGGTGCGCTGTTCGGCGTCCACCCCGCGCTGCCCTTCGCGGCCCAGGCCGTCGGACTGCTCCTGTCGACCGTCTGCGTGGCGCTCGTACGCACCCGCTCGAAGGCCAGGACCCGGGCGGGCTCGGTGTTCAGCCGCCGGGAACTCACCGCCGGGCTCACCTTCCTGTGGCAGCTCCCGTACCTGCGCACGGTGCTGCTCGTCTTCGGCCTCGGCATGAACTTCGCGTTCGGCGCCCTCACGTTCACGGCGCTCAGCGTCTTCTCCGAGCACGGCAGGTCCGGTCTCGGCGGCGGCTTCGTCATCACCTGCGTGTCCGCGGGCGCACTCGCCGGCGCGCTGCTCGCGCCCCGGCTCGGCCCCGACCGGCACGCCCGGGCCCTCATCGTCGCCACCTGCTGGGCCTGTGTGCTGACCGCCGGTGCGCTGGCCTGGCTCAGCAGCCCGCTGGCGGCCGGACTGCTGTGCGCGCTCTGCATGTGCCTGGCGACGATCGCCAGCATCGGATTCCTGTCGACCCTGCTGATCGTCACTCCGGAGGACCGTGTCGGCAGGGTGCAGAGCGCGGCGAGCTTCCTGTCCTCGGTCGTCCAGCCCTTCGGACCGCTCGCGGGCGGCGCCCTGCTGACCGCCCTGGGCAGCCGCTCCGCCTTCGGTGTGATCGGCTGCGTGCTGGCCGTGTCGGCGCTCGTGGTGACCTTCGCCCCCTCGGTCCGCTCCGGGGCGGCACCGCCGGCCGGCGAGGGGACGGGGGCACCGGGCCCCGGCTCCGAACCCGCCGGAGCGGCCCGCGCCCGCCCGGGGGACTGACCCGGAACGGCCGTCGTCCAGTCCGACCGACCCACGACGCCGCCGGCCCCGGCGCGCTCCGAGGAGGAAAGCCGTGCCCGGCATCCAGGAGACCCAGCTCTACTGCCTCGCAGACCGCAGGTACTACGAGACCCCGGCACGGCTGCCGGACGAGGCGACCCGCTATCCGCTCGACGCCGCACCGCCACCGGCCGGCTGGCGGCGCGCCGCCGCGGGCCTGTGGACCTCGCTCCTGCCCGAGGACCGTGAACCGGCCGAGCAGGGCTGGAAGATCCACGTCTCCACCGTGCCGGACGAGGCCGCGGCGACCCTGCGCGACACCGCCCGGATCTGCCTCCGGCACGGGGTGCCGTTCAAGTTCCTGCGCAGCGAGCAGGCCCTCCTGCTGATGTCCGGCAAGTACATGGCCCGCAGCGGCGCCGGGAAGTTCCTCACGCTCTACCCGCAGGACGAGACCGTCTTCCTGACGCTGGTCGACGAGCTGTCCCGGGCCCTGGACGGCCGCCGGGGCCCGTACATCCTCAGCGACCTGCGCATCGGCGACGCCCCGGTCTACGTCCGGTACGGGGCGTTCGTCGCACGCTGGTGCCGCGACGAGGAGGGCGAACGCGTCCCCGCCCTGCGGCACCCGTCGGGCGAACTGGTGCCCGACGTACGCGGTGTGGTGTTCCGGGTGCCCGAATGGGTCACCGTCCCCGAGGCGCTGCGCCCGCACCTCGCCGCCCGTGCCGCTGCGGGGGACGCCACCTTCCCCTACACCGTGACCGAGGCCCTCCAGTTCTCCAACGCCGGCGGGATCTACCTGGCCCGGCACCGGGACACCGGCCGGCAGGTGGTGCTGCGCGAGGCCCGCCCGCACTGCGGCCTCGACGCGGTGGGGGACGACGCGGTGCTGCGACTGCACCGCGAGCACCGGGCGCTGACCGCGCTGGCCGGACTGGACTGCGTGCCCGAGGTGTACGGGGTCCGGACCGTGTGGGAGCACCACTTCCTGATCGAGGAACACATCGAGGGGAACACCCTCATCGAGGAGATCATCACCCGGTTCGCCCTGGTCCGCGGGGCCGGTTCGCCCGCCGAACTCGCCCCCTACGTCGCCTGGGTGGACTCCGTGACCGCCGGACTCACCCGCGCGCTGGCCGCGGTGCACGCGCGGGGGCTGCGCTTCGGCGACCTGCACCCGTCCAACGTCATCGTCCGGCCCGACGGCGGTGTGGTGCTCATCGACTTCGAGTACGCCACCGCCCTCGACGACCAGGACACGCCGCCGGCGGGCGCACCGGGTCTCCAGGCACCGCCCGGCACCCCCGGTGCCGAGGCCGACGCCTACGCACTGTGGGCGACCTGGCTCACCATGCTGATGCCCCTCATGGAGATGGCCGGGCACGACCGGGCCAAGGCCGTGACGCTCGAGCGGTGGGCCCGCACGCGCTACGGCCTGACGCCGGACGCCGGCCCGCACCGCCCCGCCGCCGTACGGGCCGTGTCCGGCCCGCACAGCCGGGAGCACGAGATCGCCGCCCTCCTCGACGGCCCCGCACCCGACTGGCGGGAACTCCGCGCCCGCCTGCTGGCAGGCATCCACGCGGGGGCGACGCCCGAGCGCCGTGACCGCCTCTTCCCCGGGGACCCGCAGGCGTTCGCCACCGGCGGGACCGACCTCGCGCACGGCGCGGCCGGGGTGCTGTACGCCCTGCACCGGGTCGGCGCCCCCGTCCCGGACGCCTGGACGGACTGGCTCGCCGCCGCCGCCCGCCGCCGTGACCCCGCGGCTCCCGGAGGGCTCTTCGACGGACTGCCCGGCACGGCCGTGGTGCTGGCGGGTCTGGGCCGCCCGGCCGACGGCAGGGAGATCCTCGAACGGGCCCTGGCCGCCGCACCACCGAACACCTCGGCCGATCTGTTCACCGGCCGCGCGGGCGTCGCGCTCGCCGCACTGCGGTTGGCCCGCACGGGCGGCTCCGCACCCGACCCCGAGCTCCTCGAATCGGCCGTACGCACCGCGTGGAGCCTCGACTGCCTGGTCCGGGGCGAACCGGCCGGCGGTCTGCGCGCCCCGGACTCCGCCGGACTGCTGCGCGGGCTGAGCGGAGCCGCGCTGCTGCATCTGGAGCTGCACGCCCTGACCGGGGAGGACTGGCTCCTGAAGGCGGCCCGCACGGCCCTGGAGCGGGAGGCCGGGCACTGCGTCACGATGCCCGACGGAACCGTCCAGGTGAAGGACGGACGCCGCCACCTGCTCTACCTCGACCAGGGCAGTGGAGGATTCGCCCTGGTGGCACAGGCGTACCTGGCCCGGCACGAAGCCCCCGGCCTGGCCGCCCTGCTCCCCGGGGTGCGCCAGGGCTGCGTCCTCGAATTCGTCCGCGAACCGGGCCTGTTCACCGGACGCGCCGGACTCGTCGCCACCGCCGGCCAGCTGGGCGGGCAGGACCGCACGGACGCCTCGGTGCTGGCCTCCGTGCGCAACCTGTCCTGGCACCTGCTCGCCGACGGGGACCGGCTGCTGGTCCCCGGGGCACGGCTGCGGCGCTGCTCCGCCGACCTGGCCACCGGCGCGGCGGGCCTGCTGCTGGCCCTGCACTTCCTGTCGGGCGCCGGGACGGACGGGCCCGGTGAACGGAGCCCGTCAGCGGGCCTGTTGGAGCTGCTCACCCTCGGGTGAGCAGCGGGTCCGCCGCCGCTCGCCCCGTCCGCCGCCGCTCGCCCCGGCCGGTCCGCCGCCGCTCACCCCCGGACGAGCGACAGATCCGATCCGGTTCGCTCCCGGGCGTACAGACAGAGCAGGCGCGGCACCTCGTACAGCGCGGCGTGTGCGGTGACCTCCCCGGCCGGGGAGGTCACCGCACCGGTGTCGAGGAGCGACTCGACGGTGCGGATCGCCGCCCGCTCCCCGCAGCCCAGCACGTCCATCGCCCGGTCCAGCGTGAAGCCGCCGTCGTGCGCGAATCCGGCGAGCCGGGCCAGCGCCTCCCGGTTCTGCTCCGTGAGGTCCTGCCAGCCCGAGGCGATCCGCGACCGTACGGACACGTCTCCGGCGACGAGCTCGTCCAGCGCCGCCGACGGGTCGTCCAGCCGGGACGCGTACTCCGCCAGCGGAAGGTGCCGCAGCACCGCCAGCCGCATGCCGCTGACCGTCACCGCCAGCGGCAGCGCCCCACAGGCCCGCACGATGCGCAGGGCCGCCGCGGGGTCCGTCCGGACCCGGCCCGCGCCGATCAGCCTGCCCAGCAGCTCCAGCGCCTCACCGTCGGCGAGCGCGGTCAGCGCCACCCGGTGCGCCGGGGCCAGTCCGGCCAGTTGACCGCGCGCGGTGAGGAGCACCGAGCACCGCCCCGACCGGGGCAGCAGCCCGCGCACCGAGGCCTCGTCGGGCACGTCGTCCAGGACGATCAGGGCGCGGTGCCGTGACAGCCAGTCCTGCCAGGCGTCCTCGGCCTCCGGACCGCCCGGCGGGACCCGCGCCCCGCACAGCCGCCCCAGCTCGCCCAGCACCTCGGCCCGGGTGCGGGCGGTGCCGTCCTCCCGCCGTACCCGGACGTGGACCCGCCCGTCGGGGAATCCGTCCGCGAGGAGATGGGCCGCCCGCACGGCCAGCGCCGACTTCCCGGACCCGGCGGGACCGGAGACGATCAGCACCCCGCCCTCCGCGGCCCCCGACTCGTCCAGCACCTCGCGCAGTTCGTCTCGGCGCCCGGTGAAGTCCCGGGCCGCGGCGGGCAGCGACACCCCGCCGGCGCTGTCCCGGGGGGCGGTGGTGCGCGCCGCGCGGCCCCGGCCGAGCATGTCCGCGTAGAGGGCCGCCATCGCCGGGCTGGGCTCCAGCCCCAGCTCCCTGGCGAGCAGCTGCCGGTAGTCGTCGTACACCGCCAGCGCCTCCGCCTGCCGCCCCGACTGGTGCAGGGAGTTCATCCAGGCCGCCCGGAGCCGCTCGCGCAGCGGGTGGCGCTCCACCAGGTCCCGCAGGCCGTCCACCGCGACGGCCGCACGGCCGGTCTCGATCTCGGCCTCGGCCCAGTCCTCGTAGACCGTCAGACAGCGTGACTCCAGGCGCTCGGCCTCCTCCGCCACCCCGGCGGAGTCCCGGAGGTCGTGCAGCGGCTGCCGCTCCCCCCACAGGTCGAGTGCCTCCCGCAGCAGCCGTGCGGCCGTGCGCAGGTCCCCCCGCTCGCCCGCGGCCCGGCCCGAGCGGGCCAGGGCACCGAAGCGCAGGGTGTCCAGCTCGGCCTCGCCGATCCGCAGCCGGTAGCCGCCGCAGCCGTGCACCACCCGGTCCCGGTCGCCCGCGGCGCCGAACAGGGTCCGGGCCGCGCTGATGTAGACCTGCAGATTCTTGCGCGCGGTCCGGGGCGGTGCGTCCGGCCACACCACGTCGGTCAGCACGTCCACCGGCACGGGGGTGTTGGGGCGGGACAGCAGTGTGGCGAGGACGAGGCGCTGCTTGCGCGGGCCGAGCGGCAGCGGCCTGCCGTCCACCACGGCGGTGAGCGGACCGAGGGGGGAGAAGTACACGGCCCCGGTGGGACCGGGGCGGGCGGGGGTGCGGGTCATCAGCGGGCCTCCTGGGGCGGGGACGGGCGACAGGCTGCCGTACACCCGCCGATCCTTCCGTCCCGCCGGCCGGGACACATCGGTGCTCCGCCCGCATCTTCCGGAGCCGCACCCGACCCAAAACGGCCCGTGCCCCCATGTTGAGCGGTGCTGCCCCCATCCGGGCGGACGGCACCCCGCAGGCGAGGTGCCCTCAGGCGTGCTCGACGGTGTGCTCGGCGGCGTACTCGGCGGCGTACTCGCACAGGGCGGCCCGGTTCTCCCGTCCGGTCTTGCTGAGCAGACTGGCCATGTGCTTCTCCACCGTGCGGGGCGAGATGGACAGCCGCCGGGCGATCTGCTGGTTGCCCGGCCGCTCGGCCAGCAGCACGAACACCTCGTACTCGCGCGGTGTCACCCCGGTGGTGCGCAGCGACGAAGGGATCCGGTCCCGGCCGCCGCGGTGCTGGGTGACGCTCGCCCCCGCCTGCCGCAGGCCGGCCCGGCACGCGGCGGCCACCGGCTGCACCCCCGCCCCGTAGAAGAACTCCTCGGCGGTGCGCAGCCAGGCCACCGGTTCGCCCCACCCGTCGGCGCGGGCGGCGTCCGCGACCAGCCGCAGGCCGAGGTGGCGGGCCACCGGGAACGCCGCGGACCTGGCCTCGAAGGCGGCCATCAGCCGGGCGGCACCCGCACGGTCGCCGTCCCGGCCCAGCAGCACCGCCTCCGCCAGGTCCATGAACTGCCTGTTCCAGGCCAGGCCGGCACCGGGCGAGGCCGTCACGGCGTCGTACTCCCGCCGGTCCGCCTCTCCCGCCAGGATCCGCAGCAGCGGCCGCAGCCCGTAGCGGCCGCTCAGGTAGAAGTAGCTGGGATGGTCGCGCTCCCACCCCAGGGCGGCGTCCAGGTCGGACAGGGCGCGGCCCCGGTCCTCGTCGAGCAGCGCGCCGATCGCACGGCAGAGCCCCAGCCCCAGCGGTACGAGCAGGGACTGCTCGCCGCCGGCCCGGCGGAACGCGGCGAGGGACCGGTCCATCTCGCGCCGGCGGCCGCGGTGCGCGGCCATCGTCGCCCCGGCCAGCAGCAGATAGCGGTGCGCGGACAGATTGCCGACCCGGGCGCTCGCCTCCGCCGAGCGGTCGATGATCTCCTGAGCCTCGTCCCACCGGGCGCACATCACCGCGTTCATCGCGAGGAGTCCGTCGACCGTCCGGGTCAGCAGCAGTGCGCCCAGCTCCGTGGCCGCCGCCCGCGCGGAGTGCAGCCGGGCCGCGTCACCGGTCCGCATGAAGCCGTTCGCACCCAGCCGCACCATCGCCTCCACCCGCCACAGGGGCAGGGAGTGCTCGGTGGACAGGGTGAGCATCCGCTCCAGGCACGCGTCGGCCGCGTCGAACCCCTTCTCACGGGAGAGCAGCGCCAGCAACTGCCAGGCCTGGCAGGCGACCACGGGCAGACCCTCCGCCTCGGCGGTCTCCGCCGCCAGGAGCGCGGCCCGCTCGGTCTCCCCGGGCTCCCCGCGGTCCTCACCGGGGAGCAGCGACAGATGGCCGTCGACGACGACGAGGGCCGCGCGCCGGGCCGGGGACGGCGAGGGGCCCAGCAGACCGTGCGCCGCGCTGATCTGGCGCGCCGCGTCGGAGACCCGCTCCGCCATGACCGCCACCCAGGCGATCTTGATGTGTGCGTCGCCCCGCCGGGCGGCGGCCTCGGAACGCGCCGGTACGGGGGGCAGGGTGTCCGTCAGCGTCAGGGCGCCGTCCAGATCCCCGCTTTCCGCACGGGCCACCGCGAGGTCCTCGGCGATGGCGGCCCGGTCGGACTCGGCGGCCAGGGAGTGCGCCCGCTCCAGCAGCACCACGGCCGAGCCGTGGGTTCCCGAAGCGAGCAACCGTCTCCCGGCCTCGGCGAACTGGAGGGCCGCTCCCGAGCGGTTGCCCGCCGCCAGTTCCAGGGTCGCGACGAGCTGCCGTCGGTCCTCGTCCAGCGGCTGACCGGAGTGTTCGACGGCCGCGGCGGCACGGCGGGCGAGCGCGGCGCGTTCGGCGGGAGCGAGCGAGGAGACCAGGGCCTCCGCGGTGAGCGCGTGCCGGAAGGTGTAGCGGTCGGGGGCCGCCCCGTCCGGGGCGATCACACCCGCTTCGACGGCGGACCTCAGGTGCGTGAACAAGGCGCGGTCCTCGAAACCGGTGACGGTCTGGAGCACGGTCACCGAGAACTGGCTGCCCAGGGTGGCCGCCGTCAGCAGCAGGTCCCGCACCGGTTCGTCCAGCCGGTCGAGCCTGCGGGCCCAGCTGCGGAGTATCCCCGACGGGAGGGCGCAGTCCGGCTGCTCCGCCGCGTCCCAGCCGGCGTCCGTCCTGCGTAACTGACCGGTGTCGAGCAGGTCGGCCAGCAGCAGCTCCACGAGGTAGGGGTTGCCCGCGGCGCGTTCGGCCAGCCGGTGCTGGACCACGGGCGGTATGCGCTCGGGCGGGGTCTCCAGACAGGCACCGGTCAGCAGCCGCACCTCGTCGTCGCCGAGTGCCCGCAGCTCCCGCACCGCCGCCGTCTGGCGACGTTCGGCGGAGCGTACGAGGTCCAGTGCGGCCCCCGCCTCCGGCCGCAGGGTGCCCAGCAGCAGGATGGGCAGGCCGGCCAGATTGTCGATGACGTACTCGACGACCGCGACGGTCTCCGTGTCGGAGTCGTGCAGGTCCTCCAGCAGGATCACGCAGCCCGTGTCCCTGCCCAGGACGGACAGCAGCCGCAGCAGCGCCTCCGCCAGCTCGACCACCGTCTCCGGATAGCCCGGTGACGCTCCGCGCCGCCACTCCGGCACCAGTCTGGCCAGCGCCGGATGGTACGGGACCAGCTCCGGATCGGTCGGTGTCCCGGCCGCCCGGAAGTGGGACGAGAGCGCCTCCACCAGCGGGCGGTACGGCACGACGAGGCCGGTCGAGCTGGCCCGGCCGCGCAGCACCGGCATGCCCAGCTCGTAGGCCCGGTAGGCGCATTCGCCCACCAGCCGTGACTTGCCGATCCCCGCTTCACCGAGGAGGAACAGCGCGCGCCCCGAACGCCGTTGCACGGCGTCCAGGGCGCTGCTCAGCAGTCCGATCTCACCGTCTCGTCCGACGGTGACCGGCGAAGTGGCTCGCATGGCCGCAGGCTACTTGAGCCACGACGCATACGGCAGTAGGCCGCATTCGGTCGATTACGGTGCGATATCGGGCGATGTGGTCACAACGGGTTCGTCATGGTCGTGAACGGCAGGTCATGGCTGTAGCCGATGTCGCCCTCCGAAACACTCAGGAGCCGGCTGCGCAGGCCCAGTGCGCCACCGGAGGAACCAAGGGATATCCGGCCCGCCGGGTGCTCGGGGGCGCCCTCGTGCGCCGTGACGGCTGCCTGCATGGCCGATTCGCTGATCTGCGTCATCATCTCTGCCTCATCTGACTGGTCGACAACGGAGCTGGAAAAGAGGACCGGTTCGTCCCCGTGGTGCCCCCCGTGGAGGGCTGTACGAGCAGTGCCGAGCCGATCCGGTCGGGAAAACCCGCCCGCAACAACCCGTGTCCTATTCCTGAAAGGCCGGTGAGCAGCCCGGGGTGAGGTACGTTGCCGGGCGTTCCGCACTGCGGACCCGCCCGGTCGGCGGCGGCCAGGAGTGTTCCGGTCCGGCGCACCCAGGGGGCGCGGAGGCCCGGCAGGGCACCGTGACCGAGGAGTTCCAGCACACCCAGCTCGCCGTGGCAGAGGCTGTCGTTGGCGGGCGGGACGGCCTCCGCCAGTGCGCCGGCCCGGCCGGACAGCCAGCCGGACAGCTCCGGATCGGCCAGCGCGTCGGGGCTGTCGGCGACCGCGAGCGCGACCCCCGTCGCGCCGTCGCACCAGGCCTGCCCGGCGCCCGCGCCGGAGACCGCCCGGCGCAACGCCCGCAGCCCGGCGGCGCGGTAGCGGGGCCCGCCCCCGGCTGCGGCGAAGCGCAACAGCGCCCAGCCGATGCCCGCGGCCCCGTCGGCGAAACCGCCGGCCTCCGGGAGGGGCGCCGCGGCGATCCGCTCCGCGCACCGCTCGGCGCCCCGCCAGGCCTCCGGCCTGCCGGTGGCCCGGTGCACCGCGAGCAGCGACACCAGCCCGCCCGCCGCGCCGCCGCGCACCCCGAAGCCGTCCTCCGCCGAACCCGCCGCGGAGCTCAGCCGGGTGGCCGGGCCCGCCCAGTCCAGCACCTGGTGATCGTCCAGCAGGACACCCACCTCGGTCAGCGTGTACGCGATGCCGCCGAGACCGGCGAAGGCGCCTGAGCCGAGCAGTCCGAGGTCGTCCACCCGTTCGTGGAGGGCGTCCAGCAGCCCGGGGACGGGAGCCAGCGCCTCGCGGGCCGCATCGGCGTACCGGGCGGCCCCGGTCAGGGAGGCCAGCTGGGCCAGGAAGAGCGCCGGCCCCGTGTAGCCGCCCGCGAGGTCCGCCGCCATGGGCGTGAGCCGCCAGTAGCGCTCGCCGAGCAGCTCCAGGCCGATCCAGTTGGTGCGGCCCTCGTGGCGGAAGGCGAGCGAGACGAGCTGGTCGCCGACCGACCGCGCGACGGAGAGCAGGTGCTCCGGTTCCGGTGCGGTGTCCACGGCCGGCGGCCGGTGTCCCGAGCCCGCCCGGTGCGCGGGCTCGGGGGAGGTGCTGACCATGGCGGCGCGGATGATGTGTTCCTGGTCCAGCCGGCCCACCGTGTCCAGGGCGCGCACCTTGGCCTCGACCCGCGCCAGCCCGGTCACCCCCTCGGGACCCGGGACCCGGCGACCGGTGCCGCTCCACAGGTCCGTGGAGTCGGGCCGGCCGGCGAACACCGGTACGTCCCCGTTCCACAGCTCCGTGATCTCCTCGTCCTCCAGGCCGGGCAGTGCGGTGGTGCCCAGGGACGGGGTCCGCAGCAGTGCGAAGATCCGGTGCCGTTCGGTGGCGTCCCGCATCAGGTCGGGGTGGGTGGACTCGTCCAGCAGGGTGGTGTACGTCCAGGTCGGCCGGGGTACGACGCGGATCTCGTCCTGGGCGAAGAGGCGCAACAGCCCCTTCGGCCCCAGGAGTTCGTCCCGGGCGTCGCCGACTGCCGTGTAGCCCGCGCGGAATCCGTCGCACAGGGCGTCCGTGTAGGAGGAGGGGTCGGCCGGAATCCCGCCCAGCCGGGGCCGGTTGGCCGACTCGGTGAACCGGCCCGCCGTCCGGACCAGGCGCATCCGGTCCGTCCCCGCCGCATCCCAGCCCGCCGTCTCGATGGGGGAGGAACCCGCCCCGCCGCCGCCGATGGCCGACATGTCGAGCGCCGTCGTGTCCCCGACGAGCAGCTGGGGCAGCAGCCCCACGCGGTGGACCGAGGCGTGCAGGGCCCGCGCCGCCGGATCCGCGGAGCGGGCCGGCACCAGCGGCGGATGGAACAGCGTCTCCACGTCGACGAGGACGGGGTGCGGGCCGCAGGCGATCAGGTTCTCGTGGTGCAGATCGGTCCCGTCCAGCACGTGCAGCAGCGCCAGCAGCGCACCCTGGCGCCGGTAGAAGCGGGTGGTCTCCGCCGCCGAGTCGCAGGGCCGCTCCTCGACGAACTCGACCCAGCCGTACGCACCCCGGTCCAGGACACGCGGTGTGCGCAGATCGGGCGTCGCGGGCAGCGAGTTGAACCATTCGACCAGGGTGTTGAAGTGCTGGTGGGCGGCGAGCGGACGCGGCTTGTACACCAGCCGGGTGCCGTCGGCGAACCGCAGCAGCATCACCGACCGGCCCCCGCGGTGACTGTCACCCGCACCGGCCTCGACCCCGGTCAGCCCTCCGGGCCCCCGGTCGCCGAGGACCCCGGCACCCCGGTCACCGAGCAGCCCGGAGGCCTGCAGCAGCTCCCGGTCGGCCGCGAGCCTCCCGAACATCTCCGCGAAGGAGTCGGCCGCGTTCATGCTCGTCCGTGCCACGATCCGGGCCAGCACGGGATAACCGGTGACGAGCGAGGCGAGACCGGACCGGCGTGCGGTCAGCCGGAGGAAGTCCCGGAACCGCTCCCGCGTCCCGTCCCCGCCAAGCCGCCCCTCCTGCCGCGCTTCGTGCAGTTCCAGCACCAGCGTCCGGGCCGCGAGACGGGCCAGACGGCCTGTCAGATGGCTCCGGAAGTCGTCCAGCACGGCGGCGGGACAGGCGACGGGCCCGGCTCCCGGGACGTCGTCCGGGGCGGACGGGCGGTCGGCGGCCCGGTCCCATGCCTGGTCCGCGGCCTGGTCCACCGCCCGGTCGACGGCCCGCTCCGCGAACGGTGCCATGATCAGCGCGAAGCCGGACAGTCCGGGGTACTCCCGGTCGGCGGCCACCGCGTCGCGCGGTGCGCCCGCCACGACGTCCCGGACGAAGACCGCCCAGTCCGGCTCGGCGGCGGGCCGCTGTCCGACGACACCGGGGAGCCACCACGGATCGCCCTGGCCCCGGGCACCCAGGAGGGCGGTGTCCGGTGCGTGGGCGTGCTCCGGCCCGGCGGTGCCCGCACGGCCGGCGGGTACGTCCTTCAGGGGCGCGTCGGGAACGCCGCGGCGCGTGTCGGGGGCGGCGGAGGCGGTGGAGGCCGGGATCTCGCGGGGCGAGGCCCCCGGGACATCGCGGGTGGAGGCGCTCAGGTTCGCTCTGCCGTTCGGATCCTTCTCCGCCACCGCGCACACCTCCCTGGCCCGGGGAGGCCTACCGGTCCTCCCGCACCCCATCCTGGTGGGCGGGAGGGGCCGGGCGCATGGGGGAGTCGCCCCCATCTTTCGGGTACCGGCGCACGAGGCCGCGTGGGTGCGGGGGACGGAGATGAGGGTTCCGGAGTGCTGGTAAAGACGGTCCGGGGCGCCGGAGGTGACGTTCCCGGGGCGCCCGGCTCACCCCCGTGGCGGCGCCGTCGACCCCCGCACCATCAGTTCCGCCTCGATCGTCGCGATGCCCCCCGGCGGCGGCGTCTCCTTGCCCATGGCCAGCCGCCCGGCCCGCGCCCCCGCCTCGAACAGCGGCAGCCGTACGGTCGTCAGGGCCGGCACCGCGTCCACCGAGAACGGCAGGTCGTCGAAGCCCGCCACCGAGACGTCCTCCGGGATGCGGAGCCCGTGCTCCCTGATCGCCGCGCCGGCCCCCAGGGCGACGGTGTCGTTCGCGGCGACGACCGCCGTCACCTCCGGTGCGCGGCGCAGGAGTTCGAGCGTCGCGTCGTATCCCGACCGCCGGTCGTACGGGCCGTGCACGGTGAGGCTCTCCTCGTCCGCGTACAGGCCCGCCGCCTTCATCGCCTCGCGGTGACCCTCCAGGCGGTGCCGGGTCGTGGTGCGTTCCAGCGGCCCCGCGACATAGCCGATCCGCCGGTGGCCGAGCTCCAGCAGGTGCTCGGTGAGCCGCCGGCCGCCGCCCCGGTTGTCGAAGGCCAGCGCGGCCACGACCGCGTCCGAGTCCGGCAGCGGGGGGCGCCCGCAGAAGACGATCCGGGTGCCCGCGTCCGCGAGCTTCGCCAGCTTCGCGGCCATGACGGCCTGGTGGGCCGGGTCCTCGAGGGCGCCGCCGGTGAGGACGACGGCCGCGGCGCGCTGACGCTGGAGCAGGGTGAGATAGGTGAGCTCGCGCTCGGGGGAGCCCCCCGTGTTGCACACGACGGCGAGCTTCTCGCCGCCCGCACGGCCCGACCCGTCCCCGGGACCGCCGATCTCGCTCTGCGCGGCCCCCGCCATGATCCCGAAGAACGGGTCGGCGATGTCGTTCACGAGGATCCCGACGAGGTCGGACGTGGCGGCGGCGAGGGAGCTGGCCGGCCCGTTCAGCACGTAGTCCAGATCGTCCACCGCACGCAGGACCCGGTCCCGGGTGGACGCGGCCACCGGATAGTTGCCGTTCAGCACGCGGGAGACGGTGGCCGGGGACACCCGGGCGCGGGCCGCCACGTCCGCCAGGGTGACTGTCATCGTTCTCCTTCGAGGAGTTGTGGCGCGGCCCCCCTTGTCCGGGCCGCTGTCGGCAGGCTAGCGTCATACCGCATAGAAAGCGCTTGCTACGGCTGTATGGAGGGAACTTTCGTGACACGCAGGACAGTGCGCATCGCCATGAACGGCGTCACGGGACGCATGGGATACCGGCAGCACCTGGTGCGCTCGATCCTCGCGATCCGTGAACAGGGCGGCCTCGACCTCGGCGACGGCGAGGTGCTGTGGCCCGAGCCCGTCCTCGTCGGCCGCCGCGCCCACGCGCTGGAGGCGCTCGCCGCCCAGCACGGCCTGACCGAGTGGTCGACCGACCTGGACGCGGTGCTCGCCGACGAATCGATCGACATCTACTTCGACGCCCAGGTCACCTCCGCCCGCGTCGACGCGATCAAGAAGGCGATCGCCGCGGGCAAGCACATCTACACCGAGAAGCCCACCGCCACGGACGTCGAGGGCGCGCTCGAGCTCGCCCGCCTCGCCCGCGACGCCGGGATCAAGCACGGCGTCGTCCAGGACAGGATCTTCCTGCCGGGCCTGCTGAAGCTGAAGCGCCTCATCGACGGCGGCTTCTTCGGCGAGATCCTCTCCGTGCGCGGCGAGTTCGGCTACTGGGTCTTCGAGGGCGACTGGCAGGACGCCCAGCGTCCGTCCTGGAACTACCGCGCGGAGGACGGCGGCGGCATCGTCGTCGACATGTTCCCGCACTGGGAGTACGTCCTGCACGAGCTGTTCGGCCAGGTCACGAGCGTGTCCGCGCACGTGCAGACGCACATCCCGCAGCGCTGGGACGAGCAGGGCAAGCCCTACGACGCCACCGCCGACGACGCCGCGTACGGCACCTTCCAGCTGGCGGGCGGCGCCGTCGCCCAGATCAACTCCTCCTGGGCGGTCCGCGTCAACCGCGACGAGCTCGTCGAGTTCCAGGTCGACGGCACCCACGGCTCCGCGGTCGCCGGACTGCGCAACTGCCGCGTCCAGCACCGCTCGGCCACCCCCAAGCCGGTCTGGAACCCCGACCTCCCGGTCACCGAGCCGTTCCGCGACCAGTGGCAGGAAGTCCCCGACAACGCCGTCTTCGACAACGGCTTCAAGGCCCAGTGGGAGCTCTTCCTGCGCCACATCGCCCTCGACGAGCCCTACAGCTGGGACCTGATGGCCGGCGCCCGCGGCGTCCAGCTCGCCGAGCTCGGCCTCAAGTCCTCGGCCGAGGGCCGCCGCTTCGACGTACCGGAGCTGAGCCTGTGACCATCCATCTCCCCCAGGGCCCCTACGAGCCCCGCGCCACCCCGCTCGACCTCGCACCGGGCGGCGCGGCGCTCGCCTCCCGTACGGTCTTCTCCGCCGCCCACGTGGTCGCCGATCCGTACGCCGACGTCAGCCCCGACGCTCCGGCCGTCGTCGACTGGGACTCCACCCTCGCCTTCCGCCGCCACCTCTGGTCGCACGGCCTGGGCGTCGCCGAGGCGATGGACACCGCGCAGCGCGGCATGGGCCTCGACTGGGCGGGCGCAGCGGAGCTGATCCGGCGGTCGTCCGCCGAGGCGAAGGCGGTCGGCGGACGGATCGCCTGCGGCGTCGGCACCGACCAGCTCACCGGCCCCGCGACGCTCCCCGAGGTGCGCGCGGCGTACGAGGAGCAGCTGGCGGTCGTCGAGGAGAGCGGCGCCCAGGCCATCCTGATGGCCTCCCGCGCCCTCGCCGCCGCGGCGAGCGGCCCGGAGGACTACCTGGAGACGTACGCGCACCTCCTGCGCCAGGCCACCGAGCCCGTCGTCCTGCACTGGCTCGGACCGATGTTCGACCCCGCGCTGGAGGGCTACTGGGGTTCGTCGGACCTCGACGCCGCCACGGACACCTTCCTCAAGGTCATCGCGGAACACCCGGACAAGATCGACGGCATCAAGATGTCGCTCCTGGACGCCGAACGCGAGATCGACGTCCGCCGCCGCCTGCCCAGCGGGGTGCGCTGCTACACCGGCGACGACTTCAACTACCCCGAGCTGATCGCGGGCGACGACCGGGGCTTCAGCCACGCCCTGCTCGGCATCTTCGATCCGCTCGGCCCGCTGGCCGCGCACGCGGTGCGGGTCCTGGACACCGGTGACGTGGACGGCTTCCGCGCCCTCCTGGACCCCACGGTCGAGCTGTCCCGCCACCTCTTCTCTGCGCCGACGCGCTACTACAAGACGGGCGTGGTCTTCCTGGCGTGGCTCGCGGGCCACCAGGAGCACTTCACGATGGTCGGCGGGCTGCAGTCCGCACGCTCGCTGCCGCACCTGGCGAAGGCGTACGAACTGGCCGACCGGCTGGGGCTGTTCCCGGACCCCGAGCTGGCCGAGAGCCGGATGCGCGCCCTGCTGTCCGTCCACGGAGGAGCACGATGAGCACCGATCTGTCCCGTCTCTCCCTCAACCAGGAGACCATCAAGCAGTGGTCCCTGCCCGAGCTCACCGAGGGCTGCGTCAAGGCCGGCATCGGGCAGGTCGGCCTGTGGCGGGCCCCGGTGCAGGAGTACGGGGTCGAGCGCGCCGCACAGCTGGTGAAGGACGCGGGGCTCACCGTCACCAGCCTCTGCCGGGGCGGCTTCCTCACCGCGGTCGATCCCGGTGAGCGGGCACGCGCCCTGGAAGACAACCGGGCGGCGGTCGACGAGGCCGCGGCCCTCTCCACCGACACCCTGGTCCTGGTCTCCGGCGGACTCCCCTCCGGTGACAAGGACTTGTACGCCGCCCGTGAGCGGATCGCCGACGCGCTGGCCGAGCTGGGTCCGTACGCGCAGGAGCGGGGCGTACGCCTGGCGATCGAGCCGCTGCACCCGATGTTCGCCTCGGACCGCTGCGTCGTCTCCACCCTGTCCCAGGCACTCGACCTCGCGGAGCGCTTCCCGGCGGAGCAGGTCGGCGTGGTCGTCGACGCGTACCACGTCTGGTGGGACGACCAGGCGCCCGCACAGATCGCCCGGGCCGGTGCGGGCGGCCGGATCCACTCCTTCCAGCTGGCCGACTGGATCACCCCGCTTCCGGCGGGCGTCCTGCTGGGCCGGGGCCAACTGGGCGACGGAAGCGTGGACTTCCGCACGATGCGCCGTCAGGTCGAGGCCACGGGGTTCGACGGACCGATCGAGGTCGAGATCTTCAACGAGGGCCTGTGGGCGCGCGACGGTGCCGAGGTGCTGGCCGAAGTCGCGTCCCGCTACCTGGAACACGCCTGCTGAGAGCCCTTCTTGCGGACGCGGGTAAAGAGAAGGTCAAGGCGTACAACCATCCTGGACCTTGCCCGGTCTCACTCAGCGTCGGGACTTCCGGGGAGGGGTCCGGGGGGATCGGGAAGCCCGACGGAGGGGGAAAGCGAGGGGGGTCCGGCCTCATGGCCGGGCCCCATTCCGCGTTCCGGGGCCGTTCGCGGTGGGCTCACCGCCCGGAACCCGCGTGAACCCCCGTCGAGTGCGCGCGTGGAGCCGCCCCGAGAGGCCCGGCAGCCGATCTGGCAGGATCTCCAGGATGCCGAAGAATCCCCCGACGACGTACAGGCGCATCGGCGCCCTCCTCCATGAGACCGGCATGGTGTCCGAGGGGAAGATGCTCAGTACCCTCGAAGCCGCGGCCGCCTACGCGGACGCGGAGCTGGCCCCGTACGCCGCGGCCCGCGCCCTGGAGAGCTTCGGCGTGGCGGTCTCGGTCCACGCCGACGACATCGACTCCATTCACAGCGGTTACGCGGGCCTGCTGGCGGACGCCGCCGAGGTCGCCGGCGGCAGGGTCACCATCTCCGACGTCCGGATCGTCGAGGGCGAAGGCGGCCTCGAGAGCGGTCGCTGCGACCTTCTGGAGTTCCGGCGGAACGCCGAGCCCGTGTCCCTCCCGGCCGAGCACTTCGCGGTGGACTACTACGACCACGAGGCCGCCTGCCGGGCCATCGCCCAAACCGCCCACGGCGACGACCCGCGCTCCTGGCGCAACGCCGACTTCGCGCGGGAGCCGGGTGCCGGCTACGACAGCATCATGGTCCTCGCCACTCCAGAGCAGAGGGAAGCGCTCACGCGGCACCTGGGCCTGACGTTCTCCTGAGCGACGGGTGACCGGATTCCGGGGCCGGACCGCAGCCGGGCCCCGGCTGTGCCCCGGCCGTGACGTCACCCGCCGTCGAAGCCGCTCCGGGCCGCCTCGATGTGGCCGATGTTCCGGTGGGTCCACTCGCACATCACGTCGACCGTCTTCCGCAGGCCCTGCCCGGGTGCGGTGAGGGTGTACTCGACCTTCGGCGGGACCGTGGGATACACGGTCCGCTCGACGAGGCCGTTGCGCTCCAGCATCCGCAGGTTCTGGGTGAGCATCTTGTGGCTGATGCCCTCGACCTCGCTCCGCACCTCGCTGAAGCGCAGGGTGCGGTCGCCCAGGGCCTCGATGATCAGGAGCGCCCACTTGTTGGCGACGTCCGAGAAGATCTCCCGCGCCAGCGAATCCGCGCGCCTCAGGTCGGCCTGCTCCTCGGGAGAGCCGCTGAACTGCTTGCTCACCTTCTGGTTCCCTTCTCACTAAAAAGTGCGTTCTTCCACGTCAGGGCTCACTCTCCTACGGTTACCCAGTAACCACAAGAGAGCACGTGTCGGCCCGTCCGGGCCGCGTCGTAAGGAGCGGACAGCATGGCCATCACCCTGACGAACCCCGCGGGACTCCCGGAGATCGACGTCTACCGGCAGGTGTCGGTCGCGACCGGTTCGAAGCTGGTCTTCGTCGCCGGGCAGGTCGCCTGGGGCGCCGACGGCGTCACGGTCGGCGTGGGCGACCTGGCTGCCCAGGTCGAGCAGTGCTACGTCAACGTCGCCACCGCGCTGGCGGGCGTCGGCGCCTCCTTCGACGACGTGGCGAAGCTGAACGTCCACGTCGTCGACTGGACCCCCGACAAGATGCCCCTGCTCCTGGAGGGCATCTCCCGGGCGTCCGCCCGGTTGGGCACCACCCCGGTACCGCCGGCCACGATGCTGGGGGTGGCGGCACTGGACATCCCCGAGCACCTGGTCGAGATCGAGGTCACGGCGGTCATCGACTGAGGCGGCGGGGAGTCCGCCCCCACGCGCCGTGGACGAGGGGCCGTCCCGCCAAGTCCGTCCGCCCGCCGGGCCGGTGGGGCGGCGGATGGCGGAAGCAGCCCGAGTCGCGCATCGGGCGTATCCGGTGCCGGCGGGTGGCTTCCGCCACCCGGGAGCCCTTGAGGGAGCGGGCCGCCGGTGGCAGGCTCCGTCGGCCGACCATGGTCGAGGGAGTTCCTGTACCGTCGTCCCGGGCCCGAACCGTTCAGGCGTGTCAGCAGCTCTCACCGCCCGCCGACACGACTGCGCGGACCGGGACTTCGCTCATCCGAGGACCGAGGAGGGTGCGGTCCGGTCGTGCGCGGGTGCGGAGCGCGACGCGACGCCGACCCCGAATATGAGTAAGGGAATTGCGTGGCACGTGAGCATGATCCTTCCAGACGCATACCGTCGAGTTCGGGCACGTCCCCCGGCGCCCCCGGCGCGTCCGGGAGTTCGCCGGCGCCGGCCCCCCGGGCGGAGCCGATGCCGGGTGCGGCCGGGGACCCGGATGACGCCCTGAGTCCGGGCGGCCTGCGCGGGGGCAAGGACACGTCGTCCACGGCGGCCGACCCGGACGCCCGTGCGCAGGGTCCGGCGAGTAAGAGCCCGGAGAGCAAGGGCTCCGAGAGCGAGGCTCTCGAGGGTGCGGACGGGACACGGGCCCCGAAGCGAGCGGGTACGGCCGGAGCCTCCGCCGCCACCGCCACCGCCACCGCCTCCGGCGCCGCGCGGGCCACCGGCGTCCCGGAGCCGTCGACGCAGGAGACGCCCGGACGGGCGTCGGCCGACCCCGACGAGACCACCGCGGCCTCGGCTTCGGCGGCGCCCGCCTCCGACCCGGCCGCGGCGCAGGCGGCCACCGGTACGGGCAGCGGGTCCCCGAGACCCGCAGTCGCAGTCGCGGCAGCGGCGGCGGACGGCGGCGGCGCGGGCGCGGGTACGCGCACGGCCGTCGAACCGCTGGTCAGCCGACCGAAGAAGCCGATGCTGGCCGCGGCGGCGATCATCGGCGCGATCCTGGTCTCCGTACCGCTCCTCCTGGCGGGCCAGGACGACCGCAAGCCCGAGAGGGACCGCACGCAGAACGCGGTAGGCACGATCCTGGGCGACGAACGCTCCGAGCCCCCGGCGACCTACACCAGCAAGTCGCCGAGCCCTTCTGCGACTCCGAGCAAGGAGAAGGAGAAGGCCACGGTGCAGGTGCAGGAGAAGCCGTCCGAGGTACCTGCCGCCAAGCCGGTGAAGGCACCGCCACCGGCCAAGCCTGAGCGCAAGCCCACGGCCACGGTGACGGCGAAGGCGCCGTCGTACACGGCCGCCGGCGCGTTGAGCAGCCTCGCCGAGGCCGACCCCGAGGGGCGGCACATCTGTTACCGGGCCTTTGTGGCCGGGAGCGGCTGGCAGGCACCGGTGTGCGACGGGACGATGGCCGGGACGGCCGGCCAGGGAAAGAAGATCACGGCCCTCAACATCGCGGTGTGGAACGTCGGCGGGTCCTCCGCCAACGCCCTGCTGCACGACCAGGGGTCGACGAGCGGCAACGCCAAGTGGGCCCCGAGCTGGACGGCCCTCGCCGCAGACGGCAAGAACAACTACATAGGCAGTTCGAAGCAGGGCGCCCCGTTCATGACGGGCTTCGCCATGAACGTCGGTAAGGGCGGCGTCTGCCACACGGCCAAAATGGGCAACGGCGGCTGGGGCGCGCAGTACTGCAAGAACAGCCGACCCGAGTACATGTTCGTCGGCACCACCGACAACAAGGGCTGGTTCGAGGCCGTGAAGCTCACGGTGTGACCCACCGGGCTTCGGCCCGCGAGACGGAGCCCCCTGGAATTCGCCACCGTCACCAGGGGGCTCCGCGGTGTCCGGCCCGGAGGACGCGGACCGGCCGGAGCGCCCCGTCGCTCACACTGCTGTCGATGCGCGTGCTGACCCCCGGACGCATCGCCCACCTCCCACAGAAGAAGTCCGCGTCAGGCAGGTGTGAACCCATCGCGACGGTAGGGCGGTGTTTCTCGACCACTCCGCAGGCGAAGGGCGCTGAGGGGAGAAGCGGCCTCCCGGTCAACGGGGTGCCGGGGGCGTCGGTGGTCAGACTTCGATCTCCCACGTGACGCGGTGGTGGCCCGACTCGTGTACGTACGTCGACGGCCGGTAGTACAGGAAGGGGGAACCCGTCTCCAGGGAGTCGGTCAGGAGCCGGAAGAGCTCTGCCGGACCGGTTGCCCAGAGCGTGCCGTCGAGGTCTCCCGACCCGATGCCCATTTCGTACACGTGCCCGTACGAAGGCCCCGGGCGGTGATCGACGAAGGCGACGCCCCCGTCGTTGGGCAGGGCGATCGGCACGCACAGGTGCAGATTCACCGCCAGCGCCTCGTCGTCCCACGCTTCGGGTTCGATGATGTCCGCCACGACGTGCACGAATATCTCGTGCATCATCGCGATGTCGTCCAGACCGCTCAGGCAGTGACCCAACGGCAGGAACGCCCCGGCGTGCAGCGGGTGAGGGCCCGGTTCGGAGACGGACAGAGCCGCGCCGTCGTGAAGCTCCAGAAGCCTCCTCAGCTCCGGGTGCAGGGCGAAACCCAGCCGCGACTCCAGCCGGTCGATCCCCTCGGGGTCCGCCGGCCCTCTCAAGGCTGCTCGATCAGCGGGCGAATGCGCCGAAAGCCATGACTCGAAGCGCGCCCACTCGTGATCGAACGCGGCGATGTCCACCTGTGTCATGTGCCGAAGGTAGACGCCGGCACTGACATGCCCGACACCCTGGCCTCGGTGCGCCGCCGGGCGTGCAGCGCTGTGAGTCCCTGTGCCGGGCCCGGCGGCGCAGGGCAGTGGTACGCCTGCTTCGCGCCGTGGTGGTCCTGGCGAGCCCAAGGGCCGGTCAGTTCCTGCCTCGTGGACTCGATCCCACTTCGTGGCCAGGTGCTGCGCGACGCCTTCCTCGCGCGGGCGTGACGGAGCCTTGCAGTCCGTCGGCCCTGCGGGCGGGCTGCGAGGCTCCGTGCGCGGTCAGACCGTGAAGCCGCCCTTGACCGCAGAGACGAACGAGGCCCAGCCGCCTGCGGAGAACACGACCGCCGGACCGGTCGGCGCCTTGCTGTCGCGGACGGGCACGCCGACGTAACTGTCCGACACCTCAAGGCACTCGCCCTGACCGCCGCCGCTGTAGCTCGACTTGAACCAGCCGGTGAGTGTGGAGGAGTCGGAAACGGTCTGCTTACTGTTGTCCATGTTCATGTTCCTCCGCTGCCGCCCGCACAAGGGCCACTGATTCCTGGTGCGACATCGCATCGCTCGCTGCCAGATCGTAGGCCGTCCTGCTTGCCTTCACCAGAGCCGGATCGTCCATCAGGTGCCCTGTCAGCAGCCCTTCGACATAGGCCACAGGAGCGGCATCCTCGAAGCCCAGTAGCGACAGCAGGCTCTCTTGAAGCGCGTGGGCACCCAACCCGAACGGCAGAACATGGAGCCGCAGCCTCCCCGCTTCGGCCATGTCCGCGATCCTGCCCAACTGCTTTGCCATGACGTGAGCTCCGCCGACCCTGCGACGCAGCACGGCCTCGTCCAGAAGTGTCCACACCACCGGATTCAACGGCCCGTCAAGGATCCGGGCACGTTCCGTTCGAATGACAACGTCCCGGTCAAGGTCCTCCGCCCGGTGGTTCGGCCGGTACGCGCGAAACAGTGCGCGTGCGTAGCCGTCCGTCTGGAGGAGGCCGGGCACGAGGGAGAGCGCGAACTGCTGGATCAGCGTTGCCTGCCGCTCCAACTCCGCCACGGCGGCGAAGTGGTCGGCGTACTTCGTGTCCAGGTCCTCCAGCCAGCGGGCGAAGAAACCGTCCGTCGACAGGGCGCGGTCGATGCGTTGTGCGTCATCCGGGCTCGGCAGCCGACGCCCGGCCTCGAAGTGACTGATCAACGTCGGAGAGCAGACGACCTGCTCGCCCAGGGCCTCCTGGGTCAGCTTCGCGGCTATGCGCTTCAGCCTCAGCTCGTCTCCGTACTTCGCTCGTGCCGTGCGTGGCGTGCGGTTCAACTCCATGCGACCACCGACTCCCCGTTCTGACAGGAGCGCTGTCAAGCTCCGCCCCCTGGAAGCGTAGCCACTGATGGCGCCACTCTGTGATGGGTTCGCTACAGAAAGCGGCCAGTCGTGCCGCAGTGCCCCCGCGACCGGTGTGAACAGCTCGGGGGCCTGGCCGTCCATCCTGAGAAAGCAGGTCGACATGAAGCCCGCCATCGCCCGACTCCTCGTGCCGCTGCTGCGGATCCTGACCACCGGAGCCCGGCAGCAGCGACACCGGCCGGAGTGGGACACCCCGTACACGTATCCGTACTCCCGCGACCACGCAGGCGGACCGACGGCATACTGCACCGGCGAACGGCCGCCGCGCGGCGAGGACAGTCCCCTCGTCCGCCCGTACCTCGTCGCGTACGAGCGGCAGGTGGCGGAGGAGGCGGCTCGGACGGCAGCCGAGGAGCGGCGCCGACTTCGCACGCTGCGGTTCGCCGCGCACGGAGTGGACGTCAGGCCGCGGTCCATCCACGGGGCAGAGGTCGCCGCGTGAACAGCGAGGAGCAGGAGGCCCATGCGGTCAGGCTGCTGCCGTGGGCGGGGCAGGACGGCAAGCCGTGTTACGTCCTCGGGGACGGAAGCGGCTACGTGTCGCGGATGGCGGACGGTATCGAGAGCGTCCAGCTCGGCATGTCGGGGGACCTGCTCGGCCACGCCGCCGCACTCCTGGCGGACCGAAAGGTCACTTGGGTGGAACTCCACTTCCTCGCCAGCAGGTTGAGCGAGTCGTTGCGGGAGGTCAGACGCGTCGCCGAGAGCAGGGGCTCGCGGCTGGGTGCGGCTGAGCACGATCCGGACAGGCTCCGGCCGCAGCATGGAGAACCGGGCATCGGTAGCCGGTGACGCGGCCAAGTGCGGGAATGCCGTCGCCCGTTGCTCAGGGGGCGCTCATCAGGTTGCGGAGACTGCCGACGAGCGCGTGGATGTCTCGTCGGACCGGTACCTCTACGGGTGCGGTGGCTGGAGCCGCACCCGGGGCCGTGGTGCGGCAGGAGCGGCAGAGACCGTTGGGCAGGGCTTCGGACGGCCCGGGGGCACCGCATCCGGTGCACTCCACCATGACGCGGCGCACAGGCCTGTCGGAGCCGCCCCCTGCCGCCGCGCCGGGCAGGCTGGGCGGGATCTTGTCGGTGAGCCGACGGCGCACGAAGCCGACGGGTGAGTCGACGTGCGCGGGAAGGCCGGCGGTGAGCGCCCCGGCGAGGTAGTCCGTGTTCACGCCCCGGTCCAGCCACGCCGAGGCAAGCCCTTCGAGGGCCGAGCAGTCGGCGGCGGACAGGGTCAGGCGCGGTTCGGTGCGCCCGAGTCGGGCGAGAGTGAGGTACGCGGCCGAAGGGCCGGCAGGGCTCTTCCCGGCGGTGGCCCGCTGCTCGGGCACGAGAGCTGCCTGTGGCGCGGGGGAGGGCGGCGAGGGCTCGACTGTGTCCGGCCGGGCCGCAGCGGCGATGTGGCCGTCGCCGGGCACGGTGCGGGTGAAGGCGTCCCACCACTCGCTGTCGTGGGCGGTGCGGGACCAGAAGGTGCGGGTGACCCAGCGGCTCTGACCGTCCTCGGCGACGACCTGGCACCGCACGCGCCGCAGGTGACCGGCCACGCCCAGGGCCCGCAGCGCGCTGCCGACGGCCATCTGCCCGTACAGGGGGAGCGACTTGGCGAGCGACTTGACGTCCATGGCCCCGCCCTCGGGCAGCCGGTCCACATACCCGGCGACGTACCGCTCCCGCTCCGGCAGCAGTGCGAAGGCATCGGCTCGGGGCGGGTGTTGCTCGGGTGCGGTGCGGTGCGCTTGCCGTAGCCGGGGTGGGCCCGGGCGTACGGGAGTGAGGCTGTGGGTGCGGGCGGGGCGGGGCTAATGTTCTGGGTAGCCACGAGATCGCTCTTTTCGATCTTGGGGTGAGACCCCGGCCGGTGCTGGTTACACCGCGTCGGGGTCGACTCATTGGGGGCACCGTAAGTGGGTGTGACAGCGTGCTGCAAGTCGATCACGATTAGTCATACTTGCTGGCCGTGGCAGGTCAGGGAGGGTGGGGAGGTTTCCCCACCCCCTCTTTTCCTACCGGACATGGAGAGCGCTCGGATCCCGGAGCCCGCATCCCGACCCTCGGATCCCGAAGCTCAAGCCTCGGGCCCACGCTCCCTTCACGTACCCACGAAAGAGTGACCGCTCTGTCGGGGGAGTGACCGCTCCGCCCCGGCTCTCGAGCCTCGGGATCCGGGCTTCGGGACCCGGGCTTCGTGGGAGTGCGCCTGACGGAGTCAGTCGAAGAGGTCGACCAGCCCGTTCACCCAGATCGCCAGGAATGCCGCGACCAGCAGGAACGCCCCCGTGCACCCTGCGAAGCGGAGTACGGCTCCCCGCTCCGGCTGCTCCTCGCCGGTGACCGTGTCCCAGTCGACCGGGCGGCCCGCCGCCTTCGAGCACGCTGCGCGGAGCGCGGCCAACTGCTCCTCGGCGAAGGCGGATCCGGCCAGGGACTCCGGTCCGCGCCAGGCCACGGCCTTCATGCGCGGGGCGGGCAGGTGGTAGCGCTGCTCGAAGGCGGCCGTCTCGGCCGGGTCGCGGTCCTCCTCCAGGTACATCCACCGGCCGGCCTGCTCCGGCTCGCCGAAGAGGCGGTAGACCTCCCCCAGGCGGCGTCGCACCTCCCGACTCGCTGGGTAGGCGGTCACCAGCCCGCGAAGGCGCATGCGGGCCATGGGTATGCGCCCGGCGGCGAGGTCGGCGTCCACGCGCCGCAGGGTGTCGGTCAGAGCCATGTGCGCATCATCGGTCTCAGGGGGTGTGCCGGACCAGCGCTTATCGGTCCTGTAGGCACGCGCCGCGTGCGGGCGCGTGCACCCGCCACCGGGACCGCCGGTCCGCGCCCGCTCACGGTGTCCGGGCGGCCGTCTCCGGACTGGAACCCCGCGCTGTCAGCCCTGCCCGGTACCGTCGGGACATGTCCAACACGGCCGTGCTCGAAGGGGTCCTCGAGCGGATCACGTACGCCAACGAGGAGAACGGCTACACCGTCGCCCGTGTCGACACCGGGCGAGGGATGAACGATCTCCTCACCGTCGTCGGCTCGCTGCTCGGCGCGCAGCCCGGCGAGTCCCTTCGGATGGAGGGGCGTTGGGGCTCCCACCCGCAGTTCGGGAAGCAGTTCACCGTCGAGAACTACACGACGATCCTCCCCGCCACCATCCAGGGCATCCGCCGCTACCTCGGCTCGGGTCTGATCAAGGGCATCGGCCCCGTCATGGCCGACCGCATCACCACCCACTTCGGCGTCGACACCCTGGACATCATCGAGCAGCAGCCCAAGCGGCTCGTCGAGGTGCCCGGCCTCGGGCCGAAGCGGACGAAGATGATCGCCGCCGCCTGGGAGGAGCAGAAGGCCATCAAGGAGGTCATGGTCTTCCTCCAGACCGTGGGCGTCTCCACCTCCATCGCCGTCCGTATCTACAAGAAGTACGAGGACGCCTCGATCTCCGTCGTGAAGAACCAGCCCTACCGGCTGGCCGCCGACGTCTGGGGCATCGGTTTCCTGACCGCCGACCGCATCGCCCAGGCCGTCGGCATCCCGCACGACAGCCCGGAGCGGGTCAAGGCCGGGCTGCAGTACGCGCTGTCGCAGTCCACCGACCAGGGCCACTGCTTCCTGCCCGAGGAGCGCCTGATCGCCGACGGGGTGAAGCTCCTCCAGGTGGACACCGGGCTCGTCATCGACTGCCTGGCCGAGCTCGCCGAGGACCCGGAGGGCGTCGTGCGGGAGAAGGTGCCGGGCCCCGAGGACGGGCGGCCCGTCACCGCTGTGTACCTGGTGCCCTTCCACCGGGCCGAGATCTCCCTGGCCGCCCAGGTGCAGCGCCTGCTGCGCACTCCGGAGGACCGGATGCCGGCCTTCCAGGACGTCGACTGGGACAAGGCGCTGGCCTGGCTCGCGCAGCGCACGGGGGCGACCCTGGCCCCCGGGCAGGAGGCGGCCGTGCGGCTCGCGCTCAGCCGGAAGGTGGCCGTCCTCACGGGAGGCCCCGGCTGCGGCAAGTCGTTCACCGTGCGGTCCGTCGTCGAGCTGGCCCGGGCCAAGAACGCGAAGGTGGTGCTGGCCGCCCCCACCGGGCGGGCGGCGAAACGGCTCTCGGAGCTGACCGGTGCCGAGGCGTCCACCGTGCACAGGCTGCTGGAGCTGAAGCCGGGCGGGGACGCCGCCTATGACCGGGACCGGCCGCTGGACGCCGACCTGGTCGTCGTCGACGAGGCGTCGATGCTGGACCTGCTGCTCGCCAACAAACTGGTCAAGGCGGTGGCACCCGGTGCCCACCTCCTGCTGGTGGGCGACGTCGACCAGCTGCCGTCGGTCGGTGCGGGGGAGGTACTGCGGGATCTGCTCGCCGAGGGCGGCCCGGTGCCCGCCGTCAGGCTGACCACGATCTTCCGCCAGGCCCAGCAGTCCGGCGTCGTCACCAACGCCCACCGGATCAACTCGGGGGTCCCGCCGCTCACCCAGGGGCTGAGCGACTTCTTCCTCTTCGTCGAGGACGAGACGGAGGACGCCGGGGTGCTCGCCGTGGACGTCGCGGCCCGCCGCATCCCCGCCAAGTTCGGCCTGAACCCCCGCCGCGACGTGCAGGTTCTCGCCCCGATGCACCGAGGTCCGGCGGGCGCCGGTCATCTCAACGGCCTTCTCCAGCAGGCCATCACCCCCGGCCGCCCCGACCTCCCCGAGAAGCGCTTCGGCGGCCGGGTCTTCCGGGTGGGCGACAAGGTCACCCAGATCCGCAACAACTACGACAAGGGGGAGAACGGCGTCTTCAACGGCACGGTCGGCGTCGTCACCGCCCTCGACATGGACGAGCAGAAGCTGACGGTCCTCACGGACGAGGACGAGGAGATCGTGTACGACTTCGACGAGCTCGACGAGCTCGCCCACGCCTACGCGATGACCATCCACCGCTCCCAGGGCAGCGAATACCCGGCCGTCGTCATCCCCGTCACCACCAGCGCGTGGATGATGCTGCAGCGGAACCTCCTGTACACGGCTGTGACCAGGGCCAAGAAGCTAGTCGTACTGGTGGGTTCACGGAAGGCCATCGGCCAGGCGGTGCGCACGGTTTCCGCAGGCAGACGCTGTACGGGACTGGATTTCCGGCTCCGCGGCGGTTCGGGCGAAGAGTTCGCGGAAAAATGATCGATCAAAACGGTGGGAAACATCACTGAGACCTTCCGGAACCGGATTCCAGCGGGCAGGATGAGTAAGTTGGCGGCACTCAGTGCCGTCGGTAGGTCCAATGGACGACCCCGAGTGCACTCTCCTGAGCCGAATGGGGGAGGGTGGAGAACAGTCAGGGCACCTCGAAGAAGAGGCACTACGTCGGTGAGGGATGACGTGAGCGACAACTCTGTAGTACTGCGGTACGGCGATGACGAGTACACCTACCCGGTGATCGACAGCACCGTCGGCGACAAGGGCTTCGACATCGGGAAGCTCCGGGCCAATACGGGCCTGGTCACGCTGGACAGCGGATACGGCAATACGGCCGCGTACAAATCCGCCATCACCTACCTCGACGGCGAGCAGGGCATCCTGCGGTACCGCGGATACCCGATCGAGCAGCTCGCTGAGAGCTCGACGTTCCTCGAGGTCGCCTACACGCTGATCAACGGTGACCTTCCCAAGGTCGACGAGCTGTCGGCCTTCAAGAACGAGATCACCCAGCACACGCTGCTGCACGAGGACGTCAAGCGGTTCTTCGACGGCTTCCCGCGCGACGCCCACCCGATGGCCATGCTGTCCTCGGTCGTCAGCGCGCTGTCCACGTTCTACCAGGACAGCCACAACCCGTTCGACGAGGAGCAGCGCCACCTCTCCACGATCCGGCTGCTGGCCAAGCTCCCGACGATCGCGGCGTACGCGTACAAGAAGTCGATCGGTCACCCGTTCGTCTACCCGCGCAACGACCTCGGCTACGTCGAGAACTTCCTGCGCATGACCTTCTCGGTCCCGGCCCAGGAGTACGTGCCGGACCCGGTCGTCGTCTCGGCGCTCGAGAAGCTGCTCATCCTGCACGCGGACCACGAGCAGAACTGTTCGACCTCCACCGTGCGCCTGGTCGGCTCCTCGCAGGCGAACATGTTCGCCTCGATCTCCGCCGGCATCTCCGCGCTGTGGGGCCCGCTGCACGGTGGCGCCAACCAGTCGGTGCTGGAGATGCTCGAGGGCATCCAGGCCAACGGCGGCGACGTCGACTCCTTCATCCAGAAGGTGAAGAACAAGGAGGACGGCGTCCGCCTGATGGGCTTCGGCCACCGGGTGTACAAGTCCTTCGACCCGCGCGCCAAGATCATCAAGGCAGCGGCCCACGACGTGCTGTCGTCGCTCGGCAAGTCGGACGAGCTGCTCGACATCGCGCTCAAGCTGGAAGAGCACGCGCTCAGCGACGAGTACTTCGTCTCGCGCAACCTCTACCCCAACGTGGACTTCTACACGGGTCTGATCTACCGGGCCATGGGCTTCCCCAGCGAGATGTTCACCGTGCTCTTCGCGATCGGCCGGCTGCCCGGCTGGATCGCCCAGTGGCACGAGATGATCAAGGAGCCGGGATCCCGCATCGGCCGCCCGCGCCAGATCTACACGGGCGAGGTCCTGCGCGACTTCGTCCCGGTCGAGGGTCGCTGAACCAGGCTTCCCCGGAGCCACCGCACCACCTGAAGTACTTCTGCACGATCCCGGCCTCTTCGGCCGACTGCCTTCGCCCCGCGTACCGCGCTCGCTCCACCGGAGCGCGGTGTCCGGGGCGATTCGGCGTTCAGGGGCTGTTTCCGGGGCGTGCGGCGCGGCCCGACGGTCCCGGCGCGCGCGATGCTTCCGGTGCGGATGGCCGGCGCGGGCGACCGGCGCGGACGGGGCTGCTCGGTCGGGGCTGCTCGGTCGGGCTGGTGCGGGCCTGTGGGCCGCTGCCGGGCTTCCGCGCGGCTCCGGCGGGCCGGCCGGTGCGCTCCCGGCCGCTGGTGCGAGAAACGCCCCGCCGCCGATCCCCCCACGGGTCGACGGACAGGGCGCTTCCCATATCCCGGAGCGGATTCCCCCCACGGGATCCGGCCGGGCGTCTGCGGGGAGCCGAAGCTCCCGTTGTTCCTCCGGTGGTGCGCATTCACTTCGGTACTGCAGTGCGATCTGCCGGGGTACGTACGGGAGGGCCGCTCAAAGCTCCCCGGTGCACGTGCCCCGGCCAACGCTTGCCAGGAGCGTCCCCCAAGACACTCCATCGGACGTCCCCCAAGACATCCTTGGCAATCGCACTCTTAGACTCACCAACCCAGCGGATGGTTACCCTCGAATCGGTGTGATCTAAGTCTCTTTGTGGAAATTAGGTGAAGGAGCGCAACCGTAGGCTGTTCATCACGACGAAGACCGACGAGAACGCCATAGCCGCACCTGCGATCATGGGGCTGAGCAGCCCGAACGCAGCCAAAGGCAGTGCGGCCACGTTGTAGCCGAAGGCCCAGAAGAGGTTGCTTCTGATGGTGGACAGCGTACGCCGTGACAGCCGGATGGCGTCAGCGGCCACCTTGATATCTCCACGAACCAGCGTGAGATCGCCCGCCTCGATCGCCGCGTCGGTCCCCGTACCCATCGACAGGCCCAGATCGGCCACGGCGAGTGCCGCGGCGTCGTTGACACCGTCGCCCACCATCGCCACGGACCTGCCCTCGGCCTGGAGGCGCCGGACGACGTCCGCCTTCTCCTCCGGCATGACCTCCGCGTAGACCTCGTCGATCCCGACCGCACGGGCCACGGCGTCCGCCACGGCCCGGTTGTCACCGGTCAGCAGAATAGGCCTGAGGCCCAGCGCGCGCAGCTCCGCGACGGCGGCCGCACTGCTGTCCTTGACCGCGTCGGCGACCTCCAGCACTCCCCGGGCCTCACCGTCCCAGGCGACGGCGACCGCCGTACGGCCCTGCTCCGCGGCGCCCGCCACGGCGTCGGCCAGGGGCGGCGGGAGCGTGATGCCCGCATCGGCGAGCAGCTTCGGCCGGCCGGTCATGACCTGGCGCCCCTCGACGGTGCCGCGTACCCCGAGGCCGGGGACGTTCTCGAAGGACTCGACGGAGGGAAGGCCCGCGGGGGTGCGTTCGGCCGCCCCGGTGGCGACGGCCCGAGCGAGAGGGTGCTCGGATGCGTGTTCGAGGGCGCCCGCCAGGCGCAGCAGGTCGCCCTCGGAGGTCCCGGCCGCCGCGTGGACGGCGCCCAGGGTCATGCGACCGGTGGTGATCGTGCCCGTCTTGTCGAGGACGACCGTGTCGACGCGGCGGGTGGTCTCCAGGACCTCGGGGCCCTTGATGAGGATGCCGAGCTGTGCCCCGCGTCCGGTGCCGACCATGAGGGCGGTGGGTGTGGCCAGTCCGAGGGCGCAGGGGCAGGCGATGATCAGGACGGCCACGGCGGCGGTGAACGAGGCCGTGATGTCGTCGGTGGCGAGCAGCCAGGCGACCAGTGTTCCCAGGGCGATCAGCAGCACCACGGGGACGAAGACCGCGGAGATCCGGTCCGCGAGGCGCTGGGCGGCGGCCTTGCCGTTCTGGGCGTCCTCGACGAGCCGGGCCATCCGGGCCAGCTGGGTGTCGCCTCCGACGCGGGAGGCCTCGACGACCAGCCGTCCGGACACGTTGAGCGTGGCCCCGGCGACGGAGTCGCCCGTGGTGGTGTCCAACGGCACGGACTCGCCGGTGAGCATCGAGGCGTCGACGGCCGACGAGCCCTCGACGACGGTGCCGTCCGTGGCGATCTTCTCGCCCGGACGGACGACGAAGCGGTCGCCGACGACGAGCCGGCCGACCGGGACGCGTACCTCTGCGCCCTCGCGCAGGACGGTGACGTCCTTGGCGCCCAGGTGCATCAGTGCGCGCAGGGCGGCACCCGCCTTCCGCTTGGCCCGTGCCTCCAGGAAGCGGCCCAGCAGGATGAAGCTCACGACTCCGGCCGCCACCTCCAGGTAGATGGTGGAGGAGGGGTCGGAGCGGGAGACTGCGGCGTCGAACCCGTGCCGCATCCCCGGCATGCCCGCGTCGCCGAGGAACAGGGCCCACAGCGACCAGCCGAACGCGGCGAGGGTGCCGACCGACACCAGGGTGTCCATCGTCGCGGCGCCGTGGCGCAGGTTGGCCCAGGTGGCGCGGTGGAAAGGCAGCCCGCCCCAGATGACGACGGGGGCGGCGAGCGTGAGGGAGAGCCACTGCCAGTTGTCGAACTGCAGGGCCGGGACCATGGCCATCAGGACGACCGGCACGGACAGCACCGCCGACACGAGCAGGCGCTGACGCAGTACGGCGAGGGCGCCGGCTGCCGCGCGGTCCGCCGCGTCCTCCTCGGGGGTGTCCGGTTGGTCCGCGCTGTCGGTTCCGTTGGTTCCGCCAGTGCCCGAGGGGGGCGCGGCGGCCGGCTCCGGGGGTCTTGCCGTGCCCGTGGACGCTGCCTTCGTCGCTGCGGTTGCTGACGGGTCCGTGGCGTCGGCGGTGCTGGTGGCTCCGCCGGTGGCGGCGCTTGCGTGTGTCCCTGGGGCTGGGGCGGTGGCTGGGGCGGCCTGATGGGCATCACCGGTCACATGGGCCCCGCTGGTTCCATCGGTCCCACGGGTCCCGCCGGTGCGGAGCGAGGAGCCGGACGCGCGGGACGCGTCGGCGGCCCGGGGGACGGGCTGCGCGGTGTAGCCGGTCTTCTCGACGGTGGCGACGAGGTCGTCGAGCGTGGTGCCGTCCGTGAAGGAGACGCGGGCCTTCTCGGTGGCGTAGTTGACGGTGGCGGTGACCCCGTCCATGCGGTTGAGTTTCTTCTCCACGCGGGCCGCGCACGACGCGCAGGTCATCCCGCCGATCGTGAGCTCGGCCTGGGAGGTCTCCGCCGCCGGGACCTCGGCTGCCGTGGTGCTGACCATGTCCGGACTCCTGGGTGAAGCAGGTCGGGCCGTTCCCCACCAGTATCTGCCTGTCCTGGTGACGGGAGCGGCCCGGTGGAGGGTGAGGGCACGGGTCCGGCGGCCGGACCTGTGCCGCACGGTGGGGGAGGAGGGCTCAGGCCTGGCCGACGAGCTCGTAGCCCGCCTCGTCGACGGCGGCGCGTACCGCGTCCTCGGCCGGCGGGGTCGCGGACGTCACGGACACCCGGCCGGTTGAGGCGTCGGCCTCCACCGCGGTGACCCCCTCGATCCCGGAGATCTCCTCCGCGACGGCTCCTTCGCAGTGGCCGCAGGTCATGCCCTTCACCTCGTACACGGTGGTGACACCGCCCACCCGGGCCTCGGCCGGACCGTCGTGGCAGGAGCCGGTGGATGAGCAGCAGGAGCCGGCGGCCCGGGGCGTGTCGGTTTCGGCGGTCATGTCGTTCTCCTCTTCGCGGGCACACATGGACGTGGCGTGAGGGGGCACCGGAAAGCCCGGTGTGTCCGCCCACACCACAAGACTATACCCCTAGGGGGTATCAATCCTCCGTGCTGCCTCCCCGGCGGGCGGATCACAGGCCAGTGGCTCCAGGTAGCGGTACATCACTGTCTTCAACTCCCTGATGTACGCCTCCCGTTCGGATCCTTCGTGGGACATGACCAGGTCGAGGCCTGCTTTGAAGAGGACGAAGGACATGCCGGCGATGCGATGGGCCTGCTCCGCGGGCAGGTCCGGGAGGACGGTGCTGAGCAGTTGTTCGGTCCTCGTGAGCATCGCGGCGTGCAGGACGTCGTGTTCCTGGGTGATCACCCCCGGGATCTCGGAGCCGTGGGTCAGGACGGCGAAGGCGGGGTTCTCGCAGTTGAAGGCGATGAGCGGGTCGAGGACCGCGTCCAGCATCCGGTCGAGGGGGAGCTCGACGTCACTGGGCGAGAACGCGGCGCCGTACGTCTCCCGCCAGCGGTGCATCAGCTGGTCGCCGAGCTCGATGGCGATGGCTTCCTTGTTGGGGAAGAACTGGTAGAGCGTGCCGGGTGAGACGCCCGCCTCGCGGGCGATGGCGTTGGTGCTGGCCCCGTTGTAGCCGCTGACGCGGAAGACGTTGGCGGCGGCCTCGAGGAGCTGGGCGATGCGGGCCTCGCCGCGCGCCTGACGCCGGCGCGGCCTGGCGGCTCCGGTGCCCGGCCCGTTCGCGGCCCCGCCGTCCGCTCCTGCGGTCGTGCGCGGCTCGGCCGCGGGGTCCTCCGCGGTGTCCGGTCCGGCCGCGGCTCCGCCGGTCGCCCCGTTGGTTGCGCCGGTGTTCGCCCCAGTTCTCGCCCCGTCGGTTGCTCCGGCGGTCGCCGCGGCGCTCGCGCCTGGCTCGGCCGCGGGGGCCTCCGTGGTGCTTCCGCCGCGTGGGCTCCGCACGCCCTGCTCGCCGCTCTGTGCGGGCGCAGCGGCCTTTCCTGTCCTGGCCTCCGGCACGGTCCATCCCCAGCTTTCAAGACGCGGTTGACAAACACGAGTGGTCACTCGCATTCTGAAGAAACGCGAGCGATGTCTCGTGTTTGCCAGTGTAAGTGGCAACGACTGACCCATGCTGCCTTGCGCCGCCCGGGTCTGGGTGAAGGGGACACCGCACCATGTCCGAAGTCAACAGCCCGGAGCGCGTCGGGGGCTGGACCCGCCTCGTCACCGCACGACCACGGCTGTCCCTGCTGGCCGCTCTGGTGATCACGGCGCTCGCGGTGTTCGCGGGGAGCGGGGTGGCCGACCGGATGGGCAGCGGCGGATGGGAGGCCCCGGACGCCGAGTCGACGTACACGACCCGGGTGCTGGAGCGTGAGTTCCCCGCCTCACAGCCCAATCTGCTGCTGTTGGTCGACAGCGGCGGCGCCTCCGTCGACGATCCGGCCGTGGCAGCCGAGGCCGCCCGCCTCACGGAGCGGCTGGCCGGGGAGAGGGGGATCACCGGCGTCGGCTCGTACTGGCAGACCACCTCCCCCGCCCTGCGTTCCGAGGACGGACACGAAGCGATCGTCGCCGCCCGGATCGAGGGCGACGAGAAGACGGCCGGGGACACCCTCGACCGGATAGCGCCCGCCTACCGGGGGGTCCACGGCCCCGTCGAGGTCTCCGTCGGCGGACCCGTCGCCGTGCGGCACGAGATGCAGACGATCATCCAGGAGGATCTGCTGCGGGCCGAGCTCATCGCCCTGCCGGTGACGCTGGTGCTGCTGGTCATGGTCTTCGGCAGTGCGATCGCCGCGCTGCTGCCCCTGGGTGTCGGCATCGTCGCGATACTCGGGACCAACGCGGTGCTGCGCGGCATCACCGAGCTCACGGACGTGTCGGTCTTCGCCCAGAACCTCACCACCGCACTCGGCCTCGGGCTCGCCATCGACTACGCCCTGTTCATCGTGCGCAGATTCCGCGAGGAGCTGGCCTCCGGGGCGGACACCCGGGCGGCGATCGGCACCACCCTGCGCACGGCGGGGCGCACCGTGCTCTTCTCCGCGCTGACGGTGGCCGTGTCCCTGGCGGCGATGATGGTCTTCCCGCAGTACTTCCTCCGCTCGTTCGCCTATGCGGGCATCGCCGTGGTGCTCCTGGCGGCCGCCGCCGCACTGATCCTGCTGCCGGCCGCGCTGATGCTGCTCGGACCGCGGGTCAACTCCCTGGACCTGCGCCGGCTGCTGCGCCGCCGCACGGACCGGAAGGCGCCCGCCGGGGAGCCGACCGAGGGTTCGGGCAGGGGATGGGCCCGGTTCGCGGTGCTCGTGATGCGCAGGGCGCCGGTCTTCGCCGTCGTCACCACGGTCGGCCTGATCCTGCTGGGGCTGCCCTTCCTCGGGGTGAAGTTCGGCACGGCGGACGACCGCCAGCTGCCCTCGACCGCCGAGTCCCGCGTGGTCCAGGAACACATCCGGGACGCGTTCCCCGGCAGTCCGGGCGGTGGCCTCGAAGTGCTCGCCGAAGGTGCGGCGACGCCCGCCCAGTACAGCGACTTCCGCGCCAGGATTTCCTCGCTTCCCGGCGTGCAGCGGGTCGACGGCCCGGTCACCGGTGACGGGTCCGCGTACTTCAACGTGCTGTCCGAAGGCGAGGCCGTAGGGCAGGAGGCCCAGCAGCTGGTCCGGGAGCTCCGGGCCGAGCCGGCCCCGTTCGATACCTCGGTGACCGGCGCGGCGGCGGTCCTGGTCGACTCCAAGGACGCGATAGCCGACCGGCTGCCGTGGGCGGTGGGGATCATCGTCGTCGTGACCCTGCTGCTGGTCTTCCTGCTGACCGGCAGCGTGCTGATCCCCGTCCAGGCCGTCGTGCTCAACGCCCTCAGCCTGACCGCGATGTTCGGAGCGGTGGTCTGGGTCTTCCAGGACGGGCACCTGTCCGGGCTCCTCTCCTTCACCAGCACCGGCGACATAGAGACGACCCTGCCCGTCCTGATGTTCTGTGTGGCCTTCGGCCTCTCCATGGACTACGGGGTGTTCCTGATCTCCCGGATCAAGGAGGAGTACGACCGCACCGGCGACCACGAGCACTCGGTGACCTTCGGGCTGCGGCACACCGGCGGGCTGATCACCGCCGCGGCCGTGATCCTCGCGGTGGTGATGGTCGCCATCGGCACCTCCAGGGTGACCAACACGAAGATGCTGGGGCTGGGGATCGCGCTCGCCGTGCTCATGGACGCCATGGTCGTGCGCAGCCTGCTGGTGCCCTCAGTGATGAAGCTGATGGGCCGGGTCACCTGGTGGGCACCCAAGCCGCTGCGCGCCTTCCACCAGCGGTTCGGGCTGAGCGAGGGGGAGCCGGCCCCGCCCGAGGGCCGGGACGCCGACAAGATGTCGGAGCAGCGAGTTCAGGAGCGGGACAAGATCACGGCCGGGGCGTAGATTCGCCGGATCCGACAGCCGATCCACGGAGGAGGGGCCGATGCGGGCAGTGGTGTTCGAGGAGTTCGGGCGGGAGGCCCACGTCCGGGACCTCCCGGACCCCTCACCCTCCGCCGGAGGAGTCGTGGTCCGGGTAGGGGCGACCGGACTGTGCCGCAGCGACTGGCACGGCTGGATGGGCCACGACCCGGACATCGTCCTTCCGCACGTGCCCGGCCACGAACTGGCGGGAGTGGTCGAGGCAGTGGGATCCGGAGTGCGCAACTGGCGCCCCGGGGACCGGGTCACCGTGCCCTTCGTCTGCGCCTGCGGCCGGTGCGCCGCCTGCGCCTCGGGCGCCCAGCAGGTCTGCGAGCGGCAGACCCAGCCCGGCTTCACCCACTGGGGATCGTTCGCCGAGTACGTGGCGCTGGAGGAGGCCGATGCCAATCTGGTCGCCGTGCCCGACGGGCTGTCGTTCGGTACGGCGGCCGGGCTCGGGTGCCGGTTCGCCACGGCGTTCCGGGCCGTGGCCGGCCAGGGGCGCGTCGCACCGGGGGAGTGGGTCGCCGTGCACGGCTGCGGCGGGGTCGGGTTGTCGGCCGTGATGATCGCGGTGGCGTCCGGCGCCAGGGTCGTCGCGGTCGACGTCTCGCCGCACGCCCTGGAGCTGGCCCGGGCGTTCGGAGCCGCCATGTGCGTGGACGCCTCCGCGTATCCCGCCGGTGCCGACGAGGCAGTACGCGAGCTCACCGGCGGCGGAGCGCACCTGTCGCTCGACGCGCTGGGCTCCCCGGTCACCTGCGCCGCGTCCGTGCGGAGCCTGCGCAGGCAGGGCCGCCACGTCCAGGTCGGGCTGCTGCCGCCGGCTGCCGGTGACCCGGTCGTGCCCATGGCGCGGGTGATCGGCCTGGAGCTGGAGATCCTCGGCAGCCACGGCATGGCCGCACACGACTACCCGCCGATGATGGACATGGTGCGGGCCGGCACCCTGCGGCCCGACCTGCTGGTGACGTCCTCCATCACCCTGGACGCCGCCCCGGCGGCCCTCGCCGCCATGGGCGGCGCCCCCGGGGCGGGCGTGACGATCATCGAACCGGCCAGGAGGACCTGAGCTCTCAACGGCCCCGGTTGCTGGGCCGGGACGCGATCCACGTGTGGACGGTGTCCGCGTACCAGTAGGGCTTCCCGTGCTGGACGGCGTCCGGAGGGGGAAGGAGCCCGTGTTTGCGGTACGAGCGGACGGTGTCGGGCCGGACCCGGATGTGCGCGGCAATGTCCTGGTACGACCAGAGCCTTCTGTCCGTCATGAATGACACCTCTCTGTACCTCCGCACTCTGCGCGCCGCGTTCTCTGCCCATCTCTGCCCGTTGAACGACGGGGTTGCGGGTAGGGCAGGGGCCGTCGCGATCCTGTGACGCAAACCCTGCGGAACGCGTACATACGTGACGGAGAGGTGGCTGCTGTGACGGGTGGGTCGGCAGAGCAGCCAGAGCAGTCAGGGGGGTCAGGTGGAGGACCGGGCAGGACCGCAGGCGCGGAGGAACTCGCGGGTGCGGCGGGCGATGGGCAGCGGCTTGTCCGGCGGGCAGGGATACATGTCCTGTTCGACGATGGCGAACAGGTCCCGGTGCAGAGCGCGCGCGGCCTCCAGTACGGGCTCCAGCGCGGGGACCCCGCCGGGCGGCTCGCACATCACCCCGCGTGCCACCGCCGGGCCGAACGGCACCTCGTTCGCCACGACATCGGCGAGGATCTCGGGATCGACCTGCTTGAGGTGCAGATAGCCGATCCGTTCCGCGTAGGTCTCGATGAGCTTCACGCTGTCCCCGCCGCAGTAGGCGTAGTGGCCGGTGTCGAGACAGAGCGAGACCAGCTCGGGGTCGGTGGCGTCGAGGAAGCGGTTGACGTTCTCCTCGGTGTCGACATGTGTGTCCGCGTGCGGGTGCACCACGATCCGCAGCCCGTAGCGCTCCCGCACCTCGTGGCCCAGCCGTTCCGTCTGGGTGGTCAGCTCGCGCCACTGCGTGGCCGTGAGCGTGCGGTCCTCCAGCACCTCGCCGGTCTTGTCGTCCCGCCAGAACGACGGGATGACCACCAGGTGTTCGGCTCCCATGGCCCGGGTGAGTGCCGCGATGCCGGCGACATGCTCCCAGGTCCGGTCCCAGACGTCCGGACCGTGGTGCAATCCCGTGAAGACGGTGCCGGCGGAGACGGTGAGGCCGCGGCGCGCGGTCTCGTCCTTGAGCCGGGCGGCGTCGGTCGGCAGATAGCCGTACGGGCCGAGCTCGATCCACTCGTAGCCCGCCTCGGAGACCTCGTCGAGGAACCGGTCCCAGGGCACCTGCCGCGGATCGTCGGGAAACCAGACCCCCCACGAGTCGGGTGCCGAGCCGATGCGGATGCGGGCCGGAGAGGGTACGGAGGAGGTCATATCGCCCACCCTCCAGCCCCCGGAGGGGAGTGTCAAGAGTTCGTCCGAATGTCCGGACAAAGTGTTGACAGGGTTCCGGCAGAGCACTAGACCTGGGGTCAGCCGAAGGGATGCGCATGCCTGAGCCGTACGACGTGATCACCATGGGGCGGATCGGGGTGGACATCTACCCGCTGCAGACCGGCGTACCGCTGGCCAAGGTCGAGACCTTCGGGAAGTTCCTCGGCGGCTCGCCGTCCAACGTGGCGGTGGCCGCCGCCCGGCTGGGCCGGCGGACCGCCGTCATCACCCGGACCGGACAGGACGCCTTCGGTGACTACCTCCATCAGGCGCTCGCCGGATTCGGGGTGGACGACCGGTGGGTGACGGCCGTGGCCCGGTACCCGACCCCGGTCACCTTCTGCGAGATCTTTCCGCCGGACCACTTCCCCCTCTACTTCTACCGGCAGCCGAAGGCACCCGACCTGGAGATCCACAGGGACGAGCTCGACCTGGACGCCGTGCGGGCGGCGCGGGTCTTCTGGATGACCGGCACCGGACTCTGTGCGGAGCCCAGCCGCAGCGCGACGCTCGCCGCACTCCGCGCCCGTAGCGCGGCACAGGCCCCGGGGGAGGCGCAGGGCCCGCGCGCCACGGTCTTCGACCTGGACTGGCGCCCCATGTTCTGGGACGGGGGCGCGCAAGGTTCGGGCGCGGGAGGCGGCGAAGGCAGCGGTAGCGGGGAGCCGCCCCCCACCGCCCGTTACCGCGAGGCCCTCGCCCATGCCACGGTCGCCGTCGGCAATCTGGACGAATGCGAGATCGCCACCGGCGAACGCGAACCGTACGCCGCCGCTCGCGCCCTGCTCGCCGCCGGGGTCGAGCTCGCCGTCGTCAAACAGGGCCCGGCGGGCGTGCTCGCGGTCCACCGCGACGGCACCACCGCGGAGATCCCGCCCCTTCCCGTGGAGGTCGTCAACGGACTGGGCGCCGGGGACGCGTTCGGCGGTGCCCTCTGCCACGGGCTGCTCGCCGGCTGGGAGACCGCGCGGATCATGCGCTACGCGAACGCGGCCGGGGCCATCGTCGCCTCGCGCCTCGCCTGTTCGTCCGCGATGCCGTACCCGCACGAGGTCGAACAGGCCCTCGCCGACGGAGCGGTCGAGGCGACCGGAACCATGAAGGCCCCCGGGCCGGCGGAAACCGCCGCAACCCCGGAAGCCCCCGGACCGCCCGCAGAAGCCTCCAGAGCCCCCGCACCGCCCGGAACCCCCGCACCACCCGCAGCCCCCGGGCCGCACGGACTGTCAGAGGCCGCCGGAACAGCCGGGCCGAACAACACCCCCGCACCGCCCGG
The DNA here is from genome assembly GCA_014651175.1 of Streptomyces clavifer. GTDB lineage: Bacteria > Actinomycetota > Actinomycetes > Streptomycetales > Streptomycetaceae > Streptomyces > Streptomyces clavifer. Next base: position 412,728 of record BMWJ01000003.1, on the reverse strand, counting down.
AACCCCCGCACGACAGGCAGCCCCCGCACCGCCCGGACCGGCAGAAGCCCCCAGAGCCCCCGGGTCGTCCGGAACCCCCGGAGCCACCCCATGACCCCGCCCGCCGCCTCCCTCGCCGATCTCGTCCGCATCCGGGCGCATCACCCCGAGGCCGTCGCCGAGGCCGCGGCCGCCCGCCGCAGGCGGCCTCTCGTCGGCCCCACCGAACGCCTGATGATCATCGCCGCGGACCATCCGGCGCGCGGATCCCTGGCCGTCGGCGACGACGAGTTCGCCCTGGCCGACCGCTTCGACCTCCTGGAACGGCTGTGTCTCGCCCTCTCCCGCCCCGGCGTCGACGGGGTCCTCGCCGCAGCCGACGTCCTGGAGGACCTCCTGCTCCTCGGAGCCCTGGAGGACAAGGTCGTCATCGGCTCCATGAACCGCGGCGGACTCGCGGGAGCCGCCTACGAGCTCGACGACCGCTTCACCGGCCACCGCCCCGTCGATCTGTCCCGGCAGGGCTTCGACGCGGGCAAGCTGCTGCTGAGGATCGACTACGAGGACCCCGGCTCCCTGGACACCCTCCACACCGCCGCCCGCACCGTCGACGCGATGGCCGCCCACCGGTTGCCCGTCTTCATCGAGCCGTTCCTCTGCCACCGCGCCGACGGCAGGCTCCGCACCGACCTGCGGGCCGCCGCCGTCACCACCTCCATCGCCGTGGCCTCGGGGCTGGGCGGCACCTCCGCGTACACCTGGCTCAAGGTCCCCGTCACCGAGGACCCCGACGACATGGCCCGGGTGATGCGGGCCTCGACCCTCCCCGCCGTCCTGCTCGGGGGCGAGGTCAAGGGAGACCTGGACGGCGCGTACGAGAAGTGGCGCGGCGCCCTGCGCCTGCCGACCGTCCGGGGGCTGGTCGTCGGACGGTCGCTGCTCCACCCGCCGGACGGGGACGTGGCGGGCGCGGTCGACACGGCCGTCGGACTGTTGTGAGGACCTGCGGGCGGGAGAGACGGGTAGGGATGCAGCCATGACGACACCCGACGAGCACCAGCGGTACCACCTCAGGTCCGACCGTGCCGCGAGCGGCCCCTACACCCTCGACATCGACCCGGAGCGAGCCGGCTGGGACCGGTCGAGCCTGCGCGTACTGGAGCTCGAGCCCGGTGGTGTTCATACCTTGGTAACCGGTGAGAGCGAATGGATCGTTCTCCCGTTGTCCGGTGCCTGTACGGTGCAGTCAGCAGACGAGACCTTCCAACTGCTGGGCAGGGACAGCGTGTTCGGCGCGGTGACAGATTTCGTCTATCTGCCACGCGACGCCCGCGCACAGATCGCCTCCGGCGCAGGAGGCCGCTTCGCCCTGGCAGGAGCGAAGTGCGAGCGACGACTCCCCGCTCGCTACGGCCCCGCGCCGGAGGTACCGGTCGAGCTCCGCGGCGCGGGCACCTGCTCGCGCCAGGTCAACAACTTCGCGGCAGCCGACACCTTCGCGTGCGACCGCCTCATCGCCGTCGAGGTCCTCACCCCGGGCGGCAACTGGTCCTCGTACCCGCCGCACAAGCACGACGAGCACCGGCCCGGCGTCGAGTGCGAGCTGGAGGAGATCTACTACTTCGAGGTCGAGGGCGACGGCCTCGGCTACCACCGGGTCTCGCCGTCCCGCGAGGGGGGCACGGACGTCCTCGCCGAAGTCGCCACCGGTGACGCCGTCCTCATCCCCGACGGCTGGCACGGCCCGTCCATCGCCCCGCCCGACCGCACCCTGTACTACCTCAACGTGATGGCGGGCCCGGGGGAGAAGCGCGAGTGGCTGATCAGTGACCACCCCGGCCACCGGTGGATCCGCGACACCTGGCCGTCGCAGCCCGTCGACCCCCGCCTCCCGCTCCACGGCCCGCAGGCAAGCCGGTGACCGGGAGGCCCGCCCGTGACCACGCCACGCACCCCCGGCCCGGAGGGAAGCCGTTGACCACACGATCGGCCACCACGCGCACCACCCGCAGGCTCACCACCGCCCAGGCGCTGATCGCCTTCCTGTCCCGCCAGTACACCGAGCGCGACGGCCGCCGCCGACGGCTGATCAACGCCACCTGGGGCATCTTCGGCCACGGCAACGTCGCGGGCATCGGCCAGGCACTCGTCGAGTCCGGGCCCGCCATGCCGTACCTCCAGGGCCGCAGTGAACAGGCCATGGTGCACGCCGCCGTCGGCTACGCCCGCCAGTCGGGCCGGCTCTCCGCGCACGCCGTGACCACCTCCATCGGCCCCGGCGCCACCAACCTCGTGACCGGTGCCGCCCTCGCCACCGTCAACCACCTCCCGGTGCTGCTCCTGCCCGGCGACACCTTCGCGACCCGCCCCGCCGATCCCGTGCTCCAACAGCTCGAAGTGCCGCACGCCGGCGATGTGTCGGTCAACGACTGCCTGCGCCCCGTCTCCCGGTACTTCGACCGGATCACCCGCCCCGAGGCGCTGATCCCCGCCGCCCTGCAGGCCATGCGGACCCTCGCCGATCCGGAGGCGACCGGCGCCGTCACGCTCGCGCTGCCGCAGGACGTGCAGGCCGAGGCGTACGACTGGCCGGCGGAGTTCTTCGCGGCGCGCGTCTGGCACGTACGCAGGCCCGCCCCCGACCCCTACGAACTCGAAGAGGCCGTCCGGGCCGTCCGCACCGCCCGCCGCCCCCTGATCGTCGCGGGCGGCGGTGTCCACCACAGTGCCGCCGAGGAGACGCTCGCCGCCTTCGCCGCCGACACCCGTATCCCCGTCGCCTCCACCCAGGCCGGCAAGGGCTCGCTGCGCCACGACCACCCCGCCGACGTGGGCGGCATCGGCCACACCGGCACCGCGACCGCCGACGACCTGGCCCGCGAGGCGGACCTGGTGATCGGGATCGGCACCCGCTACACGGACTTCACGACCGCGTCCGGCACCCTCTTCGCCGACCCGGCGGTCCGCTTCCTCAACCTCAACATCACCGGCTTCGACGCCCACAAGCTCGCCGCCCTCCCCCTCGTCGCGGACGCCCGCACCTCCCTCGAAGCGCTCGGCGCCGCCCTCACCGCACGCGGTCACCACGTCGACCCCGCCTACGAGACCGCGTACACCGACGCCAAGGACCGCTGGGAGCAGCGCGTCGACGCGGCCTTCGCCGTCCCCGACCCGGACGCCCGCCCCACCCAGGCCCAGGTCCTCGGGCTGCTGGACGAGCTGGTCACCGAGGACGACATCCTGATCAACGCGGCGGGCTCCCTCCCCGGCGACCTGCACAAGCTGTGGCGGGCCCGCTCCCCGCGGCAGTACCACGTCGAGTACGGCTACTCCTGCATGGGATACGAGATCCCGGCCGCTCTCGGAGTCCAGCTCGCCGCTCCCGGCCGTCCCGTCTGGGCGCTCGTCGGCGACGGTACGTACCTGATGAACCCCACCGAGATCGTCACCGCCGTGCAGGAGGGCCTGCCCATCAAGCTCGTCATCCTGCAGAACCACGGGTACGCGTCCATCGGCGGCCTCTCCGAGTCGGTCGGCGCCGAGCGCTTCGGCACGGCCTACCGGCACCGCGCCGCAGACGGGAGCTTCACCGGCCCGCCGCTCCCCGTCGACCTCGCCGCCAACGCGGCCTCGCTCGGCATGCGGGTACTGCGTGCCGAGTCGGTACGGGACCTGCGCGGGGCACTCGCCGAGGCGCGCGGAGCGGACCGTCCCACTTGTGTCTATGTCGAGACCCGAACGCCAGACACAGTGTCGGGGCCCCCTCCGGCACAGGCGTGGTGGGATGTTCCCGTGGCCGAGACCGCGACCCGCCCTTCGGCGGTCGCGGCACGCGAGGAGTACGACCGGCAGACCGCCGCCCGACGCCCCCAGCTCTGAAGGAGTCCCCGTCATGAAGACCGTCAACCACTGGATCGGTGGCAAGACCGTCGAGGGCACGTCGGGCAACTACGGCCCGGTCACCGACCCGGCGACCGGCGCCGTGACCACACAGGTCGCACTCGCCTCGGCCGAGGAGGTCGACGCGGCGGTCGCCGCCGCGAAGAGCGCGTACGAGGCGTGGGGCACCTCTTCGCTCTCCGCCCGCACCGCCGTCCTCTTCCGCTACCGCGCCCTGCTGGACGCCCACCGCGACGAGATCGCCGCGCTGATCACCGCCGAGCACGGCAAGGTGCACTCCGACGCCCTCGGCGAGGTCGCCCGCGGCCTGGAGATCGTCGAGCTGGCCTGTGGCATCACGACCCAGCTCAAGGGCGAGCTGTCCACCCAGGTGTCCAGCCGGGTCGACGTCTCCTCGATCCGCCAGTCGATCGGCGTCGTCGCGGGCATCACCCCGTTCAACTTCCCCGCCATGGTGCCGATGTGGATGTTCCCGCTGGCCATCGCCTGCGGAAACACGTTCGTCCTGAAGCCCAGCGAGAAGGACCCGTCGGCCGCCAACCTGCTGGCCGAACTGGCCGCCGAGGCGGGCCTGCCCGACGGCGTGCTGAACGTCCTGCACGGGGACAAGGTCGCCGTGGACGGCCTCCTGGCCCACCCCGACGTCGCCGCCGTCTCCTTCGTGGGCTCGACCCCGATCGCCCGGTACATCCACGCCACGGCCTCGGCGAACGGCAAGCGCGTCCAGGCGCTCGGCGGTGCGAAGAACCACATGCTGGTCCTCCCGGACGCCGACCTGGACGCGGCGGCCGACGCCGCCGTCTCGGCCGCGTACGGCTCCGCCGGCGAGCGCTGCATGGCGATCTCCGCCGTCGTCGCCGTCGGTTCCGTCGCCGACGACCTGGTCGCCCGTATCAAGGACCGTGCCCAGAAGATCAAGATCGGCCCGGGCACCGACCCGGCGTCCGAGATGGGCCCGCTGATCACGGCCGCCCACCGCGACAAGGTCGCCTCCTACGTCACCGGCGCCGCCGCCCAGGGAGCCGACGTCGTCCTCGACGGCACCGGTCACACGGTGGAGGGCTTCGAGGACGGCCACTGGATCGGCCTGTCCCTGCTCGACCACGTCTCCACGGACTCCGACGCCTACCGGGACGAGATCTTCGGCCCCGTCCTGTGCGTGCTGCGCGTGGACACGTACGAGGAGGGCGTCGCCCTCATGAACGCCTCGCCGTTCGGCAACGGCACCGCGATCTTCACCCGTGACGGCGGCGCGGCCCGCCGCTTCCAGCTGGAGATCGAAGCAGGCATGGTCGGCGTGAACGTCCCGATCCCGGTGCCGGTGGGGTACCACTCCTTCGGCGGCTGGAAGGACTCCCTGTTCGGCGACCACCACATCTACGGCAACGACGGCGTGCACTTCTACACCCGCGGCAAGGTCGTCACCACCCGCTGGCCCGACCCGTCCGACGCCCCGTCCGGCGTGGACCTCGGCTTCCCCCGCAACCACTGACTCCCGTCGTTGTCCCGTCGTTGGGAAGCTACGGACGCTCATATCCGGCAATTGGGGCCGCGATCTGTCCGTAGCTTCCCGGCGAGTCCCCGGACCGGATCGGGGCGGCGCATTCTGGGGGGTATGAGCGAGACGAGTCACCCGCCCCGGCACCAGATCCGGGCCCTGCACACCGCCACCACGGTCACCGTCTACCAGGCCTATCGGCCGGCCATCGGGCTCCCCGCGGCCGGTGACGGGCGCTTCCCCGCCGTGTGGAAACGCGACCGCATGACCTGGATCAAGCCCAGCTTCCTGTGGATGATGTACCGCTGCGGCTGGGCGACGAAGGAGGGCCAGGAGACCGTCCTGGCCGTCGAGATCACCCGCGAGGGATTCGACCACAGCGTGGCGAACGCCGAACTCTCCCACTACGTGAGGGGCGTTCACCCCGACCGCGCCACCTGGCAGCGCAATCTGCGCCGCGCTCCCGCCCGCATCCAGTGGGACCCCGAACGCGACCTCCACCTCAACCCGCTCCCGTACCGCTCCCTGCAACTGGGCCTCTCCGGCGAGGCGTCGCGCCGGTACGCCGACGAGTGGACGGTCTCCATCCGCGACGTCACACCGCTGGCCCGCGAGATCCACGCGCTGGTGCGGGCCGGACAGGACGAGAGGGCTGCCGCGCTGCTCCCGACGGAACAGCCGTACGCCGAGCGCCCGGAGAGCGGCGCCCCCCGGCCCGCCGTACCCGCCCGAGCGCAGGACGGGCCGCCGGACCTCCCGGCCGGCACCGCGAACACACCGTTGTCCGCCACCCCCGCCGAGCGATAGCCGCGCGGAGCTCGGCAGCGGTGGCTGTGGCGGCGGTGCGGATGTCCGCATACGTGACCTTCGTGACCGCGGTGTACCGCGTACGGAGTACGAGGAGTGCCGCCTGTACCTCTCAAGGAGGCGACCGAGGTCACCCTTGCGGCATCCCGGGGTAGGACACACTCCGTTTAGGGTCGAGTCATGGAAAAACCGACTTCCCGGTGGCGGCACCGGCTGCTGCCCCGTACCCGCGGTCGTTGGGCCGCGGTCGTCGCCGCGCTCGCCGTGCTGGTGGCCGCCGGCACATGGACCGCCGTCGCGGACGACAGCGCGCCGACCGTCCACCGTGAGGACCGGATCATGCGGCTGGACGGGGTGTCCGTCGACACCTCGTACTTCACGGCCGGGGGCTCGCAGCGCAGGCCCGCCGTGCTCATCGGGCACGGCTTCGGCGGCAGCAAGAGCGATGTGCGCGCCCAGGCCGAGAAGCTCGCCGCCGACGGGTACGCCGTCATGACCTGGTCCGCCCGCGGCTTCGGGAAGTCGAGTGGGGACATCAGCCTCAACGCCCCCGACGCCGAGGTCAAGGACGTCTCGGGGCTCATCGACTGGCTGGCGGAGAGGCCCGAGGTCGAGCTCGACGCGAAGGGCGACCCGCGGGTCGGCGTCACGGGCGCCTCGTACGGCGGCGCCGTGTCGCTCCTCGCCGCCGGATACGACGAGCGGGTCGACGCGATCGCCCCGGTGATCAGCTACTGGAACCTCGCCGACGCGCTGTTCCCCGACGGAGTGTTCAAGAAGCTCTGGGCCGGGATCTTCGTCACCTCCGGCGGTGGCTGCGCCAAGTTCGAGAAGCAGCTGTGCGAGATGTACGAGCGGGTCGCGGTCAGCGGGAAGCCGGACACGGCCGCGCGTGAGCTGCTGACGGAACGTTCCCCCGTCGCCGTGGCCGACCGCATCGACGTCCCCGCGCTCATCGTGCAGGGACAGAGCGACTCCCTCTTCCCGCTCGGCCAGGCCGACGCCATGGCCAAGGCCATCAGTGGCAACGGCGCACCCGTGTCCGTCGACTGGATCGCCGGCGGACACGACGGCGGGGACGACGAGGGCGACCGGGTCCAAGGCCGGATCGGCGACTGGTTCGACCGCTACCTGAAGGACGACAAGGGCGCCGACACCGGGCCCGCCTTCCGCGTCACCCGGACCGGAGGCATCGACTCCACCGACGGCGCCGCCCTCAAGCGCGGCGCGAGCGGCGACACGTACCCGGGACTGACCGGCGGCGGCGAGAAGGTCCGGCTGAGCAGCCGCACGCAGACCTTCAGCAACCCGGCCGGGGCGAGCCCGCCCTCCATCTCGGCCGTGCCCGGCATCGGCGGCGGACTCTCTCAGCTGTCCTCCTTCGGCGTCGGCCTCTCCCTCGACTTCCCCGGGCAGTACGCGCGCTTCGACTCCGCCCCGCTGAACACCTCCCTGCACGTCACCGGATCGCCCACCGTCCGTGTGAACGTCAAGGCGAGCCAGGGCGACGCGGTCCTGTTCGGCAAGGTGTACGACGTCTCCCCGGACGGCACACAGCAGGTACTGCCCTCCCAACTCGTCACCCCGTACCGGATCGCACCCGCCCAGCAGGGCAAGCCGGTCGAGCTGACCCTGCCCGCCATCGACCACGAGGTCGACTCCGGGCACCGTCTCCGCCTCGTCCTCTCCACGACCGACCTCGGCTACGCCTCCCCCTCCGAGCCGTCGACGTACACCGTCTCCCTCGACGGGCCGCTGACCGTCCCCACCGCACCCGGCGTGAAGGCCGCGGCTGCCACGCTTCCGTGGTGGACCTGGGGGCTGCCGGCCGCCGCAGTGGTCATCGCCGCGCTGCTCCTGCTCACCGCACGCCGGCGCACCGCTACCCCCGCACCCGACCCGGCACTCGACGGCGTACCGCTGCAGATCACGGACCTGTCCAAGAAGTACAGCAAGTCCGCCGACCGGTACGCGGTGCGCGACCTCGGCTTCCGGGTCGAGAAGGGGCAGGTCCTCGGCCTCCTCGGACCGAACGGCGCCGGCAAGACCACCACGCTGCGCATGCTGATGGGCCTCATCACGCCGGACGCCGGTGAGATCCGGGTCTTCGGGCACGCCATCCGGCCCGGCGCCCCCGTGCTGTCCCGGGTCGGCTCCTTCGTCGAAGGGGCGGGCTTCCTGCCGCACCTGTCGGGCCGCGCCAACCTGGAGCTGTACTGGCAGGCCACCGGACGGCCCGCCGAGGACTCCCACATGGACGAGGCCCTGGAGATCGCCGGACTCGGCGACGCCCTGGCCCGCGCCGTGCGGACCTACTCGCAGGGCATGCGGCAGCGGCTCGCCATCGCCCAGGCCATGCTCGGCATGCCGGACCTGCTCATCCTCGACGAACCGACCAACGGCCTGGACCCGCCCCAGATCCGCGAGATGCGGGACGTGATGATCCGCTACGCGGCCGGCGGCCGGACCGTGATCGTCTCCAGCCACCTCCTCTCCGAGGTCGAGCAGTCCTGTACCCACCTCGTCGTCATGGACCGCGGCCGGCTCGTCCAGGCGGGCCCGGTCGCCGAGATCACCGGGTCGGGCGACATGCTGCTGGTCACCACCGCGGCCGAGCTCTCCGAACCCCTCGTGGACAAGGTGGCGGCGCTGCCCGGCATCGGCTCCGCCGTCCGCGTGGACGACGGCCACGGGCTGCTGGTCCGCCTCGACGGCGCCACCGCGTCCCAGCTGGTCGTCGACCTGGTCCGACTCGACGTGCCGGTGACGGGTGTCGGGCCGCACCGCCGCCTGGAGGACGCCTTCCTCACCCTCATCTCCGGAGGATCCGCATGAGCTCCGCCACCGACGTCCGGGGCCCCGCCGAAGCCCCCGGCTACCACGCGCGCCGCACCCTGCCCCTGCGCGTCGAAGCGATGCGGCAGCTGCGCCGACGCCGCACCCTGTTGATGGGCGGGGTGCTGGCCGCCCTGCCGTTCATCCTGATCATCGCCTTCGCCATCGGCGGCACTCCGGGCGGCGAAGAGGGCGGCGGGGGCGGCTCCCGGATCAACCTGATGGACGTCGCGACGGAGTCCGCGGCGAACTTCGCCGCGACCTGCCTTTTCGTCTCCGCCGGCTTCCTGCTGGTGGTCCCGGTCGCCCTGTTCTGCGGGGACACCGTCGCCTCCGAAGCCGGCTGGTCCTCGCTGCGCTACCTGCTGGCGGCGCCCGTGCCCCGCGCCCGGCTGCTGTGGAGCAAGCTCGTCGTCGCTCTGGGCTTCAGCCTGGCCGCGATGGTGCTGCTGCCGGTGGTCGCACTGGCCGCGGGAACCGCCGCGTACGGCTGGGGACCGCTCAAGCTGCCCACCGGCGGCGCACTCGCCACCGGGGACACGGTGCCGCGCCTCGCGCTCGTCGTCGCGTTCATCTTCGTCTCACAACTCGTCACGGCGGGGCTGGCGTTCTGGTTGTCGACCAGGACCGACGCACCCCTGGGCGCGGTCGGCGGCGCGGTCGGACTGACCATCGTCGGCAACGTCCTGGACGCGGTGACGGCCCTCGGCAGCTGGCGGGAGTTCCTGCCCGCGCACTGGCAGTTCGCCTGGGCGGACGCGCTCCAGCCCGAGCTCGAATGGGGCGGGATGGTGAAGGGCGCAGCCGTCTCGGTGACGTATGCCCTGATTCTGTTCGCCTTCGCCTTCCGCGGCTTCAGCCGTAAGGACATCGTGTCCTGACCTTGATGTTCCGGCCCGTTCCCGGGCGCTGTTGCAGCATCGAGACGGATCCGCAACACGTTCGTCCCGTCCTGGCGGGCGCCCCGTACGTCACATTCACAGATGTCGACGACGTGGGGGGTACGGATGGAACGCCGGACGAGGACGCATCGGAGTGCGCTGGTCCTGCTGCTCGTGGGCGGCATGCTGGTCACCGGCTGCGGTGCGGGAGGTACGAGCGACGAGTCGAAGGCCGATCGCTCCAGCAGCGGCGGACCCCGCGGCGGGCAGCCCGCGCCGAGCGGGCCGCCGTCCGCGGCACCGGAACAGCAGGAGGACGGCGCGCAGCGGAAGGACAACGGCGACGACCGTGAGGCCGCGCCGCCCGACTACCTGTCGACCTTCGCCCTGGACGTGGACACCGCGAGCTACGGATACGCCCGCCGGCTGCTCGGCGACGGGCGGCTTCCCGCACCGGAGACCGTACGGCCCGAGGAGTTCGTCAACAGCTTCCGGCAGGGCTACGAGAGGCCGGAGGGCAACGGCTTCTCGGTGACCGTCGACGGCACGAGGGCCGGGGCGGGGGACTGGTCGCTCGTACGGGTCGGTCTGGCCACCGGGACCGCCGATGACACCGGTGAACGCCCGCCCGCCGCGCTCACGTTCGTCGTCGACATCTCGGGATCGATGGGGGAGCCCGGCCGCCTCGACCTCGCGAAGAAGTCGCTGGGCATCCTCACCGACGAACTGCGCGACGACGACTCCGTCTCCCTCGTCACGTTCAGCGGGGAGGCCGAGACCCGGCTGAGGATGACCCGGCTCGGGGGCAACCGAACCGAGATCCGGGACGCCGTCGACGAGCTGGAGCCCGCGGACTCCACGAATGTGGCAGCCGGTGTGGAGCGGGGCTACGACGAAGCGGTCGAGGGCCACCGCAAGGGGGCCAACAACCGCGTCGTCCTGCTCTCCGACGCGCTCGCCAACACCGGGGAGACCGACGCCGACGCGATCCTGGAACGGATCGGCGACGCACGCGAGGAATACGGCATCACCCTCTTCGGCGTCGGGGTCGGCAGCGACTACGGCGACGCACTGATGGAGCGCCTCACCAACAAGGGGGACGGCAACACCACCTACATCGGCGACGAGACCCAGGCCAGGAAGGTCTTCGTCGACCAGCTGCCCGCCCATGTCGAGCTGCGAGCCCGTGACGCCAAGGCCCAGGTGGCCTTCGACCGCGAAACGGTCAAGCAGTTCAGGCTCATCGGCTACGAGAACCGCAAGGTCGCCGACGAGGACTTCCGCGACGACGGCGTCGACGGCGGCGAGGCCGGCCCCGGCCACACGGTGACCGCCCTCTACGCCGTGCGCCTCCGCGACGGCGCCTCCGGGCGCGTCGCGACGGCCACGGTGCGCTGGCTGGACCCCAAGACCCGCAAGGCGCACGAGGAGACCGGGTCCGTGGAGAGCGGGGCGGTCGACGGAAAGCTCTGGGGCGGCAAGAACTCCCGGCTGCAGGTGACGGCGGTGGCCGCCTACTTCGCGGACATCCTGCGCGGCGGCGACCTGCCGGGCACCCCGGCGCTCGGCGAACTCTCCCGGCACGCACGCAAGCTGGCCGCCACCACCGAGGACAGTTCGGTGGAGAAGCTCGCTACGGCGATCGAGCAGGCCGACCGGATCAAGGGCGGCGACGGGGACGAGCCGCCGGGCGGCGGGAGCGAGGGCGAGATCGGCTGACCACCGCCCGGGGGCCCGCACGGCGTGACGCACGGGCCCGGCGTGACGCACGAGCCGCGCGGACCCGGTGTGCGGAAGGCGCGGGCCCGGAGGGGATGCGCTGCGCGGAGGCCGTGCGTAAAGCACTGTGCGAGTGGGGTGGCCCCGCGCCATCATGTGCCCCATGTCCTCTGCGCTCCTGCCGGCCGCCGTGCTCACCTCCGGCCTCTACGCGGGCTTCATGCTGACGTTCATGATCGCGATCATGCCCGGCCTCGCGGCCCTGCCGGACGAGCAGTTCGCCTCCGCGATGCGCCGCTTCAACGAGAAGGTGCCCGGACCGGCGTTCCTCGTCCTCTTCGCCGGGGTGATCGGGTTCCCCGCCGCCGCACTCGTCATGGAGGCGTCCGACCGGCCGGCGATCCTCGGCGCGCTCCTGTGCGCCGTCGCCGGCCACGTCCTCACGGTCGCGGGGAACATTCCGCTGAACAACGCCCTCGCCGCAGCGGAGGGCGGCGACGACAGCGCCGCCCGTACCGCGTTCGAAACCCGCTGGAACAACCTCCACCGGATCCGCACCGTGCTCTCCCTGGCCGCCTTCGTCCTGCTGACCGTCGCCGCTCTCTGACCGGTTCCGCCCACCCGCGGACCGGCGCGGACATGTGAAGGGCCGGGCCCCCGCAACGGGGGCGCGGCCCTTCAGGCATGCACGGAGAACGTCGTTCGGATCAGGCCGGAGCGGGAGCCGCAGCCCGTGCGCCCGGCACGACCCGCACTAGGCGAGGTGGAAGACCTCGGTCAGCGGCACCATCGCCTCGTCCGGCGCCTCCGGCTGCTCGAAGAACTCCGCCATCTCCCGCTGCCAGCGGTCGTTCACCTCGGTCGCGGCCATCGCCTCACGGGCCGCGTCGAAGTCCTCCGTCTCCAGATAGCCGACGAGCAGCCCGTCCTCGCGCAGGAAGAGCGAGTAGTTGTGCCACCCGGCCCCGGACAGGGCGGCCAGCATCTCCGGCCATACGGCGGCGTGCCGCTCGCGGTACTCGTCCTTGCGGTCCTCACGGACCTTCAGCAGAAAGCAGACACGCTGCATGGTGACGCCGGCTCCCGGGCTCAGAAGTTGAACTGGTCGATGTTCTTGGCGTCGAAGACCGTCGGCTCGCCGAGGATGACCTCACCGTCCTTGCCGATCGTGTACTCGCCGAGCTTGCCCGCCTTGAACTTCTCGCCCTCGGCACCCGTGATCTGCCCCGACGCCAGCGCGGCGGCCGCGTACGAACCGAGGTAGCCGAGCTCCTCCGGGTTCCACAGCGAGAACTGCTCGACGGTGCCGTCCTTGACGTACTTGCGCATCTGGTTGGGCGTACCGAGCCCGTTGAGCACGACCTTGCCCTTGTACGAGGAGTCGCTCAGGTAGCGGGCCGCCGCGGCGATGCCGACCGTGGTGGGCGAGATGATGCCCTTGAGGTCGGGGTAGGCCTGCATGAGGCCCTGCGTCTGCTGGAAGGACTTCTGGTCCGCGTCGTCGCCGTACGCGACCTTGACCAGCTCCATGCCCTTGTACTCGGGGAGCTTCAGCTCCTCCTTCATGAACTCGATCCAGGTGTTCTGGTTCGTCGCGTTCTGCGTGGCCGACAGGATCGCGACCTTGCCCTTGTAGCCGATCTGCTCGCCGAGGTGCTGGACCAGGCTCCGGCCGATCTCCTCGGAGCTGGCCTGGTTGATGAAGAGCTGCCGGCAGTCCTTCGCCGTGTCGGAGTCGTACGCGACGACCTTGATGTCCTTCTTCATCGCCTGCTTGAGCGGGCCGCACACCGCATTCGGGTCGTTCGCCGCGACCAGGATGGCGTCCTGACGCTGCTGGATCAGCGTGTTGATGTAGCTGACCTGCGAGGAGGCGTTGGCGTCGGACGGGCCGACCTCCTTGCCCGTGCCGCCGTACTCCTTCGCCGCGGCGATGCCCGCCTCGTCGACGATCTTCTCGTACGGGTTGTTGATCTGCTTGGGCAGGAAGGCGATCTTCAGGCCCTTCTTCAACGGCGCGTTCGGGTCGGCCGTCGCGGAGCCGGCGGCCTTCTCGCCGCCGCCCGTGTCCTTGCTGTCCTTCGTGGTGCCGGAACAGGCGGTCAGGGCGAGTGCGAGGGAGACGGCGGTGGCTGCGGTCGCGACGGCGCGGCGCCCAGCGGCATTGCGGAGCATCATGGCGGCGTGGTGCCTTTCGGAGAGGTACGGCGGAAGGGGAGCGTCAGGTCGACTGGGGCGCGGGGGTGTTCGCGGCCCGCCTGTGCCGTCGTTCGACGACCGTGGCGATGACGCGTGGAGTGAGAACCGACGCCACGAGCAGCAGGCCGGTCACGATGACCTGGACCTCGTTGGCGATGTCGTTGAGGGTGAGCAGGTTCTTCAGGACGCCGATCAGCAGGACACCGGCGACCGCGCCGAACAGCGTGCCCTTCCCGCCGTCGAAGTCGATGCCGCCGAGCAGGACCGACGCGATGACGAGCATCTCGAAGCCGAGTCCGTTGTCCGCGCGGGCACTTCCGTACCGGAGGGTGAAGATGACACCCGCGAAGGCGGAGAACAGCCCGGTCACGACGAAGAGCAGCAGCTTGATCCGCTTGACCCGGATGCCGGCGAAGTACGCGGCCTCCTCCTGGGCACCGATCGCGAAGAGCGAGCGGCCCAGACCGGTGGCGTGCAGCACCACCGCGGTGACGGCGGCCAGCACGATGAACAACAGGACCGGGTACGTGAGGAAGGTGCCGGGGACGGTCGTGGTGTCGACGGCCCAGTCCGCGTACGTCTGCGGGAAGTCCGTCACCGCGTCGCTGCCGAGCGCCACCGAGGCCAGACCCCGGTAGAGGGCCAGGGTGCCGATGGTGACGGCCAGGGACGGCAGGCCCACCCTGGTGACCAGCCAGCCGTTGAGGAGCCCTCCGGCGACGCCCACCAGGAGCACCACCGGCACGATCGTCTCGAAGGCCCAGCCCGCCTCCCACAGCGCACCGGTCAGCGCGCTGCCCAGACCCAGCATGGAGGCGACCGACAGGTCGACCTGCCCGGCGACCACCAGGAGGGTCATCGGGAGGGCGATGATGGCGACTTCGGCGATGTCGTTGAAGGCGAACGCGAGGTTCTCGCTCGAACCGAATCCGTCCGTGCTGCCGAGGCCGACGACGAGGACCGCCACCAGGAGGACACCGACCGCGGTGTCCCAGCGCAGCGCCAGGCTGCGTACGAGAGAGGCCCGCGACGCGGGAGCCGTCTTTGTGTCAGGCGCCGTGGTCATGACGGGCGCTCCTCTTCCTCAGTGCGGCGGTCATCCGCAGGTTCACGATCCGGTCGACGCTGATGGCCAGCAGGAGGAGCGCACCGGTGATGGCGCCCTGCCAGAAGGAGTCCACCTTCAGGACGACCAGGACGCTGCCGATGGTGGTGAGCAGCAGGGCGCCCAGGGCGGCGCCCCACACGGTGCCGGTTCCGCCGGTGATGGCGACACCGCCGACGACCACGGCGCTGACGACGGTCAGTTCCCAGCCGTGGGCGTTGTCCGCGACGACGGTGCCGAAGCGGGCCAGCCACAGGGCCCCGGCGAAGCCGGCGACGGCTCCGGAGAAGGCGTACGCGGCGAGCACCCGGCGGCGGATCGGGATGCCGGCGAGCCGGGCGGCCTCCGGGCTCGAACCGATCGCGTAGAGCTCACGCCCCGAGCGGTAGCTCCGCAGGAAGTACGCGGTCGCCGCGAGCAGGACGAGGGAGATCAGCGGCAGGTACGGGACTCCGAGGAGGCTGCCGCTGCCCAGGCCCAGGACCGCGTCCGGCACGTCCGAGGCGCTGATCTGCTCGCCCTGCGCCCACCAGTAGTCGATGCCCTGGATGATGTACAGCATGCCCAGGGTCACGACGAGCGCCGGGACCCTGCCGAAGCTGACGAGGGCGCCGGAGACCAGTCCGCAGACGACGCCGATGGCGATGCCGAGGAGCATCACCGTCAGCACCCCGTGGTCGGTCCCCGCGACGAACTTGCCGCAGGCGAACGCGGAGAGGCCGACGACCGAACCGACCGACAGGTCGATGTTGCGGGTGATCACCACGGCGGACTGACCGACCGCGAGGAGCACCAGGATCGACGCGTTGAGCAGCAGGTCCTTGACGCCCTGGTCGGACAGGAAGAGCGGGTTGGCCAGATAGGTGCCGAGGATCAGCAGGACCAGCGCCCCGGCGATGGATATCTCGCGGGCCCGGAAGACCGCGTCCACGAGCGAGGAGGCACTCCGCTGCGGCGCCTTCGCGGTGTCCGGCGGACTCTCGATGGTGGTGGTCATGCCGCTGCCCTTTCATTGCGTCCGGTGGCCGCCGCCATGACCGATTCCTCGGTGGCGCTCGCGCGCGGGATCTCGGCGACGAGCCGGCCCTCGTGCATCACGAGCACCCGGTCGGCCATGCCGATGACCTCCGGCAGGTCGGAGGAGATCATCAGCACGGCGAGGCCGTCCGCCGCGAGCGAGGAGAGCAGCCGGTGGACCTCGGCCTTGGTGCCGACGTCGATGCCGCGGGTGGGCTCGTCGACGATCAGTACGGCAGGCCCGGTCGCCAGCCACTTGGCAAGCACGACCTTCTGCTGGTTGCCGCCGGACAGCACACCGACGGAGTCGGCCAGCCGGTTGTACTTGAGCTGGAGGCGCACGGCCCAGTCGGCGGCCCGGTCGTGCTCCAGGGCCCGGCTGACGAGCCCGCGCTTGCGGACCTCGTCGAGACCGGTGAGACCGATGTTGCGCTCGATCGACAGATCCATGACCAGCCCGCGCTGGCGCCGGTCCTCGGGTACGAGAGCGAGCCCGGCGGCCATCGCCGCCGTCGGTGAGCCGGGCCGCAGCACCGTGCCGCCCACCTTCACCTCGCCCGCGTCGGCCCGGTCGACACCGAAGACCGCCTGCGCGACCTCGGTGCGCCCGGCGCCGACGAGCCCGGCCAGCGCGACGATCTCGCCGCGGCGGACGTCGAAGGACACGTCGCGGAAGACGCCCTCGCGGGTCAGCCGGTGCACCGAGAGGGCGACCTCGCCGACCTCGGCCTCCTGCTTCGGGTAGAGGTCGTCGAGGTCACGGCCGACCATCCTGCGCACCAGGTCGTCCTCGGTGAGCTCCTCCAGGGGTTCGGAGGAGATCCACCGGCCGTCGCGCAGGGTCGTGACGCGCTGGCACAGCTCGAAGATCTCGTCGAGGCGGTGCGAGATGAACAGCACGGCCGCGCCCTCGGCGCGCAGGGTCTGGACGACGGAGAAGAGCCGGGCCGTCTCACTGCCGGTCAGGGCGGCGGTCGGCTCGTCCATGATCAGGACCCGGGCGTCGAAGGAGAGCGCCTTGGCGATCTCGACGATCTGCTGGTCGGCGATCGACAGCCCGCGGGCGGGCCGGTCGGGGGACAGATCGACGCCCAACCGGCGCATCAGTCCGGCGGTGGTGGCGTGCACGGCCTTGCGGTCGATGCGGCCCAGCGCGCGCCGGGGCTGGCGGCCCATGAAGATGTTCTCGGCGATCGACAGGTCGGGGAAGAGCGTGGGCTCCTGGTAGATGACCGCGATCCCGGCGTCACGGGCATCGGCCGGCCCGTGGAAGACGACGGGCTCGCCGTCGAGGAGCACCTCGCCGCTGTCCGGACGGTGCACCCCGGCAAGGGCCTTGATCAGCGTGGACTTGCCCGCGCCGTTCTCTCCGGCGAGTGCGTGGGCCTCGCCGGGGAACAACTGCAGGGACACGTCCTGCAAGGCCCGTACGGCACCGAAGGACTTGCTCACGCCCTTGAGGGCCAGGACCGGGGCCGGGTCCGGGGCGGACTGGTTCATGGGAGCTCCTCAGCGGTGGGACTGTGTCGCTCCACGCGCCGTGAAAGGTTTCAATGAGGTTGCTCGGAAGCTAAACGGGGATTGCGGGCACAGTCAATGGGTTGATGGCGAGAAGTTCACGCAAGGAGGGCGATGTGCGACCTGAATGGGGGGAATGGATGGGCGCTCTTGACAGTCTTTGGGGTGGCCGACTATCTTCCCCGCTCTTGAATCGATTCACATCACGGTGGGGCATCGCTCCTCGTACACGTGCGTACAGGGAGTGCCGACTTCGCGCCGCCGGAGACGGCGGCACGCGCCCGGCATCGTTGCCGGGTGCACCGTCTCAGCGCCCCGGAGGCGCTGCGGGTGCGCGTCAGGGGGCGCTGTGGGCCCGGGCCTGATGCCGGGGCCCGAGGAGTACGGCGAGTCCCGCCCGGCCCGGGACGGTATCGGGGAGCCGGTGCCGGCCGACCTGCGCGTAGAAGCCCGGCGTGGCCTTTGCGTGGACCGAGGTGAGCAGCCGGCGCCGCCCGTCCGGGGCCGCGTCGGTGACTGCCGCCGGCAGCCGCGCGCCGAGTCCGGTGCCGCGTGCGGTGGGGGCGACCGCCGGCTCGTCCACCTGCACGGCCCCGCACAGCCATGCCGCGACCCGGTCGGGCCCGAGGGCGGCGGCGACCTGCCCGTGGCTGCGGTCGGCGGGGAAGGCGTCGGGCGTGGCCCAGGCGGTGGCGAAGCCGGTCACGGCGTCCGCGTCGTCGAGGGCGAGCGCGGCGGCGAACCCGGTTCGCGCCGCGTCGGAGGCGAGCCGGCCTGCGTACAGGGCGGCCGTCCCGGGGTCCTCGTTCCACGGGGGCGCCGAGAACACGTCCGTGTACACGCGCTGTATCCCGTCGGCATACGGCCCGATGCCAGCGCCGTCCACGTGCCCCACCCGCATGTCCCGCTCTTCGTGGTGCCGGCGCCTGCCCGGGGGCCAGGATAGGGGCAGGGCAGGTGGGTGTGCCGAGGCGTATCCGGTGGCTCGACGGGAGATCCCGGCCGGACCCCGGTGCCCTCTCGGCCTTCGCGGTCAGCCTCGGTCGGATCCCGGCGCCCATTCGGCAGTCCGTAGTCTTCGCCCCCGGCCGGTCCGCGGAACGCCTCCGGCCGTCGTCACCCCGGCCGGTCTCCTGAATCGGCCGCTCGTCGTGGTCCCCGGCACCCGCACGGCCGCGCCACCGTCGACTCCCCGACCCGCCGTGGCCCTCGGCCCCCCTCTCGGCCGCTTCTCCTCAGCCCCGGCCGTCGCCCGGCATCAGATGCCTGGTGAACCACTCCTGGGCCAGCTCCGCGACCCGGTCCAGTGCGCCCGGTTCCTCGAACAGGTGCGTGGCGCCCGGGATGATGTCGAGCCGGTTCTCGCAGTGGAGCGCCGCCTGCGCCTGCCGGTTGAGGTCGATCACCGTCGTGTCGTCGCCGCCCACGATGAGCAGTGTCGGCGCCCGCACCCCGGACAGATCCGCCCCGGCCAGGTCGGGGCGCCCTCCGCGGGAGACCACGGCGCCGACCCCCGAATCGGTCGCGGCGGCGGCCCGCAGCGCTGCCGCGGCCCCGGTGCTCGCACCGAAGGAGCCGACCGGGACGGCCGCGCGGCGCCGCAGCCAGTGTGTGGCGTCCGCCAGCCTGCCGGCCAGCAGCCCGATGTCGAAGACATTGGCCCTGTCGACCTCCTCCCCGGGGGTGAGGAGGTCGAGGAGCAGGGTGCCCAGACCGGCCCCGTTCAGCGCGGTCGCCACGGAGCGGTTGCGGGGGCTGTGGCGGCTGCTGCCCGAACCATGGGCGAACACCACGACCGCCCCGGTGCCCGCGGGGAGCACCAGATCCCCGGCGAGTACCACCCCGCCCGCGTCCACCTCGACCTCCTCGGCCGCAGGCGCCCCTCCCGTCTGCGCCCTTCCCGCCGGCGACCGCGCCAGGAGGGTGACGACCTCTTCGTCGGAGGTCTGGGAGAAGTCCCGGTACCACTCGCCCACGGCGGAGAAGAGGCTCGGTGTGGAGAGGCACACGACCTCGTCCACGTCGTCGCGCAGCCGGGCGACGGCGTCCGGCGATGCCACCGGCACCGCCAGGACGACATGGGCGGCGCCCTGCGCCCGTACGACCCGGCACGCGGCTCTGGCGGTCGCCCCGGTGGCGATCCCGTCGTCGACCACGACCACCGTCCGGCCGGTGAGGGGGAGACGCGGCCGGCCCTCCCGGTACGCCCCGGCCCGTCGGAGGAGCTCCGCGGACTCGGCGCGCTCGACGGACTCGAGGTCCTCCTCCCGCACCCCGGCATGCCGGACGATCTCGTCACTGATGACGCGCACCCCGCCCTCGCCGATCGCGCCGAAGCCCAGTTCCGGGTGGTACGGAACACCCAGCTTGCGGACCACGATCACGTCGAGCGGGGCGCGGAGCGCATGCGCCACCTCGAATGCCACCGGTACTCCGCCGCGGGGAAGTCCCAGGACGACGGGGTCGCGCGGCAGCAGGTGTCCGAGAGCTCCGGCGAGTTGCCGCCCGGCGTCCGTGCGGTCGGTGAACAGCACGGTGGTTCACCTCCAACGTCTGAGGCGAGGGGCGGGCGGAACGAAGAACTCCGCCGCCCTGCGGCGGACACACCGCCCCCACCTTCGAAACAATCCCATTTGCGCCTTTTCGGCAAGTCGGGGACGGTCAGGAGCATGGAACGAATCGGAGCGGTCCTGATCGACATCGACGGCGTGCTCACGGTGTCCTGGGAGCCGCTGCCCGGTGCGGTGGAGGCCGTGCGACGGCTGCGCGCCGCCGACATTCCGCTGGTGCTGGTCACCAACACCACGTCACGGACCCGCGCCGGGATCGCCGAGCGGCTCGTCGGGGCGGGTTTCCCCGTCGGGCCCGACGACATCCTCACCGCGCCCGCCGTCACCGCCGCGTATCTGCGCGAGCACCACCCGGAGGCGCGCTGCCTGCTGATCAACAGCGGCGACGTCCGGAACGACCTGTCGGGGGTGACGCTGGTCGAGGAGGAGGACGACGAGGGCGCGGTACCGGACGTCGTCGTCCTGGGCGGAGCGGGTGCCGCGTTCACGTACACCGCACTCAACCGCGCGTTCCGTCATCTACAGCAGGGCGCCGGGCTCGTCGCCATGCACCGGAACCTGTACTGGCGCACCTCCGGAGGCCTCACCCTCGACACGGGTGCCTTCCTCGAGGGCCTGGAACGTGCGGCCGGTACCGAGGCCGCCGTCACCGGCAAGCCGGCCGGGGCGTTCTTCGCCGCGGCCCTGGCCCATCTGGGCGCCTCCCCCTCCGAGACGCTGATGGTGGGCGACGACATCGAGTCGGACGTGCTGGCCGCCCAGCGCCATGGCATCACCGGCGTTCTGGTGAAGACCGGCAAGTACCTGCCCGAGACGCACGCGGCGTCCGACACCGCCCCGGACCACGTCCTGGACTCCTTCGCGGACGTGCCCGACCTGGTGGAGCGGCTCGGCGGCTGACCCCGCGACCCGGTACCGGTCCGCGACTGGGCACCGGGCCGCCCCGGTGCCCAGGGCCGTCGCCGACGGGCCCGAGCCCGGCGCTGAGGTCGACGACCGCCATGAGGACCCCCTCCTCGATACGAAGGCCCGTGCCCCGGTGGGGGCGGCCCCGGCACCTCGTGTGATCTCGCGCGAAGGACGGTGACGACGGGCGACGGGCGAAGACGACGGGCGACGGGGCAAGGAAACGACGAGCGGGCATCGCCCCTTGCCCCTTGCCCCTTGCCCTCGCCCTCGCCCCGCTCCCGTACGGACGGGCGTGGCCGGCCGCTGACTGATCCCGGACCCGGCTTCCGGCCGCCGCCCCGACTCCTTGCGGACCCTTGTGGCGCCCCGGGGCCCTGGGAGCCGGAGGCCGTCCTCCCGGACGCTGTGGGCCGCGGACCGACACGCGACCGGATCAGCGGCGCGCGGCGCCTCCACGCCGCCCGTCAGTCCGCGACATCGACTCCGTAGCCACGGGCGAGGGCGCCGAGGCCGTGGTCGTACCCCTGCCCGACGGTACGCAGCCGCCACAGCGGTCCGCGGCGGTAGAGCTCGACGAGCAGCATGGTGCGCTCCGTGGTGGCGGCGTCGAGTGTGGACTGGGCGAGGGGCGCCGCGCTGGTCCCGGGGCCCGCGGTGATCTGGATCGCTCCGACGTCGCCGAAGGTCGGTTCGCCGTCGATGGCCGCCGCGACGACGACCCTGCCGACCGAGGGCGGAAGCGAGCCGAGACTCACACTGACGGTCTGTTCGGTGGGGCCGTCGCCGAGGATGCGTACGGTGCCGGCCGGGTTCTCCGGGGCACCGTAGAACACGAAGTCCTCGTCGAAGGGCACTTGTTCGTCCTCGTCGACGACGAACGCGACGATGTCGATCTCGCAGTCCGTCTGCTGGCCCCAGGTGGCCGTGACGGTCCACGGGACCGCTGAGGCCTGACCGTGGGGAAGGTCCACGACCCCTCCTCGGGGCAGTACGTGTTCGGCCTGCCCCCGTCCGCTCCGGTCACGGTGCGGCTCGGTGGTCGGCGCCTCGATCCAGGCGGCCTCATGGGTGGGGAACTCGAGCGAGGTGATCCGGCGCATGCGCCGGTCGGCCGCTCCCCCGGCGAGGAGCACGACGTCGGTGACGCTCGCGGAGAGGTTGATCGCGGCGGACCCGCCGAGCTCGACGACGCGGGTGCGGGCAGCCACGGCCTCGGGGTGTGTGCCGCCGAGGACGAGCACCCGCCGCCCGGCCAGCGGCTTGCCGGGCGCCCCGGACGGCACAGGCGCCTTCCGCGGTTCGCGCGCCGGAGGGATCGCCACCGGGGGCGGAACGGGAGACGCGGGCGGCGGCGCCACCTCACCCGTCACCGGAGGAGCGGTCACGGGAGCGGTCACGGAGGCCGGAGCAGCGGCCGGGGCAAGGACAGGGGCAGGGATCAGGGCCGGAGCGCCGGTCGTCCCCCCGTGCCGGTTGCCGGGGCGTACGTCACCGAGCAGGCGCAGGAAGGTGAGCTCGTCGATGACGGGGACGCCTTCCGCGTGGGCGCGCCGCGCCTTCGCGGAGCCCGAGGCGTCGTCGTTGGTTACCAGGACGCTGGTGTGGCGGCTGACGGAGGACATCGGATTCAGCCCGGCGGCGGCGATACGATCGATCAACTCCGGCCTGGGAGTGGCCGTCTCCCCGGTCACGGCGACCTTCATGCCCTGGACCAACGGGCCGTCGGCGGTGAGCCGCCCCGGATTGCGGAAGTCGCACGAGGCCTTGGGCGACCGGGGCGTGAACTTCGGGTCCTGACGGGGCGGGCAGGCCACCAGAGGCAGCGGCAGACCGAGCTGCGCCGCATCCCGCAGCGTGCCGCGCAGCACCCCGGCCAGCACGCGGCTGTCGTCGAGGGCGTCGTGGGCCGCCAGCTGCGTGACCCCGTAGTGGGCGGCCAGCGTGCCCAGCCGGAGATCATCGGTCGGCGGATCCACCCGCCGGTTCAGCGCCAGGGTGCACAGACGCTGGGCGACGGGCAGCCGCAGCCCCGCCCGGGCGAACTCGTGAGCGAGGAAGTCGTAGTCGAACTGGGCGTTGTGCGCGACCAGCACCCGGTTCTGGAGCATCGCGGCGATCTCTCCGGCGATGTCCCCGAAGACCGGCGCACCCCGCAGCCGTTCGGAGGTGAGCCCGTGCACATGGACCGGCCCGGGGTCGCAGCCGGGGTTGAGCAGCGCCGAGAACTCACCGGTCTGCACACCGTCCGGTCCGAGGGTCACCACGGCGACGGAGAGCACCCGGTCCCGGCGCGCCACCAGCCCGGAGGTCTCCACGTCCACCACCGCCCACTCGTAGGCGTAGTCACGCAGGCCGGACACATCGAGGGCGGGGGACGCGAGAGACATAGCGGAAGGATGGCCGGATATAGGCCGGTGCTTCAACCCGGACAGCCATTCATCCGGATATGTCCCAGGGGTGGCCATTGGGAAGGCGCGGACGTCCAAAACGGGCGTATCGATTGGATTCGTGTCCGCAACTTCCCGGCCCCGGTGCAGCGGCCGGAGGCGTCATGTCACCGGTCTGTGACGGCGCTGTCCCGGAACGAAGGCGCCGGGATCCCCCGGGCCCGGAGCCCCCTCATAGTGATCATGCAAGCAACGAGGGCCGGAACCGATTCGGTCCCGATCGCTGATCCACAAGGGGATTTCATGTCCGGCAATCGTCGCAGCGCCCTTCTCGCAACCGCAGTTCTCGTGGGCGGCGCCCTGCTCATGACGGCGTGTCAGGACTCGGCCACGGACGCCGGCGCCGCGCAGAGCTCCTCGCCCGCCGCGTCGGACGAGAGCGCTGCGGCCACCCCGTCCGGCTCGTCCACCCCGGACAGCGGTGGGAGCGCCGACAAGGGCTCCGCTTCGGGCGGCAAGGGGACCGAGGACGGGGCGGGCTCCGGAGCCGACACCGGCGACGGTGTGCGGGTGCCGGTCGAGCAGAGCTGCGGCGCCAACGACATCAACTGGAGCACCCGGTCCGAGACGCAGGCCGGCGGATACATCCTGGTCATGGCGAAGGCGAAGTCGGGGATCAGCTGCATCCTGCCGGCCGCGCTTCCGACCGTGGCGTTCGGTTCCGACGGGACCGAGGCGGGGCCCGCGGAGCAGTCCGTCGGCCAGCCGATCACGTTGAGTGGGGGTACCACCGCGTACGCCGGGGTGAACCCGAAGAGCACCGGCGGGAACGGTGGCAAGGAACTGGACAGCATCATCGTCGCCGTCGGTGACTCCGACCCCGACCCGGTTTCGCTGTCGGTCGGCACCATCACCGTCCAGGACCCGATCGTCACCAACTGGCACACCTCCCCGACGGACGCCGTCCCCTTCAACTGAACGGACCCCGGCCCGGGGTTCACACACACGCATGCACGGCCCGGCGCGCACACGGCCGGGCCGTTTCGGGATCGGGCGCCGCCGCCGGCTTCCCCGGAGCTGCCCGACGCACGTTGACGGAAGGTGCGGAGGGCCTCTCAGCGGGCTCTCCGTGGGCCCCCGCGGCAACGCGTGGGAGGTGGACCGCGCGCGTGATCACACCAGGCCGGTCAGACGCTTACGTTCCTGCTACGCGGGGCCCATTATTATGCGCCTGACCAGCGAAAAGGCCCTCCGGGTCGGAGGGCCTCGCAGTGGTGCACGCTGTGCGCCCCCGGCAGGACTCGAACCTGCGGCCAAGCGCTTAGAAGGCGCCTGCTCTATCCACTGAGCTACGGGGGCCGGTGTAGGCCTCGGTGGCCCGGAGGGCGCTGGAACAAGCCATCCGTGACCTTGCCGGGACAAGGATAGGGCTCCGATCGCCCTGCCCCGGTTGCTTCACCTGCGTGGCACGATGTGGAGGTTCGGTGAAGCGAACCGATAATCGCAGGTGGGTACGATTCATGCACCGCTTTTAGCGCCTCGCGCCCCGGGTGTTGTGCACTCGTTATGCCTGCGCCCCACTCGTCCCCTCTGTCCCCTGGGGTGGATCCGCCGCGCAGAGGGGCCTATACGCTTCAAAAAGGCTTCAAAATTGGGCATTCTTCGCATGTGGTAACCATGGATGTACGGCCCCAGCTCATCGACGCACTTTCCGCCCTGCGCGACCGTGTCGCTGCCGTGCGTCTTCCACTCCCTCTGCCGGGGGCCGCGCGCGCCCGGCAGACGAGGACCGAACTGCTCGCCCAGCTCGACGACTACCTGGTGCCACGGCTCAAGGATCCCGGGGCGCCGCTGCTCGCGGTGATCGGGGGCTCCACCGGCGCGGGGAAGTCGACGCTCGTCAACTCGCTGGTGGGGTGCAGGGTCAGTGAGGCCGGTGTGCTGCGCCCGACCACGCGGACCCCGGTGCTCGTCTGCCACCCGGACGACCACCACTGGTTCGCCGGGGTGCGGGTGCTGCCCGAACTGACCAGGGTGTGGCTGCCCCCGGGGCGGAGCCAGGACCCGGACGGCCTCGACCACCTCGGGGCGGACGGCGACCAGGACGACACGGTGCTGCGCGTGGAGACCGCGGCCACCCTGCCCCGGGGTCTGGCACTGCTGGACGCCCCGGACATCGACTCGCTCGTCGTACGGAACAGGGTCCTGGCCGCCGAACTCATCTGCGCCGCCGACGTCTGGGTCATGGTGACCACCGCGTCCCGGTACGCCGACGCCGTCCCCTGGCACCTGCTGCGTACCGCCAAGGAGTACGACGCCTCCCTCGTCACCGTCCTGGACCGGGTGCCGCACCAGGTGATCGGCGAAGTCTCACGGCAGTACGCGGCCCTCCTCACCCGGGCCGGGCTCGGCGAGGTCCCCCGCTTCACCATCCCCGAGCTGCCCGAGTCCGCGGGCGGCGGCAGGGGCCTGCTGCCCACCACCGCCGTCGCGCCGCTGCGCGCCTGGCTCACCCACCGCGCTCAGGATCCGGCGGCCCGTCAGCAGGCGGTGGGGCGCACGGCGTCCGGGGTCATCGACTCGCTCAACGTCCGGATGCCCGAACTGGCCGGGGCCGTCGCCGCGCAGTACGCGGCGGCGGTCCGGCTGACGGGGATGGTCGAGGAGGCGTACGGCAAGGAGTCGTCACGCGTCCGCAGGCGGCTCCAGAACGGCGCCGTGCTCGCGGGCGCCGCGCGCACCCGGTGGCGCGGATACCCGCTCTACAGCACCGCCGAGGAGCTGCTCGACGCGCTCGTGGAGAGCCTGGCCGCCCTGCTCCAGTGCGCGGTGGCCGCCGCCGACGAACAGATCCGCGCCAGCTGGCAGCGGGAGCCCGCGGCAGGGGACTTCCGGTACGAGGACGCCGGCCGGGAACTGGGCGGATGGGGGCCGGCGGAGGACATCCAGGGCCGGATCGCCATGGCCGTACGGCGCTGGCGGCGGGTCCTGGAGGAACTGGCCGAGGAGGAGGCGCGGCTGCTGGAACGCGGCGCCGCACCCGACGCCGAAACCGTGGCGGCGCTGCTGGCCGCCGCTCTGCTCGGCGGGCGGCGGGCCCGGGGCGCGGGGGAACAGCTCGCCGAACGGATCGGCGCGCAGGGTGCGCTGCGCCTGCGGGACAAGGGCGGGGTCCTCCTCGCCGGCTGCCTGGACCAGGTGCTGCACGGCGAACGTGACCGGCGGCTCACCCCGCTGGACGCGCTCGAAGTCGCCCCGGAACCGCAGGCCGAACTGATCGCCGCGCTGTCCGTACTGCAGAAGGAGAGGTGGAGGCGATGACCGCTGTCACTGGCCACGACCGGGCCGAGGGCGCCGAGGAGCCGCAGGGGCGGACCTGGGACGACGGGCTCATCGCGCGGCGCGCCGCCGACGCCGTACAGGAGGGGGCACGGCCGCAACGTCCCTCCGACGACGGCGTACGGCCCCAGGCCGAGGCGTACGGGCTGCCCGACAGCCCTCTGCGTCCCCGGCTCGACGCCCTGCGCGAGCTCGTGGGGCTGTCCAGGGCCCGGCTCGACGGCGCCGTGCTCGCCGAAGCGGGGCGGGTGCTCGACGAGGCGTCGGCGCGGCAGCGGCTCTCCTCCCGGCACACGGTCGTCGCCATCGCCGGGGCCACCGGCAGCGGGAAGTCGACCCTCTTCAACGCACTCGCGGGCGTCCAGATCTCCGAGACCGGACTGCGCAGGCCGACGACGTCCGCGCCGATCGCCTGCAGCTGGACCGACGGTGCCGCAGGGCTGCTGGACCGGCTGGCCATTCCCGGCAGGCTGCGGCGCAGGCCGGTCCAGGGGGGCACGGACGTCGACGAGGCGCTGCAGGGCCTGGTGCTGGTGGATCTGCCCGACCACGACTCCGCGGCGACCGGCCACCGGGACCAGGTGGACCGGGTGCTGGCACTGGTCGACGCGGTGATCTGGGTCGTCGACCCGGAGAAGTACGCCGACGCGGCCCTGCACGAACGCTATCTGCGACCGCTCTCAGGTCACGCGGAGATCACCTTCGTCGTCCTCAACCAGATCGACCGACTGCCCGGCGAGGCAGCCGACATCGTCCTCGACGACCTGCGCCGGCTGCTGGACGAGGACGGGATGGCGGTGGGGGAGCACGGTGAGCCCGGTGCCACCGTCATGCCCCTGTCCGCACTCACCGGCCGCGGGGTGGGTGACCTCCGCGAGCTGCTCGGCCGGTTCGTCCAGGACCGTACGGCGGCCATGCGGCGGCTCTCCGCCGATGTGGACGCGGCGGCCTCGAGGCTCCGGCCCGTGTACGTCGCCGATGGGCGGCCGGGACTCGGGGAGCGGACCCGTGAGCAGTTCACCGACCGGCTGGCCGAAGCCGTGGGCGCGTCCGCCGCCGGGCAGGCCGCGGAACGCGAGTGGCGCAGGAACGCGGGGCGGGCCTGCGGGACGCCGTGGCTGAGGCTGTGGCGCTGGTACCAGTCCACCCGGCAGCTCGGTGGCGGCGGCCTGGACCTCATGGCGCAGGCGCTCGCCCCGCCGGAGGAGGAACTCACCGCCAGGCAGCGGGTCGAGCAGGCCGTGCGGAAGCTGTCCGACGACGCCGTCGACGGGCTGCCCACGCCCTGGGCGCAGGCCGTGCGGGAGGCGGCGGTCAACGGGGCGAAGGGACTGCCGGAGGCGCTGGACGAGCTGGCGCGGACCGCACAGGCCCGGGCGGTCAACGGCCGGGGTCGTACGGCGGCGTCGACCGCGACGTCCGGCACGGCGGATCCGGAGACGAAGGGGCCCGAGGTAGCCGGATCCCGGTCCGCGGACCGGCCCGTCCCCGGGGCCCCCGGCGGTCGTGGGGCCAGGCCGCCGCGCCCCGCGTGGTGGCCCGCCGCGGTGCTGGCGCAGGCTTCGATGACGCTGCTCCAGATCTTCGGCGGACTGTGGCTCATGGGTCAGATCGTCGGGGTGATCGAACCGGGGCTGGTCACCCCCGCGCTCCTCATGACGGCCGGAGTGGTCGGCGGGCCGCTCGTGGAATGGGCGTGCGCGGCCGCGGCCCGCGGTCCCGCACGCCGGTACGGGCAGGAGGCCGAGCGGCGGCTGCGCGAGGCGGCTGCGGGGTGCGGGCGGGCCAGGGTCCTCGACCCGGTCGCCGCGGAACTGGCGCGCTATCGCGAGGTGCGTGAGCGGTACGTGACGGTGACGGAGTTTTCCACAACCGGCCGGTAATCCACAGGCGTCAGCGGCATTCCCGCATTCCGTTCAGCATGGAGGTCGGCGGCCCGCTCGGGACCGCGGGGGGTGGCGGGCCCGGCGGGCCCACGCCCGCCGGGCTCCTTTGCCACCGGGTGCGGCCGTCCGGTGCCGGACGGGACATCGGCCGGAGAAGGGCAGCCGGCCGGCCGGACATCTGGCCGGGCGTCGGACAGGACAGACGAAACGGGGGACGGGAAATGAACGACACATGGGTGACGCTGGTGGGAAATGCCGCAACCCCGGTGGACTTCCGGGAGGCGGCGACGGGGCCCGTGGCGCGTTTCCGCATGGCGGTGACGCCCCGGCGGTGGGACCGCGAGAAGCAGATCTGGGCGGACGGCCGCACCAGCTTCTACACGGTGTGGACCCGGCGGACGCTGGCATCGAATCTGTCCGGATCGGTCGCCGTCGGAGAACCCCTGGTCGTGCACGGCCGTTTGAAGGTGCGCGAGGAGGAGCGGGACGGAGTGTGGAAGACCTCCGTGGACGTCGAAGCCGTGGCCGTGGGACATGATCTGACGAGGGGCACGTCCGCGTTCCGGAGGGTGGTCAGAGGCGAACCGGCACTGACGGCCCCGGCACATCGTCAGAAACCGGCCACGGACATGGTTTCCGTGTCCTGAACACCGGGGCGCGCCGAAGCCGCCGATAACGATTGCGATTCGGAATGGTTATCTGACGGTATGAAGGGGGACTGTTCTTCACTTGCTCTTTACGATTCCCCAGTACTCATGCGGCACTTGAGTTTGCTGGCGAGGCACCTCCCACACGTGAACCATGCGTGAAGGCCTCGCCCGGAGGGGAATTCTGTGTTTTCTGTGTCTTCAGTAACCGCTTCGTCGTCCAAGGTGACGACTGAGCAGTCCATACGGAGCCTGAGCGGGGGTCGCCGAAACGATCAGGAGCCGGGCCGTGCCGGGCGGGGCCGCGGCCTCGCCCGGGTGGCCGTCGCGGTCCTGGCCTCGGGCCTCGTCGCGGCAGGGACCCTCGTCGGCGCCACTGCGGCGGCAGCGGACGAGACCGGCCAGCACCAGGGCGGCGCGACCGCCGTCCTGGACGGGCTGAAGACCTACGACCACGCCGTGCTCCGCATCGAGGGCAAGGACGGCAAGGAGCCCAAGACCCAGAAGCTCCCCGCCGGTCTGTTCGAGATGAACGTCGACGGCGGCGGCACGCTCAAGACGTACTGCATCGACATCCACAACCCCACCCAGCCTCTGGCGAAGTACCTGGAGACCCCCTGGGACCAGACCTCGCTCGGCGCCAACAACGACGCCGGCAAGATCCGCTGGATCCTGGAGCACTCCTACCCGAAGATCGACGACCTCGCGGCGCTCGCCAAGGAGGCCGGCACCGGTCCGCTCACCGAGAAGACCGCTGCGGCGGGTACCCAGGTCGCCATCTGGCGCTTCTCGGACGACGCCGATGTGACGGCGTCCGACGAGCAGGCGGAGAAGCTCGCCGACTGGCTGGAGGGCAAGGCCGAGAACGTGGCGGAGCCCAAGGCCTCCGTGGCCCTGGACCCGGCCGCGGTGTCCGGCAAGGCCGGTGAGCGGCTCGGCCCGATCACCGTCCACACCAACGCGGACCAGGTCTCCGTGGCGCCGCCCGCCGACGCCGCCGCCAGCGGGGTCACGGTCACCGACAAGGACGGCAAGCCCGTCACCCAGGCCACCGACGGCACCGGCCTCTACTTCGACATTCCGGAGGACGCCGCAGACGGCTCCGCCGCGCTGACCGTCCAGGCCACCACCTCGGTGCCCGTCGGCCGCGTCTTCGCCGGGGTGACCAAGAGCCAGACCATGATCCTGGCGGGCTCCAGCGAGTCCACGGTCACCGCGACGGCGACCGCCGCCTGGGCCGAGAAGGGCGCTGTCCCCGCGCTCACCGCCGAGAAGAACTGCGCCAAGGGCGGCGTGGACATCACCGCGGGCAACAAGGGTGACGAGCCCTTCACCTTCGAGCTCGCCGGCACCAAGCACACCATCCCCGCCGGTGAGACCCGGACGGTGACGATCCCGGTCGCCGAGGACCAGGCGTACGACTTCACGATCACCGGCCCCGGCGGCTTCAGCGAGAACTTCAAGGGTGTCCTGGACTGCGAGACCGCAGGCACCCCCGCCCCGGCCGAGGGTGACGACACCGAGACCCAGACCGGTTCCGAGCCCGTTCCCGCCCAGACCGGCACCAGCTCCACCGGCGCCGAGGGCGACCTCGCCGCGACCGGCGGCTCCAGCGCCACCCCCGTGATCGCGGGTGTCGCCATCGCCCTCGTCGTCCTCGGTGGCGGCGCGGTCTTCCTGCTCCGCCGGAAGAAGCCGCAGACCAGCGGTCAGTAAGCACGTGATGTGACCACGGGCGCTTCGTGAGAACGCGCCGGTGAGGGGCCCGGTACGGACATCCGTACCGGGCCCCGTCGTGTTCCCGGCGGCCGGAAGACGTGTACCGGGGACCGGACTGGTTTCCATCCGGGTGCGGACGTCAGGCAAGATGGGTGTATCTGCCCACACCTCTATTGCTGCCGGACGGTTTCTCTTGGCTGAGTACATCTACACCATGCGCAAGACGCGCAAGGCGCATGGCGACAAGGTGATCCTCGACGACGTCACCCTGAACTTCCTGCCCGGCGCGAAGATCGGTGTGGTGGGCCCCAACGGCGCCGGTAAGTCCACGGTGCTGAAGATCATGGCGGGCCTGGAGCAGCCGTCCAACGGCGACGCGTTCCTGGCCCCCGGGTTCAGCGTCGGCATCCTCATGCAGGAGCCGAAGCTCGACGAGAGCAAGACCGTACTGGAGAACGTCCAGGACGGCGCCGCCGAGATCATGGGCAAGCTCAAGCGCTTCAACGAGGTCGCCGAGCTCATGGCGACCGACTACTCCGACGCGCTCATGGACGAGATGGGCAAGCTCCAGGAGGACCTGGACCACGCCAACGCGTGGGACCTGGACGCGCAGCTGGAGCAGGCCATGGACGCCCTGGGCTGCCCGCCCGGCGACTGGCCCGTCAACAACCTCTCCGGCGGCGAGAAGCGCCGTGTGGCGCTCTGCAAGCTGCTGATCGAGGCCCCGGACCTCCTCCTCCTCGACGAGCCCACCAACCACCTCGACGCCGAGTCGGTGAACTGGCTGGAGCAGCACCTCTCGAAGTACCCGGGCGCCGTGGTGGCCGTCACCCACGACCGGTACTTCCTGAACAACGTCGCCGAGTGGATCCTCGAGCTCGACCGCGGCCGGGCGATCCCCTACGAGGGCAACTACTCCACGTACCTGGAGCGCAAGGCCACGCGCCTCAAGGTCGAGGGCCGCAAGGACGAGAAGCGCCAGAAGCGGCTCAAGGAGGAGCTGGAGTGGGTCCGCTCCAACGCCAAGGGCCGGCAGACCAAGTCCAAGGCACGTCTCGCCCGGTACGAGGAGATGGCGGCCGAGGCGGACAAGATGCGGAAGCTGGACTTCGAGGAGATCCAGATCCCGCCGGGTCCGCGGCTCGGTTCCATCGTCGTCGAGGTCGAGAACCTCTCGAAGGCCTTCGGTGACAAGGTCCTCATCGACGACCTGTCGTTCACGCTGCCGCGTAACGGCATCGTCGGCATCATCGGTCCGAACGGCGCGGGCAAGACCACGCTGTTCAAGATGATCCAGGGCCTGGAGACGCCGGACTCCGGCGCCATCAAGGTCGGCGACACGGTCAAGATCTCCTACGTCGACCAGTCCCGCGCCAACATCGACCCCAAGAAGACCCTCTGGGCCGTCGTGTCGGACGAGCTGGACTACATCAACGTCGGCCAGGTCGAGATGCCCTCGCGGGCGTACGTCTCCGCCTTCGGCTTCAAGGGCCCGGACCAGCAGAAGCCGGCCGGTGTCCTGTCCGGTGGTGAGCGCAACCGCCTCAACCTGGCGCTGACGCTCAAGGAGGGCGGCAACCTGCTGCTCCTCGACGAGCCCACCAACGACCTCGACGTCGAGACCCTGTCCTCGCTCGAGAACGCGCTGCTGGAGTTCCCCGGTGCGGCCGTGGTCATCTCCCACGACCGCTGGTTCCTGGACCGCGTCGCCACGCACATCCTGGCGTACGAGGGCGACTCCAAGTGGTACTGGTTCGAGGGCAACTTCGAGTCGTACGAGAAGAACAAGATCGAGCGCCTCGGTGCGGACGCGGCCCGCCCGCACCGTGCCACGTACAAGAAGCTCACGCGAGGCTGATCGTGGCCCGTCATATCTACAGCTGCCCGCTGCGCTGGTCGGACATGGATGCCTTCGGCCACGTGAACAACGTGGTCTTCCTCCGCTACCTGGAGGAGGCGCGCATCGACTTCATGTTCCGGCTGGCGCCGGGGGACGGTTCGCCGTCCTTCGCCGGCGGGTCCGTCGTGGCCCGGCACGAGATCGACTACGTGCGCCCGCTGGTCCACCGGCACGCGCCGGTGACCGTCGAGTCCTGGGTGACGAAGATCGGCGCCGCGTCGCTGACCATCGCGTACGAGGTCAAGGACCCCGAGCAGGTCTACGTCAGGGCGTCGACGATCGTCGTGCCCTACAACCTGGTGGAGGAGCGGCCCCGGCGGATCACCGCCGAGGAGAAGCACTTCCTCCAGGAGTACCTCGACCAGGAGCCGGCTGCGGCATGACGGTGCCCGTGCGGTCGCTGCAGTTCGCCGACGCGAGGGAGGCGGCGGACCTCGCCGCCTTCCTCGGCCGGCTGCTCCACTACGACCGGGCCGCTGCCGTCCGCCTCCAGGCGGGCGGCAGCGCACTGGCGGTGTTCGGCCGGCCGCCGTCGTTCGAGGTCCTCGCGATCCGTACGGCGCGGCTGTCCGGCACGCACGACTTCGACACCACCGTGTCGGCCGGTGAACTCCTCGAAGCGCTGGACCCGGACGAAGCGGCCGGGCCCGGCGCCCTGCCCCAGCCCGTCACCGGTCCGCCGTGGACCGGGGTACTGCCCCCGCGCGGGGGCTGGCAGGAACGCCCCGGGCTCCCGGGGCCGGAATCCCTGCGCACCGCGCTCACCGGTGCCGTGGCCGAATTCCGGGCCCGCGACGCGGCCCTGCCCGAGGACCGGCGTACGCGGGCGGAACGCGACCTGATCGGTCGCGACATCTGGTCCCGCACGGTCGGCGACACCGAACTCCCGCTGCGCGCGGTGCACGCCGCCCAGTCCCTCGGCTTCCTGCGGCCGTCGCCCGGCTTCCCCGTCGCGCTGCTCGCCGCCGGTTCATGGCTGCGGCTGCGCACGCCGTTCGGCTCGATCGCCCTCCGCGGCGCGGGCGGCGGGCTGGGCACCCTCGCCGTGACGGTCGGGACGGCCTGAGCCCGCGCCCCACTCCGCCGCACGGGCCCGGCGCATCCCTCCGACGCGCTCGCGGCAGCCTCCGAGCTCCGGTGGATGCCGCGTCCTGGAGGAGGGGTCAGCCCTCGGTGTTGACCATGGAGGCGGCGGCGTACGTGAGGTAGTCCCACAGCTGCCGCTCGTGAGCGGCGGACAGGCCGAGCTCGTCGAGGGCCACCCGCATGTGGGCCAGCCAGGCGTCGTGTGCCGCGCGGTCCACCTGGAACGGGGCGTGCCGCATCCGCAGCCGGGGGTGGCCCCGGTGATCGCTGTAGGTGCGGGGGCCGCCCCAGTACTGCATCAGGAACAGCGCGAAGCGTTCCTCGGCCGGCCCCAGATCCGCCTCCGGGTACATCGGCCGCAGCAGCGGGTCGTCCGCGACACCCTGGTAGAACCGGTGGACCAGGCGCCGGAAGGTCTCCTCGCCGCCGACCTGCTCGTAGAAGGTCTGCTCCTGAAGCGTGTCGCGCGGAATCTCTGTCACCCGTCCATCGTCGCAGACGCAGCGGCCGAGTACCGAGGTCCTAGGACCCCGGTACCCGGCACCGGGTCCTGGGCTCAGCCGCGGCGGACCGTGATCGTCGTCCAGGCTCCGACGTGCACCTGGTCGCCGTCCTGGAGCGGGACGGGGACATAGGGCTGGATCGGGTCCTCGGCGCCGTTGAGCGTGGTGCCGTTGGTGGAGTTCTGGTCGACGACGGCCCAGGTGCCGTCCGGCTGCTGCACCAGCACGGCGTGCTGGTGCGAGACACCCGGATCCTCCGGAGGCACGGCCAGATCGATGTCGGGGGACTCCCCGGTGCTGTGCCGACGGCGGCCGATGGTGATCTGGTTGCCGGTGAGCGGGAGGTGCTGCTCGGGGGAGTACGCGGGCAGGTTCAGCCCGGTCGCCTCGGGGCCGCTGCGCTGCATCATCGCCAAGAAGTACGCACGGTCCGGGGCGATGACGGCCGACCAGTTGCCGGGCGACTGGTTCTGGTGCTGGTTCTGGGCGGGCCCCTGGCCCGGGAACGGCTGCTGCGGTCCCTGCGGCCCCTGCGGGGGCTGTGCGGCCTGGGGCGTCCGAGATCCCTGCTGGAAGGACTGCGGAGGCTGCTGCTGGGAGGGGGGCGGCAGCATCCAGTCGTCGTCCCCGCCGGTTCGCGGAGCCTGCGGCTGCGGCGGCGCGGGAGGCGCGGACTGCTGCTGGAACGCCGACGGCGGGCCTTGCCGCTGCTGCTCGAACGGCGAAGGCGGCCTCTGCTGTCCAGGGCCTTGCTGTCCGGGGTCCTGCTGCTCGAACGGCGAAGGCGGCCCCTGCTGTCCAGGACCTTGCTGTCCGGGCCCCTGCGGCTCGAAGGGCGAAAGCGGACCTTGCGGCCCCGGGCCCTGCGGCTCGAAGGGCGACGGCGTCCCGGGCGGGCCCTGCTGCCCCTGCCGCTCGAAGGGGGACGACGACTGCTGCTGGAAGGCGGGCGGGGGCGGCGGGCCCTGCTGGAACGAAGGCGGCGGACCCGGCCGGCCCGCCTCCTCGGGCGCGAGAGGCTCGGCAGGCCGGTTCACCTGCGACGGCCGCGAGCCCTGGTACTCGAAGGAGTCCCGCTGCTGCGGAGGCGTCGGCGGGCCCTGCTGCGCCTGGAAGCCCGGCGGCAGATTCAGGCCGGGCACCGGTCCGCCCACGCCGCCCTGCGGCGCCAGAGGGGTGTACGACGTGGCCGTGCTCGTGAGGAAGTTCCAGCGGCACTCCTCGCAGAAGGGCGCCATCGCCTCCCGCGGGGTGCGGCACTGCGGGCAGAGCTCGGCCTGGGCGGTCGGCTCACCGGAGCCCTGCGGGTAGCCGTAACCGGGCGCGGGCGGCGGGGGAGGCGGCGGGGGAGGCGCACCCGTGGGCGCACCCGCCCCAGCCATGCGATGTCCGCAGACCTCGCACCAGTCCTCGGAACCCGACTGGTGTCCGTTCGGGCAGGTCGGCATGTCGGCGCTTCCCCCTCTCCTCGTCCGGCCCGCAGGCCGTCATGCTCGTAGGCGCGCCGTGCGGGCGGACCGGGTGGCCCATCGCACGGCTGTGTCGCTGTCGTGTGTACAGCTGTCGTTTCTGCCGCTACTTCTTGACGCGAACGGTCTTGGTCGAGCGCGTTTCGAGTGTCATCTCGTCCGCGTCCGCCACCCTCGCTTTCAGTCGCACAGTACCGGTCGCCGCGTCGACGACGTCGACCACCTTCGAAAGGAGTTTCGCAGTATCCGCGTTCCCGGAGGCCGAGGCGAGCTGCACGGCACGGCCCAGTTTCGCTGTCGCGCCGTCGAAGTCTCCCGATTTACGTGCATCCAGGCCCTGCTGGATGACTTGTGCCAATTCCGCCTGGCCCGTGTAGTGGGCCACCTGCGGGTTGATCGACGTGGACGCCACCATGTCGTCCGTCCACACGGCCCGGACGAGTCCCTGGGAAAGGGTCTGCGGGGCGGCGTCCCCCGACGTGGCGGGCAGGATCAGCGAGACGCGGGCCGCCAGCATCTCCTGACCTATCCCGGCCTCCGGAACCCGCACGCACACGTGGTAGTCCCGGGATTCGTCGCCCCAGGATCCGGTCGGGTAGTCACCGGCCCGCGGTCCGGCCCCGGTGCGGCGGCCGGTGAGATCGGCGACCGTGGGTGCCACCTGCTTGACGAACACGATCTCGACACCGACGGGTGTCCAGAGCCGCAGGGCCACGTCCGCCACCTCCTTGCCCATCGCGTTCTCCATCATCCGCGTGAAGTCCGCGGCGAGACCCGTCGGATCGGCGACGATGTCGGCCGTGCCGAGCAGGGCGGAGGCGATCGCTGTGACCTCTTTCACCTCCCAGTCGGTGCCGACACCACGGGCGTCGCAGGTGAATCGGCCCGCGCAGGACTCCAGAGCGGCCCGCAGATCCTCCGGGGCCTCGTGCTCGTTGCGCCCGTCGGTGAGGAGGATGCCGTGCCGGATGTCCACCTCGGCCGCCCCGAGCAGCCGGTCGGCCAGCCGCAGCCACGTACCGATCGCCGTGCCGCCGCCCGCGCTCAGCCGGCGCAGGGCTTCCTTCGCCCGGGCCCTGGTCGACGCGTCGGCGGTCGCGAGGCGTCCGTCGCCCGGATACACGTCCTCGGCCACGTGCGTCCCCGCGACCACGGCGAACTGCGTGCCGTCGCGCAGGGTGTCGATGGCCGCCGCCGTCGCGTCGCGTGCGTTGCGCATCTTCGTCGGCGGGTAGTCCATCGAGCCGGAGCAGTCGACCATGAGCACCACGGCCGCGCTCGGTCCCGCCCGCCCGGGCGTCCGCGTGGACACCGGGGCGGCGTCGGCCAGCGGGACACCACCGGTGGTCCCCCCACCCGTCGAGGTGACGGTGACGATCGCGTTCACCTCACGGCCGCCCTCCGGCAGATAGGCGTTCTGGTACACGTCGACGGAGAAACGCGGCACGTTCGACTTGGAGAAGTTGGCCATCTGATCGGCTCCTTGAGGCTCCACGTGTGTCAGGTGAAGACAGATGTGCGGACAGGGCCGCGTCGGAAAAGGACGTAGTTGTGAAGAGGACGTAGTGGTGAAGAAGAGGGGGGCGGACGCGGCTCAGGTGGTGCCGCAGGCCGATCCTGCCCCTGGGGACGGCACGGCGAACGGCAGCAGGGCCACTGTTACGTTGTCGTGGCCCCCGCCGTCGAGCGCGTGGCCGACCAGTACCTGGGCGCCGTGCAGCGGCCGTTCGTAGGCGTCGGACGGCACCGCCGCGGCCATCTCCGTCGCGGCCTCCGCGTAGTTCCACAGACCGTCCGTGCACACCACGACCAGTCCCGGACGGTCCGGCTTGAAGGACGCGGTGTGCGGTTCGAGCTCGTACGCGTCGGCGCCGAGCCAGCCCGTGATGGCGTGGGCACGCTCGTCGGCGTACGCCTCCGCCTCGTTCATCAGACCCGTCGCCACCATCTGCGCGGCCCAGGAGTCGTCCTCCGTGAGCCGGGCGGGCGGGCCGGTGCGGTCCGCGGGCACCCAGTAGACGCGGCTGTCGCCGACCCAGCCGACGACCAGCAGCCCGCCCGCCATGACGGCGCCGACCAGGGTGCAGGCCGGGGCGTTCTGGTGTCGGTGCGGATCTTGCTCCCCCGCGCGTCCCGGCTCCTGCGCCAGGGCGTTGACGGCCTCCGACGCGGCGAGGATCGCCTCGTGCATGGCCTGCTGCGGATGCGTGCCGCGCGGCAGCGACTCCAGCAGTGCCTCGTTGGCCGCGGTGGCAGCCGCGGCCGACGCCTCGTCCGGGCGGGTCGCCGACGAGACGCCGTCGCACACGATCGCGACGACGGCCGGGGAGCCGTCCGGCAGGGCCGTGGAGGACACCGCGAAGGCGTCCTCGTTGCGGTGGTGGCGCAGACCCCGGTCGCTGACCGCGGCCACGGAGTCGAGCTCCCGCTCCAGGTGGTCGCGCTCACGGGGCTGGGCGTGGCCGCAGTTCTCGCAGTAGCCGTCGGTGTCCACGCGGCCGGAGCGGCAGGCCACACAGACCTTGCCGCCCGTCGCCCCCGCCGCCGCGGCGTGCTCCGCCGTGCGCGGATCGGGCGCGGCCAGTTCGAAGTCGCCCGAGGCACCCTCCGGGCCGTCGTCCGGCCTGTCGGACCGGACCGCGTCCGGAGCCGCCGGCCGGACAGCCGCGGGGCCCTGCGCCTGATCCGCCGTCGGCAGGGGCCTGCCACCCGAATCCGTGCCGGGCAGATCGGCCGGGCGGTGCGTGGGCGCCGGGAGGTCGGAGCTGTCGGTCTCGGAGGCGGACGGCCACTCCACGGGCGCGGCCGGAGCCCTGCCCGCCGCGCTCGGTGCCGGGACCGTGATGGCGACCGTGGGGCGGTCGCCGGGGGGCGCGGGCACGGCCGAGAGGTCGTACCCGCACGCACCGCAGAACAGGTCGCCCGACTCCAGGGGTTCCTCGCAGCCGGGGCATCCCGGCAAGGAGGCCTGCTCATGGATCTGTGACATCTTCACACCCAGGTCCGGGGGCGGAAACGGTTGGCCCGCTCCACCAGTTCGATCCTCTCGTCGCCCCGCTGCGCGAGCCGGGCGAGCATCCGGTACGAGCGTTCGAGGCCGAACCTGAGGCCCTGCTCGTCCAGTTCGCTGCCGAGCAGCGCCCTCGGCCCCGCGGCTGCGGGGGAGGCCGGGCCCGGCGGCTGAGCAGTGGGACTACCGGAGAGTACCCAGTCAAGTGCCGTACCCAGCACCTCGGTCGACAACCGTTCACGGCGCACCGCGTCCAGGCCGTAGTCCCGCAGTGCCGTCACCTGGTCCGCCGAGGCGGTCAGGTCGTCGATCAGCGGCTCGTGCGGGGCACGCGCCCGCAGCCGTGCCCGCACCGCGGCCACCCGTGCCGCCGTGTAGTGGATCGACGACTCCGGTACCGACTCCAGCGTCCGTACCGCCCCGGCCCGGTCACCGGCGGCGATCTGCACCCGCGCCAGGCCGAACGCGGCACTGACGAAGCCCGGGTCGGTCGCCCACACCAGACGGTAGTACTCGGCGGCGTTGTCCAGCTGGCCCAGCACCTCCGCGCAGATGCCCAGTGCCAGCTTGGGCGCGGGTTCGCCGGGAAAGGCGTCGTACACCGCGTCGAAGGACAGCGCCGCGTTCTCCTTGTCGCCGGTCACCAGCGAGGTGACCCCGCGGTACCAGACGACCCGCCAGTCCTCCGGATGCTGTGTCTCCACTGTCGTCAAGGCCCGTACCCCCGCGTCGAGTTCCCCCATCTCGAGCCGGGCGCGCAGCTCGCGCAGCCAGGTCTCCAGCGAGGGCGCGGGCACGGCCTGCAGCGCGGAGACCAGCTCGGCGGGCGCCGACGTCATCACCCCGGCGAGGAACCCGGCGTTGGGGTCGTTGGCGTCGACCCGGGGGACCGGCAGGGCCAGCGAGGTCGCCCGCGCGTCGAAGGCAGCGAGCCGGGGGACGTCACCGGTGTGCGCGACGGGCGGCGGCCCCTGGGCGGGGACCTCCGAACGCGGGGCCGGCACGGCCGCCCGGGGCGGCGCGTACCCGGTCGCGCCGAGCGCACCGCCGCCTGTGCCACCCCGGACATGGGTGTCCGGGGTACTCAGCGGACCGGCGCCCGGAGCGCTGTACGCGGGGGCCGGGGCGTACGACGCGGGGGCCGACGGTGCAGCGTGCGCCGTCGCCACCGGGCTCGGCGGCAGGGGCGCCGCGCCCGGTGCCGCACGGTTCCTCCGGCGTCCGAAGCGGCCCGCCGGAGCGCTGCGGGCGCCGAGCTGCGACACCTCGCCGGACAGCTCCGCGAACAGCAGCGTGTCCGTCACCCGCAGTTCCGTACCGAACAGGGTCGACAGCGCCGGACGCGGGCGCCCCGTCTGCAGCGCCACCACCTCCCGCAGCACACCCGTCAGCTGCTCGGACATCTCGG
The DNA here is from genome assembly GCA_014651175.1 of Streptomyces clavifer. Lineage (GTDB taxonomy): Bacteria > Actinomycetota > Actinomycetes > Streptomycetales > Streptomycetaceae > Streptomyces > Streptomyces clavifer. Next base: position 372,437 of record BMWJ01000003.1, on the reverse strand, counting down.
CGGCCGAGGCGAACCGCCGTGCCGGATCGGGGTCCGTGGCCCTGACGAGCAGCCGGTAGAACGACTCGTACCTCCGGAAGACGTCGATGTTGTCCGGGTCCGGCAGCGAGTCCACGAAGACGTTCGTGTACCCCTGGAAGTCGAAGGTGAGCACCGCGAGGGTCCGGGCGACCGTGTACAGGTCGGAGGCGACGGACGGGCCGACCTCGGCCACCTCCGGCGCCTGGTAGCCGACGGTGCCGTAGATGGCCGACTCGCCGTCGTCCATCCTGCGCACCGCGCCCATGTCGATCAGCTTGAGCTGGTCCTCGGTCTGGATCGCGTTGTCGACCTTGAAGTCGCAGTACAGCAGGTTGCGGCTGTGCAGGTGGCCGAGCGCCTCCAGCGCCTCGATCCCGTACGCGCACGCCTGCTCGACCGGCAGCGGATCCCGCTTCCCGGCCGGTGTCCGGCGCTCGTTGGCTATCTCCTTGAGCGCCTTGCCGCCGACGTACTCCATCACGATGTAGCCGTCGAGCGACCCGGTCCGCTGGTCCAGGTGCTCCACGAAGTTGTAGATGCGGACGATGTTGGAGTGCTCGATCTCGGCGAGGAAGCGCCGCTCGGAGATGGCCGCCGCCATGGCGTCCTGGTCCCCGGTGTCCAGCAGTCCCTTCAGGACCACCCAGCGGTCGGAGACCGCGCGGTCCACCGCGAGGTAGACCCAGCCGAGACCGCCGTGCGCCAGGCAGCCCGCCACCTCGTACTGCCCGTGCACGATGTCACCGCCGTGCAGCTTGGGCACGAAGGAGTAGGGGTGACCGCACTTGGTGCAGAACCCCTCGGTGCGGCCGGCCCGTGAGCCGCGGGCCCGGCCCACCGGGGCGCCGCAGTCGGAACGCGAGCAGAACCGCTTCCGCTCGGGGACCTCCGGGTTCGCCATCACCGCGGTCTGCGGATCCGGCCGCGGCACGTCCGGGACGAGTACCAGGCCCGCGCCCAGCCTGCCCCGCCCGGAGGTAGAGCTCGTCGAGGTGCCCCCCGAGACCACCGACACCGAACGGGAGGTGGAGGCGCCGGACAGCGAGCGGGAGAGCCGTCCGGAGACCGAGCGCCTGGACGTCGAGGAGCGGGACGAGGACCTCGACGAGGCCCGCGAACCCGTGCTCCGCGACGTGCTGTCGCTTCCCCGGCCGCCGGTCCTGCCGCCGCCCGCGATCCCGGTCGGCGGCGAGCTCAGCATGCCGGTCGAGGACACCACCGGCGCGAGCCCGCAGGTGTCGCAGTACAGCTCACCGCCGCCCATGTCCTCGTAGCTGCCCTCGCACGCGGGGCGCTGGCACTGCGCACTCATGACGTCTCCCCCTGTTCGCCGTACTCGCCCCGGTCGCGCGGTGTCAGCAGTTCCGCGGCGGCCTGCTGGTAGCGCAGCACCGCCTGTCCGGCGACGCGCAGGTCGCACGGCGCGCTCCACAGCATCCGGCGGGCCGCGTCGTACCGCTCGATCAGCAGCGGTTCCTCCGCCAGACCGTGCCGGGCCACCTTCGCCCTGTACGCGTCGAGCCTGCCGCGCAGCTCCGCACGGACCGCGAGCGGCGCCGTGACGGACGTCAGCGACTCCCGGGCGCGCAGAAGTTCGTCCTCGGCCTCCCGCTCCAGGGAGTCCAGCAGCGGTGAGAGCCGGTTCCACTGGGCGTGCCTGCGGTACTCCGACGCCGTCGCCAGCCGCTCCTGCAACGCGGTCGCCGGTCCGCTGACCGCGGGCACCTCCGAGGCGGCGATCTTCGCCAGCACCTCGCCGCGCGCCGAACGGGCCTCGGCGAGCGTACGGTCCGCACGCGACAGCAGGTCACGCAGCTGGACCAGCCGCTGTTCGGCGTCCTGCCGGACCGCCAGCACCGCCTCGATCTCCCGGCGCACGTCCTCCAGGGCGCGGGCCGCCCGGTCGTAGCGCGTGGTGTCGGGGCGTCCTCCGCCGGGCGCGGCACTGCCGGGGCCCGGCATCCAGAACGCCAGCGGATCGGAGATCACCTGCACCCGCAGCGTGGTCAGCTCCTGGGTGATCGACTCCAGGTCGTCGCCGGCCGGGTGCTCCCCGGGCCGTACACCGACGGAGTGCGCCAGCGAGCGGGTGCGGCGCAGCTCGGCGGCCAGCAGGTCTATCCGGGCGGGCAGCGCCGACCACACCGAGTCCGAGGCGACGACCATGTCCAGCGAGTGGGCGTACAGGTCGTTCATCCGGGCGACCAGCTCCTCGAGGGTGAACCGCTCGGAGAGCCGCACCGGCGCGAGGGCGGGGGCCGGTCCGGCCGCTCCCGTGTTCGCCACGGTCACGGCGTCGCCGCGCAGCAGCTCGGTCAGGGCCGCCAGGTCGTCCCTGCCGGGGTAGCGGCGCCTGGCCCGGATCTCACGGGCCGAGGCCAGCGCCCCGGCGTAGGCGTCGAAGTACCCCCAGAGCAGCGCGATCGACTGCTCGGCGGAAGCCCAGCGTTCCTTGGTGACACCGGTCAGATCGGCGCCCTCCAGGAGCCGGCGGCCGGCATGGTCCTGCAGGGCGAGGAGCGAGGTCTCGATGGCCTCGTGCTCCGCACCGAGCCGGGCCAGCGCACGGTCCGCCTCGTCCCGGTCCATGACCGGGCCGGGGGGCCTCCCCGCGAAGCCGGGGAAGGATCCCGCGACGCCCATCGATCACCTCTCCGCTCGTTCCGCCGGACCCTGAGGTCCGGACAGGTTCAGTTGCTCCGGTACTTCGGTGCCGGGGGGCCCTTGATCCCGGGCAGCCCCGCCGCCAGCCAGTTCTGGTACGACCTCATCCAGGGGCTGTCGGCACCGCCCCTGCGGTAGTCGACCAGTACCTGGTTGACCCTGGCCACCAGATCGTCGGCGCCCAGCTTCGCCGCGACGCCGTAGTACTCCGTGGTGAACGGCTTGTCGCCCTTGAGCTCCACCGCCGGATCCTGGGCCGCCTGGCCCGCGGCCAGCGCGTTGTCCGTGACGACCGCGTCGACCTCGCCGAGCTGCAGCCGTACCAGGCAGTCCAGCTGGTTGGGGACGGTCAGCTGGTCCCGGTCCCGCTCGGTGCCGTCGTGCTCGTCCTCGAAGACGGCCCCGTACGACTGCTTCTCCAGGGCCTCGAAGGCCGTTGAGCCCTCCGCCGTGCAGACCCGCTTGCCGGCCAGGGACTTGTCGTACCCCGTTATCCTCGATTCCTTCGGCGCCAGGACCTGCTGACCGGCCTGGAAGTAGGCCGTGGAGAACGAGACCTGCTCCAGGCGCTTGCAGTTGATCGTCATCGTCCGCACGACGACATCGACCTTGTCGTGTTCCAGCGCGGTGATGCGCTGGTTGGTGGGGATGGCCCGGAAGATCACGGCGTCCGGATCGCCGAGGATGTCCTTCGCGATGGCCCGCACCAGGTCGATGTCGAAACCTTCGAGGGTGTCGCTCTCCGGATCGCGGTACCCCCACCGGAAGCTGTTCTGGTCGACCCCGGCGATCAGCTTCCCGCGCGCCCGGATCTTCTCGATGGCCGGGCCGTCGGCGGTCGACGGCAGCAGGCTCGCCTCCGGATCCGTGCACGCCTCGGCCTTGGCCGGCACCGCGGAGGTCACCCCCTGGCCGGTGGTCTGCCCGCCGAAGGTGCCGTCACCGTGTGCCAGCGGCAGCAGGGTGAGCGACGCCGTCACGGCACAGGCGACCGCCATACCCGTCACACCGCCCCAGCCGCGCAGCCCGCGGCGCGCGGCCCAGACCTTCGCCCTGGTCATCGCTCCCCCTCTCACCGGTACTCCGAGAGCCTGCGGTTGACCCCGACGATCGCGGCGACCGCACCCAGCACGGCGAGGACGGCCGCCCCGATCGGCAACCCGCCGAGCGCACCGCGCCCGTCGCTCGCCGCCGCGGTGAACTCGCCCTGTTCGTGGGCGAGCGCCTGCCGCAGCGCGCTGTCCACCTGCTCGAAGGACTCCCCCGTGGAGCCCTTCGGGCCGATGATCTGCTCCAGGGCACCCTCGTAGTCGCCCTGGTCGTCCGTCGTCCGGGCCTTCTTGTGCCGGTCCTGCCACTCGGACACTCCGCTGACCGCCTTCGCCACCGGCTCGCTCCCCGGGGTGCCGTCGGCGAGCCTCCCGGCACTCTCGAGCTGGGCGCCGAGGGACTTCATGCCCGTGCTGTAGTCGGTCTCGTACTTGTCCTGCGTGCCGTCCGCGGTCAGCACCGCGCCGCGGGCGACCAGGGTGAGGTTCTCGTTCGCGCGTGCCTTCAGCGAGTTGATCCGCGCCTTGTTGAGGACGTCGAGGGACTCCTGCCCCTGAGTCATCGCGGCACGCAGTTCGGCGCGGGCCACCGTGTGCCCCACGGCCAGCCACAGCAGCACCACCGTGGCCGCGGCCGTCGCGGCGAGCAGCCCGTGGTTGAAGACGCGGTTCGTCCGGCGGTAGTTGCGCCGCTGCATCCACACCAGCGCTGCCAGCGCGACGATGCCGGCGGCCAGGGAGAGGAACGGCCACTGCCGGGCCTCGGTCGAGTCGTTGCCGAGCCTGCCGGTCTCCGCCGCGTACAACCGCTCGGCGGCCGGCAGGAGTTCGTTCGTCATCTTCTGGTTGGCGTAGCGGAGGTAGGCGCCGCCGAGGGGCAGGCCCTGCCGGTTGTTGGCGCGGGCCCGCTCGATCAGTCCCGTGTACTCGGGAAGCAGCTTGTTGAGCGTGGTGATCTCGTCCCACGACGGGGACGACGCGTCGGTGTGCGCCGCGGCCTTCACCAGGAGCCCGGAGGCTTCCCTGATGTCCTCCTCGTACTGCTCGTGCACGTCGGCGGGCTCCTGCGCGCCCGCCAGGAAGCCGCTCGCCGCCATCGTGTCCGCGTCGGCCAGCGAGCGGTAGATGCTCGCCGCATCCGCGCTCAGCGGCTGGCTGCGGGACACCACGTCGTCCGCGGCCGATGCCCGCCCGGAGACCTCCAGGGCCGTGACCGCGCCGAACGCCACGACCAGCAGGGCCAGTACGGCCCCGATGATCTGCAGCCTGCCCGGCTCGGTCGTCGCCGCTGTACGCAGCCGCTCGGCGGCCACGGCGACGACACCGCGCTGCGCGGGTACGGTCACCGGCGCGGCCGGCCCTCCCGGCGCGTGTTCCGGCGGCGAGCCCCCATTCGGCGGGTATGTCACTTGACCTCCCCCTCGGTCACTGACGGTGGCCCGGACCCCCGGCCGATCGGGGGACTGGTGCCCGGCCAGAAGTATGGCCGCAGGGACCGGCATTCACCAGGAACGCCTCGATCCTGCATCGACCCCGTATTCGATCAGGGCTTGCCCGGACGATCAAGACGATCACCCGGGCAAGCCCTGAGACATCCCCCGAAGCGGATCGATCTCCCCACCATGAACACGTTCGGGACATCTGATCGGTTCCCGTGCGGAAGGGGCGTTCCGAGGCGCCGGAGCCGACGGCCGCACCCACGGCTGCCACCGTGGGTCAGGAGTAGTGCGCGCGCAGCCTGTTGTGCACCCCGGGCGGCGCTCCCGTACGGTCCAGACCCAGCAGAGCGGCACCCAGCACCGGGGGCTGTGCGACCACCCGGATCACCGCCTTCGGAGCGCGCTCCGCGAGGAGCCGCGTGATCCGGTCGTCCAGCCGCGGGTGCCGGGCGGCGAGCACACTGCCGCCCAGCACCACCGGAACCTCCTCGTCCAGCAGCCCGAGACGGCCGAGCGCGACGGACGCCAGGGCGACGACCTCGTCCGCCAGCCGGTCGACCAGGCCCCTCGCCACCGTGTCCCCGGCCGCACTCGTCGCGAACAGCACCGGGGTCAGCTCGTGCCGCGCCTCGTACGTGATCCGCCCCCGGTGCAGGGCCTCTATCAGCTCGTACATCGATCCGAGACCGAAGTGCCCCGGCAGCGTGTGCATCAGCTCCGTCGGCTCGCCCCTGCCGTCCTCGGCCCGTGCCGCGAACCACAGGGCCTCCTCGGCGAGACCCGAACCGCCGCCCCAGTCACCGGAGATCCGGCCGATCGCGGGGAAGCGGGCGGTGCGCCCGTCCGGCACCATCCCCACACAGTTGATCCCGGCGCCGCAGACGACGGCCACCCCGCGCGGCTCGTCCACCCCGGCCCGCAGGATCGCGAAGGTGTCGTTGCGCACCTCCACCGTGCCGCCCCACCCCCGGCGGAGCAGGGCTTCGGTCAGCTCGGCCTCCTCCACCGGGAGATCGGCGTTGGCGAGGCACGCCGACACGTGTCCGACGGCCCCCGGGCGCACATCGGACGCCGCCAGCGCCTTCCCGAGCGCGGCGGCCAGCACGTCGACGGCCGCCTCCACCCCGACCACCGGCGGCTGGAAGCCGCCCCCGCGGGCCGTGGCCAGCACCGAGCCGTCCTCGCCGACCAGTGCCACGTCGGTCTTGCTGTTGCCCGCGTCGATGGCGAGGACCGAAGCGTTCACGCCCACGGCAGGTGCTCCCGGTTGTGCGCGATCAGCCGGTCGGTGAGCCCTTCGGCGTACTCGTACTGGCCGATCAGCGGGTGCGAGAGCAGTGCCTTGAACACCCGGTCCCGGCCGCCCCGGAGCGCGGCCTCCAGCGCCAGGTCCTCGTACGCCGTCACGTTGGCGATCAGCCCCGCGTAGAGGGGGTCGAGCACCGGGGCCGTGAGCGGGGCTGCACCCGTGCCGTCCACCCGGGCCTGCACCTCGATCACCGCGTCGTCCGGCAGGAACGGCAGCGTGCCGTTGTTGTACGTGTTGACGACCTGCACCGACGGGCCGCCCCCGCCGAGGAGCGCGGCCGCCAGGTCGACGGCCGCCTCCGAGTAGAAGGCTCCGCCGCGCTTGCCGAGCAGCGCCGGCTTCTCGTCCAGCGCCGGATCCCCGTACATGGCCAGGAGTTCCTTCTCCATCGCGGCGACCTCGGCGGCCCGCGACGGCTTCGTGCCGAGCTCCCGGACGACGTCGTCGTGCGCGTAGAAGTACCGCAGGTAGTACGAGGGGACGACGCCGAGCCGGTCGACGATCTGCCGGGGCATGCGCAGGTCGCCGGCGATCGTGTCGCCGTGCTCGGCGAGCAGCCTCGGCAGGACGTTCTCACCGTCCGGACCGCCGAGCCGCACTCCGAGCTCCCAGGACAGGTGGTTGAGCCCGACGTGGTCGAGGTGCACCTCGGCGGGGGTGACGTCGAGGAGCGCGGCGAACTTCCGCTGGAAGCCGATCGCCACGTTGCACAGGCCGACGGCCTTGTGACCGGCCTGCAGGAGCGCCCTGGTCACGATGCCGACCGGGTTGGTGAAGTCGATGATCCAGGCGTCGGGATTGGTGCGGCGGACCCGCTCGGCGATGTCGAGTACGACCGGCACCGTGCGCAGGGCCTTGGCGAGGCCGCCGGCCCCGGTGGTCTCCTGGCCGACGCAGCCGCACTCCAGCGGCCAGGTCTCGTCCTGGTCGCGGGCCGCCTGCCCGCCGACGCGCAGCTGGAGCAGGACCGCGTCGGCGCCCTCCACCCCCGCGTCGAGATCGGCGGTCGTGGTGATCCGCCCCGGGTGGCCCTGCTTGGCGAAGATCCGCCGGGCCAGGCCGCCGACGAGCTCCAGCCGGTCGGCCGCCGGGTCGACGAGCACCAGCTCCTCGACCGGCAGGGTGTCCCTCAGCCGTGCGAATCCATCGATCAGTTCAGGTGTGTAGGTGGACCCGCCACCCACTACTGCGAGCTTCATCTCAGCCCTTTACTCCGGTCAGTGTGACGCCCTCGACGAACGCCTTCTGGGCGAAGAAGAAGACGGCGATCACAGGGGCCATGACCAGGACGGTCGCGGCCATGGTCAGGTTCCAGTCGGTGTGGTGTGCGCCCTTGAAGGATTCCAGGCCGTAACTGAGCGTCCAGGCGGCCGGGTTCTCCGAGGCGTAGATCTGCGGTCCGAAGTAGTCGTTCCAGGCGGCGAAGAACTGGAACAGGGCGATCGCCGCGATGCCGGGCTTCGCCATCGGCAGGACGACCTTGATCAGGGTGCGGAACTCGCCGCAGCCGTCGACCTTCGCCGCGTCCAGGTACTCGTTCGGGATGGTCAGGAGGAACTGCCGCAGCAGGAAGATGGAGAACGCGTCGCCGAAGGCCATCGGAATGATCAGCGGCCAGAGGGTCCCGGACAGGTCCAGCTGCTTCGCCCAGAACAGGTACATCGGGATGATGACGACCTGCGGCGGCAGCATCATCATCGAGATGACCAGCATCAGCGACAGCTTGCGGCCCCGGAAGCGGAACTTCGCCAGCGCGTACGCCACCGGGACCGACGACACGACGGTCAGGACCGTGCCCAGTCCCGCGTACAGCAGCGTGTTGCGCCACCAGGTCAGGAAGCCCGGGGTCTCGAAGACCCGGCGGTAGTTGCCCCACTCCCAGGTGTTGGGGGTGAGGTCCCGGGTCAGCGCCTGCTGGTCGCTCATCAGCGACGTCAGGACGACGAAGACGAACGGCAGGACGAAGAAGAGCGCGGCCGCGATGCCCAGCGAGTGGACGGCGATCCAGTGCAGCAGGGCCTTGCGGCGGGCGGTGCGTTCGGCGGGCGTGGGCCCGTCTGCCGCGGCGACGGGCCGGGGGGTGTCGAGGAGTCGGGTCATGGCTCAGTCACCGGCCTGGATCAGGTTGTTGCGGCCCCGCATCAGCAGTGCGGTGAAGGCCATGGCCAGGGCGAACAGGACGAGGGCGACGACGCAGGCGGAGCTGTAGTCGAAGCGCTGGAAACCGAGGTTGTAGACGAGCTGGGGCAGCGTGAGTGTCGACTTGTCGGGATAGCCGGGTTCGAACTGCTGCCCGGAACCACCGATCACGCCCGAGGCGACCTTTCCCGCCACCAGCGGCTGGGTGTAGTACTGCATCGCCTGGATCACACCCGTGACCACGGCGAACAGCACGATCGGCGAGATGTTCGGCAGCGTCACGAAGCGGAACCTCTGCCAGCCGGACGCGCCGTCCAGCTCGGCCGCCTCGTACTGCTCCTTGGGCACGTCGAGGAGTGCGGCCATGAAGATGACCATCAGGTCGCCGATGCCCCACACGGCGAGCATGGTGAGCGCCGGCTTCGACCAGGAGGCGTCGTTGAACCAGCCCGGGGTGGGCAGGCCCAGATCGCCGAGGATCGCGTTGACCGGTCCCGTCCCAGGGTTGAGCAGGAAGACGAACGCCAGCGTCGCGGCGACCGGCGGGGCCAGGTAGGGCAGATAGAAGAAGGTGCGGAAGAGGCCCGTTCCCGTCCTGATCTTCGTGATCAGCATGCCGATCCCGAGTCCGAACACGACCCGGCAGGTGACCATGACGAGCACCAGCCACAGCGTGTTGCGCAGCGACGGCCAGAACATGGGGTAGTCGGCGAAGACGTACGTCCAGTTCGACAGCCCGTTGAACGACGGGGCGCCGAAACCGTCGTACTTCATGAACGAGAAGTACACGGTCGACACCATCGGGTACGCGAAGAAGACGGTGAACCCGATCAGCCACGGCGACATGAAGGCCGCCGTCCGCAGCGCCGACCTGCGGCGCTTGGAGCGGAGTGTGTGCGTGGTCATCGGGGTCTACTTCGCCTTGGCGATGTCGGTGTCGATCTGCGCCGCGGTCTTCTCCCGGCCGGCCTTCAGGTCCTTGACGGCGCCCTTCTCGTACTGGAAGCCGAAGTCCTGGATCGTCTGCTGGTACGCCGACCCGTTGACCGCGCCGTCGGGGGTGCTGGACCGCGGGTGCTGGGCGATGTCCAGGAAGGTCTTGAAGCGCGGGTCGAGCTTCAGCTCCGGCGACTTCAGCGCGGCGAAGGTGGAGGGCACGTTGCGGATGCCGTTCGCGAAGTCGACCACGGCCTGTGTGTCGCTCGTCATGAACCGCACGAGCTCCCACGCGGCGTTCTGCTTCCTGCTGGCCGGGGCGATCCCCATGATGGTGCCGGACAGGAAGCCCTTGCCGTAGCTGTCGGCCTCGTCGTCGGCCACCGGCATCGGCGCCACACCGATCTCGAACGGCACGTCGGCGTCGGTGGCCATGCCCAGCCGCCACTCGCCGTCCAGCTGCATCGCGACCTGGCCGGTGTGGAACGGGTGCTTGCCGCCCCACTCGTCACCGAACGTGCCGCGGTACCTCTCCAGCTTCTCGTAACCGCCGAGGTCCTCGACCAGCTTCTTCTGGTACGTGAACATCTCGGCGAAGGCCGGGTCCTTGGCGATGTTCGACTTGCCGTCCGCGTCGAAGTACGTGTGGTCCCACGAGGACAGGTAGTGGTCGGCGACCGTCTCGTAGCCGTGGAAGGTCGGCATGAAACCGAGCTGCCGGTAGCTGTCGCCCTTGCTCACCGTCAGCTTCTTCGCGACCGAGGCCAGCTCGGACATCGTCTTCGGCGGAGCGGTGACGCCGGCCTTCTCGAAGGCGTCCTTGTTGTAGTAGAGCCCGTACGCGTCGGCGAGCAGCGGCAGTGCGCAGCGCTTGCCCTCGAACTGCGTGTAGTCGAGCAGCACCTTCGGGAAGGTCTTCTCCAGGTCCAGCTTCGACTTCTCGATGAACGGCCCGAGATCGGCGAAGGCTCCGGACGAGCAGAACTTGCCCACGTTGGAGGTGGTGAAGGACGACACCACGTCCGGACCGTTCGAACCCCCGGCGCGCAGGGCCTGGTTGAGCTTGTCGTCGTTGATGTTGCCGACGACCTTCACCGTGATGTTCGGGTGGGTCCTCTCGAACCGGTCGACGTTGTCCTGGACGGCCTTGACCTCGGAGGGCGCGCTCCAGCCGTGCCAGAAGTTGATGGTGGTCCGCGCGTCCGGGTCGTCGTTCGCGCCGGACTCGGCCTGGCCCGTACAGGCGGTGGCGAGGACCGAGATCGCGGCTACGGCGACCGCGGCGGTGGTGGTCAGTCGGCTTCTGCGCATGGCAAAGCTCCCAGGGACAGGTGGAAGAAGAAGGAGTGGGAGGAAGAAGTGGGGTGGGGCGGTCAGCGGGAGGTGTCGAACACCTCGTCGCGGGTGTCCGCGAGGGCCCGCTCCAGGGCCCCCCGCAGGACCGGGTGCCGGTCGATCAGGCCGAGTACGAGACGGGGCCGGGACGCGGCGAGCTCGGCGAGTTCTGACTGGATCAGGGACCGCAGCAGCTCGCCGCCCGCGGCCGTCAGCGCGCCGGAGAGCACGATCAGGCCGGGGTCGAGCACGGCGGTGACGGAGGCGAGACCGGTGGCGAGCCGCTGGGCGTACTGCCGCAGCAGCTCGGTGAGCGCGGGGTCCCGCTCGTAGCCCTCGACCGCACGGGCCAGCAGCCCGGCCGCGACCTCGGCGTACGGCTGGTGCGGGGTCTCGATGCCGAGCGAGGTGGCGAGCCGGGGCAGCGCCTGGGCGCCCGCAAGCTCCTGGAAGCCGCCGCTGTTCGCCTTGACCACCTGGCGTACGAGGGGTGTGCCCGGCACCGGCAGGAAACCGACCTCGCCCGCACCGCCGGTGAAACCGCGGTGCAGCCGGCCGTTGATGACGAGGGCGGCGCCGAGGCCCTCCTCGTTCCACAGGAGGACGAAGTCCTCGTGCTCCCGGGCCGCGCCGAGGCGCTGTTCGGCCACCGCGACCAGGTTCACGTCGTTCTCGTACTCCACCGGCATCGGCAGGGACGCGGCCAGCTCGTCCAGCAGGGTGGGGGAGTGCCAGCCGGGCAGGTGCGAGGCGTAGCGCAGGCGTCCCGTGCCGGGGTCGAAGGCGCCGGGGGTGCCGATGACGACCCGGTGCACGTCCGAGCGGGCGAGCCCGGCCTCCTTGACCGCACCGTCCAGGGCGTCCGCCACCTGCCGGGCCACGCTCTCGGCCCGCCGCCCGGGGGTGGGCAGTTCGAACTCGCCGACGGTCTCACCCGTCACGTCGGCGACGGCGGCGACGATCCGCCGGGCGGTCACATCGAGCCCCGCCACGTGGGCGGCCCCGGCGTTGACCGTGTAGAGCTGGGCGTTGGGCCCCGGCCGCCCCTCGCTGGTGCCGGTGGCGACGACCAGCCCGGCGGCTTCCAGCCGGGCGAGGAGCTGTGAGGCGGTGGGCTTGGACAGACCCGTCAGCTTCCCGATCCGTGTACGGGACAGGGGCCCGTGCTCCAGGAGGAGGTCCAGCGCGGCCCGGTCGTTCATGGCGCGCAGGACGCGCGGTGTGCCCGGCGTGCCCGGAGTGGTTGCCGCCATGACGGATGACCTGCCCTCTGTTAGGAAAGTTTCCTGTTCGGTGGGAGGAACGTATGGCGCACATCATCGGAACGTCAATGGTCTCCACCCCTGTGGCTGCCAAAGCGTTATCCGGGGCGGGCCGGGATGTCGAAGGGGCGCCCCGCGGATCCGCGGGGCGCCCCTTCGCCGGTGACCGGGCGGGTGCTACTTCGTCATGGTCGGCGGCGGTATCGGAGTGGTCGCCAGCGACTGCGGCGACGTGGCCGACGCGTAGGCCGAGGGGGCGGCCATGCCCGCCGTCGGGTCGGCGGCAGCCTCCGCCTGGAGGGGCGCGGCACCGATCATCCTGATGCCGGCCGAGTCGAGGGCCTGCTTGATCCGCCAGCGCAGCTCGCGTTCCACGCCCAGCGACTTGCCCGGCATCGTCTTCGCCGTGACGCGGACGGTCATCGAGTCGAGCAGGACCGCGTCCAGGCCGAGGACTTCCACCGGGCCCCACAGACGCTCCGACCAGGGCTCTTCCTTGGCCATGGTCTCCGAGGCCTCGGTGATCGCCTTGCGGACCTGTTCCAGGTCCTCGGTCGGGCGGACGGTGACGTCGACACCGGCCGTGGACCAGCCCTGGCTGAGGTTGCCGATCCGCTTCACCTCGCCGTTGCGGACGTACCAGATCTCGCCGTTGTCGCCGCGCAGCTTGGTCACCCGCAGACCGACCTCGATGACCTCGCCGGAGGCGACGCCCGCGTCGATCTGGTCGCCCACGCCGTACTGGTCCTCGAGGATCATGAAGACCCCGGAGAGGAAGTCGGTGACGAGGTTGCGGGCACCGAAGCCCAGGGCCACCCCGGCGACCCCCGCGGAGGCCAGCAGGGGCGCCAGGTTGATCTGGAACGCCCCCAGGATCATCAGCGCGGCCGTGCCCAGGATCATGAACGACGTGACCGAGCGGAGTACGGAACCGATGGCCTCCGAGCGCTGGCGGCGGCGTTCCGCGTTGACCAGCAGCCCGCCGAGCGCGGTGCCCTCCACGGCCTGCGCGCTGCGGTTCATCCGGTCGATGAGATTGGTCAGCGCCCGCCGGATCACGTAGCGCAGCACGAGCGCGATCGTGAGGATCAACAGGATGCGCAGACCGGTGTTCAGCCAGGTGGACCAGTTGTCCTGCACCCAGCCCGCGGCGTTGCCGGCCCGCTCGGCGGCTTCGTCCAGCGAGCCTGCCGGCTCGGGTGACGGTGCTGCGGCCAGGAGGGCGGACAGGGACACGACGGGGACCTCCAGAGGGGGTGACGGCAGATCAACCACAGTAACGAAGCGGAGCGGGTGGTTCGTTGCCGTGGAGGGAGGAGAGACACGTCTCACCCACGGGGCCACGTGGTACGGCCCGTGACACACCGTGTCCGGCCGCCGTGGTGAGGCACCCGCACCGGTGTGCCCGCGGGGTGCGCCCGGCCGGGTGGTGAGAAAAATCCCTCCGGCCCGTTACCCGCACGTGGTGGCGCCACGACCAGGCATGAGGAGAGACTGAGAGCGGATCGTCCCGGCGCGAGCCACGCGCCGCCGGCGTACAAGGAGGCATCCACGTGCCGCACGTCCTGGTTCTCAACGCGTCGTACGAGCCGCTCGGCGTCGTACCGCTCCGCCGCGCGCTCGTCCTCGTCCTCGAGAACAAGGCCATCTGCCTCGAGGAGTCCGGCGCCTTCATGCACAGTGCCACCCGTGCCCTGCCCGCGCCCAGCGTCGTCCGGCTCAAGCGGTTCGTACGGGTCCCCTACCGGGGGCCCGTTCCGCTGACCCGCCGGGCGCTCTTCGCGAGGGACGGCGGCCGCTGTGTGTACTGCGGTGCGGCGGCGACCAGCGTCGACCACGTCGTCCCGCGCAGCCGCGGCGGGCAGCACGCCTGGGACAACGTGGTGGCGGCCTGCCGCCGCTGCAACCACGTCAAGGCCGACCGGCACCTGCCCGAGCTCGGCTGGCGGCTGCGCCACCAGCCCGCCCCGCCCAGCGGTCTCGCCTGGCGGATCATCGGGACCGGACATCGCGACCCGCGCTGGCTGCCCTACTTGCAGCCGTTCGGCGCGGACGACGTGATGGCCCGGATCGACGGCGTTTCCGCCGGAGAGCCCGGGCCTCCGTCGTCCGGGGGGCCGCGGCACTACTCGGCGACGGCGTAGGCCTCCACCGACCACAGCGAGTACCCGTACTGCGTGGCCCGGCTGTCGGCCTGGATCCTGATGAAGCGGGTGTCCTTCGCGTCCATGCGGACCGATTCGCGCCCGCCGCCCCCCTCCCGCACGGTCGCCGCCGTCCGCCAGGTACGGCCGTCTGCGGAGACCTGGACGCGGTAGCGGGAGGCGTGGGCGTCCTGCCACTGCAGCACGACCTGGCCCAGCCGGACGGGCCCGGGCAGCTCGGCCTGCCACCAGGCACTGTCCTCGACGGGCGAGGACCAGCGGGTCGCCGGATCGCCGTCCGAGGCGGCGGAGGCCGGGAAGTCCGGGGTCTCGTCGCCGGACGAGGACGCCGTGGCCGTACGCACCAGGTCGGCGCCCGCGGTGCGCGGGAAGGCCCGTACGGTCAGCGTGCTCTCCTCGCCGCCGAAGCTCAGCGGTACCTCGTACTCCCCGGCCGGGGTGTCGGCGGGCACGGTGATGTCCACGGGGACGCCGGTACGGGCGCCCCGCGGCACCGTCGTCTGCTTCGGCACCGTCACCTCGATGCCCTTCGGAGCCTTCGCGGTGAGGGCGCCCTTCACCTCGGAGGGGCGGCCGCCCGCCAGCCGTGCCTCGACCCGCTGCGTACCCCCGCCGATCACGGCGTCCGTCTCGCCGCGTACGAGGTCGAGCCGGGCCGCGGGTTCGTCACCGAACCAGGGGACCAGCCCGTGCACCGCGGTGGAGGCCGCGGCCGGTCCCGTGGCGAGCGGGGGCTCACCCATGACACCGGGGGCCGACGGGCCCACGAGGACCGGGCGGGCGGACGGGACCGTGACCCGGAGCGCGTCCGCGCGAAGGCCCTTCGTCGGTGTCTGGGTCCAGCCCGCCGCGGACAGGGGGCCGAGGCCGCGCCAGCCCTCGCCCGGCACATGGGCCTCCAGGACCGCACCCGGGGCCTCGGCGGGCCGCGTGATGGTGGTGACGGCCTCGACGGGGCGGGCCCGGTCGAGGCGGATCGTGTAGCTGCTCGTGTCCCGGTGCACCGTGCCGGTGTCGCGGTCGGTGCCGTTCCAGCTGTCGGCCTCCTCCCGCACCCGGTCCAGGAACGGGTCGAGCACGCCCTTGCCGACCGTCGCCCCGCTCGCCTCGATCTTCTTGCGGAGCGGTTCCAGGGCCAGCTGGGCCTGCCAGGCGGCCGCCCCGTCGCCGCGTGCCTGCGCCTGCAGGAGGTCGACGGCCAGTTCGCCCGCCCGTCCGTACCGGGCCAGCTGCTCGGACCACGGCCGCACCTCGTCCTCGAGCCGCCCGTCCGCCGGAGTGCTCAGCCGCTCCGGGGCCTGCCGCATCACCGTGAACGCCGCACGCAGCCTGGCGGCCGCGTTGTCGCGGCCGGCCGTGTTCCCCGTCGTGCGCGACGCCCAGAACCCGGCGAACAGCGGCTGCAGATAGGCCGACTCGACGCCCCCGAGCACCGAGGTGGCGCTGTTGCCCGCGAGGGCGTGCAGCGCGGCCCGGGTGTCGGCGTCGCCACCCGCCAGATCGTCTATCGCCGCCCGCCAGGACTCCTGCGACCGGTACCCCTTCGGGTTCCAGGCGAAGTCCGCTGCCGTGAACAGGGGGATGCGGGACGCCGAGGACTGTTCCATGGCGTTGGCCAGCAGCGCCGCCGAACCGATGGCCACCGCCGGGTCCCGGCCGGTGTACGGGCCGAGGAAGATGCGGTCCTGGGCGTAGTCGTTGACCGGGTAGTTGTCCATGGTGACCAGCGGGCGGCGGAACGTGGCCCGCGCACCGGCCAGCTCCTTCCCGGTGATGGTCTTCGGCACGACCCCGACACCGGTCCAGGCGACCTGCACCCGGTCGTCCAGCGCGGCGGCCAGCGCCGTGCGGTAGTCGGTGGCACCGTCCTGGTAGTACTCCGTCGGCATCACCGACAACGGCTCCGCGTCCGGGTGGCGGTCGGCCAGGTGGCGGGCGAGCGCGCTCGCGACCCGGGCCTGGGCCCTGGCCGCGGCCTCGGGACCGCTGCCGAACGTCTCCGCGTCCAGGTCGCAGTGCCATTCGCTGTAGCTGACGTCCTGGAACTGCAGCTGGTACGCCCTCACGCCCAGCGCCCACATCGCGTCGACCTTGCGCGTCAGCGCCCTCACGTCCGCGTCGGAGGCCATGCACATGGCCTGACCGGGGGAGACGGCCCAGCCGAGCGTCACATGCTCGGCCCGCGCCTTCGCCGCCAGCTCACGGAAGTCGGCGCGCATGCCGGCGGGGTACGGCTCACGCCAGCGGGCCTGCCGGTAGGGGTCGTCGCCGGCCGCGTACAGGTAGCGGTTCTGCTTGGTACGCCCCATGAAACCGATCTGGGCCAGCCGCTCCTCACTGGTCCACGGCTGCCCGTAGAAGCCCTCGGCCATGCCGCGCACGGTGGTTCCCGGCCAGTCACGGACCACGGCGCCGGCGACCGTGCCGTCCGTGACCAGCTGGCGCAGCGTCTGGACGCCGTGGAACAGGCCGTCCTCCCCGATGCCGTCCAGGGCGACGGTGGGCCGGTCGGCGACCCTGCCGACGGCGATGCGGTAGCCCCCGGACGGCAGGTCGGCGCGCTCGGGTGCGCGTAGCGCCCGCAGGGCCTGGCCGGCACCCGTACCGCCCATCCGGATCACCGGGCCCCGGCCGGGCAGGGCGTCGTGCACGGTCCGCACCCCCGCGTCCCGCAGGAGTGTGCCGAGGGCGTCCACGGCGTACGGATCCGCGTCCGCGCCGGCGAGGACGGTGACCTCGGTGCCGAGCTGCACGGACTGACCGGAGGCCTTGATCCTCTGCGGCCGCGGCCAGACGGCGGGCAGGGGGGTGCCGTCGGTGCGGTCGGGCGTTGCCGCGGCGGGTGTGCCGGGGACGACGGGGGCCGCGACCGCGGCCGGTGCGAAGGGTCCGAGCAGTCCGCCGATCACGGCGACGGCCATGGCCGTCGCATGTCTCCTGCGCCCGAGCTGCACGCCGCTCTCCCTTGTTCCGGTACCTGCCCCGATGCCCTTGATCCCCCGTGGGCCCCGAGCCCACCACCCGGGCGGGAGGGTGTCAATGTGCGTGGCCGTTGTGGCGCATATGCCTGATGTGTCACACGGTGCGGCACGCTGATGCCACCTGGTGACCCGCCGAGTGACCGAAAACAGCCCATACCTGGCGTACCGCAGAACGTAGTGTGACCCACAGCACGTCGGGCTCGTTGTCATAACGCCTGTGTCACGCCTGTGCCTGCTTCCGCACCCACTGGGTAGGCCTGCTGTGTCCTGTTGTCCACGGCCAGGAGGCCACCGTGCCCGCATCCGCGCAGCTTCTGCTCTCCGCCCTCTCCAAACAGGTACCGAGCCCGGCGGCTCCTGCCCCGACCGACGCACCCCCGATGATCAGCGAGCTGCCGCTCGTCCAGGTGCGCCACCTCAGCGGTGAACCCGTGTTCGCCGATGCCGCTCCGTTGACCAGCGAGCCTCCGCTCGCCGACGCCACACCTCTCACGAGCGAGCCTCCGCTCGCCGCCGTCGCCCCTCTGACCAGCGAGCCGACAGCACCCGGCACCGCAGGGGGCATGGAGTCCCCAGGAGTCTGAATGGGCTTGTCCCGGCTCGCCGCACTGCACGGCGTCGCCACCTCCTTCTCCCCGTCCGCGGACGTCACGGTGTCCGTCCCCGACGACACGGTCACGGCCGTGCTCGCCGCGC
This sequence comes from Streptomyces clavifer, assembly GCA_014651175.1. Taxonomy (GTDB): domain Bacteria; phylum Actinomycetota; class Actinomycetes; order Streptomycetales; family Streptomycetaceae; genus Streptomyces; species Streptomyces clavifer. The sequence continues at coordinate 354,441 of BMWJ01000003.1, read as the reverse complement.
TGGGTGTCGCCGCGAGCACCCCCGCGGACGTACGGAGATCACTCGCCGCGGCCGAGTCGGCGGCGGCCTCCCGACTGCTCCCCGCGACGGTGGTGACCTGGTCGGGGGAGCCGCTGCCGGAGGCCCTGGCCGGGCTTCCGCCCGGTGCCACCCTGACGGTCGATCCCGAGCACGCGCCGGGGTGCGCCGACGCCCCGCAGCTGCGGATGCGCGTCACGCCGGCGCGCGCGACGCCCCCCGGCGAGAGTCCGCCGCTCACGCCGCACTGGTGGACCGCCCCGCCCCCGGGAGTCCACCGGCTGACCGCCCGCGCACCGGACCACCGCTACGCCACCGCCACGCTCGTCGTCGCACCCGACCGCGTACCCCAGCCCCCCGAACGTACGCACGGCTTCCTCGTCCAGCTCTACTCGCTGCTCTCCGCCCGCTCCTGGGGCATGGGCGACCTCGGTGACCTGGCCGACCTCGCCGCCTGGTCGGGCCGGACCCTGCGGAACGGCTTCGTCCAGGTCAACCCGCTGCACGCGGCCGTTCCCGGCAGGCCCACCGACCCCTCCCCGTACCGCCCCTCCTCGCGGCGCTTCCCCGACCCCGTGCACCTGCGCATCGAGTCGGTCCCGGAGTACGGACACGTGACCGAGCCCGGCCGGGCCGCCCTGGACGACCTGCGCCAGGACGCCGCCGCACTCGGCGAGGCCGTGCTGAACAAGGGCGCGCTGATCGACCGGGACGCCGTCTGGGAGCTCAAGAAGCAGGCCCTGGAACTCATCGCCCAGGTGCCGCTCACCCCCGGGCGCAGGGCCGCCTACTGCGACTTCCTGGCCGAGCAGGGACAGGCCCTCGAGGACCACGCGCTGTGGTGCGCCCTGGCCGAGGTGCACGGCTCCGACTGGCGCGGCTGGCCCGCCGGACTGCGCGACCCGCGCTCCCCGCAGAGCGCCCGCGCCCGCACCGACCTCCTCGAACGGGTCGACTTCCACTGCCGGCTCGCCTGGCTGACGGACGACCAGCTCGCCGCCGCCCAGACCGCGGCGCGCGACGCCGGGATGGCCGTCGGGATCGTCCACGACCTCGCCGTCGGCGTCCACCCCGAAGGGGCCGACACCTGGGCCCAGCAGGACGCCTTCGCGCACGGCATGTCCGTCGGCGCGCCCCCGGACGCCTTCAACGCCCACGGCCAGGACTGGGGGCTCCCCCCGTGGCGCCCCGACGCGCTCGCCGCGTCCGCCTACGCCCCGTACCGAGACCTCCTGCGCGGCCTCCTCTCCCACGCGGGCGCCCTGCGCATCGACCACGTCATGGGCCTCTTCCGGCTCTGGTGGGTGCCCGAGGGCAGGCCGCCCACCGAGGGCACCTACGTCAGCCAGGACGGCGAGGCGATGCTCGCCGTCCTCGTCCTGGAGGCGCACCGTGCCGGTGCCGTCGTCATAGGGGAGGACCTCGGCACCGTCGAGCCCGGCGTACGCGAGGCGCTCGCCCGGCGCGGGGTGCTCGGCACCTCCGTCCTCTGGTTCGAGCGCGACTGGGACGGCACCGGACGCCCGCTCGCTCCGGAGAAGTGGCGCAGCGGCTGTGTGGCCACGGCGACCACCCACGACCTGCCGTCCACCGCCGCCCGGCTGACGGGCGACCACGTGACGCTCCGCCACCGCCTGGGCCTGCTCACCCGGACCCTGGAGCGGGAACTGGCCGAGGACGCCGCCGACACCGCCGAGTGGCTGTCCTTCCTGGCCCGGCTCCGGCTGCTGCCCGAGGGCGAGGGCGACGAGGAGGCCGCCGTCCGCGCCGTCCACCGCTTCCTGCTGCGCACCCCGGCCCGGATGACCGGAGTCTGGCTCCCGGACACCGTGGGCGACCGCCGCCCGCAGAACCTTCCGGGCACCTGGGACCAGTACCCCAACTGGCGCCTGCCCATCGCCGATGCCGAGGGGCACCCCGTCACGCTGGAGGAGATCGCGGCCTCACCCCGGCTGCACCGGCTGATGGAGGTGCTGAGACCCGGTGCGGGCCGGCCGTAGGGCACGTACGGCACCCCCGGACGCGCGCCGCTCACGGGCGTTCGCTACGTTTGCACCGTGGACAAGAAGAACGCTATGCGCGCCGGCGCCGTCGCGGCCGGTACGACGCTGATGATGCTGCTCATGTCGTCCCCCGCGCTCGCTCTCACCCGCGACGACGGTGACGACCCGGGTCAGGGGATCGGGCTGGGCGAGACCCTCGGGGTCTTCGTCGCGCTGCCGATCTTCCTCTTCCTGGTGATCGTCGGACTGGTCATGGTCCTCGACAAGTCCAAGAAGGTCTAGGGGCCCGCTCTTCACGGATGCGCCGCACGGTACCCCGTACCATGCGGCGCATCCGCATGTCCGGACACCGGTAGGTTGCGGCCATGACCGAGTGGGACCTCAAGAAGCTCCGCATCCTGCGCACGCTGCGCGACCGGGGCACCGTGACCGCCGCCGCCGAGGCGCTCCTGATGACCCCGTCGGCCGTCTCGCAGCAGCTCTCGAACCTGACCAGGCAGCTCGGCGTACCCCTCCTGGAGGCGCAGGGCCGCCGCGTCCGGCTCACCGATGCCGCGCATCTCGTGCTGCGCCACGCCGAAGAGGTCTTCGCCCAGCTGGAACGGGCGGACGCGGAGCTCACCGGCTATCTGCGCGGCGAGGCGGGCCACGTGCGGGTCGGCGCCTTCTCGACGGCCGTCCCGGCGCTCGTCGTGCCCGCCGTGCGGCTCCTGGGGGCCGAGGACCGGCCGGGGCCCCGGGTGCGGGTACGGGAGGCCGAGGCGGGCCGGGCGTACGAGCTGCTCGCGGCCGGGGACGTGGACCTCGCGCTCTCCCTGGCGGCGCACGCCCCGACGGCCCGGGACCCCCGCTTCACCCTGCTGCCGCTCCTGGCCGACCCCCTGGACGTGGCGCTGCCCGCGGACCACCGCCTCGCCCGGGCACCGGGCCTGCGGCTGGCCGATCTCGCCCGCGAACCATGGATCTTCGGCGGCTCGGACCCCTGGTCGGAGATCACGAGAGCCGCCTGCGAGGCGGCGGGCTTCGTGCCCGAACAGGCCCACAGCGCCTCCGGCTGGACCGCGATCCTCGCCCTGGTGGAAGCGGGGATGGGGATCGCGCTCGTGCCCCGGATGGCGTCCGCCCCCGGCCGGCCCGGCGGGGTGGCCATGCGGGTCCTGGCCGCGGACCGGCCGCACCGGCACGTCGTGGCAGCGGTGCGGCAGGGGGCGGAGCAGCGCCCGGCGGTCGCGAGGGTGCTGGAGGCGCTGCAGCGGGTGGCCGGGACCTTCGTTAAGCGGAGCTGAATAAACAGTGCGAAAAGATTCGATGGACCTGATGGGTTCGTGGGGGCGACAGTCGGTCCGTGACCACCGACGCGAACGAGACCACATGCCAGGACCCCCACGCCAGTGACGCGGCGCCCTACGGCGGGGGCGACCCGTACGCCGACTACCGCACCGCCACCGCCCTCCCCTTCACCGACCTCGTCGACCTCGCGGACCGCCGCCTCGGCGCAGGCGTCATCGCGGCGAACGACGAGTTCTTCGCCGAGCGCGAGAACCTGCTGATCCGGGAACCCGCCGTCTTCGACCCCGAGCGCTTCGGCCACAAGGGCAAGATCATGGACGGCTGGGAGACCCGCCGCCGTCGCGGCGCGGACGCGGACCACACCTTCCCGGCCGCCGAGGACCACGACTGGGCGATCGTGCGCCTCGGCGCCCCCGGGATCATCCGCGGCGTCGTCGTGGACACCGCGCACTTCCGCGGCAACTACCCGCAGCGCGTATCCCTCCAGGCAACGGCCTTCGAGGGCGCCCCGAGCCCCGAGCGGCTCCTCGCCGACGACGTGGAGTGGGAGGAGCTCGTCCCGCCGTCCCCCGTACGCGGCCACGCGGCCAACGCCTTCGAGACCGACGGCGACCGCCGCCACACCCACGTCCGCCTCCGCCAGCACCCCGACGGCGGCATCGCCCGCCTCCGCGTCCACGGCGAAGTCGTCCCCGACCCGGCCTGGCTCGCCGCGCTGGGCACCGTCGACCTCATCTCGATCCTCAACGGCGGTACCTACGAGGACGCGTCCGACCGCTTCTACTCCTCGCCCGCCCAGATCATCCTGCCCGGCACCTCCCGCAGGATGGACGACGGCTGGGAGAACCGCCGCCGCCGGGTCCGTGACACGAACGACTGGGTCCGCTTCCGCCTCCCCGCGCAGGGCGCGGTGCGCGCCGTGGAGATCGACACGGCCTGTCTCAAGGGCAACGCGGCCGGCTGGATCGGCCTCCACGGCCGTGACGGCGACACCGGCGAGTGGTCCGAGATCATCCCCCGCACCAGGCTCCAGCCCGACACCCCGCACCGCTTCGTCCTGGACACCGACGCCGTGGTCACCCACGTGCGCCTCGACACCTTCCCGGACGGCGGCGTGGCCCGCATGCGCCTGCACGGCTCCCTGACGGAGAAGGGCGCGGCCGAACTGGCCCGCCGCTACCGGGAGTCCGGCGCCTGACGCCCCGCCCGGCGGACGGCCGCGCGTCAGTGCCCGCCCGCAGGGCGGTTTCCACGCCCCGCACGACGAAGGGGGCGCCCCCTTCGTCGGAGGCGCCCCCTCGTCCACGTACGGGAGGCCGCTACGCGGCAGCCGCCGCGGCGTCGGCCGCCTGCGCCTTCAGCGCACGCTCCACGCCCGCCCGGGACTCCGACACCAGCCGCCGCAGCGCCGCACTCGGCTCCGCCGAGGCCAGCCAGGCGTCCGTCGCGTCCAGCGTGGCCTGCGAGACCTGGAAGGCCGGGTACAGGCCGACCGCGATCTGCTGGGCCATCTCGTGGCTGCGCGAGTCCCACACGTCCTTGACGGCCGCGAAGTACTTCTCCGTGTAGGGAGCCAGCAGCTCACGCTGGTCGGACTCCACGAAGCCGTTGATGACGGCCTCCTGGAGGGAGTTCGGCAGCTTGTCGGACTCGACGACCGAGGCCCAGGCCTCGGCCTTCGCCGCCTCGGAGGGCTGCGCCGCACGCGCGGACGCCGCGTGGCACTCGCCCGCCGCCGTCCTGTCGCGCTCGTACTCCGCCGCGATCTCCTCCTCGTCCAGCAGGCCGGACGCGGCCAGCCGCTGCACGAACGCCCAGCGCAGCTCCGTGTCGACGGCCAGGCCCTCGATCTCCTCGGTGCCGTCCAGCAGCGACTGCAGCAGGTCCAGCTGGAGCGGCGTGCGCGCCGTCGCCGCGAAGGCACGGGCCCAGGCCAGCTGGTGGTCGCTGCCCGGAGCCGCCGCGCGCAGGTGCGCCAGCGTCGCGTCCGTCCACTGCGTCAGGCCGGTCTCACGCCACTCCGGTGCGGCGTACATGTCCACCGCCAGCTTCACCTGGCGGTGCAGCGACTGGACGACACCGATGTCCGACTCCTTGCCGATCCCCGAGAGGACCAGCGCCAGGTAGTCGCGCGCCGCCAGTTCGCCGTCGCGCGTCATGTCCCAGGCCGAGGCCCAGCTCAGGGCACGCGGGAGGGACTCGGTGAAGTCGCCCAGGTGTTCGGTGACGACGGCCAGCGACTCCTCGTCGAGGCGGACCTTCGCGTACGACAGGTCGTCGTCGTTGAGCAGGACGACGGCCGGGCGTGCCGTGCCGGCCGGGTACGGCACGGTGGTGCGCTCGCCGTCCACGTCCAGCTCGATCCGGTTCGTACGGACCAGCTTCCCGGCCGCGTCGAGGTCGTAGCAGCCGATCGCGATCCGGTGCGGACGCAGCGTCGGCTCGCCCTTCGCACCCGCGGGGAGTGCCGGAGCCTCCTGGAGCACGGTGAACGAGGTGACGTGGCCGTTCCCGTCCGTCTCGATCTCCGGGCGCAGGATGTTGATGCCCGCCGTCTCCAGCCACGCCTTCGACCAGGTCTTCAGGTCACGGCCGGAGGTCTCCTCCAGCGCGCCCAGCAGGTCCGAGAGGCGCGTGTTGCCGAACGCGTGCGCCTTGAAGTACGCCTGCACGCCCTTGAAGAAGGCGTCCTGGCCGACGTACGCCACGAGCTGCTTCAGGACCGAGGCGCCCTTGGCGTACGTGATGCCGTCGAAGTTCACCAGGACGTCGTCCAGGTCGCGGATGTCCGCCATGATCGGGTGCGTCGAGGGCAGCTGGTCCTGGCGGTACGCCCACGTCTTCATGGAGTTGGCGAACGTGGTCCAGGAGTGCGGCCACTTCGACCCCTCGGCGTACGCCTGGCACGCGATCGAGGTGTACGTGGCGAAGGACTCGTTCAGCCAGAGGTCGTTCCACCACTCCATGGTGACCAGGTCGCCGAACCACATGTGGGCCAGCTCGTGGAGGATGGTCTCGGCGCGCGTCTCGTACGCCGCGTCGGTCACCTTGGAGCGGAACACGTACTGGTCGCGGATGGTGACCGCGCCGGCGTTCTCCATCGCGCCCGCGTTGAACTCCGGGACGAAGAGCTGGTCGTACTTGGCGAACGGGTACGCGTAGTCGAACTTCTCCTGGAACCACTCGAAGCCCTGCCGCGTGACCGCGAAGATCTCGTCCGCGTCGAGGTGCTCGGCCAGAGAGGGGCGGCAGTAGATGCCGAGCGGCACCGACTGGCCGTCCTTCTCGTAGCTGCTGTGCACCGCGTGGTACGGGCCCGCGATCAGGGCCGTGATGTACGTGGAGATGCGCGGCGTCGGCTCGAAGGACCAGACGTCGTCCTTCGGCTCCGGCGTCGGCGAGTTGGAGATCACGGTCCAGCCCGACGGTGCCTTCACGGTGAAGCGGAAGGTCGCCTTCAGGTCGGGCTGCTCGAAGCTCGCGAACACCCGGCGGGCGTCCGGCACCTCGAACTGGGTGTACAGGTAAGCCTGTTCGTCGACCGGGTCGACGAAGCGGTGGAGGCCCTCACCGGTGTTCGTGTACGAGCAGTCGGCGACGACCTTGAGCTCGTTGGCGCCGGCCCGGAGGTGCTGCAGCGTGATCCGGGAGTCCCGGAAGACGGCGGCGATGTCCAGGTCCTTGCCGTTCAGCACGATGTCGTGCACCGCCGGGGCGACGAGATCGATGAAGGTCTCCGCACCCGCCTCGGCGGAGTCGAAGCGCACGGTGGTGACGGACCGGTAGGTCCCGCCCTCCTGCGCTCCGGAGAGGTCGAGATCGATCTCGTACGCGTCCACGGTCAGCAGGCGCGCCCGCTCCTGTGCCTCTTCGCGGGTCAGATTCGTGCCAGGCACGCGGTCATCTCCTTGATATGCGGTGTTTCTGGCCATCCTTCCACGTAGGGCGGGGCAACGCGATGTCCGTTTTCCGCCGGGCCTTCGCAGGTCTTCGGGCCACCCTCGGACCATGACGACCTACGAGGCACGGCCCATCGGGCCGGATGCCCTGAAAGAGCTCCGCGCGAGCGACGACGCCGGGCGCCCCTGCGTCCCCCACGCGGCCGCGGAGGGAGGCGATCCCCTTCGCTGCTGCCTGCGCGGCGCCGAGCCGGGGGAGCGGATCGCCCTGGTCTCCTACGCGCCGCTGCGACGCTGGGCGGCGGAGACCTGGGGGCGCCCGGGGGCGTACGACGAGCAGGGCCCGGTGTTCATCCACGCCGAGGAGTGCGAGGGACCGGCGGGGGGCCGGCCCGGTTATCCGTTCTCCCGGGCGGGCGCCCTGCGCACGGTCCGGCGCTACGACGCCGACGGCAGGATCGTCGGAGGCCGGCTGCTGGAGATCCCGGCCGACGAGGAGAGCGGCTTCGACGCGGCCTTCGCGGAGGCGTTCGCGGACCCGGAGGTGGTGCTGGCGCACGTGCGGGCCGTGGAGTACGGGTGCTTCCACTTCGAGGTACGGAGGGAGGGGCACGTGGGGCAGCCACTCGATTCCTGCCCCGGGTAGGACAAGTGGCACGAATACCGGTGCCGGCCTGCCGCGGCAGGATGTCGCCTTCATCGATCGACACCAACACGGCGCTGCGCCGCACCCCGCCCTCCGGCCCGGGCGTGGACGGCGAGAGGGGGTGGCCACCGGAACCCGGTGGCCACCGCCTCTCGTACGAAGCCGGCGGGCGGGCGTCAGCCCTTGAGCTCCGCCGCCACCAGCTCCGCGATCTGCACCGCGTTCAGTGCCGCGCCCTTGCGCAGGTTGTCGTTGGAGACGAACAGCGCGAGACCGTGCTCGACGGTCTCGTCGACCCGGATCCGGCCCACGTAGGAGGCGTCCTGGCCGGCCGCCTGGAGCGGGGTCGGGATCTCGGAGAGCTCGACGCCCGCGGCGTCCTTCAGCAGCTCGTGGGCGCGCTCGACGCTGATCGGACGGGCGAAGCGCGCGTTGATCTGCAGGGAGTGGCCGGAGAAGACCGGGACCCGGACGCAGGTGCCGGACACCTTGAGCTCCGGGATCTCCAGGATCTTGCGGGACTCGTTGCGGAGCTTCTGCTCCTCGTCCGTCTCGAACGAGCCGTCGTCGACGATGGAGCCGGCCAGCGGCAGCACGTTGAAGGCGATCGGACGCTTGTAGACACCCGGCTCGGGGAAGTCGACCGCGCCGCCGTCGTGCGTCAGCTTGTCCGCGTCGGCGACGACCTTGGACACCTGGCCGTGCAGCTCCGCGACACCGGCGACACCGGACCCGGACACCGCCTGGTACGTGGCGACGGTCAGCGCCTCCAGACCGGCCTCCGTGTGCAGCGGACGCAGCACGGGCATGGCGGCCATCGTGGTGCAGTTCGGGTTGGCGATGATGCCCTTGGGGCGGTTCGCGATCGCGTGCGCGTTGACCTCGGAGACCACCAGCGGAACCTCGGTGTCCTTGCGCCAGGCGGAGGAGTTGTCGATCACCACGGCGCCCTGGGCGGCGACCTTCTCGGCCAGCGCCTTCGAGGTCGCGCCGCCGGCGGAGAACAGCACGATGTCCAGCCCGGTGTAGTCCGCCGCGGAGGCGTCCTCCACGGTGATGTCCGTGCCCTCGTACGTGAGGGTGGAGCCCGCGGAACGCGCGGAGGCGAAGAGCCGCAGTTCGGCGACGGGGAACTTCCGCTCGGCCAGGATCCTGAGCATGACAGTGCCGACCTGACCGGTGGCGCCGACGATTCCGACCTTCACTGGGACTCCCTCACAGATGCGAACGGGCACGGTTGCCGTTCCATGATGTGTCTGTCCAGGGCTTCCTTGTCCAATCCATTGTCCGGCAGACGGACAGGACGCGGACAGAGCTGTGGGGCGGGAGCCCTTACGGGCCCCCGCCCCACAGTCCGTGCGTGTCGTGCGGATCACACGGTCACGGCCGTTACGGCGTGACCTTCTCGATCACGACGCTGCCGGTGCCCGCCGCGGTGCCGCGGGAGTTCACCAGCTGGACCTCACCGAAGAACTGACGGCCCTCGGGGGCCGCTCCGGCGACCACGACCTCGGCGCCGACCTGGGCGGACGCGCCGTTGACCAGGTTCACGGTCTTCGACTCGTCGACCTTGATCGCGCCGAGCGACGGAGCGTAGTACACGTCCCGGTAGTCGTACTCGGTGGTCCCGGCCGGGACCGAGTAGCCGTCGATCACGACGGTGTAGGTGCCGGCCGCCGGCTTCACGAGGCTGACGGACTCCTCCGAGCCCGCCGTGGTCGAGCTGCCGACCTCCACCCCGTTCCTGAGGACGTACAGGTCGATGTCGGCGTTGGCGTCCGAGGTGCCGCCGATGGCGACGTCCAGCTTCTCGACGCCCGCACCGATGGTGACCTCCTTGACGTACTCGCCACCCGTGGAGATCGACGGACGCTCCACGTCGGCCGAGCCCAGCGAGCCGCCCTTGAGCTTGCCCTCCAGGTCGCCGGCGTTGTTGGTGACCGTCCAGCCCACCGCGGCCGGGGTGCCGATCTTCGCCTCAGCGATGGTCTGCACCGCCGGGTCGAAGGAGGCGCCGAGCAGCGTGACATCCAGCTTGTACGGGTTGTCCAGCAGCGGCGACGTACGGCGGGACTCGACCTCGATCTCCCAGACGCCGGGCTGCGGGTCCTTGTAGGACCGCGTGTCCGGGCGGCAGGTGTTGGCCGGGCTCTCGTAGTTCGGGTAGCAGTAGATCGTGGCGCTGTCCTCCACCGCGACCCCGTAGGGGTGGATGGAGATGAACCGCGTCTGGCTGCCCGAGCGCAGGGCGCTCAGCGCGACCTCGAGGGTCTCGGCACCCTCCGGCACGTTCAGGAAGTACGACGTGGTGCCGTTGCGCTGCACCGAGCCGGACGTCGAGAACGCGTACGCCGGCTTGACCAGGTCCTTGGCGACGACCACCGTGGAGAGGATCTGCTGGTCCACGCCGACGGTCTTCTTGTCGTCCACCTGCAGGATCGCGCTGTGCACGCCCGCACTGCCGGGCTTCGCCGTGACCTTCACGGTCACCGGCTTGCCGAGCGGCAGCGAGACGGTGCTCGAACCGGTCAGCTTGAAGGTGCCGTCGTTGTTCTTCCAGGACAGCTTGTGCGCGACGGCGCGGTCCGGACCCGTGGTGCGGGTGACGGTGACGTCGTACGACTTCTTCTGGCCGGCCTTCAGGCCGCCCTCACGGTCGTACAGGCCCGTGCCGAAGCCCGGGGTCTTCAGCGCGAAGTCGATCGCGGTGTCGACCGGAGCCTTCACCGTGTACTCGTGCGCCGCGGCGCCCTTCTTCTCGATCTGCTTCCAGGCGCCGACGATGTCGATCAGACCGGCACCCTGGGCGTGCGCGGGCACGCCCGTGATGTGGGTGGCGGTGCTGGTCAGCGCGGTGCGCAGGTCGGCCGGGGGCAGCTCGATGTTCTTCTGCTTCGCGGCGGACAGGAGGAGCGCCGTGGCGCCCGCGGCCTGCGGCGAGGACATCGAGGTGCCCTGCAGCATGGAGTAGCCGGCGGGGAGCGTGTATCCCGCCTCCTTGACCGGACCGCCGGCCGACCAGGTCTGGGTGGTGTTGATGGACGCACCCGGAGCCGTCAGGATCGGCGCGAAGCCGCCGTCCTCACGCGGACCGCGCGAGGAGAAGGGCAGCATGTCGTACTTCTTGGTGACGTGGGAGCCGTAGTTGGCGGCCCAGGTCTCCTTGGAGATCGACGCGCCCACGGAGATGACGTGGTCGGCGAGGCCGGGGTCGCCGATGGTGTTGACGCCCGGGCCGTCGTTGCCGGCCGAGATGACCAGCTGGACGCCGTAGATGTCGATGAGCCGCTTGTAGAGCTCGGCGCGGGCGTTGTTGCCGTCGTTGAGGGCCGGCAGGCCGCCGATCGACATGTTGACGACGTCGACACCGCGGTTCACGACGAGGTCGATCATGCCCTCGGTCAGCGCGATGTTGGTGCAGCCGCCGGACCAGGTGCAGGCGCGCGAGGAGACGACCTTGGCGCCGGGCGCCGCGCCGTTCATCTTGCCGCCGAACAGGCCGTTGGCCGCGGTGATGCCCGCGACGTGCGTGCCGTGCGAACCCTCGATGACACCGATGCTCACGAAGTCGGCCCGGTCGCCGGCCGCGTTGAAGACGACGTTCTTGCGGTTCTCGACGACGAACGGGATGCGCTCGGCGACCTCGGTCCGCGGGTCGTCCGTGCCGAAGTAGGCGACCTGGTGCTTGTCCTTGTAGGGCTTCAGCACGGCGTCGTCGGCGAAGTCGGCGTTGCTGTTCAGGTCGACCCGCGTGCTGCCGGTGACCGGGTCGTACAGCACGCCCCACACGTCGGTGGTGTCACCGTCGCGGTTGAGGTCGCCCGCCATGTCGCCGCCCCGGGTGGCGGCCTCCTTGAACAGGCTGAACTTGTACGTGCCCGCCGGTGCCGAGTACGTCGTGCCGCCGCTCGTGAACGTCGGGCCCGCCACACCTTCGACCATCTTCAGCCAGGTGCCGTCACCGTCGTTCACGGGGTCGGTGGCCGTCACCCAGTCGACGATCTTGCGCTCGCCGGTGGTGGTCTTCTGGAGGGCGGGGTGGGAGACGTCCACACCGGAGTCCAGGACACCGATGGTGATGCCGCGGCCGTCGGCCTTCGGGTGCTGCTTCACGAAGTCGACCGCACCCGTCTCGAAGGACGGGTTGTACGGGTTCTTCGCCGGGGTGTTCTTCCCGGGCGCCGGGTAACTGCCCGTCGCCTTGGCCTGCTTGGCCCCGGCCGCCCGGTCGCCCGCGGGCGTCGGGTCGTCCAGCACGATCTCCTGCTTGAGATCGATGCCGTGGACGGACGACAGCTTCTGGGCCGCCTTGATGGTGGCCTCGGCCGTGGCCGTCGGCACGGTCGCCCGGACGTAGCCGAGCTTGTCGTACGTCTGTCCCAGCACGGACCCCTTGACGGCGTCCAGCTGCCGGGCGACCTGCTCGGTCGCACCGGGGGCGGTGGCGACCATCATGGTGACGTTCTTCTCGCCCTCGGCCTCGGCCTTCGCCAGCACGTCGGCGTCGGCCGCACCGAGCTTGTCACCCGTGTCGCTGGTGGCGGCGGGCTTCACCGGCGTGGTCGCCGGGTCGTCCGCGGCGAAGACCGGAGCGGCGCCGGAGGCGGCCAGCGCGGCCGCCAGACCGGCGGCGGCCGCGATGCGCGCCGCGCGTCTCGCCCCGGGTATGGAGCTGGGGGATTCCTTGGTCATCAGCATCCCTGTGTGTGAACGAAAGAGAGAGTCCGGAATTCGGTACCCGATGACCGCTCAGCCTTTCGCAAATGACAGGGGTTTGTGGAGACTTGACGGGTGTGAGAAACGCACATGGCGTAGATCCGCCACCGTTTCCGGTGCGCCACACGGGACGAACGGGGTGGAATCGCCGCTCAGCGCGGCAGGACCACCACATGGGCGGCGGGCTCGCGGTCCTCGGCCGCCATCATGGCCGTACGCACCACCACGGCCTGCTGCGCCGGCGTCTCGCGCAGCTTCCTCGGCGTGACCCGGACGACCGTGACCCCGAGCCGCTCCAGATGCTCGCGTTCCGTGGTGAAGGCGACGTCCTCCTCGGAGAGGGCGGCGGGCCCCTTGCGGGGCGCCCGGGTGCCGAGCTCCAGTGCGACGGCCTGCTCGGGCCAGTACGCGTCCACCGTGCCCAGGAGGGCGCCACCGGGCAGGCACAGGTCCACGTTCCACAGCGGCTCCGGAAGGCCGTGGCCGCGCACCATCGCGTAGAGCCGGCCCTCCGCCACCGCCCGTCCCTCGGCGAGCAGCGCGTCGACGGCGCCGACCACGTGTGTCCGGCCCAGCAGCCGCGCCGCACCGAGCTCCCGTACGACCGCGGCGGGCTCGCAGTGCCCGCCGCGCACCGCCTCCGTCAGGATCCGGTGCACCGTGCGGGCGTCCGTGAGCGTGGAGACCGCGTCCGCGAGGGCCCGCTCCACCGGGGCCAGCGGTACCCCGAGCCGGTGCTCCGGGCGAGGCAGCGGGGCAGCTCGCGTCACCTGGACGAACCGGGTGGAGCGCAGCCGCCTCGTGCGCGGCACCAGCACGTCGATCCGGTGCAGCGCGATCACCGGCGGGGCGGCCTCGAAGCCGTACAGGGCCAGGGCCGCGAGCCCGGTGACCATCGCCTCGCCGTACCCCGGGCCGGACCGGTCGGGTGCGGTCCGCCGCGCGGACGCCGGCGGGCGCCCGGCGTACAACAGGGCGCCGCGCACCCGCTCCTGGCTTGTCGGCGGGCCGGGGTCCAGGAGGTACACGCCGGGGAGCAGCTGCTGCCACGATCCGCCGGGCAGGCACTGTGCGGCGGTCTGCGCGGCGGTCACGCCCCGGGCACGCAACTGCTCCGTGGACCACACGCGCGGGCGCACCTCGTGGAGGGTGCGGGGGGACAGCGGGGTGTTCTGGGTCATGTCCGGGAGGTTCCCGCAGGCCCACGTGTCAGTAACCCGTGTTACACGCTCGTTGACATTCCAGGACAACACCGTCCTAAAGTACGGAAGTTCGAAGGTCGAAAAGAGTGGTCGCGCCGGGGATGGTGCGGCATGCGCCCCGCACTGGCGTACGGGGCGCACGGACCGGCGGGCGCCGCGCCCAGCCGGGGACGCGCGCCGAGCCGGATCAGACCTCCGCGTCGCGCTCCTGGCCCCGCAGGGCGCGGGCCAGGTCGTCCCGCGCCTCCAGGACCAGCCGCCGCAGTGCCGGGGCGGCGGCCGGGTGCGAGGTCAGCCACGCGTCCGTCGCCGCGAGCGTCGCGGGGTCGTCCTGCAGTCCCGGGAACAGTCCCTTGACCACATCCATGCCGATCTGGATGGACCGCTGGTCCCACACCCGCTCGACGGCCTCGAAGTACGAGGCGGTGTACGGCGCCAGCAGCTCCCGCTGCGAGGGCTGCGCGAAGCCCGAGATCGTCGCACCGACCAGGGCGTTGGAAAGCTTGTCCGACTCGACGACCGCCGCCCAGGCCTGCGCCTTGACCGCCGCCGAGGGGCGGGAGGCCAGACACCGCACGTGGTGACGCTTGCCGGACGCCGTGTCGTCGCGGGCCAGTTCGGCGTCGACGACCGCCTCGTCGGCCACCCCGTGCGAGACCAGCGGGGAAAGGAACGCCCAGCGCAGCTCCTGGTCGACGTCCAGGCCCTCGATCACGGCCGAGCCGTCGAGGAGGCCGCCCAGCAGCTCGAAGTCCGCGTCCGAGGCGGCGACCGACGCGAAGAAGCGCGCCCACGTCAGCTGGTGCTGGCTGCCCGGCTCCGCGAGACGCAGTTCCCGCAGCGCCCCCTCGGCCAGCGCCCGGCCGCCCTCCTCGCGCCACGCGGGCGCGGCGTAGTGGTCGAGCGCCGACTCCGCCCAGGCGTGCAGCATCTGGAGCACGCCGATGTCGGACTCCCTGCCGGCGGACGCCAGAACCAGGGAGACGAAGTCGCGGGCCGGCAGAGCTGCGTCCCGGGTCAGGTTCCACAGGGCGGACCAGCACAGCGCCCGGGCCAGCGGGTCGGTGATGTCGCCCAGGTGCTTCCGCAGCGTGGCGAGGGACCCCTCGTCGAAGCGCACCTTGCAGTAGGTGAGGTCGTCGTCGTTGACCAGGACCAGATCCGGCTTCTCGCCACCCGCCAGCTCCGTGATCACGGTGCGCTCACCGGCGACGTCCGCCTCGGCGCGCGCGTACCGCACCAGCGAACCCTCCGGGGTCAGCCGGTACAGACCGATCGCCACCCGGTGCGGGCGCAGCTCCGGGTGGGAGGCGGCCGCTTCCTGGACGACCGCGAGCTCGGCGATCCGGCCCGCCGCGTCGTACGTCACGACGGGTGTCAGGACGTTCACGCCCGCGGTCTGCAGCCATGAGCGCGACCAGGCGGTCATGTCGCGCCCCGACGTCTCGGCCAGCACCGACAGGAGGTCGCCCAGCCGGGTGTTGCCGTACGCGTGCTGCTTGAAGTAGCGGCGCGCCCCCTCCAGGAACGCGTCCCGTCCCACGTACGCCACCAGCTGCTTCAGCACCGAGGCGCCCTTGGCGTACGTGATGCCGTCGAAGTTCAGCTTGGCGTCCTCCAGGTCACGGATGTCGGCCGTGATCGGGTGGGTGGACGGCAGCTGGTCCGCTCGGTAGGCCCAGGCCTTGCGGTTGTTGGCGAAGGTGATCCAGCCGTCGGTGAAGCGGGTGGCCTCCACCATCGAGAACGTCCCCATGAAGTCGGCGAAGGACTCCTTCAGCCACAGGTCGTCCCACCACCGCATGGTGACCAGGTCGCCGAACCACATGTGCGCCATCTCGTGCAGGATGACGTTGGCGCGCCGCTCGTAGGACGCCGAGGTGACCTTGCCGCGGTAGATGTACTCCTCGCGGAAGGTGACGCAGCCCGGGTTCTCCATGGCGCCGAGGTTGTACTCGGGCACGAAGGCCTGGTCGTACTTCCCGAACGGGTACGGGTAGTCGAAGTGGTCGTGGAAGAAGTCCAGGCCCTGCTTGGTGATCAGGAAGATGTCGTCCGCGTCGAAGTGCCGCGCGAGGCCCTTGCGGCACATCGCGCCCAGCGGGATCTCCAGCTTCGAACCGTCGTCGAACGTACGGGTGTAGAGGTCGCTCTCGCAGTGGTAGGGACCCGCGACGACCGCCGTGATGTACGTCGAGATGGGCTTGGTCTCCGCGAACCGCCACACCTCGCCCTCGTGGAACTCCTCGGCGCCGTTGGAGCGGACCGTCCAGTCCTCGGGGGCCGTCACCTCGAAGCGGTACGGGGCCTTCAGGTCGGGCTGTTCGAAGTTCGCGTAGACGCGCCGGGCGTCGGCCGGCTCGTACTGGGTGTAGAGGTAGACCTCGCCGTCCTCCGGGTCGACGAAGCGGTGCATGCCCTCGCCCGTCCGGCTGTAGGCGCACCGCGCGTCGACCACCAGGACGTTCTCGCCCCCGGCGAGACCGTCCAGCGCGATCCGGGTGCCGTCGAAGACGGCCGCCGGGTCCAGCGCCCGCCCGTTCAGCGTCACCGTGCTCACCGCCGGGGCCACCAGGTCGGCGAAGGTCGAGGCCCCCGCGCGCGCGGCTCGGAAGCGGATCGTGGTCACCGAGCGGAAGGTGCGCGGCGCCTCCCCGTCGGACTCACCGACGGCGGAACGCAGGTCGAGGGCGACCTCGTATCCGTCGACGGTCAGCAGCTCGGCCCGTTCACGGGCCTCGTCGCGGGACAGGTTCTCACCGGGCACGGAGCACTCCTTTGTGACTCATTTACTGCTTATTCGAACACCCTGGATCCTCCCATGCGGCCGCCGGCGCCGGTGAGCGGGAATGGTGGGAGCGCCCCGTGGCGTTCCGACCCCAGGTGCGAGACGACCTTCTGAGGAGAGATATGCCCGAGAACAGCACGTCGAACGGCAGGACGCCCGCGGACTTCTGGTTCGACCCGCTCTGTCCCTGGGCCTGGATGACCTCCCGCTGGATGCTGGAGGTGGAGAAGGTCCGTGACGTCGAGGTCCGCTGGCACGTGATGAGCCTGGCCGTCCTCAACGAGAACCGGCTGGACGAGCTGCCCGAGGAGTACCGGGACATGCTGGCCACCAAGGCGTGGGGCCCGGTCCGCGTCGTGGTCGCCGCCCGCGAGAAGCACGGCGACGAGGTCGTCGGCCCTCTGTACACGGCCATGGGAACCCGCTTCCACAACAAGGGCGAGGGACCCACCCGCGAGGCCGTCGTGGCGTCGCTGGAGGACGTCGGCCTTCCGGTGGAGCTCGCCGAGTACGC
Organism: Streptomyces clavifer; assembly: GCA_014651175.1. GTDB lineage: Bacteria > Actinomycetota > Actinomycetes > Streptomycetales > Streptomycetaceae > Streptomyces > Streptomyces clavifer. The sequence goes on along the minus strand of BMWJ01000003.1, from coordinate 337,365 downwards.
CGACTCCGACGCGTACGACGCCGAGCTGCGCGCCTCCCACCAGGAGGGCATCGACAAGGTCGGCCAGGACGTCGGCACCCCGGTCATCGCCGTGCCGGGCCCCGACGGTGAGCAGATCGCCTTCTTCGGACCGGTCGTCACCCCCGCCCCGAAGGGCGAGGACGCGGCGAAGCTGTGGGACGGCACGCTGCTGGTGGCGTCGATCCCCGGCTTCTACGAGATCAAGCGGACGCGTACGCAGGGCCCCGTCTTCGACTGACCCGCCCCGCGCGGTACGCCGCGGGCCCGGGATTCCCGGGACCCGCGGCGTACCGCGTCCCGGCGCCGTCGGGACCCGCGGCGTACCGCGTTCCCGATTCCCTCCGGGCGAGGCCTTGCCGACCGCTCGGACCGTCGTTCATGCTCTGGCCCATGCCAGCCGCCACCCCTCAGGACGCAGCCACGCCGCTGCCTCGCACCGTGCGGGTCGGCTACGGACTCGGCTCCCTGTGCACCGGCACCTTCGCCACCGTGCCCGGCCTGATCCTCCTCTACTACCTCACCAACGTCCTCGCCGTGCCCGCCGCCGTCGCCGGGGCCGCGGTCTTCCTGCCCAAGGCCTGGGACGTCCTGATCAACCCGCTGGTCGGCGCCCTCTCCGACCGCAGCGCACTGCGCGGCGGACCGCGCCGCCCGTTCCTGCTGATCGGCGCCTGCACCCTGCCGCCGCTCTTCGCGCTGATCTTCGCCGCGCCCCCGCTCCGGGGCGCCGCGGCCGCCGGGTACGTCGCCGTCCTGTTCCTGCTCGCCGCCACGGCGTACGCCGTCTTCCAGGTCCCGTACGTGACGATGCCCGCCGAGATGACCGAGGACCCGCAGGAGCGCGGTCGCGTCCTGGGCTGGCGGGTGGGGTTCCTCGGCGTCGCGATCCTGCTGTCCGGCGCGCTCGCCCCCGCGATCGCGCACGCCGACGGGGACACCCCGGAGAGCTACCGGCTGATGGGCATCGCCGTCGCGGTGCTGCTGGCCGTCGGCATGTTCGGGGCGTGGGCCGCCACCCGGCGGGCCCCGGCGGTCGCCCGCAGCGAGGCCGAGCCCTCCCTGCGGGCCCAGCTCGCCACCGCCCGCTCCCACCGCCCCTTCCTGTACCTGGCCGGGATGTGGACCCTGCAGGCCCTCGCGATCGGCGTGATGCTCGCGGGCGTCCAGTACTTCGCCACGTACACCCTCGGCTCGGCCGGCGCGGTCACGCCGCTGTTCGCCTGTCTGATCGGCCCGCTGGTCCTGTGCATGCCGCTCTGGAACCGGCTGGCCCGCCGCAGGGGTGTGACGTACGCCCAGTGGTGCGCGTCCCTGCTCTACACCGCGGGGGCGGTGGTCCTCGCCTTCACCGGTACCGGCGGCCCCGCCGTCGGCTACGCGGCGGTCGTCCTCGTCGGCATCGCCTACGCCGGGCTGCAACTGCTCCCCCTGACGATGCTCGCGGACACCCTGGCCGCCGACGCCGCCCGCACCGGAAAGCGGCGGGCCGCGACCTTCACCGGGTTGTGGACCGCCGCCGAGACCCTGGCCTTCGCCCTGGGCGCCGGGGTGTTCGCCCTGGTCCTGGCCGTGACGGGCTTCCGCTCCTCCGACGCCGCCCACCACGTGGACCAGCCGGACGCCGCGCTGACCGGGATCACAGCGGGGATGAGCGTGCTGCCCGCCGTCCTCGCGCTCGCCAGCCTCTGGCTGCTGCACCGCTACCACGAGCCCCCGACCGAGCCCGTCCCCCTCGAGGAAGAGCCAGCCCGTGCCGACTGACCCCGCATCCGCTCCCGCCCGCGCCCTGCCCGACGGACGCCCCGCCGCCGACGTCCTCGCCGAACTGCGGGCCCTGCGCGAGTCCGACGCGCCCACCCGGGGAGGCCGCACCTTCGCCTACGTCTACGACGCGGGCCTGGACGGCCTGGACGAGCTGGCGGCGGAGGCGTACACCGCCTTCGCGACGGTCAACGGACTCGACCCGACGGTCTTCCCGAGCGTCGCCCGGCTGGAGAACGACCTGGTCGCGGCGGTCGCCGCCCTGCTCGGTGCCCCCGGCGCCCAGGGCACGTTCACCAGCGGCGGCACGGAGAGCATCCTGCTCGCCGTCAAGACCGCCCGTGACCACGCCCGGTCGGTCCGCGGCGTCACCGACCCCCAGCTGGTGATGCCCTCCACCGCTCACGCGGCCTTCCACAAGGCCGCCGCCTACCTGGGTGTGGAAACGGTCGTGGTGCCCGTCGACCCGGCCACCTTCCGCGCCGACGCCGACGCCGTGGCCGCCGCGCTCACCGACCGCACCGTCCTCGTGGTCGCCTCGGCGCCCTCGTACGCCCACGGGGTGATCGACCCCGTCGCGGAGATCGCCGCAGCCGCCGCCGAGGCCGGGGTGCTCTGTCATGTGGACGCCTGCATCGGCGGCTGGATCCTGCCCTACCTGCGGCGCGCGGGGCGCGAGGTGCCGCCCTTCGACCTGTCGGTGCCCGGCGTCACCTCGCTCTCCGTGGACCTGCACAAGTACGCGTACGCCGACAAGGGCGCCTCCGTGGTCCTCTACCGGGACACCGAGCTCCGCCGCCACCAGTACTTCGCGCACGCCGGCTGGCCCGGCTACCCCGTCGTCAACCCGACCGTGCAGGGCACCAAGTCCGGTGGTCTGCTGGCCCAGGCCTGGGCGGTGCTCCAGCACGTGGGGGAGGAGGGCTACACCGCCCTCGCGGGCCGGGTCGCCGAGGCCTCGGACCGGCTGCTGGCCGGGCTGAGGGCGACGGGTGGCGTGCGGGTGCTCGGCGAACCCGGCGCCGGGCTCGTCGCCTTCACCGTCCTGGGGGAGGGCGGCTGCGAAGCGGTTGCCGGTGCTCACGGCGCTCCCGACCTCAGCCTGCTGCTGCACCTCGCCGACGAGATGCGTGCGCTCGGCTGGTACCTCCAGCCCCAGCTCTCCTTCGACGGCCTGCCGCCCAACCTGCACCTCACGCTCACCCCCGCCACGGTCGGCCGGGTCGACGCCCTGCTCGACGACCTCGCGGCGGCCCTGGCGAAGGCCCGCGGCCTGCCGCCGGTCACCGTCGACCCCGGACTCGCCGAACTCGCCGCCGGGCTGGACCCGCAGACCCTCGGACCGGAGGAGGTCGCGGCCGTCCTCGCCTTCGCCGGACTCGGCGGCGGCGCAGGACTGCCCGGCAGGACGGCCCCCGTGCTCGTCCTGCTCGACGCCCTGCCGCAGGCGCTCAAGGAGCGGCTGCTCGCGGAGTTCATCGGCTCCGTGTTCCACGTCTGAGGGCGGCCCGGGCCCCGCGCCGGCGCACGCGGCGCCGCACCCGGCGCACAAGCGCGACGCTCTCGGGCGTGAGGCCCCCGGACATGGGAGAACCCCCGCGAGTCATGTCCTCGCGGGGATTCTCCGTTGATCCGCCTGCCGGGTGAAGGTTGAGAAGACGATCACGAGGCAGGACGCCCGGAGGCCGTCAGGGGGCCAGCAGGAGCACGTCCGCGCGCTCCTTGGCGGCGGCGTACCGCTTGGCCACGTCCTGCCAGTTCACGACGCGCCACATCGCCTCGATGAAGTCGACCTTCTGGTTCTTGTACTGCAGGTAGAACGCGTGCTCCCAGGCGTCGAAGACCAGGATCGGGACCGAGCCCTGGCCGACGTTGCCCTGGTGGTCGTAGACCTGCTCGACGATCAGCCGGCCGCTCACCGGTTCGTACGCCAGGACGCCCCAGCCCGAACCCTGCGTGGTCGCCGCGGCCTTCGTCAGCTGGGACTTGAAGCCCGCGTACGAGCCGAAGGACTCGGTGATCGCGTCGGCCAGGTCGCCCACACCGTCCGCGGCGAGGGGCTCGCCGCCGCCGTCACCGGTCATGTTGTGCCAGTAGATCGAGTGCAGGATGTGGCCCGAGAGGTGGAAGGCGAGGTTCTTCTGGAGGCCGTTGATCGCACCCCAGGCCTCCTTGTCCCGGGCCTCTTCCAGCTGCTCCAGGGTGTCGTTCGCGCCCTTGACGTACGCCGCGTGGTGCTTGTCGTGGTGGAGCTCGACGATCTGCGGGTTGATGACCGGTTCGAGCGCCGCGTAGTCGTACGGGAGTTCCGGAAGCGTGTACGTGGCCATGGGTTCGAACCCTCCAGCTGCTGGCGTGTTGTTATTGCAAGTTGTTCGCATCTGCAGGCTAGCAGCAGGAAGGTCGGAAAGTGATCAGCCTCCGGACCTAGGACCGGAGGCTGTCGCGCGCCGTCGCCGCCAGGTCCGGGAAGTCCGTGACGACCGCGTCCACCCCCTGGCCGAAGTGGAAGGCGTACTCCGCGAAGGCGTCACCGAATTGGGCCGGTACGGTGCCCCTGCGGTACGCCGCCGGGAGGTACTGGTTCTCGGCGCGGAAGGTGTACGCACCGACCTTCAGCCCCGCCGCGTGGGCGTCGGCCAGCAGGGTGAGCGGGGGCACGAGCGACGACTTATCGGGCCCGATCCACTGCGCGTACGAGGCGATCTCGCGCAGCCCGGCCGGCGTCGCCATCTCCTGGTAGGTGACCGGATGGCCGTACGGACCGCCGCTCGCGCCCAGTGCCTGCCAGAGCGGGAGACCGAGCCGCGCCTCCGCCACCAGGTGGAGGCTGGACGGCTCGAAGGACTGGACGACGCAGTCCCGGGCGGTGAGGCGGTTGCGGCGGGCGGCCCGCACCAGCTCCGGTTCCAGCGGCAGGCCTATCGAACGGAAGTACGTCGGGTGCTTCGTCTCGGGGAACACCGTGATCCGGCGGCCGTGCTCCTTCGACAGTGCGCGGGCCAGGTCCACGACCTCCTGGAAGGTCATGACCTGCTCGCGTCCGTCGAAGACCGTGTTGCGGTTGCGGACCAGGGGCAACCGCTCCACGGCGCGCAGGGTCTTCAGCTCGGCGAGGGTGAAGTCCTCGGTGAACCAGCCGGTGACGGCACGGCCGTCCACCGTCTTCGTGGTGCGGCGGCCGGCGAACTCCGGATGACGGGCCACGTCCGTCGTACCCGAGATCTCGTTCTCGTGGCGCACGACCAGGACGTGGTCCTTCGTCGGGACGAGGTCGGGCTCGATCCAGTCGGCCCCGGCGCGCACCGCGAACGTGTACGCGGAGGCGGTGTGTTCGGGCCGCCAGCCGGCCGCGCCCCGGTGGCCGATGACGAGCGGACCGCGGGGCCTGCGGGTGCCGCCGGACGTGGCCGCGCCGGCCGGGGCCGCAGCGGCAGCCGACACGGCGGCCGTGGCCAGGAGAACCGAACGGCGCCTGGGGTGCTGGGACATGCTGTCTCCTCGTGGCTCTGGTGGGAGACCCACCAAAGCCACGAGGGGTTACTACAGGGCGGCCGGAGGCTTGCGGCAGCGTGTACGGGCGTGGGTAGAGCCGTCGGAGGGTGTCGAACTCCGACCGCCCGGAGGGGTGCGGGCCGGGACCCGAGGACGGGCCGGTCGGTGCGGTACCTCCGTGTGGCTGCCGGGCGAGGTGCTCGTCGGGCTCAGCGTCCCGGCCGGGGTGCGCCCCCGGGCGCGGCCGCCTCCAGCTCGTCGATGCCGCCGGACATGATCGTGCGGACGTGCTCGGTGATGTGCCCGGCGGGCCAGTCCCACCAGGCGACGGCGAGCAGCCGGGCGATGTCCGCGTCGTCGTAACGGGTGCGGATCAGTGTCGCCGGGTTGCCGCCGACGATCCCGTAGTCCGGGACGTCGCGGGTGACCACCGCGCCCGCGGCGATGATCGCGCCGTTGCCGATGCGCACGCCCGGCATCACGGTCGACCGGTAACCGAACCACACGTCGTGGCCCACCACGGTGTCGCCCCGGCCCGGCAGACCCGTCAGCAGGTCGAAGTGGTCGGCCCAGGAGCCGCCCAGGGTGGGGAACGGGAACGTGGACGGGCCGTCCATCCGGTGGTTGGCGCCGTTCATGAGGAACCGCACCCCGGTGCCCAGCGCGCAGAACCTGCCGATGACGAGCTTCTCCGGACCGTAGTGGTACAGCACGTTGCGGGTCTCGAACGCCGTCGCGTCATCGGGGTCGTCGTAGTACGAGTACTCGCCGACCTCGATGAGGGGCGAGGTGACCAGGGGCTTCAGCTGCACCACCCTGGGCTGGCCGGGCATGGGGTGCAGCACCGTGGGATCGGCGGGGACGGGGGCGGGATTCATCCGGGCACTCTCCCAGAAGACCCGTGCGGGGGGCACGGGAATTTCAGGTGCGCGCCCCGCGCTCCGCCCGCTTCTGCCGGACCAGGCCCGTCACGATCAGTACCGCGGTCAGCGCGCCGGTCGCCAGCAGCTGGTCGCGGGTCTCGGGCTGGCGCAGCATCAGGAAGAAGATCCCCGCCATGGCGAGCAGCGCCACGATCGTCAGGACCGGGAAGAGCCACATCCGTACGACGAGCTTCTCGGGCGACTCGCGCTCCAGCCGGCTGCGCAGGATCAGCTGGGAGACGGCGATGAAGACCCAGACGACCAGGATCACGGCGCCGATCATGTTGAGCAGCCACGGGAAGACGTCGTCGGGGCGCCAGTAGCTCAGCAGCACGCACAGGAAGCCGAAGACGGAGGAGGCGAGCACGGCGTTGCGCGGGACACCGGACGAGACCGTGCCGATCAGCCGGGGGCCCTGACCGCGTGCGACGAGGGAACGGGCCATGCGCGAAGCGCCGTAGATGTTCGCGTTCATCGCGGAGAGCAGGGCGACCAGGATGACCACGTTCATGATCTCCGCGGCGCCGCTGATGCCCAGCCGATCGAGGGCCGCGTAGAAGGGGCCGACCTCGGCGACCTCCGGGTCGTCCCACGGGACGAGGGTGACGATGACCGCCATCGAGCCGACGTAGAAGACCGCGATCCGCCACATCGCCGTACGCACCGCCTTGGCCACGCCCCGCACCGGGTTCTCGGACTCCGCCGCGGCGATGGTGACGGTCTCCAGACCGCCGTACGCGAACACGGAGGCGAGCAGTCCGATGATGAATCCGTCGGAGCCGTTCGGCAGGAAGCCGCCCTCCCCGGTGAGGTTCGAGCCGCCGGGGGAGTCCGTGCCGGGCAGCACGCCGAGGATCGCGAGCACGCCGAGGACCAGGAAGAGCGTGATCGCGACGACCTTCAGCGCCGCGAACCAGAATTCGAACTCGCCGAAGTTCTTCACCGCCGCCAGGTTCGTGCCCAGGAAGACCAGCATGAAGAGGGCGACCCAGGCCCACTCCGGGGTGCCGGGCAGCCAGCCCGTGACGATCTTCGCGGCGCCGATGGCCTCCAGACCGACGGCGACGCAGAGCAGCACCCAGAACGACCACCCGGCGGTGAAGCCCGCCCACGGACCGATCGCCCGCTCGGCGTGGACGGAGAAGGAACCCGACGCCGGATTGGCGGCCGACATCTCGCCGAGCATCCGCATCACGAACATGACCAGCAGCCCGGAGATGCCGTAGGCGAGGACGATCGAAGGGCCGGCGGCGGCGATCCCGGCGCCGGAGCCGACGAACAGCCCGGCCCCGATGACTCCCCCGAGGGCGATCATCGACAGATGGCGCTGTTTGAGACCGTGCGTGAGGGCGGAGTCGGCGACGGGGGCGGAGGCGGGGGCGTCCGTGGGGGGCGGCGCGGGGGTCCGGGACATGGACGGGCTCTGTTCACTGGTCGGGACGAGGTCGGCCCACAGTCTGAGCACGCGCTCCGACCACAGGGAACAGATGTCCGCTATACGGTCACCAGGCTCACACATCGTGCACAACCGCGTACGGCCGCGCCGGTGCACATGGGCGGTGTCCCGGCGACGCACGTCACCACGGCCCTCCGGATCAGGCCTTGCGGGCGCGCAGCTCCCGGACCGCCGCGACGAGCAGCACCAGCCCGGTGGCGCCCGCCGACCACAGCACCTGAGGACGGGCCGCGTCGTCCGTGAGCATCAGCAGCAGGACGGCCGGCAGGGCCGCCAGCGTCAGCCAGGTCAGATACGGGAAGCACCACATCCGCAGGGCCAGGGCGCCCGGTGCCTCACGCTCCAGCCGGCGCCGCAGTCGTAGCTGCGAGGCGGCGATCAGGCCCCAGACGAACAGCAGGACCGCTCCGACCGAGTTGAGCAGGTAGAGGAACACCGAGTCGGGCCACCTCAGGTTGAGCAGCACGGAGGCGAAGCCGAAGGACACCGAGGCCAGCACCGCCCGCCGCGGCACCCCGCCGGCGCCGTTTCCCGACACCTTGAGCAGTGCGCGCGGCGCCTCGCCGCGTTCGGCGAGCGAGAAGACCATCCGGGACGACCCGTACAGATTGGCGTTGAGTGCCGAGAGCAGCGCCACGAACACCACGATGTTCATGATCTGCCCGGCCGACGGCACCCCGATCGCGTCCAGCACCTTCACGTACGGGCTGAGACCCGCCCGCTGAGCGGTCCACGGCAGCACGGTCACGATCACCAGCATCGAACCGACGTAGAAGAAGAGGATGCGCACCACCGCGCTGCGCACCGCACGCCCCACCGCACGTGCCGGATCATCGGTCTCCGCCGCCGCGATCGTCAGCACCTCCAGCCCGCCGAAGGCGAACACGACCGTGAGCACACCCGAGACAACGCCACCCCAGCCGTTCGGCAGGAAGCCGCCCTGGCCGGTGAGGTTCGTCAGTCCCACGGGATCGGTGTCCGGGAGCACCCCGAAGACGGCCAGCAGGCCGAGCGCCAGGAAGACCACGATCGCGGTCACCTTCAGCGCGGCGAACCAGAATTCGAACTCGCCGAAGTTCTTCACGGCAGCCAGATTGGCCACGGTGAACACCACCATGAAGAGCAGCACCCAGAGCCACGGTTCCACCGCCGGCACCCAGGCGTGGGCGATCTGTGCCGCGGCCGTCGCCTCCACGGCGAGGACCACCACCAGCAGGAACCAGTAGAGCCAGCCCACACTGAACCCGGCCCAGCGGCCCAGGGCGCGTTCCGCGTGCACGGAGAACGAACCGGACGCGGGCATCGCCGCCGACATCTCGCCGAGCATCCGCATCACCAGCATCGCGAGCGTGCCCGCGATCAGATACGAGACGACGATGGCGGGTCCGGCGACCGCGATCCCGGCACCCGAGCCGACGAACAGCCCGGCGCCGATCACCCCGCCCAGCCCGAGCATCGTCAGATGGCGCTGCTTGAGGCCGTGCGCCAGGGGCTCGGGCGGAAGGGCCCCCGACGGGCCGGGTCCCGACGAGCCGGATCCGGACGGGCCGGATCCCGGTGGGACGGGGGAGTGCGTGGGGGAAGACGCATCGTGCATGAGCTGCGGGTCACTCTCGGATCATTTATGGGGAACCTACAGTCTCACGCCGTCCTGCCCCTTACGATGCGGAGAGCCGCCCCCACCCTCACCACCGTGACCAGCATCACGCCGATGAGTGATTGCACCATGCCCTTTGTGTGAACCCCACTAATCCCTCAACCGCCGCTTTGTGGGCGGCTGATGGTGATCGAGCGATATTCCGTCGGCTAACGTCACCATCAGTCCGTCCCCACCCGTCCTGCTGCCCTCACCCGCGGAGTCCCGATGAGCACTGCTGCCGCCCCCATCCGTTCCGGAGTGGTCCTCGCCGACCTGCTGCCCGCCGCCGCCCGGCACCGCTACGCCGTGGACACGGCCCTGGTCGTCGGTGGCGCCGCGCTCACCGGCATCGCGGCCCAGATCGCCGTACCCGTGCCCGGCTCCCCGGTGCCCGTCACCGGCCAGACCTTCGCCGCGCTGCTCATCGGCACCGCGCTCGGCGCCCGTCGCGGCTTCCTCTCCCTCGCCCTGTACGCGCTCGTCGGCATGGCCGGTGTGCCGTGGTTCTCCGAGGGCAGCTCCGGCGCGGGCGGCGCCTCGTTCGGCTACGTCCTGGGCATGCTGCTCGCCGCCACGGTCGTCGGCGGCCTCGCCCGGCGCGGCGGCGACCGCTCCGTCCTGCGGACCGCGGGGACGATGGCCGTCGGCTCCGTGATCATCTACGCGGTCGGCGTGCCGTACCTCGCGCTCTCCACCGGGATGTCGCTGAGTGCCGCCGTCGCGGCCGGTCTGGTGCCGTTCCTGATCGGGGACGCGCTCAAGGCCGCGCTGGCGATGGGCGCGCTCCCCGCTTCCTGGAAGCTCATCGGGCGTCGCGGCTGATGCCGTAGGCGCCACCGAAGAGGCTCGCCGGGTCGCGACGCGACACCAGACCGGCGAGCCTCTCGCGCGTCCCGGGCCGTGCAAGCCCTCCACGCGTTCCCCGCCGCCGGACGGGAGGTCCGGACGACGGCCCACGGCCTACGCACGACGGCCCGTACGTCGGCCGCCCGTACGACGGCCGCCCCGGCGGCGTCCACCAGGACGGCCGGGGCGAGGTGCAGCCGGTCCGGAAACCGGTGAGGGCGTCGGACACGGGGGCGCCGGGCACAGACGCGCCGGGCACGAGCAGGCCCTCCACTCGCCGGATCGCTCGTCGCTCGATCGCTCGGCGGGGGAGAGCCTCCCGGCCGTGTCCGACACCTGCCGTCAGGTATGCGCCGCGGTCACTCGACCGGGGCCGATGCCTTGCGGCCGCGCGCCTCACGCACCAGCGAGACGGCCACCACCAGTGCCGCGACCAGCAGCGAGAGCAGCACCTGCTCGCGCCCGGAGTCGTCGGTCAGCATGTAGACCAGCACGAACGAGATCATCGCGATCGTCGCCCAGGTCAGGTACGGGAAGAGCCACATCCGCACGACCAGCTTCTCGGGCGACTCGCGCAGGATGATGCCGCGCATCCGCAGCTGGGTGAAACAGATGACCAGCCACACGAACAGGGCCACCGCGCCGGAGGAGTTCAGCAGGAACTGGAACACCGTATCCGGCCACTGGTAGTTGAAGAAGACCGCCACGAAGCCGAACACGACGGACGAGAGGATCGCGACCTGCGGCACACCCCGCCGGTTCACCCGGGCGAAGGCCTTCGGCGCGTCCCCCCGCCGACCGAGCGAGAAGCCCATGCGGGAGGCCGTGTAGAGGCCGGAGTTGAGGCAGGACAGCACGGCCGTCAGCACGATGACGTCCATGACCTGGCCCGCGTGCGGGATGCCGATGGCGTTCAGCGCGGCGACGTACGAGCCGTCTTTCACGATCGACGGGTCGTTCCACGGCAGCAGCGTCAGGACGACGAAGATCGAGCCCAGGTAGAAGATGGCGATACGCCAGATCACGCTGTTGGTGGCCTTGGAGACGGCGCGCTGCGGGTCCTCGGACTCACCGGCCGCCAGGGTGACGATCTCGCTGCCCATGAAGGAGAAGACGACCATCAGCACACCCGTGAGGATGGCTCCCGGCCCTTCCGGGAAGAACCCGCCGGTGTCCGTGAGATGGGCCAGCCCCGATCCGGCATTGTCCGAGCCGGGGAGAAGGCCGAAGACGGCGAGCAGGCCGACGACGACGAAGGCGCCGATGGCCACGACCTTGATCCCGGCGAACCAGAACTCGAACTCACCGTACGAACCCACCGAGACCAGATTGGTCGCCGTCAGCACCACCATGACGATCAGGGCCCAGCCCCACTGCGGTACGCCCGGGATCCAGCCCTCCAGGATCTTGGCACCCGCCGTGGCCTCGACGGCGAGCACCACGACCCAGAAGAACCAGTACAGCCAGCCGATCGAGAAGCCGGCCCAGCGGCCCAGGGCCTGGTCCGCGTATGCGGAGAAGGAGCCGGAGCTCGGCCGGGCGACAGCCATCTCGCCGAGCATCCGCATGACGAAGACGACCATGAGGCCGACCAGCGCGTACGACAGGAGAATGGCCGGCCCCGCCGCGGCGATGCCTGCTCCGGAGCCGACGAAGAGGCCCGCCCCGATCACGCCGCCGATGGCGATCATCGAAAGGTGACGGTTCTTCAGGCCGGCCTGGAGCCCGTCCGGGGAGTTCGGCTTACCCGGCTCGCCGGGCTGTTGGCCCGGCTCGGCCAGCGTCGTCTGCGACGTCATGGATCGAATCCTTACGTTTTCTGATCACGTGTGTCGGTCCTGCCTCCGGAGGGGGTGGTGCGGAGGCAAGGCCACGCATTCAAGCCCGAGCGGCGCCAGAAGCGGAACCCCCTCATCCGGTTCTTTGACCCGATCGTTGCCCGCGTGGCGTTGCACACAGGCCCCCTGACCGGAGCCCCGGAACCGGCCGGTGGGTCCCGACCCCGCTGACGGTTACCCCGGCCCGTTCGTGCCACACTTCGCACCATGCGCGTGTACCTCGGCTCCGATCATGCTGGCTACGAACTGAAGAACCACCTAGTCGCGTGGCTCACGGCCCACGGCCACGAGGCCGTCGACTGCGGTCCCCACATCTATGACGCCCAGGACGACTACCCGCCGTTCTGCCTCCGTGCCGCGGAGGGGACGGCCTCGGACAAGGGCAGCCTCGGCATCGTCATCGGCGGTTCGGGGAACGGCGAGCAGATCGCCGCGAACAAGGTCAAGGGTGTCCGTGCCGCACTCGCCTGGAGCGAGCAGACGGCCGCGCTCGGCCGCGAGCACAACGACGCCAACGTGGTGGCCATCGGCGGCCGGATGCACACGCTGGAGGAGTGCACCAGGTTCGTCGAGATCTTCCTGGACACCCCGTACTCGGGCGAGGAGCGGCACACCCGCCGCATCGAGATGCTGTCGGCCTACGAGAGCACGGGCGACCTCCCCCCGATCCCGGCCCACCACCCGCAGCAGGGCTGAACCGCCCGCACCGCCTGCCTTCCCGCACCACCCGCATGCGCGTGCCGCCGGGTCCGCCCGGCGGCACGGTCGGTTCACCGAGGAGTTCCGCCGTGCCCGAAGGGCATACGATCCACCGTCTCGCCGCGGACCACCGCGAGCGGTTCGCCGGCGGTCCGGTGCGGGTGAGCAGCCCACAGGGCAAGTTCGCCGACAGTGCGGCACTGCTGGACGGCCGGACCTTCACCGGCGTCGACGCGCACGGCAAGCACCTCTTCCTGGGCTTCGAGGGATCGGCCTGGGTCCACATCCACCTGGGCCTGTTCGGCAAGCTCGGCTTCGGTACGGTGCCCGCGCCGCCGCCCACCGACACGGTCCGGCTCCGTCTCGTCAACGCTGCCCACCACGCCGACCTGCGCGGGCCCACCACCTGTGCGCTGATCACCGGCCCCGAGAAGCGGGCGATACACGAGCGGCTCGGGCCGGACCCGCTGCGCGATGACGAGGGCGGCGAGCGGTCCTGGCAGCGGATCTCCCGCAGCCGCGTCACGGTGGCCGCCCTGCTGATGGACCAGAAGGTCGTCTCGGGCGTGGGCAACGTCTACCGCGCGGAAGTCCTCTTCCGGCACGGCATCGACCCGTACCGCCTCGGCAGGGATCTGACGCGCGGGGAGTGGGACGCGATCTGGGCCGACCTCCGTGCGCTGATGCGCGAGGGCGTGCGGAACAACCGGATCGACACCGTCCGCCCGGAGCACCTGCCCGAGGTGATGGGCCGTCCACCGCGGGTCGACGACCACGGCGGCGAGGTCTACGTCTACCGCCGGGCCCGCCAGGCCTGCCACATCTGCGGTACCGGGATCCGTACGGCGGACCTCGCGGCCCGGAACCTCTTCTGGTGCCCCACCTGCCAGCGGGCCTGACCTCCGGCGGGCCGCCCGGCACGTCTTCCGCGGACCCCGCATCGGCGGTGCCGGTGCGCAGGCCGCCGCCCGTACGGTCCGCCCCTGCCCCGCCCTGTTCCGCCGGTCCGTCCGGCACCGGGCCGGACGTCTACCAGACCTCGTCGTCGTCCTGCGGCGGGCCCGCCCGGGGAGGGGGATCGTGAACGATTCCGTCGTCACATGCCGTGGCTACCGAGGGTAAGTCATAAGAGTGACCCAATTTCGAACACATGGTCACAGGGGTCCCCCTGCACCGGAGGCCGTCGGGTGGATAGGGTCCCGACAATGGCCCGTCGCGGAGGAGTAGACGCGTTCCCGGCCCGGTGGCGAAGATCGATGCACCGGGCGCGCATCACGCTGCGCAGGTCCGGGGTCGACTACTTCCGCGGTGACGGGTCCGACTGGATAGCGCTTGCCGGCCTGCTGATCATCATTCCCGTGATCACCTGCACCACCCTGATCAACCCGGTCTGGTGCTCACCCACCGCGCTGGCCCTGCCGATCGTCGCGGGCGGTCTGCTTCTGCGGCCGGCCAGTCTGCTGAGCCTCTACGCGACCGCCGCCGCCGCCCTGATCGTGGAGTCCATCGCGCTGGGCCCCTACGCGGAAGGGCCGGCCCGGGTCACGCCCGGCACCGTCCTGGTCGTCGCCGCCTGCGGCTTCTTCGGGCTGGTCCTCGCCCAGTTCCGGGCGAGGGTCGGGGTGCCGTGGCGGCGCGGTGGCACGATGCTCTTCGACCTGCGCGAGCGGATCCGGGTCCAGAGCGCCCTGCCGCTGCTGCCCCAGGGCTGGCACCGGGAGATGGCCCTCCGTCCGGCGGGCGGCCAGTCCTTCTCCGGTGACTTCGTCGTCGCGGCCCGCACCAACGGCGGGCGCACCCTGGAAGTCGTGCTCACCGATGTCTCGGGCAAGGGCATGGACGCGGGATCCCGTGCCCTGCTCCTCTCCGGCGCCTTCGGCGGACTCCTGGGCTCACTGCCCCCGCACGGCTTCCTCCCCGCGGCCAACGGCTATCTGCTGCGCCAGGACTGGGACGAGGGCTTCGCCACATCCATCCATCTCGTCCTGGACCTGGATTCCGGTGACTACGAGCTGCTCTCGGCGGGCCACCCGCCTGCCCTGCAGCTCCACGCCGGTAGCGGTCAGTGGGAGGAGAAGGCCGCCGAGGGGCCGCTGCTCGGTGTCTACGACGGGGCGCAGTTCGACGCGGTGAAGGGCTCGTTGGCGCCGGGCGACGTGCTGATGCTCTTCACGGACGGGCTGGTGGAGACGTCCGACCGGGACATGGCCGAGGGCATCGACCGGCTCACCGGCGAAGCCGACCGCTATGTCACCACGGGCTTCGAGGGTGCGGCCTGGCACCTCATCGAGGCATGCGCGAAGGACGTCAACGACGACCGTGCGCTGCTGCTGTTGTCCCGCCGCCCCTGAACCACCCGAAACCGACCCAAACGGTACGGGCGTCACATCAGGTCCCCCGCGTCACTCGTACGTGAGGACTCCCGGTATCGGGTACGGGACGGCAGCCCCGTACCCGAGCCGGGCCTCACGCCGGGACCGAGATCTTCTCCTGGTCCGGATCCTTGTCCTTGTCCCGCCCCACGGGCAGGATCCGGGCGAGCCAGTGCGATCGTCCGGCGGCCAGCGGTGCGAGGACCGCGAGGACGAGCACGTATCCGGCGATGAACGGGGAGAGCCGTTCGTCCAGCCCCGCGCCCGCCGCCATCGTGGCGAGGATCAGGGCGAACTCGCCCCGGGCCGTCAGCGTCGTGGAGATGTTCGCCGCTTGCAGGGAGCCGAAGCCGTAGACCCGTGCGGAGAAGATGCCGGAGAGCATGTTCATCGCGATGGTGAGCACCACGGCGGCCAGCACCGGCCACATCACGCTCGGCAGGTCCCCCGGGTTGATGGACAGTCCGAACGCGAAGAAGAAGATCGCGCCGAAGGCGTCCCGGAGCGGGTGGACCAGCGCGCGGATGCGATCCCCCGAGGTCGTGCCGCCGAGCATCAGGCCGACCATGAAGGCGCCGATCGCGTCCGCGACGCCGAACAGGTCGGAGATGCCTGCGACGAAGACCGCGGCACCGAGGAAGGAGATGACGAGGAGCTCGTCGTCCCGGGTGTTCATCAGCCAGCTGATGACCTTGGTGCCGAAGCGGGCGACGAGGGCGAGCAGCAGCAGGAAGCCGAACGCTTTGGCGCCGTCCAGCAGGGCCGCGCCCATACCGTCCGCTTTGGACAGGATCGGCTGGAGGGCGGCCAGGTAGAGGGCCAGGAAGACGTCGTCCACGACGATGATGCCGAGAATCGTCTTCGTCTCGGGGCTCTCGAGGCGTTTCAGGTCGACCAGGATCTTGGTGACGATCGCGGAGGACGAGATGCCGAGCACCCCGGCCAGCACCAGTGCTTCGGCGAAGCCCCAGCCCAGGACGAGGCCGAAGCCGAGACCGGCGCCGACGTTGAGGATCAGATAGACGGTGCCCGCGAGCACCATCTTGCGGCCGCCGGCCTTGAGGTCGTCGAGGCTGAACTCCAGCCCCAGGTAGAAGAGCAGTAGCACCAGGCCGAGCGCGGAGAGCATCTCCAGCTCGTGGGGGTCCTCGACGAGGACGACCCCGGGAGTGTGGGGGCCGAGCAGGATCCCGGCCAGGATGAAGAGGGGAATGGTCGGCAGCCCGATGCGGCCGCCGACGCGGGCGAGGACGGCGGCGGCGAGGAAGGCGCCGCCCATGGCGATGAGCGTGTCTGCGTGTCCGATGAGCCTGATCCTTCGTTTGGTCAAGAGGGTGTCAAGGAACCGTCAGTAATTAGTTTACCGAATGATTGACACTGCAACTATGGACCCTTCGAAGAATCACCCTCCGCGGCGTACAGTCGGCCCCATGCCGACCCCGTATCTGACCCTGGACCAGGTCGAGATGATCGCCCGCGAGGCCCATCGAAACCAGAGGGACAAGGCGGGGCGCCCGTACGCCGAGCACCTGGCCGCGGTCGCCGCAGGCGTAAGCGACCGCGGCGGCAGCGAGGAGCAGATCGCCGCGGCGTGGCTGCACGACGCGGTCGAGGACGACGCGCTCTCCCGGCGGTGGCTGGACGAGGCCGCGCTGCCGCAGGAGGTGAAGGAAATGGTCCTCGCCGTCACCAAGCGGGACGGCGAGGACCTCGTCGCGTACACCGGGCGGATTCTCGCCACCCCCGGCGCGCTGCTGGTGAAGGAGTCGGATCTGGCCCACAACGCGGATCCGGACCGTCTCGCGGTCCTCGAACCGGCCACCCGTACCCGGCTGACCGAGAAATATGCGCAGGTGCGCGGGCTGTTGGGGCTCCCGGGAGGCAAAGCGGCCTCCGACCAACTGAATCCGGCCAACCCCGAA
The DNA here is from genome assembly GCA_014651175.1 of Streptomyces clavifer. Lineage (GTDB taxonomy): Bacteria > Actinomycetota > Actinomycetes > Streptomycetales > Streptomycetaceae > Streptomyces > Streptomyces clavifer. The sequence continues at coordinate 320,393 of BMWJ01000003.1, read as the reverse complement.
ACGGACTGATCCGGTACCGCCCGGAAGCCGGGCGGTACCGGATCGATCCGGACAGGGTCAGCGCTCGGTGGCGCCCCTGCGGAATGCCCAGTTCATGTCCGGCTCGGTGGCGAAACGCAGCGCGCGCCGGACCGGCGGGGTGCAGAGCGCGGTCACCGCGACCGCCGCGACGAGGGAGACGACCACCAGTCCGGCGGGTCCCGAGAGCCACTCGTAGCGGTCGAACAGACCGAAGTATCCGGCGCCCTTCACCAGGAAGCCGTGGAGCAGATAGCCGCAGATGGTCCCCGCGCCCAGCGCGGTGAACCACAGGTGACGGCGCGGCACCCATGCCAGGAAGCAGATCGTGAGGACCAGGGCGCACCCGAACATCGCCAGGGACATCACGGCGCCCGACCACCACGGAGCACCCAGCTCCTGCGCGCTGTTGCTGCGGTAGAACCAGCCCAACTGCATGCGCGGGGCGGCCCAGTAGGCGAACAGCAGTGCTCCCGCGAGCAGCGGCAGGGACAGCAGTCGCACCTCGCGCCGCCGCACCATCCGGAAGTGCTCGGGCTTCAGCAGGAGGCCCAGCACGAAGAACGGCAGGAGCTGCAGGACGCGCTGCAGGTCCAGGTCGTCGCCGATGCCCGGAGTCACCGAGGCCAGTACGGCGATGGTCAGGGCGACCGCCAGCGGGTGGCGCAGCGACTGCCACAGCGGCGTGGTGACCCGCCAGATGAACAGCGCGATCAGGAACCAGGTGAGGAACAGGGGGTCGAGCAGGGTGATCGGTGTGTCGTCCGCACCGCCGGCGTACCGCTTGAACAGCGAATACGCCGTCTCGAACAGCACATAGGGCACGGCGACCCCGGTCACCAGGCGCTTCACCTTGGCCGGGCTCATGTCGAAGGACCGGGAGAAGTACCCCGAGATGAGGATGAACGCCGGCATGTGGAACGTGTACACGACCATGTACAGCGCTCGCGTGGTGCGGCTGCCGTCCATCACCGGTTCCCAGGCATGGGCCACGGCGACCAGCACGATCGCGAGGTACTTCACATTGTCGAAATAGGCGTCACGCCGCTTCGCCGGAGCGTCGGCCGCGGGACGGGCGGGGGCAGCGGGGCGGGTGGGGACAGCAGGGGAGGAGGCCCGGGCCGCTGCCGGGGCGTCTTCGTGTCTGGGCTCCGACTCCCGGGTCTCCGCGGGGAAGGGGGCCCTCTGAAATTCGCTCGGAGCTTTGAACATCTAAGGCACCTTAGACCCGTCGATTGGCATGCGTAAAACTCTCAAGAGTTATTGCGTGTTCCCGCCCATTCGAAAATGAAACCACCGAGAACTGACCGTTTCATGGTGATTCATCCACCTTAAACAGTGCATATCGGCGGGCAGTTGGGGAGAGTGAATTACGTCGCATGAACTCCTGGCGAAACGCTGTGAACGAAGTGTGGCGATATGGAAACGATCACAGTGGTCAATATTCGAACTGCCTCGCGCACAGGAAGTCCACAGTTTTGCCGACGAGGGTCGCGGGGCCCTTGGTGGGCGCACCCCGCGCGCGTTGTCGCCCCGGCGCGCGCGGGCGCGAGGATGGCGTGATCCGGTCAGTTCGATTCATCACCCGGCAGCACCCACAGGGGAGTTGGTGGCACGATGGTCGCGACGGGGTGTGCTCGGCCGCACACCACCGGGCCGGCAAGGCGGACCGACCAAGGGTGTGATCAGTCGTGGCCATTTCACTGTCTGTGGTGCTGATGCTGGGGATCATCCTGGTGGTGCTGATCCGCGGCGGGTCCCTCAAGGGCGGGCCGGCGGTCGTCGCCGTGCTCTTCGGCTTCTTCCTGGCATCGACGGGCATGGCGCCGTCGATCAACAGATTCATGAACTCGATAGCCGACACGATCAACCAGATCAGCTTCTGATCCGCGCGACCGGACCGGCCTCCGATCCGCTGAGCCGGACCAGCTCCTGACCGCCTCTGGCACACGCCCGGTCCGCGGGGGCCGGCCGCGCCCGCGCGCGGCTGACCGGTGAACGCGAAGAGCCCGGTTCGACGAGTGACTGTCGGACCGGGCTCACGCATGGAGCGGGCGACGGGAATCGAACCCGCGTAGCTAGTTTGGAAGACTAGGGCTCTACCATTGAGCTACGCCCGCAAGCGACGCGCCGGAGTCCGGTGGACCGCGGCACGAACAGCATCGTAGCGGGTCGCGGACGGTGCGCGCACACCCGTATCGGTGCGCCCCGGCGACCGTCTTCGCCACCCTTCGCGAAAAGCGTCCGACGCACGGCTTGTCGGCATGTACCCTACGTGTCGCACCGACGGGGTGTGGCGCAGCTTGGTAGCGCGTCCGCTTTGGGAGCGGAAGGTCGTCGGTTCGAATCCGGCCACCCCGACCACCAGCAGGATCGTTCGGCAAGATCGCGTTGTGGGAGTCGTCCCGCTTGCCGTTACTATGCAAAATGCGTGCCCGTGTGTCTGATGTACCGGGCTCGATCCGCGAAGCCGCCTCTCGGCGGTCCAGCAGAACCCCAAGAAGTCAGCCACCAAGGAGACCGAACCGTGAAGAGCGCCGTGGAGACCCTGAACCCGACTCGGGTTCGGCTCAGCATCGAGGTGCCCTTCGAGGAGCTCAAGGACAGCCTCGACGCGGCGTACAAGAAGATCAACCAGCAGGTCACGGTGAAGGGCTTCCGTAAGGGCAAGATCCCCAACCGCGTCATCGACCAGCGGTTCGGCCGTGGTGCTGTGCTGGAGGAGGCCGTCAACGACGCCCTTCCGAAGTTCTACACCGAGGCTGTCAACGAGGGCGAGCTCAACGTTCTGGGCCAGCCCGAGGTTGACATCACCGAACTCAAGGACGGCGAGCTGCTGGCCTTCACCGCCGAGGTGGATGTCCGTCCCGAGATCACGATCCCGGACTACTCCGGCATCGAGGTCACCGTGGACGCACTCGAGGTCACCGAAGAGGACGTCGACAAGGCCGTGGAGCAGCTGCGCGAGCGCTTCGCCTCCACGAACCCGGTCGAGCGCGCTGCCGCCGAGGGCGACATCGTGACGATCGACCTGGAGGCCAAGGTCGACGGAGAGGTCCTGGAGGACGGCGTGGCCGCCGGTGTCTCGTACACCATCGGTTCCGGCGAGCTCCTCGAGGGCATCGACGAGGCCGTGACCGGCCTGGAGGCCGGTGGCGAGGCCACCTTCACCTCCGAGCTGAAGGGCGGCTCCGCCGAGGGCAAGGAAGCGGAGGTCACCGTCAAGGTCACCGCCGTCGCCTCCCGCGAACTGCCTGAGCTGGACGACGACTTCGCGCAGATGGCGAGCGAGTTCGACACGCTCGCCGAGCTCCGCGAGGACAGCCGCAAGCGCCTCGAGAACACCAAGCAGTACGACCAGGCCACGCAGGCCCAGGAGCGCGTCCTCGACGAGCTCCTGAAGCTGGCCGAGGTCCCGATCCCCGAGAAGCTCCTCGCGGACGAGGTCCAGACCCGCAAGCACAACCTCGAGCACCACCAGCTCGGCCAGATGGGTCTCGACCTCGAGAAGTACCTGGAGATCCAGGGCAAGACGCTCGAGGAGTTCGAGGCGGAGACCTCCGAGCAGGCCGTCAAGGGCATCAAGACCCAGTTCATCCTTGACGAGCTCGTCAACAAGGAGAAGCTCAACGTCAACCAGGAGGAGCTCACCGAGCACCTCATGCGGCGTGCGCAGTCCTCCGGCATGAGCCCCGACCAGTTCGCCCAGGCCGTCGTCGAAGGCGGCCAGGTGCCGATGCTCGTCGGCGAGGTCGCCCGCGGCAAGGCGCTCGCCGTGGTCGTCGAGGCCGCCAAGGTCGTCGACACCAACGGTGAGCTCGTCGAGCTCGAGGACGACGAGGACGAGGCCGCCGAGGCGGTCGAGGCCGCAGCCGAGGACACCACCGAGGCCGCTGCCGACGAGACGAAGGCCGACGAGAAGAAGGCCGACGAGAAGAAGGCCGACGAGAAGAACGAGGCCTGAGCCTCGTTCTGATCGGCTGATCCGATTCGCACGACGGGCTCCGGACGTATCGCGTCCGGAGCCCGTCGTCGTATCGGCCCCGCGCCGCCCAGGAACCCTTGTGCGGACTGCTGACCTTGCGCTCCCAGCGAACAGTTGGGGAAGCGGGATGGCGTTGTCCCACCTGCGCGTTAGGGTCCATGAAGAGGAAGGGTCGGGTAGTCCCGGCCCACCCGGTACGAAGACGCTGAGACGGCCGGAGCCGTCAGAGACGAGCAGGTGGATACGTGACGAATCTGATGCCCTACGCCGCCGGAGAGCCGTCCCTCGGTGGAGGCCTCGGTGACCAGGTCTACAGCCGACTGCTCGGCGAGCGCATCATCTTCCTCGGTCAGCAGGTCGACGATGACATCGCCAACAAGATCACCGCACAGCTTCTGCTCCTTGCCGCCGACCCGGACAAGGACATCTACCTCTACATCAACAGCCCCGGCGGCTCGGTGACGGCAGGCATGGCGGTCTACGACACCATGCAGTACATCCCGAACGACGTGGTCACCATCGGCATGGGCATGGCGGCCTCGATGGGCCAGTTCCTGCTCACCGGTGGCACGGCGGGCAAGCGCTTCGCGCTCCCGAACACCGACATCCTCATGCACCAGGGTTCGGCCGGCATCGGCGGTACCGCCTCGGACATCAAGATCCAGGCGCAGTACCTGCTCCGCACGAAGACGCGGATGGCCGAGATCACCGCCCACCACTCCGGCCAGACCGTGGAGACGATCATCCGCGACGGCGACCGTGACCGTTGGTACACGGCGGAGGAGGCCAAGGACTACGGCCTCATCGACGAGATCATCACGGTCGCGTCGGGCATCCCGGGCGGCGGCGGCACCGGCGCCTGATCCGGGCCCACCCGGACCGGCACCACGCCGCACCCTCTCGTACGCCACCCGTACGCCGAGACTCCCAGCCCACAGATACGCCACCAGGATGGTGAACACCCACATGAACAACTTCCCCGGCGCCTCCGCGAGCGGCCTCTACACCGGCCCGCAGGTGGACAACCGCTACGTCGTCCCGCGCTTCGTGGAGCGCACCTCGCAGGGTGTGCGCGAGTACGACCCGTACGCGAAGCTCTTCGAGGAGCGCGTGATCTTCCTCGGTGTGCAGATCGACGACGCCTCGGCCAACGACGTCATGGCGCAGCTGCTGTGCCTGGAGTCCATGGACCCGGACCGCGACATCTCGATCTACATCAACAGCCCCGGCGGCTCGTTCACCGCGCTCACCGCGATCTACGACACGATGCAGTTCGTGAAGCCGGACATCCAGACGGTCTGCATGGGCCAGGCGGCCTCCGCCGCCGCCGTCCTGCTGGCCGCGGGCACCCCGGGCAAGCGCATGGCGCTCCCGCACGCCCGTGTGCTGATCCACCAGCCGTCCTCGCAGACCGGCCGTGAGCAGCTCTCCGACCTGGAGATCGCGGCCAACGAGATCCTGCGCATGCGCACCCAGCTCGAGGAGATGCTGGCCAAGCACTCCACCACCCCGCTGGAGAAGATCAGCGAGGACATCGAGCGCGACAAGATCCTTACGGCCGACGACGCACTGGCGTACGGTCTGGTGGACCAGATCGTGTCCACCCGCAAGACCACAGCCGGCGCGTCCGTCTGACGTCGGTCTTTCCCCTTGGCACATTCCGTTAGTACGGCCCCGGCCGTGTGAACCGTGCCAAGGGGGGCCCGAACGGGGGGCCAGGCAAGGTACCGTCGGAGAGAAGCACCAGGAGCCGCTGAACCAGGCTGCTCCCAGGCGAAGGGGAAGCACCTCGTGGCACGCATCGGTGATGGCGGCGACCTGCTCAAGTGCTCGTTCTGCGGTAAGAGCCAGAAGCAGGTGAAGAAGCTCATCGCGGGACCCGGTGTGTACATCTGCGACGAGTGCATCGATCTCTGCAACGAGATCATCGAGGAAGAGCTCGCGGAGACCTCCGAGGTGCGGTGGGAGGAGCTCCCCAAGCCGCGCGAGATCTACGAGTTCCTCGAGGGGTACGTCGTCGGGCAGGAGCCCGCCAAGAAGGCCCTCTCGGTCGCGGTGTACAACCACTACAAGCGGGTCCAGGCCGGGGAGAACGGCGGCGGTGCGAATCGTGACGACGCGATCGAGCTCGCCAAGTCCAACATCCTGCTGCTGGGCCCCACGGGCTCCGGCAAGACGCTCCTCGCGCAGACGCTGGCCCGCATGCTCAACGTCCCGTTCGCCATCGCGGACGCGACGGCGCTGACGGAGGCCGGCTATGTCGGCGAGGACGTCGAGAACATCCTGCTGAAGCTGATCCAGGCCGCCGACTACGACGTCAAGAAGGCCGAGACCGGGATCATCTACATCGACGAGATCGACAAGGTCGCCCGCAAGAGCGAGAACCCGTCGATCACCCGCGATGTCTCCGGCGAGGGCGTCCAGCAGGCCCTGCTGAAGATCCTGGAGGGCACCACCGCCTCCGTACCGCCGCAGGGCGGCCGGAAGCACCCGCACCAGGAGTTCATCCAGATCGACACGACGAACGTGCTGTTCATCGTGGGCGGTGCCTTCTCCGGGCTGGAGAAGATCATCGAGTCGCGGGCCGGCGCCAAGGGCATCGGCTTCGGCGCGACGATCCGCTCCAAGCTGGAGATCCAGGCGAGCGACCAGTTCCAGGAGGTCATGCCGGAGGACCTGGTGAAGTTCGGCATGATCCCCGAGTTCATCGGCCGCCTCCCCGTGCTGACCTCGGTCCACAACCTGGACCGCGAGGCGCTGCTCCAGATCCTGGTCGAGCCGCGCAACGCCCTGGTGAAGCAGTACCAGAGGCTCTTCGAACTCGACGGTGTGGAGCTGGACTTCGAGCGGGAGGCCCTGGAGGCCATCGCCGACCAGGCGATCCTGCGCCAGACGGGCGCGCGCGGTCTGCGCGCCATCATGGAGGAAGTCCTCCAGTCCGTGATGTACGAGGTCCCGTCCCGCAAGGACGTGGCCCGCGTGGTCATCACCCCGGACGTCGTCCGCAACAACGTCAACCCGACGCTGGTCCCGCGCGAGCCGCGCACGATCGGCAAGAACGACGACGGCGGCCGCCACGAGAAGTCCGCGTAGCGCGGGCGACACGTACGCGAAGGGGCGCCCTGCCACTGGCAGGGCGCCCCTTCGGCGTGTGCGGTGCGGCTGGCTGGTCAGACCTTGGTGCGCGAGGTGTTGTAGAGCTTGGCGGCGAGGGCCGCCACGTCCTTCTGCGGCATCGACTTGTTGGTCATCATCGCGCCGACGTCCATGCCCACGACGATGCCGACCGTGCTGTAGTCGGTCCACACGCACACCGGCGTGGTGATCTCCTTGGGCCCCTTCTCCACCGACCCGTCGGCTTCGTCGTTGACCATCTTGAGGCTCTGGCACTTCATCAGCGCCCCGTCGAACCCCGCGGGCTTGACGGCTTCGGGACTACCGACGAGCGAGACGTTCTCGCTGTCCTCGCCCTTCGCCATCTCCAGCTCGGCGTTCCGGAACGCACCGTCGACGACCTTCGCGGGGTCGGTGACCTCACCCCAGAAGCCGGTCAGGAGCAGCCGCTTCATGGTCAGCGGATTCTCGGCGCCACCGCTCGCGTACTGGGCGGTCACCTGGTTGGGGTTCTTGATCCCCATGGCCTCGGCCTCGGCCTTGTCCTTGCCCGTCAAGGGCTTCGAGGGCGTCGTGCCGGTGGTGTCCTGCTTGTAGTCGTCCACCGAGGCGGCCGGCGTCAGCTTGTAGCCCTTGGTGGAGTCGGCCACGTCGCTGTTGCTGCTGCCGCCCGAGGTCAGGAAGTACACCCCGCCCGCGACGACCGCCAGCGCCACCACGGCCGCGCCGATGATCAGGCCGGTCTTCTTCTTCGGGGTGCCCGGCTGCGGAGGCATGCCGGGATACGCCTGCTGGCCGCCGTACGGGGGCGTGGGCGGCTGCTGGCCGTACGGGCCCGGCTGCTGCCCCTGCGGGTAGCCGTAGCCCGGCTGCGGGGGCTGCTGCGGCGGGACGCCCTGGGGGGCCTGCTGCGGGTAGCCGTACCCGGGCTGGCCCTGCGGCTGGCCCTGCGGCGGCGGGCCGCCGTACGGGCCCGGCTGCTGGCCGTACGGTCCGGGCTGGCCCTGCGGCGGCTGGCTGCCGTACGGGCCCGGCTGGTTGTAGCTCATTGGGCTGTCCCCTCCAGAATGCTTATGCGTTGCGAACATCCTGACGGAAGCAGCCCTGACATGGGGTATCGGGCCGCACACCGTTACTGAACAAACCGGTTTCAGTGCAGGACTGTGACGGGCCTAAACTGTGGCGCGTGACCGAGAACCCTTCGCAGCAGCCAGCCAGCACCCCCGAACTGCCGACCCAGTACGCGCCGGCCGAGGTAGAGGGGAAGCTGTACGAGCGCTGGGTGGAGCGCGGTTACTTCACGGCCGACCCGGAGAGCGAGAAGCCTCCCTACACGATCGTCATCCCGCCGCCCAACGTCACCGGTTCCCTCCACCTGGGCCACGCCTTCCAGCACACGCTCATGGACGCCCTCACCCGCCGCAAGCGGATGCAGGGGTACGAGGCGCTGTGGCTGCCCGGCATGGACCACGCCGGCATCGCCACCCAGAACAAGGTCGAGCAGCAGCTCGGCGAGGAGGGCAAGTCCCGCCACGACCTGGGGCGCGAGGAGTTCGTCGACCGCGTCTGGCAGTGGAAGGAGGAGTACGGCGGCAAGATCCTCGGGCAGATGCGCCGCCTCGGTGACGGCGTCGACTGGTCCCGTGAGCGCTTCACCATGGACGAGGGCCTCTCCGCCGCCGTCCAGACCGTCTTCAAGAAGATGTACGACGACGAGCTGATCTACCGCGCCGAGCGCATCATCAACTGGTGCCCGCGCTGTCTGACGGCCATCTCCGACATCGAGGTCGACTACCAGGACGACGATGGCGAGCTCGTCTCCATCACGTACGGCGAGGGCGACGACACGCTCGTCGTCGCCACCACCCGCGCCGAGACGATGCTCGGTGACACCGCCGTCGCGGTCCACCCCGACGACGAGCGGTACGCCCACCTCATCGGCCGGCGCATCAAGCTGCCGCTCACCGACCGCACCATCCCGGTCGTCGCGGACACGCACGTCGACCCGGAGTTCGGCACCGGCGCGGTCAAGGTGACCCCCGCCCACGACCCGAACGACTTCGCGATCGGTCAGCGGCACGGGCTCGAGTCGATGACCGTCATGGACGAGCGGGGCGTCATCACCGTCCCCGGCCCGTTCGAGGGACTCGACCGCTTCGAGGCCCGCTCAGCCATCGTCGGCGCCCTGCGCGGCCAGGGCCGGATCGTCGCGGAGAAGCGCCCGTACGTCCACTCCGTCGGCCACTGCTCCCGCTGCCGCACGACGGTCGAACCGCGGCTCTCGCTCCAGTGGTGGGTCAAGGTCGAGACCCTCGCGAAGGCCGCCGGTGACGCGGTCCGCGACGGCCGGGTCGCGATCCATCCCAAGGAGATGGAGCAGCGGTACTTCGACTGGGTCGACAACCTCCGCGACTGGTGCATCTCCCGCCAGCTCTGGTGGGGCCACCGCATCCCCGTCTGGTACGGCCCCGACGGCGAGGTCGTCTGCGTCGGCCCGGACGAGCAGCCGCCCACCGGCGAGGGCTGGACCCAGGACACCGACGTCCTGGACACCTGGTTCTCCTCCGGCCTGTGGCCGTTCTCCACACTCGGCTGGCCCGAGGAGACCCCGGACCTCAAGAAGTTCTATCCGACCGACGTCCTGCTCACCGGCCACGACATCATCTTCTTCTGGGTCGCCCGGATGATGATGTTCGGTCTGTACGTCATGGACGGCGAGGTCCCGTTCAAGACGATCGCCCTCACGGGCCTCGTCCGCGACGAGCGCGGCAAGAAGATGTCGAAGTCCTTCGGCAACGTCGTCGACCCGCTGGACTGGATGGACACGTACGGCTCCGACGCCGTCCGCTTCACCCTGGCCAGGGGTGCCAACCCCGGTACCGACGTGCCGATCGGCGAGGACTGGGTCCAGGCCTCCCGCAACTTCGCCAACAAGATCTGGAACGCGACCCGCTTCGCGATGATGAACGGCGCGACGGTCGAGGGTGCGCTCCCGCCCGTCGAGCAGCTCTCGGCCACCGACCGGTGGATCCTGTCCCGGCTGAACAAGACCGTCGCCGACGTCGACGCGTTCTACGAGGACTTCCAGTTCGCCAAGCTCAGTGACGCCCTCTACCACTTCGCGTGGGACGAGGTCTTCGACTGGTACGTCGAGCTGTCGAAGACGACGTTCTTCGCGGGCGGTGACCAGGCGAAGGTGTCCGCCCGGGTCCTCGGCGAGGTCCTGGACGTCACGCTGCGCCTGCTGCACCCGATCGTCCCGTTCGTCACGGAGACGCTCTGGACCACGCTCACCGGTCAGGAGTCGGTCGTCGTCGCGGACTGGCCGAAGGACAGCGGCTTCCGTGACGACGCGGCCGAGAAGGAGATCGAGCTCGTCCAGCAGGTCGTCACCGAGGTCCGCCGCTTCCGCTCCGACCAGGGGCTGCAGCCCGGCCAGAAGGTCCCGGCCGAGCTGGACGTCACCGGCACGGCCCTCGCCCCGCACGAGGCGGCCATCCGGCAGCTGCTGCGTCTGCAGCCGGCCGGCGAGGGTTTTCACGCCACGGCGACCCTGCCCGTCGCCGGGGCCCGGGTCGCCCTCGACCTGTCGGGCACGATCGACGTCGAGGCGGAGCGCAAGCGCCTGACGAAGGACCTCGGCGCGGCCGAGAAGGAGAAGGCCCAGGCCAACGGGAAGCTCGGCAACGAGGCCTTCCTGGCCAAGGCACCGGACAACGTGGTCGACAAGATCCGAGGCCGGCTCGCGAAGGCCGACGCGGACATCGAGCGGATCACCGCTCAGCTGGCGAACCTGCCGCAGAGCTGATGACCTGAGGGCGAAGCCCCCGCACCCCCGACCGACCGGGGGCGCGGGGGTTTCGCCGTCCCCCGGGGAAGCGCCGTACCGGGCGCTGCGCGCGATGTCGTCGCCCATCCGTAGACTGGCCCTGTGAGTGAGCCCCGCCCTTCAGACCGGCACGACGCGTCAGAGTCCGACGACACCTTCGAGGAGATCGTCGGCGAAGCGACCCAGCGCGACCCCGACCTGGCGGTGATCGAGGCCGGGAGCCGCACGCTGCGCACCCAGTCGGGACCGCCCCAGGGCGACGCGGTCCCCGCACGCCCCACCGACCCCGAGACCGACCAGGCGCTCCGCACCGTGGAGCAGGAGCTCGCCGGCCGCTGGGGCGAGACCAAGCTCGAACCCTCGGTGACCCGCATCGCGGCGCTGATGGACGTGCTCGGCGAGCCCCAGCGCGCCTACCCCTCGATCCACATCACGGGGACCAACGGCAAGACCAGCACGGCCCGCATGATCGAGGCCCTGCTCAACGCCTTCGAGCTGCGCACCGGCCGCTACACCTCCCCGCACGTCCAGTCGATCACCGAGCGGATCAGCCTGGACGGCGCCCCGATCGAGGCCGAGCGCTTCGTCGAGACGTACAACGACATCAAGCCGTACGTCGAGATGGTCGACGCGCAGCAGCCCTACCGGCTCTCGTTCTTCGAGGTGCTGACGGGCATGGCGTACGCGGCCTTCGCCGACGCGCCGGTCGACGTCGCGGTCGTCGAGGTCGGGATGGGCGGCACCTGGGACGCGACCAACGTCATCGACGCCTCGGTCGCCGTCGTCACCCCCATCTCGCTGGACCACACCGACCGCCTCGGCTCCACCCCCGCCGAGATCGCGGGCGAGAAGTCCGGAGTGATCAAGCAGGGCGCGACGGTGATACTGGCCCAGCAGCCGGTCGACGCCGCGCAGGTCATGCTGAAGAAGGCCGTCGAGGTCGACGCCACGGTGGCCCGCGAGGGCATGGAGTTCGGCGTGGTCTCCCGCGAGGTCGCGGTCGGCGGTCAGCTGCTGACGCTGCGCGGCCTCGGCGGCGAGTACGACAACATCTTCCTCCCGCTGTACGGCGCCCATCAGGCGCACAACGCCGCAGTGGCGCTCTCCGCCGTCGAGGCGTTCTTCGGCATCGGCGCCGAGCAGGCCCGCAGCCTCGACATCGAGGCCGTCCGCAAGGCATTCCTCGCGGTGCTCTCGCCCGGCCGACTCGAAGTCGTGCGGTCCAGTCCGACCGTCGTGCTGGACGCGGCCCACAACCCGGCCGGTGCCCGCGCCGCCTCCGACGGCATCTCCGAGGCGTTCAGCTTCTCCCGGCTCATCGGGGTCGTCGGCGCCAGCGAGGGCAAGGACGTCCGAGGGCTGCTGGAAGCGTTCGAGCCGATCTTCGCCGAGATCGTCGTCACCCAGAATTCCAGTGCCCGCTCGATGGACGCGGACGAGCTGGCCGCGGTGGCCGTCGAGGTCTTCGGCAACGACCGCGTGCAGGTCGAGCCGCGCCTCGACGACGCGCTGGAGGCGGCCATCACCCTCGCCGAGGAAGAGGCCGAGTACGCGGGCGCCGGTGTGCTGGTGACCGGATCCGTGATCACGGTCGGCGAGGCCCGGCTGCTCCTGGGAAGGCACTGACCTGTGCGTACGCTCTGCGCATCGACACTTATCGGTGAATTCTTCGTGATCGGCTTCGCCGGACTCGTCGCGATGAAGTCCGACGACCTGTCCATGACCACGGTCTGGACGGTGTGCGGCATCGGCATGCTGCTCTCCGTCCTGCTCTGCGGTGTGATCACCCGGCCCGGCGGTGTGCAGCTCGGCTGGGCGTTCCAGATCGCGCTCGTGCTGAGCGGCTTCTTCGTCCCGATGATGTTCATCCTCGGCGTGATCTTCAGCGCCCTGTGGTGGGCCTCGGTGCACTACGGCCGCCAGATCGACGAGGCGAAGGCCCGGTGGGCGGCACAGGCCGAGACGCAGGAGAGCACAGAGGCTCCGGCCTGAGGATGACGCAGCGTAAACCCGGCCGCTGGGTCGTACGCCTGCACCTGTAATCTCACCTCACCGCACCCGCAAGTCTGCAAGGAGCCGCACATGACTCAGCGCACCCTCGTCCTTCTCAAGCCGGACGCCGTCAGGCGTGGGCTGATCGGCGAGATCGTCGGCCGCATCGAACGCAAGGCCGGTTGGACGATCACCGCGCTGGAGCTGCGCACGCTCGACCAGGAGACCCTGGAGCAGCACTACGGCGAGCACAAGGGCCGCCCGTTCTACGAGCCCCTCGTGGAGTTCATGGCGTCCGGCCCCGTCGTCGCCCTCGTGGCCGAGGGCGAGCGGGTCATCGAGGGCGTCCGTGCCCTGGCCGGCCCGACCGACCCGATCGCCGCCGCGCCCGGCTCGATCCGTGGTGACTTCGGTACGGTCACCCGGGAGAACCTGATCCACGCCTCGGACTCCGAGGAGTCCGCAGGGCGAGAAATCAAGCTTTTCTTTCCCGGACTTTCCTGACTTCGGCTCGGCCAATCAGCGCTCATGACCTGGGGCGACCGAAGTAATTCGGTCGCCCTTCGGCATAGGGTCAGGGATCGCGGGAACGCATCCTCCCGACGTAACGTCACCATGGGTGGAACGGGCAGCCGTTCCGTCCACAATGGCGAAGGACCCTCGCGCTGTGTCCGTGCATACGGCACTACGATGGAAGCTTCCACGCCCGCAGCGCCAACCTCGCCTACCTGGAACAAGCCATTTTCCGCTTCCTGGGAAGGCCCGACGCATCCTCATGGGGAACAAGGGGAACTCAATGTCGTTCATCGGCCGTGACATGGCTATCGACCTCGGGACTGCCAACACGCTGGTGTACGTCAGGGGGCGCGGCATCGTTCTGAACGAGCCGTCCGTCGTGGCCATCAACACCAACACCGGCGGCATCCTGGCGGTCGGCTCCGAGGCCAAGAAGATGATCGGCCGTACGCCGGGCAACATCGTTGCCGTACGGCCCCTCAAGGACGGCGTGATCGCCGACTTCGAGATCACGGAGCGCATGCTCCGCTACTTCATCCTCAAGATCCACAAGCGCCGCTACCTGGCCCGCCCGCGGGTCGTCGTCTGTGTCCCCTCCGGTATCACAGGGGTCGAGCGACGCGCCGTCATCGAGGCGTCCACGCAGGCCGGCGCGCGCCAGGTGCACATCATCGAGGAGCCCATGGCCGCGGCCATCGGCTCCGGCCTGCCGGTCCACGAGGCCACCGGCAACATGGTCGTCGACATCGGTGGCGGCACCACCGAGGTCGCCGTGATCTCGCTCGGCGGGATCGTCACCGCCCAGTCGATCCGGGTCGCCGGCGACGAGCTGGACAACGCGATCATCCAGCACATCAAGAAGGAGTACTCGCTCCTCCTCGGTGAGCGAAGCGCCGAACAGATCAAGATCACGATCGGCTCGGCCTTCGACCTCAAGAAGGACGAGCACACCGAGATCCGCGGACGCGACCTGGTCTCCGGACTGCCCAAGACCGTGGTCATCTCGGCCGCCGAGGTCCGCAAGGCCATCGAGGAGCCGGTCAACGCGATCGTCGACGCCGTGAAGACGACGCTCGACAAGTGCCCGCCGGAGCTCTCGGGCGACATCATGGACCGCGGCATCGTCCTCACGGGCGGCGGCGCCCTCCTGCGCGGACTCGACGAGCGGCTGCGCCACGAGACGGGCATGCCCATCCACATCGCCGAGGACCCGCTGGACTCGGTGGCGCTCGGATCCGGCAAGTGCGTCGAGGAGTTCGAGGCTCTCCAGCAGGTGCTGGACGCCCAGCCCCGACGGTAGAACCCGCCGTTCCGCCGTACGGGCACTGCCGCCCCGTACGGCGGAACGTTGATATACAGACACGAATATTCCGACGAGGAAGGCACGGCCGCCGCACGTGAGGGACACACGAGAGAGCCGGCTGCTCCTGGTGCTGCTGGTCGCCACCGCGTTCGCTTTGATCACGGTGGACATCCGCGGTGGCGAGGAGTCGCCGGTGGACGGCGCCCGGCAGGCCGCCGCCACGGTCTTCGGGCCGGTCGAGAACGGCGTCGCAGCGGCGGTGGATCCGGTGGGCAACGCCATCGGCGCCGTACGGGACTCCGACGACCGGCACGACCGGATCGCGGCCCTGGAGCACGAGAACGCCGCGCTGAAGACGAGACTCGGCAGCGACGACCGCAACAGCAGCAAGGTCCGCCAGCTCGACACCATGCTCAAGAGCGCGGGCGCCGGCCAGTACGGCATCAAGGCCGCCGAGGTCATCGCCATAGGAGCGGCCCAGGGCTTCTCCTGGACGATCACGATCGACGCGGGGGCGAACGACGGCCTCCGCCGCGACATGACCGTGCTGAACGGGGAAGGACTCGTCGGCCGGGTGACCACCGTCGGCCCCGAGACCGCGACCGTCCTGCTCGCCAACGACCCCGACTTCACCGTCGGCACCCGCATGGAGAAGACCGACGAGCTCGGCTTCGCCACCGGACAGGGTTCCCGCCCGCTGTCGGTCCAGTTCCTCAACGGCAAGGCCAAGGTGAAGAAGGGCGACCGGCTCGTCACCTTCGGATCGAGCAAGGACAAGCCGTTCGTCCCCGGGGTTCCGGTGGGCGAGGTCGTACGGGTCGACCCGTCCGGCGGCGACCTGACCCGGACCGTCTACATCCGCCCGTTCGTCGGCTTCACCAAGCTCGACATCGTCGGCATCGTCGTCCAGGCGCCCCGTGAGGATCCCCGCGACATGGTGCTGCCGAAGCAGCCCAGGAAGCCGGAGAAGCCCAAGCCCACCCCGACCGTCACGGTCACCGTCCAGCCCAACGGCGACCTCGTCGACGGCAGTGGCAAGGTCGTCGGGAACATCAACGAGAAGCCCGGCACAGACGCCTCCGGGAACACCGACGCTGGCGCCGACGGCACTACCGACACCGACGCCGGTGACGCGGCGAACGAGCAGGAATAGAGCTGATCCCCATGCGCTTCAACCGGACGCTGCTCTCCGTCACCCTGGTCGTGGTCGCCCTCGTCGTCCAGGTCTCCGTACTCGCCCGCCTCCAGCTCCCCGGCGCCACCCCGGACCTGCTCCTCCTCGTCGTCCTCGGACTGGCCTTCGTGTACGGGCACGTCAGCGGTGCGCTCATCGGCTTCGGCGCGGGTCTCCTCGCGGACCTGGCGCCGCCCGCCGACCACGCCGCGGGGCGCTACGCCCTCGTGCTCTGCGTCATCGGCTACCTCGCAGGGCTGGCGCGCCCCGAGAACGGCCAGCTCAAGTCGGCCTTCGCCCCGATGGCCGTCGTCGTCGCCGCGGCGGTCGGATCGACCCTGCTGTACGCGGGAGTCGGCGCCCTCGTCGGGGACACCGCCGCCCGCCATGTGGGCCTGGGCAGCCTGCTGTTCACCGCACTGGTGTACGACCTGCTCCTCGCGCCGTTCACCGTCCCGCTGATCATGGCGCTCGCCAGACGTACCGAGAACGACCCGATCGCCGAGAGCTCCGGCGGCGATGTCGCCGCGGGCTGGCTGGCCTCGGGGACCGGGCTGCGGATCGGCAGCCAGCGGGGCGGGCTCCGCGTCAAGGCGGCCCGCAACCGTGCCGCACGCGCAGGAAGGATCAAGGGGGTCAAGCGACTGTGAGGCTGGACCAGCACCGGAACACCACCGGGGGCGCCCCGTGAGCAACATTCCCGAGACGGGCCGGACCCAGCGGGTCCAGATCCGCCTCGTCGTCATCCAGGTCCTCGTCTTCTCCCTGCTCCTGACGCTCGGCGGCCGGCTCTGGTACCTCCAGATCCGCAACGGCCAGGAGTACACCGACGAAGCCAAGAACAACCACGTCCAGCAGGTCGTGCAGCCCGCGGTCCGCGGCGCCATCCTCGACGCGCGCGGCGTGCCCCTCGCCGACAACGAGACCCGCCTCGTCGTCTCCGCCAGCCGCACCGAGCTGATGAAGATGAAGGACGACGGCGTCGGCGTCCTCACCCGGCTCGCCGGCGTCCTGGACATGAAGCCCAGGGACGTCCTGGACAAGGTCCGGCTCTGCGACTCCAAGACCCCGCAGCCGTGCTGGAACGGCTCGCCCTACCAGCCGATCCCGGTCACGGACGAGGCCACCACCCAGCAGGCACTGCAGATCCGTGAGCGTGCCGAGGACTTCCCCGGCATCACCGCCGAGCCCACCGCCGTGCGCCGCTACGCCGCGCCCGGGAAGGCCAACACCGCCCAGGTGCTCGGTTACCTCTCGCCCGTCACCGACGACGAGCTGACGAAGGCACAGGACACCGATTCGCCCTACCTCCGCTCCGACCAGGTCGGCCGCTCCGGCCTGGAACGCACGTACGACAAGGAGCTGCGGGGCAAGGCCGGCGTCACCCGCTACGAGGTCGACAACCTCGGCCGTGTCATCGGGCAGGCGGAGAACGACGAGGCCGAGCCCGGCGCCAGCGTCGTCACCTCCATCGACGCACGCGTCCAGGCCGTCGCCGAGTACGAGCTCAACAAGGCGATGGAGACGGCCCGCAAGGAGATGGACCGCAACACCAACGAGCTGTACAAGGCCGACTCCGGCGCCGTCGTCGTGATGGAGACCAAGACCGGCCGCATCGTCTCGATGGCGTCCCTGCCGACGTACGACCCCAACGCCTGGGTCGGCGGGATCTCCGGCAAGGACTACGCGAAGCTCACCGGCAAGAAGTCGAACTTCCCGCTGCTGAACCGCGCCATCCAGGGCACCGCCGCACCCGGGTCCATCTTCAAGGTGGTCTCCTCGACCGCCGCGGTCAACGCCGGATACCCGTTCGACGGCAACTACCCCTGCCCCAGCTCGTACTCCATCGGCGGCCAGACCTTCAAGAACTTCGAGTCCCAGGGCTACGGCAGCATCAGCATCGGCCGTGCGCTCGAGGTCTCCTGCGACACCGTCTACTACGGCCTGGCACACAAGGAGTGGCAGCGGGACGGCGGCAACGTCCCGAAGAAGAAGGCCAACGACTGGTTCTACAAGACCGCCCACCAGTTCGGCCTCGGCAAGGAGACCGGCATCGACCTCCCCAACGAGGTCCCCGGCCGCGTCCCCGACCGTCAGTGGAAGCAGGACTTCTACGACGCCAACAAGACCGCGTGGTGCAAGCAGGGCAAGAAGGACGGCACGTACGTCGAGATGATCGCGTACGAAGGCTGCCTCGAGGGCTACAAGATGCGCGCCGGTGACTCCGTCAACTACTCGATCGGCCAGGGCGACACGCTCGTCACCCCGATCCAGATGGCGACCATCTACGCCGCGATCTCCAACGGCGGCACGCTCTACGACCCGACCGTCGGCAAGGCGGTCATCAGCGGCGACGGCCGGACCGTCCAGGAGATCAAGCCCCGGGCACACGGCAAGCTCCCCTTCAAGGGAGACACCCGCGACGAGATAGACGAAGCCCTCGCGGGAGTCGCGACCCGGGGCAGCGCCGCCTGGCGATTCGGCGGTTGGCCCCAGGACAAGATCCCGATGCACGCCAAGACGGGAACGGCCGAGGTCTACGGCAAGCAGACGACCTCCTGGTTCGCCACGTACACGAAGGACTACTCGATCGTCATGACGATCGCCCAGGGCGGTACGGGCTCCGGAGCCTCGGGCCCCGCCGTGCGCAACATCTACAACGCGCTCTACGGGCTCGACGCCGCCGGCAAGCAGGACCTGTCGAAGGCCCTGCTGCCCACGCCCCAGAAGACCCTGCCCAAGATCCAGCAGGACGGCTCGATCGAGTCCCCGAGGATCAAGCCGTACACCCCCGAGCCCCCGGCCCAGGACGGCACCCAGGCCCTCGCGGCCGCCCTCGCCGGAGCCCCGGGGAGGCGGGACTGATGGCAGGCTTCTCCGTCTCGCGCTACGCCCCCGAACGCTCCTCGTGGGCCAAGCTCACCGCCCGCGACTCCGTCGTGCGGCGGCTCGACTGGCCGCTGCTCGGCTCGGCGCTCGCCCTGTCCTTCATCGGCTCGCTCCTGGTCTGGTCGGCGACCCGCGGCCGTGACTCGCTCACCCACGGCGACCCGTACTACTTCCTGTTCCGGCACGCCCTCAACACCGGCATCGGCCTCGCGCTGATGATCGGCACCATCTGGCTCGGGCACCGCACCCTGCGGGGAGCGGTCCCGGTCCTGTACGGCCTCTCGGTCCTGCTCGTCCTGGCGGTGCTCACGCCGCTCGGCGCCACCGTCAACGGAGCGCACGCCTGGATCATCATCGGCGGCGGCTTCTCCCTCCAGCCCTCCGAGTTCACCAAGATCACGATCATCCTGGGCATGGCGATGCTGCTCGCCGCCCGCGTCGACGCGGGCGACCAACTGCACCCGGACCACCGGACCGTCGCCAAGGCGCTCGGCCTGGCGATCGTGCCGATGGCGGTCGTCATGCTGATGCCCGACCTCGGCTCCGTCATGGTCATGGCCGTCATCGTGCTCGGCGTGCTCCTGGCCTCCGGTGCGTCCAACCGCTGGGTCTTCGGACTGCTGGGGGCGGGCACGACGGGGGCCGTCGCCATCTGGCAGCTCGGGCTGCTCGACGACTACCAGATCGCCCGCTTCGCCGCCTTCGCCAACCCGGCGCTGGACCCGGCGGGCGTCGGCTACAACACCAACCAGGCCCGTATCGCGATCGGCTCCGGCGGACTCACCGGGACGGGACTCTTCGAGGGCTCCCAGACCACCGGCCAGTTCGTGCCCGAGCAGCAGACGGACTTCGTCTTCACCGTCGCCGGTGAGGAGCTCGGCTTCCTCGGCGCCGGGCTGATCATCGTCCTGCTCGGGGTCGTCCTGTGGCGCGCCTGCCGGATTGCCCGCGAGACGACGGAGCTCTACGGGACGGTCGTGGCCGCCGGGATCATCGCCTGGTTCGCGTTCCAGTCCTTCGAGAACATCGGGATGACGCTCGGCATCATGCCGGTGGCAGGCCTCCCGCTGCCCTTCGTGTCGTACGGGGGATCGTCGATGTTCGCCGTGTGGGTGGCCATCGGACTCCTGCAGTCGATCCGGGTGCAACGGCCGATAACCGCCTGAGCACGGCGACCGGCCGCATGATCGCGCCCATCGCGGATAGATTCGTCATATGGCGGACTCGAAGCGTGAGATCGAGCGCAAGTACGAAGCGACTCCCGAAACCCGGCTGCCCGACCTGACCCGCGCAGCCGGGGTCTCGGAGGTCGAGCACCGCGGCCTCACCGAGCTGGACGCGGTCTACTACGACACCGCGGACCTCCGGCTGGCCGCCGGATCCCTCACGCTCCGGCGCAGAACCGGCGGCGACGACGCCGGATGGCACCTCAAGTTCCCCGTCTCCACCGGCATCCGCGACGAGATCCGCGCCCCGCTCGCCGACACGCTGCCGGACGATCTGGCCGGGCTGATCCGCTCCCGGGTGCGGGACGCGGAGGTGGCACCCGTGATGCGGCTGCGTTCCGCCCGGGACGTCTGTCACCTCCTCGACGGCAAGGGCGTCCTGCTCGCCGAGCTGAGCACCGACGAGGTCCACGCCGAACGGCTCACCGAGGACGGCCGCGGTTCCACCGCGGCCTGGACCGAGATCGAGGTCGAACTGGCCGACGACCGGGACCCCGCCGTGCTCGACGCCGTCGAACGCCGGCTGCGCAAGGCCGGCGTCCGGCCCGCGGCCTCGCCCTCCAAGCTGGCCAGGGCCCTGGCCGAGACCGCCCCGGGGAAGCCGCGGCGGACGAAGGAGCCGGCTTCCCCGCGCACCGCGGGCGACCACGTGCTCGCCTACGTCCGCCACCAGATCGCGACGGTCATCGACCTCGACCCCGCCGTGCGCCGCGGTCTGCCCGATTCCGTGCACCGCATGCGGGTCGCCACCCGCCGGCTGCGCAGTGCCTTCAAGACGTACCGCAAGGTCCTCGACCGCACCGTCACCGATCCGATCGGCGCCGAGCTGAAGTGGCTCGCCGCCGAGCTCGGAGTCGACCGTGACCAGGAGGTGCTGGACGAGAGGCTGCGCGCCCGGATCGACGCCCTGCCCGGCACGCTGGTCCTCGGCCCCGTGAGCGCACGGCTGACCGTCTCGTCCACCGTGCGGCGCGCCGGGTCGCGGCGCCGGGTCGTCTCCGTGCTCGACGGGAAGCGTTACCTGGACCTCCTGGAGTCCCTCGACGCACTCCTCGCCGACCCCCCTCTCCGGTCCCGCGCCGCCCGGAAGCCTGCCGAGGTCCTGCCCCGTGCCGTGACCAGGGACTACGCACGCCTGGCCACCCGGGTCGCCCGCGCCCTGGAACAGCCCCCGGGCGAGGGCCGCGACCTCGCCCTGCACGAGGCCCGCAAGGCCGCCAAGCGGACGCGGTACGCGGCAGAGGCCGCCCGGCCCGCGCTGGGCAGGCCGGCCAGGACGTTCGCCAAGCGTGTCAAGGCCGTCCAGAAGATCCTCGGCGACCACCAGGACAGCGTCGTCGCCCGCGACGCGCTCCGCACCCTGGCCGCCCGGGCCCACGGGGCGGGGGAGTCCGCCTTCACCTGGGGTCTGCTCTACGGGCAGGAGGAAGCCGCGGCGGCCGACCGGGAGCGCGAGCTGCCCGGGATCTGGGCGCGGGCGTCGGAGCCGGGACTGCGCGCGGCACTGAAGGACTGAGCACCGGGGTACGCTGGATGGTCACCCCTGCCAGCTCAGATAGGTCCCCAGATGTCTGCCGAGTCGGTCTTCCCACAGCTCGAAGCTCTGCTCCCGCATGTGCAGAAGCCCATCCAGTACGTCGGCGGTGAGCTGAACTCCACCGTCAAGCCGTGGGACGAATGCGACGTCCGCTGGGCACTCATGTACCCGGACGCCTACGAGGTCGGACTCCCCAACCAGGGCGTCATGATCCTTTACGAGGTGCTCAACGAGCGCGAAGGCGTTCTCGCCGAGCGCACGTACAGCGTGTGGCCGGACCTCGAAGAGCTGATGCGTGAGCACGAGGTGCCCCAGTTCACCGTGGACAGCCACCGCCCCGTCGGCGCGTTCGACGTGTTCGGGCTGAGCTTCTCCACCGAGCTGGGCTACACCAACATGCTCACCGCCCTGGACCTCGCGGGGATCCCGCTCGAGTCCAAGGACCGCACCGTCGACCACCCGATCGTGCTCGCGGGCGGCCATGCCGCCTTCAACCCCGAGCCGATCGCGGACTTCATCGACTGTGCGGTCATCGGCGACGGTGAGCAGGCCGTCCTGGAGATCACCGAGATCGTCCGTGCCTGGAAGGCGGAGGGCCGGCCCGGTGGCCGCGAAGAGGTGCTCTTCCGGCTGGCGAAGACGGGCGGGGTCTACGTCCCGGGCTTCTACGACGTCGAGTACCTGCCGGACGGCCGCATCGGACGTGTCGTGCCGAAGAAGTCGGGCGTGCCGTGGCGGGTGTCCAAGCACACCGTCATGGACCTCGACGAATGGCCGTACCCGAAGCAGCCCCTCGTGCCCCTCGCCGAGACCGTCCACGAGCGGATGTCCGTCGAGATCTTCCGCGGCTGCACCCGCGGCTGCCGTTTCTGCCAGGCCGGCATGATCACGCGTCCCGTGCGGGAGCGAAGCATCACCGGCATCGGCGAGATGGTGGAGAAGGGCCTCAAGGCCACCGGTTTCGAGGAGGTCGGTCTCCTCTCGCTCTCCTCCGCGGACCACTCCGAGATCGGCGACATCGCCAAGGGCCTCGCGGACCGGTACACCGAGGACAAGATCGGCCTCTCGCTGCCCTCCACCCGTGTCGACGCGTTCAACGTCGACCTGGCCAACGAGCTGACCCGCAACGGCCGCAGGTCCGGTCTCACCTTCGCCCCCGAGGGCGGCTCCGAGCGCATGCGCAAGGTCATCAACAAGATGGTCTCGGAGGAGGACCTGATCCGCACGGTCTCCACCGCGTACGGCAACGGCTGGCGCCAGGTGAAGCTGTACTTCATGTGCGGCCTGCCCACCGAGACCGACGAGGACGTCCTCCAGATCGGCGACATGGCGGTCAACGTGATCGCCAAGGGCCGCGAGGTGTCCGGCCAGAACGACATCCGCTGCACCGTCTCCATCGGCGGCTTCGTGCCCAAGCCGCACACGCCGTTCCAGTGGGCCCCGCAGCTCGGCGTCGAGGAGACCGACGCCCGGCTCGCCAAGCTCCGCGACAAGATCCGCGGGGACAAGAAGTACGGCCGGTCCATCGGCTTCCGCTACCACGACGGCAAGCCCGGCATCGTCGAGGGCCTGCTCTCCCGCGGCGACCGCCGGGTCGGCTCCGTCATCCGCGCGGTGTACGAGGCCGGCGGCCGCTTCGACGGCTGGCGCGAGCACTTCAGCTACGACCTGTGGATGAAGAGCGCCGAGAAGACGCTGCCCGGGTTCGGCGTGGACGTCGACTGGTACACCACCCGGGAGCGGACGTACGAGGAGGTCCTGCCCTGGGACCACCTGGACTCCGGCCTCGACAAGGAGTGGCTCTGGGACGACTGGCAGGACTCGCTCGACGAGACCGAGGTCGAGGACTGCCGCTGGACCCCCTGCTTCGACTGCGGCGTGTGCCCGCAGCTCGACCTGGACATCCAGATCGGCCCGACCGGCAAGAAGCTCCTGCCGTTGACGGTCGTGAAGTAGGCCCCCCGGGTGACAGCCCCGACACGAACGCCCGGCCCGTGGATCCACGGGCCGGGCGTTCGTGTCGGCCCGCCGGGCACGTCGTGCGCGACACGGTCGGAGCCGCCCGCCGGCGGGCGGCGGCCCCGGAGGCGGGCGCGCGGCCGTGACGCGCGGCCCGCGGCCCGCACGCGCCGTGCGCACGGCGCGCCGGAGCGCATGGAGTGCGCCGGGTGGGAACGCCGCAGGTCGCAGACGCGCGGGAACTCGGAGGGTCCGCTGCGCGTACCCTGGGTAGGACAACGACTGTCCCAGCGCGGCGCCCGCGCCCGAGATCTCCCCACTCGTCGGTAAACGCCGGGCGGGGGTGAACCGGAGCGGCACCCCGGGGCACCCTGTACTTCGTGGGCGGTACGCCACCGCGTCCGCCCCGCACCGAGGAGAAGAACCACTGGGCAAGCGACAGCCCGAAGGCCCGCCGCCCGCACCGGCGGTGCAGCGCATCCGACTGCGCTACACCAAGCGGGGCCGCCTCCGGTTCACCAGTCACAGAGACTTCCAGCGCGCCTTCGAACGGGCGCTGCGCCGCTCCGAAGTACCGATGGCCTACTCGGCCGGCTTCACCCCGCATCCGAAGGTGTCGTACGCCAACGCCGCCCCCACCGGCACGGGCAGTGAGGCCGAGTACCTGGAGATCGCCCTCAGCGAGGCGCGGGACCCGGGAACGCTGCGCGAACTGCTCGACGCCTCGATGCCGGACGGCCTCGACATCATCGACGCGGTGGAGGCCCGCACCTCGGGCCTCGCCGACCGGCTGACCGCCTCCGTATGGGAGATGCGGCTGGACGGAGTCGCCGTGGAGGAGGCCGAAAAGGCCGTAGCCGCCTTCCTGGCCGCCGAGACCGTCGAGGTCCAGCGCCGTGCGAAGAACGGGATGCGGAGCTTCGACTCCCGGGCGGCCGTCGTCGATCTTCAGGCCCTTGATCCACAGTCCGATAGGTCCGGGGACAGGCCCTGTGCGATACTGCGCCTGGTTGTTCGGCACGTGACACCTGCCGTGCGACCCGACGACGTCCTGTCCGGTCTCCGAGCTGTGGCCGACCTGGCGCCGCCGGTCCCCGCAGCGGTGACCAGGCTGGCGCAGGGGCTCTTCGACGAGGAGTCCGGCACGGTGACCGACCCGCTCGCGCCCGACCGCGACGCGGCCCCGGCCGTTCTTTCCACGGACGACCGGCCCGCCGTCGCGACGGCGCCGGAAGGTGCAGGCACCGCGTAAGGCGGTCGTCGTAGCGCAGCCCTCGGACTCGGGAGCCACCTGGGTCGGGCCGCGCACCGCCCCATAAGACTTTCGCCAGGCCGTGCGTAAGCGCGTACGGAACCGGCGAGCCAGACATCAGCTCCCGTGCGGCGCCCGCGCCCCGGACGGCGGTATCGCACACAGAGCGAACCGTGCCGGACCGGAATCAGGCGCGGCGCCCGGGAGCGTGACGGGAGAACCGCCCGCATGCTTGAGCCGATCGAATCCGGTACCGCCGGAAACACCGACGACAACACCCCTGGGGACAAGCTGCCGCCGCGCCGCAGGCGCCGCGCGGCTTCCCGCCCCGCCGGCCCGCCCGGCGAGGCCACCGCAGCAGAGACCGCGCAGTCCGTACCCGTCGAGAGCGCCGAGGCGCCCGCCGAGGCCGTCGAGGCGGCTCCGCCGGCCCGTGCGCGCCGTCGTGCCGTCCGTAAGGCGACGGCTCCGGCCGGTGCGCCGCAGGCCGCCGAGGCGGCGGCCGAACCGGTCGCCGAGCCCGTGGCCGAGAGCGCCGAGGCGCCCGCCGAGACCGTCGAGGCGGCTCCGCCGGCCCGTGCGCGCCGTCGTGCCGTCCGTAAGGCGACGGCTCCGGCCGGTGCACCGCAGGCCGCCGAGACCGAGGCCGAACCGGTCGCCGAGGTGCCGGACGAGACGGTGGAGGCCGCCGAGGCGCCCGCCGAGACCGTCGAGGCCGCTCCGCCGACCCGTGCGCGCCGTCGTGCCACCCGCAAGGCGACCGCCCCGGCGGGCGCCCCGCAGCCGGTGGTGGCCGCCGAGGCCGCCGAGCCCGTGGACGCACCCGTGACCGCGCAGGCCCCCGTCACCGCGGAAGCCGTCGAGCCCGCCGCCGCCCCGCGTGGCCGCGCACGCCGCCGTGCCTCGGCTCCGGCCGGTGCGCCGCAGGCCGAGCGGTCCGAGTCCGTGGCCGAGCCCACGACCGCACCCGAGCCCGCCGCACCGGCCGAAGAGGCGCCCGCGGCCGAGGTGCCTGCCGCCGAAGCGCCCCGCGGCCGTCGTCGTGCCACCCGCAAGGCGACCGCTCCGGCGGGCGCCCCGCAGCCCGTCGAGGAGATCGCCGAGCAGGAGGCCGCCGAGACCGGCGAGAACCTCCCCGCCGCCGTGGCCGAGGAACTGGCCGCCGAGACCGAAGAGGTCGAGGAGGCCGCGCCGCGCGGTCGCCAGCGCCGCCGTGCCACCGCCGCCGCAGGCAGGCCGGAGTTCACCGGCAAGGTCGAGGAGCCGGTCCGCAAGGGCCGCCGCGCGGCGCGTCCCGCCGTGGCCGTCTTCCAGGCGCCGGTCTTCGCCGAGCCGATGTTCCAGACCCCCGAGACCGCGGCGGCCGCCGCTGCCGCCGCGTCCGGTCCGCAGCACGAGGAGAACGACGAGTTCGAGGAGCCGAAGGCTCCCGAGCGGGCACCGCGCAGGGCCGTGCGCAAGCAGGCCGCCGAGCCCGAGCCCGAGACCGAGCCCGTCGCCGAAACCGAGGCACCCGCGGAGGCCGCAGAGGCACCGCAGGGCGGTTCGCGCCGTCGCCGTCGCCGCCGTGGCGAGGCAGTCGAGACCGAGCCGGCCGCGACGCCCGTCACGCTCCCCGTCGAGCAGCCCGTCGAGGACGAGCACGACGCGGAGGCGGAGACCGGGACGGACGCCGAGCACGAGGGCGACGACACCGACGAGTACGGGGACCGGCCCTCCCGCCGGCGCCGTCGCGGTGGCCGTCGCCGCCGTCGCGGTGAGACCAACGACGCGGACGACGTGGAGCAGCACGACGACGCCTCCGAGGACCACTCCGAGGGTGAGCAGGCCCAGGACGACGAGGACGAGGACGACCACGAGTCCGCCTCGGGTTCCAGCAGCAGCCGTCGCCGTCGCCGCCGTCGGCGTCGCAGCGGGGACGCCTCCGGCGAGGAAGCGGCCACCGGCACCGACGACCCGGAGCGTACGGTCGTCAAGGTGCGCGAGCCGCGCCGCAAGGAGGCCGAGCGCGAGCCCGGAACCGGCTTCGACGAGGTCCAGTCCATCAAGGGCTCGACCCGTATGGAGGCCAAGAAGCAGCGCCGCCGCGAAGGCCGCGAGCAGGGCCGCCGCCGCGTCCCGATCATCACCGAGGCCGAGTTCCTGGCGCGCCGCGAGGCCGTGGAGCGGGTCATGGTCGTCCGCCAGAGCGGCGAGCGCACCCAGATCGGCGTCCTCGAGGACAACGTGCTCGTCGAGCACTACGTCAACAAGGAGCAGGCCACCAGCTACGTCGGCAACGTCTACCTGGGCAAGGTGCAGAACGTACTGCCGTCCATGGAGGCCGCCTTCGTCGACATCGGCAAGGGCCGCAACGCCGTCCTGTACGCCGGTGAGGTGAACTTCGAGGCGCTCGGCATGGCCCACGGGCCGCGCCGCATCGAGACCGCGCTGAAGTCCGGTCAGTCGGTCCTCGTCCAGGTGACGAAGGACCCGATCGGCCACAAGGGCGCCCGCCTGACCAGCCAGGTCTCGCTGCCCGGCCGGTACCTGGTCTACGTGCCCGAGGGCTCGATGACCGGCATCAGCCGCAAGCTCCCGGACACCGAGCGCGCCCGGCTGAAGACCATCCTCAAGAAGATCGTTCCCGAGGACGCGGGCGTCATCGTGCGCACCGCGGCCGAGGGCGCGAGCGAGGACGAGCTGCGCCGTGACGTCGAGCGGCTGCAGCAGCAGTGGGAAGAGATCCAGAAGAAGTCCAGGAACAGCGGCAGTTCCAACGCGCCGACGCTGCTCTACGGCGAGCCGGACATGACCGTCCGGGTCGTCCGCGACATCTTCAACGAGGACTTCTCGAAGGTCATCGTCAGCGGTGACGACGCCTGGGAGACCATCTACGGCTATGTGTCGCACGTGGCACCGGACCTCACGGACCGTCTGTCGCGCTGGACCTCCGAGGTCGACGTCTTCGCGACGTACCGCATCGACGAGCAGCTGATGAAGGCGCTGGACCGGAAGGTCTACCTGCCCAGTGGCGGCTCGCTGGTGATCGACAAGACCGAGGCGATGGTCGTCGTCGACGTCAACACCGGCAAGTTCACCGGTCAGGGCGGCAACCTCGAGGAGACCGTCACCAAGAACAACCTGGAGGCGGCCGAGGAGATCGTGCGCCAGCTCCGGCTGCGCGACCTCGGCGGCATCGTCGTCGTCGACTTCATCGACATGGTGCTGGAGTCCAACCGGGATCTGGTGCTGCGGCGACTGCTGGAGTGCCTGGGCCGGGACCGTACGAAGCACCAGGTGGCCGAGGTCACCTCGCTGGGTCTGGTCCAGATGACCCGGAAGAGGGTGGGCCAGGGTCTGCTGGAGTCCTTCTCCGAGACCTGTGTCCACTGCAACGGGCGCGGCGTCATCGTGCACATGGAGCAGCCGACGACCACCGGTGGTGGCGGCGGCAAGCGTGCCAAGAAGCGCGGGCGCGGCGGCTCCGGCCAGGACCACGAGCACGAGCACGAGCAGCACGTCCAGGACCACGAGCACGCCGAGCACGTGGAGAGCGAGGCCGAGGTGGCTGCCGAGGCCGCCGCCCCGGTCGCGCTGCCCGAGCCGGAGTTCGCCGTGGACGAGGAGCTGTACAGCAGCGCTGCCGAGGCCGAGGCGGCCGCGACGCGCGGCCGTGGCCGTCGGCGCGCGACCCGCAAGGTGACGGCTCCGGCCGGCGCACCGCAGGCCGCCGCAGCTGCTACCGCACCCGCTCCGGCCGCCGAGTCCGCTCCGGCCGCCGAGTCCGCTCCGGTCGCCGAGGCGGAGCCGGTTGCCGAGCCCGCCCCGGTCGCCGAGGAGCCGCAGCCGGAGCCGGTCGTCGAGACCCCGGCCGCCACGCAGGCGCCCGAGGCCGAGGCCGCACCCCCGGCACGCACGCGCCGCAGGGCCACCCGTAAGGCGACCGCCCCGGCGGGCTCGCCCAAGGCTGCCGACGTGACACCGCCGGTCCGGCCGACCGAGCCCGCGGCGGAGCCCGTCGCGGTCGAGGACCCGGTCGTGGAGGCCCCCGCGGCCGAGGCTCCGGCCCCGGCGGCAGCTCCGGCGGCGGAGGAGCCGGCTCCGGCCGCACCGCCGCGGGCCCGGCGCCGCGCGACCCGCAAGGCCACCGCTCCGGCGGGTTCGCCGGCAGGCACGGACGAGACGGAGACCGTCGTGGTCACGGGCACCCCCGCGACCGAGTCGGCCCCCGCCTCCGACACGCCCGGCGCATCGGCGGACGCTCCGGCGGACGGCGAGGCCACGGCGGCGGACGCACCGGCCAAGAAGACGGCGGCCCGCAAGACCGCGAAGAAGGCCACGGCGAAGAAGGCGGCCACCAAGAAGACCGCCGCCAAGACGGTCGCCAAGAAGACCGCCGCGAAGAAGACGACCACGAAGAAGGCAGCGGCGAAGAAGACCGTCGCGGCTGAGCAGTCGTCGCCTTCCGTGACGGTTCCGGCTTCGGCCGACGCTTCGGAGCCGTCGACCGGCTGAGCCTTTCGTCACCGGTTGTTCATCGATTCGTGTCCCGCTCCGAAGCTGTCGGAGCGGGACACGTGCTTTGTTTCAGAACTGATGCACTTGTGGGTTAACAGGCCCGAAATCAGCTGAGAAATCCCTGATAATGTGACGGCGGTCGCTGGCTGTGAGGTTCCTGGGTGGGAACTACGGTTGGTGACCAACCCGGTTCAGGACAGACCGGGCCCAGTTTCCCCGGTAGGGCGTCGGCATTGTGCCGGTGGGGTTATGCGCGGCCTCGTGAGACGTCCCGCACCCCTGACCTCTGCCTGTTAAGAGCTCTTGCGGTGTTCAAGGAGGACGTCCATGACGAGCATCAACGAGCAGCCGATTCCTGCTGCCCGCCCGGTCATCGGTGAAGAAGAGATCGAGGCCGCGGTACGTGTGCTGCGCAGCGGTCGCGTGGTGCAGGGGCCGGAGGTCGCGGCCTTCGAGGAGGGCTTCTCGGACCTGGTCGACGGCCGCCACTGCGTCGCCGTCAACTCAGGTACCTCTGCGCTGCATCTGCTGCTCCTCGCCCTCGGTATCGGCCCGGGCGACGAGGTGATCGTCCCCTCGTTCTCCTTCGCGGCCTCCGCCAACGCGGTCCGCCTCGTCGGCGCCGACGTCGTGTTCGCCGACATCGAGCCCGGCAGCTACGGCCTGGACCCGGCCGCCGTGGAGGCGGCCGTCACGCCGCGCACCGCCGCGATCATGCCGGTGCACCTCTACGGTCACCCGGCGGCGATGGACAAGCTCATGCCCATCGCCGAGAAGCACAAGCTGGCCGTGGTCGAGGACGCCTGCCAGGCCCACGCGGCGGCCCTGAACGGCACCCCCGTCGGCGCGTTCGGCGCTGGAGGAACGTTCAGCTTCTACCCCACCAAGAACATGCACTCCCTCGAGGGCGGCATGGTCACCACGGCCGACGCCGAGCTCGCCCGCACCCTGCGCCTCCTGCGCAACCAGGGCATGGAGCAGCGGTACGCCAACGAGATCGTCGGCGCCAACATGCGCATGACGGACGTGGCCGCCGCCGTCGGCCGCGTACAGCTGACCAAGGTCGGTGGCTGGACCGAGCAGCGCCGCGCCAACGCCGCGTACCTCGACGCGCACATCACCGCGCCGAGCGTCACGACGCCGCCGGTCGCCGAGGGCGCCCGCCACGTCTACCACCAGTACACGATCCGGGTGCGGGGCGACCGCGACGCCGCGATGGCGAAGCTCACCGAGGCCGGCGTCGGCAACGCCGTCTACTACCCGACCCCGATCCACCGCCTCAAGCCGTACTGGGAGCCGGACCAGAAGGCCGGCCGCACCTGGGACCTGCCCGAGACCGAGCGTGCGGCCGCCGAGGTCGTCTCGCTCCCCGTCCACCCCTCGCTCAGCGAGGGCGAGCTGGCGCGCATCGCCGACGCCGTGAACGCACTGGGGGAGAACCTGTGACCGCCGCCGTACTGCGGGCCGGGCTCGTCGGCCTCGGTTCCATGGGGCGTCACCACGCCCGTGTGCTCGCCGGGCTCGACGGCGTGACGCTGGTCGGTGTCGTCGACCCGATGGGGGACAAGAACGGCTGGGCGCAGGGCGCCCCCGTCCTGTCGACCGTCGAGGAGCTCATCGCCCTCGGCGTCGACTACGCCGTCGTGGCGTGCCCGACCGCACTGCACGAGGAGGTCGGCCTGCAACTGGCCGACGCCGGTGTCTGCGCCCTGATCGAGAAGCCGCTGGCCGACACCGTCGAGGGCGCCCGCCGCCTCGTCGAAGCCTTCGAGTCACGCGACCTGGTGGCCGGTGTCGGCCACATCGAGCGCTGCAACCCTGCCCTGCGCTCGCTGCGCAGCCGCCTGGAGGCCGGCGAACTCGGCGACGTCTTCCAGGTCGTCACGCGCCGTCAGGGCCCGTTCCCGCACCGGATCGCGGACGTCGGCGTGGTCAAGGACCTCGCCACGCACGACATCGACCTGACGGGCTGGGTGACCGGCCAGACGTACACCTCGATCGCGGCCCACACCGTGTCGAAGTCCGGCCGCCCGCACGAGGACATGGTCTCCGCCGTGGGCCAGCTCTCCGACGGCACCATGGTCAACCACCTGGTCAACTGGCTGAGCCCGCTCAAGGAGCGCTTCACCTCGGTCACCGGCGAGCGCGGCTGCTACATCGCCGACACGCTGACCGCCGACCTCACGTTCCACTCGAACGCGGCGGTGACCACCGAATGGGAGGCGCTGCGCGCGTTCCGCGGTGTGTCCGAGGGCGACATGGTCCGCTACGCGATCCCGAAGCGCGAGCCGCTGCTCGTCGAGCACGAGCTCTTCCGGGACGCGGTGCGGGGCGAGGCGGCGGACATCTGCACATTGCGGCAGGGGCTGCGTACCGTGGAGGTGGCGGCTTCGGTTCTGGAATCGGCCCGGAGCGGCCGAACGATCGTTCTTGAGACAGGAGAGCCCGCTCATCATGGCGGTTGATAGTTCGGTGGCGGGAGCGCAGCGCAGCACCCGTGGCAAGATCGTCATGCTGGTCGACAACGGCGTGAACGGTGACTCGCGTGTACAGAAGGAGGCGCGTTCCGCGGCTGCGGCCGGCTGGGACGTGGTCCTGCTGGGCAAGTCTCCGACGAAGAGGGAGCAGTCCTGGCGGCTCGGTGACGCCGAGGTGCGACTGCTGCACGTCCCGACCCCGATGCACCGCAGGCGGCACGAGTATCGCCGTGCCGTGCTGAGGTCGCCGCTCGCCTACAAGCCCGGACCGCTGGCCGCGTACCGCAAGCAGCGGATGAAGGCGTGGCGGACCGAGCTGAACATCCGGCTCATCCAGGCCGGACGGCAGGGATCGGCCCTCGGCAAGCTCAAGCTGATGCCGCCGCGGTTCGTCTCGCGGGTCATGAGCAAGTGGGTCGGACTGCGCGTGAAGCAGACGACTGCCCTGGAGCAGCGCCGCAAGGACATGCAGTCCCCGCTGGACCGTTTCACCACGGCGTTCTGGCTGCGCACCATGGGTGACCGCGCCTGGCGCCGGCTCGACCCGGCGCTGTGGGACATGGAGCTCGCTTACGGCAAGGTCATCGACTCCCTCGAGCCCGACCT
This sequence comes from Streptomyces clavifer, assembly GCA_014651175.1. Lineage (GTDB taxonomy): Bacteria > Actinomycetota > Actinomycetes > Streptomycetales > Streptomycetaceae > Streptomyces > Streptomyces clavifer. Next base: position 288,016 of record BMWJ01000003.1, on the reverse strand, counting down.
GATCCACGCCAATGACTTCCGCATGCTGGGTGTCGGCGCACGGGCCAAGCTGCGGGCCGAGGCCAGGGGCCGCTCCGTCAAGCTCGTCTGGGACGCCCACGAGTTCCTGCCGGGCATCAAGCCGTGGAACTCCCACCCGCGATGGCACGTTGCGCAGTGCGCCTACGAGCGTGAGTTCTCTCAGTACGCCGACGCCGTGACGACGGTATCCGAGACCCTCGCCGAGATGCTGGCCGAACGGCACGGCATCAAGACCAAGCCGGAAGTCGTGCTGAACGCGCCCGACGCGGAGATCTCCCCGGAGCAGGCAGCCGAACCCGTACCCGACCTGCGCGAGCTGTGCGGGATCGGGCCGGATGTGCCGCTCACCGTCTACAGCGGTGCTGCCGCCCCGCAGCGCGGGCTCGACATCATGGTCGAGTCGCTGCCGCAGCTGCCCGGGACGCACGTCGCGTTCGTCGTCCTGCGGCCCACGTCGGACTACATGAACCAGCTGACCGCTCGGGCCGTGGAGCTCGGTGTGTCGGACCGGCTGCACATCCTTCCGTACGTACCGCATTACCAGGTCGTCCCGTTCCTGGCCTCGGCGGACGTGGGTGTGATCCCGATCCACCACTGGCCGAACCACGAGATCGCCCTGATCACCAAGTTCTTCGAGTACTCGCACGCCCGCCTCCCCTTCGTCGTCAGCGACGTCAAGACGATGGGCGACATGGTCGCGCAGACCGGCCAGGGCGAGGTGTTCATGGCGGAGGACGTCGCGGACTACGTCCGAGCTGTCGAGGCCGTGCTCGCCGATCCCAAGAAGTACCGCGACGTCTACGACTCCCAGGGCCTGCTCGACGAGTGGACCTGGGAGGCACAGGCGGAGGTGCTCGACGCCGTCTACACCCGCGTGCTCGGTGGCGGCACCCGCAGCAAGGCCGCCGTGCCGGTTGCCCAGGTGGTGGCATGAGCGGAAGACCTGATGCCACCGTCGTCGTAGCCGTCTACAACACGATGCCTTACCTGACGGAGTGCCTGAACTCCCTCGTCGGCCAGAGCATCGGCCTCGACCACATGGAGATCGTGGCGGTCGACGACGGCTCGACGGACGGCAGCAGCGCCGAGCTCGACCGGTTCGCCGAGCGTTACCCCGGCACGGTCAAGGTCATCCACCAGGCCAACTCGGGCGGCCCCGCGGCGCCCAGCAACAGGGCCCTGGACGTGGCGACCGGCCGTTTCGTCTACTTCATCGGTTCCGACGACTACCTGGGCGAGGAAGCCCTGGAGCGGATGGTGGCCTACGCGGACGAGCACGGGTCCGACGTGGTCGTCGGCAAGATGGTCGGAACCAATGGCCGCTACGTGCACCAGAAGCTGTACAAGAAGAATGACCCGGACGTCAGCCTCTACCGTTCGAGCCTGCCGTTCACCCTGGCGAACACCAAGCTCTTTCGTCGCTCTCTGATCGAGGAGCACGGGCTGCGGTTCCCCGAGGACCTGCCGGTTGGAAGCGACCAGCCCTTCACCATCGAAGCGTGTGTCAGAGCCCGGAAGATCTCGGTGCTCTCCGACTACACCTTCTACTACGCGGTGAAGCGCGGCGACGCGAGCAACATCACCTACCGGGCCAACCATCTGGCCCGGCTGCGCTGCACGACCGCGATCATGAAGCACACCGCATCCCTCGTGGAAGCGGGCCCGGATCGGGACGCCCTGTTCAAGCGGCACTTCACCTGGGAGCTTGCGAAGCTCGTCCAGGACGACTTTCCCGCTCTCGACGCCGCCACTCGGCGTGAGGTGTGCGAAGGCATCGCCGCGCTCGCCGACGAGTACCTCACCGACGAGCTCCGGGACTCCCTGGACGTCAAGCGCCGGGTGAGGATCTGTCTCGCACAGGCGGGTGCTGTGGACGAGCTGATCCGGGCAGTCACCGAGGAGGCGGAGCACGGAGCCCCGCCCTTCCACCTCGAGGACGGCCGTGCCTTCGCGCTGTACCCCGGCTTCCGTGACGAGGACCTCGGTCTTCCCGACAGCTGCTACGAGCTGGTCGGGGAGAGCGTGCCCGGACGCTTGGCACAGGGTACGGAGCTGCTGGCCGCGGAGTGGGACCAGACAGGCGAAGACCTGCACCTGGTTCTCACGGCACGGACCGGAGTCCTCGGGGACACCGGATCGCTTACCGCGCGCCTGGCCAAGGGCGCCATGCCCAAGAGCGCGGACAAGGCCGGCGCACGCCGGCTGTCCGCGGAGCAGGAACCGCCCGTCCTCGCGGGCGAATTCACCCGTACCGTGGCCGATGACGGCCGGGCGACGGTCGTGCGTGGCCGGATCCCGGTCCATGCAACGAAGTCGAAGCTCGGCGTCCGGTTGTACGTGGACGTGGCGGGATCGACGTACGAGATTCCTGTGACGACCGGTGGCAGGCCGCTGCCGCTGGCCCGCCGCTGGCGACAGGCAGTGCCGTACCGGGTGTCGGCGAACCGGAATCCCAAGGGGCGGCTCGTGATCACGACGGCCCCCTTGTGGGAGATCAAACCAGGTGCGGGCAAGCGGCTGCGCCACATGCTGTCCAGGCTGAAGAGGAAAGTATCCCGATGAACATCTGTGTAGTCGCGCTCGGCAAGATCGGCCTTCCGCTCGCCGTGCAGTTCGCAGCCAAGGGCCACAAGGTCATCGGTGCGGACGTCAACGAGAAGGTCGTCGAACTGGTCAACGCGGCCACCGAGCCGTTCCCCGGCGAGCACGACCTGGACGTCAAGCTCAAGGAGACCGTGGGCGCGGGCCTGCTCTCCGCGACGACGGACACGACGGCCGCGGTCGCCGCGTCCGACGCCGTCGTGGTCGTCGTACCGCTGTTCGTGGACGCCGAGGGCACCCCGGACTTCGGCTGGATGGACTCCGCGACGAAGGCGATCGCCGCCGGCCTCAAGCCGGGCACCCTCGTCAGCTACGAGACCACCCTGCCCGTCGGCACCACCCGTACCCGCTGGGCGCCCATGCTCGCCGAGGGCTCCGGCCTGACCCCGGGCGTGGACTTCCACCTCGTCTTCTCCCCCGAGCGGGTGCTGACCGGCCGCGTCTTCGCCGACCTGCGCCGCTACCCCAAGCTCGTGGGCGGCATCGACGAGGCCTCCTCCCAGCGCGGTGTGGAGTTCTACGAGGCCGTGCTCGACTTCGACGACCGCGAGGACCTGCCCCGCCCGAACGGTGTCTGGGACCTCGGCACGGCGGAGGCCTCCGAGCTCGCCAAGCTCGCCGAGACCACCTACCGCGACGTCAACATCGGTCTGGCCAACCAGTTCGCCCGGTTCGCCGACAAGAACGACATCGACGTCAAGAAGGTCATCGAGGCCTGCAACAGCCAGCCGTACAGCCACATCCACCAGCCCGGCATCGCCGTCGGCGGCCACTGCATCCCGATCTACCCGCGGATGTACCTGTGGAACGACCCGGAGGCCACCGTCGTGCGCTCGGCCCGTGAGGCCAACGCCGCGATGCCCGAGTACGCCGTCGACCTGCTGGCCGCCGCCTACGGCGACCTGGACGGCGTCGGTGTGCTGGTGCTGGGCGCCGCCTACCGCGGTGGCGTCAAGGAGACCGCCTTCTCCGGTGTCTTCGGAGTCGTGGAGGCGCTCAAGGCCCGCGGCGCCGTGGCGTTCGTGTCGGACCCGATGTACACGGCCGACGAGCTGACCGCGCACGGCCTCGTGCCGCACGAGGGCCAGACGGTCACCGCGGCGATCCTCCAGGCGGACCACGCCGAGTACCGCGAGCTCGCCGCCGCCGACCTGCCGGACGTCCGCGTCCTGGTCGACGGCCGGCGTACGACGGACCCGGCCAACTGGGCGGGTGTCCGCCGCGTCGTCATCGGCGGCTGACCACTGACAGAGGGAAGGCCCCGCCCGCCATGCGGGCGGGGCCTTCCCTCTGGCGTGCCGGGACCACACACCGGGCCCAGTGAACTCCGGGGGAGCCCCAGGGGCCGGTTGTCGGTGTTCGGGCCCGAGCCGGTCGGCCTGGAATCCAGCGGTGCCCCGGGGTCAGAGCGTCCCGGCGGTGCGTTCCGTGAGGACGCCGTCGGTCGCGTCGTGCAGAGTGCCCGTCTGCGGGCACTCCCAGACGCCCGGTTCGCCCGAACGCTCGACAAGCTTCACCCCGGACCTGCCCACCCAGCCGATCCGGCGGGCCGGCACGCCCACGACCAAGCCGAAGTCCGGCACGTCCTTCGTCACGACGGCGCCCGCCGCGACCATGGCCCAGCGCCCGATCCGGACCGGCGCGACGCAGACGGACCGAGCCCCGAGGGAGGCGCCCTCGGCGACCTGCACGCCCACGGCCTCCCAGTCGCCGCCGCGCTTCTGCTTGCCCTCGGGGTCGACGGAGCGCGGGTTGTGGTCGTTGGTGAGGACCACGGCGGGACCGATGAAGACCCCGTCGCCGAGCTCGGCCGGCTCATACACCAGGGCGTAGTTCTGCAGCTTGACGTTGTTGCCGATCTGCACCCCGGTGCCGACGTAGGCGCCACGGCCCACCACACAGCCCTCGCCGAGCCTGGCCCCCTCACGGATCTGAGCGAGCTCCCAGACGCTGCTGCCGGCGCCGATCACGGCGCTGTCGTCGACCTGAGCGGTGGGCTGAACTCTGTAGTTCACGTGTCATACCTTCCAGTGAGCGGACTTCCCGAGAGCATACGAGCCGCGGCAGTTGCGGCGACGAGGCCACCGGGCGTTCCCGCCGGGGGTACGTCCGCCCGGAAGGCACGTGTGGTGACGGCCCTCCACCCGAGTCCGTGGAAGACCCTACTTCTCGAAGGGAGACGTGGCTGGACTCGGCGCAGCGGGCTGGGCCGAGTCGCCTTGCGACGCACTGGCGGAACGGCGAGAGGTCGCGGTGCCCCCGCCCGGCCCCGCCCGACGGAGCAGGCGTTCCAGGGGGCGCTCCACCCACTGGTAGGCCATTGCCGCGACGACCAGACTGATTGCCATCGTCAGCAGCCAGAACCTCAGGATCTCGGCCTGCGATTCGGGTCGCCCCAGGTGCCGGAGGAGCGCTCTGATCACGATCTCGTGGAACAGGTACCAAGCGAAGGACCAGTGCCCGAGCCGGATCATCCAAGGGGCGTCCAGACCTGTCCTGCGGCCTCCCAGGTCAACCGTGGCAGCTGCGGCGACGAGAAGGGCGAAGACCGGTGCGGACAGCAGGTGCGAGGCGCTGTAGGGGCTGTACCAGAAGCTGTCGGGGACCGCCCGCGACCAGGGGATGAGCGCGATGTGCCCGGCTACGACGAGAGCGATGGCGACCGGGAGCCCCACCGGTGGCCGCCATCCGCGTTTGACTGCCAGACCAGCGACCACGCCGAGGACGAACTGGAGGGTGCGAGTCGGCGGGAAGTAGTCGAGCGTCCAGAGTCGGAGAGCCGGGTCGTCGAACAATGCGCCGGAGGTCCAGATCGCCACAGGGACAGCGCACAGTGCGATGGCGCACCACGTTCTCCCGCGGGCCGAGCGCAGGAGTGGCAGCATCAGCAGCAAGGGGAACAGAAGATAGAACCAGGCTTCGTTGCTGAGCGACCAGGCGGCGGGATTGCCGCCCACGCGGTAGTGGCGCACGGGCGTCCAGGCGTTGACGAGCCCCAGTGTGGCCGCGACACCGCGGAGGGATACGTCGGTTCCCATGGCACGCCATACGGCGACGGAGGCGATGACGGAAACAGTCAGCAAGGGCCAGATCCGAGCGAAGCGTCTCCAGAAGAAGGTGACGGCAGGCACGCTCTTCCCGTCGTACGTCCAAGCCAGCACGAAGCCGGACAGGACGAAGAAGAACGTCACACCGCTGCGCCCGTACCAGGTCAGGTCGCTGATCCAGGGTAATTTTCCTGCCTGCCTCGACAGGTGGTAGCAGACGACCACCAGAGCTGCCCAGAAGCGCAGTCCGGTCAGGGAAGGAAGCCGGTCACGCGTGACTCGCGCAGATATCAGGCCGCCCGGCATTTGGTCACCATCTTCGAGTCTGGGAAGTCCCTTCGACGTGCCGTACGCATTCGTGAAAGGGATGCGTGGTGGTCGGATACCCCTGGACGCTCCAAGGAGCAGAGTACTGGGCCTCGCGGGCGCCGAGTGGACAGGACTCTCCTGCCCACTCGCACCGGGCGATTCCGTGAGCCGGCCACTCATCTTCGAAAGCCCCGAGCATGTCACGCACGCACAGCCTGAGAGGCCCGGTAGGCGGTGCGCGTCGCTGCTCGCCGATTGACCGAATCGCTGCTTCCCCTGGAATGCACAGAGGCACGCGAGTCCTCCGTGACTACGACTTCCGAGCGTTCGACGACGCGTCGTGGCAGCGCGTGGTGCGGCTGATCCGACACCTGAGGCAGCCCGGAGCAGCGGTTGTGGGTCTGTCCTCCACGTCAGTCGCAGGGGTGATGGAGAGGCGAACGAAGGGCTCAGGCGGGTGGTCTCGGTGCTGGTCGGCACCAAGCCGAGGCCCACCCGCTGCGAATCCTGCGCATACGCGCAGTTACCGAATTCGCATATTCGGATGGTTCTGCATTGAGTAGTGGTGGTCGGAAAGTCACGGAAGACGAGACCGGGACAGCCTGTCGCATCCGCGGCTCGGCGACGGAGCTATTCCCCTCGGCCGAGAGTGTGCCGTAACGTCTCATTTGCGAGTGCTGTGGCAATGAGTCTGAAATCGGGTACGACGCGGCAGGGGCGAGTTCCGCGGTGCCGCGGCCCACCGCGGGAATCGAGTGGGAACGCCGAAGTGCACGTCAGTCAAAATGGGATCTTCTGAGGCGGCTGTTCCGTATTTCGCCGGAACGGAGATAGGCCGGGCGACGCGTCCCGCCCGGTTGCCGGGTGCCTCGGCCGCTCCGGACCGGTGCCGGGACCCGGTTTGACCCCCCGTACCCCCGCCCCGTAGCCTTGACCTTCGGCGTGTTTCCATGCGCCTACCCCTGAGCACATCCCTCCCGGTGGATCCGTCCCCGGGGGAGGCCGCTCATCCTTCCGGACCGTCGCGGGCCTCGGCCTGCGCGAACGGCTGGCATCAGGGGATCCGTTCCGAGTGAGAGAGAGATCCGCGTGTACGCCATCGTGCGCAGCGGTGGTCGCCAGCACAAGGTTGCTGTCGGCGACATCGTTGAGGTTGACAAGATTCCCACCGCCAAGGTTGGCGACACGGTCGAGCTCTCGACCCTGCTCGTTGTCGACGGCGACGCCGTGACCAGCGACCCCTGGGTCCTGGACGGCATCAAGGTCCAGGCCGAGATCGTGGACCACCACAAGGGCGCGAAGATCGACATCCTTCGCTACAAGAACAAGACGGGCTACCGCCGTCGCCAGGGCCACCGCCAGCAGTACACGGCGATCAAGGTCACCGGCATTCCCGCGGCTGCGAAGTAAGGGACTGAGGAGACATGGCACATAAGAAGGGCGCATCGTCCACTCGGAACGGGCGCGATTCCAATTCCCAGCGGCTCGGCGTGAAGCGCTTCGGCGGTCAGGCCGTGAACGCCGGTGAGATCCTGGTCCGCCAGCGCGGCACCCACTTCCACCCGGGCACGGGCGTCGGCCGTGGCGGCGACGACACGCTGTTCGCGCTGACCGCCGGTGCGGTGGAGTTCGGTACCCACCGCGGCCGCAAGGTCGTGAACATCGTTCCCGTCGCTGCCTGAGTCAGGCAACGACTGAACGACACAGCACCTTCCGAGGGCGGATCTCAGCTTTCCCGGTAATCGGGGAAGCGGGTCCGCCCTCGGCGCGTTACGTCAAGAGACAATCCCGTATTTTTCGGCAGTACCTGGAGGGCACCCACCATGACCACCTTCGTGGACCGCGTCGAGCTGCATGCCGCCGCGGGTAACGGAGGCCACGGCGTGGCCTCCGTGCACCGTGAGAAGTTCAAGCCGCTGGGCGGCCCCGACGGGGGCAACGGCGGCCGCGGCGGCGACGTGATCCTGGTCGTCGAGCAGGCCGTCACCACGCTGCTCGACTACCACCACCACCCCCACCGCAAGGCGACGAACGGCCAGCCCGGCGCCGGCGACAACCGTTCCGGCAAGGACGGCCAGGACCTCGTGCTGCCCGTCCCGGACGGCACCGTCGTCCTCGACAAGGCCGGTAACGTCCTCGCCGACCTGGTCGGTCAGGGCACCACCTTCGTCGCCGGTCAGGGCGGCCGCGGCGGCCTCGGCAACGCAGCGCTCGCCTCCGCCCGCCGCAAGGCGCCCGGCTTCGCGCTGCTCGGCGAGCCGGGGGAGAGCCGGGACATCGTCCTGGAGCTCAAGACCGTCGCCGACGTCGCGCTCGTGGGCTACCCGAGTGCCGGCAAGTCCTCGCTGATCTCGGTGCTCTCCGCAGCCAAGCCGAAGATCGCGGACTACCCGTTCACGACCCTCGTCCCCAACCTGGGCGTCGTCACGGCGGGCTCGACCGTCTACACCATCGCCGACGTCCCGGGGCTCATCCCGGGCGCCAGCCAGGGCAAGGGCCTCGGCCTGGAGTTCCTGCGGCACGTCGAGCGCTGCTCCGTCCTCGTGCACGTCCTGGACACCGCGACGCTGGAGTCGGACCGTGACCCGGTCTCCGACCTCGACATGATCGAGGAGGAGCTGCGGCTGTACGGCGGCCTCGAGAACCGTCCGCGCATCGTCGCCCTCAACAAGGTCGACATCCCGGACGGCCAGGACCTCGCCGACATGATCCGCCCCGACCTGGAGGCACGCGGCTACCGCGTCTTCGAGGTCTCGGCCATCGCGCACAAGGGCCTCAACGACCTCTCGTACGCCCTCGCCGGGATCATCGCCGAGGCGCGTGCCAGCAAGCCGAAGGAGGAGTCGACCCGTGTCGTCATCCGCCCCAAGGCCGTCGACGACACCGGCTTCGCCGTGACCCTGGAGGAGGACGGCATCTATCGCGTGCGCGGCGAGAAGCCCGAGCGCTGGATCCGCCAGACCGACTTCAACAACGACGAGGCCGTCGGCTACCTCGCGGACCGGCTCAACCGGCTCGGTGTCGAGGACGCGCTCCGCAAGGCGGGTGCCCAGGCCGGCGACGGCGTGGCCATCGGTGCCGAGGAGAACGCGGTCGTCTTCGACTGGGAGCCGACCATGGCCGCCGGTGCGGAGATGCTGGGCCGGCGAGGCGAGGACCACCGCCTCGAGGCTCCCCGTCCCGCCGCGCAGCGCCGTCGCGACAAGGAGTCCGAGCGCGACGACTCGCAGCGCGAGTACGACGAGTTCGACCCCTTCTAGACGAGGTGCCGGGTGCCCCCGCCGCGGGGCACCCGGATTCACAGGGAACTGCCAGGTAGGGGCGGTGCGGGGGCGACGATGTGCGAATTGCGTAACACGTCTGTGGAGTCCGTCACTCCAGTTGCGGGCCCGCCGGGCCCAACCTGCCTGGCCAGGCAGTGAACTGCGGGTTTCCCCAAGGGAAGCATTGGTAAACGTCCGCCTTGCGGGACGGTCACGGAGAGTGCGACCATCACACTGTCTCCCCCTGTCGTCGCAAGGTAGGTCGTCTGTGTCTGTGCCGCATGAAGCCAAGCCCCGGACCACAGCGGTCGTGCTCGCCGGTGGTACCGGTCAGCGCGTGGGCCTGTCGATCCCCAAGCAGCTGCTGAAGATCGCCGGTAAGGCAGTCATCGAGCACACGCTGACCATCTTCGAGAACGCCGAGGACATCGACGACGTCATCGTCCTGATGGCGCCCGGCTTCGTACCCGACGTCGAGAAGATCGTCGCCAAGGCCGGCCTGACCAAGGTCGCCAGGATCATCGAAGGCGGCAGTACGCGCAACGAGACCACCGAGCGCGCCATCGAGGCCCTCGGCGAAGGTCTCGCGGAGGGCGAGGACCGCAACGTCCTCTTCCACGACGCGGTCCGTCCTCTCCTGTCGCAGCGGGTCATCAAGGACTGCGTCGACGCCCTCGACCGCTACCAGGCGGTGGATGTGGCCATCCCGTCCGCGGACACGATCATCGTGACCCGCACCCACGGCGAGGACGGCGAATTCATCACCGAGGTCCCGGACAGGTCCCGGCTGCGCCGCGGCCAGACCCCGCAGGCGTTCAAGCTCTCCACGATCCGCAAGGCGTACGCGATCGCGGGCGGCGACCCCAACTTCCAGGCGACCGACGACTGTTCGGTCGTGCTGCGATACCTCCCCGACGTACCGATCTACGTGGTCGCGGGCGACGAGTACAACATGAAGGTGACCCAGCCGGTCGACGTCTTCATCACCGACAAGCTCTTCCAGCTGGCTTCCACGGCGGCCCCCCGCCAGGCCGACGAGGCCGCCTACCGCGAGCTGCTCTCGGGCAAGACCCTGGTCGTCTTCGGCGGTTCGTACGGCATCGGTGCCGACATCGCCACGCTGGCCGAGCAGTACGGCGCCAGCGTGTACGCCCTGGGCCGCTCCACGACCGGAACGCACGTCGAGAACCCGGAGCACGTCGACGACGCACTGTCCAAGGCGTACGCCGAGACCGGTCGCATCGACTACGTCATCAACACGGCGGGTGTGCTGCGCATCGGCAAGCTGGCCGAGACGGACAACACGACGATCCAGGAAGCGCTGAACGTCAACTACCTGGCGCCCGTCCAGATCGCCCGCGCCTCCTACAAGTACCTGGCGGAGACCCAGGGCCAGTTGCTGCTCTACACCTCCAGCAGCTACACCCGGGGCCGCGCCGAGTACAGCCTCTACTCCTCCACCAAGGCCGCCATGGTGAACCTCACGCAGGCACTGGCGGACGAGTGGGCGGGCGAGGGGATCCGGGTCAACTGCGTGAACCCCGAGCGCACCGCGACCCCCATGCGCACCAAGGCCTTCGGCCAGGAGCCGGACGGCTCGCTGCTCTCGTCCGAGGCCGTCGCGCGCACCTCGCTCGACGTGCTCCTCTCCGCGATGACCGGCCACGTCATCGACGTACGACAGCAGGACCCGACGCGTGACGCCGCAGGATCCTCCGGGTTCGAGCAGGCGCTGGCTTCGGTGTTGGACCGTCAAGAAGATGTGTAATAATTCTTGACAAATGTACTTTTTCGGGCCTCTGTGATCGCAAGGATGCGATCACAGAGGCCCGAGTGCGTGAAGCCGCATCTTCACATTTCCCTCAATACGTGAAACAACCGGCACCCCTGGAGCAGGTCCTTCGTGATTTCGACAGCCATTCGTCTGGCCCGTGTGGGCAGCCGGTCAGAACTGGCGGCAGCGATACTGATGACGCTGGGTTACCCCTGCGTCATGATCGCCGCGCTTCTCCCCGATATCTGGTTCTTCGCGGCGGCCGCGGCTGTCACGTACGCCGCGGACTGGTACCTGCACCACCGGGGCAGCTACCTGATCAACAGGCTCGGAAAGGTGCGGGCGGGGCTCTCCATCCGCTTCCTGCTCCGTCAGCTGATGATCATCCTGCTGCTGGCCCGCCTGGACCTCGCTGAGGAACCGCTGTTCTTCGTGGCGGTCGCCGGTTTCCTCGTCTTCTACGGCCTGCAGGCCCCGCAGGGTGCGCTGACGACCCTGATCCGGCTGCGCCGCACGATGCCGATCGTCACCCGCAACATCGACCTGCACGCCGTCCGCATCCCCGACGCGCCGCCGCGCACCCTTCTGCACCGCTCCGCCGAGAAGATGCTCCACCTCGACATCCCGGCCGTGGCCGGCATCGTGGTCGCCGCCGGCACGGGCGAGTATCTCCTGGGGTACATCGGCGCCGGGGTCACCGTGCTGCTGGCCGTCGTCTACACCGCCCTGCTCGTCCCGTACCTGCGCCGGTCCCGCCGGGTGCCGGCGGCCCCCGCCGTGCTCAAGGCCCTGGACACCTGGCTCGGCGAGTACCAGCCGACCGTCGTGCTCTACTTCTCCGGTTCCAACGAGTCCGCGTACCAGGGCAACATGTGGCTGGACACGATGGCCGCCGTCGAGGGACGCCCGCTCATCGTCATGCGCGAGCGCAACCTGGTCTCCCAGCTCGCCGACACCGCGGTCCCCGTGCTCTGCGTCCCCGCCGGGACGCACCTGATGAACCTGGACCTGTCCACCGTCCGGGTCTGCCTGTACCCCGCCAACGTCGGCAAGAACATCCACATGCTGCGCGTCCCGACGATGAAGCACGTCTTCATCGGGCACGGCGACAGCGACAAGCTGGCCAGCGTCAACCCCTACTCCAAGGTGTACGACGAGGTGTGGACGGCCGGCCGTGCGGGCCGCGACCGGTACGCGCTGGCCGACGTGGGCATCCGGGACGAGGACATCGTCGAGGTCGGACGCCCGCAGCTGGCGCCCATCGAGACCTGGACCGGCGCGGCGAGGAATCCCATCCCCACCGTGCTGTACGCCCCCACCTGGGAGGGCTGGGACGACAACCCGGGCAACACCTCGCTGCTGCTCGCCGGTGAGAACATCGTCCGCCGCCTGCTGGAGGCGGACAAGCCCGTCCGGGTCATCTACAAGCCGCACCCCTTCACCGGTATCCGCAGTGCCAAGGCCAAGGCCGTCCACGGCCGGATCAAGGCCCGCATCGCCAGGGCTGCCCAGGAACGCGCCGCCGACCCGCGCTGGGCGAAGGAGGCCTCCGCGGCCGCGGCCGGACAGAGCGCGGCCCGGGCCGAGCTCGCCCGGATCGAGTCCGGGCTGGCCGCGTTGGCGCAGCCCGGCCGGTCCGGCGGCGACGAGTCGGAGGAGTCGCGGGTCTCGCTCGCCGACCCCGCGCGCCAAGCCGAGATCGCCACGCTGCGGGCCGAATGGAACGACGCCTACTGGCGCTCCTTCGGCTGGTGGGAGCACCGGACGGTGTCCGGCGCGCAGCCGAAGCTGTACGACTGCTTCAACCAGTCCGACGCCATGGTCTCGGACATCTCCAGCGTGGTCTCCGACTTCATCGCGAGCGGCAAGCCGTACGCGGTGACGGACTCGGGCGAGCTCGGCGAGGAGGAGTTCAAGCGTCAGAACACCGCCGTACGGGCCGCCGTGATCCTCTCCAACAGCGCCGAGGAGATCGACGGGCTGCTGGCCGCCGTCTCCGACGCGTCGGCGGACCCGCTGAAGGAAGCCCGCCACGAGCTCAAGAGCTACCTGCTGGGCCCGGACGAGCCGACGTCGATGGAACAGTTCAACGCCGCTGTGCGGGCGCTGGCCGCCAAGGCCGAGGCGCGCAACGCGGGCGTCGCCCAGCGGATCGGCGTGCAGGCGGCACCCCTGCCCGACCCGGAGGCCGCGTCCAGCGGTGCGGGGGACGGAAGGGCGGAGGCGGTCGCCGAGGCCGAGGCCGCGGCCGATCCGGATGCCGACGCGGGAGTCGGCGCCGGGCCCACGGTGGCTCACTGACCCTCAGGGGTGATCCAGCCGTCATCCAGATGTTCGAAAGACGTCCGGATCGCGACGCAACCTTCTCGACGGCCCGTCCGTCTCCTCCTGCGGGAGGGGAACGTACGGGCCGTTCGGCGTGTCTGGGGACAGAGCGCACGATGAGGCATCGTTCTATCGTTTCTCCTGATTGATACGGATATGTGCGAACCGGGGAGCGATGACCACCAGCAAGCCAGATGTCAGCATCGTCATAGGGGCCTACGAGGCGATGCCCTATCTGATCCGATGCCTGGAGTCGGTCGAGGCGCAGACGCTTCCCGCCGGGCGCATGGAGATCATCGCCGTGGACGACGGTTCGACGGACGGAACCGGGGAGTACCTCGAGGAATTCGCCGCCCGGACCGCCGTCCCGATGCGCGTCGTCCGCCAGGAGAACTCGGGCGGGCCCAGCGGCCCCCGCAACGTCGGTCTCGGCCTCGCCCGGGGCAGGTACGTCTTCTTCCTCGACGCGGACGACTACTTCGGTGAGGAGGCCCTGGAGCGCATGGTCTCCATGGGCGACCGGGCCGGCACGGACGTGGTGCTCGGAAAGGTCGTCGGCGTCAACCGCGGCGCGGCCAAGTCGATGTGGAAGGAGACCGTCGAACGGGCGGACCTCTATTCCTCCAACATCAAATTCACGCTGAGCGCCCAGAAGCTGTTCCGGCGGGAACTCCTCGTGCGGCTCGGGATGACCTTCGACGAAGGGCTGAAGACGGGCGAGGACGCCCTCTTCACCATGGAGGCGTATCTACGGGGCAGCGGGGTCTCCGTCGTCGCCGACTACACCTGCTATTACCTGGTGGGCCGCGACGACGGCAAACACGTGACGAAGAGCGGCAGCTATCTGCTGCGCTTCGACTCGGCCCGGGCGCTCATGGGGCTCATCGCCGCCCATGTCCCGCCGGGACCCCGGCGGGACGCGCTGATGGTCCGGCCGTTCGTCATCACACTGCTCCCGCAGTTCGGGCCGGCCCTGCTGAGGCAGTCCGAGGCCGTACGGGAGAAGAAGATGCAGCTGGCCGCACCGCTGCTGGACGCCTACTGGTCGGCGGGCCTGGCCCGCCGACTGAAGGTCCACGAGCGGCTGCGGCTCGCCTGTGTGTCGAAGGGCCGGCTCGACCTGCTCCTGGACGTCCTGCAGTTCATGCGGGACAAGGAGGAACCCAGGGCCGTCCGCAAGGGTGCCCGGGGCCGGCTGTACCTGGCCTACCCGCACTTCGGCGAGGGGGCCGTCCTTCCCGACGCCGCCTACGAGGTGACCGTCACCGAACGGATCGGCGGCCGGAGGATCGATGTGCCGGAGCGTCAGTCCACTGCCGCCTTCCTGCGGCGCCTGGCACGCAAGGTGCGCAGGACGGCCCGGGCGGTCCTGCACGTGCCGTGGAGGGCGCACAAGGTCTGAGACCCCGCGCGGGGCGGCGGCAGTGGACGTGCTTCCTCACTGTTCGGGGCGCAGGAATCTCCGGACGGGGCGACCCACCACACGCCGGGCACGCCGGTAGGCCGACGGCCACGCGGCGGCTCCGTCGCCCGCCTGCACCTTGATGCTGACCGGGGAGGCCTTCTTGGCGACCTGGCTCCGCAACTTGCTGTTCTGCTCGGTCAGTTCCTCCATCCGGCCCCGCATCCAGCTGAAGCGGCCGGCCAGCGACGCGGGGTCGCTGTCGATCCACGGGCTGACGGCCGGCGGAAGGGTGAGCTTGCTCAGCTGCGCGTCGAAGGCGGCGCCGCCGTCCCCGTGGGTGAAGGTGTTCTCCAGCCCGTTCCGCTCCATGAAGCCGGTGAAGCGGAGGAAGCGTTCCTTGTGACCGTTCACGAGGTCGCCGAAGTCGGCCGCCGCGTACAGCTCCGCGGGGTCGATGTTCTTGGGGGTCTCGGAGATCTTGCGGTGGGGGATGCCGAAGTACCGGCACAGCTCCAGGGTCCGGGAGTCGCTGCAGAGCACGGTGCTCGGAACGCCGGCCAGCAGTGCCGCGATGTTGCCGTGGATGCGCGAGCCGAACGAGAAGTCGAATTCCCGCAGGTCGCTGATCCAGGTGGCCGGGTCGACGTAGATCCGGACCTTGCCCTCGCGGTACATGGGGTGGGACGGGTGGGTGGGCATCGAGGTCAGTGCGCCGATCGGGTTCGACGTCTCCCGCCAGTGCAGCAGCTCGGCCTCGAGGAGGTTCTGCCCGACGAACCGCAGATGCGGATAGCGCTCGTGGGCCTGCCGGATGATGGCGTCGAGGCCGTGCGAACGGACGGCGCTGTGCGAGCCGTTCACCGAGATGCGGGACTCGGCGGTGAGCGCCTCGGCCCCCTTCTCGATCTGGAACGTGTCACCGTTCATGAACATGGAGGGGCAGCCGATGACCTCGACGTCCCGGAAGCCCATGTCCTTGAGGTACTGCTCCGTGAATTCGCCCCGTACGCCGATGGACGCGCTGCGGTTGAGCACCTCCGTGACGAATTCCCTGACGGTCGGCTCCATCGGCTTCAGCCGCGACGCGTTGTACTGCAGGTCGGCCTGAGCGCCGACCCCCAGGACCACCACCGGGATGCGCAGCTTCTTGATCAGCTGCGTCATCCGCTGCAGTGGACGCTCGAACGTCGGACGGAAGGCGTTCGCCAGGGGCACGACGAACGCGTCGTACTCCTCGTTGATCCGCGCGGCCTCGGACGCGACCGTGCGGATGCCGTTGGAGGAGACCTCTGCCCGCGGAGTCATCAGAAGCTTGTGCGCGGCGTCGCTGAAGATCAGGTTGCCCGCGTTCGTCGCGAAGACGTCTCTGTGGAGGGATTGTTCGAGTGAGTCCACATCGAAGGGGCTCTTGCCCGATCTGAGAAGAATGCGCTTTTTGCGGGTAGGTTCATCAGTCACGCGTAAAGCGTAGCCCGATGAATGACCGGTGGAGATTACGTAAATGGCTCATTTCTGCGGCATGCCCCGAGTCGCTGCCGAGCCGCGTGGTGCGGTAGGTGCAGGACTGTGTGCCGCAGGCGGGGCGGAAACCGGGCAGGGACAGGGGCGGAAGCCGGGCAGGGGCGGACGCCGTGACCCGGGCCCGTTCGGGCGCTGAGACGGTTCGGCGGGTGCGTCGTCGCCTCGCGTAGATTGGGGCAACCGAGCAGGACGACGTGATGGGGACGGGCGTACGTGTCAGGGGCAAGGGAAACCGAAGGCGTACTCGGCACCTCCTCGACGGAGGGGGCGGCGCGGAGGCCGGGCGTGACCGACGCCCGCAGGATCGTGGTCAAGGTCGGATCCTCCTCGCTCACCACAGCGTCCGGAGGCCTGGACGCCGACCGTGTCGACGCCCTCGTCGACGTGCTCGCCAAGGCCAGGAGCGGCGGTGAGTGCGAGATCGTCCTCGTCTCCAGCGGCGCCATCGCGGCCGGCCTCGCCCCGCTCGGGCTCGTCCGCAGGCCCAAGGACCTGGCCCGCCAGCAGGCCGCGGCCAGCGTCGGCCAGGGACTGCTCGTCGCCCGGTACACCGCCTCCTTCGCCCGTTACGGCGTACGTGTCGGCCAGGTGCTCCTCACCGCCGACGACACCAGTCGGCGAGCCCACTACCGCAACGCGTACAGCACCCTCGACCAGCTCCTGGAGATGGGCGCGGTCCCCGTCGTCAACGAGAACGACACCGTGGCCACGGACGAGATCCGGTTCGGCGACAACGACCGGCTTGCCGCGCTCGTCGCCCATCTCGTCCACGCCGACCTCCTCGTCCTCCTCTCCGACGTCGACGGCCTCTACGACGGCGACCCCAGCACGCCCGGTACCTCCCGCATCGCCGAGGTGGGCGGACCGGCGGACCTGGAGGGCGTCACGATCGGCAGCACAGGCAAGGCGGGCGTGGGCACCGGAGGCATGGTCACCAAGGTCGAGGCCGCGCGGATTGCCACCGCGGCCGGAGTCCCGGTCGTCCTCACCTCCGCCGGCCGGGTCGCCGACGCCCTCGCGGGCCGTGACACCGGTACGTACTTCCACCGCACCGGACGCCGCTCGGCGGACCGGCTGCTCTGGCTGGCCCACGCCTCGACCCCGCAGGGCGCGCTCACGCTCGACGACGGGGCCGTGAAGGCCGTCGTCGAGCGCCGCACCTCGCTGCTCCCGGCCGGGATCAGCGCGGTCGAGGGCGAATTCTCCGCGGGCGACCCGGTGGAACTGCGTGACCCCGCGGGGCGGGCCGTCGCCCGCGGACTCGTCAACTTCGACGCCAAGGAGATCCCCCAGCTGCTGGGCCGCTCCACCCGTGACCTGGCACGCGAACTGGGCCCCGCCTACGAGCGCGAGGTCGTACACAGGGACGATCTCGTCGTCCTCGTGCCCCGCCCGGCCCCCTGAATCGGCTGAAAGTCCAGCCTTCGGGCGGAGACCTTCACCAAAACCGCCCCAAGCCCCGCCCCGGGCTGGTCAACTTTGTCACGGGGACACACGGGTCAGCACAGCTACGCATTCACAGGAGGCCGCCGGTGAGACGAGCGCGCCCGGGGGCGCCGCCCCGCGGCACGGGCAGCCGTGCCCTGACCAGTGTCGGGGCAGGGGCCGACTTCGGCGGCCCGTCCACCGACCGGAACCTCGAGCAGGAGCCGGTGGTGACGAGCGAGGAACGGACCCGGTCCAAGCTGTGGCACATCACCCTCAGCGTCTCCGGCGGCGAAACCCCGCTGAAGGAGGTCAGGCGCGGGCTCGAACAGCTGGCGCACGACCACCCGTTCCTGCTGACCAGCCGGTATGCCAACGACCACGCGGAGGTCCGCTACTGGGAAGAGGCGCGGGACCTCCACGACGCGGCGGCCGTGGCGCTGCGGCTGTGGGGGGAGCACCGCTCCAGCGCCGGACTTCCGCCCTGGGAGATCGTCGGCCTGGAGGTCATCGACCGCGAGACCTACCATCAGCGCGTCGCCGAGGGCTACGGTCCGCCGCCGGCGGCCCCGATCGGTGTGCACCCGTACTGACGGCGACGCCCGTCTCGCATCACGGGATACGTGACGGATGCCCGCAGTGTGCGCACTACCCTGCGCACATGACCACGCTCTCGCCGTACGACAACATGTCCCCGGTCGTCCAGGCCGCCTACCGGGCACGTGCAGCCGCCGCCGACATCGCGCCACTCCCGCGCGCGGCGAAGGACGACGCGCTTCTGGCGATCGCGGACGCGCTCGAAGTGCGCACCGGCGAGATCATCGAGGCCAACGCCGAGGATGTGGCGCGCGCCCGCGAGGCCGGGACGAGCGAGTCGGTCGTCGACCGCCTCACGCTCACCCCCGAGCGGATCCGCGCGATCGCCGCCGATGTGCGCGAGGTGGCGGCGCTGCCCGACCCGGTCGGCGAAGTGGTCCGCGGTTCCACCCTCCCCAACGGCATCGACCTGCGCCAGGTGCGGGTGCCGCTCGGGGTGGTCGGCATCATCTACGAGGCCCGGCCCAACGTGACGGTGGACGCCGCCGCCCTGTGCCTGAAGTCCGGCAACGCCGTACTGCTGCGCGGATCCTCATCGGCGTACGCCTCCAACAGCGCCCTCGTACGGGTGCTCCGCGACGCGGTGGGCGGGTCAGGTCTCCCGGCCGACGCGGTGCAGCTCGTCCCGGGGGAGAACCGCGACTCGGTCCGCGAACTGATGCGCGCCCGCGGCCTGGTCGACGTACTGATCCCGCGCGGCGGCGCCTCCCTGATCCGCACGGTCGTGGAGGAGTCCACGGTCCCGGTCATCGAGACCGGGACCGGCAACTGCCACGTGTACGTGGACGCGCAGACCGACCTCGACATGGCCGTCGACATCCTGATCAACTCCAAGGCGCAGCGCCCGAGCGTCTGCAACGCCGCCGAGACGCTCCTGGTGCACAAGGACGTCGCCGCGGACTTCCTGCCGCGGGCCCTGGAGGCACTGGCCGGTGCCGGGGTGACCGTGCACGGTGACGAGCGGGTGCTGGAGTACGCCGAGGACTCCGAGGCCACCGTCGTCGCGGCGACGGCGGAGGACTGGGAGACCGAGTACCTCTCGTACGACATCGCGGCCGCGGTCGTCGAGTCGCTCGAGGCCGCCGTGGCGCACATCCGCCTCTGGTCGTCCGGCCACACCGAAGCGATCGTCACCACCTCGCAGGCCGCGGCCCGCCGGTTCACCCAGTTGGTCGATTCCACGACCGTCGCCGTGAACGCGTCCACGCGCTTCACGGACGGCGGGCAGTTCGGATTCGGCGCCGAGATCGGCATCTCCACGCAGAAGCTGCACGCCCGCGGCCCGATGGGGCTGCCGGAGCTCACGTCGACGAAGTACATCGTCACGGGCGACGGTCACATCCGCTAGCAGGGTGGGCCCGGTGCGCCGGTGCGGACACGGCGGGGAGTCTGCGGGCTCCCTGCCCAAATCGCGCCGCCGGGGCTACGCTGAAGCCGTGCCGGACGACGTGGGGGGCAGGCCGTTCCCGGACGGCGGGGAGCCCGACGACGACCGCGGGGGCGCGGACGAGGACTTCGCCGCCGTGGTGTTCGACGAGGACTTCGTACAGTCGGCCGAGATGCACGAACCCACCGCGGTGGAGCGTCTGCTCGCCGCCGCGCAGGCCCGCGCCGAGGCAGAGGCCGGCCGGGCACGCGCCGGCGGCGGCGCGAAGGACGACGACCTCTACGACGGCTACGGGCCGGATGCCGTGTACGGCCGCGAGAGGCCCTTCGGGGATGCCTGTGACCCCGACGGGTCCTATTACGACGACGAGGGCGACCGAGGCCCGTACGGGCGCCACGGCGGCGCACTGCGCCCCTACCGGGGCTCCGCACGCTGGCACCGGCCGGTCGCCTGGCTGCTCGCCCTGCTGATGGGGATCGGCATGGTCGCGCTGGCCTTCAGCGCCGTCTACCGAGGGTCCGGGGGCAGCCGCCAGGAGCAGGTGCCACCTCCGGCCACGAGCGGCGTCGACGCACCGGGCGCGGCCCCGTCCGCATCGGCCGACTACTCACGCCCGGCGGTCTCCGCGGTCCCGCGCACGCCGTGAGCTCCGACCGCCGCGCGGGGCGCAGGAGCGCGGCAGGGCTGGTGTACCGGACGGGGCGGGGCACGTAACGGGACGGGTGCCCGGTCGGTCGGCCGGCACGAAGCGGCAGGCGCGCGGCAGCGCGGCAGGCGGCACTGCGGCGGGCTCCGGGGCACGGGAGGCGGGTGCGGAGGGCTCCGGGGCGCGGAGGGCGGTGCGCGCAGCCGGGCGCTGGGGCCGGCGCCTCGGCGTGCTGCGTCTCCCGCGCGGCTCAGGGCCGCCGCGGGCGGGGCGGAGACTCAGGCCGGGCGAAGGCCCCGGCACAGGCGTCGGCCGGCTCCGGCTCCTGCCCGTGTGGCCCCGCGGCCCACACGGATGGCCCACCGCCCCCACGCGGCCCGTACGGAGACGTCGGGCGGCGCGGCGCCGTCGCCGATGACCGTCCCCAGGGGGGCAGGTGTGCCCGCGCGATCAGGCGCCCTGACCGCTCGTGCGACCGACGGTGCCTCCACCGGCGCGAGTGACCACGGCGTCTCCGGCGCTCCCGCTCACGCTCCTGTCCCGCATTCCCGACTGCGCTCCCACCTGCGGCGCGTTTACCTTGATGACGATCGACCCAATCTGAAGGTAGGACCCCGGTTCCTCCTCCCGCCCCCGTCCCCGGGGAGAGGGCCACTCATCTGTTCCTGTGTCCATCGAACCCGTGACGGACAGGTCCGCCCGAAGCGTCAGCCGAGGCGGACCCCGGCGCCCGCCCTCGTCGGCGGCGCGGAGATCGGGAGACGTCATGACAGGCCGCGGAGAACCGCCGGAAGGCCCGCCCGAGAACCCCTCGGGCGGCGAGGACGAGTACCGCTCCCTCGTCTTCGACGAATCGTTCGTCCGTGCCGCACGGCTGCAGGAATTCTCCGCACGGGAACGAATGGGTGAACCCGCACGCGCCGTACGCTCCCTGCCCCGCGGTGGCCCGCGTCGGCGTTCCCGGGCCGCCATCGCCCTCGTCGTGCTGATCGCGCTGGCGTTCGCCACCGCCGTGTACATCGGCTTCCGCAACCCCTATCCCGCGCCCGTCGGCCGGCACGCCGAGCCGCTGCGGACGACCGTGATCCCCCTCGCTCCGCGGGGCGAGGTGCCCGGCGGAACACCTGACGTCCTGCTCGACGAAGGCCCGGCGGCGGAATTCCGGACGGGCGCCGCGGGAATCAACCTGCCGGCCGTCCGGCGGACCAAGAACTTCTCGGACACTCAGGTGACCATTGCCCTGACCACGGTGAAGGACTACCTGGTGGAGTCATCCCTCGACCCCGACGTGCTCACCGGCGGGGTCGTCCGGCCGGTGGGGAGACTGCTCGACCCGGAGCAGACGGCCCAGTTCGACCGGAGTGTGAACGCACCGGCCGACGACGGCGAGCACATGGCCACGGGCTGGCTGGTGCGCTTCGACCCGGCCGAAGTCGAACTGGCCGACCCCGAGATCCGGGTGCAGGGGACCCTCGCCTACGCGGAGGCGGGGTCCGACACCTTGGAGGTGGTGTCCGACCACACCTTCACGTACACGCTGCGGTCCGCCGTACCGGGCCCTCACCGGACGGACGACGCCTCACTGTTCACCGTGCGGCGCGTGCTGCACTTCCTCGTCGACCGCGAGGATCTCCGGCTGCGCCGACTGGAGATGCGCAGCGCCCAGGTCCAGGCCGGACCGCAGTCCTGCTCGGCCGACGCGGCAGGCGCCCTGCGTCCGCTGCTCGCCGGCGAGCAGGCGGACCTACGGGGGCCGGCCGGCACCGACCCGTACACCAGGGGCCTGCCCATGGTGGCCCTTTGCGGGACGCTGGAAGTCAGCTCCCCGTCCCCGGGCCCTCCTCCGGGTCCGGACGCCGCCAAGTCCCCTCGGAGCCGCCCGTAGCGTCCCCGGCCGGGGCGTCGCCCTTTCCGGCGCTCCCACCGGCCGCGCCGCTCCCGCCGGTGAACCTGTCGCGGAGCTTCCCGCCCAGGTCGCCCGCACCGCCCGCGATGTCACCCACGAGCTTCATCAGCGGGTCCTTGCTGGTGCGCACCGTGTCCGCGTAGTGCGAAGCGGACTCCCGGAAGGAGTCCGTCACCGACGTGTCCTTGTCCTCGTCGCGCCGGGGGTAGTGGCCGTCCATGACGCGCTGGTAGTCCCGGGTCTCCGACCACTTCTTCAGCTCAGCGGCACGCACCGTGGTGAAGGGGTGCGACCTCGGCAGCACGTTGAGGATCTTGAGAACGGAGTCGCGGAGGTCGCCGCCCTTCTCGTACTCGTCCGCCTGGGCGAGGAAGGCGTCCACGTTCATCTCGTGGAGGTGATTGCCGCCCGCGATCTTCATCAGACCGCGCATCGAGGCCTGCAGGTCCTGCCCGGCCAGCAGCCCGGCCCGGTCTGCGGACAGCTCCGACTTGCGGAACCACTCGCGCAGCGCGGTCACGATGGCCATGATCGCGACGTTGCCGAGCGGGATCCACGCCACCTTGACCGCGAGGCCGGTGAGGAAGAGCAATATCGTGCGGTACACCGCGTGACCGGAGAGCGCGTGTCCGACCTCGTGACCGACGACGGCGCGCATCTCCTCCTCGTCGAGCAGCTCGACCAGCCCGGTCGTCACCACGATGATCGGCTCGTCGATACCGATGCACATGGCGTTGGGCTTCGGGTCCTGGGTGACGTACATCGGCGGGACCTTCTTGAGGTCCAGGATGTAACACGCGTCCCTCAGCATGTCGTTGAGGTGCGCGAACTGGGCGTCGCTCACCCGGACGGAGTCGGACAGGAAGAGCAGCCGCAGACTGCGCTCGGGGAGCAGCCCGCTGAGCGCCTTGAACACGGTGTCGAAACCGCTCAGCTTGCGCAGGGCCACCAAGGCGGAGCGGTCCGCCGGATGCTCGTAGGCACGCGAGGAGATGCCCGGGAATCGCATGCGCTGCCTGCTCGGCACGTTCTCGTGACTGCTGTCGGTCATGGATGGCCCCCTGTTCGTACGAGACGTAGCTCGTCCCCCTGACACATGCCAGCGTAGGTGCTGGCGCTACGGTGTGCGGGGGGCTGTGGATAACTTTGAGGAGCGCCCGAAATGCCGCACACCGCCGCACTGCTCGCCGCCGTGTCCGAGGATCAGGGGCCTGGCAGTACGCTCCGCGTCGTGCTCGTCGTGTCGCTCCTCGGAGCCGTCCTGCTCGCCTGGTTCCTGCTGCGCGGATACCGCAACGATGACAACAACGACTGAGTCGGCGTGAGCGTGCCCGTGACGCCCGCATACGATGTGCGCGACGTCTTCCTTCCGACTCCCGATCGATAGGTCCTGCAGAAGATGAGCCTCACCAGCACCGCGCACCAGATGGTCACCCTCGCCTCCGAGGGCGGCGAGCACAGCGGCAACCACGAAAGCCTCAGCCCGTACCTCACCGGTGGCGGCGCGCTCGTCGTGCTGCTGATTCTGCTGTGGATCACCACCCGCTTCAACCGAGACCGCTGAGGCGCAGGCGAACAGTTGTGCCAGTAGGGTCTGCACGCATGGGAGAGCAGGAAGTGCCTACCGGACGCGGCAAGCGCCGACTCGGCGTGATGGGCGGGACGTTCGACCCCATCCACCACGGACACCTGGTGGCGGCCAGCGAAGTGGCCGCCCACTTCCACCTCGACGAGGTCGTCTTCGTCCCGACCGGGCAGCCGTGGCAGAAGAGCCACAAGCAGGTGTCGCCCGCCGAGGACCGCTATCTGATGACGGTCATCGCCACGGCGTCCAACCCGCAGTTCTCGGTCAGCCGCAGCGACATCGACCGCGGCGGACCGACGTACACCATCGATACGCTGCGGGATCTGCGTACGGTCCACGGCGACGCGGACCTCTTCTTCATCACCGGCGCCGACGCGCTGTCCCAGATCCTCACCTGGCGGGACGCCGAGGAGCTCTTCTCGCTCTCCCACTTCATCGGTGTGACCCGGCCGGGTCACGTACTGACGGACGACGGGCTGCCCGAAGGCGGCGTCTCGCTCGTCGAGGTCCCCGCGCTGGCGATCTCGTCCACGGACTGCCGTGCGAGGGTCGCCCAGGGGGAGCCGGTCTGGTACCTGGTGCCGGACGGTGTGGTCCGCTACATCGACAAGCGCCAGCTGTACCGCGGCGAATGAGCCACGTAGAGGGGCACCGGTGAACGACCGACAGAACCCGTACGACCCGTACTACCAGCAGCAGCCGCAGATCATCGGCTACGACGAGTACGGGCAGCCGGTCTATCAGCAGCAGGGGCAGCAGCAGGGGCAACAGGAGTACGACCCGTACGCGCAGCAGCAGCAGTCGCAGCAGCAGTACTTCCAGCAGGACGGGCAGACGCAGTCGGGCTACGCGGACCAGGGGTACGCCTACGACCCGTACGCCGGCACGCAGCAGCAGTACGACCCGTACGCCGCTCAACAGCAGGCCCAGCAGCCCCAGCAGGCGCAGTCCGCCCAGCAGGACTACGGGTACGACAGCTCCTACGGCACGTACGGGCACGACACGGGCGCGCAGCCGGCCGTGGACGACTCGACGCAGCAGTGGAACACCCCGCAGAACCAGGTGGACGCCCCGCCGGAGCCGGACCCGCAGAGGGAACCCGAACCCGGGCCCGACGCCGTCGTCCCCGAGCAGCGCCGCGCCGACCGCGACTACCGCACCGAGCAGTTCTCGTTCATCGAGGAGCCCGACGAGGACTCCGAAGACGTCATCGACTGGCTGAAATTCACCGAGAGCCGCAGCGAGCGGCGCGAGGAGGCACGACGCCGCGGGCGCAACCGGATGGTCGCGCTGATAGTCGTGGTGGCCCTCGTCGTGGTCGGCGGCGCGGGCTACCTCTGGTTCGCCGGCAAGATCCCCGGTGTCTCGGGCCAGGACGGGCAGGAGGCCGCGGCGACGGGCCCGCAGAAGCGGGACATGATCGTCGTCCACCTGCACAACACCAAGAAGGGCGGCACCTCCACGGCGCTGCTCGTCGACAACGTGACGACCGGACAGGGCACCACCGTCCTGCTCCCCAACTCACTCGCCGTGGCCACCGACGACGGCTCCACCACCACGCTCGGCAAGTCCGTCGACGACGACGGGTCCACCGGCACGCGCGAGGCCGTCGACACGCTGCTCGGCACCAGGATCAGCGGCACCTGGCGGCTCGACACCCCGTACCTGGAGAACCTCGTCGAGCTCGTGGGCAACATCGAGGTCGACACCGACACCGAGGTGCCCGACACCAAGAAGGGCGCGCCGCCGCTCGTGGACAAGGGGGAGGCGCAGACGCTGAGCGGCCAGATGGCCGTCGCGTACGCCACGTACCAGGCCCCGGGCGAGCCGCAGGCCAAGCAGCTGCTGCGCTTCGGCCAGGTCCTGCGCAGCACGCTGCGCAAGATGTCCGAGGACCCCAAGGCCGCGACGGTCACCATCGAGACGCTGGCGCAGATCCTCGACCCGTCGCTGCCCGAGCAGGACCTGGGGGCTTCCCTGGCGAAACTCGCCGGGCACGCCAAGGTCGGCGACTACGAGACGGCGCTGCTTCCGGTCCAGGACGACGGAACACTCACCGAGGAAGCCACCGCGAGCGTCGTCAAGGACGTCCTGGGCGGCGCGGTGAAGGCCCCGGACCCGGACGCGGCCGTGCGTGTCGGCATCAAGAACGCCACGGGCGACACGAAGGGGTCGGAGTACGCCAGGGTCCAGCTGGTCAACGGTGGCTACGCCTTCGTCGACAGTGGCAAGGCGGACCCCGCGGCATCGTCCGAGGTGCTCTACAGGACCGCTGAGGACAAGGCGAAGGCGGTCGAGGTCGCCAAGACCCTGGGCCTGCCCGAGGGTGCGGTGAAGAAGGGCGAGCCCGCCGCGAACGCCGACGTGTCCGTCCTCCTGGGACAGAACTACAAGATGCCGGAACAGACGTCGTAAGGGCTGTCGGCGGTCCGTGAGACCCTAGAGGTTGATCTGACCGCCGACGAAAGCCTGCATGTGACCGCCACGGACCGCTCCATCGAGCTCATCAACGCTGCCGCCCAGGCGGCAGCCGACCGGCTCGCGCACGACATCATCGCCTACGACGTCAGCGATGTGCTGTCGATCACCGACGCCTTCCTGCTGGCCTCGGCTCCCAACGACCGCCAGGTCAAGTCGATCGTCGACGAGATCGAGGAGCGGCTCCAGAAGGAGCTCGGCGCCAAGCCGGTACGCCGCGAGGGCGACCGGGACGCCCGCTGGATCCTCCTCGACTACGTCGACATCGTGATCCACGTCCAGCACAGCGAGGAGCGTGTCTTCTACGCGCTCGAGCGCCTGTGGAAGGACTGCCCGGAGATCGCGCTTCCCGAGGACGCCCTCAAGACCCGGGGCAAGGCCGAGGAGCACGCACAGCTCCACGGTGTCACGGAAGGTGAGCAGAGCTGAACGGCAGCAGCAGCGGCAGAGGCCGCAGGATCGTCCTCTGGCGGCACGGCCAGACGGCGTGGAATCTGGAGCGCCGTTTCCAGGGGTCCACGGACATCGAGCTGACCGAGACCGGCGTCGGGCAGGCCCACAGGGCCGCCCGGCTGCTCGCCTCGCTGAAGCCGGACGCGATCGTCGCCTCCGACCTGCGGCGGGCGGCGGCCACGGCCGGTGAGCTCGCCGCGGTCACCGGCCTCGACGTCGCACACGATCCCGCACTGCGGGAGACGTACGCGGGTGCCTGGCAAGGGCTCACGCACGAGGAGATCGTCGAGCAGTACGGCGACCAGTACGCCTCGTGGAAGCGTGGCGAGCCCGTACGCAGGGGCGGCGGCGAGCTGGAGACCGAGGTCGCCGACCGGGCGGCCCCGGTGGTCCTGGAGCACGCCGCCGGACTTCCCGACGCGGGCACGCTCGTCGTGGTGAGCCACGGCGGCACGATCCGGACGACCATCGGCCGTCTGCTCGGGCTGGAATCACACCACTGGGAGGGACTCGGTGGGCTCTCCAACTGCTGCTGGTCCGTCCTGGGCGAGGGCGCGCGCGGCTGGCGCCTGCTGGAGCACAACGCCGGGACACTCCCCGAGCCGGTCCTCGGGGACGACGATTAGCGGGTGCCCGGAGGGCGTCTCCGGGCGGCGGGGGCCGGATTTCACTTTCCGGCCGGTCGCAGGCTAAAGTTCTTCTTGTTCGCAGCGCGGAAACGCAGGGAAACACAGCGAACAGCGGGGCTATAGCTCAGTTGGTAGAGCGCCTGCATGGCATGCAGGAGGTCAGGAGTTCAATTCTCCTTAGCTCCACAGTAAAGATCCCGTCCCCGGCAGGGGGCGGGATCTTTTTTCGCGGGCCGGCCCGGAGCCGGCACATCGGCTTTCACCGCCCGCCCAACTGCCCCGGCCCGCCGGGGACAAGGGCCGGCGGGGTGCTCGGGCGCCTTCCGCGCCGGTCCCGCTGCCGGCCCCGTGCGGCCCCTTTGCGTCAAAGGCGGACGGCCGGACCGTCGGCGGGCTTCCCCCCTTGCGGGGTCATGGCAGAATCGGACCGCCGGAGGGGGCGACGTACCGATCGGGAGGGAGCGCGATGCCTGCGAGCCGCGTACAGGTCCCGGACCTGCTCCTTACCCCCACCACGAACGCCGGCTCCGCCACCCCGCAAGAGGACTCCTTCGTGTGCATGGCCTGCGGCCGCAGTCGGAGCTGACCGGATGGGTGCACACAGGCGGAAGTGCGACTGGTGCGGCAGCGGTACGCCCATCGTCAGGGACATGGACCCGGTCAACGCGGATTTCCAGTACTGGTGCGAGGAGTGCGCGCGGGCGCTGATCATAAAAGGCGACCCCATCGAGACGTACCGCGAGCTGGAGGGGGAACCCATCTACGGAAGGCTCCTGGAGGAGCACTGCACCCTCAAGCGGTTCTACTCCTTCGCCACCGCCTGAGAGACGTCGGGCGGCCGGACCCCTCGCTGGTCAGGGCCTTGCGGGGCGGGCAGGTCGGGTGGGAGTGGAAACGATTTTTGATGGGCCGGGGGGACCGTGTAATGTTCTCGATGTCGCCGGGGAAACCGGGCGGTGAGCAACGAGGGGCTATAGCTCAGTTGGTAGAGCGCCTGCATGGCATGCAGGAGGTCAGGAGTTCAATTCTCCTTAGCTCCACAGTGAAGAAGCGGGCCATCCGAATCGGATGGCCCGCTTCTCGTTGTGCCCGGTGGGCGAGGGTCAACCGCGTCCGCTGCCCAAGGCCTTGCGCTGGGCGGTCGGGAGCGCAGGGCGCTCGGCGGGAGCCTGCTCGATACGGAGTGCCAGCGCCGGGCACCGCCGTACGGCACGCTGGGCACGGCCGCGCAGATGCATGGGCACGGCGGCGTCCGCGAGCGCCGGGTAACCGTCCGGACCCAGCCTGATCAGCTCGGGAACGAGGTCCGCGCACAGGCCGTGGCCCTGGCACAGCGTCCAGTCCACCGCCAGCTTCTCGCCACTCGGGATGGACTCCTCCAGATCCTCGTAGCCCGGGGAGGGCAGCGGCAGTACGCCGAGGGTCTCCCGGCCGCAGCCGCCGTCCAGGACATGCGCGGCGAGGTCGTCCGTGAACGCGGACAGCGTGGACGCCAGGAAACGCGCCGAGCCGTCCGGATGCTTGCACGCCCCCCGGCCCTTGACGGCCTGGGTCACCTCGCGCAGCGCCTCCAGAGCGGCCGGCCCGCCGCCGTTCAGTACGTCGGACAGCCCGCCCGCCGCTGCGGGCAGCCCCAGCTTGCACGGACCGCACTGGCCCGCGGTCTCCGCGGCCAGCCAGTTGGCGATCCTCAGCGACTCCCCGATCGGGCAGGTCTCCGGCCCGATCGGCAGGATGGCGCCCGCACCGAGCGCACCCCCGGCTGCAGCCAGGGAGGCCCTGGAGACCACGGCGTCGTGCGCGGCGATCGCATCGATCCAGTTGCCGTGGTAGCCGCCGGTGAGTACGCCCTGGGGCAACGGCGGGGCACCGGCCAGCTGCAGGACGTACCGGAGGGGAACCCCCGTGGGTACTTCGACGACCATGGGACGTGCCACAGCGCCGGAGACGGTGAGGAGGACCGTGCCGGGCTCGTCGGGCAGGCCGGTGTGCCCGTAGCGACGGGATCCGATCCGCGCGGCGACCGCGAGCTGGGCGTACGTCTCCGCGTTCGACAGGAGCGTCGGGGCGCCGCCCACGCCGGACTCCGCCGCCCGTTCCCGGCGGCCCGGCGGCAGGGCGGGGCCGCCGTTCACCGCCCGGATGACCGCCGAGGCCTCCCCGGAGACCATGCGCTCGGGGGTGCGCACCACCCGGGCGCGCAGGTGTTGTCCGCGCCGGTCGGACAGCCCACGCTCCGCCAGGGCGTTGCGGACGGATATCTCCGTGGAGTTGCGGGTGACGGCGACGACGAGGGTGCGTGCGCCGAGCGCTTCCGCCGCGAGCAGCGCGCCGTCGAGAATCAGGTGCGGGGCGCGGTTGAGCAGCACGGTGTCCTTGCGGCAGGCGGGCTCGCCCTCACTGCCGTTGATCACGACGACGGGCCGCACCCCACGGCGTATGGAGGCCTTCGCGACCGCGCGCAGCTTCTTCCCGAACGGGAAACCCGCGCCGCCGCGGCCGCGCAGTGAGATGGCCTCGGCCAGTTCGGCGAGGCGCTCGCCGGTCATGGGTTCGAGCGGGCCGTGCACCTTCAGATGCATGGCGAGGTCGAGGCGCTCCACCAGGTCGAATCCGGTGGTCAGCTGGGGAAGGCCGACGACGCGGACCTCGGGTACATCGGGGAGGGGGACGTTCAAGGTCGTTCTCCTGCGGGTGCGTGCCAGGGTTCTCCGGCGGGGGGCGGGTAGAGCGGCCCCGGCATCTGTTCGGTCTCCGCGTCGCCCCTGGCGGTACCGCCCCTGTATCCGGTCCGGTCGGCCGCGGGGGCGGGGGGTGCGTATGGGGAGGACGCACTCCCGGGTGCCCCGTACGCGGACGGCTCCTGGGGGCGTGCGTACGCGTGCTCGGGGTCGTACAGCGGGTCCGGGGCGTACGCGGGCCTGTACGCCTGCCCAGGGGGCGCGGGAGTGGGTGAGGGCCAGAGGTCCTCCGTCTGCTCGGGCGGCCGGGTAGGGGGACGCGAGACGGCCCGGTAGGCCGCCGAGATGCCCTGCCCCGGCCCTGTGACCGGAGCAGCGGCCGGAACCGGGTCCGGGCCCAGGCGCTCGGAGCTCCGCGGTGGGGGTTCGTACAGCGGGGGCCCGGAGGGCGGGGGTTCGTACCGCGGTGCTTCGTACTGCGGGGATCCGGACAGTGACGCTCCGAACGGCGGCGCCTCGTACAAGGGGGGTGAGGGGGCGGCGAGCGTCCGGGGGCGGACCGGGGTGCCGCGCAGGTCACGGCCGCCGTCCCCCCAGCCCGGTGCCTCCGGGGGCAGGCCCTGGCGCGGCTGCGGGGGCACGTTCTCCGCGCCGGGAAGCGGGGACGTGCGGAGCACCTGGGCCGAATCGGCCGGTGGTGCGTCGGGGCTGATCAGGGTGGTGACCAGATCGGTGATCAGGCGCTTGGTCGGCTGCGGGAGCAACCGGAGGCTCAGCGCAGCCGCGACGGCGAGCAGGCAGAGGATGTACATCACGACGACCCAGGTCGCGGGCTGCCGGCCGGCGTACAGGCCGTGCACCAGTGCGGAGCACCAGGCCGGGTAGGCCAGCGCGTGCAGCGCACGCCAGCGGCCGGCGATCTTGCCCGGGGCGGCGAAGGCGCTGCGCAGGGCGCCCGTCGCCGCGGTGACGATCATCAGTAGCCCGGCGAGCGAGCCGAAGCCGATGAGGCCGGAGGTGCCGCTCATCCCCAGGCCGAACGGCACCAGGGCGCCGAGCAGTTCGACGTGCCCGAGTGCGACCTTCACGGTGCCGTGCAGCAGGAGGAAGCCGAGCGAGGCGACGGCGGCGGCGCGGTGGATCCCCTGGGCGATCAGACGATGGCGGGTCGAGAGGAACAGGCGGTCGGTGGCCAGCAGGCCCCAGGCGACCGCTGCGGTGAGCGATACCAGCGTGAGGACGCCGGTCGTGAAGTCCAGTGCCGCGCGCAAGTCGTCGCTCCCTGCGACGGCGAGCAGAGGTATGAGGACCAGCACGGCCACGGTCAGTCCGCCCTGCACCGGGCGGCTCATTCCTGGACTGCGGCTCATGGAGGGGGACGAGCGGATCCTGCGATGAGGCTTCATGGGGGCGACTCCGAATGGTTCGGCAAAGCGGTCCCGTTGCCGCATGCTAGGTCGCCGCATACCGGCCGGTACGAGGTTTGAGTTGTTGCCCCGATAGAGGGCAGTACGCGGAGTAACCCCCGGAGTGTGTGGGTCCTGCGCAGAGCTCGTGTCGATGTGGTGGCTTCCGGGTCCATGCGTGGAGGGTCCGCCGGGACGGCTCCGCGGGTACGTCCCGGATGGGGCCCCGGGCCCGTGCGGTACCCTGGCGCCATGCGTGCCGTAGGCCTTCTGCTTAGCGAGCCGCGCTGATCACTCCCGACCGGTGAGAACGCCTGGTCGGACTCGGCGCGGCGTCCCCTCCTGTGCGAGGGGATTTTTCGTTTCCGTAGACGTATGTCCGTAGACGTGTGTCCGTGGACGTGGGCGCCCGGCAGATGACGATCGATGGAGCTTTGAGGATCATGAGCGAGACGAACACCGCGGCCGAGGCGGCCGCGCCGCACCGCTACACGGCGGCGATGGCCGCCGACATCGAGGCACGCTGGCAGGACTTCTGGGACGCCGAAGGGACGTACGAGGCGCCCAACCCGACCGGTGACCTGGCGGGCGACCCCGAACTGGCCGCCAAGCCCAAGAAGTTCATCATGGACATGTTTCCCTACCCCTCCGGGTCGGGCCTGCACGTCGGCCACCCGCTGGGCTACATCGCCACCGACGTCTACGCCCGCCACCAGCGGATGACCGGACACAACGTCCTGCACACCCTGGGCTTCGACGCCTTCGGCCTGCCGGCCGAGCAGTACGCCGTGCAGACGGGTACCCACCCGCGGGCCTCCACCGAGGCCAACATGGAGAACATGAAGGTCCAGCTGCGCCGGCTGGGCCTGGGGCACGACAAGCGCCGCTCCTTCGCGACGATCGACGCGGACTACTACAAGTGGACCCAGTGGATCTTCCTGCAGATCTTCAATTCCTGGTACGACACCGAGGCCGACAGGGCCCGGCCGATCGCCGAACTGGTCGCCCTGTTCGAGAGCGGTGAGCGCCGCACCCCCGACGGCCGCGAGTGGGGTGCGCTGAACGCCGCCGAACGCGCCGACGTCCTGGGGCAGTATCGCCTGGCGTACGCCTCCGAAGCACCCGTCAACTGGTCGCCCGGGCTGGGCACCGTGCTGGCGAACGAAGAGGTGACGGCCGACGGCCGCTCCGAGCGGGGTAACTTCCCCGTTTTCAAGGCCAAGCTGCGCCAGTGGAACATGCGCATCACCGCTTACGCCGACCGGCTGCTGAACGACCTGGACGGTCTGGACTGGCCCGAGGCCATCAAGCTGCAGCAGCGCAACTGGATCGGCCGCTCCGAGGGCGCGCGCGTCGACTTCCCGGTCGACGGCGCCGGTGCCGTCACCGTCTTCACGACCCGCCAGGACACCCTGTTCGGCGCCACGTACATGGTGCTGGCGCCCGAGCACGACCTGGTCGAGCGGATCATCCCGGCCGCCTGGCCGCAGGGCACCCACCCCGTATGGACCGGCGGGCACGCGAGCCCGGCCGAGGCCGTCACCGCCTACCGCAAGCAGGCCGCGGCCAAGTCCGACGTGGAGCGGCAGGCCGAGGCCAAGGACAAGACGGGTGTCTTCACCGGCGCGTACGCGACCAACCCGGTCAGCGGCGAGAAGGTCCCGGTCTTCATCGCCGACTACGTCCTGATGGGCTACGGGACCGGCGCGATCATGGCCGTTCCGGCGCACGACCCGCGCGACTTCGCCTTCGCGCGCGCCTTCGAGCTGCCGGTGCGCTGCGTCGTCGAGCCCTCGGACGACCGCGGCACGGACGCCTCCACCTGGGAGGACGCCTTCGGCTCGTACGACGCGAAGCTGGTCAACTCCGCGAACGACGAGATCTCGCTGGACGGCTTGGGTGTCGTCGATGCCAAGGTGAAGATCACCGAGTGGCTGCAGGCGCACGGAGTCGGCGAGGGCACGGTCAACTTCCGACTGCGCGACTGGCTGTTCAGCCGGCAGCGCTACTGGGGCGAACCCTTCCCGATCGTGTACGACGAGGAGGGCATCGCCCACCCGCTGCCCGAGTCGATGCTGCCGTTGGAGCTGCCGGAGGTCGAGGACTACTCACCTCGCACCTTCGACCCGGAGGACGCCGACACGCAGCCCGAGACCCCGCTGTCCCGGAACGCCGACTGGGTCAACGTCACCCTGGACCTGGGCGACGGCCCGAAGAAGTACCGCCGCGAGACCAACACCATGCCCAACTGGGCCGGTTCCTGCTGGTACGAGCTGCGCTACCTGGACCCGAACAACGACCAGCGGTTGGTCGACCCGGCGGTCGAGCAGTACTGGATGGGGCCGCGCGAGGGGCAGCCCACCGGTGGCGTCGACCTGTACGTCGGCGGCGCCGAGCACGCCGTGCTGCACCTGCTGTACGCGCGCTTCTGGTCCAAGGTGCTGCACGACCTGGGGCACATCTCCTCCGCCGAGCCGTTCCACAAGCTGTACAACCAGGGCATGATCCAGGCCTTCGTGTACCGGGACAACCGCGGGATCGCGGTCCCGGCCACGGAGGTCGAGGAGCGCGACGGCGGGTACTACCACCAGGGCGATAAGGTCAGCCGGGTCCTGGGCAAGATGGGCAAGTCCCTGAAGAACGCCGTGACGCCGGACGAGATCTGCGGTGAGTACGGAGCCGACACGCTGCGGCTGTACGAGATGGCCATGGGCCCGCTGGACGTGTCGCGGCCCTGGGACACCCGGGCTGTGGTGGGCCAGTACAGGCTGCTGCAGCGGCTGTGGCGCAACGTCGTCGACGAGGAGACCGGTGAGGTCACCGTCGCCGACGCGGAGCCCGGCGTGGACACGCTGCGGGCACTGCACAAGGCCATCGACGGTGTCGGTCAGGACATGGCCGGGATGCGCTTCAACACCGCCATCGCCAAGGTCACCGAGCTGAACAACCACCTGACGAAGGCGGGCGGTCCGCTGGCGCGGTCGGTCGCCGAGCAGCTGGTGCTGCTGATCGCGCCGCTGGCGCCGCACGTGGCGGAGGAGCTGTGGCGCCGCCTGGGCCACACCGAGTCCGTCGTCCACCAGGACTTCCCGGTCGCCGATCCGGCGTACCTCGTGGACGAGACCGTGACCTGCGTGGTGCAGGTCAAGGGCAAGGTCAGGGCGCGTCTGGAGATCTCCCCGTCCATCACGGACGAGGAGCTGGAGGCGCTGGCACTGGCCGACGAGGGCGTCGTCGCCGCGCTGGGCGGGGCCGGCATCCGCAAGGTCATCGTGCGGGCGCCGAAGCTGGTCAACATCGTCCCCGCGTAACGGCTGGGGGCGCGGGACGATGCCGGGCCGCGGGTCGGGCCGAGTCGCGCGGGCCGGCCGAGTGATGCGGGCCGGCCGAGTGGCACGGCCCGGTTGAGGGTGGCAGGCCGGTCGAGCGACGGCAGGCCGGCCGAGGCCAGGGCTTTCCCCTAAGGGCAGGTTGGGGGTTCCGGTGGAACCCCTGGCCTGCCTGTTCCGTTTACGGTAGGAGGGGGCACCCACACCCGGGGCCGATTCGATCATCGAGGGGCGTTCATGGAAGC
This sequence comes from Streptomyces clavifer, assembly GCA_014651175.1. Classification (GTDB taxonomy): domain Bacteria; phylum Actinomycetota; class Actinomycetes; order Streptomycetales; family Streptomycetaceae; genus Streptomyces; species Streptomyces clavifer. The sequence continues at coordinate 252,983 of BMWJ01000003.1, read as the reverse complement.
CGTCATCCTGATCCTGACGCTGCTGTTCGTCGCGTTCATGGCGCTCGGGGTGTACGCCGGTGTCAAGGCCGTACGCGCGGCCAAGCGCGGTGTGGACCGGACGATCACGCAGGCCCGCCGCTCCGTGGAGGACACCACGCTGCGGGCCAAGAGCTACGGCCAGGCGGGTGTACCGGGGGAGCTCGCACAGCTGCGGCTGGCCCTGCGCACCTCGATGCGGGCCACTCAGGACGCGTTGGAGGCCGGAGCGGCGGACGACGCCTCGCTGTCGGAGTCCCTGGGGCTCTTCGAGCGGCTGAGCGTGCACGGGCGTGAGCTCGACAACGACCTCAAGCGGCTGGAGCGCGAGCCGGACCGGGCCACGGTCGCCACACTGCTGCCCGCTCTGAAGGAGCGCACGGAACGCATCACGCACTCGGCCGAGTCGCTGCGCTGGGCGGCGCGCGACAGGGCACAGCAGTTCGCCGACGACGATCTGGCGGCACTGAACGCGCAGATCGACGTCGAGGCCGGTGCCCTGCGCCACTGGACGACGGAAGAGCCGTCGGACCGGGGCGCCGCTGAGGAGCGGAGCCGGAGCGGACCGGCCGGCGACGAGGCTCCGCAGGCGCTGACCCCTCCGGATCCCCGGCTGCAGACCGGCTACCCGTGGCAGAAGGCCGCGCGGCCCGAGACCACGAACTGACTCCGAACGGCTGTGTGCGAGACCGGCAGGATGCGTCTCGCACCGATCAGAACTGATCAGCAGGCCGGGGCCGGGCTGCCGTGTTCCCGCGCCGGAAGGTAACCTCCGGCTCATGTCCCGCCATGTCGCTATCGTCACCGATTCAACGGCCTACCTGCCGCGCCAGACGATGGAACGGCACGGCATCACCGCGGTGCCGCTGACCGTCGTCCTGGGTGATCAGGCACTGGAGGAGGGCACGGAGATCTCGGCCCGGTCGCTGGCCGTGGCGCTGCAGAAGCGCCGCTCCGTGACCACGTCCCGCCCCAGCCCCGAAGTCTTCGCGGCCGCGTATCGTGCCGCCGCCCGGAATGGGGCCACGGGCATCGTCTCGCTGCACCTTTCGGCCGAATTCTCGGGCACGTACGACGCCGCACTGCTCGCCGCGAAGGACGCGCCGGTGCCGGTGCACGTGGTCGACACCGGCATGGTCGCCATGGCCCTGGGATTCTGCGCACTGGCCGCCGCCGAGGCCGTAGAGGCGGGCGGCGGACCGGACGATGCGGTGGCCGCGGCGGAGAAGCGGGCCTCGGGCACCTCCGCGTACTTCTACGTCGACACCCTGGACTATCTGCGCCGCGGCGGGCGCATAGGTGCCGCCCAGGCGCTGCTCGGGTCCGCCCTCGCGGTCAAGCCCCTGCTTCAACTGGACGGCGGACGCATCGAACTGCTGGAGAAGGTGCGGACGGCGTCGAAGGCGATCGCACGGCTCGAGGAGATCGTCGCCGGGCAGGCCGGATCGGGGGCGGTGGACATCGCCGTGCATCATCTGGCCGCGCCGGACCGCGCGGAGCGACTGGCTGAGCGGCTGCGCGAGCGGGTTCCCGGGCTCGTCGAACTGCACGTGAGTGAAGTGGGCGCGGTGATCGGGGCACACACCGGCCCAGGGCTGTTGGGCGCGGTGGTCTCGCCGCGCTGAAGTTCACTCCCGCGGGTGGCCAAGATATCCACAACTGGCAAGTTATCCACCGTAATCGGGGCTGCTCAGCGGGTTTTCGCTGAAGTGTCTAGCGTCGTGAGGCATGACCTTCCGATCACCTCGTGCACCGGTCCGCGCCACCGTGCGGCCGAGCGGCTGCTCCACGCACCGCGCCGCATCCCACCGTGCTGTCCGGCGCGCCGCGCGCGGTGGACCGACCGACCGCGCGGAGCCGGGTCTCCGCCACGGGCCGGGTCCCGGAGCCGGTCCCGGAGCCGGGGTCGGGCCCGGGGGAGCGGCGGGCACCGGCCCGGGCGCCCGCCACGGGCGCCGACGACGGGATGTGCGTGGGCGCGACGCCGAGGCCGCCGCGGCTTCGCGGCTCAGGGCGGATGCGCTGCTGGCCGGCGGCCGTCCCGCACCGGGGCCGCGGGCGGGACGCGCCCGTGAGACACCCTCCTGGGCCTCGGCCCGCGGGTCCGACGCTCCGGAGCGGGGCAGCTCGGCCCGGGAGGACCTGGATGGAAACGGCTCGCCACGCGGCTGCGCCGCGGCCGGTGCTCCTGTACCGGCCCCCACTGCGCCCGCGGCCACCGTGGCTTCGCAGGCTCCCGCTGTGCGCTTGCCGTGGTGGCGTACGGCCGGCCCGGCTCTGCGGGAGCGGTTACCGCTGTGGGTGCACCTGAGATGCGGGCTGGCGCCGAAATCGCTTGCCGCGCTCGCTGTCGTCCTGGTCGGGGCAGCCGTCCTCGCCGCGACACACTATTGGTCGGGCCGCCCCCAGCCGGTACCGGCCCCCGAGCAGGTGAAGGAGGCGGCAGCCGCTCACCCGGCAGCACCGGCGTCCTCAGGTACTCAGGGTCCGGATCTCTTTCCCGGCGCGTCCGCCGGATCTCCGGCCTCCCTCGCATCCACGGGGCGGATCGTCGTCGACGTGAGCGGCAAGGTGCGCCGGCCGGGAATCCAGCATCTGCCGTCCGGTTCGCGCGTCGCCGACGCCCTGCGCGCCGCGGGGGGAGCGCGTGAGGGCGCGGATGTCACCGGGCTCAACCAGGCGCGTGTGCTGACCGACGGCGAACAGGTCCTGGTGGGCCTCCCCGCCGCCCAGTCCGCCGCAGCAGGCGCGGAGGGAAGCGGCGGCTCCGGCACTGCCCAGGCCGGCCCCACAGCCCCGGTGAGTCTCAGCACGGCCACCGTTGAACAGCTCGACACCCTGCCCGGAGTCGGACCGGTCCTTGCCCAGCACATCATCGACTACCGCACCGAGCACGGGGGTTACCGGTCCGTCGACGAACTCCGTGAGGTCGACGGGATCGGCGACAGGCGGTTCGCGGACCTCCGGCCACTGGTCCGGCCGTGACGGGCCCCGACGTCCACACGGCCTCGGGCCGGCGGCTCGGCTCGGCCGATCCCCGGCAGGAGGGCCCGGTCGACCTCCGGCTCGTGCCGCCCGCCCTCGCGACGTGGGCCGCCGCCGGGCTCACGCTGGGCGTGTCCGGCCGGTGGGCGGCAGCAGGAGCGGTGCTCTGCGCGTGCGCAGCCCTGGCGCTCCTTGCAGGACCCCGCGTGGTGGCAGCGGCCCGCGCGAGACGTACAGGGGTTGCCGGGCGCGCCCCCGGAGGGCAGCCGCACGCCCGGCTGCGCACCACCGCCGCCGCCGGTGTGCTGCTCTGCGCGGCGGCCGGGGCCACCGTCGCCGGGCTCCACGGCGCGGATACCCGGAGCGGACCCGTCCCCGGACTGGCTGAGGAATACACCCGGGTCGAGGCGGAGGTGACCGTCACGTCCGACCCCCGGAAGACCAGGCCGCGAGTGCGGGGCGACCACAGCACCCCCGTGTCCCTGCTGCTGGACGCCGAGGTCGACCGGCTGACCGGCCCCGACGGTACGGTCAGCAGGCTGCGCACCCCGGTCCTCGTCATGGTCTCGCCGGGCGCCGCCGCAGCGGAGTGGCAGCGGCTGCTGCCCTCGACCGGGCTGCGGGTCAGCGGCCGGCTGTCACCACCGCGTCATGAGGGGGAGCGCATCGCCGCCGTCCTCGGCACGGACGCGGACGGTCCGCCGCAGGTCATCGCTGCGCCGACCCTCCTCCAGCGGACCGCGGGAGACCTGCGCTCCGGACTACGGAAGGCCACCGACGGGCTTGACCCGGACGCCCGGGCGCTCCTGCCGGGGCTGGTGGTCGGCGACACCTCCAGGGTCACACCCGAACTGCACGACGCCTTCAAAGCCACCGACCTCACTCATTTGCTGGCCGTTTCAGGTGCCAACCTGTCGATCCTTCTCTTCCTCCTCATCGGGCCACCGGGAACGGCCCTGCGCAGCGAACGCCGGGGCCTGGCACCACGGCTGGGCATCTCCCTGCGCATGACCGCACTGATCGGCGGCGGGATCGCGCTCGCCTTCGTGATCGTCTGCCGCCCGGAACCAAGTGTTCTGCGAGCGGCTGCCTGCGGCCTGATCACGCTTCTCGCCATCGGCACGGGCCGGCGCAGATCGCTGATCCCGGCACTCGCCGCTGCCGTCCTGCTGCTGGTGCTGTACGACCCGTGGCTGGCCCGCAGTTACGGCTTCCTGCTGTCCGTGCTGGCCACCGGGGCGCTGCTGACTCTCGCGCCACGGTGGGCCGGCGCACTGCAGCGGCACCGGGTGCCGCCGAGGCTCGCCGAGGTGCTGGCCGCGGCGGGTGCCGCGCAGGCGGTCTGCGCGCCGATCGTCGTGGTCCTCGCCTCGCGGGTCAGCCTGGTGGCGATCCCCTGCAATCTGCTGGCCGAATTCGCGGTGGCGCCTGCCACGGTGCTGGGATTCGCGGCACTCGCCGTGGCTCCGGTGTCGATGCCGGCGGCCGAAGCCCTGGCCCTGGTCGCCGGCTGGCCGGTCGGGTGGATCGCGTCCGTGGCACGCACCGGAGCTGCCCTCCCCGGAGCGGAGGCCGACTGGCCCGGTGGCTGGGAGGGCGCGGCCCTGTTGGCCGTCCTCACGACTGTGCTCGTGCTGTCCGTGCGCCGTCTCGCCCGACACCCCTGGGTCTGTTCCGCAGCCGCGCTCCTGCTGGTGCTCGCGGTGCTGAGACCGGTGCCGCTCACCAGGATCATGACCGGATGGCCGCCGCCGGACTGGGCGTTCGCCCTGTGCGACGTGGGCCAGGGCGATGCCATGGTGCTCGCCGCGGGGGAGGGCACAGGCGTGGTCGTCGACACCGGACCCGACCCGCGTCTCATCGACGGGTGCCTGCGAGAGCTGGGCATCACCCGGGTACCGCTCCTGCTGCTCACCCACTTCCACGCCGATCATGTGCGTGGTCTGCCGGGTGCGCTGCGGGGCAGGGACGTTGCCACGATCCAGACGACGAGCCTCGGCGAACCCGCCGACCAGGCGGCCTTCGTGAGGAGAACGGCGGCGACGGCGCACGTCCCGGTGGTCCCGGCCGTCCCGGGGGAGCGCCGGCGGATCGGCCCCCTCGACTGGCGGGTCCTCTGGCCGACGGCCGGTACGGGAGGTGCGGTGCCGGCCTTCGTGACGGAGGAGCCGAACGATTCCAGCGTCACCCTCTTCGTACGATCGGGCGGGTTGACCCTGCTGCTCCTCGGCGATCTCGAACCACCGGCCCAGCGGGGGATGCTGCGCAGCTATCCGGCGCTGCCTCGGGTGGACGTGCTCAAGGTGGCGCACCACGGATCCGCGTACCAGGACGCCGCTCTCCTGCGCAGTGTTCGCCCACGGCTGGCGCTCGTCAGCTGTGGCACGGACAACCCCTACGGGCATCCGGCGGCCACAACCCTCGAGACGCTCAGGGCAGGGGGCGCCGAGGTTCTCCGTACGGACACCGACGGTGCCATCGCAGTGACGGGCGCCGGTGCGGGACTGCGTGCGGAAGGCCGCTCATGAGCGGCCGGGCGGCGGTGCGGCGCGGGAGCCGGCCGTCGGACCGGCCAGGTGCCGTCGACCATCACCTCACGGCCGGCGAGCTCGTTCTCCTCCCGCCACGCCCCGACCGCGGACGGAGCGATCCCGAGGTACACCCGTGCGGGACGGTCGCGCGGGTCCCGGCCGAGCTTCACGGCGAGGGCGTCCCCCGAATCGGCGGGCAGTCCCGCCCCTTCCACGATCTCGGCCGTTGCCTCGACCAGCACCACATCACGAGTGTGACCAAGGGCGACCCGGACCTGCCCGGACGGTGTCACGTCGACCGCGGTCGGGTTGGTGCGCCGGGTGGCCGGCAGCAGCGTGTCCCGGCCCCGGCCCCGGACGAACGACAACGGCGCCAGGCGCGGGAGGTCGTCGGCGGAGGCGGTGGTCACCCAGGCATCGTGCTCCTGCTCGAATCGGTCGGTCACGTCCTGTCTGCGCTGTTCTGGGCCGCGTGCCGGGTCGTGTTCCGTCATGGCCCGGTGGCTGCGCACTCGCGCCTTCCCGGGCCCCCATCGGCGGACCTGGACCTGGGACCTGCGGCTCATGGCGCAGCGCGCCGTGCCGGGACAGACTTCCGCCATGAACCCGACGAACGGCGTGGACGGTATGGACGGTGTGGAAGAGACCGGGAGCATGCACGGGAAGGGCGGGTCGCGCGCGCAGGGCGCAGAGGGCCGCCGGGGCGTGGCGGACGCCTATCTGGAGCGAATCGGTGCCGCCCGGCCCGCGCGTGCCGATGCGGCGGCCCTGCGCGAACTCCAGCTCCGGCACCTGATGGCGGTGCCTTTCGAGAACCTCTCGGTCCACCTCGGCGAGGACATCGTCCTGGAGGAGGAAAAGCTCCTCGACAAGATCGTGACAGCTCGCCGGGGCGGCTTCTGCTACGAACTCAACGGTGCCTTCGCCGCACTGCTGCGAGAGCTCGGTTTCCGCGTCACCCTGCTTCAGGCACGGGCCTTCGGCGACGGCGGACGGCTCGGTATCCCGTACGACCACGTGGCACTGCGCGTGGAGACGGACGACGGTACGGGGCCGTGGCTGGCCGATGTCGGGTTCGGCGACCATGCCCTCCACCCGCTCGCGCTGGACGACCGTACCGAGCAGGACGACCCGTGCGGCGTGTTCCGCTTCCGGGGGGCGCCGCAGGGGGACCTGGATCTACTGCGCGGCGGGCCCCGGCAGTTCCGCCTCGACCTGCGGCCACGGGTGCTCGCGGACTTCCGGGCCGGTTCCTGGTACCACCGGACATCGCCGGATTCCCACTTCACGCAGTCCCTCGTCTGTTCACGGCGCACCGCGACGGGGCGTGTGACGCTCAGTGGCCGCACCCTGGTCACGACAGTGCGGGGCGAGCGGCACAAGGCGGAGATCGGTACCGACGCCGAGGTCCTCGCCGCCTACCGGGACCACTTCGGGCTGCGCCTCGACGAGCTGCCCGAGGTACGGCGGATCCCGGAAGGAGTCACACGCGGCACGCACCCGCGGAACCACTAATTCGGACCTTCGGTAGCTCCCCGGGGCAACCCCTGCCGATCTGCTGTGTTTGCCTCGAACGTTGCAATGGTGATCGAATGTGTACTCGTCGGCGGACCACTGCTCCGACAATGACGTTCAGCTGTCAGGGGTCCGAGATGAGAACCACCCCTGGGAGTGCGTGCGCATGTTCGGCCGTTGGCTAGGCAACAAGGCGAAGTCCGGCATCGAACCCAGCAGTGCTGTCGCGGGGCTACCGGTACCGCGTACCGCCGGCCTGGTCAGCTGCCGAGTGGTGAATTCCCTCAGTGAACCGGTGCGGCAGGCCGAGTTCGTCGTGACCGACACTGCCGGACGCAAGGTCGTCGGCGGGGAGACGGACCTCTTCGGAAGCCTCGTCGCCACTGTCCCGGCAGGCGACTACCGAGTGGCCGTCACAGCCGAGGGGTTCACGCCGTTCCACGGCCCGGTCGCCGTCGCGGAAAGCGGTCACGCGAGCCTCGGCGACGTGGTGCTCCAGGTGGTGCAGCCTCCGCAGCTCCCCGATCCGGGGGACTGGGAGATCGAGCCGATGCACTCTCAGATCGGCTTCACGGCACGGCATATCGGTATGGCCCGCATCCACGGCCGGTTCAACAGCTTCGCCGGCGCCGTCCGGATCGCCGACCGCATGGAGGACTCCGCCATGCACGTCATCATCGACGCCTCGTCGATCGACACGAACGTCCGGATGCGCGACGACCACCTGCGCTCCGGAGACTTCCTCGACGTCGACCGCTACCCCACCCTCGAGTTCTACAGCGAGCGCTTCGTCCACCGAGGGGGCAGCCGCTGGGGCGTCAGTGGTGCGCTCACCCTGCACGGTGTGAGCCGCACCGTCATGCTCGACACCCAGTACCTCGGTCTGGGCAACGGCCTGGAAGGTGAGACCCGCGCCGCCTGCCGGGCCACCACCGAGCTGCACCGCCAGGACTTCACCCTCACCTGGCAGACGATGCTGGCCCGCGGTATCGCGGTGGTCGGCTCCAGCATCGAGATCGACATGGACATCCAGATCGTTCCCAAGGGCTGAACCGGGCTGAACCGGGCTGAACCCAAGAGTTCAGCCCGGGGAGCCGGACCCAGGGGCTGAGCCCGGATGCGGGGTCCGGAGGCCGACCCCGAGGCTGAATCCGCAGGCCGGCTCCCCGCCCGTCCGCGCAGGCCGAACCGGGCGGCGACGGTGCCCGGATCCGGCCGCCCGGGAACCGGCCTCGTGCGCCCACCTCCCTTACGGGGCCTCCAGCCACCCTTCGTACTCCGCGGCGAAGGCGTCGAGGGCGGCGGCCTCCAGCCGCCCGGCCGGATCCTCCACGACCACGAGCCACTGGGCGTCCTCGGCGTCGTCCTCGCCCGCCAAGGCGTCCCGTACGAGCTGTGGCTCCTCCGTGACGCCGAACCGGTCGGCGAGTTCCTCGGCCGCGTCCTGGGCCGCGTCGCGGTCGGGCAGCACCAGTACATGTCTCACATCGCTCACCCCGTCATTCTCCGGTACGTCCGGGCGGGCAGCTCCGGCGCCCTGTCACAGGGGCGTGGGATGCTGGACCGCGATGGCCACCAGAAGTAGTTCCACCGACAATCCGCTCGCCCCCGTGACACTTGCCGTGGGCCAGGAGGACCTGCTCCTGGACCGCGCCGTGCAGCACGTGGTGGCAGCGGCCCGTGCCTCCGACGCCGACACGGACGTCCGCGACCTCTCCTCGGACCAGCTGCAGCCCGGCACGCTCGCCGAACTGACCAGCCCGTCACTCTTCGCCGAGCGCAAGGTCGTGATCGTGCGCAACGCACACGACCTCTCCGCAGACACGGTCAAGGACGTCAAGGCGTACCTCGCCGCACCGGCCGAGGAGATCACCCTCGTGCTCCTCCACGCCGGCGGGGCCAAGGGCAAGGGCCTGCTGGACGCCGTCCGGAAGGCGGGGGCGCGTGAGGTCGCCTGCCCGAAGACGACCAAGCCGGCGGAGCGGCTCTCCTTCGTCAGGTCGGAATTCCGGACGCTCGGGCGCTCCGCGACCCCCGAGGCGTGCCAGGCGCTCGTGGATTCCATCGGCAGCGATCTGCGCGAGCTGGCGAGTGCCGTCTCCCAGCTGACCGCCGATGTCGAGGGCACCATCGACGAGGCCGTCGTCGGCCGCTACTACACGGGCCGGGCGGAGGCCTCCTCCTTCACCGTCGCGGACCGTGCGGTCGAGGGAAGGGCGGCGGAGGCACTCGAGGCGCTGCGGTGGTCGCTCTCGACCGGGGTGGCGCCCGTCCTGATCACCAGCGCCCTCGCCCAGGGCGTCCGGGCGATCGGCAAGCTGTCGTCGGCCCGTGGCGGCCGGCCGGCGGACCTCGCGCGCGAGCTCGGCATGCCGCCCTGGAAGATCGACCGGGTGCGCCAGCAGATGCGTGGCTGGACGCCGGACGGGGTCTCGGTCGCACTGCGCGCGGTCGCGGCCGCCGACGCGGGGGTCAAGGGCGGCGGAGACGATCCGGAGTACGCCCTGGAGAAGGCCGTGGTGGCTGTCGCGACCGCCGCACGGTCCGGCGGGCGCTAGGTGTACTGCCCTGTGAGGTTGGGGACGCGGCTTGCGGGTGGTTTGCCTGCGAGCGCGGTGTGTCCGCGGTGGTGATTGTAGGTGTGCAGCCAGGCGGGGTAGGCGTCGCGTCGTTCCTGTTCTGAAGACCCCCGTCGAAGCCACGCCCGCCCCGCACCCGCCCACCCCGCCCCGAAGCCCGCCGCCCCCGTCAGCAGACCCTGCCCCTCCGCAGCACGGAATCCTCCCCGGGCCGGAAGCCGCGCAGCACGAAGGCCCCGGTCACGTCCTGGGGAGGACGGACCGGGGCCTTCGGTTCACGCTGTGTGCGCCGCACCCGCGTGGCGAACGCAGGTTCGGTGTGCGGCGCGGGGGTGCCGGTCAGGAGCGGGAGAGAGGGCCCGCGGAGTCCGTTCCGGCTTTCACATCAGTGGTTCAGCCCTGGAGGGCGGCAACCTTGAGCGCCAGCGCCGACTTCTTGTTGGCGGCGGCGTTCTTGTGGATGACACCCTTCGAGACGGCCTTGTCGAGCTGGCGGGACGCGTCACGGACGGCCACAGTGGCCTTCTCGACGTCACCGGCAGCGGCAGCCTCACGGGCCTTGCGGATCGAGGTCTTGAGCGAGGACTTGACGGCCTTGTTGCGCAGGCGCGCCTTCTCGTTCGTCTTGTTCCGCTTGATCTGGGACTTGATGTTCGCCACGAAAGAGCCTTTTCAGGTTCGTTGGATCTCCTATGTGCGCCACGCCGCTTCTGAGGGCCACGAGGCACAGCTGCCCACGGTAGCAGTCACCCTCGGACCGGCCCAAACCGGTCCCCGCCCCGCAGGCGTGGGACGATAGGAGCCTACGTATTGATCCGACCGACCCGACATCGACCCGAGACACGGCGTTCGGCGTCTCAAGAATCAGGACCCTGCGTGCCCGCGACTCCTTCCAACGTGCCCGAGCCGAGCCGTACCGACCCGGCGCTGATCCGCAACTTCTGCATCATCGCGCACATCGACCACGGCAAGTCGACGCTTGCCGACCGGATGCTTCAGCTGACGGGCGTGGTCGACGTGCGGCAGATGCGCGCTCAGTACCTCGACCGGATGGACATCGAGCGCGAGCGCGGAATCACCATCAAGTCCCAGGCGGTCCGCCTGCCGTGGGCGCCCACCGAGGGCGAGGACACGGGCGCGACCCACATCCTCAACATGATCGACACCCCGGGCCACGTGGACTTCACCTACGAGGTCTCCCGTTCGCTCGCCGCGTGCGAGGGCACGGTCCTGCTCGTCGACGCCGCCCAGGGGATCGAGGCGCAGACCCTCGCCAACCTCTACCTGGCGATGGAGAACGACCTCACCATCGTCCCGGTGCTCAACAAGATCGACCTGCCCGCCGCGCAGCCCGAGAAGTTCTCCGAGGAGCTGGCCAACCTCATCGGCTGCCAGCCCGAGGACGTGCTCAAGGTCTCCGCGAAGACGGGTGTCGGCGTGGACGCCCTGCTCAACCGTGTGGTCAGGGACGTCCCCGCCCCCATCGGCCGGGCGGACGAGGCGGCCCGCGCGATGATCTTCGACTCGGTCTACGACCCCTACCGCGGAGTCGTCACCTACGTCAGGGTCATCGACGGCCAGCTCAACAAGCGCGAGCGCATCCGGATGATGTCGACCGGAGCCACCCACGAGCTGCTGGAGATCGGTGTCTCCTCCCCGGAGATGACCCCGTCCGACGGCATCGGCGTCGGTGAGGTCGGCTACATCATCACCGGGGTGAAGGACGTCCGGCAGTCCAAGGTCGGTGACACCATCACCTCCCTGCACAACGGGGCGACCGAGGCGCTGGGCGGCTACAAGGACCCCAAGCCGATGGTGTTCTCCGGCCTGTACCCGCTGGACGGGTCGGACTACCCGGACCTGCGCGAGGCCCTGGACAAGCTCCAGCTCAACGACGCCGCCCTGGTGTACGAGCCGGAGACCTCGGCCGCGCTGGGCTTCGGCTTCCGCGTGGGATTCCTGGGCCTGCTCCACCTCGACGTGGTCCGCGAGCGCCTGGAGCGCGAGTTCGGGCTCGAGCTCATCGCCACCGCCCCCAACGTGGTCTACCGCGTGGAGATGGAGGACGGCTCGGAGTACATCGTCACCAACCCGAGCGAGTTCCCCGAGGGCAAGATCGACAAGGTGCACGAGCCGGTCGTCCGGGCCACGGTCCTGGCGCCCAGCGAGTTCATCGGCGCGATCATGGAGCTCTGCCAGAACCGGCGCGGCACTCTGCTCGGCATGGACTACCTCTCCGAGGACCGGGTCGAGATCCGCTACACCCTGCCGCTCGCCGAGATCGTCTTCGACTTCTTCGACCAGCTGAAGTCCAAGACCCGCGGCTACGCCTCGCTCGACTACGAGCCCACGGGCGAGCAGTCCGCGCAGCTCGTCAAGGTCGACATCCTGCTGCACGGCGACAAGGTCGACGCCTTCTCGGCGGTCACGCACAAGGACAAGGCGTACGCCTACGGCGTCCGGCTCGTCGCCAAGCTGCAGAAGCTCATCCCCCGGCAGAACTTCGAGGTGCCGATCCAGGCCGCCATCGGCGCCCGGGTCATCGCCCGTGAGACCGTCCGCGCCATCCGCAAGGACGTCCTCGCCAAGTGCTACGGCGGCGACATCTCCCGTAAGCGCAAGCTGCTGGAGAAGCAGAAGGAAGGCAAGAAGCGGATGAAGATGGTCGGCAACGTGGAGGTACCGCAGGACGCGTTCATCTCCGTCCTGTCGACCGACGAGTCGGCCGGCGAGAGCAAGGCCAAGAAGTAGCCGTGCCCCTCTCCCGGGGACCGGTCCCCGGAGGAGCCCGACGGGCCCCCGCACCGCAGCTGTCCGCGGTGCGGGGGCCCGTTCGTTATGAAGCGGCGGCCTGTTGCCCCTTACGTCGCGGAGCCGTGCGCTCTACTCTGATCACCACCCGTTAGTTACTCGCCAGTTAAGCAAGCAGGCCGAGCGGGCACGAGAAGCAGGAATACAGGCAGCAGCCCCCCATATACCCAGTACCAGTACCAGTACCCAGCAGCCGGTCGTAGCAGCGCCGCAGGCCCGGAGGACGTCGTGAGCGACACACAGACCTTGATCGATAGCCGACCGCCCTCCGTGGCGGCCCTCTTCGTCGACCGCGTGGCGGCCACCCCGGACGGGGAGGCGTACCGCTATCCCGTGCCGTCGGCCTCCGGCCAGGGACCGGACGACTGGAAGTCGCTGACCTGGGGGGAGGCGGCGACCCGTGTGTTCGCGATCGCGGCTGGTCTGATCGGTCTGGGGGTCCGGCCCGAGGAGCGTGTCGCGCTCGCCTCGTCCACCCGTGTCGAGTGGATCCTCGCCGACCTCGCCGTCATGTGCGCGGGCGCCGCAACCACGACGGTCTACCCGTCCACGAACGCCGAGGAGTCCGCCTTCATCCTGGCCGACTCCGACAGCCGCGTCCTGATCGCCGAGGACGCCGCGCAGCTGGCGAAGGCCCGCGAGAGCCGGGCCGGGCTGCCCGCCCTCGCCCATGTCGTCGTCATCGACCCGGCCGGTGCCGAGCCCGTGGAGGGCGACCCGGAGGGCTGGATCCTCACGCTGGCCGAGCTCGAGGCCCGGGGTGCCGCATACCTGGCGAAGAGCCCGGACGCGGTCACCGACCGGGTCTCTGCCATCACCGCCGACCAGCTGGCGACCCTGATCTACACCTCGGGGACCACCGGCCGCCCCAAGGGCGTACGCCTGCCGCACGACAACTGGTCGTACATGGCCAGGGCGACCGTGGCGACCGGCCTGATCAGCGCGGACGACGTCCAGTACCTGTGGCTGCCGCTCGCCCACGTCTTCGGCAAGGTCCTCACCTCCGGCCAGATCGAGGTCGGCCACGTCACGGCGGTCGACGGCCGCGTCGACAAGATCATCGAGAACCTCCCGGTGGTCCGGCCGACCTACATGGCAGCCGTCCCCCGGATCTTCGAGAAGGTCTACAACGGGGTCGCGGCCAAGGCGCGTGCCGGGGGCGGCGCCAAGTACAAGATCTTCCAGTGGGCGGCGGACGTGGCCCGCGAGCACGCGAAGGTGTCGCAGGACAACTTCCGCCGTACCGGGAACGCCTCCGTGCCGTTCGCGCTCCGCGCCAAGCACAAGGTGGCCGACACCCTCGTCTTCGCCAAGATCAGGGAGGCCTTCGGCGGTCGGCTCCGCGCCTGCGTCTCCGGCTCCGCCGCGCTCGCCCCCGACATCGGCTTCTTCTTCTCCGGCGCCGGGATTCACATCCTGGAGGGCTACGGCCTCACCGAGTCCAGCGCAGCCTCCTTCGTCAACCCGGGCGAGGCCTACCGCACCGGCACCGTCGGCAAGCCGCTTCCCGGCACCGAGGTCCGGATCGCGGACGACGGCGAGATCCTGCTGCGCGGCCCCGGTCTGATGGAGGGCTACCACCGGCTTCCCGAGAAGACCGCCGAGGTCCTGGAGTCCGACGGCTGGTTCCACACCGGCGACATCGGCGAGCTCTCCGAGGACGGCTACCTGCGGATCACCGACCGCAAGAAGGACCTGATCAAGACGTCCGGTGGCAAGTACATCGCCCCGGCCGAGGTCGAGGGACAGTTCAAGGCGGTGTGCCCGTTCGTCTCCAACATCCTGGTGCACGGCGCGGACCGTAACTTCTGCACCGCCCTGATCTCCCTCGACGAGCCGACCATCCTCGGCTGGGCGCAGGAGAACGGACTGGGCGGCAAGCCGTACGCCGACGTGGTGGCCTCCCCGCAGGCCGTGGAGCTCATCGAGGGCTATGTGAAGCGGCTCAACGAGGGGCTGCAGCGCTGGCAGACCATCAAGAAGTTCCGGCTGCTGCCGCGCGACCTCGACATCGAGCACGGCGAGCTGACCCCCAGCCTCAAGCTGAAGCGGCCGGTCGTCGAGCGCGAGTACAAGGACCTCATCGACGACATGTACGCGGGCTCCCGCGAGGCGTAGCGGCAGCCGGTACGGAGCCGAGGAGCAGGTCACAGGCGGGGCCGGTGGGTGCGTGAGCACTCGCCGGCCCCGTCCGCGTTACCGCGCGTCCCCCTCCGGCTCCGCCCACTTCGGTCACTCGGTGCTTATGTGCCCGCCCTGTCTGTCACTCTGTCGTAGAACGTCAGCGGTGTATCGCGAGAACCGTCAGGAGCCGCACCGTGGGGCCCATTCCAATCCAGCGGGACATCGTTCACCGTCCCGAAGGTGTTTTTGCCGGTCAGGGCGGCGATGTGCGCACGGTCGCCCGCACGAGCCTGCCCGGAATCCCGCTGGCCCCCTCCGCGGCCCGCCGGTTCGTCCGGGCCGCGCTCACCGACTGGACCGCGACCGGACTGCCCTCCGCCGGGCCATTCGGAGACCGCCTCACCGACGACGCGGTGACCGTGGCCAACGAGCTGGTGACCAACGCGGTCGTGCACGCCGGTACGACGGTCGAGCTGCTCGTCAGGCTGGAGGACGCGGCCGGGGCGGAGCCCGCCGCGCTGGTGCTGGAGATCACCGACCACCATCCCGCGCGTTCGGTGCGGGACGGCGGGGCCGAGCGGCCCGACCCCGCCGAGTACGGCCGGGGGCTGCAGCTCGTCGCCACTCTCGCCGAATCCTGGGGGATCACCTACCGCACCGGCCTCAAGACCGTCTGGGCCCGGCTGCAGGCCGATGACTGGGAGGGCCTCCCCGACCCCGCGCCGGCCGAGGACGGGGTCCACCGGCGGGCCCCGCGCGCCGAGATCCCCGCCCCCGCCGCCCGGGGGGCCGAGCGCGACGACACGGACTGGGCGGGGCGCGGGGCGCTCTCCTTCCTCGCCGAGGCGTCCGATCTGCTCGCGGGGCAGCTCGACGAGGACCTGGTGGCGTCCATAGCGGGCCAGCTGATGGTGCCCCGGCTCGCGGACTGGTGCGCGATCTGGCTGGAGAGCGAGGCCGGCGGCCCCGCGGCCGTCCCCCGGCTCGCAGGGGTCTGGCACGGCGACAAGGGCGGCACCGAGCTGCTGCGGCCCGAGCTGGAGAAGGAGCCGCTCCGCTTACCCGGCAGTGTCGGCACCGGCCCCGTACCCGTCCCATGGCCCGGAGACGCCGCCGCGGGGCGCGGTGGCGGCGGAGCCGCGCTCGCCCACCGCATCGCCTCGGGCGGGCGCACGCTCGGCGCCGTGCTCGTGGGCCGGGAGGGGGTCGCGCTCTTCCCCGAGGAGGTGGCCGCACTCATCGCCGACTTCGTACGCCGCGTCGGACTGGCCGTGGGCGCCGCCCGCGCCTACACCCGGCAGGCCACCATCAGCCGCATCCTGCAGCGCGGCCTGCTGCCCAGCAAGGTCGCCGACATACCCGGCGTCACCAGCGCCCTGGTGTACGAGCCCGGTGACGACGCCGTCGTCGGCGGCGACTTCTACGACCTCTTCCCGTGCCCGGGCGGCCGCTGGTGCTTCGTCCTCGGCGACGTGCAGGGCAGCGGCCCCGAAGCCGCCGTCGTCACGGGCCTCGCCCGCCCCTGGCTGCGGCTGCTGTCCCGGGAGGGCTTCCGCGTCGGCGAGGTGCTCGACCGGCTCAACCGGCTCCTCCTCGACGACGCCATGGAGGCGGCCGAGGCCGCCGCCCTGATGGTCGCGGCGGCGGGGGGCCAGCAGATCCAGGACGGCACGCAGTCCCGGTTCCTGTCCCTCCTGTACGGCGACATCGTGCCGCTCCCGGACGGCGGTGTCCGCTGCACCGTGGCCAGCGCGGGCCACCCCCTCCCGCTGCTGCTGCGCCCCGACGGGTCCGTACGCCCGGCCGCCGAGCCGCAGGTCCTGCTCGGCGTCGTCGAGGACGTGGCGTACGAGAGCCAGTGCTTCGACCTCGTGCCCGGTGACAGCCTCCTCTGCGTCACCGACGGGGTGACCGAGCGGCGGTCAGGACGGCTGATGTTCGACGACGGCGACGGCCTCGCGCACGCCCTGTCGGACTGCGCCGGGCTGTCCGCCGAACGGATCGCCCACCGGATCACGCACGCCGTCCACGCCTTCGCGGAGCGCCCGCCCGACGACGACCTGGCGCTGCTGGTCCTCCAGGTCGACTGACCGGGAGCGTGGCCGGGGGAGCTCCCGCGGCGAGCGACAATGGACGGTATGCCTTCCGTACTGCCCGATGGTGAGCCCGTGCCCGACGACGGGGCACTGCCCCGCCATGCCCTGGAAGGCGCTGCCGGCCGGCCGCTCGGCTTCTACCTGCATGTGCCCTACTGCGCCACCCGCTGCGGCTACTGCGACTTCAACACCTACACCGCGACCGAGCTGCGCGGCTCCGGCGGCGCACTGGCCTCCCGCGACAACTACGCGGCGCATCTCATCGAGGAGGTCCGCCAGGCCCGCAAGGTGCTCGGCGACGACCCCCGGCCCGTCCGCACGGTCTTCGTCGGCGGCGGCACGCCCACCCTGCTGCCCGCCGCCGACCTGGTCAGGATGCTCGCGGCGATCCGTGAGGAGTTCGGGCTGGCGGACGACGCCGAGATCACCACGGAGGCGAATCCGGAGTCCGTCGATCCCGCGTACCTGGCAGCGCTGCGGGAGGGAGGCTTCAACCGTGTCTCCTTCGGGATGCAGAGCGCCCGGCAGCACGTCCTGAAGATCCTGGACCGCACCCACACGCCCGGCAGGCCCGAGGCCTGTGTCGCCGAGGCGCGCGAGGCCGGCTTCGAACACGTCAACCTCGACCTGATCTACGGCACCCCGGGGGAGTCCGACGACGACTGGCGGGCCTCCCTGGACGCGGCGATCGGTGCCGGCCCCGACCATGTGTCGGCCTACGCGCTCATCGTGGAGGAAGGCACCCAGCTGGCCCGCCGCATCCGCCGCGGCGAGGTCCCGATGACCGACGACGACACGCACGCCGACCGCTACCTGATCGCCGACGAGGCGATGGCCGCGGCGGGCTTCTCCTGGTACGAGGTGTCGAACTGGTCCCGCACGCCCGAGGGCCGCTGCCTGCACAACGAGCTGTACTGGCGCGGAGCCGACTGGTGGGGCGCCGGGCCCGGAGCGCACAGCCACGTCGGCGGCGTCCGCTGGTGGAACGTCAAGCACCCCGGGGCGTACGCGCAGGCCCTGGCCGAGGGCCGCTCGCCCGGGGCCGGACGCGAGGTCCTGACCGACGAGGACCGGCGGGTCGAGCGGATCCTGCTGGAGCTGAGGCTCGTCGAGGGGTGCCCGCTGTCGCTCCTCGCCCCCGCCGGGCTCGCGGCGTCCCGCCGGGCCGTCACGGACGGACTGCTGGAGCCCGGACCGTACGCCGAGGGCAGCGCCGTCCTCACCCTGCGCGGGCGCCTGCTGGCCGACGCCGTGGTGCGCGACCTGGTCGACTGACGACCCGCACCGCCGGCTACGCCAGCGGGCAGGTCTTTCGGGTGAGGGCCACCGGATCACCGGCCGCGCGGCCGCACACCACGCCGATCTCGGCGTCCGGACCCGGCCGCGTGACCTTCATGACACCGAGACCGTGCACCTTCTGGTCCGCGTAGGGGATCGTCCCCCGGAAGGTCACCCTCCCGGTCGGCATGTCGTTGAGCGCCACCGAGTAGAGCGTCGCCCAGGTCTCCGCGGCGCTCTGCGGTTTGTCGCTCCGGGTGGCGGCGGCGTAGAGCGTCGCCGTCGCCTGGTACGAGATGACGCTCTGGCCGCTGGTGAACAGCTTGTCCTCGTACGGTGGGACGCCCGTCGGCAGCGGGTCCAGACGCCCGCCTTCCGGGAGCAGCGTCTCCAGGGCCTTGCGGGAGTCCTCGTAGAACGCCCTGCCCCCGCCCAGGCTCATGGGCGCCAGCGAGCCGTAGTAGAGCGTGACCTTCTCCGCGAGCTTCGTGGCGTCGTCGAAGCGCGCCTTGGTCAGGTCGTCGCCGGTGAAGACCGTGATCTCCTTCTCGGAACAGCCCGAGATCTGGCCGAGGCCGGACATCAGGGTGTTGACGTCCTCGACCCGGCCGGCGAAGTAGAGGGCGTCGGGAACGCGTTCCGCGCCGCAGATGTCGTGCAGGGGGCCGTCGAGGTTGGCGGACCCGCCGTCCTTGGAGAGGGAGTACTGGGTGCTGTCCGGATCCGCGGCCAGGGTGAAGCCCGACTCCGTCAGCATCTCCTCACCCACCCTCCTCTGCTCGGTGGTGTAGCGGTCCTTGTCCTCGTTGCCCACCTTCCTGGACAGGACGACCGCCTGCGGGTCCTCCAGCGTCTCCGCGAGCTGCCCGGCTATCAGACCGAGCGCGCTCGCCTGCTCCTCGTCGGTCGCCGCGAGGCCGAAGTAGTTCGGGTAGGCGCGGGCGAGACCGCTGTCGGAGTTGGTGGTGTCCACGACGGGGAGCCCGGCGGTCTGCAGCAGTCCGGTGGCCGTCGTGCTCTCGGTGGTGTTGCGGCCCAGGCCGACCACGCCGACCACGGAGGGGTCCCGCCGGGCGACCTCGATGATCTTCTCGACCGCCGTCGTCTGCCGCAGCATGTCCTGGCCGCCGTTGGCCGTCAGGACACGGAGTTTCACGGAACGGTCGGCGTTGACGGACCGCTGGTGGAGATAGACGCCGGTCAGCTCCTCCAGGCCCTTGCGGGTGTCCTCCCTGCTCCTGTGCGTCCCGGTGAGCGGGCCGGCGTAGACGATGGTCACGTGCTCGTCGCCGGGTCCTATGTCCGCGTTCTGCTCCCGGACCGCCTGCTCGATCCGTTCGAAGGTGATGCCCCTGCCCACCCCGTTCAGCTGCAGACCGTTGCCTTCGGCGAAGCGCACCTCGGGGGCGGTCGCCACCCCGATGCACTCCTTGCCGCCGTCGGGGCCGGCCAGCCTGACGGCATCCGTGTTGCGGCCGACGAGCGGGCCGTGGCAGTAGGTCTCCTTCCAGTGCCCGCTCCACAGGAAGGTCCCCAGCAGTGCGCCCACCAGCAGGAAGGCGATGGTCGTCCGTGACATCACCCACCAGGCCCAGGTCCGCCGGACGCGCTGCGTGGCCAGTTGCGCATGGGCGTGCTCATGGGTCAGCTGGCCGGTGGAGAGCGGCAGCCGCAGCACCCAGGCCAGTGTCACTGCCGCCGCGGGGGACTGCCCCACGCTCAGGTCCTGGACCCAGGTCTCGTACCGTGCGCGGGCACCCGACCTGCCCCCGGTGTGCGGGGGCGGCTCCGGGGCCAGCGGCGGGGTGTGCCGCATGATCTGGGCGGCCGGCAGGGAGGCCAGGAGCAGCAGCGGGTCGACCTCGCTGCGCCGGGAGCGCACGTTGTTGATCGCGTTGATCAGCAGCACCCCGCCGTTGTCGTGGGTGGCCGTCGGAAGGAGCACCACCGGCGGCACGGTGCGCTTGCTGCGCCGCCAGTCCCAGGCGTGCGGCCGGTAGTTGTGCCGCAGGTCCTCCAGGAGCGCCTGGACCCGCACCTCCAGGTGGAACTGGCGCGCGTGCTCGTCGCCCGCCCCCGCGTCGGCCACCCGCTCCGCCACTGCGGCCGCCCGGGCCCGGATCACCCGCCACGAACCGCTCGGCGAGAACCACGACCAGCCGTCGGACGGGTACGCGGTGCTGGACGCGGCCAGCGAGGAGGTGGTCGCGAGCCATCGGCTGGCCCGGCGCAGCCACAGCAGCGGCGGGGCGGCCGTGGTCACCAGCCGTACGACCGCCAGGCCCAGCAGGGCGGCGGCGGCGACCAGGGCGGTCAGCAGCCAGCCGATCTCGCCGAGGAGCACGCTCAGTACGGCGATGAAGACGGCGCCCAGGAAGGTCTCCGGCCGTATCGACGCGCGCAGCGAGTCCCACCAGGTGGCGGGACCCGACCGGCGCGCCCGCCAGCGCAGGCTGCCCAGCTGCTCCAGGATCCTTTCGTCGCGCTCGGCCGGCGAGCCGCCGCCCGGCTGGTCGACGACCGTCGCGGTGGCCTGCTCGATGGCGCTCAGGAGGCGGGAACGCGGGAAGACGAAGGGCTTGTACTGCGAGGTGCCCCGGGTCTCCCAGGGGCGCTCCGCCAGCGTGCGCACCATGGACAGTGCTGCCTCGTACGCGGTGTCGCCGTGGGCGTCGAGCAGCTTCACCGGGACCCGGCGCAGCTGGTTCGCCCGGTGGACCTGCAGGACGATCTGCCGCACCCTGCCGTCGATGTCCCCTCCGGCGCCCGCGTCCGCGGCCTGCGCCACGACCAGGGGCATCACCGGCCGGTTGACCCGGTACTGGTCGATCAGTTCCTGTATGAGGTGGAAGACGGCCGAAGCCGCCTCGTTCTCCGCACTGTCCCGCCATACCTCGCGCGTCATCCGCCCCCGGCCTTCCCCGTCAGCCCGCCGAACACGCCGGCCCCTCCGTGCACGCCGGGCCCGTGGAAGACATCGGGCCCGCCGGGCCCGCGGAGCCCCTCCCCCCTCAATAACCGATGGTGCGCGTGTGGCGCAGCCCTTCATGGGGATCGGTACCGGATCCTCGTCAACGGCCTCGGTACATCAGTCCGGAACCGTGACGAAGTCAATCAATTCCTCTACGCGTCCCAGCAGTTGCGGTTCCAGATCCTTGTAGGAGCCGACCTTGGACAGGATGTGCTGCCAGGCCGCGCCCGTGTTCTCCGGCCACCCCAGCGCACGGCACACCCCCGTCTTCCAGTCCTGGCCGCGCGGCACCGCCGGCCACCCGGGGATCCCCACGGACGACGGCTTCACCGCTTCCCAGACATCGATGTACGGGTGCCCCACCACCAGCACGTTCGCGTCCGTGACCCGCGCGGCGATCCGGGACTCCTTGGACCCCGGCACCAGGTGGTCGACCAGGACCCCGAGCCGGGCGTCCGGGCCCGGGGAGAACTCGCGGACGATCGCCGGGAGGTCGTCGACGCCCTCCAGGTACTCCACGACCACGCCCTCGATGCGCAGGTCGTCCCCCCAGACCCGCTCGACCAGCTCGGCGTCGTGCCTGCCCTCGACGTAGATCCGGCCGGCCCGCGCCACCCGCGCCCGCGCACCGGGGACCGCCACCGAACCGGAGGCGGTCCGTGCGGGGCGCACGGGGCCGCCGGCCGACGGGCGCACGAGGGTGACCACCCTCCCCTCCAGCAGGAAGCCGCGGGGCTCCATCGGGAACACCCGGTGCTTGCCGAAGCGGTCCTCCAGGGTGACCGTGGGCCCCTGGGCCGTCTTCTCGCACCGGATCACCGCTCCGCAGAAGCCGCTGGCGGCCTCCTCGACGACCAGATCGGGCTCGGCGGGCACCTCGGGGGCGGGGGCGGACTTCTTCCACGGCGGAGTCAGGTCCGGCTGGTAGCTGCGCATGGCAGCACGATAATCGGGGCCCCTTTCACGACACGCCGAAGCGGGTGGCCAGCCGGTCGCGCTGCGCCCGTACGAACGCCGCGTCCACCACCGCCCCGTGTCCCGGCACGTACAGCGCGTCCTCCCCGCCCAGCTCCAGCAGCCGGTCCAGTGCGGCGGGCCAGTGCGAGGGGACCGCGTCCTGGCCGGCCTGCGGCTCGCCGGACTCCTCGACCAGGTCGCCGCAGAGCACCACGGCGGGTGAGCCCGGCACCAGCACCGCCAGGTCGTGGCCGGTGTGACCCGGCCCCACGTTGGCCAGCAGGACCTGCAGGCCGCCGCCCAGGTCGAGCGTCCACTCGCCGCTCACCTGGTGGTGCGGCGCCACGAGCACGTCCGTCGCGGCGGTCGCGTCCTCCTCGCTCATCCCGTGCCGCATCGCGTCCGCGCGCAGCTGTGCGGCCCCGTGCGTCAGCAGCTCCGCCGTGCCGACCGCCCCGTAGACCTCCGCCCCGGCGAACGCGGCGGTGCCCAGTACATGGTCGAAGTGCGGATGGCTCAGTGCGATATGCGTCACCCTGCGGCCGAGCAGGGCCTCCGCCTGGGTGCGCAGCTCGGCCCCCTCCCGCAGCGTCGAACCGGTGTCGTGGAGCAGCACGGCGTCCGCCCCGGCCACCAGCGTGGCCGTCGCGTCCCAGACGGGAAGGCGCCGGCGTCCCGTACCGTTGCCCAACCGCTCCCAGCCGAAGTCTTCCCAAGAGGCGTCCATACGACGACGCTATCGGCAACGACCTGCACACTCGCGCGACGGCGTGGCCGGTCGCCCTTGCCCCGGCCCCACCCCGCCCCCGTACACTGACCGGGGGGATTGCTGGCACTCGAAAGCGCAGAGTGCCAGGCAGACACCGGAGAACCACAGCTGGAGGTGTGCGCGATGCTCAGCGAACGCAGACTCGAAGTGCTGCGCGCCATCGTCCAGGACTATGTCGGCACCGAGGAGCCCGTCGGCTCCAAGGCGCTCACGGAGCGGCACAGGCTCGGGGTCTCCCCGGCCACCGTGCGCAACGACATGGCGGTGCTGGAGGACGAGGGCTTCATCGCCCAGCCGCACACCAGTGCGGGGCGGATTCCGACGGACAAGGGATACCGGCTCTTCGTCGACAAGCTCGCGGGCGTCAAGCCCCTGTCGTCGCCGGAGCGCAGGGCCATCCAGAACTTCCTCGCCGGCGCGGTCGACCTCGACGACGTCGTGGGCCGCACGGTCCGGCTGCTCGCGCAGCTGACCCGTCAGGTCGCCGTCGTGCAGTACCCCTCGCTGACCCGTTCGACGGTGCGGCACGTGGAACTGCTCGCGCTCGCGCCGGCCCGCCTGATGCTCGTACTGATCACGGATACGGGCCGGGTCGAACAGCGTATGATCGACTGCCCCGCCCCGTTCGGCGAGACCTCTCTCGCCGATCTGCGGGCCCGGCTCAACAGCCGGGTCGTCGGACGCCGCTTCGCGGACGTTCCGCAACTGGTGCAGGACCTGCCGGAGTCCTTCGAGAACGAGGACCGGGGGACCGTCTCGACGGTTCTCTCCGTCCTTCTCGAGACTCTGGTCGAAGAGACGGAGGAGCGGCTGATGATCGGCGGCACCTCCAACCTCACCCGCTTCGGGCACGACTTCCCTGTGATGATCCGGCCGGTGCTGGAAGCACTGGAGGAACAGGTCGTCCTGCTGAAGCTGCTCGGTGAGGCCAAGGACTCGGGCATGACCGTACGGATCGGGCACGAGAACGCCCACGAGGGCCTCAACGCCACGTCCGTCGTCGCGGTCGGCTACGGTTCGGGCGACGAGGCAGTCGCCAAACTCGGCGTGGTCGGACCGACCCGCATGGACTACCCCGGAACGATGGGAGCGGTACGCGCAGTGGCACGTTACGTCGGACAGATCCTGGCGGAGTCGTAAGTGGCCACGGACTACTACGCCGTACTCGGCGTGCGCCGCGACGCATCTCAGGACGAGATCAAGAAGGCATTCCGCAGGCTCGCCCGCGAGCTGCACCCGGATGTCAACCCGGATCCGAAGACCCAGGAGCGGTTCAAGGAGATCAACGCCGCTTACGAGGTGCTCTCGGACCCGCAGAAGAAGCAGGTCTACGACCTCGGCGGCGACCCGCTGTCCGCCTCGGGCGGTGGCGGTGGCGCGGGCGGTTTCGGAGCCGGCGGCTTCGGCAACTTCAGCGACATCATGGACGCGTTCTTCGGCAACGCGGCCCAGCGCGGGCCCCGTTCGCGGACCCGGCGCGGCCAGGACGCCATGATCAGGCTGGAGATCGACCTCAACGAGGCGGCCTTCGGTACGACCAAGGACATCCAGGTCGACACGGCGGTCGTCTGTACGACCTGCAGTGGCGAGGGCGCCGCACCCGGCACCTCCGCGCAGACCTGCGACATGTGCCGCGGCCGCGGCGAGGTCTCCCAGGTCACCCGGTCCTTCCTCGGCCAGGTCATGACCTCGCGGCCCTGCCCGCAGTGCCAGGGCTTCGGCACCGTCGTGCCGACCCCGTGCCCCGAGTGCGCCGGCGACGGCCGCATCCGCTCGCGGCGCACCCTCACCGTGAAGATCCCCGCGGGCGTCGACAACGGCACCCGCATCCAGCTCGCGGGCGAGGGAGAGGTCGGCCCCGGCGGCGGCCCGGCCGGTGATCTGTACGTCGAGATCCACGAGCTGTCGCACGCGGTGTTCCAGCGGCGCGGTGACGACCTGCACTGCACCGTCACCATCCCGATGACCGCCGCTGCGCTCGGCACCCAGGTGCCGCTGGAGACGCTGGACGGGCTCGAGGAGATCGACATCAGGCCGGGCACCCAGTCCGGCCAGTCGGTCCCGCTGCACGGGCGCGGCATCACACACCTGCGCGGCGGCGGCCGCGGTGACCTGATCGTGCACGTCGAGGTCATGACCCCGACGAAGATGGACCCCGAGCAGGAGCGCCTCCTGCGGGAGCTCTCCAAGCTGCGCGGCGAGGAGCGGCCCACCGGTCAGTTCCAGCCGGGCCAGCAGGGACTGTTCTCCCGGCTGAAGGACGCCTTCAACGGCCGCTGAACCCCGTACGACCGCGTCACCCCACCGCCCGCCGGCTCCGTACCGGCGGGCGGTGCCGCGTGCTGCGCTCGCCCCTCCGGCCGCCCGCATCGGCTGATTCGGCGCGGTGCACGGGACGTGGCACGATGCCGTCATGTCCTTGGCGCTGACCGATCTCTGCCGGTATCCGATCGTGCAGGCCCCGATGGCGGGCGGTGTCTCCTCGCCCCAGCTGGTCGGGGCCGTCGCCGATGCCGGAGCGCTCGGCTTCCTGGCCGCCGGCTACAAGACGGCGGACGGGATGTACCACGAGATCAAGGAGCTGCGCCGGCTGACCGGCCGGCCCTTCGGCGTCAACCTCTTCATGCCGCAGCCGCTGCTCGCCGACCCGAGCGCCGTGGAGGTCTACCGCCACCAGCTCGCCGGTGAGGCCTCCTGGTACGAGACCCCGCTCGGCGACCCGGACTCCAGCGGGGACGACGGCTACGAGGCCAAGGTCGCGATCCTGCTGGACGACCCGGTTCCCGTCGTCTCCTTCACCTTCGGCTGCCCCACCCGCGAGGTCCTCGACGCCTTCGCCGCGGCCGGCACGTTCACCGTCGTCACGGTCACCACGCCCCAGGAGGCACGGAACGCCCAGTGGGCGGGCGCCCACGCGGTCTGCGTCCAGGGCACCGAGGCGGGCGGCCACCAGTCCACGCACCGCGACGACCCGCAGGACGGCCTCACCGGCACCGGCCTGCTCACCCTCGTCGCCGAGGTCCGGGAGAGCGTCCGGCTGCCGCTCCTCGCGGCCGGAGGGCTGATGCGCGGCTCCCAGATCACGGCCGTGCTGGCGGCGGGCGCCGACGCGGCGCAGCTCGGCACGGCCTTCCTGGCCTGCCCCGAGTCCGGTGCGCATCCGCTCCACAAGCAGGCCCTGACCAATCCGCTGTTCGTGACCACCGCCCTGACCCGGGCGTTCTCCGGCCGCCCCGCGCGCGGGCTGGTCAATCGCTTCGTGCGTGAGCACGGCAGGTACGCCCCGGCCGCCTACCCGCAGGTCCACCAGCTGACCAGCGGGCTCCGCAAGGCGGCGGCCAAGGCCGGCGACGCCCAGGGCATGGCCCTCTGGGCGGGCCAGGGCCACCGCATGGCACGCGAGCTGCCCGCCGGCGAGCTCGTGGAACTGCTCGCCGTTGAAACCGAGGCCGCGCGTGCGGCAGTGAACGTGAGGAGTGCCCAGTGACGGCACCGGTCTTCGTCGTCGAACACCTGGCCAGCGGGCCGGAGTTCGTGCTGGACGGACCCGAGGGGAGGCACGCCGTCTCCGTGAAGCGGCTGAACCCCGGGGAGGACGTCGTCCTCACCGACGGGCGGGGCCGATGGGCCGAGGGCGTCGTGAAGACGGCCGAGGGCAAGGACCGGCTCGTCGTCACCGTTCCGGAGGACGTCCGCGAGGAACCGGCACCGTCGCCCCGGATCACCGTCGTCCAGGCACTCCCCAAGGGCGACCGCGGTGAGCTCGCCGTGGAGACGATGACCGAGACGGGCGTCGACGCGATCGTGCCCTGGCAGGCGGCCCGCTGCATCACCCAGTGGAAGGGCGACCGCGGCCTCAAGTCCCTGGCGAAGTGGCGGAGCACCGCGCGCGAGGCGGGGAAGCAGTCCCGCCGGGTGCGCTTCCCGGAGGTGGCCGAGGCGATGGCGACCAAGCAGGTCGCGGCGCTGCTGGCCGGGGCCGACTTCGCAGGTGTGCTGCACGAGGACCGGAACAGCCCGAGCGAGCCGCTCGCCACCGCCGCGCTCCCCGACGGGGGAACGATCGTGCTGGTCGTCGGGCCGGAGGGAGGGGTCTCGCCCCAGGAGCTGGCCGTCTTCGCCGAGGCGGGCGCGCCCGCCTACCGGCTCGGTCCCAGCGTGCTGCGGACCTCGACCGCGGGGACGGCCGCCGCCGCCCTGCTGATGGGACGCACCGGGCGCTGGAGCTGAGCCCCCGACCGCCCGCGGCCGCCACGCGCTCCACCGGGGCCCGGGCACGCCGACCGACCGTCCGCCGGGACCGGCCGGATAGCATGCCGGTGTACTGATCACGAGCACCAGACGACCGAGGAGGCCGGGCCATGGCGGGAGAGCCGCAGACCGACTGCCTGTTCTGCAAGATCGTTACGGGCGACATCCCGGCGACCATCGTCCGCGAGAGCGCCACGACCGTGGCCTTCCGTGACATAAACCCGCAGGCCCCCACCCACATCCTGGTCATCCCGAAGGCGCACTACCCGGACGCCGCCTCCCTCGCCGAGGCGGAACCGCAGATCGCCGCGGACGTGCTGCGCGAGGCAGGACTCGTCGCTGCAGGCGAGGGGATCACGGAGAGCGGATACCGCATCGTGCTCAACACCGGTGCCGGTGCGGGCCAGACCGTCTTCCACGCGCACGCCCACGTCCTGGGCGGACGCGGGATGCAGTGGCCCCCCGGCTAGAAGGTCCGCATCCCGTGTCCGTACGCGAACTCGTGGTCCTCGGCACCGCCAGCCAGGTCCCGACCCGTCACCGCAACCACAACGGCTATCTGCTGCGCTGGGACGGTGAGGGCATCCTCTTCGACCCCGGTGAGGGCACCCAGCGCCAGATGCTGCGCGCCGGCGTCGCCGCCCACGACATCAACCGGATCTGCGTCACGCACTTCCACGGCGATCACTCGCTGGGGCTGGCCGGCGTGATCCAGCGGATCAACCTCGACCAGGTCCCCCACCCCGTCACCGCCCACTTCCCGGCGAGCGGGCAGCACTTCTTCGACCGGCTCCGCCACGCGACGGCCTACCGCCAGTCCGTCGACCTGGCCGAGGTCCCGGTGGCCGCCGACGGGGTCCTCGCCATCACGGACGCGTACGTCCTCGACAGCCACCGGCTCTCGCACCCCGTCGAGTCCTACGGCTACCGCCTGACCGAACCCGACCGGGTGCGGATGCTCCCCGCGAAGCTCGCCGAGCACGGCATCGGCGGCCCGGACGTCGGACGGATCCAGCGCGACGGCGTCCTGCGCGGCATCCCGCTCGACGCGGTCTCCGAGCCCCGGCGCGGACAGCGGTTCGCCTTCGTCATGGACACCCGGCTCTGCGACGGCGCGTACGCGCTCGCCGAGGGCTGCGACATGCTGGTCATCGAGTCCACCTTCCTCGACGAGGACGGCCGGCTCGCCGCCGACCACGGCCATCTCACCGCCGGCGAGGCGGCCCGCGTGGCGAAGGAGTCGGGCGTACGGCACCTCGTGCTGACACACTTCTCGCAGCGCTACAACGACCCCGATGCCTTCGAGCACCAGGCCAGGGCAGCCGGCTTCGAAGGCGAACTGACCATCGCCCAGGACCTGATCACGGTCCCCGTACCCACCCGCCACCAGTAACGAGAACCCCGTGCACCTCCCCAAAGCCGAACTCCACCTCCACATCGAAGGAACCCTCGAACCCGAGCTGGCCTTCGCCCTCGCCGGACGCAACGGCGTGGTCCTGCCCTACGCGGACACCGAAGAGCTGCGCACCGCCTACCTCTTCGACGACCTGCAGAGCTTCCTCGACCTCTACTACGCCCTCATGGCGGTGCTGCGCACCGAGGACGACTTCGCCGAACTGGCCGACGCCTACCTCGCCCGCGCCGCCGCCCAGGGCGTCCGCCACGCGGAGATCTTCTTCGACCCGCAGGCCCACACCGACCGCGGTGTCCCGATCGGCACCGTGATCGAGGGACTCGGCAGGGCGCTGGAGCGCAGCGAGGAGACGCACGGCATCTCCACCCAGCTGATCATGTGCTTCCTGCGCGACAAGTCCGCGGAGTCGGCGCTGGAGACCCTGGAGGCCGCGAAGCCCCATCTGCACCGCATCAGCGCCGTCGGCCTCGACTCGGCGGAGGTCGGCCACCCGCCGGCGAAGTTCCGCGAGGTGTACGCGGCGGCCACGGCCCTCGGTCTGCGCAAGGTCGCCCACGCCGGCGAGGAGGGTCCGCCGGAGTACGTCCGGGAGGCCCTGGACGTCCTCGGCGTCGAACGGATCGACCACGGCCTGCGGTGCATGGAGGACCCGGAGCTGGTGGACCGGCTGGTCTCCGAACGGATCCCGCTGACGCTCTGCCCGCTCTCCAACGTACGGCTGCGCGCCGTCGACGTCCTGGAGGAGCACCCGCTGCCGGCCATGATGGCCGCCGGACTGCTCTGCACGGTGAACTCCGACGACCCCGCCTACTTCGGCGGATACGTCGGAGACACCTTCCACGCCGTCCACGAGGCACTCGGCCTGGACCGGGAGCAGCTGCGCACCCTCGCCCGGAACTCCTTCGAGGCCGCCTTCCTCGACCACGACGAGGAGCGCAGGGCGCGCTACCTGTCCGAGGTCGAGGCGTACGCGTTCGACTGACCGGATCCACCCGCCGGGCCGGCCGTCCGGAACGCGCTCCTGACCATCCGCCTGCGCCGCAGCGCGGGCACGCTGAGCTCCGTGACGGCCTGCTCCGGTGCTCCCAGCTTGGGCACCGCGCCGGACAGGCTGCCGGTCGTCGCGGCCAGCAGTGCGGCTGGGGCACCACCCCTGCGCCGGACGGAGCCGGGCACCAGCGGGCGCCCGCCGGTGTGCAGCGCGACGGCGGTGACGGGGGCCGCGACCAGCAGCGTGGCGGCGCCCAGGATCAGCCCCATGACCGCGTAGCCGGCCTGTTCGGAGAGCACACTGCCGAGGACGGGTCCGCAGGCCACACCGACCGAGGACGCCGAGCCCGCCAGGACCGCCCAGCGGCCGCGTACGTCGAGCGAGGCCGCCAGCCCGATGAGGTACGACAGGACCACCGGGTAGAAGGCGTTCCACATGATCTCGCCGGTCGCGAAGGAACCGAGGTCGTCGGCCGAGGAGCTGAGCACGATGCTCACCGCGATGATCATCGTCCCGAGGCCGATCGGTACGGCGCGGCCGAGCCTGGCGCCCAGCATCCCGGCGCCCATGACGCCGAGCAGCCCGGCCCCCAGCGCGGCGGCGAACACCGCGCCGACGGTCACCTCGGAGAGCCCCACCTGGACGACACCGATCCGGCTGCTCACCCCCCACAGCGCGTTCTGCGCCATGGACCAGACGAGCATGCCGCCCGCCAGCACGAGGCCCGACCGCCGGTGCGGCAGCCGTCCCTGGACGGCCGTGGCGGCACCCACCGGCGAGGAACCGCCCAGCCGGGACGTGGCCGGCCAGACGAGCAGCGCGATGAGGGCGATCGAGGCGAACGGCAGACGGTGGCCGCCGCCGAGATGGGGGACCGTCAGGTAGAGGAGGCCCGCCGTCGCCGAGACGCTGAGCAGCCCCAGGGACGAGGTCCGGTGCGGATCGTGCTGCGCGGCGATGCCGGCCGCCGCGACCGCGGTCGCCGTACCGGAGCCGAACCCGCCGACCACGACCCCCGCGACCACGAGCGGTACCGAGGCGGTCAGGGCCGCGCAGCCGTAGCCCACCACGGCCAGCGCCAGCCCGAGGCGCGCCGGGTTCCGTGACCCGTAGCGCTCGACGCGCCCCGCCAGGGCGAAACCGGCCGAGGCCGAGCTCAGCAGCAGGGCACTGCCGACCAGACCCGCCTGGGCGGAGCTCAGCCCCAGATAGGCGCTGAGGCGGCCGACGATGGTGGGGAGCAGATAGGCGGCGAGGTAACCGGCGGTGAACACGGCTACCAGGGGCCACGCGGCGCGGGGGCGCGAGGACATGGGCGTTCCTGATGACATGCCAGAAGAGGCGAAGAAGGCAGGGGAGGGCAGAGCGAGGGCCCGGGCGTATCCGGGCAGGGCGAAGCGGGGGAGTGGAGCGGGGAGGGTAAAGCGGTGAAAAGCGGGAGACGCGGCACTCGTCGTCAACTGTCCCGAACGGTGCTCGCGGGCCAATTTGTATCAAGCGCGCACAGCCGACGGAAAGCCGCCTCGATGTGATCTGGGTCACTTGCGGGTTTATGCATCTTCCGACCGGGTAGCAGCGCATGTTTATGCAGGTCGGAGCGAGTGTGGGAGCGGCGGCGCGGGCACTCCGGATACCGAAGCGCGTCAGGCACACTGGCCGGAACTCGCACTGTCCAGATCCGCCACGGCCGGGAGCGCACGGTGAGCACAGGTATCTCAGGCATCGACCCGCTGCTGGGCCTCCGCGCCCCGCAGGATCCGGCCTGCGACGTCTTCCTGACCGGCCCGGTCTTCCTGGACATCATCTTCACCGGCCTGGACAGCGCGCCCGTGCGCGGCACCGAGTCATGGGCCCGGGGGATGGGATCCAGCCCCGGCGGCGTCGCCAACATGGCCACCGCGCTCGCCCGGCTGGGGCTGCGCACCTCGCTGGCCGCCGCGTTCGGCGACGACCACTACGGCGAGTACTGCTGGGACGCCCTCGAACAGGGCGAGGGCATCGACCTGTCGATGTCGCGCACGGTGCCCGGCTGGCACTCGCCGGTCACCGTCTCCATGGCCTACGAGGGCGAGCGCACGATGGTCTCGCACGGCCACGAGGCACCCGCCCCCGCGCCCGCCGCGACGCCCGGCCGGACACTGCCGCACTGCGCGCCGCGGGCCCGGGCAGCCATCGCCTCGCTGACCCCGGGCCGCAGCGAGCCGTGGGTGGCCGGAGCCGCCAGGGACGGCGCCATGGTCTTCGGTGACGTCGGCTGGGACGAGACCGGCCGCTGGGACCTCGACGCCCTGCCCGACCTGGGGCACTGTCTGGCCTTCCTCCCCAACGCGGAGGAAGCGATGCGCTACACCCGCACCGACTGCCCGCGCGCCGCCGCCCACGCCCTGGCCGAACGGGTGCCCCTCGCCGTCGTCACCCTGGGCGCGGAGGGCGCCTACGCCGTCGACGGGGGGACCGGGGCCGCCGCCGAGGTGCCCGCCATCGAGGTGAAGGCCCTGGACCCCACCGGGGCGGGCGACGTCTTCGTCGCCGGATTCGTCACCGGAACCCTGGCCGGCTGGCCCCTCGCCGACCGGCTCGCCTTCGCCGGGCTGACGGCCGCGCTCTCGGTCCAGGAGTTCGGCGGATCGCTCTCCGCACCCGGCTGGGCGGAGGTGGCGGGCTGGTGGCAGCAGGTCCGCGCCTGCGCCGACCAGGACCCGGCTGCCCTGGAGCGGTACGCGTTCCTGGAGGAGCTGCTGCCCGCCACGGGCCGGGCCTGGCCACTGCGCCGCGCCGTCCCCACCATCGGCTTCCGCCAGTGAAGGGCTGATGATCACCAGGTAAAACCTCTCGGCGTTGTCGGCGCGGAGTCGTACGCTGGTACTCCAGAGGCCGTCGAGCAGCGACTGCCCTGCAACGGGAGGTATGTGCAGGCCCGAGGGCCGGCCCATGACTCAGTCACCCACACAGCCGCAGGCGCGTGCCCAGATCGAGATTCCGGCCGCACACCCCATGGTGATGCTCCTGGGGTCCGGCGACTCCCTGCTTCGCGTGATCGAAACGGCGTTCCCGGCCGCCGACATCCATGTCCGGGGCAACGAGATCAGCGCGACGGGCAGTGCGGCGGACGTCGCCCTGATCCAACGCCTGTTCGATGAGATGGTGCTGGTGCTCCGCACCGGGCTGCCGATGACGGAGGACGCTGTGGAACGCTCGATCGCCATGCTCAGGGCGAGCGGGAACGGCACCGGGGACGGCGCCGAGACCCCCGCGGAGGTGCTCACCCAGAACATCCTCTCCAGCCGCGGCCGCACCATCCGCCCCAAGACGCTCAACCAGAAGCGGTACGTCGACGCGATCGACAAGCACACGATCGTCTTCGGCATCGGCCCCGCGGGCACCGGCAAGACCTATCTCGCCATGGCCAAGGCGGTCCAGGCCCTGCAGTCCAAGCAGGTGAGCCGGATCATCCTGACCAGGCCCGCCGTGGAGGCGGGGGAGCGGCTCGGCTTCCTGCCCGGCACGCTCTTCGACAAGATCGACCCGTATCTGCGCCCGCTCTACGACGCCCTGCACGACATGCTCGACCCCGACTCGATCCCCCGGCTCATGGCCGCGGGCACGATCGAGGTCGCGCCGCTGGCCTACATGCGTGGCCGGACGTTGAACGATGCTTTCATCATCCTGGACGAGGCGCAGAACACCAGCGCCGAGCAGAT
Source organism: Streptomyces clavifer (assembly GCA_014651175.1). Taxonomy (GTDB): domain Bacteria; phylum Actinomycetota; class Actinomycetes; order Streptomycetales; family Streptomycetaceae; genus Streptomyces; species Streptomyces clavifer. The sequence goes on along the minus strand of BMWJ01000003.1, from coordinate 219,992 downwards.
GAAGATGTTCCTGACCCGGCTCGGTTTCGACTCGAAGATCGTCGTCACCGGTGACGTCACCCAGGTGGACCTCCCGAGCGGGACGAAGAGCGGTCTGCGCCAGGTCCAGGAGATCCTGGACGGTGTCCGGGACGTGCACTTCTCCCGGCTCACCTCCGAGGATGTCGTCCGGCACAAGCTGGTCGGCCGTATCGTCGACGCGTACGAGAAGTACGACAACGAAGAGGGCCGGAACGGCCGCAACGGGAAGTAGTCGCAGCGCACCATGTCGATCGACGTCAACAACGAGTCCGGAACCGAGGTCGACGAGCAGGCGATCCTCGACATCGCCCGCTACGCCCTCGCCCGGATGCGGATCCACCCGCTGTCCGAACTCTCGGTGATCGTGGTGGACACCGCCGCCATGGAGCAGCTGCACATCCAGTGGATGGACCTCCCCGGCCCGACGGATGTCATGTCCTTCCCGATGGACGAACTCCGTCCGCCGGCCAAGGACGACGAGGAGCCCCCGCAGGGGCTCCTCGGTGACATCGTGCTCTGCCCGGAGGTCGCGAAGAAGCAGGGCGAGGACGCGGACACCCAGCACTCCATGGACGAGGAGCTGCAGCTCCTCACCGTCCACGGAGTGCTGCACCTCCTCGGATACGACCACGAGGAACCGGACGAGAAGGCCGAGATGTTCGGCCTCCAGGCGGCCATCGTCGACGGCTGGCGTGGTGAGCGCGGGCTGACCGGTCCGTCCCCCGCCCCCACCGTCTCGTGAGCGTCCCCCTGATCTCGGGCGCCGTCCTGCTGGTCGTGGTCGGCTGGCTCGCCGCCTGTGCCGAGACCGGCATCGCACGCACCTCCAGCTTCCGGGCGGCGGAGGCCGTCCGGGCCGGACGGCGCGGCAGCGCCAAGCTGGAACAGGTCGCCGCCGACCCCACCCGCTACCTCAACGTGGCCCTGCTCGTGCGGGTCGCCTGCGAGATGTCGGCCGGGGTACTCGTCACGTACGCCTGCCTGCAGGAGTTCCCGGAGACCTGGGAGGCGCTGGCCGTCGCCATGGGGGTGATGGTCCTCGTCAGCTACGTCGCTATCGGGGTCTCGCCGCGCACCATCGGCCGTCAGCACCCGCTGAACACGGCCACGGCCGCGGCGTACGTCCTGCTGCCGCTGGCCAGGATCATGGGCCCGATCCCGCAGCTGCTGATCCTCATCGGCAACGCGCTGACGCCCGGCAAGGGCTTCCGCAAGGGTCCCTTCGCCAGTGAGGCCGAACTGCGGGCCATGGTCGACCTCGCCGAGCAGGAGTCGCTCATCGAGGACGAGGAGCGCCGCATGGTGCACTCGGTCTTCGAGCTCGGCGACACCCTCGTGCGCGAGGTGATGGTGCCCCGCACCGACCTGGTCTGCATAGAGCGCTACAAGACGGTCCGCCAGGCGCTGACCCTGGCCCTGCGCTCGGGCTTCTCGCGGATCCCGGTCACCGGGGAGAACGAGGACGACATCGTCGGCATCGTCTACCTCAAGGACCTGGTCCGCAAGACGCACGTCAACCGGGAGGCGGAGGCCGATCTGGTCTCCACGGCGATGCGCCCCGCCGCGTTCGTCCCTGACACGAAGAACGCCGGCGACCTGCTGCGCGAGATGCAGCAGGACCGCAGCCACGTCGCCGTCGTCATCGACGAGTACGGCGGCACCGCCGGCATCGTGACCATCGAGGACATCCTCGAGGAGATCGTCGGCGAGATCACCGACGAGTACGACCGTGAACTCCCGCCGGTCCAGGAGCTGGAGAACGGCTGCTACCGGGTGACCGCACGGCTCGACATCGGCGACCTCGGGGAGCTGTTCGGCCTCGACGAGTACGACGACGAGGACGTGGAGACGGTCGGCGGACTGCTGGCGAAGGCCCTCGGACGGGTCCCGATCGCCGGAGCCTCGTCGGTGGTGGACCTTCCCGACGGGCGCAGGCTCCGGCTGACCGCGGAGTCCCCCGCCGGGCGCAGGAACAAGATCGTCACGGTGCTGGTGGAACCTGAGGGATCACAACCGGAATGACGCCCCAGGAACTGCGTGCCCTCTGCCTGGAGTTCAACGCGAGCACCGAGGAGTTCCCCTTCGGCCCCGAGACCTCGGTCTTCAAGGTCCTCGGGAAGGTGTTCGCCCTGAGCGCGCTGGACGGGAGGCCGCTGACGGTCAACCTCAAGTGCGATCCGGACGACGCGGTGCGGCTCCGCGAGGAGCACCCCGCGATCGTGCCCGGCCGGCACATGAACAAGCGGCACTGGAACACGCTGACCGTGCAGGAGCTCCCGGGCCGGATGGTCCGGGAGCTGGTCGAGGACAGCTACGACCTGGTGGTGGCCGGTCTGCCGAAGACGGAGCGCCTCCGGCTGGACCGGCCGTAGGGGCAGCGCCCCGGCCTCGGCCGGAGGGCGGCGCGGCGCGACGAGCCCGGTGCACGGGTGGCCCGACGAGCGCCGTGCACCGGGCGACCGGACCCCCGTGCACCGGGCGACCGGACCCCCGTGGCGCGGAGGGTGCACGCCCGCTTCGTATGCTCAGCACATGACCGACAGCACCGACCTCGGACCCGAGGACCGCAAGATCGTCACGCTGGCCCGCAGCGTCCGCGCCCGCAACGGGGTGCCGGAGGGCGCCGCCGTCCGGGACGAGACGGGGCGCACGTACGCCGCGGGCACCGTGGCCCTGGACTCGCTGAAGCTCAGCGCGCTGCAGACCGCCGTCGCGATGGCGGTGGCCGGCGGGGCCACATCCCTGGAGGCCGCCGCGATCGTCTCCGAGACCGGGGCCCCGTCCGCCGAGGACCGGGCAGCCGTCCGTGACCTGGGCGGACCCGGCACACCCGTGCTGCTCGCCGGGCCCGACGGGACGCTCCGGAGCACCGTGTCCGCGGGCTGAACCGGGGCGGCGGCGCCCTGCTGTGCAACGCCGCCGCCGGGATCGGGGAGAATGGGCGCCATGAGCGCTCGACCGAACACAGAAGCTGCTGCGCAGCAGGCTGAGAACAACGCCCCCCACCGGGCCGGCTTCGCCTGCTTCGTGGGCCGCCCCAACGCGGGCAAGTCCACCCTCACGAACGCTCTGGTCGGTCAGAAGGTGGCGATCACCTCCAACCGCCCCCAGACCACCCGGCACACGGTGCGAGGCATCGTGCACCGTCCGGACGCGCAGCTGATCCTGGTGGACACGCCGGGACTCCACAAGCCGCGCACCCTGCTCGGGGAGCGGCTGAACGACGTCGTACGGACCACCTGGGCCGAGGTCGACGTCATCGGCTTCTGCCTGCCCGCCGACCAGAAGCTGGGCCCCGGCGACAAGTTCATCATCAAGGAACTCGCCGGGATCAAGAAGACCCCGAAGATCGCGATCATCACCAAGACCGACCTGGTCGAGTCCAAGGCGCTCGCCGAGCAACTGCTGGCCGTGTCCCGCCTCGGTGAAGAGCTCGGCTTCGAGTGGGCGGAGATTATCCCGGTCTCCGCGGTCAAGGACCAGCAGGTCGGTCTGCTGGCCGACCTGATCGCCCCGCTGCTCCCCGAGAGCCCGCCGCTCTACCCGGAGGGCGACCTCACCGACGAGCCCGAGATGGTCATGGTCGCCGAGCTCATCCGCGAGGCCGCGCTCGAAGGCGTCCGGGACGAGCTGCCGCACTCCATCGCCGTCGTCGTCGAGGAGATGCTGCCCCGCGAGGACCGCCCGGCGGACAAGCCGCTGCTCGACATCCACGCGAACGTCTACATCGAGCGCCCCAGCCAGAAGGGCATCATCATCGGCCCGAAGGGCCAGCGGCTGAAGGACGTCGGCACGAAGTCCCGCAAGCACATCGAGGCCCTGCTGGGCACTCCGGTCTACCTGGACCTGCACGTGAAGGTCGCCAAGGACTGGCAGCGCGACCCCAAGCAGCTGCGCAAGCTGGGGTTCTGAGCGTCCGGGTGCGTCCGGCCCCGGGCGCCCACGAGCGGCCCGGGGCCCGGGCCGCTCGTGCGTACGGGCGCGGGGCGCCGGATCACGCGCCCTCCTTCAGGACCCGGGAGATCAGCGCCCGCTGCGCCTCGGTCAGCCGCGGGTCCGCGCAGTCGACGGTCCGGCCGCCGACCGTGATCCGATAGCGGAAACCGTCCGGCACCCGCGCGGGCGGGCCGCCCCGGCCGACGGCGAGCGCCGCCTCGGCCAGGGCCTCCCACTCCGCGGCGTCGGGCCGTCCCGAGGTGTCGACCTCGCCATGACGTGCGATGCCGGCGAACCCGCCGGTCCGGCTCACCTGAATGCGCATGCGTGATGACTCCTGCCTGACCCGTCCGGACGGCCCGCTCGTACCTACCCGCTCATCTGGTCGGCACGCCCACCTCCGACCAGGCCTTCAGCACGGCCTCCACCTCGTCGCCCTCGCCGAACCTGCTGCGCGCCGCCGCGACCGTCAGCCGGGCGAAGGCCGCGAAGTCCGCGTTCTGCGCCAGCTCGCCCCCGGTCAGCACGTCGAACCAGATCCGGCCGGCCCGCTCCCACGCGTTGCCGCCGAGCGCGGTGGCCAGCAGGTAGAAGGCACGGTTGGGGATGCCGGAGTTGAGATGCACCCCGCCGTTGTCCTCGTCCGTCTCGATGTAGTCGTCCATCGACGCGGGCTGCGGGTCCTTGCCGAGCACGTCGTCGTCGTACGCCGTGCCGGGGGCCTTCATCGAGCGCAGCGCGACCCCGCTCACCCGGGGCGCCAGCAGTCCCGCCCCGATCAGCCAGTCGCCCTGCTCCGCGCTCTGACCCAGCGAGTACTGCTTGACCAGCGAGCCGAACACGTCCGACACCGACTCGTTGAGCGCGCCCGACTGGCCCTGGTAGGTGAGATTCGCCGTGTACTGGGTCAGTCCGTGTGCCAGCTCGTGGGCGATCACGTCGATGGCGACCGTGAAGTCGAGGAAGATCTCCCCGTCCCCGTCCCCGAAGACCATCTGCTCGCCGTCGAAGAACGCGTTGTTGTACTTCTCGTCGTAGTGCACGGAGCCGATCAGCGGCAGCCCCTTGCCGTCGATCGAGCTGCGGCCGTACTCCGCGAGCAGCAGCTCGAACGTGGCGCCGAGTCCCGCGTAGGCACGGTTGACGCTGGCGTCCCCGGTGGGGTCGTCGCCCTCGTCCCGGACCTTGCGGCCCGGCAGATCCGTGCCGTGGCGGCAGTCGTACAGGGTGCGGTGGGGCTTGGTGGGGACCGGGTCGGCGGTGCGCGGGGGATGGGGTGCCCAGGCCAGTGCGGTCACCTGCCGGTGGTGGCGCCGCGCTCCGTCCGCCTCCAGGGTGCGGCGGGCGGGGCCTGCGAGGAGGGGGTCGTCGGCCTGGGACAGCTTGTCGAGGAGGTGGGGCGGCACGATGGTGCAGAAGACGGGCTGGAACCCGTTGGTGCGAGGCTGCATGCCATCGACTGTGGCACTCCGTGACATGCCTGTCACTGCTTGCGATCGTGATTGACGAAATAGAGTGATGAGTCACCGTTTTGCCCTCATCGGGACGTGATCCCGCATACTGATACGGACCGACGTATCGGGCGCCCCTCGGTTAGTGTTGCCGCATCATGCGTTTCGGGCTGCTCCTTCTTAGCTGCCGCGGCGAGGGCCTGTAGTCGTAGGCCGGCTCCCTCCCCGCGGAGTTCGCTGTTGCAGCGACACAGTCGGCCGCCCCTGCTGGACCCCAGAGGAGCCCTACGCCATGACTGCCGTGAACCCCGCCGAGAACGCCCCTGCCCCCGTGGGCGGACCCACCCCGATCACCAACGCGACGCAGCTGCAGAAGCCGTCCGGGATGCCGGTCCACAAGTACCGCGGATACGAGACCGTGGACATCTCCGACCGCACCTGGCCGGACAACCGCATCACGCGGGCGCCCCGCTGGCTGTCCACGGACCTGCGCGACGGCAATCAGGCGCTGATCGACCCGATGTCCCCCGCCCGCAAGCGTGAGATGTTCGACCTGCTCGTACGCATGGGCTACAAGGAGATCGAGGTCGGATTCCCGTCGTCCGGCGAGACCGACTTCGCGTTCGTACGCTCCATCATCGAAGAGGGCGCGATCCCCGAGGACGTGACGATCTCCGTCCTGACGCAGGCCCGCGAGGAACTGATCGAGCGCACCGTCGAGTCGCTGGTCGGGGCCCGCCGCGCCACCGTGCACCTGTACAACGCCACCGCACCCACCTTCCGCCGCGTGGTCTTCCGCGGCTCCAAGGAGCAGGTCAAGCAGATCGCCGTGGACGGCACGCGGCTGGTCATGGAGTACGCGGACAAGATCCTGGGCAGCGAGACGGTCTTCGGCTACCAGTACAGCCCGGAGATCTTCACCGACACCGAACTGGACTTCGCCCTGGAGGTCTGCGAGGCCGTCTGCGACGTCTGGCAGCCGGAGGAGGGCCGCGAGATCATCCTGAACCTGCCCGCCACCGTGGAGCGTTCGACGCCGTCCACGCACGCGGACCGGTTCGAGTGGATGTCCCGCAACCTGTCCCGCCGCGAGCACGTCTGCCTGTCCGTGCACCCGCACAACGACCGCGGCACCGCGGTCGCCGCGGCCGAACTGGCCGTCATGGCCGGCGCCGACCGCATCGAGGGCTGCCTGTTCGGCCAGGGCGAGCGCACCGGCAACGTCGACCTGGTCACCCTGGGCATGAACCTCTTCTCGCAGGGTGTCGACCCGCAGATCGACTTCTCGCAGATCGACGAGATCCGGCGCACCAGCGAGTACTGCAACCAGATGGAGGTCCACCCGCGCCACCCCTACGCGGGCGACCTGGTCTACACGTCCTTCTCCGGCTCCCACCAGGACGCCATCAAGAAGGGCTTCGACGCCATGGAGGCCGACGCGGCGGCCCGGGGGAAGACCGTCGACGATATCGAGTGGGCGGTGCCCTACCTGCCGATCGACCCGAAGGACGTCGGCCGTTCCTACGAGGCCGTCATCCGGGTCAACTCGCAGTCCGGCAAGGGCGGGATCGCGTACGTCCTGAAGAACGAGCACAAGCTGGACCTGCCGCGCCGGATGCAGATCGAATTCTCCCGGATCATTCAGGCCAAGACCGACGCCGAGGGCGGCGAGGTCACACCGGGTGAGATCTGGTCGGCCTTCCAGGACGAGTACCTGCCCAACCCGGACAACGCCTGGGGCCGGGTGCAGATCCGCTCCGGCCAGACCACGACCGGTTCGGACGGCCGGGACACGATCACTGTGGAAGCCACCGTCGACGGCGCGGACACCGTGCTGACCGGTACGGGCAACGGTCCGATCTCCGCGTTCTTCGAGGCGCTGCAGGCCGTCGGCATCGACGCCCGCCTGCTGGACTACACCGAGCACACGATGAGCGAGGGTGCGAGCGCCCAGGCGGCCTCCTACATCGAGTGCGCGATCGACGGCAAGGTCCTGTGGGGCATCGGCATCGACGCCAACACGACGCGGGCCTCGCTCAAGGCGGTCGTCTCCGCGGTGAACCGCGCGACTCGCTGACAGCCCCCAGGTGCTACGGACAAACGTCCGATAAGCCGTGAAGTGATGTGGCAGGAGAGCCCCGCCGCCCCGCAAGGGGTGGGCGGGGTTCGGCCATCTCCGGGTGTTGTGACATCCAGGATGCTGACGGCACCTCACGCATGTGGCTAACATCACGTCCAACACGGCAATGTTGCCGGAGCATTACGGAGGTGTGCGACGTGCGGTCAGCCAAAGGACAACGCGCCATGAGACTGCGCATCTACGGCACCCGTACCGTCTGGGACACCGTCGGTGACGGTGAGTTCTTCTGTCCGGGGTGCGGCGGCGACCGCAACTACCGGCGTCTCACCGGCCGTCACCGCTTCACCGTGATCGGCATGCCGCTGCTGCGGCGCGGCAGCGCGGGGCCCGTCCTGGAGTGCGCCGCCTGTCTGGGGCACTACCCGACCGACACCCTGGACCACCCCACCACCACCCGCTTCTCCGCGATGCTGCGGGAGGCCGTGCACACCGTCACGCTCGCCGTGCTCGCCGCCGGCGGAACCACCTCCCGTACGGTCCTGGAGGCCGCCGCGGCCACCGTCCGCGACGCCGGGCTCGACGACTGCACCCAGGAGCAGCTGTTCACCATCGTGGAGGTGCTCGCCGCGGACACCGGGGCCGGTGACGGCCACGACCCCGCGGCCGAGGCCTGCGGAGCCGCCCTCGCCATCGAGCTGCACGAGGTGCTGAAGCCGCTGGCCCCGCATCTGGCCGTGGCCGGCCGCGGGACGGTCCTGCTTCAGGGCGCCAGGATCGCGCTCGCCGACGGCCCGTACAGCCAGGCCGAGCGCGAGGTGCTGACGACGGTGGGCAGCGCGCTCCAGCTCTGCCCCACCGACACCGCCGAACTGCTCGCGGCCGCCGCGCGCACGCCCTCGTAGGACCGGGCGCCGGCGCACGCCCGCGCGGAGTCAGGACCGGACTCCGCCCGCGCCCCCGTGCGCACCGCCCACGGGACCGAAGCCGGGTACGGGCGTCTCCCGGCCCGGGCCCGCCGACGAGGGGCGGGCGGCGTGCGCGCGCGGTTCGGGCGGCAGGCCGGCCGTGGAGCCCCTTCCCGGGGGCGCCGACGCCACGGCCCCCGCCCGACTCCCGGGGCGAGGCGCCGCCCGGGCCCGCGCGGCCCCGGTCGGCGTGCACGGGATCCGGCCGTGCCCGCCGGACCATCGGGAGCGAGGACCGTCGACGGACGGCCGCCCCAGTGGGCGACAATGGGCGCATGAGCTTGTTCCGGGACGACGGCGTCGTGCTGCGCACGCAGAAGCTGGGCGAGGCCGACCGGATCATCACGATCCTGACCCGCGGCCACGGCCGGGTGCGCGCCGTCGCGCGCGGGGTGCGGCGCACCAAGTCCAAATTCGGGGCGCGGCTGGAACCCTTCTCCCACGTGGACGTGCAGTTCTTCGCCCGCGGCAGCGAACTCGTCGGCCGCAGCCTCCCGCTGTGCACCCAGAGCGAGACGATCGCGCCGTACGGCGGCGGCATCGTCTCCGACTACGGGCGCTACACCGCCGGCACCGCGATGCTGGAGACGGCCGAACGGTTCACCGACCACGAGGGCGAGCCCGCGGTCCAGCAGTACCTGCTGCTCGTCGGCGGACTGCGGACCCTCTCGCGCGCCGAACACGCGCCGAACCTCATCCTCGACGCGTTCCTGCTGCGTTCCCTGGCGGTCAACGGGTACGCCCCCAGCTTCGTCGACTGCGCCAAGTGCGGAATGCCCGGACCGAACCGTTTCTTCTCCGTCGCGGCCGGCGGCGTCATATGCGGCGACTGCCGGGTACCCGGCAGCGTCGTACCCTCGGCGGAGGCCGTCGAACTGCTGAGCGCGCTGCTCACCGGCGACTGGGCGACGGCGGACGCGTCACAGGCGCGTCATGTCAGGGAGGGGAGCGGACTCGTGTCCGCCTACCTGCACTGGCATCTGGAGCGCGGCCTGCGCTCGCTGCGGTACGTAGAGAAGTGACACAGGGAGACGAGAGAAGCTCATGGCAGTACGCGGGATGCTCGGCGGACGTAACCGGCGTGACTACAAGACGCCCGAGCCGCACCCCTCCGGCGCCACCCCGCCGAAGATCCCCGGCGACCTGGTGCCCAAGCACGTGGCGGTCGTGATGGACGGCAACGGCCGCTGGGCCAAGGAGCGCGGCCTGCCGCGCACCGAGGGCCACAAGGTCGGCGAGGGCGTCGTCATGGACGTGCTCAAGGGCTGCATCGAGATGGGCGTCAAGAACCTCTCCCTGTACGCCTTCTCCACGGAGAACTGGAAGCGCTCGCCCGACGAGGTGAAGTTCCTGATGGACTTCAACCGGGACGTCATCCGCCGCCGCCGGGACGAGATGGACGAGCTCGGCATCCGCATCCGCTGGGTCGGCCGCATGCCGAAGCTGTGGAAGTCCGTCGTCCAGGAGCTCCAGGTCGCCCAGGAGCAGACGAAGGACAACGACAGGATGACGCTGTACTTCTGCGTCAACTACGGAGGTCGGGCCGAGATCGCCGACGCCGCGCAGCGCATCGCGCAGGACGTCGCGGCCGGGAAGCTCGACCCGTCGAAGGTCAACGAGAAGACGTTCGCGAAGTACATCTACTACCCGGACATGCCGGACGTGGACCTCTTCGTGCGCCCCAGCGGCGAGCAGCGCACGTCCAACTACCTGATCTGGCAGAGCGCGTACGCCGAGATGGTCTTCCAGGACGTCCTGTGGCCCGACTTCGACCGCCGGGACCTGTGGCGTGCCTGCCTGGAGTTCGCCCGGCGCGACCGCCGCTTCGGGGGCGCGGAGGAGAAGGCCGTGCAGAAGGCCGCCGAAGCCGCCGAGAAGGCGGGACCGACGGCCTGAGCCCCGCACCCCGGTACGGCCATGGCCCCCCACCGGGCGGTGGGGGGCCATGGCGGGACGAACCGGGGGCGGCCCGCGGGATCAGTTCTCGGCGCCCGCACACTCCGCGCAGGTGCCGAAGATCTCGACCGTGTGGGCCACGTTCACGTAGCCGTGCTGGGCGGCGACGGTCTCGGCCCACTGCTCCACGGCAGGACCCTCGACCTCGACCGCCTTGCCGCAGACCCGGCACACCAGATGGTGATGGTGGTCGCCCGTCGAGCAGCGGCGGTAGACCGCCTCGCCGTCCGTCGTGCGCAGCACGTCGACCTCGCCCGCGTCGGCGAGGGACTGCAGCGTGCGGTAGACCGTCGTCAGACCGACGGAGTCGCCCCGGTGCTTCAGCACGTCGTGCAGATCCTGGGCGCTGCGGAACTCGTCGACCTCGTCGAGCGCGGCGGCCACCGCCGCGCGCTGCCTGGTCGACCGGCCGCGTACCGGGGCCGCGTTCGTGCCACTGATCGGCGCCGTGGCCACAGGTGCCTCCTCGTGTCGCCCGTACGTGTGTCGGGCCATTGTGCCAGCCCGCCCCGGCGGCACGGTCACACCCGCACGTCGTCGGCGTCCGGGCGAGCCACCGGTACCTCCAGGGTGCACTCCTCGGAGTCCTTGTCGCGTCCGCGGGCCCGGCGGCGCGCCAGCGGCGTGGCGAGCGCGGTCAGCGCGATGAACACGGCGATGGCCAGCAGCACGATCGTGGCGCCGGGCGGCACGTCCTGGTAGTAGGAGGTCACGGTGCCGGCCAGGGTCACCGCCGTGCCGATCGCGACGGCCAGCACGAACGTCACCTTGAAGGACTTCGCGATCTGCTGCGCGGCGGCGACGGGGACCACCATCAGCGCGCTGACCAGCGGCAGACCGACCACCCGCATCGCGACGGTGACCGTGACCGCCGCCGTCACGGCGACCAGGAGGTTGAGCACGCGCACCGGCAGCCCGGTGACCCGGGCGAATTCCTCGTCCTGGCTGACGGCGAACAGCTGCCGCCGCAGCGCGAGCGTCACCAGCATCACGAAGGCGGCCAGCACGACGATCGCGGTGACGTCCTCCTCGGAGACCGTCGACAGCGAGCCGAAGAGGTACGACGTGAGGTTGGCGTTGGAGCCGGTGCCGGAGAGGTTGATCAGCATCACCCCGCCCGCCATGCCGCCGTAGAACAGCATGGCCAGGGCGATGTCGCCGCGTGTGTGCCCGTACCAGCGGATCAGCTCCATGACGACCGAGCCGACGACGGCCACCAGGGTGGCCATCCAGATGGGGTTGGTGGACAGCAGGAAGCCGAGGCCGACCCCGGTCATGGCTATGTGCCCGATGCCGTCGCCCATCAGGGCCTGGCGGCGCTGGACCAGGTAGATGCCGATGGCGGGAGCGGTGATGCCGACCAGGACGGCCGCTACCAGGGCCCGCTGCATGAAGGGGGGTGTGAGGAATTCCATCAGGTCAGCAGTCCCGTCCGGGCGGGCTCGGAGGCCGCGTGGGGGTGTACGTGGTCGTGGCCGGGCAGTGCGTGCTGGCCCATGGCCTCCGGAGGCGGTCCGTCGTGCGTGACACAGCCGTCGCGCAGCACGACCGCCCGGTCGATGAGGGGTTCCAGGGCGCCGAGCTCGTGCAGGACGAGCAGCACCGTCGTACCTGCCCCGACCTGCTCGCGCAGGGTTTCGGCGAGGATCTCCTGGCTGGCCAGGTCGACCCCGGCCATCGGCTCGTCCATGATCAGCAGCTCGGGTTCGGCGGCGAGCGCGCGGGCGATCAGCACCCGCTGGTGCTGGCCGCCGGAGAGGGCGCTCACGGAGTCCTTGGCGCGGTCGGAGAGGCCGACGAGCTCGATGGCGCGGTCGACGGCCGCCCGGTCCGCCCTGCCCGGCAGCCGCAGCTTCGTACGGGACAGCCGTCCGGAGGCGACGACCTCGCGGATCGTGGCGGGGACGCCGCCGGCCGCCGTGGTGCGCTGCGGTACGTACCCGACGCGGGCCCACTGGCGGAAGCGGCGCAGCGGAGTGCCGAACAGCTCGACGGTGCCGCCGGTGAGCGGTACCTGCCCGATGACGGACCGCACGGCGGTGGACTTGCCGGATCCGTTGGCCCCGAGCAGGGCCGCGACCTCGCCGCGGCCGACGGTGAGGTCGACGCCGCGCAGCACGGTGCGCGCACCGAGCGTGGCCGTGGCTCCGCGCATGCTGATCACGGGTTCGGGCGTACTGGGCTCGGACACGAGCGCCTCCGATGCTGCTGGGACTGGTACGGGTGGTGCGTGGACTACTTCGCGCCGAGAGCCTTCTGCAGTGCGGCCAGGTTGGACTTCATGACCTCGATGTAGTCAGCGCCCTCGGACTTGTCCGTGATTCCCTCCAGCGGGTCCAGGACGCCGGTCTTCAGGCCGAGGTCCTTCGCCAGGGTCTTGGCGGTCTTGTCGCTGGCGAGCGTCTCGAAGAACACGGTGGTCGCCCTGCTCTTCTCCGCGACGCCGTGGATCTCGTTGATCCGGGCGGGGCTGGGCTCGGCCTCGGGGTCGATGCCCGCGATGCCCTCCTGGGTGAGGCCGTAGCGCTCGGCGAGGTACCCGAAGGCGGAGTGGGTGGTGATGAAGGTCGTGGTCGCGGTGTCCTTCAGCCCGGTCTCGTACGCCGTGTTCAGCGCGTTCAGTTCGCCGACCAGGGTATCCGTGTTCTTGCGGTAGTCCGCCGCGTGGTCGGGGTCGGCCTTCTCCAGGGACTTCCCGACACCTTCGGCGACCTCGGCGTACTTCACCGGGTCCAGCCAGATGTGCGGGTCGGCGCCCGCCTCCTCGCCCTCGTGCGCGTGCTCCTCACCCTCCTCGTGCGCGTGCTCCTCGCCCTCGTCGTGTCCGTGGTCGTGACCGTCGACCTCGGTGCCGTGGTTCTCGAGCGTGGTGAGCTTCGCCGCGTCGACGGTGTTCTCGACGCCGGACTGGGCCACCGCGTCGTCGACGGCGGGCTGGATGCCCTTGAGGAACAGGATGAGGTCGGCGTCGCCCAGACCGCCGATCTGGCGCGGGGTGAGCTCCAGGTCGTGCGGCTCCACCCCGGGCTTCGTCAGTGTGGTCACCGATACGTGCGATCCGCCGATCTCCTCGGCCAGGAACTGCATCGGGTAGAAGGACGCCACCACGTTCAGCTTGTCGCCGCTCCCGCGGTCGGCCGCGTCCGAGGAGGAGCAGGCGGAGAGCGTGGTGAGGCCGAGGACGGCTGCCCCGGCGACGGCGGCGGTGGGTATCAGACGGCGTACGTTCATGACAGTCATTTTCAACAAAAGTGGAAACGATTGTCAACAAGGCTGATGAGATGCCCGGATCACACCCTGCGGGCCGCTGTACCCCCTGCCGATTTGATCCGGGGGGTGCGCCCGCCGGTAATCTGAGCCATTCGCCCGCAGCGTCACCTGAGCATCACCCCCCGCAGCGAGGCGCTCCGCCCCGCCCCTGTCCGTTTCGCCGTCGTAATGAAGAGAGCACCGTGGCCGCCGACAAGATCGACACCATCGTCAGCCTGAGCAAGCGCCGTGGCTTCGTCTACCCCTGCAGTGAGATCTACGGCGGTCAGAAGGCCGCCTGGGACTACGGGCCGCTGGGCGTCGAGCTGAAGGAGAACCTCAAGCGCCAGTGGTGGCGTTACATGGTCACCTCGCGCGAGGACGTGGTCGGTCTCGACTCGTCGGTCATCCTGGCCCCCGAGGTCTGGGTCGCCTCCGGCCACGTCGCCACCTTCTCCGACCCGCTCACCGAGTGCACCTCCTGTCACAAGCGCTACCGCGCCGACCACCTGGAGGAGGCGTACGAGGAGAAGCACGGCAAGCCGCCGGTCAACGGCCTCGCCGACCTCAACTGCCCCAACTGCGGCAACAAGGGCACGTTCACCGAGCCCAAGCAGTTCTCCGGTCTCCTCTCCACCCACCTCGGCCCGACCCAGGACTCCGGCTCCGTCGCCTACCTGCGTCCCGAGACCGCCCAGGGCATCTTCACCAACTTCGGTCAGGTGGCGCAGACGTCGCGCAAGAAGCCGCCGTTCGGCATCGCGCAGATGGGCAAGTCCTTCCGGAACGAGATCACTCCGGGCAACTTCATCTTCCGCACGCGCGAGTTCGAGCAGATGGAGATGGAGTTCTTCGTCAAGCCGGGCGAGGACGAGCAGTGGCAGGAGTACTGGATGGAGCAGCGCTGGAACTGGTACACCGGCCTGGGCATGCGCGAGGAGAACATGCGGTGGTTCGAGCACCCGCAGGAGAAGCTCTCGCACTACTCCAAGCGCACCGCTGACATCGAGTACCGCTTCCGCTTCGGCGGCAGCGAGTGGGGCGAGCTCGAGGGCGTCGCCAACCGCACGGACTACGACCTCAAGGCGCACTCCAAGGCCTCGGGCACGGACCTGGTGTACTACGACCAGGAGTCCGGCGAGCGCTGGACGCCGTACGTCATCGAGCCCGCCGCCGGTGTCGGCCGTTCGCTGCTCGCGTTCCTCCTCGACGCCTACACCGAGGACGAGGCGCCCAACGCGAAGGGCGTCATGGAGAAGCGCGTGGTCATGCGTCTCGACCCGCGTCTGGCGCCGGTCAAGGTCGCGGTCCTGCCGCTGTCCCGCAACCCGCAGCTGTCGCCCAAGGCCAAGGGCCTCGCCGCGGACCTGCGGCAGAACTGGAACATCGAGTTCGACGACGCGGGTGCCATCGGCCGCCGTTACCGCCGCCAGGACGAGATCGGCACGCCGTTCTGCGTCACCGTCGACTTCGACACCCTCGACGACAACGCGGTGACCGTGCGCGAGCGCGACACCATGAAGCAGGAGCGCGTCTCCCTGGACCAGATCCAGGGATACCTCGGCTCCCGTCTGCTGGGCTGCTGACGGTACGCAGCTTCATAACGAAGCCCCCGGTTCCCGCGCAGGGAGCCGGGGGCTTCGTGCACACTGCTGGGCACACCCCTACAGGAGGCTCGGATGGCGTCCATGACCACGAGCAAGGTCACCAGATGGGACCAGCACGGCCGCGAACACGTCGTCCGGGTACGGAAGTCCGGGATGCAGCGGCAGCTGACCTGCGGAACCTGCGGGTGGCACAAGGCGGCGCAGTTCCTGCCCTGGCTGAAGGCCGAGGAGCACCTTGCCGAGGCCCACCAGGCGACGGTCGACCCGACCGCCTGAGCCGGCACCGCGCCTCCGGCGAAAACCGGGTGAGAGCCCTGCCCGGGCCGGGGTACCTTTTTCGGTATGTCTTCGTTCTTCCAGATCTACGAGTGAGCGTGCGACGGGCCGAGCGCCCGTCGCCCATCGAATCGATCCCTGAGATCCCTGATCACTTCAGACCTCACTTCTCACCACGAATGGGAGAACCCCGTGGCCAAGAGCCGCAACAACCTCCTCGGTGTGGGCGGACAGCGCAAGAAGCTGTCCCGCGCCGAGCAGCAGGGCGCGGGCACCGCGCGCGACGCCGACCGCCGGACCGCGGCCGAGCAGAAGCAGGAGCTGGTGCGCAAGATGCGCGAGCGCGCCGACGGCTCCGCGCAGACGGACGCCTCTCCGGCCGCCGCCTCCGAGCAGGACGGCACGGCGGCGCAGAGCTGACGCACCGGCACGACGGTGGGCCCGGATCACCTCGGTGGTCCGGGCCCACCCGCGTTTCCCGGCCGCGGCGTCCACCCGGCCGGCAGGGCCGCCGAGGGTGCGCCCCCGCGGCGGCCGGCGCCGGGGCCCGCCCGGCGTGCGCGACAATGGGTGGATGACCACGCTCGCCCCCGCCCTCCCGCTGCTCCGGATCGGCCCGCACACCGTGCAGCCGCCGGTCGTGCTCGCCCCCATGGCCGGCATCACCAACGCCCCGTTCCGCACCCTGTGCCGCGAGTTCTCCGGCGGCAAGGGGCTGTTCGTCAGCGAGATGATCACCACGCGGGCGCTGGTCGAGCGCAACGAGAAGACCATGCAGCTCATCCACTTCGACGCGAGCGAGACCCCGCGCTCCATCCAGCTGTACGGAGTGGACCCGGTCACCGTCGGCAGGGCGGTCCGCATGATCGTCGACGAGGACCTCGCCGACCACATCGACCTGAACTTCGGCTGCCCGGTCCCCAAGGTCACCCGCAAGGGCGGCGGCTCCGCGCTCCCGTACAAGCGGCCGCTGCTCCGGGCGATCCTGCGTGAGGCCGTGGCGAGCGCGGGCGACCTGCCGGTCACCATCAAGATGCGCAAGGGCATCGACGACGACCACACCACCTACCTCGACGCGGGCCGCATCGCTGTCGAGGAGGGCGTCACAGCCGTCGCCCTGCACGGCAGGACCACCGCACAGCACTACGGCGGCACCGCGGACTGGGACGCCATCGCCCGCCTCAAGGAACACGTCCCGGAGATCCCCGTCCTCGGCAACGGCGACATCTGGTGCGCGGACGACGCGCTGCGGATGATGCGCGAGACGGGCTGCGACGGAGTGGTCGTCGGCCGTGGCTGCCTGGGCCGCCCCTGGCTCTTCGGAGACCTGGTCGCCGCCTTCGAGGGCGTGGAGACGCGGCAGGCGCCCGCCCTGCGCGAGGTCGCGGACGTCATGCTGCGCCACGCGACGCTGCTGGGGGAGTGGATCGGCGACGAGAGCCGTGGCGTGATCGACTTCCGCAAGCACGTGGCCTGGTACCTCAAGGGCTTCGCCGTGGGCTCGGAGATGCGCCGGAAGCTCGCGGTCACCTCCTCCCTGGAGGAGCTGGGCGGGCAGCTGCAGGAACTGGACCTCGACCAGCCGTGGCCGGACGGGGCCGACGGCCCCCGCGGGCGCACCTCCGGAAACAACCGCGTGGCCCTGCCGGACGGCTGGCTCAAGGACCCGTACGACTGCGCGGGTGTGGGCGCCGAGGCCGAGCTGGACACCTCGGGCGGCTGAGCGGGGCGCTGCCGCACGAGGCACCGGGTGCCCGAACAGGGGCCCGCTCACATGAGCGGGTTTTTGTGCAGGGTCCGGGCGTGATCCGGCCCGTGCCGGGCATGCGCACCCCTTTCGAGCGCCCTTTGTTCACTCTCCGCGCCACATCGGGAAGCACACGGTGACCTGCGGTCGTCCCCGCGGCGTCCGGATGGTGACATCTGAGCGCGCCCCAGAGGGTGATTCTCGCCACCCCTGAGAGCTTGGCGGCTCAGATGAGCGGATTTTTCGATGCTGTACTTCTCAAATGATGGCACTGGGTGCCAGTGGCCTTTATTTTGATCGATCGACGCGTTGAGCACGCTCCGTACGCGATTCGGGTGAAGGCCGTCACTCTTCGCGGTCTTCACTTCAGGAAGTGAACGCGGATGTTCTCCGAGGTGGTTCGAGGCGTCACATTCGATCTGCTGGCGGACGGGTGGTTGAGGCCTCACGACGCGCAAGTGGGCGTACCCAGACACCTTCGATCTGGGTATGTTCCTCGCCGTCAGGGCAGCCACCGCGTCCTCGAGGAGTCGAGACCCGTGTCGGAAAACAAAGATTCTCAGAAGTTCGTCTACGACTTCACCGAGGGCAACAAGGATCTGAAGGACCTTCTGGGCGGCAAGGGTGCCAACCTCGCCGAGATGACCAATCTCGGGCTGCCGGTCCCTCCGGGTTTCACGATCACCACCGAGGCCTGCAAGGTCTACCTCGACAGCGGTGACGAGCCGGCCGAACTGCGCGACGAGGTCAGTGCGCACCTCGTCGCGCTCGAGGACCGGATGGGCAAGAACCTCGGCCAGGCCGACGACCCGCTGCTGGTGTCCGTACGTTCCGGCGCCAAGTTCTCGATGCCCGGAATGATGGACACGGTCCTCAACATCGGTCTCTCCGACGCCTCGGTCGTCGGGCTCGCCGCCCAGGCCGGTGACGAGCGCTTCGCCTGGGACTCGTACCGCCGTCTGATCCAGATGTTCGGCAAGACCGTCCTCGGTGTCGACGGCGAGCTCTTCGAGGAGGCGCTGGAGGCCGCGAAGGAGGCCAAGGGCGTCACCGTCGACGTGGACCTCGACGCGGCCGACCTGAAGAAGCTGGTCAAGCAGTTCAAGAAGATCGTCACGCGGGACGCCGGACGCGACTTCCCGCAGGACCCGCGCGAGCAGATGGACCTGGCCATAAAGGCGGTCTTCGACTCGTGGAACACCGACCGCGCCAAGCTCTACCGCCGCCAGGAGCGCATCCCCGGCGACCTCGGCACGGCCGTCAACATCTGCTCGATGGTCTTCGGCAACCTCGGCCCCGACTCCGGCACGGGCGTCGCCTTCACCCGCGACCCGGCCAGTGGCCACCAGGGCGTCTACGGCGACTACCTGCAGAACGCGCAGGGCGAGGACGTCGTCGCGGGCATCCGCAACACCGTGCCGCTCGCCGAGCTGGAGTCGATCGACAAGGAGTCGTACGGCCGGCTGATCGCGATCATGGAGACGCTGGAGACCCACTACAGGGATCTCTGCGACATCGAGTTCACCATCGAGCGCGGGCAGCTCTGGATGCTGCAGACCCGGGTCGGCAAGCGCACCGCCGGAGCCGCCTTCCGGATCGCCACCCAGCTCGTCGACCAGGGCCTCATCGACGAGGCCGAGGCGCTCCAGCGCGTCAACGGCGCCCAGCTCGCCCAGCTGATGTTCCCGCGCTTCGACCACGAAGCCAGCACCGTCCTCCTGGGCCGCGGTATCGCCGCGTCCCCGGGGGCGGCCGTCGGCAAGGCCGTCTTCGACTCGTACACCGCCGTCAAGTGGTCCCGTTCCGGCGAGAAGGTCATCCTCATCCGCCGGGAGACCAACCCCGACGACCTCGACGGCATGATCGCCGCCGAGGGCATCCTCACCTCGCGCGGCGGAAAGACCTCGCACGCCGCCGTCGTCGCACGCGGCATGGGCAAGACCTGTGTCTGCGGTGCCGAGGAGATCGAGGTCGACACCAAGCGCCGCCGGCTGACGGTCGGCGGCACCGTCGTGGAGGAGGGCGACCTCGTCTCCGTGGACGGTTCCACCGGCAAGGTGTACCTCGGTGAGGTACCCGTCGTGCCGTCCCCGGTGGTCGAGTACTTCGAGGGCCGCATGCACGCGGGTGCCGACGACGCCGACGAGCTGGTCGCAGCCGTTCACCGGATCATGGCGTACGCGGACCGGGTGCGCCGCCTGCGCGTGCGCGCCAACGCGGACAACGCGGAGGACGCCCTGCGGGCCCGGCGCTTCGGTGCCCAGGGCATCGGTCTGTGCCGCACCGAGCACATGTTCCTTGGCGAGCGCCGCGAGATGGTCGAGAAGCTGATCCTCGCCGACACCGACGACGAGCGCGAGGCGGCGCTCGCCGCGCTGCTGCCGCTCCAGAAGGCCGACTTCATCGAGCTGTTCGAGTCGATGGACGGACTGCCCGTCACCGTACGGCTGCTCGACCCGCCGCTGCACGAGTTCCTCCCGGACATCACGGAGCTCTCCGTGCGCGTCGCGCTCGCCGAGTCCCGCAAGGACGCGAACGAGAACGACCTGCGCCTCCTGCAGGCCGTGCACAAGCTGCACGAGCAGAACCCGATGCTGGGACTGCGCGGGGTCCGTCTCGGCCTGGTCATCCCCGGCCTGTTCGCGATGCAGGTCCGGGCGATCGCGGAGGCGGCGGCGTACCGCAAGAACGCCAAGGGCGATCCGCGCGCCGAGATCATGATCCCGCTCGTGGGCACGGTCCAGGAGCTGGAGATCGTCCGTGACGAGGCCGTCCAGGTCATCGCCGAGGTCGAGGCCGCTACCGGCACCGGCCTCAGGCTGACCATCGGCACGATGATCGAGCTGCCCCGGGCCGCGCTGACCGCGGGCCAGATCGCCGAGGCCGCGCAGTTCTTCTCCTTCGGCACCAACGACCTCACCCAGACGGTGTGGGGCTTCTCCCGCGACGACGTGGAGGCCTCGTTCTTCACCGCGTACCTGGAGAAGGGCATCTTCGGGGTGTCGCCGTTCGAGACGATCGACAAGGACGGTGTCGGCGCCCTCGTGCGCAGCGCCGTGGAGGCCGGCCTGGCCACCCGCCCCGACCTCAAGCTCGGCGTCTGCGGTGAGCACGGCGGGGACCCGGAGTCGGTGCACTTCTTCCATGAGGTGGGTCTGGACTACGTCTCCTGCTCGCCGTTCCGCATTCCGGTCGCGCGGCTGGAGGCGGGCCGCGCCGCTGCCGGGCCGAAGGGCAGCGACAGCCGCTGAGCCCGGGGCCGGCCGGTCCGGCGACGACCACCACGACTCCGGGGGCGCCGGAGGATCACCCGTACCCTCGACGATCCTCCGGCGGCTGCGGATAACCCGGAAGCGGCAGCACCCTGTGCGGGGGTGCTGCCGCTTCTTCATGCGGGGTTCCGCTCCTCTTCAATTGAATAGCGAACCATTTAAGGTTGTTTCTTTTCTTCGTTCGGTGAGCAAATCCCGCGGCCGGTGGACCGGGGTGCGGTCCATGGATCCCCACCCATGGACCGCACCCGGCTTACCCCTGCCGGGTACGGAGCCGCACCGTCACCACCGCCGCCGAACAGGCAAAGCCCCCCACGGCCCTCACCCGCTCTTTCGGTGGCGCCGGATTCGCACCCGACGTCGTACAGCCTTTCGGCTGGCGAGGATGCGGGCGAGACGTTTCAACTCTGGCCGAAACCCCGTGGTGACCTCCTGTGACGGCATGCATACCCTTTGATGGGGGCGATTGCGGTTGCAACAGTGGGGGTTCGGTGCTGCGTATCCATGTGTCCGGGGTGGACCTTTCCAGAGTGCGGATGGCCACGAGGCCCGACGCAATGTGGGAAACCATTCTCAGTTTTCACCGACTGAGGGACCGGCGGGGCTCGTCGGTGTTCGGGAAATGGCGGACGGAATCCCGTACCAGACTGAATGGTGAGGCGCGTCTGCTGTCGGCGGTCGTTCCGCTCCGCGGCTATTTCCCCGACTTCCTGACGCCTTCCCAGGAAGGTGCCGAGCCGTTCGGCCTCGACGTCGGAATGGAGGCACTCCGCGACACTCCTGCGGACCGGCTCCACGGCGATCTGGCCCTGCTGGCCGAAAGCCGTCCCGCCGTGGTGCGCGCGCGGGGCGGTGGCGGGTCACCCACCGCCCTGCTGGACACGCTCGCGGAGGGGCGCACGGAGCCGCTGGGCCGCCTCATAGCCGCCCTGCGCGGCTACCACCGCGCCGCCGTCGAGCCGTACTGGCCGCACATCCAGGCGAGCGTGGAGGCCGACCGTGCCCTCCGGGGCCGCGCGCTGCTGGACGGCGGGGCCGACGAGCTCCTGGCCACGCTGCCGTCGATGATCCGCTGGCGGGCACCCGTGCTGGAGGCGGACTACCCCGTCGACCGCGAGCTGCACCTGGACGGACGGGGCCTGCTCCTGCAGCCCTCGTTCTTCTGCCGCGGTACCCCGGTCGTCTACCGCGACCCGCACCTTCCGCCGGTGCTCGTCTATCCGGTCACCCACTCGGGCGCCCCGGCCTTCGCTGGGCCCGGCCCCTGGCTCGGACGGCTTGTGGGGCACACCCGTTCCGCCGTCCTGCAGGCCATAGACAAGGGCTGCACGACCAGCGAGCTGGCCCGCAGGACCGGTGTGTCCCTGGCCTCCGCGAGCCAGCACGCCTGCGTGCTGCGCGAGGCCGGCCTGGTCCTGACCCTGCGCCACGGCAGCTCGGTCCTGCACACGCTCACCCCGCTCGGCGCGTCGCTGCTCAGGGGCGGCGCCCCGCTCGCCATGTCCTGACGGGACACGGGACTCCGCCGGCAGGGCCCCGGCCGGAGGAGTCCCGGAGACCTTTCAGGCCGCCGGCCCGCACCCCGCCACGGACGGGCCGGCGGGCGCGGGCCCCCCGCAGCGCGACCGGCTCCGGCATACGGGTGGAAGATCCCGTGCGAGCGATGAGTTTCGCCGGGCCCCGCCGTCTACCTCTCGAAGGCGCTCGAGCACGGCGCCACGGAGCACGTGAAGTGCCAGGACGGAAGAGTGGAACCGCCATGCCTCAGATGATCTTCGTGAACCTGCCGGTCAAGGACCTGGAGACGACGAAGGACTTCTTCGGGAAGCTCGGCTTCGGCTTCAACCCGCAGTTCAGCGACGAGACGACCGCGTGTCTGGTCATCAGTGACACGATTTTCGCCATGCTCATCAGCGAGCCGCGCTTCAAGGACTTCACCAAGAAGGAGATCGCCGACGCGTCGAGGACGACGGAGGTCCTCCTCGCCCTGAGCGCGGACAGCCGGGCCGAGGTCGACCGGCTGGCCGACGCCGCACTCGCCGCCGGCGGTTCGCCCGCCAACGAGCCCATGGACATGGGCTTCATGTACGGCCGCTCCTTCCAGGACCCCGACCACCACATCTGGGAGGTCGTGTGGATGGACCCGGCGGCGGTCGAGAGCGGCGGCCAGGCCTGATGACCGCGGGGACGGCCGCACGGCGCCGGTACCGGCACCGCGCGGCCCATGTCCCGCTCAGCGGCGGAACGGCCCCGTGACCTCGTACGTGATGCCGCCGGAGGAGCTCCCGCTCGTCCCGCGCTGAGAGGAGAAGTAGAGGCGGGTGCCGTCCGGGGAGAAGGCGGGACCGGTGATCTCGGAGCCGGACTGCCCGCTGATCCGCAGGAACGGGGCGACGGTGTCGTCCGGGGTGATCAGGCAGATCTCCATGTTCCCGCCGTCCTCGGCGACGTACAGGTCGCCCGAGGCGGACCGGGTGACGTTGTCCACGCCGGTCAGCGGGGCGCCGCCGGTGACCAGCGAGTCGTCGTAGGCGAGCGAGATGCTGGACGTGTTCGCGTCGTACGCCCACACCCGGTTGTCGCCCTTGGTGGTGAACCAGCAGGTGCCCGCCGCGTAGAAGCAGCCCTCGCCGCCGTTGAAGACCTTCGCGCCGGAGACCTGGTAGCGGGTCAGGGTGGGTGAACCGTCCGGGTCCGGGACCGTCGCCCAGGTCACCGGGCCCGAGGTGCCGGAGCCCGCCACCAGGACCTGGAGGGTGCCGGAGGACAGGTTGCCCCACGTCGTGGGGCGGAAGCGGTAGAAGCGGCCGTCCGTCTCGTCCTCGGTGAGGTACACGTACCCGTGGTCGGGGTCGGCCGCCGCCGCCTCGTGCTTGAAGCGGCCGAGGGCGGGCCGCTGGACGGCCGCGTTCACCCCCCAGGGGTCCGTCTCGTAGACGAATCCGCGGCTGACCTCCTCGCAGGACAGCCAGGTCTTCCACGGAGTGCTGCCGCCCGCGCAGTTGTTGTTGGTGCCGGACAGGATCCGGTAGGCGGAGGTGACCGTTCCGGAGGAGTTGAAGCGCACCGCGCTCGCCCCGCCGCCGCTGCCCGAGGAGACCTCGGCGTTGGAGACGTAGATCCAGCCGCTGCCGTCGGCGTACGTGGCACCTCCGTCGGGTGCGCTGTGCCAGGTGTACGAGGTGCCGGGGACGGCCTGTCCCGAACGGGCGACGATTCTGCTGGTGAAGCCGCTCGGCAGCAGGATGCCGTTGCCGTTGGCGGCCTGCAGCGCGCCGTAGGGGCCGGCGCCCGGCTGGGCGGGGTCGGCGAAGGCGGCACCCCGCCACAGGGTGCCGCCGAAGGCCGCCGCCGAGCCGCCGATCACCGCAGTGCGCAAGAAGGTCCGACGTTCCACGATCACTCCACGGGTGACGTGAGGGCCCGCCGGTCCGGTCGGCCCGGCGGGTCGAACGTCAGGACAGTAGAGGTGCGCAGTTGACGGGGTGTCAACAGGTGGTGAACGGAGCGCGATCAGTCCGCGCGGACCGCGAAGACCGGCACGGTGACCTCGTCGTCGTCCAGGCAGGCGCCCGTCTCCAGGTCGAAGCGCTGCTTCAGCAGCGGCGACGCCACGAACGGCCGTCCGCCGGCCGAGCCGACCAGGCCCCGGGAGAGGACGTACGCCCCGGTGAACGGGTCACGGTTGTCGATCGCGTACGCCCGCCCCGCCCGGTCCACGAACAGGGCGACCTGCCGGCCGTCCGGGAGGAGGGCCGCCACACCGCGCCCCGGGGTCAGCAGCTCGCGGTCGCAGACCGTGAGCCACCCGTCCCCGTCCGCGAGCTGGATCGTCCGGGTGTCCCGCGCCGTTTCCATCATCTGGGTCGTCATCAGGAGGGAGTCCCTTCGAGGGTACGGATGGCGAGCACGGGGCCCGCGAGGATGTCCAGGTCGGGCTTGACCTGGTCGCGCTCGGGGACGAACTTGACCGAGGGGTCGGGTGCGTCGGGGGCGTTGACGAAGGTCACGAAACGGCGCAGCCGCTCCGGGTCGTTGATGGTCTCGGCCCACTCGTCGCGGTAGCCGCGGACGTGGTCGGCCATCAGTCGCTCCAGCTCGTCGCACAGCCCCAGCGAGTCGTGGACGACGACGTCCCGTACGTGGTCCAGGCCGCCCTCGATCCGGTCCAGCCAGGTCGAGGTGCGCTCCAGCCGGTCCGCCGTACGGATGTAGAACATCAGGAACCGGTCGATGAGGCGGACCAGTTCGGCGTCGGACAGGTCCTGGGCCAGCAGGTCGGCGTGGCGCGGTGTGGCGCCGCCGTTGCCGCCGACGTAGAGGTTCCAGCCCTGGGCGGTCGCGATGATGCCGAAGTCCTTGCCGCGGGCCTCCGCACACTCGCGGGCGCAGCCGGAGACCGCCGACTTCAGCTTGTGCGGGGAACGCAGACCCCGGTAGCGAAGCTCCAGGTCGATCGCCATCTTCACCGAGTCCTGCACGCCGTAGCGGCACCAGGTCTGCCCCACACAGGACTTCACCGTGCGCAACGACTTCCCGTAGGCGTGCCCCGACTCGAAGCCGGCGTCCACCAGCCGGGTCCAGATCAGCGGCAGCTGGTCGACGCGGGCGCCGAACAGATCGATCCGCTGACCACCGGTGATCTTCGTGTAGAGGCCGAAGTCCCGGGCCACCTCACCGATCACGATCAGCTTCTCCGGGGTGATCTCACCGCCCGGGATGCGCGGCACGATCGAGTAGGAGCCGTTGCGCTGGAGGTTGGCCAGGAAGTGGTCGTTGGTGTCCTGGAGGGCCGCCTGCTCGCCGTCCAGGACGTATCCGCTCGCGCCGACCGTCGGCGCCAGCGAGGCGATGATCGAACCGACCGTCGGCTTGCAGACCTCGCAGCCGTCCCCGCCCCTGGCCGCGTCGCGGCCGTGCGAGTCCAGCAGGCCGGCGTACGAGGTGACGCCCAGGGTGCGGACGATCTCGTACAGCTCGGTGCGGGTGTACGCGAAGCAGCCGCACAGCCCCTGGTCCTCGGGCTGCGGCAGCAGCTGCCCGATGACCTTGACGCAGCTTCCGCAGCCCGTGCCCGCCTTGGTGCACTTCTTCACCTCGGGCAGTGTGGTGTGCTCGCAGATCGCGCCCTTGGTCACGTTGTGGCAGGAGCAGATCACTGCCTCGTCGGGCAGCGAGGACGGGCCGAGCGTGACCGGACCGCCCGCACCGGCCGGCAGCACCAGCTGCTCCGGGGCGACCGGCAGGACCGTGCCGGTCATGGGCCGCAGCGTGCCGTACTGGTCGGCGTCCCCGACCAGGACCCCGCCGAGCAGCGTGCCGTCCCGGCCGATCACCAGCTTCTTGTAGACGCCCGAGCGGGAGTCCGAATAGACCACGTCGAGGCAGCCCTCGGCCGCGCCGTGCGCGTCGCCGAACGAGGCGACGTCCACACCGAGGAGCTTCAGCTTCGTCGACAGGTCGGCGCCGGTGAACGAGGCCGCGTTGCCCGCGATCACCTCGGCGACCGCAAGTGCCATCTCGTAGCCCGGCGCCACCAGCCCGTACACCCGGCCGTCCGAGGCCAGCGCGCACTCACCGATCGCGAACACGGAGCTGTCCGAGGTGCGGCACTCCTCGTCGACGACGATGCCGCCGCGCGGGCCGACCGCCAGGCCGCAGTCGCGGGCCAGCTGGTCGCGGGGGCGGACACCGGCGGAGAAGACGACGAGGTCGGTGGCGAGCGAGGAGCCGTCGGAGAGCGCCATGCCGTTGACCCGGCCGTCCTCGCCCGCGGTGACCTCCTGGGTGCCCACGCCCGTGTGGACGGAGAGGCCCATGTTCTCGATGGTGCGCAGCAGCGCGGCCCCGCCGCCCTCGTCGACCTGGACGGGCATCAGCCGGGGTGCGAACTCCACGACGTGCGTGCTGAGTCCGAGGCCCTTCAGCGCGCCCGCGGCCTCCAGGCCGAGCAGCCCGCCGCCGACCACCGCGCCGGTCGTCGCGGTCTTCGCGTACTCCTCGATCGCGAGCAGGTCCTCGATGGTGCGGTAGACGAAGCAGCCCTCCGCGTCCTTGCCGGGAACGGGCGGCACGAACGGGTACGAGCCGGTCGCCAGCACCAGCGTGTCGTACGAGAACGTCTGCCCGGAGCGTGCGGTGACCGTGCGCGCCTCGCGGTCGACGCTCTCCGCCGGGTCGCCCACGTGCAGCTCTATTCCGTGCCGTGCCATGAAGTCCGGCTCGACGAGCGAGAGGTCCTCCGGCGTCCTCCCGGCGAAGTACGAGGTCAGCTGCACCCGGTCGTAGGCGGGGCGGGGCTCCTCGCAGAGCACGACGACCCGGGCGGTGCCCGCGGCGGCCGTCAGCCCGCGGTCGGCGAGTGCTTCCAGGAACCTCTGGCCGACCATGCCGTGCCCGACGACCACGATCGTCGGCACGCCCGCGGTGGGGGCGGTCGGGGGAGTGGACACCGGCATCAGAAGCCTCCGTCGTTGGTGAGCAGGTGGAGCAGGGACATGTCGGCGGGGAGGGGCTCGTCGTCCTGCCAGGTCCGGGCGAGGGTGCCGACCGCGGCGAGATCGCCGAACAGCACCCCGCCGGCCAGCCGGTCGCCCCGGACGACGACCGTGCGGTACGCACCCCGGGTGGCGTCGGCCAGCCGGATCACGTCGTCGCCGGGCAGCGGGCGGGACTCACCGAAGGCGGCCAGGTCGAGACCGCCGGGGGCACCGGCACCGGCGGCGACGGGGACGGCGGCGGGGGGGCGCAGGGTGAGCCGGGTCAGGGCCCGGGTGCCGCCGTAGCGCGGGGACCCTCCGGCCAGTACCCCGGCCAGCACGTCCGCCTGTTCCAGCGCGGCGCCGGCCAGCCCGTACACGGTGCCGCGGTGCTCCGCGCAGTCGCCGACCGCGTGGATGTACGGGTCCGAGGTGCGCAGTTCGTCGTCGACGACGACGCCTTTGCGGACCTCGAGCCCGGCAGCCTGAGCCAGACCCGTCCTGGGGCGCACCCCGCAGGCCAGCACCGTGATCTCGGCCTCCAGTTCGTAGCCGTCGGCCAGCTCCACGGCGCGCACCGCGGGGGTGGCGCCGTCGGTGCAGCGCAGACCGCGCACCCGGCACTCGGTGTGCACCTCGACACCCAGGGCCTCCAGGTGGCGGCGCAGCAACCCGGCCGCCTCGGCGTCCAGCTGCCGCTCCATGAGGTGCTCGCCCTGCTGGGCCAGCACCACCTGGGCGCCGCACTCGGCCAGCGCGCGGGCCGCGGAGACCCCGAGGAGCCCGCCACCGATGACGACGGCGCGTACGCCGGGGCGTACGGCCGCCCGCAGGGCCAGGCAGTCGTCGAGGGTGCGGAACGGATGCACTCCGTCCGGCAGCGTGCGGCCGATCCCCCGCAGCGGCGGCAGCACCGGGTTGGATCCGGTGGCCAGCACCAGGCGCTCGTACCCGATGACGCTGCCGTCGTCGCAGTGCACCAGCCGGTCGGACCGGTCGATCCGCACGACCCGCACCCCGCGCCGCACGTCGGCGGGAGGCAGGGCGATGACGTCCGGCTCGTACCGTCCGGCGAGCACCTCGGCGAGCAGCACCCTGTTGTACGGTGCGTGCTCCTCCTCGCCGATGACGGTGACACCGGGGACCCGGGCGGCGAGCCGCGCGCCCGCCATCCCGGCGCCGATCACCACCACACGCGCCGTGTTCCCGCTCTGTGTCCTCATGCCAATGAGACTGCGGGGCCGGTGTTACCCGACCGCATCCCTCCTGTTTCCCGGGAGGAACCTTGCGCTCAGCGCGTGCGGACGACCTCTGTGAGGGCCGGGCAACTGGTTGGACGGGGCACCTATTGCTTGCCTAAGGTCGCGGACATGCCCGAGATGACGCTGACCACCCTCGTCCTGCTCTGCCTTGCCGCCGCGGCGGCCGGCTGGATCGACGCGGTGGTGGGCGGCGGAGGTCTCCTCCTGCTGCCCGCTCTGCTGCTCGGACTGCCGAACGTCCCCGCCGCCCACATCCTCGGCACCAACAAGGCGGTCGCCATCGTCGGCACCGCGGGGGCCGCCGTGACCTATGTGCGCAGGGCGCCGGTCCAGGTGGGGACCGCCGTGCGGATCGGGCTCATGGCACTGGCCGGGTCGATGACGGGCGCCTTCTTCGCCGCGGGGATCAGCAGCGACGTGCTGCGTCCGGTGATCATGGTGGTGCTGCTCGGGGTGGCGGCCTTCGTCCTGCTGCGGCCGTCCTTCGGCACGGCGGCCGCCGGCGACGGGACGGGGAAGAAGGCCACCCGGGCCCGCACCGTCACCGCGATCGTGCTGGTCGGCGGCGGCATCGGCTTCTACGACGGGCTGTTCGGGCCGGGTACGGGCACCTTCCTGGTGCTGGCGCTGACCGCCGTGCTGCACCTCGACCTGGTGACGGCGTCCGCCACCGCGAAGATCGTGAACGTCTGCACCAACGCCGGTGCGCTGGCCATGTTCGCCTACCAGGGCACCGTGCTGTGGCAGCTGGGCGCGCTGATGGCCGTATTCAATCTCGCGGGCGCCCTGTTCGGGGCGCGCATGGCGCTCAGGAAGGGCAGCGGCTTCGTCCGGGGGGTCCTGCTGGTCGTGGTGTTCTCGCTCGTCGCCAAGCTCGGCTTCGACCAGTGGACCGCCTGATCACCGCACGCCGGTGAGGTGGGCGTACGCCACCACGTTGCCCAGGTAGCCGGTCTCCCGCGAGAAGCCTCCGCCGCAGGTGATCAGCCGCAGCGAGGCGTGCGCCGTGGGGCCGTAGACCCGGCGGTCGGGGAAGTCCTCGTTGTCGTACACCTCGACCGCGTCGACCGCGAAGACCGCGGTGCGGCCGTCCCTGCGGTCGATCTCGACCCGGGCGCCCTTCTTCAGGGACCCGAGCGAGTAGAAGACGGCCGGCCCCTCGGCGTCGTCGACGTGGCCGGCGACGATGGCGGTGCCCCGCGTTCCGGGCGGGGTGCCGTTCTCGAACCACCCGGCGAGGTTGCGGTTCTCCGCCGGCGGGACACCGAGGCTGCCGTCCGCGTTCAGGCCCAGGCCCGTCAGGGGGGCGTCCACACGGATGCCCGGGATGCGGACCCTGACCGGATCGGAAGGGCCCAGTGGTCCGGCGACCGGCGAACCGGTGCGCGGCTCGGGACCGGCTGCGAAGGCCTCGGCGGTGGACGGCTGCGGGGCGGCGGTCCGGGGAACCGCCCCGTTCTGGACGAGCCAGACGCCGCACAGCGCGGCGACGCCCACCAGCCATGCCCGGGACCTCAGGGTCGTCCTGTCCACGTGGTCGTCCTCGCCGTGCCGTCGTCAGCCGTCCTGCGCGCCGTCCGTGCGACGCCGGCGCAGGAGCCAGGCGCCGCCCACGGCCGCCGCGCCGAGGATCCCGGCGCCCGTCGCGAGCTGTGCGGTGCCGGGGCCGGCGCTGCCGCCGACACCGGTCCCGACGTGCCCGGAGGGGCGTTCGGGCCAGGTCCCGGTCGGCGGTGCGGGCGGCTTCAAGGGCTCGGGCTTCGTTCCGGGCGGCCTCGTCCCGGGCGGCGGCTTCACGGGCTCGGGCCGCGGGCTCGCCCCCGGCCTCGTCCCCGCGCCGAGCTTCGCCTCCGACAGCTCTTCCTCCGCGCCGGGCTCCGGCTCCAGGTCCGACAGCTCCGCCTCCGCGTCGAGCTCCGCCTCCGCGTCGAGCTCCGCCTCCGGCAGCTCTTCCTCCGTCAGTCCGGTCTCCGTCGGTTCCGTCTCCGTGAGCGCGGTTCCGAAGAGCTCGCTCTCCGCCGGCTCCGTGTCCGCCCCCAGCTCCGTCCCCGGCTTCGGGTCGGTCTCTGCTGCGGCCCCGGTCGCAGGACGCGTCCCCGGACTCGTCAGGGAGGCCGGCCAGGCGTGCGACTCCGGCCTCGTCACCGCCCCCTCGGCGTACGCGGACGGCGTGGTGGCGAGACCGAGCGCGACGGCGGTGAGGGCCGCGGCGGCGGTGCCGGTCACGAGGCGGGCAGGGCTGCGCATGGGAATCCTCCGGGCAGACGGATGTGTCCTGCCTCCGAGACAACGCCCGTCGCCCGCCCGTCGCATGCTGACGCATGGTCAGCTTTCACCCGTACGGGCCTCCGCCGCGCCTTCGCTCCAGCGGCCCGGTGCAGGTCGCGGCGGTGACGCCGGTTGTCCGGCCCACCCGGTGCCGATCGGGTGACACCCCGCGCCTGCAGTGTGATGCACATCACATGCATGGTCCGGCGGAGGCCGGGAACACGCTCCACACCCCCCACGGGACGGCAGCCCCCCGCCGCCCCCACGGCAACCGCCCCCACCGGCCCACCCCCCCCGGGACCGGTGGGGGCGGTGTCATGCCCCGGGGTTTCGCGCTGCCCGGCCTCCTGCGCCGCGGTGTGTGCCGTCCGGCGACGTCATGTCCCGCCCGTGGCGGACCACGCGATGTCCGGCGGGCGCACGCGGGCGCACCGCGGCAGCCCCCGGTCGTCCGTCAGGCGCAGCCGGGCGGTGAGGTGCCCGGTCAGGACGGCGGTCTCCAGGACGTCACGGGGGACATCGGCGATCATGAGTTTGGCCCGCCGGAACATCGTGAAGGTTCCGGCCCCGTCCACCGTCCCCCAGGACAGATAGACGAAGCGGCCACCGAGCCTGTTCTGGATGTAGGGCCCCGAGACCTCGATGCCGTCCTCGGCGGGCACGGCGGTGCAGTCCAGGGTCCAGGCGGCCGACGGGGCATCGCCGGGGTGCGGGCCGAGCAGCTCGTCGAGCCGGTCCTTGCGCTGCACGCCCACGTGGATGTTGTCGTATCCGGCGAAGTCGGTGCCGGGCCGGCAGGTGCGGCCCGGGAGGTCTGAGGCCTCGATGTGGATCTGCATGACCCCATGGTGCTGCACCCGGCCCGGGGCCGGATCCTCCGGTGGGCCGGGCTCAGACGGTGTCCGGGGGGACGTTGTCGTACACCAGCCCGAGGTGCTTCATCAGCTCCACGTCGACCTCGAAGGACGTGTCGTCGATCCGGTGCACCGGCGCGATGCCCTGCGAGTTGGTGACGAACGCCGCCCGGTACGCGCCGAGCCCGTCCAGGGTCACCGGCCGCCGCACCGACGGCCGGCCCGTACGCGCCAGTCCGCTCTCCAGCAGCGCCATGGTGATGCCCGTGAGCGCGGGGGCGTCCGGCCAGACCACCGAAGCGCCGCCCCAGAAGCCGATGTTGGTGATCGCCCCCTCGGTCACCACGCCGCCGGGCGCGGTCAGCAGCGCCTCGTCGAAGCCCGAACGCCCGGCCAGCAGGCCGTAATAGGTCTGCCCGAACTCGCCGGGACGCTTGATGTGCGGCACGGTGCGCGTGTAGGGGACGGACATCAGGCTCTTCGGGGCCGTGGACATCCGCGCGGGCCCCCGCACCGTCACCATCGGTGTCGTCACCGTGTCCCCCGGCGGCAGGAAGCCGTGCACCCGGACCGACGCGTCCCGGGCCCCGGCGCCGTCGAGCGCGTGCCCGATCAGCCCGCGCACGTACTCCCCGTCCAGGGGCTGGTCGAACAGCTCCCGGCTCGCGGCGTCCAGCCGGTCCAGATGCAGACCGAGGCCGCGCACGCCACGACCCCTGACCTGCATCGCCGTGAAGTGGCCGTAGCCGGTGAAGGCCGGGATCCGCAGATCCTCGGCGGTGGCCGGACGGCCATCGATCTCGACGTACGGGGCGGGCGCGGCGGAGGTCATGCGCCCACGGTAGGGCGTGCCGTGTGCCGGGCACGGCGGGCCCGTCCTCCACCGCACTTGACCTCAACCGCGCTTGAGGCGTGAGTCTTCGGTGCATGGACCTCACCCCAGCTGTTCCCGCCCCGTCCGACGCCCCGCTGAAGGTGGCCGCCATCCTCGGCAGCAACCGCGAGGGCCGCTTCGGCCCCGTCGTGGCCAGGTGGTTCCTCGCCCGGGCCGCCGGCCACCCGGACCTCGACGTCGAGCTGGTCGACGTCGCCGACGCGGAGCCCCCGTCCGGCCGGCTCGCCCGGGCCGACGCCTTCGTCGTGCTCACCCCCGAGTACAACCACTCGTACCCGGCCCCGCTGAAGGAGCTCATCGACGGTCACTTCGCCGAATGGCAGGCCAAGCCCGTCGCGTTCGTCTCGTACGGCGGGATCTCCGGCGGCCTGCGGGCCGTCGAACACCTGCGCCAGGTCTTCGCCGAGCTGCACGCCGTCTCCGTCCGCGACACTGTCTCCTTCCACAACGCGGGCGCCCTCTTCGACGACCGCGGCCGGCTCGGCGACCCGGCGGCCGCCGACGCCGCGGTCAAGACGATGCTCGAT
The DNA here is from genome assembly GCA_014651175.1 of Streptomyces clavifer. GTDB lineage: Bacteria > Actinomycetota > Actinomycetes > Streptomycetales > Streptomycetaceae > Streptomyces > Streptomyces clavifer. The sequence continues at coordinate 187,147 of BMWJ01000003.1, read as the reverse complement.
CAGCTGGTCTGGTGGGGGCGGGCGCTCCGCGAGGCCAGGAATCTGCGTCCGTACAGCGGCTGACCCGGCCCGGACCGACAATCGGAGAGCCGCCCGCACCGACGCACCGACGAACCGACGCACCGACGAACCGACGAGACCGACGCACCGACGAACCGACGCACCGACGAGACCGACGAGACCGAGGAGGCCGGAGATGACAGAACCGGCATGGCTGACCGTACTGACCACGACGGACAGTGAGGAGAAGGCCCACACCCTGGCCCAGGGCGCGGTGGAGGCCCGGCTCGCCGCCTGCGCCCAGATCTCCGCGCCCGTCACCTCCGTCTACCGGTGGCACAACGCCATCGAGACCAGCCAGGAGTGGCAGGTGCTGTTCAAGACCACCGCCCGGCGGTACGACGAGCTGGAGGCCCACCTCGTCGCGGCGCACGACTACGACACCCCGGAGATCATCGCCACACCGATCGTCCGGGGCAGCGCCCGCTACCTCGGCTGGGTGACGGCGGAGACGGCGGCAGCGGCCGCCCTGTGACCGGCTCCGGACTGCCGTTCTTCGTGTACGGCACGCTGCTCCCCGGCCGGCACAACCACGACCGGTTCCTCCGGGGCCGCACGAGCGGGGAACGCCCGGCCGTGCTGCCCGGGGCCCTCCTGTACGAGGGCCCCGGATACCCGTACGCCATCGAGGGGCACGGCACGGTCCACGGCGCACTCGTCACGGCCGCGCCGGGATCGTACGCGGAACTGCTCGGCATCCTGGACGACCTGGAGGAGTACCTGGGCCCGGACCACCCGCGCAACCTGTACGAGCGGGTGGTCCGCCGGGCCGTACCGGTGAACGGGCCGGGATCCGGCGAACCCGTCCGCGCCTGGGTCTACTTCGCGGCCGCCGCCGTCACCCGCTCCCTGCGCACCGGCGGCACCCCCGTCCCCGGCGGGAACTGGCTCACCCGGCCGCCTCCACCCGCACCGCGCACACCTTGAACTCCGGCATCCGCGAAACCGGGTCCAGGGCCGGGTTCGTCAGGGTGTTGGCCCGGCCCTCGCCCGGCCAGTGGAACGGCATGAACACGGTGTCCTGACGGATCGCGACCGTGATCCGGGCGGGCGCCACCGCCCGGCCACGCCGAGAGGTGACCGCGACCGCGTCGCCCTCGGCCACCCCGATCCGCTCGGCCAGCCGCGGATGGAGCTCCACGAAGGGGCCCGGCGCGGCGGCGTTCAGCTCGTCCACCCGGCGGGTCTGCGCCCCGGACTGGTACTGGGACACGACCCGGCCCGTCGTCAGCACCACCGGGTACGCGGCATCCGTCTCCTCCGCCGCCGGCCGGTGGACGACCGGGACGAACCGTGCCAGCCCGTCGTCCGTCGCGAAGCGCTCCAGGAACAGCCGTGGCGTCCCGGCGTGCTCCTCGTCCGGGCAGGGCCAGAACACCCCGTCCTCCTCCGCGATCCTGGCGTAGGTGATGCCCGCGTAGTCGGCCGGACCGCCGGCCGAGGCCCGCCGCAGCTCGTCGAAGACCTCCTCCGGGTCGGCCGGGAACCCCTTCCCGTGCCCCAGGAGCCCGGCCAGCGCGTGCAGCACCTCCAGGTCGCTGCGCACCCCGGGCGGCGGAGTGACCGCCTGCTGCCGCAGCAGCACCCGGCCCTCCAGATTGGTCATGGTCCCGGTCTCCTCGGCCCACTGGGTGACCGGCAGCACCACGTCCGCCAGCGCCGCCGTCTCCGACAGCACCACGTCCGCGACCGCCAGGAAGTCCAGCGACCGCAGCCGCTCCTCGATGTGCCCGGCGCGCGGCGCGGACACGACCGGGTTGGACGCCATCACCAGCAGCGACCTCACGTCGCGCCCCAGCGCGTCCAGCAGCTCGTACGCGCTGCGCCCCGGCCCCGGCAGCGAATCCGGGTCCACGCCCCAGACCCCCGCCACATGGCGCCGGGCCGCCGGGTCGGTGAGCTTGCGGTAGCCGGGCAGCTGATCGGCCTTCTGGCCGTGCTCCCGGCCGCCCTGGCCGTTGCCCTGCCCGGTCAGGCAGCCGTACCCGGACAGGGGACGCCCCGCCCGGCCGGTGGCCAGGCAGAAGTTGATCCACGCACCGACCGTGTCCGTGCCCTTGGCCTGCTGCTCCGGCCCGCGCGCGGTGAGCACCATCCCGCTCCCCGCCCCGCAGAACATCTCCACGGCCTCGCGCAGCTGCGGCACGGGCACCCCGGTGATGCGCTCCACCAGCTCCGGCCAGTGCGCCATGGCCCCGGCCCTTGCCTCGTCCCAGCCGCTCGTCCGGGTGCGCACGAACTCCTCGTCCACCCGCCCCTCCGCCACGACGAGATGCAGCATGCCGAGTGCGAGGGCCAGATCCGTGCCCGGCCGGGGCGCCAGATGCAGATCGGCCTGCTCCGCCGTCCTGGTCCGGCGCGGATCGATGACGATCAGCCGCCCGCCGTTCTCGCGCAGCTCGGTCAGATAGCGCAGCGCGGGCGGCATCGTCTCCGCGAGGTTCGAGCCGACCAGGATCACGCACCCCGTCCGGGGGATGTCCTCCAGCGGGAACGGCAGCCCACGGTCGAGCCCGAACGCCCGCTGGTGCGCGGCGGCCGCCGAGGACATGCAGAAGCGGCCGTTGTAGTCGATCTGCGAGGTGCCGAGCACCACCCGGGCGAACTTCCCCAGCGCGTACGCCTTCTCGTTGGTCAGCCCGCCGCCGCCGAACACGCCCACGGCGTCCGCGCCGTGCTCGGCCCGGGTGCCGCCCAGCCCCTCGGCGATCCGCTCCAGGGCCTCGTCCCAGCCGGCCGGCTCCAGCTCCCCGCTCGCCGCGCCGCGCACGAGGGGTCCGGTCAGCCGGACACCGGCGGAGAGCACGGCGGGAGCGGTGCGCCCCTTACCGCACAGGGCCCCCCGGTTGACGGGGAAGTCGGTGCGCTCCACGACCTCGACCACCGTGCCGTCGGTGACCGGTCGCAGCTTCATCCCGCACTGCAGCGCGCAGTACGGGCAGTGGGTGGACGTCTCGGTGCGGGCCATGCTCCCAGCGTGCGAGCCGGGTATTACGGGCGCCGGTGCGCCCGGTTACGCCCCCGGTACGCGCACCTCAGCCCGGGCCCTGCCCGGCGGTGAGGTCGGCGGCGAGCGCGTCGGCCACCCCGGGCTCGCGCGGCCCCAGGAAGTGCGGGTCCGGTTCGAACACGGTGTCCAGGAGGGCCTTGCCCGCCGCGAACACCTCCCGCGTCCCGCCGTAGTACCAGGTCACATCGTGTACGGCGTCGACCCCGATGCCGTACGCGTCGATGCCGGCGGACCGGCACAGGGCGATCGCCCGCCGGATGTGGAAGCCCTGGCTCACCAGCACCGCCCGGTCGACCCCGAATATCTTCTTGGCGCGGACGCAGGAGTCCCAGGTGTCGAAACCGGCGTAGTCGCTGACGATCCGCCCGTCCGGCACCCCGCGTTCCGTGAGATAGGTGCGCATGGCGTCCGGCTCGTCGTACTCCACCCGGCTGTTGTCGCCGGTGACCAGCACGACCCGCACCTTGCCGGTCCGGTACAGCTCGGCCGCGGCGTCCAGCCGGTGCGCGAGGTACGGCGACGGCCTGCCCTGCCACAGCCCGGCCCCGAACACCACGGCCACCTGCTGCGCGGGGGCGTCGGCCGTCGTCCGCACCCGGGCGTCCGCCGTCGTGTGCAGCCAGGTCGCGGGTGCCAGGGCCACCACGCAGACGACCATCAGCCCCTGCACCAGCCACCGCTGCCCGCGTCGGGTGCGGGGCAGCCGCGGGCGTACCGCGCCCAGCCACTTCGGCACCGTAGGCCGCCTCAGTCCCCCCAGCCGCATGCGCGGTCCCCCTGTTCCGTTCCGGATCCCTCAGGGAGACGAGCGGGGAGGCGAAAAGGTTCGCCCGACCGGCTGCCGCCCCGCCGGCACCCGCCCTGACAGTGCCCGCCGCAGCCCCGTGAGGCGGTGGAAAACACCCGTCACCGGTGGGAAACGGCCCGGCAACGTCCGCACGTCACCATCGGTTCATGACGGAGACGGCACCGGAACACCCTCGTGAGCCCCTGCCCCTCGGCAGACCGGCGCGACTCCTCACCCGCGTCACCTCGCAGCTCGGACACCAGCTCAGCCTCGTCTCCCGGAACGGAACCCGCAGGCCTATGCACCGCAACCGGAACGACGTCCGGCACACCGCACCCACCCTGGTCGCCGTCGCGCACGGCAGCCGGGACCCGCAGGCCCTGCGCACCGTCCTGGACCTCCTGGCCCTGGTGCGGGAGCTGCGCCCCGGACTCGACGTCCGGCTCGGGCACATCGAGCTGAACGAACCCCTGCTCCCGGAGACACTGGACGGCATCGGCGCGGGCGACGCCGTCCTCGTCCCGCTGCTGCTCGGCCGCGGACACCACGTCCGGCACGACCTGCCGCTCGCCGCCGCGGCGGCCGGGCACCTGCGCACCCGGGTCGCCGCACCGCTCGGGCCGCACCCGCTGCTCGTCGAGACACTGTACGAGCGGCTCGTCGAGGCCGGCTGGCGGACCGAGGACGGCACGAACCGCAGCGCCGCCGTCGTGCTCGCCGCCGCGGGATCGCGCGACCCCGACTCCGCCGTCGACGCCCGCCGCACCGCCGGGATGCTCAGCGACCGCCTCGGCGGGGTGCCCGTCGTCGCGGCGTACACCTCCGCAGCCACCCCCACCGTGCCGGACGCCCTGCGCGCCCTCGCCGCCCGCGGCCGCCACCGCGTCGCCCTGGCCTCGTACTTCACCGCACCCGGCCGCTTCGCGACGGCGGCGGCCGCCGCCGTCGAGGGGACCACCGCCGCACCGCTCGGCGCGCACCCGGCGATGGCGCGGCTCCTGCTGCACCGCTACGACCAGGCCCTGGCCACAACCGCGCCGGCGTACGCCGCCCCGGCCCACGCGGACCTGCCGGCGCCCGCCCGGACCGTCCGGCCGCACCCCGTCCGGCGGGCCGAAGCCGCCTGACGACGCCCGCCGATCCCCTCCCCGCGACGGGCAGGCCGTTACTGTCGAGGTCATGGACGGTACGCACGACACCCGGGACACACAGGAGCACGGCACGACGCCCTACGGCGCGGGCGACACCGAGCGCTGGGACACCGAGGCCGACAAACGGCCCGGCCGCACCGCCTTCCAGCGCGACCGGGCCCGCGTACTGCACTCCGCCGCCCTGCGCAGGCTCGCCGGGAAGACCCAGGTCGTCACCCCCGGGACCCGCGGCCGGGCCTGGGACGCCAGCCCCCGGACCAGGCTCACGCACTCCCTGGAATGCGCCCAGGTCGGCCGGGAGCTCGGCGCCGCACTCGGCTGCGACCCCGATCTCGTGGAAGCGGCCTGCCTCGCCCACGACATGGGCCACCCGCCCTTCGGCCACAACGGTGAACAGGCGCTCAACGACTTCGCGTCGGACTGCGGAGGCTTCGAGGGCAACGCCCAGTCGCTGCGCCTGCTGACCCGGCTCGAACCCAAGCGGTTCGTCCGCGACCCCCGCAGCGGCGACCTCGTGAGCGTCGGGCTCAACCTGACCCGCGCAGCGCTGGACGCCGCCACGAAGTACCCCTGGCCCCGGGGCGGGCACCCGACCGACCCCGGCTCACCGAAATTCGGGGTGTACGAGGACGACCTGCCGGTCTTCGAGTGGGTCCGCAAGGGCGCACCGCAGGACCGCAAGTGTTTCGAGGCCCAGGTCATGGACTGGTCCGACGACGTCGCGTACTCGGTGCACGACTTCGAGGACGGGCTGCACGCCGGGCACATCGACCCCAGCTGCCTCTTCGCCGAACCGGAGCGAAGGGAGATCTGGGAGGTCGCCATCGGCCGGTACGTCCCGGCGGACACCGATCCGCACGAGCTGGCCGACGCCCTCGACCGTCTCGTCGGCCAGGAGTGGTGGCCGCACGGCTACGACGGCTCCGCCGTCGCACAGGCCCGGCTGAAGGACGCGACGAGCCAGCTCATCGGGCGGTTCTGCCTCGCCGCCGAGGCCGCCACCCACGGCGCGTACGGCCCCGGACGGCTCGGCAGGTACGGCGCCGAGCTCATCGTCCCCGCCGAGGTCCGCAACGAGTGCGCCGTGCTCAAGGCCGTCGCCGACCGCTACGTCATGCAGCGCGCCGAGCAGGAGGCCATCCGCGCCGATCAGCGCATCGTCATCGCGGAGCTCGCCGCCGCGCTCACCGCCCGCGCGCCCGAAGGCCTGGAGCCGCAGTTCTGCGCCCTGTACGAGGCCGCGTCCGACGACCGGGCCCGCAAGCGGGTCCTCGTCGACCAGATCGCCGCCCTGACGGACGCCTCGGCCCGCTCCCTGCACCGGACGCTGACCGGTGTTCGGCAGACTGGACCATGACCGGGCCGCATGACACCCGGATGTGACCTGATCGGGGCACACCCCCTTTCGCCATCACGCCGCGTGCGGGACGCTCGCAGGTGGTGGCGCCGCGCAGCACAGCACCGAGGAGGCATCAAGTGGTCGACGCAAACCGGACGTTCGTCATCGTCGGCGGAGGACTGGCAGGAGCGAAGGCGGCCGAGACACTCCGGGCGGAGGGTTTCACCGGCCGCGTGATCCTGATCGGGGACGAGCGCGACCATCCGTACGAACGCCCGCCCCTGTCCAAGGGGTACCTCTCGGGCAAGGACGAGCGGGACACCGTCTTCGTCCACGAGACGGCCTGGTACGCCGGAGCCGACATCGAACTCCACCTCGGCCAGGTCGTCACCTCCATCGACCGCGAGGGCCGGTCCGTCCAGCTCGGCGACAACACCGTCGTCCACTACGACAAGCTGCTGCTCGCCACCGGCGCCGAGCCGCGCCGCCTCGACATCCCGGGCACCGACCTGGTCGGCGTGCACCACCTGCGCCGTCTCGCCCACTCCGACCGGCTGCGCAACGTCCTCGCCGCCCTCGGCCGCGACAACGGCCACCTGGTGATCGCCGGCGGCGGCTGGATCGGCCTGGAGGTCGCCGCGGCGGCCCGCGGCTACGGCGCCGAGGTGACGATCGTCGAACCCTCCGCGACCCCGCTGCACCACGTCATCGGCCCGGAGCTGGGCCAGATCTTCACCGACCTGCACACCGCGCACGGCGTCCGCTTCCACTTCGGCGCCCGCCTCACCGAGATCACCGGGGAGGACGGCCTGGTCCTCGCCGCCCGCACCGACGACGGCGAGGAGCACCCCGCCCACGACGTGCTCGCCGCGATCGGCGCCGCACCGCGCACCGCCCTCGCCGAGGCCGCCGGGCTCGACATGGCCGACCGGGCGCACGGCGGCGGCGTCGCCGTGGACGCCTCGCTGCGCACCTCGGACCCGCACATCTTCGCCGCCGGGGACATCGCGGCCGTGGACCACCCGCTGCTCGGCACCCGCCTCCGGGTGGAGCACTGGGCCAACGCCCTGAACAGCGGCCCGGCCGCCGCCCGGGCCATGCTGGGCCAGGAGGTCTCCTACGACCGGGTCCCGTACTTCTTCTCCGACCAGTACGACCTCGGCCTGGAGTACGCGGGCTGGGCCCCGCCGGGCTCGTACGACCAGGTCGTGATCCGCGGGGACGCCGGCAAGCGGGAGTTCGTCGCGTTCTGGCTGAAGGACCGCCGGGTCCTCGCCGGGATGAACGTCAATGTGTGGGACGTCACCGAAACCGTCCAGGACCTGATCCGGTCCGGCCGGCAGATCGACCCGGACACCCTGGGGGACCCGTCGGTGCCGCTCCGGTCCCTGCTCTGACCCGCCCGGCATCCGGGACCGGCCGGGCTCCTGCGCCCCGCCCCGGCGGCCGGCCGGTCCCGGATGCCCGACCCCACCCGTAGACTTCACTCGTGGCAGGCAGGATCAACGACGACGACGTGAAGGCGGTACGGGACGCGGTCCCGATCGACGCCGTCGTCTCCGAGTACCTCCAACTGCGCAGCGCGGGCGGCGGAAACCTCAAGGGCCTCTGCCCCTTCCACGACGAGAAGTCCCCCTCCTTCCAGGTCAGCCCGAGCAAGGGTCTCTTCCACTGCTTCGGGTGCCAGGAGGGCGGCGACACGATCGCCTTCGTGATGAAGATCGACCACCTCACCTTCTCCGAGACGGTCGAGCGCCTCGCCGCCAAGGCGGGCATCACCCTGCGGTACGAGGAGGGCGGCTACAACCCCTCCCACCAGCGCGGCGAGCGCATCCGGCTGGTCGAGGCCCACAAGATCGCAGCCGATTTCTACCGTGAGCAGCTCGACGGCCCCGAGGCCGAGATCGGCCGGAAGTTCCTCGCCGGGCGCGGTTTCGACCAGGACGCGGCGGCCCACTTCGGCGTCGGATACAGCCCCGCCGGCTGGGACCACCTCACCCGCTTCCTGCGCGGCAAGGGCTTCAGCGACAAGGAGCTCATCAGCTCCGGCCTCTCCCAGGACGGCCGCCGCGGCCCCATCGACCGCTTCCGCGGCCGGCTGATGTGGCCCATCAGCGACACCTCCGGCGAGATCGTCGGCTTCGGCGCCCGCAAACTGCGCGACGACGACAACGGCCCCAAGTACCTCAACACCCCCGAGACCTCGATCTACAAGAAGTCCCAGGTGCTGTACGGCATCGACCTGGCCAAGAAGGACATCGCCAAGGCCAGCCGGGCCGTCGTCGTCGAGGGCTACACCGACGTCATGGCCTGCCACCTGGCCGGGATCACCACCGCCATCGCCACCTGCGGCACGGCGTTCGGCAGCGACCACATCAAGATCCTCCGACGGCTCCTGATGGACAACGGCAGCGCCCGCGTGATCTTCACCTTCGACGGCGACGCGGCCGGCCAGAAGGCCGCCCTGCGCGCCTTCGAGGACGACCAGAAGTTCGCCGCGGAGACGTACATCGCGATCGCCCCGGACAACATGGACCCGTGCGACCTGCGCCTGGCCAAGGGCGACGACGCCGTCCGCGACCTGGTCGAACCCCGCACCCCGCTCTTCGAGTTCGCGCTGCGCCAGATCGTCGGCCGGTACGACCTGGAGACCCCGGCGGGCCGCGCCGCGGCCCTGGACGAGGCCGCGCCCGTCGTCGCCAAGATCAAGACGAGCAGCGTGCAGCGAGAGGTGGCCGTCCAGCTCGCGGGCTTCGTCGGCATCCTCGACCAGGAATTCGTCGTCCACCGGGTCAACCAGCTCGCCCAGTGGGCCCGCGGGCGAGGAGACAAACGCGGACCCGCACGGGCCCCCGCCGGCAACGCCGCGCAGCACCAACAGGGGCAGGCGCCCGCCGCCCCGTCCGGCCCCGCACTCAACCTCCGCAGCCCCGCCCACCGCACCGAGCGCGAACTGCTCAAGCTCGCCCTGCAGAAGCCCGCACTCGTCTCACCCGCCTTCGACGCCTACGGCATCGACGAGTTCACCGCCCCGCCGTACGCGGCGGTGCGCCAGTGCATCGCGGAGGCGGGCGGCGCCGAGCAGGGTCTGGCCGAGACCCGCGAGTACCTGGTCCAGGTGCTCGACGCGACCCCCAACGACTCGGTGCGCAAGCTCGTCACCGAGCTCGCGGTCGAGGTGTTCCACGGCAAGAACATCGACGAGTCCTACGCGGGCCAGCACCTGGTCAAGGTCCGCCTGCGCGCCGTCGACCGCAGGATCGACGACGTCCAGGGCAGCCTCGCCCGCCTCGGGAGCAACGTGGCGCCGGACCATCTGGCCGCCGCGCAGAACGAGGTCTGGGTCCTCCAGCAGTACGCCCAGTCACTGCGGAGCCACGGCGCGGCTGCGCTCTGATCCGTACCACGGCCCGCCCCGCCCGGTGACGGACCGGACTCAGAAAGTCACCGCACGCCCCTCGTGGCGGCGATGTGCCGTACCCCACACTGGATGGCGGTGCCTGAGTCATCGGAGCGCGGAGGGTCCACCCCAGGGACCCCCATCCCCGCGATCCGGCAGCGATCACCTGGAGGTCGCCCCCGTGCAGACCCGGACCGTGACGAGCACGACCGAGCATGTCCCGGCGATTCCCGCGCAGAACCGGGTCACGCGCCATCCGGAGGGGGCCGGACCGCCCCCGGGCGCGTCCGACCCGGTGCTGGAGGAACCGGTGGAGGTCCCCGCGCTCCCGGAGCCGCGCCGGCAGGAAGCCGGCGGCCCGTCCTCCGACCTCTTCCGGCAGTACCTGCGGGAGATCGGCCGGATCCCGCTGCTCACCGCCGCGGAGGAGGTGGACCTCGCCCGCCGCGTCGAAGCGGGGCTCTTCGCCGAGGAACGCCTCGCGGGCACCCCCGACCCGGACTCCCGGCTCGCGTTCGACCTGGACCGGCTCGTCGTCCTGGGACGGCTGGCGAAACGCCGCCTCATCGAGGCCAACCTGCGGCTCGTCGTCTCGGTGGCCAAGCGGTACGTCGGCCGCGGCCTGACCATGCTCGACCTGGTGCAGGAGGGGAATCTCGGACTGATCAGGGCGGTCGAGAAGTTCGACTACGCCCGGGGCTACAAGTTCTCCACGTACGCGACCTGGTGGATCCGCCAGGCCATGTCCCGGGCCCTCGCCGACCAGGCCCGGACCATAAGGGTCCCGGTCCACGTCGTCGAGCTGATCAACCGGGTCGTACGCGTCCAGCGCCGCCTGCTCCAGGAGCGCGGCTACGAGCCGGCCGCCGAAGAGGTGGCGGCCCAGCTCGATCTGACGCCCGAGCGGGTCGGCGAGGTCCTGCGCCTCGCCCAGGAGCCCGTCTCCCTGCACGCCCCCGTCGGCGAGGAGGACGACGTCGCCTTCGGTGACCTCATCGAGGACGGCGACGCCGCGTCACCGGTCGAGTCCGCAGCCTTCCTCCTCCTGCGCGAACACCTGGAAGTGGTGCTCTCCACGCTCGGCGAGCGCGAGCGGAAGGTGGTCCAGCTGCGCTACGGACTGGACGACGGGCGGCCCCGCACCCTCGAGGAGATAGGCCGGATCTTCGGCGTGACCCGCGAACGCATCCGGCAGATCGAGTCCAAGACCCTGAACAAGCTCCGCGACCACGCCTTCGCGGACCAGCTCCGCGGCTACCTGGACTGAGCCGGCCCCGTGAAGGAGCGGACCGGACCCGGCGGGTCCGGTCCGCGGCGGTCAGTCGATCTCGGCAGGCGCCTGCGCGAACTGCGCCGCGTACAGCCGGGCGTAGGCCCCCTCGGCCGCCAGCAGCTCGTCGTGCGTGCCCTGCTCGACGATCGAGCCGCTCTCCATCACGAGGATCACATCGGCATCCCGGATCGTCGAGAGCCGGTGCGCGATCACGAAGCTCGTACGGCCGTGCGCGAGCCGCGCCATCGCCTTCTGGATCAGCACCTCCGTACGGGTGTCCACCGAGCTGGTGGCCTCGTCGAGGACCAGGATCACGGGGTCCGACAGGAACGCCCGCGCGATGGTGATCAGCTGCTTCTCGCCCGCGCTGACCCCGGACCCCTCGTCGTCGAGCACCGTGTCGTAGCCGTCCGGCAGCGTACGGATGAACCGGTCGGCGTGGGCGGCCCGCGCGGCCTCCCCGATCTCCTCCCGGCTGACCTCGCGGGAGGCGCCGTAGGCGATGTTCTCCGCGATCGTGCCGCCGAACAGCCAGGTGTCCTGGAGGACCATGCCTATGCCCGAACGCAGTTCGTCACGCGACATCTTCGCCACGTCGACCCCGTCGAGGGTGATCCGGCCGCCCGTCACCTCGTAGAACCGCATCAGCAGATTGACGAGGGTCGTCTTGCCGGCGCCCGTCGGGCCGACGATGGCGACCGTGTGACCCGGCTCCACCCGCAGCGAGAGGTCCTCGATGAGCGGCTTCTCCGGGTCGTACCGGAAGGCCACCTTCTCCAGCGCCACGCTGCCGCTCCGCTTCACGGGCCGCTCGGCGGGCACCGGGTCGGGGGCCTGCTCCTCGGCATCCAGCAGCTCGAAGACCCGCTCGGCCGACGCCACGCCCGACTGCACCAGGTTCGCCATCGAGGCGACCTGCGTCAGCGGCATCGAGAACTGCCGCGAGTACTGGATGAACGCCTGCACGTCACCGATCGACAGCGCACCCGAAGCGACCCGCAGCCCGCCGACGACCGCGACCAGCACATAGTTCAGATTCGAGACGAACATCATCAGCGGCTGCATGATGCCACTGTTGAACTGGGCTTTGAAGCCCGCCTCGTAGAGGGCGTCGTTCTGCTCGGCGAAGTCCCTCGCGGACTCGGTCTGCCGCCCGAAGACCTTCACCAGGGTGTGGCCGGTGTACATCTCCTCGATGTGGGCGTTGAGCCTGCCCGTCACCTTCCACTGCGCCACGAACTGCGGCTGCGACCGCTTGCCGACCCGTGCGGCCACGAACACCGACAGCGGGATGGTCAGCAGCGCCACCAGGGCGAGCAGCGGAGAGATCCAGAACATCATGATCAGTACGCCGACGATGGTCAGCAGCGAGTTGATGAGCTGTCCCATCGTCTGCTGCATCGTCTGCGAGATGTTGTCGATGTCGTTCGTCGCCCGGCTCAGCACCTCGCCGCGCTTCTGCCGGTCGAAGTAGGACAGCGGCAGCCTCGCCAGCTTCGTCTGGAGGTCCTCGCGGAGCTGGAACACGACCCGGTTGATCACCCGGATCGACAGCCGCGTCGACACGAGCATCAGCAGCCCGGCGAGGACGTACACCGCCAGCGCCGCCAGCAGGACGTTCCCCACCGCGTCGAAGTCGATGCCCTCGCCGGGGACGAAGTCCACCCCGGACAGCATGTCGGCCAGCCCGCCGCTGCCGTCCTCCCGCAGTCCGTCGACGGCCTCGGCCTTCGACCGGCCCTCCGGCATCTGCCTGCCGACGACCCCCGCGAAGATCAGGTCTGTGGCCGCACCGAGGATCTTCGGCCCGACCACCGAGAACCCCACGCTCAGCGACACGGCTCCCAGCATCAGGTACAGGGAGGACTTCTCCTTGCTGAACCTCTTCAGCAGCCGCTTCCCGGACCCCTTGAAGTCCATGGACCGCTCGGTGGGCCCACCGGCCATCATCCGTCCGCCCGGCCCGGCCATCAGGCGGCCTCCGCTTCCGTCAGCTGGGAGAGCACGATCTCCCGGTACGTTTCATTGCCGTCCATCAGTTCGCGGTGACTGCCCGTCCCCACGACCCGGCCCTCGTCCAGCACCACGATCCGGTCCGCGGCACGGATGGTGGAGACCCGCTGCGCCACGATCACCACGGTCGCCCCCGCCGTCTCCCGGGCGAGCGCACCGCGCAGTGCGGCGTCCGTCGCGTAGTCCAGCGCCGAGAAGGAGTCGTCGAAGAGGTAGATCTCCGGCCGCTGCACCAGCGTCCGCGCGATCGCGAGCCGCTGCCGCTGCCCACCGGAGACATTCGTGCCGCCCTGGGCGATCGGCGCGTCCAGGCCGTGTTCCAGCCGCTCCACGAAGTCCTTCGCCTGGGCCACCTCCAGCGCGTGCCACAGCTCCTCGTCGGTCGCGTCGGGATTCCCGTACCGCAGATTCGTCGCGACCGTCCCGGAGAAGAGGTACGGCTTCTGCGGGACGAGGCTCACGGTCCGCGCCAGCAGGACGGGATCCACCGTCCGCACGTCCGTGCCTCCGACCAGCACGTCGCCGTCCGTCACGTCGAACAGCCGCGGTACGAGCCCGAGCAGCGTCGACTTCCCGCTGCCCGTGGACCCGATGACGGCGGTCGTCTCACCGGGCCTGGCCACCAGATCGACCGAGCGCAGCACCGGCTCCTCGGCACCGGGGTAGCGGAACTCGGCGCCCCGTACCTCCAGATGACCGTGGGTGAGCAGCTCCGTGACCGGGGCGGCCGGGGGAACCACGCTCGACTCGGTCTCCAGGACCTCCTGGATGCGCTCGGCGCAGACCTCGGCCCGCGGCACCATCATGAACATGAAGGTGGCCATCATCACCGACATGACGATCTGCATCAGATAGGCGAGGAACGCGGTGAGCGCGCCTATCTGCATCCCGCCGCTGTCGATGCGGTGCGCGCCGAACCAGACCACGGCGACGGACGACAGGTTCACCACCGTCATTACGGTCGGGAACATGAGTGCCATCAGTCGGCCCGTCGACACGGCGACGTCCGTCAGCCCGGTGTTGGCGCCCCGGAAGCGCTCCTCCTCGTAGCCGTCGCGCACGAAGGCCCGGATGACCCGGTTGCCGGTGATCTGCTCGCGCAGCACCCGGTTCACCGTGTCGAGCCGCACCTGCATCGTGCGGAACAGCGGCCGCATCCTCCTGACGATCAGGCTCACCGCGATGCCCAGCACCGGCACCACGGCCAGCAGCACCGCGGACAGCGGGACGTCCTGGCCGAGCGCCATGATGATGCCGCCGACGCACATGATCGGCGCCGAGACCATCAGGGTGAACGCCATCAGGACGAGCATCTGGACCTGCTGCACGTCGTTGGTGGTCCGCGTGATCAGCGAGGGGGCCCCGAAGCGTCCGAACTCGCGTGCGGAGAACGACTGCACCCGGTCGAAGACCGAAGCCCGCACGTCGCGCCCCAGCGCGGAGGCGGTCCGGGCGCCGTAGTACACCGCGCCGACGTTGCAGAGGACCTGGGCGACGCTGACGACGATCATGACGCCGCCGAACTCCAGGATGTAGCCCGTGTCCCCCTTCACGACACCGCTGTCGATGATGTCCGCGTTGAGGCTGGGCAGATAGAGGGTGGCGCAGGTCTGCAGGAGCTGGAGCAGCACCAGCAGCAGGATGGGTCGTCTGTACGGACCGAGATAGGTCCGCAGGAGTTTTATGAGCACGCGGTTCTCTCGGAGTCGGCGAACGGCAGAGGCCGGTCCATCCTCCGGTACGCCGCACCACGACTTCCAACACTTTTCCTCAAGCCCGGGTCAAGAAGTCCGGATCACGACGCCCGTATCGAGACGCCCGTATCGAGACGCCTGTATCAAGACGCCCGTATCAAGACGCAGTCGGGTTCGGGGACTCCGGGTCAGGAGGGCCGGGTCCGCGGGCCCGGGCAGGAGCCCGGGCCGCGCGCCCCTCAGGCCGGACCGCCGAACGCCCCGGGGTGGATCTGGTCCCGGGTCGCCCCGTACTGCTGGCGCACCGCGCGGCCCACGGTCAGCTCCTCGCCGGGATCGAGCACCTGCGCCGCCGCGGCCCGCCAGGCCGGGGGAGTCCGCGGGTCGAGCGTCCCCTGCGACACCCCGAGCGCCCACGCCGCCTGCCGGGCCGCACCCAGCGCCGCGTACTGGGCGGGCTGCGGTACGACGACCTGCGTACCGAACACCGCGGGCGCCAGCGCCTGTACGGCCGGCAGCTCGGCCGCCGCGCCCAGCAGGAACACCCGGCGGACCTCCACACCCCGGCCGCGCAGCACGTCCAGCGCGTCGGCCAGCGAGCACAGCATCCCCTCGAAGGCCGCCCGCGCCAGGTGCTCGGGCTTCATCGACTCGCGCCGCAGCCCGCTCAGCGTCCCCGCCGTGTGCGGCAGCTGCGGGGTTCGTTCACCTTCCAGATACGGCAGCAGCACGAGACCCGAGGCCCCCGGTGTCGACTTCAGGGCCAGCGCGGACAGCTCGTCCAGATCGCCCAGGCCCAGCATCTCCACGGAACCCCGCAGCACCCGCACCGCGTTCGACGTGTGGACCACCGGCAGGTGCATGCCCGTGGCGTCGGCGAACGAGGTGATCATCCCGCTCGGATCGGCCAGCGCCTCGTGGTGCACGGCCATCACCGAACCCGAGGCTCCCAGCGACACCACGGCGTCCCCGACCGCGACGCCCAGCCCGAACGCCGCGGCCATCGTCTCGCCGGTACCCGCCGAGATCAGCAGGCCCTCGGGCGTCGTCCCGGCGGCGTCGGCCGGGCCCAGCACCTCGGGCAGCGCCGCCTGGTGGCCGAGCGCGAGCTCCACGAGGTCGGGACGGTAGGAGCCGGAGCCCGCCGACCAGTAACCGGTGCCGGACGCGGCACCGCGGTCCGTGGTACGACGGGCGGGCCGGCCGAGCAGCTGCCACACCAGCCAGTCGTGCGGCTGCATGACCGCCGCGACGCGCTGCGCGTTCTCCGGCTCGTTCTTGGCCAGCCAGCGCAGCTTGGACACCGGCTGTGCGGCCTGGGGCACGCTTCCCACGGCCTCGGCCCAGGCCTGACGCCCGCCGAGCCCGTCGACCAGATCGGCTGCGGCGACCTGCGCCCGCCGGTCGTTGCCGAGCAGCGCCGGTCGTACGAGATTGCCCTGGCGGTCCAGTGGCAGCAGACCGTGCTGCTGCGCGGACACGCCGATGCCCTCCACGCCTTCGAGCAGCCCGTTGGAGGCCGCCTCACCGAGTGAGAGCAGCCACGTCTGCGGATCCACCTCGGAGGCCTTGGCCTCGATGGGATGCGCGGCGTACCCCTGCCGCAGCACCTCACCCGTGTCCGTGTCGCAGACGACGATGTGTGTGAAGGCGGATGAACTGTCCAAGCCGGCGACTATGCCCATACCCACGATTCTGCCGCACCGGCGGACCTTTCCGCACCGGGCGCCGAGGACGCCCGGTGCGGAGCGGGTCAGGTGTTCGTGGTGCCCCAGTCGTCACTGCCGGTGTGACCGTTGTGGCCACTGCGCTCGCGCAGCGAGCGCACCCGGTCGGAGACGGAGACGGGCACCCTGTCCCCGACCTTCTCGCTCACCGAGTGGTACGCCTTGCCCGCGAACTCCCGGCCGCCCTGCGCGGCCGACTCCGCGGCGTTGCGCACGGCGGGGTTCTCGGCGACGCGCTGCGCCGACTTCTTCAGCTGCTCGTAACGCTCGCGCCCGGCTCGCGTGCCGAGCACGTAACCGAGGGCCACTCCGACGATGAACGTGAGCCGGTACCGCATGGATGCCACCCTTCCTTCGCTCTGTGCGACGTGTGCTGCCCGCCTACCCACGGACACCGGAGATCACCCCGGGCGATACCGATTGGCGGAGCACCCCCCTGCTTGCGCTAATGTATGTGTCGCAGCGAACGTGCGCCGCTCGGCAGCCGCCAGGCAGGTACGATTCGACGCAACGCAGCAATCCCCTGTAGCTCAATTGGCAGAGCAGCCGGCTGTTAACCGGCAGGTTACTGGTTCGAGTCCAGTCGGGGGAGCGCGATCCCCTGTAGCTCAATTGGCAGAGCATTCGGCTGTTAACCGGAGGGTTACTGGTTCGAGTCCAGTCGGGGGAGCGGAACGGAAGAGGACCCTTCGGGGTCCTTTTTCGCGTGCCCCCGGAGGCCGCCCGCGGACGCTCCGGTGACTCTTTCGGGGTGACTTCGGGACGCCCGGAACCGGGCAGCACGCAGCGCTGTCTTCATGGTCACGTGAAGGCAGCCAACCGCAGCGAGAGATCGTATGACCGGCTATGCTGCGGCAGACGGCGCGTACACATGTACGCGCCACGCCGAAACGGGGCGGTAGCTCAGCCGGTTAGAGCAGCGGACTCATAATCCGTCGGCCGTGGGTTCGAGTCCCACCCGCCCCACCGTAGAGCCGTAACGGTTCACCTGTTTGACCAGGAACAACAGGTAGGCCCCCGCAGGAGCGGGGGCCTTTTTTGTTGCTTCAAGATCGTCTGCTCGTCCGATGCTCGCCCGAAGTGCCGGAGCGGCTTTGTGGGGGGAGCAGCTGACGTGTCTCGTACGGGTGCTCGATGCGCGGGAACGGTCGAGCAAGCGCACCCAGAGGCTCACGACGGCCACGGCCGCACCGTCTGCCCGTCCCGCCTCAAGGTCACCGACCCCATGCCCGACGACTGGCCGCACGCCTGCCCTGTGCCGCAGCACCCTCACCACCGACAAGCACCGGCTGCAACGACGTCCTTCCGCACGGACCAAGCCCGACGATCAGGCTTGTCCATGCCCTCGCCCAGCAGTTGTCCGCGGTGGTCGGCGAGCTGCCGGTGTGCAGCGAGGAGTTCCGCAGGCTGTGGGCCCGCCACCACATGGCTCTGCGCATCGGCGGTCAGACCTTGCTCGATCACGCCCGGGCCGGAGAGACGGAGCTGGACCACGAGAAGCTCGCCATCGCCGGAACCGACGGACAGGTCCGGGTCGATTCCTCGCCGCCCCGCGCGGCAGCCCGACCCCGCCGGCGCACCTCACCCGAGGTGACGCGGTGGCAGCCCCCCATCCGTGCGACGATCCGGCCATCACCCCTGGCGCCCCTTGGCTCCGGGGCCGCCGGCCCTACAGACTGTGTCCGACCGGTTCCTTTTCGTAGTGGCGCCTGGAGTGGTGTGATGGCTGCGCAGACCGTTGTTCACAAGGGCAGGACGCTGGCATGGGAAGGGTTCTGTACAGGTCCGGAGCTGTTGTCGCACGCGGAGCTGGACGGGCTGTCCCGACGGTTGTTGGGCATCGGCCTCGCCGCCGCCGAGGTCGCCGCCGAGAAGGAGCTGCGTCCCTCCGGTGTGCCGCGCGGGGCCGTGCCGGCGATCGTGCTGGGGACCGCCTCCACCCTCAAGGGCTGCTTCGAGGCGGACGTGGCCAAGCTCGCGCGGGGGGCTTCGCCCGACGACTTCCCCGCTTACAGTGAGGCCCGATCCGTCTACCTGGCCGCGCCCGGCGACCTGGTGGTCGGGCGCGGCGAGGCGTGGCGGCAGGCGGTGGCCGCCTCCGAAGCGGTGCCGGTGGAGGTCGACGAACCGCGCTACTACTACCTCACACATGCCCTGCTCACCCTCGCGGCCTCCGAGCCCTCCGAGCGCCCGGCCCCGCCCCTGGCGCTGCTGATCCGGCAGCTGAGGGACGTACCGGCGACAGTGGTGCGCCTGTTCGCGATGGACGCCGAGGCTCGACTGCTGCTGCTCTGGCTCAAGCGTGCCGCGGGGCTGGACGTCCTGGGCGTGGACGCGAACGGCCCGGAGGTCGCCGAGGGGTGGAACCGCAAGACCACCCTCTATCCCACCCCTGAGGCGGCCCGCACCCTCGGTGGCCCCGTCTCACCGGGCGAACCCGGAGCCCTCCTCGACGCCGAGTTCGCACTGACGCCGTTCCACGCCGAGTTCGGCGTGGTCCTGCCGAGGCTGCCCGGGTACTCGATCTCCCGGGCGGGCGCCGACGAGAAGTCGATGTCCCGTCAGGTGCGGGAGGCCGCGGGGCTGCTGGTGGAGCGGTACGGGCTGGAGCTGGGCTGCTTCAAGCCCGCCGAGGCGCTGACCGGAGACCGGATCAGGACGGCGGTACCGCTGGCGGACGCCGACACCCTGGACGCCTTGGCCCGGCAGGCGATGGAGTCGGAGGAGGACTACGTCCTGGAGGCCCACACGCACTACCTGCGCCACCGGGTCCCCGGCTACGAGTTCATCCTCGCGCCCTCCGTGCACGTGGCGGCCGGCGGACTGGCCGAGGGCGGAACGGTGCAGATCACCCGGGGCAGCGTGTGGGAGGGCAGTGTCTACGTGGACGAGGGCACCTGCGCGCGCTTCGGTATCACCCCCGAACAGTTCCGCACCGCGCGCGAGGGCATGGCAGGACTGTACGAGGCGTTCCGGGGGGCGGGCCGCGACCTCGGTTTCGTCAAGGGCGGTGTCGACTTCGCGATCGCCCGGCTGGGCGGCCGGTTCGGATCGACCCCGGTGGTCGCCATGCAGGATCTCAATCTCTCCTCGAACGGCGCGGAGTACGTACGGGCGCTGCTGGCCGAGGCCCGGGAGCGGGCCGGACGCCGGGACGGGGTGTACGCGGCCACGAAGGTGGTGCGCCCGGCCGCCGACACCGATCTGAAGCGGTTGGAGGACGGCGTGCAACGCCGGAGTTCCCAGGGGTGGGCGCGGGCGATCACCGCGGTACCCGGGCGCTGGGGCCTGATCGGAGTGGCGAGCTCCTGCCCGCGCGAGGCCGCCGTCGAGGTGCTGGAGCTCGAAGAGCGCCTCCACCGGGAAGGCATGCTCCGCACCAGCCTGCGCGACGAATCGGTCCTGGGCGAAGGTGAGCCCGTCTTCCCGGGCTGAGAGTGACGCCGGTGACGGGCACGCGCCCCATGGGCCGGCGGGCCCGCGCTGCCGGCGTACGGACCGTAGCCGTCGTGTCGGCCCTCATGCCCTCCTCGCGGGGGACGCCGGGGTGCCGGGCTGGTTCAGCCGGTCCCGGCCGATGAGGTCGCGCAGGACCTCGCTGGGACCGGCGGCGATGGTGGCGGCGCGGGCGTCGCGATGGGCCCGGGCCGCCGAGGACTCCTCCATATAGCCGTGCGAGCCCTGCAACTGCAGGGCTGCGTCGGCAACCCGGCAGGCGAGCTCCGTGGCACGCAGCTTGGCCATGGAGCACTCCACTGCGGGCAGGCCGCCCTGCTCGTACAACCAGGCGGTGTGGTGGACGAGTTGACGCGTCGCGGCCAGGTCGGTGCTGAGGTCCGCGATCCGGTGCACCAGCGCCTGACGCCCGGCGAGGACGCTGCCGGCCACGGAACGCTCCCGGAGGAAGGCGCACAGGTCCTCCAGAGCCCGTTCCGCACCGCCCACGGCCAGCACGGCCGCCACCAGGCGTTCCAGTTGCAGCCCGCGCATCAGGTAGTAGAAGCCGTGGTCGAGCCGGCCGACGACGCGATCGGCGGGGACGTGGACCGAGTGGAAGGTGAGGGCGGCGGTACCGGCCGAGCGCCAGCCGAGGGTGCGCTGCCGGACCCGGGTGATTCCGGGCAGGTCGGTGTCGACCACCAGCAGGGAGAGCCCGGTGGCCCCGCGCGGGCCCTGGCCGGCCGGGCCGGTCCGCACGGCGACGACCAGGAAGTCGGCGGTCATGCCGTTGCTGACCATCGACTTGACGCCGTCGACCACGAACCGGTCGCCCACCCGCTCGGCGGTGACGGACAACCCGGAGAGGTCGGCGCCCGCCCCGGGCTCGGTGATGGCCAGTGCCGAGACCCGGTCCCCGCGCACGGCCGGTGCCAGATGGGTCCGGACCAGCTCGGGCCCGCCGAACCGGGCGAGGTAGTGGGTGGCCATGTAGGCGTGCACCGAGACGGCCGCCCGCAGCCCGCCGAAGCCGGTGCGGCCGAGTTCCTCCAGGAAGACCACGGAGGTGAACAGGTCACGCGCGCCGCCGTCAGCCTCCTTCGGGTGCGCCAGGCCCAGCCAGCCGCGCCGCCCCAGGCTCTTCCACAATTCCGGGGGCACACTTCCCGTCTCGTCCCAGCGGGCCGCGTGCGGGACCACCTCGGCGTCGAGGAAGGCCCGGACCTCAGCGCGGAAGGCCTCGTGTTCGAGGGTGAAATAGGGTGATTTCACGATGGGTGGCTCCTCCGTGGCGTGCCGAGGCACAGGGCGAGCTCGTCGTTGAGCAGTCCGAGGAACTCGGGGGCGCGTTCGTAGGGGAAGAAGTGTCCGCCCCCGACCTGCCTCCGCCGGAACCCGTGCGGGGCCAGGGACCGCCAGGCGGACACCGCGGCGGGCGGCGCCACCGCGTCGTCCAGGCCGGCGAAGACGGTGGCGGGCACCGGCAGGACGTCGGCGGCGCCGGCGGGCCGGGACCAGGTCTCGGCGAGCCGGATGTCGGCGCGGAGCGAGGGCTCCAGCAGGGCCATCAGCCGAGGGGCCGCGATCACCGCCCCCGGGGTGCCGGCCAGTCGGCCGAGCTCGGCACGGAACCGCTCGGTCGGCAGATCGTGGATGGCCGGCAGGGCGCGGGGCACATGGGGCGCCCGGCAGCCCGACAGCAGCACGCGCACGGGTGGGCGGGCCAGGCCGCGCACGACGGCCTCGTAGACCAGCATCGCGCCCATGCTGTGTCCGAACAGCAGGTAGGGGCCGGTGATCCACCGCTCCAGGGCGAGGGAGAACTCCTGCGCCAGGGCCGGCCAGTCCGACGGCACGGGATCGCGCAGCCGGCTCTCCCGTCCGGGCAGCCGCACGGCCACCGGCTCGATCTCGGGGGGCAACAGGTCGGCCCACGGCCCGAAGGCGGCGGTTCCGGCGCCCGCGTGCGGCACGCAGACCAGGGTCAGGCAGGCCGCCGGGCGGGGCGCGAGGCGGCGGAACCAGCGCCCCGCCGGGTCCTGAGGAGGGTGCTCGGCCCGGATGTTCATCACGTCCTCCTGTGAGGTGCCGCAGGTCGGCGGGCTGGGCGGGTGGCGCCGCACGGTGCCGGTGTCCCGGCCGCACGGCGCTCAGGGACGCGGCACTTCCCCGGCTGGCCGGCCGCTTCCCAGGGCGGCGGCCAGCCCCGCGAATGTGCCGTCGGTGAAGATCAGATCCGGGGTGAGGGCGTCCGGGCCCAGCTCGTCCTCCACCCGGGCCAGCAGCCGGACCGCGGTCAGCGAGTCGCCGCCGAGTTCGAAGAAGTCGGCGCCCGAGCGTAGGGCGTCCGCACCGAACAGGTCGGTCCAGGCGCGCGCGAGGACGGCGACCCTCTCGGGTGCGACGGCCGCCGGGGCCGGTGATGCGGGCGTGGCCGGTGCGGGGGCCCCAGGAGCGGGGCCGAGGTGGGGGACGGCCGTCCAGCGCCCCGGCGGTGGGGCCGACGGCAGTGCGCGGGCGAGGAGTTCGCGCAGTTCCCCCTCCAGCCGGCGCAGGGTGGGGACGCCGTCGAAGACGGGGGCGGGAGGGGCGCCGACGCCGGCCCGGGGGCGCCGGGCGTACACATTGTGACAAGGGGTCAACGCCAGTCGGGGATCCTGGTCATGCGTGACGTCGAACCCCCGGTCCCGCAGCGTTCCCAGGACTTCCTGCAGGCGCCCCTCGATGTCGTGGACCTCCACCACGACCTGCTCCACGCGCTCCCAGGTCTCCTCGTCGAGTCCCGCCAGGACCTCGGACTCGGCCTTCTCCACGTCGATCTTCAGCAGGTCCACGCGGGTGAGGCCGTGGTCGCGGATCACGTTGCCGAGGGTGGTGACGGGGACCCGGCGCGGGCGTGCGGCCAGCCGGTCGCCGACGAGCCGGTCCAGGGAACGCGACCGGCCGTCCCCGCCCGGGTCCTCGCCCGCGCTCTCCGCCCCCGCGTCGTCACCGGTCAGCAGGTAGCCGCGCAGCACCTCCGCGTCCTGCGCCGCGTCCGCGTACCGCCCGGACATCACGCTGTTGTGCGGATAGAACGTGAACGAGGTCTCGCCCTGCTTCCGCCCGAGCGCGGTCTGCAGCACCGTGACGTCCAGCCCGTGGAGTTCGGCGTTGAGGCGTACGGCGGCGGCGAGTTCGGCCACCGGCTCGACGGCGATGACCCGGGCGCCGGGCGCCGCGAGCCCGGCACGGAGGGAGAACATGCCGATGTTCGCCCCCACGTCGAGCACGACCGGTGCCCGGGGCAGGGTGATGCCGTGCCGGAAGTAGGCGCCCTCGACGAAGATCTCCCGATACAGGAAGTCGGTCTCGCCCCGGTTGAGACCGGCCACCCGGATCGTGTCGGCGGGCTCGTGCCAGGCGAGGCCGCCGAGCCGGTCCGCCGCTTCGAGGACGACGGACCGGCTCAGAGTCCGGGCCGTCTCCCGGTCCGGAACGATCCGGGCGTGGCCGCCGGGGGTCCCCGGCTCGTCGACGATCACGACCTCGGCCACGGCGGGATGCCGGGCGAGGACCTCGGCGGCCGGTGTCGAGCGGCCGGTCCCGGCCGCGCTGTGGACGTTCATGTGTCCTTCCGGGGGTGGTCGGTCACGGAGCGCAGGAACTCCTCCGCCAGGGTGACGAGATGGGGCCGCGCGTCGAAGGCGCCGAGGTGGTCCCCGGTCGGCAGGACGCGCAGCTCGGCGGCCGGCAGGTGCCGTGCGACGTGGACGGAGCCGGCCGGGTGCGCGGTGGTGTCCTGGTCGCTGGTGACGACGAGGGCCGGTTGGCGCGCGGTGAGCAGTTTCCGGCAGTCGGTGGTCATCAGCGTCCCGTTCAACTGCCCGTACCGGTAGAGGAGTTCTGCGGTGGTGTAGGGGTGGACGAGGTAGTGGGCGAGATCGGGGCGCAGCCCGTCCAGGGTGGAGGGGCGAGTGAGTATCCGGTGCAGCCCGGCCGCCTGCTTCGGGCCCCGGGCGGCCATGGCGAGCAGGGACTCCATGTCCCGCTGATGGGTGGTCTTGGGCGCCGCGTCGCCGAGTTCCCAGTCGCCGTGCCACAGGCTCAGTGAGTCGATCCGCTCGGATCGGGCGGCGGCGGCCAGCGCGACCACCACGCCCCCGCACAGGCCGAGTGCGTGCGCCCTGGCGATGCCGAACCCGTCGAGAACGGCGAGGAGGTCCTCGCTCTGGGCCTCGACGGAGTGGTCGACCGGGCCGCCGGGCCCGGCTCCCTCACCGGTGGCGAACAGCCCCCGGCTCTCCCAGGTGACCACGCGGTACCGAGTGGAGAGTGCCGCGAGCCAGTTCACCGTCAGTCCGACGGGCATCCCGCAGGCACCGACCACGGCTACGGCCGGAGCGTCCGGGGGGCCGGCGGCCCAGCACCGCAGGGGTGTGCCGTCCCGCGCGGTCAGCACCAGGGGCGGGCCGGGGAAGGCTGTGCGCGCCCGGTGCGCGGTCTCGGCCACGGCCCGGTCGTCGAGCTCCGGTACGACCGCGTTCCCGGCAGCCGCCGTGTCTCCGGGGCGACCAGCGCCTTCCGTGTTGCCCACGGCCAGCCGGCGGCCGACCGCGAGCTCCGGCGCGGTCAGCCCCTCCGAGGTCGCCACGAGCTCCGGTCCGGGAAGTCCGAGCGCGCGGGACAGGCGATCGAGCAGGCTCTGGAACGCGGGGAGCCGGGCGGCGCTCACCGGTGAGGTGGGCGCGACCCGCAGCCGCCCGGTGCCGGCGCGGAGGACGGAGCCCGTGTCCAGCAGGGCACGGGCGAGTGTGTCCCCCGGGGACGCGCCGGGGGCGACGCCCGTCCGTGTCGCGGGCGACGTCACGCCCGGACCGGGGGCCTGGTGGTGAAGGGATGGTCGCGGGTGGTGCGTTCGGCGATGCGGTTGTGGCCGTGCTCGTCGTCGCCGCTGACCAAGACGGCCCCGTAGCGGTCGAGGCCGACCCTGCCGCCGTACTCCTCGATCGCGACGGTGTCGGGATAGACGCGCACGGAGGTGGGCACATAGCGGGAGGCGAAGCCCATGCGCATGTCCTTGGTGCTCCCCTCGTGCGGGTGCGAGGCGTGCATCAGGGTGGACCAGAAGACGATGAACTGCCCCGGACGCATCTCCATCGAGACCGCTTGCGACTCGTCCGGCTTCCAGTCGGGGTCGATCTGGAGTTCCCGGTAGTCGTATCCGAAGAAGCCGCGCCGGACGCCGTCCTTGTCGACGGAGGTGTTGCTGTCCGGGGAGTAGTGCATCCGCTTGGTCTCGTCGTAGTGCATCGTGCGATGGGTGCCGGGGATGAACTGGAGGGCGCCCATCTTCGCGCTCGCCTCGGTGAAGGCGGACCAGACGGTGATGGTGCCGCCGAAGTCGGACCCTCCGGGCCACTGGATCTGCGGGGTTCCGGAAGCGTTGGCGAAGGTGTCCGCCTGGTGCCAGTCGGTTCCCTCGTCCCCGGGGTACTTGGGGAAGAACTCGGTGCGCCAGCAGAGCACGTCGGGGCCGAGGACGGATGCCACGCGGTGGACGATCTCGGGCCGGGTGACGTGGTCGGCGAGGAAGGCGTGGTCGAGATGGCGGTCGTAGTTGGAGATGTTGGTCGCCCCCGACACGGCGGCGTCGTCGCTGTAGACGGCGGCACTGCGGTCCAGGAGCTCCCGGCGGGTGCGCGACCAGATCGCGTTGATCTCGTCCGGCTCGTAGAGGGTGAAGGGGCCCGCGTAGCCGTCGCGGTGGAAGGCCGCCAGTTCCTCGGGGCTGAGCGAGAAGTCCGGGCCGGGCGCGCGGTCGGGACGTGCGGACATGCGTCCTCCAGGGAGTGGGCTGCCGGTACGTTGCGGGACGGGGGTTCGGGTCAACGGGGCGGGGGAGAGACGGCCCCCGCCGCCTCGACCTTCTGCGCGAGCTCGGCGACGCTGGCCGCCTCGATCAGCACGGTGATGTCCAGATCCGTGCCGAACTCCGCGTTGACGCGCTCGAACATGCGCAACAACGACAACGAGGTGCCGCCGAGATCGAAGAAGTCCGTGTTCAGGCCCACTCGGGGCACCTCCAGCACGGCCTGCCAGATCAGCCCGATCCGCCGCTCGGTCTCGGTGAGCACCGCCGGGATCTCGTCCGGCTCGGCGACGGGCGCGCTCGTCCCCCCGAGGGTCGGCGCGGGCAGGCGGGCCCTGTCCACCTTCCCGTTGGGGGTGAGCGGCAACTCGGTCCGGACGAGGTAGGCGGAGGGCCGCATGTGCTCGGGCAGGAGGCCGGCGGCCAGCTCTCCCAGGCGAGGGGCGAGTGCGGACGGTTCGTCGGCGGAGACGACGTGGGCGATCAGGCGCATGTCGTCCTCGCCGTAGCTGTGGGCGAGGACCACCGCCGCCGAGACCTCCGGGGCACGGAGCAGCACCGCCTCCACCTCCCCGGGCTCGACACGATAGCCCCGGATCTTCACCTGGTCGTCGGTGCGGCCGAGGTAGACGTGGTCGCCGTCGGGCATGGCCAGCACGCGGTCACCCGTCCGGTAGGCACGGCAGACGCCCCCCGCCGGGTCCGCAAGCTCGATGAAACGTTCCTTCGTCAGCTCCGGGCGGCCCAGGTACCCCCTGGCCAGACCGGCGCCCGACAGATACAGCTCCCCGGCCACGCCTTCGGCGACCGGACCGCCGTCCTCGTCGAGCACGTGGAAGACCAGGTCCGGCAACGGGACGCCGATCGGACTCACTCCCGGGGCGTCGAGGTCGGCGGTGGTGATCAGTCGGTGGGAGGCGTGCACGGTGGCCTCGGTGATGCCGTACATGTTGACCAGACGGGGGCGCGCGTCACCGTGGCGGGCCATCCACCCCCGCAGTCGGCCGACATCGAGCCGTTCCCCGCCGAACACCACCGTGCGCAGCGCGGTCAACGGGCGCTCGGCCCCGTCGTCGGCGGCGGCCAGCCGGGCGAAGGCCGAAGCGGTCTGACTGAGTACGGTCACCCCCTGGGCCCGCAGCAGCTCGTGCAGGGCGCGGGGCGAACGGGCCACCGGCTTCGGCACGATGACGAGCCTGCCGCCGAAGAGCAGCGCGCCCCAGAACTCCCAGACCGAGAAATCGAAGGCGACGGAGTGGAACAGCGCCCAGACGTCGTGCTCGTCGAAGCCGAACAGCGGGTGGGTCACGTCGAAGAGACGGACGACGTGGCGGTGTTCGACCGCGACCCCCTTGGGCAGGCCCGTGGAGCCGGAGGTGTGGATGACGTAGGCCAGGTCCTCCGGGCGCGGCAGGCCTTCGCGCACGGCGGGCACCCCCGCCTCGGCGTCCTCCCCGACCGGCACGGTGAGGACGTCCGACCCCGCGAGCAGGTCCGCGAACCCGGGCACGGTCACGACGTGCGAGGCGCCCGTGTCCTCCAGGGTCCAGGTGATGCGCTCGCCCGGGTGGTCCGGGTCCAGGGGGACGTACGCCGCTCCGGCCTTGAGGACACCGAGCAGGCCGATGGCCAATTCGACGCCGCGCGGGAGGAGGAGGGCCACGGGCGCCTCGCCCGTGGCTCCTGATTCCCGCAGGCGCCGTGCGACCGCGTTCGCCCGGCGGTCCAGTTCCCGGTAGCGGAGCTCTTGATCACCTGCCGTGACGGCGACCCGGTGCGGGAAGCGGTTCGCGACCTCTTCGAACAGCGTGATGAGCGTGCGTTCCCCTGACTCCACTCTGTTTCCCTCCTGCTGGACGCCATGGTGCGGGGCACTTGCGTTCTCGGGACGCCGACGGGCGCCGAGGAATCGACAATTCCTGGGCGGGTTCGGGCGAAAGAAACATCGGAACAGTCGATCTTCGGGTCGGCCTGAGGCACGAATCGTCATGTTCGTTCGGTTGATCCGTCCGGGCAACCCCACCGCACCTCCGGCACCCCTGGCCCCGCACCTCCCCGGATCGCCGGCCCACACCGTCGACACGCTCGTGACCTGGGAGATGTCCGCCACGAGCGGCACGCTTGGCTTTCCTGTCGGTGTGGGGGAATTCCGGTCATTCGGGCGGGTGGTAACCCCTGCCGGACCCGCCGCGGAATACATTCCTCCCATGGCGTGCGGAATCGGCCGCTGGCTGCGACGACATGAGAAGTGCGAGGCGGGGCGGGCCTTCCGGTCGACCCCGGGTCCGGAACGCACAAGGCGCCGATTCCAGCCGTAAGTTCCCTCATTCCCGGGACTCGTCCCCACTCCACTGATCCGGGGAATCCCGGGACTTCGTAAACGCGTCACCGATTCGGGGAATCCCGGGACTTCGTAAACCTGTCACCGGCCGGCCGTGGCGCACCGCGGCGCGTCCGCTGCAGCAGCGGTCGAGCGCGGTGAGAGCCCGCCCGGCGAGACTCCGCACATGAACCGGATGAAGCCCGAGCGGCTGGAGCGGAAGAACCCCACGTCGAGACCGGCCCGGCGGGCCGCAGCCTGTGCGGCCGCCGTCGGTCTGCTGTCCCCGCTCGCGGTCCAGACCGCGCAGGCGTCCCCGCGGTACGCCGTCCCGGTCGGGAGCTGGCAGGCGCAGGTGACGCGCGAGGGCGCGGCCTACGAGGTGCAGCTGTCCTTCCGGCCGGACCGGACGGTGTGCCTGGTGTCCCCGGCCGGCGCCAGTGAAGGCGGCTGGAGCAGGGCGGGGGCCGGCACCTTCGCCTACCGCATACGGGAGACGTGGCACGACGAGGGCGGTGCCGTGACGGGCTGGGTGGACATCGCCCAGGACGCGACGCAGAAGGGGGCGTCCTTCACCAGCGCCGGAGTCTCGACCGTCCACCGCCCGGACGGGTCCGTCGACAGCAGCGTCCCGGTGAGGATCAGCGCGGTACGGACGGGCCCGCCGGACCCGGCCGCCTGCGCGTGACCGGTGCGGGGCCCGCCCGGACGGCGGGTCCCGCACCGTACGCGGTCGCTACCATCCCCTGTGACCGAAACGGCCGAAGAACCTGTACCCCGCACGCGCATATTCGCCGACCTGACGCCCCTGCGGACCTCCCCCGACTACCGGCGGCTCTGGTTCGGCAACACCGTCTCCTGGATCGGGCAGGGCATGACGGCGCTGGCCGTATCGCTGCAGGTCTACGACATCGCCGGGTCCGCGTTCTCGGTCGGGCTGATCGGTCTCTGCTCGTTCGTACCGCTGGTGCTGCTCGGGCTGTACAGCGGGGCCGTCGCGGACACCGTCGACCAGCGCAAGCTGGGCCTCTTCAGCGCGGCGGGATCGTTCGTGCTCTCCGTGGGGCTGGCCGCCGTCACCTTCGCCGGTGTGGAGGACGTGCGGCTCCTGTACGCGGTCGTCGCGCTCCAGGCCGTCTGCTTCGCCCTCAACTCCCCGGCCCGCAGCTCGATGATCGCCCGGCTGCTGCCGCCCGGACAACTGCCCGCGGCCAACGCGCTGAACGCCATGACCTCCACGACGGGTGCCCTCGTCGGCCCGATGATCGGCGGCCTCATCGTGGGCTGGTGGGGCTACCGGGCCGCGTACACCGTCGATGCCGTCACCTTCACCGCCTCGCTGTACGCGATGTGGCGGCTGCCCTCGATGCTCCCCGACCGCGCGGCGGGCGGGAAGGGCGCCGAGCGGGCGTCCGTCGCGGACGGGCTGCGCTTCCTGGGCACCCGGCCCAATCTGCGCATGACCTTCTTCAGCGACCTGTGCGCCATGGTGCTCGCCCACCCCCGCGCCCTGTTCCCGGTGATCGCCGTGGTGTGGTTCGGCGGCGATGCCAGGACCACCGGACTGCTGGTCGCCGCCCCGGCACTCGGGGCGCTCCTCGGCAGCGTCTTCTCCGGATGGCTGGGACGGATCCGGCGGCACGGGCTCGCGGTGCTGATCGCCGTGGCCTGCTGGGGCGGTGCGATCGCCGCGTTCGGGCTGACCCGGCAGCTCTGGCCCGGCCTGGCCCTGCTGGCGCTCGCCGGATGCGCCGACTCCATCTCGATGGTCTTCCGCAACACCATGCTGCAGGCGGCGGTGCCCGACGAGATGCGGGGGCGGCTGCAGGGCGTGTTCATCGTCGTCGTGGCGGGTGGCCCACGGCTCGGCGACCTCGTCGCGGGCTCCGTCGCCGACCTGACCTCCCCGGCCGTGGCCGTGACCGGCGGCGGCATCGCGTGCGTGCTGCTGGTGTGCCTGCTCGGGCTGCGCTGGCGCGGTTTCGCCCGGTACGACGCGCGGGACCCACAGCCCTAGCCACTGCCCTGATCCCCGGTCAGGACGGACCGGGGATCAGGGCCGGCGGGGGACGGTACGGACCGGGGAGCGGTACCGACCGGGATCAGGGCGGACCGGGCAGCGGGGCCGGGCCCACGACCGAGCGGGCGACCCCCAGCTCCACCAGGTCCTGCGGGCGGATGCGGAGCTGATCGGCGGTGGCCCGTACGTCCTCGGGGCCGCGCTTCAGGATGGCCGCCGCCAACTCCGGTGCGATCACGGAGAAGTAGCTGTCCGCGGTGACATGCGTGCGGTCGGGCGAGGCGAGGGCCAGCGCGCCCCCCGACCCGCCCTCGCCGATGACCAGGGTCGTCACCGGCACCCGGGCGGCGGCGATCGCCGCGAAGGTGTCGGCGATGGCCGCCCCCGCGCCCGCCCGCTCCGCCTCCGCGTCGTTGGCGGCGCCGGGGGTGTCGATGAGGGTCAGCACCGGCAGGCCGAGCCGGTCCGCGAGCCGGATCACCCGGGCCGCCGTGCGGTAGCCGGCCGGGCGGGTGGCGGTGCCGCACTGGGCGACATACACCACCGCCTGTCCGCCGTGCAGCCCCGCCCCGCAGGGCATCCCGGGATCGGTGCCGCCGCACCGGTCGCCGTTCAGGGGCAGCCGGAAGTCGAAGTACGCGTCCAGGTACGCCCCGGCCCGCGGCCGCTCCGCCGCGCGGGCCTGCCGCACCGCGTCCCAGCCGGTCTCCGGCAGGGCCGTGTCCGACAGGGCGGCCGGGACGGGCGCCGCCGCCGGTCCGGCCGCCGTGAGCACGGTCAGCCACCGGCCCAGCGTCCCGGCCAGCTCCCCGGGCGGCACGACCGCGTCGACGTGCCCCGCCGCCAGCTGCCCCTCGGCCGAGTACGCGTACGGATCCGCGTCGGCGGGCCGTACCCGGGACCCGGCGAACCCGATCTGGGCCCCTGGCAGCGCCAGCACCACGTCGGCGCCGGCGCCCACGGTCGCCCAGCCGCCACCGGTCGTCGGATCCCGCAGCACCGCGATCTGCGGCAGCCCCGCCGCGCGCAGCCCCGCCGAGGCGCGGGCCACCCGCTGGAGCTGTATCAGCGCGATCATGCCCTCCTGCATCCGGCTGCCCCCGGTCGCGACGAGCGAGACGAGCGGGAGGCGCCGCTCACCGGCGAGCGCGTACGCGGCCTCCAGCCGGTCCCCGGTGCGCCCGCCGAGCGAGCCGCCCAGGAAGCCGAATTCGAAGGAGACCAGGACACAGGGGAGGCCCTCGACGGTGGCGACCCCGTAGAGGACGGACTCCTCCTCGCCGGTCCGGGCCGCGGCGCGGGCCCGGGAGTCGTCGTAACCGCTCCAGCCGAGCGGGCCGTCCGTCCGTACGGGGTGCCCGGGCGGGCGGTGCTCGGTGAAGCTGCCCGTGAGGGCGGCGACGGCCTCCCGAGCCGACACACGGCCGCCGCCGTGCGCGCTAGACACCGAGCGACCTCTTCATGATCTTGCCCAGCTCGTTGCGGGGCAGGACGTCGAGATAGCGCACGACGCGCGGCCGCTTGTGGGGGGCCAGCCGGTCCGCCACATGGTCCGCCAGCTCCCGCTCGCCCGGCGGCGACGCCGGGTCGGTGGGCACCACCCACGCGACGATCCGCTCGCCGAGATCGGCATCCGGCTCACCGGTCACGGCGGCCTCGCGCACCCCCGGGTGGTCCAGCAGCGCGTTCTCGATCTCACCCGCGCCGATCTTGTAACCGCCGCTCTTGATCAGGTCGGTGGCCTTGCGGCCGACGATCCGCACATAGCCGTCGGCATCGATCGTGGCCATGTCGCCCGTCCGGAACCAGCCGTCCCCGGTGAAGGCCGCGGCCGTCGCGTCGGGGCGGTTCAGATAGCCGGTGAAGAGGTTCGGGCCGCGCACCTGGATCTCGCCGATGGACGCGGTGTCGTCGAGCACGCTGCCGTCCTCCTCGACGAGCCGAAGCTCCACGCCGGACAGCGGCGGGCCGACCGTCCCCGCGCGCGGTGCGCCGTCGGCCCGCACGCCCGTGTTCATCAGGGTCTCCGTCATCCCGTACCGCTCGATGACCCGGCGGCCCGTGGCCGCCGCGATCCGCTCGTGGTCGTGGACCGGCAGCGCCGCCGAGCCGGAGACCAGCAGCCGGGCGCCCGCCAGGGCCTTCGTGAGGCTCCCGGAGACGGCCGGATCGGCCAGTGCCCCGGCCAGCCGGTGGTACATCGTGGGGACGCCGAACAGCATCGTGCCCCCGGCGAGCAGCTCCCGGGCCACCCCCTCGACGCTGAACCGGCCGAGGTGGCGCACCGAACCGCCCCTGCGCAGCGGGCCGAGGACGCCCAGGATCAGCCCGTGCACGTGGAACAGGGGCAGGGCGTGCACGAGGACGTCGTCACCGGTCCACTGCCAGGCGTCCTCCAGCGCGTCCAACGAGGCGGCGACCGCCCGGCGGGGGAGCACCGCGCCCTTCGGCGGGCCCGTCGTGCCGGAGGTGTACACGATCAGCGCGGGGGACTCGGGGGGCGGCTCGAGCGGGGGAGCGTGGGAGGAGACCGCCGCCGTGTCGACGTCGATCCGTTCCAGGGCGTCCAGCGCGGCGGGCAGTTCGTCGCCCGCCCCGGCCAGCACCACCGAGGGCGTGCTGTCGGCCAGGATGTGCGCCAGCTCGTGCCCGCCGGTCCGCGGATTGAGCGGTACGGCGGGTACGCCCGCCCGCAGGGCCGCCACCACCGCGACCACCGTCCGGGGGGTGGACGTGGCCCAGACGGCGACCCGCCCCGCGCCCGCGATCCGGTGCGCGAGGGAGGCGGACGCACCGGCCAGCTGTGCGTAGGTCAGGACGTGGTCGCCGAACCGGACGGCTTCCCGGGAGGCCGTGGTGCCGGACGTCTCGTGCAGCGCAGGCAGAAGAGGGATCACGGTGCGAGCCTAGGGCCAACGGGCTCCGGCGCCGGAGGAATGCGGCTGGAGATGAGCGCACACCGAGGGGCGGACGGGGGCGCGGGCCGCTCCGCCCCCTCCCCGGTCCGCCCCCTCCCCGGTCCGCCCCCTCCCCGGTCCGCTCTGCTCAGTCCGACGGCCGCAGGGTCCGCATCCGCCCGTACGCGTACACGCAGCCGGCCAGCGCCAGGTCGGACAGCAGCATGAAGCCGATCGAGTACGAGCCCTTCGCGCTGTGGATCGCGCCCATGACCAGCGGCGGTACGAAGCCGCCGAGGCCGCCCATCGCCCCGACGATGCCCGTCACACTGCCCACCTGCGCCTGCGGTGTGACCTGCGAGACCAGGGCGAAGACGCTGCCGCTCGCGGTGCCGAGCCCCGCCGCCATGCAGAGCAGCGCGACCGTGCCGACCGGATAGAGGCCGGGGTCGAAGGCCTGGACGATCGCCATGAGCGCCGCGGCCAGCAGCGCCCCCGCCGTGACCAGGGCCGGGTGGATCCGGTCCGAGAGCCAGCCGCCGAACGGCCGGAAGAGGACCGTCACCAGTGCGAACCCGGCCGCCTTCGTGCCCGCCTCGGTCGGCGACATCTCGTACCAGGTCTTCAGGTACGTCGGCAGGTACACGCCGAAGGCGACGATGCCGCCGAACCCGATCGCGTACAGCGCCGACAGCTCCCAGGTGACCCGCAGCCGGCCCGCCTGCCCCAGCCGGTGGGCCAGCGTGTCCGTCGGCACCCGCCGGTCCGGGCGGTCGGTGATCAGGACGGCGGCCAGCAGCGAATACACCACGAGCGCCCCGGCGACGATCAGGAACGGCAGGTTCTCGCCGTGCTTCGCGATGCGGGGCGTGAAGTACCCGGACAGGGCGACGCCGCCCATGCCCATCCCGAACACCCCGAGGGCGAGCCCCCGCTTGGCCGGCGGGAACCACGAATTGACGAGCGGGATACCGATCGCGAACGTCGTACCGCCCAGCCCGAGCAGGAAGCCGACGGCGAGCATCGCCCCGTAGGAGTCCTTCGCCGGGATCAGCAGCAGCACGGGGACGACCGTCAGCGCCGACACCGCGGGGAACATCGCACGGGCACCGAACCTGTCGGTCAGCGCGCCCACCGGGATACGGCCCAGCGAACCGACGAGCACGGGCACCGCGACGAGGAACGACTGCTGGAACGAGCCGAGTCCCAGCCGCTCCTTGTAGTCCCCGGACATCGGGGCGATCAGGTTCCACGCCCAGAAGGTCAGGGTGAAGCCGACCGTGGCCACGATCAGGTTCCGGTACGCGGCGGCCTGCTGCTCGCGGTCCGGGGCGGGGGCCTGCTCGGCGGCTGTGTCCACAGGCCAAGTCAACGGTCACCGGCCGGACGGAGCCCGCCGGACTGGGCCATTCGGGGAGGCCCCCTCCGACAGACGCGCCTAGGGCGAGGGGCGCCCCCGGGCCCCGACCGGCACCGCTCGACCGTCGCTTCCGGGCCCGGGCTGCGACAATCGCGGGTATGGACCGGCTGGACAGAGAGATCCTCGGCATCCTCCAGGAGGACGCCCGGATCTCGTACCGTGATCTGGGTGTACGCGTGGGGCTCAGCGCCAACGCGGCGGGCGACCGCGTACGCCGCATGCGCCGCGACGGGGTGATCCGCGGCTTCACGGTCATCGTCGATCCGGCCGCCGACACCCGCTCGGGGCTCGTCGTCTTCATCGACGTGTCCCTGCGCCTAGACACCACCAACGAGGAGTTCGAACGTGCCGTGCTCACCCTGCCCGGCATCACCGAGGTGGTGCACGTGACGGGCGGCCACGACTACCTGGTCCGGGCCACGGCCGCGGACCCCGGCTCCCTGGACGCCCTGCTGCGCCGGCTGAAGCGGGACGCCGGTGTCGCCCACTCCAACACCCGCGTGGCGCTCAGAGCGGCGCCTGCCAGATGACGGTCGGCGACCGGGTGCCGCTCTCCGTGCGCCCGTCGTCGGCGACCACCAGACGCACCGCCGCGCGCCCGTCGGGCAGACGTGCCGTCGCGTCCACCTCCACCTCGATGGCCGACACCCCCGTCCGGCGGTGTGCGGTGGCGAGCGCCCCGCGCAGCACACCGAGCAACTGCCCGTCGACCGACTCCGGCACCAGGGCGTCCACCGCCCCGGTGAAGTGCACCGACGGCTGGAAGCCGAGCACCGCCGCGGCGCCGCCCGTCTCGCGCAGCACCCGGCCGCGGAACGTGGTGGGGGCATCGGCCGGCGGCTGCTGCAGCGCGAAGATCGCCGTCCGGACCTCCTGGATCGTGGAGTCCAGCTCGTCGACGGCCTTCGCCAGCAGCTCGGCGGTCTCGCCGTCGCCCGACAGGTCCTTGCGACGGGTCGACTCGAGCATCATCTCCGTCGCGAAGAGCCGCTGTACGACGAGGTCGTGCAGATCGCGGGCGATCCGGTCGCGGTCCTCGTAGACCGCGAGCTGCTCCCGGTAGTGCTGGGCGTCCGCCAGCAGCAGGGCCAGCGCGGCCTGGGAGGCGAACTGCGAGGCCAGCAGCCGGTCCACCGCCGTGTACGGGGGGCCGCCGCGCCGCCGGGGCAGGGCGAGGGTGCCGATGAGCCGGCCGCCGCTCTGCAGCGGCAGCATCATGCTGGGGCCGAACCGGGAGCGTACGTGCGTCGTCATCCGGGGGTCGGTGGCCGAGTCCTCGACGAACACCTCCTCGCCGCCCAGGAGCTGGACGAGGACGGGCGAGCCCGGCTCGATGACCGTGCCGACGATGCCCGCCGGGTCCTCGTGGGTGGAGGCGGCGACGATCTCCATCCCGCCGTCCGCGGTCGGCTGGAGGATCACCCCGGCCACCGCGCCGGCGAGCACCCTGGCCCGCTCGGCGACGGTCATCAGGGCGTCCGTCGTACCGGTGCCGGTCAGCAGCGCCCTGGTGACGGCCGCGGCCCCCTCGATCCACTGCTCCCGCTGCCGCGCCGCCTCGTACAGGTGGGCACCGCCGATCGCCGCCCCGGCCTGGGAGGCGAGCAGTCGCAGCAGTGCCGTGTCGGTGTCGGTGAAGTGCCCCGAGCTCTTCCCGGTGACGAAGAGGCTGCCGAGCACCTCGGTGCGCACCCGGATCGAGGAGCCGAGGAAGGAGTGCATCGGGGGGTGGCCGGGCGGCATGCCGCAGGAGCGGGGGTCGGTGGTCAGATCGTCGAGGCGCAGCGGCTCCGGGTCGTCGACGAGGGCCCCGAGGACACCTGTGCGGCCGTCCGGGATGCGGCCGATGCGGCGGCGCTCGGCGTCGGTCAGGCCGGTGGTGAACAGGTCGGTGACGTGGCCGTCGTCCTGGTCGGCGAGGGTCAGGGCGCCGTAGCGTGCGCCGGTGAGCGCCGTGGCGGTGTCCACGAGGTGCTGGAGCGTCGCCCGCAGTTCGAGCGTCCCGGCCACAGGGAGCCCCGGGGGTCTCAGCCGGCGAGCGGGTTGAGGACCAGCGGCTGGACCATGCCGTCCAGCATGGCGCCGAGCCCGAGCACGGAGCAGACATCGGGCCGCTCGGCGATGTGCACCGGCACGCCCGTCGCGTCACGCAGCATCTGGTCGAACCCCGGCAGCAGGGCGCTGCCGCCGACCATCATGATTCCGGAGTCCGCGATGTCGGCCACCAGATCGGGCGGGCAGTCGCGCAGCACCTTGCCCAGGCCGTCGAGCACGGCGGTCAGCGGGGTGTGGATCGCCTGCCGCACGGCCGCCGTGTCGACCTGCACCGAACGCGCCAGGCCGGTGGCCACGTCGCGGCCGTGGATCTCCGTCACCGCAGGCCCGCCGAGCGTCAGACCGTTGCCGCGGAGCGCCAGTTGCAGAGGGCGTACGGACTGGCTGGGCAGCATCAGTTCGTGGTGCTGGCGCAGGTGCTGGATGACCGCCTGGTCGATGGCCTCGCCGCCGATCGGGATACGGACGGCCGTCACGATCGAGCCGAGGGAGAGCACCGCGATCTGGGTGGTGGCGGCCCCGCACACCATGATCATGGTCGCGGTGGGCTGTTCCACCGGCAGCCCGCAGCCGACGGCCGCCGCGATCAGGGTGTCGACCAGCTCCACCCGGCGCGCACCGAGCCCGACGAGGGTCTCGACGGTGGCCCGCTGGGCCAGTGGATCGCTGTCGTGCGGCGTGCAGGCGGCGGCGCGGAGCCGGGGCTTGCGGCGCAGCTGGCGGCGGAGCTTCTCGCCGAGCAGATGGCGCAGCATGCGCTGGGCCATGTCGATGTCGACGACGGTCCCGCCGGAGACCGGGCGGACCACCCGGATGTACGCGGGCGTGCGGCCGGTCATCTGTTCGGCGAGGGCGCCGACGGCGATGAGCGAGCCGGTACGGGTGTTCACGGCGGCGACACTGGGCTCGTCGACGACGAGCCCCACTCCCTTGACGTACACGCGGGTCCTCGCGGCCCCGAGGTCGACGGCGACGTGGCAACGGCGCAACTGTTCGAGACTGACGGTCACGGCAGGTTCTCCCGAGAGGCGCTGGCGGGGGCGCCGGCGGCAGCCGGCTCTCCTGGCATCGTCCCGCCGGGGGAGGGGCGGCGCGCGCTGGGTGAGCCGTAGGGGGGAACCGGGCTGACGGGGCGCCAGATGTCAGAGGGTGCCGGGAAGCAGCCGCTGGAACAGGCCCCAGGTGAATTCGGCGACGTACGGCCGGTGGTCGGCCGGGTCGCTGAGGGCCAGCGCCCAGCGGGTCGGCGCACTGCCCTCCATCGGCCGGACGGGGGCGAAGGCCCTGGCGACCTCGTCCACGGTGCAGGACCACGGGCGCAGGTCCCGGACGCCGCCCAACTCCGGGCCGGGCGCTCCGGGTGCGCGGACCAGCCATTCGTTCCACACGGCGCCGCCGGGGCCGGCCATCACCTCGAACCGCAGACCGGGCCAGAGCGGCAGCGGCCACCGCAGTGCGTCGCACTCCAGGTCGCCGACCCTGCGGCGTACCGAGCTCTCCGGCTCGCCGAGCACGGAGCGGTAGCGGCGCAGTGCCCCCCGGCCGCGCGGGGCGCGCAGCATGGCCTGCCAGCGGCGGTTCGCCTCCCGCATCTCGGCGAGCGAGGCACTCAGCTCGTGCCGGGCGTCCTCCACCAGATCCGGCTGGTGGTCGGCCATCCGTCGCAGCAGGACGAGCTGGAACTGGAGCGGCCCGAACGGGGCGGGAGCGGTCATGGTGCCCATCCTGCCGCTTCTCACGCGTATCGGGCGCCGCGCTTCGGAATCCGGGATTCCACACAAGATCCTCACCTGGGCGCCTTCCTCGGCCCTTCCCCGCCCGTCTAGTCTGCGGGCGCCATGGATTACTGCCACCCGTGCCAACGGCACCTCAACGGCGCCCTGGCCTGCGCCGGTTGTGGAACCCCCGCCGACGCGCTGGTCCCTTACGCCGACCCGGCGCACTCCGGTCACGAGCCGGAACGGCCGGGCGAAACCCTCGAGCCCTCCGGGGCCGGAGGGCAGCGTCGGCGTGCCCGGGCCGCCGACACCCGGGGACGTGGCCGCCGGACGCACCGGCGCCGCGGGCGCGGGGTACTGCTGGCGGCGCTGGGTGTGCTGCTGGCCGTCGGCGCGCTGAGCCTGGCCGAGCTGGCCATCGAGCCCGGGGGCGACGACGGCGCCGCGGAGTACGTGAGTGAGTCCTCGGCCTCCGCCGAAGCGGCCCCCGTCCCCTCGTCGAGCACCGTGTCCGACGACGCTCCGGGGCCGGTGGACCCACCCACCACGACTCCGGTCGGCGCTTCCCGTTCCCCGGGCGGGGAGCCGTCCGGCTCGACGGAGCCGGGGGAGCCCGGGCCGTCCGCGTCGTCCTCCTCCGCCCCCGCCTCCGAGGACGCTCCGCCCTCCGCGTCCACGCCGTCGGAGCCGGACGGCTCCGATTCGCCCACCGGTTCGTCGAGCCCCGAGGGGCCGACCGGGGAGCCGACGCAGCCGGAGCCTCCGAAGGATCCCGTACCGACTCCGTCACCGGGCGAGACCTGCACCCGCTGGCTCTGGTTCTGCACCTGAGACCCCACCGGGTGGGGTGCTCGACGCGGCTCTAGGAGTCGTCGTCCGCCTCCGTGCCGAGCATCCGGCGGAGCAGGTCGCGCAGCACCGTCCGTTCGGCCTCGGACAGCTCCGCGAGCGGCTCGCGGGCGAAGTCCAGCGCATCCCGCAGCTGCCGGGCCGTCCGGATGCCCTCCTGGGTCGGGGCGGCCAGTTTCACCCGACGGTCGGCGGGGTCGGGGCGGCGCTCCACCAGGCCGCGGAGCTCCAGGCGGTCGACTATCCCCGTGATGTTCGACGGTTCGCACTTGAGCTTCCGGGCAACCTTGCGCATGGGCATCGGTTCGAGGGAGAGCAGTCCGAGCACCCGGGCCTGGGCGCCGGTCAGGGCGTGCGCGGCCGCGGCCCGGTCGTACTCCTCGTGGTAGCGCGCCACGACGCCGCCGATGAGTTCTATGACGTCGAGGGTCAGTGGGTCCGAGCGCGAGGTGGCCATGACACTCAGCTTACCCAATTACTTGACAAGGTGAAATATTCGGGCGCATGGTTGTTTCACGTCATGAAGCATTTTTCGCTTCCCCCGTGAGCCATCAAGGAGAACCCGAGCCCATGTCTGCAGCACTCCCCGCCTCCAGCCGTGAATGGCACCTCGTCGCCCGTCCGCAGGGCTGGCCCGAGGCCTCCGACTTCGCGCTGCGTGAGGTGCCGGTGACCGCTCCCGGCGAGGGTCGCGTACTCGTCCGCAACCTGCACTTCTCGGTCGACCCCTACATGCGCGGCCGGATGAACGACGTGAAGTCGTACACCCCGCCCTTCAAGCTCGACCACCCCATGGAGGGCGGCGCGGTCGGCGAGGTCGTCGCGTCCGGGGCCGACGGCTTCGCCGTGGGCGACCACGTGCTGCACGGCCTCGGCTGGCGCGAGTACGCCGACGTCCCCGCCAAGCACGCGGTGAAGGTCGACGCCTCGCTCGCCCCGCTCTCCGCCTACCTCGGCGTGCTCGGCATGACCGGCCTCACCGCCTACGCGGGCCTGTTCGACGTCGCCTCCTTCAAGGAGGGCGACGCCGTCTTCGTCTCCGGCGCGGCCGGCGCGGTCGGCAGCCAGGTCGGCCAGATGGCGAAGATCAAGGGCGCCTCCCGGGTCATCGGCTCGGCCGGCTCCGACGAGAAGGTCAAGCTCCTCGTCGAGGAGTACGGCTTCGACGCCGCCTTCAACTACAAGAAGGGCCCCGTCAGGGACCAGCTCCGCGAGGCCGCCCCGGACGGCATCGACGTCTACTTCGACAACGTCGGCGGCGAGCACCTGGAGGCCGCGATCTCCTCGTTCAACCTGCACGGCCGCGCCACCATCTGCGGAATGATCGCGCAGTACAACGCCACGGAGCCCAGCCCGGCCCCGCGCAACCTCGCCCTGGTCATCGGCAAGCGGCTGCGCCTCCAGGGCATGCTGGTCGGCGACCACGCCGCGCTCCAGCCGCAGTTCGTCCAGGACGTGGCCGGATGGCTGGCCTCCGGCGAGCTCAAGTACAACGAGACGAAGGCCGAAGGCATCGAGAACGGCTTCGCCGCCTTCCTCGGCCTGCTGCGCGGCGAGAACACCGGCAAGATGATCGTCTCGCTCGACGCCTG
Organism: Streptomyces clavifer; assembly: GCA_014651175.1. GTDB lineage: Bacteria > Actinomycetota > Actinomycetes > Streptomycetales > Streptomycetaceae > Streptomyces > Streptomyces clavifer. Next base: position 146,533 of record BMWJ01000003.1, on the reverse strand, counting down.
ACCCGTCGCCGGCCGTGAGCCCGTGATCGTCGTCCGGGTGCGTGCGGGGACGCCGCACCTGCGACGACCACGGGCGAACCGGAGCCACGGGCCGCCGGGTGGCAGGCGCACGCCCGGTGTCCGCCGCCGCACCCGTCACCGGCCTCCGCGGTCCGAGGGCGGCCACACGTACGGAGCGTCGGGCGGCACGTCCGGGAAGAGCGGGCGATAGTACTCCGGGTCCTTGCGCACGAGCGCGGAACGGTGGCTCCGATGGAACGTCTCATCACCCAGCCACGGGGGCAGTTCGGCCGCCGCCGCGAGTTCGGCGGCCGACCGGACGGTGGTGCGCCCGAGCGACGCCGAGAGGTCCGCGCGGAGGGTCGCCGCACAGGTGTCCGCTCTGCCCCCGGCGGTCCACACGGCGCACATGTGCAGTCCGTAGCGCACGAGAGCCTCCTCGTACCCGGTCCACATGCGGACCGCGGGGTGGTGCCGCCAGCCGTAGCCGGGGACGGTGAGTCCTCGCAGGACCTGGAGCGTCTCCACCCGCTGCTTGCCGAGCCGCCGCAGGTCCAGCGTGAGGGCGCTCCGGCGGAAGTCGGCGTACGGAAGGAAGGTCTGCATGCCCCCTGCCTATCGGAGTTCCGAGTGACGGGCGATCCGGGTGCCGCGCCGGTCACCCGTTAGGCTCGGCTCAGGCCGTCGCGGTCCGTGGGCGCGAGCCGCGACGCATCAGCAGGAGGAATCACCGGTATGACCATCCAGCACATAGACGTGGCCTACACCGCCGTCGCCACCGCTTCGAACGGCCGGGACGGCCGCGTCTCCTCCGACGACGGCAACCTCGACGTCGTCGTCAACCCGCCGAAGGCGATGGGCGGGAGCGGTGCGGGCACCAACCCCGAGCAGCTCTTCGCGGCCGGCTACAGCGCCTGCTTCCAGGGGGCGCTCGGCGTCGTCGCCCGCAGGGCGAAGGCCGACATCACCGGTTCGACGGTGACCGCGGCGGTCTCCATCGGCAAGACCGAGGCCGGCGGATTCGGCCTGGAGGTGGCGATCACCGCCACCATCCCGAACGTCGACCGCGCCACCGCGCAGTCGCTCGTCGAGCAGGCGCACCAGGTGTGCCCCTACTCGAACGCCACTCGAGGCAACATCGAGGTCGCGCTGTCGGTCGCCTGATCCCGCCCCCCTCGCATCCGGGGGCGGCGTTCCGCCAGGCGGATACCAGATGTGGCCGCGGCGCGTGATCACATGCGTGCCGCGGTGAACGAGTCCGAGCAGACGCCCGGCCGGGGTTCCCGGCCGGGCGTCCTGCGTGAACGGCCGCCGAGACATTTCGGCCCGGTCCGGGCGCGGCGGGGCCTCGGAGTGTGCGGGCGGTCGGGACGCCGGCACCGGCCCCTCCGGTGCCGGCGAGTTGCCCGGGGGGATGCGGACGCGGTCGGACGGGGCGGTCCTGCCCGCGAAGCGGCCATCGGTCCAGTCCATCGCCGCGGGTGCCCGGACGACGGCCGCGCCCAAGGCCGAGCGCCTCGTACTGCCGTGGCGTTGCCGGCCTCCCTGGGCGTCGACCAGCTGACGCCGTGTGCCGCCCCGGCCGCCCGCGACGCGGCGTGGCAGGCCGGGCCCGGCACCGCCTGACGGGAACCGGGCCGGGCGTCCGGCGCGGGCACCCGGGCCGGCCGTCCGGCGATCCGGCTGGTGGTTCCGGTGATCGGACCCGGCCCCGTGTACCGGTCCATGGCGCTGCAGGCTCCGCGAAAGCGCGCGCAAGGGCATTGACGCCCGCGGATGGTGAACCCTACGGTCCCGTTCGAGGCTACGAGCAGCATTCGATATACCGAACGAGTAAGGAAGCCATGACCCGCACCGCGCGCTTCACCCTCGACCCCGCCTTCACCGTCGGCGAGGTGAACCCCCGGCTCTTCGGATCCTTCGTCGAACACCTCGGCCGCTGCGTCTACGACGGCATCTTCGAGCCCGGCCACCCGTCCGCCGACGAGGCGGGACTGCGCACCGACGTCCTGGACCTCGTCCGCGAACTCGGCGTCACCGCCATCCGCTACCCCGGCGGAAACTTCGTCTCCGGGTACCGCTGGGAGGACAGCGTCGGCCCCGCCGACGAGCGCCCCCGCCGCCTCGATCTGGCCTGGCGCTCCACCGAGACGAACCGCTTCGGCCTCTCCGAGTTCATGGACTTCCTCCGGAAGACCGGCCCGCAGGCCGAGCCGATGCTCGCCGTCAACCTCGGCACCCGCGGCGTCCAGGAAGCCATCGAGCTCCAGGAGTACGCCAACCACCCGTCCGGCACCGAGCTGTCCGACCGCCGTGTCGCCCACGGCGACAAGGACCCCTTCGGGATCAAGCTGTGGTGCCTGGGCAACGAGATGGACGGCCCCTGGCAGACCGGCCACAAGACCGCCGAGGAGTACGGGCGCCTCGCCGCCGCCACGGCGCGCGCGATGCGCCAGATCGACCCGTCCGTCGAGCTCGTCGCCTGCGGTTCCTCCAGCCGCTCCATGCCGACCTTCGCCGCCTGGGAGGCGACGGTCCTCGCCGAGGCGTACGACGTCGTCGACCACATCTCCCTGCACGCCTACTACGAGGAGACCGACGGCGACCGCGACTCCTTCCTGGCCTCGGCCGTGGACATGGAGTCCTTCATCGAGAGCGTCGTCGCCACCTGCGACCACATCGGTGCCCGGCTCAAGTCGACGAAGAAGATCAATCTCTCCTTCGACGAGTGGAACGTCTGGTACATGGCCCGCTACCACCACGACTCGGTGGAGAACCCGCTCGACTGGCCCGAGGCCCCGCGGCTGCTGGAGGACAACTACAGCGTCACGGACGCCGTCGTCTTCGGCAGCCTCCTCATCGCGCTGCTGCGCCACGCCGACCGGGTCACCGTCGCCTGCCTCGCCCAGCTGGTCAACGTGATCGCGCCGATCATGACCGAGCCCGGTGGACCGGCCTGGCGCCAGACGACCTTCTTCCCGTTCGCGCAGGCCGCGCGGTACGGGCGGGGCCAGGTCCTGGACGTACGGGTGGACTCGCCCACGTACGGGACGGCCAAGTACGGCGAGGCGGACCTGCTGCACGCCACCGCCGTGCGCGACCCCGGGTCCGGGGCGGTCACCGTCTTCGCGGTCAACCGCAGCCAGTCCACCGCACTGCCCCTCGAAGTCGCCCTGCACGGGCTCGAACTGAGCGAGGTGGCCGAACACCAGGTGATCGCCGACGCCGACCCAGAGGCCCGCAACACCCTCGCCGAGCCCGAGCGGGTCGCACCGCACCCGGCCGAGGGCACCGTCCTGGCCGGCGGCACGCTGACCGCGACCCTGGAACCGATGTCCTGGAACATGATCCGGCTGGTCTGACGACGCAGGACGGCTCCCCCTCCGCACGGAGGGGGAGCCGTTCGCGGCCTGCTCGGGGTCAGCGCGACGAGAACGCGTGCACCGTCGTCGACCGGTAGGTGTCACCGGGGCGCAGCACCGTCGAGGGGAACGACGGCTGGTTGGGGGAGTCCGGGAAGTGCTGGGACTCCAGGCAGAACGCGTCGCCCTGCCGGTACACCCGGCCGGAGGTCCCGGTCAGGGTGCCGTCCAGGAAGTTCCCGGTGTAGACCTGCATGCCGGGCTCGGTCGTGTACATCTTCATCACCCGGCCCGAACCGGGGTCGGCGACCGTCAGCGCGTACTCGGGGCGGGACGTGATCCCCTTGTCCAGGACGAAGTTGTGGTCGACGCCCTGGCCGTGACCGATCTGCTCGTGCGGGGTGCGGACGGCCTCCCCGATGGCCCTCGCCCGCCTGAAGTCGAACGGCGTGCGCGCCACCTTCGCGAGCTCCCCGGTCGGGATGAGGGTCGCGCCGACGGGGGTGTAGCGCGAGGCGGCCAGCTCCAGCAGGTGCCCGTCGACGCTGCCGCTGCCCTCGCCCGCCAGGTTGAAGTAGGTGTGGCTGGTGAGGTTGAGGACAGTGGCCCGGTCGGTGGTGGCCGTGTAGTCGATGCGCCACTCGCCGCGTGCCGTGAGCGTGTAGACGACGCGGACGGCCAGCGCCCCCGGATAGCCCGCCTCACCGTCCGGCGAGGTCCGGGTCAGCGCCAGGCCGACCTCGCCGCGCCCGGTGAACGGCTCGATGTCCCAGACCCGCTTGTCGAAGCCCCGGTCGCCGCCGTGCAGGCTGTTGGGACCGTCGTTGACCGGCAGCCGGTGCGTCACCCCGTCGAGGGTGAAGCGGCCCTCCGCGATGCGGTTCCCGTACCGCCCGATCAGCCCGCCGAAGTACGGGGACTTCGCCACGTAGTCCGGCAGGCCGCCGAAGCCCAGCGAGACGTTCGCCGTCCGGCCGTGCCGGTCGGGGGTCTCCAGTGACTGGACGATCCCGCCGTACGAGAGGACCTTGAGCCGGGTCCCGCCGTTGGCGAGCGTCCAGCGGTACACCTTCGTCCCGTCGGCGAGGGTGCCGAACAGCTCCTTGGACGGGGTGCGTCCGCCTGCCGCGGCGTGCGCGGGGGCGCCCGCCGCCACGGCCAGCCCGGCGGCCGCCGTGGCCGCCAGGACGGTGCGTCTGCTGGTGCGGGTCATGGAACAACTCCTTCTGGAAGAGGGGGTGTTACGAACCGACCTTGCGCTTGTTCCAGACGTCGAAGCCGACCGCGGCCAGCAGGACGAGGCCCTTGATGACCTGCTGGTAGTCGGTGCCGATGCCGACGAGGTTCATGCCGTTGTTCAGCACGCCCAGGACCAGACCGCCGACGATCGCGCCCAGGACCGTGCCGACGCCGCCGCTCATCGACGCGCCGCCGATGAACGCGGCCGCGATGGCCTCCAGTTCGAAGTTGAGGCCCGCCTTGGGCGAGGCCGCGTTGAAGCGGGCGGCGAAGACCAGACCGGCCAGGGCCGCGAGCATGCCCATGTTGAGGAAGACCAGGAAGGTGACCTTCTTGTCCTTCACGCCCGACAGCTTGGCCGCGGGCAGGTTGCCGCCGATGGCGTAGATGTGGCGGCCGATGATCGCGTTGCGCATCAGGTAGCCGAAGCCGACGACCAGCACGCCGAGGATCAGCAGCACGACCGGGGCGCCCTTGTAGCTGGCGAGCAGCAGCGTGACGACGAGGACGGCCGAGACCAGTGCGACCAGCTTCAGCAGGAACAGCTTGAACGGCGGCACGTCGAGGGCGAACTCCTGCTGCCGCTTGCGGTCGCGGACCTCCTGGAAGACCACGAAGGCGATCAGGGCGAAGCCCAGCAGCAGGGTGAGGTTGTGGTAGTTCGTCTCGGGGCCGACCTCGGGCAGGAACCCGTTGGCAATCTTCTGCAGGCCCTTCGGGAAGGGGCCGAGGGTCTGGCCCTTCAGGAAGATCTCCGTCAGACCGCGGAAGACCAGCATGCCCGCGAGGGTCACGATGAACGACGGTATGCCGAGGTAGGCGATGAAGAAGCCCTGCGCCGAGCCCGCGACGGCGCCGATGGCCAGGCACAGCACGACCGCGAGCGGCCAGGGGAGATCGTGTTCGACCATCAGTACGGCGGACATCGCGCCGATGAACGCGGTCAGTGAGCCGACCGAGAGGTCGATGTGGCCCGAGATGATGACGAGCATCATGCCGATCGCGAGGATCAGGATGTAGCTGTTCTGCAGCACCAGGTTGGAGACGTTGCGCGGCAGCAGCAGGTCGCCTTCCGTCCACACCGCGAACAGCACCACGATCAGGCCGAGGGCCATCAGCATGCCGTACTGGCGCATGTTGCGGCGCATGCCGTCCAGCATCAGCTGCAGCAGGCCCTCACCGGAGGCGTTCTTGCTGCCGGGCGGCGCGGGGGCCGGGGTCTTCGCGGTCGAGTCCGTGCTCATCGGGATACCTCTTTGTCCTTCGTCATCTGACGCATCAGCGCTTCCTGCGAGGCCTCGGCCCGCGAGAACTCACCCGTCAGCCGTCCCGCTGCCATCGTGTAGATCCGGTCGCACATGCCGAGCAGCTCCGGCAGTTCGGAGGATATGAAGACGACCGCCTTTCCCTGGGCGGCCAGTTGGTCGATGACCGTGTAGATCTCGTACTTGGCACCCACGTCGATGCCGCGCGTGGGCTCGTCCAGGATCAGCACCTCGGGACCCGCGAAGATCCACTTGCTGAGGACGACCTTCTGCTGGTTGCCGCCGGACAGCTTGCCCACCGGCTCGAAGACGGTCGGCGCCTTGATGTTCATGGACTTCCGGAAGCCCTCGGCGACCTGCCGCTCCCCGTGCTCGTCGACCACACCCCGCTTCGCGACCTTGCCCAGCGCGGTCAGCGAGATGTTCCGGTTGATGGTGTCGATGAGGTTGAGGCCGTAGTGCTTGCGGTCCTCGGTGGCGTACGCGATGCCGTGCCCGACCGCCTCGGGGACGGACTTCGTACGGATCTCGGTGCCGTCCCTGAGGACGGTGCCGCCGGCGTACCGGCCGTAGGAGCGGCCGAAGACGCTCATCGCCAGCTCGGTGCGGCCGGCGCCCATGAGTCCGGCGATACCGACGATCTCGCCGCGCCGCACCTCGATCGAGACGTCGTCGACCACCTTGCGCTGCTGGTCGATGGGGTGGTGCACGGTCCAGTTGCGGATCTCCAGGGCGGGCGCGGTCCCCTCCTCCGGGTGGTGCGGGGTCCGCTCCGGGAAACGGTTCTCCAGGTCGCGGCCGACCATCCCGCTGATGATCCGGTCCTCGGTCGTCTCCGGGGCCTTCACGTCGAGTGTCTCGATGGAGTGCCCGTCGCGGATGATCGTGACCGAGTCGGCGACCCGGCGGATCTCGTTCAGCTTGTGCGAGATGATGATCGAGGTCATGCCCTGGTCCTTCAGCGAAAGGATCAGGTCGAGGAGTTTGCCGCTGTCCTCGTCGTTGAGCGCCGCCGTCGGCTCGTCGAGGATGAGCAGCTTCACCTTCTTCGACAGTGCCTTGGCGATCTCCACCAGCTGCTGCTTGCCCACACCGATGTCGGCGACGCGGGTCTCCGGGTTCTCGGCGAGGCCGACCCGGCGGAGCAGTTCGGTGGCGTGCCTGAGGGTCTCGTTCCAGTTGATCAGTCCGCGCTTGGCGTGCTCGTTGCCGAGGAAGATGTTCTCCGCGATGGACAGGTACGGCACCAGCGCCAGCTCCTGGTGGATGATCACGATGCCGTGCTGTTCGCTCGCCCGGATGTCCTTGAACCGGCAGGTCTCCTCCTCGAAGAGGACGTCCCCTTCGTAGCTGCCGTGCGGATGCACTCCGGAGAGCACCTTCATCAGGGTCGACTTGCCGGCGCCGTTCTCTCCGCAGATGGCGTGGACCTCGCCCTGGCGGACAGTCAGCGTGACGTCCGACAGCGCTTTGACACCGGGAAAGGTCTTGACGATCGAGCGCATTTCCAGGACGGGTCCCGCCATGGTCTTGCCTTCCAATCCTTGAGGGAGCCCGGTTACTTGAGGTCGTTCTCGGTGTAGTAGCCGTCGTCCACGAGGGCTTCCTTGTAGTTGGTCTTGTCGACGCTGACCGGCTGCAGCAGGAAGGCGGGGACGACCTTGACACCGTTGTCGTAGGACTTGGTGTCGTTGACCTCGGGCTTCTTGTCGTTCAGGGCGGCGTCGACCATGTTCGAAGCGACCTCGGCGAGCTTGCGCAGGTCCTTGTAGACGGTCTGCGTCTGCTCACCCGCGATGATCGACTTCACGGAGGCGAGCTCCGCGTCCTGACCCGTGACCACCGGCATGGGCTTGGCCTTGGTGCCGTAGCCGTCCGACTTCAGGGCGGAGAGGATGCCGACGGAGATGCCGTCGTAGGGCGAGAGCACGGCGTCGACCCGGGTGCTGCGGTAGCTGGACGTCAGCAGGTCGTCCATGCGCTTCTGCGCGGTGCCGCCGTCCCAGCGCAGGGTGGTGACCTGGTTGAGGGCGGTCTGCTTGGACCTGACGACCAGCTCGCCCTTGTCGACGAAGGGCTTGAGGACGTTCATCGCGCCCTGGAAGAAGTACTTGGTGTTGTTGTCGTCGTTGGAGCCGGCGAACAGCTCGATGCTGAAGGGGCCCTTCTTGCCGTCCCCCAGGCCGAGCTTGTCCACGATGTACGTGCCCTGCAGCTCGCCGACCTTCTCGTTGTCGAACGAGGCGTAGTAGTCGACGTTCTCCGTGCCGAGGATCAGCCGGTCGTAGGAGATCACCGGGATGTCGGCTTCCTTGGCCTGCTGCAGCACGTTGTTGAGGGACTTGTTGTCGATCGCGGCGACGATCAGGGCGTCCACGCCCTGCGTGATCATGTTCTCGATCTGCGAGACCTGCTGGTCCGGGTCGTCCTCGCCGTAGACGAGCTTGGTCTCGTAGCCCTTGCCCTTCAGTTCCTTCACGACGTTGGCGCCGTCGGATATCCAGCGCTCGGAGGACTTGGTCGGCATCGCGATGCCGATGGTGGCGTTGGCGGCGCCGTCATTCTTCTCCTCGCCGCCGCCCTCGCTGTTCTGGCCGCAGGCGGTCAGGGCCAGGGCGAGCGAGGCGGTGGAGGCTATGGCGGCGAGTGCGGCTCTGCGGTTACGCATGGTCATCATCCTTGATGTGGGTCAGGCCTCGGTCCGGTGGTGCCGGCACGCCCGGAAAGCTGAGGGCAGAGCGACCGAGAACAGGTGTGTGGGATTGTGCGCGGCTGTGTCTTCTTTTGGGGACTGTGTTTCCGGAACGTTATGACGAGATCTCGAACCGGTTGAGCGGGCCCGGCAGCCGGGTGCCGAGCGCGGCCATGTCCCCGTCCGCCCCGTGGCGCGCGAGCAGGTCGAGCGCGAGCCGGCCGCGCCGCACGCGCTCCTTGGCGGTGGCCAGGGCCAGTTCCCGCAGGTGCTGGCCGTACGGATAGATGCCGGGTGCCCTGGAGAGGCCGAACTTCAGGTACAGCGGCGCGCCCCGCCGGATCAGCTCGGCGACCTCGTACATCCGTACGAAGCCGCCGAGGTCGTCCGGCGCCTCGATGTAGAGGTCCATCGGGGCCCGGGAGACCCGGCGGATCTCGGTGAACTGGGCGAGTGTCAGGTCGGAGGGGATGTTGATCGAGTCGGCGCCCAGCTGTTCGAACACCGCGTACGAGGCCGGGTTCACCGGCCCGATCAGCGCCGACACCTTGAAGGTGGTGTCCGCGGGCAGGACACCCTGCCCGCGCAGCCGGTGCAGGGTCCACAGCACCCCCTCGTCCGCCACGAGCAGGCACTTCACCCCCAGCCCGGTGGCGCGCAGCGCGTCCTCGACGCAGCCGGCCAGGGCGTCGTGGCCCCGGGAGCGCAGCCCGGCGCCGCCCGAGTCCGTCCGGACCGAGGCGCCGGTGTCCCAGGTGCCGCGCGGTCCCGTGAACAGGCAGAGCTCGATGTCGCGTTCGGCGCAGCCCTCCACCATCTCGGTGATCTCCGCGTCGCTCAGCATCCAGACACCGCTGCCCTGACTGACGCGGTGCACGGGTACGTCGAGCCTGGCGGACTCCTTCAGTACGACGCCGAGGGCCTCCGGACCCTCCACGGACGGCACCTCGGTGCGCCAGCTGCCGCCGTCGGGGAAGGAGTGCGGGGAGGCGTCGGCGGGGGAGAGGGGCGCCGCACCGAGGCCGAGCGCGGTGAGCGCCGCGGCACCGGGGCGGCGGGGACCGGCGCCGGGGGCGGGGACAGGGGTGTCTTTCACAGCTGGTCCTTCACGTTCGGTATTTCGGACGAAGTTCGGATCATGAGGTGCGGCACGGCACGCACACCGGTACGGGAGTCTCGGGGCGGGCCCGTCACGGGCGCAGCAGCACCTTCCCGGTCCCCGGGTCCCCGGCGCCGACCAGCGCCACCGCCTCGGCGAACCCCTCCAGCGGGAACTCGTGCGTGATCAGCGGCGCCGGATCGAGCAGCCCGGCCGTGAACGCCCGTACCGCGTACGACCAGGCGGCCGACGGCGCCCCGAAGACGCTGCGCACGGTGAGTTGGCTCAGCGACAGGTGCACCGGATCGATTCCCACCGCCCCCGGGGTGAACATCCCGGTGAGCACCACCCGGCCGCCGCGCCGCGCCAGCAGGCACGCGTCGGCCGCGGTGGACGGGGCGCCGGCCGTCTCCACGACCAGGTCGTAGCGGCCCCGTACCTCGTCGGCCTCCTTCGGGGTGCGGGTCTCACCCGCGCCGAAGTCCAGGGCCAGTGAGGCCCGTTCCGTCCGCGGGTCGATCACGGTCAGCTCCGCCGGCGACACCGCCGCCAGCAGCTGGACCGCGAGCAGCCCCAGCGTCCCCGCCCCCACCACGGCGATCCGCTCGCCGGGCTCGGGTGCCCCGGCCCGCACGGCCGCCGCGATCACCGCGGCGGGCTCCAGCAGGGCGGCGGCCCGCAGATCGGCGTCGTCGGCCAGCGGGTGCAGCAGCCGCGCCGGGACCACCAGGTGGTCGGCGAAGGCCCCGGGCCGGGTGAATCCCGTCTCGTCGTACCCCGCCGTGCACAGGGAGGTCTCCCCGTACCGGCACCGCTCGCAGCGCCCGCAGGCCCGGAAGCCCTCGGCGACCGTGCGCCGCCCGGTCAGCGCGGGATCGACGCCCTCGCCCACGGCGTCGACGGTCCCCGACCACTCGTGACCGGGCACCACGGGGTAGCGCACGTAGGCGGGGTCGCGGTGGCCGTCGTACACCTCGCGGTCGCTCATGCAGATTCCGGCCGCGGCGACCCGCACCCTGACCTCACCGGGGCCCGGCTCCGGGAGCGGCCCCTCGGTCAGTGTGTGGCTGCCGGGCCGCTCGATGGTCAACGAGCGCGAGCGTGTGCTCACTTGGGCTGCCTCCTCTCCCAGCCGTCCGCCCACAGGTCGAACCGGGCCTGCTGCTGCGGGAATTCCGCGGCGGCGTCCACGTCCAGCTCCACGCCGAGCCCGGGGGCGTCGGAGAGCTCGAAGCAGCCGGTGGCGGGGTCGACGGCAGGGGCGCCCTTGACGACCTTCTTGATGTCCGCGTCCGCGAAGTCGTTGAAGTGTTCCAGGATCTTGAAGTTGGGGGTGCAGCCGGCGACCTGGAGACTCGCGGCGGTCAGCACCGAGCCTCCCACGTTGTGCGGGGCGATCAGCGTGTAGTGCGTCTCCGCGGTCGCCGCGAGCTTGCGGGTCTCCAGGATGCCGCCGATGTGGCCGACGTCGGGCTGGATGATGTCGGCGGCCTGCGACTCGAAGAGCTCGCGGAACTCGATCCGGTCGTGGATGCGCTCTCCCGTGGCGATCGGCATGTCGACCTTCTCCGCGACCTTGCTGAGCGCCTTGAGGTTCTCCGGGGGAACCGGCTCCTCCAGCCAGGCCGGCTTGAAGGGCGCCATCTCGCGGGCGATCCGCACCGCCGTGGACGGGCTGAACCGCCCGTGCATCTCCAGCATCAGCTCGGTGTCGGGGCCGATGGCGTCCCGCACGGCCTCGATCAGGGACACCGCGTAACGGGTCTCCTCCTGGCCCAGCTCGAAGTGCCCCGTACCGAAGGGGTCGATCTTCAGCGCCCGGTACCCACGCTCGACGACCCCCTGCGCCGCCTTGTGGTACGCCTCCGGGGTGCGCTCGGTGGTGTACCAGCCGTTCGCGTACGCCTTCACCCGGTCGGTCACCTTCCCGCCGAGCAGCTGCCAGACGGGGACGCCGAGTGCCTTGCCCTTGATGTCCCAGCAGGCCATCTCGATGACCGCGATGCCGGACATCACGATCTCGCCGGCCCGCCCGTAGTCGCCGTACTTCATGCGGCGGACGAGGTCCTCGATCGCGAACGGGTCGGAGCCGGTGACGTGATTGGCCGACGCCTCCCGCAGATAGCCGAGCAGCGCGTCCGTGCGCCCCAGCATCCGCGTCTCGCCGACACCGGTGAGGCCCTCATCGGTGTGAACCTGGACGTAGGTGAGGTTGCGCCACGGCGTGCCGACGACGTGCGTACTGATTCCGGTGATGCGCACGGGTGTTGCCTTTCCACATGTTCGATATTTCGTCACTCGTTCGAAATGCTGGCGTGACGTTAATGACGGGCCAGGGGACGTGTCAATGGTTCGCGCAAGTACGCTGACGCCATGAGTGATCTCGGGGCGGGTTTCGGTTACTTGATCAAGGGCCAGCGCTGGGCCTTCGGGCACGGCCGGTGGTTCGGTTTCGGTCTGCTGCCCGGGCTCATCACCCTGGTCGTCTACGCCGGCGCGCTGGTCGGACTGGGCTACGGCGCCGACGACTTCGTCGCCTGGTCCACCCCGTTCGCCGACGACTGGTCCTCGCCCTGGTCGGGGCTCCTGCGCAACACGCTCGTCGTCCTCGTCTTCGTCCTCGGACTGTTCCTCGCGGTGATCACCTTCACCGCCGTCACCCTGCTGGTCGGCCAGCCGTTCTACGAGTCGCTCTCCGAGGAGGTCGACCGCAGCGAGGGCGGCGAGGTCCCCGAATCGGACCTGCCGCTCTGGCAGGAGCTGTGGATCTCCGCCCGCGACTCCGTCCGCATCCTGGTGCGGGTGGCGCTGTACGGGGTGCTGCTCTTCGCCCTCGGGTTCGTCCCCGTCCTCGGGCAGACGGTGGTCCCCGCCCTGGGCTTCTGCGTCTCCGGCTACTTCCTCGCCGAGGAGCTCACCGCCGTCGCCCTCCAGCGCCGGGGCCTGGTCCTCAAGGACCGGCTCGTCCTGCTGCGCGGACGCCGCATGATGGTCCTCGGCTTCGGCGTGCCGCTCGCCCTCTCCTTCCTCGTGCCCTTCGTCGCCGTCTTCCTGATGCCGGGAGCGGTCGCCGGTGCCACCCTGCTGGTCCGTGATCTCACGGCGGCCCCGGTTCCGGCCCCGGAGCCGTACACCCTGAACAAGGGCTGAGACGGAACCCGCCGTGACCGAACTGCTCGCCGTCGCGCTCATCACCGTCCTCGCGGTCGTCAGCCCGGGGGCCGACTTCGCGATGATCGTGCGCAACAGCTACCTCTACGGCCGTACGACCGGACTCGTCGCGGCGGCCGGGGTCGCGGCGGGCGTCCTCGTCCACGTCACCTACACGATGCTCGGCGTCGGCCTGCTGATCGCCTCGTCCACCACGCTGTTCACCGTGATCAAGCTGGCCGGCGCGTGCTACCTCGTCTACATCGGCGTACGCACCTTCCTCGCCCGCGCCGACCTCGACGTCGACCTCGGGTCCAGGCCCGGGCTGAGCAGGCTCGGGGCGCTGCGCACCGGCTTCCTGACCAACGCGCTGAACCCCAAGACCACGCTCTTCGTCGTGTCCACCTTCACCCAGGTCGTCGGCCCGGACACGGGCCTGTGGCAGCAGGCGGGCTACGGCCTGTTCATGTCCCTGGCCCATCTGGGCTGGTTCGGCCTGGTGGCCCTGTTCTTCTCCCACTCCCACCTGCGCACCGCGATGCTGCGCAGGCAGAAGGTCCTCAACCGGACGATCGGCTCGGTCCTGGTCGGCCTCGGCGTCACCCTGGGCCTCGCCCGCTGAGGCGTCAGCCCCCGTGCACCTCCAGCGCCGTCCTGACGGCCGACTCCAGCGCACCCTCGATCCACGCCGGCTTGACCGACGTGTGGCAGCCGGCGAAGTGCAGCGTCCCCTCCGGGGTACGGACGTCGGGGAAGAGCTCGGTGTGCTGGCCCGGCAGGAGCACGGACGCCTCGCCGTACGCGTACGGGTCGCGCATCCAGGACTGGGTGCGGCCCACCCCCGTGTAGAACACCTCGACGCGCTGCCCGTACACGTCCTGGACACCGCCCAGGGTGCGCGGGTAGCGCTCGTCCTCCTCCAGCGAGTCCCACTTCAGGGCGTCGTCGGCCCAGCTGTACGAGGCGAGGAGGACCCCGCCCCGGCTGCCCTCGACCGGGTGTGAGGGCTGGTAGATGAACCGGTTGGCGTTGTCGGTCACCGAGCCGCCGCCGATGACGTGCGCCGCCTCGGGCTGGTCGCGGGCCGAGGCCCGGCAGGCCGCGTAGTGCACCCGCTGGTTCGGGGGGACGTGGCCGGGCGGCACCGAGGCGTGCGCGCCCAGCAGTGAGCCGTCGGCCGGGGCCCTGCCCGTCCGGTAGGCCTCGTACAGGCCGGGACGCACCGTCTCCAGCTCCCGCTTCCAGTCCGCCTCGTCGAACTCCCACCAGCGGCGGCTGAATTCGAGCAGCACCTTGGTCGCGGTGTCGTAGTGGATCTCGGTGATCGCACGCCGCTTGCCGTACGAGAGCGCGGGCGTGACCGGGATGTGCCGCAGCCCGGAGAAGGGGACGGTGATGATGGCCCGGTCGCCGGTGAACGTCTCCCGGACGACGGGCCCGCCCCGGCCCTCGGAGACCGTCTCGACGGTGACCCCGTCCCTGGTGCGGCTGATCCGGGTGGCCCGCCGGTCCAGGTGCACCAGATCCTTGACCTGCGCGTACATCGCGTCGACCAGGGTGGCGGTGCCGTCCGGCAGCTCGAAGAAGGAGGTGGCCGGGCTGATCAGCGAGGCTCCGATGAAGCTGTGCAGGAAGGCGAGGTGGAGCCGCGAGGTCATGTTCTCGACGGTGCCGATGAGGTCGACGGTGCGCTCGTCGAGCTCGGCCGCCTCGGTCAGGTACCGGTACATCGACCAGTGCCCGTACCGCTGGAGGACCGTCGCCCAGCCCTCGACCAGCGCGGTCCCCTCCTTGCCCTCGATCTCCTCGCGCACGGGGGCGAGCGCGTCCCGGACGATCTTCGAGGCGGGCGTGTTCTCGTAGGCCGCGGGCACGCCGAAGGGGCGGTTGACCGTCTGCGGCTTCTCGGCGTAGTCCGCGCGGCGGACCCGGACGCCGTTGACGTGGATCCAGGTGCGGTTGGCGGGACGGCCCTCGCCGTCCACGTCGACCAGGTGGAAGCGGCGGCGCTTGAGCTCGTAGCCGTCCATGAGCCCGGTGACCAGCGGGTGGCTGTCCGGGATGCGCATCGCGCCGGCCTCGGCGTACTGCTTCGGGTCCGCGAAGGGCGGGTCCGACTTCTCGTGGCCGCCGGCCCGGAAGGTCTTGATGCGGCCGCCGACACGGTTGCCGTTGGCCTCGATCACGGTGACGGTGTGGCCGGCCTCGTGGAGCAGCCGCGCCGCGGCGAGCCCGGCCGGCCCCGCGCCGATGACCAGCACCTTCTTACGTGCGGCACGCGTGCGGGGGAGCCCCTTGCCGAGCAGGACCTCGCGGTAGCGGGGCACCAGGTCACGGTCGTCCCCGTCGCGCACGAGGATGGCGCGGGCGACGGTGAGACAGGTCTCCCGGTCGGCGCCGGGTGCGGCGGCCGGGGCCGCTCCGGGCGCCGCGGCGGCGGCCCGGGAAGCCGCGCCCGCGGGCGCGGCGGCGGCCACGGCCAGGGCCGCGGCACCCGCGGTGGCTCCCGCGATCAGGGACCGGCGGGAAGGCAGGGCGGCGGGCGAGTCATCAGCTGGTGAGGTCATGTCGATCACCATGCGGTGCCGCACCGGGCGGCACCGTCGCGGACGCGCCCCCGGCCCCACGGTTCACCCGCCGGTGATCGTGCTCGTCGTGTGTTGACACCGGCCGGTGCGGGGGGAGTTGGGCGTCAGCGCACCGAGAACCCGTACACCGTCGTGGACACGAACTCCTCGCCCGGCCGCAGCACCGTGCTCGGGAACTCCGGGCGGTTCGGGGAGTCGGGGAAGTGCTGCGTCTCCAGCGCGATCCCGGCACACGGCACGAAGGGCCGGCCCTCGAAGTGGTCGGCGGTGTACAGCTGCAGTCCCGGCTCCGTCGTCGTGACCGTCAGGACCCGTCCGGACGCGGCGTCGTACAGCTCGGCGGCGGGTGCGTCGCCGGTCTCGTCGAGCACGTAGTTGGTGTCGTACCCCGGCCCCACGGGCTTCGGCTCCCGGAAGTCGAACCGGGTCCCGTCCACCGGCGCGAACTCACCCGTCGGAATCGACTCCGCGTCCGCCGGAGTGATCCGCGAGCCGGCGAGCCGCAGTTCGTGCCCGAGCGCACTCCCGCTGTCCGCGCCGGCCAGATTCCAGTAGGTGTGGTTCGTCAGGTTCAGCACGGTCGGTGCGTCCGTCGTCGCCCGGTAGCCGATCCGCAGCGCCCCGCCCGCGTCCAGGGTGTACGCCACCGAGACCTCCAGGCGCCCCGGGAAGCCCTCCTCGCCGTCCTCCGCGACCAGGGAGAGCCGCACCCCGTCCGGCACCTCCTCGGCGTCCCACACCCGCTTGTCGAAGCCCCGCGTCCCGCCGTGCACGTGGTTGCGGCCCTCGTTGGGCGTCACCTGGTGCGTCCGTCCGTCGAGGACGAACGAAGCCCCGCCGATCCGGTTCGCGTACCGCCCGACCAGGGCGCCGAAGTACGGACCCGCGTACGTCTCGTACCCCGCGGTGTCCGGCAGACCCAGGGCCACACCGGCCCGGGTGCCGTCCCGGCCGGGCACCTCGACCGACTGCACCACGGCGCCGTACGTCAGCACCCGCACCCGCGTACCGTCGCGCTCCAGGGTCCAGCGCCGCACGGCGGTGCCGTCCGCGAGCGGGGTGAAGTCTTCGCTGTGTACCGCTGTACCCGTCGTCATGATCATGGACTTTACGCGGGGGGCCCGGACGCCGTGACATTGCGGTAAGCGATTTCCGCCAGCCGCGCCTGGCCGTTGCGGCCGGGGTGGAACCAGTCCCACTGACTCAGCTGCTCACCGGTGAACCGGTAGTCGAACACCGCCCCGCCGTCGTACCGGCAGAGCGGGTCCTCGGCGCACACGTCCCGCAGGGCGCCGTTGTACGCGACGACGCGCTCCTGCACCGTGTTCCGCCGCGCGACGGCCGCCGCGCCCATGTCGTCCGCGTCGCCCAGCATCGAGCGGCAGATCCCCAGCTTCCAGATCTGCTTGCCCAGCGGGTTCTCGCGCCCGGTCGACCAGAGCCGCTTCAGGTCCGGCACGCTCGACACGTACACCTGGGCCTCGGGCGCCGCGCCGCGCAGCTGCCGCATCGACGCCTCGAAGGCCGCCCGGAAGTCCGCCACCGGAGTCATGATGTCGACCGAGTCGCGGCAGGCGTCGTTCGCGCCGATCATCACCGCCACCAGCTCCGGCTTCTCCTTGCCGGCCAGCGCCATCTGCTCCGGCAGCTGAGCCATCCGGGCGCCCGACACGGCGTGGTTCCAGCTGTGCGAGGCCGCCCCGGACGCCCCGAGGAGCCGCACCGCGAGACTGCGGACCCCCTCGTCGGTGCCCGTGGCCCACGACACCTCCGGGCAGTCGGCCAGCACCGAGCAGGCGTCGAAGCCCCGGGTGATGGAGTCCCCCACGGCGGCCACGGAGGCCGGGCTCGCGTCCCACACCGGGGTCGGGGACGGTGACGGGCTCCCCGGCCCGGCCGCACCCCCCGTGCCCCCGTCCGGTCCGCCCGTGCAGCCCGTCAGCACGGCGGCGCCGGCGCACACGGCCACCGTCAGCGTGGCGATGGCAGTGCGGATACGGCGGCGCGACGAACGCTCAGGCATCCCTGTTCCCCTCCGGTCGTACAGGTGATTGTGCCCCTGGCACACCCCCGCAGCCCCAGGTGGCGGGCCCGCGCGCCCCCGCGGGTGAATGCTCGGCGAATCATGGCCCCGGGACCGACGGTACGTCACACACCCGGCCCCGGCGCACGGTAGCTTTTCCCCGTCGAACCAGTGACGGTTGCCCGCCCATCCGACGAACGGGTGGCTCCGGTAAATTACCTGACGTCACATACTGTCCCTTTTATGGAGATTAACTCCCGATGCTGTTTACTGATGACAACCTCGGGAGCCGGCCGGAAAGAGACGGCACGGACACAAGGCCGCTGGGGAAGGCGAACCTCGTCCCACACTGGAGGTCCCGGTGACGACACGTGGAGTCCTGTACGTCCACTCCGCACCGCGCGCGCTGTGCCCGCACATCGAGTGGGCCGTGGCGAACGTACTCGGGGTGCGGGTCCAGCTCGACTGGATCAGACAGCCGGCCGCGCCCAGTACGTGGCGGTCCGAATTCTCCTGGAAGGGCCGTGTCGGCACCGCGTCGGAGCTCGCCTCCGCACTCCGCGGCTGGGACATGCTGCGCTTCGAGGTGACGGCCGAGCCGTGCCCGACGGCCGAGGGGGAGCGCTACAGCTCCACGCCCGGCCTCGGCATCTTCCACGCGGTCACCGGCATGCACGGCGACATCCTGGTCCCCGAGGACCGGCTGCGGGCCGCACTGGCGCGCTCCGTGCGCGGGGAGACGGACCTGGAGGCCGAGGTCGCCAAGCTCCTGGGCAAGCCGTGGGACGACGAGCTGGAGTCCTTCCGGCACGCCGGCGAGGGGGCACCCGTGCGGTGGCTCCACCAGGTCGTGTGAGGGGCGCCACCCGGCTCCCGGCCGCCGTCCGGCCCCGGCGTCCACGCCCGGGCCGCTGAAACGTTTGCTCGGCCTCGCCGG
This sequence comes from Streptomyces clavifer, assembly GCA_014651175.1. Classification (GTDB taxonomy): domain Bacteria; phylum Actinomycetota; class Actinomycetes; order Streptomycetales; family Streptomycetaceae; genus Streptomyces; species Streptomyces clavifer. The sequence goes on along the minus strand of BMWJ01000003.1, from coordinate 128,178 downwards.
GCGGCCGCGGCGCTGTCGTCCGCCCACGCCCACGCCCCGCCCCCGCACGCCGGGCGTGCGGGCACGGCATGCCGGAGGCCCGCCTCCCCGAGGGGAAGCGGGCCTCGCGAGCGGGCGCGGTCAGACCGAGCGGAACGCCAGCACCACGTTGTGGCCGCCGAAACCGAACGAGTTGTTGATCGCGGCGATGGGCCCCTCGGGCAGCGGCTGCGGCTTGTCGCGCACGACGTTCGCCTCCACCGCGTCATCGAGGTTGTCGATGTTGATGGTCGGGGGTGCCAGCCGGTGGTGCAGCGCCAGCACCGTCGCCACCGTCTCGATGCCGCCCGCGCCACCCAGCAGGTGACCGGTCATGGACTTCGTGGCGGAGATCGCGACGTGGTCCAGGTCGTCGCCCAGGACCTTGCGCAGTGCCTTGAGCTCGGCCACGTCGCCCTGCGGGGTGGACGTGGCGTGCGCGTTCAGGTGCACGACCTCCGACGGCTTGAGATCCGTCGAGTCCAGCAGGTTCTGCATCGCGGCGGCGATCCCGCGCCCGGTGGGCTCGGGCTGAGCGATGTGGTGGGAGTCCGCGGACAGGCCCTGGCCCAGCACCTCGCAGTAGACCCTGGCGCCCCGTGCGGCCGCGTGCTCCGCGGACTCCAGGACGACGACGCCGGCCCCCTCGCCGAGGACGAAGCCGTCACGGGCCGTGTCGTACGGACGTGAGGCCTTCTCGGGCTCGTCGTTGCTCTTCGACATCGCCATCATGTTGGCGAACGCGGCGATCGGCAGCGGGTGGATGGCCGCCTCGGTGCCACCGGCGACGACCACGTCGGCACGGCCGGTACGGATCATCTCGACGGCGTACCCGATGGCCTCGGCGCCCGACGCGCAGGCGGAGACCGGGGTGTGGACACCGGCCTGGGCGTTGATCTCCAGGCCGACGTTGGCCGCCGGGCCGTTGGGCATGAGCATGGGAACGGTGTGCGGGGAGACGCGGCGTACGCCCTTCTCCTTCAGCACGTCGTACTGGTCGAGCAGGGTGATCACGCCGCCGATGCCGGAGGCGATGACGGAACCCAGACGCTCGGGCCGGATCTTCTCGTCCTCACCGGCCTTGCCGGTGAAGCCGGCGTCCCCCCACGCCTCGCGGGCCGCGATCAGCGCGAACTGCGCCGACCGGTCCAGCTTGCGGGCGAGCGGGCGAGGAAGGACCTCGCTCGGGTCCACGGCCGCGAGGGCCGCGATCCGGACGGGCAGTTCGGCGAAACGTTCGCCCTCGAGGGGCTTGACGCCGGAGCGGCCCGCCATCAGACCTTCCCAGGTCGATGCGGAGTCGCCACCCAGCGGAGTGGTTGCGCCGATACCGGTGACGACCACGGTGCGATTGGTCGGGCTCACTGGAAAATCTTCTCCACGTGTAGAGGGTCGTGAATCAGCGGCGCCACCGCCGGGTGGCGACACACGAGCGGGCTGGGATCAGCCCTGGTGCTTCAGGATGTAGTCGGCAGCGTCGCCGACCGTCTTGAGGTTCTTGACGTCCTCGTCGGGGATCTTGACGTCGAAGCGCTCCTCGGCGGCGACGACGACCTCGACCATGGACAGCGAGTCGACGTCCAGGTCGTCGGTGAAGGACTTGTCCAGCTGGACGTCCTCGACCGGGATACCGGCGATCTCGTTGACGATCTCGGCGAGACCGGTGACGATCTCTTCCTGAGTGGCGGCCATGTTGGCGCTCCTTCGATGTGATTCTGCAGGGTTCGGGCGTACGGACCGAAAGGTCCGGTGTGCCTAGGGGAGGGTAACGACCGTCGCGGCGTAGACGAGACCCGCCCCGAAGCCGATGATGAGCGCCGTGTCGCCGCTCTTGGCCTGACCGGTCGCCAGGAGCCGCTCCATTGCGAGCGGAATCGAGGCGGCCGACGTGTTGCCGGTGGTTTCCACGTCACGGGCGACCGTGACGTGCTCCGGCAGCTTGAGTGTCTTCACCATCGAGTCGATGATCCGCATGTTGGCCTGGTGCGGAATGAAGACGTCCAGGTCCTCCGGGGAGATCCCGGCCGCCTCCAGCGCCTGCTGGGCGACCTTGGCCATCTCGAAGACGGCCCAGCGGAAGACCGCCTGGCCCTCCTGTGTGATGGCCGGGAACTTCTCCGGCCGGTCGGCGTGGAAGACGTCCCACGCCACGGTCTGCTTGATCGTGCCGGACTTGTCGCCCTCGGAGCCCCACACCGTGGGGCCGATGGCCGGCTCCTTCGCGGGGCCGACCACGACCGCGCCCGCACCGTCGCCGAACAGGAAGGCCGTCGCGCGGTCCTCCAGGTCGGTGAGGTCGCTGAGGCGCTCGACGCCGATGACGAGGACGTACTCCGCGGAACCCTCGACGACCATGCCCTTGGCGAGCGTGAGGCCGTAGCCGAAGCCCGCGCAGCCGGCCGAGATGTCGAAGGCTGCGGGCTTGCCCGCACCGATCCGGTGGGCGATGTCGGTCGCGACGGCCGGGGTCTGCTGGAAGTGCGAGACGGTGGCGACGATCACTCCGCCGATCTGCTCGGGAGTGATCCCGGCGTCCGCGATCGCCTTGCCTGCGGCCTCCACGGACATCGCCGACACGGTCTCCTCGTCGGAGGCCCAGTGACGCGTGGCGATGCCGGAGCGGGAGCGGATCCACTCGTCGGACGAGTCGATCGTCTCGAGGATCACCTCGTTCGGCACGACACGGGTCGGGCGGTAGCCGCCGACACCCATGATCCGCGCGTACGGGGCGCCCTTGCTGGGCTTGATCTTCGACATGCTCTCGGGCTCCTTAGGCGCCGGCGTGCTCGGAGATGAGCGCGCGGGCGGCGTCGAGGTCGTCGGGGGTCTTGAGCGCGAGGGTCTTCACACCGGGCAGCGCGCGCTTGGCGAGCCCCACCAGTGTCCCGCCGGGGGCGGCCTCGACGATGGCCGTGACCCCGAGCTCCTTGAAGGTCTCCATGCACAGGTCCCAGCGGACCGGGTTGGCGACCTGGCCGACGAGCCGCGAGATGACCTCGGCGCCGGTGGCGACCGTCCTGCCGTCGGCGTTCGACACGTACGTCACCGCGGGGTCGGCGACCGTCAGGCCGGCGGCCGCGGTACGCAGCTTCTCCACGGCCGGAGCCATGTGGTGCGTGTGGAACGCGCCCGCCACCTTGAGTGCCACGACACGGCGCACGCCCTCGGGCATGTCCTCGGTCAGCGCGGCGATCTGCTCCGCGGTGCCCGCGGCGACGATCTGGCCGCCGCCGTTGACGTTGGCCGGGGTGAGCCCCAGCTTCTCCAGGTGGGCGACCGTGACGTCGGGGTCCCCGCCGAGGAGCGCGGCCATACCCGTCTCGGTGACCGCGGCGGCCTCGGCCATGCCGAGCCCCCGGGTGCGGACGAAACGGAGTGCCGCTTCGTCGTCGATGACGCCGGCGAGCGCTGCGGCGGTGATCTCACCGACGCTGTGGCCCGCGACGACGCCGGGCGAGGCGTCCAGGGCGGCGGCCGACAGGAGACCTGCGGCGACCAGCAGCGGCTGGGCCACCGCCGTGTCGCGGATCTCGTCCGCGTCGGCCTTCGTGCCGTAGTGGGCAAGGTCGAGCCCGATGGCGTCGGACCAGCCGGCGATGCGGTCGGCGGCGCCGGGGAGTTCGAGCCAGGGAGTCAGGAAGCCGGGCGTCTGAGCGCCTTGGCCGGGAGCGACGAGTACGAGCACCCTCACACTCTCTCTTGTGGACGGCTCCGTACGCCCGTGGGGACAGGGACGAAGAACCGTCAGGGGAATTGTTGAAGTCCGACAAAAGTCTAGGACTGAGTATCTCCGGCAGCCAAGCGCCCCAGGATGAGGGCGATCCGCAGGGTGAACGCGGAGCGGACATCGGAGGGTGACCAGCCGGTGACGTCGGTCACACGTCGCAGCCGGTAGCGCACGGTATTGGGGTGCACGAACAGCATCCGGGCCGCGCCCTCCAGGCTGCTCGCCTGTTCCAGATAGACACTCAGCGTCTCCAGCAGTGCCGAACCGGCTTCTTCGAGCGGTCTGTAGATCTCCTCCACCAGTTGGTCGCGCGCGGCTGGGTCTCCGGCCATCGCACGTTCCGGAAGGAGATCGTCCGACAGGACGGGGCGCGGAGCGTCCTGCCACGCCGAGCACGCCTTGAGCCCGGCCGCGGCGGCCTGTGCGGAGCGGGTGGCCGCCAGCAGGTCGGGGACCACCGGCCCGGCGACGACGGGCCCGGCGGCGTACGGGCCGATCAGGGACTTCGCCACGTTCAGCGGGTTGTCGCTGCCGCCGGCGATGACGACCAGCCGGTGGCCGAGCACCCCGGTCAGCACCTGGAGCTTCGCGTGCCTGGCCGCCCGCCGGATCGCCTCGACGGTGAGCTCGCTGTCGCCGTCCGGAGCGGTGCCGAGGACGACGCACACGTGTTCGGGAGAGTTCCAGCCGAGCGCCGCGGCCCGTGACACGGCACCCTCGTCCGCCTCGCCGGACAGCACCGCGTTCACCACGAGGGACTCCAGCCGCGCGTCCCACGCCCCGCGGGCCTCGGCTGCCTGGGCGTAGACCTGGGCGGTCGCGAAGGCGATCTCGCGGGCGTAGACGAGCAGCGCCTCGCGCAGCACCGATTCGTCACCGGGGGCCGCCACCTCGTCGATGGCGGCTTCCATGACCTCGATCGTGGTGCGCACCATCTCCACGGTCTGCCGCAGGGTGATGGCCCGGGTCAGCTCGCGCGGAGCCGTACCGAACACATCGGTGGAGATGGCCTGCGGGGTCTCCGGATGCCGGAACCACTCGGTGAACGCGGCGATACCGGCCTGGGCCACCAGGCCGATCCAGGACCGGTTCTCCGGTGGCATCGCCCGGTACCACGACAGCGTCTCGTCCATGCGGGCGATGGCGTTCGCGGCCAGACGGCCGGAGGACTGCTCCAGCCTCTTCATGGTCGCGGCGTGGAGGTGGGCGGCGTTCGAGGCGGACTGCTCAGGATCGGGTCGGGGCACGGAGACAAGACTGCCTTATCGGGGCAGGTGCACGGAGGGGAGGGGCGGACGGGGCTACCGTGGACCTGTGATGGACGTACGCCGCTCCGGCGACCGCTTCCGCGGTGGAGACCCGGCCCCGGGTGTCTCCGCGGGCATCGAGACGCTGCACGCATTCTCCTTCGGTCGCTTCTACGACCCCGGCAATCTGCGCTTCGGGCCGGTCCTGGCCTGCAACGAGGAGCGTCTCGCCCCGGGCGCCGGTTTCGACGAGCATCCGCACAGCCACACCGAGATCGTCACCTGGGTGGTCGAGGGCGAGCTCACCCACCGGGACTCGGCGGGCCACGCCACCGTCGTGCGCGCCGGAGACGTCCAGCACCTCGGCTCGGCGGCGGGGGTACGGCATGTCGAAAGGAACGACGGCGAGCACCCGCTGACGTTCATTCAGATGTGGCTGGCCCCGCTGACGCCCGGCGGCGAGCCCTCGTACACGCACGTCGCGGGGATCGCCGACTCCACGCCGTACGCCCTTCCGGAGGCGGGCGCGATGCTCCACGTCCGCCGGCAGGCCGCGGGGGAACGCACCGCGGTGCCGGACGCCGCGGGCGTCTACGTCCACGTCGTGCGGGGCGAGGTGCGGCTCGACGGGGAACTGCTGGGGGAGGGGGACTCGGCCCGGATCACGGAGGCCGACGGCCTGGAGCTGCTGGCCCTGCGGGACGTCGAAGTCCTGATGTGGGAGCTCGGCGCGGTGTGAGGTGTCCGGCGGGGGCGCGCGTCCGGGGCGCGAGTCGTGGGCAGCCGGTTCGGCGGTCGTCCTCGCGGCGCCCTTCCTGCCCTCCTGCTGGTAGCCGGCCCGGACGTCCGGTTCCGTCGGCCCGGTCCGGCAACTGGACCGTGTGGCCCAGTTGTTCGCGGTGTGCCTGGCAGGCGTGGCCGTCGTCGCCGCGCTGCCGGCCGCTTCGACGGCGGCGGCCACCGGTGTACTGGCCCGGCGGCTGCCCCTGATGGTCGTCCGGGCCGGCCCGACGACCGGCGTCACCATGGCGGTCGCCACGCTCACGTTCGCCTTCGCCGCCGCGCCGGCCACGGACTGGCCGCTGCTCGCCGTGGCAGGAGCCCTCTCGGCCGCCTCTCACGCCGTGGTGGCCCCCTCCGCACGAGCCGGCCGCCGCTGCGGCCCGCCCGGCCCTCGCGTAGTACTCACGGGACCCCGCCGGGAAGGCCGCCTGACGACGGCCTTCCCGGCCGGGTCACCCGGCCTTCAGGTCGCTCGCGATCATGGACGTCGTGGAAGCCAGGCGGCTGATCCCCTTCTGTACCTCGCGTATGCCCGCGGAGGCCCGGGGCTGGTTGTCCGCGTCGGCTCCGGCGACGCATTCGTTGCCTCCGTCCTCGAAGGCCGTCAGGGCTTCCTTCCAGAATCCCTTGGCGTTCTCGCTCGGGATGGCGTCGAGCTCCTGGGCCTCGCGCACCTTCGTCAGCAGCTCCTTGCAGGCGGCGCCCCAGACGTCCATCGGGCGCACACTCACCTCGTTGACGCGGCCGGAGGTGTCGGAGAGTGCCCTGATGCTCTTCTCGCCCCCGGAGGAGTACCAGCCCTCCAGATCTTCGCCCGGGGACGAGCCACAGCCGACGAGCAGCACCCCGGTGACGACGGCGGTGGCGAGTAAACGGACACGGATATGCATGTAGCCCCCTTGTTCGGTCGTGCGGATGCTGCCAGGAATCACCCGGCCAGGCACGGCAAATGAGGGAACTACGGACGGTCACCCACGATCCGATGCCCGACGGACGCGGCCGGGCGCGGATTCGGCGACGCGACGTCATCCGGGACGGGGAGGCAGCGGGCGGTGAGGGCCGGGACGGAGGGCGGTGGAGGGGCCGCTCCTCCCGTCCTTCCGTCGGTCCGGCATGACCGACTCCGGATCCCCGAGGCCCGTTCCGGCGGTGCGGGGCCGGCCTGCTACTGGATCACTTGCTCCGGGCGTCGTACGCGTCCCTGCTGGCCTGGATCTCGCCGTTGTGCTCGATGGCCCAGCGGGCGAGTGTCAGAGCGGGCGGGATCAGGCTCTCCCCCTGGGGCGTGAGCGCGTACTCGACGCGGGGCGGGACCTCCGCGTAGACCGTGCGGGAGACCAGCCCGTCCCGTTCGAGGTTGCGCAGGGTCAGCGTGAGCATCCGCTGCGAGATGCCCGGGATGTGCTGCTGCAGGTGGGAGAAGCGCATGCGCCCCTGCTCCAGCGTCGCCACGATCAGCATCGTCCACTTGTCGCAGATCCGGTCCAGGATCGCCCGGATCGCCCTGCCGCCGTCCCCCCGGATCATGCAGGTGTGTTCGTACTGCTCCACGACAGCTCCTTGTGCGTAGCTCACAACCGTGTGCCTTTTGTAGGGCTCCCGACGGTCACCCATGATGAGGCAACTTACGGTTCGTAACCAACGGAGGTATCCCCATGCAACTCGCGTACTGGATCGTCGCCGGACTCCTGGCCCTGTTCTACGTCTACTCGGGCGGCATGAAGGTCCTGCGGAGCCAGGACCAGCTCCGGCCCATGATGGGCTGGGTCGACCGGACGCCCATGCCGCTGGTCAGGGCGATCGGGGTCGTCGAGGTCCTCGGTGCGCTGGGTCTCGTCCTGCCGCCGCTCACCGGCATCGCGGTCGTGCTCGCCGTCGCCGCCGCGATCGGCCTGGCACTGGTGCAGATCGGCGGCCTGGCCCTGCACCTGTCCCGCGGCGAGGCGCGGGTGATCGGGCTCAACGTCGTCCTGCTGGTGTGGGCCGCGGCGACCACATGGCTGGCCACGGTCTGGCTCTGACCGCGCCGGTGCCTCAGGCCTTCGGGCGTTCCCCCAGCCTGTCCAGTTCGCGTATCGCCTGACCGTACGAACTGATCCGGCGCGACACGGTGCCCATGGCGAAGAGAGTCCCGCCGGCCACCGAGACCGGGACGGACATCCCGAGCACGGCCAGGACCTCCGGCCAGTCCCGTTCCTGCGCGCAGTAATCTCCGTGCAGCTCACCCTCGTTGGCGGTGCCGCGGTCCGTGAACAGCCGGGACTCGCAGTCGTCCGGATACTTGTCGTCCGGCTTCCTGTCCGCCTGGTACGACGTCGTCAGCAGCACGGCGCACCAGACCCAGAGGACGGCGGCCAGCGACAGAAGGACGACGCCCCAGGTGCGGGTCTTCGTGGCCTTGTCGCGGAAGTCGAGTTCGAACTCTCGTGAGCGCATAGCGGCCGAATCTATAGGTGCCCGATCCCCGCGGGGTCTGCCGGGCGGGATCAGGATGCGAAGCGCCGCAGCCACGCGTCCAGGACGGCGAAGTCCGCCCCGGTGAGCCCCCGCCACGCCTCGACGCGATGGAGGAGCGCCGGCTCCGGGTGGTGTGCTTCCACCCAGTGCCGGTCCATGTCCGTGATCTCGTCGTCGACCCAGACGAAGGGGCGCCCGCAGGCCCACCCGACGATTCCCGGGGTCTTCCAGTGCAGCCCGCGCGGGCCCTCGACGAGAGGCGGATCCGGCCAGCTCACCACCGGCAGCTCCGGCAGCCCGAGCCACGGTGTGAGGTAGGCGTTCGCTTCCGACATCCACGTCGTGGCCCACACGAGCTCGCACGGCAACGCCAGCAGCCGGGGCCCATGGGCCGGGTCGGCCCTGGTGACCAGCGGGTTCGCTTCGGCGCCTCTGGGCCCGCGCCCCGCGCCGAAGACCGGATAGCCGTCCGGGAGCTGCTCCCGGGTCGCGCCGAAGGGGATGAGCGGGCCGTCGACGTCGAGGAAGAGAAGGGGCGGAGGAGAACCGGTCACGCCTGCACGGTAACGCCGTTCAGCGCCGTGCGCCGTGCGGAACGGCCTCGCCCGGCCGCGGGGCGAGGCCGTCCGGGTAGTGCTGGTTCTGCATGAGCCCGAGGACGTTCCCGAAAGGATCCAGGACCGATGCGCCGACGAAACCCTCGCCGAACTCCCTTACCGTTTCGTTGATCTCGGCCCCGAGGCCCGTCGCCCGCTCCACCGCCGCGTGGACGTCATCGACATGCCAGTACACGACGGCACCGGACGGACCGGCGCCGGTCCCGCCGTGCTTCCCCAGGTTCTGGACAAAGGCGCTGTCGACCAGGCCCAGTTCGTGCCGGTAGTCCCCGATGCGGAACTCCACGTAACCAGGGCGTTCGAAGTATGGCTCCACGCCCAGCAGTTCGATGTACCACCGCTTGGCGGCCGACAGGTCCGAGGCGTGGAACCTGACGGTGGTGAGACCTCGCAGCACGGGTGCTGCTTCGTCGATCGGTGTCGTCGGGAGGAGAGTGCCCCGCATGCAGGTCTGTTTCTGTCCTAGTGGGGCCTGGTGGTCAGCGGAGCCCGTCCACGAAGGCCTGCCAGGCGCCCGCGCTCATGACGAGAACGGGGCCGGCCGGGTCCTTGCTGTCCCGGACGGGGACGGAGGCGGCACAGCCGTCGGCTACCTCGACACAGTCGCCGCCGGTGTTTCCGCTGTACGAGGACTTGCGCCAGGTCGCGCTGCCGGTGACGGTGCACTCGACGCAGTCGCCGCCGGTACTCCCGCTGTAGCTGGACTTACGCCACACCGCGCTCTTCAGGTTCGGACCGGTCGCCATAACGCTCCTCCATCACACGGGTGATCAGTGCCGCGGAGTCCTCGACGGAGAGGGCTGCGGCCTGCAAATGAGCGTAGCGGCGGGCGGCCTCCCTGATGGTCTCGGGGTTCGCGGTCATGTGGCCGGAGATGAGGTCTTCCGTGTAAATCAGGTCCGGGTCGTTGTCGAAGCGCAGCAGGTTGAACGGTCCATCCAGGCTTGAGTGTTCACCAGCCATGAACGGCAGCACCTGAATCCGCATCCACCGGTGCCTCGTGAACTCCAACAGACGGGCCAGTTGGTTCCGCATGACCTCGCGGCCACCGATCGGCCGGTGCAGCACCGCCTCGTCCAGGATCGCCCAGGCCAGCGGTGGCTGTTCGCGCTCCAGGATGCGCTGGCGCTCCATCCGAGCCGCGACGAGCCCTTCCAGGTCGTCCGGCATACCCGTGGCCAGCACCGCCCGCGCGTACTCCTCCGTCTGCAGCAGCCCGTACACCAACTGCGCCTGGTAAGTGGAGATGTACGTCGCCCGCGCCTCCATGTCCGCGTACGCCTGGAACCACGTCGGCAGTTGGCTCCGCAGGACCAGGCCGACCAGCCGGGAGAAGACCCCGTCCGTGCCGAGCGCCGCGTCCAGGCGCTCCGAGAAGTCGCGGGTCGGGACCTTCTTCGTCGTCTCGATCTGGCCGATCAGTGAGCCCGTACAGAAGATGATCTCGCCGAGCTGGCCCTGCCGCAGGCCGTGGGCCTCCCGCTGGCGGCGCAGTTCCCAGCCGTAGTAGTCCAGTGGGGAGGCGCTGGGGTCGAGTGACTGCACGTTGGCCACGGCGGGGTGCCTCTCGCTTCAACGCCTGGTGGCGTTCGTTTCAGGTCGTAGCCGAGAGTAATCAGCGCACTGCACTCTGGTGACATGAATCACGTATCCGATACCCGGACCGGTGACGCCGAGGGCGCGGCCTACCGTGCCGAGTTCGCGCTGGGGGAGCACTCCGCCCGCCATCTGCGGCGCATCCTGCGGCTCTACCTCACCGGCTGGGGCCTGCTCGACGTGGCGGACGCGGCGGAGCTGGCCCTCACCGAGCTCGTCGCCAATGTCGTACGGCATGTGCCCGGCCGCCGCTGCCAGACGCTGATCATCCGGCTCCCGGGCCGGGGTGTGCGGGTCGAGATCTCCGACGCGTCGCCCCGCCTGCCCCGTGCGGTCGCGGGGGACGCGCTCGATGAGGGCGGGCGGGGACTGCTGCTGGTGGAGGCCGTCACCGACGGCTGGGGTGTCGAGGTGCGTGGTGACGGCCGGGGGAAGACGGTCTGGTTCGAGTGCGGTCAGCGGGAGGCGCCGAGCTCCGCCAGTACCGCGTCGGTGAAAGGCGTCCAGACCTCGGCCGCCCACGGTCCGAAGGCCCGGTCCGTCAACGCGACGCAGGCCGCGCCCGCCGCCGGGTCGATCCACAGGAACGTGCCGGACTGGCCGAAGTGGCCGAAGGTGGCGGGGGAGGACGAAAGCCCCGTCCAGTGCGGCGACTTGGAGTCACGGATCTCGAAGCCGAGCCCCCAGTCGTTGGGGTTCTGGTGACCGTAGCCGGGGAGCACGCCCTTGAGCCCCGGGTGGACGACGGTCTGGGCCTCCAGGACCGTACGCGGGTCGAGGAGCCGCGGGGCCTGTACCTCCGCGGCGAAGCGCACCAGATCGTCCACGGTGGAGACGCCGTCCTTGGCCGGTGAGCCCTCCAGCGCCGTCGAGGTCATGCCCAGGGGCTCGAGGACCGCTTGGCGGGCGTATTCGGGGAACGGGATCTCCGTGGCCTTCGCGATGTGGTCGCCCAGCACCTCGAAGCCCGCGTTGGAGTACAGCCTGCGGGTGCCGGCAGGCGCCGTGACCCGGTGCTCGTCGAAGGCGAGACCACTGGTGTGCGCGAGGAGGTGGCGGACGGTCGAGCCCTCGGGGCCTGCCGGTTCGTCCAGCTCGACGGCGCCCTCCTCGTAGGCGACCAGCGCCGCGTAGGCGGCGAGCGGCTTGGTCACCGAGGCCAGCGGGAAGCGGTACGCGGTGGGACCATGGGCACCCAGGAGCGTGCCGTCCGCGGTGACGACGGCGGCTGCCGCGGTGGGGACGGGCCAGTTCTCGATCATCGCCAGGCTCTGCATGTGTACGAGCCTAAACCGAGAACGCCACCCGTTCGCGCTTGCTTCGAGTGCACTCCAAGGTTCTAGCGTGGAGGGATGACGGTGATGGAGAGCACTTCCGCACGGACGGACACCTGCGCCTCTGCGCAGAAGGCGCATCCGCGCCCCGAGGGGCAGGACCGCTACACCATCAGCGAGGTCGTCGCGTTCAGCGGACTCACCGCCCACACGCTGCGCTGGTACGAGCGGATCGGGCTGATGCCGCACATCGACCGCTCCCACACGGGTCAGCGGCGGTTCAGCAACCGCGACCTGGACTGGCTGGCCTTCGTCGGGAAGCTGAGGCTGACCGGAATGCCGGTCGCCGACATGGTCAGGTACGCCGAACTGCTCCGCGAGGGCGACCACACCTACGGGGAACGGCAGGAACTGCTGGAGGCCACCCGGCGCGACGTGAAGACACGGATCGCCGAACTCCAAGGGACCCTGGCCGTGCTCGACCACAAGATCGACTTTTATGGACGGCGCCCGCCCGGCGCCGGAAAGGGCCTGACGCCATGAGCGACACCGGAAAGATCGCGACAGCGGAGCTCGGCACCGGAGGCCCGCAGGTCGGCGTGCAGGGGCTCGGCTGCATGGGAATCAGCGAGTTCTACGGGGACACCGACGAGGAGGCCGCCCGGGACACCCTGGAGGCGGCGCTGGAAGCGGGTGTCACCCTCTTCGACACCGCCGACGTCTACGGCCGCGGCGCCAACGAGTCGTTCCTCGCACCGTTCGTGGGCGCGCACCGCGACCAGATCACGCTGGCGACGAAGTTCGCCATCGAGCGGACCGACGACCCGCACTACCGCGGCGTACGCAACGATCCCGCGTACATCCGCGCGGCCGTCGAGGCCAGTCTGCGCCGGCTGGGCACCGACGTCATCGACCTCTACTACATGCACCGCCGCGACCCGCTCGTCCCGTTCGCCGAATCGGTGGGAGCGATGGCCGAGCTGGTGCGGCAGGGCAAGGTCAGGCAGCTCGGGCTGAGCGAGGTGACCGGGGCCGAGCTCCGTGAGGCGCACGCCGTGCACCCGATCGCGGCCCTGCAGTCCGAGTGGTCGCTCTTCAGCCGGGACGTGGAGCGCAGCGCCGTGCCCGCCGCCGCCGAGCTCGGGGTGACGCTCGTGCCGTACTCCCCGCTCGGCCGCGGGTTCCTCACCGGTGCGTTCGCGGACGCGGCGAAGGACCTGGCGAAGGACGACTTCCGTGCGCACCAGCCCCGCTTCACCGGCGAGAACGCGAAGACCAACGCCGCCCTGCTGGAGCCGGTGCACAAGATCGCGGCGGCGCACGGGGCGACGGCCGCGCAGGTCGCCCTGGCCTGGGTGCAGCAGCGGTCGCAGGTGCACGGCCTGACCGTGGTACCGATCCCGGGCACGCGCAGGCGCAGCCGCCTGCTGGAGAACGTGGGCGCGACCCGGCTGACGCTGACCGAGCAGGAACTCCGGTCGCTGGAGCCCATCGCGGCGCGGGTGGCGGGCGACCGCTACCCGGACATGAGCAGCACGGCCACCGCGCGCGAGTAGGGGCCCGGAGGCCCGTCACATGACCGGCGGTGTCATACCCGGGGGTGGACCACGGCCCCCGGCCCCGTACCGGGGTAGGGGGCCGGGGGCCCGCAGCCGTCGCTTCACAGCTCGGCGAGCAGCTCCGCCTTCTTCGCGCTGAACTCGTCGTCCGTCACCAGGCCGGCCTCGCGCAGGTCGCCGAGGTGCCGGATACGTTCGGCGATGTCCGCCGGGTCGCGCCGCGCGCCGCCCACCGGTACGGGAACGCTCGCCACGGGCACCGACTGGGTCCGGCGGACGGACTCCAGGACCGCGGCGGCGAACGGCAGTGACTCGTGCACCGGCCCGTAGCCGAGCCCGAACACGACAGCGGCCGGATCCTGGTCCGGCCGGGCGCGCGCCAGGGTCTGCCCCGCACCGGGTGCCGGGTCCGGGGCGGGACCGCCCACCTCGGAGTCCGACGCGCCGCCGCGCGGCAGCAGCCGGAGGTACCCCTCCGAGGCATCGGGGGATCGCCACTCGATCCCGGCCAGCTCCGTCACGGGAAACGTCTGGTCGCCCGCCTTCCACTTGGCGCTCGACGCCCCTGTCCGGGACCACCGGAAGGAGACCCTGCGCCCGTCGAAGCCGGCCCGTCCGTCGTAGGCCTTGAAATGCATCGGTGCCTCGGGAGCCGTGACCAGGAAACGCTCGGCGGGCAGGGACGCGTCGGGTCCGAGCACGCCCCCCAGCTCGTCGGCGTAGTGCCCGGCGAGCGTCCCGCGCTCCGCCGGCAGTACCAGGCGGTACGGATCGCAGCCCTCCTTCAGCTGCCCGGCCGCGGCCTCCAGCAGCGGATCGGCACCGGGTCTCGGCACCGCGTGCAGGACCACCGTGCCCCGCTTGCCCGGGGTCAGCGCCACCGATGACAACGCCGCGTACGGAATGCGGCGTTCACGCAGGCTCAGAAAGAGCCTCGGCGTGCGGATCCCCCGTTCGAAGCGGATGAGCACGGAGTCGGTGTCGAACTCCCAGGTGGCATGAATTCCCGCCAGCACATCACCCATGTGCCTCATCGTATGCGGCACAGGTCCGCGCGTCCCCCCTCGGTACGGTCGGAAACCGGCAATCCCCTCCGCGGCCCTCTACGCGCGTCAGGCACCCGGCTCGCCGGAGATGTCGCGGTGGCACGCGTGGTCGGCGCTCGAGCAGCTGACCGAGTCGTAGGCCCCCACGCCGATGGCGGCGAAGTTGCTGAGGCTCGTCGTCCCCGGCTCGAAGTAACCGCTGTGCCCGACCGCGCCGCTCGCCGACACGATCCGCGCGCCGAAGCCGGGCTCGACCGGATCGGCGCCGTGACCGAGGCCGCCGACCGCCATGTTCGGCACGTCCTCGATCCAGTCGTCACCGTCCCGCATCGCCCACACCCGGGCCCGGGTGTGCAGTCCCGCCGCACTGTCCGCCCGCATGCCCGGACTGCCCGCGACCGCGATGTCGGACACCCGCGACGGCAGCTCACGGGCCGCCACGCCGCACAGCACGGAACCGTAGCTGTGGCAGAACAGCGAGACGGACGAGGTGCCGGGCAACGCGCCCACCAGCGAGTTCAGCCGCACCGCCCCTTCCGCCGCGAGCCTGCCCAGAGCGGCGTCCATGCCGATCCCGGCGGGCGCCGTGTAGTCGGCCCAGGCGATGACCGCCGTACGGGATCCGGCGACCGCGCGCTCGGCGGCGTACAGCGACTGCGCCATGCCCACCGGTGCCGTGTTCTTCTTTCGGCCGGTTCGCTCCAGCGTGAGCAGACTCGTGTCGACCCCGGGGACGACGACCGAGACCCTCCGGGCCCGGTCGAGGTCGCCGAAGACCTCGGCCGCGTGACCCCTGCCCGACGGGTCGAAGGCGAGGATCTGCCGGTCACCGGCGAGCAGCGATCTGAAGCGTTCGAGGCGGAGCAGTGCCTGGTGGCGGCCGTCGGGCGAGAGTCCGACGTCCTGCGCGCGCTGCTGTTCGGCGGTCGTTGCCAGCGCCAGGGCGTGGCGGTTGGCGCGGTACCGCAGGGTGACCGGGACCCCGTTCAGATTCCCCACCACGAGCGGGTACTTGTCGGCGAGCGCGACCTGCTGGCCCGCGGTGAGCGTCGCGAAGAAGTGCGCCAGGCGGTAGGCCGGAGCGTCGGTGTCCGGGAGCGAGTGGCCGGCTATCCGGTCCCTCGCCCAGGCGGCGAGCGCGATCTCGCGCGGCGCTGCGGACTGCTGATGACGAACGGCGGTCCACCCGGTGGTCGCGAGCATGACGAACACGACCGCCACGGCGAGCAGGGCGCGCCAAGCGGTGAGTGTGGGAGAGGAATCGAAGGAGGTCACTGCGCCCCACCCTAGGAGACGCGTTCAGGCCGGCGGTGCGGGGGTGACCCGGATCACCCGAGCGCGGGGAATTGGGCGCGAAATCGTCACGATCCGTGGCCGTTCCGCGCACGCTCCGGCGCGTCGAGAGCCCGTTCGGTACGGGAAACGTGCTTCGAAGCGGAGGTGCTGTGAGTTCGGCCATGGCCGGCGGGTGAGGCGTGCGGCACAGCCGCGCGGTCCGCCGGAACGGTGCGCCAGCTCCCGGAGAGCGCAGGCCCGAGGTGGTCCAGGTGGACTTCGGTCAGACGGTGCAGCGCTTCCACGTCTGCGTCCCGGCGCTGTCCCCACCGCTGTCCGGCCAGCCGCATCACCCCGGAGAACGCGGCGACGGCCACCCGGGGCCGCAGATCCGTCTCCGGGTCCAGCCCTTCACGCTCCGCCACCACCTGGGTGACCTGGCGCTCCAGCTCGATGCTGCGCCGTATGTCGGCCGCGAGCAGTGCGGGGGTGGACTCGATCATCCGGTACGTCCGCATCCGGAGCGCGACCGTGATGGTGCCCCCGGGGGTGTCGGCGATGCTGTCCCAGGCGCTCAGTGCGGCACGGCGCATGGCCTCGAAGGGGGGCTCCGCCGCGGGACGCCGGCGCAGCTCCGCGAGGAAGCTCAGCTCGACCGCCTCCCGGGTGGCGAAGGCGGCCGCCTCCTTGGTGGCGAAATAGCGGAAGAAGGTGCGCTGGGACACCTCGACCGCCTCGACGATCTCGTCGACCGTCGTCCGGTCGTAGCCCTGGGTGGTGAAGAGTTCGAGAGCGGTGTGCAGCAGGGCCTCACGGGTGCGCTGCTTCCTGCGTTCACGCAAACCGGCCGGGGCGCCCGGCGCAGGGGCCCCGGTTGTCTGCCTGCACGTCACGTGGGGGACCTCTTTCCGCCGCTTCGTCCTACTCAGCCTACCTGTGAGCTACATGACAGTTACCGTCTTGTGAAATGGTTGGTCGACTGTCAGTCACTGACACTAATCTCCAGCGCATGACTAGTCAGACCACTGTCGAGAAGGCGCCGCGGGAGCCCGAAGGCACCCGCGTTCCCGCACCGGTGAAAGGGCTGCGGGGCCATCCCTGGCTGACGCTCTTCGCCGTGGCCATCGGCGTGATGATGGTGGCCCTCGACGGCACGATCGTCGCGATCGCCAACCCCGCCATCCAGCAGGACCTCGGCGCCTCGCTCGCCGACGTCCAGTGGATCACCAACGGCTACATGCTCGCGCTCGCGGTCTCCCTGATCACCGCGGGCAAGCTCGGCGACCGCTTCGGCCACCGCCAGACCTTCCTGATAGGCATCGCGGGATTCGCCGCCGCCTCGGCGGCCATCGGCCTGGCCGACAGCGTGACGCTGGTGATCGTCTTCCGGGTGCTGCAGGGCCTGTTCGGCGCCCTGCTGATGCCGGCGGCGCTCGGCCTGCTCCGTGCCACCTTCCCCGCCGAGAAGCTGAACATGGCGATCGGCATCTGGGGCATGGTGATCGGCGCCTCGACCGCGGGCGGCCCGATCCTCGGCGGCGTCCTCGTGGAGCACGTCAGCTGGCAGTCCGTGTTCTTCATCAACGTGCCGGTCGGCGTGCTCGCGCTGGTCTTCGGCCTGGTGATCCTCAGGGACCACCGCGCCGAGAACGCGCCCAGGTCCTTCGACATCGGCGGCATCGTGCTGCTGTCCCAGGCGATGTTCTGCCTGGTCTGGTCGCTCATCAAGGGCTCCGAGTGGGGCTGGGGCGATGCCAGGACCCTTGGCTTCCTGGGCGCCGCGATCGTCCTGTTCCTCGTGTTCGCGCTCTCCCAGAAGAACGTCCGCGAGCCGCTCATCCCACTGGCGATGTTCCGCTCCGTGCCCCTGTCGGCCGGTGTGGTCCTGATGGTGCTGATGGCCTTCGCCTTCATGGGCGGCCTGTTCTTCGTGACCTTCTACCTGCAGAACGTCCACGGCATGAGCCCGGTCGACAGCGGTCTGCACCTGCTGCCGCTGACCGGAATGATGATCGTCGGATCGCCGCTCGCCGGTGCCGCCATCACCCGGTTCGGCCCGCGGGTCCCGCTCGTCGGCGGCATGGTGTCCGTCGCGGTCGCCATGTTCGGCATGTCGCAGCTGACGATCGGCACCGGCACCCTGACCATGTCGCTCTGGTTCGCCCTGCTCGGCTTCGGCCTCGCCCCGGTCATGGTCGGCGCCACCGAGGTCATCGTGGGCAACGCCCCGCTGGAGCTCTCCGGCGTGGCCGGCGGGCTGCAGCAGGCCGCGATGCAGGTCGGCGGCAGCCTCGGCACGGCCGTCCTGGGCGCCGTCATGGCCTCCCGGGTCGACGCGCGACTGGAGGACAACTGGAAGGCCGCCGAACTCCCGCCGGTGAACGCCGAGCAGTTGGAGCAGGCGTCCTCGGCCGTCAAGGTCGGGATGCCGCCGGTGGCGCCCGGCACCCCGCCGGAGGTCGCGGCGAAGATCGCGGGGGTCGCCCATGACACGTTCGTGTCGGGCATGAGCTCCGCGTTCATGGTCGCCGGCATCGTCGCGGTGGTCGCCGCACTGGTGGCCACGCTCACCAAACGCGGTGCGAACGCCGAGGCCGGCGCGGGAGCCGGTCACATCTGACCCGCGCGCCCCCGGGCACCCAGGTGTCAACACAGCGCGTACGACAGCCCCGCCGGACGGTACCGGCGGGGCTGTCGCCTATCAGGGTGGTCCGTCGCCGGGCCCCTTCCCGGTGCGCTCCCGCGCAGGTCAGAGTGCGGACATCGATTCGCTCGACCACGGGGGTTGAACCACCATGCGCACGACCGTTCTCGCCGCCACCCTGGCGGCCACCGCGCTCGTCCCGGCCACGGCACTGGCCGGCACCGCGCCCGCCACCCACCACGGACCCGTCCGCAGCGCCCCGCACACCCACCCGGCAGGGCTCGCACCCTGCGGGGCGGGGCAGCTCTGCCTCTGGGCCAAGACCGGCTTCACGGGGGCCGGCCAGACCCATGAACTGTCCACCGTCGACATCGAGAGCTGTGTGCCTCTGCCGTCCGGCAGCCACGCCCAGTCCCTGGTCAACCGCACCGGGCGTCCCGTCACCACCTATCAGTCGGCCGAGTGCGGGGAGACCGGAGAGTTCGAGACCTACCCGGGCGGCGGTACCTGGGTGCCCCGGTCTCCGTACACCGTGAGGGCCTTCAAGATCTGGGAGAACTGACCGCGGTCGTCCACGACCGGGCGGGCCGGGACCGGCCGCGGAACGCCGAAGGGCGACGGGACCCGAGGTCTCGTCGCCCTTCGTACACCTGCGCGGCGTAGGTACTCCCGTACCGCTACGCGTCGCCGCCGGCCGGGCCGGGGTCGGCCGCGGCCACGTCCAGGAGGTCGTACCGGTCGACCGCCGTCTTCAGCGCCGAACGGTCGATCCGGCCCTCCTTCGCGAGCTCCGTGAGCACCGCGAGCACGATCGACTGCGCGTCGATGTGGAAGAAGCGGCGGGCCGCCCCGCGGGTGTCGGCGAAGCCGAAGCCGTCCGCACCCAGCGACTGGTACGCACCGGGCACCCAGCGCGCGATCTGGTCGGGCACCGAACGCATCCAGTCCGAGACCGCCACGAACGGGCCCTCGGAGCCGGACAGCTTCCGCGTCACGTAGGGGACGCGCTGCTCCTCCTCCGGGTGGAGCAGGTTGTACCGCTCCACGTCCACGGCCTCGCGGCGCAGCTCGTTCCAGGAGGTCGCCGACCAGACATCCGCCTTGACGTCCCACTCCTCGGCGAGGATCCGCTGCGCCTCCACCGCCCACGGCACCGCCACCCCGGACGCCATGATCTGGGCCGGGATCCGGCCCTTCTCGCCGCTGCTGTAGCGGTACACGCCCTTGAGGATGCCGTCGACATCCACGTCGGCGGGCTCGGCAGGGTGCCGGATCGGCTCGTTGTAGACGGTGAGGTAGTAGAAGACGTCCTCGTTCTCCTCGGGCGTTCCGCCGTACATCCGGCGCAGACCGTCCTTGACGATGTGCGCGATCTCGTACCCGAACGCCGGGTCGTACGCGACACAGCC
Organism: Streptomyces clavifer; assembly: GCA_014651175.1. Lineage (GTDB taxonomy): Bacteria > Actinomycetota > Actinomycetes > Streptomycetales > Streptomycetaceae > Streptomyces > Streptomyces clavifer. The sequence goes on along the minus strand of BMWJ01000003.1, from coordinate 108,526 downwards.
CGGGTTCGTCGAAGCGAGCAGCTGCGAGTGGCCGTCCGCGTGCTGGAGCCCCTCACCGGTCAGCGTCGTACGTCCGGCGGTCGCACCCAGCACGAAGCCGCGCGCGAGCTGGTCGGCCATCTGCCAGAACTGGTCACCGGTGCGCTGGAAACCGAACATCGAGTAGAAGACGTACACCGGGATCAGCGGCTCGCCGTGCGTGGCGTACGCCGACCCCGCGGCGATCAGCGAGGCCGTGCAGCCGGCCTCGGAGATGCCGTCGTGCAGCATCTGGCCCGTCGGCGACTCCTTGTACGCGAGGAGGAGATCGCGGTCCACCGCCTCGTACTGCTGACCCAGCGGGTTGTAGATCTTCGCACTCGGGAAGAACGCGTCCATGCCGAAGGTGCGGTACTCGTCGGGTGCGATCAGCACGAAACGCTTGCCGATCTCCTTGTCCCGCATGAGGTCCTTCAGGACGCGGACGAAGGCCATGGTCGTGGCGATCGACTGCTGACCCGAACCCTTCTTCGCGGCTGCGTACGTCTTCTCGTCCGGCAGCTGCAGCGGCTTCGCCCGCACCACACGCGTCGGGACGTAACCGCCCAGACCCTGCCGGCGGTCGTGCATGTACTGGATCTCTTCCGAGTCCCGGCCCGGGTGGTAGTACGGAGGGTGGCCCTCGTCCAGCTGCTTGTCCGTGATCGGGATGTGCAGCCGGTCACGGAAGCGCTTGAGGTCCTCGACCGTGAGCTTCTTCATCTGGTGGGTCGCGTTGCGGCCCTCGAAGTTCGGTCCGAGCGTCCAGCCCTTGACCGTCTGCGCCAGGATCACCGTCGGCTGGCCCTTGTGGGCCTTGGCCGCCGAGTAGGCCGCGTAGACCTTGCGGTGATCGTGCCCGCCGCGGCCCAGGTGCAGGATCTGGTGGTCGGACATGTCCTTGACCATGTCGCGGAGCCGCGGGTCGTCGCCGAAGAAGTGCTCACGGATGTACGAGCCCGTCTCGGTCGCGTACGTCTGGAACTGGCCGTCCGGGGTGGTGTTCAGCTTGTTGACCAGGATGCCGGTGCGGTCCTGCGCGAGCAGCGGGTCCCAGGTGCGGTCCCAGACCAGCTTGATGACGTTCCAGCCGGCGCCGCGGAACTGCGACTCCAGCTCCTGGATGATCTTGCCGTTGCCGCGGACCGGGCCGTCCAGGCGCTGCAGGTTGCAGTTGACCACGAAGGTCAGGTTGTCCAGACCCTCGCGGGCGGCGATGGAGAGCTGGCCGAGCGACTCGGGCTCGTCCATCTCGCCGTCGCCCAGATAGGCCCACACGTGTGACTTGGAGGTGTCGGCGATGCCGCGCGCCTCCATGTAGCGGTTCATCCGAGCCTGGTAGATCGCGCCGAGCGGGCCGAGGCCCATCGAGACCGTCGGGAACTCCCAGAAGTCCGGCATCAGCCGCGGGTGCGGATAGCTGGACAGGCCGTTCGGGGCCTTCGACTTCTCCTGGCGGAAGGCGTCGAGCTGCCCCTCGCTCAGCCGGTCGAGCAGGAAGGCGCGGGCGTAGATGCCCGGGGAGGCGTGCCCCTGGAAGAAGATCTGGTCGCCGCCGTCGCCCTGGTCCTTGCCGCGGAAGAAGTGGTTGAAGCCCACGTCGTACAGCGAGGCGGAGGAGGCGAAGGTGGCGATGTGGCCGCCGACCCCGATCCCGGGCCGCTGGGCGCGGGAGACCATCACCGCGGCGTTCCACCGGGTCGCGTTGAGGACCTTGCGCTCGATCTCCTCGTCGCCCGGGAAGAACGGCTCGTCCTTCGTGGCGATCGTGTTCACGTAGTCCGTGCTGCGCATCTCGGGCACGGCGACGCGCTTCTCCCGCGCGCGCTCGATGAGCCGGAGCATCAGGTAGCGGGCACGCTCACGGCCCCGCTCGTCGACGGCGGCGTCGAGTGAGTCGAGCCATTCCTGGGTCTCTTCTGGATCGAAGTCCGGGACCTGACTCGGAAGGCCGCCAATGATGATCGGGTTGCGATCGGATCCGGAAGCCACGCTGTTCCTTCGCTGCTCGGTGCTGCTCTTCGGGGCCCTGTCCCGGGGGAACGTACCCCCGGAGGTCGGCTGTACGCCGACTCCATCGTGTACCGCGAGGGCCTGAACGTCATCTCTACTGTGGGGTAACACAAGGTTCCGGACGCCGGGTCCGGGCCCGGGTACCGGCGGAACGAGGGCGCTCCGGCCCAAACCGCAACCATACGCCCAACCCGGCCAAGCGTTCCCAAAGGCTGTTCGACTCCGAATGGCGGATCGAAACGGCATAAGCTGAGGAAGGACGTAAAGGGTCCGGACAGTGTTCCGGGCCCCGCAGGAGACATGCCGGACGTTGCGGCGACGTGGCAGGGAACGTCACCGTTTAGGCGGTCTCGGACGCCGGGTACTTGCGCGATTCGCCGAGCCCGTGTGGACTACGGCCAATGCCCCGCGCACGCGCGTGGCTGAAGCATTTTCCGAAACATGATCAGGAGGCAACCCGTGAGCGCGACCGCGGACCACGCGGAGGAACGGACCAACACGGCCGCAAGGCTTGGGTTCGAGCCCGGACAGGTGGTCCAGGAGATCGGCTACGACGACGACGTCGAGCAGGAGCTCCGTGAGGGCATTGAGGCCACAATCGGCCAGGAACTCGTCGACGAGGACTACGACGACGTCGCTGACGTCGTCCTGCTCTGGTTCCGCGACGAGGACGGCGACCTTACGGACGCGCTGGTGGATGCCATTGGTCTGATCGAGGACGGTGGGGCGGTCTGGCTGCTGACGCCCAAGACCGGCCGCGACGGCTACGTCGAACCGAGCGACATCAACGAGGCTGCCCAGACAGCTGGTCTCGCCCAGACCAAGAGCATCAGCGCGGGCAAGGACTGGACGGGCAGCCGTCTGGTCACTCCCAAGGGGGCCAAGGCCAAGCGCTGAACCTTCTTTCATCACACCGAGGCCCCCGTCGGCATTACGCCGCCGGGGGCCTTCGTACGCGCCCTTACGGGGCCGCGCGGGCCGGGAGGAGGGCTTTGCGTAGGGTGGGAGGTCACCCGGACGGACCAGGCCGGGGAATTGGTGGCGACGCGAGAGGACACGTTTCATGGCGATCGAGGTCGACACGCCGGCTCCGGACTTCGAACTGAAGGACAACCACGGGCGGACGGTGAAGCTGTCCGACTTCCGCGGTGAGAAGAACGTGGTGCTGCTCTTCTACCCGTTCGCGTTCACCGGTGTCTGCACGGGAGAGCTCTGCGCGCTCCGTGACGAGCTTCCGAAGTTCGAGAACGACGACACCCAGCTGCTCGCCGTCTCCAACGACTCGATCCACACCCTGCGCGTCTTCGCGGAGCAGGAGGGGCTCGACTACCCGCTCCTCTCGGACTTCTGGCCCCACGGCGCGGCCTCGCGGGCCTACGGCGTCTTCGACGAGGAGAAGGGCTGCGCGGTGCGCGGCACCTTCGTCATCGACAAGGCGGGCGTGGTCCGCTGGACCGTCGTCAACGCCCTGCCGGACGCGCGTGACCTGAACGACTACATCAAGGCCCTCGACTCGATCTGATTCCGGGATCTCCGGCGGCGCCCGGCCAAAAGCCTGTTTTGGCCGGGAACCGGTCACTAGGATCCAATCGTTGATCCGATGCCAACGCACGACGGGGGCGCTGGTGTCTGCCGGCCCTCTCAAAACATTTGGAGGACTCGTGGGAGTCAGCCTCAGCAAGGGCGGCAACGTCTCGCTGACCAAGGCCGCGCCCAACCTGACGGCGGTCATCGTCGGTCTGGGCTGGGATGCCCGTACGACCACCGGTGGTGACTTCGACCTCGACGCCAGCGCTCTGCTGACGAACACCGAGGGCAAGGTCGCAGGCGACGGGAATTTCGTCTTCTTCAACAACCTCAAGAGCCCCGACGGCTCGGTCGAGCACACCGGAGACAACCTCACCGGTGAGGGCGAGGGCGACGACGAGGTCATCAAGGTCAACCTCGCCGGTGTCCCGGCCGATGTCGACAAGATCGTCTTCCCGGTCTCGATCTACGAGGCCGAGAGCCGTCAGCAGAGCTTCGGTCAGGTGCGCAACGCCTACATCCGCGTGGTCAACCAGGCGGACAACAGCGAGCTCGCACGCTACGACCTGAGCGAGGACGCCTCGACCGAGACCGCCATGGTCTTCGGCGAGCTCTACCGCAACGGCGCGGAGTGGAAGTTCCGTGCCATCGGCCAGGGGTATGCATCGGGTCTGCGCGGCATCGCGCAGGACTTCGGCGTCAACGTCTGAGCCGTCTCAGCACCACCACGTCCGGCGCCGCACGTTGTGCGGCGCCGGACGCGCTCACCAGAGCGTGCGGCGCCCGACGGCGCCGTGCGCTCGAACGACCGTCCATCGACTCGGGGAGGACACACCATGGGCGTCACGCTCGCCAAGGGAGGCAATGTCTCCCTCTCCAAGGCCGCACCCAATCTCACCCAGGTGCTGGTCGGGCTCGGCTGGGACGCACGATCCACGACGGGAGCCGACTTCGACCTCGACGCCAGCGCACTGCTGTGCCAGTCGGGCCGGGTGCTCGGTGACGAATGGTTCGTGTTCTACAACAACCTCACCAGCCCCGAAGGCTCCGTCGAGCACACCGGCGACAACCTCACGGGAGAGGGCGATGGCGACGACGAGTCGGTCATCGTGAACCTCACCGAGGTGCCTGCGCACTGCGACAAGATCCTTTTCCCGGTCTCGATCCATGACGCGGACAATCGTGGGCAGACTTTCGGGCAGGTCAGCAATGCCTTCATTCGCGTGGTGAACCAGGCCGACGGCCAGGAACTGGCTCGCTACGACCTCACCGAGGACGCTTCGACGGAGACCGCGATGATCTTCGGAGAGCTGTACCGCTACGGCGGGGAGTGGAAATTCCGTGCAGTCGGACAGGGGTACGCGTCGGGGCTGCGGGGCATCGCTCTAGACTTCGGGGTCAACGTTTCGTAAAACCGCGCGCGGCGCGGGGGAGCCCCGTACGCATCGGGGGAGACCCGTTACACACATGATGGGGTAGCCAGTGGTTCTGAAAACCTTCGGCTGGTCGTTCGCGGTCACCGCGCTCGGCCTGGTCGCAGCGGTGTTCTACGGGGGGTGGCAGGCATTCGGCATCGTCGCGATCCTGTCGATCCTGGAGATCTCGCTGTCCTTCGACAACGCGGTGATCAACGCCGGCATCCTGAAGAAGATGAGTGCCTTCTGGCAGAAGATCTTCCTTACCATCGGCGTGCTCATCGCGGTCTTCGGTATGCGGCTGGTCTTCCCCGTGGTGATCGTGGCCATCAGCGCCCAGCTCGGGCCGATCGAGGCCATCGATCTCTCGTTCAACGACCCTGACCGGTACAAGGAACTGGTGACGGACGCCCATCCGTCCATCGCCGCCTTCGGTGGCATGTTCCTGCTCATGATCTTCCTCGACTTCATCTTCGAGGACCGGGACATCAAGTGGCTCGGCTGGCTCGAGCGTCCGCTCGCCAAGCTCGGCAAGGTCGACATGCTGTCGGTCTGCGTCGCGCTGATCATCCTGCTGATCACCGCCATGACGTTCGCGACCCAGGCCCACCAGCACGGTGGGGGCCACGCGAACAAGGCGGAGACCGTCATGCTCTCGGGCATCGCCGGTCTGATCACGTACCTGGTCGTGGGCGGTCTCTCCGGCTTCTTCGAGAACAAGCTGGAAGAGGAGGAGGAGCGCGAGCACGAGGCCGAGGAAGAGGCCAGGAAGGCCGGCAAGCCGGTCTCCGGGGTCGTCCTCGCCGGCAAGGCCGCGTTCTTCATGTTCCTCTACCTCGAGGTCCTCGACGCGTCCTTCTCGTTCGACGGCGTCATCGGCGCCTTCGCCATCACCAACGAGATCGTGCTGATGGCCCTCGGCCTCGGCATCGGTGCCATGTACGTCCGTTCGCTCACCGTGTACCTGGTCCGCCAGGGCACCCTGGACGACTACGTCTACCTGGAGCACGGCGCGCACTACGCGATCGGCGCACTGTCCGTCATCCTCCTCGTCACCATCCGGTTCGAGATCAACGAGATCATCACCGGCCTCGTCGGAGTCGTACTGATCGGCTGGTCCTTCTGGTCCTCGGTACGCCGCAACAAGGCACTCGCCGCAGCAGGCGGCGGCGACGGCGGCTCCGGTTCCAAGGCGGAGGTCTCCTCCAGGGTGTGACCCGGCAGGTATTGAGGAACGCTCTCTCTGCGGGGCGGCCACTGCGGCGGTTCTCCGGGAACACCCGGACCCGACCCGGTGGCCGCCCCGCAGCGACGTGCGGGGCGGGTGCGCGGGCCGGGGCGGTAGCGACTACATGTGGGGGTTGGGATGGCCTTCTGGGACGGCCTGCGGCCAGGGCGGGCAGCACAGTTCGAATCGGGCAACTCCGCGACGAGCTCCATCGTGCTCTCCAAGCGCAACGCGACGGTCTCGCTGAACAAGCAGGGGGCGCTGTCGGGGAACCTGCGCGTCAACCTGTCGTGGCGGATGCGTACGTCGGACATCGGGGGCAGGGCGCAGCAGAGCGGCCGGCTGCTGCGCCCCCTGAAGCTCTTCAAGCCCGAGGTGGTCCAGGCCCACACCCAGGGCATGGTCAACGTCGACCTGGACCTGGGCTGCATGTACGAGCTCGCGGACGGCACGAAGGGCGTGGTGCAGCCGCTGGGCAACCTCATCGGCGACCTGAACACGGCGCCGTACATCAGGCTCAGCGGGGACGACCGCTTCGGGGCGCCCTCGGGCGAGACGGTCTATGTGAACCTCGACAAGCGGGACGAGATCAAGCGCCTGCTGTTCTTCGTCTACATCTACGACCAGACCCCGGCCTTCGACCGTACGCAAGCGAAGGTGACGCTCTATCCGGGAAACGGCCCGCGGATCGAGATCGAGCTGGACGAACGCGCCCCGCAGGCCCGCTCCTGCGCCGTGTTCACCGTGGACAACGTCAAGGGCGAGCTGATCGTGCGGCGCGAGGTGAAGTTCGTGTACGGCTTCCAGTCGGAGCTGGACCGGATGTACGGCTTCGGGATGCAGTGGGGACGTGGCTACAAGACGCGGGCCTGAGTGCCCCCGGTGAAGGGCCGCCGGGGGGACGGCTCAGGACCGGAGGAACTGCGGGCCCTGCGGCGGGAGTACGAAGTTCGGGTCGGCCGCGGGCGCGGCCCCGGCCGCGGGCTGGGGATAGCCGTACGCGGGCGCGGCTGCGGGCTGGGGGTAGCCGTAGGCCGGCTGGGGGGCCGTGGTGGGCTGCGGGTAGCCGTACGCGGGCCCGGGGGCCGTGGAGGGCTGGGGATAGCCGTAGGTGGGCCCGGGCGCTGTGGTGGGCTGCGGATAGCCGTACGCGGGCTGCTGGTGCTGGACCGTCGCGTGCGGGTCCGGCGCGGAGGGCTCCGGTGCGGGTGCGGCGGGTGCTGCCTCGGCCTCCGGGTCGTCGGCGGCCTCGGTGTCGTCGACCGAGATGCCGAAGGCCGTGGCCAGTCCGATCAGGCCCGTCGGGTACCCCTGTGCCACCGCACGGAACTTCCAGCCCTCGCCGCGCCGGTACAGCTCGCCGCAGATGATGGCGGTCTCCTCGCCGGTCTCCGCCCTCACGTCGAAGACCGCGAGCGGATCACCGTCCGCGGACGCGGCGTCGTACAGCGATATGCGGAGGTCCCGGACCATTCCGAAGGCCGCTTCGTCACAGGACGCGGCGATGACCACCTGGTCCACGGAGGGGTCGAGCGCGGTGAGGTCCGCCTCGATCGTGTCCGTGAGCCCTTCGGGGACACTGCGCTTGGGCAGCCGGCGTACCGAGCCCGAGGGATGCCGGGGCTGGTTGTAGAAGACGAAGTCCTCGTCGGAACGCACCCGGCCGGAGGCGCCGAGCAACAGGGCGGAGGCGTCCACGTCGGGGACACCGGTGCCCGGGGTCCAGCGCAGCACGGCCCGGACAGCCGTGGCATCGAGAGGGACGTTCGAGCCCTTCAGCATCGCGTGCGTCATGCCGGTCATCCTGCCTGCTGGGGGGCCGCCCGGACAACGCGGGGGTCGGAACCAGTAGGCCAGGGGCCGTTCGAGGGCGGCACGGAGGCGCGCCGCCAGACGTGTGAGAAAGGTCCGGGTTACCCGAAGTTCATACGGGCGGGGAACCGCCGACACCTGTCCGAACGTACTATTACCGGCCATACGATGTCCGGCCTGTCAGGCAGTACGGGGGAATCACATGCGTCATTTCGGGCACATCTCGCCCGTCGCCCGAGAGGGCCTGTTCTACAAGGAGCCGTGCGAATTCAGCGCGAGCTCCTCCGCACGCGTGCTGTCGGTGGCCCTGGGAGCCACTCTCTACAGCCCCGCGACCCGGCCCCGGCTGGCCGATGACGTGATCAAACTGGCCGGGCGCGGTGTGGTCTCCATGGTCCTCTGCCTGGAGGATTCGATCGACGACGCGGAAGTGGTCGGCGCCGAGGCGAATCTGGTCGGGCAGTTCAAGGAACTCGAGGCGCGCGCCGACGACGTGCCCCTGCTCTTCATCAGGGTCCGTGAGCCGGAGCAGATCTCCGACCTCGTGGAGCGCCTCGGCAGCTCGGCCCGGTTGTTGTCTGGATTTGTACTTCCGAAATTCACGGAGGAGCGGGGCGAGCTGTTCCTGGAGGCCCTCACCGCCGCCGAGGCGGCCGGCGGACACCGGCTGTTCGCGATGCCCGTCCTCGAATCCCCCGAACTGCTGCACCTGGAAAGCAGGACGGAAACCCTCCAGGGCGTCGCCCGCACCGTCGACAAACACCGTGAGCGCGTCCTCGCGCTGCGGCTCGGCGTCACGGACTTCTGCTCGGCGTACGGTCTGCGCCGCGCCCCCGACATGACGGCGTACGACGTGCAGATCGTCGGCGCCGTCATCGGCGACGTGGTCAACGTGCTGGGCCGCGCGGACGGGACCGGTTTCACCATCACCGGTCCCGTGTGGGAGTACTTCCGCCTCCAGGAACGCATGTTCAAGCCCCAGCTGCGCCGCAGCCCCTTCATGGGGCGGGCCGAGGAGCTGCGCACCGCCCTCATCGAGCACGACCTGGACGGACTGCTGCGGGAGATCGAGCTCGACCGGGCCAACGGCCTGCTCGGCAAGACGTGCATCCACCCCTCCCACGTGCAGCCCGTGCACGCGCTGTCGGTCGTCAGCCACGAGGAGTACAGCGACGCCCAGGACATCCTCCGCCCCGAGCGTGGCGGCGGCGGCGTGCTGCGATCGGCCTATACGAACAAGATGAATGAAGTGAAACCGCACCGCGCCTGGGCCGAGCGGACCCTGCAGAGGGCCGAGGTCTTCGGGGTGGCGCGGGAGAACGTCGGTTTCGTGGAGCTCCTGGCCGCGGGACTGTCGGACTGAGCGGGCCATGGGCGCGTGCGTATCGGCATCGAGGGAAGAGGCAGTGGACGTGGAGTGGTCGGGTAACTGGGTCGCGGAGCGGCTCGGAGTCGAGCTCGTCGGCGACGGGGAACTCCGGGAGCTGCTGGGCCTCGCCCTGCGCCGCAACCCGAAGCGGGCCCATCTGCTCGTGTCGAACGTGCTCGGCAAGCACGTGCCCCAGCGGCCGTCCGTCGTGTACGGGGCGGGCTTCGAGCTCGGTGAGCGCGTGCGGGACCTGCTGGGCGAGACCGAGGCCGGCCGCGCGGTCGTCCTCGGGTACGCCGAGACGGCGACCGGCCTCGGCCACGCCGTCGCCGACGGCCTCGGGGTGGCCCCGTACCTCCACTCGACCCGCCGGCCCGTCGCCGGTGTCGCCCAGGCGGGCGGTTTCGAGGAAGCGCACTCGCACGCCACGTCCCACCTGCTGCTGCCCGAGGACCCGGACCTGCTGAGCAGTGCGGGACAGGGGGCCCCGCTGGTGCTGGTCGACGACGAGTTCTCCACCGGCAACACCGTCCTCAACACCATCCGCGCCCTCCACGAGCGCTACCCCCGCGACCGGTACGTGATCGTGGCCCTCGTGGACATGCGCTCCGGGGCCGACCGGGGGCGGCTGGCGGAGTTCGCCGAGGAGATCGGCGCCCGTGTGGACCTGGTGGCCCGCGCCTCCGGCACCGTACTGCTGCCGGACGGGGTCCTGGAGAAGGGCCGGAGTCTCGTCGCGGCCCACGAGAAGGATGCCCCGCCCCCGTCTCCGTCCTCGCTCTCGTCCGGGGCGTCCGCCCGGCGCGGTGCCCGCCCGGCGCCCGTACGGGTCGAGCTGGACTGGCCGGCCGGTGTCCCCGACGGCGGACGGCACGGCTTCACCCCCGTCCACCGCGCGGCGCTGGAAGCCGCCCTGCCGGGTCTGGCCGCCCGGGTCGCCGAAGCGCTGGGCGACGCCCGCAAGGTGCTCGTCCTCGGCTTCGAGGAGCTGATGTACGCGCCGCTGAGGCTCGGAACGGCCCTGGAGGACGCCACCAATGCCGACGTGCGGTACTCCACGACCACCCGCTCGCCCGTGCTCGCCGTCGACGACCCCGGCTACGCCATACGCAGCCGCCTGGTCTTCCCGGCCCACGACGACCCCGCCGACGGGCCCGGTGACCGGTACGCCTACAACGTCGCGGGAGCCGGCTTCGACGCGGTCGTCGCCGTCGTCGACTCGACCGCCGACACCCCCGCACTGCACGCCCCCGACGGGCTGCTGGCCCGGCTCGCGGCGCACACCGGACAGGTCCTGCTCGCGGTCGTCCCCTCGTACGTCCCCTCGTCGACCTCTCACAGGCAGGAAGCCGCCATGCTGCCCGAACCCCTCCGGGGCCCCGCCTTCTCCTCCTACGCGGCGGACGACGTCGGCTGGCTGCTCCAGGACCTCTCGGACACGGCACTGGAGGCCCCCACCGAGGAGCGCGAGGAGGCGATACAGAGCGGTGGCGCGCACTACGCCGAATCGCTGCCCGTCGAGTACCAGCCCAGCCCGCGGTACCAGGAGCTCTTCAAAGCGGCCCTGGCCACCTCCGCGGCCCGTATCGCCCGTGCCGTGGGCACCGTCACCGAGACGGTCCTCGCGGAACGCGGCCCCCGCCCCGTCCTCGTCTCCCTCGCACGGGCCGGCACCCCCGTCGGTGTCCTCATGCGCCGCTGGGCACAGCACCGGCACGGACTCGACCTGCCGCACTACGCCGTCTCCATCGTCCGGGGCCGCGGCATCGACGCCAACGCCCTGCGCTGGCTCGCCGCCCACCACGACCCGGCGGACGTCGTCTTCGTCGACGGCTGGACCGGCAAGGGCGCCATCACCCGCGAGCTCGCGGTCGCCCTGGAGGAGTTCGACGGCTTCAACCCGGAGATCGCCGTGCTGGCCGACCCGGGCGGCTGCGTCAGGACGTACGGGACGCGCGAGGACTTCCTCATCCCGTCCGCCTGCCTCAACTCCACGGTGTCCGGCCTGATCTCCCGTACGGTCCTGCGCGCCGACCTCGTCGGCCCGCACGACTTCCACGGTGCGAAGTTCTACCGGGAGCTCGCGGACTCCGACGTCTCCGGCTTCTTCCTGGACACCGTCGCAGCCCGCTTCGACGAGGTCGCCGACGCCGTGGCCGCCGAAGCCAAGGAACTGCTGTCCGGGGACCGCGCCCCCACCTGGGAGGGCTGGGCCGCCGTGGAGCGGATCAGCGAGGAGTACGGGATCCACGACGTGAACCTCGTGAAGCCCGGAGTCGGCGAGACGACCCGGGTACTGCTGCGCCGCGTGCCCTGGAAGATCCTCGCCAAGCGCGGCGCGGGCGCGGACCTCGACCACGTACGGCTGCTCGCCGAACAGCGCGGCGTCCCCGTCGAGGAGGTCGACGAGCTCCCGTACACCTGCGTCGGACTCATCCACCCGAAGTTCACCCGGGGCGCGACCGGCGCGGACGGTACGGCGGTGGCGGCGAAGTGACCACGACCATGACGCCCGGGGATGCCGTGAGGTCCGGGGCCCCCGTGACGCTGGTGGCCAGCGACCTCGACCGCACCCTCATCTACTCGGCCGCCGCGCTCCAGCTGACCATGCCGGACGAGGAGGCCCCGCGGCTGCTCTGCGTGGAGGTCTACGGTCAGAAGCCGCTCTCCTACATGACCGAGAAGGCCGCCGAACTGCTCGCCGAGCTGGCCCGCACCACGGTCTTCGTGCCCACCACCACGCGCACCCGGGAGCAGTACGGGCGGATACACCTGCCCGGCCCCGCGCCCCGGTACGCCATCTGCGCCAACGGCGGCCACCTCCTGGTCGACGGCGTCTCCGACCAGGACTGGCAGGCCCGGGTGGCCGGCCGGATCGCCGACGAGTGCGCCTCGCTCGCCGAGGTGAGGGCGCACCTCCTCGCCACGGCCGATCCCGCCTGGCTGCTCAAGGAAAGGGTGGCCGAGGACGTCTTCGTGTATCTCGTCGTCGACCGCCAGGCCCTGCCCGAGGGCTGGGTGAAGGAGCTCGCCGCCTGGGCGGGTCCCCGCGGCTGGACCGTGTCCCTGCAGGGCCGCAAGATCTACGCCGTACCCGAACCGCTCACCAAGAGCGCGGCGATGACGGAGGTGGCACGCCGCTGCGGCGCCACGACGACACTCGCCGCCGGTGACTCGCTCCTGGACGCCGATCTGCTCCTCGCCGCCGACCACGGCTGGCGCCCGGGCCACGGCGAGCTGGCCGACAGCGGCTGGGGCGCCCCCAACACCGAGGTGCTCCGACAGCGGGGCGTCGCAGCCGGCGAGGAGATCCTCCGCCGCTTCCTGCTCGCCGCCGACCGGCAGCGGCGAGCGGGTCGCTGAGCGGCCTCCGGAGGCACCCCGGCCGGCGTGCTGCCGGTGGTGACGGACGGGCTCACGGGCTCAGGGGCACGCGCGCGCAGGAGGCTGCGGTGTGCGGGCCCGGTGCTGGCGCGGGGGTGCCGGCGCGTGCGGGGCGTGCGGGTCGTGTGGGGCGTGTGGTCGCGGTTCAGCCGCAGCAACCGCCGCCGCAGCAGCCACCACCGCCACCGGCCGACGGAGCGGGGGCGGACGACGCGGCGGAGCCGCCGACGGCCACGGTGGAGAGCAGTTTCACGGTGTCCTCGTGTCCGGAGGGGCAGGAGGCCGGAGCGGAGGACTCGGCCATGGGCCGGCTGACTTCGAACGTCTCGTCGCAGGGGCGGCAGCGGTACTCGTAGCGAGGCATGGCCCCAGATTAGGGCCTCTCCCGCGTGATCTCGGGCATCGGGGGCCGCCTGCGGCGTTCCTCACGGGCAGCCTGCTCGGGGTGGCGGGCCCGCCAGTACGGATTGTCGTGGGACAGACCGCCGCTGACCCTCCCGTACATGCCGAACATCATCAGCAGTACCCCGACCACGAAGCTGAACAACACGTTCTGCATCTCGAAGGCGAGGAAGTTGAGGCCCGTGTCCAGCAGCGCCAGATTCACGAACCCACTGAGGATGAAGGCGATGCCCAGGACCATGTTCAGGGTCGAGGCGAGATTCCCGCCGACCATCATTCCGGCGAAGAGCATCAGCCCGACACAGATCGACAGCACGCTGAGCGCACCGTTGGTGTTGAGGCCGCCCACCGTGTCGCCGCCGGTGTCGAAGAAGCCGATGCGGTCGATCAGTCCCAGGATGCCGAAGACGAGGAGCACCAACCCCATCAGGCCGGCCCCCACCCGGTAGACCCGACTGAGCCGGTGGTCGACCGGCAGGTGTTCGTCGAGCCGGGTCGCCTTGCGGCGCCGACCCGTGGGGCGCAGAACCTGTGTGGCCATGACGGCCTCCTTCGGCCGCGTGCGGCCAGAAACGCCTCAGCGGGAGCCCGCTGCGCACCTTCAGCATCTGCCCGTCCGGGGTGGGGGACAAATCGGGCGGATGGCGGCCGGGCTGCGGGGACGGTCCTTCGGCCCGGGGCCTGCGGGCTCGGAGCTCAGCCGCGTACGGAGCTCTTCGTGCTCGGAGCCCTCACGCGCGGCCGGGGCGGGCGGCCTTCCGTCTCCGGGCCCTGGACCCGTTGCTCCGTACGTGCCCCGTACGGCTCAGGCGCCGCTGCCCAGCTCCTCGCGGATCGCGGAGACCACCCGGGTCGTCGACTGCCGCACGGCCTCCGTCTCGGTGAGGAAGTGCCAGTAGTCGGGGTGCCGCCCCTCCAGCCCGCTGATCGCCCGGTCCAGCCGGGCCACGGCCTCGTCCAGCGGACGCGCATGGCGCGGATCGGGAGTGTGCCGCCCGGCCATGGCAAGGCGCTGGGCGTCCCGGATCGCGAACCGGGTGCGGTCGATCTCCGTCTGCGGATCCTTGGCCACGGCGTTCAGCCGCTGCAGCCTGTCACCGGCGGCGGACACCGCCTCATCCGTGGCGTTGAGCAGCGCACGCACCGTACTCAGCTGGGCCGTCGCGTCCGCCCAGCGCTGCTCGGCCCGCGCCGTGGCGGCCTCCGCCAGCTTCTCCTCGGCCTGCCGCACATTGGCCGCGGCCTGATCGGGAACCGGCTGCAGATCCTGCCAGCAGGCGGCCGAGAAGCGTCGCCGCAGCTCGCTGAGCACCGGCTCGACCTGTCCGGCGCGCGTCGTCAGCGCCTGGGCCCGGGTGCGCAGCGACACCAGCCGCCGGTCGATCTCCGCAGCTCGCTCGGGCAGCCGGTCCGCCTCGGCACGCACCGCCTCCGCGTCCCTCAGCACCTGATCCGCCCGCTGCAGGGTCTCGGCCACACCGTGCCGCCCGGCGCCCTGGTTGAGCTTGGTCAGCTCCGGGGCGAGGGCCGCCAGCCGAGCCGCGAGGTCGTCCGCCCGCAACCCGGAAGCGCGTACCGCGTCCAAGGCGTTGCTCGCGCCGAGGAGTGCCTGACGGGCGCGCTCCACGGCGGGCGCGAGCCTGGCGAGCTGCGTCTCCGCACTGCCCAGCAGCGTTCCGAGCCCCTGGGCGAAGCGGTCGAGCTCGCCCTTCACCCGTACGAGATCGTCCTTGGCACGGGTCAGCTGTGTCCGCGCACCGGCCGCGGCCGACGGCTCCAGATCGTCCCGGTCGAGGTCGTGCGCATCGACCGCCGTGATGTACGTGTGGCTGACCTCGTCGATCCGTCGGCCGAGTGCCGCGAAGTCCTCCGCCGCCTTGCGGGCGCGGGGTGAATGGTCCACGGCGGTGATCGTCTCGATGGAGATCTTGAGGTCCCGCTGAGCGGTGTCGAGCTCGTAGAAGGCGGCAGCGGCGTCATCCTTCGCCGCCTGCGCGTCGGCGCGCTGACTCTCCCCGCGCCCCCCGAACCAACGGCGCGTACCCCCGCCGGCGAAGGCCGCCGACAGCGAGGCCGTGATCAGCGGAACCGGCAGCAGCATCAGCACCAGGACGTCCTTGACGGCGGAACCACCACTCGCTTTCGCCTGCGGCCGCGCGTGTGTCGCCGTCACATCCCTCTCCCGTGCCGTTTCGCCCTGCCGGGTTCATTCTCCCACCAGTAAGGACGAATACACGGGCCGGTTAGTTCGCTGTTCGGACGTTGACTTCCCCGTTCTCGCTGCGCGCCTTCACCACGTGCTTGCTGTCCTCGCTGCGCGGCACGTCGACGTGGACCTCGCCGTTGGCGGCCGAGGCGGACACCGCGTACGCTCCGCCGCTCGCCGGCAGGCCGATGGTGATGCTGCCGTTGTCACTGGCGGTGTCCACGAGATCCGGCACCCGGCTGAACCCGAGGGTCACCTCTCCGTTCTCCGAACGCGCGACCACGGAAGCCCCGGAGACCCGCTCGGCCAGGACGGAGCCGTTGTCCGCGGTCAGCTCCAGCGGCCCACTGGAATCACGTACGACGACTTCGCCGTTGCCGGCGGACAGCTTGAGGGGGGTGGCGAACCCGGAGGCGGTGACCTTGCCGTTGTCCGCGTCCACCGTCAGCGCGGTCCCGCGGGGCACCTTCACCTCGTGGTGGGCGTCGCAGTTGCTGATCACCGCACTGCACTTCACCTTGAGCGTCAGTGTGCCGCCCTCCAGCTTCCAGGTGGCATCCGGGCCGCTGCCGAACACGACCCACCCGTCGACCCGCCGGGTCACCTCGATCTGCTCCACATCGGCCGGAACGACGTCCACCCTGGAGTTCCCGCTGTCGATGGTGAGGGCCTTCCCGCTGTACGGGAACGACTTCTGCTCGGCGGGCGCACCGTCCGTGCCCGATCCGCAGCCGCTGAGGGCCACAAGGAGGAGGGCGGTTGCTCCAGTGGTCACGAGTGCGTGGGTGCGGGTACGGCTGGTCATCGTGATCGGGTCCCCCTGGTAGCGCTGCCGGTGTGGTTCCACGGTAAGGAGGGCCAGGCCCCCGGGACGATCCGGACGGCTACCGTCTCCGGGGTGGGGATATCCCCCGCATGCCACGGCCCGCCGTCGCCCCGCCGGCTCCGGAGGCGCCGGCACCGGACGGGCCCGCAACCGGATTGCCGGCCGGGGCGGTAGGCCATGTAACCTGTTGCTTCATCCACGGGTGCGTAGCTCAGGGGTAGAGCGCTGCTCTTACAAAGCAGATGTCGGCGGTTCGAAACCGTCCGCGCCCACCAGCAGGAAGCACGACGAAGGCCCAGGTCACCGGTATAGAACCGGGAGCCTGGGCCTTGTTCGTTTCTCAGCCGCGGGGGCGGGGGAGGGGCGTCGTGCCAGTTACGTGCCAGATGTGTCATCGGGCTCTGCCGGCCGGACCTTTCTGATCTGGCCGTCGACGTGCGCGGCGATCGCCTGGTCACGGCCGTTCACCAGGTGTTGATAGATCTGTGCGGCACGCACTGAAGGAGTGCCCCACTCGCTGCATCAGCTCACGTTTGGTCGCATTACTGGTCGCCGCGATGCCACGATCTGCGCCACACCGGGAACACCCTCGACTCGCCAAGCCGGTTGCACCAGTCGACTCCTGCCGACCGATTCGCACTTTGCTTGACCGACGCTGAGAGCTGTTACAGGTTTCTCTGCCTCATCAAGGCACTCGGCTGCGCTCCGCTCCGCCGGGCGCGCTTCCCGGCTCTGGCTGCGCCCGCGCTCCTGCCTTCGGCCCGCTCGGCGCTGCCGCCGCCGACGCGCGCCCGCAGCGGATAGGCCCGTGGGGCATGAGACGAGAACCAAGCCCGCGGCTTCAAGACATGCCTTCGGGGTTCGCCCCGTCTCGGCGGACGGGCGGAGGTGTGCTGGATGCGGTCCGCGTACTCTCGCGGGGTGCATTCTCATCTGAGCTTCGAGAACCCTCCCGCGCTGCCTCACGAGGTGGTGGTCGAGACGTTGGAGCGGGCCCTGCGTGACCGCTCGGCGGAGGGTGAGGCGGCGGGGGTTCTGGTCGGGACCGCGTTGAACGACGACGACGCGGAGTTTGTCGAGCACTGGTGCGTGCAGGTCGGGACGCGGGCTGTGTCGGGGAGTCCGCTGCTCGGGCTGGCCGGCCTGTGCCTGGGACACACGGCGCGACGCTTCGGGCGACTTGGCGATGACGGCCTCGAGCTGGTGAAGTCGCTGGCAGCGCGGGCCGAGTCGGACCCGACGGATGTCGACGGTCGGGCCCTCGACGGTTTCGACGACGTCCGAAGCTTCCTGCACTTGTGGTGATGCCGCATGCAGCCGTTGTTGTTCAGGCCGCGTTGGCCATGCTCACCAGGACATTGAGACGTTTGTAGGCGGCGTTCCTTTTCCGCCGGATGATGTACCGGCGGATCATGCTGCCTGGGCCTTGTGGGTGGGGTGGTCGGTTCCGTCGAGGGCGAAGTAGCGCAGGGCGGTGAACTGGGCTTCGATCCGGTTGAGCCAGGAGCTGTTGGTCGGGGTGTAGGCGATCTCGAGAGGCTCTGTGTCCGCCATCCGGGTATGCCCATCGACGGCTGAGTGCGGGTAGACGTAGCCACGCCCACCGCCCTTGGCGAGGTCGTCGGCCTTTGACTTGCCCTTGGATCGTGCGGCCGCTCGTGCTTGGTCCGAGCCGCGTCCGTGGGCGCGCCACCCGCCTCCGTCCGCCCCGTCGGGGATGCGTCCGACCTTCTTCACATCGACATGGATCATGTGCCCTGGTCGCTTCGCGACGATCACCCGCGGCTTGCGGTTCGACTCGCCGTCGGGGTCGATGAACCGCCGTCTGTTCAGCGAACTCAATGACGTCGGGGTGGTGATCAGCCGTCGCACGGTGAGTCGGCTGCTCGTCCAGCTCGGGCCGCAACATCGGCATCTGTCGCGGTCGGTTGCCGGTGTGGTGTCGAAGACCGGTCTACAGCCCAGCCTCTCCGTGTCTTGTCTTCGCCACCGGTTCACCCACTTCGAGGCGCACGCCCGCGAGATGCCCATCTCTGCGGCGACGTGCGCGATCGGGCGCGTCGTGCACCGCTCGGTCAGGCGTCGGCGGCCTTCGACTGATAGTGGCGCGTTGGCGGGAGTCATATCTTGCTCGCGAAGAACGCGGTGCTCGCTGCCGCGAGCACCAGGAACACTCCGGGGAACGCGATGTTGTAGAACACTCGAGCACTGATGTGGGCGGTGACTGCTCCGGTGAAGAAGAAGACGAGTCCGACTCCGGCCGCCAGGCCGAGCGGATGAGCCCCGAGCAGGCCGATGACAAGACCTGCGGCTCCTGCGAGCTTGAGCGTCGCGAGGTACGGCAGCATCGTTGAGGGGAGGCGCACTTCCGCTGAGTTGGCCAGCACGAACGGAGCTCGGCCGTAGTCCGCGATGGCGATGCCTAGGTTGGCTGCGATGCACGCGACCGTGGCGATCACCAGGATGAGGTTCACGATGTGTACGACCCCACGATCGTGAACGGCTCAGGTGTGGACGCGATTAGGCCACCGGCTGCCCGGCTGATCGCGTCTCGTCGCCGCTGTGCTTCGGGCAGCGCAAGGAGCGGGTTCGTTGTCGGGGCGGTGAGTTCGAGCGCGAGGATGAAGTCGGTTCCCGACTCGCTCGCGTATGCCGTATAGGCCAGGCCGGTCGTTGACGCTGCCTCGAGGGCCGTGAAGACACTGATCAGGCAGTCACGCAGCTCTGCGGCGGAGTCCACGGCGGCGCTGAAGCGCACTATCTGTAGGCTCATCGTGCTGTCATCTCCTTGGGATACGAACGGGCATGGTTCTGAACCGACCGTCCTGACGTTCGCCAGATCGAGAAGGTGACACCCGATGCCAATCACGGTCGGAGAATTCGAGGCCGCCAGGCCACAACTGCTCTCGTTCGCCTACCGAATGCTCGGCTCGTCGCATGATGCGCAGGACGCGGTCCAGACGGCGTGGCTAAGGACCACGACCACGCGATCCGACGCTGAGATCGAGAACCCTGCCGCGTGGCTGCGGACAGTGACCGCCAGCGTGTGCCTCGATGAACTGCGGATCCGACGCCGCCGTAACGAAGCGCCTCTGCTGGCGGCAGCCATTCCCGCCGAACAGCTCACGGCGGACGAGGCCCTCCTGCGGAAAGAGGGCATCTCTCGGGCGCTGATGGTCTTGCTGAACCAGCTGACGCCGCCCCAACGGGTGGCGTATGTCCTGCACGACCTTTTCTCGGTGCCGTTCGATCACATCGCGGCCGTGCTCGGCGGAACCGTGCCGGCGGCGAAGAAGCACGCCAGCCGGGCCCGGCAGCGCATCGCAGGTGCCCAGGCGGTCGAGCACGTGGATCGCGGTGCCCATCGGATCGTCGAAGCATTTCTGGCAGCAGCTGAGACAGGAAACACGCGCGCAATGATCCAGATGCTTGCTCCGGACAGTGTCCGTGACGCCGACGCGGCGCTGCTGCCGCGTGGTGCCCGCACCCACGTCGTTGGGTCGACCGCGATCGCGACCGAGACAAGACTCTTCCGCGACCGGATTCGCGCCGTGTGCCCTATCACGGTCGACGGGCGAAGCATGTACCTCATCGCGCCCGGCGGGCACCCCCTCGCGACCCTCGAAATCGTCACCACCGGCAAGGAGATCATCAGAATCAAGCTGCGCTCAGCAGAACGAAGGCACGTGTACACAGCCCCGGTCGCGTCAACAACCTCCTGACCCGCAACAGCTAGAGCTATGGGCCAGAAGGCATAGTCTGGTCAATGGTGAGGTCGTCCGCACGGTAAAGGCCGGGACCCGGGGTGCGATACGGGCCGGCTGCCTCACCGCGAGGAATAGTCAAGACCTGTGGATTGCGTCAGGTCGGTTGCTGATCCGGATGGTGCAGTCGGCGGCTTGCTGCGTTGCGAACGCGGCGACTTCGCCCCCGCTCAGCGAGCAGGCTGAGGGCCTCGGCCGAGGTGACGATCCGTGCGGCCGATGCTGTGCGCTGGAACCAGTCGGATGCGGTGGTGACTTCCTCGGCGGTCCACGGCTCGTCCCGCGCGATTGCCCTGAGCAGGGTCCACTCGCGCAGACGGCGGGTGAGGAAAGGACGGTCCCAGATGACCGTGGCCATGCTGCGGGCCCAGGCGGTGAACGCCGGGTCAGTCAGCAGTTTGGAAGCCCGGCACTCAAGATGGCGGTTGACCGCGGCCTCCGCCATCGACAAGACCGGGTCGCGCAGCACGGTGGCCACCAGGGCGGCTTCGTCCGCCTCCGGGACGTCTTCCAGGTCCTGTAGGTAGCGGCGGTAGCGGTGGTGCTCGGCAGGTTCCTCGTCGAAGGGCTCGTCACTCACGCGGCGATGGCCAAGCGGCGTTGGATGGGCGGCACCTTCGCAAGGGCCTCGGCTGCCTCGAGCGCGAATGCTGCCTGCGGGTTGTCCTGAACCAGGCGCAGCCAGTCCCTGACCGACGCGAGTTCGGGAACTCCGACGATTTTGGTCGGACCACTGAGGCGGCGAGTCGAGAGAATCATGGCTGTGAACTGATCCGTTGACGTGACGAGTACGACGTCGTGCTGGAAACTCGAGACGCACTCCATCACACCCCGGGCCGATTCGTGCTGGTCGGCCACGATGAGGATGTGCTGCCCCAGTTCATCGATCGTGCCGTCAAGTCCCGACAGGAAGTTCAGGAAACCGGGGATGTGCTTGTTGTGCAGCTCGTCGATTACCCGCTCGCGACCTTCCGTGAAGCCCGATGTCTCTGCGTATCGGAAGGCCAGGCGAACCGCGTTCGCCAGCGCGAAGTCGATTTCCGTCATCTCTTTGCGGCTGGGGTACGTGGAGCCGTCGTCGAGGTTGTGCTCGGACAGCCAATGGTTGACCTCGGTCCAGAGCCATGCCTGCGACCGCCCGACCGTTCCCTCGGCGGCAGGGAACGGTGCCCCGCCGGCTTTGCGGGTCCCAGTCACCCATTGGCTGACATTCTGCCGGGAACGGCCCGTGCGGTCGGCGATCTCGTGGATTCCCACGAGATCGCGATCCAGTCGGCGCACGTGCAGTTGCGGCACTGCGGCATGCGCTGCGGCTGCCGCCTCCAAAGCGGCCTGAACGGCGGAGTCGCCCGACCACGTGACACTCAACAGGTCGACGCCGCCGGCTCTCGCCAGTAGGGCGTCGCACCGTTCAAGCAGTACGTCTACGGCAGCATCGTCATCAACGGTCACTCCCGAGACAACAAAAGTGAGGTCGAAGTCCATGATGTGCCCCCTAGTCG
Organism: Streptomyces clavifer; assembly: GCA_014651175.1. Taxonomy (GTDB): domain Bacteria; phylum Actinomycetota; class Actinomycetes; order Streptomycetales; family Streptomycetaceae; genus Streptomyces; species Streptomyces clavifer. The sequence continues at coordinate 87,060 of BMWJ01000003.1, read as the reverse complement.
TGGCGTCAGCATCCCAGAGCTGTTGTCATTCGTCAACAGTGAAATAGGGACAAAGATGGGCAATGGTGGTCGCGCTTCAATCCCGCGCTCTGCCGGTGAGGCTCCGGTTCGGTGCGTCCGGGGGGAGTGGGCAGCGCGAGGCGAGGCGGTCCACCTTGCGGGCGTGCGCCCCCTCGTTCTGGGGTGATCCCGCGATCGGGATGGCCGTGCACAGGCCCTCGCAGGGGCAGTACAGCTTGCCCCAGTGCCCTTCCTTGCGGACTACCCAGCCCTGGGACGCCCACTTCTCCAGGACGTGTCGCACGTCCTTCTTCGGGTGCTCCGACGGTTTGAGTTCGCGTCCCACCATCCGCTCACCGCCCCCGGCTGTGAGCGGCGGGTGTGGCATATGGCCGGAACCCCGCAATCCGCGTAACTCTGACGCTGGGGCGAGCGTGGGTCACTGGAGATTGCGCTCCTCTGGTACCGGCCGCATGAAGTGACGAACGAACCTCGAGGGCAAGATCATTCATCTATCGGAGTGGTGACGCTCCGACGTCGGCAGGATACTCCAAATGGCGGACATCTCGTCGGAAGAACGCGGTCGTCGTGCCAGATTCGCGCAGGTTGTGTACGCGGGCGTCGATTGATTGCGTGCCGTCTTGGCGGGATTCCGCCGACGATATGGCGAGTAAGTGTTGATCATTTTGATCAGGAGTGCGGTGACCGTGCCAGTTCGAAATGAAGAGGTCTACTTCTCGAGTGACTCGGGCAATTGAACCGAAGTGTCACCCGACCCGGTTGATATTCGTACCTGTCAGCACCTGCTCCGGATAGGGGCGGGCGCGAGGGTCTACGCCCGCCCGTCGGGGTGCCATGGGGCAGCGGTCGGCACCGGCACCGGCTTCTGCCGGAATCTTCCGGGAGGGCCGGCGCCGCGGGGTCCGCGCAGATCCGGAGGCGATGCGGAACACGAGCGGGACGCGGGGCTGTCGTGGAACGAGGCCTGTGGTGCCCGAACGGGAACCGCAGGAGAGGGATCGTCCCCTTCGTTGCCGACAGCAGGCAGCCGGACCGTGACCGGAGTGCCGACATCACCCCATGATGCCAACCGGACCCGCCGCATACCTTTGCCAGCAGGGCGGTGGCGAGACGGAGCCCAGAGGTGGGGCGGGTGCGTGACGTCGCGGCAATGGAACCAAGGGGTGGGGGACTTGAACAACACGGCAAGCGGGGGCGTCTCCGGTGCGCATGAGCGGAACGCGTCCACAGGCGGCTTGAGTCCTCGTACGTCTCTCGTCGCATGTCTGGTGCTGGCACTGCTGCTGGGCGCGTTGTCGGCACTGGTGATGGTCCCGGCGGCTCAGCACCTGCGCTCCCTGGCGGACGGCGAACGGGCTCGAGGGACCCTGCACACGCGGGGTGCATGCATGGCGGGTCAGTGTCAGGTCAGGTTCGAGGCGGCCGGGCGGACCGTGGTGGCGGACCTGCCGACGGGCAGTGGCGGTGGCAAGGACTCTGTCGGCACGCGGCTGACCGTCCGGTACCAGGCGGACGACCCGCAGGTTGTCGCACGGGAAGAGGATGTCGGTGGCGGCGGGGCCGCGCTGCTGGCGGTCATGTCGGGTGTGAGCGCCCTGCTCTTCCTGGTCGTGTCGGTCGTGGCGGCGGTCTTCGTGGCGCGGCAGCGGCGCTCGGACTCCGTGCCTGCCCCGGCCGTCCAGGAGGAGCGGCAGCGCGATGGCGAGTAGAGCGGTACTGCGGCGGCCCCGGGCGGGCGGGCCGACCGCCGCCGCGGACCGGCATCGCGCAGGTTGGGGAGATGAGCCCGCCGGCTCGGCAGTCGCGGGTCATGAGCCCGTCCGACCGCCGCCGGGAAGGGACGTCAGAATCGCCCGCCATGGCAACGGCTGAGCCGCCGGACCTTCGCGGGGCTCGTGGAGCGGCCACACGTCCGGTCCGTGGACGAGGTGCACACCCGCCGCGCTCAGGGCCCCGATGTGCTGCTTCCACGCCGGATGGCGGGCGTGCGCCGCATTGATCCGAGGGAACAGCACCACGGGGACGCCGAGGGTGCCGATGCCCTCGCTCACCTGTGTCAGTGCCTGGTTGTCCGCGATGCCGGTGGCGAGCTTGGCGACGTAGTTCGCGGTGGCCGGGGCGACGACGTAGCAGGTGGCGACCGGGTGGGGTCGGGGTTCGGCCGGCAGGCGCGGTGAATCCCGAACCGGCAGGCCGGTCAGTGTCTCCAGCCGGTCCAGCTCGCCGTTCGCCCTCAGCCATCGGCCGGCATTCGGTGTCAGGGTCACGGCCACCTGCCAGCCGAGGGCGATGGCCGGCTCCACGAGCCCGGAGCGCAGCTGCTCGACTCCGTCGGCTGCCGAGCCCACGACTCCCAGTACCCCGCGGTCGTATGCCCGCACAGTCCCACCGCCCCCGCGTCGATTGCGTCTCCAGGACCAGCAGTACAGCAGAGACGCGCCACGACCGGAGCGGTGAAGGCCGCCCGTGGAGCAGGGGGTTGCGGTGCGGGGAAGCGCTCCGGCCGGAGGGTGGCTTGCTCCGAGGCCACACAGGCACCGACACGGATGCCGTGGACGGACACCCCCGTGGGCGCGGCGGCCCGGTCGCTCAGCCGCAGGAGTCGCAGACGCCGGTTGCCGGCAGCTGGACGAAGCACCCCGTACACACGCGCGGCGGTGGCTCCGGAGCTCGGCTGCGCCGACGTTCGACGGCTGCCTGGTACCTGGGGGCGAGCGCCGGCCTTCCCCCGTCCGGAGGGAGCGTCGCACCGAACCTCTGGTAACACGTGAACCGCGCTTCGGCAGCGTGCCGTTCGCGTTCCTCCACCCCCTGCAGGGGCGGCTGCCCGGCGATCTCCAGGACTTCCTTGTAGCCCACGCCCACCATGCCGTCGTCCTTGTGCACGACCAGTGCGGTCAACGGGGGGTCACCCCTCCGGTGTGCCTCACGGACCACCTTCGCGAGGACGGAACCGATCCAGTTGTGGAGCAGGGACCGGGTGTGGATGCCGGACCTCTGCTGCACCTCTTCTCCCAGCTCCTTGTAGGTGATGACGGCGTGGTAGGTCCGCGCTACGTCGATCAGTACCGCATAGGCCTCTTGCGCCCACTTCTCACGGTCGTCCTCTGCGTCGTGCCGGCCCACTGTTCCCCCTGAGGTCGCTGCCCGCCCGGCAGTCGGGCCGCTGCTCTGTACGCGGCCGGTCCATCCTGCCCGTTCGGTGGTCCGGGCGTCCCGGGATCGGGCGCGAAGGGACCGTCGACGGACGCGGACCGGCGGCGCCGCAGGCTCCCGGGATGCGGTCCGCCGGGGGCCGGGGGACCGTGGAGGCATGTCCGGTCATCCGCATGTGATCGTGTACCCGCCCTCGCCGTCCGGCGGGCGGCGGGTGACCGTGCGCGGGCAGATCGTCGGGCTCGCGCACGGGCGCGGGGACGTGGCCGCGTTCCTCCGGCGGTCCGGGCTCGCCGACGGTGCCGAGGAGATCGACCTGGATCAGCCGGAGTTGATCGAGTGGCGAGGCGGAGACCTCGACACCTGGAGGTGAGCCCCATGAAGCCGCGTGGAGCCCCCCGGGGCGAGGTGTCCATCCAGCCGCCTCCGGGGTACTACGGAGCCGGTGGCGCGGAGCCCGACGCCGCGCAGCGCGGCCTCATCCTGGACTGGGTGGTCAGCCGGCGGATCGCCGCCGGGTGGCGGGTTGAGTCCCGGTCGGGGAGCCAGGCCGTTCTCGTGCGGGGGCAGCCGCTCAACCATGTGCTGCACGCCCTCCTGACCGTCTTCTCGTGCTGTGCGTGGGGCCTCGTATGGGCGGTGCTGGCCGCGACGAACAAGGTCGAGCGCATCGCCCTCACCGTGGACGCCCAGGGACAGGTGGTGACCGTCGGTGCTCCCTGAGGGGCGTACACCGCCCCCGAGAGCGTCGCGCGTGCGCCGCCTCCGGGAGGCGTCCGCGGCGGCCCCGCCCCGGCGCACCGGTGCGTTCCTGACGTCCGGGTGAAGCCGTCGCGCGGGGCCCGACCACCCCCGGACTCCGCCGGGCCGCCGTGAAGCGTCCGTCGAGTGGAGGAAGCCATGGCCTCGTCAGCACCGTCCGCACCCGGCTCCGGTGCCCCGCGATCGGCCGTCCCCGGTGAGCCGCTGCCGTCCGGCCCCGGCGTCCCGCGTCGTTCCCCGAGGGCCCGCGTGGTGGGTGTCGACCCCCCGGGCCCGGGGCTGCGTCCCGGCCGGCTGCCGTACCTGCCGCCGGGGGCGACCGTCGCGACAGCGAGCGGTACCGTCCCGCTCCGGGCCCTGTGCACGGACTGCTCGAAGGCGGCCGTCTGACGTGGGACCGGGAACGGCCCTCCTCGCCGCCGACGCGTACGTCTACGGGTCGCCGCTGGTCCGCGAGCTGTGCGCGGTCCAGGCCGGCCTCCAGGAGGGCTTCGGGGTGCTGGGGCCGGCGCCCTTCAACGACTTCGCCCACGCGGAGGGGCCGGCCACACCGGCCGCCCACGTCCCGTGGGGCGCGAGTGACCTCGTCGAGGCGCTCGCTCAGCTCGATCTGTCCGGCGGCCCGGTCCGGCTGCACGTGCCCGACACCGGCGGTGCGTACTACGTGCTGCAGTTCGTGGACACGTGGAGCAATTCCTTCACCTACCTCGGCAGCCGGGCGACCGGCACGGGCGAGGGGGAATGGCTCGTCGTGCCGCCCGGGTGGTCCGGGACGGTGCCCGACGGGGTGGCGGGCGTGATCGACGCACCCACGTCCGTGGTGTCCCTCGTCGGGCGGATCGCGTGCGCCGACCCGCGGGACCTGCCCCGGGTGCGCGCGCTGCAGCAGGAGCTCACCCTGACGCACCTGGGCGCGCGGGCGCACCGTACCGGGCTGCCCGCGCCCGACCCGGACGTACCGGAGGCCCTGCGCTTCTTCGAGCAGCTCCGGGTGTGGGCGGCCGATTTCCCGCCCGCCGCGCCCGACCGCGCCTATCAGGACCGGTTCCAGCCCCTGGGACTCCTGGAGGAAGGGCCCTCGCCCTATGTGTCGGCCGGGCCCGGGCTCGTCCGTGCGCTGGGGGAAGGGCTTGCGCTGGGCAGATCGCGGGTGGAGGAGGCGGTCCGCTCGCAGGAAGCCGCGCACGGGCCGCCGGGTGCGTGGGAGGTGCGTCCCCACCCGGGGGACCGCGGCCTCGACCACCACGGCGTCGGCACGATCGGCCCGTCGGAGTGGCAGACCGCGGACCGGGAGGCGTCGTATCTGGTCAGGGCGGTGGCGGCGCGGGAGGCCCTGTGGACGCCCCACGGGTACGAGGCCGTGTACGCGCACACCGCCCACGACTCCCGGGGGCGCCCGCTCGACGGTGCGCACCGCTATGTGCTGCGCCTGGCCGAGCCACCGCCGGTCCGGGCGTTCTGGTCGGTGACCATGTACGACACCCCGGGACACCATCTGGTCGCGAATCCGGTCGACCGGTACGCGATCGGCGACCATACGCCGGGACTCGTCCACGACGCAGACGGTTCGCTGACCCTCCACCTGTCCGCTGATCCGCCGGCGGATCCCGCCCATGCGGCCAACTGGCTGCCGGCGCCCGCCGGGGGATTCGGGCCCGTCATGCGGCTCCACCTGCCCGAGCAGGCGGTTCTCGACGGGACCTACGTGATCCCGGCCGTCGAGCGGGTCGAGGGTGTGTGACAGCCGGGCCCCTTGTCAGTGGCGCGGTCCACACTGGAGACATGTGCCGCAGTATCAAGACCCTCCGCCCGCCCGCCATCCCCGACGAGGCCACCGAGGAGGAGATGAGAGCAGCCGCCCTGCAGTACGTGCGCAAGGTGTCCGGCTTCCGAGCGCCCGCCGCGCACAACGAGGAGGTCTTCGACCGCGCCGTCGCCGAGATCGCGGAGGCGACCCGGCGTCTGCTGGACGGCCTGGAGGTGCGGGGAGCCGCCCGGGCGTGAGCCGCGGAGCGTGCGGTCAGAGGCCGGCCGGGACCCCGGCGGGTACCGCCTCCGGTATGCGGGCGGGCCGCCGGACGACGAGTGCTGCCAGGGCGCCCGCCAGGAACAGGGCGAGCACGGAGACGGCCGTGCCCAGCCAGGTCGCGCCCAGCCACTGCCCGCCGAAGTAGCCGAGGCCCACGCTGTAGCCGGCCCAGGCCACTCCGGCGAGTGCCGACCACGGCAGGAAGTCCTTCGCCCGGCGGTGGGCGGCGCCCGCGCCCAGCGAGACGACCGAGCGGCCGGCCGGGGCGAAACGGGCGATCACGACGAGTGCGCCGCCGCCCCGGCTCAGTGCCGCGCCGAGGCGGGCCTGTGCGGTGGTCAGGCGGCGGGACCGGGCGATGGCCCGGTCCAGGCGCTCGCCGCCCCGCCAGGCGAGGCGGTAGGCCAGGAAGTCGCCGAGCACCGAGGCCGTGGCCGCGCTCAGGACGAGCACCAGCAGGGACGGGACCTGCCGGGTGGCCTCACCGGCGGTCGCCGTGACGGTGGTCGTGCCCGCTGCCGCCGTGGCGGCCGCGATCACCAGGACCCCACTGGGCAGGACGGGCAGCAGGACGTCCAGGAGTACCGAGAGGGCGACCACCGCGTAGATCCATGGGCTGCCAGTCAGCGCACCCATACTCTCGAGCACTTTCCTACTCCCCGTTCCGTAGCGACGTAGCGACGTATCGATGTGTCGACGCCGCGACGTCGCAGGGGAGCGGCAGGAGCGGCTGGGCCGACTCTCCAGAATACGCCTGCGGTTCGCCCGGAATTCGCCCGAGGGCCGGCGATGTCGTGCAGGTCACGTACGCCCCGGCCGCCTGTGACTACGGCGGCCGGGGCGCGTGGGTGCGGAGCGGGGCGGGCCGGTCAGACCGAGACGGCCGACGCCTTTTCGCGCCGGGGCTCGCCCTCGTGCGTGGAACGGGCGCGGGAGGAGAACAGCCGGTCCACGGCCAGGGCGCCCGGGCCCGTGAAGACGAGCAGCAGGAACGCCCAGCAGAAGAGGGCGGAGGCCTCGCCGCCGTTCTGCAGGGGGAACAGCGATTCAGGCTGGTGAACCTTGAAGTACGCGTACGCCATGGAACCGGAGGCGATGAAGGCGGCGAGGCGGGTGCCGAGGCCGAGGGCGACCAGGGTGCCGCCGACGAGCTGGATCACGGCTGCGTACCAGCCGGGCCACGTGCCGGCGGGGACGGTGCCGCCGCCCATGGCGCCACCGAGGACGCCGAACAGAGAGGCGGCGCCGTGGCAGGCGAAGAGGAAACCGATGACGGCACGGAACAGGCCGAGTGCATAGGGTTGGGCCTTGTCCAAGCGTATGAACATGGGGGGTGGCTCCTTCGGTCAGGGGACGTGAACCGAGCGGGCCCCACACGTTAGGTACGCCTCATGATTGCTTGCAAGTTCAACATTCCGTGACTGGCTGAAACTCGTTCAATCGTTCGACGTCAGCGTGCGTTCCAGAACGGTCTCCAGCTGTGCCCCCGTCGGCCTTTCTCTGGCCTGAACCAATGTCAGAACAGCTTTCCGGCCATGCAGGGTCAGGGTCATCAGCTGGTTGCCGAACCAGGGTCCGCCCGTCTTGCGCCAGTCCATCGGCGCGGCCCCCGTCCGCCCGTGGAGGGCCAGCCCGCGACCGAGCCATCGGCCCGCCCTGCTCCAGCCCAGGCGGAAGCCGGCCCTTATCGTGGCGGGGATCGAGTTGTGCACGGGAGAGCAGGTCAGCTGCAGGATCCGTGCGCCGCTCGTGTCGTCCGGGACGGAATCGGACCAGCGGGGTTCCGCGACGTACGCGTGGTGCACATCACCCGAGAGCACGCAAACCGTGGCAGGGGCGTCGGGCCCGCGGCCCGCCTCCCGCAGAAGCTCCGACAGCTGACGGAAGGACTCCGGGAACGCCGCCCAATGTTCCAGGTCACAGGCGCGCCTCACCTTCTCGCCGATCCGCGCCCAGCGCCCGTCCGGGCCGCCGCGCTCCCCCCGGCACAGCGCCGCGTTCCACGTCTCCGCGTGGTGGACGAGCGGCGGCAGCAGCCACGGCAGCGAGGTGCCGATGAGCAGGTGGTCGTACGCGGCCCGGTCGGTGAGGACCTCGTCGCGCAGCCAGCGGGCCTCACCGGCGTCGAGCATCGACCGCTCCTGCTCGTCCAGGACACGGGCCGCACGGGTGTCCACCATGAGCAGCCGTACTCGGCCGAAAACGCGCCGATAGCTCCACCGGGTGCCCGCAGGATCGGCGTCGGCCTCGGCGGCGTGCCGGCGCAGCGTCTCGGTGGCGTCCGGCGCGGCGCGCACCGCCGCGTACAGGGGGTCGGCGGCCAGGGCGTCGGGGGAGAGGTTGCCGAGGTGCTGGTAGACCCAGTACGACATGAGTCCGCTGACGATCCGCTCGTGCCACCACGGCGTGCGCCGCATGTCCTCCAGCCAGGCGCCGCTGGTGTTCCAGTCGTCGATGACGTCGTGGTCGTCGAAGATCATGCAGCTGGGGACCGTGCTCAGCAGCCACCGCACGTCCGGGTCGCGCCAGGACTCGTCGTAGAGGTGGGTGTACTCCTCGTAGTCCGCGACCTCGGCCCCGGGCGGCTCCCCGAGGTCGCGCCGGGCCGCGATCCGCTGCCGGGTGGCCTTGGACGTCTCGTCCGCGTAGACCTGATCGCCGAGCAGCAGCAGCACGTCGGGGCGTACGGCGGTGGGATCGGCGGCGAGCCGTGCGGCCAGGGTGTCGAGGGCGTCCGGGCCGATGGCGTCCTCCTCGCTCGAGCGCAGCCGAGAGCCCGGGGACAGGTCGTGCCCCCCGGCGGGCGGAGCCGCCCAACGGCAGGAGCCGAAGGCGATGCGGACGGGTCCGGCCTCCTCCGGCTGCGGCACGGCGGGGGTGGTGATCGTGCTCGGGGGGAAGCGGGAGCCTTCGAGCGGCCAGGCGCGGCGGCCGTCGAGCAGCACCTCGTACGCCGTCGACGAGCCGGGCGTCAGCCCCGTCACCACGACCAGCGCGTAGTGGTGCCCCTCGACCGCGAAGGTGGGGGACGAGCCCGACGACCCGTCGGCGCAGCGGACCACCGCGGTGCAGGGACGGGTCGTCTCGACCCAGACGGTGGCCCGGGAGCCGGTCTCCCAGTCGACGTACCGCAGCAGTGGTCCCAGGCGTAGCCCGGCCATGTGTGCCCTCCTCGCGTCGCCGTGACCGATGGCTCCGTAGGGTACGGAATGACGGAGGAGGGCGGGTTGGTTCCGGCCGTGGTCAGGGTGTCAGGCGGCCGGAGGTGCGAGGTGGGTCAGCAGCCGTTCAGCACGGACTGGAGCGCGCTCTTCTCGGTCGAGTCCACCGTCATGCCGTAGTAGTGCTTCACGTGCACCCAGGCGCGCGCGTACGTGCAGCGGTAGGCCGTGCGCGGCGGCAGCCACTCGCCCGGGTCCTGGTCGCTCTTGGACTGGTTGACGTTGTCCGTGACCGCGATGAGCTGGGGCCGGGTCAGGTCGTTGGCGAAGGACTGGCGCTGTGCCGTGGTCCAGCTGCTCGCGCCGGAGCGCCAGGCCTCGGCGAGCGGCACCATGTGGTCGATGTCCACGTCGGAGGCGGCGCTCCAGGTGGCGCCGTCGTACTGCGAGTACCAACTGCCGCTGGTCGCGGCGCAGGCGGAGTCCTGGACGACGTTGGTGCCGTCGCGCTTCAGGACCACTTCACGGGTGTTGCAGGCGCCCGACTGGGTGATCCAGTGCGGGAACTTGTCGCGGCTGTAGCCGGTGGACGAACCCTCCGCCGAGACGGTGAGCTGGCCGAGGTAGGTGCGGGCGGTCGCGGCGCTGACCGGGGTGGGCATCGCGGCCTGGGCGGTCGGGGCGGTGAGCAGCCCGGTGGTGGCGGCGAGTGCGGCGGAGGCCGCGACGACGGCTATGCGACGCGCGTAGATACCTGACATGCGAACTCCCTTGATGTGGGGGGACCTTGGGCGGACGGCCTGTGGGCCAGGCCATCGTGGCGGCGCCGGGTTTCTGCGGGATGGTCGCCAGGTAACAGAGTGGCGACATGCGCACGTCACATCAAGAGGTAGGGAAGTAGGTCTGACGTCCCGTCCGAAATCTGTTCGACGGCGAGGCGTGGACGGTCGCAGGTGCAAGAGGGTGTATAGGGGGGTTCGTGACGGTGTGACGGCTCGGCGGCCGGGGCACCACCGGGTGTCCGGACGGTGGACGCCCAGGGCTCCGGCGCGGCTCGGCGGACCTATCGTGGCCGCGTGCTGCTTCCGGTCACCCCCGCGCTCGGCGTCGTGCTCGCCGTCCTTCTGGTGTTCGCCGCCGCCGTCGCCGCGGGGGCTTCGCTCGGCCGCGCGCGCGAGATCCTCGTCGCCGGTCTGCGGGCCGCCCTGCAACTGGGCGCCGTGTCCCTGCTCATCGGCTGGGTGGTGCACTCGCTGGGGCCGCTGCTCGGCTTCGTCGCGCTGATGTTCGCCGTGGCGGTGTGGACGGCCGGGCGCCGGATCACCGCCAACAGGACCTGGTGGTGGGCCGTGCTGCCGATCGGTGCCGGTGTCGTGCCCGTGGTGGGTCTGCTGCTGCTCACCGGGCTCGTCGAGGTGCGTGGCCTCGCGCTGATCCCGGTCGCGGGGATCCTCATCGGGGGCGCGCTCACCGCGACCGTGCTCGGCGGGCGGCGGGCCCTGGACGAGCTCGGGATCCGCCGGGGGGAGGTGGAGGCCGGGATGGCGCTCGGCCTGCTCGACCGGGACGCCCGGCTGGAGGTGGCCCGGCCGGCGGCCTCGGACGCCCTGTTGCCGGGGCTGGACCAGACCCGGACCGTGGGGATCGTCACCCTGCCCGGGGCCTTCGTGGGCATGCTGCTGGGCGGCGCCTCACCGGTGGAGGCGGGCGCCGTGCAGCTGTTCGTCCTGGTGGCGCTGATGGCGGTGCAGGCGGTGGCCGTCGCGCTGGTGCTGGAGCTGGTGGCCCGGGGGCGGATGCACCGGAGGTGACGGCGGCCGGGCGGGGCTCTTCGGGGGTGCGTCGCTAGCGGGCGTCGATGTGCAGGCGGACCGAGCCGTCGCCGGCCGCTTCCACCCTGAGCTGCGTCAGGTCCTCGACGTGGGCGTCGGGGGAGAGGGCCGCGGCGCGCGGGCCGATGCCCACGATCCGCATGCCGGCCGCCCGGCCGGCCGCGATGCCGGCCTCGGAGTCCTCGAAGACGATGCAGTCCGCCGGGTCGAAGCCCAGCTCCGCCGCGCCCTTGAGGAAGCCCTCGGGGTCCGGCTTGCTGGCGCCGACCAGCTCGGCGGTCACCCGGATCTCCGGCACCGGCAGGGCGGCGGCCCCCATCCGGGCCTGGGCGAGTGCCTCGTCGGCCGAGGTCACTAGCGCGTGCGGGAGGGCGGCGAGGGACGCCATGAACGCGGCGGCACCCGCGATGGGCACCACGCCGTCGATGTCGGCGGTCTCCTCGGCGAGCATGATCCGGTTCTCCGCGTAGTTCTGCTCCATGGGGCGGTCCGGCAGCAGGGCGGCCATCGTGGCGTACCCCTGGCGTCCGTGGACCACCTTGAGCGCCGCCTCGGGGTCGAGGCCCTGGGCGAGCGCCCAGCGGCGCCAGCAGCGCTCCACCACCGCGTCGGAGTTGACCAGGGTGCCGTCCATGTCCAGAAGGAGGGCGCGGGCTTCGAGGACGGTGGCCGACATCGGCAGGCTCCAGAACGGGGGAACAGCGGACAGCGCGTACGCGCTGTCCAGGAGAACAAGCAGCCCCGCCCGCCGGTCAGGGAAAACGGGCGGAGGCTACTTTGTTCCATCACGATACAAAAACCGTCGCCGGAACGCCAATCCCGCAGGCCGGGCCGCCCCCGCGGGAGCCCGGACCGGCCCCGGGCGAGCCCCCGGACACCCGTGGTGTCAGTGGTTCCGCCCCTCGCCGGTGGTCCGCGCCTCCAGCGCGCTGCGGGTCTCCGGCCCGTACACGCCCGGCGGGTCGTTCTGGACGGACACCCAGCCCTGGAAGTCGCGCACGGCCCGCTCCACCCGGTCCGAGTAGCTGCCGTCGTCGTCCTCCCGGTAGACCCAGATCTCCTGCAGCCGGCGCTGGAGCTCGGCGACCTCCGGGCCCCGGTCGCCGCGCCGCAGCGTGGGTCCGGCGATCTGCGCGGGCGGAGCCGCCGACGCGCTCGGGGCCTCCGGGGCCGACGCCGAGGGCGACGGGGTCGTGTCGGCGGTGGTGGCGGAGGGGGACGCCGACGGGCTCTCCGAGGCGGAGGCCGACGGGCTCTCCGAGGCGGACGGTGACGCCGAGGCGGACCGGGAGGGCGACGGCGACGCGGAGGCCGACGGCGACTCCGACACGGAGTCGGCCGGCCCGTCGCTCGCGTCCGGAATGCTCGACGCGATCTCGGGCATGGCCTCCTCCCGTCTCTCGTCCCGGTCGAACAGGCCGCCGGCGAAGGCGGCCGTCCCCACCACCGCGACCACGGCCGCCCCCACGGCCAGGGCGGCGAACGGCCGTCGGCGTCGCGGCTGGACGGGCTCGGGGCCGCCTCCCGCGTAGGCCGCGGCGGTACGCCGATGTGTCTCGTCCGCCGCGTCGGAGTCCGGCGGCGGGCCCGCGGGGCCGCCCGCCGTGCCGCCGCCGGCCACGCCGCCCAGGAAGAGCGGCATCGTCGTGTCCGCGGCGGGTGCGGTGTGCGCCGACGTGTCGTCGCCCGACAGTGTCACGTACGGCCGGATCCGCAACGGGTCGAAGTCCTCGGCCGCGGCCATCTCCGCGGAGCGCGCGGCCCGGTGGTCCTCGCCCTGCTGCCGGGCCGTACGGGCGGCACCGCAGGCGCATGTGGGCCCCGAGCTCCCGGGGTGCGCATCCGCCCCCGGTCTCGTGCCCTGCTCGCCACCGCACTCCGGGCATATATGTCCGGTCATCGTGGGTTCCCCTCCCCTTTGAACTGCTGCGATTATGCAGGCCGCCGCCGGGAAGCCCAACGCCCGCACCGCTGCTCGGCAGGCCATAACGGGGCACAGCGGCCAGGATGGGGTGGAAGCGGACCCGAGGAGATGTTCATGGCCCAGCAGCTGAGCCCGCAGCCCCTTGCACCCGGTGAGGGCAGGTCCCGGCGGGGCGTCCTGGTGGCCATCGGCGCACTGCTCCTCGGCATGCTGCTCGCCGCACTCGATCAGACGATCGTCTCCACCGCCCTGCCGACCATCGTCAGCGAGCTGGGTGGCCTCGACCACCTGTCGTGGGTGGTCACCGCCTACATGCTGGCGGCGACGGCGGCGACCCCCCTCTGGGGCAAGCTCGGCGACCAGTACGGCAGGAAGAAGCTCTTCCAGACGGCCATCGTCATCTTCCTCATCGGTTCGGCCCTCTGCGGCGTGGCCCAGAACATGCCGCAGCTGATCGGCTTCCGCGCGCTGCAGGGGCTCGGCGGCGGCGGGCTGATGGTCCTGTCCATGGCCATCGTCGGAGACATCGTCACCCCGCGCGAACGAGGCAAGTACCAGGGCCTGTTCGGTGCGGTATTCGGGGTGACCAGTGTCCTGGGACCGCTCCTCGGCGGGTTCTTCACCGAGCACCTCAGCTGGCGCTGGGTCTTCTACATCAATCTCCCGATCGGCGTCGTCGCCCTGCTCGTCATCGCCGCCGTCCTGCACATCCCGGTGCGGCGCACCAAGCACACCATCGACTACCTGGGCACCTTCCTCATCGCCGCCGTCGCCACCTGCCTGGTCCTCGTGGCCTCCCTGGGGGGCACCACCTGGGCCTGGGACTCCGTACAGATCATCGGTCTGGCGGTCCTCGCCGTGGTGCTCCTCGTGGCGTTCGTCCACACCGAGCGCCGGGCCGCGGAACCCGTGCTGCCGCTCAAGCTGTTCCACATCAGGACGTTCAGCCTCGTCGCCGTCATCAGTTTCATCATCGGGTTCGCGATGTTCGGTGCGATGACCTATCTGCCGACCTTCCTCCAGGTGGTCCACGGCATCACGCCGACCCTGTCCGGTGTGCACATGCTGCCGATGGTGTTCGGCATGCTCCTCACCTCGACCGGCTCCGGGCAGATCGTCAGCCGCACGGGCCGCTGGAAGATCTTCCCGGTCGTGGGCACGGCCCTCACCGCGATCGGCCTGCTGCTGCTGCACCGGCTGACGGAGAACAGCTCCACCCTGCAGATGAGCCTCTGCTTCTTCGTCTTCGGCGCCGGACTCGGCCTGGTGATGCAGGTGCTGGTGCTGGTCGCCCAGAACTCCGTCAGCTACGAGGACCTCGGTGTCGCCACGTCCGGAGCGACGTTCTTCCGGTCCATCGGCGCCTCCTTCGGCGTGGCCGTCTTCGGCACCATCTTCACCAACCGGCTCACCGGCAAACTCGGCGAGGCGCTCGCCGGCCGCTCCCTGCCGCCCGGGGTCGACGCCGAGGCCCTCGCCGCCGACCCCCGGGCCATCGGCCGCCTCCCCGCGGATCTGCGCCCCTCGGTGCTCAGTGCCTACTCGACATCGATCACCGATGTCTTCCTCTACGCAGCCCCCGTCGTCGTGATCGCCTTCGTATTCGCCTGGTTCCTCAAGGAGGACCCCCTCAGGGGTTCGGTGACGGCCCCCGACTCCAGCGAGACCCTGGCGTCGAACCCGGTGCAGCGCTCCTCGTACGACGAGTGCGCCCGCGCCCTGTCGGTGCTGGCCACCCGTGAGGGGCGCCGGGAGATCTACGTGGAGATCACCGCCCGGGCCGGGTACGACCTGCTGCCCGCCGCCAGCTGGCTGCTGCTGCGGATCAAACGGCACGGCACCGTCGAACCCTCCCGGCTCGCCGACGTCGCCCCCGTGCCGCTGAAGGTGATCACCGAGGCGTCCCGGCAGGTGGAGGAGCGCGGCCTGGCCCGCCGGGAGGGCCTGGGGCTGGTGCTCACCGACCGGGGCGCCGAGGCCGTGGTCCGGCTGTCGCAGGCCCGCGAGGAGTCCCTGGCCGAGATGCTGGGCGACTGGTGGGGCCCCGAGCGCCCGACCGACCTGGTCCGCCTCGTCACGGAACTGACCGCGGAGGTGAGCGGGTCGAGCAAGGAACGCCCGCACACACCCGAACCGCCCCGGGACCACTCGGCCTGAGGGCGCGGGCGCTCCGTCCCCGGAGGGCCCGCGCCCCGAGGGGTCACAGCTCCTTGGCGAACCAGTGTTCCGCGTACGGCCCCTGGTTGAACGCGGGGACCTCCCTGTACCCGTGCTTGGTGTAGAGCGCCCGCGCCTCCACCAGGTCGTCGCGGGTGTCCAGCCGGATCCGCCGCACCCCGAGGGACCGCGCCGCGCGCTCGGCGGCCGCGAGCATCAGCCCGCCGCCGCCCGTGCCGCGGAACGCCGGGCGCACGAACACCCGGGTCAGCTCCGCGGTGTGCGGGTCCACCACCACGAGTCCCGTGCAGCTCGCCGGCTCGTGCGCGTGACGGCCCACGAGGAACTCCCCGGTGGGCGGCGCGAGGCGTTCGACGCCGTCGTCGGCGAGCCCCTCGTCGATCTCCTCGGAGGTCGCCGGACGTCCCCAGTAGCGGCTCGCCACCTCGTCGTAGTAGTCCCGCCGCAGCAGTGCCGCGTCGGGGGTGTCGAAGCGTTCGGGGGCCACGGTCCACGTCATTGGGTCATTCTGGCTCCGGTACGACCGGATGACGAACCAATGGTGTGTAGGGAGCAGGGATGGTGCGGGACACGGGCCCGGCGACCCGGGACGCAGCGGTCCGGCGGCTCGGCGAGCAGTGGATACGGGAGCTGGCGAGCCCCGGTGGCGAAAGCTTCGTGTGCTCGCCCGCCGGGCTCTGGCTGGCCCTGGCCGCCGTCGCGGCCGGAGCCCGCGGGGAGACGGCCGGCGAACTGCGGGCTCTGCTGGGAGTGGCGGACCGGGAGGCCGCTGCCGTCGTGACGGGAGCGGCCCGGGACTGGGGGCGGACCGGGGCGCTGCACGTGGCGACCCGGGTGTGGGCCCGGGTGCCCGTCCTGCCCGCATACGAGCAGTCGCTGCCCGACATCGCTTTCGGGCCGGTGGACGCGGACGGGATCGACGCCTGGGTGTGCGAGCGGACCGGCGGCCTGATCGAGCGGCTGCCGCTCGACCTGGACGGTGACGTGGCACTGGCGCTGGTCAACGCACTGGCGCTGAAGGCGCTGTGGGAGACCCGGTTCGACGCGGACCGCACCCACGAGGTGCCGTTCACCGACGCGGCGGGCACGACCCGCCCGGTGGCCACGATGCACGCCCCGGTGCCGGTGCGGGACGCCTGGACGGCGGCGGGCGCGGACGTCGTGGAGCTGCGCTGCCGCACGGAGGCCGACGGCTCCGCCCCGGCGCGGATCAGGCTCGTCCTGGGGGAGCCGGGTGCCGGGCCCGCGCAGGTGCTGCCCGCGGCGTGGGCGCCTTCCGCGGAGCGCACCCCGACGGCCGCGGACCGGGTGACCGTCGGGGTCCCGCGTTTCACCCTCCGCACGAAGGTCCACGTCACGGGGCACCTGCCCGCGCTCGGTGTGCGGCTCGCGACCCGTGCGGCCGGTGCGGACTTCTCGGGACTCTCGCCCCTGCCCCTGTACATCTCCGACGTGGTGCAGGAGACCGTGCTGAAGATCGCCGAGGAAGGGGTGGAGGCCGCGGCGGTCACGGTCGTGGCGATGCGGGCGAGGGCGGCCCCCCGCCCTCGGGTGGTGCGGCACATCGCGTTCGACCGCCCCTTCGGGGTCGTCGTCCTGGACGGAGCCTCGGACGTCCCCCTCTTCGCGGGCTGGCAGGCCGACACCCCCGCGTACGAGGGCTGACGTCGGGCGGTGGCAGCGGCTCGGGCCGTTCCCGCGCCGTACGGCCGTCTCCGCCGGAGGTCCGCGCTCCCACGGCCGGACAGGTGATCGGACGAGTGGCCGGATTCCGGCCGGCCGACGGGCGCGGCGTCCACGCTCCGAGCGTTCTTCGGGCAGAAGCGTGGTGACAGTCAGGCTAAGAGGGGGTTGATTGTGTCTACCTCATAGGGCAATGCGAGGCTTCATCCGCACAAACCCGGGCCGAGGGGACAGTGCATGGAACGGTGGGAGGGTCGGCACAGCGTGGCAGACGCGGAGCGCAGTGTGCGGGGGAACGTGGCGGCGGACCCGGGGACGAGGGCCGGGGCGGCCCGCGTCGTCCTGTGGCTGGTCGTCGCCGTGCTGGCGGTACGGCAGATGGCGGTGGTGCTGCGGGAGCAGCCCGGCGAACGCCTCGCCGACCTCGCGTCCTGGACGGGTGGCGACGGCGTCCTGCACACCGCGGGCTCCCTCTACGACCCCGGCAGGTTCACCGGCACGCCGTTCGCGGGGCTGGTGCTGAAGCCCCTGACCGCCTCGGCCGAACAGGCCCTCGGCGTCGCCTGGACCTTCGGTTCGCTGCTGCTCGTCGTGGCCCTCGGCCTCGTCGCGGCCCGCGCCCTGCCCGGTCCCGTCGGCCGCCGCACCGCGATCCTCGCGGCCCCGGTCGCCCTCACCCTGCTCATGGTGTCGCTGCCCGTACGCAACACCCTGTACCTGGGCCAGACCAGCATCCTGCCCGTCCTGCTGGTGGTCCTCGCCTGGTTCGTGGCACGTGGTGAACGGCTCCCCGGCGTCCTGACCGGCGTCGCCGCCGCCCTGCAGCCCACCGTCCTGCTCTTCGCCGTCCTGTTCTGGCTCACCGGCCGGCGCCGGGCCGGGGCGGCCGGTGGCGCGGCCTTCGCCGTCTGCACCGCGCTGGCCTGGGCGGCGATGCCGCAGGACTCGTGGACGTACTGGCTCCGCCACCTCGCCGGCGCCGGACTCGGCGAACGACCGGACAGCCTGGCCAACCAGTCCCTGCACGGTGCGCTGCTCCGCCTCGGGTTCGAAGGCCCGCTGGAGATCGCGCTGTTCCTGGTGCTGGCCGCAGCCGTCACCGTCGTCGGACTGCGGCGCGCGGCCCGCTACGCGCGGGACGGGCAGCTCCTCCTCGCGGTGGCCGTCACCGGCTGCGTGGCCGTCGCCGTCTCGCCCGCCGCCTGGCAGCACCAGCTCCTCTGGGTGCTGCTCGCCGCCGTCGGCCGGGTCGGTACCAGGGCCTCGGACCGGCTGGTGTGGCCGGCCGTCGTGGTGCTGGTCGTCACCCTGCCGGGCAAGATGCTGCTCCCGAACGTCGGGGTGCTCCTTCCCGTACGCGACAACATGCTGCTCGTCGCGGCCCTCGGTGCGGCCTGCGCGGTGCCGTTCCTGTCCCGTACGTCGCCCCACTGGCAGCGGCCCGTTCCCACGGACCACGCCCGGCCGGTCCCGTCCCGCTTCGCCCGGGTGCCGCTGGTGCCCTTCTGGAGACGGGTGCTCGGCCGCCCCAACCTGCTGCTGGAACTCCTGCTGATCCGGGTCGTCTACTCCGCGTACGCACAGGTCCGGCTGGCGGCGACCGCGGGCCGTGCCACCGCTGAGGAGCACGGCCGGCAGATCCACTCCATCGAGCAGTGGCTGCGCATCGACATCGAGCACCGGGTCAACCACGCGGTCGTGGACATCACCTGGCTGCGGGACTTCTTCGACTACTACTACTCGACGTTCCACTTCATCGTGCCGCTCGCGATCCTCGGTGTGCTGTACGTGCGCCGGCCCCCGGACTACCGCTGGGCCCGCAGTTCCATCGGCTTCGCCACGGTCCTGGCCCTGGTCGGATTCTGGCTCTACCCGCTGGCCCCGCCGCGCCTGATGCCGGGCCTCGGCTTCATCGACACGGTCCACGGGGTGCAGGACCTCTCGAGCCCCGACTTCGGGGCCCTGACCGCGATGACCAACCAGTACGCGGCCATGCCGTCGCTGCACTTCGGCTGGTCGCTGTGGTGCGGCGTGGTGATCGTGCTGCTCGCGCCGAGGACGTGGATGAAGGCCCTCGGCCTGCTTCACCCGCTGTTCACCGTCTCCGCCATCATCGCCACGGGCAACCACTGGGTGCTGGACGCGGTCGGCGGTGCGGTGGTCGTCGCCCTGGGCTTCGGTCTCACCCATGTGCTGGCCGGGCCGCGGAGGCTGCTGCCCCGGACCGGCGACACGGCGGAACCACCGCCCGGACGCACGGCGGACGAGGACGGCGGCGACCCGGTGCTGGTGTCCGGACCCGCGGCCGGCAAGCGGTAGACCCGCACACGGGGCCGAAGGGGGTGCCGGGACGGTGGGAGCCGTCCCGGCACCCCCATCGGCCCGGATCGCCGTGTCCGGTCGGCATCCGCCCGCGACCGCGGGTCCGCCACTCGGACGGCCTAGGAAGACAGTGCGTGCGCGGCCAAGGACAGCGTGCACATCGACACGAGCGTCGACGCCACCACGGCATGGCGGGCGAGCGTGGTGTCCAGGCCGTACTCACGGGCGTAGACGAAGGCGTTCTGGGCGGTCGGCAGCGCGGAGCACAGCACCACCGCGAGGAGCTGGTCGCCGGGCAGGCCCATGAGCAGTGGGCCGCCGAGGACGAGGGCGACCACGGGCTGGACGAGCGTCTTGAGGGCCACCACCACGGCCACCTCCGCCCGGCCTCCGGGCGCGGCGACCGGGTCCGCGGGGTCCGGCCGGCGGTGCAGCGAGAGGCCGAGCGTGATCAGGGCCGCGGGTACGGCGGCGGCACCGAGCAGGTCGCCGCTGCGGGCCAGCGCTCCGGGCAGCCGCAGCCCGGTCGCCGACACGGCCACGCCGAGGAGGGACGCCACGATGACGGGATTGCGGACCGGCATGGTCAGCATGCGGCGCAGCCCCGCCCGCCAGTGGGTGCGGCCCCGGTCCGTGCCGGAGTCCAGCAGGGTCAGGACCACCGGGGACATCAACAGCACCTGGAACAGGATGACCTGGGCGATGAACGACGCGTCGCCCAGCACCTGGACGGCCACCGGGATGCCGAGGTTGGCGGAGTTCACGTACCCCGACGCCATGCCGCCGATCGCGCCGTCGGCCGTCTTGCGGCCGAAGAAGCGCCGGACGAGCACCAGACCGAGGGCCGATACGAGGACCGATCCCGCGCCGAACACGATCAGCGACGCGTTCACGAACGAGCCCAGATCGGCGCGCGACACCATCATGAACAGGGCGGCGGGCATGGCCACATGGAAGACGAACCGGCCGAGCACCTCCTCCGCCCGCTCCCCGAGCAGCCGCCCCCGCCCGGCCGCGTAACCGATGGCGGTCAGCGTCCAGACGGGGGCGAAGCCGGAGAGCAGGGCGTTCATGTGCCTCATGATCCCCGGGGCGTCCGGCGGCCCGGCAGGAGGGCCGGGCCGAAGCGATGCGGGCGCACCCGGCCGGGATCAGACTCCGAGCGGGGCCCCGGTCCCGGAGTCCACCTTCCCGCTCCGCTCCCCGAGGTGCTCCGTCTCCACGTGCGCCGTCTCGCGTGCCGTGAACGCCGCGACGACCGGCGGCAGGCAGAGCGCCGCCGCGAAGAGCGCGACCCCGGCCCAGTCGTCCCCGTCGGGGCCGGCGATCTGCGAGGCGAAGGCCACCGCGAAACCGGCGATGGCGAAGCCGGTCTGGGTGCCGATCGCCATGCCCGAGAGCCTGACCCTGGTCGGGAACATCTCCCCGTAGAACGAGGGCCAGACGCCGTTGGCGGCGCTGTAGACGACGCCGAACACGAGTATCCCGAGGCCCAGGACCAGGGGATAGCTGCCGGTCGAGATGGCCCACAGGTAGAGCGGCATCACCACCGCGCTGCCGACGGCGCCCATCAGGAACACCGGCCGGCGTCCGATGCGGTCGGAGAGCCGGGCCCACAGGGGAATGGTGAACAGGGCGACCAGATTGGCGAGCGCGCCGACCCACAGCATGCCGGTACGGCTCATGCCCACGGCGTCGCTCGTCGCGTACGCCAGCGCCCAGACGGTGAAGATCGTGCTGACCGTGGCGATCACGGCGGCGGCGACGACCCGCAGCACATCGGCCCAGTGGTCGCGGAACAGCACGGCCAGCGGCATCTTCGCCACGCCCCCGGCCGCCGCCTGCTTCGTGAAGACGGGAGTCTCCTCCAGGGTGCGCCGGATGACGTACCCGGTCACGGCGACGGCGACGCTCAGCCAGAACGGGATGCGCCAGCCCCAGGAGAGGAGCTGCTCCTCGGGGAGGGCGGCGACCGGGATGAAGGCCAGGGTGGCGATCAGCTGGCCGGCCTGGGTCCCGTTGATGGTGAAGCTGGTGAAGTAGCCCCGCCGGTGCTGCGGGGCGTGTTCCAGGCTCATCGAGTTGGCGCTGGCCTGCTCACCCGCAGCGGAGATGCCCTGCAGCACGCGCAGCAGGACGAGCAGCACGGGTGCGGCACCGCCGATCTGCTCCCGGGTGGGCAGACAGCCGATGAGGAACGTCGAGACGCCCATCAGCATCAGGGTGAAGACCATGATCTTCTTGCGGCCGAGCCGGTCCCCGACGTGGCCGAGGAAGAGCGCGCCGATGGGCCGGGCCGCGTAGGCGACACCGAAGGTGGCGAGGGACAGCAGGGTCGCGTTCGCCGGGTCGGACTCGTCGAAGAAGACCTTCGGGAAGATCAGCGCCGCCGCGCTGCCGTAGATGAAGAAGTCATAGTACTCCAGCGCGCTGCCGATCCAGGCGGCGAGTGCGGCCTTGCGGGGCTGGGCCTGCGGCGGCGGGGGCCCGGCGGCAGGGTCGTGAACGGTCACGTCGTACTCCTTCGGGGACGTTCCGTGCGGGGAGGCGAGCGGCCCGGGGCGCTAATTAACGCACTGGTTAGTTAGTTGCGGGTGGCTACGGATGCTGCGAGGAGAAGGCGCCCGTGTCAAGGGTTCGCGCAGAAACCCCGGTGTGCCGCCGGTTGACCGCCCGGCCGTCGCCGGACCGCCCGGCTGTCGGACCGCACCGCCCGGCCGTCGGACCGTCGGACGCCCCCGTCCGGAGGCTCAGGCCGCCCGGTCGGCCGTCAGGTAGGCGATGATCATGTCGCCCAGCATCGTGCGGTAGTGCTCCCGCTGTCCGGCGGCGACCAGGTCGCGGCCGAACAGCGCGCCGAAGGTGTGCCGGTTGGCGATCCGGAAGAAGCAGAAGGAGCTGATCATCGCGTGCAGGTCCACGGCGTCCACGTCCGCCGTGAACAGCCCCGACTCCCGCCCGGTGTCGAGGATGCGCGTGAGTACATTGATCGCGGGTGAGCTGATACGGCTCAACTCGGCCGAGGCCGCGATGTGTTCGGCCTCGTGGATGTTCTCGATGCTGACCAGGCGGATGAAGTCCGGATGGGCCTCGTGGTGGTCGAAGGTCAGCTCTGCCAGCCGCCGCACCGCGGCCACGGGGTCCAGGTGCTCGACGTCCAGCAGTTGTTCCGCCTCCCGGATCCGGGAGTACGCCCGCTCCAGTACCGCGGTGAAGAGCTGCTCCTTGCCGCCGAAATAGTAGTAGATCATCCGCTTGGTGGTGCGGGTGCGGGCGGCGATCTCGTCGACCCGGGCTCCCGCGTAACCGAGGCGGGCGAACTCCCGCGTCGCCACGGCGAGGATCTCGGCCCGCGTGCGTGCCGCGTCGCGGGTGCGCCCGGCGGGCTGCGCGGGGCCTTCGGTGCTGGTCATCCGGATCCTTCACGGGCAGACGGTCGCGTGCTCGCGATTCTAGGAGCCGGGGCCCCGGGCGGCCGATGCGGGCCACGTCCGGGACCGGGCCCGAGGGGCCGGGTCGCGGGTCCGGTGCCGGCCGGGGTCTTCCCAGGGCGGCTGCCTTTGGGTATGACTGTCGGTGTGACTAACTAACCAGTCCGTACATTAACGGAAAGTGAGCGATGCCGAACCACGCCCACACCCCCCGGGGCGCCCCGGTCCTCGTGCTGAACGGGCCCGATCCCGGACCGCTCGGCCTGCGCGAGCCCACGGTGTACGGCAGGGGCGCCCTCGCCGACGCCGTCATCTGCGGTGCCGACTCCCACGGCTACGCCATGGCCCTCACCCACCTCGCCCAGCTCCCGGAGGAGAACCGTTGAGCCCGGACTCGTACCTCGTCGGCCTCATCGGTTCCGGCATCGGCCCCTCGCTCAGCCCCGCGCTCCACGAACGGGAGGCGGACCGGCAGGGCCTGCGCTACCTCTACCGCCTCATCGACATCGGCACGCTCGGTGTCCCGCCGGAGCGGACCGGTGAACTCGTCCGTGCGGCCCGTGACATGGGATACGACGGGCTCAACGTCACCCACCCGTGCAAACAGCAGGTCCTCGCCCACCTCGACGCGCTCTCCCCGCAGGCGGAGGCGCTCGGCGCCGTCAACACCGTCGTCTTCGACGGCAGTCGGGCGATCGGCCACAACACCGACGCCACGGGCTTCGCCGCCTCCTTCGCCCGCGGCCTGCCCGACGCGCCCCTGGAGCGGGTCGTGCAGCTGGGCGCCGGCGGGGCGGGAGCGGCCGTCGCCCACGCGCTGCTCGCCCTCGGCGCGGCACGGCTCACCGTGCTGGACGCCGTGCCCGAGCGTGCGGCCGGCCTCGTGGACTCCCTGAACCGGCACTTCGGCCCGGGGCGGGCCGCCGCCGCCGACCTCCTCGACATCGCCGCGCGGACGGCCGGCGCCGACGGCCTCGTCAACGCGACCCCGGTCGGGATGGCCGCCCACCCCGGACTGCCGCTTCCGGCCGAGCTGTTGCACCCCGCGCAGTGGGTCGCCGAAGTCGTCTACCGGCCCCTGGAGACCGCCCTCGTGCGCACCGCCCGCGCGCTCGGCTGCCCCACCCTGGACGGCGGCGGCATGGCCGCCTACCAGGCCGCCGACTCCTTCCGGCTCTTCACCGGCCGTGAACCCGACACCGCGCGCATGCTCGCCGACATCGCCGATCTCACGTCCACCCGCTGAAGCCGTCCGCCTCCCCTCCGACGGGAGCCGCCCGCTCCGAGGCGCCCACGGAAGCCCCTCACCGAAGCCGCCCGCCGAAGCCCCCAGGAGGGCCGACATGCGTACGTCCATCGCCACCGTCTCGCTCAGCGGAACCCTCACCGAGAAGCTCACCGCCGCCGCGCGCGCGGGTTTCGACGGCGTCGAGATCTTCGAGAACGACCTGATCGGCAGCCCGCTCACCCCCGAGGAGATCAGGGACCGGGCGGCAGACCTCGGCCTGACGATCGACCTCTACCAGCCGATGCGCGACATCGAGGCCGTCCCCGAGGCCGAGTTCGCCCGCAACCTGCGCCGCGCCGCGCACAAGTTCCGGCTGATGCGGCGGCTCGGCGCCGACACCGTGCTGGTCTGCTCCAGCGTGTCCCCGCACGCCGTGGACGACGACGCACTCGCCGCCGGGCAGCTCCGCCGACTGGCCGCCCTGGCCCAGGAGTCCGGCGTCCGCGTGGCGTACGAGGCGCTCGCCTGGGGCCGGCACGTCAGCACGTACGACCACGCCTGGCGCATCGTCGAAGCGGCGGACCATCCGGCGCTCGGCGTCTGCCTGGACAGCTTCCACATCCTCGCCCGGGGCTCCGACCCCACGGGCATCGAGGCCATCCCCGGTGACAGGATCTTCTTCCTCCAGCTCGCCGACGCCCCGCTGATGGCCCTGGACGTCCTGCAGTGGAGCCGCCACTACCGCTGCTTCCCGGGGCAGGGGGACCTCGACGTCGCCGGGCTGGTCCGGGCGGCGGTCCGGGCCGGATACGACGGGCCCCTCTCCCTCGAAGTCTTCAACGACGTCTTCCGCCAGGCGGAGGCGGGCCGCACCGCCGTGGACGCCCAGCGCTCCCTCGCGCTGCTCCAGGAGTCGGCGGGGCTGACCGCGCCCCCGGCACCGGTGGTCCCCACCGGTTTCGCGTTCGCCGAGATCGCCACCGCCGACACGGCGAGGATCACCCCGCTCCTGTCCGCCCTCGGCTTCTCCCGTACGGCCAGGCACTCCGGAAAGCCGGTGGACCTCTGGGAGCAGGGTGAGGCCCGCATCCTGCTCAACACCGACACCAGCGGCCACAAGCCGGACCTCTCGCTCACCGCCGTCGGCCTGGAGACCCCCGCCCCGGAGGCGGCGTCCGCCCGGGCCGAGTCGCTGCTCGCCCCCGTCCTGCCCAGGCGCCGCGCCCCGGAGGACGCCCCGCTGGACGCGGTGGCGGCGCCCGACGGCACCGAGTTCTTCTTCTGCGCCACGGGCCGCCGGGGACACGCGGACTGGACCGGCGACTTCGCCCCGGCCCCGCAGGCCCCCACCCCTCAGGCCCCGGCCGGTATCGGGGTCACGCGCATCGACCACGTCGCGCTGACCCAGCCCTGGCACCAGTTCGACGAGGCGGTCCTCTTCCACCGCAGCGTCCTCGGTCTCCACCCGCACGCGAGCGTCGACCTGGCCGATCCGTACGGCCTGCTCCGCAGCCGCGCCGCCAGCAACGCCGAGGGAACGGTCCGCATCGCCCTCGGGGTGGGAGCCTCCCCCACGGACGACCCCGCCCGCCCCCAGCACATCGCCCTCGTCACCGACGACCTCGTCGCCGCGGTCCGCGGGGCCCGGGCGGCGGGGGCCCGGCTGCTGCCCGTCCCGGCCAACTACTACGACGACCTCGCCGCCTGCCACACGTTCGCCCCCGGCGAGCTGGAGACGTACCGCGAGCTCGGCATCCTCTACGACCGGGACGAGAAGGGGGAGTTCCGGCACTGCTACACCCTGACGACCGGCCGCCTGTTCTTCGAACTCGTCGAGCGCACCGGGGGATACGACGGCTACGGCGCCCGGAACGCCCCCGTCAGGCTCGCCGCCCAGCGGGCGTGAGCGCGCCCGGACGCACCGGGGCACGGACGCACCTGGGCCCTCCGGGGGGTGCGGTGGGCCGGTACCGGCCGTCGTACCGGGGGTTCCCGCTCACCGAGACCGGGGGCGTACCCCGCGGGGCGACCTCACCCCTTCGGGGCCTCGAAGGTGACCCGGGCCTCGAAGGCCGCACGCCGGGTGGCCCGTCGCAGGGCCTTCAGCAGGGTGGGCCCGATCGTGAGGGTCAGGACCACGGTGAGGACGGCGCGGCCCAGGTCCCAGCCGAGCGAGGTCGCCAGGCAGTACGCGAGGAAGCGGACCAGGTTCTCGTGCAGCGGGGCGCCCTCGACGAAGGAGATCCCGGAACCGAGCCCCGACACGAGCGTCCAGCCCTGCAGATTCATCACCGTGCCGTACGCGAACGCCGCCACACACCCGTACGCCGCCAGCATCAGCACCTCGCCCCGGCCGCGCAGCCGCTCCGGGCCGGGCAGCAGGCCCGCGCCCATCGCGAACCAGCCCATCGACAGCATCTGGAACGGCATCCACGGACCCACCCCTCCGGTGAGCAGGGCGGAGGCGAACAGCGTCACCGAGCCCAGCACGAAGGCGAAGCCGGGCCCCAGGACCCGGCCGCTCAGCACCATCAGGAAGAACATGGGTTCCAGGCCCGCTGTCCCCGCCCCCAGGGGATGCAGCGCGGCGCCCACCGCCGCGAGGACGCCGAGCATCGCGACCGCCTTCGCGTCCAGGCCGCCGTCCGCGACCGTCGCGACGGCCACACCGACGAGCAGGACGAGCAGCGCGGCGAACAGCCACGGCGCGCTCTGCGCGTGGGCCGTGACCCCGGAGCCCTCGCCGGCCAGCAGCGGCCAGCCGAAGGCGATCACCCCGATCGCGCTGACCAGGACGAGTGCGGCGGCGGCACGCGGGCCGATACGGACCGGGCGTACCGGCCGGGAAGAGGTCATGCGGTGGGCTCCCCGGGTACGGGCGCTTCCAGCGCCGCGCGTACCTGGGCCACGGTCAGCCACTCCTGCGGCGCCAGGATCTTCGCGGTCTGCGGGGCGAACGCGGGGGAGGAGACCACGACCTGCCGGGTCGGCCCGTCGGCGACGACCTCGCCGTCGGCGAGGATCACCACCCGGTGGGCCAGCTCCGCCGTCAGCTCCACGTCGTGCGTGGCCAGGACGATCGCGTGGCCCTTCGAGGCCAGCCTCCGCAGCACGCCGACCAGCCGGGCCTTCGCCGCGTAGTCGAGGCCGCGCGTCGGCTCGTCCAGGAGGAGGAGCGGGGGACGGGCGGTGAGCACCAGGGCGAGGGCGAGGGCGAGCCGCTGCCCCTCGGACAGGTCACGGGGATGGGTGTCGTCCGGCACGCCCGGCAGCAGCTCGGACACCAGGGCCCGGCAACTGCCCGCAGGCGCTCCCGCGTCCGAGTCGGCCGCCGCGCACTCGGCGGCGACCGTGTCCGCGTACAGCAGGTCGCGCGGCTCCTGCGGCACGAGTCCGACCCGGCGCGCCATGGTGCGCGGCTCAGTCCGGGACGGGGGCAGGCCGCCGACGAGGACCGAACCCGTGGTCGGCTCGATCATCCCGACGAGTGTGGTCAGCAGGGTCGACTTGCCCGCACCGTTGCGACCCATCAGGGCCACGGTCTCCCCGGGCGCGACGGACAGCGACACCCGGCGCAGCGCCTCGACGCGGCCCCGCCGCACCCCGAGGCCCTCGACCCGGGTGACGTCGCCGTCCGGGAGGGGACCGGGGGCGGTGTGCGGGCGGCGGCCGAGGAGCCTGCCCAGGAACGTGGGAGGTACGGCGGCGGGAGCGGGGAGCGGTTCCGGGGGCGCGGGGGAGGGGGACGGCCCTTCGGGCGCCGGGAGCGGTATCCGTGCCAGCCGTTCCCGGAGGCCAGCCGCCCGCCGCCGTGCGTCGCGCACCGACAGCGGAAGCGGCTCCCAGCCGGCCAGCCGGCCCAGGGCCACGACCGGCGGGCGCACGGGCGAGACGGCCATGACGTCCGCGGGCGTACCCATCACCGGGGAGGCGCCCGGCGACGGGAGGAGGACGACCTGGTCGGCGTACTGCACCACACGCTCCAGCCGGTGCTCGGCCATCAGCACCGTCGTGCCCAGGTCGTGCACCAGCCGCTGCAGCACCGCCAGGACGTCCTCGGCGGCAGCCGGGTCCAGGGCGGACGTCGGCTCGTCCAGGACCAGGACCTTCGGGTGCGGGGTGAGGACCGAGCCGATCGCGACCCGCTGCTGCTGGCCGCCGGAGAGCGTGGCGATCGGCCGGTCGCGCAGCTCCGCCAGGCCCAGCAGGTCCAGCGTCTCCTCGACCCGCCGCCGCATCACGCCGGGGGCCAGGCCCAGCGACTCCATGCCGTACGCCAGCTCGTCCTCGACGGTGTCGGTGACGAAGTGCGCGAGCGGGTCCTGGCCCACCGTGCCGACCAGATCGGCGAGCTCACGGGGCTTGTGGGTGCGGGTGTCCCGGCCGTCGACCGTGACCCGGCCGGTCAGCACACCGCCGGTGAAGTGCGGTACGAGACCGGAGACGGCGCCCAGCAGGGTCGACTTGCCGACTCCGGACGGGCCGACGAGCAGCACGAGCTCGCCCTCGGGGACCGTGAGGTCGACCCCCGAGAGCGTGGGACGGTCCGTGCCCTCGTACCGCACCGAAACCTGTTCGAACCGGATCACGACTGCTCCTCGGAGTCCTTGGGGGAGGCCGGCGGCGGGACGGGCGCCACGGCGGCGGGCAACAGCCCGATCAGCACCGCGGCGGCGGGCCACAGCGGCAGTACGGGAGCGGTCAGCGGCACCACACCGGGGTGCAGCGCCGCGGGATCGGCGGCGGCCGCCCAGATCATCGCCGCCGCCACGGCCGCACCCGAGCCCGCGACCAGCCAGGCGCGCGCGCCCCACCGGTCCGGCCGGTAGCGGGTACGGACCGTGCGGCGGCCGCCCAGCCGGAGCCCGGCGAGGGCGGCGACCAGCCCGGCCAGCAGCAGCGGCAGCCCGTACACGGCGCCCTCGGCGGCCAGCAGCCCGTACGTTCCCGCGCACACGCCCAGCAGTCCGCCCAGGGTCAGCGCGTTCGTGGTGCGGCGGACCGAGGCCGGGACCCGGGCCGTGCGGCCGTATCCCCGCGCGTCCATCGACGCCGCTACCGCCACCGAACGCTCCAGGGCACCCTCCAGCACCGGAAGCCCGATCTGGAGCACCGCCCCGATCCCGCCGGTCGGGCGGCCCCGCAGCCGGCGGGCGGTCCGCAGCCGCACCACGTCGGCGACCAGATTCGGTGCGAAGGTCATCGCGACGACGACCGCCACCCCCGCCTCGTACAGCGCTCCCGGCAGCGACTTCAGGAGTCGGGCCGGGTTGGCGAGCGAGTTCGCCGCACCGACGCAGATCAGCAGGGCTGCCAGCTTCGCCCCGTCGTAGAGGGCGAACACCACCTGCTCCGCGGTGACCCGGCCGCCGATCCTGACGCCCTGCGCCCAGTCGGGCAGGGGCAGTCCGGGGAGGGTGAACAGGGTGTGCGTGCCCGGGACCGGCGAGCCGAGGAAGACGGAGAAGAGCAGCCGCACACCGATGACGAACAGCCCCAGCTTGAGGAACGCCCCGTAGGAACGGGCCCACGGCGCATCCGTCCGGCGGGCCGCCACCACATAGCCCGCCACGCCGACCAGCAGGCCGAGCAGCAGCGGATTGGTCGTGCGGGACGCGGCCGCCGCGAGGCCGAGGGCCCACAGCCACCAGGCGCCGGCCGGCAGCGCGTTGCCGCGGGTCGCCTCGGGAGCGCGCAGGGCACGGCTGAGCCGGGCCGCGCCGGTGGTGCGGGTCATCGGCGGCGACGGGCCTGCAGCACCGCGGCGACACCGAGCAGGAGCACCGCGCCGATCCCGGTGAGCACACCGGCCGACGGACCGCCGCCGGAGTCGCCGTCCGCGGCGGACGCCGGGGCCGAGCCACGGGGGTCCGTGGCGTCCGAGTCCGCGCCGCCGGAGTCCCCGGCGACCTGCTCACCGCAGCCGGACGCCGGATAGCCCGAGATCGCGCAGAGCATCGCGGAACTGTCGTACCGCAGCGGCTTCGCCACCGAGGCCAGTGCCTCGGCGGTACTCGCGTCCGGCGCCACCCGCGCACACGCGGTGCGCAGCGGCGGCGGTGTCCCGCCGTCCGGGGCGTCCGCCGCCGTGCCGGGGTCGATGACCAGCGCGATCCGCTTGAGGCCGTCCTTCGCCGGGGTCCCCGCGCAGACCGCCCCGAAGTCCGGGGCGCGCCGCGGCTGCGCCGAGTCCTGGGAGTCCTGGCTCACCGAGAAGCGGAAACCCTGCACCGCGCCGTCGTCGGGCCGCACCAGAGAGGGGCCCTGCGTGGCGTACGTCCAGTTCTTCCCGCCGTCGCCCTCCCAGAACGACCAGTAGCGGTACCCGGCCGCCTGCGCGCTTCCCGCGCCCAGCACGGTCAGCAGACAGCCGATGAGGAGGAGGAGCGCCCCGGTGCCCGGCGGGCGCCTCACAGCTGCTGGTTCTTCCGGCGTCCGCTGAGCAGGAAGCCGATGCCCGCGCCGCAGGCGAGACCGATACCGACCAGCCACCAGACGCCGAGGCCGCCGTCGTCGCCGCTGGTGTCCTTCGGCTCCTGCGCGGTCGCGGTCGGAGAGGGGACGGCGGTGGCCGCGGGCGCGGGCCCCGTCGCGTTGAGCTGCGCGACCAGGTCGACACCGCCGAAGTCACGGGCGTCGGTGCCGGTCGCGTGCGCGGCGAGCACCAGCTGGGCGGTGGCGGCCGGGCCGCCCTCCTTCGCCCAGCCCTGCGCGTTCTTCTCCAGGTACGCGACCGCTCCGGCCGCCTTGTCCGTGTGGCCGGACGCCGCCAGGGCGACGACGGCGTCGGCGGTGTTGCCGAAGTCCGGCTGCGGCTCGGTGTCCTCGGCGCCCGGCATCGGCGGCAGCTCCAGATGACCGGAGGCGGCCAGCGCGCCCGCGAGGTAGTGGGCGCCGTTCTGCGCGGACTGCTCGGGGGTCGGGTCCGTGCCCTTGTGGCACATGGGCGCCTTCACCGCGTTGGACGTGCCGGCCGCCATGCCCTTGCCCATCGAGCCGAGGACCGCGGCCGCCGTGGCGTCCGCGTTGGCCGTGAGCTTGCCGTTCTTGTCCGGCTGGTACGCGAACGCCCCGCCGTCCTTGCCGCCGCACGGCAGGGCGAACGACTGCAGCGCCGTGTACGGCGTGCGGTCGCCCTCCTTGGTGAGGGCGGCCAGCGGCACGCCCGCCCTGGCCAGGGCGCCGATCACGACGGCGGTGGAGTTGGCGTCGCTCGGGCTGCCCGGGTTGTAGCCCCAGCCGCCGTCCTCGTTCTGTACGGACTTCAGCCAGGCGACACCCTTGTCCACGACCTCGCGGTGCACGGCCAGCTCCACCATGGCCTGCACCGCCGCGGCGGTCGCGTTGGTGTCCGCCACCGTCTTGTCGTCGCAGGGCACGGAGGCGTCGCGGTACGACGCGAAGGCCCCGTCGGCGCACTGCTGCCCGACGAGCCAGTCCACCGACTGCGTGGCGGGCGTGACGAGCTCGATCTTCTGGGCCAGGAAGGCCACCGACTGGCGCCACACACCGTCGTACGTCGGGTCCTTCGTGCCGTACAGACCGGGCGGCAGATCCGCGGACGGGGAGGGGGACGGGCTCGGGGCGGCGACCGCCGCGGGGGCGGCCCCGGCACAGAGCACGGCGGTGATCGCGAGCGTCGCCGCGCGGCTGCGTACGGTCATGACGGGCTGGGCCTCTCCTGCGAGGACCGGGCTCGGGCACACGGATGCACCGGGCTCCGGCCCCGTATACCTCGACGGTGCCGTCCACCGGGGACCCGGTGGTACGAGCCGGTCACGCTCACGGACGGGGCATTCCGGCTGACCGCCCTGCGGACGGATGACGGTTGCGGGTCAGCGCCGGATTCGCACCGGCTTCCCCCCGTACGGGCATGATGACGACCCGCTCACTGTACCGGGGCGTTCCGCGCGCTCCCCGGGCGCACGGCCGCCGAGGCCCGCGGTGATCCGCGGGGAGAGGCCTTCCCAGCAGGTCAAAGCGCATGCGAGACTCCGGCGGGGGGTTCAGCGGGCGGGCGCCCGTGGACAGGGACGACCGGGGCGGGAAGCACCAGTGCGTACAAGAGGAACGGCGGCCGTGACCGCCGTGGTGAGTGCAGTCATGACGGTCACGGCGGGCTGCGGTCTGGTGGGCGAGGACGAGCCCGCGCCGAAGCCGTCGCGCGAACCGGCCCTGCCGTTCACCAAGGAGGCGGTGACCGGCGAGATGGCCGTCGTCGCCGGGACCGCGGGGCTCCCCGCCGGAGACACCTCCACGGCCGGCCTGCCGGCGGGCGACTGGCAGGACTGCGTCGCGCCCTGGATGGGGGACGCGCCCGCCGCGGGCGCCGCCGACGCCTTCGAGGCGGCCGTGCGGCAGCTGCGCCAGCAGGAATGGGAGATCGTCTCCAGCCACGCGGAGCAGGACGTCACCTACCGCACGCTCGCCAAGCGGGGCTGGAAGGTGTACGCCCGGCACTACGCGATGGAGGGCTTCGGCGCGGAGCAGGTCGTGTCGCTCACGGCGGTCGAGGACGGCTGCGAACTGCCCGAGGAGATCAGGGGCGACTACGAGGACCCGGCCTGACAGCCGGAGTCGGCGATCACGAAGTGGCCCGCCGGTGACTCCCTGAGCGTGTGGGTGACGAACACGTTGTACAGGCCCATGTAATGCCCGGAGCCGTTCGCGTGGACGCACCCGCCCGAGGCGCGCGCCCACCCCGCCCATGGGGCGGGCCGACACGCGCGGTGCCGCCCTGTGCGCGGCGCTCCCCTTGCGCCCGCCGCGGGCCGGGGAGCACCGCCGGGACCGCGTTCCCGGCGCCCGCCACGCACCATGTGCGCCGCCACCATGCCGGCGCCCGAGGGTGTGTGCACCGACCCCGTGTGATGCGGGCGGCGACGTCCTTACGGTGACGCCCATGCAGACTTCCCGGACCCCGGACAACGACCCGCAGACGCCCCCCGCGGACCGGCCTCTGGCCGGGCGCACCGCCCTGGTCACCGGTGCCGCCGGCGGCATCGGACTGGCCTGCGCGGAGGCGCTCGCCGCGGCGGGCGCCCATGTGCACGTCGTGGACAAGGCCGCCGAAGCCGCCCGGGAGCTGGCCCGGCGGATCGGCGGGACGGCCTGGGTGGCCGACCTCTCCGTCGCCGAAGCGGTGGACGCGCTGCCCGCCGACGCGGACATCGTGGTCAACAACGCGGGCCTGCAGCACGTGGCACCGGTGCACGACTTCCCGCCCGACCGCTTCACCCTGATCCACCGGGTGATGGTGGAGGCACCGTTCCGCATCTTGCGCCGGACGCTCCCGGGCATGTACGAACGCGGCTGGGGGCGCGTCGTCAACATCTCGTCCGTCCACGGGCTGCGCGCCAGCCCCTACAAGTCGGCCTACGTGTCGGCCAAGCACGCACTGGAAGGACTGAGCAAGGTGGTCGCGCTCGAAGCGGCACCCCACGGGGTGACGAGCAACTGCGTCAGCCCCGGCTACGTGCGCACGCCCCTGGTCGAGGACCAGATCGCCGACCAGGCCCGCAGCCACGGCATCTCGGAACAGGAGGTGGTGGGCCGCGTCATGCTGGAGCGCAGCGCCGTCAAGCGGCTCATCGAGCCCGGCGACGTGGCCGGAGCCGTCCTGTGGCTGTGCGGCCCCGGCACGGGGCACATCACCGGCACCTCCCTCTCGATGGACGGCGGCTGGACCGCCCACTGACCCTCCGCCGCTCCCGACGAACGACAGGGCCGCCCATGTTCGAGCCGTCCCCCTCCGCCGCGCCCCTGCTGGCCCGCCTCCTCGACCTGCTGGCCGACGACGCCCCCGCCGAGGCGCTCGGCGCCGTCACCTCGGAGGCCAGGGCCGCCGGGGTGCCCGCCGCCGAACTGGCCGAGGTGGAGCGGGCGGCCGCCACCGCCCTGCGGATCAGGGGCGCCCTGCGCCAGCACCGGCGGCGGGAACTCCAGCTCACCGCCCTCTTCGACACCGCGGGCGACCTGGCGGCCTCCCGGGACCTGGGCGACGTGCTGAAGGCGATCGTCCGCCGGGCCCGGATGCTGCTGGGCACCGACACCGCCTACCTCACGCTCCCCGACGAGGAGGCGGGGGACACCTACATGCGGGTCACCGACGGTTCGGTGTCCGTGCTCTTCCAACGGCTCCGGCTCGAACTGGGCGAAGGGCTCGGCGGACTGGTGGCGCAGACCGCGAGTCCGTACGCGACCCCCGACTACCGCACCGACGAGCGTTTCCGCCACACCCGCAACATCAACGCCGGTGTGCTGGACGAAGGGCTCGTCGCGATCCTCGGCGTCCCCCTGCTCCTCGGCTCCAGCCGCGGGGGTACGGGGAAGGTCATCGGCGTCCTGTTCGCGGCCGACCGCGCCCCGCGCGTCTTCAGCCCCGACGAGGTCGCCCTGCTCTGCTCGCTCGCCGCCCACGCGGCGATCGCGATCGACACCGCCCGGGCCCTGGACGACACCCGGTCGGCCCTCGCGGAACTGGCCGGGGCGAACGCCGAACTGGCCGAGGCCAACGCCGCCGTACGCGCGCACTCGGCCGCCATGCAGCGGGCCGAGGAGGCCCACGACCGGCTCACCGACCTGGTGCTGCGGGGCGGTGACGTCACGGACGTCGCCGCGTCCGTCGCCGGGCTGCTGGACAGCCCGCTCACCATCCACGACCCGGCCGGCCGGCCGCTGGCCGCCGTCCGGCCCGACGGCTCCGCGTACACCGCCGACGGCCCGGACGCGGACCGGCTCGCCGGGGCCGTGGAGGAGTCCCGGCGCGGCGCGCGCGCCGTGCACAGCGACGGCCGGTGGGTGTGTGCCGTGCTCGCCGGGCAGGAACTCCTGGCCGGCCTCGTCCTGCACCGGGCGGACCGGCTCGACGACTCCGACCGCCGGCTCTTCGAGCGCGCCGGTGTCGTCACCGGCCTGCTCCTGCTGCTGCGCCGCACGGTCGCCGAGACCGAGAACCGGATACGGGGCGAGCTGATCAGCGACCTGCTCAGCGACCCCGAACGCGATCCGGCCGGACTGGCCGAGCGGGGCCGGCGCCTGGGCGTCGACCTGGACCGGCCGCACCTGCTGCTGGTGGCGGAGGCGGCGGCCCGGGAGAAGCTCGGCGGCGCCGCGATGCGCTACCTGTTCGGCGGGGACGTCCACGGGGTGAGCGCCGAACACGCGGGGACGGTCGTGCTGCTGATCGACGGCGACGGGGCGGGCGGCGATGCCGCGCGGGCGGCGGCCGCCCAGCTCGGCCACCTCGTCCAGGCACCCGTCACCGTCGCCGGAACGGGTCCCGCCCGGGGCGCGCGCGAACTCGCCGCCGCCTACGGGGAAGCGGCGCGCTGCCTCCGGGCGATGCGGGTGCTCGGGCGCACGGGAGAGGGGGCCTGCGTCGACGAACTCGGCTTCCTCGGAGTCGTCCTGGGCGACGCGAAGGACGTGGACGGCTTCGTCACGGCGGTGCTGGGGCCGCTCCTGCGGTACGACGAGCGGCGCGGCACCCACCTGGTGCGGACGCTGCGGGCGTACTTCCGCGCGGGCGGCAGCCTGATCCGGGCGAAGGACGAACTGCACGTGCACGTCAACACGGTGGTGCAGCGCCTGGACCGGATCCAGGTGCTGCTGGGCCACGACTGGAACGAGCCCGACCGGGCGCTGGAGCTGCAGCTGGCGCTGCGGCTCCAGCTGCTGTCGGGCGGCCGGGAGGGGTAGTCCCGACCGTCCTCCGGGGGCAGCCCCGCCCCTCAGGTGGTGTCCCCGGGCAGGCCGGCGTGCTCCAGCTCGCCTCCGGCGACCGGGGCGGACCCCGGTTCGGGGCCGATGATGCCGGCCGCACCGTAGGAACACCGTGGCGCCGCCGACCTGGTGCAGGCCACCCACGTGCAGGCCACCTCACCCGGGCGGGTGCCGGGGTGAGGTGGGCACCGCACAGGGGCACGCCTCAGCGCGTGTCCGCCGCCGGGCCGATCAGCCCGCAGACCGTCTCGATGTCCCGCTTCACCTGAGCGATCGACTCCCGCCCCGACAACCAGGTGATCAGCGCCGAGTGCCAGGTGTGCTCGATGACGCGGACCACGGACAGTTGCTCCTGGGTGGGGTCCTCCAGCTCCATGGCGTCCAGGATGATCGCCGTCGTCAGCCGGGAGACGGCGTCCACCTCGGGGCTCACACCGCGGTCCGCGAACGTCAGCGCCCGCATCATCGCGTCCGCCAGGTGCGGCTCGCGCTGGAGTGCCCGGAAGGCCCGCATCAGGGTTTCGGCGACCCGCTCGGCGGGGCCCTCCCCGGCGGGCGGACGCCTGCGGAGGGTGAGCCGCAGGTGCTGGAGCTGGTCCTGCATCACGGCGACCAGCAGATGGATCTTGGAGGGGAAGTAGCGGTACAGCGTGCCCAGGGCGACCCCGGCGGCATCCGCCACCTCGCGCATCTGCACGGCCTCGAAGCCGCCCCGCCCGGCGAGCTGCGCGCCGG
This sequence comes from Streptomyces clavifer, assembly GCA_014651175.1. GTDB lineage: Bacteria > Actinomycetota > Actinomycetes > Streptomycetales > Streptomycetaceae > Streptomyces > Streptomyces clavifer. The sequence goes on along the minus strand of BMWJ01000003.1, from coordinate 50,874 downwards.
CCTGCAGGATGCCGCGCCGACGGGCCTCCTGGCGTTCCGTCAGGGGGGATGCCGCCGCTCTGGCTTCCGCTGTCATCTGCACCCGTCCAAGGCTTCCGTCCGCACCGGCATCCGCGTCGCGGTCCGCGCCGTATCAAGGGAACCGGTTCCCTGTCCGGCCGGGCGCGGTCTTCCGGGCGCGCACAGCATGCCAGGGGCGCCCGCCGTGGCGCGAATCACCTGATCCGGCCGTCATCGCCGACCTACCTGCCGGTAGATTCGATGCTTGTTGAATGAACAAGTCTGAAACTTGTTCTAGATTAGCGCGACCGGTTACGCTCCGGCGAAAACGCAGTGACGAAGGGGGCCGAGTGTGACCGCTGAGGCCATAGAGACAGGCCCCTTCGAGGGCGGCGCCGCGTCGGGCACCGATGGTGACCGGCCGTTGCGCATCGCACTCCTCACGTACAAGGGCAACCCCTTCTGCGGCGGCCAGGGCGTCTACGTGCGCCACCTCGGCCGGGAGCTGGCCCGCCTCGGGCACAGCGTCGAGGTCATAGGCGCCCAGCCCTACCCCGTACTCGACGAGGGCGTCCCGCTCACCGAGCTGCCCAGCCTCGACCTGTACCGGCAGCCCGACCCCTTCCGCACCCCCGGACGCGGTGAGTACCGCGACTGGATCGACCTCGCCGAGGTCGCCACCATGTGGACCGGCGGCTTCCCCGAGCCCCTCACCTTCAGCCTGCGGGCCCGTCGCCATCTCCGCGCCCGGCGCGGCGACTTCGACATCGTGCACGACAACCAGACGCTCGGCTACGGGCTGCTGGGCGACCTCGGCGCCCCCCTCGTCACCACGATCCACCACCCCATCACCGTCGACCGGCAACTGGACCTGGACGCCGCCGAATCCGTCCGCCGCCGGCTGTCCGTGCGCCGCTGGTACGGCTTCACCCGCATGCAGAAGCGCGTGGCCCGCCGGCTGCCGTCCGTCCTCACCGTCTCCGGGTCCTCGCAGCAGGAGATCGTCGAGCACCTCGGCGTGCGCCGGGACCGGGTCCGGGTCGTGCACATCGGGGCCGACACCGGTCTGTGGTCGCCCGATCCCTCGGTCGCCGAGGTACCCGGCCGCATCGTCACCACCTCCAGCGCCGACGTCCCGCTCAAGGGACTCGTGCACCTCGTGGAGGCGCTCGCCAAGCTCCGTACGGAGAACCCGCGGGCGCACCTCGTCGTCGTCGGCAAGCGGGCCGAGGACGGACCCGTCGCCCAGGCCATCGAGCGCTACGGGCTCCAGGACGCCGTCGAGTTCGTCAAGGGCATCAGCGACGCCGAACTCGTCGACCTGGTCCGCAGCGCCCAGGTCGCCTGCGTCCCGTCGCTGTACGAGGGCTTCTCGCTGCCCGCCGCCGAAGCGATGGCCACCGGCACACCGCTCGTCGCCACGACCGGTGGCGCGATCCCGGAGGTCACCGGCCCCGACGGGGAGACCTGCCTGGCCGTCCCGCCCGGCGACGCGGGGGCCCTGGCCGCCGCGCTCGGCCGGCTGCTCGGCGACCCGGACCTGCGCGCCCGCCTCGGTGCGGCCGGCCGGGACCGGGTGCTGGACCGTTTCACCTGGGCCCGGGCCGCCCTCGGCACCGTCGAGCTGTACCGTCGGGCGATCGCCGCCCGGGGTGTCCGCGGGTGACCGTCCCCGTGGCCCCCTGAACCCGTATCCACCGAACCCGTACCTCCGACCTCGAAGGCAGGCCCCCGTGCTGACCGTCGACTTCACCCGCTTCCCGCTCGCCGCAGGCGACCGGGTGCTCGACCTGGGCTGCGGCGCCGGCCGTCACGCGTTCGAGTGCTACCGGCGCGGCGCCCAGGTGGTGGCACTCGACCGGAACGCCGAGGAGATCCGCGAGGTCGCGAAGTGGTTCGCCGCGATGAAGGAGGCGGGTGAGGCCCCCGAGGGCGCCACCGCCACCGCGATGGAGGGCGACGCGCTCAACCTGCCGTTCCCCGACGAGTCGTTCGACGTCGTGATCATCTCCGAGGTGATGGAGCACATCCCCGACGACAAGGGTGTGCTCGCCGAGATGGTCCGCGTCCTCAGGCCGGGCGGCCGGATCGCGATCACCGTGCCCCGCTACGGCCCCGAGAAGGTCTGCTGGACGCTCTCCGACGCGTACCACGAGGTCGAGGGCGGGCACATCCGGATCTACAAGGCCGACGAGCTGCTGGGCAAGATCCGCGAGGCCGGCCTCAAGCCCTACGGCACCCACCACGCACACGCCCTGCACAGCCCGTACTGGTGGCTCAAGTGCGCCTTCGGGGTGGACAACGACAAGGCACTCCCGGTGCGGGCCTACCACAAGCTGCTGGTCTGGGACATCATGAAGAAGCCCCTGGCCACCCGGGTCGCCGAGCAGCTGCTCAACCCCGTCGTCGGAAAGAGCTTCGTGGCGTACGCGACCAAGCCCCACCTCTCCCGGGCCCAGGCGTGAGCACCCCCGAGCGGACCGAGCACCTCGTCCTGCCCGGAGTCCTCACCGCCGAGCAGGCCGCCGAGACCGTCGCCGCGCTGCTCGCGGTGCAGCGCGAGGACGGGGCACTGCCCTGGTTCCGCGGGCACCACCTCGACCCGTGGGACCACACCGAGGCCGCCATGGCCCTCGACGCGTCCGGCGAGCACGAGGCCGCCGCACGCGCCTACGCCTGGCTGGCCCGCCACCAGAACGAGGACGGCTCCTGGTACGCGGCGTACCACGACGGCGACGCCGAGCGGCCCACGGACCTCGGGCGCGAGACCAACTTCTGCGCCTACGTGGCCGTCGGTGTCTGGCACCACTACCTCGCCACCGGCGACGACGCGTTCGTCGACCGGATGTGGCCGATGGTGTACGCCGCGATCGAGTTCGTGCTGCGGCTCCAGCAGCCCGGCGGCCAGATCGGCTGGAAGCGCGAGGCCGACGGCACCCCCGTCGACGACGCCCTGCTGACCGGCTCGTCCTCGATTCACCAGGCGCTGCGCTGCGCCCTGGCGCTGGCCGAGGAGCGCGAGGAACCGCAGCCCGACTGGGAGCTCGCGACCGGAGCACTCGGCCATGCGATCCGCAGCCACCCCGAGCGCTTCCTGGACAAGAGCCGCTACTCCATGGACTGGTACTACCCGGTCCTGGGCGGCGCGCTCACCGGACCCGCCGCCACCCGGCGGATCCAGGAGGGCTGGGACAGCTTCGTCGTCCCCGGCCTCGGAGTGCGCTGCGTGCTGCCCAACCCGTGGGTCACGGGCGGCGAGAGCTGCGAACTGGCCCTGGCCCTCTGGGTGACGGGCGAGTCCGACCGGGCCCTGGAGATCCTGCAGTCCGTCCAGCACCTGCGGGCCGAGGGCGGAATGTACTGGACGGGGTACGTCTTCGAGGGCGAGCGGGCCTTCTGGCCGGAGGAACTCACCACGTGGACGGCGGGATCACTGCTGCTCGCGGTGGCCGCGCTCGGGGGGGACGAGGCGACCACCGCGGTCTTCGGAGGCGAACGGCTGCCGTCCGGCCTGGAACCGGACTGCTGCCGTCAGGACGCCTGAGGCCGCTCCTGGGCCGGTCCCGAGGGGGCCGGCCCAGGAGCGGGAAGCAGGGTCCCTAGAAGCGGCGGACCCTGCCGGCCACGGCGTGGCCGATGAAGAGGTAGACCACTGCGGCCAGACCGTAACCGGCGACGACCCGCGCCCACGCTTCGTCGAACGTGAACAGGTCGTACGACCAGCCGGCCAGCCAGTGGGCCGACTCCTGGACGAACTGCACCAGGTCGTTGGCCCGGTTGGCGTCGAGCAGGTACATCAGGATCCACAGGATGATGATGAAGGCCATGATGTCCGCGACGACGGCTATGACACGTGCGGCGGTACTGCTTCCTGAGCCTGTTCTGGGAGACATGCTCTCCGGATTGCCGCTTTGCGGAGGGTGAAACCCGTACGACGGGTGCCGGGTGGCGGCCCGCCCCCGCGGGGGTGGGCCCGGCGACGAGTGCCGAAGCGGGCCACCCGCCGTGGCAGGCCAGGTCGGGGCGGTCCGCCGACTCCCCCTGGCCCGGCCGCTGTTGCGTCCGGGAGCGCCGTCGACGGCAGCGGGGACGCCGGGGCGGGTGAGTGCCGAGGCCGTGCCCGCCCCCGGCCGGATATACGGATGAGCGCCTGCGGGTGCCCGCACTAGGGTGCGGGCATGACCCTCCTCACGCACGACCGCTACTGCGACGAAATCCTCTTCCAGACCGACCGGTTGAGGGCTGCCGTCGACGGAGCGGACCTCACCGCGCGTGTGCCCGGCTGCCCCGACTGGAGCCTGCGTGAGCTCGTCGTCCACGTCGGCGGCGCACACCGCTGGGCCGGGGAGATCGTCCGGACCCGGTCCGCCGTGGAGCTGCCGGACGAGCGGGTACCGGACGCCGAGGGCCCGTCCGGGGGCGACCCGGCCGCACTCGGTGCCTGGCTGGCCGAAGGCGCCGCCGCGACGGTGGCCGCCCTGCGCGAGGCCGGTCCGGACACAGCCGTCTGGACCTGGGCAGGGGAACGGCGTACGGCCTTCTGGGCCCGCCGCATGGCGCACGAGACCGCCGTCCACCGCGCGGACGCCGCCCTCACCACGGGGGCCGCCTACGAGGTGGCACCCGATCTGGCCGCCGACACCGTCACCGAATGGCTGCAGATCGTCTCCTTCGCCCAGCAGAGCGGCGACCCGGAGGCCGCCGAACTGCGCGGCGCCGGGAAGTCCCTGCACCTGCACGCCACGGACGTGCCGGGCGCGGAATGGCTGATCGAGTTCGACGAGGTCGGCTTCACCTGGCGCCACGCCCACGAGAGGGCGACCGTGGCCCTGCGGGGCCCGATGACGGAACTGATGCTGGCGTTCAACCGCCGGCAGAAGCCGGACGAGGGCGGACTGGAGGTGCTGGGAGACAGCGGCCTGCTCGACTTCTGGCTGGAGCGCTCGTCGTTCGGCTGAGTGCCCCGTGACGACGACGGCCCCCGCCCATCCGGGCGGGGGCCGTCGCGCGTGGGGGATCAGCCGCGCTGGATGCCCGTGGTGTCCTGCAGCACACCACGACGGCCGTCCTGCGTCTGGGCGATGAGCCCCGGACCGCGCTGCTCGACCGCGAGGTACCACGTGCCCGGCGCGAGCTCCGCGATCGGGGTCGGGGTGCCGTCCTCGCCGTACAGCGGTCGTGCCACCGGCACCGCGAACCAGAACGGCGTGAAGTCACCGGCCGGCGCCCCGCCGCCCTGCGACGGCTGCTGGGCCGCCTGCTGGGGCTCGGCCTGAGCGGGCTGGCCGGGCTGTCCCGACTGGCCCGGCTGCGCGCCGTACGGCTGTGACTGGCCCTGCTGCGCGCCGAAGGGCTGCTGCTGGCCGCTGGGGTAGCCGTAACCCTGGCTGGGCTGCTGGCCGTACGGCGGCTGCACCGCCTGGGCCGGACGCGGGGCGCCGACGAGCGGGGCCTTGAGCGCGGGAACCAGCGGGGTGGCCACCGCGGCACCGGCCAGGGCGAGGGTCGCGAGCAGTCCGAGGATCAGACCGGCACCGGCGTCGTTGGCGTCGATGATCGTCCAGAACATGGTCCACAGGGCGAACACGGTGAACGCGGCGCCGAACTGGCCGAGTTCGAAACCGACGACCTTGCGGCCCGGGAGGGCGCGGCTCACGATCAGCAGTGCCGCACCGATGATGCCCGCCAGGTAGATGCTCATCAGGAGCGAGAGCGAGTCCCAGGCGTTCGCGCTGTAGCCGGAGCAGTCGACGCCCGAGGGGCAGTCGAAGCCGGAGAGGTCGAGGAAAGAGGCGATGAACAGCACGACCGCTGCTCCGATCACCACGCCGTCGCCTCGAGTGAGGGAGCGGATATTCACGTGAAGGTCCTTAGTCGGTCGTCTCGTCGGGGCGGTCGTCGATGCCGCCTGTACGGCGGGTACGGCGCGAAGCTCGGGGCGGCTCCCCATCGTACGGATGAATCTATCGTCTGCCTGGGCGGGTTGTGATCCTGCCCGGACCTCGGACCGGCTATCCCCCCAAGGTCGCCACCCTCCCCGCAGAACTACCTCTTCAGATAGCTGCCGATGCCCTCGGCTATACCGAGGGCCGCCTTCTGGCGCCAGTCCGCGCTCGTGAGCAGGGCGGCATCCTTCGGATCACGCATATTGCCGCATTCGATGAAGACTTTGGGCACGGTCGACAGATTCAGTCCGCCGAGATCCTCACGGGTGTCCAAGCCGGTATTGCCGCCGACGTAATTGGAGGGGGCGCTTCCGGTGACGCGTACGAAATTACCCGCGATCCGTTCTCCGAGATCACGGGAGGCGGCCACGATCTCCGCGGTGTCCGCGGCACCACCGCGCACCGCCGCGGGAAGGATCATGTGGAAGCCCCGGTTGCCCACCGCCGAGCCGTCCGCGTGGACCGAGACGACGGCGTCGGCGCCGGCCTCGTTGCCGATCCGGGCCCGCTCGTCGATGCACGGGCCGAACGGGCGGTCGTCGTCCTGGGTGAGGACGACCTTCGCGCCCTCGGCCTCCAGCAGGGTGCGGAGCCGGCGCGACACGTCGAGCGTGAACCGGGCCTCCGGGTAGCCCGCGTCGGTGGCGGTGCCCGTGGTGTCGCACTCCTTGCGCCCGGTGCCGATGTCCACCTGGCTGTTGATCTCCCGGGTGTGGTCGCGGTTGCGCGGGTTGTGCCCGGGGTCGATCACCACGGTGCGGCCGGTCAACGGGCCCCGGGGCAGCGGCTTCCCGGAAGTGGGCGCGGGGGACGGGCTCTTCGAGGCCGACGCCGTCCCGGCCGGGGCGGACGAGGGGGCCCCGGACGGAGCCGCCGTGCCGGGGCGCGGCTCGGCACGGCCGGTGCCGTCGTCCCCGCAGCCGGCCGTGATCAGGCAGACGGTCGCCAGGGCCGCGGCGGTGAGCAGGGGCCTGAGGCGCGCCGCCTGGCGCGAACGGGGGGGAACGCTCTCGTCTTCACGCACGCCGCGATGCTATCCGTGCCCCTCAGACGCCTGTTCCCGTACGCCGAAGGACGCGCAGCGAGTCCGTCACCGCGATCTCGGTGAACGCCCCCGATTCCAGGGCGCGTTGGTGGACACGGTACGGCGCCTGGCCGCCGTCCGCCGGGTCGGGGAACACGTCGTGGATGACCAGCAGCCCGCCCTCGGCGACCTTCGGGGCCCAGCCCTCGTAGTCACCGCCCGCGTGCTCGTCGGTGTGCCCGCCGTCGATGAAGACGAAGCCGAGCTGTCCGCCCCAGACGGCCGCCACCTGCGGGGACCGTCCGACGAGCGCCACCACGTGCTCCTCCAGGCCCGCCGCGAACAGCGTCCGGCGGAAGGCCGGCAGCGTGTCCATCAGGCCGACCTCGGGGTCCACCACGGACGGGTCGTGGTACTCCCAGCCGGGCTGCTGCTCCTCGCTGCCGCGGTGGTGGTCGACGGTCAGCGCCGTCACCCCGGCCGCACGGGCCGCGGCGGCCAGCAGGATCGTCGACCGCCCGCAGTAGGTGCCGACCTCCAGCAGCGGAAGCCCGAGCGCGGCGGCATCGGAGGCGGCGGCGTACAGGGCGAGCCCCTCGCGCAGCGGCATGAAGCCCTTGGCGGCCTCGAAGGCGGCGAGGACCTCGGGCTCGGGTGCGGCTGCGGACTCGGCGGTCACGTCTTCCTCCAGGTGGGGTCCGGGCGTTCGGCGCCCCATCGTGCCGTACGCCCCCGCCGGAGATCCCGGCGGGGGCGTACGGCGTGACCGCCCGGACCTGCGCTTCAGCGCTGCTGGGGAGCCGTGACCGGTGCGGGTGCGGGTGCGGATGCCGCGGCCTCCGCCGCGTCGCCCGCGCTGCTCGCCAGCAGCACCGGCCGTGTGGGCCGTTGCGCCGGCAGGAACGCGGCCAGCACCAGGCCGATCAGCACCGCACCCGTCGCGATCACGAACGAGGTCCGGAAGCCGTCCATGGTGGGTACGTCCACCGACCCCATCCGTACCGAGGTGTTCGCGAGGACCATGCCGATGACCGCGCTCGACAGCGAGGTGCCGATCGACCGCATCAGCGTGTTCAGGCCGTTGGCCGCACCGGTCTCGGACGGGTCCACGGCCCCGATGATCAGCGCGGGCAGCGAGGAGTAGGCGAGCCCGATCCCGGCCCCGAGCACCACCGCGATCACCACGGTCTGCCAGGCGGCGCTCATCAGGCCCAGCCCCGCCCCGTAGCCGATCGCGATGACGAGCATGCCGAGCATCAGGGTGGCCTTCGGACCGCGGCGGGCGGAGAGGCGGGCGTACAGCGGGGCCACGAACATCATCGTCAGGCCCAGCGGTGCCACGCAGAGTCCGGCCACCACCATCGACTGCCCGAGGCCGTACCCGGTGGCAGCGGGCAGCTGGAGGAGCTGCGGCAGGACGAGTGAGACGGCGTAGAAGGCGACACCGACCATGATCGACACGAGGTTGGTGAGCAGCACCTCACGGCGGGCGCTGGTGCGCAGGTCGACGAGCGGTGCCGGGCTGCGCAGTTCGAACAGTCCCCACAGCACCAGGATCACCAGGGACGCGGCGATCAGACCGAGCGTGGTGGGCGAGGTCCAGCCCCAGTCGCTGCCCTTGGTGACGGGGAGCAGCAGGCAGACCAGGCCGAGCGACAGGCCCAGCGCTCCGACGGCGTCGAAGCGCCCGGGGGCGCGCAGGGGCGGCTCCGGGACGACGAGGGCGGTGAGCGCCATGGCCACCACGCCCAGGACCGCCGATCCGATGAAGAGCGCGTGCCAGTCGGCGTGCTGGGCCACGAGCGCGGCAGCGGGCAGCGCGAGTCCGCCGCCGACGCCTATCGAGGAGCTCATCAGGGCCATCGCCGAGCCGAGCTTCTCGCGCGGCAGGACGTCACGCATGATGCCGATGCCGAGCGGGATCGCGCCCATGGCGAAGCCCTGGAGCGCACGGCCGACGATCATGACCACGAGATCGTCGGTGGAGGCGCAGACCAGGGAGCCGACCACCATCACGGCCAGGCTGGCGAGCAGCATCCGGCGCTTGCCGTACAGATCGCCCAGCCGTCCCATGATCGGGGTCGAGACGGCGCCGGCGAGCAGGGTGGCCGTCATCACCCAGGTCGCGTTGGCCGGGTCGGTGCCGAGGAGGACCGGCAGGTCCTTGATGACGGGGACGAGCAGGGTCTGCATCACCGCGACGGTGATCCCCGCGAACGCGAGCACGGGGACCACGCCGCCGGCCCGGCCCCTCTTGCGCGGACCGGGCAGTCCCCCGGTCCGCTGTTCGTTCGTCGTCCGTTGCATACGTGGGGCCTCCGGGCAGGGCAGAAGAAGGGGCGGGGGAGGAGCGGGATCGGGCGTGCGGGGGTGTGCCGACGGGCAGCACCGACCGCCAAGTGTGTGCACACTGAACGCTTCCGTACGCGCGAGGTATTCCGGCGAACGCCGGGCAACGTCCGGCTGACCGGACGAAGTCCTACGCCCTCGGACCGAGACCCGGTCGGGACCCCGAACCGATGTACGGGGCACGGAGCGCCTGAGAGTATGACACCCATGCCTGACGTCTTTCCGCCCACGCGGCTGCCCGACCGGTCGAGGACCCGCACCTGGGCCGTGGTCGTGGCGGCCTGCACCGGCCAGTTCCTGGTCGTCCTCGACGTGTCCGTCGTCAATGTGGCGATGCCCTCCATGCGCACCGACCTGGGTCTGAGCGCCACCGGACTGCAGTGGGTCGTCAACGCCTACTCCATCGCCTTCGCCGGCTTCATGCTGCTCGGCGGCCGCGCCGCCGACATATACGGCCGCAAGAGGATGTTCCTGATAGGGCTGGGCCTCTTCACCGCCGCCTCGCTGGCGGGCGGACTCGCCCAGGAGGGCTGGCAACTGCTCGCCGCCCGTGCCGCACAGGGGCTCGGCGCCGCCGTGCTCTCCCCGGCGACCCTCACCATCCTCACCGCGGCCGTCCCCGAGGGCCCCGCCCGCACCAGGGCGATCAGCACCTGGATGGCCGTCGGGGCCGGCGGCGGAGCCGCGGGCGGCCTGATCGGCGGGGTGCTCACCGACGTCCTCTCCTGGCGGTGGGTCCTCCTCATCAACGTGCCCGTCGGCGCGCTCGTGCTGGTGGGTGCCGCGCTGTGGCTGGCCGAGGGCCGGGCCGGTGACCGGCGCCGCGTCGACCTGCCGGGCGCGGTGCTCGTCACGGCGGGCCTCGCCGCGGTGGCGTACGGCATCGTGCAGACCGAGGCCGCGGGCTGGACCGCCGCCGCGACCCTGGTCCCCCTGCTCGGCGGGCTGGCACTGCTGGGCGTCTTCGTCCTGGTGGAGTCGAGGACGGCGGCCCCGCTGATGCCGCTGCGGGTGCTCGGCGTGCGGGCCGTCTCGTCGGCGAACGTGTCGATGCTGCTCATGGGGTCGGCGACGTTCTCCATGTGGTACTTCATGACCGTCTACGCCCAGAACGTGCTGGGCTACTCCCCGTTGGAGGCCGGACTCGCCCTGATGCCGACGTCCGCCGCCGTCGTGCTCGCCTCGAAGGCCGCGCCCCGCATCATGGCGCGGACCGGCGCCAAGAGCCTGGCCGTCCTCGGCGTCCTGGTCGCCGCGGCCGGCTTCGGCTGGCAGTCCACGATGGGGGTGCACGGCTCGTATCTCACCGCGATCTGTCTCCCGGGGCTCCTGATGATGGCCGGGGCCGGACTGGCGTCCACCCCGCTGGCCGCGCTCGCCACGTCCGGCGCGGCGCCGGGCGACGCCGGACTCGTCTCCGGTCTGGTCAACACCTCCCGCACGATGGGCGGTGCACTGGGCCTCGCGGTGCTCTCCACGGTCGCGGCAGCCCGTACCGGCGGTTCCTCCGGGGCGGTGGAGATCACGGCCGGTTACGCGCTGGCGTTCCGCACGGCCACCGTCGTGCTGCTGGCCGGGGCGGCGCTGATGCTGCTCTGGCTCCCGGGGCGCCCGCGGAGGCGCCCGGAGGAGCGGGCCGGGACGGCCGTCCCGGTCGGGGCCGACGTGCACGCGCCCGTCGGCAGGGACGTGTAGGCCGCGCGGCACCCGAAGGCCGTCGCGGCCTGGCGGCGGTGACGGCCCTCGGGTGCCGCGCCGTTCAGGCCGCCGCTCTGCCACCCCCTTCGGAGGGGCGCCGGTGGCGGCCGTGCGGCTGCACGGCCGCGCTCTCCGCCGACGCGCCCCCTCGGTGTTTTCCGGAGCCGGCTCCGCCCCGTTCCGCGTCCGCCCCCGGCGGACGCGTCTGGGTCGTGTCGGTTCGGGCTTCAGACATGTGGGAAGTCACCCCGTCGAGATCGCGTACGTGTGTGGCGCAGGCCCCGCCCGTGACCCGGCGCGGCGACCGTCGGTACCCCGCGCGGAACGACCGCGTGGCCCCGGCCGGGCTCATCCAGGTGCTGTGCGGCCGGTGAGGGGCGCCCGGCCGAGTGGAACGGGCCTGCACACACCAGGAGACACGGCCGCCGCGGATGGTTGCGTTCCGTTCGTGGCAGGTCGGTGTTCCTCGTCCGCGGGGGCTTCCATCAGCGCCACCGCACAGGGCGTACCGGCCTGCTCGTACGGCAGGTGCAGGATTCCCTCCCGGCTCCAGAAGCCGGCCCCGGCCAGCCAGCCCGCGGGTGCCGCGAACTGGTGCAGGCGCCGTCCGGCCGGCCGCCACAGTCCCACCCAGCTGCCCTCCGGGCCGTCGAGGCGCAGCGCCACCGCGCAGCTCTCCGGCATGAGCATCTGGCCCGGCTGCACGGCGAACGGCGTCACGGCCACGTCCGCCGGGCGCAGGCACTCCGGGAAGCGCACCGGCAGGCAACTGCCGAGCACGCCCCAGCCGAGACGGTCGTGGCCCGGGGCGTCGGAACGGATCAGCAGCAGCCCGCTGTCGGCATCGGCCAGCAGCAGCCGGTCGTCGCTGCCCGGAGCGATCTGCAGCAGCGGTGTGACCTCCCCGCCCCGCACCAGATCCACGGCGACCGTCTTCACCGGCCCGCCGCCCGGCAGCTGCCGGTCCAGGGCCAGCAACCGCCCTTCCCGGTCCAGCCAGGCCCCGCCCGAGCAGCGCCCCGGCACGTCCGCGACGTGCTCCGGACCGAAGGCGCCGCCCGCGACCAGCCAGACGGCGGTGGAGCGGTCACCGGGGACCAGGGCGAACGCGCTCATGCCGTCGGGGGACGGCGGGAGAAGGACCAGGTCCACGCACTCGACGGCGCCGAGGTGGAGTTCGCCCGTGCCGGGCCCGGTCGGACAGAGCAGCGAGAACGTGTGCCGGTCGGCCACCCGTCGCCGGATCAGCACCCGCCCGTCGGAGAGTGGCAGCACATCGGAGTCGGCCTCCTCCGGCTGGTCGAGGGGGAGGTTCACGGCGTACGGCTCGGGGCCGTCGAGCGTCCAGCGCTCGGGGAACCAGGCGGGCTCGGCCCCGGCGGCGGTGGTGAGCCGGGCCGCGTACGAGTGGTCGGCGGCGATCGTGAGCGCGGGCGGCAGGAGGCGCTGGGGGACGCCGGACAGCGGCGGGGGGCCGGCCTGCCCGGCGGCCCGGGGGAGCGGGGGGCGTCCGGACCCGGGGTGCGGGAGCGGCCTCCCGCCTCCGTGGGGCCCGGCGTGCGGGAGCGGCCCCTCCCTTTCGTCTTCGTCGAACGTGCGGTGGGGCAGTGGCCCGTGGTCTGCGGGGGGCCGCGGTGGCGCGGCGGCTTCGTGCCGCTCGTCGGCACGGCCGGGCGGGGTGGCCCCGGCCGACTCGCCGAGGGCCCCCGCAGGACCCGGTCGTCCGGTTTCCCGGGCCGGGCCGGTGCCTGTGCCGGTTCCCCGGTTCGTGGCGGACGTGGCCACGCGTGTCCAGCCGTTGCCGATGACACCGGTCGACGGGGTGGCCGCACCGGGGGAGCGGCCGTCGGCGGACGGTGCCCGCGCCGGCCCGCCGTCCACCGGCGGTGGGGCTCCGGACGCTCCGCCCCCGCCGGGCTCCCCGTCCGGGCGGTCGGCCCCACCGGGCCCCGCAGCTCCTTCCGCGCCGGCGGTCGCGCGGGGTTCCTCCGGCTCCGCGGGCTCGTCCGGTCTCGCGGGCTCGGGCTCTGGTTCCGGCGTCGCGGCACCCGCCGCCGCTCCGGCGGTCTCGTTCTCGATGGCACAGGCAGTCATGATGCGGTCACCTCCGGCAACCGAAGCTAGTTTTCGCACTTCCTGCCGAACAACACCAGCCACCGCACTTCACACATAAGGGTGGTGATGTCCTGATTCGCCTGAGGAGTGAGGGGTGACTGTGCTTCGGTGCCCCCGCCCGTGCCACCGCCCCACGCCGGCACCGCGGTGCACCAGGGTCGGCGCGGTCGAGGGCCACGGCCGGGCGAGGGTGCATCCGGCGGGACCCGCGCCCGGCCCGGTGTCACCTGCGCATCCGGCGCCGACGGCCTCCGGACGGCCTCCGGGACGTCGCGTGAAGTGACCGGACGTAACGATTCATGACCGGCTGCGGGTCCGCCCGCACGGGTGCCCGCAGCCAGGGCCGACGGGGTGCGCCGGACAGGTAGCCTTTCCCCCGTGCCCCGTCTGTCTGAAGTCATCGCCGAGCTCGACGCCCTCTGGCCCCCCGAGCGGGCCGAGGGTTGGGACGCGGTCGGCACGGTCTGCGGCGATCCGGAGGCGCAGGTGGACCGGGTCCTCTTCGCCGTCGACCCCGTCGAGCAGATCGCCGACGAGGCCCGCACCCTCGGCGCGCAGCTGATCGTCACCCACCACCCGCTCTATCTGCGCGGTACGACGACGGTCGCGGCGTCCTCCTTCAAGGGCCGCGTCGTGCACGGGCTGATCAAGCACGACATCGCCCTCCACGTCGCGCACACCAACGCCGACAGTGCCGACCCGGGTGTCTCCGACGCCCTCGCCGCGGCCCTCGACCTGCGGGTCACCGGCCCCCTCGTGCCGGACCCCACCGATCCCGAGGGCCGCCGCGGCCTCGGCCGGATCTGCGAGCTCGACCACCCCCAGACCCTCCGCGACCTCGCCGCCCGCGCGGCTGCCCGGCTGCCCGCCACCGCGCAGGGCGTCCGGCTCGCGGGCGACCCGGACGCCCTGGTCCGGCGCGTCGCCGTGAGCGGCGGCTCCGGCGACAGCCTCTTCGACGCCGTACGGGCGGCGGGCGTCGACGCCTTCCTCACAGCGGATCTGCGCCACCACCCGGCCTCCGAGGCCGTCCAGCACTCGCCGCTCGGCCTGATCGATGCCGCACACTGGGCCACCGAGTGGCCCTGGTGCGAGCAGGCCGCCGCACAGCTCGACGCGATTTCCGACCGCCACGGATGGGACCTGCGGGTCCATGTCTCGAAGCAGGTCACCGACCCCTGGACCACCCACCACTCTTCTGGAGCCCCCAACTGAACGCCGCGCCCGCCGACCAGATCCGACTCCTCGAAGTCCAGGCCCTCGACGTACGTCTGTCGCAGCTCGCCCACCGGCGCACCTCCCTGCCCGAGCACGCGGAGATCGACTCGCTCAACAGCGACCTCGCGCAGCTGCGCGACCTGCTGGTCGCCTCGCAGACCGAGGAGAGCGACACCACCCGCGAGCAGACCAAGGCGGAGCAGGACGTGGACCAGGTGCGCCAGCGCGCCGTCCGCGACCAGCAGCGGCTCGACTCCGGTGCGGTTTCCTCGCCGAAGGACCTGGAGAGCCTGCAGCGCGAGATCACCTCGCTGGCCAAGCGCCAGGGCGACCTCGAGGACGTCGTCCTGGAGATCATGGAGCGCCGTGAGTCCGCGCAGGAGCGCGTAGCGGAGCTGACCGAGCGCGTCGGCGCCGTCCAGGCGAAGGTCGACGACGCGACCGGCCGCCGGGACGCGGCGACCCGCGAGCTCGACGCCGAGGCGGCCGTCGTCGCCAAGGACCGCGAGGTCGTCTCGGGTGCCGTCCCCGCCGACCTGCTGAAGCTGTACGACAAGCTGCGCACCCAGCAGGGCGGTGTCGGCGCCGCCCGGCTCTACCAGCGCCGCTGCGAGGGCTGCCGGCTCGAGCTGAACATCACCGAGGTCAACGACGTGAAGGCGGCGTCCCCCGACACCGTGCTGCGCTGCGAGAACTGCCACCGCATCCTGGTCCGCACCTCGGAGTCGGGTCTGTAATGCCCGCACCCCGCCGGCTGGTCGTCGAGGCCGACGGCGGATCCCGGGGCAACCCGGGGCCCGCCGGCTACGGCGCGGTCGTCCTCGACCCGGACGGCGCGCAGACGCTGGCCGAGGCCGCCGAGTACATCGGTGTCGCGACCAACAACGTCGCCGAGTACAAGGGCCTGATCGCCGGCCTGAAGGCGGCGAAGGCGTTGTTCCCGGACGTGCCCGTCCAGGTGCACGTCCGGATGGACTCCAAGCTGGTGGTCGAACAGATGTCGGGCCGCTGGAAGATCAAGCACCCCGACATGAAGCCGCTCGCGGCGGAGGCGGCGAGCATCCTGCCGGCCTCCTCCGTCACGTACGAGTGGATCCCGCGCAACGAGAACAAGCACGCGGACCGGCTCGCCAACGAGGCGATGGACGCGGGCAGGCGGGGCAGGCAGTGGGAACCGTCGTCGTCGACGGCAGCCCTGGACTCCCCGCGGCCCACACCCGCCGCGGCGGATCCGGCCGGTCCGCCCGGCGACCCGGTCGCGGGCGCGGCGAAGGTCCGCGCCGCGCTGGCCGCGGCCCGGCCCGCGTCGGCGGCACCGCAGGTGGGCTGGGGGGTCGCCGCCGACCTGGGGGCGCCCGCCACCTTCTTCCTGCTCCGGCACGGCGAGACGGCACTCACCCCCGAGAAGCGGTTCTCCGGAAGCGGCGGCAGCGACCCCGAACTCTCCGCCGCAGGCCGCCACCAGGCGGCCTGCGCCGCCGAGGCGTTCGCCGCCCGGGGCACGGTCCAGGAGATCATCAGTTCCCCGCTGCGCCGCTGCCGCGAGACGGCCGCCGCCGTCGCCGACCGGCTCGGCCTGGAGGTCCGCATCGAGGACGGGCTGCGCGAGACGGACTTCGGTGCGTGGGAGGGCCTCACCTTCGCCGAGGTGCGGGAACGCCACGGCGCCGACCTGACCGCATGGCTCGGGTCCGCCGACACGGCGCCCACGGGCGGCGGCGAGAGCTTCGCGGAGGTGGCGGACCGGGTGTCGGCGGCGCGCGACCGCCTGATCGCCCGCTGCGCGGGCCGCACGGCACTGCTGGTCACGCACGTCACCCCGATCAAGACCCTGGTCCGGCTGGCGCTGGGCGCCCCGCCGGAGTCCCTGTTCCGCATGGAGCTCTCGCCCGCCTCCGTCTCGACGGTCGCGTACTACGCGGACGGCAATCCGTCGTTGCGGCTGCTCAACGACACCTCGCACCTCCGGTAGCGGGGGCGTGACCTGGTCCACGGGGCTGCTCGGCTTCCTCGCCGGGCTGCTGATCTCGGTCGCGACCGCACCTGTGGGCGTGTCCGGCGCGGTGTTCCTGCTGCCGGTGCAGGTCAGTGTGCTCGGAGTGCCGAGTCCCGCCGTGACCCCCACCAACCTGCTGTACAACGTGGTGTCGTGCCCCGGCGCACTCCTGCGCTACCGCAACAGCGGCCTGCTGCGCGGGCGGCTGACCGGGCTGCTCGTCATGGGCGCGGTACCGGGGGTGGTGGCCGGCGCGGTGATCCGGGTCTTCGCCGTGCCCGGCCCGGCGGTCTTCCGCCTGTTCATCGCCGTCCTGCTGCTCCCCCTGGGCGCCTGGCTGTGTGCCCGCACCCTGCGCCCCTCGCGCCGCGGTGCCGTCGCCGCGCCGCCGTCCCCGCGCGCCACCACCGGCCTCGCCCTGGCCGTCGGCGTCGCGGGCGGGGTCTACGGGATCGGCGGCGGTTCGCTGCTCGGGCCGATCCTCGTCGGGCGCGGGGTCCCGGTCGCGAAGGTCGCGCCGGCCGCCCTCGCCTGCACGTTCGTGACCTCCCTGGCGGGAGCGGCCACGTACGCCCTGCTGTCCCTGACCGCCACGGGCGACATCGCGCCGGACTGGGCCCTGGGGCTGGCCTGCGGTCTCGGCGGACTCTGCGGCGGCTACCTGGGGGCCCGCCTCCAGCCACGCCTGCCCGAAACGGCGCTGCGGCTCCTGCTGGGCGGCCTCGCCCTGGGCATCGGCACGCTGTACGCCGTCCAGGCGCTGCGGGGCTGACCGGCGCCCGGCTCCGGGGTGCCGCCCGCCGGTCGGGATCCTGCCCGCCGGTCGGGATCCGCGTCCGCCGGTCAGCCGCGCAGCGCGGACGCCTCGCGGGCCAGTCGCTGCACCCGCGCCCAGTCCTTCGACGCGATCGCGTCACCGGGGACCATCCAACTGCCGCCCACACAAACGACGTTCGGCAGGGCCAGATAGGCAGGTGCCGAAGCGGGCGAGATGCCGCCGGTCGGGCAGAACCGGGCCTGGGGCAGCGGCGAGGACAGGGCCTTGAGGTAGGCGGTGCCGCCGGCCGCCTCGGCCGGGAAGAACTTCATCTCGGTGACCCCGCGCTCCAGCAGCGCGACCACCTCGGACGTCGTGGAGACCCCCGGCAGGAACGGCACGCCCGACGCCTCCATCGCGTCCAGCAGGGTGTCCGTCCAGCCCGGACTCACCAGGAAGCGCGCGCCGGCGGAGACCGTCTCGGTCACGTGCCGCGCGGAGATCACCGTGCCCGCACCCACGACGGCGCCCGGGACCTCGGCGGCGATCGCCCGGATCGCGTCGAGCGCGGCGGCGGTGCGCAGCGTCACCTCGATCGCCGGAAGCCCGCCCGCCACGAGCGCCCGGGCCAGCGGGACCGCGTCGGCCGCGTCCTCCAGGACGACGACGGGGACGACGGGCGCGAGGTCCAGGACGGAGGCGGACGCGGGCAGGGCGGCGGGCGCGGAGGAGGTCATGGGCCCATCCTGCCGCGCGAGGCGCAATCTACGCAATGACCGTTGCGTATGCTGCAACGAACGCTAGTGGATCTCCGTGACCACCACGTCGAGCGCCCACGGCCGCCCGGCCCGCGCAGGGGCCTGCGCCTCGACCGTGTAGCCGAGGTCGCGCAGCACCTCCACCAGCTCCGCGGGACCCTTCGGCTTCGCCCCGGCCACGAGCAGATCGCGGACCATCCGGCCCTTGGTCGCCTTGTTGAAGTGGCTGACCACCGACCGCTTCTCCACGCCGTTCACCACCTGGGACTGCAGCACGCGCACGCTCGCGGTGCGCTCCGCGACCGCGCCCGCCGGCTTCCACGCCCCGGTGTACGCCGACGACCGCAGGTCCAGGACGAGCCCGTCCCCGGCCGCCTCCGGCAGGACCGACGCCATGGGAGCGCGCCAGTGCGCGCCGAGCGCGCCCACCCCCGGCAGCTTCACCCCCATCGAGCAGCGGTACGACGGGATGCGGTCGCCCACCCGCACCGCGCCCCACAGGCCCGAGAAGACCAGCAGCGACTTCCCGGCCCGCCTCCTGGCCGCCGCGTCCAGCGTGGCCAGACCGAGGGCGTCGTACAGCACACCGGTGTAGATCTCCCCGGCCGGCCTGGTCCCGGCCGTGCGCAGCTCCGCGTTCTTCGCGATCTCGCCGCGGAGCCCCTCGCTCAGACCGAGCACCTCGCGGGCCCCGTCCTCGTCCGTCAGGCACAGCTCCACCAGTTCGTCGAGGACCGCCTCCCGCGCCCCGGCGAGGCCGGACAGGGACAGCGACTCCGGCTTCAGGGGTGCCCCGCGCCCCGAGGCGGCCTTTCCTTCGGAGGGCGGCAACAGCACGAGCACGGGTGTCTCCTTCGTACGTGACAGAGGGTCCCCGGTGGCACGGGAACCCTTCGCCAAGGGTACGGGCCGGCGACGACGTGCCCGCCGTCCGCCCGGGCCCGGACCGGGATGCCGACCGCACCGCCCCCGCCTACGCTCGGTGGCATGCCCCGCCGCCAGCTCCACATGACCGGCGCCGCCGACAGCCCGCTGCGGGCGGCCCTGCGAGCCCTGCGCACCGAGCTGGGCCTGACGGCGGACTTCCCGCCCGACGTCCTCGCCGAGGCGGCCGACGCCCTGAGGTCCCCGGACCTGTCGGACCACCGCGACGCCACGGACCTGCCGTTGTTCACCATCGACCCGCCCACCTCCCGGGACCTCGACCAGGCTCTGCACCTGGAACGGCGGCCGCACGGATTCCGGGTGCACTACGCCATCGCCGACACCGCCGCCTTCGTACGACCCGGCGGGGCTCTGGACGCGGAGGCCCACCGGCGGGTCACGACCCTGTACTTCCCCGACGGCAAGGTCCCCCTGCACCCGGCCGCGCTCTCGGAGGGCGCCGCCAGTCTCCTCCCCGGCGAGACCCGCCCCGCCGCCCTGTGGCGGATCGACCTCGACCCCGAGGGCCGCCCGGTCTCCACCGAAGTGAGCCGCGCGCTCGTACGCAGCCGTGCCAAGCTCGACTACGCCGGCGCCCAGCGGCAGATCGACGCCGGTACCGCGGAGGAACCGCTCGCCCTGCTCAGGGACATCGGCCTCCTGCGCGAGGAGCAGGAGACGGTCCGCGGCGGCATCTCGCTCGACGTCCCCGAACAGGAGATCGTCGAGCGTGGCGGCGGCTACGGCCTCGACTACCGCGCGCCCCTGCCCGCCGACGGCTGGAACGCCCAGATCTCCCTCCTCACCGGCATGGCCGCCGCCCGGATCATGGCGGACTCGGGAACGGGCATCCTCCGCACCCTGCCGGTCGCCCCCGACGGAGCCGTCACCCGCCTGCGCCGCACCGCGCAGGCCCTGCGCATCGACTGGCCGCACCACGTCCCGTACGCCGAGGTCGTCCGCTCGCTCGACCCGCGGAACACCGTCCACGCCGCGTTCCTCGAGGAGTGCACCACCCTCCTGCGCGGCGCCGGCTACACCGTCTTCGAGCACGGCGATCTCCCGGACCCCGCCGTGCACGCCGCCGTCGCCGCGCTCTACACGCACTGCACCGCGCCGCTGCGCCGCCTCGTCGACCGGTACGCCGCCGAGCTGTGCCTCGCCGCGACCGCGGACCGGGAACCGCCCGAATGGGTGCTCCAGGCACTGCCCGGCCTGCCCCGGGAGATGGCGGAGGGCACCCGCCGCGCCAACACCGTGGAGCGCGAGTGCGTCGACCTCGTCGAGGCTGCACTGCTCCAGGACCGGGTGGGCTCGGCCTTCGACGGCTTCGTGATCGACGTCGACGACGAACGGCCGTCCGTGGGCACCGTCCACATCGAGGACCCCGCGATCGTCGCCCGGATCGAGTCCGACTCCCCGCTCCCGCTCGGCGAACGCCTGCGGGTCCGGCTCACCCAGGCCGACCCGGGCTCGGCGAAGGTGCGGTTCGCACCCGAGTGAGCGCGGAGACGACGGCACGGGGGTCGTCCGCGTGGAAGCGGACCGTGTGCGCCGTACCGGGCTTCCCCATCGGCCGTACGAACGCGACCGGACCCGTGAGTTCCACCGTCACCGTGGTCTGGCTGCCCACGGACAGGTCGAGTACGCCGTCGGGGTGCAGCAGGACCGGCCGGCCCTCCGGGTAGCGCCGGTCCACCCGGGCCCCGGCCACCGAGGCCGCCGGGATCCGCAGATCGAACAGCCCGCCGAGGCGCAGGCGCAGCGAACCGTCCTCGCCCACCACGTGCGGCCGGGTCACGCAGGCCGCGTGCAGGGAGAGGAGCAGGACCACCCCGTACACATCGACCACGAGCAGCACGCGGTGCACGACCGGCCAGGGGATCAGCAGGGCCAGCATCACCGTCTCGATCAGGGACACGAAGACCAGCCCGTACATCATCGCCGTCTGCGGCCCGGTGTAGGGGACGGCCAGCGCCCCCTCCGGTACGCCGTGACGGCGCCGCAGCACCCACAGCCCGAGACTGTGCAGGGCCCGTACCTCGTGCGCCACCAGCCGCCGGACCGTCAACGGGACCAGGGCCCGCAGCGCCGTCCGCAGCGCCTCGCGGCGTCCCGCACCCGCCCGCCTCCCCGCCGCGTACAGGGGCCACAGCGTCACGCCCTCCACCACCAGCACCGCGGCCACGAGGACCTCGGCGCCCAGGAGGACGGCGAGCGGTATCCGTACGCCGGCCACCAGACAGACCACCAGGGCCAGTTCACCGGGCAGGACCGCCCACGCCGCCGCACGGGCGATCCGCACACTCATCGCCCCGCCCCGTCCAGCCGCGCGGCCACCCCGGCCATCATCCGGCGCACCACCTCGGCCTGCGCCGGTGCGTAGTCGGCCAGCAGCGCCTCCGCGAAGCCCGACCCGGCCGGGAGGCCGGACGGGAGGCCGGACGGGATCGCGTCGAGCACCCCGGCGGGCACGGCGGCGACCAGGTCGGCGGCGAGCGGGGCGATCCGGGGGTCGTCCGGGGATGCCGTCGCCAACGCGTCCAGCCGCTCGTACAGCTCCAGGACGGAGGGGTCCTCGGCCATCGGCCGCAACGCGCCGAAGATCTCGTCGGCGCCCTCCGCCCCGTCCAGCAGCGCCAGGTGTTCGCGGTCCTTCGTGGCGGTGGGGGAGTCCGTGGCGGGCGTGGCCCCGAGCAGTTCGGCGAGGGCGGGGGGCACCGGCTCCCGGCCGTTCACCGGACCGGCCATCAGCAGGGCCAGCCGGCGCCGCCGCTCCCCGATCTCCTCCTCCTGGCGGGCCAGGTCGGCGTCCAGCTCGCCCAGCACCTCGACCAGCTCGCGCCCTGCGTCGTCGGCCACCACGTCCCGCACCTCGTCGAGGCCGAGACCGAGCTCGGTGAGCCGTCGGATCCTCGCCAGCAGGACCGCGTGGCGCACGCTGTACGCCCGGTAGCCGTTGGTCCGGCGCCCGGGCTCGGGGAGCAGGCCGATGTGGTGGTAGTGCCGGATCGCCCGGGAGGTGACTCCGACGAGCGCGGCGATCTCTCCGATACGCATGGGGCCAGTAGAAACCCTGACGCTGCGGCAAGGTCAAGGTCCCCGGCGACCGGCTTGTCCCCCTCTCGTACGATCACGTCTTCGGATACGGACCGCGTACCGACACCGTCCCGACTCCGTCCGAAGGAGGCTCACGCATGAGTGACCTCGCCCCCGGCCTCACGGCCGGCCGGCCCCGGCAGATCATCGCCGCCGCACGCACGCTCCTGGAGGAGGAGGGCGCCGAGGCGCTCACCATGCGCCGGCTGGCCGACCGGGTGGGAGTGAAGGCCCCCACGCTCTACAAGCACTTCCCGGACAAGTCGTCCGTGGTGACGGCCCTGGCCGGCGAGATGCTCCGGGAGACCGCCGGTGTGCTGGAGGCCGCGGAGCGGGACCACCCCGGTTCCTTCGTGGGGCTCGCCACCGCCTACCGCGCCCACGCACTGGCCCACCCGCACCTCTACCTCCTCACCATGGGCAGCGCGGTCCTGCCCGTGGGGGCGGCGGCCGCCGCGGCCGCCCCGCTGTTCCGCGCGGCGGGCGGTGACGAGGGCCGGGCGCGGGCGGCCTGGGCGTTCGCCCACGGCATGGTGGTCCTGGAGCTCAACGGCCGTTTCCTCCCCGGCACCGACCTCGCGGCCGCCTGGGAGGCCGGTATCGCGGCCTTCGCGGTCCGGGGCCTGGAAGGCGCCGGGTAGCATGGGCGGCACGGCAGACGAGCCGGGCGGACGGCCGCGTGAGGATCTCCGGATCCTCCCGAGGAACGTCCGGGCTCCACAGGGCAGGGTGATGGCTAACGGCCACCCGGGGTGACCCGCGGGACAGTGCCACAGAAAACAGACCGCCCGGGACCTCGGTCCCGGGTAAGGGTGAAACGGTGGTGTAAGAGACCACCAGCGTCTGAGGTGACTCAGGCGGCTAGGTAAACCCCACCCGGAGCAAGGTCAAGAGGGACCGTCGAGAGACGGTCCTGCGCGAACGTCCGAGGGCTGCCCGCCCGAGTTCGCGGGTAGACCGCACGAGACCGGCAGCAATGCCGGTCCTAGATGGATGGCCGTCTCCCCGGCCGCCGCGAGGCGACCGGGCGACAGAACCCGGCGTACAGCCCGACTCGTCTGCCGCCACCTGCGGCTTTGCCTGATATGCCTTTGGCCTGCGTCGGAGGCCCTTCGTGTTCCTCCGTGGGCTCGCCCACGGCAGGCAGCGGGGAGACCCTCGGCGGAACGACGGGCACGACACCGGCCCTCAGCCCGGCGTATCACCGTCGAACACGCCGTGGCCGATCCCGAGCGCCGGAGCCGTTCGCCTGCAGCCTTCGCAGCCTTCGCAGCCCTCACCGGCGTCCGGGACGGCCGGGTGGGCCCGGACACCCGGTGGGAAGGCGGCTTCGGCCCGGCCGGTCACATGGGCTCATCGGCGGCGCTGTTCAGCGCGGCCGGAAGGTCTCCCCTCCGCCGTATGCCGAGTTTGCGGTAGGTGCTGGTCAGATGGGTTTCCACGGTACGCCGCGCCAGGTGCAGCAGCGCCGAGATCTCCGCGTTCGTACGGCCTTCGGAGGCCAGCGTCGCGATGCGGAGTTCGCCGGCGGTCAGTGAGCCGCGGCCCGTGAGGGTGGTGTTCCCGCGGCGGGCGCCGCTGGCGCGCAGGGCCACTTCCGCGCGGCCGGACAGCCGGACGGCTCCCAGCCGTTCGGCCGCCGTCGCGGCCTCCCTGAGCAGCGGGCGGGCGCTGCGGGGCTGTCCGGCGGCCGTGAGCTGGACCCCGTGCGCGATGAGCGCGGGGACCAGCTCGATGTCGAGGGACGTGCCGCGCAGGAGGCCGACGGCCTCGGAGGTGAGCGCGAGACCGCGTCGGCCGCCGGTGGCCGTGCCGAGGACGCGCAGGGCGCGGCCCCGGACCCGGGGCGTGTCCCACACGGCGGCGTACCGGCTCTCCTCCTCGGCGAGCGCGAGGGCCTCCGGCGTCTCCCCCAGGAGGAGATGGCATTCGGCGGCGGCCGAACGCCACGGTGTGACGACGGGGCTCTGCACGTCGCGGCCGGTCTGACGCCTGCCGCACTCCCGGAAGTCGTCCAGGGCGCCCGCGGGATCGCCGACGGACGCACGCAGGACACCGCGCGCGTAGAGGAAGCGATTCTGCTCCCAGCTGCCCAGCGCCTCCTCGTCGACGTTGACACCGGCGACGAGCTGTTCGGCCTCGGCGGAACGGCCGCACTCGACGAGTGCGATGACGCGGTGGGCCAGGAAGTTGCTCGCAACCGTGCGGGGCGAGCCGCCGGTGGCCCCCGGCCTGCCGGCGGTCTCCTCCAGCACCCACCGGAAATGGCCGCGTGCGGCAGCGGTGTCCACCCGCGCGTTGAGCAACGACCGGTGGACGGGGTGCAGTGGCGACAGCCAGTGCTCGGTCAACCCGGTCCGGATGACGCGTTCGGCGTCCTCCGGGGCGTCGGCCCACTGCGCCACCGCGGCGGCCGCACCCAGCAGGTAGGGGACCAGGAGCGGATCCTCCGGGGCCGTCAGCAGCCGCCGGATCTGCCGCATGGCCGACTCGGCGGACACCAGCCCGGCCGTGGCCTCGTAGCGGATCAGCAGGGCGCGGAGGGCCGGGCTGATCCATTCCGGGGAGCGCTCGGCGCGCTCGCGCAGCCGGGTGTAGACCGCCCGCCGGATCTCCGGGTCGTGGTCGGAGAAGAACGCGGACGCCGTCTGGGCGGTGCGGGCGAGGACGGGTTCCCCGTCCAGCGAGCCCAGATCGCGCATGACGTCGAGCGCGGCGTGCGGCTTGCCCCGGTTGGCCAGGGCGTTGCCCAGGTTGACCGCGGCCAGCACCCGGTCCCTGGGACGCTCCTGGAGGCGCAGCGCCTCGGCCAGCCGGGGTATCCCGCCGGTCCGCAGGGTGGCGAACTCCAGTTCGCCCAGCTCCGTGAGTACCGCGGCCCGGCGCTCGCGCGGCATCGGCTCGTCCAGGGCGCGGCGCAGGTAGCGGGCGGCGGCGCCGGTCCTGCCGGCCCTGGACGCGTCGGAAGCCGCGTCCAGGAGTGCCTCGGCGACGCGCTCCGTACCGCCGGGGGTGGTTCGCAGCAGGTGCCCCGCCACGGCTTCGACTCCGTCGCCCCGGTGCCGGCGCAGTTCGGCCGCACGCAGGTGCAGTGCGTGCCGGTGCGAGCGGGGCCAGCCGTCGAGGACCGCTCCGCGCAGCAGGGGGTGCGCGAAACGCGGAACGCCGCTGCCGGGGGAGCGGCGCAGCAGTCCGAGCCGGATCATCGCGGTGACCCAGCCGCCGACGCGTTCGGGGTCGGTACGCGTGAGTTCGGAGAGGAAGTCGCCGAAGTCGTCGCCGAGGCCGTGGCCCGGACCGGGGCCGCCGTGCACGGCGGGTCCCGGGCGGGGGCCGGGAGTGCCGGGGAACCCGTGCCCCGGCTCCACCTCGTCCTCGCCCCCCTCGAAGTACCCTGCCGATTCCTCCAGTTCGGCCAGCGCGCGGGCCACCACGATGCTCTCCTCGCCCGCGCTCCTCAGCCACCACGCGACCGCCGCCACGAACGACCCCGAATACAGCTCGGCGCAGTTCTCGGGCAGCTCCGGCTCGGGGCCGTTGCCGTGCGGGAAGACCGCCCGCAGGTCGTCCAGCAGGGCGCGCAGCAGCAGGGGGTTGCCGGCGCCCGCCCGTACACAGCCGTCCACCCAGGTGTCGCTGGTGTCCGGGCCCAGGGCGCCGCGTACGAGCTCCTCGGCGGCGGCACGGCTCAGCGGCGCCACCGCGTGCATCCGGACCACGCCTGGGGGCAGCGCGTAGGCGAGGCCCGGTGCGGGCGGGGTGATGTCGTACTGCCCGCGCTCGGTCACCACCATCAGGACCGGCATCCCGGTCAGCCGGCGGGCGCCCTCGGTCAGCCAGCGCAGGGATTCCTGGTCGGCGAGGTGCGCGTCGTCGACGGCCAGCAGCAGGGGCGACCCGGCCGCGATCTCGCACAGCAACTGCCACAGGCGGGACGGGTGGTGGAGGTGGTGCGGGGTCTCGTGGTCGTCGTCCTGGGAGTCGTCGAAGTCGTGTGGCGCGTCGAGGAGCTGAGCGACCAGGGAGAGGGGGATTCCGGAGCTCTCGGCGGAGGCATGGGCCCGCAGGACCCGCATGCCGCGCTTCGTACCCAGGTCGGCGGCGGCCTCCAGCAGCGCGCTGCGGCCCGTACCGGTGGGCGCGCGGAACAGGACCAGCCGGCCGGATCCGTCGACGGCCCTGGCGGCCTCCGCTGCCAGCAGCTCCAGCGCCGACTCGCGTTCGAGCAGACCGGCGGAGGCGGGGCCCGGATCGGACAGCGGGGCCGGGACCGGCGGACGGAGCCCTGGCTGTCGGGGTAACGCTGTCACGGGGACGTGCCGCCGATCTCGTGGTCGGTCTCGTGGTCGGCCACGTTGTGGTCGTCCTTTCGACGACGGAAGGATGGGAGGAACAGGAACGGGTTGTTCCCATGAGGCAGGACGCGAGGACGTAGAGCCATGGTTCACCGGGCCCCGGTCAGAATCCCCGTGGAGATCCACGCATCGGACCCGCTGTCCCTGGACGGAGCGGTCAGCCAGCTTCGCCGGCACTCCGAGGTCGAGCTGATCGACGAGGGAGCGGGCCGGCCGGGCACGGTCGCGGTCCTGCTGGCCGAGGCGCTGGACGAGGCCACGCTGTCGCAGCTCAGGCGGCTGACACGCGCGGACGGCACCAAGGCCGTCCTCGTCACGAGCCTGATCCGCGAGGCGGAGCTGCTCCAGGTGATCGAGTACGGCGTCGGCGCGATCGTCTGGCGGCGCGAGGCCACCGGCCATCGCCTCCTCCGAGCGGTCGTCGCGGCCTCACGGGGTGACGGGGACCTGCCGTCGGACCTGCTCGGGCGGCTGATAGCCCAGGTTGGCACGTTGCAGCGCGGCACGACCAGCCTGTCGGGTGCCACGGCATCCGGCCTGGCGCCACGCGAGGTCGATGTGCTCCGGCTGGTGGCCGAGGGAATGGATACCGGGGAGATTGCCAGCAAACTGTCGTACTCCGAACGCACGGTCAAGAACGTCATGCACGGTCTGACGACCCGGCTGCAGCTCCGCAACCGTGCTCATGCCGTGGCCTATGCCTTGCGGGAAGGCTACATCTGATGGACCGTGCGCCGGCGCAAGGGCCCTGAGGGCAGGAGAGGGGCGACGCCGGGGTAGGGGGACTGCCCCTTGATCGTCCCCCGGGTGCCTCCCGGGGCCGTGCCCCGACGGCGACGATGGGCTGGGGCGCTCCGCGCCGAGGTCGGCCCGCGTCGGGCCGGATCACGGACGGTCCGGCCGAGTGCAGTGACAGATCGATACATGACAGGTCGTTCCGCGGCGGGCCGTCCGGCGACGACCGGTTCCGCGTCGGGCCGTCACAGTGAAGGGCAGGACGACCGTGATCCACGAGGTCGATGACATCCTGAGGGGGCTGCTCGTCCGCGGCGCCTTCGCCGGGTCGGACGTCGAGGTCACCTTCGACGCCCCGACGCGCGAGTGGGCGGCCCGGCGGAACGCCCCGACCATCGACGCGTACCTCTACGACATCCGCGAGGACACCAAGCGGCGCCAGCGCGGCAAGATGTCGCTCCGCGACGAGCAGGGGATCGTCCTCAAACAGCATCAGCCGCCACGCTGGTTCCGCCTCTCGTATCTCGTCACGGCCTGGACCAAGCGACCGCAGGACGAACACCGGATGCTCTCCGCCGTACTGCACACGCTGCTGCCCAAGGAGATCCTCCCGCCGGAGGACCTGACCGGCACTCTCGCCGGACTGGGCCTCTCCATCCCGCTGACCGTCGCGGGGCTGCACACCGAGGCGCGCTCGCTCGCGGACGTCTGGTCCGCGCTCGGCGGAGAGCTCAAGCCCTCCCTCGACGTGGTGATCACCGCGCCGTTCCTGGCCTACCCCGAGTACCGGGTCGGTCCGCCCGTCACCGAAGGGCTCGGTGTTCAGGTGCGCGGGACGGAGGGGCCGCCCGACGACAGTCCGGTGCGTCACCACAGCGCGAAGAGCCTCGAGGTCGCCAGGGAGGACTTCGCCACGAGGCACGGCTCGGCAGGATCGCCCCAGGAGCGGCGGACGTGAGTGACTCCTCCGGCCCCCTGCTCGCACGGCTCGCAGGACTGCGCGAGCGGGTGGCCCTCCTCGTCGAGCGTCGCAGCGCCACCGACCCGACGGCCACCGATCCCATGCGCGGGATGTATCTGACGGACGAAGCGATCCGTCATCTGCTGTCCGGGAGCCCGGGGGACGCGTACCCCCTCGGCCCGGACGCACCGGAGCCCTTCGCACCGGAGCCCCCCGAGTCCCCCGAGCCCGAGTCCTCCGAGCTCGAGTCCCCCGAGCCGGGATCCTTCGATCCGGAGGAGTCCGGCCCCGTGGGGCCGGACTCCGACCGCCTCCGACGGCTCGCCCACTGGCTGCGCCTCAGCCCGCTCGACACCCAGATCCTGCTGATCGCGCTGGCCCCCGACCTGGACCGCACCTTCGAGTCGCTGTACGGCTACCTCAACGACGACGTCACACGTCGCCGGGCGACCGTCGCGCTCGCGCTCGACCTGTGCGGGGTGCCCGCGCACTCCGCCGCCGGACGGGCCCGGTTCCATCCGGCCGCGCGGCTGGTCGCGTCCGGGCTGATCGAGGTGGACGACCCCGAACGCCCCCTTCCCAGCCGCTCCTTGCGCGTACCCGACCGGGTCGTGGCCCACCTGCTCGGCGACGACACCCCGGACCCGGCGCTGGACGGGACCGTGCGTCTGCTTCCGTACCTGCCCGTGGAAGCGGACGCGGAGAGCCCGGAGGGTGCGGCGGGCACCGGCCGGGCGCACGCCGTCGGACCGCCGGCACGGAAGCTGGCCGAGCAGCTCTCGGTCCGCCCGCTCACCGTCTACCTGCGTGAGCACCGCGACGGCGACGGGCTCGCCTTCGCCACCGTCGCCCTGGGCGCGGCCGGTGTCCCGGCCCTGCACCTCGTCCCCGGAGAGCGACGGGGGGACCAGCGCCCCGAGGAGTACGCGCCGGTGGAACACGCGGCGCAGAAGCGCCTCCCGTACCGGGAACTGCTGCGCGAGGCACGGCTGACCGGCCGGGCGATCGTGGTGAGCCCGCTGCCCGAGAAGCCCGAAGAGCTGATCCGGGCGCTCGCGGTGAGCGACGTCCCGGTGCTGTTCGCGGACCCCCGCCCGTACGACCCGCAGTGGTGCGACCGGGGGCGCGACCCCATCGTGCTGGACGCGCCCAGGCAGCGTGCCGGCGACCTCGACGCCTGGCGGGCGGCGCTCGGCCCCGAGGAGCCGGAGTTCGACCTGGCGCCGGTCGTCGCCGCGTACCGGCTGGGACCCGGCGGGATCGACCGCGCGTCCCGCGCGGCACTGGACCTCGCCGCGTTCGACGGTACGAGACTGTCCGCCGCCCATCTGCGGCTCGCGGCCCGGCAGCAGTCCGCGTCGGGCCTCGAGCGTCACGCCCGCCGTATCCGGCCCGACGTCGGCTGGAAGGACCTCGTCCTGCCCGAGGGCCCCTTGGGACAGCTACGGGAGCTCGTCCTTCGGGCCCAGCACCGCGACCGGGTGCTCGGCGACTGGCGGCTGAGCGCGGGCGGCGGGCGCGGGCGGGGTGTGGTGGGGCTGTTCGCAGGCGATTCCGGCACCGGGAAGACCCTTTCGGCCGAGGTGGTCGCCGGTGAGCTCGGCCTCGACCTCTACGTCGTGCAGCTGCCGTCGGTCGTGGACAAGTACGTCGGTGAGACGGAGAAGAACCTGGAGAGGATCTTCTCCGAGGCCGACCGCACGGACGCGGTGCTCCTCTTCGACGAGGCGGACGCCGTGTTCGGCAAGCGCTCCGAGGTCAGCAGCTCCAACGACCGCCACGCGAACATGGAGAGCGCCTATCTCCTGCAGCGCCTGGAGTCGTTCGACGGCATCGCCCTGCTGACCACTAACCTGCGCTCGAACATCGACGACGCCTTCACCCGCCGGCTGGACCTGGTGGTCGACTTCCCCTTCCCCGACGAGAAGCAGCGCCTGGCGCTCTGGCGGCACAGCCTGGCCCATGTCCCGTGCGCCGACGACATCGATCCGGCGTCCTGCGCGGCGGACTTCGAGCTGGCGGGCGGTTCCATCCGCAGCGCGGTCGTCACGGCCGCGTACGCGGCCGCGGAGCGCGGCGACGGCGTATCGACGTCGGACCTGCTGGCGGGCGCCCGGCGCGAATACCGCAAGGCGGGCCGGCTGGTCCTGGACGACGCGTCCTGGTAGGCACACCGCGCAGACGGGCCCGCGGCCGCCGGACGGAGGATGTCCGGCGGCCGCAGGCCCACGGCGCTGCGACCGGGGCCGCCTACTGCACAGGGGCGGGGAGCCAGTCCTTGGCCACCACCGTGCCCGGCTTGTCCTGCCCGTTGATCCAGCCCAGCTTCGTCTTGTTGAGCGTCATCTCGTCGAGGACCCCGGTCCGCTCGGCCAGGAACAGGCCCTGGTACTCCTTGATCCTGTCGAAGAGGCCCGGGGTCGGCTTCTCCTTGAGCTGTATGCCCTTCTGCAGGTAGTCGATGTTGGCCTTCGTGTAGGCGACCGTGCTCGCCAGGTCGCCGTCGTCGATCTCGGCCTGCGTGCCCCAGAGCAGCATGTTCCGCACCCACGGCACCTCCGGGCTGGCGTCGTTCGCGTTCAGCGTCACCGTCTTCACGGCGCCGAAGTGCGCCGCGAGGAGCGCCGTCATCGTGGAGCGGCCCAGGTTCCCGGCTCCATCGGTCTCCACCAGCGCGCTGAAAGCGCCGTACGTCGAGTCGTTGGACTGCTGGAAGCACGTCAGCGCCTGCTGGGTCGCGGCGTCCAGCTTGCCCACCGTGTGCGCGGCGGTCAGCTTGCAGCCGCCCGCCCCCTCGACCAGCCGTGCCTGTGCGAACTGCACGAAGAGGTTCGGCTTGTCCGCCGACGTGATGGGGAGCGGACCCCGCGCGGGCTCCTCCTCCTTCTCCTTGGGCTTCTCCTCCTCCTTCTCCTCGCCGCCGCCACCGCCGCCGTCCGACCCCTCGGGCTTCCCGGCGGGCTCGGTGTCCTGCGTGGGCTTGGGGGTCGGCAGCTCCTGCGGTTCCTCCGGCAACGTGGTGGCCGCCGTCTTCTGGAGCTCCTCCTTCGCGAGGGTGCGAACCGGCGCCTTGTAGGTGAACCAGAGGACGAGGCCGGTGATGGTGAGAGCGAGCAGCAGACTCAGCGTGGTCATCAGCCAGAGCGGCAGCAGACTGCGCTGCACGTACGTCCCGTTCACCGCCAGGGGTTCGAACCCGGAGCGCCGCACCGAGAGTTCGTAGGGCCTCTCCTGCTTCTGGCCCACCCAGGTGATCTGCCGGGGCTTGAGTGTCGCGTCGACGAAGGCGGCGCGGCCCGGCTGGATCTGGACGTTGGCCGGGACGATCTCGTACGAGAGGTCGTCGATGGCCTTGTCCCCGCCGCCGATCGACGCCGTGAGCACGGTGTTGCCGAGGTTGTCGACGGCGAGCTTGGGCCTGCCCCTGAAGCGGCCCTTGACGGTCTGCGGGACCAGCTCTGCCCGTACCTCCATGAAGGTGGTGAAGGTGACGTTCCCCTCGGCGACCGTGGCGGCCTCGGGGTGCTCGGTGGGCAGGATGCGCACCCCGTACGGGTGCGGCCCGGCCGTCGCGTCCGGGGTACGGGGCGGGGCGAACGTCAGCTGGACGATGCCGGTGGTTCCTGGAAAGAGCCGGATGGACGGCGGTTCCACCGAGACGTACGGGGCGACGTCGCCGACCGTTTCGAAGCGGTACTCATCGACGACGTCACCGGTGTTGCGCAGACGTAGTCGAACGGAGGTGCTGCTGCCCGGGTCGACCGTGGTCGAGGCGGGCTCCAGAGATGTCCAGGTGGTCACCCGACGGACGCTACTGCCCCCGGGAAGGGCGAGGGCAGGGGCAGCGGGGTAGGGCGGCTGCCCTAAAGGTAACGCTCGCTGCCCTCGAACCCCCTTCGCGTGCGGCTCCGGCCGCGGGGCGTGCGACCGCGTCCGTGGCCGCCCTCCGGGGCGCGGCACCCGGTGCCCGACCGCTCCGTCCCACCGTGGGCCCCGGTCGCGCGGGAAGGCCTCGAGGGCGTCCTCGATTGCCCCTGGGGGCATATGCGGTGCCCTCGATGAGGCACCGGAGGACGTTTACGCGCGCGAGCCCGAACCGAGAGGGTGAGTCTGGTCTTGTATCGGTACCCCGAGGAGAGCAGAGCATGCCGTCTTACCTGTCGCCGGGCGTGTACGTGGAAGAGGTGGCCAGCGGCTCTCGTCCGATCGAAGGGGTCGGCACCTCCGTTGCCGCATTCGTCGGGCTGGCGCCCGACGGCCCTCTGAACGAGCCGACGCTGGTCACCAACTGGACCCAGTACGTCGCCTCCTTCGGTGAGTTCACCGACGGGTACTTCCTGGCGCACTCGGTGTACGGCTTCTTCAACAACGGAGGGTCCGCCGCCTACGTGGTCCGCGTGGGCGGAGCGCGCGGCGGAGTGACGGGCGCGCCGGGCGAGGGCGCCGACTCGATCGGCGGACAGCGCGGCCGGTCGGCCGTCGCCGGTGCCGCGGCGCCCGCCGCGCTGACGGCCGGGGCGGCCCAGACGCTGGGTACGTTCAAGGTGTCGGCCGTCGCGCCCGGCGAGAGCGGCACCCTCAGTGTCGAGGTCACGGACGCCGAGGGCGAGGGCCCCGCGGAGCGTTTCCGGCTGGTCGTCAAGGACGGCACGAAGCCGGTCGAGACCTTCGACGTCTCGGCGAAGAAGAGCGCCCGCAACTACGTGGTCACGCAGGTCAAGGAACGCTCCAAGCTGATCGTCGTGCAGGAGGGCGCCGCCGCCTCGCAGCTCGCCCGCCCCGACAACCAGACGGTCGCACTCGAGGTGCCCGTCGCCGCGGAGACCCCCGCGGTCCCGGACGCGGCGGAGGCCGAGTCGGTCGGCATCGCCGAGTACCTGGGCGACTCCTCGGACCGCACCGGTTTCGGCGGGCTCGAAGCGGTGGACGAGATCTCGATGGTCGCCGTCCCCGACCTGATGGCCGCCTACCAGCGTGGCGCGATCGACCTGGAGGCCGTGAAGGCCGTCCAGCTCGGTCTGATCGCCCACTGCGAGCTGATGGGCGACCGGCTGGCGATCATCGACCCGCCGCCCGGTCTCAACGCCCGGCAGGTCCGGGTGTGGCGTCAGGAGACGTCCAACTACGACTCCAAGTACGCCGCCCTCTACTACCCGTGGATCAAGGTCTTCGACCCGGCCGGCGGCCAGACCCGGCTGATCCCGCCGAGCGGCCACATCGCCGGCATCTGGGCCCGCAACGACTCCGAGCGCGGTGTGCACAAGGCCCCCGCCAACGAGGTCGTACGCGGCGCCGTGGACCTGGAGATGCAGATCACCCGGGGCGAGCAGGACCTGCTCAACCCGATCGGCGTCAACTGCATCCGCACCTTCCCCGGCCGCGGCATCCGCGTCTGGGGTGCGCGCACCCTCTCCTCCGACCCGGCCTGGCGCTACCTCAACGTCCGCAGGTACTTCAACTACCTGGAGGAGTCGATCCTCAACGGCACGCAGTGGGTGGTGTTCGAGCCCAACGACCAGGCGCTGTGGGCCCGGATCAGGCGGAACATCTCCGCGTTCCTGGTGACGGAGTGGCGCAGCGGCGCACTGTTCGGCGCCACGCCCGAGGACGCCTACTACGTGAAGTGCGACGCCGAGACCAACCCGCCTGAGTCGGTCGACCTGGGACGCGTCATCTGCCAGATCGGAGTCTCGCCGGTCAAGCCCGCCGAGTTCGTGATCTTCCGGCTGGCGCAGTTCTCCGGCGGCAGCGGCGAGTTGGAGGAGTAGGACGTCACACACTCCGCAGGCGCTTGACCCCGAGTACGGCCACCGGCCCCAGCACCAGTAGAAGGATTGGCTTTCATGACCCTCTCCCAGGGTGACGCCCTCACTACCCATAACTTCGGCCTCCAGATCGACGGAGTCATGGTCGAGTACCTCCACGCCGTGGGTGAGGTGGGGATGGAGCAGGACGTCATCGAGTACCAGCAGGTCTCGGCGAACGGCCAGCCGATCACCAAGAAGATGCCCGGCGTGAAGAAGGCCGGCGAGACCACGGTCACGCGCGGTATGGAGCAGTCCGCCGCCTTCACCGAGTGGATCAACGCCTCGCTGCGCGGTGACATGGGCTCGGCCCGCAAGAACGCGAGCATCATCTACATGGACTACCAGTACAACCCGGTCAGGCGGCAGCACCTGCGCAACGCCTGGTGCACCAAGGTCATGGGTGCGGCCGCCACGGCCGGCGAGGCCTCCGTGATGACCGAGACCGTCACGATCGTCTACGAAGAGCTGGTCACCGAGTAATGCGCCGCGGACCTGCCAGGCCCGCCGCCGACGCCGCTGCCGCCCCGTCCGCTCTCGCGGACGTGGCGGCCCCGGCCGTCGCACCGGCGGAAGCACCGCCCGCACGGCAGCAGTTGCGGACCGAGTTCGCGTTCGAGCTGCCGCGCGGGTACGTGGACGACATGGGGACCGTGCACCGCGAGGGCGTCATGCGGCTCGCGACCGCCCGGGACGAGCTGATCCCGCTGCGGGACATGCGGGTGCAGGAGAACCCCGCGTACCTCTCGGTGGTACTGCTCGGCCGGGTCATCACCCAGTTGGGCACCGTGGCACACATGCACGACGGCGTGGTGGAGAACATGTTCGCCTCCGACCTCGCCTTCCTGCAGGACTTCTACCGTCAGGTCAACGCCGAGGGCCACACCAGGGCCGGCGTGTCCTGCCCGCACTGCGAGCAGGCCTTCGAGGTCGAGCTCGGCGGGAGCCGCCTGGGGGAATCGTGACGTACGCGACCGACCGGATCCATGAGGAGATCGCGTACATCGCCTACCACTTCCACTGGAACCTGGACGACATTCTGGACATGGAACACCGTGAGCGTCGGCGGTACGCCGAGCAGATCGCCACGTTGGTGACGCGTGCTGCAACGGAGCGGTGATGGGCATATTCGACCGGCTCAAGGGCCGGGACCGAGGCAGTGACCAGGGTCGGGGCCGGGAGCGGAGTGCGGGCGGTGCGGCACCCGCCCCCGCCCTCGCTCCCGCCCCTGCCTCGGCCCCCGAGGCGTCCGTCGGCGGTGGTGCCGGTGTCTCCGGCCGGGGAGGGGGCTGGGCCGGTCTGCC
Source organism: Streptomyces clavifer (assembly GCA_014651175.1). Taxonomy (GTDB): domain Bacteria; phylum Actinomycetota; class Actinomycetes; order Streptomycetales; family Streptomycetaceae; genus Streptomyces; species Streptomyces clavifer. The sequence goes on along the minus strand of BMWJ01000003.1, from coordinate 15,832 downwards.
GCCGATCCAGCGCGCGATGCTCGCGCCGGCGCGGCAGACGGTCGCGTCCGCGGAATTCGCCGGTTCGCTGGCCTCCTGGCAGAACCACTCCTTCTCCGGGACCCTCTCGCACGCGGTCCTGGACGACGCTCCGACCGGACTCATCAAGGACGTCGCGTCGTTCGCCCTGGGCTCCGGGCCGGTGTCCCCCGGCGGGACCAGGCTCTTCCCGGCCGCCGCTGTCCCCAGCGGCGGTGACAGGGAGGGCGGCGATCCGGGTGGCCGGGGCGACTGGCAGGGGCCTTCGGTCCAGCGCGCCCAGGGCCCGCGGGTCGCGCCCGTCCGGCCTCGGCCGGCGCCCACGCCCTCCGCGCTGACCCGGGCCTCCGCTCCGGCGACGGTCCGGCGCAGAGTGCTGCCCGCGGTGGCACCGCGGGCGACGACGCCTGCCCCGGCTGCCGGGGCAGGCGCACGGGTGTCCGCGCCGACGAGCGCTCCGAAGCCCGTGTCCGCGCCCTCCGCCACACCTGCTCCGGTCCTCGCCGCCCGTTCCCCCCTTGCTCCTGCCTCCGGTCCTCCGTCTTCCGCTGCCCACGTCCAGCGCTCGGACGGGGAGCAGGACGGCCCCCGCGGCGGATCCGCGCGGATCGAGCCGCCGGCCCCCCGGCGGCCGGGCCCGACGGGGGCTTCGGGGGCCGCGTCGCCGTCCGACAGGACTCCTCCGGCACCCACCTCCTCACTCCCCGTGCAGCGACGCGCGGCGAGCGCTCCCGGCCGGTCGGCCGGACCGGCGGGCTCCACGCCACCCCGGCGCCCGCTGCTCGGCCCTCCGTCGTCGGGACCGGTGGCGCCCCCGACGCCACCGGCCGCGCGGACCTCCCCGGCGCAGCAGCGTCCCGGTATCGCCGCTCCCGTCGCACGACCGTCCCCGCAAGCACCGGCATCGCCGGCCGTCACGCCCCTGGGCACCTCCGGGGGCGAAGCGCCGTCGGGGCGGGCCCCTGCGTCCGGCGGCAGCGGGAAGGGCGCAACGCCTCCCGTACGCAGGACACCCCCGCCCGCGCCGGATGCTGTGGCGCGCACGGCCGGTCCGTCGGTGACACCCGGGGCCGGTACGTCCGGGACGAGCGCACCCGCGCCGCGTCCGGTCGTCCGGCCCGGACTGGGCGCTCCGTCGAGCCGCCCCGCCGACACTCGGGCGGCGAACCCGGCGGCTGCCCCGGCGGTGCGTCGGCAGGCCGGTGCCCCGGCTCCCGGTCACGCACCCCACATACAGCGTTCGTCGGCGGCCGGCGGCCGGCCGAGCGCCCTCCCGGCGCCGCCCGCGCGGCCGGCGCCGGGGCCCGTGGCGCCGCCTTCCGCTTCCGCACCGGCGTTGCCCGTACAGCGGCGCGCCGTTGCCGACGGCGCGTCATCGAGCGGGCAACGGCCCACGAGCACCGGGACGGGTCCGGTTCCCGGGCCCGGCCTCCCCAAGACCTCCGGCCCCTCGGTCTCTTCCGGCTCCTCCGTCTCCGGTACGCGTGCGAGCGGCGTCGTGGCGGGGCCCGGCACCACGGGAGCACCCGTGGTGCCGACGCGTGCGAACTCCGCGGTGGTGTCCGGTACGACCGCGGGAAGGGCCGTTGGTTCACCGCCGGTACAGCGGCTCGCCGCTCCGGGGTCGGCCGGCCCCGGTGCTGTGCGGACGCCGAGCGGTCCGGGTGGTGGGCCCCGTCCGACGGGTGAACCGTCGGTGCGGCGGCTTCCCGCAGCGGGCCGGGTGCCCGCGCCCGGCCCCCGCACCGGTGCTCCTTCGGAACCGGCGCCTTCGGCTGCGGTGCGCCGTTCAGGCCCGGTGGCCGGTGGTCCGGCAGCAGCCTCCGGTGCGACGGTGCCCGGCGCGGCCGTACGGCTGACGAGCGGCTCCGCCGGGGACGGAGCGAACAGCGAGGCGCCGACGACGAGTTCGACGCGGCCCGTGTCGACGAGCGGATCCGGGGCGGCCCGGCCGACCGCTGCGGTGCCCGTGCAGCGGGCTGCGCTGCCCGCCGTGCCGGTGCGGCGGCCGGGAGCGGCTTCGGCCGTCCCGCCGGTGAGCCCCACACGGTCGCTGCCCGCATCCGGCGGCGGTCCGGCAGCCGGCACCGGCTCCGCGAGTCGCCGGCCGGTACGGCCCTTCGCTGACGACGCACCCGGACCCGGCCGACCGGGCGGCGCGCCGCCCGTGCAGCGGTCACCCCTCGCCCAGCCCGCGCCCGGGACCCCGCCCCGGATCCCCGCCGCCACTCGGCCCTCCCGCACCCTCGCGGCCCCGACGAGGTCCCTGCCTCCCGTGCAGCGATCGTCCGCCGCCTCCGTTCCTTCTGCCGTGCCCGCGCCGCCGGCCGACGCTCCTCCGGTGCCGAAGTCGCTGGCCATGCCGGTCGCCCCGCTGGTGGGGTCCGCGCGGCCGGTCACGGCCGCCGGGTTCACCCCGTCGCCGGTGAGGACGGGGCCCGCAGCCCCTGCCGCGGTGGGCAACGCTCCCGCAGCCGCGCCACGGCGACGCGCAGCGGCCCCGGTGCCCGGTGCCTCTCCGGCCACTGTCCAGCGTGCCGCCGTTCCCGGCGCGCCCGCCCTGCCCGGCGTCCGCAGCGCCGCACCACGCACCTCGCAGTCGCCGGCCCCCGCGCCGACGACGAAGAGCGCCCCGCCCGTCGTGCGTATGCACCGCGTCCGCAGCGCGGTCACCGCGGGTCCGGTCACCGCGGGTTCGGCCTCCGGGGCCTCCGCGGGTTCGGCCTCCGGGGCCGGCGGAACCGTCGGCGCCCGCCCGCATGCCGTTCAGCGTTCGGCGGCGCCTGCCGAAGCCCCCCCGGCGCCGACCGCGGCCTCCCCGGTGGTCCAGCGTTCCGCGGTGCCGTTGTCGGCGTCTCCTGGCGCTGTCCGTCCCGAGCGCGGGTCGGCGGCCCGTTCCGCTGCCCCCGCCGTGTCGTCGTCGCCCGGGGGACCCGGTGACGGGGGGCACGGTCTCCTCAGTGCCGCCGCGGCCCTCCCGGTGGTCCAGCGTTCCGCGGTGCCGTTGTCGGCGTCTCCTGGCGCTGTCCGTCCCGAGCGCGGGTCGGCGGCCCGTTCCGCTGCCCCCGCCGTGTCGTCGTCGCCCGGGGGACCCGGTAACGGGGGGCACCGTCTCCACAGCGTCGCCGCGGCCTTCCCGGTCGTTCAGCGCTCCGCGTCCGCGTCGGCGCCGCCCGTCCCCGGTGGGATCGCTCGTACGCCGGGGCCGGACGCCCCCGGCGGCTCCCGGGCCCTCCACGCTCCAGGAGCATCCGGTGTCCCGGCCGCCTCCGTGGACCTGCCCGTCCGGAGCCCCGTCGTGTCCCTGGCACCCGCCCGGCTCGCTCCGGCCGCCGCGCTCCCTGTGCAGCGGGCGCCCGCCGTCCCGGCAGCCCGGGCCTCCCAGTCCCCGGCCGTGCCTCCGGTTCCGGCCCGGGCGCCGTCCCCCGCCCCCGCGCCCGTAGCGGTGCAGCGCCGCGCCGCGCCCGTAGCCGTGCACAGGAGCAGCGGCGGCCAGGGCTCCACGGCCAGGCCCGCGCCCTCCGTCACGAGCCAGTTCCACCCGCGTGATCTGAAGGAGGACCAGGTGGCGGAGCTGGTCCACCGGCTCATCGGGCCGATGACCCGGCTGCTGCGCACCGAGCTGCGGCTGGACCGGGAGCGGATCGGCAAGCTGCGCGACCCACGCCACTGACAGGCGCCGCGAGCGCCGGTCCACACGATCCGACCCGTAAGTCCGCAGGCCCGCAAGCCCATGGGTCCGGCCCCGCCGGAACCCGCCCCAACCGCACGTGGAACCGCAGGAAGGCCCCCACCCGATGCCCCAGGAACTCGACGCAGGCTCCACCATCTTCTTCAACCTCACCATCGACGGTGAGAGCCTGGGCAACTTCAACGGTTGCGAAGGGCTCTCGTCCCAGGTCGAGATCGAGCAGCGGCAGGAGGGCGGCAACAACGGATTCGTCTGGCAGCTGCCCACCCGTGTCACCTTCTCCAACATCACGCTGACCCGCCCCCTCACCGAGGACACCGCGAAGGTGGCGGAGTGGATCTCCTCCGTGGCCACGGGGGTGACCCGGCCCACCGGGCAGATCGCCGCGCTGCGCGCGGACGGCTCGATGGTCGCCCAGTGGGGGCTGATCGACGTACTCCCGGTGAGCTGGCGCGGACCTTCCTTCGACCCGGCGAGCCCCGCCGTGGCCACCGAGGTCCTGGAGATCGCCCACCACGGGTTCACGGACGCGGGGGAGGCGTAGCCGATGAAGTTCCCCAGTTTCGGCATCGGTGACAGCCTGGTGCGGGCGACGCTCGCCATCCATCAGCCGCCGATCGGCAGCAGCACCAAACCCGGCGCGCTGATGAAGACGTTCGATTTCGACTTCAACCCGTCCCAGTTGTCGCTGACCCGCAGGGCCCAGTGGAAGACCACGCCCACCGCCGCGGTGCGGGACGGGGCGGTCCCGGAGTTCATGGGGCCCGAGCCCCGGGAGATGACGGTGGAGATCTTCCTCGACCGTTCCGAGGAACCGGACAGCAACGATGTGCGCAGGAAGGTCGAAGCCCTCTTCTCCTGCTGCGAGACGACCACTGCCAGCATCGCGGCGAAGCAGCCGTCGACCCCGTGGGTGATCTTCGAGTGGGGTGCGTTCTCCACGGCCCGCTTCAACGCCTACGTCAGCTCCGTGGAGGCCCAGTACACCCTCTTCAACACCAACGGGATGCCGATCCGGGCCACCTGCCAGGTGAACCTCCACGAGATCCCGAGCAGTACCCTCGGCCAGAACCCCACCTCCGGCGCGCTCACCTCCCGCCGGGTGCACCGGGTCGTGGCCGGCGACTCGCTCCCGCTCCTCGCCTGGCGTGAGTACGGCGACGCGACCGCATGGCGCACGATCGCCGAGGCCAACGACATCGACGACCCGAAGACGTTGACGCCCGGCGTCGAACTGATGCTTCCCGCCGCTGAAGAGGTCGGCGCCTGATGCCCGATATCGGCTTCTCCAACATCCTCACGGTGCAGATCGCCGGCAAGAAGCTCAAGTCCCCGGACGACAAGAAACTGGTGGCGGGCCGGGTCGACTTCGGTGCGGGCGTGCCCGGGGCGTTCCAGCTCACCTTCCGTGACGAGAAGAAGGACATCCTCTCCAACCTGAACGTCGAGATCGGCGTGCCGGTGGTCATCGCCCCCTTCTCGGACGGCAAGGGCACGCCGCTGATCACCGGGGAGGTGACCGCCCTGGAGACCGACTACGACCGCACCGGTACGTTCACCGTCATCCGCGGTTACGACAAGGGTCACCGCATGCTGCGGCAGCGCAGGGTGGCGGCGTACAGGAACAAGACCGCCACCGAGATCGCGGTCGAGCTGGCGCGCAAGAGCGGCATTCCGATGGGAAAGACCCAACGGACCAAGGGCCAGTACGAGTTCATCAGCCAGGCCAACGTCACGGACTGGGATTTCGTCCAACGGCTCGCGGACGAGAACGAGATGGTGATGTCCATCAACTCGAAGGGCAGATTCCAGTTCGTCAAGCGGCAGCACGCGGCGTCGGCTCCCCCGGAGAGCACACCGAGCACGCCGAGCGTGAAGGCCGCGCTCCTCCTGCGGGGAGGCGAGGAGATCCTGCGCTGCCGCGCGGCGGTCACCTCCGCCGACCAGGTGACCGCCGTCGAGGCACGCGGCTGGAACGTCACCACCAAGCAGCCTCTGGTCTCCAAGTCGCCCGCTCTGGCCAACACCGGCTTCGCCATCGGTACGACGCCGTCCGAGGTGTCCAAGACGTTCGGCAAGGCCGAACTCGTCGTGACCGACACGCCCTACGACAAGCTGGACGAGGTCAAACACGCCGCCGACGCCGTGGCCGACGACGTGACCTCCTCGTTCGCCGAGGTGGAGGTCACGGCGCGGGGCAACACCGAACTGCGCCCCGGGGTCGCCGTCACCGTCACGGACGTCGGCAAGCCCTTCCAGGGCAAGTACACGGTCACGGCGGCCCGCCACACCTTCGGCGACCAGGAGCACTACGAGACGTACCTGAACGTCAGCGGCCGTCAGTGGCGCTCGCTGTACGGGCTCACCTCCGGTGGTGGCGGGACGGGCCCGGCCGGCCTGCCGAGCGTCGCCAACGCCCTGGTCACCGACATCAAGGACCCGTTGAGGCAGGGCAGGGTCAAGCTGAGGTTCCCGTGGCTGGACGACATGTACGTCAGCGACTGGACCCGGACCGTCCAGTTCGGCGGGGTCAAGGGCGGCAGCATGATCTCACCGGACGTGGACGACGAGGTGCTGGTGGCGTTCGACCGCGGCGCCCTGGACCACCCGTACGTCATCGGCGGCCTCTACAACGGCGTCGACAAGCCGGATCCCGTCGACGTTCCGGTGTTCGACCCGACGCGCGGGAAGGTCACCCGGCGCACCCTGTCCGACCGCAGCAACAACCGTATCGACCTGCTCGACCAGAGCGTCGGCCTCAAGCGCGGGGTGCGGCTCTCCACCGGCGACAACCGGCTGACCATCAATCTGGACCGGACGAAGACCGAGATCGTCGTGGACAGCAAGGGAAAGGTCTCCATCCGGGGGACCGGCGCCGTCGCCATCAACGCGGGCGGCAACCTCTCGCTGAACGCGGTGGGTTCCCTGACGATCCGCAGCGGCGGGCCGATGAACATCAGCGCGGCGAGCGCCCTGTCCCTGACCGCGGGGGCCTCCCTGCAGATGACCGCGGCCATCGACATCGGCCTGAAGGCGCTCAACGTCAAGTCCTTCGGCATCCTCACCTCCAACCTGAAGCCGGTGATCTGATGGCGGAACAGTTCGTCGGCTCCGGATGGGCCTTCCCGCTGCGTATCGGTCCCACCGGCGGCATCGCCCTGGTCAGCGGGGAACGCGAGGTCGAGGAGGCCATCCGGCTCGTCCTCTCCACCGCGCCCGGTGAGCGGCCGATGCGGCCCGAGTTCGGCTGCGCCATCCACGACATGGTCTTCGCCCCCGTCAACGAAGCCACCGCCGGCCGGATCCAGCACGAGGTGCACAGCTGCCTGGACCGCTGGGAACCGCGCATCGAGGTGGACGACGTCACGGTGACGGCCGGCGCGGAACAGGGCGTGCTCTTCATCGACGTCCGCTACTCGATCACGGGCACCAACAACCCGCGCAGCCTGGTTTTCCCGTTCTACGTGATCCCCTCCCACGACGGGCCCGAGGGGTCCGGCACGCCCGACGAGCACTTTGGAAGCGACCGCTGATGGCCCTGCCCTCCCCGAACCTCGACGACCGGCGCTTCCAGCAGTTCGTCGACGACGCCAAGCGCTACATCCAGCAGCGCGCCCCCGAGTGGACCGACCACAACGTCTCCGATCCGGGCGTGACCCTCGTCGAGACGGTCGCCCACATGGCCGACCAGATCGTGTACCGGCTCAACCGGGTGCCCGAGAAGAACCACCTCGCGTTCCTGGACCTCATCGGGATCACGCTCTTCCCTCCGTCCGCGGCGCGCGCCGACGTCACGTTCTGGCTGTCCGCCCCGCAGCAGCAGCCCGTCGTGCTCGCGACGGGCACCGAGGTCGCCACGGCGCGCACCCAGACCGAGGACGCGGTGGTCTTCGCCACCGAGCGCGAACTCACCGTGGTGCCCTGCGAGCTGTCGTACCTCGTGATCCAGCGGGCCGATCAGGAAGCGGTCGACCGCACCTCGGACCTCGTCGAGTCCAAGGACGTGCACTGCTTCGCCGAGGCACCGAACCCCGGTGACCGCATGCTGTTCGGGCTCAGCGCCGCCGTACCGGAGTGCGTGGTCGTCCTGGAGCTCGACAGCCAGGTGGACGGTGTCGGTGTCGACCCCAGGCAGCCGCCGCTCGCCTGGGAGGCGTGGACCGCCGACGGCTGGATCGCCTGCGACGTCGAGCGGGACACCACCGGTGGACTCAACCGCCCCGGTGAGGTCGTGCTGCACGTCCCCGGCGGCCACGCGCTCTCCCGCACGGGGCGGCGCGAGGCGGGCTGGCTGCGCTGCCGCGTCACCGAGCCCGCACAGGGCCAGCCCTTCTACACCACCTCGCCCACCATCCGTTCCGCCGAGGCGTTCAGCATCGGCGGCACCACCGGCGTCGTGCACGCCGAGACGGTGCGGGACGAAGCCCTGGGGGAGTCCACCGGGCTGCCGGGACACCGGCTACGGCTGGCCAACAGCCCCGTCGTCGGCGGCGCGCAGCCCCTGCTCCTCCAGGTCGCCGAGCGCGACGGCTGGATCGACTGGGAGACCGTCGGCCACTTCGCCGCCTCGGGCCCCGCCGACCGGCACATCACCCTGGACGCGACCACCGGCGAGATTGCCTTCGGCCCGTCCGTCCGTGAACCGGACGGCACCCTGCGCCAGTACGGGGCCGTGCCGCCCAAGGGCGCGCCCATCCGGGCCCGCCGCTACCGTACGGGTGGCGGGAAGGCGGGCAACGTCGCGCGGGGTGCCATCCAGGTGCTGCGCGACTCGGTCCCCTACATCTCCGACGTCATCAACCGGGAGGCCGCGCGCGGTGGGGTCGACGGTGAGACCGTCGAGGAGGCGAAGCGCCGGGCGCCCATCGCGCTGAGTGCGCAGGACCGCGCCGTGACCCTGCGGGACTACGAGGAACTCGCACGGCGCGCGGCGCCCGAGACCGCGCGCATCACCTGCCTCGCGGCCGAGCCGGACGAGCACGGCGCGCACGCCGTCCGGGTGCTGGTCGTCCCGCAGGCCGTGTCCGATCCGGGCGGCCGGCTGCGCTTCGAGCAGCTCGTCCCCGGGGACGCCCTGCTGGGGCGCATCACCCGGTACCTGGACGAGCGGCGCCTGATCGGCACCCGGCTGGCGGTCGGGCCGCCGTTCTACCAGGGGGTGACGGTCGTCGCGACGGTGCACGCCTTCCGCGGCACCGACACCGACCGGGTCAGGCGGCAGGCGCACGACGCCCTGTACCGCCACCTCGACCCGCTGACCGGCGGAGCCCACGGCACGGGCTGGCCCTTCGGCCGCCCGGTACAGGCGGGCGAGGTGTTCGCCGTGCTGCAGCGGGTGCCCGGCGTCGAGCTGGTGGACGAGGTGCTGCTGCACCCCGCCGACCCGCTCAGCGGCAAACGCGGCGACCCCACGGAGCGGATCGACCTCGAACCCCCCGCGCTCGTCTTCTCGTTCGACCACCGCGTCCGGGTGATAGGGGACGACTCGTGACCACGAGCGGGAGCACGCGCGGCTCCGTCGACGGACTCGGTTCCTCGGCACCGCTGGGCGTGATGCTGCCGGCGGTGTTCGCCGAGGACGACCTCGCCCAGCGGTTCGTCGCGGGTATCGACGAGGTCCTCGCGCCGCTCCACAACGTGCTCGACTGCCTGGACGCCTACTTCACGCCGTCGCTGGCGCCCGCGGACTTCACCCGCTGGCTCGGCGGCTGGGTGGGCGCGGAGACCGAAGGTCCCGACACGGCCGGGCGCGCCGACGAAGCCGCGGGCCGCGACCTGACGGAGGCCGCGTCCACCACTCCGTCCACCGGCCCTCCGCAGGACACCGAGGCGACCGTGGCGCTGCGCGCCGCGGTGACCGCCGCCGTCCGGCTGCACCGCATCCGCGGCACCCGGCAAGGACTGTCCGAGGCGGTACGGCTCGCCTTCGGCGTGGAGCCGGAGATCACCGAAAGCGGCGCCGCCGCCTGGGACGCCAGGCCCCTGGGCCCGTTCCCCGGCGAGAGCCGCCCCCATCTGCACGTCACCGTACGGCTGCCGGTGCCCGACCCCGCCGCCGAACACCGGCTGGAGCGTCTCGTAGCGGCAGCTCGCCCCGCCCATATGCCTTACACGGTCCATGTGACCTCCGCCGAAAGGACTTCCGACAGGTGACCAGTCAGCAGGCTTCTCCCTCCACGCCACCCTCGACCGCGGGGGCCGGCGGCGCGGGGAACGAGCCACGTAACTGCGCCGAGTGCGGCACGCCGCCGACCCCGGGGCAGTCCTTCTGCGACGGCTGCGGCGCCGTACTGAGCTGGACCCCGGACAGGAGGGACCGGGCGGCGGGCGCGGCAGGCCGGCAGTCCGGCACGGACACGTCGGGCGCTCCGGGCTCCGACCCCGGCCCGGTCACATCGGCCGACGCGGATGCCGGGGCCGGGAGCACGGACGGGGTGCGCGAACCCGTACGCGCCGACGTGCCGGCGGTGACGCCCGAGGAGGACGACACCCTGCCCACGATCCCGGTGACCTCCGCCGCTCCGGCGCCCACCCCGGAACCGGAGCCGGACGCGAGCGCGCGCGCCAGGGCGCTGCTCGTGCCGGTCGCCGACCAGCGCGCCGCCGCACCGGCACCGGAAGTCGCCCCGGTCCTCCCCGGCGTGCCCGCCGCGGCCCGCCCCCTGGTCCAGGCACCCGGCGGCGGACCGACCGACGAGACCGGCCCCCCGTGCCCCTGGTGCGAGGTCGCCAACCGGCCCGACCGGCACTTCTGCCGGCGCTGCGCCATGTCCCTCGCGGACCGCCCCGGCGCCCCGGAGGCCCGGCGCCCCTGGTGGCGCCGGATGCGGGACTTCGGCAACGGCCCCGCGCCGTGGGCGGGCGACCGTCCGAGGCTGCGCCGGGGAATCGGCCGCATCTTCACCTGGATCGTGTACGGCCTCGCGCTCGGGCTGGTGATCTACGCGGCGTTCAACGTGAGTACGGCGTGGAACGCGGCACGTGACCACTTCGCGAAGCGGGCGCCGGTCACTCCGGACTCCGCCGAGGCGTCCCGTTCCTTCGGCGGCCATCCGCCGAAGGCGCTCTTCGACAAGGTCAACAACAGTTGGTGGGGGCCCGGCGTCTCGCAGTCCGCCGAGGGCGAATGGGTCGAGGCGCGCTTCCAGGAACCGACCCGTCTGCTGAACATCCTCATCACGTCCGGAATCTCCGTCAAGCCGGCCGACCTCTCCGAGGCCGCGCTGCCGCACCGCATGGACGCGATCATCACCACGACCGACGGGAGGAAGACGACGCGCCACATCAAACTCGACCAGGTGAGCGGCCCCCAGCAGCGGAAGTTCCGCGCGGAGAACGTCGTCAGCGTCCGTTTCGTCATCCGCTCGGCGTTCAACGCGGGAACCGACAAGCAGGTCTCGATAGCCGAGATCGAGTTCTTCACCCGCGCCACGACCAGCGGCACGTAGGGGCCCCGCCCCGCCGCTCCCGAACAGCCCCCGCCTCCTCGCTGCGGCCCCTTCCCAGAGGCCGCAGCGAGGAGGCGGTCGCGTTCAAGCCCGAGGCGCGAGGCCCGAGGCGCGTCCGGGCGGATGCCCCGCACCGGCACCCCCGGTGGACGCCCGGGAGTCACAGGCCCGGGGACCACCCGACCGGACGGGCGCGACGACGTCAAGGCCGTGCTCCACGCCTCCCACCGTCACGGCCTCAGAGGATCAGGCCCTTGGTGCGAAGGAACGGGACGGGCGGGACGTCGCTCCCGAACCCGGGCCCCGTACGCACCTCGAAGTGCAGGTGCGGCCCCGAGGAATTGCCGGTATCGCCGGACCAGCCGATGAGTGTGCCGCCCTGGACGCTCTGGCCGACGACGGCCTTCACCTCGGAGAGGTGGGCGTACTGACTGAACGTACCGTCCTCGTGGCGGATGACGACCTGGTTGCCGTAGTCGCCGCCCGCCCCCGCCGTGACGACCTCGCCGGGTCCGACGGCCTTGACCTGCGTACCGGCAGGGATCACGAAGTCGACGCCGGTGTGCAGACCGGTCGACCAGGCTGAGCCCCGCTGGTGGTACGGGGTGCCCGCCGGTCCCTCGACGGGCAGGGTCCAGCCGCCGGCCACGTCACCGCCGACCGGGACGACCATCTGGGAGGACGACTTCACGACGGCCTTGACGTACTCGTACGTCTCCCCGTCCGCTCCACTGGCACGCGGGACACCGCCGTACCGCTCCACCGTCTCCCAGCCCATGTGGTAGCCGGCCAGGGCCAGTTCGAGCGGGGTGCCCCGGTAGCCGGGGTGCTGCTCCGCGGTCCGCAGGAGTCCGCACATCTTCCTGCCCTGGGACGGTATGGCGTCCGCCGGGTCCAGGACGTCCTTGACGCCGTCGTTGTTGCCGTCGACCCCCTCGGCCGCCCAGTCGGCGTCGGAGAACTGCGCGATGCCCCGGGTGACGGGTCGTGCGGCCTGCGCCACGTCGGGCGGAGCCTCGCCCGAAGGAACCTCTGACGAGCCGGGCGCGGTGGGAGTGCCTCCGCCGGAGAGGGTGTCCTCCACCGGCTGTTCGCCCGTCTTCCCGTCCTCCGCCCGCTGCTGCGCACTCCGCGGGTCCGTCAGCGAGCCCTCGTCGCCCGTCGCCGTGTCGACCGCGACCGACCTGGCCCTCGGGTTGAAGTTGCTCTCCCGCTTCAACTGCGCTGCCAGCACGGGCGCGGTGAGCGGCTTCTCGTCGCAGTCGGCCGCGGCGTCGCGCAAGAGCTTGGCGTACATGACGGGAACACCCACGTCGCCCGCCTTCAGCTCGGTGCTCATCGGCGTGGGGACGTCTCCGCCGGCCGCCTCGCTGTCGTCGGAGGTCCCGAGCAGAACGGATCCGACGCCGATCGATATCGGCGTCACCACGACCCCGACGATGACCGGCACCATCCAGCGAGCGATCCTCACAGGTCCGACACTCCCCTACTCGACCGTCGCGGTGGGACTCACTATGCCATCCGCCGCGGAGGGCCCGGACACCCCTCGGAACCCACTCTCCCCCGAGCGCCGGGAACGGGCTCGGACCCCTTCTCCGACCGCCCGCCGCCGTCCTGACGGAGCGTCTATTGTTGCTCACCACAACAGCACGAACCGGGGGGTCGGATGGACGGCGAGGGCATGACTGGCATCGGTCCGGACACGGTGATCGCCGACCGCTACAGACTGCAGAGACAGCTCGGACGCGGCGGGATGGGAGTGGTCTGGGAGGCCCTCGACACCCGCCTCGACCGGAAGGTGGCCGTGAAGGGCCTGCTGTACCCCGGGGCCGTGACACCGGCCACGCAGGGGCAGTGGGTCAACCGGGCGCGGCGCGAGGCCCAGGCCATCGCCAGGATCGGGCACCAGAACGTGGTCGCCGTGCACGACGTGATCGAGGACGGCGACCAGGTCTGGATCGTGATGGAGCTGCTCAACTCCCGCTCCCTGGCCGACCTCCTGCGGGAGCAGCAGCAGTTGTCCGTGCCGCACGCGGCACGGATAGGGCTCCAGGTGCTGCGCGGACTGACCGCCGTGCACGAGGCCGGAGTCCTGCACCGTGACGTGAAGCCCCACAACATCCTGTTCCGGCCCGACGGGCGCGCCCTCCTGATGGACTTCGGGATCTCCACCTTCGAGGGCGCCGTGCAGGTGACCCGGTCGCACGAGATCATCGGGACGCCGCACTACCTCGCACCCGAACTGCTCAGCCGCACGGCGGCGCAGCCCCATCCCGCGACGGCGGCGTCCGACCTGTGGGCGCTGGGCGTCACGCTCTACGAGATGGTGGAGGGCAGGCGGCCCTTCGACGGATCCACCGGCTACGAGGTGCTGATCGCCGTGCGCGAGTCGCCCGTACCGGCCATGCAGTACGCCGGGCCGCTCGCCCCGCTGGTCGAACGACTGCTGCGGAAGGACCCCTTGCAGCGCCCGGACGCGGCCGCGGCGGAGCGGATGCTGCAGGCCGTCACCCGGGACGTCGCGCTCGACACACCGGCCGGCCCGCGGCCCCCGGAGCCCGCCCGGCAGGGCCCGCCCCCCGCTGCCGGCGGCCGCCCCCAGGTGCGCGCACGCAGGCGCCGGGACCGGTGGGCGGTGCCGGTCGCCGTGCTCTGCACGGCGCTCCTCGCGGGAGGGGCCTGGTACGTCTGGGGACAGCAGGACGGGACGGGCACGGGGGACGACAGGGCGCACGGCAAGGGCACGACGGGCGGGAGCGGGGCCGCGTCCACGTTCAGTGACACGCACCAGGTCCTGCGGATCGGCGTCAAACAGGACCAGCCCGGACTGAGCGTGCAGGACGGAAGCACCTTCAAGGGCTTCGAGGTCGACCTGGGCAAGGAGATCGCCCGGCACCTGGGCTTCGACGAGGACCAGGTGCGTTTCGTGCGCGTCAACTCCGGAAACCGCAGCGACTACCTGAAGGCGGCCGACCGGGCGGACATCGTGCTGGCCTCGTACAGCATCAACGACGAACGCGAGAAGAAGGACGGCGTCGTCTTCGCCGGTCCCTACTACCAGGCCCTCAAAGGGCTCCTGGTACGCAAGAACAGGCCCTACAACGACGTCAGCGACCTGCGGAACGACCCCAGCGCGAAGGTCTGCACCGCCAGGAAGTCGGTATACGAGACCTGGATCAGGAACGAGGGGCTGGCCGGCCAGCAGGTGCTGCGCCCCGGCTTCGAGGACTGCGTCAAGGCGCTCCTGGACCCCGCGACCCCGGTGTACGCCGTGGCCACGGACGACGTCATCGTCGCCGGTCTCGCCGACAAGTACTCCGACAAGACGAAGGCCCTCGACAACATCGAGGGCGGTACGGAAGGTTACGGTGTCGCGATGGACGCGAACGAGGCCGGTCTGCACAAGGAGGTGTGCGGCGCCCTGGCGAGCATCATGAAGCCGGCCGGCGGAAAGCCCTCCGCGTGGGCCGTGCTGTACGGCCGGCACCTGGAGCCCGTCATGAGGCAGCCCTCCCCGGGTGAACCGGTGCTGACGAAATGCTAGGACCGTCCGCCGGGATACGGCTGCGCGCGGCGACGTCCGAGGACGCGGAGGCCGTCACCCGGGTCTTCCTGGACTCGCGCGCGGCGGTCCTGCCCTATCTCCCCCGGGTCCACAGCGACGAGGAGACCCGTGCCTGGATCACCCATGTCCTGCTGCCCGGCAGCAGGACATGGGTCGCCGAGGACGGGGCGGGGGAGCTGCTGGGCTTCGCCTCCCTGGACGGCGACGAGCTCGACCAGCTCTACCTGCGGCCCGACGCACTCCGGCGCGGCATCGGGACGCGGCTGCTGGACCGGGTCAAGGCGGCCTCGCGCGGGGAGCTGAGCCTGTACACCTTCCGCCGCAACACCGCCGCGTGCGCCTTCTACGAGCGGCACGGGTTCGTCGCGGTCGCCTACGACGACGGCAGCCGCAACGAGGAGAGGGAGCCCGACGTGCAGTACCGGTGGACAGCCGCCGTCTGAACGGGGCCGGGGGTCGCGCCCCGCGGCCCCCGGGCCGAGCGGGTGCCGTCCCGCGACTCCGGCAAGCTGCCGCAGGGGCCCGCCCCGTACCGGCCGGCGGTGCCGCTCTGCCGGCACGGAGGGCTGGACCGTGCAAGACGTCCGTGCCCCCGAACCGGATCCGGTTCGGGGGCACGGACGGCGAGGTGCCACCTACAGCCCCGTCAAGCCGGTGCGCGAGCAGCCGGGACCATGACGAAGGGGAGGGACCGCATCACTTGTTGACGTCGAAGCCCTGTTCGGTGCCGTAGTCGGCAGAGGCCTTCTGCCAGGCCTTCAGTCCGTCGGCCAGCGTGGTGTCGGTGGCGTACGCCTTGCCCACGGTGTCGTTGAAGATGGAGTTGGCGTAGACCTGGAAGGGCAGGTAGGACCACTCCTCCGGCACCTGGGTGGCGGACAGGGCGAAGATCTCGTTCGCCTTCTGGCCACCGAAGTACGGGAACGTGGTGCTGAGGAACGTCGTGGAGGTCAGGTCCGCGGTGGTCGCCGGGAAGGCGCCGTTCTCGACCCGGGACTGCACGCCCTCCGAGTGGTTGGCGTACTCGTTGAACGCGTAGGCCAGCTTCTTGTTCTTGCCCGCCTTCATCACCGCGAGGGAGCTGCCCCCGTTCTCGGAGCTCACCTCGGC
>BMWJ01000002.1 GCA_014651175.1 Streptomyces clavifer | reverse complement strand
ACTCCGCCGAAGGGCGCTGGATCACAGACTCGGACTCTGGACAGACCGGGTGACCGATGAGTAACTTCGAACGGGAAGGCCGTTGCCAAGGGCACCGACCTGGAGAACTACGCAAGCACCGACGCGCTGTCGAAGTTCCGTTCGGATCTGGCCCACATGAAGGAACAGCGCACCGTGATCCGGGGCGAGCTCCGCGACCAGTCCAGCTCGCCACGCGCCCCGAGTTCGTCGAGGACCAGGCGGTGGAGTTTGGCCCACACCCTGGCCTTCGACCACTCCGAGAACCGCCGGTGGGTCGTCGCTCCGGACGGGCCGAACGACGCGGAAGGCATCTGCTGCCAGGTACAGCCCGACGTGGCCACGAACACGATCGCGGCCAGCACCTCCCGGTCACCGTGCCGCCGCCGGCCACCACCTTGCGGCCGCGACGGCGCCTCCGGCACCACCCGCTGGAACAACTCCCACAACTCGTCCGGCACCAGCCGCTCAACGATCCCCACCATGACCCACGGGATACCTGTGTCGCCAAATGAGATGGTTTCTAAGACGCGGCGGCACGCTGCCGAGCGAAACCGTCACCGGCCGGCTCGTGCGGAAGGCCGTTGCTCCCGAGGACGAGCTGCTCCAGCTCGTCAGGCCGACCGCAGCTCGAACCAGTCGAACGCGGCGCTGCCGTGGGTGGCGTACATACCGATGACGCGGCCGGTGAAGCCCCCGGCGACCTCCGTGGTGAGGTAGCGGCCGTCCAGTTCGGCGAGGAGCTCGAATGCGCCGTCGGCCGTCTCGTATCCCAGGCGCAGGGTGTCGGGTGCGCCGACGCGCAGGCCGGGCGGGGCCGCGGGCTCCGGGGGCGTGCCGCGGACCGTGACCGTGGGCGGCAGGACATCGGTGGTGCCGATGTCGATCCGCAGGGTCACCGGGCCGGCGGGCACGCTCCGTTCGGCGACGGTCTGGCACAGCGGGCCGATCCGGGCCACGGCACGGACCACGCCGTCGGCCCGCTCCACCTGGTAGTGGTGGGCGTCGTCGAGCCGCACCGCGAGTCCGGCCCGGCCGCCCTCCCCGACGTCTGCCGACGTGCGTGCGCTGCAGTCGGGATCGCGCTGGCGCCGTCCCACGAAGAGCGAACCGGGCTGGTCGAGGCTGTCCTTGACGGCGTGCAGCACCAGGTGGTCCGGCCGCTCGTCCAGGCGGACGGCACCGGGGGCCTGTCGTCTGGCCGTCACCCAGCAGGGTGCGAGCGTGCCGGAGTCGAAGTCGTCCCGGTCCGGTTCCTGCGGCCAGGGGTGGGGCGTCAGCGCCGGAGCGGGTGCGCGCAGTTCCAGCGGGCCCGGCAGCGGCCACTCGTCCTCCCAGCGCACGGGCGCCAGGAACGTCTCCCGGCCCATGCCGTGGAACTTCGGTGTGTCCCCGCGGGGCCGGGTGCCGAGCAGCACCATCCACCACGTGCCGTCGTGCGCCTGCACCAGGTCTCCGTGGCCGGTGTTCTGCACGGGGTGGCCGGTACTCCGGTGGGACAGCACGGGGTTGTCGGGGTGCGGTTCGAACGGCCCCGGCAGGGTGCGGGACCGGGCCACCGACATGGCGTGCCCGCGCTCCGTGCCGCCTTCCGACAGCAGCAGGTACCACCAGTCGCCGACCCGGTACAGGTGCGGCCCCTCGGGATACTGCAGCCCGCTTCCCGACCACATCGCCACGGGCTCGCCCAGCAGTTCGCCCGTCTTCGGCTCGATCCGCACTCCGCGGATCCCGCCGGAGGAGAACACGCACCAGCAGGTGCCGTCCTCGTCCCACGCCAGGTCGGGGTCGATGCCCGGGATGCCGACGGGCACCGGGTCCGACCACGGCCCCGCTGGGTCCTCCGCGGTCACGAGGACGGTGTCCGCCCCGCCGACGACGGTCGTGATCATCCAGAACAGGCCGTCGTGGTACCGGAGCGTGGGCGCGTACACACCGTCCGAGGATGAGGCGGAGGTGGGCAGGTCCAGCTGCGAGGGCCGGTCCAGCGCGTGCCCGATCAGCTTCCAGTGCACCAGGTCGCGGCTGTGCCACAGCGGCACTCCGGGGACGTACTCGAAGCTGGACGTCGCCACGTAGTAGTCGTCGCCGGCGCGGCAGATGCTCGGGTCCGGGCTGAAGCCGGGTATCACGGGATTGTCGAAGAACGTCATGTCCGTCCTCAGGGATGTGACCGGCCGCAGGGGCCGGCGACGGCCGCTGCCCAGGGGCGGAAACCGGCCGTCCGGGCTTGATCGTTGAAGCGCTTCGAAACTTCCAGGCGCGCGTAGGGATGTCAACGGTTTGGGCAGAAGTCGGCATGCGGTACCTTCACCGGCCCCAGGGGTCGCATCGATGGCCCGCTCCCAGTCGAAGCGCTTCGACGTCGACGCGCTTCCCTCGCCGCTGGACGTGGTCGCGCCTCACCGGTCCACGCTCCGCGCCGGCGCTCGCCGATCGGGGCGGGGTTCCGGCGGACGGCACGCATCGCCGGGCCCCGGCGGACCGCCCTCCGGAGGGGTGACGGAGGATGGGCGGATCCCCTTCCGGATTCATGACAGCTGGAGTACGTGTGGCCGCCCACGCCCCTTCCCCGTTCTTCCGCCGCAGGCGCGTGGTGGCCCGAGTGGCGACGAGCCTGGCCCCGGCCCTCGTGGCAGGTGTGCTGGTGGGCTGTTCCACGGCGGGCGAGGCGTCCGGAGAGTCCGCGCCCCGGCAGCGGCCGGAGTCCACCGATGTGCTCCGGCCGGAGGCCGGGATGCCCTTCGACTACCAGATCGGCGAGGGCTACACGCCGCCCGACGGGGTGCGGGCGGTGTCCCGCGACCGCGAGGACGAGCCGGTCCCCGGCCTGTACAACGTCTGTTATGTCAACGCCTTCCAGACGCAGCCCGGTGCGCTGAAGTGGTGGCAGGACACCCACCCCGCCCTCCTGCTGCGGGACGGGGACGGGGAGCTGATCATCGACGAGGGCTGGGACGAAGTCCTCCTGGACACGTCGACGGCCGCCCTGCGCACCGAGCTCGCGGAGATCGTCGGCGACTGGATCGACGGCTGTGCGGAGAGCGGCTTCCAGGCGGTGGAGCCGGACAACCTCGATTCCTTCGAACGCTCCCGGGGCAGGCTGACGGCCGAGCATAATGCCGCGTTCGCCACCACGCTGGCCGACCGGGCGCACGGTGACGGACTGGCCATCGGGCAGAAGAACACCACCGACCTGCTCGACCGGCACGAGGCGATCGGCTTCGATTTCGCGGTGGCGGAGGAGTGCGCGCAGTTCGACGAGTGCGACGCGTACGCCGACGCCTACGACGACCGTGTCTTCGCGGTCGAGTACGAGGGCGAGGGCGACGTGGGCTTCGACGAGAGCTGTTCCACCTGGGGCGACAGGATCTCCCTCGTGCTGCGCGACCTCGCCGTGCTCCCCGCGGGCGAGAAGGGCCACGTCTTCCGGACGTGCTGAGCTCCGGGAGCCGGACGCCCGGGGTTCCTCCTGCTGTCAGTGGGCCCGCGTACGGTCTGCCCATGGTTGATCAGAGGCTCACCGTGGCACCGATGGACGACTTCGCGACCTGGGAGCCGGTGCTGCGGCTCCTGCTGGCCGAACAGCCGCAGACGCACGGTGCCCGGCCCCGCCGGGTGGCGGGACGTATCGGTCGGGGCGGTTGGAGTCTCGCTCTGACGCGACGGGTGCCGCCGCCCGGCCGAGCCGCTCAGATGGAGGACGTGCAGGAGGAGTTCGACGCGGTGGAGCGGGTGCAGAGCGCGCTCGCGGACGCCGGGGTCGACGACGTCTCGTTCACGGCACGGATCCAGCCGGACGGGAGGACCGAGTTGCGCCTGCTGGGGCCCAGTCCCGCCGTGGAACCGGGCATCGGCACCCCGCACCCGGGGGCGCTCATCCTGGTCGACGGTGCCCTGCCCGAGCCCTGGCGCCGCCTCCCCGAGCCGGTACGCGGGGCGGCGCGCGCTCCCTCGGCGGACCTGGAGGTGCTGGAGCGGACGCTGCGGGAGCGGTTGCCGCACGCCGTCGGCGCCACGGAGGAGGAGATCGCCGCCGCCGAGGCACGCCTCGGCGTCGCGCTGCCCGACGAGCTCAAGGCGCTCTACCGGGTGACGCGGGCACGCTGGGAGGATCTGGGCGAAGACCACGAGGCAGCGGAACGCCAGTGCGTCGCGGTCGGCTGCGAGCTCTTCGACCTCGACAGCCTGTACATCGCCGACGCGTCGTCCCGCCACTGTCGCTGGGAGTTCGCGGCAATGGAAGCGGTCGACACCCCGCCCGACGCCAGGGTGCAGGGCCTCGTCGGCTCACCCGGCTGGATCGCCTTCGGTGACAACGGCGGCGGAGACCGGTTGGCCGTCGATCTGACACCCGGCCCCCGCGGGCATACAGGACAGGTCATCATGCTCTCCCACGAGGAGAGCGCCGGTGCGGAACTCATCGCCGACTCCCTGACCGACATGGTGCTGGGCCGGCCCTGCGCGGAGCGCGGCGGACCGCGGGGGCAGCGGCCGCCCCTCGTGGCCCGGGTCAACATCGCGAGTCTGAAGAGCGTCCGGGCCGCTGCCCACAACGGCCTGGAAGTCCTGTCCATCGGGGTCTGGGACGGTCCGCCGTTCAGTCTCGCCCCCGTGACCGGGCTGCCCCGCCTGCGCACCCTCACCGCCTACCCCGGCACGCTGGCCGACCCCCTGGAGATCACGCAGCTCACCGGACTGGAGTTCCTGCAGCTCGGCCCGGAGGAGTGGCGGGTCCTCCTGGACGCCGGAGCCGTACCGCGCAGCCTGTCGGCCGCAGCCGTCGTGGTGCACGGCGACCGGGACCCCTTGCCCGTCGTGGCACTCGTGAACGAGATCCTGGCCCTCTGGGACCGGCCCCGGATCATCCAGACCGTTCTCGAAGGCCACCTCGCACCTCCGGTGTAGCCGGCGGGGCGGGCGAAGCGTCGCACCGGACGCACCCGCACCGGCCCCCGACGACCGGTCGCGGGCGCCCGTTCGGCCCCGGACCGGGCCCCCGGCGTGCGGCCGGAAGGCGTCCGCGACGGACAGCAGGTGAGGCAACCGCTACCGCACCTCGTCGTCCGGCACCGGTGCCGCGAGGCCCACGTGGGCCGCCAGGAACGCCAGGCACTCGGCCTGCAGCGCCACCACGCGGGAGGCGGCCCTGTCGCCGTGGCCCACG
The DNA here is from genome assembly GCA_014651175.1 of Streptomyces clavifer. Classification (GTDB taxonomy): domain Bacteria; phylum Actinomycetota; class Actinomycetes; order Streptomycetales; family Streptomycetaceae; genus Streptomyces; species Streptomyces clavifer. The sequence continues at coordinate 798,293 of BMWJ01000002.1, read as the reverse complement.
CCGCGCTCCAGGCGCAGCAGGACCGGTCCGGGGCCGGACGAGGCGTGCTGCAGGGCGGCGCACATCTTCCGGGCGTGCAGCGGGTCCGTCCTGGTGTCGCCGTCCGAGGCGGTCAGCAGCACCGCCGGGTACGCGGTGCCCGGGGTGACGCGGTGATAGGGGGAGTAGCCGAGGAGCGTCCGCAGCCGTGCGGGATCCCGTGCGCTGCCGTACTCGGGCACCCAGCTGGGTCCGAGTCCGGAGAGTTCGTAGCGGACCATGTCCAGGAGCGGGGACATGCACACGACGGCGGCGTACTTCTCCGGGTGCTGGGTGAGGGCCGCGCCGACCAGCAGTCCGCCGTTGGACCCGCCCATGATCGCGATCCGGCCGTCGGCCCACCCCGCAGAGACCAGATGGTCGGTGGCGGCGTCGAAGTCGTCGAAGGTGTTCTGCTTGTGCTCCCCGCTCCCGGCCCGGTGCCATTGTTCGCCCTCCTCACCGCCGCCGCGCAGCCCCGCCCAGGCGAACACCCCGCCCGCCCTGACCCAGGCCAGCACCTGGGCCCGGTACCGGGGCGACATCGTTCCGCCGAAGCCGCCGTACCCGGTGAGCAGCGTCGGGCGCGGGACATCCGGACGCCCCGTCGGGGAGATGACGAACATCCGCACCGTCGTGCCGTCCCCGGACGGGAAGTCGACCTGGCGGGTGACCGCTCCCCCCACCGTCCCGGCGTCCTGCGCACCGGGCTCCCAGGGCGTCACCCGGCACGTCCGCGCGTCGAAGTGCAGCACACGCGGCGGCGTGACGAAGTCGGTGTACGTGAACCACGCGTCGTGACTGCCGTGCGGCCCGGCCGAGAAGTCGCCGACCGCGCCCGTGCCGGGCAGCGGGACCGTGGCCAGCTGCCGGCCGTCGACCAGGTCGTGCACGGTCACCTCCGCCACCGTGCGGCGGGTCCAGGCGGCCAGGCCGAGGGGGTGCGGGAGCTCGGGGCCGGACAGGGCGACCAGATGGGTCAGGATCGCGTCGGGCCGTTCGGCGATCACCTCGCGCCAGGCACCGGGGCCCAGGTGGAGGTCGGCCGGCCGGCACGCGACGACGTGACCGCGCGGGGCACCGCGGTCGGTGCGCAGCCACACCGGGTCGTCCGGGCCGGTGCCGGGCACCGCGCACAGCCGGGTGACGGCCTCCCTGCCCTCCTGCACCGGGCGCAGCAACGGGCGGTCGAGGGGGGCCGCGGACAGGTCGGCCAGGTAGAGGTCGGTGCCGCGGCCGGTGCCGAGCGTGGCCGTGACACCGAGCCAGCGGCCGTCCGCGGTCACGGACACGCTGTAGAACTGGGTCCGGTCCCGGCCCTCGCCGAAGACCAGGGCGTCCGTGTCCGGCGCGGACCCGACCCGGTGCAGGTAGACCCGGCGGTGGTAGCGCCCCTCGCCGGGGTTCAGCCGCGGGTCCAGCTGCCTGACGTAGTAGAACGCCCCGCCCCCGGGCAGCCAGCCGATCGACGACTTCCGCATCCGGTCCACCGGCCCGTCGACGACCGTCCCGGTGGCCACGTCGATCACCCGGAGCAGCGAGTCCTCCGTGCCCCCCAGGGACACCTGGAAGGCCAGCAGGTCACCCTCCAGGGACGGTTGCCAGGCGTCGAGCACGGTGCGTCCGGACGGGTCGAGCGCGCTCGGGTCCAGCAGCACCCGCTCGGTGCCCTCCTCGCCCTCCTTCACCATCAGCACGGGATGTTCCCGGCCGCCGTCCTGCCGCAGCCGGAACACCCTGTCGCCGCGGACCTTGGGCGTCATCGCCGGTGCGATGTCGGCGAGCGCCGCCACTTCCGCCCGCCACCGCTCCAGACCCGGCAGAGCCGTCCGCCGCGCCTCGTAGAGGGCGTCCTGTTCCTCACCCCAGCGGCGTGCCTGTGTGGCCTCGGCGTCCTCGAGCCAGCGGTACGGATCGGGTACGGGCAGTCCGTGGACCTCCTCGACGAGGTCCTGCCGGACGGCGTCGGGGTACCGGTGCCGTGCCGGTCGGATGACGGAGGTCACTGGGCTCTCCCACGGGGTAGGGCGGGCTGCGGCCCGCTCGGTGCGGTGGCCGGCTCGGCGCCGGGTTCCTCGGGTGTCTCCGTACGGGGGAGGGCGGTCCAGGCGTAGACGCCGGACAGGACGACGATCAGTCCCGACATGGCGAAGATCGTGTCGACGGGGCCGAACCGCATCCCGGCCACCGAGCCACCGACGTCCCGCAGCACGGAGCTGGCGAGCCAGCCGGACAGGACGGCGGAGAGCATCGACGCCAGCTGTGTCACCGGATAGAACACCGAGACCACACGGCCCCGGTACTCGGCGGGCGCGGCGCCGAGCAGCAGCGGTGCCATCGCCGTGTTCAGCATCGTGAGCGGAACGGTGAAGACGAAGAGCATGACGACACCTCCGACGAGACCGGTCTGCCGGGAGTAGACGACCAGCAGGAGACCGCTCACCAGCAGGCCCGCCCAGGTGGTCCGGCGCGCCCCGATCCACTGCACCACACGCCCGGCGCACAGCGCGCCGGTGATGCCGCCCAGCCCCATGGCCGTACCGATGTAGCCGTAGAGGTGGGTGGGCATCTGGAGGTTGTCGGTCGCGAAGAAGACGTTGAGGGTGCTCAGGGCACCGGTCCCGAACTGGCCGATGACCGCGAGCACGATCAGCGCGACCAGGAACTTGCTGCGCCGGAAGAAGCGGAGGCCGGCCGTGAACTCCCCCAGCAGGCTGGCGGGCTGCCCGGCCTTCTTGCTGTCGGCCTGCTCGGGTGCGGCCTCGGGGCGGCCCGCCCCGATGGAGCGGATCACGACGTACGACACCGCGTAGGACAGCGCGTTGAGGAGCAGCGCCCACTGGAGGCCGGCCGTGAAGAGCAGGGGGGCGGCGAGGGGAGGCCCGATGATCCAGGCCGTCTGGCCGGTGGCCTGGGCGATGCCGGCCGCCCGGGCGCGGTCGGCCTCCCCGGTCACCAGGTCGGCGATGACCGCGAAGCGCGCCGGTGTGAAGAACTGGGCGGACGCGTTGAGCAGCAGCACGGTCGCGTAGACGAGGGCCAGCCAGACCCCGATGGGAAGGGCGTGCATCGGCAGGAAGGACACGGCCGTCAGTACGGCGACCAGCGCGCCGCGGACCACCTCGGTGCGGAGCATCGTGCGGCGCTTGTCCCAGCGGTCGACGAACACACCCGCGAGCGGGCCGACGAACAGGACGGCGGCGCCCGTCGCCAGCAGGACCCCGCTGACCGCCATCGGCGCCCAGGTCTCGTCCTTCGCCAGCACGGTGGCCACCCACAGCACCAGGGTGGTGCTGAAGACGGCGTCCCCGATGGACGAGACCGCCTGCCCGAACCAGAGCCGGGTGTAGTCGCGGTTGATGAGTACCAGACGAGGTGTCATGACGGCCTTCCCGACGAGACGATCAGGGCCATCAGGGCGGTCACCAGGGTCGTGTGGTAGGCCCTGCGGAAGAACTCCCCGGCCGTATCCGATTCCCCGGCCCTGAGCGCGGCCGACCGGCCGGGTATCGAGCCGTCGGACAGCTGGGCCTTCGCCAGGCACTCCACGGCCGCCGCTCCCGAGGGTGTGCGCAGCGGATCGGTCCCCAGGATGAACTGGGTGAGGACGAGTTCCGCGGCCAGGTCCCACCGGTCGTGCGCGACGCTGTGGTCCAGCATGCGGCGGACGAGGTCCCCTGCGCGCGCCCCGGCTTCGTCCGTCAGACCGGGGTCGGTCCGGCCGAAGTCGCCGAGATAGAAGGCGGTGTGCGTCAGCGCGTACGCCTGCGGGGTCGTGAGCGGCCCCTCGTCGTCGGGCGCCGGAGGGTGGTCCGCGACGAGCGGGCTGAGCGGGACGAGCGCGGCGTACGGCTCGATGGTGTGGCGGACACCGGCCTTGTCCGCGTAGTGGCGGATCTCGATGCGCTGGTAGGCGGACTTCCCGCGCGGCGACAGGAAACCGGGGTCCACGCGTGCGAGCGCGGCCGACCGGCACGAGGTGCCGTCGGCCCCGTAGGGTGCGAGTGCCGCGCAGATCAGCCCGTACGTGGCGGCGTGCCCGGGGTGGGCGTCGAAGAGCTCCGGGAAGTCCGGACGCCGCCAGAGCGTGCGGACGAGGGCCGTCGCCCCGGCCGTCCGCCCGGGGCCGCCGTCCAGGCGCGACGCGCAGTGGCACAGCAGCGCCAGTTCCAGTGCGGCCTTCGCCTTCGTGTGCGTCGCCGACGGGGCGCTCGACGAGTACGGGTCGAAGTGGTCCAGGCTCCCGCCCAGCCAGTCGAGCGCGCCGTCGGAGAGCTGGTCGAGAGTGGAGGGCATGGCTACAGGCGCCCCGTCTCGTCCAGATGGTCGAGCAGTGCCGTGTCGACGCTGTCACGGAACTCCGCGAGGGCCCGCGCGTCCTCGTCGTAGCGGTAGAGGTCCTCGCAGGCGATCCAGCGGTCGTCGGCCTTCGCGCCGGACACGTATCCGTCGGCGACCGTGCCGACCTCCCAGTCGGACTTGCCGGCGGTCTCCCAGCAGCTGGACAGGGTGCCGTCCGCGCTCACCACCGCGCCGTAGCGTCCGCCGGTGTGACCGCAGGTGGTGCAGGGCCGGTGGGAGCCCGGGCGGGTGACGGTGAAGCCGAGGTCGAGCGCCCGGCGCTGCCAGCGGATGAAGGCCGCCGAAAGCTCGCCGGTGTGCAGGTCGTTGGCGTATCCGATGCCGACGTCGCCGACCCGGGCGAAGTACAGGGTGCACCGGGCGGGGTCGAGCGCGTCCGAGAGGCGGCCGATCAGGTCGTCGATCCCGCGGATGTTCTCCTGGGAGACGTTGACCCGCAGGGTCCACCGTATCGGCGCGGCCTCGGAGGCCCGGACGATGTTGCGGACGATCGTGTCGAAGGTCCCGCTGCCGTCCGCCCTGCCGATCCGGATCCGGTCGTGGTCGGAGCGGTCGCCGTCGAACGTGACCTGGACGGAGTCGAGGCCGAGGTCGGCGAGCTGCCCTGCCAGCCGCGGGGTGAGCAGCGTGGCGTTGGAGATCATCCAGGCCGACGACTGCCCGATGTCCGCGGCCCGCTCCAGCAGTTCCAGGCAGCCGCGCGGGTTGAGCAGCGGCTCTCCGCCGAAGAGGAGGATGCGCAGCTTCTCCAGACCGACGGCGGCCATCTGCCGTTCGGTGAACGCGAGGACCGAGGTGATCGTCTGCGAGGTGAGGCGGGTCTGGGCGATCCGGGGCGGGCGGCCGCCGCCCGCCGGGTCCTGGGCGGTGTTCTGGAAGCAGTATCCGCAGCCCAGGTTGCAGTGGGTGCTGGTGAGGACGGTCAGCGCGTAGGCGCGGGCCGGCCTGGTGGTGAACATGCCGCGCTCGCGCAGCCAGAGTTCCGTCTCGGGCAGCAGCGCACCGTCCGCGGTGACGTGCCGGCCGCCGAGGCGGACGATCCCGCCCGGGCCGAGGAACCACCAGTTCCGCTTGCCCCGCAGCAGGCGCTCGCCCCCGACACGGGTGGCTTGGTCCAGGCTCATCGCGTACCTCCTGCTGCTGCTGAGGCGCCCGCTGCCGGGAGCCACGTGGACCGGCCGCCGGTGACGATCAGCATCGCCAGCGCCGTACCGAGGGTCGCCTGGTAGGCACGACGGAAGAACGTCACGGGTGTCGCGTTCGCCGCGGCCTGTTCGGTGACGGACTTCCCGGGTATCGCACCGTCGGACGACAGTGCCCGTGCCAGCAGCCGGATGCCGGCCGCCCCCGAGGACGTGCTCAGCGGATCCACGCCGAGGCAGTGCTGCGCGAGCACGAGCTTCGCGACGAGGTCCCATGCGCCCTGTCGCACGCAGTGCTCCGTGAGCCGGTCCACCACGTGGACCGCCCGCTCCAGGTCGCCCCCGGTCAGGCCGGGGTCCCGGAGGCCGAAATCGCTGAGGTAGAAGACGGTGTGCGTGACCTCGCAGACGTCCGGCTCCGCGATCCGCCGTGCGGCGGCCCGGGCCAGGAGGCTGGACGCGTACAGCTCCGGGTACGACGCCAACCGGTGCCCGGCGCCCGCGAGATCGGCGTAGAACCTGGTCTCCAGGTGGAGGTACGGCGACTTCCTGCGAGGCGACAGGAAGCCGTCGGCCTCCAGCCGGGCCAGCGCGACGCGGTGCGCGTCGGTCGCGGTGCCGGCCGGTGCCAGTGCCGCGTACATCAGCCGGAACTGACGCGCGTACCTGGGGTCGCCGGTGAGGAGACGGGGGAAGTCCGAGCGCAGCCAGGTGTGTTCCACCACCGCGGCCGGCCCCACGAGGGAGGGGTCCGTGGGCGCGAGCCTGCTCCAGTAGCGGCAGAGCAGCGCGAGCTGCAGCAGCGCCTTCACGTGCGGGGTCGCCGGGAGCTCGGCGTGGGCGGCCGGGGAGCCGAGGTAGTCCGCGTGACGCCCCACCCACTGCCGGGTGTCCGCGGACAGACGTTCCGCGGTCTCGTCAAGGCCGGCTGATCGCGTACCCATGGTCCTCCTCCTTCTTCGGTGTGGCGGAGGCCTGGGCCGTCCGCTCGACGATGTCGGCCGCGCGGGCCGCGCTCTCCATCGCGGCCAGCCGGCCGCCGAGGACACGGGCACGGGCCCGCAGACCCTGGTCCTCCCACGCCGACTCCAGCAGCGCCGACGGCCTCGCGGCCGGGGTGTCCGGCATGCGCGCGGCCACGCCCGCCCGCAGGCAGGCACCCGCCAGAAGCGGCTGCTCGGCGCCGTTGGGCGAGACCGCGAGGGCCCGGCCACGCAACAGCGCCGCCAGGACCGGGGCGGAGGTGCAGTTGGTCAGCACCAGCCCCGCAATGTCGATGAACGGACCCATCCACGGCTTCCGCACGAGGAGGACGTCGGCGTCCGGTGCGGGCCGCGGGTCCGTGGACCGGCCCTGCTCGACCACGGCCTGGAACCGGCCGCCGGTGAAAGCGGCGTTGAGCCGGGGCCAGAGGCTGCCGCCCCCGAAGAAGCGGCCCAGGTGTACGTACACGACGGGTTTGCCGGTCCGGTCCAGCTGTTCCCGGACCGCCTCGACCTCGCCCGGGTCGGGCGTCGGTTCCCAGGCCAGCGGCCCCACGTGGCTCACGCGCTCCGGGAGTTCGGCGTCCGGGTACTCCAGTGCCGGGTCACCGCGGAGCAGGAGCGCGTCACCGAGCAGCGGGCCGGCCTCCCAGCGGGAGGCGCGCGCGGTCAGGCCGGCCTGCTCCCGCAGCTCGGTGTACAGCCGCAGCCCCTCGCTGGTCCGGCTCGCCCGGGTCCTGCCCAGCTGCGGCTCACCCTCACCACCGGACCGGTAGTCCCACAGGTGGACCGAGAGCCCGACCACCACCACGGGGATGTCCAGCACTTCGGCGGCGAGCAGGGCCCCGTTGCACAGGACGGAGGTGACCAGTAGATCGGCCCCCGCCTCCCGGGCGGCGCGCAAGGTCGCCTCGTACTGTGCCCGACCGGTCGTCCCCCACCGGGCGGCCGAGAAGGCCCGACGGCCGCCGTAGTCCTCGGCTGTCATGAAGGGCAGTCGGGCCCCGGCGACGACGGGCGCGGCGGTGGCCCGGCCCAGCACACCGACGTGGTGGCCGCGGCGCCGCAGTTCGTGCCCGGCCGCGATCACCGGGTAGAGGTAGCCGCCGTCGCTGAGCGGACAGAGCAGGATCTTCACGACGCCTCCCGGCCGGGGCGGCGGCGGTCAGGTGCCGTGCGGCCCGGACGTCCGGTGAGGAGGCCGGAGTGCTCGGGAAGTTCAGGAAGTCCGGGGAGTTCGCCCACGCGGTCCTGCCGGACCGGGCGGGGGTGCCGGCGCTGTGCCGGAGGACGGGCGACGGAAGTCATGCGGCGCTCTCTCATGGCATGGCCGACGGGGACGGGCTCCGGTGCGGTGGCTCCCGACGGGCGCGGCCCCAGTACGTGCGGCGGCCCTCGGCGGGTGCGCGAACAGGCGCGGGCTGCCCGGTTCCCGGCCCGGGGCCGAGAGCCGAGTAGCCCGCGCAGTGCTCAGGAGAGAGCGCTGCTGCCGTTGACGATGCAGCCTGCCTCGAGCTCCTCGTCCTCGCTGTGCGCGACGACCTCGGCCTCGATGTCGTCCTGCTGCTCCGGGTTCGTGTTCTCGGGCATGCTGTCCTCCTTGTTGAACGGCGTCCGCTGCGCCGGCTGAGACAGAACGTATGAGCCGCCGGTATGGGAACGCCTGGTCGCAGGTTCGGCGCCGGTATACGGCCCGCGGCAGCCGGTCCGGGCAGGGCCGGAACCGCCTGCCGCCTGCCCTCCGCGCACGGCGTCCGCCCTCGGCGCGCCCAGGCACCTGCGCCGATGAGGGCGCGGGTCGCCCTCGGCGCGCCCCGGGGACCGTCCGCCGAGCGGGATTGTCAGTGGCGGCTGCCAGACTCCGTAGGCATGAGCGGGCAGGTGTGTTTGAGAGATGTGGGTCCGGCGGACCTGGAGGTGTTCTTCGCGCAGGAACACGATCCGGAAGCCCTGCGGCGGTCGAGTTGGCGGCCCCGGGAGCACGAGGCGTTCATGAAGCACTGGACGACGAAGGTCCTGGGGGACCCCTCCGTCCGCGTCCAGGCCGTCACCGCCGACGGGGAGCTCGCGGGCAATCTGGTGGCCTGGTGGCAAGGGGACCGGCGCTTCCTCGGGTACTGGCTCGGCCGGGAGTTCTGGGGCCGGGGCGTCGGCACCCGGGCGCTGACGCTCTTCCTGGAGCAGGAGACGGCCCGGCCGCTGCACGCCGACCCCTTCGGGGAGAACACCGGCTCGGTACGGCTGCTGGAGAAGCACGGATTCCGGCGCACCGGGACGGTCCTGCACGGCGAGGCGGAGCACATCATGCTGGTGCTCGGCGAGGAGGGCTGACGGCTCCCGGGTCGCGAGGGCGCGCCTCGGCGGCACGTGTGGAGGCGGCTTACGACGGGTGTATCTCCGAAAGTAGTGGCCGGTCCGCACCGGGCCGGTCCCACTCGGTCGCGCGTGCTCGGTCGGCGTGCTTTCCTCGGCGAGCACCGAGTTCTCGGACCCACGCCGTCCGACCAGCGGTCCTGCGCACGACGAAGGGGCCTGCCGGGTTCGCGGATTCCCGCGCGGAGCTTCCCCGTGCCGGCTCGGGATGCGCCCGACGTGTGCGTGTCGTTGCGGAAACGTTGGATCCACGCGCCCGTCACTGCGGCGAGGTGTCACGGTGGAGCGGCGCACCGGCGGCAACCACGTCCGGACACACCGCAGATGAGGCGCCGACTTCTTCGGGATGGGGCACCGTGCCGGCACCTTCGCGCCGGGCCGCCGCGTCGGGCATCCCGCACCGGACGGAACGAACAGGCCTTCGCCGCGCACGCGCAGCGGCGGCCCGGCCGGAGGTTCCCGGCCGGGCCGCCGCTCATTCTGCGTTGCGCGCACGTCCACGTCTGCGCCTCACAGCGCTCTCCCGAAGGTTTCTCCGGCTCTGCCACCCGGTCAGCGCGCCTCCACCGGCCTCGCGTGTGCGAAACCCCTGTGGTGCCAGACCAGGCCGCCCGCCGGGCGTCCCAGGCAGTCGGAGGCGGCCACCCGGCCCACCAGGATCGTGTGGTCCCCCGCCTCGATCACGTCGTGCCGTGCGCAGGTCAACCGGAGTGCGCTGTCCGCCAGTTGCGGTGCGTGGTGGGAGGTCGGGCCGGTGGCCAGCGGGACGTTCTCGAAGCGCTGGTCGGTGGGGCCCGCGAACTTCCGCGCCAGGACCTCGTTCTCCGGTCCGAGCAGATGGACGGTGAACGCGGTCGCGCCGGTCAGCACGTCGTGGGTGCGCGAGCCCCGGTCCAGGCAGACCAGGATCAGCGGCGGATCCAGCGAGAGGGAGGACACCGCGCTCGCCGTCAGGCCCCGCGGGGTTCCCGTGTCGTCGTAGCAGGTCACGACGGTGACGGGGGCGGCCAGGGAGGCCATCGCCGCACGGAACTCGTCCGCCGGGATGTTGCGGGACATGACCGTGCCGGACTCCTCGGGGTCCAGGACGGAGGCTGCCGCCGTACGCGGCGCCGCGGACGCGGTCAGCAGGCTCGTGGCGCTCATCGGGATGCCCCTTCCAGTTCCAGTTCGAGGTCCCGCACGGTCGGCAGGGCCGGCGCGGAGTGATCCATGGCGGCCCGGTCCGGACCGGGCAGCCATCGGCCGCGCGGCGCCCCCGCCGTTCCCCGTGTCAGGTCCCAGGCGACCTGGCCGCCCGTGACCACCGTGGTGAAGCGCCCGGTGAACATCCAGCCCTCGTACGCCGACCAGCCGCACAGCGACTCCACGTGCGACGCCGAGAGCTGCCAGCGCGCAGCCGGGTCGAGGAGCGCGATGTCCGCGTCGGCGCCGACCGTCAGCCGGCCCTTGCCCGCCAGCCCGAACAGTTCCGCGGGGCCCCGGCCCATCAGCCGCGCCAGATGGGCGGCGGCCGTGTCGGCGTCGATTCCGCGGGCGAGCATGCCCGTCCACACGGAGACGGCGAGCTCCTGGACGCCCGGCAGACCGGGCGGCGCCTCGGCCGGCGGGCGGTTCTTCTCCTCGACCGTGTGCGGGGCGTGGTCGCTGCCGACGGTCGTGGCCTCCCCGCTGAGCACCGCCTGCCAGAGCCGTTCCCGGTCGCGTGGGGCGCGGATCGCCGGGGAGAGCCGGGTGCGCGGGCCGCGCCTGGCCGTGTCGTGGTCGGTGAACGACAGGTGGTGCCCGGTGACCTCGAAGCTGATCGGCAGCCCCTCGGCCGCCGCCGCGGCCAGCAGATCGGTCTCCTCCGCCGACGACACGTGCAGCACGTGCACCTTGGTGCCGTGGGTCCGGGCCAGATGGACGACCTTGGCGACGGCGACGATCGCTCCGGAGCGCGGGCGGTGCGGCTCGTAGGCGTCGTACGAGTGGGGATCCCCGCCGCGGGAGTCCAGCAGGTCGAAGACGTGCTGGTCCTCGGCGTGCAGGACCAGGCGTACGTTGCCCCGCGCGGCGGCCGCGAAGGCCGCCTCCAGCTGGTGCGCCTCGCGGAAGACCACGGGCGCGGTGTGGTGCCCGGCCATGAACGCCTTCGCCGAGGTCGCCACCGCCGGGTCCAGGTCGGCGAGGACCTCCGGGTGGTCGGGGTCGGCCCCCATGTGGAAGCGGTGGTCGACGTAGGAGCGGCCGGCGATCAGGGCGGCCTTGGCCCGCAGGGTGGCCGTGTCGAGGGACGGCGGACGAGTGTTGGGCATGTCCATGACTGTGGTGACGCCGCCCGCGAGGGCGGCCCGGCTCCCGGTCTCCCAGGTCTCCTTGTGCTCGAGACCGGGAGTGCGGAAGTGCACGTGCGAGTCGATGAGCCCCGGCAGGACGTACCGGCCGCGGGCGTCCAGGCGCGGACCGGAGGGGAGCGGGTCGCCGGGGGCGAGGAGGGCGGCGACGCGGCCGTCGCGGATGACGACGGTACCGTCGCGCACTCCCTCGGGGGTGACGAGGCGGCCGCCTTCCACCACCAGGTCGGCCTCGGCCGTGTGCGGGAGACCGGAGGACGGGGATATGAGGGACGTGAGGTCGGAGTTCATCGATTCCACGGCAGACTCACCAATTCCTTGCAGAGGTCGTTGGTCGGTCCCATCAGGGCGACGGCACGGGCGTCGCGCCCGAACCGGTTGATCGGGTGCGTCTCGACGTATCCCGCCGAGCCGAGGAACTGGGCCACGTCCGCCACCACCCGCTCGGCCGCCGCGGAGGCGGCCAGCTTGGAGTGCAGGGTGGTCAGTCCCGGATCGGCCGCGGTGCGGCGGCCGGCGCGTTCCACCACCGCGCGGGCGGACTCGACCTGGGTGGCCAGGTCGACGAGGCGGTGGCGTACCGCCTGGTGGGCGTAGAGCCCCCGGCGTGCGGCGTGTGCGTGCGCGGCGTCGAGAGCCGCCTGGGCGACCCCGACGGCGACCGCGCCGAGCGTGGCCCCACTGTCCCGGACCCGGGCGATGATGGACGCGGCGACACCCGTGGCACCGAGCCGCGCGGAGTCGGGGACACGGCATTCCCGCACCGACACGAAGCCCGTGGCGGACCCGCGCATACCGGTCAGCCGGAGCGACGTGTCCGGCAGCAGACCGGGATGGTCGCCGGGGATCAGGAAGAAGGTCTGCCCGGCGGCCCCGTACCCGGTGTCCTGCGAGGAGGAGGCCGATGCGGGCGACCCGGCCCGCGGTTCCTGTGACTCCGGCGGTTCCTGCGACTGGGCCAGGACGAGGTAGACGTCCGCGAGTCCGGCGCTGGTGGTGAAGGACTTCGCCCCGTCGAGCAGCCAGCCCCCGTCGGGGGTGCGGTGGGCCACGGTCGACAGGTTCTTCTTGTCCGCGCCCGCCCCGCTCTCCGACCACGCGGAGGCGGCCAGCCACTGGCCGCCGGCCAGCTTGGGCAGCACCTCGCGGTGCTGGGCGGGGGTGCCGTTCTCGACGATCCGGCTGGTGACGGCGCAGCGCTGGAAGAGCATGATCGCGGCGGACGCGTTCACCGCGGCGACCTGCTCGACACAGGTGTTGAGGGCCACCGCGTCGGCTCCCGCACCCCCGTGGGACCTGGGGACGACGAGGGCCAGCAGCCCGCTGTCGCGCAGCACGGCGACGGCCTCGCGGTCCGGCTCCCCGCTGCGGTCGGCCGCCTCGGCACAGGCGGACAGCCGGCTCAGCACGTCGGACGAAGGGACGAGAGGGGCGGGAGGGACGGAGCGGACGCGGCTGGCACCGGGGGAGCCGGATGTCGTGTACGAACCGACGGCGTACGCATCGGGCAGTGTCCGCGGCGGAGTGCTCCCGCGCACGGCGGTCAGGCTGTCAGCGGAACCCATGAGGTCTCCTCGGATGCGTGGTCGGACGTGGCGAGTACGGAGGGGCGGGAGCCGGCGGCCGGCCCGGCCGCCGCGGAGGCGGACCGGAGGCGCGGCAGCAGCCCCCGGTACTCGACCTGCTTCTCGGCGACCGACACCCAGGCGAGCCTGCGCTCCCCGTCGTCGCCGAGCGTCGAGCGGGCGGCGACCCGCACGCACCCGCCGGGGGTGCGTACCGGAAGCAGCGCGTCGGGTTCCTGCGCCGCCCGGTCGGCCAGCGACCAGGGAACCGTGCCCTCGATGCCGGCGGCGGCACCCAGGCAGATCGCGCCGGTCAGTGCGACCGTGGGGTGCCAGGACGGCACGGACACGGCCCGGACGAACAGTCCACCACCCTCCTGCGGCAGCAGGGCGGCGATCTTCGGGAAGGCCCCGAAGGTGTCCCAGCCCTGCGACTCGCAGACCGCCACCCGCAGCCGGGTCATGGCGGTGAACAGCCGCGGATCGTCGGCGAACAGTGCGTCGGGGCCGCTCACCCCGAGGTGGGAGGCGTCGACGAAGGCGTACGGGTTGCCCATCGACACCAGCGAGACGGGCACGGTCCGGCCCTCGAAGGGGACGTGGGTCACCGGCTCGCCCGTCATGAGCAGCTCGGGCAGCCGCAGGGGCGGCGAGCACAGGAAGTGGGCGGTGAACCGGGTGCCGCCGTCGGAGGTCTCCTCCGTCTCGCAGACCACGTTGTCGCCGTTGTTCAGCACGTTGACCCGGACCCGGCAGCCCGGCACCAGCGGCTGGATCATGCCGGTGCGGGCGGCCGCCTCCACGGCGGCCAGGATGGAGTGGCCGCAGGAGCCGCGCAGGTCGAAGCTGTCGTTGCTCTGCGGCAGGGACTGGACGAACCGGTAGTCGAGGTCGAAGAGCGGGTGCCGGGACGGCCGGACGATGGCGTTCTTCAGGACGTCGCCGGCCCCCTGCACGGACAGGTCGGCCCGCAGGTCGGCCAGTGCGCGCAGGAGCTCGGGCTCGGACTCGGGGAAGGTGCGGCCGTCGAGGACGACGGTGGGGCACGGGGCGCCGTGCGCCCTGGCGAGTGAGACGCTCATCAGAGGGCCACCGCCAGCTCCGGAGTGCGCACCGAGGCCGCGCCGGACGAGCCGAAGAACTCGGTGCGCCACATCTGGTGCGACATCAGTGCCCACAGGGCCAGCGACGCCTGGTCGGACGGCTGGGCCGCCTGCTCGGCGAACAGGGCGTCCACCGCCTCGTACCGCATCCGTCCGTCGGCACGCAGCGTCTGCGGCGACAGGATGTCGCGGGCCATCGCCCACATCCGCTGGCCCGGAGCCAGCATCGCCGTGATCGGGAGGGTGAACGGCTGCTTGGGGCGGTTCAGGACACTGTCCGGCAGCAGCCCGTCGGCGGCCCGGTACAGGGCGCGCTTGACGCCCGTGCCGGGGATGGTGCGGTGCCGGTCGGGCAGCGTCGCCGCGTACCGCACGACGGCGGGCTGGCAGAACGGCAGCCTGGCCTCCACCGAGCTGGCCATCGACAGGTGGTCGACCCGGCGCAGGTGGTAGGCGGGCAGGCGGTAGCGCTGCTCGATGCGGCAGATCCGCTGGAGGCGGCTGCCCGTGCCGTGCGTGAGGATCTCGGTGAGGCCCGGCGGCATGGCGGCAGCGCCGTGGGCGTGGACGGAGGCGGCGTAGTCGCCGGTGTAGAGGTGGTCCCGCAGGGACCGCGGCACGGCGGCCAGGTGGTCGAGGTAGGCGCCGGCCCAGTCGGCGCCCTCGGGGGCGGCGAGGGCCTGCGTCATACGGGCGTACCCGCCGAAGAGCTCGTCGGCCGCGTCACCGGTGAGGGCGACCTTGAAACCGGCGTCGCGGACCGCCCGGAAGAGCGAGAAGGTGCTGAGGGTGATCGGATCGGCGTTGGGCTGACCGAGGTGCCGTACGACGTCGCCCATCAGGTCGGGGAAGGTGGCCGGGTCGATCTCCACCTGGTGGTGGACGGTACCGGTGTGCCGGGAGACCTCGTCCGCGAAGACCCGCTCGTCACCGGGCCAGTTGCCCGTGTAGGCGATGTTGAAGGTGTGCAGCGCTCCGGACGCGCCGCGGTCCCGGAGGGCCTGGGCGGCGAGCGCCGTGACCAGGCTGGAGTCGAGACCGCCGGACGTGATGGCGGCGACCGGGGCGTCGGCGATGAGCAGCCGGGACACCTCGCGGGAGAGGATGTCGCGCAGTTCCTTGCCGGCCTGGGCGAGGCTGCGGTCCTCGGGGACCGGCGGCGCGGACTCGTACCCCATCCGCCGGGTGGTGAGGTGCAGACCCTCCTCGCGGGTGACGACCGCGGTGGCGGCCGGCGGCAAGACGTCGATGCCCTGGAACATGGTGCGCTGGCCGAAGGGCGTCTTGGCCGACAGGTAGGTGTGCAGGCCGAGTTCGTCCTCGTAGGGGCGTACGTCGGTGAAGCCGAGCAGGGCCGGCAGCTCCGAGGCGAAGTGGAAGCGGCCGCTGCGCTCCTCCCAGTGGTAGTACAGGGGCTTCATGCCGGACGCGTCGGTGGCGACCACCAGGCGCGGGGCGCCCCGCAGGTCCATGACGGCGACGGAGAACATCCCGTCGAGCTGCTCGGCGAACCGGTCGCCGTACGTCAGGTACAGCGCGGGCAGGATCGAGCCGTCGCAGCGGTCCTCGAAGTGGAAGCCCTGCCGGATGAGCTCGGTGCGCAGCCGGTCGTGGTTGTACAGCTCACCGTTGAAGACGACGGTGATGTCGCCGAGGCGGTACGGCTGGGCGCCGCCCTCGGGGTCCATGATCGACAGCCGGTTGTTACCCAGGGCCCAGCCGGAGTGCTGGGCGAAGGACTGTGCGTCGGGCCCGCCGTGGTGCTGGCGGGCGGCGACGTCGCGCATTTCCTGGGCGGTGGTACGGGCGTTGAAGGATCCGTGTATACGGCACATGGCTCAGATCACCTGACGTCGGAGGAGAGACCGGCGGCGGAGTAGAGCGCCGGGTCGTACGGGCTGGGACCGCCGCAGGTCACGAAGCGCCGGGCCTCGGGACCGGTGTGCGGGTTGCGTGCGCCGTGCAGGACACCGGGGGCGGCGTACAGGACGTCCCCGGCGGCGACATCGATCCAGCGGTCGCGCAGATACATCTGGCCGATGCCCTCGAAGGCGAAGAACGCCTCGTCGCTGTCGGGGTGCAGGTGGACGTTGAAGGTCTGGCCCGGCTGCTGGATGCCGCAGTGCAGGCAGAGCTGGCTGCTGCCGTTGCCGGGCCAGAAGACGAAGTTCATGGTGGCGCGGTCGGTGTCGGGGGCGATCTGACCGGTACCGCCGAAGCCGCGCAGCTGGGTGGTCTCGTCCCAGAGGCTGGAGAAGGGCTCGGGGTCCGTGCCGGGGTGGCGTCCGGAGGCGAGGGGGGTGCGCCAGATGTAGACGGTGAGGCCCTCCGCGTCCGCGGTGAGCGCCAGTGCCTGCCCGGTGGGCGCGTACACCGCGTCGGCCCGGCCGACCCGGCGGGTGCGGGAGCCGACCGCCGCGGTGCCCCGGCCGGCGAAGACGACGGCGGTGTTCTCCTCCTCGGCGCTCGCCTCGGGGCTGAAGGACTCGCCCGCCGCGACGCGCACGACGTGCAGGGTGACGTGTGTGGCGCCCGCGGCGGGGCTCACCGGGGTGGCGAGTGTGGTCCGCCGGCCGGGCAGGGGAGCGAAGTCGAAGTCGTCGGCGGCGATGATGCGGGCGTCCCCGAGCGGGGTCGCGGTGAGGGTTCCCGAGGTGGAAGTGCGCATGATGCGGTGGGCTCCTTGGAGGTGGGGGAGGGGACCGAGCGGGTGGTGGTGCTTCCCTTCGTCCTGTGACTCCAGGTTCGCGCCGGCCGATCCCACTGCCCTCCCGCTCCGCTACCGGTGCGGGGGACATGACCGGGAAGCATCCCGGATCGCCGGACCCATGGGCGGGAATCCCAAGTCCCGTACAGGAAAAGCGAGTTGATGGCATGGAAGCGCACCGAGCCGGGGCCGGCGCAGGCACCCGCAAAGGGTGTCCGCGCCGGCCCCGGCTCGGTGTGGTGCGCTGTGCGGCCCCTGATGCGGGCAGCTGCTTACGGGCAGGCCTTCTCCGGTACACGGGCGGGCGCGGCCGGCACCGGCGGCACCGCGGGCACCGGCGGCGCGGGCTCCCTGCGCTTGGACAGGGCGGAGATGCGGCCCTCCGCCAGTGCGAGCGCGGCGATGACGACGATGCCGCCCACCGGCACGTTCCAGGTCAGCGGCTCCCCGAGGGCCAGCACACCGACAGCCACGGAGAACACCGGCACGAGGTAGTTCACGCCGGACGCCGTCGTCGGGCCGGCGTCCGCGATCAGCCGGTTGAGCAGGGCGAACGCGATGCCGGTGGAGGCGGCGCCGAGCACCAGCAGTGCGAGCAGCGGCTTGGCGGTGAGGTCACCGTGCAGCGTCCAGCCGGTCATGAAGGTGGTGACGACCACGGTGATGACGGCGGCGGAGCCGAGCTGGGCGGCGGTCACGGAGAGGGCCGGCAGCTTGTGGGGACCGATGAAGCGGCGTACGTACACGAAGCTGACGGCATAGCTGGCCGCGGCGCCGACACAGGCGAGCTGACCGCCGAGCGTGCCGAACCCGTCGGTGTTCCACGGCCCGACGACCACGATCAGCCCGAGGAACCCGCCGAACAGACCGACGACCTTGCGGCTCGTCGGCTTCTCCTCGGAGAGCGCCAGGGCGGCGACACCCATCGTGATGAGGGGAGTCGCGCCCTGGATGACTCCGGCGGTGGTCGCGGTCGTGTGCTGCTCGCCGATGGCGAAGAGGGTGAAGGGGATGACGTTGCCGAAGACGGAGGCGACGGCGATGTGCCCCCAGATCTTTCGGGAGGGCAGGGACAGCCGCTTCAGGGCAAGGATGGCGAAGACGACCAGGGCGCCGACGATCAGGCGGCCCGAGGCGAGCTGGAGGGGCGCGAAGGCCTCGAGCGACATCTTGATGAAGGCGAAGCTGCAGCCCCACAGGGCTGCCAGCAGGCCGAAGCGGCCCCAGTTGGTGAGGTTCATGACGTGTTCTCCTGAGAGTGAGGCGGGGAGGTGAGCGGTGTCGGGTCGTCAGTGGTGGGTGTGCGGGGCCTGGTGCGGCTGATGTGCCTGCCCGTCCCCGTGGGGGTGCG
Source organism: Streptomyces clavifer (assembly GCA_014651175.1). Taxonomy (GTDB): domain Bacteria; phylum Actinomycetota; class Actinomycetes; order Streptomycetales; family Streptomycetaceae; genus Streptomyces; species Streptomyces clavifer. Next base: position 780,353 of record BMWJ01000002.1, on the reverse strand, counting down.
GGTGGTCGTGCCCTGCCCCGTGCACATGCGGGTGGTCGTGGTCCGTGTCGGGAGCCTCGACCTCCCACTGGTCGTACTTCTCCATCAGGGCGACCATCTCCTCGCGGGACGGGCGGTTGCCGTCGGCGAGGAGATCGGCCAGGCCCTGGAAGTAGCCCTCGCGGTGTTCCGCCGGAGTGAAGATGATCAGCATCTCGACGAGCGAGTCGCTCTCGTTCCGGAAGCCGTGCACGGCGTTCTCCGGTACGTGCAGGAAGTCCCCGGCCCTGGCGGTGCGCCAGCCGGTGCCGTCGTGCAGGCGCACTTCGCCCGTCAGTACGTAGAAGGACTCGGATATGCGCGAGTGGTAGTGCGGGTCGGCGCCGCCGGCACCCGGCAGCATCGAGTGGTGGAACAGCCCGAAGCGTCCGCCGGTGGTCTCGGCCAGGGCGATGAAGCGGGTCGTCGTCGCCACACCGATCTCCGCCTTCACGGCGTCGGCGTACGCCCGGAACATGGCGTGGCTCATGCTCAGGCCTCCCACATGCTGAGGTAGCGCTCACCGGTGTCGGGCAGGAGCGTCACCACGACACCGCCGGTGAACTCGGGCCTGCGGGCCACCCGCTCGGCGGCGTGCGCCGCCGCGCCGGATGAGACACCGGTGAACAGGCCCTGACTGCGGGCGAGCCTGCGCGCGGTGTCGAGCGCGTCCTCGTCCGAGACGGTGAGCACCTCGTCGATCAGCGCGACGTCCGTGGTGTCGGCGACGAATCCGCCGTTGAGGCCCGGGATGCGGTGCTGGCCGGCGTACCCCTGTGAGAGCAGCGGCGACTTCTCCGGCTCGACGGCTATCACCCGCACGTCAGGGTCCTGCTCCTTGAGGTGGCGGGCGACACCGGTGAGGGTGCCGCCGGTGCCGACCGTGCACACGAAGGCGGAGATGCGCCGGCCGGTGGCGGCGACGGCCGAGTGGATCTCGGGGCCCGTGGTCTCGTAGTGGGCCCGGACGTTGTCCTGGTTCTCGTGCTGGCACGGGAACCAGGAACCGGCCGTGGCGGCGTGCAGCCGCTCCGCCTCGGCGATCGCCCCCGGGTAGCCCAGCGCGCTCGGCGTCTGGACGATCTCCGCTCCGAAGGCGCGCAGCAGCTTGACCCGTTCCACGGTGGCGTTGTCCGGGAGCACGATCACACAGCGGTAGCCGCGGGAGGCGGCGAAGGCGGCCAGCGATATGCCGGTGTTGCCGGAGGTGGCCTCGATGACCGTGCCGCCCGGCCGAAGGTCGCCGCGGTCCTCGGCGGCGCGCAGCATGTAGAGCGCGGCCCGGTCCTTGCTGGAGGACATCGGATTGGCGGACTCCAGCTTGGCCAGCACGCGAGCACCCGGAGCCACGTCGCGCAGGCGCAGCTCCAGCAGCGGGGTGGAGCCCACGAGGTCCTCGATGCGGGAGGCGACGGCGGGGCGGACGGGGGCGATGTGGGCCAGGGGGGCCTGTGCGGTGGTCGTCACGGTTCTCATCTCTCGCAATCGGGGGATTCGGATTCGGTGAGCAGGGGGAGTACGGGGGGCCTCGGACTCACCAGGAGCCCGAAGAGGCGATGACGGTGAAGACGTCCTCCATCAACTCCGGCCGGCGGCCCGGCTCCTTGATGACGGCGGTGGGCGCGAGCACGCGGGCACCACCGGGGACGTCCTTGTTGACGAGGGCCTGGGCGCCGATGACCGCGCGGTCGCCCACGGTCACCGGTCCGAGGACGGTGGAGTTGGCACCGAGGATGACTCCACTGCCGACGACGGGGTGGCGGCGGTCGCCCTCGGGCCGCTTGTTGTCGCTCCACCAGCCGACCGCACCCAGGGTGACCTGGTGGTACATCGTCACGTCGTCGCCGACGACGGCGGTCTCGCCGATCACCACCCCGGCGCCGTGGTCGATGAAGACCCGGCGCCCCAGCACCGCACCCGGGTGGATCTCGACGGCCGTCACCCGGCGCGCCCACCGGGCGAGCAGCCGGGCCGGGATCCGCAGACCGCGGCCGTGCAGGCGGTGGGCCACCCGGTGCGCCCACAGCGCGGTGAGCGCCGGGTGGAGCACCGCCTCCTTCGCACCCCGTACGGACGGGTCACGTGCGACGACGACGTGCAGGTCCTCGCGGAGGGCGGACAGGAGACGGGGGGTGGCGGAGGCAGGAGTGGCGGCGGGGGCGCCCGCCGTCGCGGCGCTGCCCGTTGGGGCGGTGCCGGCGGTGGGGGCGGTGCCGGACGTGGGGGCGGTGCCGGACGTGTGGCCGGGGGCCGGATTCGGCTCCGGATTCGACTCCGGTTTGGGCTCCGGTTTCGTCGGACTGAGCAGGCTCATCGTGGCTCCAGTGGCGGGGTGGGCCTCTTGACTGGACCAGAGCCTGCCGGGCCGCCTTCCCGGTGGAGTCCCGGCCCGTTCCCGCCCGGTGAGACCCCGGGCGGCATCGAGGGAAGCGGGCGGGAACGGGCCGGGAAACAGACGGGAACGGGCACCCCCAGACTCGCTGGAGCAGCCCCGCCGCACACCGGTTCTCCGGTGCGTCGGCCTGCGCTGCACCCGCTGCACCACACATCGGATCGACCGACCTGAACAGAGGAGCTCCCCGTGCCCGTGATTTCCGTGGACTGGTGGAAAGGGAACGACCGTGCACAACGCCAGGAGCTGGTCAGCGAGCTGACCGCCTGCGTGTCCCGCATAGCGGGGTGTCCCGAGGAGGCCGTCACCGTCATCGTGCGGGACGTGGATCCCGATCACTGGGGGAAGGGCGGCGTGCTCGCCGACGAGATCCTGTCCGGTGCCGCCCCCGCCGCGCCCTCTCCGCAGGACACCGGGGGACAGCCATGACGGCACCCGCCGCACCCGGTTACTCCGATCCGCGGCACCTCCTCCTCGTCTCAGCGCCGCCCCGGCTCGTGGCCGAGGCGACGGAGGCCGGCTTCCACGTCACCCTCACCGACACGACCGTCTTCCCGGACGACGACGCGCTCCGCGAGCACCTCGTGCGGACCGCCAGGAACCACCGGGTGAGCGGGCTGATCGCCTGCGGTGAGGCGAGCACCCTGCCCGCCGTACTGGAGACGGCCGAACAGCTCGGGCTCTCCCCGAACCCGGCCGCCGCGGCACGGCTGCTCGCCGACCCCTCACAGATCCGGGGGCTGCTGACGCGCAGTGGCCCCCAGTGGGAGGCGGTCGCGCTGCCCACCGCGACGAGGGACGCGCCGCCGTACGACATCGAGTACGGCGTGGAGACGCTGACGGCGGAAGGCATGCATAGGGTCACCGGCATCGTCGAACTCCGCTTCACGGGACCGGGCCCGGCTTCGGCCGGGCCCGGCCCCGGGCCGGGGGCTCTCGACGCGGCGCGGCGGGGTGCCCCGCTCCACACCTTCCCCGCGCCGCTCACACGACAGGAAGAGGCGGAGATCCGTGCTCTGGCCACCGGCCTGCTCGACCTCGCCGGGTATGAATTCGGGTACGCGTACACCCGCATCGCGCACACCGAACAGGGCCCCCGCATCATCAACTCCCTGACACGACAGGCCAAGTGGCCCACCTCCCGGCTCATCGAGCTGACCACAGGACTGGTGCCGGAGCGCGAGCTGGTGCGTGCGCTGTCGGGGAAGCCCCTGGAGGCACCGGTGCTGGTCGGATGCGCCGCGGCCGTCCCGCTGCCCGATCCGCATGACGTCCCCGACAGCATCACGGCACTCCCGGGCGTACGGGAGGTGCGGGACGAGCACGCTCTGCTCACCGCCCTCACGCCGGCAGAGCTCGCCGTCCGGACGGCTGCCGTCCTCGACTGTCTGGCCTGACGCCGTGTCTTCCCACCCCGTGAAGGGCCCGCCGAGTGACACGGCGGGCCCTTCACGCACCTGTGGCCCCAATGGCCCCTCCTGACGCACTTCCCGCCTCCTGAGCGGCGCTTCCCCCTCCGTTCCCGTCGGGCCGACAAGGGCCGGTAGCGGATGCGGAACAGGCCGGGAGCGCGTCCCGCGAAAGTCGTTCCTGTCAGAAGGAAAGCCCAGGCAGGACCACTCCAGAAGGCGGGAATCACATGCGGAACACGGTGTTCACGATCGCGGGAATCGTTACGACGGCCGTTCTCACACTGGGGGCCGGCAACGCCGCCGCCGCGGCGGCCACGACGGACGGAACCGCGCGTGTCCTCGTGGCCGCCGCTCACCTCTTGACTGACGGGGGCGAGGGCCCGAACGTTGCGCCGACGTCGGGTGAGGGTCCGAACGTCGTGTTCGCTTCGGGTGAGGGCCCGAACGTTGCGCCGACGTCGGGTGAGGGTCCGAACGTCGTGTTCGCTTCGGGTGAGGGCCCGAACGTTGCGCCGACGTCGGGTGAGGGTCCGAACGTCGTGTTCGCTTCGGGTGAGGGTCCGAATATTGCGCCGACGTCGGGTGAGGGTCCGAACATCGTTCCCGCTTCGGGTGAGGGCCCGAACTTCGCGCCGACGTCGGGTGAGGGTCCGAACATCGTTCCCGCTTCGGGTGAGGGTCCGAATATTGCGCCGACGTCGGGTGAGGGTCCGAACATCGTTCCCGCTTCGGGCGAGGGCCCGAACGTTGCGCCGACGTCGGGCGAAGGCCCGAACTTCGCGCCCACCTCGGGCGAGGGCCCCAACGTCGTCCCCGTCTCCGGCGAGGGCCCCAACGAGGAGCCCACCTCCGGCGAGGGCCCCAACCTGGCTGCGGTCTGATCCCGGCCCCTGCGCCTCGGCGCAGACGCGTTCTTCACAGCCCTGTCATACGGATGCCCCGCTCCCCACCGAGGGAGCGGGGCATCCGCGTACCCGTGTACGCATGGTCGACAGCCGTACCGGATACCAGAACGCCTGAACACCCCGATGGGGGGCTGCTGTTCGGGGCCGGGCGCTCGTCAGTCCGTTCGCCCGGCCGCCGGTATTCCCATCGTGTCGTACGCCGCTTCAGCCGTCGCCAAGTGGGTCCGGGCCGCTTCGTGGTCACCGAGGCGTTCCATGGCGTGGGCCATGCCGGCCAGGGCGCGCGCCTCCTCGACGCGGTAGTCCACGCCGGAGGCCGCGCGGTGGGCCTGCTGGTGGAGCTCGAGGGCGAGGGTGAACCGGCCCCTGCGTGCGTGCAGCCGGCCGACGATGTTGCCGACGGCCGCCTCGCGCATCGGTGCACCGCTCAGGTCGCCGAGCTGGAGCGCCGCCTCCGCCCATTCGGTGGCCTGGGTGCTCTCGCCGAGCCGGTCGGCGGTCTCGGCGGACAGGGCGAGCAGCAGGGACATGTCGGCGGGCGACATGACGTCCACCGCCAGCTTGCGGGCCCGGCGCAGCAGATCGGCGGCCTCGTCGACCGCGTCCAGGCCGAGCCGTGCGACCGCCAGATCGGTCAGGCCCTCGACCTCCTTGTCGACCGCCCCGATACTGCGGGACAGCGCGACGGCACGGTCGGCGGCCTCCACGGCCTCGGGGAAGCGACCCCACTCGGCGTACAGCTTGCTGAGGTTGGCGAGGGACTCGGCCTCCGCGCGTTCGGCGCCGAGCTCCCGTTTGATCGCGATGGAGTGTTCCAGACGGGGAAGCGCTTCGCCGTACCGGCCCAGGGCGCCGAGCAGGAGGCCGAGGACACCCGTGTCCTTGGCCTCGCCACGGCGGTCGGCGAGGCTGACCGCCAGACCGAACGCCTCCTCCGCCATCTCGATGCCCTCCTCGAAGCGGCCCAGCTTCCAGCAGGCGACGGCCAGGTTCGACAGGCTGAGCCGCAGCAGCGCCGGATCGCCGAGTCTGCGGGAAGCGGTCACGGCCGTGCGGCACAGTTCCCGGAACTCCTCCAGGCGCCCGCGAAGGTCGAGTGGGAAGACAACGTTGGCGGCGAGCAGCCCGACATGGCTGTCCAGTTCCCAGCGGTACGCGAGGGAGACGGCCGCCAGCAGCGAGTCCTGCTCGCGCTCCAGCCAGTCCCTCGCCTGATCGGAGGTGTTCAGCGGGGGGAGCTCGGCGGTCGACCGGTGTTCGGGGCGGTGTATCCGGGCCCGCCCGGGGAAGAGGAGGTCGCAGGCCGCGTCGGTGGCCCCCAGCGCGAAGTCGAGGAGACGGCGCACGGCAAGGGCCGCCTCCTCGTTGCCCGCGTCCCCGTCCCCGTCGCCTGTCTCCGGCCCGGCCCGGCCACCGACGCGCGAGAGGTTCTGGGCGAAGCTGCGGACCAGGTCGTGGAAGGCGTACCGGCCGGTTTCGTGCTGTTGCAGCAGGTGCATGTCGAGGAGGTACTCCAGTACGTCCTCCGCGTCCCGTGCCCTCTTGTCGAGCAGGGCTCCGGCGGCGTACACCTCGATCTCCGCCCCCGGGTGCTGGCCGAGCAGCCGGAACGCCTCCCGGGTCTCGGCCGACAGGCCCTCGTACGAGAGCCGCAGGGTCACCTCGACGCTGCGCTCGCCCGAGTTGAGCTCGGCCAGCCGGTGGGCGTCGTCGCGGAGCCGGTCGACGAGGTAGCGGACGGTCCAGCGGGGGCGCTTGCGCAGCCGGGCTGCGGCGATGCGCAGGGCGAGTGGCAGATGGCCGCAGAGCTCGGCGAGCTGCGCGACGGCCTCGGGCTCGGCGCGGGCACGCGAGCTGCCGAGGACGCCCTCGACGAGGGCGACACTGTCGTGCGGGGGCATGACACCGAGGGAGACGGTGTGTGCGGCGTCCAGGTCCGCGAGCAGCGCGCGGCTGGTGACCAGGACGAGGGTCTGGGTCGGGGACGCCAGGAGGGGTCTGATCTGGGACTCGTCCACGGCGTTGTCGAGCAGCAGGATCATCCGCCGGGAGCTCATGGTGCGCCGCCACAGGGCGATGCGGCCCTCCGCGTCGTCGGGGATGCGTTCGCCGGGTGCGCCGAGCATGCGCAGCAGAGCCTCGGCGGCGGCCCCGGCGGTGAGCGGCTGTTCACTCGGGGTGAACCCGCGCAGATCGATGTGGAGCTGGGCGTCCGGATAGCGCTCGGTGAGCTGGTGGGCAGCCCGTACGGCGAGCGAGGTCTTGCCGCTGCCGCCCATGCCGTCGATGGCGACGATGAGCGGTCCGGTGCCGGGCGCCTCCTCGACGAACCCGAGCAGCTGGCTGACCTCCTCCTCACGGCCGGTGAAGTCGCCCAGGTCGTAGGGGAGCGTGGAGGGTGACCCCTCCGGGGTGAACGGAGCGGGGCCGGCGGCCTGGGCCGGAGCGGCGAGCTCGGGGCTGTTGCGCAGGATGGCGTGGTGCAGGTCGGTGAGGGCGTCGCCGGGACCGATACCGAGCTCGTCGACGAGGTACTCGCGTACCTTCGCGAACTCCTCCAGTGCCTCGGCCTGCCGCCCGGACCGGAACAGAGCGAGCATGAGCTGCCCGCGCAGGGTCTCGCGGAGCGGATTGGCCTCGATGAACTCCCGTAATTCGCCGATCAGTTCGCCGTTCTCGCCTGCGGCCAGCCGCAAGTCGAAGAGCTGCTCGACAGCGGTCAGCCGCCGCTCCTCCAGGGCTGCGGAGGCGGCGCAGAGCACGGAGCCGCCGCTGCCGGACAGGAGAGGGCCCCGCCACAGGTCGAGTGCCTCCCGCAGTGCGGTGGCGGCATACGCATTTTGTCCGGCGGCGGTCGCCTCCCTGGCTTGTTTCAACCCTTCGGTGAACCGGCTGAGGTCCACCTGCTCGGGGGTGGTCAGCGCCCGGTACCCCGGCCCCTCGGTGACGATCAGATTGCGTCCACCGGGGATGCGCTGCCGCAACTCGGCCACCGCCTTGCGCACTTGGTGGGCGGCGGTGGCGGGTGCGTTCTCGTCCCAGGCGGCTTCCACCAGTCGGTGGACGGGGAGCACGCGTTGGGGTTCCAAAAGCAGGGTGACCAGTACTTTTTCGTGTACGGGACCACCCACCCGGACCCGGTCCGGCCCGTCCCAACATTCGAACGAGCCCAGAATCCGGAAGCGGATCGCATGCACCCCTGTGTCCTCGCCCATGAAAACGTGTCCCTCCAGCGGCCCCTTAGCAGCTGCTGCTGCCACCCCCACGAACACCGACGTCACCAGTAGTGCCGGTCCGAATGCACAATCACATCAGGGCCCTCCGGTGGGCGGCAAGACGGCCCTCCGCGACATGGGCACGCATTCATGCCGGTTAACAAAACTGATAAGCCCGGTACGCATTCGCCGGTCTATGCGGAAGCCGACCACGAGGGGCGGCCACCGTGGACCCCGGGCCCGGCGGTGAGGGTTGCCGTCCGGCACCCGTGCGGAGCCGCCGTCCACCGGGGCCCGGCGGAGTTCTCATGCACCGCGGGCGCCACCGTGCCCGGTATGAGTCCCGCGGGGTCCGGGCAGCGATCCCCGCCACGCCCGTACTCCGCCGTCACCCCGTCCAACACCCCCGGGTGGCATCATGGTTACGTTCGGGGAGTCGTGTACGGCGCGAGTCACGGGGGACACACGATGGGTACGGGGGACGGGGTCGTCGCCGGAGGACTGGCCGAGACCATCGACGCGCTGAGGGCCGAGCTGACGACGGCGATGGCGCGGGGCGACGGTCAGCCGATCAGATTCGAGCTGGGCCCGGTGAACATCGAGTTGGAGCTCGCCATCACCCGTGAGGCCTCCGGCGACGGAGGGCTCCGGTTCGGAGTCGTGTCCTTCGGGGCGGCCGGAAAAGCGACCGACGCGAAGACGCACCGGCTCGCGCTCACGCTGAACCCGGTCGCCGCGCACGGGGACGGCCCGGTGCGGATCGGTGCGAGCGTCGACGGCGAGCCCGGCTGAGGGTGAGCCGTCATGCCACTGACCGCTCAGCGTGTCGCAGAGGTGTTCGACCCCCGGGCCCGCGTGGTGGGGTCGGGGTGGTTCATCACACCGCAACTCGTCCTCACGGTGTGGCATGCCGTGGAGGGCAGCGCCCGCGAGGGTGAGCCCGCGCCCGGCGTGCCACCGCCACGCCGGCCGCTCTCGCAGGCGACGCTGGCGGAGCTGGCCCGTGACCGGGCGGGATGCCGGGTGCGGGCGCTGGCCGACGCTCGCGCGGGCCGGCCGTTCCTGGACGCGGTGACCGTCTGGTGGCGACCCGACTGCGACGTGGCGCTCCTGCTGGTCACCGGCGACCTGCCGCATCCCGCGCCGCCGGCAGGGTGGGCGCCGACGTACTGGTCCGAGCCCGACTCGGCCGACCCCGTCGACGTCATGGCCGTCGGGTTCCCCGCTCACGACGTCGTAGCCGCCCGGCGCGAGTCCCGGCAGTTCACCGGGGTCGTCCATCCGCTGTCCGGAGTGCGGTCGGGGCAGTGGGTCGTCACGACGGGCGCGCTGGCGCGGCCCACCCCCGGCAGCGGGTGGGCCGGGATGTCCGGCGCGGCCCTGTTCGCCGGGGACCGCCTGGTGGGCCTCGTCACCGCGGACGCGAGCGGCGGGTCCGCCTCGGTCGCCGAGCTGCGGGCCGTACCCGCCCGGGCGTTCGCGGACGACCCGGAGCTGAAGGCGTGGATCCGGTGGGCGGGCGGTGCGGGCACGTGGGAGTACGGCAGGCCCGAGCGGCCGGAGCCGGGCGGGACCAGCCCGCCGCAAACCCCGCAGTCACGGCAGCCCCGCGGTGGAGCCGCGTCCTGGACGTCACCGCCCGCCCTGCTGGTGGCCACGGCGGCAGCCGCCGGCGCGGCCCTCCCGCTGGGGCCGGCGCCGGCGGCAGCGGTGGCCGGCGTCGGCACCGTCGCCTCCTCCGTACGCGCATGGCGCCTGCGCCGCCGCCGCCCGCTGCTGCCACCCCTGCTGCTCGCCGCCGCGCCCCCGGCCGACGTCACACACGACCGCGGCGGCCTCACCTACCGGGTCGCCGAACCCGGCGATCTGGCCCGTGTCTACACCCGGCAGTACCTCGACGCGACCGCCGACCGGGACCGGGACCGGGACACGGAGGCCCCGTCCGGCCCCGTGCGCGTGACCGGACGGACCGTCACCGTGGAGCGCCTCCTCACCGACCCCGCCGTCCGGCACGTCGTCGTCACCGGCCAGCCCGGCGTCGGCAAGTCCAGCCTGCTGGAGTACGTGGAAGCCACCGCCTGGCGGTGGTGGTGTGCCGCGACCCGCACCGAGGCGCCGGAGACGGCGCCCTTCGGGCCGCTGCTCCCGCTGCGGATCGCCGCGCGGGAACTGGTCGGCAGCGACTCGGTCGCCGCCGCGGTACGGCCCGGGGCTCGGGCGCTGCTGGAAGCCGGACCCCCCGTGCCGGGAGCACAGGTGCTGCTGCTGGTCGACGCACTGGACGAGGTGACCCGGCCGGAGGACTGGCGGCAGGTGATGGAGATCCTGCTCACCACCGCCCGGGAGGGCGCGAACGGGCCCGGCATGGAGTGCCGTCTGCTGCTGTCCACCCGCGGCCTGCACGACAGCACCTGGCGAAGTCTGGCGAGCGTCGGGGGCGTCGAGTTCCGTCTGCAGCCCTTCTCCGACGAGCAGCTCCACCGGTTCGTCATGGCGCACCAGACGGGCGGCGCCGAGCGGCTGGCCGACCCCCGGGTCCATGAGCGGGCCTCGGCGCGGGCCGCGGAGTTCCTCGCGTACGTGCGGGGGAACGGCATGCTGGACCTCGTCAGGCTGCCCCTCCTGGCGCATCTGGCGGTCGGCCAGTACTTCGACCCGGGCGGGGAGCCGCACCTGCGGGGCCGGCGCGTCGACCTGTACGCGCATGCCGTGGCCGAGTTCCTCGGCCGCTTCCCGCAGCGTCAGGGACCCTACGAACCACTGCTGAGGGACCGTGTCGAGGAGTCGCTCGGCCGGCTGCGCGATCGCTACGCCCGTGACGCCCCGGGCCACGCCGCCGTCACCACCGCCCTGCGCGGATTCCTCGGCGAGGTGGCCGACACCCATCTCCTGCACGGCACGCCGATCACCCGCGCCGCCGCGGAGCTGCTGACCGGCCCGGAGGACGACGACCCGTACACGGGACGGACGGTGGCCGCACTGCTCGACGCCACCGGACTCGTCATCGACGTCCGGACGGCGTATCCCCGGTTCCTGCACCGGACCTTCGCCGAGTATCTCGCCGCGGATCGGCTCCGGGACCGCTACGGCACCGATCCCGCCGCCTGGGGCGACGCCCTCGCCGATCCCGGCACGCGTGTCGCCGCGCTCTTCGCCTTCGACCGCCACCCGGCCGCGCTGCAGGGCGAACTGACCCGCCGGCTGTCCGCCGATCCCCGGCGGGTGGAGCAGGCCGCGTGGCTGCTCGCGGAAGGCATGTGCGACGACGAGAGCCGCGACCGGATCCTGGAGATGCTCTGGCAGCACCCGGACGAGCGGGATTCCGGTGCGGACCCGGTCGTCCACGACTGGCAGCAGACCCACACCGCGCTCGCCCACCTTCCCGGGCAACGACGCCGGCTGCACGCCATGGCGGCCGATCCGGACGCCGTGCCCGTCGACCGGGTCAGTGCGGCGGCCGCGCTGGCCGGCAACGACCCGCGCGGCACCGAACTGCTCCGCGGGTTCGTCCACGACGCCTCGTTCCCCCTCCGACTGCGCATCGGCGCGGCGTGGCACCTGGCGCGTGTGGACCGGCAGGCCGGCGCGGAGACGCTCGCCCGGTTCGCGGACGACACCACGTCCCGCTACTGCGCCCAGGCCGCGGCCCGGCTGGCGGACCACGACACCCACGCGGGTACGACGCGGCTGCGCGCCCTGGTGGCGAACCCCTACTGCCCACACCTGGCCAGGGCCGAGGCGGCCGTCGCGCTGCGCGACCACGACCGGGCCGCCGGAACCGACTGGCTGCGCCGGATCGCCGCCGACGGGGGCTTCTTCGCGGACTGCCGTGTGTTCGCGGCCGACTCCCTCGGCGCGGTCCCCGACGTCGACTTCCCGGAGCGCACCGAGGCGGCGCTGCTCCTGGAACGTATCGCCCGGGACGAGCGCGTCGACGCCGGCTACCGGGTGGAGGCTGCACACCGGCTCGCACGGTACGAGACCCCCACCGGCGTCGCCCTGCTGCGTGACTTCGCCGGTGGTGTGGTGCGCGGCCGCTACAGCGGTGACGCCGCGATGCTCCTCGCGCAGCACGACCGTGCGGAGGGAGTGCGGGCTCTGGGAGTCATCGCCCGCGCCCCCGGCCAGGACCCCCGCCACCGGCTGCGGGCGGCCTCCGAACTCGCCCACTACGAGCCGTCCGAAGGGGAAGCACTGCTGACGGCGCTGGCCGGGGAACCCGACTGGGACGACGGGCCACGGCTCCGGGCCGCCGTGCTGCTCGCCCGGTGCGACCGGCAGGCCGGTGTGTCCTTGCTGCGCGCGCGCATCGCCGCGTCGGCCGGCGACGCCCGCGTGGCGGCCGCGCGCGCACTGGCGGAGGTGGACCGGGAGGAAGGGCTGCGGGCGCTGCGGGAGCTGGTGGATTCGCCGGACGCCGGACGCTCCGAGAAGGTCCACGCGGCCAACGCCGTGGGCGACTTCGATCCGGAGCTGAAGCAGGCGATGCTGCGCCGGCTCGGCGTGGACATCAGGCCCGGTGGATGGTTCTCGGTGTGAAGGGCCCCGGTGTGAAGGGCCCCGGTGTGAAGCGTCCCGGTGTGCACGGTGCGCGTGCCGAAGGGCCCGGTGTGCCGGGGCGGGGAAGCGCACTCGTAAGGCGTCCAGTGACATATCGCTCGGCCGAGGGAGACGATGCAGGATGATCCCACGTATCAGCGGCGGCTCGGATCCGGTCGGTCAGGCCCGGAGACTGGCACGCAAGGGCGACTGGCGCACCCTGTGGTGGCTCATCCTGTCCCTCCCCCTGCCCCAGGCGGTGGGCGCGGCGGCGTACCTCAAGCTCCGTCGGTGGAATTCGCCGTCCGAGGCCGACGCCCGGCTGGCCGCCCTGCTCACCGGCATCGGCACGAAGGAGGCGGCCCGGCTCGGTGCGGAGCTGTTCGACCGGACCAGTGTGCGTCTGCACACCTCGCTGGGGGTGGTGAACCCGGCGGGCTTCTGCCTCCGGCACCCGGTCGTGGCACTCGACCTGCGGGGCCGCGACCTGCACACGTCCCGTCTCGTCACCGCCGACCGGACCGGAGTGCGGTCGACTCTGTACGAGGGGCCCGCACAGCACTGGTCGATGTGCGCGCTCGACGGCGAGACCGTCATCGCCCGGAGGGAGTTCGACACCGGAGGCCACCGCGGTGACACGGAGATCGTCGAGTACACCCCCGGCCGTGAGGCCGTTCTCGCCTCGGGGGGCGGGCTGCTGGACGCGGTGGTGAAGCCGACCGCGACGGGGTGGGTGGTCGGGACCAAAATGGCCGGGGTCGCCCTGGCGGTCGCCGACGGCCAACAGGAACAGCTGGACCTGCGGGACTTCGGCATGCACAGTGCGGCCCTGTTCGCCGTCGACGCCACCGGGACCAGAATCGCCTTCGCGAGTGAGAACCGGCTGCTCGTCACCGACAGCAGGCTGCAGCCGCAGCACGAACTCGTGCTGGACACCACCCTGCGGAAACAACGGTTCAACGCGATCACCTTCGTCGGGGACACCATCGTGACCGCGGGCTGGGAGGAGGGCCTGTACCGGTGGCAGATCATCGGCGACCGCATCCGGGGCCTGCACTCCGGATTCGGCACCGCACCGCGCACGATGTTCCGGCTCCACCCGGTGGCCCCGTGGAACCTGCTGGTGGCGGAGGGCGGCAACGTCAACTACCACTACGACGGCACCACGCTCGAACGCTCCTCGGCCCCCGATTTCCTGGTGCCCTCGGGCCCCGACTCCGAGGGTGACGACCTCCGCGGCTCGCGCGCCGTCGGCAAGTTCCTCGCCGCGCCCTACGGCAGACTCGCCGTGTACGAAGGGTCGCTGGCGAGCCGCATGCGCTCGACGGACGACTTCTACTCCACGGTCGTGCAGGACCTGGAGCATCCGCTCCACATCCTGGTGAAGCCCGTACTCTCCCTCGACAGCACCGATGCCGACCGGGTCCGACCGCACCTCGCCCCGCCGGGCGGCGCGGCAGAGATGTACCCCCTGACCGCCACCGAGCGGGCGGTGCTGGAGGCAGCGGTGGAGATGTGCGCGTGGGCGCCCCAGGTGACCGGCCGCTGACCTGTGCCGCGTCCGCGCCGCAAGGCGGCTTCCTCCGCAGGTCCGCGTACTTCCCGGTGGTCCGCTCCGGTCCCCGCAGGCGTCCGCGGAGGGGGCCGCCTCCGTGGCGGACGCTTGCGGGGAGCAGCCGCGGGGGTTACGGGAGAGGGGTGCCTCCGGTGGCGTTGAGGACCTCGGCGGTGATGTAGCTCGCCTGCGGCGAGGCGAGGAAGACGTAACAGGGGGCCATCTCCGCGGGCTGGGCGGGGCGGCCCAGGGGGGACTGCTTACCGAATTCGGCGGTGTCGGGCAGTGTCGCGGGAATCAGGGGTGTCCACACCGGGCCGGGCGCCACCGCGTTGACGCGGATACCGTCCTGCGCCACCGTCTGCGCGAGCCCCTGGGTGAAGGTCACGATCGCCCCCTTCGTCATGGCGTAGTCCAGCAGGTGCGGGCTGGGCTTGTACGCCTGGACCGAAGCGGAGTTGATGATGCTTCCGCCCTTGGGCATGTGGGGGAGTGCCAACTTCGACAGCCAGAACATGCCGTAGAGATTCGTGCGGACCACCCGGTCGAACTGTTCCGTGGAGATGGCGCCGATCCCGTCGGGCTGGGACATCTGGTAGGCGGCGTTGTTGACGAGGATGTCGATGTGTCCGAACTCGGCGACCGCTCGGTCGACGAGGCCGGCGCACTGCCGTTCTTCGCGCACATCGCACACGACCGCCACGGCCCGTCGCCCCGCGTCCTCGATCAGCCGTACGGTCTCGCGCGCGTCCTCCTCCTCCGATTCCAGGTGGCTGAACAACACGTCGGCGCCCTCCCGGGCGTAGGCCAGCGCGACTGCGCGCCCGATGCCGGAGTCTCCCCCCGTCACCAGGGCTTTGCGGTCGGTGAGGAGACCGTGACCTCGGTAGGACTCCTCACCGTGGTCCGGAGGCGGGTCCATCGCTCCGGTCCAGCCGGGAACCGCCTGCTCCTGCTGGGGGAACTCCGGTCGGGGGTGCTTGGTCACCGGGTCGTGCGGCGCCTGCTCGCCGTTCGTCATCGTCCGCCTCCTGCGTCGGGAAAAGAGGCCTTACCTGTTCCCGGAACGGAGCGACCGAATCCGGCGGGTTCTCCCCGTGTGGGCCATCCAGGGAGGTCGAAGTGGAACTGCGCGGCGGTCGTGACCATGTGCGCGGTGCCGGTCCGCCGGGGGCGATACGAGGCTGGTCACGGGGCCTGTACACCCGGCCGGGTGCCCGGCGGGCTGCGGCCTCCCCGGATGCTTGCGAGAGTGGGTGTGCCGGCAAGGGCCGGGTACCGGGGCACTCGGCACCGGGGAGCGTGCACCGGCCGGCCGCAGATCGCTGCGGAGTCGCGCAGGGCAGGGCAGCGCGGCCGGGCGACCCCGGGGCGGCGAGAACACGTGGAGGTAGTGATGCCGGACGCGGTGGTGATCGGCGCGGGGCCCAACGGTCTCGTCGCAGCGAACCTCCTTGCCGCCGAGGGGTGGAGCGTGGAGGTGCTGGAGGCACAGCCGGAGCCGGGTGGGGCGGTCCGCAGCGACCGCGGCGTCCATCCCGACTACGTGAGCGACCTCTTCAGCGCCTTCTACCCGCTGGCAGCGGCCTCGCCGGTCTTCGGCGGGCTGGAGCTCCAGCAGGAGGGGCTCACATGGAGCCGCGCCCCGCGTGTACTGGCGCATCCGCTGCCCGACGGCCGGTGTGCGGTCCTCGAACAGGGGGCGGAGGACACCGCGGCGGGACTGGACACGTTCGCGGCGGGCGACGGGGCCGCGTGGCTCGATCTGTGCGGCACGTGGAACCGGCTGGGCCCCGACATCCTGCGCGCCCTGTTCACCCCCTTCCCGCCGGTGCGCTCCGTCGTGCGACTCGCCGCCAGGCTCCGGACATCCGGCGGTCTTCGGCTGGCGCGGACGATGGTGCTGCCCGTGCGTCGCCTGGGCGAGGAGGATTTCCGCGGCGAGGCAGCCGGGCTCCTGCTGGCGGGCAACGCGCTGCACGCGGATGTCGGCCCCGAAGCGGCGGGGAGCGGGGGCTACGGATGGCTCATGTCCATGCTCGCGCAGACCTACGGCTTCCCGGTGCCGGTGGGCGGAGCCGGTGCGCTCACGGCGGCCCTGGTGCGCCGGCTGGAACGGTACGGTGGCGCGGTCCGCTGCGGAGAGCGTGTGACGGAGATCGTCGTACGCGGCGGACGCGCCGTCGGCGTACGGACCGCGGGGGGCGAGGCCGTACCCGCCGCCCGTGCCGTGCTCGCCGACGTGTCGGCGCCCGCCCTGTACGGCGATCTGGTCGACGCACAGCACCTCCCCGACCAACTGCTGAGCGACCTGCGCCGCTTCCAGTGGGACTTCGCCACGTTCAAGGTCGACTGGGCACTGAGCGGGGCAGTGCCATGGACCGCCGAGGAGGCGTCCACGGCGGGGACGGTCCACCTGGCCGACGGCGTCGACGGGCTCACACGGTTCGCCGCGCAGATCGCGACGGGCCTGGTCCCCGACCGCCCCTTCCTCCTCGTCGGACAGATGACGACCGCGGACGCCTCGCGCTCACCGGCCGGTACGGAGTCGGCTTGGGCGTACACCCATGTCCCGCACCGGATCAAGGGGGACGGAGGCGAGGACGGCCTGACAGGACGATGGGACCGTCGGGAGCAGGAAGCCATGGCCGACCGCGTGGAGAACGAGGTCGAACGCTGGGCGCCGGGCTTCCGCTCCCGCATCATCTCCCGCCGCCTTCTCGCACCGCCCACCATCGAATCCATGGACGCCAACCTGTTCGGCGGCGCGATCAACGGCGGAACCGCAGCCGCCCACCAGCAACTCGTGTTCCGTCCGACTCCGGGCACCGGGCGGCCCGAAACGCCGGTGAAGGGCCTGTACCTCGCCTCGTCCTCCGCGCACCCCGGCGGCGGCGTGCACGGAGCCCCCGGCGCCAACGCCGCCCGCGCCGCGCTGCGCGGCGGGGGCGTGCACCGGCTGCGTGCGCCATGCATGCCGTGGGCCGTCCGTGCAGGCCGCAACACCGAGTGAGTGGCCCCGACCACCGGGGGCGTCCCGGGGCGAAGCCGTCGTCGCGCCCCGCTCGGCCGGGAACGATCAGGACGACGGCACCCGTCCCGCGGGCACTCCAGGCCCAGCAGCGCCACGCGCACACCCCGGGCGGCCAACTCCTCGGCGACGGCTCTCCCGAGGCCGCGCGCGGCGCCCGTCACCACGGCCGTACGGCCGTTCAGAATCCGCTTCCGGTCGGTCATGCGACTCCTCGGGGGCCGGGGTGAATGTGGACGACGGGATGCTCGGGAATTCCTGCAGGGGGCCGGAATACACATCGGGAGCGGAACGGGGAATGAGGAGCTCCGCGTCCGGGAGTTCGTCCGTGGCATCACATCCATCAGAAGAAAGAAGGATTTCCTCCTCCTGATGGGTGTGATCCCACCGCACGGAGAACGTGCACGTCGTCGTTGCACGGTGCGGTGCGAAGGGTCCTCCTGCGGCGCGCCGTGGGGCGCCGGAGTGAATGCGTGAAGAGGGCCGGACAGGCCCGGGCCGGCGGCTTTCGCGATATCCGGCGGTGTTGCAGCGCCGGATGGCGCAGCACATGTGTCGCGTGTCGGGGCGGAGGGTACGCGTGGTCAGTCCGCATCGTGCCGAGTGCTGAACGCTCCGCGCCCGGCCCCGCCCGCCCATGGATCGGAATTCAGTGAGCGAGAAGAAGAAGAACCCGGTGTCGGCTGCCGCCGAGAAGGTCGCGGAGAAGGTTCAGGACGCTGTGCTCCCGGCACCTGAGATCCCCGGTGCCCCGGGTCCGGAAGCGGCGTCGGCCGAGGAGCCGACGAAAGCGCGCACACCGCTCCCGCCCAAACGCGACCAGCGCGGTCCGGACACGTACAGCCCCACCGGGCAGGAGACCGGGACCCCGCAGGGCCGCGTCGCCCAGGACGGTGCCCACCTCACGACCGCTCAGGGCGCGCGCCTGTACGACACCGACCACTCCCTGAAGGCCGGACCCCGTGGTCCGGTACTGCTCCAGGACCACCATCTGCGGGAGAAGATCACCCACTTCGATCACGAGCGCATTCCGGAGCGGGTGGTACACGCCCGCGGCGCGGCCGCGCACGGCGTCTTCCGTGCGTACGGTGCCGCGGCGGGGATCAGCAAAGCGGCCTTCCTCGCCGAAGGTGTCGAGACACCGGTGTTCGTGCGCTTCTCCACCGTCCTGGGCTCGCGCGGCTCGGCCGACACGGTGCGCGACACCCGGGGCTTCGCGACGAAGTTCTACACCCAGGAGGGCGTCTTCGACCTGGTCGGCAACAACATCCCGGTGTTCTTCATCCAGGACGCGATCAAGTTCCCCGACGTGATCCACGCAGGCAAGCCGCACCCGGACCGTGAGATCCCGCAGGCGCAGAGCGCCCACGACACGTTCTGGGACTTCGTCACCCTCCACACCGAGGCGACCCACCACACGCTGTGGAACATGTCGGACCGCGGCATCCCGCGCTCGTACCGGATGATGGAGGGCTTCGGCGTCCACACCTTCCGGCTGGTGAACGCCGAGGGCGCCACCACACTGGTGAAGTTCCACTGGAAGCCGAAGCTGGGTGTGCACTCGCTGGTCTGGGAGGAAGCGCAGATCACCGCGGGCATGGACCCGGACTTCCACCGCCGCGACCTCGCGGACGCGATCGAGGCGGGTGCCTTCCCCCAGTGGGAGCTGGGCGTGCAGACCTTCCCGGACACCGAGGACCAGATGTTCGAGGGCATCGACCTCCTGGACCCGACGAAGATCGTGCCCGAGGAGCTGGCACCGGTCCGTGCGATCGGCCTGATGACCCTCGACGCCAACCCGTCGAACTTCTTCGCCGAGACGGAACAGGTGGCGTTCCACCTCGGCCATCTGGTCCCCGGCATCGACGTCACCGACGACCCGCTGCTGCAGGGGCGTCTCTTCTCCTACCTCGACACACAGATCAGCCGGCTGGGCGGCCCCAACTTCGGTCAGCTGCCGATCAACCGCACGCACGCACCCGTCAACGACATGCTGCGTGACGGCATGCACCAGACCGCGGTGCACCGCGGCGTGGCACCGTACCGGCCCCACTCCCTCGACGGGGGATGCCCGTTCCTCGCGGGTGCGGACACCGGGGCCTACATCGAGGTTCCCGCCGAGGTCCCGGCGGCCCGCAAGGTGCGTGACGCGGCGGCATCCTTCGACGACCACTTCAGCCAGGCCCGGCTGTTCTGGCTCAGCATGACCCCCACGGAGCGCGAGCACATCGCCGCCGCCTACACCTTCGAGCTGGGCAAGTGCTGGGAGAAGGCCATCAAGGAACGGGCACTGAAGGTGCTCGCCAACATCGACCCGGACCTCTGTACGCAGGTCGCGTCCGGTCTGGGCCTTCCCGTACCGGAGGCGAGCGTCCCGTTCGCGGCGGTCGAGCCGAGCCCGGCCCTGTCCCAGCTCAGCGAACAATGGCCGGTGGACGGCCGGATCATCGGCATCGTCACCGACGGCGCGGACGACCTGGACGGTGTGCGCGAAGTACGTCGGGCGGTCCTCGAGGCCGGCATGGTTCCGCTGGTCATCGCCCCGGCAGGCGGCACGCTCGACCCCGACGGCGATCCCGTCACCGTGCAGCGCACCTTCACCACCGCCCGGTCCGTCGAGTTCGACGCCCTTCTGCTGGCCGGGGCACCGGCCCCGGCGGCGGACGCGTACGGGGCGCGTGACGCCAAGGCCGACGACGGCGCCGCAGCGGCCACCGGTGTGGAACCCCGCCTCCTGCTGATGGTCACCGAGGCGTACCGCCACGGCAAGGCCATCGGCGCCTGGGGCGCAGGGGTCAGCGCTCTGGAAGCGGCCGGGCTGCCTGCGAACTCGGCAGGAGTGGTCACCGACGGGGCCGCCTCCCAGGTCCTGGAGGCGGTGACCGGCCTTCTCGGAGGGCACCGGGCCTGGGACCGTTTCACCCCCGCTCTCTGACAGGTGCGCCGGCCCTTGATCCGAACCATGTGAGCATCTCGGCCGAATCCGTGCCGAGATGCTCACCCCCTACCCTCCGGGAATCCCTGCCGTCCTCCCCGATGAGCTGCTCGACCAGGCCGCGGTGGATCACCTGCGGCCCGGTGTCAGCGGGGGGATGCTCGTCCCCGACGCCGCCGACAGCACCTCGGGGACGATGCGCGTGTCCGTGCACGACGTCGGCGCCGACTGACGGGGTGCCGCGCAGCGGGGGCCGGTGCCGACGGCCGAGCACCCGCCGGTGAGCGAGCCCTCCGGGCGGGCTCACCGGCGTGCCTCCGGCCGCGTACGGTGCGCCGGACCCCTCGCATCCGTGTGCTTCCATGTTCAGGACAGTTGCCTCGGAGGGGACAAGGGGGCGCATCATGCCGATGGTGCGAAGCGTGGTGGCACCCACCGGGCGGGAGTCGCCGCAGGGGCGCCGTCACAGCGTGGTTCTCTCCGACGACCGCCAAGGGGCCGGACACCTCGGCGCCCTCGTCCGCGGCGGGCCGGACAAGGGTGGGCGGGCCCTGTACTTCACGGACACCACCACCAAGGTCGTGGACCGATGACAGCGTACGGACCGGCATCGGCCGGGGCCGGCCGGCAGGCGGCCTTCTACCACCCGGCCCTGTTCTACGGCACCGAGGACGAGTACGCCGACGGGGTCGGGGCGTTCGTCCAGGACGCCCTGGACCACGAGCATTCCGTACTGGTGGCCGTGCCGGGCCGGAGCCTTCCGGTGCTGCAGGACCTCGTCGGAGACAACGGCAAGCACGTCACATGGGTGGACATGCGGCGGGCGGGACGCAACCCGGGGCGCATCCTGTCGATGCTCCAGGAGTTCGCCGACCGAGCAGGGGACTCGGGCAGCAGGGCGTCGATCGTGGGAGAGCCGATCTGGGTCGGGCGTACGCCGGCGGAGGCGCGGGAGGCGACCCGACACGAGGCGCTGATCAACCTCGCGTTCACCGGGCGCCCGGTGAGCATCCTGTGCCCCTACGACACGGCGTTGCCCGAGGACGTCCTGGCACAGGCGTACCGCACCCACCCGGTGGTCGGCGATCCGGGGGCCTACCGTGCCAGCTCCCGCTACGCCGATCCCCACGAGGTCTGCAGGGACTGCGACACCCCGCTGCCCGAGCCGCCGGAGGCCGTCGTCGTCCCGTTCGGCGAGCAGGGGCTGGCGTCCGTGCGCGCCGAGGCCGATCGCTGGGCAGCCGACGCCGCTCTGCCGCCGGTCCGCCGCACGGACTGGCTGCTCGCCATCGGCGAGGCGACCAGCAACTCGGTGCGTCACGGAGGGGGCAGCGGGACTCTGCGCATGTGGCGTGCCGACGGCCGGCTCGTCGCGGAGATCCGTGACCAGGGACTGCTGGCCGATCCCCTGACGGGCCGCCGCCGGCCCGACCCCCGGGCGGCGAACGGCGGCCGAGGTGTGTGGATCATGCATCAGGTGTGCGACCTGGTCGAGTTCCGCACGGTGGAGCAGGGCCTCGTCCTGCGTCTCCACATGGGTCTGGAGTGACCGGGGGAGCCCCTGGGGCGGGCCGGACCGCACCTCGGCCGGCCTTCACCGAGGTTCAGCCGCTCGCCGCAGAGGAACGCGCTCCCAGCTGGGAACGCGCTCCCAGCTTCTCCAGCACCCGCTGGACGTGGTTGCGGCCCGTGTTGAGTGCGACCCCGAGCTCGGCACTGATCTCCGCGGTGGTGCGGCCTTCTCCCAGCAGATGAAGAGCCTCCCGCTCCCGGGGTGTCAGATTCGTACCGAGCCCCGGCGCTCTGCCGGCCAACCGGTCCAGTACGTCGCCGAGCAGGTCCTGGTTGAACACCACCTCGCCCGCAGCCACGCGACGGACGGCTTCCTCCAGTTCGCGCAGACCGCGGGCCTTCAGGATCAGGCCGGCTCCGCCCGCCGCCGCGACCCGTGCAGCGACCGACCCGCTGCCCTCACCCGCCAGCACCAGGACCCGCACGTTCGGCAGGAGTGCCAGCAGATCGGCGATGGCGGTGATCCCGTCACCGTCCGGCAAGCGGCGGTCCATCAGTACGACATCCGGCTCGCATCGCTTCGCGTCGGCGAGGGCCGACGCCACCGACGCCGCGCGTGCCACTACCTGCAGATCCGATGAGCGCTCCAGGGCGAGGCAGATCGCCTCGGCGACCATGTCGTGGTCCTCGACCAGCATGATCCTGAGAGGTCGACCGTGCGGGGCAGGTGCGGGCATCGGTGCATCCTTGCAGGTGGCGGACCGCGTGATCAGTCAGAAGACCCGGGGGGAGCGACTCCGCGGTGGCCGCCGCCGCAGCGTCGGGGCGGGTCGTGGCCGTATCCGCCGCAGCCCAGGCGGTCGGTTCCGCCTGCGGCGGTGTGCTCCTCGCGGTGAAGAGGCCGTCGGCCCCGACGCGGGAGAGCAGCCGCGCCAACTGGGTACCGACTCCCTCCACGACCAGGTCCACGCCTGCCCGAAGAGCGAGAGTCCGAGCCCTGAACAAGGCGCTCAGGCCCGCGCAGTCGCAGAAGGAAACGCCGGTCAGATCGAGGCAGAGGCTCGTCGGCTGCCTCTCCGGACAAGCCGTCACCGCGTCCTGGACGCGAGGAGCGGTGTCCAGGTCGAGCTCTCCGGCGAACGTCACCCGCGCGATGCCGGAACGAACCACGACGTGCGACGTGAACGGGTAAATGGTCATGGCGTCCCGCACCCCGTCGCGCTCACGTGCGGCGCGCATCCGCGCAGAACGGTCCGACGAGCCCTTCCTTTTGAGGGGCCACCTGTCGTCAGCTGTCGCCTCAATACCTCGTGGTGCGAGTACATCAGCGCCGGTCTAGTGAGTCTGCACTAGACGCGGAAGTCAACTCGCGCTGACAGATGTCGCCGCCGACGGGTGGCGTACGAGGCGGGAGGGGCGAGGAGGGGGAGCGCGGAGGGGAAGCCGCGCATCGCTCCGCTTCTTCGGCCGACGAGGCCACGTCCCGCCTACCGGGGCGGTCGGTGCCGCCCCGGCGCTGTCACGTGAACCTGCGCTGTGCGCCGCGAACCGACGCTCTGCGCCGCGCGGAGTGCCGTGCACAGGCGTGGCGTGGGGTCAGCAGGCGGCACCCGATCCGGCCGGTCCGGCGGGACGGGTGCCCGCGTACGTGCTGGAGGGTCAGTGCGCCCGGACCACCGCGCGGACGCTGTCGATGCTCCCGCAGTCGGCCTTCAGGTGCTTCGCCCGGTCGCGGAGGAAGACCTCGCCGAGTTCGGCGCGGCGTTCGTCCGGCACGTTCTCCCGCGCTCCGTTGAGAATCGTGCGCTCCTCCTCGTCGATGTGGTGCGTGATGGCCGTCGCGAGCTCCTCCAGCTTCTCGTCCCACTCGTCGGAGCCGACGTCCTCCACTTCCAGCAGGGCGAGGAGCGCCTCGTTGCCCTCGTGGTGCTCCTCCTCTCCGTGCTCGATCTCCTCGGCGTCCACGTTCTGGAACCGCTTGAGCGCGGGGTAGACCTCAGCCTCCTCGGCCTCGCCGTGAGCGATCAGGAGCGCCGCGAAGTCCTTGCGAGCCGCTCCCCGGTCCTCCTCGACGCTGCGCATCCGCCGCAGCAACTCCTCCATGGTGCGGTGGTCCTCGAGGATCACGGCCACCACGTCACGTGCTTCGGACATCACAAGCTCCTCTCCTCGGCCAGTGCTCCGCTGCTACCCCCGGGAGAAGCGGACAATCGAGCAGAGCCGGGACCGGACCGCACGTCGCCTCAGCTCCACGGGCTATGCCCGTGATCGGCCCGTTCACGGGGGATTCCCTCTGCGGTGCGCGCGCCCGGTACGGGATGTCCGGGCCAGAGGACGGGCCGCCGCGGTGCTCCCGTGTCGCACCGCAGGGGCCGGGTGTCCGGGGTCAGGCCAGCTCCACGCGGTCGATCAGTCCGGCGGTGGTGAAGGCGTCCACGAGCTGCTCGCGGCCCTCGGTGAAGTGGGCCCAGCTGTCGAAGTGGACGGGCACGATGCGGCGGGCGCCCAGGATGCGGGCGGCCTCCGCGGCCTGAGCGCTGTCGAGAGTGAGCAGCGCGCCGTCCAGGACGGGAATGCGGACCGCGCCGGCGAACAGCACGGCGGTGTCCACCGGGCCGAAGCGGTCGGCGATCTCGCGCACCAGGGAGAGCTGGGCGTTGTCGCCGCTGACGTAGACGGTGGGCAGGCCGTCACCGGTCAGGACGAAGCCGACGACCTCGCCGACGACTGGTTCGAGGTCGGCGCGTGCTCCGGGACCGTGCAGGGCCGGGACGCCGGTGACGGTGATCGTGCCGCCGCCGGGGCGGTCCAGCTCGATGGACTCCCAGTCCTTCAGCGGGCGTGCGGTGGGGCCCAGTCGGCCCGCGCCGCTGGGCGTGGTCAGGGTCAGGGGTACGTCGGCGAGCAGGGTGCGGCCCGAGGCGTCGAGGTTGTCGTCGTGCTCGTCGTGCGACAGGAGCACCACATCGATGCGGCCCAGGTCGGCCGGCGCGGCGGAGGCGGGCGCGGTCTTGGCCAGCCCCGAGGGATAGGTGCCGGGGGCGTCGAAGGTCGGGTCGGTCAGGAACCGCAGCCCGCCGTACTCGATGAGTGCGGTCGGACCGCCGAAGACACGGACGGGGACCTGCTCACTGGATGCGCCGGTTGCAGTCATGACGAAATCTCCTCACGGATGGATTGGCTTATATCCGTGACCATAGGGTGTTGTCATGGATGAAGGCAAGCTATAACGTGAGAGGTGTGAGTGAGACTGCAACTGCCGACACTGCCGATCCCGGGCTGCCGCCGGCGCCGGGCGCTGAGGAATACCCCGCGCTCGACCTCGCCAACAGCGCCATCGCCCTGCGCGGCGGCCAGTTCCTCGATGCGTTGGGCACCCCGGCGGGCGCCAACCAGTGGCTGGTCGACCACGGCCTGGCCCCCGCGGACGCCGGTATGCAGGAGATCTGTGCGGCACGCCTGCGCTCCCTGCGCGAACAGGTACGCGCCCTGCTCGCCGCCCAGGTCGGCGGCCATCCGGCTCCCGCCACCGCGCTGGCCGCCGTCAACGACGCCCTCACCCGGGTCCCCACCGCCTCCCCGCTCGGCTGGGACTCGGTCCGCGGCATGCACCGCACCGCCCCGCACCCCATCGACCAGATCGTCGACCAGGCTCTCGGCATCCTCGCCGCCGACGCCGCCGACCTGCTCACCGGACCCGACGTCGAACGGCTGACGGCCTGCGCCTCCACCCCCTGCAACCGCTACCTGCTCCGTGCCGGCCGCCGCCACTGGTGCTCGGTCCGTTGTGGCGACCGAGCCCGCGCCGCCCGCGCCTACGCCCGCCGCGCCCAAGCCGCCGCCGGCTGAGTTCGCGTCCGCCTCCTGCGCGACGGCGGCACGATCGTCGTCCGGTGCTCGCCCGCGATCCGCTTCGACACGTCGCCCCAACGGTGGGAGACGCCCGGCTTCTCGGATGCAGCGTGCTGAAGCCGGGGGCGGGTCCGGGCGTCGGCGGTCGGCGGTGCTCGAAGGCCTGGCAGGCCGCCCACCACGTGCGGCGGCCGGCCGAGCACGGGCGAACTCGACCGGCAGCGGGGGTGGCTTCGGCCGGGTTCGCGTCGTCAGTCCGTGTCGGGGTCTTGTGGCGTGGTGTGCAGTGCGGTGTGGCCGACCGTGTTGGGGGGCTCGCCGCGGCGGACCGAGCCGGGGGCGCGGGCGATGGGCCGGTGGGTGCCGGTGGCGGAGGACAGCTGCCAGGGGACGCTGGTCACGGTCACGCCGGGGGTGAGGAGCAGACGGCTCTTGAGCCAGAGGGCGGTCTGGTTGTGGAGGAAGTTCTCCCACCAGTGGCCGACGACGTATTCGGGGATGAAGACGGCGACGAGGTCATGGGGGCCGTCGCGGCGGACGGAGCGTACGTAGGCCACCGCCGGTCTGGTGATTTCGCGGTAGGGGGACCGGAGCACTTTGAGCGGCACCTGGATGTCGAAGTCGTTCCACTGCCCGAGCAGTGTGGACAGAGACTCCTGGTCGACGGCGACGGTGAGTGCTTCGAGGTGGTCGGGCCGGAAGGCGCGGGCGTAGTCGAGGGCTCGCAGGGTCGGTTTGTTGAGGGTGGAGACGAGCACGATGGCCAGGACCCGGGTGGGCGGGACGCTGTCCTGCCGTGGGTCGGTCACGGCGAGCTCGGTGGTGGTCCTGTCGTACTGCCGGCGGATGCCCCGCATCATCAGCCACAGCACGGTGGCGGCGACGACGGCCAGCCACGCACCCTGGGTGAATTTGGTGACCAGCACGATGACCAGGACGAGTCCGGTGACGGCGGCGCCGGTGGAGTTGACCGCACGGGCCAGGTGGTGACGGCGGCGCTGAGCGGGGTCGGTCTCGTTGTGCAGCGCCCGGTTCCAGTGCCGGATCATGCCGGTCTGGGAGAGGGTGAAGGAAGTGAACACACCGAGGATGTAGAGGTGGATCAGGCTGGTGACGTTGGCCTTGAAGCCGTACAGGAGGAGCCCGGCCACCACTGCCAGGGCGATGATGCCGTTGCTGAAAACGAGCCGGTCGCCTCGATTGTGCAGCTGGCGCGGAAGGTAGCTGTCCTGGGCGAGGATCGAGGAGAGCAGGGGGAAGCCGTTGAAGGCGGTGTTCGCCGCCAGGATCAGGATCAGGGCCGTGACTGCCTGGAGGTAGAAGAAGCCGAAGCTGTCCGCCCCGCCGAAGACAGCCGCGGCAAGCTGCGCGATGACGGTGCGCTGGGTGTGACCGGCGCAGTCGGGCAGTCCGGTCAGTCGGCAGGGGTCGTCGGCGATGTGCACCTTGGCGACGATCGCGAGCGTGGTCACACCGACGAACAGGATGACGGCGATGATGCCCATGGCGGCCAGTGTGTTCGCGGCGTTCTGCGACTTGGGCCTGCGGAACGCGGGCACTCCGTTGGAGATGGCCTCCACGCCCGTCAGCGCCGTGCAGCCGCTGGAGAACGCGCGGAGCACCAGCATGACCAGTGCGAGTCCGGCCAGATCCAGGTCGGCCTCCTGGGGTGTGATGCCGTACCGGGAGCTCTCGGCGACCGGGGCATCGCCCAGAAGGTAGCGCAGCAGCCCGGTGCCGATCATGATCAGCATCCCGCCGATGAAGAGATAGGTGGGAGCGGCGAACAACCGGCCGGACTCGCGCAGGCCCCGAAGGTTCAGTGCGGTGAGCAGCGCCACGAAGCACAGCGCCATCAGCACGCGGTAGTCGGCCAGGGAAGGCACGGCGGAGATGATGTTGTCCACTCCGGAGGCCACGGAGACCGCCACGGTCATGACGTAGTCGACCAGCAGGGAGGCCCCGACCACCAGACCTGCGGAGGGGCCGAGATTGGTCGAGACGACGGCGTACGATCCTCCGCCACTCGGGTAGGCGTGGACGACCTGCCGGTAGGAGAGCACCACCACCGTCATCAGCGCGACGACCGCGGCCCCGATCCACGGGGTGAAGTGCAGGTACGCCAGCCCTCCCAGGGTGAGGACCAGCAGGATCTCCTGCGTGGCGTAGGCCACGGAGGAAAGCGGGTCGGACGCGAAGATCGGCAGAGCCAGCCGCTTGGGCAGCAGCGTCTCACCCAGTTCCTCACTCCGCCGGGCACGCCCGATGACCAGGCGCTTGAGGATCTTGATGGCCGTCGGCACGGCGCGAGCGTAAAGCGGCTTCCCCCGTCGACCCCGCTGGCGCGGGCAAGAAGTCGCATCAAAGCCCCGTTTGCAGTGCTCACACCGCGCAGACGATCGCTGCGGCACCGCAACTGGACGAGCTGGGGGTGGACGTAGCGGCTGATGGGGCCGTTCCGAGGCTGCCCGCACCCCGCGACCACGCGCTCAGCTCCGCGCTGTCGGCGCGGCTACCCGTTCGCGGCGACGTTTCTGCCGGGCCACAAGCTGGTCGTGGAGCTCTCCGACAACGAGCCACTGGCCGACGCGCACAACGCGCTGCTGCCGCCGAACGCCTTCCACCTGCCGGTGGGCCGCCCCGTCACCCACAAGATCTACCGTGACGCGGCCCACCCCTC
Source organism: Streptomyces clavifer (assembly GCA_014651175.1). Taxonomy (GTDB): domain Bacteria; phylum Actinomycetota; class Actinomycetes; order Streptomycetales; family Streptomycetaceae; genus Streptomyces; species Streptomyces clavifer. The sequence continues at coordinate 752,307 of BMWJ01000002.1, read as the reverse complement.
ACGGCTCGTCCTGCCGTTCACGAAGCGCGGGGCGGCGGACAAGGAGTAGCCGGCCCGCGACGCCCGGACGGCGAAGCCGGAGGGCGGGTGTCAGCGCCGGGTGGCAGGCTGAGTCCCATGGGAACCAGCGAAAGGACATCGCCGTGATCACCACTGCCTTCGCCCCCGGCTCACCCTGCATGCTCGACCTCGGCACCCTCGACGTCCGGGCCGCGGCCGCCTTCTACGGCGCGGTCCTGGGCTGGGACTACGAGCCCATGGGGGACGACGGGGAGGAGGGGGAAGGCGGGATGTTCAACAAGGACGGCAAGATGGTCGCCGGCCTCGGAAAGATCACCGAGCAGGGCGCCCGCCCGGCCTGGATGATCTACTACAGCGTCGTCGACGCGGATGCCACGACCCGGGCGGTGGAGAGCGCAGGCGGCACGGTGCGGGTGCCGCCGATGGACCTCGAGCAGTGGGGCCGCATGGCGCAGTACAGCGATCCGCTGGGCGGCCAGTTCGCCGTCTGGCAGCCGGGCGAGAGCAAGGGCGTCGGCCTGGTGGACAAGCCGGGCTCGCTCTCCTGGACCGAGCTGTACACGAGCGACGCGGGCGCCGCGAAGGAGTTCTACGGCGGTGTCCTGGGCTGGCGGTTCAGCGACATGGAGATGCCGGGCGGCGAGGGCACGTACACCCTGATCACCCCGTCCGGGCTGCCCGAGGAGCGGATGCACGGCGGCCTGATGGAGGTCGGCAAGGAGGGCCTCGCCCTGGCGGGCGGACGCCCGTACTGGCACCCGGTCTTCAACGTCACCGACTGCGACGCCGCGGTGGCCGCGGTCACCGAGAACGGCGGCAGCGTGCAGATGGGGCCGGAGGACGCGGAGGGCGTCGGCCGCATGGCCGTCTGTCTCGACCCCTTCGACGCGGACTTCGTGGTACTCACCCCGGCCGAGAGCTAGTACCAACGTCGTGTAGTCGGCGGTGGGTGGGCAGTTGACGCTGCGGCTGACGATCACCCAGTGTCGGCGGTCTTCGCGGTGCCAGGGCCGGACCTCGGCCCTCGCCCAGTCGTGGACGCGCGGACCGTGGGCTCCGTTGCCGCAGGAACGGCGCTTCCACATCTGGCGAGGCCCATACATCAAAGGCCCGGCCGACGCGCCCCGCATGCCCGGTGTGCTCTCCGCGCGAGCGGAGGTGGACCGGCCCTTCATCGCCCATGTCCTCGGCTGAACGGACCTGTGAGGAAACGCCTGGGGTGGGGCCGGTGGTCAGCTCCGCTGCAGCCGGATGCCCAGTGCCCACGCGCACAGGGTGGCCGCCGACCACTGCCCGTGGTGCTTCGCGCCCGCCCTGACGCCCGGGGCCGTGCCGTCCGTGGTGGGTTCCAACTGCCAGAGCAGGGAGCCGGGTTCGGTGGGGAGCGCCTCGGCGCCCATGCCGGTCAGGACGTATCCGGACGGGGAGAGCGGCAGAGCTGCGGATGGATGCGGAACTGGACTGCCCTCGCTCTCCGTGAAGTCCGTCCAGGCGCGGACGGTGTACTCCGCGCCGTCGATCACGAAGGAGGACTTCAGGCAGACCGCGAAGGCGTCGATGGTGCAGGGGCTGGAAATCTGGTGGTCCTTGGAGCGCACGGTCCAGGCGCCACCCGCCCGGGGGAAGGAGGCGGTGGCCAGGTTGCCATTGGCGTCACCGCTCGGGGGATCCTGCCAGTTGACGCGGAAGCCCCCGCCGATCAGCGTGTGGCCTTGTGGGACCCGGGCGGACACGTAGGGGTGCGCCGCGCGCCGGCTCCGGGTTTGAACAACGGTCAGCAGTTCCTCGACCAGTCGCTGACGGCTGACCCCATCGATCTTCATCCCGATGGCGAAGGCGGTCAGCCGGTGAGGCTGGGGGACGTTGTGGTCCTTGGACGACGCCAGCCAGGCAGAGCCGTCGTCCGCCGGGTACGAGGCAGTGAGCAGTGCGCCGTGTGGTGAGTCGACGGCGCTCGCACCGCCGCCTATCGCCACCATGTCGCTGTCGACCTCGGCGCCGAGGTCGGTGAAATGCTGCTGGTCGTGGTCGGCCCCGTACCGGAAGACGGCGGTGGTGATCAGCCCGGAGGCGTCGCGGCGGCGGAACAGTTCGAGGTCGTGGCGGGGCCTGTCCAGCGCAAGCAGAGCGGTCCCGTGGGGCTGAAGGCTTGACACGACGCTGGTGGTGACCGGTTGGAGGGGGGAGGCGAGACGTGGCCTGGACGGCTCGGCAGCGGCCCCGGGGCCCACTGTGGACAGGTGGCGCACGAGCGGAAGCCTCATCGTGAGCGGGTATTGGGCCGACGCCAGGTCCGGCCCGAGGTCGGTCAGGTCGAGGGCGGGGTTGAGGCCGGCTACGAGCGCGTCGGTCAGCGGCCGGAGGCCGATGAGGTGGCGGACCGCCTCCAGGTCGCAGGGCGTGCCGTAACGCTTCGTGGCGAAGCGGCGGGCCCTCTCAGGAGAGCGGTCGGTCAGGCAGCGGAGCAGGGACGGGGAGGCCCCCGGAGCGGAGTCGTCCGTCGCCCGCCAGGCATCGCTGTCCTTCTCCCTCCAGAGAGCGGCGGCCATCAGCTGCGGGTCCGCCAAGCAGTCGCACCGGACCTCGTGCAGGATCGGCCGTAGTGTCTTCAGGACGTCGTCCGGTACTGCGATCCGCCCTTGGCCTGGCTCCTTGTGCCAGTGCAGCAGCGCCCCGGCCTCGCAGAAGTCGACGCGCAGCCACCGGCCGTCCCGGTGCCGCAGCCACGCCGACTGCGGCCCGTCCTCGGTGACGGCGAAAGCGCAGAACCGGCGAGCAGCCTCCGGCTCGAGGATCGCATGCAACACCGCCAGCCCACGGCAGTGGTCACGGAGCACAGCGATGTCTGGCAGCCGCCGGGCGGCATCGTGGAGGTTCATGCCGCCATTGAAGCGCTCGCCACCGACAACGAGGTGGCCTCATGGTTTTCGTCCACGCGTCAGGGTGGGTTGGTGGTCACCAAAGGCGCCGCAGCGGACGGGGACCGGGAATCCGCCGGAGCAGGTCGAGTAGTACGGGTGGCTTTGTTCACGAGTTCCGACAGCAGCCGTCCTTGATCTGTGTCTGCCATGGGCGTTCTCCGCGTAGTCGCAGAGCAGAAACCGTGAGGGTCCGGTCACGCGGTTGCCGCTGCGGCAGCTTCTACCGTCCTGAACAGGGCCGGAGAGACCGGCTTGGCGACGCGAACGTGAGGGAGGCGGCGATGGACTGGCCGATTGCGGAGGTCGCGCGTATGCCGGGCATGACCGCCCGGACCCTGCGGCATTACGACGAGGTCGGCCTGCTGCCGCCTGCCAGGATCGGGGCCGACGGCCACCGCTACTACGAGGAGCCCCAGCTGCTGCGGCTGCAGCAGATCCTCGTCCTGCGGGCACTGGGCTCAGGGCCCGAGGTCGGCCGGATCCTGGCCGAGCAGATCGATGAGGTGGACGCCCTGTGCGGACACCACCGCCGACTGCTCGCCGAGCGGGACCGGATCGACGCTCTGGCCGGCACCGTCTCCCGCACGATCGCCGAACTGGAGCAGTCCAGGAAGGACGGCACACCCATGACCGCTATCAACCGACCGGAGAACCTGTTCGAGGGCATCCAGCCTTCTCAGTAGCAGGAGACCCTGCGTGACTTCCCCCGGCATGCCGAGGAAGTCGCCCGACGGGTCGCGGTGATGACCCCGCAAGACATCGAGTCCGGGCAGCGCGAGCGCCGAGATCCTCAACTCCCTCGCCGACAGACTTAAGGCCGTCATTTCAGGTGCATGACACTAGTTGTATTGACCACAAGCGTTGTTGACACTTACGGGTCGCCTCAGCTGTGGAGATGGCTACGTTCGCCGTGGTGGTCGAGGATGATCAGGATCTCGGCGGGGCCGCGGTCGCTGCGGAGGGTGTGGGGGGTCATGGTGGAGAACGAGGCGGCCTGGCCGGCCTCGACGCGGATGACGCGTTCGCCGAGGTAGAGGACGACGGTGCCGGACAGCACGGTGAACCAGTCCCTGCCTGGATGGACACCCAGGTCGTCAGAGATGACGCTGCCCGCCTGGTCGGTGATGCGCATCTTGCCGACGGTCAGCCCCTGGGGGCCGTTGTCCTTGGTGAGGAGCCAGGTGGTCAGGCCGCGGGTCTCGTCGCGGTCCGGCCGGATGACGACATCGGAGTCATCTGAAGACTCGACGAGCTCGTCGAGAGATTTCCCCAGCGCCGCGGAGATGGCAGTGAGCTGGTCGAGGCTGATGCGGCGATGACCGGTCTCAATGCGGCTGAGCTGTGACGGGCTGATGCCCGCACGCGCGGCGAGGTTGTCCAGTGACCAGCCGCGCGCCTTGCGCAGGGATCTGATCCGCATCCTGACGATGGCGTCCAATGTCGATTCTTGCTCCACCGGCAAGAGTCTATGACGCAAGGGCATTGATCGCTTTACCGTCGAAGCATGACCGCACACCATGACACTCACGGCCATATTGGGCACGAGCGGGGCAGCAACTCCGACGTCGCGTTCGCGCAGCTGCTGGAGCTGGACGCGGATGTCCTCGCTTCCTATCTCGCGGAGCTGACCGGCCTGCTCGCCGATCTCATTGACCCCACTCCCGCCCGGGTCCTGGACCTGGGCAGCGGCCCCGGCACCGGCAGCTTCGCCTTGGCCCGCCGGTTCCCGACGGCGCAGGTGACGGCGGTGGACCTCTCTGCGCAGATGCTGCACCGCCTGCGTGAGCAGACCGCCGTACACGGCGTCACCGACCGGATCAGCACGCTGGAGGCAAACATCGATGAGCCCTGGGATGCGATCGGCGCGAACGGACCGTACGACCTGATCTGGGCCGCCTCAATTCTGCACCACGTGGCCGACCCCGCCCGCACCCTCGCCCAGACCTTCGAGCAGTTGCGGCCCGGCGGGCTCCTGGCTGTCACCGAGATGGACTTCTTCCCCCTGTACCTGCCCGAGGACGCAGGTGTTGGCCGGCCCGGCCTAGAGGCCCGCCTGCACGCCGCCATGAACACCCAACCGGACCACGAGTGGACTGACCAGCTCGAGAACGCCGGATTCACCGTCGAGAAGCGGCCCTTCGAGATCCGTCTCGACCACGCCCAGGCAGGACCGTCCGTGAACGCCTACGCCCTGGGGTTCTTGGCCAAGCTGCGCTCCCACGCCACCGACCTGCTCAACGCGGACGACCTGGCGGCTTTGGACATCCTGCTGGACAAAGCACAGCCGAACAGCGTCGCCCACCGTGACGACCTGCGCGTCCACACCACCCGCACCACCTGGATCGCACACCGCCCCTGACCCGCTGGGCGAGCCGCCCCGACGGGCCCCGGCTCGCCCACCCTTGGAAAGGTCGTCGTGCCTCACCGGAATGCACCGCCGGCCGAGACCGGCAGCCTGCGTGTTGCCCCGCTGCGTTGTCGAAGACGGCTCGTCACCGCATCGGGCCGCGGGTGTCCCGTCACGGTAGTGCTGCCATTCCGGCCCCCGGGGCCTCATCCCTGACCGAACGTCGTGCTCCTCGCTCCGGAGGACGCCCGGAGTATGTGGCAGTACCTGGCCTGCCGTGACCAGGTACTGCCCATCAGGTCCCATCGCCCGCAGGCGGAGGAAGCCTCGCTCGGCCTGCCGCCCGGAACTTCCGGCGGGTCGGCTTGGGTGCCGGGTACTTCCGGGCTTGTCTCAGCTGCCGAGCCAGGCCAGGGCGGCCACCGTCAGGGTGCTGACGCCGGTGTCCAGGGTCGGCTGGATGACGGGGGCGAAGGCGGCGCTGTGGTTGACCGGGATGTCCTGGGCGACAGTTCCCTTCCTGGCGGCCTCGGCATAGCGTCCCGGATCGATGCCGCCGATCGCCCAATAGGTGAACGGCGCTCCGAATGCCCGGGGAATCTCGCTCATGTCCTCGCTGGCGGTCTGGAGTTCGACGGTGTGGGCGTCGTCGCCGAAGTACGCGGCGAACGCGTCCGCGACGCGCCGGGTCGGCTCCTCGTCGTTGACGGTGGGCGGAAAGGACGAGATCCGCTCGACCTCGGGGGCCCTGGGTGCGTGAGATGCCTGGCACTCGGCGTGGACGATGCGCTCGATCGCGTCCAGGACCTGGGTGCGCGTGGTGTCGTCATAGGTGCGGACGTTGAGCTCGATGACGGCCCGGTCGGGGATGACGTTGGGACCGCTGCCGGCATGAATGCTGCCTACGGTGACCACGGCGGGGGTTGTGGCGGCCAGCTCCCGCGAGACGATGGTCTGCAGGCGCAGGACGATCATGGCGGCCATCACCACGGGATCGACCGCGGCCTGGGGCATGGAGCCGTGCGCCCCTCGGCCGTGCACGGTGATGCGCAGGCTGTCCGCGGCTGACAGAAAGGAACCAGGGCGGGTGCCGACGTAGCCGGCCGGGTAGGGCAGGACGTGCTGGGCCAGCACCACCTCGGGCCGCGGAGACTTCGCGGTCAGACCGTCCTCGATCATGGCGTCGGCGCCGTCGCCGTTCTCCTCCGAAGGCTGGAAGAGCGCCACGAAGGTCCCCTGCCAGGCGTCCCGTCGCCCGGCCAGCAGCTGGGCGCAGCCGATCAGGCAGGTCACGTGCACGTCGTGTCCGCAGGCGTGCATGACCGGTTGCTCGCTGCCTCGGTGGTCGGTGGCCGTCACCGTGGAGGCGTACGGAAGCCCGGTCCGTTCGCGTACCGGGAGGGCGTCCATGTCCGCACGGGCCATGACGACCGGACCGTCGCCGTTTCTGAGAACCCCGATCACGCCCGTGCCTCCCACGCCTTCGGTGACGTCGTAACCGCCGTCCCGCAGCGCGTCCGCCACCTTCCCCGCCGTACGGTGCTCCCGCAGGCCGAGTTCGGGGTGCCTGTGCAGGTCCTGGTAGAGGTCCTCCAGGTCGCCACGGATGGTTTCGAGGTCGGCCAGTACGGTCCGAGCTGGGTCGGCCATGCGGGCGCTCCTTGCGTGGGTGGGACTGGCGTCCGTGCGTACTCCGGCCACGGCACTGATCGGCACCAGGGCGTGGCAAGGCCCTGGTGCACATGAATCCAGCCTAACTACGGCCCCGCCGTAGGCCACCCGGACCGGTGCTGAGCGTGAGGGGGAGGGCGCGGCGGCGCCGCCCACCGTGGCTTGGGCAAAGGATCACATCCCGTTCGGTCGACGGGTGAACCCGGTCGCATTCGGGCTATACGTCGGCTCCGTGTGACTCCTTGCCCCTGCGGGTCTCCGGGGGCTCGGGCGCGTTGAGACCGTAGCGGAGGCCGAGCATTCGGATCAGGAAACAGGCCGCCGCTGCTCCCAGAGCGGCTGGAAGGCCGTAGACGCCCATCTCGACGGTGGCGACGGTCACCGCTGCGCCCACCAGGGCCGGGACGGCATACAGGCCGCTGCGTAGCACCGTCGGGATCTGACGGACGAGCGTGTCGCGGATCGTGCCCCCGCCTACCGCGGTGACCACCCCCAGCAGGATGGCGGGAGCGACGCCCAGCCCGGCGTCCAGTGCCGTGCTCGCGCCGGTGACGGCGAACGTGCTCAACCCGATCGTGTCGAGCACGGTGATCGCCTTCCCGATCCGGCGCAGGTGCCTGCTGAGAGCGAAGGCGATCAACGCACCGAGGGCGGCGAGTGTGTAGTAGCGCCAGTCCAGAAGAGTCGAAGGCGGCAGCGAGCCGATCATGACATCGCGGATGAAGCCGCCGCCCAGCGCGGTGATCATGCCGAGGACGACCACACCGACCACGTCCAGCCGCGCGGCACGCACCGCCAACAGCGCCCCGTTCAGCCCGAACGCGAACGTGCCGGTGAGGTCCAGGGCGAGCAACGGCGTAGGTTCGGAAGTCATACGAGCTGCATACCCCGCGCGGCACACCGGCGTCGCGAAGCGAGAACCTGTCCCCCACCGGCGGCCGCGGCGTGGCCGGGCCTTGAGAGTGCGATGGGCTGTGGTGGGGGTCGATCACCGTGGGACCGAGCCGGTCGTTGATGCCGGCGCGTGTGGCTCCTGGCAAGCTCACCGATGGGCCGGCCGCCGGAAGCCTGAGCCATGTCAGGCACGGGTGTGACATGAGAGAACAGGGCCGGTCAGGTGCTGCCCGGCCTCAGCCTGGAGGATCAGTGCGGGCAGGCCGGTGGTTCCAGGGCGAAGTCCACGCCCTCGCCGGTGATCCGCTGGATCTCGGACACGGCGTCCAGCTCTTTGCCGCTGACCGTGTGCGTCGCCCCGAGCTCCAGGGCCAGTTCCGACCGAGAGGGCACCATGTCCACCGCGATGACGGTCGTCGCCCCGGCCACCCGGGCCGCCATCACCGCGCTGAGGCCCACGGCCCCTGCGCCGGTCACGGCGAAGCTGGAGCCGACGGTGACCTTCAGCGCCCGCAACACGGTGCCCGCTCCGGTTTGGATCCCGCAGCCGAGCGGGGCGACGAGCTCCAGTGGGGCGTCCTTGCGCACCTTGACCGCATTGGCCTCGTGGGCGATCGCGTTGCCGGCGAAGGAGGACTGCCCGAAGAAGCGGTCCGAGGGGGCGTCGCCGTCGGACAGGGCGAGGGCGTGCGAGCCGTCCTGCCGCCGGCCCGCGAAGTTCATGGCGTTGAAGTTCGCGCAGCCGGCCGAGGAACCGTCCAGGTTGGGGCGGCACCGGCCGCAGGCCAGGAATCTGATGGCCACGTGGTCACCAGGCTGCACCTTCTGCACCGCGGAACCGGCGGCCTCCACGACTCCTGCGCCCTCGTGGCCGAGGACCAAGGGCAGCGGCACGAGGTACACCTGACCCCGCGCCACCAGGCGATGGCATCGTGACCCGCGGCCTTACGTAGCCCATCGGGATGACCCCGGGCCGAACGAGCCGCGGCCCTGCCCTCCCGGAGTGCCGGTCCGGCCTAGCGTAAGGAGCCCACTCCCGCGCTGCCCGACGGAGCTCCCCGTGACCATGCCTGCCCTTACCGACCTGACCGGAACGTATGTGCTGGACCCCGTCCACACCCGGATCGGCTTCGTCGCCCGCCACGCGATGATCACCAAGGTACGCGGAGCGTTCCACGAGTTCGAGGGCACTCTCCACCTGGACGGGTCCGACCCGGCCAAGTCGAGAGCGTCGGTCTCCATCCAGGCCGACAGCATCGACACAGGTAACGGCGATCGCGATGGCCACCTGCGTACGAATGACTTCCTGGACGCCCCCAACCACCCCAGGATCACCTTTGCCTCCACCAAGGCCGAGCAGGTGGACGACACCCACTTCAGGCTGACCGGAGACCTGACGATCAAGGGCACCAGCAAGTCGATCAGTATCGACTTCGAGTTCACCGGCGCTGCCCAGGACTCCTTCGGCAACCAGCGGGTGGGCTTCGAGGGTGCCATCACCGTCAGCCGCAAGGACTATGGCCTGACGTGGAACGCCGCTCTTGAAGGCGGCGGTGTTCTGGTCGGGGACAAAGTGGTACTGGAGTTCGACATCTCCGCGATCAAACAGGTCTGACGTACACCGGTGTGAGAGCGGATCAGCTAGTCCCGCTCGGGGGCGGTCGCCTGACGCTCAGACGTACTGTCATGGACGCCCACACGAGCGGCGTCGACCCTCTGCCCGCGACATCGGGCGCGGCGCCTGAACCGCCCGGGCCGTCAGCGAGCTCGGCCTCCTGCCCGGGAACTGGACGCCCGCCCGAAGTGCGGCGGGCATCGCGCTCGGCCGCCCTCCAGTCCACACTGGTACACCGGCGCGCAGGTACGGGATCTGCGAAATATCGCGACCCTGAGGACTTGAACTGTGCAGATGCGAGAACTCGTCACCCAGGTGGTGGCCGAGCGGGTGAAGGAGTACTTCGCGGATTCGCCGGTGGGTGCCAGTCCTCGCCCGGTGATCCGGCCTCCCGCTGAACCCGGGGCGCTGGCAGAACTGGAGCACAGATCCACTCAGTCGCTCGAGGCCGGGTACCGAGAGTTTCTGTTGCTCACGGACGGCCTGGAGGGCTTCCCCCTCCTGCTGCTCGGTTGCCGCGACTGGCAGCCCGGAGGAATGGGCGAGGCCGCTGAGGAATTCCGGAGGACGGTCCTGGACAGCGAGCCGGAGGATGTGGGTGTACCTCCGGGAACACTCCTGTTTCCGGTAGCTGTCAACGGTGACCGCAGCCAGGGCATCTTCCTGATCGATACAGCAGGCCCAGCCGAGGAGCGGTTCTGGTGGACCGGCGAAGGAGACAGCTTCTTTTTTGCGGGGTTTGCCGACGTCCTCGGCTTCCTGACCGACGCGGGTAGCTGCAATCCGAAGCAGTCACTCAGCAGTTGAAGCGGATTCGCTAAAGCTGTGCAACCACGTCTGGTCCTGCTCGGGGTGTTCGCTGGTGGTCGGTCGGTCATCACACCAGGGCTCTTGCACAGTCGTCGCCATCTTGTGATGGTGCAGGTCGGTGGGGGTGTGACCGAACATGCCGAAGCCCGGTTGAGGTGAGGGAGATCTCAAGTCCTTTACCAACAACAGGGCTTCGCTGTTTCGTGAGTCTGCCATGCCCGCGCTCGTGCTGTCGTGTTCCGTCACTCCGGACGGTGACGGTGGGATCGAGGCCGTTGACCCGCGTGCCCGTCGGGGGCGACGGTATCCGCTTCTCGCGCTGGTTCGGGCAGCGGTCTGCGCGGTGGCGGCCGGGGCCCGTTCGTATGCGGCGATCGGGCACCGGCTACGGCGGGCGCCGCAGGGCACTCTGGCTTGGCCCGGGTGCCTTTCGGCTTTATGCGGCGCACCGGGGTACGGGTCGAGGTACTTGAGGTACGCCTCCAGGGCCGCCTGGTCGCGGCGGGCGAGGGCAACTGCGGCGGCGCCTATGTGAACGACTGTCACAACTGCCGGGTGGGGCAGCTTGGCTCGCCGCCGATGTCGACAACCTGTCAGCGCCGACGGCCACGCGATACAGCGTTCCGGCGTCGTCTTCCGGCGTTCGGACATCATCCGGGTCGAACTGCACCAGGAGATCGCGGAGGAAGCCCGTCGCCTGGCACTGCGCTACCGGCTGGACTCCCACGACGCGGTTCACCTGGTCACTGCGCTGGACGAGGGATGTGAAAGATTCATCACGCTCGACGAGAACCTGTTCGATCAGCTCGCCGATGTGGACCTGGGGCTGCTGGTCGAGGTTCCTTCCGCTGAGCGGGAAGGGCAGACAAGCCTCCCGATCCCCGGCCAGCAGCGGCTCAGGGTGATCACCGGAGAGGGATCCGGGTAGAACCCGTCCGGTTCGGTGCTACAGGGGTGCATGTGTCATACCGCTCGGCCGCTCTTCCCGGCCGAGCGGTATGACGGCCAACTCGCCCTTACCGCACCGACGCCCCTGGCCTGCTCGGCATCTCAGGTCGCGGCCGCGGGTTCGGTCGGTTGTGCAGTCCTCGTGCCAGTGCTCTCGCCCTTCGTGCCCGCCTCGATGGAGGCGAAGGGCCGCCGTTGAAGCGCATCGCGTTCGACGTCCGGGATCGTCATCGACTCGGCGAGCGCTGCGGCGAGCGCGTCCACCTGCGTGGTGTCGATGTCGGTGTGGAAGATCCACCGGATGTTCTCGTCACGCGTGATGAGATCGATTGCCAAGCGCGCGCTCTTGTCCTGTGTGGTCGCTGCTCGGACGTATCGCACTCGGTCGATCGGGATGTCCTGACGGATTTCGGCCTGCTCAAGGAATGCGCTCGTCTTGGCCGTGATGATGCGGCGATCCGTGACGGCGACCAGTGTCTTCGCCTCGGCCTTGTCCTTCGATGCCACCAACATCTCCATCGCTCCGCCGAGGATCGCGGAAATCGAACCAGGGCCATCGAGCTGGTCGGGGAAGCCGAGGACGCGCAGGGTCTCCTCGTCGTCGAGGAACCATCGCAGGATGCGAAGGTACGGCTTGAGATCCAGCGACTCGGGTGCGCAGACGGCACCCGGAGCCTTGAGTGGAGGGGCCGGCGGATGGAGCACATCGGCAAGAGGCTGGATTGCCTCCAGAAGACGGGCGGAGGTTTGGCGGGCTGCCTTCGCGTCCTTCCGCTTCCCCGTGAGTGACTGTGCCAGTGTGTCGCGTCCGGGGAGCTCGGCCATGCGCAGCTCCCGTGTCAGTGAGTCGACGAGGCGCTTCGTGTCGGCGAGAGCGGAGTCGAACTCCGTGCGTGTGTCGCGCACGATGACGTCGACGAGCCGTGCCTCGCCGGCGTCATCGCGGGCGGCGTCTCTCGCTTTGCCGACTTGGAGCGCTTTGTACCCGGTCCAAGCCTTGAGGGAGTCCAGCAGGGCGAAGGAGTCGAAGAAGATGGCCTCGGCGTTCGTCTGGAGGTACTCACGGCGCCGACGCGCATCGTTCCGATCGATCTTCCCGACGTGACCGCCGACGTTCCGCCGGAACAGGTCGAGCTGCTTACGCAGCGACGCTTCAGTACCCGCGACGCTTTCCCACAACGAGGCTGGGACCGATTCGATCTCTCGCGCCTGGTCAATCGCGCGATCGATCGTGGCGACGAGCCCTGTCAGTTCGGCCCTCTGCTCGTTGCTGATGCTCGTGAGTACCTGGCCCGTCAGCTCGACGTTGGTCCTGACGAGGCCCGTGACCTCACTCAGCTGCATCTGAAGGGCGATCATGGCCAGCGCCGGCCCGATCGAGGCAGCGGTCTTCGCCGCGCTCACCGTCCTGACAGGGATGAGGCGGGCCTGAGCGAAGAAGCGGCCCCCGAACATCACTGCTCCGAGGTTCGCGCCGTCCTTCACCGCGAGCGTTGCGCCGGCATTCAGCAGGGCCTGTGTTGCGTCGCTGATCCTGTAGAGCCCCTGCGCGTCGGCGAGCGCGCTTGCGAGGTTTCCGGCCACGGTCGCCGTGTTTCCGATCGCGGCGAGGACTGCGGAGATCTGCTTGCGGTCGGCGCTCGACACGAGCCCGAAGTCGAGCAGATCGGGCTTGAGTTCCGCCGGGACCTTACCGAAGACGACGGCAATTCCCGGGAGTACTTCCGCCAGGACCGTCGACTCCGTCGTCGAGTCGATGCCTGAGTCGGGTGTCTGACCGTCCACGACGGGTGAGTCGGCGGCATCGCTCCGTCCGTTCTTCTCCGGCTCGGCGTTCTCCATCGAGTCCGGAGAATCCTGCATGCGATGTCCTCCCGCGGGGGCCTGCAACGGCCGGACGCCGTCACCGTGCACTGCCGAAGTGTACGGCTCAACGCCTCACGACCGAGGCCGAATTCCCCGGGTGAGGATGAAACGTCCTTCGGGCCCATTGCGATCCAGGTCCGACGAGGCGCTGAAGTGCTCGGATACGATCCGGACAACCTCACCGAACACCAGCGCTCGGTTGTGGAGGAGTCGCTTCAGGACCCGGGACAGAACATCTTCATCGCGTCCGAGTATCTGGCCCAGCTCAAGGCGGAGAGTGAGTTCGTCGACGTGCCCGCGGAGGAGATGACACCCGCCCAGTACCAGGAACTTGCCGCGCGGTACAACGGTGGGCCCTATTGGGAGGGAAGCGACGCTCAGGCATACGGCCGGGGTTTCGACAACGACCTCTCCAACGCAAGGGAGGCGATGCGCTGATGTCCGACCGCATGGAAATCAGGCACGCGACCGAGGATGACGGGTGCCTGCGCTGGGTAATGGCCGTGCCTCTAGGGATTCTGCACCTGCTCGCGGCCGGTCTCTGCTACTCGGCGTGGACGATCCGCCCGTCGGGAGCCTGGGACAAGGACGCATACGGCGCCATCACACTGCTGTGCTTTCTCACCATCGCAGTCAGCGTCATCGCTCTGGTCATCACAGTGGCCCCTCCCACGGTGCGACGCGCGATGGGCCCCTGGTGGCTGGCGCCGTCGCTGATCATCAGCGTGCTTGCAACCGTCCGGTGGATTATGGGGGCCTGAGGGTCGGGTCGTGCCACCTCCGTGCCGAAACTGCGGCTCCCGTGAGAGGTACTTCAGCCAGGGCCAGCGCGACTCGTGCCACCTCGGCGCCCCGATGCATCCCGGGGCGTGCCGTAGCTGCCTGGCTTGGGGCGTCCATCGCGCCCACAGCTGGTACTGCTGGAGCTGTTGCTGGTGGGCAACCCCCTATCCGACAGGCCGGATGCATGGTGTGCGGCTTCCACACGACGATCGGCGATGCCGGAATGTGCCGCCTGTACAGCGTGGAAGGACGCCGCGTGAAGGAACCCGGCCGGGCGGTCGGCCTCGCAGCGGTCAGCCGCCACGGCCAACAGCTCTACCTGGCCAACGTGCACCACACCTACTTGCCGCGTGGCAAACGACACCGCTCGCACGGCGGCCGACACCCGGCTGGCCCGGACGTTACGGCGAGTGCTCCCGCGAGGTGGGCGCAGGCTCATCCCGTGACACGGTGCCCGTCGAGGAGGAAGGAGCCGCGCCCGCGTGGTGCGGGTCCTCTTCTGCGTGGCTTGGTGGTCAGCCGGAGGAGTCGGATGCGGCGCCGGACCTCAGGCTGCGTCGCGAGGCTGGAGGCATCGGGCAGATAGCGGTTCGCCTCGCCGACCATACGCGGTCGGCATGACGCGACCGACATCCGACGTTGCGAAGTCGCTTCGACGACAACTCTGCGTGAAGGCTGATGGCTCATCAGGTCTGCCTGACGCCCCGTCAATTATTTAAGATCATCTTGCACGTGCGTTGCACAAGGTGCTGAAAAACAACGGTGCTCAATGGAGAGCTGTAAATGGTAAGTGTTCGCAGTTCAGCTGGCATATTGAGGTGGCGTGCCCCTTGCTCATAAGGGGCACGCCACCCCGCCGGTCAGATGTCCCGGAAGGGACCGCGCAGTGCCATGACCTGCGGCGATACCTGGTTGCAGAGCGTTGACCTGCGTGAATCTTCTTTCAGGTGTCTTCTGCGCGTGCACATTGATGCGGCCGAAAGTCCCAGAAAAGTCCCAGCGGCCCTGCCGCCCGCGACCCGCTCTCCGGGCTACATGCGGGCCTTGGCTCTGAGCCGTCGCTGGGGTCCGCCAAACGAACGTTTGGCGGACCCCCGCTGCGCGTTCGTCATGTCCGGGGTGCAGTGCTGTTTGCGGCCAGGCCAGTCCGGCAGCGTTCCCGTACAGCAGGCATCCTGCAACAACTTCCGGCAGCGATGTCGGACAAGGGGCGTGAGGTGCCCGTGGGGGTGGCAGATGGAACAGGCTCGTTCCCACTCAGCCCTGCGTACGAAGCGATTCGAAGAAATCATCGATCTCCAAAATTTCCGCATCGCTGAGATGGGGGACGCTCCACTGCATCCTCGCACCGTGCTCCATGAATCCAGAAGGGAGCCCCGTCCTGTAGGTCTCCACGTACTCGGCAGTGTCGCGACGCCAGTAGTAGGTGCCGTCACTGTGAAGGGCGGACCCACCCATCACGCCGAACTTTTTGCCCACGACATCCTCCGTATATCCCATGAGGGCGATGATCACGGGAGCTCTTCTCAGGTATTCCGCTACGCGCGAGCAGTCGTGTACGGGCATCTGTCCGGAGAGTTTCTTGATGTCCTCCGCATTAACGCTGAAGCGGGACTGGCTGGAGATACTGCTGAAAAACCCGAGAGGGGTGACCTGGCGCATGTGACGGCTTCCTGAGCAGGACCGCGTGAGGCGGTGATAGGTATACTTATACTGGTGCGTAAGGGTGCGCACGGCTTTCGTTCCGGACGCACCCTTACGGATAATCCTGAGCTGTTTTCGGAGAATTCTACCTCGGGTCGCCCTGGCCCCCCTCAGGCCACTCGCGAACCTTTCCGGTCCGAGGGTGGAGATCTACCTGATGACCGCTCGCGTTTCTCACTTCCACGCCACCCAGAGCCTTGGAGAGTTCACCGGCCGCCTTGCAAGCGCCGTGACAGGTGACCAACTGAATGGGGCCTCCGTTGTAATGCGGATTTTCTCTGACCAGTTCGGCGATCTGCTGCGGGTGGGTTATCTTGCCGTCAACGATGAATTCTCCCTGTTCGTTGCCGTGCACAATGACGTCGTGCCCGTAGTCGCCCTTGGACCGCAGCAGATTCTGAATCGTGTTCGTATCGTCTCCGATTGCCGTGGCGGTCCTTGTGTAGCGGACGCTTCCGCCGGCCCAGGTGAACGACGAGGCAGGTGGAACCCCCATCACGGTGGCTCCAGCCGCACCACGAGGCGATGCCGCCGCCTTGCGCCACCCGGTCAGTCCTCCGAGTCCCGTGACGGCGAGCTGTTGGGTCAGCTCTTCGGCTGCTTCGGCGTAGAGGTCGGCGAGTGCGTCGCAGCCTTGTTGGCGGAGCATGTATTCGGCGCGGTAGAGGCGGTAGGCGGGGCGTACGGGGAGGTACTTGTCGAGGAAGGCGCCGGCGCCGCCGTTCTCGCCGGTGAAGGCGTCCTGCGCGTCACCGAGGAACACGAACGGTGACTTGACGACGTCGACGAAGGCGTCACCGAAGATGCCCAGCACGTCGCCGATGCCGTCGACGCTGTCGTTCGGGTCTTCGGGGGTCCGGCCGCTGGGGTCGGTGAGCAGGGTGGGCTTGTTGTCGGCGTAGGCGTACGGGGACACGTGGGGAGTCGAGGCACTGCGCGCAGCTGGGTCGGTGCTGGTGAAGCGGCCGGTGGCGGGGTTGTACTGGCGGGCGTGGAGGTCGATGTTGCCGGTGGTGGCCTCGTAGCGGGCGCCGGTGTAGGTGGGCGTGCTCGCGGGGGCGCCTCCGGTGACGGTGCCCAGGACGCGGGTGCCGTATGGGTCGTAGGCCCAGCGCTGGTGGAGGGTGCCGGTGCTACTGGTGACGTCGAGCGGGGAGCCCTGGGTGTCGTGGTGGTAGTAGAACACCGCACCCGCGCCGGTCTTGGTGGCTGCGGGCTGGCCGAGGGGGTCGTAGCGGTACGACTGCTTGACGGTCCAGGCGCTGTCGTACTCGGTAGCGAGGATCGGCAGGGGTGCGTTGGGGTCCCACTGGGTCCGGCTGGTGACCGCGCCGTCCTTGAGCGTGGCGACCTGGTTGCCGCTGGCGTCATGGTCGTAGGCGTAGTTGGCACCTGCGACGGTGGCGGCGGAGATCTGTCCGGCCAGGTCGTAGATGAAGGTGTCGGCGCCGGCCTTTGTCTGGTTGCCTTCCGCGTCGTACTCGTACGCGGTGGTGGTGGCCCCGGCGGTGGTGGAGGTGAGCTGGTCGGCGGCATCGTAGGCGTAGCTGGTGGACGTGGCGCCGAGGGTGGAGGTCAGACGGTTGCCGACCTTGTCATAGGTGTAGGACGTGGTGCGGGTCGCGGCGCAGCCGGTGACCCAGGGCTGGGGGTAGCAGCCGGCGGTGATGCGGCCCGCGGTGTCGTAGGTCTGGTCGTAGCCGCCGGTGCCGACTCCGGCCCGCGTGACGTCGACGCGGGTGGGCAGGCCGGCCGCCGAGAGGGTCAGGGCGGTCTTGGTGACTGTCGTGCCCGCCTTGGCGGAGGTGACGGCGGTGACGCGGCCCGCCCGGTCGTAGGTGCGTTCCTCGGTCTCCGTGTTGGGCAGTGCCGTCTTGGTGAGGTTGCCCGCCGCGTCGGAGGTGTAGGTGGTGGTGGCGCCGTCGGCCGTCATCGTGGCGGTGCGGCCGTCGTTGTCGTAGGTGTAGCCGACGGTGTTGCCGTCGGAGTACTTGCGGGTGAGCATCTGCCCGGCGGCGTCGTAGGTGTAGGCGAAGCCGCGGGTCTTGGTGAGGTCGCCGACCGCGTTGTAGACGAAGTCCTCGGAGATCTTCGCGTTGGCGCGGGCGGTCATCTGCCCGGCGTCGTCGTAGCCGAGGGTGACGTCCGGCGTGGAGTCCGAGTAGTCGATCTTGGTGACCAGGCCGCGGACGTCATACGTCCGGGTGGTTGAGCCGCGGGGCGTCGTCACCTTTACCGGATTGCTGTCCGCGTCGTACGCGTACGTCGTCGCCCTGTCCAGGGGGTCGGTGACCGACGTCAGGCGGTGCGCGGCGTCATGACCGTAGGTGGTGACGTGGTTGTTGGCGTCGGTGCGACCGGTCATATTGCCGACCGTGTCGTAGCCGTAGGTGGTGGCCGCGCCGCCGGGGGCGGTGACGGTGGTCAGTTGGTCGAGCTTGTTGTAGCTGTAGGTGGTGGCGCGCTGGTCGGCGTCCGTGCTTCGGGTGACGTTGCCCGCGGCGTCGTACTCGGTTCTGGTCACGTTGCCGAGGGGGTCGGTGACGGTGGTCGGGTTGCCCGACGGGTCGTAGTCGTAGGTGGTGGTGTACTGGGCGGGGGAGGCGCCGGTGACGTTGCCTCGCGGGTCGACGGCGGTGGCCTGGCGGCCGTCGTCGTCGTAGGTCCAGCTTTCCTTGTTGCCCAGGGGCGAGGTGCTGCTGAGCAGGTTCCCGTCGGCGTCGTAGGTGTAGGTGCTGGTCTTGCTCAGCTGGTTGGTGCTGCTGGTCAGCCGATTGTTCTTGTCGTAGACCGAAAGGGTCGTCTTGCCTGCGGCGTCGGTGACCTTGGTGACGTTGTCGTTGGCGTCGTACGTGTAGGCGGTGGTGTGGCCCAGCTGGTTGGTGTTCACCAGCGGCCGGTTGATCGCGTCGTAGGTCGTGGTGGTGAACGCGCCGGTGGGGCCGGTGACCTTGGTGCTGTTGCCTGCGGCGTCGTAGGCGTAGTTGGTGGTGTGGGCGGCCGGGTTGTTGCCTGTGGCGTTGCCGCGCGGGGAGACGCTGGTGAGCAGGCGGCCCACCTTGTCGTAGGTGTAGGTGGTCTTGTTGCCGGCGGCGTCCGTCTCGGAGGCGAGGTGTCCGGCGGCGCTGTAGGTGCGGGTGACGAACTTGCCCGCCGGGTCTGTCGTTCGCGTCAGGTGCCCGACATCGTCGTAGGCGAATGCCGTGGTGTCGCCCTCAGGGTTCTTCGCGGTGAGGAGCTGCTCCGCGCCGTTGTACGTGTAGGCCGTGGTACGGCCCAGTGGGTCGGTGGCCGAGCTGAGTAGACCTCGCCCGTCGTAGGCGTACGTCGTCGTGAAGGCGGCGGGGTCAGCGCCGGTGACGTTGCCGCGCGGGTCCGTCTTGGTCAGGATCCGCCCGGCCGCGTCGTAGGTGAACGTCGCCTTCTCACCCAGGGGCGTGGTCACCGACGTGCGGTTCCCGGCCGTGTCGTAGCCGTAGGTGGTGACCTTGCCCCGTGGCGTCTTTACGGTCTGGATGGCGCCGAGCGTCGTGTACGTGTAGACGGTGGTGCCGCCGAGCGGGTCGGTGGTTGTCGTCAGCTGGTTGGACGTGTTGTACGCGTACGTGGTCTTGTTGCTGCGGCCGTCGGTGTGGCTGGTGATGTTGCCCGACGCGTCGTACGTCCAGATCTCCTTGTAGCCGAGCCCTGAGGGCGAACTGCGCGTCAGCATCCGGCCGGCGCTGTCGTACGTCATCGACGTGGTGTGGCCGCGTTGGTCGGTGATGCCCACGGGCCGCAGATTGCGGTCGTAGTCGTAGGTGATGCTCTTGCCGTACGGGTCGATGGTCGACATGAGGACGTTGCCGGAGTACACGTCGGTCCACACGCCGCCGTCGGGCGCCGTGGTGTGCGACTCGCGACGGCCGTCCCAGGTGAAGGTGGTCGTCTTGGTGTTCTGGTCGGTCTGGGAAGTGATCCGGCCTGCGGTGTCGTAGGTGTTGCTGACCTTGCCGCCTGCGGGGTCGGTGTAGGACGACAGCCGCTTGTTCGCGTCATACGTGTAGGAAGAGGTCTTTCCGGCGGGGTCGGTCACCGAGGTCAGCAGACCACCGGTGTAGCCGTAGGACACCGAGGTCGTGTCCGGCAGGGCCACCTTGGTCAGCAGCCCGTCCGCGCCGACCGTGAGGGTCGTCGTGCGTCCGGCGGCGTCCTTGACGGAGGCGAGCTTGCCGGACACGTACGTCAGGTTCAGCCCCTTCCCTGCCTTGTCCACGACGGAAACGAGCTGACCACCGCTGGTGAAGGTCCGCTTGGTGTGGTCGGGCGTGGTCAGCATGTAGTCGCTGGTGCCTTTGACCAGCTTGGCTGCCGACCCGGCCGGGGCTTTGTACGTCCCGTCGCCGTTCTGCGTGAACACGAACGACGCCCCGTCGTCCGCCCGGTAGGTGACCTTTCCCGTCGCAACCGTGAGCTTCGAGTCGAACGGTGTCGCCCAGCCGCGTCCCAGCAGGCCCGCTGCGGTCGAGTCGGAACGGTACGTGCGTTCCAGGGCGAGGGGCACACCTGGGCCGACCAGGGAGGCGTCGGTGAGCTGTTCGAAGAACATGCCGGTCGCCGTGTTGACCGGGTCGGCACGGTGGGCTTGGGCGTAGCAGGTGCAGATGCCCGCCTGCGCCCCAGGGATGTCGGGCGTGTAGAAGGCTTCCACCAGGGGAGAGGTGGTTCCACCCGGACTCGACGACCCGTCCGTGCCGGTGAGGAAGATCCAGGCGTAGTACTTCTTGCCGTCCTCGAGATGCCCCCCGAGCGTGCTGCCGCTCCACCAGAAGCACTGGTCGGCGGGGTAGGCGTTGCCCGGCCACCATCCGTAGCACCAGGCGCCGTTGTCGAGGTAGCGGCCCGAAGGGTCACCGGTGGAGCGCTTGATCTCCTGCTGGAGGACGAAGTTCCCGGCCTCGTCGCGGACGTAGAGCCACATCCCGGATACCGAGGAAGCCGTCGTGCCCGTTGGTAGCTGCAGTTGCCCGCCGATCGACAACATCGCCGGGTAAGCAGTGGCGTACGCGCTGACCCACGTGGGATTCCCTGTTGCCTGTGCGCCGAACGGAGTTGCCGATCTGTTTGCGGCCGGGCCTCGGTCGGCAGGTTCGGTGGGGCGGGGGTGCGGTGTGCCGGACGGCTTTTCTGCGCGCGGGGCGATGTAGTTGTGCATGGGCGACAGCTCGCCCCGGTCCCGCTTCACCTGCTGGCGTCTCTCGGCCAGCGTCATGGCCTTGGGCGGCTTCGGGAGATCCGAAGCGGTTCTCGCCGCGGCCGTCCGTATGGCAGCCGATGGGGGTATGGAGGTCTGTTGGCCTCCGGGGGATGCCCAGGAGGGGATGACCCCTGCGACAGCCAGGAGAGCCAGAGCCAGGAGTGTCGTGAGGAGTCTTCGCGCTTGTGTGCGCACAGTGCATCACCCGTGAGTAAGTCGTGAAAAGAGTCTGGGTGATGCTTGATCCAAAAGTGGATCGAACTAACGCACGGCGGCGGATGGGGCTGGATCCAGACGTGTCGCGCCGAACGGTGCCCGGAGTGTCCCCTGGTCGCGGGGTCAACCAGCCGCCCCCTGGTGGGCAATTGGCGTGAACACGCCGTACTGCCCTGCGGGCGGTAGTTGAACACCCGGAGAGCAGCCAGTCAAGGCTAGGTGTCTGTTCGGAGACTGGAGTGATTGTGGCGACTGCTGGAGAAGCGAAAGGTGCGCCCCGTTCGCGGACCTCACTTGCTGTCGACGTGCGGGAGTGGAGCTCTTGAGTGGCGCTGTGACTTCGCGGACCATGATCGGCTGAATGCTGGCCACTGTCTTTGGTGACGCCCTCGACCCGGGCGGTCGGCGCCTACCTCGCGAGCCGGCGCGAGGCCGCCGGGGACAGAGCCGGACGCGCCGAGCGATCACCGTCGACGGCAAGGTGCTGAAGGGATCGGCCCATCTGGCCGCTACCCACAGGCGCCCGCTCTCCGCGGTCACCCACCATCGCGCCGTAACTCTCGCCCCGTGTGGAGGCCGGGTCGGTGATGGGGCTCTCCCGGTGCAGCGCGAAGCCGTCGGCGTCCATGCCCGAGAAGTTCTTTCGCACGGGTGCCGAGTGTTGTCGGCTGGCGGGCATGGCCCACGATGTTGGTCGGACAGATGGTGCGGGGCATGGCAGGTGAGCTGGCGAGGGTGGACCCGATGGGTGACGTGGCTTTGGCGGCCTGTTCGCCGGCTGTCGGCCATGACGCTCCAGGCTGCCACATGCAGGACGGCGAGCTGAGAAATAGTCTCTGACCTGGGCTTTTCCGTTACGCGCTCAGGCCGACATCTCTTCGATGACTCATCACGTGAAGAGCGCGGTGCACGGAAGCCATCGCTCCTGGTTCAAAGTCCCAGAAAAGTCCCAGGGACTCCGTCACACCCTGCCTCGACTCGCATTTGTGCAGGTCAGAAGGGGTGTGGTGGTGCCATTTTTGCAGGCTTTCAGATGTCCCGGAAGAGACCAGTCGCTTATGTTCGTTTCCTTGGTGCCGGGCGCGACGAAGGTGCGTGGCGCACGGGTGGGGTGCCATGTTGCCGTAATCGATCACGGCAAGAATGCGTTGGCAGTGTCAACGGAGTTGTGGAACTGCTGAAGTTCGAATTTGCGTACGCATCTCGAGACGTGTGGCCATCGAGAAAGTTCCTGTGTGGAGGGGAGCCCATGACGTGAGGACCGGTGGCGTTATCGCTCCGGTGAGGGGCTCTTCGCCCACAACTCCGTTTACGCTCATTGGCTTTGTGGAGGCTGTTCAGGACGAAAAGGCGGACATCGTGGTGCGGGAGCCACACGGTCAATAGGGGTGTTCAGTGCAGTACTGAACTGATCCAGTCCGTCGCCTGCTCCGGCGTGGTGCGGGTGTCGACGCCGAGGACATGGACGGTGCCCAACAGGCCGTTGGTGCCCCGCACCCGGAGGATGCGCTGGGCGTTGCCGCCCGTCCGGGGGTGGACGATGACGGCGATCGGGTCTTCGGCAGGCCCGTAACCGCCGCCGTAGGTAAGGAGCTGGTGGACGTCGTCCGCGCTCACCCCGTGCCGGTCGTAGCGCTTGTACTTGGCGTCCACCGGCAGCAATCTGCGGTGTGCCGTGCCGCGTGCCGGGAGGCTGAGCAGAAGGTCGGGCCGGAACGTCGAGGTGTTGCCCAGGTCTCCGCGGACGATGATGCCGGCGCCGTTTCCGCCGGGTACGGCGTGGCCGCCGCGAGGGCCGACGGCCTCGGTGCCGAGACGGCGTACGACGGCTTCCCAGAGCGCGGGCATCCTGAGCAGGAGGCCGTCCGCCGTGGCGCCCTGGTCGGCGAGCAGGTCGCTCACGCCCCCGCCGCGCAGCAGCAGGCGGGCCCAGGTGTGGGCGTGGCGGTAACGGGCGTTGAGGCGGGTGTAGTGGGTGCAGTCCAGGGCGCGGAGCGCCGCTGCGGGGGTCGGCGCCTCTGGGAAGGCGCCAGCGATGTCGTGCAGGGCGCGCGCCAGGTCCGGGCTGGTGGTCGGACCGAGTGCCGCCTTCAGCGCGCTCCCCAGAACGCGGTTGTCCCAGATGTCCGCCTCCCGGTCGAAGGTGCGCATGTGTAGCTGGTCCAGCTGCCCGTAGCGCCGGGTGGCCTGGGCGGCGACGTCCAGGCGTCCCCGGAGCACCGAGTCGACGCTCCGGCGGCGTACGTAGTCCCGGCGCAGGCCCTCCCGCAGCAGCCGCTCGCACTGTTCGAGCAGGGCGGCGGCAATCAGGTCGGCGTAACCGTCGGGGCCGGTGGCCCAGCGCCTCGCCGTCGCCGGGACGGGCGTAACGAGGGCGTAGGCGAGCCAGCTCATGAGCTGCTCTCCCGGAATGGCGAACTTGGGGGAGATGACCACGCGGACGCGGTCCAGGACCAGGACGCCGACGGTCGCGTCGGCCTTGAGGCGCCAGCCGGTGCGCTCCCTGCTCAGGGTGAGGCAGCCCCGTGCCTGAAGGGCCTGCAGACGGTCTATGTCCCGCGGAGTGAGTTGGCCGGGCTCCAGCGGGGCGGACTCGTACTCACCGAGAGGGACCGGGACGCGGTCAGGCATCCGGGCCGGGAGCGCCGCTGGTGAACTCGGTCGCCAGCGCGTCCGCCAGATCCTGCGGCGACATGAGGCGCGCACGTCCGGTGTCGGCGTCGACCAGGTCGCCGAGGATGAGGTGCAGCAGTTCCGCCCGGCCGAGGCAGTAGTCCTCCAGGAGCGGGACCACCTCGTGATGGAAGGCCGCGGCCAGGTCCTCCTCGGTGGCGATGGGCGCACCGTCGCGCAGCAGGTAGGCATGCCCGATCTGGTGGTCCGCGTCGAGATCACGGGCGATACGGCCGTTGAGGGACTCGAAGAACGCGGCCAGGTCCAGGGGGCCGACCGTTCCGGAGACGGCGTCCGGGTCCGGTCCTACGGGCAGGAAGGCGAAGCGGCGGCGGACCGCGGCGTCCAGGTGGCTGATGCTCCGGTCGGCGGTGTTCATGGTGCCGATGATCCGGACGTTCGGCGGGACGGAGAAGCGTCGCTTGCTGACGGGCAGAGCGACCGGAAGGTTCCGCTTGTCGAGTTCGAGGAGTGTGATCAACTCGCCGAAGATACGCGGTAGGTCACCGCGGTTGATCTCGTCGATGACCAGCAGGAACGTCTGGTCGGGATGGGCGGCGGCACGGCTGCACAGGCTGTGGAACAGGCCGTCCGTGAGCGCGAGGGTGAGTCCCGGGCCGGTGGCGCTCAGGTCCGGTTTGAATCCCTCGACGAAGTCCTCGTAACCGTAGGAGGGATGGAAGGTGACCATGCTGACCCGGTCGCCGTGCAACATCTCGGCTTGTGCAAGGCCACGGTGACGGGCGTCGGCGCCGAGCGCGTCCGCGTGGCCGTCCAGGGCGAGGGCGACGCCGAGTGCGAGGCGTGTCTTGCCCGTACCGGGCGGCCCGTGGAGAATCACTTGCCCCTTGCGCTCCAGAGCGTCCAGCACGGCCTGTACGTCCTCGGGCAGCGCGACCGGCGTGGTCTGCGGTGCTCGGATCACGTCCACACCCGAAGCGCCCTGGGGTGCGATGAGCCTCGCGAAGAGGGCCGGGTCGACCTTGGCGAAGGTGGACCGCCACTGCTTCGGTTCCGACAGCTTCCGCGCGTGCGAGAGATCCCAGTCCACGGAGACGACGTGCTGGAACTCGGGCCGGTCCGCTTCGAAGCGGTAACTCCCGTTGACCGTGCCGATGGCCAGGACCTCGTCCGTACCTCGGTTGGCCACGATCCGGTCGCCATCCTCCAGGTCACGGAAGGCCATCAGCCGGCGCGCGAGGGTCAGGCTGCCCCCGCTCCTACGGGGCCAGTTCCTGTCCAGGGCCTGCTTGAGATCAGTGTCGCTCTGGTAGAGGCCGAGGTCTCCGAGCTGGTCCCATCCGACCCGGATGACTCCTCCCGCGCGGCACTCCTCCCACAGCCGGCCGCGCTCGCCGGGCGCGATCTTCCAGACGGTGCGCTGCTTGGACCGCGGATCGAAGTGCGCGTAGAGGAAATGCATCACTTCGTGCCTGGTCCAGCCCTCGAACTCCGCGCGTGAGCGGACCAGTTCCAGCAGCCGACGATTGCTCCCCCAGGCCGGAACATCACCTTGCGTCGAACCGCCCAGCAGCGTGACGAACCGGCGCAGGTGCTCTCCCGCGTAGATCGGCAGGAAGTGCTGCGGGAAGTAGGTGGCCAGCGACTTCGTCACCAACGTCGGTCCGTATCGCAGTACTTCGAGGTCGTCCAGCGCCTCGAAGTCCCCTGACCCGAGGGCGTCGAAAGCCCGGACGAACTGTCCGCGCAGTTCCGCCCAGGCGTCCTGTGGGTCCATTCCACGCAGGGGCGCGGCCAGCCGCCACTCCCCGGAGACGTGGTGGTACATGATGTGCTTCGCGGCACTTCCGCCCTTGATGCTGCCCAGGTGCGGAGTGCCGAACTCCATCAGCCGGCAGTATGTCGGCCCCGCTCCGGGCGGCGCGGCCTGTCCGAGGGCGTAGCGCTCCAGCGGCAGCTCCGCCCAGTCCTCCAACGGAAACTGGGACAGCACCTGCTTGCGCTCGTCCTCGGCAGCCGACGCGGCGTCCGCCACGGCGCTCCGGTCGAACTCGGCCGCAGCCGTGCGCACGTCCACCCCGTTCGTCATGGGGGTCATGATGCCGGAAGGCAACACAGTGGTCTCCGCGTCCGGAAAAGTCGGTCGACCTCCTGCGTGTGCGCCACGGAGGCTGGCACGATGGGCCAGCACCGCGAGGCCGGATCTCGGGCGGCGTGCACGACGGCGACGGGAGAGACCGTGCAGGACTGGATCTACATCCTGAATCCGAACAAGGACACCCTCGACGGGGAGCCGTCCGACAAGGAGGCCGTGCGCCGCCTCGCCCATCAGGATCCCGCACTGGACCTCTGGCTCAGCCGACGAAACCGCATGAACCCGGGGGACCGTCTATGGGTCTTCTTCAGTCAGCCCGAGTCGGCGGTCGCCGCAGTGGCGGAGGTCGACGGAGAGCCGGAAGGGGACCCCGACGACCCCGACTTCTCCTATCGGGTGGATGTGACCCTCCTGCCCGGCCCCACGGATGCCCTGTACGCCGACCCGGTGAGCCGGGACGAGCTGGAACTCGGCCAGGTACGGTCCGTGCAGAAGGTCAAGCCGGGAGCACTGAAGACTCTGCTGGCGAGGGCCGGTCTCTGACGGGGCGGTCGCGTGCGGGACGGTTACCAGGGCTCCAGCTCACGATCGGCTGGTTTTGTGTGGGGCAAAAGTGTTTCCTGAGCACGGGTGTTCAGTGCCACCAGCTTGTCAGCGCTGCGGTCGACGAAAAAGACGAACGCCTTGGCCGAGTCGGCGAAGGCCGCTGCCGGGCGGCTGATGCCGGATGTCGTGATCACGATGAGCCGCTTTGGTACGTCATCGCCGGCCGCCGCGGCAAGGCCGTTCAGCCGCTGCACCTCGGACGTGGACAGACTCTTGGCACGGCTGTGCCACTCGATGTGGAACGCGTCGGACCGGATGGGGACTTCGGCGTCCCCGAAGCCGAATGCCACCAACTGGTCGAGAACCGTTTCGGTGATGTGCCGGGGGCTGGGCGAGCGCGGCGACGTCCTCGGCTCGGCTTCCTCGTGGAACTGATCGATATCGAGGCCGACGTTCCTCGGCCACTCGGGCGGAGCGGCTTCACCCGCGAAGAGGGACTCCTGCAATGCGGATCGGTACCCGGCGGTAGCCGGTTCCCCGCGATCGGTCGGCGCGCACGGCACTTCCACGTCCCAGGCCTTGAGTCCCTTGCCGAGCACGTCGGCGATGTCCGCCACCGAGGCCTGCGCATGGGGTACTCCTGGTCCCGGCCGCGTGCTGCGCCACAGATTCCAGCCCAGATCGACACGGCTCCACGCCTCGCATTCATCGAGGTACACATCCACCAGCCAGCCGAGGGCAGGCTTCAGCGAGACGCGGACGAACGCGTCGGAGAGCTCGGCCTCGACGAAGCAGCCGTCGCGTCCGCCTACGATGTCGAGTTTCGGCGAGTGGCGGGGGCCGTACGGGAGGTAGCCATTCCCCGCTGCCACGCGCCGCACTCGCACACCGCGGGCGTCCAGGAGGTCGGCCAGTACAGTCATGTCGGACGGCTCGCTCTCGTTCCAGCGCCACGGTGAGGGAACCGGTACGCCGGTGAGGTGCGCCGAGGCCACGGCGTGCAGGGCGTCGACGAGCACCTCGTCAGGCGTATCTAGCGGCCAGACGGACGGCGCACTGTTCGGTACGGGATCCATCACCGCCCAGACGATCGAGTACCCCATGCGTACCTGCGCCAGGGCGACCGAGCGCTGACCGGACAACGTGATCTTCAGATGCATCAGAAGGTTCGCATCGTCGAACCGCACCCGGTCGGTCAGCTCGGGATGACGGTCGCACAGGGCCTGCTCCAGGCTCTTGAAGTGCATGTGTCGAGCGAAGGCGGCAACTATGTCGCTGGGCGGGAAGGGCAAGGGAGGCACTCCTGAGTGGTGGTTCGCGGTGGCGTTGGCGTTGCCGGGCACACCACGCACCGCTGACGGAGCGTAGGCCAATCGGATGCCGTCACTCAAAGCGTTCGGTCGTCCTCAACGGCATTGGCCACCGGATTGGCCGGATGCAGTCGGCGGCTCCTCGCCGTGCTCGTCGATCTCCGCCCAGACGGTCTTGCCGGAGGGCGGGCGGGGCTCGGTGCCCCAGCGGTCGGCCAGGGCCTCGACCAGGAGCAGACCCGCGGCCCGACTCGTGGTCGGGGCTCTGACCCCGGGGGGATTTCGGGGCGGCGCTCGCCCTTCGTGTCGCTCACCGCGATGCGTAGGGTGCCGGCCGCGTCGTCCTGCGTCAGCACCAGTAGGAAGTCACGCCCCTGGACGCGCACGCGGTCGGCGTGCCACGACCGACATCGGACGTTGCGAGGCCACTTCGGCGACAACCCTCCGTGATGGCTGACGGATACTCAGGCATCTCTGACGTATCGTCAGCCACTCAAGATCATCTTGCACGTGCGTTGCACAAGGTGCTGAAAGACAACAGTGATCAGTGGAGGGCTATGAAAGTGCGTATCCGCAGGTCAGCTGGCATGTTGAGGTGTCGTGCCCCTCACCCTCAAGGGGCACGACACCCCGCCGATCAGATGTCCCGGAAGATCTCGATCTGCGCCCCCACCGAGTTGAGCCGCTCCGCCAGCTCCTCGTACCCCCGGTTGATCACGTACACGTTGCGCAGTACGGACGTCCCCTCGGCCGCCATCATTGCCAGCAGCACCACCACCGCCGGCCGCAGCGCGGGCGGGCACATCATCTCGGCGGCGCGCCAGCGGGTCGGGCCCTCGACCAGGACCCGGTGCGGGTCCAGGAGTTGCAGTCGGCCGCCGAGACGGTTGAGATCGGTGAGGTAGATGGCACGGTTGTCGTAGACCCAGTCGTGGATCAGGGTCTTGCCGTGCGCGGAGGCCGCGATGGCCGCGAAGAACGGCACGTTGTCGATGTTGAGCCCGGGGAACGGCATCGGGTGGATCTTGTCGATGGGCGCCTCCAGTTTGGAGGGCCGTACGGTCAGGTCCACCAGCCGGGTGCGGCCGTTGTCGGCGGCGTACTCCGCCGTGCGGTCGCAGTCGACGCCCATCTCCTCCAGGACCGCGAGCTCGATCTCCAGGAACTCGATGGGGACCCGGCGGATCGTCAGCTCGGATTCCGTCACAACGGCGGCGGCCAGCAGGCTCATCGCCTCGACCGGGTCCTCCGAGGGGGAGTAGTCGACGTCCACGTCGATCTCCGGCACACCGTGCACGGTGAGGGTCGTCGTGCCGACCCCGTCCACCGTGACGCCGAGTGCCTCCAGGAAGAAGCACAGGTCCTGGACCATGTAGTTGGAGGAGGCGTTGCGGATGACGGTCGTGCCGTCGTGGCGGGCGGCTGCCAGCAGGGCGTTCTCGGTCACGGTGTCGCCGCGCTCGGTCAGGACGATGGGGCGGCCGGGCCGGACCTCGTGGTCGACCTGCGCGTGGTAGAGCCCGTCGGTCGCGGCGATCTCCAGGCCGAAGCGGCGCAGGGCGATCATGTGCGGCTCGATCGTGCGGGTGCCGAGGTCGCAGCCCCCCGCGTACGGCAGGGTGAACCGGTCCAGTCGGTGCAGCAGCGGGCCGAGGAACATGATGATCGACCGGGTCCTGCGCGCGGCGTCCGCGTCGATGGACTCCAGGTCGAGCTCGGCGGGCGGAAGGATTTCCAGGTCGACACCGTCGTTGATCCAACGGGTGCGCACACCGATGGAGTTGAGGACCTCCAGGAGGCGGAAGACCTCCTCGATGCGGGCCACTCGGCGCAG
This sequence comes from Streptomyces clavifer, assembly GCA_014651175.1. Lineage (GTDB taxonomy): Bacteria > Actinomycetota > Actinomycetes > Streptomycetales > Streptomycetaceae > Streptomyces > Streptomyces clavifer. Next base: position 722,856 of record BMWJ01000002.1, on the reverse strand, counting down.
TACGGTGCGGCCCTTGTTGAGCAGCGAGCCGCAGAGCAGGGCGACGCAGGCGTTCTTGCTCGTCTTGACGTCGATGGAGCCGGACAGCCGTCGCCCGCCGACCACCCGCAGGTGCATGGGGCCGGCGTAGCCGATGGATACGATCTCACTGTCGAGGGCCTCGCCGATACGGGCGATCATCTCAAGGCTGATGTTCTGGTTACCGCGCTCGATGCGGTTGACGGCACTCTGACTGGTCGAGAGCGCCTCGGCAAGCTGTGACTGTGTCCAGCCCCGGTGCTGACGGGCGTCACGGATGAGCTTGCCGATACGGGCGAGGTAGTCGTCTTCCATGCCCGAACGCTATCTCAGATATGAGATGAAGGCCGCGCTGGGGTGTGCCGTTCGGGTGATGGTCGGGTGTGGACCGGCGGGAGACCCGGTGGGCGGGCGGTCCTGAGGATCAGCTGCCGGGCGGCCCGGCGCACCGTACGCTTTCGTACGTGACCAGCAGACCCACCGCGGAGCAGCGTCTGAGCGACCTCGTGCGACTGCGTCGGATCCGTGACCGCATCGACCGGGAGTACGCGCAGCCGCTGGACGTCGAGGCGCTCGCCCGGGGCGAGCACATGTCGGCCGGGCACCTCAGCCGTGAGTTCCGCCAAGCGTACGGCGAGTCGCCGTACGGCTATCTGATGACGCGGCGCATCGAGCGCGCGATGACGCTGCTGCGGCGTGGCGACCTCAGCGTGACCGAGGTCTGCTTCGAGGTCGGCTGCTCGTCGCTGGGCACGTTCAGCACCCGGTTCACGGAGCTGGTCGGGATGCCGCCCAGCACCTACCGGCGGGAGGCCGCGGCCGCGACGCAGGGCATGCCGTCATGCCTCGCGAAACAGGTGACGCGACCGATCAGGAATCGAGAAGCGCGGCCATCGGGCCGAAGCTAGCGTGCATCCCATGGACCTCACGATTCACTCCACCTTCCTCCCGCACGACGACGCCGACGCCGCCCTGGCCTTCTACCGCGACACGCTCGGCTTCGAAGTCCGCAACGACGTCGCCTACGGCGGCATGCGCTGGATCACGGTCGGCCCCGTCGGCCGGCCCGACACGTCCATCGTCCTGACACCGCCCGCCGTCGACCCGGGCATCACGGACGACGAGCGCCGCACCGTCGTCGACATGATGGCCAAGGGCACCTATGGACACATCATCCTGGGCACCTCCGACCTCGACGGCACCTTCGAGCGGCTGCGGGCCGGCGGCGCCGACGTCGTCCAGGAGCCGACCGAGCAGCCGTATGGTGTGCGCGACTGCGCGTTCCGCGATCCCGCGGGCAACCTCGTCCGCTTCAACGAGCTCCGCTGAGCCGTCCACCGGCCCCGGTCGTCGCGTGCGGCCGAGGCCACCTCGTCGTGTGCGCCCTGCCCGAGGCCACCGCCACCGGAGCGGCGAGCCGGACCGCAACGGCCGATGCCGCGGTCCTGCGCCACCCCGGAGCCACTGCCGGACCGTTGGGCGACGAGCCGTTGCCGCGACCGTTCCCGTGCGGCAGGAAACGGCGTGGAACGAGACGCGCGCGCGACGAGCGGGCGAGACGCAGACGGACGCAGGAAAGCGGAGGCCGCGGAGGCGGCCCCGCCCCACGGATGGAGACACGAAGAGCATGCCCGCGAAGAAGGACGCGCAGTCGCCTGCGCCGCACGCTGCCGACACCCACGACCTGATCCGTGTGCACGGCGCGCGCGTGAACAACCTCAAGGACGTCAGCGTCGAGATCCCGAAGCGTCGGCTGACGGTGTTCACCGGCGTCTCCGGCTCGGGCAAGAGCTCGCTGGTGTTCGGCACACTCGCCGCGGAGTCGCAGCGGATGATCAACGAGACCTACAGTGCGTTCGTCCAGGGCTTCATGCCGACGCAGGCGCGTCCCGAGGTCGACGTGCTCGAAGGACTGACGACCGCGATCATCGTCGACCAGCAGCGGCTGGGCTCCGACCCCCGTTCCACGGTCGGCACCGCGACCGACGCCAACGCGATGCTGCGCATCCTCTTCAGCCGGCTCGGCAAGCCGCACATCGGCTCGCCCAAGGCGTTCTCGTTCAACGTCGCCTCGATCAGCGGGGCCGGCGCGGTCACCATGGAGCGCGCCGGACGGACCGTGAAGGAGCGCCGCGACTTCCAGATCATCGGCGGTATGTGCCCGCGCTGCGAGGGCCGCGGCACGGTCTCCGACATCGACCTCACACAGCTCTACGACGACTCCAAGTCGCTGGCCGAGGGTGCGTTCACCATTCCCGGCTGGAAGTCGGACAGCTTCTGGACGGTGCGGGTCTACGCCGAGTCGGGCCTGCTCGACCCGGACAAGCCGATCCGCGAGTTCACCAAGAGGGAGATGCAGGACTTCCTCCACAAGGAGCCCGTCAAGGTCAAGGTCGAGGGCGTGAACCTCACCTACGAAGGCCTGATCCCCAAGATCCAGAAGTCCTTCCTGTCCAAGGACCGGGAGGCGATGCAGCCGCACATCCGCGCGTTCGTGGACCGTGCGGTCACCTTCACCACCTGCCCCGAGTGCGACGGCACCCGGCTCGGCGAAGCGGCCCGGTCGTCGAAGATCGCCGGGATCAGCATCGCCGACGCCTGTGCGATGCAGATCAGCGACCTGGCCGAATGGGTCCGCGGCCTCGACGAGCCCTCGGTCGCGCCGCTGCTCACCACGCTCCTCGGGACCCTCGACTCCTTCGTGGAGATCGGGCTCGGCTACCTCTCGCTCGACCGGTCGGCGGGGACGCTCTCCGGAGGCGAGGCGCAGCGCGTCAAGATGATCCGCCACCTCGGCTCCTCGCTCACCGATGTCACCTACGTCTTCGACGAGCCCACCATCGGCCTGCACCCGCACGACATCCAGCGGATGAACGACCTGCTCCTGCGACTCCGGGACAAGGGCAACACGGTGCTCGTCGTGGAGCACAAGCCGGAGACGATCGTGATCGCCGACCACGTCGTCGACCTGGGACCCGGCGCGGGTACGGGCGGTGGCACCGTCTGCTTCGAGGGCACCGTCGAGGGGCTGCGGGCCGGCGACACCGTCACCGGCCGCCATTTCGACGACCGGGCGGCCCCCAAGGAGGAAGTGCGGAAGGCAACCGGCACGCTGGAGATCCGCGGCGCGGCGACGCACAACCTGCGCGACGTGGACGTCGACATCCCGCTGGGGGTGCTCGTCGTCGTCACCGGTGTCGCCGGGTCCGGCAAGAGCTCGCTGGTGCACGGGTCGATCCCCGCGGGCGAGGGTGTCGTGTCGATCGACCAGGCCGCGATCCGCGGTTCGCGGCGGAGCAACCCGGCGACGTACACCGGGCTGCTCGACCCCATCCGGAAGGCGTTCGCGAAGGCCAACGGGGTGAAGCCGGCGCTGTTCAGCGCCAACTCCGAGGGTGCCTGTCCCACCTGCAACGGTGCCGGAGTCATCTACACCGACCTGGCGATGATGGCCGGTGTCGCCTCCACCTGCGAGGAGTGCGAGGGAAAGCGGTTCCACGCCTCGGTCCTGGAGCACCACTTCGGCGGCCGCGACATCAGCGAGGTGCTCGCGATGTCGGTGGCCGAGGCCGCCGGGTTCTTCGGCGACGGCGAGGCGCGCACACCGGCCGCGCACCGGATCCTGGAGCGGCTCGCCGACGTCGGGCTCGGCTACCTCAGCCTCGGCCAGCCCCTCACCACCCTGTCCGGCGGCGAGCGGCAGCGGCTCAAGCTGGCGACCCACATGGGCGAGAAGGGCGGCGTCTACATCCTGGACGAGCCCACCACCGGCCTCCACCTCGCCGATGTGGAGCAGCTGCTCGGCCTGCTCGACCGGCTCGTGGACTCCGGCAAGTCGGTCATCGTCGTCGAGCACCACCAGGCGGTCATGGCGCACGCCGACTGGATCGTCGACCTCGGCCCCGGCGCCGGACACGACGGCGGCCGGATCGTCTTCGAGGGCACACCCGCCGACCTCGTCGCCGCCCGCACCACCCTCACCGGCGAGCACCTCGCGGCCTACGTGGGCGCCTGACGAGGGACCCGCCCCCCGCGAACACCGGGGGACGGGGCCGTCATCCGTACCGGCTCGGCCCCGCCCCCCGGTGACCGCGCACGCTTCTCCGGCGGGCGCGGCCACGCGGTATCAGGAACGTATACGAACGCAACGCACGGACACGCCGGACGTGATGCGCCCATGGCCCCGCCGCGGCGCGCAAAGCTCCGTCGAGTGCCCCGGGTACCCTCTTCCCCGTGTCCGCCTCGCCCCCGCACCGCGTCGCCGTCCTCGTGCTCGAAGGCGCGAAGCCCCTCGATGTCGGTATCCCCGCGCAGGTGTTCACGACCCGCGCGAGCATGCCGTACGAGGTGCGGGTGTGCGGTGCGGCGCCCGGTCTCGTGACCGGCGGCGACGGCCTGTCGTACGACGTCGCCCACGGCATCGACGCCCTGGCGTGGGCTGACATCGTCTTCGTTCCCGGCTACCGGCACCCGGACCGTGAGGACCCCCCGCAGGCCGTCATCGAGGCGCTGATCGCCGCCCACGAACGGGGTGCGCGGCTCGCGGCCATCTCGACGGGTGCCTTCGCGCTCGCCGCCACGGGACTGCTCGACGGCCGGCGCGCCACGACGCACTGGCACTACACGCGGGCACTGGCGGCGAAGCGTCCGCTCGTACGGGTCGACGCGAACGTCCTGTTCGTGGACGAGGGCAGCGTGCTGACGTCGGCCGGCGCAGCCTCGGGCATCGACCTGTGCCTGCACATCCTGCGCGGTGATCTGGGGGTGTCCGCGTCGAACCATGCGGCGCGGCGCCTGGTGGCGGCCCCCTACCGCAGCGGCGGTCAGGCGCAGTACGTGCCGCGCAGTGTGCCCGAGTCGCTCGGTGAGCGGTTCGCCGCCACCCGGGAGTGGGCGCTGCACCGGCTCGGAGAGCCCCTCACCCTCGACGTGCTCGCCCGGCACGCGGCGGTCTCGCCGCGCACGTTCTCCCGGCGCTTCGTCGAGGACACCGGGTACACGCCGATGCAGTGGGTCATGCGAGCCCGCATCGACGTGGCCCGTGAGCTGCTGGAGCGTTCGCAGCGGGGCATCGAGCAGATCGCCGCCGACGTCGGACTCGGCACCGGGGCGAATCTGCGGCTGCACTTCCAGCGCATCCTCGACACCACGCCGAGCGAGTACCGGCGCACCTTCGCCCAGGGGCAGTAGCCCTGGCGTGATCCTTGCGGACCCTGGCGATCACGCCGCTGTCACCGGCGGACACCGCGCGGGAACCTGGTGGTAACCCGAAGGGACACCACACATGACTCGCATCGCCATCAACGGATTCGGCCGCATCGGACGCAATGTGCTGCGCGCACTGCTCGAACGCGACAGCGACCTCGAGATCGTCGCCGTCAACGACCTCACAGAACCCGCCACCCTCGCGCGGCTGCTGGCCTATGACACGACGGCGGGCCGGCTCGGCCGTCCGGTGACCGTCGACGGGAGCACCCTCGTCGTCGACGGCCGTCGCATCACCGTGCTCGCCGAGCGCGAACCGGCGCAGCTGCCCTGGGCCGAGCTCGGCGTCGACATCGTGCTCGAGGCGACCGGCCGCTTCACGTCGGCCAAGGCCGCCGGCGCCCATCTCGACGCGGGTGCGAAGAAGGTACTCATCAGCGCGCCGGCCGACGGCGCCGACGTCACACTCGCGTTCGGGGTCAACACCGACGCGTACGACCCTGCCGCGCACACGATCATCTCGAACGCCTCGTGCACGACCAACGCGCTCGCGCCGCTGGCCGCGGTGCTCGACGGTCTCGCCGGCATCGAGCACGGCTTCATGACGACGGTGCACGCCTACACGCAGGAGCAGAACCTGCAGGACGGTCCGCACCGCGACGCCCGTCGCGCCCGCGCGGCCGCCGTCAACATCGTGCCGACCACGACCGGTGCCGCCAAGGCGATCGGGCTCGTGCTGCCGAACCTCGACGGCAAGCTGTCGGGCGACTCGATCCGCGTGCCGGTTCCGGTGGGATCGATCGTCGAACTCAACACGACCGTCGCTCGCGACGTGACCCGCGAGGACGTGCTCGAGGCGTACCGCGCCGCGGCGCAGGGTCCGCTGGCGGGCGTGCTCGAGTACTCGGACGACCCGCTCGTGTCGTCCGACATCACGGGCAATCCGGCCTCGTCGATCTTCGACTCGGCTCTCACCCGCGTCGACGGCCGCCATGTGAAGGTGGTCGCCTGGTACGACAACGAGTGGGGCTTCTCGAACCGCGTCATCGACACGCTCGAGCTGCTCGCCGCGGGCTGACCGGAAACCGGCGCGGCCCGCCTGCGGAGGCCGCGCCGCACGTCGCCCTCGTCGGGAGTCCGGCTCGGACGCATGACGCGGGACCCGCGTACGCCTTCACGGGGCTCTCCGCGCCGGGGCGCCCTTGCCGCCTGCAAGCCGCCTTCACGGGCCTTTCCGTCGGGCCCCTCGCTGCCCGTGAGCCGCCGCCGCGGGCCCACCCGCCGGACGCCCTGCCGCCCGCATCCCGCCACGTCCTGACAGCCGCACTGCCCGGACGTCCCAGGAGCCCGCCGGGCCGAGGGTGGCGAAACATCCGGCGTGAGTGAAGGACCGCTCACACCCGGTGACACGCATCGCCCGAGTCCGGCTTCGACGACAGCGCGCAGCCGTCGACGGCACACCACAAGGGGCGCCCGCGCATGACCGCGCGGCGGCTATGCACTAGAGTTATCTCGACATCGAGATATCTGCCGAGGCGTACCGCAGCCGCCGCCCGGTAAGGGTTACCTAACTAATCCTTACCTTAGCGGATGGTGGGGGCCGCAGGCGGCACCGAGCGGCGCAGGCCGCCATGAGGCGCGGCGCGGTGATACGCGCACATTGAAGAAGGAGACTGTCGTGTCGGCGAACAGCTTCGACGCCCGCAGCACGCTGCGCGTGGGCGACGAGTCGTACGAGATCTTCAAGCTGGACAAGGTCGAGGGCTCCGCGCGCCTCCCTTACAGCCTGAAGGTGCTGCTGGAGAACCTGCTCCGTACCGAGGACGGCGCGAACATCACCGCCGATCACATCCGGGCACTGGGCGGATGGGACTCGCAGGCCCAGCCCAGCCAGGAGATCCAGTTCACGCCGGCCCGCGTGATCATGCAGGACTTCACGGGCGTCCCGTGCGTCGTGGACCTCGCCACCATGCGTGAGGCCGTGAAGGAGCTCGGCGGCGACCCGGCGAAGATCAACCCGCTGGCCCCGGCCGAGCTGGTCATCGACCACTCCGTCATCGCCGACAAGTTCGGCACCAACGACGCGTTCGCCCAGAACGTCGAGCTGGAGTACGGCCGCAACAAGGAGCGCTACCAGTTCCTGCGCTGGGGCCAGACCGCCTTCGACGAGTTCAAGGTCGTCCCCCCGGGCACCGGCATCGTGCACCAGGTGAACATCGAGCACCTGGCCCGCACGGTCATGGTCCGCAACGGCCAGGCGTACCCCGACACCCTCGTCGGCACCGACTCCCACACCACCATGGTCAACGGCCTCGGTGTGCTCGGCTGGGGCGTCGGCGGCATCGAGGCCGAGGCGGCGATGCTCGGCCAGCCGGTCTCCATGCTCATCCCGCGTGTCGTCGGCTTCAAGCTGACCGGCGAGCTCCCGGCCGGCACCACCGCCACCGACCTCGTGCTGACCATCACCGAGATGCTGCGCAAGCACGGCGTCGTCGGCAAGTTCGTCGAGTTCTACGGTGAGGGCGTCGCCGCCACCTCCCTCGCGAACCGCGCCACCATCGGCAACATGTCGCCGGAGTTCGGCTCCACCGCCGCGATCTTCCCGATCGACGACGAGACGCTGAAGTACCTCCGCCTCACCGGCCGCGACGCCCAGCAGGTCGCGCTCGTCGAGGCGTACGCCAAGGAGCAGGGCCTCTGGCTGGACCCGGCCGCCGAGCCGGACTTCTCCGAGAAGCTGGAGCTCGACCTCTCCACGGTCGTCCCCTCCATCGCCGGCCCGAAGCGCCCGCAGGACCGCATCGTCCTGGCGAACGCCAAGGCGAAGTTCGCCGAGGACGTACGCAACTACGTCAGCGACGACATGGAGGCGAGCAAGGAGTCCTTCCCGGCCTCCGACAGCCCGGCCGTGTCCCCCAACGGCGTCCCGTCGAACCCGGTCACGGTCACGGCCCCGGACGGCACGACGTACGAGCTCGACCACGGCGCCGTCACCGTCGCCGCGATCACCTCCTGCACCAACACCTCGAACCCGTACGTCATGGTCGCCGCGGCGCTCGTGGCCAAGAAGGCGGTCGAGAAGGGTCTGACCCGCAAGCCGTGGGTCAAGACCACCCTCGCCCCGGGCTCCAAGGTCGTCACCGACTACTTCGACAAGGCGGGCCTGACCCCGTACCTCGACAAGGTCGGCTTCAACCTCGTCGGCTACGGCTGCACCACCTGCATCGGCAACTCCGGCCCGCTGCCGGAAGAGGTCTCCAAGGCCGTCAACGACCACGACCTGGCCGTGACCTCGGTGCTCTCCGGCAACCGCAACTTCGAGGGCCGGATCAACCCCGACGTCAAGATGAACTACCTGGCGTCCCCGCCGCTGGTCGTCGCGTACGCCATCGCCGGTTCGATGAAGGTCGACATCACCAAGGACGCCCTCGGAGTCGACCAGGACGGCAAGCCCGTCTTCCTCCAGGACATCTGGCCCTCCGAGGCCGAGGTCAACGACGTCGTCGCCAACTCCATCGGCGAGGACATGTTCAACAAGTCCTACCAGGACGTCTTCGCGGGCGACGCCCAGTGGCAGGCGCTCTCGATCCCCACCGGCAACACCTTCGAGTGGGACTCCGAGTCCACCTACGTGCGCAAGCCCCCGTACTTCGAGGGCATGACGATGGAGACGACCCCGGTCGACGACATCACCGGCGCCCGCGTCCTGGCCAAGCTCGGCGACTCGGTCACCACCGACCACATCTCCCCGGCCGGTGCCATCAAGGCCGACACCCCGGCCGGCAAGTACCTCACGGAGCACGGCATCGAGCGCCGTGACTTCAACTCCTACGGCTCGCGCCGAGGCAACCACGAGGTCATGATCCGCGGCACGTTCGCCAACATCCGCCTGCGCAACCAGATCGCGCCGGGCACCGAGGGCGGCTTCACCCGGGACTTCACCCAGGCGGACGGCCCCGTGTCGTTCATCTACGACGCCTCGCAGAACTACCAGGCCGCGGGCACCCCGCTCGTCATCCTGGCGGGCAAGGAGTACGGCTCCGGCTCCTCCCGCGACTGGGCGGCCAAGGGCACCGCGCTCCTGGGCGTCAAGGCCGTCATCGCCGAGTCCTACGAGCGCATCCACCGCTCGAACCTCATCGGCATGGGCGTCCTCCCGCTCCAGTTCCCGGAGGGCCACACCGCCGAGTCCCTCGGCCTGACCGGCGAGGAGACCTTCTCCTTCACCGGTGTGACCGAGCTTAACAACGGCACCACGCCGACCACCGTGAAGGTCACCACCGACACCGGAGTGGAGTTCGACGGCGTCGTCCGCATCGACACCCCCGGTGAGGCTGACTACTACCGCAACGGCGGCATCCTGCAGTACGTGCTGCGCAGCCTGATCCGCAACTAGCGGATCCGGAAGGCAACGAGGGCCGTATCCCCCGGGGTACGGCCCTTCGCCGTTAGGCTCACACACCTGATGAAGAACAATCTGACCTCGCTCGCGGCCAAGGCCGGCCACGAGTCCGTGCGGCGCCACAACCTCAGCCTCGTGCTCCGGACCGTACGCGAAGAGGGTGAGGTCACCCGGGCCCGGGTGGCGAACCTCGTCGGGCTCACCAGGGCCGCCGTCTCCTCCCTCGTCGAGGAACTCCTCGCCCTCGGCTGCCTCAGCGAGTCGGGCAAGACCTCCAGCGGATCGGCCGGGCGCCCCGGCACCGTGCTGAAGCTCGCCCGGACGGGTCCGGCGGGGCTCGGCGTGGAGATCAACATCGACTACGTGTCGGTGTGCGCCGTCGACCTCACCGGTACCGACCGGGTCCGCGTCACCGAGCACACCGACCACCGGGGCGTCCCGGCCGCCGAGGTGCTCGCCCACGCGGCCCGGCTCACCAACCGCGTCATCGGGTCCACCCTCGAACAGGAACTGCGCGTCGTCGGCGTCGAGCTGGCCCTGCCCGGCCTGGTCTCCGGCGGCGTCGTCCGCCAGGCACCCAACCTCGGCTGGAACAGGGTCGCGGCCGAGGGCATCTTCGGGCAGGCGCTCAGCACCCTGCGCCCGGCCGGCCGGGCACTGGCGGTCGGCTCCGACAACGAGGCCAATCTGGCGGCCCTGGCCGAGCTCTGGTTCGGCGGACTCGGGGGCGTACGCACCTTCCTCTACCTCACGGGTGAGATCGGCGTCGGCGGGGCGCTCGTGCTGAACGGCGAGATGCTGCGCGGAGCGCACGGCTTCGCCGGCGAGATCGGCCACATGGTCGTCGACCCGCAGGGTCCGCTCTGCCGCTGCGGTGCGCGCGGCTGCCTGGAGCAGTACGCGGGACGGGCCGCGCTGCTGGAAGCCGCCGGGATCGACCCCGCGACGGGAGTCCGGGGGATCGGCGAGCTGGAACAGCGGGCCGCAGCCGGAGAGGCACGGGCCGTGGAGGCGCTGCGGGAGGCGGGGGACCGGCTGGGCGTGGTCCTTGCCGGCGCGGTGAACCTCTTCGACCCGGAGGCGGTCGTCCTCGGCGGGATATACCGCAATCTGATGCCGTGGCTGGAGGCGTCCGCGGACGCCCAGCTCACCGCGCGCGTGGTGTCCGGCCGCTGGCACGAGAAAGGCAGCCGGCTCCGGGCCTCGTCCCTCTCGGGAGACGCGGCCCGGGGCGCGGCCGCCCGGGTGGTGCACGACGTACTGGCGAACCCGGGGGCGTACGCGCTGCGGTGAGTGCGTACGCCCCCGGGGCGGTGATCAGGCCCGGTGCGCCGCGATCAGCTGCTGATACCAGCGGTAGCTGTCCTTCGGCGTGCGCTCCAGGGTGTCGTAGTCGACCCGGATGATCCCGAACCGCTTCGCGTAGCCCAGCGCCCACTCGAAGTTGTCCAGCAGCGACCACACGTAGTAGCCGCGTACGTCGACACCGGCGTCCATGGCCGCACGCAGAGCCGCCAGGTGCGTGCGGAGGTACTCCACCCGGTCCGCGTCGTGCACGGAGCCGTCCGCGTCCATGCTGTCGTACTCCGCCGAGCCGTTCTCCGTGATGTGCACCGGCGGCAGGGCGTCGCCGTACGTCTGCTTCAGCACGGTCAGCAGGTCGGTGAAGGACTCCGGGACGACCGGCCAGTTCATCGCCGTCTTGCGGACGTCGGGGTAGTTCCCCTCCGCGTACCGGTTGTCCGTGGCGACGCGCAGCGCCGGGTCCGCCTCGCGGTGCGGGGCGGCGGCGATCACGATCGGCCGGTAGTAGTTGATGCCCAGGAAGTCCATCGGCTGCGAGATCAGCTTCAGGTCGCCCTCGCGACGGAAGTCCTGACCGGTGATCAGCTCGCCCCAGGTCTCCTCCTCGGTGGCCGGGTAGCGGCCCGCGAGCAGCGGCTCGGTCCACACGAGGTTGTGCTGGGTGTCGGCGCGGACGACGGCGGCGAGGTCGGCGTCCGACTCGGTGGCCGGGACGTTGCGGTCCAGGTTCAGGGTGATGCCCGCCTCGCGGACACCCGCCGCGCGCAGCGCGTCCATCGCGTGGCCGTGGCCGACCAGCAGGTGGTGCGCGGCTGCCAGCGCCCCACGCCCTTCCTGCGCGCCCGGTGCGTGCCGGCCGACGGAGTAGCCCAGGAACGCGCTGCACCACGGCTCGTTGAGGGTGATCCAGCGCGGCACCCGGTCACCCAGGTGCTCGGCCATGATCGCGGTGTACTCGCCGAACCGCTCCGCCGTCTCCCGTACCCGCCAGCCGCCCCTGTCCTCCAGGGCTTGGGGGAGGTCCCAGTGGTAGAGGGTGGCGGCCGGCTCGATACCCGCCTCCAGGAGCGAGTCCACGAGCCGGGAGTAGAAGTCGAGACCCTTGGGGTTCACCGCTCCACTGCCCTCGGCCTGGATGCGGGACCAGGCGATGGAGAAGCGGTACGAGTCCACACCCAGGTCGCGGAGCAGCGCCACGTCCTCCGGGTAGCGGTGGTAGTGGTCGCAGGCCACGTCGCCCGTGTCGCCGCCGTCCGTCCTGCCGGGCGTGTGGCTGTAGGTGTCCCAGATGGACGGTCCGCGGCCGTCCTCCCGCACGGCTCCTTCGATCTGGTACGAGGCCGTGGCCGCGCCGAACACGAAGCCGGGCGGGAAGACCGGGAAGTCACTCATGGGGAACCCTTACTTGACCGAGCCACCGGTGATACCGGCGGCGATGTACTTCTGGGACAGGACGAGCAGGACCGCCGCCGGCACCGCGGAGAGCACGGACGCGGCCATGACCGAGCCCCAGTCGCCGACGTGGGCCCCGATGTACTGGTAGATGCCCAGCGTGATCGGCTTGACGTCGTCCGTCGTGTTCAGCGTGAGCGCGAACATGAAGTCGCTCCACGCGTACAGGAAGGAGAACAGTCCGGCGGTGATCAGCGAGTTGCGGCTCATCGGCAGGACGACCTGGACGAACGTGCGGATGCGGCCCGCGCCGTCGACCTCGGCGGCCTCGATGACCTCGCGCGGGATGGAGACCATGAAGGAGCGCATCAGCACGATCGCGAACGGTATGCCCAGCGAGGCGTCCGCCAGCATCAGCCCGAAGTAGGAGTTGACCAGGCCGAGGTCCACGTACGCGCTGTACAGGGCGTTGGCGATGACGATGCCCGGCACCATCTGGGTGATGAGCGTGCCGAAGACGATCGTCCTGCTGCCGGGCAGCTTGAACTGCGCCAGGCCGTAGGCCGCCGGGGCGGAGATCGCCAGACAGATGGCCACGGCGCCGAGCGCCACGGCCAGCGAGGTCAGCAGGTTCGCGCCCTGGTCGGTGATGGCCGAGGTGAAGCCGGAGAAGTCGATGCTCGTCGGCACCGGTCCGACGTCCACCAGGCTGGCGTCCGGCTGCAGGGCGGTGTTGATCATCCAGTACAGCGGGAACAGCATGACGGCGAGGACGACGACGCCGAAGACGGTCGCTCCCCAGCGGCGCTTCGGCCGGTGGGTGGCGGCGGGAGCCGGGGCGGCGGGGATCTGGGTGGTGGTCGCCATGCCGGTCACTTCCCCTCGTTGCGGTTGACCCGCAGGTAGAACACCGCGAAGACGGCGGAGATCAGGATCAGGATGTTGCCGACCACGGCACCGGCCCCGAAGTCCATCTGGACGAAGGAGTTCTGGTAGGTGAGCGTGCCGAGCGTCTGCGTGGAGTCGGCGGGGCCGCCGTCGGTGAGGGCGAGGACCAGGTCGAGGATCTTGACCGTCGACATGAAGCCGAGCACCAGCACCACCGTGATGACGGGCTTGAGCATCGGCAGGGTCACCGAGCGGAACGTGCGCCAGGCGGAGGCGCCGTCGAGCGCGGCCGCCTCGTGCAGTTCCTTGGGGACCTCCTGGAGGCCGCCGTAGAGGATCACCATGTTGAACGGGATGCCGATCCAGATGTTCACCAGGATCACGGAGACCAGCGCCATGCTCGTGCTGGTCAGCCAGGGCGTGTCGCCGCTGAAACCGATGGTTCCCAGGAAGGAGTTGAGGACACCGGTGTCCTGGTCGAAGATGCGCCGCCAGACGATGCCGGAGACGACCATCGGGACCAGCCACGGCAGCAGGATCAGCGAGCGCAGGATCCCGTTCAGCGGGAAGCGGCGGCTGAAGAAGACGGCGAGGGCGAGACCGATGCAGAACTGGCCGACGAGCGATCCGACGGTGAAGAGGATCGTCTGCCACAGGGCCTTGCCGAACAGCCCGTCGTTGAAGACGTTGCTCCAGTTGTCCGTGCCGTTGAACGGCGCCTCGCCGGTGAAGAAGGTGGACGGCGAGTAGTCCTGGAAGCTCATCACGACGTTGCGGACGAGCGGGTAGCCGAAGAACAGGGCCATGAAGATCACGGCGGGGGCGATGAAGCCCCACTGGGCGAGCTGCCTGCGGCGCTTGGCGCGCTGCGGGCTCACCGGCTTCCCGGCCGCGCCGGCCGCCTTGACGTTCCCGCCCGCGGGCGGCGCGGTGGCGGAGGCTGTGGTGGATGACATGGTTCGGTACCTCAGTTCCCGCTCGTGACCTGCTGCTGGGCACGCTTCAGAGCGGCCTCGCTGGACTCGCCGGTGAGGGCGGACTGGAAGGCGCTCTGCAGGGCGAGCGACACGGACGACCACTGCGCGCCGACCTTGGCGGTGCGGGAGCGGGCCGTCGAGACCTGGCCGGCCAGGGCCGCCAGCTCCGGGGCCTTCGTACGCCAGACTGCGGCGGCCTTGCTGTTCGCCGGGACCATCCAGCTGTTCAGGGCGTAGGTGATCTGCTCCTGCTCACCCGCCATACAGCCGATGATCTTGGCGGCGGTCTTCTCGCGCTCGCTGTCACCGGTGTTGGGCACGGTCAGCACGCCGCCGCCCAGCGGACCGACGGAGTCGTCGCCCGCCTTCGGCACCGGGATCTCGGCGATGCCCCAGTTGAGCCCCTTCTTGGCGTTCAGGGTCTCGACCTGCCAGGGGCCGTTGATCATCATGGCCGCGTTGCCGGCCATGAACTGGTCGTTCACGTCGGCCTGGGTCCAGTTGACCGTGGACTTGGAGAGCGAGCCGTCCTTCAGCAGGCCCTTCCAGTAGTCGAGCGCACCGGCTACCTCGGGGCTGTCGAGCTTCGTCTCGTCGCCGCCGTTGGACCACATGAACGGGGTGAACTGGAAGACGCCGTCCTCCGCGCCGCCCGCGCTCAGCGCCAGGCCGTACCGCTTGCCCTGGGTCAGCTCCTTGGCGGTCGACTGCATCTCGGCCCATGTGGTGGGCACCTCGAGCCCGGCCTTGTCGAGGGTGTCCTTGTTGTAGAACAGCGCCAGCGTGTTCACCGTGCGCGCGGCCCCGTAGTACTTCCCGTCGAACGAGCCGAAGTCGACGATGCCCTCGGGGATGTCGGTCGTGGACAGCCCGAGGTCCTTGAGCGGGATCAGCCCGCCGGCCTCGGCGAACGTCGGCATCTCGGAGGCGTCCAGCTGGAGGACGTCCGGCAGCGACTTCGAGGACGCCATGCGCAGCGCCTTCGTCATCAGCTGCGAAGCCGGCACGCTCTGCTGCTCGATGGTGACACCGAGCTGCTTGCTGCACCGCGCGAGCGTGTCTCCGTCCCAGCGGTGGTACGACTCGTCGGTCGAGGAGTTCATGACGGTGTAGACGTCCTCGTCCCGCTGTTGGCCGCACCCGGACAGAACGGTGCCGGCGACGATCGCGGAGACGACGGTGAGGGGGACGGCGATCCGCCTGGTGAGGCGGCTGCGGCGTCGGACCAGGCCGTCCGGGGAAGGTTCTGTCACGGTGGTGCCCTTGCGTCAGAGGGTGGCCGACTCATGGGAACGCTCCCACAAGGTGCTCGTCAAGACCGGGCGCGGGTTCGGCGAGGCCGCGCGCGGAGAATGCGGGTGCCCGGCGGCGGACCGCCGGACACCCGGTACGTCAGCGGACGCCGAGGAGGTGGTCCATCGCGAGCTGGTCCAGGGCCTCGAAGGCCATGGAGCGCCCGGCGGCGGCGTCCACGTCGAACTCCTCGAACGCGGAGCGGTCGGCGAGCAGGCTCTTGAGGCCGTCGGCGGCGGTCGGCAGGGCCAGCTGGTCCAGGCGGGAGGCGAGCAGCGCCTCCTGCACGGCCGGGTCGGCGCGGAAGGCCGCGGCGCGCTCCTTGAGGATCAGGTAGTTCCGCATGCAGTTCTTCGCGGACTCCCAGACACCGTCGATGCCGTCGGTGCGGACCGGCTTGAAGTCGAAGTGGCGGGGGCCCTCGTAGCCGCCCTGCTCCAACAGGTCGACGAGCCAGAAGGCCTGGCGCAGGTCTCCGGCGCCGAAGCGGAAGTCCTGGTCGTACTTGATGCCGGACTGGCCGTTGAGGTCGATGTGGAAGAGCTTGCCGGCCCACATGGCCTGGGCGATGCCGTGCGGGAAGTTCAGGCCGGCCATCTGCTCGTGGCCGGTCTCGGGGTTGACGCCGACGAGCTCCGGGCGCTCCAGGCGCTCGATGAACGCCAGGGCGTGGCCGATCGTGGGCAGGAGGATGTCGCCGCGCGGCTCGTTCGGCTTGGGCTCGATCGCGAAGCGGAGGTCGTAGCCCTTCTCGACGACGTAGTCGCCCAGCAGGTCGAAGGCCTCCTTCATGCGGTCCAGGGCCACGGGCACGTCCTTGGCCCCGCCGGACTCGGCACCCTCGCGGCCGCCCCACGCCACATACGTCTCGGCGCCCAGCTCGGCGGCGAGATCGATGTTGCGGATGGTCTTGCGCAGCGCGTAGCGGCGGACGTCGCGGTCGTTGGAGGTGAAGCCGCCGTCCTTGAACACCGGGTGCGTGAACAGGTTGGTGGTTGCCATCGGGACCTTCATCCCGGTGCGCTCCAGCGCCTCCTTGAAGCGCGCGATGTGCGTGGCGCGCTCGCCCTCGGAGGAGCCGAAGGGGATCAGGTCGTCGTCGTGGAACGTCACACCGTGGGCGCCGAGCTCGGCCAGGCGCTCGACGGACTCGACCGGGTCGAGGGCGGGGCGGGTGGCGTCACCGAAGGGGTCGTTGCCGCGCCAGCCGACAGTCCAGAGACCGAAGGTGAACTTGTCCGCGGAGGTGGGAGTGAAGCGGTCCGACATTGATCAGCCTCTTGTCGACGAAACTCACGGACGGCTGCGCGCCGACCGACCAATTTGTTTGCTTGCAGTACTAATACTCCATCCCGCCGTTGGTTTCTAGACCGTTTCCGTGATGTTTCGTTCACTCGGTGTCAATGTTGCCGATCCGTCGGTCCTGACGGGGGTTCGGATTTTCGGGCAATCCGGTGGTTCCTGTCGTGTACGCGCCCGCTCGCTCGCATTTGTTTTGTGTACGATCAAAATCGAGAGGACCCGTCGCCGCGCTCGTCGCAGGCGCCCTGACGTCCCGCACCACCGACTTCCGAGACGGCTAAGGACCACCCCCATGAAGTTCACCGACGGCTTCTGGCAGTTGCGCAGCGGTGTGCACGCCTCATACGCCACCGAAGTCCGCGACGTCCGCCTCGACGAGGGCCGTCTCGCCGCCTACGCCGCCGTCAAGCGCGTCGAGCGGCGCGGCGACACACTCAACGCGCCGCTGATCACCGTCGAGGCCCACGCGCCCGCCGAAGGCGTCATCGCGGTACGCCTGACCCACCACGCCGGGAAGCGCCCCAAGGGCCCCGACTTCGAACTGCCGGGCGCCTCGGCGCGGTCCGCGGCCACCGTCCGCGCCGAGGGTGCCACCGCCGAGCTGACCAGCGGCCCGCTCACGCTCCGGCTGCCCACCGAGGGCGTCTTCGGACTCGAGTTCCTCGACGGCGACGGCCGGATCCTGACCTCGGCCGGACGCAAGGGAAGCGCGTTCGCGACCGTCGCCGACGGCAGTCACCACATGTTCGCCCAGCTCGCCCTGGGCGTCGGCGAGACCGTCCACGGCCTCGGTGAGCGTTTCACCCCGTACGTGAAGAACGGCCAGACCGTCGACATGTGGCAGGCCGACGGCGGCACCAGCAGCGAGCAGGCGTACAAGAACATCCCGTTCTACCTCTCCTCGCGCGGCTACGGCGTCTTCGTCAACCACCCCGGCAAGGTCTCCTTCGAAGTCGGCTCCGAGGCCGTCGGCCAGGTGCAGTTCAGCGTCGAGGACCAGACCCTCGAGTACTTCGTCGTCGCCGGCCCCACGCCCAAGGACGTCCTGGCCCGCTACGCCTCCCTCACCGGCCTCCCGGCGCTCCCGCCGGCCTGGTCGTTCGGCCTCTGGCTGACCACCTCCTTCACCACCTCGTACGACGAGGCGACGGTGACCTCCTTCGTCGACGGCATGGCCGAGCGCGGCATCCCGCTCAGCGTCTTCCACTTCGACTGCTTCTGGATGCGCGAGTACCAGTGGTGCGACTTCGAGTGGGACCCGGCCGTCTTCCCCGACCCCGAGGGCATGCTCGCCCGGCTCAAGGCCAAGGGCCTGAGGATCTGCGTCTGGATCAACCCGTACATCGGGCAGAAGAGCGCCCTGTACGCGGAGGGCGTGGAGAAGGGCTACTTCGTCCGGACGCCCGACGGCGACATCTGGCAGTGGGACAAGTGGCAGGCCGGCATGGCGCTGGTCGACTTCACCGACCCCGAGGCCACCGCCTGGTTCCAGGGCAAGCTGAAGGGCCTCCTCGACCAGGGCGTCGACGGCTTCAAGACCGACTTCGGCGAGCGCATCCCGACGGACGTCGTCTGGCACGACGGCTCCGACGCGGAGCGCATGCACAACTACTACACGCACCTCTACAACAAGGCCGTCTTCGAGGTCCTGGAGGAGGAGCGCGGCCAGGGCGAGGCCGTGCTCTTCGCCCGCTCGGCCACCGCGGGCGGCCAGCAGTACCCGGTCCACTGGGGCGGCGACTGCTGGTCCTCCTTCGAGGCCATGGCGGAGTCGCTGCGTGGCGGCCTGTCCCTGTCGCTGTCCGGCTTCGGCTTCTGGAGCCACGACATCGGCGGCTTCGAGGGCACCCCCGACCCGGCGGTCTTCAAGCGCTGGCTCGCCTTCGGCCTGCTCTCCTCGCACAGCCGGCTGCACGGCTCCTCGTCGTACCGCGTGCCGTGGGAGTTCGGCGACGAGGCCGTCGATGTGGCCCGGCAGTTCACCCGGCTCAAGCACCGCCTCATGCCGTACCTGTACGGCGTGGCCGTGGAGGCCCACCGCACGGGCGTCCCGATGATGCGTCCGCTGCTGCTGGAGTTCCCCGAGGACCCGACCGCCCGCACGGCGGACCGCGAGTACCTGCTGGGCCCGGACGTCCTCGTGGCGCCCGTGTTCACCGAGGACGGCCAGGTCGAGTACTACGTCCCCGAGGGCACCTGGACCCACCTGCTCACCGGCGACACGGTCACCGGCCCCACCTGGCGCAGGGAGACCCACGGCTTCGACAGCCTGCCCCTGCTGGTCCGCCAGGGCGCTGTCCTGGCGCTGGGCGCGGACGAGTCCCGCCCGGACGGCGCATGGCTCGACGACCTGGAACTGCGCGTGTTCACCCCGGCCGGAACGGGCGACTTCACCCGCACGGTGACCGTCCCCGACCACACGGGCCAGGTGGCCGCGACGTACGAGGTGGTCCGCGAGAACGGCGAGGTCCGCGTCACGACGGACACCGACCGCCCGTACACGGTGACGGTCGTGGGCGAGCGGGCCTGACCTGCCCGCGGCGGCCCGGAGCGCGGAGGCGCTGCGGGCCGCCCGCCCGTTCCCGGCGCGAGGGGGAACCGGGAACCGGGCCGCCCTGCGAGCCGCCCCCGTGCCCGGCCGGGCGGAATGCGATCGTGGGCCGGCGGGTTGGCACGAGCGGCACATACGGCGAGTACGGCGCACAGAGCGGAAGCACCCATGGGCGAGTTGATCCTGATCCGGCACGGCGAGACCGAGTGGTCCCGGTCCGGGCAGCACACGAGCTACACCGACCTGCCCCTGACCGGGCTCGGCGAGCGGCAGGCCCGCGCCCTCGTGCCGCTGCTCGCGGATCGGGAGATCGGGCTCACCCTGGTCAGCCCCTACCTCCGTGCTCTCCGCACCGCCGAGCTGGCCGGCCTGCCGGCGCCCCGTGAGACACCCGATCTGCGGGAGTGGGACTACGGGGCGTACGAGGGCGTGACCACCGTCGACATCCGCCGCACCCGCCCCGACTGGAACCTCTGGACCGACGGCGTCGCCCCCGGCCCGGAGGAGCACCCGGGCGAGAGTCCGGCGGAGGTGGGCGCCCGCGCGGACCGCATCCTGGCGGAGGTCGCGGCGGCGGCGTCACACCTCGGAGGCGCGGACATCGCCCTGGTGGCCCACTCGCACTTCCTGCGCGTGCTCACCGCGCGCTACCTGCGGCTGACACCCGCGAGCGGCGAGCTGTTCCAGCTGGCCACGGGCGCGGTCTCCCGCCTCGGCACGGAACACGGCAAGCCGGTCGTGACGGCGCTCAACATGGCCCTGCCGGAGCGGTTGTTCAACGCCATCGGCTGACGGGTGCCGGAGTGCGCCGGCCCCGAGCACATCGACGGAGTACGTCCGGTGGCCGTCGCCGGAGGCGGGTGCCGAACCGCCGGGGGGCATGCCCTCGCGTACGGGGAGGAGGCCGGTGAGGCCGTCGGCCCGGGGACCTTCTGCCGCCCTGCGGACCGCCCCAGCCGTTACCCATGACGTCCGGTCCGCAGCAGTTCGCCGAATCCCCGGGACGGGCCCACCCGAGGACGCGGGCTCGCCCCGAACAGCCGGACCCGCGTGCCCGAGCGGATCACCCGCTCCCCGGCCGACTCCGCCAAAGCCCAGCTGGGCACCGGAGGAGGCGCGCGGGTTCCCGTACCGGGGCGGGCGGTGTCCGTGAGTGGCGCGGCCGGGACCCGGCGGTTACCCCGCCCCCGTATACCGCGCTTTCGGCGAAACCGCCCGGCGGGACGGCTGACCCGTTCTGCGCAAGGCGTTTACACGGTTTCCGGTCGGCGCTAGCCTCCGCAAGTGGGAGCGCTCCCAAGTTCGCACCGCACCCCGGCCCCACCCGGCGCCGCAGCGAAGGGACGTACATCGTGATCCAGCTGACGAGACATCGATTACTGGCGGGCACCCGCCGCAGGGCTCTCCTCCTCACCCTGCTCGCAATCCTCACGACCATCCCCGCCCTCGGGCTCGTCGTCACCGCCGGCGAACAGGCCGAGGCGCACGGCACACCCATGAAGCCCGCCAGCCGTACCTTCCTGTGCTGGCAGGACGGGCTGACCGAAACCGGCGAGATCAAACCGGTGAACCCCGCGTGCAAGGCCGCCGCGCAGCAGAGCGGGACCACCCCCTTCTACAACTGGTTCTCCGTGCTGCGCTCCGACGGCGCGGGCCGCACCCGCGGCTTCGTGCCGGACGGTCAGCTGTGCAGTGGTGGCAACACCAACTTCACCGGGTTCAACCAGCCCAGCACCGACTGGCCGGTGACCCATCTGACCGAGGGCTCGACGATCGACTTCTCGTACAACGCCTGGGCGGCGCACCCGGGTTGGTTCTACGTCTACATCACCAAGGACGGCTACGACCCGACGCAGCCGCTCGCCTGGGCCGACATGGAGGAGACCCCCTTCATCTCCGTGGACCACCCGCCCCTCAACGGCAGCCCGGGTACCGTCGAGGCCGACTACAAGTGGACCGGCGCGCTGCCCGACAACAAGGACGGCCGCCACGTCATCTATGTGGTCTGGCAGCGTTCCGACAGCCAGGAGACCTTCTACTCCTGCTCCGACGTGGTCTTCGACGGGGGCAACGGCGAGGTGACCGGGGTCAAGGACGGCTCCACCACCACCCCGACCGAGCCGCCGCCGGGCACCTGCACCGCCACGCGGAGCACCACCGGCAGCTGGAACGGCGGTTACCAGTCGGAGGTCAAGGTCACCAACTCCGGCGACGTGCCGATGCTCGGCTGGATGGTGGAGTGGACACAGCCCGCCGGGCAGAGCATCGCCAGCCTCTGGAGCGGAGCGATGACCACGCAGGGGCAGGAGGTGATGGTCCACAACGCGGGCTGGAACGGCTCGTTGGACCCCGGTCAATCCACGACCTTCGGTTACGTCACCCAGGGCGGCACCCCGGATCCGGCACTGAGACTCGGCTGCCGGGTCGGCTAGGCCCTTCCCTCCGGATCAAGTGGTCGTCGGTCGACGCGTGTCGTCGACCGACGCCCGTTGGGCACGCGCCGAGCCGTTGCTGCAGGATCGGACTCCGGGGCGGGGAGGGCGTGGCGGGATCACCGGCGGGTGATCGACGCGACCGCGTTCACGTACCGCACCGGGACACCGTGGAGGGACCTGGCCGAGCGCGCCGGTATGCCGCCCGCGGAAGTGGTCCGCCGGCGGCGCCGGGGCAGAAGGTCCTCACCGCTCGGCTCACCCTGGCCGAGACCGAAGGCGACCTCGACCGGTTCGTCGCGGTCGAGGTCGCCGCTGCCCGTGCCCACCGGCACGCCGCCGGGGCCCGTCGAACGGCCCCGGCGGCGAGCCGGCCGATCAGGCCACGAGGGTGTGGTCGTAGGCCTCGCCGGCGGGCCCGGGCCCTGCGTACGCCTACGTGTCCGCGTCGATCCGCGGCTCTTCCAGAAGCGCCCTCAGGGCCAGGCGGAGCAAGGGGGCCAGTTCCCGGGGTCCTGCGTCACCGAGGGGCTGGACGGCGACTGTTGAGCGGAGCACGGCCATCCCCACGCCCAGTGCGACGACGAGCTGGGAGCGTAGTTCCCGCTCCGTCGTGCCGACATCGGGAAGCGGGTCGACGGAGGCGAGGACGTGGCGGGCGAAGTCCTGAAGCGCGGCGCGCCGCAAGTCGCCCAGGTCGCCTTCGTCCGGGGTGCGCAGCAGCATCAGCACCGGATGTTCGCCGAACTCGGGCCATGCGTCCGCGGAGAACTGGCTCGCGAGCGCGTCGGCCAGCCCCGCGACACCGCTCGGAACATGCCCGTCCGGGTCCAGGAACCGTGGATTGGCGGCGAGCGCGGCCTTGAACAGCCCTTCCTTGGAGCCGAAGTACCGCTTGACGAGAGCGATGTTGACTCCCGCGTCACCGGCCACATCGCGCAGAGTGGTCCGTTCGTAGCCGAGCCGGATGAAGCGCCCGTGTGCGGCACGCAGCAGCGCTGCGCGCGTGGCGGCGGAGTTCCTGCGCTGTCCCGCGCCTTCGGCACTCACCGTTTCCTCGTCCATGACCCCAACCTACTGCGTGGCCACGGCTGCGCAGGAGGTGCGTACCGACCCGTGTAATCACTTGTTGACATGTGGTCGACGGCGTTCTACCGTCCCATGTAATCACTTGTTGACATCACGGTCGGCAGGTGCTGTCGCGACAGAAGGTACGCAATGCCGCAGAGCGCCCTCTTGGTCATGGATGTGCAGAACATCATCGTCGAGCGGTATGCCGACCAGGCGTACGTGAGCCGGCTCCGCGAGGCTGTCGAGGCCGCGAGGGCGGCCGATCACCCGGTGGTTCACGTGACCGTCGGCTTCCGGCCGGGCCGCGCCGAGATCCACCCGCGCAACAAGATGTTCGGTGCTCTCGCCGGGAGAGCGGCCTCGCCGCAGGAGGAGTGGGCCAACGCGATCCACCCCGAGGTGACGCCGCTGCCGCTGGAGCCCGTCGTCGTCAAGCGCCGCGTGAGCGCTTTCGCGGGCAGCGACCTGGACATGGTGCTGCGCTCGCAGGGCGTCGATCACCTGGTGCTCGCGGGAATCGCCACCAGTGGGGTCGTGCTGTCCACGGTGCGGCAGGCGGCCGACCTCGACTACGGCCTGACCGTCCTCTCCGACGCGTGCGCGGATGCCGATCCCGAGGTGCATCGCGTGCTGATGGAAAGGGTCTTCCCGCAGCAGGCCGCGGTCACCACGGCGCACGAGTGGGTGGCCGGGTTGCAGCGGTGACGCGCGCGGGGGACGCGTGGGCCCTGCCCACCGGAGCCGTCCGGTGCGGAGGTGGGCCGGCCGGCCCACCGGGGCGCCCTCGCGCGGGTCCGGCCCCGGTGAACGCGGGTGTGTCACCTGCCGGTCCCGGCGTGGTGACGGAGGCAGGCGGGCGGTTTCGGCGGCGAGTTGTCACGTGCGCCGGCGGTGAAGGTCTTCTCGCAGGTCCGGTCGGCAACCCGCTCGCGCGGACGGTCGTGGGCGCCTTCCCCCGCCCCTCCGTGCTCCGGCAGGTCCGTCCACGCGAACGGCCGGTACCCCGCCCCCGAGGTACCGGCCCGTTCCGCGTGGTGTGCCCGAGTCAGACGGTCTTCTTCCTCAGTGACGTCAGGTGGGCGAAGACGACGACGTTGGCCGAGTAGCCGGCCTTCTTGTCGAAACGTCCACCGCACGTCAGGAGCCTGAGCTCCGGACGGCCGGTGGCCCCGTACACCTTGTCGTCCGGGAACTCGTCCTTCGTGTACGTCTTCACCTTGTCGACGGTGAAGACCGCGGTCCTCCTGTCCGCCCGCGTGATCTGCACGGTGTCACCGCGGTGCAGGACGTTGAGGTTGAGGAAGATGGCCGGTCCCGTCGCCGTGTCCCGATGCCCCACGAGCAGCGACGTTCCCGCCTCTCCGGGGGACGGGCCCTTGCTGAACCACCCCACCAGCTTGGGCCTGTTCAGGGGCGGGGTGCCGAGCCGGCCCTTCTTGTCGAGGGCCAGACCGATGACCGGGGCCTCGATGAAGATCGCGGGGATGGCGACCTTCACCGGTCGGGAGTGCACCAGCGGCGCGTGCGAGGCCGGCACCTTCTTCTGCTCCGTGTGCGGTGCCCTCCGGAAAGGGGGCGACCCGCCGCCCGCGGCGTCGCTGCCGCGGGCGGCGGTGACCGACGGGGTGTCCTCGGACGAGTCGGAACCCGCCCACACGGCACCGGCCACCAGCGAGAAGGTCACGCTCAGGGTCATCGCGAGCCGGCATGCGCGACTCGGTCCCCGTCGTCGCCGTCGGCCGCGCGCGTCATGCCTCGTTGCGGGCACGGCGGCGTGCGGATCGGCGCACCATGATCAGCCCGGCGATTCCGGCCGCGCCGGCCACCAGCGCGGCCGAGGTCCCGATGCCCGACTCGCTCTCGGAGCTGACGCCCTCCATGTCCGGGACGCCGCCGCCGCCCGCGAGGACCGCGCCCGACGGCTTGTCGTAGATCTCGGCGGCGCTCTTCCCTGTGCTCCTCCCGGCGTCCGACGCGGACGACGAGCCCTGTCGCCCGCCGTCCGGGCGCCCGCCGTTCGGGCCGCCCTGGCCGCGCTGGGAGCAGTCGACCGAGAAGCTCTTGTTCTTCAGGGGGATTCCCCCGACCGGCCATTCCAGCTTGTACGTGCCCTCGGGAAGGAGGTACTCCTGGCTGCGGGCCTTGCCGTTGACGAGCGGGAGGGTGGCGGAAAGGGTGTTCGGGGGAATGGACCTGGGCTTCTCGGTGATGAGCCAGGTGACGGACTCCAGGGTCTCGAAGTTGCTGGCCACGAGCACGAACTTGCAGACCTCGACGCCGTCGCGGTCGCCGGTGGAGTGCCAGCTGACCGAGCGGACATCGATGTCGCCGCTCTCGCCGATGGCGAGCGCGGAGGGTGCCCCGGCCAGAGTGACGCCGGCGGCTGCGACTGCGACTGCGGCCATGGTGCTCGTACGGGCCGTGCGGGAGCGGGCGGAAGAGGGGAGGTGCATGCTGGACTCCTTCGAGCCGAGATGATTGTCGTACTGATCACCTGATCGCCTAAGAGATGGCACGGATCGTCGGAAGAGTGGGCCGGGACACTGTGAAAGCACGGAAAAGTACCCTGACTAGCCGATAGCGGGCACATTGCCGCCGGGGTGGGTACCTCCGGACGGGGGAGATGAGCCGGGCGAGGCCGGGGGTGCGGGGCGGCTCGTCGCGTCGCAGGCCCGTTCAGCGTGTTCCAGCCCGGTGTCCGACGGCGTCGCCGACAGACGTCCGCCGGAACCGGGGCCGGCCCCGCACGCGTTGTGACCGCGGCCCGGGGCGGGGCGTGGACGGAGGAAGGCGCGGAGGGACGGCCTAAGCGTGGCGCGGGCTGCCGCGCTCCCGCTGATCGGTATCCGTGGCGCGGGCTGCCGCGAGCCCGCTGATCGGTGTCCGCCGGACATGTGGCGCATGGCCGGTATCCGTGGGGACACCTGGCGCAGCACTACACCGGGGGCGGCCACCCGCACGTGCGGGTGGCCGCCCCCGGCCCGATGACTCCGCTCAGGCGACGGTCAGGAGATCAGCTCGATCTCCGCCAGCGTCGCCGCCGCCGAGCTCACCAGCCGGTACTTCGCGTACGAGCCCGGCGCGTCCACCGAGAACGCCCGGGTCTGCTTGTCCCAGGCGAACGTCTGGCCGGACCGCTTGTCGAGGTCCTTCCAGGTCGTACCGTCCGAGGAGCCCTGGAGCACCCAGCCCGTCGGCGCCTTCGCCGCCGCGGACGACGTCAGCGTGTACTGGACGGCCTTCGTGGCCGAGGCCACCGGCAGGTCCACCGACTCGACCGGGGCCGAGGTGGCCGAGGTGTTGTCGTACAGCGCGCCGTCGCCCTTGAGCACGTCGCCCCTGGGGGCGGGCGTCTTGTCGTCGTCGGTGATGGACACCGGGGCCGCGTTCTTGCCCGTGCCCCATGCCGAGGGCCTGGAGCCCATGTCGAACTCCAGCACGCCGCCCTTGGCCAGCAGGTCGTGCGGCAGAGCGGTGGACGTCCACTTCTTGCCGTTGACCTTCAGGCCCTGGACGTAGATGTTCTTCGCGCTGTTCTTCGGAGCCTTGACGACCAGCTCGCGGCCGTTCTCCAGGTGCACCGTCGTCTTGGTGAAGAGCGGCGAGCCGATCGCGTACTCACCACTGCCCATGACCAGCGGGTAGAAGCCGAGCGAGGAGAAGAGGAACCAGGCCGACTGCTCGCCGTTGTCCTCGTCGCCGTGGTAGCCCTGGCCGATCTCGCTGCCCGTGTACAGCCGGCCGAGGACCTCGCGGACCTTCTCCTGGGTCTTCCAGGGCTGCGAGGCGGCGTTGTACATGTACGTGGCGTGGTGCGCGACCTGGTTGCTGTGGCCGTACTGGCCCATCCGCACGTCACGCGCCTCCGTCATCTCGTGGATGACTCCGCCGTACGACCCGACGAACTCGGGTCCGGCGGTCTCGGGGGTCGAGAAGTACGTGTCCAGCTTCTCGGCGAGCCCGCCGCGGCCGCCGTACAGGTTGGCCAGGCCCCGGCTGTCCTGCGGGGCGGTGAAGGCGTAACCCCAGCCGTTGGTCTCGGTGTAGTCGTAGCCCCAGACCCGCGGGTCGTACTGGTCCGAGGGCAGGCGCCAGTCGCCGTTGGCCTTCTTGCCCTGGAAGAAGCCGGCCTTGTCGTCGAAGAGCTTGACGTAGTTCTGCGCGCGGTTCAGGAAGTACGCGGACTCCTCCTTGTAGCGCTGTTTCTTCGTCTTCTTGTAGAGCGCCTCGCCCATCTGCGCGATGCCGTAGTCGTTGAGGTAGCCCTCCAGCGACCAGGAGAGTCCCTCATGGGTCGAGGTGTTGGCGTAGCCGGTGAACACCGAGGTGTCCATCCCCTTGCGCCCGACTCCCGAGGACGGCGGGACCACCGTGGCGTTCTTGACCGCCGCGTTGTACGCCGCCTCGGCGTCGAAGTCGACGCCCTTGACGTAGGCGTCGGCGAAGGCCACGTCGGAGCTGGTGCCGGTCATCAGGTCGGAGTAGCCGGGGGAGGACCAGCGGGAGATCCAGCCGCCGTCCTTGTACTGCTGGACGAAGCCGTCGACCATCTTCCCGGCCTGCTTCGGGGTGAGGAAGGAGTACGCCGGCCAGGTCGTCCGGTAGGTGTCCCAGAAGCCGTTGTTGACGTACACCTCACCCTTGACGATCTTGGACCCGGTATGGGTCGGGGTGTCGGTCCCGGTCTGCGGCGAGAAGGGGCTCGCGTAGGTGCTCTTCCCGTCGACCTGCTCGAAGCCCGAGTTCGGGTAGAGGTAGAGCCGGTACAGGCTGGAGTAGAGCGTGGTCAGCTGGTCGGCGTTGGCGCCCTCGACCTCGACCTTGCCCAGGATCTTGTCCCAGGCCTTCTGCGCGTTCTTCCTCACCTTGTCGAAGGAGGCCTTCTCCGGCAGCTCCATGGCGAGGTTGTCCTTCGCCTGGTCGACGCTGATCAGTGAGGTGGCCAGGCGGAGGTTGACCGTGCGGTCCTTGCCCGCGTCGAAGCGGAAGAAGCCGGTCACGTTGTCACCGCCGCCGCCCTTCAGCTTTCCGCTGTCGGTGACGGGCGAGTCGAAGACGCCGTACACGAAGAGCCGGGTGGCGCCGGTGGAGCCGCCGCTCTTCACGTCGGAGTAGCCGGTGAAGGAACCCGTCTCCGCGTCGAGGGTGAGACCGCCCCGGTTGTCGACGTTGTCGAAGACCAGGCTCGCGTCGTCACCGGGGTAGGTGAACCTCATCCGCGCCGCGTGGTCGGTGGGTGTCATCTCGGCCTTCAGGCCGTTCTCGAACGTCACCCCGTAGTAGTGCGGGGTCGCCGTCTCGTTCTCGTGGCGGAACGGCAGCCCGCGGGCCGTGCGGGAGGCGTCGGGGGTCCCGGAGGCCGCCGACGGCATCATCTGGAAGGTCTGGCGGTCCCCCATCCAGGGGCTCGGCTCATGGCTGGCGCTGAAGGCCTGCAGCGTCGGCAGGTTGTCCGCGTTGTTGCCGCGCGAGTAGTCGTACAGCCAGCTCGTGGAGCCGGCGTTGGTGACCGGTGTCCAGAAGTTGAAGCCGTGCGGGACCGCGGTCGCGGGGAAGTTGTTGCCGCGCGAGAAGCCGCCGCTGGAGTTGGTGCCGCGGACCGTCGAGGCGTAGTCCGAGAGGTGCGCCTTGCGCTTCTCCGGGGCCTTCGGGGCGATCGTGATGTCGTCGATCCAGCCCTGGAACTTCGAGGGGCCCTTGGGGGAGTCGTACGCCACCAGGATCCGGTCGACGGTCTTGCCGGCCGCGACCGTGCCGATGCGTGAGGCGACGCTGTTCCACTGGTTCACGTACAGCCGCTTGGCGTCGGCCTGGCCCTGCGGGGTCAGCAGCCCGCCGTGGCTGTCGGTGGCCTTCAGCCCGCTCAGGTACGTGCCGTCGGTGAAGGCCAGGTCCACGGCGATGTGCGTCGCCGGGTAGCTGAGGTCCGTCTCGGTCATCTGGGGGTAGACCAGATAGGAGAGCTGGGTGTCCTTGGTGACGGCGGTGTCGACGTCGAAGACCTTGTTGTACGAGTACGCGTGGCCGTCCGGCTTGTGCGTGCCCGCGTAGCGCAGGGCCTTCTTTCCGGTGAAGCCCGCACCCGACTTGGCGGTGGGGGAGCCGGACGGGCCGCGGTCGACGAGGCTGCGCATGTCGGCGGGCGCCGGGGCCGTGGTGTCGCCGTCGGAGAACTGGACGTCGGCGAGCTGGAGCGCGTCCGACGACCCGTTGTTCTTCGTGATCTCCAGCCGGAAATGCTGGTAGGCGGTATCGGTCGTGAAATCGTACGACTTGGTCTGGAAGCGCTCGGAGAAGGTCTGACCGGTCCGGGTGTCCAGATCCGTCCAGGTCTTTCCGTCGGTGGAACCCTTCAGGGTCCAGTCCCTGGGGTCGCGCTCCGCGTGGTCATTGGCGGAAGTGAGCGCGTACGTCACGACCTTGACGGGCTCGGCAAGATCGAATTCGGCCCAGCCGGAGGAAGCGAAAGCCAGCCACTTGGTGCCTGATTCGACGTCGGCCAGATTCTCCTTCACCTCGCCGCCGCCGGCGTTCTCGCCGCTGGCGCGCACCTCGGTGACCTGATCGGTGACATTGCCCGGTATTCCGGCGGAGAAGCCGCCATCGACACCCGATGCCCTTTTCTTTCCGTCCGGCCCTTCTTCAACGGTATTGCGCCAGTCCGGAAGCTTTTCGTCGTCCTCGAAGGAGGAGCTGAACGACGCTTTCCCGGAGGGCTTCTGCGTGGCTCCGGACGGTTGCGCGAAGGCCGCGGTGGGGACTGCCGCGACGAGGACGAGAGAAGCCGCGATCACCGCGGCGGAGTGGCTTTGTCTCTTTCGAGAGCCTTGCTGAAGACCACGTAGGGGCTGCATACGGAGCCGTTCCTCCCGGGGGCGGTGCATGGACAACGTTGTCATTACGGGATACGTGTTCCAGTAGGGAGCCAAGTGGCCGGATGTGTCAAGGGTGTTGCGCGGGGTCGCCCGGGCGAATCGACCGTAATCCGGAAATGAGCGTTCCGGTACGAGGGCGCACGGTGCCGAGGAGCCGGTGAGGTCTCAACTCGGGAAAGACTGCCGCTCAAACCTGCATTCGATCTTGCTGAGTTGGCGGCAAGTGGACTATACCTGTCGGCGTCTGCACAGGCCGTTCCGTACGGTCCGCGGACGCGGGGGAGGGGGAACGGTTGCGGGGTGCCCGAGGCATCCCGCTGTACGGTCTCCCGGAACTCTCCGCTGCACCTGGAAATCCGGCAATCTGCACGACCCAAGCGCAACTGAACGCGGTGGCGGGGCCCTTCGCCTGAGGCGAATTCACGACGGGTGACCGGTACACCGCCTGAGTCCTGGAGAAGGCGAGGACTTGAGCATGGGATCCACCTCCGCCCACAACAATGAGGGCCTTGGCCGTCGCAGTCTGATCAAGCGGTCTGCCGCACTCGGCCTGATCGCTGTTCCGACGATGAGCTTCCTTTCCGCCTGCGCGAGCGGCGACAGCGGGAGCGACGAAAAGGTCACCAAGGGCAAGACGACCGCGAAGAACCCGCTCGGTGTCAATGAGACCGCGGCTCTCGAGGTCGTCATCTTCAACGGCGGCTTCGGCGAGCAGTACGCCATCGACGCGGAGAAGAAGTACAACGAGGCCTTCCCCAAGGCTCCGAAGGTCAAGCACGCCGCGACCCAGAAGATCCAGTCGCAGCTGCAGCCGCGCTTCAACGGCGGCACGCCGCCGGACCTGATCGACAACTCGGGCGCCGAGCAGATGGACATGGGTGTCCTCGTCGGGAAGAAGCAACTGCTCGACCTGACGCCGCTGATGGACGCCCCGTCCTACGACGACCCGGCCAAGAAGGTCCGCGACACGCTGCGTCCCGGTGTGCTGGAGATGGGCCAGTTCGACGGCGACCCGGTCTGGATCATGTACTACGCGTACACGGTCTACGGCGTCTGGTACTCCCAGACCAACCTCGAGAAGCTCGACTCCGCGTACCCGGAGACCTGGGACGACATGCTCGCCCTCTGCGCGAAGGCGAAGAAGAAGGGCATCGCCGGCTGGACGTACCCCGGCAAGTACCCGTACTACCTGCCGTTCTCGCTCTACCCCTTCATCGGCAAGATCGGCGGCCGCGAGGTCCTCGACAAGATCGACAACCTGGAGCCGAACGCCTGGAAGGACCCGGCCGTCAAGGCCGCGTTCGAGGCGTACTACGAGCTCTTCCAGAAGGGCTACATCCTCAAGGGCACCCCGGGTCTGACGCACATCGAGTCGCAGACCCAGTGGACCAAGGGCAAGGCACTCTTCATCCCGAACGGTTCGTGGGTGGAGAACGAGGCCGCGCCGACCACGCCCGAGGACTTCAAGATGATGGTGGGGGCGCCGTCCAGCCTGGACGCGTCCGACGCGCTGCCCTACGGCACCATCTGGGCCTCCGGCGGTGAGCCCTTCATCGTCCCGTCGAAGGCGAAGAACCCCGAGGGTGCGATGGAGCAGCTGCGCATCATGCTCTCCGAGGAGTCCTCCAAGAACTTCACGCAGCAGGTGAAGTCGCTCAGTGCCTTCAACGGCGGCACCGACGGACTGACCCTGTCCACCGCCATGCAGTCCGGTGTCGACGTGCTGAAGAAGGCCGGCGACAACGTGGTCAACCCGCGGCTGCAGGACTGGTACGTCAAGCTGCAGAAGGAGCAGATCGGTATCGCCGGGATCGGCGAGATGATGGCCGGCCGCGCGACCCCGGCGGAGACCATCAAGAAGATCCAGGGCTTCGCGGACGCCGCGGCCAAGGACCAGTCCATCAAGCACTACAAGCACCAGTGAGCAACCGTCACCAGCGGCGGCACCCGCTCAGAGATCGGGGTCGGTAAAAGATGCAGCACGGCAAGTACCGGTTCATCGTGGGGTTCCTGGTAGCCCCGCTGGCGTTGTACGCCATCTTCGTCATCTGGCCCTTCGCCCAGTCCATCTACTACTCGTTCACGGACTGGACCGGGCTGAGTCCGGACTTCAAGATGGTCGGCTTCGACAACTACAGCCGGATGCTCGACGACGAGATCTTCTGGAAGTCGCTGCAGCACAGTGTGCTGCTCGTGCTGCTGCTGCCGCTGGTGACGCTGGGCCTGGCGCTCTTCTTCGCCTTCATGCTCAACGTCGGCGGTCGACGGCGCAAGAACGCCGCGATCGCCGGCGTGCGGGGCTCCTCGTTCTACAAGATCGCGTACTTCTTCCCGCAGGTCCTGTCGATCGTGATCGTGGCCCTGCTCTTCCAGTTCGCGTTCAACCCGACCTCGGGCATGCTGAACTCGACGCTGAAGGCGGTCGGCCTCAACAGCCTCCAGCCGGACTGGCTCGGCGACCCCGACCTCGCGCTCTACTGCGTGATGGTGGTGCTGATCTGGTCGACGGTGGGGTTCTTCGTCGTCCTCTTCTCCGCCGGGATGGCGTCCATCCCGAAGGACTTCTACGAGGCGGCGCTGCTCGACGGGGCCAGCCGCATCACGACGTTCTTCAAGATCACGCTGCCGCTGCTCTGGGACACCGTGCAGTCCGGCTGGGTCTACATGGGCATCCTGGCGCTCGGGGTGGAGGCGTTCACCGCCGTACAGGTCATGACGGTGGGGCCTGGCGGTCCTGACTATTCCACCACCGTCCTGCCGCTGTACGTCTACCAGACGGCCTTCCGCGACGCCCAGGCCGGCTACGCGACCACCATCGGTGTCGGGCTGCTGATCGTGACGATGCTCTTCGCGGCCGTCGTGATGCGGCTCGGCCGGCGCGAGCGGCTGGAGTACTGATGACGGTCGTTGCGGGGTACGACGACCGGGATACCGGCGGCACGCACAACAGTTCGGTCCCGGTGGCCGGCTCGACAGCTGTACGAGGTGAGCACACGTGAAGGTCACTGAGACTCCTCCCGCCGTTCCGGCTCAGCGCTCGCCGGTGGCGAAGACGGACGGCCCGGGCGGCGAGCCGGCGAAGAGCGGCGAGGGCAAGGTCCTCAACGTCTTCTCGCACGGTGTGCTGGTCATCTGGGCGGTGCTCGTCGTCATGCCGCTGCTCTGGGCGGTGATGGCCTCCTTCAAGACCGACGACTCGATCCTGTCGACGCCGTGGGCGCTGCCGGACAAGCTGCACTTCGAGAACTGGTCACGGGCCTGGACCCAGGCCCACATGAGCGACTACTTCTTCAACACCATCCTGGTGGTGGGCGGATCGCTCATCGGCACCCTGCTGCTCGGCTCGATGGCGGCGTACGTGCTGGCGCGGTTCGAATTCCCAGGGAACCGCTTCATCTACTTCCTCTTCATCGGCGGGATGAGCTTCCCGATCATCCTGGCGCTGGTCCCGCTGTTCTTCGTCATGAACAACATGGGCCTGCTCAACTCGGTGCACGGGCTGATCCTGGTCTACATCGCGTACTCCCTGCCGTTCACCGTCTTCTTCCTCACCTCGTTCTTCCGGACCCTGCCGACCTCGATCGCGGAAGCGGCGATGCTCGACGGGGCCTCGCACACCCGGACGTTCTTCCAGGTGATGCTGCCGATGGCCAAGCCCGGTCTGATCAGCGTCGGCATCTTCAACTTCCTCGGCCAGTGGAACCAGTACATGCTTCCGACGGTGCTCAACACCGATCCGGACGGCAAGGTGCTCTCCCAGGGCCTGGTCGAACTGGCCACCAGCCAGGGGTACAAGGGGGACTGGTCCGGCCTCTTCGCCGGGCTGGTCATGGCGATGCTGCCGGTCCTGGTGGCGTACATCGTCTTCCAGCGGCAGGTGGTCGCGGGTCTGACGGCGGGGGCGCTCAAGTAGCCCTCGGAAGTCCGCCGGACGGCCGCGGAAGACGGCGCCCGCACGGGCGCGGACCTCCGCGGCCGTCCGGCCGGCGCACGTGTGTACGGCCCTTTGCCCGCGGGCCGGGCGCATCCGCCGCCCGGCGCCGGCCCGGAGGGGCGTCACTCCGTCGTCCGAGAGTCCGGAGTCCCCCTGATCACCGCATCCGACCCCTGGCAGGGGCACGACGTCGGAGTCCTGCTCGTCGTGCTGCTCACCGGTGCGCCGGCCCTGCTCGGCCTCACCGCGTACCTGTGCTCACGCCTCTCCCCGCGGGCCCGCCGGCGGTACACCCCGCCCGCCCGGTGGCGGGACCTCTCTCTCGCGGCGGCCGCCGCGGCGCTGGCCCTCTATCTGTGGGGGTGCCTCCACGTCCTGTTCCTCGAAGACCAGGAGCAGGCGATGGAGTGCGAGCGGAACCGCCCCGGGGGAACACCGCGCCTCGTCGGCCGCAGGGGCGACTTCGTCCCCCTGCGGCTCGTGTGCGAGACGTCGGACGGGAGCGACTTCTCCGTCGTGATCCCCGGTTGCATCAACCCGGCCCTCGCCGTCCTGCTGCTGCTCACGCTCGGCTGCGGCCTCGTCTCCGTCCTCCTCCACCGCAAGCGGCGCACGGCGGCGGGGGAGCCGGGCTGAGCCGCCGGCGCCCGGTGTCCCACTCCCGCAGGGCCGGAGGAGGGCGGCGCCACGTTGTGGCCCGCGGGCCCCGGGAACCCGCCCACTGCCGCCGGTGCGGAACACGGAAGGCCATGCCCGGACCCGGCACGGCCTTCCGCGTCAGGAGCCGTCGTCTCAGGCCTGCTGGGCCGCCAGCCGCTCGGCGGCCCTGCGCCGCTGCGACTGCAGCGGGTCCACCGGAGCCCCGGCGCCCAGCCCCGGAGTGTGGTTCCAGCCGCGGATCCGGGCCGCGGTCTCCTTCAGGCGCTCGTCACCCGGCGGTACGTCGAGGGAGAAGAGCGACTCGTCCGGCTTGCGGTCGTCACCACCCCAGCGCACCACACCCCCGCACTCGGCGAGGATGTCGCGGACCACCAGCTCCTCCAGGGGGAAGAAGCCCCCGCGTGCGCCGGAGGGATAGGACCCGGGCCGGATCCGCACCGCCGTGCCGGAGGCCAGATTGGACTCGGAGAGGCCCTTGCGCACGGAACCCGGTGCCTGCCAGCCGGTCACCTCGCCCGCGCGCAGGGAGCCGATCTCGTAGTGGAACCGGGTGATCACATGGACGAGGACCGTCTCGACGTCCCCCATGCGCATCCTCACACCTTCGAGAGGCGTCCCCGGAACGGGTCTGGTGTAGACGCTGCCGTGGTCGTCGGCGAGCTTCTCCATCTCCCAGCCGTTCTTCGACGGGACGCCGCTCAGCACCCGTTTGTTGCGCTCCTGCGCCTTCGCTGCCTCCCTGCGTACGGTCTCCGGGTCCGGTGCACGGTCCGCCGCGCGGGCGGGAGCGGACAGCACCTGCGAGCCGACGGCGGCGGCCGCCGACACGAACGCCGCACGCCGCAGAGCGGTCCGGCGGGAAATGTTCACGGTCACTTCTTCGTCTCCTTGAGCCAGTTCTTCGGGCGTGCGGCGTAGGTCAGTGCGACGGCGGTGACGCCGAAGAGCCCCGCCGCGGGATTCACGTATCCGGGTACGACGGCGTCGTACGTCTGCCCGCCGGTGAGGCGGCACCTGAACTCCAGGGGCAGGAACGCGTACTCGTACCCGTCGACGGACCGGGCCTGCTCCGTCCCGAGCCGTTCCTGACAGGCCTGTGCCTGACGGCTCTCGTCCAGGGTCACGAAATGCAGCAGGCCCCACGTGTAGAAGCCGAACGTGCAGGCCCACGCTGCGGCTGCGGCGCCCCTGACGACGGTGTGCGCGTCGCGCCCGCCGCGTCTTGCGAGCAGCAGCCGCAGACCGCGGACGGCCATCCACAGGGTGAGGCCGATGCCCAGCGGGGGCAGCAGGAACACGAGACCGATGTAGAGGTCGTCGGAGGAGTCTGTCACCAGCATGCGACGGAGCCTTGTCAGTTGTTCCGGGAGATGGAGTTGTACTTCTCCATGATCTGGTAGAGCGCCATCCGCTGCCGGGCGTGCTCGATGGCCTCGGCGTTGGTGCCCTGGTACCTCCGGAGGATCTGGAAGATCTCCGACTCCGTGTAGTTCAGGCGCATCGAGCGCAGCGGCGTCTCCTCGGGATTCGCCCCCGGTGCCCCGTCGGCGTTCCACAGGTGGATCAGCGGCACGGTCGACATGGAGAACTGGTCGTCGTGGCGGCAGTCGGCCCAGATGTTGTACTTGTCCTCGTCGTTGCCGACGTCGCGGATGGTGCCCTCCACATAGCCCTTCCGGATGGCGTTGTTCCAGGCCAGGACCGCTGTCTTGCCGAATATCTGGCCGATGCCGGTGGAGCTGTCACGGAAGCTCCTGGTCGTGAGGAACTCGAGGGCGACCTCCGCGTCGACGGACAGGTCGACCGGGTCGATGTGCCGCATCTCCCAGTACGCGGTCGTCTGGACCAGCGCCTTGCGCATGTTGTAGCGGTAGGCGAGCAGGGTGGTGACGCTGTCGTACTCCAGGACCACGCGGCGGAAGCACTCCTCGTGGGTGTGGGACCGCAGGCCTCCGTCGTTGGGGAAGCCTATGGACTCCATGTACTTGCCGACATCGGTCCGCATGGCCGCGATGAGGTCGGAGTCCAGCGAGGTGTCGGGGAGCTGACCGCGCGGGGCGTTGAACGAGCCCTGGCCGCTGTCCCGGCCCGAGGCGATGTTGATGTCGATGTTGATCGACCCGGCCCCGCTGCCCACGGTGCGGGTGACGATCTGGTCGTAGGCCCAGTTCGCCGGCAGCGGGTAGCCGAAGTTGCCGGAGAAGCCCGACGACATGTCGGATACGAACGACGCGGTGGCGTGGCCCGCCTCCCCGACCCGGGTGCAGACGTTGCGCGGTCCGTAGACGCCGATGCCGAAGCGGTCGCCGTCGTCGGCTATCGCGTCCTGGATGCCCTTGAAGTGCGGGAGGACGTTACGGGTGACGTCCTCGTCCAGGGCGTCGAAGTCCACCGCGAAGAAGATCCGGCTGCCCGTCTTGAAACCGTGGTCGAGCGCCGCGTTGATCCCCGCCTGTCCCGCCGCGCGCCCCTGCGGATAGCTGAAGTTCGCGGCGGAGCGGCCGAAGGTCTGGTAGATCGGGAAGCAGCGCAGGCCGTTGTCGGCGATGGTCTGCAGCTCTCCGGGCTGGATCTCCTTCTCCGGGAGATCCGGGTCGTCCGGGATCGGGTTGGTGAGGTAGCGGCCTATGTAGGTGATGCCCTGGGCCTTCAGGGTGGCGGCACGCGCCGCGGTGATCTTCGTGACCCCGTCGCAGGCCTCTCCGCTGCGCTCCTGGTCGCCGTAGGACACCAGGAGCGAGGCCCACGTCGAGAAGTTGCCGGTACCCGTGACGGGCAGCTTCACGAACGACTGGAAGGAGGACACGGCCGAGGCCAGGGAGCTGGTGAAGGTGCCCGCGAAGGCCACGCCCGGACGCTGGTTGAGCACCATGCCGGCCGAGAACAGCTGCACCCAGGGGCCGGAGTCGCCGGTGGCCACGGTGTGGCCCTTGAGTCCGCTCTGGGTGCCCGGCCCGAAGACGCCGTTGGCCGTGCCGTCGGCCATGCCGAGCTCGTACTGGACGGCGAAGAGCATCGACTTCGCGACATCGCGCGAGTGGTTGCCGTCGGCCGGGATGACGTAGAAGTCCCGGCGGGTCACGTACGAGCCGTTGAGCCACCGCTGTACCGCCCGCACGGTCTCCGTGCCGCCGTTCGCGGTGACATAGGCGTCCATGTTGAGGAGGCCCTTGAACACCTTCGGCACGAGGTTGCCGCCGGGGTAGACGAAGTCCACCCCCATGTTCTGCTTCAGGCGGGCCATCGACGACGCCACACGGGAGTTGTACGTGCCGTCGATGTCACCGCCGTCGTAGCCCTTGCAGTACAGGCCCGCCTGGATGATCTTCGTGAAGTTCTCCGAGGGCACCGTGGCCCCATTGAGCACCGGATACTTCGAAGTGAGGGTGTTCAGTGTGGTGGGACCGAACGCGTCGGACAGGCTGGTGATGCCCAGTTCGTACTGCAGGGCGCGGGTCAGGGCGAACATGGTCGACCAGCCGGTCTCCCCGGTCTCCGGCAGGCGGTCGATGCCGAGCTTTCCTCCATACACGCCATTGATGAACTGCTGCGCCTTGCGCACCATCTCGTCGGCCACGACGGGCTCTCCTTCGATCACGCTGGGAAAGACGTTGCGGACGCCTGAGGGGGAAGAGGGCGCAGAGGCGCACGGATTGCGCGAAGTCGGCCGTTTCCGGCATGGTTGAGACACCCCCGTGACGCTCGCCCCCGCTCGTACGTCGCCACACGCCGAGGCTCCTCGGAGGCTGCGGCGTGTCTTGGTCAACTTAGTTGTCACGCACACGCCATGGCCAAGCAAAAAAGACGGGACGGCCTTGTGTCTGTCTCGAAAAAATCCATGGACGCGAAGAGTTGTCCGTGAATCGCCCCCGGCAGCGCTGCCGTCGAGGCCCGGTGGTGCGAAAATCCGCGGTGCCCGGCTCGGGGAATGGCTGATTCGCAGCCTTGTGCGGGCCTTGTGGGCCGTCGCGCCCGTGCGTGCCGCGCACTCGTTCGAGAGTTTCAGGCAAGGGCCGGGGCCTCGGCCGCGATCCGGCCGAGAAGCGGACCGCGGTGCTCATCGGAGGCTCCGACTGCTCAAGGTCTTGACGGGGGGTACCCCAAAACGCTCAGCTTAGGGTTCACATGTTAGAGAAAACGGCAGGAGTGAGAGAGTCGATGGAGACTCCGGGGTCGCAGACATCTCTGCATAGGGCCAACCTTGAGCGGGTCGTACGTGCGGTGAGGATGGCGGGGTCACTGACCCAGGCCGAGATCGCCAGAAGCACCGGCCTCTCCGCGGCCACTGTCTCCAACATCGTTCGCGAACTGAAGGACGGCGGCACGGTCGAGGTGACCCCCACCTCGGCGGGCGGACGCCGTGCCCGGAGCGTCTCCCTGAGTGGAGACGCGGGCATCGTCATAGGGGTTGATTTCGGACGTACGCACCTTCGGGTGGCCGTCGGGAACCTGGCCCACCAGGTGCTGGCCGAGGAATCGGAGCCGCTGGACGTCGACGCCTCGTCGGCCCAGGGCTTCGGCCGGGCGGAGCAGCTGGTCAACCGCCTGATCGAGACCACCGGGATAAGTCCCGAGAAGGTGATCGGCGTGGGCCTGGGTGTGCCGGGGCCGATCGACGTCGAGTCCGGCACGCTGGGCTCCACCTCGATCCTGCCGGGCTGGACGGGCATCAATCCCAGCCAGGAGCTCGCGGGGCGCCTGGGTGTGCCGGTGTACGTCGACAACGACGCCAACCTCGGGGCGCTGGGTGAGCTCGTCTGGGGCAGCGGCCGCGGGGTCAGGGACCTCGCCTACATCAAGGTCGCCAGCGGCGTCGGCGCCGGTCTGGTGATCGAGGGGAACATCTACCGCGGGCCGGGCGGTACGGCGGGCGAGATCGGGCACATCACGCTCGACGAGTCGGGCCCCGTGTGCCGCTGCGGCAACCGCGGCTGCCTGGAGACCTTCACCGCCGCCCGGTACGTCCTGCCCCTGCTGCAGCCCAGCCACGGGCCCGATCTCACGATGGAGCGGGTCGTCCAGCTGGCCCGCGAGGGCGATCCGGGCTGCCGCCGGGTCATCGGCGACGTGGGCCGGCACATCGGCGGCGGGGTGGCCAACCTCTGCAATCTCCTCAACCCGAGCAGGGTCGTTCTCGGCGGGTCCCTCGCGGAGGCCGGGGAGTTGGTGCTCGGACCCATCCGGGACTCCGTCTCGCGGTACGCCATCCCCAGTGCGGCGCGACAGCTCTCGGTGCTGCCCGGCGCGCTCGGCGCCAGGGCCGAGGTGCTGGGTGCGCTGGCCCTCGTCCTCAGCGAGATGGGGGATTCAACCCTTTTGGAAAGCACGCTCCCCGCTGCGACGCCTGCCTTCACTTAGATAACGAATGGCACCGTTGTCATCTCGTTAAGGATTTACTCCTTGACGCTGGCGTTGCAGCCGAGTTGACTTCCAGCCACCTCGGCCGCAACGTCGCGGCCTCGTCAGGGAGGTTCGAAAGATGAACATGCGTATGCGTCGTGCCGCCGTTGCCGTTGCCGCCACCACCATGGCCGTTTCGCTCGCCGCTTGCGGCAGTGCCAAGGAATCGGGCGACAAGGCCACCACCGACTCGGGCAAGAAGGGCGACGACCTCAAGATCGGTCTGCTCCTTCCCGAGAACGTGACCGCCCGGTACGAGAAGTTCGACAAGCCGATCATCGAGAAGAAGGTCGGCGAGCTGACCGGCGGCAAGGCCGAGGTCGTCTACGCCAACGCCAAGCAGGACGCCAAGCTGCAGGCGCAGCAGGTCGACACCATGATCACGAACAAGGTCGACGCGCTCATCGTCGACGCGGTCGACGCCAAGGCGATCGAGAACAGCGTGAAGAAGGCCAAGGACGCGGGCATCCCCGTCGTCGCCTTCGACCGCCTCGCCGAGGGCCCGATCGACGCCTACACCTCCTTCGACAACGAAGAGGTCGGCCGTGTGCAGGGCAAGGCACTGCTGGAGGCCCTGGGCGACGCCGCCAAGCCGACCATCGTGATGATGAACGGCTCGATCACCGACCCGAACGCCGCGCTCTTCAAGAAGGGCGCCAAGTCGGTCCTCGACGGCAAGGTCACGTACGGCAAGGAGTACGACACCAAGGAGTGGAAGCCGGAGAACGCCAACTCCAACATGGAGGGCGCGATCACGGCCCTGGGCAAGGACAAGATCGTCGGCGTCTACTCCGCCAACGACGGCATGGCCGGCGGCATCATCCAGGCCCTCAAGTCCGCCGGGCTCAGCAAGCTCCCGCCGGTCACCGGCCAGGACGCCGAACTCGCCGGTGTGCAGCGCATCGTCACCGGTGAGCAGTTCATGAGCGTCTACAAGCCGTACCCGCAGGAGGGCATCGTCGCCGCGGAGATGGCCGTCGCGCTCGCCAAGGGCGAGAAGCTCGACACCATCGCCACGTCCAAGGTCGACAACGCCGGTACGAAGGGCATCGCCACCGTGCTCGTCCCGGTCGTCTCGCTGACCAAGGAGAACATCAACGACACCGTCATCAAGGACGGTATCTACACGATCGACGAGATCTGCACGGCCAAGTACAAGGCCGCTTGCGACGCCGCGGGCCTGAAGTAGGCCCCACCGCCCGACCGGCCCGCACGGCCGGAAGGGCGGACCCGAAGCCTGTCCGGCGCCCCGCCCACCAACTGTCCCGCTACCGGGCGGGGCGCCGGACGGAACGCTTCTGCTCTTTCTCACTCTTCTGCTCAACCACCGCGCCTCCCCCCAGGCGCGGTATCCCCGCCGGGTCAGGCGGCGAAGGAGATGGTTCACGTGTCCGCTACGC
The DNA here is from genome assembly GCA_014651175.1 of Streptomyces clavifer. Lineage (GTDB taxonomy): Bacteria > Actinomycetota > Actinomycetes > Streptomycetales > Streptomycetaceae > Streptomyces > Streptomyces clavifer. The sequence goes on along the minus strand of BMWJ01000002.1, from coordinate 681,751 downwards.
CCGTGTTGGCGTTGCGAGGGGTCTCCAAGCGATTCGGTGCCGTCCAGGCGCTCACCGATGTCGAGCTCGAGGTCCACGCCGGTGAGGTGGTCGCCCTGGTGGGTGACAACGGAGCCGGTAAATCAACGCTGGTCAAGACGATCGCAGGGGTCCACCCCATCGATGACGGAGTCATCGAGTGGGACGGCCGGCCGGTCCAGATCAACAAGCCCCACGACGCCCAGAACCTGGGGATCGCGACCGTCTACCAGGACCTCGCGCTCTGCGACAACATCGACGTCGTCGGCAACCTCTACCTCGGCAGGGAGCTCCGCAAGTTCGGGATCCTGGACGAGGTCGAGATGGAGCGGCGCTCCCGCGAGCTCCTCAGCACGCTGTCGATCCGCATTCCGAGCGTCCGCATCCCGATCGCGTCGCTCTCCGGCGGTCAGCGCCAGACCGTCGCCATCGCCCGCTCGATGCTGGGCGAGCCCAAGCTCGTCATCCTCGACGAGCCCACCGCCGCGCTCGGCGTCGAGCAGACCGCGCAGGTCCTCGACCTCGTCGAGCGGCTGCGCGAGCGAGGCCACGCGGTCATCCTCATCAGCCACAACATGGCCGATGTGAAGGCCGTCGCCGACAAGGTCGCCGTGCTCCGGCTGGGCCGGAACAACGGGGTCTTCGACGTGAAGACCACCTCGCAGGAAGAGATCATCTCCGCCATCACGGGTGCCACGGAGAACGCCGTGACCCGTCGTGCGGCGCGCAACGCGGAGGCCCAGAAGTGACAACCGACAAGACGTCCACCGCAGTGGTCAACCCGGAGGCTGCCAAGGGCGCCGACATCGCGGTCGACCCCCGGCTCCTCGTGCGCGAGCAGGGCCTCGGCGGCTACCTCACCGAGTTCAAGCGCAAGATGCGCGGTGGTGACCTCGGCTCGATCCCCGTGATCGTCGGCCTGCTCATCATCTGCGTGGTCTTCCAGAGCCTGAACTCCGAGTTCCTCTCGGCGAAGAACGTCAGCGACATCGCCGTGACGATGGTGGCCACCGGCATGATGGCCGTCGGCATCATCTTCGTGCTGCTGCTCGGCGAGATCGACCTCTCGGTCGGCTCGGTCAGCGGTGTCTCGGGCGCCGTCGTCGCGGTGCTCAGCGTCACGCACGGCATGAACGAGTGGCTCGCCGTCCTCATCGCGATCGCCAGCGGCGCGGTCATCGGCGCCATCCACGGCTTCTTCTTCGCACGGATAGGCGCCCCGGCGTTCGCCGTCACCCTGGCCGGTCTGCTGTTCTGGCTGGGCTTCATGCTCCAGCTGCTCGGTGACACGGGCACGATCAACCTGGACAGCGACGGCGTCGTCGGCAAGCTGACCACGTACTACTTCGCGGACGTCGCCGCCGCCTACGGCCTCGCCGCCGTCGCGGTGATCGGGTACTTCCTCTCCGCGTTCCTGGACACCCGCCGCCGCGAGGCCGTCGGCGTCCCGTCGCGGCCGATCATCGACATCGCGATCCGCACCGCGGTCCTCGCGGTGTTCGGCTTCGGCGCGGCGTTCATGTTCAACCAGTACCGCGGTCTCCCGCTGGCCCTGGTCCTCTTCCTCGTCGTCCTGGTCGGTACGGACTTCGTCCTGCGCCGCACCGCCTACGGGCGGAAGATCTTCGCGCTCGGCGGCAGCGTCGAGGCGTCCCGCCGCGCGGGCATCAACGTCACCGCGATCCGTGTCTCGGTCTTCGCCATCGCCGGCACCTTCGCGGCGATCGGCGGCCTGTTCTGGGCCTCCAAGATCGCGGCGGCCAACCAGGGCTCCGGCGGCGGCGACCTCCTGATGAACGTCATCGCCGCGGCCGTCATCGGCGGAACCAGCCTCTTCGGTGGCCGGGGCCGCACCTGGAACGCGCTGCTCGGTGTCATGGTGATCGTCTCGATCCAGTACGGCCTCGCGCTGGAGGGCATCGCCACTCCGATCAACTACATGATCACCGGTGCTGTTCTTCTCGTCACGGTCGTCATCGACTCCATCACCCGCAAGACGCAGAAGACGGCCGGTCGCGCCTGACCGTCCCACCTGCGCGCCTGTGCCCGGCATCCCCGTGATGCCGGGCACAGGCGCGTCGGGCGCGACCCGGCGCGGAGCGGAGCAATACGCCGCCCGATGACCGCGGCCGCCGACGGAACATTAGACTCATCGGATCGACACGCTCGACCAGCTCACACGCAAGGAGGCACGGGTGGATCTGCTGACCCGCATCAGGGGACCGCGCGACCTGGACCGGCTCAGCCTTGAGCAGCTGGACCAGCTCGCCGAGGAGATCCGTACCTTCCTCGTCGACGCCGTGTCCAAGACCGGCGGCCACCTCGGCCCGAACCTGGGCGTGGTCGAGCTGACCATCGCCCTGCACCGGGTGTTCGAGTCGCCGCAGGACAAGGTCCTCTTCGACACCGGCCACCAGAGCTACGTGCACAAGCTGCTCACCGGCCGGCAGGACTTCTCGAAGCTCAAGAGCAAGGGCGGTCTCTCCGGATACCCGTCCCGCGCCGAGTCCGAGCACGACGTCATCGAGAATTCGCACGCCTCGACGGTGCTGGGCTGGGCCGACGGCCTCGCCAAGGCCAACGAGGTACTGAGGAAGGACGACCACGTCGTCGCCGTCATCGGTGACGGCGCGCTCACCGGCGGTATGGCCTGGGAGGCGCTGAACAACATCGCCGCCGCCAAGGACCGCCCCCTCGTCATCGTCGTCAACGACAACGAGCGCTCGTACGCCCCGACCATCGGCGGCCTCGCGAACCACCTGGCCACCCTGCGCACGACCGACGGGTACGAGCGGTTCCTGGCCCGCGGCAAGGACCTCCTGGAGCGCACGCCCGTCGTCGGCAGGCCGCTGTACGAGACCCTGCACGGCGCGAAGAAGGGCCTCAAGGACTTCATCGCCCCCCAGGGCATGTTCGAGGACCTCGGCCTGAAGTACGTCGGCCCCATCGACGGCCACGACATCGAGGCACTGGAATCCGCCCTCCAGCGCGCCAAGCGCTTCGGTGGCCCGGTCATCGTGCACTGCCTCACCGAGAAGGGCCGCGGCTACACCCCCGCCCTCCAGGACGAGGCGGACCGCTTCCACGCGGTCGGCAAGATCCACCCGGACACCGGGCTGCCCATCTCCACCTCCGGCCTGGACTGGACCTCGGTCTTCGGCGAGGAGATGGTCAAGCTCGGCCACGAGCGCGAGGACATCGTCGCCATCACCGCGGCCATGCTCCAGCCCGTCGGCCTCGGCAAGTTCGAGGAGGCGTTCCCGGACCGGATCTACGACGTCGGGATCGCCGAGCAGCACGGCGCGGTCTCCGCGGCGGGCCTCGCCACCGGCGGACTGCACCCCGTCTTCGCGGTGTACGCCACCTTCCTCAACCGGGCCTTCGACCAGGTCCTGATGGACGTCGCCCTGCACAGGTGCGGGGTCACCTTCGTCCTGGACCGGGCCGGGGTCACCGGCACGGACGGCGCCTCGCACAACGGCATGTGGGACATGTCGATCCTGCAGTGCGTACCGACGCTCCGCATCGCCGCCCCGCGCGACGCCGACCAGGTCCGCGCCCAGCTGCGCGAGGCCGTCGCCGTCGACGACGCCCCCACCGTCGTCCGCTTCTCCAAGGGCGCCGTCGGCCCCTCGGTCAAGGCCGTCGGCACCGTCGGCGGCATGGACGTCCTGCGCAGCGCGGACACGGACGCGCCGGACGTCCTCCTGGTCTCCGTCGGCGCGCTCGCCCCGATGTGCCTGGAGATCGCCGCACTGCTGGACGCCCAGGGCATCTCCACGACGGTGGTCGACCCGCGCTGGGTCAAGCCCGTCGACGAGGCACTCGCCCCGCTCGCCGCCCAGCACCGGGTCGTCGTCACCGTCGAGGACAACAGCAGGGCGGGTGGCGTCGGCTCCGCCGTCGCCCAGGCGCTGCGCGACGCAGGGGTCGACGTACCGCTGCGCGACTTCGGGATCCCGCCGGTCTTCCTCGACCACGCCTCCCGCAACGAGGTCATGGCCGAGATCGGGCTGACCGCGCCGGACATCGCCCGTCAGGTCACCGGTCTGGTCGCCAAGCTCGACGGCGGCTACGAGAGCCGCGAGGTGGAGCCCGCCCGCGACTGATCCGGAACACCGTGCCGCCGGGCACACCGCACCGCGCCCCCGCCGTCCCCGGACGGCGGGGGCGCGGTGCCATGTGCGCCACCTGCCCCGGAGCCGTTACTCCGTTCGGCCGCCCGGCTTTCCCTCTCCCGGGCCCCATCGGGTGAATCGCGCCGTCCTGCCGCCCCTGGGCCGCGCGCCGTCTCGATCATGACCGTGATTCGGGTAACGCGAGGACGCGGCGACGGACATCACGGAGGCAGACCGGTGAACACACTGTTTCGGACGAAGACGGTCGAACAGTCGATCAGGGACACGGAGGAGCCGGAACACTCGCTCAAGAAGTCCCTCTCCGCGCTGGACCTCACGGTCTTCGGGGTGGGCGTCATCATCGGCACCGGCATCTTCGTCCTCACGGGCAAGGTCGCCAAGGAGACCGCGGGCCCCGCCACGGCCCTCGCCTTCGTGGTCGCCGGCGTCGTCTGCGCCCTTGCTGCCCTCTGCTACGCCGAATTCGCCTCCACCGTCCCCGTGGCGGGATCGGCGTACACCTTCTCGTACGCCTCCCTGGGCGAGCTGGTCGCCTGGATCATCGGCTGGGACCTGGTGCTGGAGTTCGCGCTGGGTACGGCGGTGGTGGCCGTCGGCTGGTCCGGCTACGTGCGCTCGCTCATGGACAACGTGGGCTGGACGATGCCCGAGGGGCTCTCCGGCCCGGACGTGGCCAGCGGATTCGGCTTCGACATCCTGGCCTTCGCCCTGGTGCTGGTCCTGACCGTCATCCTGGTGCTCGGGATGAAGCTCTCCGCGCGGGTGACCACGGTCGTGGTCGCCATCAAGCTGGCGGTCGTCGGGATCGTCATCGTCGCCGGCCTGTTCTTCATCAAGGCGTCCAACTACTCGCCGTTCATCCCCGAGGCCGAACCCCAGGAAGGCGGTTCGGGCCTCGACGCCCCGCTGGTGCAGCTGATCTTCGGCTACGAACCGACGAACTTCGGCGTCATGGGCATCTTCACCGCCGCCTCCGTCGTCTTCTTCGCCTTCATCGGCTTCGACGTCGTGGCCACCGCGGCCGAGGAGACGAAGATCCCGCAGCGGGACATGCCGCGCGGCATCCTGGCCTCGCTCCTCATCTGCACCCTGCTCTACGTCGCCGTGTCGATCGTGGTCACCGGCATGCAGAACTACTCGGAGCTCTCGGTCAGCGCCCCGCTGGCCGACGCCTTCAAGGCGGTCGGGCACCCCTTCTACGCGGGAGTCATCAGCTTCGGCGCGGCGGTCGGCCTCACCACGGTCTGCATGATCCTGCTCCTCGGACAGACCCGCGTGTTCTTCGCGATGAGCCGCGACGGCCTGCTCCCGCGGTTCTTCTCGGTCACGCATCCGCGGTTCGGTACCCCGTACCGGCCGACCATCCTGCTCGGCGGGGTCATCGCGATCGTGGCCGGCTTCACGAGCATCAACGAGCTGGCCACCCTGGTGAACATCGGCACGCTGTTCGCCTTCGTGGTCGTCGCCCTCGGCGTCATCGTCCTGCGCCGCACCCGCCCCGACCTGCACCGCGCCTTCCGCACACCGTGGGTGCCGCTGCTCCCGATCGTCTCGGTGGCCGCCTCGGTCTGGCTGATGCTGAACCTGCCGGCGGAGACCTGGCTGCGGTTCGGGATCTGGATGGTGATCGGCGTGATCATCTACTTCGTGTACGGACGCAGGCACAGCCGCATGGCGACGACGGCTCAGTGACGGAAGCGGTCCCGCTCCGGTGGGGGCGGCAGCGGACGTACCGTGCGCGGGCCCGCGCACCGCGCCCCGTGAGCCTCCGCCCGCTGCCGCAGCCCCCGGTCCGCCGTGACGACGAGGCAGTCGCGCTCCGCGGCCGGCCCGGAGGCCCAGCCGGCGACCAGCTCGACGATCCGGTCGTCGCCCGAGCCGGTCGCGGCCTCCACCCGTACGCCCGGGACGGACGCCACGCCCCGGGCCGCGCCCTCGACGACCAGGACGAGCTCGACGGGGCCCGGGTGCCCGGGCAGGCCGTCGGCGGCGTACGGCACCAGCGAGTCCCGCAGCCGCTCCGCCGCACCGCGCCGGTCCCGCCACCAGCCGTCCGGCACCGACCCCACCACATTGGCGGCGTCGACGATCACCAGGGCGTGTCCGTTCGTCATGCCGTCAGAGTGACACGCGCTCAGCCGCCGGTCGCGGGGGACTTCTTCGCCGACTCCGGGATCGTCGCGTCCGTGCGGATCGCCTTCCAGAGGTCACCGGCCTGCGGCTCCGCCGCCACCACGCGGTTCGGGTCCTGTGTGTCGTACGCCACCGGGAGCATGACCGTCTCCATGGAGGAGGGGTCGACACCGTTCATCGAGCGGGCGAACTCGGTGAGCGAGGACAGCGAGGCCAGGCCCTCGTCCGTGGTGAGCGACTTGGTCGCCGAGCCGGCGATCCTGTAGGCCGTCGCCGGACTGCCCAGCAGATCCTTCGACTTGACCTCGGTCAGCAGGGCGAACAGGAACTGCTGCTGCAGACCGATCCGCCCCAGGTCGCTGCCGTCACCGACACCGTGCCGGGTCCGGACGTAGGCGAGGGACTCGGTGCCGTCGAGCTTGTGCGAACCGGCGGCCAGGTCGAGCCCCGAGGCCTTGTCGTGGATCGGCTCGTCGACCTCGATGGTGACGCCGCCTATGGCGTCGACGAGATCCTTGAACCCGGCGAAGTTGATCTCCATGTAGTGGTCGATGCGGACGCCGGACATCTTCTCCACGGTCTTGACCACACAGGCCGGGCCGATCTCGGAGTACACGGAGTTGAACATCCTGCGTTCCGCCGACGGCACCTTCGTGCCGTCGGCCTTCGTGCACTCCGGCCGGGTCACCAGGGTGTCCCGCGGAATGGACACGGCGACGGCCTCGGTCCGTCCGTCGGGTATGTGCACCACCAACGCGGTGTCGGAGCGCGCCCCGCCGACGTCGCCGCCGCCGCCCAGCTCCTTGTTCTCCGCGCCCGCGCGGGAGTCGGACCCGAGGACGAGGAGGTTCTGGCCGGCGGTGGGCAGCTTCTCGGGACGGTCCTCACCGAGCGCCCTGTCGATGTCGACACCCTTGATGTTGCTGTCGAGGCTGCTGTACATCCAGTACACGCTGCCGCTGCCGGCGAGCAGGAGGGCGATGAGCACCCCGAGCGTGATCTTGAGGCCGCGGCGGCGCCCGCGTTCCTTCTTCCGTCTCCGGCTCGACGGCTCTGCCGGCGGTGCTGCGGGCCGGCCCGGTGGGATGGCGTCCTGGCTCATCGGGTCCCTTGGTCTCGCTGCCCCGAGGTGGTGGGGCAAGTCCGGGACTCGGGTGGGGCCGGTCCACTCAGGTGGGGGGAGGCTGTGTGTGGACTCTAGACCCATTTTCGAATCTCGTACACGTGTTCACGCACCCTTCGGCGCGGTCTCCCGGACCGCTCGGCATCAGGTGAGGGGAGCCGTCGCCTCCGGCGGGCGCACAGCCAGGCAGGGCGCGCCGGTCCGGAGGCGGGCGGGGATCCTATGATGGGCGTGTTCGGTCTGCCGCGCGGCGGGACGCAGGGCGTCCCCGGCGGGGCCGGGAAGCCCGGGGAAAGGACAACCTCACGCCATGCCGGTCGGATCCAGGCGCGCCGCCCAGGGGAGGGCCCCGGCCCTCGGGGCCGGAAGCCCCGGCACCCGCGCGCATCACGTGGCGCGAGAGGCGGCGGGCGGCCGCTGGCTCGTCCTGGGCAAGGACGGCCGGCTCAGCGCGTACGCCCTGGGCGACGGAGGAATGCTCCGCTGGACGCAGGAGCGCCCCGGAGGCACCGCGTGGGCGGGCCCCGAACTCGTTCCCGTGCCGGGCCTGAACTCCCTGTCGGTGGCTCAGGGGCCCGACGGTTTCGTGCACTTCGTGGGCCGCCGCGCCGTGCACAAGGACGAAGGCCCGCCGGTCGTCGACCTGATGAGCGCCACGCAGTTCCAGACGGGACGCCCCGTCACCCAGTGGCGCACCCTGGGCAACCCGCACAGCGAGCGGCCGAAGGCGGCCCTCCTCGGCGTACCGGCCGCGGCGGTGAGCGGGCAGGGGACGGTGCACGTCTTCGTGCGGAACGCCGACGGCGACCTGCTCCTCAGGTGCGAGAAGACGGGCGGCAAGTGGGAGGCCTGGCACGATCCGAAGGTCCGGCGGGCCCAGGACGGTACCGCGACGGTGACCACCGTGTCCGGCCGGGTGGAGGTGCTGGCCCCGGGGACGGACGTGACGCTGCGACTGAGCCGGCACGAGCCCGACGGCGCCTATCAGCGGGATCAGGACATCCCCCACGCACACGCTCCCGGCAGCGCCGTCGCCCTGGAGACCGCACGGGACAGGATCACGTACTACTGGGCGGACGGCTCGCACGGAGGCGTCACCGCGCACCGCCCCGGTACCCCGCCCATCCCGCTGGGCGGCGCCCCGTGCACGGGCCCGGTCGCCGCGCTGCGGACGGCGCTCGACGGCTACGACTGCACGGTGCTCGCCCACGGCACGCCCGACGGCCGGGTCATGCTCACCGCCTGCGGTACGGAGAACGAGGCCGACGGCGTGTGGTGGTCGCCCACGGGCGATCACTGCACGGGCGGCCCGGCGCTCGCGTGCGACGCAGCCGGACGGGTGGTGCTCGCGCTCATCGGGACGGACGGGGCGCTGCGCATCGCACGCCAGAACGGTGAGCCCGGTCTGGCCCTGGGCCCCTCGGCGCAGGTCTGAGACAGGAGGGGACACCGGCGAGGGCACCGTGGCCCCCCGTGTCCGGTCCGACATGCCGTCACCACCGCGCCGGGTCCGGGCGACCCGGACACACGACCCGGACACGCGACCCGGACACGACGAAGGGGTACGGACCGCTGTCCGGTCCGTACCCCTCCACGCGCGTCGGCAGGTACTACGCCGGGACGCTCGCCACGCCCTGCGCCAGGAAACGCTTCCCGTTGACGCGCTCGGAGACGCCCTCGCGGTCCAGGTACGGCGTGATGCCGCCCAGGTGGAAGGGCCAGCCCGCGCCGGTGATCAGGCAGAGGTCGATGTCCTGGGCCTCGGCGACGACGCCCTCGTCCAGCATCAGGCCGATCTCCTGCGCCACCGCGTCCAGGACGCGGTCGCGGACCTGCTCCTCGGTCAGGACGGTGTCGCCCTGCTTGAGGAGCGCGGCGACCTCCGGGTCCAGCTCCGGCTTGCCGGAGTCGTAGACGTAGAAGCCGCGCTTGCCGGCCTTGACGACGGCCGCGAGGTTCTCGGAGACGGTGAAGCGGTCCGGGAAGGCGCGGTTCAGGGTCTCGGAGACGTGCAGACCGATCGCCGGGCCGACCAGCTCCAGGAGCACCAGCGGGGACATCGGCAGGCCGAGGGGCTCGATGGCCTTCTCCGCCGTCCCGACCGGGGTGCCCTCGTCGATGATGTTCTGGATCTCGCCCATGAAGCGGGTGAGGATGCGGTTGACGACGAACGCCGGGGCGTCCTTCACCAGGACCGCGGTCTTCTTCAGCTTGCGGGCGACACCGAAGGCCGTGGCCAGCGAGGCGTCGTCGGTCTGCTCGCCGCGGACGATCTCCAGGAGCGGGAGGATCGCGACCGGGTTGAAGAAGTGGAAGCCGACGACCCGCTCCGGGTTCTTCAGCTTCGACGCCATCTCGGTGACCGAGAGGGACGAGGTGTTGGTGGCGAGGATCGCGTGCGCCGGGGCGACCGCCTCGACCTCCGCGAACACCTGCTGCTTGACGCCGATCTCCTCGAAGACGGCCTCGATGATGAAGTCGGCGTCGGAGAAGCCCTCCGCCTTGTCCAGCACACCGGAGACCAGGGCCTTGAGGCGGTTGGCCTTGTCCTGGTTGATCCGGCCCTTGCCGAGCAGCTTGTCGATCTCGGCCCGGACGTAGCCCACACCCTTGTCGACGCGCTCCTGGTCGATGTCCGTGAGGACGACCGGGACCTCCAGGCGGCGCAGGAACAGCAGGGCGAGCTGCGAGGCCATCAGGCCCGCACCCACCACGCCGACCTTGGTCACCGGGCGGGCCAGGGCCTTGTCCGGGGCACCGGCCGGGCGCTTGGCGCGCTTCTGGACCAGGTTGAAGGAGTAGATCCCGGAGCGCAGCTCGCCCCCCATGATCAGGTCCGCGAGCGCCTGGTCCTCGGCGTCGAAGCCGGCGCTCAGGTCGCCGTCCTTGGCCGCGGCGATGATCTGCAGCGCGCGGTACGCGGCCGGGGCCGCGCCGTGCACCTTGGAGTCGGCGACTGCCCTGCCGCGGGCGACGGCCTGGTCCCAGGCGTCACCGCGGTCGACCTGGGGGCGCTCCACCGCGATCTCGCCCTTGAGGACGGCCGCGGTCCAGATCAGGGACTGCTCCAGGAAGTCCGCGCCCTCGAAGATCGCGTCGGCGATCCCGAGCTCGAAGACCTGCTTGCCCTTGAGCTGGCGGTTCTGGTTCAGCGAGTTCTCGATGATCACCGAGACGGCGCGGTCGGCACCGATCAGGTTGGGGAGCAGCGCACAGCCGCCCCAGCCCGGGACCAGGCCGAGGAAGACCTCGGGCAGCGAGAACGCGGGGATCGCCGTGGAGACGGTGCGGTACGAGCAGTGCAGACCGATCTCGACACCGCCGCCCATGGCCGCGCCGTTGTAGTACGCGAACGTGGGGACCGCGAGGCCGGACAGACGGCGGAAGACGTCGTGGCCGCCCTTGCCGATGGCCAGCGCGTCCTCGTGCTTCTTCAGCAGCTCGACGCCCTTGAGGTCGGCGCCGACCGCGAAGATGAACGGCTTGCCCGTGATCCCGACACCGGAGATCGCGCCCTCGGCGGCCTCCTTCTCGACCTGGTCGACGGCGGCGTTCAGATTCGCCAGCGACTGCGGTCCGACGGTGGTCGGCTTGGTGTGGTCGAGGCCGTTGTCCAGCGTGATGAGGGCGAACCGCCCCGCACCGCCGGGAAGGTCGAGGTGGCGTACGTGCGCCTGCGTGACGACCTCGCCGGGGAACAGCTCGGCCGCACCCTTCAGAAGCTCAGTGGTGGTGGTGCTCACTTGTTGCCTCCGTCGAAATTCGGGTTCTCCCAGACGACCGTGGCGCCCATGCCGAAGCCGACGCACATCGTCGTCAGGCCGTAGCGGACCTCCGGCTGCTCCTCGAACTGGCGGGCCAGCTGAGTCATCAGGCGGACGCCGGAGGAGGCCAGCGGGTGGCCGTAGGCGATCGCGCCGCCGTACTGGTTGACGCGCGCGTCGTCGTCGGCGATGCCGTAGTGCTCCAGGAAGGCGAGCACCTGCACGGCGAAGGCCTCGTTGATCTCGAAGAGACCGATGTCGGAGATGGAGAGGCCGGCCTTGGACAGGGCCTTCTCCGTCGCCGGGATCGGGCCGTAGCCCATGACCTCCGGCTCGACGCCCGCGAAGGCGTACGACACGAGGCGCATCTTGACCGGGAGGCCCAGCTCGCGGGCGACGTCCTCGGCGGCGAGCAGCGAGGCGGTGGCGCCGTCGTTGAGACCCGCCGCGTTACCGGCCGTCACGCGGCCGTGGGCGCGGAACGGGGTCTTCAGACCGGCCAGGGACTCCATCGTGGTGCCCGGACGCATCGGCTCGTCGGCGGTGACCAGGCCCCAGCCCGTCTCCCCGGCCTCCGCGTTGGTGCGGCGCACGGAGACCGGCACCAGGTCCTGCTGGATCTTGCCGTTGGCGTACGCCTTCGCGGCCTTCTCCTGCGAACGCACCGCGTACTCGTCGGCGCGCTGCTTGGTGATCGTGGGGTACCTGTCGTGCAGGTTCTCCGCGGTCATGCCCATGAACAGGGCGGACTCGTCGACCAGCTTCTCCGACACGAAGCGCGGGTTCGGGTCCACGCCCTCGCCCATCGGGTGGCGGCCCATGTGCTCGACACCACCGGCGACGACGACGTCGTACGCGCCGAACGCGATGGAGCCGGCCGTCGCCGTGACGGCGGTCAGGGCGCCCGCGCACATGCGGTCGATGGAGTAGCCGGGGACCGACTGCGGCAGACCGGCCAGGATTCCGGCGGTGCGGCCGAGCGTGAGGCCCTGGTCGCCGATCTGCGTGGTCGCGGCGATGGCGACCTCGTCGATCTTGGCGGGGTCCAGGTCCGGGTTGCGGCGCAGCAGCTCCCGGATGGCCTTCACGACGAGATCGTCGGCGCGGGTCTCGTGGTAGATGCCCTTCGGGCCCGCTTTGCCGAACGGGGTGCGGACGCCGTCGACGAAGACGACGTCCCGGATGGTACGAGGCACGGTGGCTCTCCTCCAGGGTGCGGGATGGCACTGCTGCGGGGCGCGCCCGGGAGCGCGCCGCCCCCCACATGCTACTTGCGGGTAACCAGACTGCCCACCCCCTGTGGGCGGAGCGGCGAAGGTCACACGTCACAGACTGCCCGCACGGGCCCGTCCCGCACCCTGTCCGCGGCGATCGGGTGCGCGGACCGGACCACCTCGTCGGTGAACCGGCGCCGCCCCGCTTTCGGCCGCCCCGCGGTGCCGGACCGTGCTCGCGCGCGGCGACGGGGGGCCACGGGCGCCGCGTCGACGGACAGCGGACGTCCGTCCCCGGGGACCTGGGCGACAGCCGCGAGAGCCGTGCGGACGGTCGCCCGCCGCCCCCGTCCGCGGGCGGCGGCAGTGCGCACAACCTGGCGCGATTTCGCTCCTCGCCGACGGACGGACCAACCGTCGTCGAGTGGGGGAGACCTCCGGGACGTCCGCCTCGGGGGTGGCGCCGGCACTGCTCCGTCCTCACCCGCTTGGAGGCGCCGCGCGCCGCGCAGGACCGGCGGACACGGGGTGCCGCTCCGGTCGCGGATCCTCCGCAGGGCGCGGGAGGCCCGTACCTGCCACCGCTCCCGGCGTCCGCGTGCGGTCAGGCGCCGGTGGTGTCCAGGGCCCGCAGGAGCAACGGGCCGACCTGCTCGATCTGCCAGCGGCGGGCGCCGTATCCGGCGAGCGCGCTCTCGACCCCGTCCGGCGTCAGGATCCGCGGCGGCTCCCAGCAGAGCCGGCGCACGGTGTCGGGGGTGATCAGGTTCTCCTGAGGCATGCGCAGCCTCTCCGCGAGCTCCGACACCGCGGTACGGGCCGCCGACAGGCGGGCCGCGGCGGCCGGGTCCTTGTCCGCCCACGAGCGCGGCGGAGGCGGTCCGGCGGGCTGCTGCCCCGGCTGCGGGAGCTCCGATTCGGGAAGCTCCTTGGCCCGGTCGACAGCCGCCTGCCACTGCTCCAGCTGACGGCGCCCCATCCGGTGGCCGAAGCCGGGCAGCGCGGTGAGGGCCTGCACGTTCACCGGGAGGGCCAGGGCGGCCTCGATGATCGCGGCGTCGCCGAGCACCTTGCCGGGCGAGATGTCACGGCGCTGTGCGACCTGGTCGCGGGCGGTCCACAGCTCCCGCACGACAGCGATCTGACGGCGGCGGCGCACCTTGTGCATGCCCGAGGTGCGGCGCCAGGGGTCCTTGCGCGGAGGGGCGGGCGGTGCCGAGGCGATCGCGTCGAACTCCTCCAGAGCCCACTCCAGCTTGCCCTGCCGGTCGAGCTCCTCCTCCAGGGCGTTGCGCAGGTCGACCAGCAGTTCGACGTCGAGCGCGGCGTAGCGCAGCCAGGGCTCGGGGAGCGGACGGGTGGACCAGTCGACTGCGGAATGGCCCTTCTCCAGGGCGTATCCGAGGACGTTCTCCACTATGGCTCCGAGGCCGACCCGCGGGAATCCCGCCAGCCGTCCGGCGAGCTCCGTGTCGAAGGGCGAGGTCGGGATCATGCCTATGTCGCGCAGACAGGGCAGGTCCTGGGTGGCGGCGTGCAGGATCCACTCGCTGCCGGTGAGGGCCTCGCCCAGTCCCGAGAGGTCCGGGCAGCCGACCGGGTCGATCAGCGCACTGCCCGCGCCCTCGCGGCGCAGCTGCACGAGGTAGGCGCGCTGCCCGTAGCGATAGCCGGACGCGCGCTCGGCGTCGACGGCGACGGGGCCGGTGCCCGCGGCGAAGGCCGCGATCACCTGGGCCAGCGCGTCGTCGGTCGCCACCACCGGGGGAATGCCCTCGCGCGGTTCGAGCAAGGGGATCGGCGCCGGGGCGACGTCGTCCGGGGGAGCGCCCCCGGTGGTTCGCAGTGAGGTGTCTGCTGCGGTCTCTTGGGCGTCGGTCACATGCCAAGGGTATCTGTGTATGTGCGGCACCCGTCGACGGAACGTTCCGTCGACGGGTGCCGATGCACGTAAACCGGCCGGGTACGCATCGCTGCACGTACCGGCGCGGGAGTGGCGGTCAGTGGATGATGCCCGTCCGCAGGGCCACGGCGACCATGCCGGCGCGGTCTCCGGTGCCGAGCTTGCGGGCGATGCGGGCGAGGTGGCTCTTGACGGTGAGTGCGGAGAGGCCCATCGAGACGCCGATGGCCTTGTTGGACTGGCCTTCGGCGACCAGGCGGAGCACCTCCACCTCACGGCCGGACAGTTCGCGGTAGCCGCCCGGGTGGCTCGGGGAACCGGGAGGCCTGCGGTGCATACGGGCCGCGTTGGCGCCGATGGGGGCGACGCCGGGGCGGGAGGGGTGGCCGATGTTGGTACGGGTGCCGGTGACCACATAGCCCTTCACGCCGCCCGCGAGGGCGTTGCGAACCGCGCCGATGTCATCGGCGGCGGAGAGGGCGAGGCCGTTCGGCCAGCCGGCGGCTCGGGTCTCGGACAGAAGGGTCAGCCCGGAACCGTCGGGCAGGTGGACGTCGGCTACGCAGATGTCGCGCGGGTTGCCGACGCGGGGACGGGCCTCCGCGATGGACGACGCCTCGATGACGTCACGAACTCCGAGTGCCCACAGATGGCGGGTGACGGTGGAACGGACGCGCGGGTCGGCCACGACGACCATGGCCGTCGGCTTGTTCGGGCGGTAGGCGACCAGGCTTGCGGGCTGCTCGAGGAGAACGGACACCAGGCCTCCTGGGGGAGTGGCGGTACGGGCCGGCTCGGGGATGAAGCCGGGGCGAACCGTGCTTGAAGGGTCATTGACCTCTTCGGCAGCAGGCGCGTCCTCCTTTAGGGGAAGATCACGATTTAGTGAGTAACAATTCGGGCAAATAGGACGCGCGATCGATTGTACGAAAAGAGAGCCGGTGCGTGTGCGACCGGCTCTCTCCCGAAGGTGACGCAGCGTCAGGGCTTCTGGGGGCCGCGCCGCTGGGGCAGTGACACGACCGCCGCGTCGGCCGTGTCCGACGGCGGCAGACCGGCGAGCTGGCAGAGCAGGTCGCCCCACGCCGCCAGGTGCGCCGCCGTGTCCGGCGCTCCTCCGCGCCCCTCGCGCGGCGTCCAGGAGGCCCGGATCTCGATCTGCGTCGCCGGACGCCGCTCGGCCAGCGCGCCGAAGTAGTGCGACCCGGCGCGCGTCACCGTGCCGCCCGCCTCCCCGTACGACAGTCCCCGCGCGTCCAGCGCGCCCGTCAGCCAGGACCAGCACACCTCGGGCAGCAGCGGGTCGGCCGCCATCTCCGGTTCCAGTTCGGCCCGGACCAGCGTCACGAGGCGGAAGCTGCCCTGCCAGGCCTCGTGCCCGGACGGGTCGTGCAGGAGCACGAGGCGGCCGTCGGCGAGGTCCTCCTCGCCGTCCACGACCGCGGCCTCCAGGGCGTACGCGTGCGGAGCGAGACGCTGGGGCGGCCGTGTGGACTCGACCTCCAGTTCGGGGCGCAGGTGGGCGGAGCGCAGCGCGTCGACCGCCGACCGGAAGGCGGGCGGGACCGGATCGTCCCCACCGCCCCCTTCGGTGTCGGCGCCATCGGAGTGATCGGAGAATTGTCCCTGAGCCGGAGCCATGCCGGGAAGAGTAGGCGGAACCGGAGCCTCGCGCAGGGAGGGACACCCAGGCGGGGTCCGGCTCGTTCCGCATGCGTGCGAAGATTCCGTGTGTGAGTGCCAACGACAGCCCCTCGGGCCTGCAGACGACATCCGCCCCCCACGAGTCGGCCTTCCTCAAGGCGTGCCGGCGTGAGCCCGTGCCGCACACCCCGGTGTGGTTCATGCGTCAGGCGGGGCGGTCACTCCCCGAGTACCTGAAGGTCCGCGAAGGCATCGCGATGCTCGACTCCTGCATGATGCCGGAGCTCGTCACCGAGATCACCCTGCAGCCCGTACGCCGCCACAAGGTCGACGCCGCGATCTACTTCAGCGACATCGTCGTGCCGCTCAAGGCCATCGGTATCGACCTCGACATCAAGCCCGGCATCGGCCCGGTGATCGCCGAGCCGATCCGCACCCGCGCCGACCTCGCCCGGCTGCGCGACCTCACGCCCGAGGACGTCCCGTACGTCACCGAGGCCATGGGCATGCTCACCGCCGAGCTGGGTGCCACCCCGCTGATCGGTTTCGCCGGGGCGCCGTTCACTCTCGCGAGCTACCTGGTCGAGGGCGGTCCGTCCCGCAACCACGAGCGCACGAAGGCCATGATGTACGGCGACCCGGAGCTCTGGGCCGACCTGCTCGACCGGCTCGCGGCGATCACCGGGGCGTTCCTGAAGGTCCAGATCGAGGCGGGCGCCTCGGCGGTCCAGCTCTTCGACTCCTGGGTGGGCGCACTGGCCCCCGCCGACTACCGCCGCTCCGTGATGCCCGCCTCCGTGAAGGTGTTCGACGCCGTCGCGTCGTACGGCGTCCCGCGCATCCACTTCGGCACCGGCACCGGCGAGCTGCTCGGCCTCATGGGCGAGGCCGGCGCGGACGTCGTCGGCGTCGACTGGCGGGTCCCGATGGACGAGGGCGCCCGCCGGGTCGGCCCCGGCAAGGCGGTCCAGGGCAACCTCGACCCGGCGGTGCTGTTCGCACCCACGGAGGCGGTGGAGGCCAAGGCCCGCGAGGTGCTGGACGCGGCCGCCGGTCTCGAGGGCCACATCTTCAACCTGGGCCACGGGGTCATGCCCACGACGGACCCGGACGCGCTGACCCGGCTCGTGGAGTACGTCCACGAGCAGACGGCGCGCTGAGCGGGCGCGGTGCCGCGGCGGGTTCCCGACCCGGGCGCGGCACCGGCGCACACCGGACCGACGGCGGCCCACGAGGGGCCGCGGCCGGGCCCGTCCGCGGATCAGGCCGTGCCCGCCTCCCGCACCGCTGCCACCGTCTTGCGGGCCGCCACCAGGACCGGGTCCCAGACCGGGGAGAACGGCGGGGCGTAGCCGAGGTCGAGCGCGGTCATCGCCTCCACCGTCATCCCGGCGGTGAGGGCCACCGCCGCGACGTCCACGCGCTTGGCCGCCCCGTCGCGGCCCACGATCTGCACGCCGAGGAGCCGGCCCGTGCGGTACTCGGCGATCATCTTCACCGTCATCGGCTGCGCTCCCGGGTAGTAGCCGGCCCGTCCGGTGGACTCGATCGTCGCCGTGACGTACCGCAGACCGACCGCCCGCGCGTCCTTCTCGCGCAGCCCGGTCCTGGCGATCTCCAGGTCGCAGACCTTGCTCACCGCCGTACCGACCACGCCCGGGAAGGTGCCGTAGCCGCCGCCCACGTTGGCCCCGATGATCTGGCCGTGCTTGTTGGCGTGGGTGCCCAGCGCGATGTGGCGGGTGCGGCCCGCCACGAGGTCCAGGACCTCGACGCAGTCGCCGCCCGCCCAGATGTTGCCGTGGCCCACGACCCGCATCGACAGATCGGTCAGCAGCCCGCCGTGCGGGCCGAGCGGCAGGCCGGCCGCCCGGGCCAGGGCGGTCTCCGGCTCGACACCGATACCGAGCACCACCACGTCCGCCGGGTGGCTCCCGTCGTCCGTGGCGACCCCGGTGACCCGGCCGTCCGGGCCGGTGTGGATGCGGGTGACCGCGGCGCCGTTCACCGTGGTGATGCCCAGCCCGTCCATCGCGTCGTGGACGAGGCGGCCCATGTCCGGGTCGAGCGTCGCCATGGGCTGGGCCCCGCGGTTCAGGACCGTCACCTCGAAGCCGCGCTTCAGCATCGCCTCGGCCATCTCGACGCCGATGTAGCCCGCGCCGACCACCACCGCCCGGCGCCCCTCCGCCCGGTCCAGCGAGTCCAGGAGTGCCTGGCCGTCGCCCAGCGTCTGCACCCCGTGCACCCCGGGGGCGTCCATCCCGGGCAGTCCGGGCCGGACCGGACGGGCCCCCGTGGCGATCACCAGCTTGTCGAAGCCAGTCCAGTACGTCTCGCCGCTGTCCCGGTCCAGCGCCCGCACCCGCTGCCCGGCGACATCGATCTCCGTCACCTCGGTGCGGGTGCGCAGGTCGATGGAGCGGGCCCGGTGCTCCTGGGGCGTACGGGCGATCAGGTCGTCGCGCTTCTCGACGTCGCCGCTCACCCAGTACGGGATGCCGCAGGCGGAGTACGAGGTGAAGTGGCCGCGCTCGAAGGCGACGATCTCCAGCTCGGCCGGCCCCTTGAGCCTGCGGGCCTGCGACGCGGCGGACATTCCCGCCGCGTCGCCCCCGATGACCACCAGTCGTTCCGCCGCCATGCCGGGTCCCTTCGCCGCAGTGTCAGGGAGACCACGCTACGACGCTCACGGGGCGGGCGGGGCCTCCGGGGCCGGTGCCGGGGCCGCGGTGGGCGGTGCCGGACGGTGACGTCGCTGCAGACGGCCTCGCAGGAGACGCCGGAGGGCCAGCAGCACCACCGCCGTTGCCAGGAAGGGAGCCGCGGCACCGATCGCCACCGCGATCCACCGGAGCATCGTCACGAACGCGTCCCAGCCGCCGGCCAGCGCGTCCAGGAACCCGGTGTCCGCGTCCTCGGGTTCCTCCCCGTCCTCGTACGGCTCGCTGAGGTCGAGCGTGATCGTCGCCAGCGAGGTGCGGTCCTTCAGGGACGCCTGCTGGGCGAGCAGCGACTCCAGGTCGGCCTGACGCCTGCTCAGTTCACCTTCCAGTGTTACCACATCGGTGAGTTTCTCCGCCTTGTCCATCAGGTCCCGGACCCGGACGACACTCGCCCGCTGGGTGGCGATGCGGCTCTCCACGTCGACGACCTGACCCGTCACGTCCTTCGCGTTCGACGTGCGGGACTGCAGTTTTCCGGTCCCCGCGAGCTCGCGCAGCACCGCGTCGTACCGGTCCTGGGGCACGCGCAGCACGAGATGCGACATCTCATGGGTGTCGTCGACGCGTTCCGTGGTCTCCTCCGAGACGAGGCCGCCGGCCCTCTCCGCAGCGCCACGGGCGGCGGCGACCGCCTTCGGCACGCTCCTGACCTCGACGTCCAGGGTCGCGGTGCGGATGACGTGGACCGCGGCGGCGGCCCCCGGCTTCGGCGCGGCCGGGGAGCCGGCCGCGGACTTGCCGGCGGCCGGCTTGCTGTCCGACTCCGCGCTGCCGCCCTCCGCGCCGGATGCCGGGCCCCGTCGGTCGGAGGCCGCGACACCCTTCTCGCTCGACGAGCTGTCGAAGGAGTCCGAGGCACCGCAGGCGCCGGTGCCCAGCAGGACGACGAGCAGCCCGGCGGCCAGGACCGCGCGAGAACGGTGCGTGGGGCGCAGGGGCGGGCCTACGGGTGGATGACGGTCGGTGTGGCGGTCGATCTGCATAGCGAGTCCCCCAGGGCCGTTGCTCTTGATGCCGGTTCGACGCACGGGGCCCCTGTGCGGGTTTCGCCCCAGGGGTTTCGAAGCGGTCACGTTCGGGACTCGGAAGGGGGTTTGAGAGAGTGGACCCATGCAGTCTCCTCTTCAGCGCGACACCACGCGTACGGGCCACGTCGTCGTCATCGGCGGTGGCATCGCCGGACTCGCCGCCGCCCACCGGCTGCTCTCCGCCGGTCTCCGGGTCACCGTCCTCGAGGCGACCGAGCGGCTCGGCGGCAAGCTGATGACCGGCGAGATCGCGGGAACCCGCGTCGACCTCGGTGCCGAGTCGATGCTCGCCCGCCGCCCCGAGGCGGTGGAGCTGGCCACCGCGGTGGGCCTCGGCGGGCGGCTGCAGCCGCCCGCCACCGCCACCGCGTCGGTGTGGACCAGGGACGCCCTGCGCCCCATGCCCAAGGGGCACGTGATGGGTGTGCCCGGCGACCCGGCGGCGCTCAGCGGTGTGCTCTCCCCGGAAGGGCTGGCCCGGATCGCCCAGGAACGCGACCTCACCCCGACCGCCGTCGGCGACGACGTCGCGGTCGGCGCGTACGTCGCCGACCGGCTCGGCCGCGAGGTCGTCGACCGGCTCGTGGAGCCGCTGCTCGGCGGGGTGTACGCGGGTGACGCCTACCGGATCTCGATGCGCGCAGCGGTACCGCAGCTCTTCGAGGCCGTGAAGGAGGGCGGCTCGCTCCTCGACGGCGTCCGGCGCGTCCAGGAGCGGGCCGCCGCCCGGCAGCAGACCGGACCGGTGTTCCAGGGCATCGACGGCGGCATCGGCACCCTGCCGGACGCCGTGGCCGACGCCGTGCGCGCCGGGGGAGCGGAGATCCTCCTGGCCACCCCCGTGCTCGGGCTGACCCGGACCGTGCGGGGCTGGGACGTACGCACCGACACCCGGGTGATCGACGCCGACGGCATCGTCCTGGCCACCCCGGCCTGGTCGGCGTCCACGCTGCTCGCCGCCGAGAGCCCGGCCGCCTCCGTGGAACTGGCCGCCGTGGAGTACGCCTCGATGGCCCTGGTCACCCTGGCCTTCCGGCGTTCCGACATCGCTGGGACGCAGGCGCTGCACGGCCGTTCGGGTTTCCTCGTCCCGCCCGTCGACGGACGCACGATCAAGGCGTCGACCTTCTCCAGCCACAAGTGGCAGTGGGTCGCGGACGCCGCCCCGGACCTCTTCGTGCTGCGCACCTCCGTCGGCCGGTACGGCGAGGAGGAGCACCTGCACCGCGAGGACTCCGAGCTCGTGGACGTCTCGCTGAGCGACCTGGCCGCAGCCACCGGGCTGGCGGCACGGCCGGTCGACACCGAGGTGACCCGGTGGATCGGCGGCCTGCCGCAGTACCCCGTGGGGCATCTGACGCGGGTCGCCCGGATCCGTGACGAGGTGGCCAAACTGCCGGGGCTCCGGGTCTGCGGAGCGGTGTACGACGGGGTCGGCATCCCCGCCTGCGTCGCCAGCGCCCGACGGGCCGCGGACGAGATCACCCGGGACCTGACGGGGGCGGACGGGGGCGGGAACGCGCGGAAGATCGCGGAGGAGATCATCGCCACGCCGACCCGGGTTCAGGGCACCCGGAGCGAGGCGGGACAATAGCCGTATGAGTGCGCCAGAGAAGCTTCCGAACGCAGGCAAGAAGGCCAAGGACCTCAACGAGGTCATTCGCTACACCCTGTGGTCCGTGTTCAAGCTGCGAGATGTGCTTCCCGCGGACCGCGCCGGTTACGCCGACGAGGTTCAGGAGCTCTTCGACCAGCTCGCGGCCAAGGACGTCGTCGTCCGCGGCACCTACGACGTGTCCGGTCTGCGGGCCGACGCCGATCTGATGATCTGGTGGCACGCCGAGACCTCCGACGCCCTCCAGGAGGCGTACAACCTCTTCCGGCGCACCGCTCTGGGCCGCGCTCTGAAGCCGGTCTGGTCGAACATGGCGCTGCACCGCCCCGCCGAGTTCAACAAGTCGCACGTGCCGGCCTTCCTGGCCGACGAGGAGCCGCGCGGCTACGTCAGCGTGTACCCCTTCGTGCGCAGCTACGACTGGTACCTGCTCCCGGACGAGGACCGCCGCCGTATGCTCGCGGACCACGGCAAGATGGCCCGCGGCTTCCCCGACGTGCGCGCCAACACCGTGCCCTCCTTCTCGCTCGGCGACTACGAGTGGGTCCTGGCGTTCGAGGCCGACGAGCTGTACCGCATCGTGGACCTCATGCGTCATCTGCGGGCCTCCGAGGCACGGCTGCACGTCCGTGAAGAGGTCCCGTTCTACACGGGGCGCAGGAAGTCCGTCGCAGACTTGGTGTCCGGTCTCGCATAACCAGCGTTTCCGGTCACCCCGACCCGGAAGATCAGTTGGCGGGCTACGGCGCGTGTGACGCCGCCCGTCGTTCCAACGACACCGGGTCCGGCTCCGGGCACATCGGCCCAGCGCCGGCGAACTGCGGTGGTCTGCGGGGGAGTCAGCCATTCCTCCCCGCAGGCCCTCGCTCCTCGCCGCGTGCGGCCGATGTGCCCCGGGCCGAACAGGCACCGCATCGGGGCCGCTCCCGTCGAGGGGGCGGCCCTTTCGGCCCTTTCGCCGTCCCGGCCCGTCAATGGCTCGAAAGTGCCGAGCGACCGCTGCGCAGGGCCGCCCGCAGTTCCGGGTCCTCCACGGCCGCCACGCCCCGTACGGCCACCGCCGCCAGCAGGTCGCGGTCCGCGCCGTGTTCCGGCGCCGGGAGCGAGTCCAGCCACCGCTGCCCGGACGGCGAGGCCCAGGGGCTGCAGGGATGGGCCTCCACCCGCGCGATGGCCAGGCATCCCAGCGTCAGTACCAGCGGCAGCCCGAACCAGGCCACCACCGGCCCCGCGTACGCGGGGTCCTGACCTGGCAGCAGCACGGCGGCGACGGCCAGCGCCACCACGAGCACGGCCGCGCCCCGTACCGCCCGCACGGCCGACGCCAGGGTCGTCCGGGTGCCGTGCGGTACGGCGAGGCCCGCGGCCACGAGCCGGTCGGCGAGGGTGCGCACGGCGTCCGCCGCAGCCGCGGACGCCCGGATCGGCGCTATGCGGGACTGCCCCTCCGGGCCGATCGCTCGGATCACGGTGCGCTCGACCTCGTCCCGGCCCTCCGGGTCGACGACCGTCGCCCAGCCCGTGTGGGCGAGCAGCAGCCGGCGGCGCAGGTGCATGGAGAGCAGCGCCAGGTCGGCGACCCGGTGCGGGCCGCCGGCCAGGAAGGCCGTCTCGTACAGGTTGAGTTCGTGGAGCACGGGTTCACGGGCGGCCTCGGCCGGCCACCGGGCCGCGCCCGCGGTGACGAGGCAGAGACGGATGCAGGAGACGGCCGCGGCGCCCCACGCGACCAGAAGAAGCACGACCCAGAGCATGGCGGATTTGTATGCGAGATGAGTGGGGGGCGCCACTGTCTGTTCACGATATGGACGAAGTGTGGTCACGCGCGGTCATCGGTGGCTGAATCCGCATGCTCGGCAGCTGTCGCCGCCCGCGACCCGGATCCGTACGTTCAGGAGCTGCTGCCGCAGCTGGAACCACCCCCGCAGCTCGACCCGCTGCTACTGCCGCAGCTCGACCCGCTGCTGCTCCCGCAGCTCGACCCGCCGCCCGATCCCCCGCCGCAGCTCGATCCGGAACTGCAGGAGGAGCCCGTTCCGTGGCCGCCACCGCCGTCGGAACTCCCGCAACTGCCGTTCCCGGGGCCCGCACCGGCGCACCACATCACCGGCAGGACCACGCCGCCGGCGTACGAGTCGGCCGACGGGGAGTGCGACGGCGAGGGGCGCCGGGCGGAGGGATGACGTGCGGCTGCCAGCAACTGCCCCCGGAGCTCGGGGTCGACGAGTGCACGCAGCCCCGCGGTGGCCACCAGGTGGGCCGGGTCCGCCACGTGGGCGTGGGCGGCCCGGTATCCGTGGGCGGCCCGGCGCCCGGCCCCGGTGACCCGGGCCCTGGCCGACGCGGCGGTGAGGAAGCCCACGATGCTCCCGACCACGAGTGCCGGAAGTACCTTCACGATGAACGGGAACGGCATGTCCGCGTAGCCCTCGTGCAGGGCGTACTGGACGAAGGTCAGCACCAGGCTGACCGGGAGGGCCACCGTGCACCCCACGCCCTGGACGAGCGCCCACCGGCGGCGGTTCCGGCTCTCGCCCGGTGCGACCATCAGGCCGCGGGCCGCGAGACCGTCACCGATCTCCTGCACCGCCGGGTGCACCATCACGGCCTGCCGGAGCGTGTGCAGGGCCCCGCTCGGGGCGGCGGCCAGCTCCTGGAGCACGGCACGCTCCACCGGGTCCCGGGCCTCGGCCCGCTGCAGGACCACGATGCCGGGGCCACCGATGACCAGGCGCCCGTCCGTGTGCAGGGCGGTGAGCGCGGTGTCCACGACCCGGGCAGGGCCGCCGTTGAGGAACGCCGCCTCGGAACGGTCGTGCACGTACCCGTCGGCACCGCCGCGACGGCCGGCGCTCTGGGCCGCCACGATCAGGAGCGTCGAGGAGACCGCCACGGCGAGGGTCATCAGAAGGGCGAGGGCGTTCATCGGGGTCACCTTCCCATCAGGGCGGCACGGGCCGCCCGGGCGATCCTGGTGGTCCGGCGCGGCGGACGCGGAGCCGCCCGGTCCTGCCACCAGTGGGTCAGCCTCAGCCGGGCCGCGTCGTCGGCCGGACGGCCGGCGACGAGGAGCTGTTCGGCGAAGTCCAGGGCGTCACGGCGGTACCCGGCGGACATGGGCCGGGACCCGGCGTAGCCGAGGAACGCCGTGCGGTAGCCGTCGCCGAGGATCTCCGGCAGCTCCGGGGCCACCTTGGCGACGACATCGGCCCGTTTCGCGGCCAGGGCGCGGCTCTGCACCCCGAGCCGCCGGTGGTCGAAGCCCTCCGGGGCGGGCGCGCCGGCGACCAGTGAGGAGAGCAGCGCGGCCTGGGCCGTGCCGACCCGCAGACGTGCACCGGCGGTCCGGCCGGCCGGCTCCGACGGCCGGGCCGGCCGCCGCCCCGCGGGCGCCGGGGTGCCGGCCGCTGTGGCCAGGGTGGCGCGGATCGCGGTCAGTTCGCCGGCCAGCTCGGCGGCCGGCGGGAAGTCGTCGTCGCGCTCCAGCAGGACGCCCGGGGGGTCGACCCGGGAGCGGAGCTCGGCCAGCACGTCCAGGACGGGGCGGGTCACGGGGTGGGCGTGCGTGTCGTGCCAGACCCCGTCCTTCTCGACGCCGCCCGCCACATGCACGTACGCGATGGCCTCGACCGGCAGTTCGTCGAGGGCCGTCGCGGGGTCCTCGCCCCGGTTCACGTGGTTGGTGTGCAGATTGGCCACGTCGATCAGCAGCCGGACCCCGGTCCGCTCGACCAGTTCCGCGAGGAACTGCCCCTCGGTCAGCTCCTCGCCGGGCCAGGAGACCAGCGCGGCGATGTTCTCCAGCGCCAGCGGTACGGGCAGCGCGTCCTGCGCGATCCGGACGTTCTCGCAGAGCACCTCCAGCGCGTCCCAGGTCCGGGGCACGGGCAGCAGGTGGCCCGCCTCCAGCCCCGGCGACGCGGTGAGCGGCCCCCCGGCCCGTACGAACGCGATGTGCTCCGTCACCAGCGGTGTCCCCAGCAGCACGGCCCGCGCCGCCAGGTCGGCGAGGCGGCCCGCGTCGGGGCGGTCGGCCCCGCCGAGGCCCAGCGAGACGCCGTGCGGGACCACGGTGACGCCGCGCTCCCTGAGCCGTTCGAGCGACGCGGGGAGGTGGTCGGTGCAGATGTTCTCCGCGACCGCCTCGACCCAGTCGATCCCGGGCAGCGCCTCGACGGCGTCCTCGATCTCCGGCCGCCAGCCGATTCCCGTTCCCAGCTTCATCCCGTCCCCCTCATCGGCTCCGCCGCTTCGTACGGGGGTGATGGCCCCGCCGGGCGGTGGTGAATCCGAAACAGGGGACGTTCAGAGCTGGATCTGAGGTTCCCGGCGTCACGATGCCGTGATCAGGGCTGTGGCAAGGGCTCCATCGTGGGCGGCACGGGGCGTGAGGTGAACGACTGGTCGCCGCTCGGAGTCACCGGCACCGGGACCTGCGGGACGTTGCCGCCCGAGGACATGGGCGGGCCCGAGGGGCTGGCCGTCGAGCTGCCGGCCGCCTCACGGGCCAGGCCGTCGAAGTCGACGAAGCCGGTGCGCTCCAGCATCGTGATGTGGTCCAGGACGGTCTGGTTGGCATCCGAGGCCAGCTGCCGGATGAGCGCGTTGCGCGTGGTGTGCCTGACCTCGGCGATCAGTGCGAAAACCTTGCCGTGCGCGGCCCGCAGCAGATTGGAGAACTTGCGCTCGTACTCCTCGCCGCTCGCCGCCGTGAGCTCGCGCAACCAGCCCTGCTGCACCTCCGTCGGCTGGTTCGGCAGCTCCACCCCGAGCTTGGCGGCCACGTCCCTGGCCCGCCGGTCCAGGTCGGTGTGGCCGACCACCAGGTGGTCGCCCGCCGCCTTCATCGCCTCGCTCGGTGCCCGCTCGATCGCCTGCTGCCCCGCGGGCAGTTCCCACAGCCCCGCGAGGCGCACCTTGACCAGGAAGTCACGGTCCGTCGCCGAGAGCGGGCCCCACTGGGTGGCGACGCTGGAGGCGTTCAGATTGGCCTCTCCGGTGCCCGAGCGGTCCGAGTAGGACCACACGGGATAGGCGAGTGCGCCGAGCGTGGCGAGCAGTGCCGCGATGATGAGGGCCGTTCCGTTGATGCGTCGCAACACGTATGTCTCCCGGGCCGATGTGTGACAGCTCTGAATCAACCGCCAACTGACTCGGCGTTCAACCTACTTGGCGGTAATGCCGGTGCGGCAGTACCGGGAGATACGTACATCGGCGCAGGGATGTTCAACAGCACCGGCGGATCTTCCGCCGGGAGGCCGCACCGGCTCGGACGCGCGGCCCCACGCCCGCCGCGGGGCCCCGCGTTCAGCGGCGCAGCGCCGGATGGTCCGCGACCACCGTGCAGGAACCCGGCGCGATCTCGGTGAAGCCGGCGTCCCGCACCACCGGCAGCCCGCTCACGGTGAGCTCCCGCCAGAGGTCCGGGTCCGGGGTGGCGACGGAGAGCGGGAATCCGGCCTCCCGCCAGGCCTTGCGCTCCGTGTCCGACAGCTCCCACCAGGCGAGCTGTGCGCCGTGCCCGGCCTGGGCCATGGCCTTGCCCGCCGACATGCCGACCTCGGGATTCATCCACAGCACCGGAGCGTCCCGATCGGGCGCGGCCGGGGGCTCGGGGTCGTCCAGGTCCGTGCCCGACACCTGGAGCTTGGCCAGTTCCCTGGGCCAGGCGTCCAGGGGCACCGGCGGGAACACCCGTACCTCCGCGTGCTCGCCCGCGACCGTGATCCCGGGCAGCGCGGACGCCTTGCGCCACTCCGCACCCCGGGCACGCCGCACCACCTTGCGGATCCGGGCGTCCTGCCACTCCCGCATGACCTGCGCCCACTCGCCCCCGCCGAGCGCACGCTCGTCGGAGAGCATCGTGAGCACCGCGCGCGCCGCGGTCCGCAGCGCGGCGGTGCGCGCCGGCGGGTCCGTCTTCTCGATGTGCACCACCAGCGGCAGCACGAACTGCGGCGCCTCGTCGCGGGAGGTCGGCTCCGTACGGAACGGGCTGTCCGCGGGATCCGCCGGAACGGACTCCCGGTCGGCCCCGGGAAGGGGCTCCGGGGTGGACACGGCAAGGGGCTCGGGAAGGTCTTCGCTGCTCACGGGCTCCAGTCTGCCAGGCCCGCGGAAACCGGTCCTTGCTGGAACGAAGGGGTCCGGGTGAGGATGCGGGGCATGAAGAGCGACCTCTTTTCCAGCGAGCACATGGCCCAGCAGGCCACCGCCCCCGGCATGACCCTGCAGAACTCCAAGTCCATCAAGTACGCCGTCAACGGTGAGATGCACGCGCGTCAGGGGTCGATGATCGCGTTCCGCGGCGATCTGCAGTTCGAACGCAAGGGCCAGGGCATCGGCGGCATGCTCAAGCGCGCCGTCACCGGCGAGGGCCTGCCGCTCATGGCGGTCCGCGGCCAGGGGGAGGCGTGGTTCGCCCACGAGGCGGCCAACTGCTTCATCGTGGAGATGGAACAGGGCGACGTCCTGACCGTCAACGGGCGCAACGTCCTCTGTTTCGACGCGAGCCTCGCGTACGAGATCAAGACGGTGAAGGGTGCCGGAATGACCGGCGGCGGTCTCTTCAACAGTGTCTTCAGCGGCCACGGCAACCTCGGCCTGATATGCGACGGCCAGCCCATCGTGATCCCCGTCACGGCCCAGCAGCCCGTGTACGTCGACACGGACGCGGTCGTCGGCTGGAGCGCCCGGCTCTCCACCACGCTGCACCGTTCGCAGAGCTTCGGCTCGATGGTGCGCGGCGGCTCCGGCGAGGCCGTCCAGCTGATGCTGCAGGGCGAGGGATTCGTGATCGTCCGCCCCAGCGAGCTCAAGCCGGAGAAGGCGTCGGCCAACTGAGCCCGCGCGGGTGAGTACGCTCGGACGCATGGACGACTCGTACTGCGCGACGCCCGCTCCGGCCCCCGTACCCGCGGACGCGGGCCCGCCGTACGCCGCATGCGTGCTGTGCCGGAAGCCGACCGAGTTCCCGGAGTCGACGAAGGGCAGCACCCTCTGCCCGGTCTGCGCCTGGCAGGAGGCGGGCCGCACGGCCTGCTCCGGGTGACGCGGGCGGGCGGCGGGTCCGCCGTGTGTGCTCAGCCCCGCATCAGCTCGGAGACCTTGACGAAGCGGTAGCCCCGCTCGCGCAGCTCAGGGACCACCCGCTCCAGCGCCTCTTCGGTGACGGGTGCGGCGCTGCGGGTGCAGTGCATGACCACGAGGGATCCGGGCGTCACCCCGCTCAGCACCTGCTCGGCCACCGCCTCCGGGTCCGTGGCGAACGCGTCCCCGCTGACCACGTCCCACTGCACCGCCGTGACCCCGGTCGGCGCCAGGGCCTTCAGCGACGCGTCGTCGTAGCAGCCGCCGGGGAAGCGGAAGTACGGCACGACGTTGCGTGCCCCCGTCTTCCGGATCGCGGCGAAGGCCCGCTCCACATCGCCGCGCATATCGGCCTTCGCGACGGCCGGCAGCCCGTAGCAGGGCGAGGAGAAGGCGTAGTGGCTGTACGAGTGGTTGGCGATCTCGAACAGCGGATCGGTGCCGATCGAGCGGGCCTGGGCGGGGTACTCCTGGGCCCACCGCCCTGTCATGAAGACCGTCGAGGGCACCTTCAGCCGGCGCAGCAGCGCGATGAGGCCCGGGTTGTCGAAGTGTTCGCCCGCCGAGGCACGTGGCCCCTGATCCGCCGTCATGTCCGCGTCGAAGGTGAGCGCCACGGTCTTGTCGGCCCCGGGGGCGCCGTCGCGGGAGCCGGCGGCCCGGCGCTCGAAGACCGGGGTCAGGCCCTCCGGCCCGGGAGCCATGGTGGGCGGTCCTTGTCGCGCCTCGACCGTCGCGCCGGGGCCGGGGCCGGGGCTGGGGCCGGGGCTCGCCGGGGGCGCGAGGGCCGCCGTGCGCGAGCCCTCCCGGCCGCCGCAGCCGGTGAGGACCGCACCCAGCACCATCAGTGCTGTCATCGTACGAACGGATTTGATCACCGGGAGACGTTAGCTGATGAGGCATCAGAATCCGGTCGCGGCACTCCGGGCCTCCACGTCCCGCACCACCGGCGGCCCCTCGCCGCGAGCTCCCGCCCGCGGCGTCACGGTGCCGGGAACCACCGCGGGGCCGGGCAGCCACCGCTGCCCGGCCCCGCGGCCCGTTACCCGGCCGCTCAGCGCCAGGGGCCCGTCACGGCGAACGTCGTGCCCGGCGTGTAGCAGTTCACGAACATCGTTCCGCCGTCCGGCGAGAACGTGACCCCCGCGAATTCGCCCCACTCCGGGTCATCGGCCGTCCCGGTGTTCTGCCGCCCCCGCGCCATCGGATAGACCTCTCCGCGCCGCGTCACCCCGAGCACGTGCTGTGCGCCGCCGCCGTCCTCGCACACCATCAGCCCGCCGTCGGCGGCGAGGCAGATGTTGTCCGGGGACTCGCCGGGCAGCTGGATGTCCGTGTCCGGGCCGAAGACGACCACCAGCGTGAGCCGGCGCCGCTTGGGCTCGTACCGCCAGACCTGGCCGAAGTGGTCGGCGGCCGACCCCTCCGAGCTGTGAGCGAAGCTGGAGACGAAGTAGACGGACGAGCCGCCCCAGTAGCAGCCCTCCAGCTTCTGGGCGTGCGTGACGCCCCTGGGCCCGAAGTCCTGCAGCCGGATCGGTGTCTCGGTGGCCTGCGGATCGGGCACCGGGACCCACTCGACCCGGTCGAAGCTCGCACCGGTCTCCTGGACCACGGACAGGTCGGGCAGTCCGGGGACCCTCATGGCTTCGAGCGCGCCCCCGGCCCGCAGCGAGCCCGTGCCGCCGAGCGGCTTCTCGGGCAGAAAACGGTAGAAGAGCCCGAACGGCCGGTCGAACGCGTCCTCCGTCTCGTACACGACCCCGTTCTTCGGGTCGACCGCGATCGCCTCGTGCTGGAAACGGCCCATCGCGGTCAGGGGGACGGCCCCGGTGCGGCGCGGATCGGCGCCGTCCACCTCGAAGATGAAGCCGTGGTCCTTCGTGTAGCCGTTGGTACCGGCCTTGTCCTCGGTCTCCTCGCAGGTCAGCCAGGTGTTCCACGGGGTGGGCCCGCCCGCGCAGTTGACCGCCGTACCGGCGATCGCGACCCTCTCGCCGAGCACGTTGCCCCGGCTGTCGAGCTCCAGGGCCGTACAACCGCCCTTGCCCATCGGGTCGTACGTGAGGCCCTTGACCGTCGGGACGCCGATCCTGCCGGTGACCCGGTTCTCGTGGTTGCGCACCAGATGGACCCGGCCGCGGCGGCCCGCGAAGGCGGCCATGCCGTCGTGATTGCTGGGGACCGGGCCCTCGCCCGAGCGGAGCGGGTCGCCCTCGCGGGAGAGGACCCGATAGCGGAAACCTTTCGGCAGATCGAGCAGGCCTTCGGGATCCGGCACGAGGGGCCCGTAGCCGCTGTGGCCCCGTGCGGCGGCCGTGCCGGCGAAGAGTTCGGTGAAAGCCCCGGCGAAGGCGATCGAGGCAGCGGTCGCGCCGCTGCCGGCCAGGACCTGTCGTCGTGTTGCGAGTCGTCGTGGTGCGGATGACATGAGGCAACTCCCTGTTGGCGGACAGGTGTAGTGACCCGCATGTGTGTACCACGCGTCGTGTCGCGCGGGAACCATGCGGGCCACCGTGCCTCCCTGTGCCCCTGGGGCGGAAGTGCCCTCAGAGGCCCGTGGGATCAGGCCAGCGAAGCGGTGAGCGTGATGGTCGTGCCCGTGAGCGCCTGGCTGACCGGGCAGTTCGCCTTGGCGTCCTCTGCCGCCTTCACGAAGCCCGCCTCGTCCAGGCCGGGAACCGTGCCCTCCACCGTGAGGTGGATTCCGGTGATGCCGGTGCCGGGCTGGAACGTGACCTCGGCCCGGGTGTTCAGCTGGGTGGGCGGGGTGCCCGCCGTGGCGAGGCCGTTGGAGAGTGCCATCGAGAAGCAGCTGGAGTGCGCGGCCGCGATGAGCTCCTCCGGGCTGGTCTTCCCGTTCGCCTTCTCCGCGCGGGACGGCCAGGAGACCTGGAACTCCCCGACCCCGGAGGAGTCGAGGGTGACGACGCCCTTGCCCTCGAGCAGGTTGCCTTCCCAGACCGTGTGCGCCTGACGCGTGGTAGCCATGCTGGATCCCTTCAAACGGTGTGCGCGGTCAACGGCGCGTACGAGGCCCTCGGGGGCACCTCGCACGCGGTACGCCCCCGAACCTACTGCGCCACCAGTCCCTTTGCGTCACGCGCCAGTGCCGTCAGCCGGGAGATCGCCCGGAAGTACTTCTTCCGGTACCCGCCGTTCAGCATCTCCTCGCTGAACAGCCGGTCGAACGGAAGACCGGATGCGAGCACCGGGACCTCGCGGTCGTAGAGCCGGTCCGCGAGCACCACCAGACGCAGCGCCGTCGACTGGTCGGGCACCGGCCGCACATCGGTGAGGCAGACCGCCGTGAGCCCGTCCGTCAGCGCCCCGTAGCGGCTCGGGTGGACCCGGGCGAGATGGTCGAGCAGCGAGGGGAAGTCGTCCAGGGACGCGCCGGCGGTGGCGTACGCGGCCCTGGTGACCTGCTCGTCGGAGTACGGCGGCGGGGCTTCGGGCAGTCCGCGGTGGCGGTAGTCCTCGCCGTCGATCCGCAGCGGCCGGAAGTGGGCGGAGAGCCCCTGGATCTCGCGCAGGAAGTCGGCGGACGCGAAACGGCCCTCGCCGAGCTTGCCGGGCAGGGTGTTCGAGGTGGCGGCCAGCGCGACCCCCGCCTCCACGAGCCTGCTGAGCAGGGACGACACCAGGACGGTGTCACCCGGGTCGTCCAGTTCGAATTCGTCGATGCAGAGGAGCCGGTGGCCGCCCAGGGTCTGCACGGTCTGCTGGAAGCCCAGCGCGCCGACCAGATTCGTCAGCTCGACGAACGTGCCGAAGGCCTTGAGCTCGGGTGCGGCCGGGGTGGCGTGCCAGAGGGAGGCGAGCAGGTGGGTCTTGCCGACGCCGTAGCCGCCGTCGAGGTAGACGCCCCGCGGGCCGGTGGGTGCGGCGGCCTTCCTGCCGAACCGCCCGCCCGTCGCCCGCCACCAGCCCTCGCCGGAGGCGTTCCGCGCCCGCCCCTTCCTGCCCGCCCCGCTGGCGTGCGCCCCGCCGAGCCCGCCGGCGAAGTCGCTGAGCACCTTGACGGCCTCGGTCTGGCTGGGCTGACCCGGGTCGGGTTCGTACGTATCGAAACGCACCGAGTCGAAGCGCGGCGGCGGCACCATCTCCGCGACCAGGCGGTCGGCGGGGACGCGCGGCTCGAGGGCGCACAGGGACTGCGGGGCCGTTTCGGCTATGGGGCTCTGCCCCGGCACGGCGGTGGAGGACGACACAACTCTCCACCTTAAGGGCCGTGCCAGACTGCGGAGCATGCGACGCCTGCTCCCTGTGACGGACCTGACACCCACGCCCGCCGGAACCACCCCGGTCACGGATCGGGAGTGGACCCTCGACGAACTGGCCGACGCCTACGCGTACCCCGCGGGCGACGGCGCCTGGCTGCGCGCCAACATGGTGACCACCCTGGACGGCGCGGCCCACCACGACGGGCGCTCCCAGGGCATCTCCTCCCCGGCCGACATGCGCGTCTTCGGCACCCTGCGGGGACTGGCCGACGCGGTCGTCGTGGGTGCCGAGACGGTGCGCAAGGAGGGTTACCGGCCGGCCAGGGCACGGGACGCCTTCGCCGCGCGGCGTGCTGCCGCCGGGCAGGGACCCGCCCCCGCGATCGCCGTCGTGAGCGCGAGCCTGGACCTGGACCTCTCGCTGCCGCTCTTCGTCTCGCCCCTGGTCCCCACCCTGGTGGTCACCGGGGCCGGGGCGCCGGCCGACCGGGTCCGCGCGGCCCGGGAAGCGGGCGCCGAGGTGCTGATCGCGGGCGACGGCGCCGCTGTCGAGCCGGCGCGCGCGGTGGCGGAGCTGGCGGCGCGCGGGCACACCCGTCTGCTCACGGAGGGCGGGCCTCGGCTGCTCGGTCAGTTCGTGGCGTCCGGGGTGCTGGACGAGCTCTGCCTGACCCTGTCCCCGACGCTCGTCGCCGGGAACGCGCAACGGATCGCGGGCGGCCCGCCGGTGACCGTGCCGGAACGTTTCTCCCTCGTGTCGCTGCTGGAGGAGGCAGGATTCCTCTTCAGCCGGTACGGGAAGATCCGACACTGAGCGGAATTTTCCGTTCCGGTTAGCTCCCGATGGGCACACTTAGTCCTGCAACCCCGTGCAATTGCGGGGAAGGATGGTTTCAGCAGCAGTGGCCGTCCAGGGCCGACGAGATGAAACGGAAGGGCGCCTGCCGTGTTCAGAAGCGTATTGATGATCGAGAAGCCCCTCACTCCCGAGGACGTGGACTTCGTCACGACCCTCCACGGCGAGGAGCAGATCTCGTTCGTCGTACTGATGCAGCCACGCGGTGACCAGGCCGACGTCCTGCTCCGGGCGATCGACGACGTTGCGCTCGGTGAACTGAGAGAAGCGGTCCGCGAGGGTGAGGAACCGGAGGGCAGGGCGGCGCAGGAGCCCGCCGCGGTCGCACTGGAGTACTCGCTCCAGGAGCTGCGCAAGGCGGGCTCCGAGGCTGTCGGACAGGTGGTCGAGGACCATCCCCTGGACAAGCTGAAGTCCGTGGTCGAGGACTCGGGGGCCGACGAGGTCATCGTGCTGACCGCACCGCACTACGTGGAGGAGTTCTTCCACCGCGACTGGGCCTCCCGGGCCCGGCACAAGGTCGGCGTACCGGTGCTCAAGCTCTTCGCGCACAGCGAATAGGCTGGGGCGGACCTCACCCACCTCGCATCTTCGGGAGACACACGCATGGCACCCGGTATTCCTGCCGCCCTGGAACGGCCGCACTTCATCGGCATCGGCGGCGCCGGGATGTCGGGCATCGCCAAGATCCTCGCCCAGCGGGGGGCGAAGGTGGCGGGCAGCGACGCCAAGGAGTCCGCCACCGCGGAGGCCCTGCGCGCGCTGGGGGCGACCGTCCACATCGGGCACGCCGCCGGTCATCTGGCGGACGACGCGTCCTGCGTGGTCGTCTCCAGCGCCATCCGCCCGGACAACCCCGAGCTGGCCCGCGCCGCGGAGCTGTCCGTCCCGGTCGTGCACCGCTCCGACGCGCTCGCCGCCCTGATGGAGGGCCTGCGCGCCATCGCGGTCGCCGGCACGCACGGCAAGACCACGACCACGTCGATGCTCGCCGTCGCCCTGTCGGAGCTGGCCCTCGACCCCTCGTACGCCATCGGCGGCGACCTGGCGGGGCCCGGCACGAACGCCGCGCACGGCGGCGGCGACATCTTCGTCGCCGAGGCCGACGAGAGCGACCGCAGCTTCCAGAAGTACGACCCCCAGGTCGCGATCGTCCTCAACGTCGAGCTGGACCACCACGCGAACTACGCCTCGATGGAAGAGATCTACGACTCCTTCGAGACGTTCGTCGGCAAGGTCGTCCCGGGCGGCACACTCGTCGTCTCCGCAGACCAGCCCGGCGCGGTGGAGCTGACCCGCAGGGTCCGCGACATCGCGTCCCTCGACGTCGTCACCTACGGCGAGTCCGAGCACGCCGACGTACGCGTCCACAAGGTCACCCCGCGCGGCCTGACCAGCGAGGTCACGGTCGTCCTCAACGGCAGGTACCTCACCTTCACGGTCTCCGTGCCCGGCAGTCACTACGCGCACAACGCGGTCGCCGCCCTCGCCGCCGGTGTCGCCCTCGGCATCCCGGCCCACAACCTGGCCTCCGCGCTCGGCAAGTACACCGGAGTCAAGCGCCGCCTCCAGCTCAAGGGCGAGGCGGCCGGCGTCCAGGTCGTCGACTCGTACGCGCACCACCCCACCGAGATGGCCGCGGACCTGGCGGCCATGCGCGGCGCGGCCACCGATGCCCGCCTGCTCGTGGTCTTCCAGCCCCACCTGTTCTCCCGCACCCAGGAGATCGGCACCGAGATGGGCCAGGCGCTCGCACTCGCGGACGCCTCCGTGGTGCTGGACGTCTACCCGGCCCGTGAGGACCCGATTCCGGGCATCACCAGCGCCCTGATCATCGACGCCGCGAAGGCGGCCGGGGCCGACGTCACGGCCGTCCACGACCAGGCGGAGGTACCCGCCGTCGTCGCGGGAATGGCGAAGCCGGGCGATCTGGTTCTCACCATGGGAGCGGGCGACGTCACCGACCTCGGCCCGCAGATCCTGGACCACCTGTCGAGCTGAGGGAGCCACCGTGTCGTACGACGTCGAGAAGCCGGACGAGCAATGGCGGGCGGAGCTGAGCCCCGCCGAGTACGCGGTGCTCCGCAAGGCCGGCACCGAGCCCGCGTTCGTGGGCGAGTACACCGACACCAGGACCGCGGGCGTCTACTCCTGCCGGGCCTGCGGGGCGGAGCTGTTCCGCTCCGACACCAAATTCGAGTCGCACTGCGGCTGGCCGTCCTTCTACGACCCGAAGGACACCGAAGCGGTCGAGCTGATCCAGGACACCAGCCTCGGCATGACCCGCACCGAGGTGCGCTGTTCCCGCTGCGGCTCGCACCTGGGCCACGTCTTCGAGGGCGAGGGCTACCCCACGCCCACGGACCAGCGGTACTGCATCAACTCGATCTCGCTGACGCTGGCGCCGGACGAGGGCTGACCCCGCCGGGCCGGGCGTGCTCCGGTGCCGAGTCGTGCGGAACGGCCCGCCGGGGTTCCCGGCGGGCCGTTCCGTGTGGCGGGGTGCTCCCGGCGCCCATCCGTGGGCGAGGGGGCCCACGGGCCGTCCCGGGTGGGCCGACCCTCGCTTCCGTCGGTCCGGACGCGCGGGCGCGGTCAGGTCTTCACGAGCTCGGACTCCTGCTGCGGCACCGGGATCCGGCGCTGCAGCTGCTCGCCCTCGATGTCGAGGTCCGGCAGGACCCGGTCGACCGCCCGCGGCAGCCACCAGGCGGCTCGGCCCATGAGGTGCATGACGGCCGGCACCAGGGCCATCCGTACGACGAACGCGTCGATGAGGACACCGATCGCCAGGGCGAAGCCCATGGACTTGATCACGGGGTCGTGCATGAAGATGAACCCGCCGAAGACGGCGGTCATGATCACCGCGGCGGCGGTGACGACGCGGGCGTTGTGGCCCACACCGCTGACGACGGCCTCGCGGGCGTCCGCGCCGTGGACGAAGTCCTCCCGCATCCGTGAGACGAGGAAGACCTCGTAGTCCATGGCCAGCCCGAAGAGGATGCCGATCAGGAGGATGGGCAGGAAGCTGACCAGCGGTCCGGGTGTGTCGAGGCCGACCAGCTCCGCCAGATGGCCCTCCTGGAAGATGGCGACGGTGATGCCGAAGGTGGCGCCGATGGTCAGCAGGAAGCCCAGTGCGGCCTTGACGGGTACCAGGATCGACCGGAAGACGAGCATCAGCAGCAGGATGGACAGCCCGACCACCAGCAGGAGGTAGACCGGCAGGGCTGCGGCGAGCTTCTCGGAGACGTCGATGCCGATGGCGGTGGCACCGGTCAACGCGATGGCGGCGCCCTTCACGTCCTCCACCCGGTCCCGGACCGCATGGACGGTGTCCTCGGTCGCGGCGTCCGTGGGGCCCGTCTCGGGGATCACGGCCAGCAGGGCGGTGGTGCCGTTCTCGTTCATCTGCGGGGCGGCGACGGCGAGTACGCCGTCGGTGTCCGTGATGAGCGCGGCGGCCTCCTTGACCGCGGCGCCGGTCGCCTGCGCGCTGTCGCCGGACACGACGGCGATCAGTCGGCCGTTGAATCCCTCACCGAATCCTTCGGTGGTCAGGTCGTAGGCCTCGCGGTTGGGCGACCCCACCGCCTCGGTGCTCGCGTCGGGCAGCGAGAGCCGCATGTCCTGCACGGGCAGGGCGAGAGCGCCGAGCCCGACCACTCCGAGCACGAGGACGGGGACGCGGAGGGAGGCCACGATCCGGCCCCAGCGGAAGCCGAAGGCGGTCCCGGCCTCGACGGGGGCGGGGGCGGCTGCGGGGTCCCGCGTCCGGAGCTTGCGGGGCAGGACGCGTGCGCCCGCGAAGCCGAGGGCGGCGGGCAGCAGTGTGAGGGACACCAGCACGGCGAGGGCGACCGTGGCGGCGGCCGCCAGTCCCATGACCGTAAGGAAGGGCACACCGGCGACGGCGAGCCCCGCCAGGGCGATGACGACCGTGGCACCCGCGAACACGACGGCCGAGCCGGCGGTGCCGGTCGCCCGTCCTGCCGCTTCCTCCCCCTCCATGCCCTCCGCGAGGTACTGGCGATAGCGGGAGGTGATGAAGAGCGCGTAGTCGATACCGACGGCCAGGCCCAGCATGAGCGCCAGGATGGGTGCGGTGCTGGTCAGTTCCACGGTGCTGCTGAGGGCGAACAGTCCGGCCATGCCGGCCGCGACGCCCACCAGGGCGTTCAGCAGGGTCATACCGGCCGCCACCAGCGAGCCGAAGGTGAGGACCAGGACGAGGGCGGCGACCGCCACACCGATGGCCTCGGTCGAACCGATCTCCGGCACGCCCCGCATGATCTCGCCGCCGTGCTCGACCCGGAGGTCCGCGACGGACGAGCCCGCTTCCCTGAACGCCTCGCGCTGGGCGTCGGTGATGTCGTCGGTGACCGACGCGAACTGCACCTGGATGAGGGCGTAGCGGCCGTCCTGCGAGACGGCCTTGGACGCGAACGGGTCGACGGCCGCGAGGACACCGGGAACCTTCCCGGCCTCCTCGGTCACCGGCGCCACGGCCGAGGGTGTGAGCTTCGTGCCCTCGGGTGCGGCGACGACGATCGTCCCGGTGGCGCCACCCGCCTGCGGGAATTCCCGGGAGAGCGAGTCCAGGGCCTTCTGGGACTCGGTGCCCGGTATGGAGAACTTGCTGGTGGTGGGCCCCATGAAGGCTGCCGCGCCTCCCCCTAGCAGGGCGAGCAGCAGAAGCCACAGGGCGAGGACACGCCCTCGGCGGCGGAAGGAGAGCCGGCCGAGCCGGTACAGCAGGATAGCCATGCTAAAGAGGCGTCTTTCTCTTCGGTCTGGACGACTTCTGTTCAGCTGGTGGGATGTCCGAGGGTTCTGAGTGCTCCTCGGACCAGTTCGGTGCGCATGGTGTCCCGTGCGACGTCGACCTCGGACGCGACCGTGACGGCCACGCCCCCGATCACCATCTGGGCCGTGACACGCGCACGCGGTTCTTCGGACCGGCCGGCCAGCGCGTCCGCGAGCTCACCGACGGCTTCGGGGATGACGGCGAGCACCGGGTGGCCGAGCATGTCGGGCAGTTCGGCGAAGATGATCTTCACTTCCAGGTGGAAGCGCATCGCCAGGCCGACGTAGCCCGCCACTGCCGCCTCGACGGCCTGATCCCCGTCCAGCACCGCCAACTCCTGGCTCAGGGCGGAGAGTCCCTCCGCCGGTGAGGTCAGCAGTTCGGTGAGGATCGCGTCCTTGCCCGCGAAGTGGTAGAGCAGGGAGGCCTTGGAGCAGCCCGCCTCGACGGCGATGTCGTTCAGCGAGGTCCCCTTGAAGCCGTGCTCGGCGAAGAGGCGCAGGGCCGAATCGAGGATGTGACGGCGCATCGCGGAGGGCGGACGTGGCATGGGCTCACCGTAGCTGACCGATCGGTCAGCCCTGACCGATCGGTCAGGCGTTTCGCGTGACACCCATCACTCGGGCGCAGGCCGTCCGGTCCTGGTGCGTGAGGCTTGAAGGGCGGCACTCACCGGGACTGCGGCGCCGCGGGCGCCGTGCGCGGAGAGACCCTCGGCCGGCCCCGGACTGTCGGACCCGCGTGGCAGGGTGGGTCACGGACGGGGGAGCCGTTCGCGAAGGATTCCGAACGGCCCGAGGAGCAGCACGTGAACAACCCCGGCACCGCCCAGGCCGCCCGCCGCGCGAAGCGGACACGCTCGGACCTCGCCGTCATCACGGCCTGGTGGCGCGGGCTCGGAGACGACGGGTTCCTCGTGCTTCCGCCGCCGACCCGGAGCCGCTACACGCAGTCCGACGGCCACGAGGACGCCGCCGAACTCCTCGCGGTGCGGGGGCTCACCGGCCCCGTCTCCTTCGCGTACTGGCACTGGCAGTCCCACGGGCGGGCCTTCGGCCGCTCCGGTGCCCTGGAGGGTGAACTGCTGCTGCACTGGGGCGGGGACCACGCCGTCACCGCCGCCGGGCTCGGCGAGGGGCCGACCGGTTTCCGGGTCGTCGACGGCGGACCGAAGGGCGCCTTCCAGCTGGACCGGATCACCGGCCGGGACGACGCGGGCCTGCCCGACCCCGCGGACGCCGACGGGGTCCGCCAGTTCCTCGCCGCGCTCGACGAGCCGCTGGACCGCACCACCGCACCCTTCCGGTACCGGCCGCTGTCCGCCGCCGAAGCCGCCTGGCTCCACGAGCGGCTGCGAGCCCCCTTCAGCCTCTCCGACGCGACCCGCTTCGCGGTCTCGTTGGAGCGGCGGGACGAGCTCACGCCCGATGAGACGGAGCTGCTGCTGCGTGCCTGGCGGGAGGAGTACGAAGGGCGGCTCGCGGAGTGGCCGGCATGGAAGGAGCTGCTCCACGCGCTGCTGCGCCATGGTGATGAGGAGGCGTGGGAGATCATCGCCGCCCTCGGCTCCCGGGCGGCCGAAGTCCTGCCCCGAGTGCCGTCCGAGCGCGGCCTGGCCACGGCGCGAGCGTTCGCGCTCGGCGGCGACAGGGCCGCGGTCCGCCCCTGGCTGGCACTCCACCGGTCGCTCCGCGAGCCCGACGCGATACGGGCCACAGCCGCCATCGCGGCGGAACTGGAGGCGCACGACGTACCGGAATCCTCACTGCGGGGGTTGCACGACGCGCTGACCGGGGCCGTCACGTCCGACTGGCGCCGGGAGACGGGCGAGGCATACCGGGCGGGCCGGTCCTACGCGGCCCTCGCGGCGGTCCGATTCGCCCTCGACGAACGGCTGCCGCGCGCCCTGCGGGCCCTCGCCGCTGACGCGGCCCGGGACCGGGTGGACCTCGTGCGCGAGGAGGCGCTCCGCCCCGGCGCGGCCCCGCTCGCCGGCACGGACACCTCCGAAGTGCTGGCCGACGTGGCCCGCTACGAGGCAGCCCGTGACGGGCTCCTGTCGGGCACCGGCCCGGACCTCACCGCCTCCGAAGGCTCACTGGGTGACGTGTGGCACCGGTACCGGACACTCACCGAAGCCGACGTGAGCTGGCTGCGGGGCAGGACGGCCGCCCCGGAGACGGGTCTGCAGGGGCTCGGGTTCTGCCTCGAACTCCTCCTCGCCCACGGCGTGGCCACGGCGTCCGATGTCGATGCGCTGCTGCCGCACCGCCTGAAGGACCTCACCAAGAAGTACCGGACCACGTACACCGAATGGCGCCACCCGCTCGTCACCCTGACCTGTCTCGCTCTGGACCTGGACCATCCGGTGGCGGGAAAGCTGGTCTCCTGGTGGAACGGGGCCCGGCCGCTCTGGAAGGACGAGCTGCGGCTGCTCACCCACCTCGGCGCCCCCGACGAGGCCAAGGCCGCCGAGCTGTGGGACTTCGTCACGTCGCCGGTCCACGACGTCGGCCAGCTGATGACCTGGGTACTGGTCCGGGCCCGCCTCGACGGGGAGCACCCCCTGCTCGTGGCCGACCGGCTGCTCGGCACCCCGGGCATCCGCGAGTACGTCCTGCACCGGGTGCTGATAGCAGTGGCCGACCCCGGACAGCCGCTGTGGCACTACAGTGTCGACCCCCGCAGCTGGAGCTGGTGGCAGCGCGCCCTGGAGGTCGCGGAGCACCCCGGCCTCTCGGCCGAGGCCCGCTCGGTCGGCCTGCGCGCCGCCCGTCAGCACTCTCTGGTCCGCTCTCCGGACCTGGTGAGCCCGGCGCCGACCGAGGCCGTACGTGAGGCGGCCCGGTCCTGGATCGAGCGGCACGCCGACGGGTGAGGAGCGGCCGGGATCGTGTCGCCGAGGTGGCCGGACGGCGTCCCTGACGCGTGTCGCCGACCGCGGCCACGACCTTCGACGAGTGGTGCCGCGCCCTCCGGGCCTGCGGCACCGCACCCGGGATCGCCCGTCGCGGCGCCCCGCACCGCTCAGGACCTGGCAGGGCACGCCGGGTCGCCGAGCGGACCTTCACCGGACTCCGCGGCGCCGGAGGCGCGACCACCTCGGCCGACTCCAGGTAGCGCTCGTCGAACTGCCGGCAGGACCCGCGCTCGAACGTCCACGGGTGATCTCAGGAGATCCCCTGGTCCCGGTCGGACTCCGAAGCCGCCTCGGCGCGCAGCAGCGGGTGCACGACCCCGGGGAACACCCGGGCCCGCACGACCTCCTCGGCCGACCCGCCCTGGATCACGGTCTCCGCGACGCCCCACGGCCGCCCGGCCAGGCGCACGGTCAGGGTGTACGACGACGAACAGCCCATGCACTCGTAGCGGTCCGCCCAGGCCTCCACGTCCGTGACGCTTCCCGGGTACCGCTTCACATGGCGGTGGCGGGCGTGGCAGTGGTCGCACGTCTCACCCGGCTCGCAGGTGCCGCCACAGGGGCAGGGCACGTCCAGCGACTCGGCGGGCTGCCAGCGCTGGACGAGCATGGCGTCGCGGGTCGCGCCCATGTCCTTCATCGCCTTCAGATTGCGCGCGGCGACGTTGTACGACTCGCCGGTCGAAGCCATCCGGTCCCGGATGACGTCCTTGCGCCCGCGGTTCGTCGTCATGTGTTCCTCCTGGGTGTACGCAGCCCGCCAGGAGGCCCACGAAATCGTTCTCCCTACGGTACCTGCCGCCGCGCACCCGGGGCCCCGGGCCCGGCCGCCGCTCCGGCCGCCTCCGCCGGTGGCGCCCGGGGCCCCGGCCCCGTCGGCACGGCCCGTATGGTCCGCGGACATCCCTTGCGCCCCGAGTGTGATGTCTGTCCGAGATTCGAACCGAAAGGCAATTCTCTGTGATCCGCATGCACGGCGGCGCGCCGCCATCGAGCCAATTCGGCTTGAATCCCTCATGGGCTCCGGTTTTTCTGTGAAGCGATGGTGAATTGAATCTTCATACGCTGATGGGAAAATCCTCTGACCATGTCGAATCATTAATTGGCGAACCGGTCACGCGGCATATCCGAATGACTGAATCAATCCCTTGACCGTCTCTCGTGGTGCGCTCCACACTCGCAAGAGGAACTCATGCATCAGGAGCCACGAGCGCACACGGATGCGGATGGCCCTGCGAGACCGGATATCGCACGGGGTGAACGACGGGGGATACACGCGGGGGATCGTGCGTGCGGATTCGACATGGGCACGCGCTTCCTCCACCTCTTCCTCTCATCTCTTGGTGCGCAGCGGGAATGGAGGGGGAATGCCGACGCACATGGGCTATCCCGGTGTGTACATCGAAGAACTTCCCAGCGGCGTCCGCACGATCGCCTCGGTCACCACGTCGGTGACCGCGTTCGTGGGGCACACCCGCCGGGGTCCGCTCAACCAACCGGTACGGGTCACCAGCTTCGCGGACTTCGAGCGGCGCTTCGGCGGACTCACCTCGCAGAGCGCCCTCAGCTACGCGGCGCACCAGTTCTTCGGCAACGGCGGCACGCTCGCGGTGATCGTCCGGGTGGCCGCGGCCGGCACGGGCGAGGACGCGTGCGTCACCCTCCGCTCGACGGAGGGGCACAGCGAGTGCCCGGTCCTGGAGGTGCACGCGAAGAAGCCCGGCGTATGGGGCTCGGGTCTGCGGGTGGCAGTCGACCACGACACCCCCGCGCCGGACCGTACGTTCAACCTCCAGATCGTCGACGCCCGCGGCAGGGCCCGGGAGTCCTTCACGGGCCTGTCCATGGACGCCGGCCACGGCCGCTTCGTCGAGACAGTCGTCAATGCGGGTTCCTCCCTCGTCCGGGTGAAGGCATTGGACGAGGACCGGCCGGACCCGTCGGGCACGGTCTCCAAGCCCTTCGCCGCGGACCTGCCCGGCCTGGAAGTCGAGCTGAAGGTCAAGATCGGCGATGTGGATCGGGAGTTCACACTCTTCGAGCCCGACCGCGACGGCGAGCCGCCGTGCAATGTCACCGAGCTGGCCCTCCTGCTCGAACGCAAGCTGCGCGCCCTTCCCGACGCCCCCGGGAAGCACACGTTCGCCGGGTCCGAGGTCACCGCCTTCGGCAGGCGGCTCCAGGTCGTCGCCGGGTCCGTCGACCCGGACGACGTGGTCCGCTTCGTCGGCGAGTGCGCCAACGACCTCGGACTCGAGGCCTCGGTCAACCCGCCCGTCTTCGCGCTGGAGGGCGGCAGGGACGGCGACCCGCCCGGCCCGCGCGACCTCATCGGCAGCGAAGGGAGCAAGACCGGTGTCCAGGCGCTGCGCGACGTGGACGACGTCAACCTGCTGGTCCTGCCGGAGCTGTCGGCTTACGAGTCCACCGAGGACATGGTCACCGTCCTGTCGGCGGCCGAGCAGCTCTGCCGGGAGCGGCGGATCTTCCTGCTCGTCGACTCTCCCTCGACCTGGGGCAGCGTCGACGCCGCGCGGGCCGGCATCGGCGCGTTCGAACCCGTACGCAGCAGCCACGCGGCGCTGTACTTCCCGCACCTGCGGCTGACCGACCCCCTGACCGGCCGGCTGCGCTCCTTCCCGCCGTCGGGTGCCGTCGCCGGAGTGATGGCCCGTACCGACGGCGAGCGCGGGGTGTGGAAGGCGCCCGCCGGCACCGAGGCGCGCCTCGCGGGTGTCCGGTCGCTGACGGTCAGGCTGACCGACCGGGAGAACGGGCTGCTCAACCCCTTGGGCGTGAACTGCCTGCGCACCTTCCCCGTGGTGGGTCCCCTGGTCTGGGGCACCCGCACGCTGGAGGGCGCGGACGCGCTCGACAGCGAGTGGACGTACGTACCGGTGCGGCGGCTCGCGCTGCACGTCGAGGAGAGCCTCTACCGCGGCCTGCAGTGGGTCGTCTTCGAACCCAACGACGAGCAGCTGTGGCAGCAGATCCGGCTCAAGGCGTCGGCCTACCTCAACGACCTCTTCAGGCAGGGCGCGTTCAAGGGCGGCACACCGCGCGAGGCGTACTTCGTGAAGTGCGACAAGGACACCACGACCGACGCCGACGTCGACCGCGGCGTGGTCAACGTCGTGATCGGCATCGCGCCGGTCAAGCCCGCGGAGTTCGTGGTCGTCAGGATCCAGCAGTTCGCCGGGCAGTTCGACCTCTCGTAACCGAGGAAAAGGAACACGAAGGAAACCGATGGCTGAGTTCCAGATAAACGCCCATCGCTTCGACCCCTACAAGAATTTCAAGTTCCTGGTCCTCTGGGACGGTCGAACGGTCGCGGGCATCAGCAAGATCAGTCCCCTGAAACGCACCACAGAA
Source organism: Streptomyces clavifer (assembly GCA_014651175.1). Lineage (GTDB taxonomy): Bacteria > Actinomycetota > Actinomycetes > Streptomycetales > Streptomycetaceae > Streptomyces > Streptomyces clavifer. Next base: position 637,174 of record BMWJ01000002.1, on the reverse strand, counting down.
GTGGTCAAACACCGTCACGGTGGGGACCCGAGCTCACCGCGCAAGTCACCGGGCCGCTCCGAGTTCGAGGGCGTCACACTCGAACGAGGCGTCACCCACGATCCCGAATTCGACCGCTGGGCCAACAAGGTCTGGCAGGTGGGCGCCGGGCTCGGCTCGGAGGTCTCGCTCCGGGACTTCCGCAAGGACCTCATCATCCAGGTGCTGAACGAAGCCGGGCAGGTGGCCGTCTCGCACAAGCTCTACCGGGCCTGGGTCAGTGAATACCAGGTCATCGGCGAGCTCGACGCCAACGCCAACGCCGTCGCCATCCAGAGCGTGAAGCTGGAGTGCGAGGGCTGGGAGCGCGACTACGAGATCCCGGAACCGGTCGAACCCTCGTTCACCCACCCCGCCTGAACGGCGCCGTGAATCCGGGGAGGGCCCCCGTGGGGCCCGACGAACTGCTGGCCGCCTGGGAGACCGGACTGCCTCTGGGGGCGGCCGAGAGGTCGCTGCTGCTGCACCGGGCGGCCCGCCCGGGGGCCGGTACCGACGAGCTTCTGTCGGTACCGGTCGGCGAGAGGGAGGCCGATCTGTTCGCGCTGCGCCGGTCGCTCTTCGGCGAACGGATGCAGGTGCGGATCGAGTGCGGTGCCTGCGGTGAGGCCATGGAGTTCGACCTCGACGCCGGTGCGCTGAGCACGCGTCCGGCGGACCGGCTGCTGCGCGTGACGGACGACGACTGGGTGGTCGATTTCCGGCTGCCCACCGTCGCCGACCTCGCGGCGGCCGGTGCGGCCGCCTCGTCCGCCGGGGCGCGCAGGCAGCTGGTGAACGGCTGCACGGTGCGGGCACTGCGGGGCGGCGAGCCCGTCCCCGCGGAGCGGCTGGACACCCTTCTGCCCGAACGGGTGGAGCGGCTCATCGCCGAGAAGGCCGCCGAGGCGGACCCGACGGCCGAGGTGACGCTGAACGTGGCGTGCCCGGAATGCGGTGGGGCGACCCGGGCCGAGCTGGACATCACCTCCTACCTCTGGACCGAGCTGGACAACTGGGCGAGGGACGTGCTCCTCGACGTCCACCTGCTCGCCACCGCCTACGGGTGGAGCGAGCCGCACATCCTGGCGCTGAGCCCCCTTCGGCGTCGCTACTACCTGGAGCTGTGCACCGATGGCTGACTACTTCGACCGGCTGCTCGCCCGGTACACGCCCGTGCCCGCGGCCGAGGGCAGCGGGGAACCCGCCGCACGGGTGCGGCCCAGGCTGTCCGGCCCGTTCGAGCGGGTCGAGGCGCTGCGGTACGGCCCGCCCGGGCCGGGCGAACCGGAGGCACTCGTCCCCTCCGCCCCGCGTGCCGATCGGCACCCGCCCCGGCCGCTGCGGCCGGTCCGGGAGGTGCGTACGGAGCGGCACACCGTGGTACGCACCGAGAGTGCGCCGCAACCAGGCGGGACGGAGCGTCCGCTCCGTCCGGCGACGGCTCCGGCGCCCCTGCTCCGGCCCTCGGCTGCTCCGGCCCCGAACGTCCGGCCGGGTGGGGCCGACCGAGCGCGTGAGGTACGCCGGGGGCGGCCCTCCGTGCCGGACGCCTCGACGCCGGCGTCCGCCATGGGGGATGCGCCGGCACACAGGGCCGCCCCACCGGCGCGCGCGGCAGCGCTCGCCGTGCCGCGCGGCTCCGACTCCGCCGCGGCACGGGGCGCGGCACTCGGCTCGGTGGGACGGCGCGCACCCCGCCCGGCGGAACGCGTCGTGCACGTACAGATCGGCCGGCTCGAGGTCAGCGCGGCGCCGCCGCCCGGTGCGGACGCGTCACCGGCCGGGCGCCCGGCACAGCGGCCCGGCCGGCCGGCCCCCGTACTGACGCTGGACGACTACCTGTCGCGCGGCGGGAAGAGGGACTGATGACATGAGCAACGCACTCGCCGTCGCCACGGTCACCCAGGCGCTCGCCCTGCTGATCGAGAGCAATCTGGGACCCGAGATGGACATCGCGGTCAAGGTGGAGACCCGCAAGCCCCCGTCGGAGGCACCGAGTGAGCCGACCGTGACGGTGTTCCTCTACCAGGTGACCCCGAACGCCGCGATGCGCAACAACGATCTGCCGACGCGAGCCGCCGACGGCACCCTGCGCAGCAGGGCGGCCGCGCCGCTGGACCTGCACTACGTGATCAGCGCGTACGGGGAGGAGACGGAGCTTGTCGGGCAGCGGCTGCTGGGCTGCGTCATACGGACGTTGCACGAGATTCCCGTGCTCCCGCGGGAGCTGATCGAACTGGCCGCCGAGCGGCCGCATCTGGCGGGCAGTGACCTGGCGGACTCGCTGCAGAAGGTCCGCTTCACACCGACGGTCATGGACGTCGACGAGACGTCCAAGCTCTGGGGCATGCTGCACCAGACCCCGTACACCCTGTCGGTGGCCTATCAGGCATCGCTGGTGGTGATCGAGGGCCGGGAGAAACCCGTCCCGGCGAAACCGGTGGAGCAACGCACGGTGCGGGTGGTGCCGTTCGGTGCTCCCGGTGCGCCCCTGCCGCCTGGAGTGGATGGGGTCGACGGGGGTGCCGCAGGGGCTTCGACGGCTCCGGCCGCTCCCGCACGGAAGGCCGTGGCGAAGAAGGCCGCCCCCGCACGGAAGGCCGCCCCCGCACGGAAGGCCGCTCCCGTACGGAAGGCCGCCGTCAAGAAGGCCGGGTCGGCGAAGGCCGCCGCGAAGAAGGCCGCGCCTGCGCGGACCTCCTCCGAAGCCGCGATGGGCGCACCCGCCCAGGTCCCTGGCGAAGCGGCGGCCGAGCCCACCGGGGCCGCCCGGCGAGCGACCCCGCCGCGTCCCCGCAGGAGGACCGGGAGCGACGGCACGACGACACCGGACGGCAAGGGCTGAGCCGGAGTGCGGAACACGGGGGGTGGTGAGGGCATGGGCACGTACGAAGGGGCCGGCCGGAGCGAGGGCCGCAGCGCCGCAGCACAGGGGCGGGCGCTCCTGACCGAGGTCCACGCCGTCCTCGCCCGCATCGACAGCCATGCCGGGCGTGCGACACACGGCTCGGGCCCGGCCACCGACGTCCCGTCCGGCAGCGCAGCCGGTCCTGCCGCGTCCGCCTCCGGAACCACTCCACCGGGAAGCGCCGTCGGTGCCCCACCGGGCGCTCTTCCCGGCCCCGCGGCTCTCGACGCCCTCGTCGCCTGCTTCGGCCTCAGCCCGTTCGAACGCGAGATCGTCCTGCTGGCAGCCGCGGCCGAGCTGGACCCCACGACGGGTGCCCGTTGCGCCGCGGCCTGCGGGGATCCGGAGCGCACGTACCCCACCTTCTCGCTCGCCCTTGCCGCGCTCGGCGATCCGCACTGGAGCGCCCTCACCCCTGTCGCCCCGTTGCGGCGCTGGCGCATCGTGGAGCTGGACGACGAGACCCGGCTGGCCACGTCCCGGATCCGGCTCGACGAGCGGATCCTGCACTTCCTGGCCGGCTCGCCGTACCTGGACGCGAGGCTGCACGGCCTGCTGCGCCGGACCACCGCACCGGAAACCCTGCCCGCCTCCTACGAGCTGGCGGCGGGCCGGGTCGCGGCGGGCTGGGCGGGGACGGGCCGCGATGTGCCGCTGCGGGTCGAGCTGGTCGGCGGTGATCTCCGTACCCGCGCGGACATCGCCGCGGCGGCGGCCCGCGACTCGGGGCTCGGCCTCTACGCGATGTCGGCCGCCGACCTTCCGTCCGCGCCGGCCCCCCGTGACCTGCTGGCCCGTCTGTGGCAACGCGAGGCGGTTCTGCTGCCTGCGGCACTGCTCGTGGAGGTCGGCGACCTGGACCGTGAACAGTCCGCTGCCACCGATGCGTTCGTCGGAACCGCGGCCGTGCCGCTGGTCGTGTCGAGTACCGATCCGCGGCAGACGGCACGCCCCCGCGGTACCCGCGTCGTCGTGCCGCCGCTTGGCGCGGACGAGCAGCTCGGGGTGTGGACCGAGGCGTTCGCCGATGTGCCGGACGTGTCGGAGGGCGACCTGCGTGACCTCGTCGCCCAGTTCTCGTTGCCGCCCCATCTGGTCCGTTCGGCGGGAGCGACCGTGGCCAGGGACCTGCCCGGCGAGGACCAGCTGGACGCCACCGGCCTGGCCTGGCAGGCCGGCCTCGCCGAGGCCCGGATGGGCATGGACGAGCTCGGCCGCCGGATCGAACCGCAGGCCGCCTGGAGTGATCTGGTCCTGGCGGAGCGGCAGTTGCGGGTGCTGCGCGAGATCACCGCGCACGTACGGCAGCGGCCGACCGTGTACGAGGAGTGGGGCTTCGCCGGGACGCTGCGCCGCGGGCTGGGCGTCACCGCGCTCTTCGCGGGCGGTTCCGGCACCGGCAAGACCCTCGCCGCCGAGGTGATGGCGAACGAGCTGGGCCTGGACCTGTTCGTCATCGACCTCTCCCAGGTGGTCAGCAAATACATCGGTGAGACCGAGAAGAACCTGCGCAAGGTCTTCGACGCCGCGGAGCAGGGGGGCGCACTGCTGCTGTTCGACGAGGCCGACGCACTGTTCGGCAAGCGCAGCGAGGTCAAGGACTCCCACGACCGGTACGCCAACCTCGAAGTCAGCTACCTGCTGATGCGGATGGAGGCGTACCGGGGACTGGCGATCCTCACGACGAACATGAAGCAGGCGCTGGACACGGCCTTCATGCGCCGTATCCGCTTCGTCGTCGACTTCCCGTTCCCGGGCGAGGGCGAGCGCGCCGAGATCTGGCGCCGGGTCCTGCCCGCGCGGGCGCCGACGAAGGGCGTCGACCCCGCGCTGCTCGCGCGCCTGACCGTGGCGGGTGGTTCCATCCGCAACATCGCGCTGTCCGGCGCGTTCCTCGCGGCGGAGGAGGGGGACCGGCTCCAGATGCGCCACATGCTGGAGGCCGCCCGTACCGAGTACCTGAAACTCGACCGTTCCCTGACACCGTCGGAGGTGCACGGATGGGTCTGAACGAGCAGCAGCGCACCGTACGGGTGGACATCGGCGAGCTGGTCCTCGACGGGTTCGGCACGGTGGACCCGGAACGCGTCTCGGAGGCCTTCCAGGCGGAGTTGGGCCGGCTCGTAAGGGAACGGGGCGTGCCGCTCGCCGCCGACGGCGGACAGGCGCTGGACGCCCTGGCGGGGCTGCCCCCGCTGCCCGCGTCGCTCTCCGCACGGCGGCTCGGCCAGGAGCTGGCGCGCGCGGTGCACACGGGCCTCTCGGGCGGGGGCGAGGTGACTCGATGAGTACGTCCCACTCGCAGGAGACGCGGCCGGACCAGGCCGGCAAGCGCCGTAAGCGCAAAGAGCGTGCCGCGACCCGCGCGCCCGAGCCGAAGAACATCGTCAGTGGTGCGGGCCAGCCGCTCGACCTGAGCGTACGACGGGAGCTGGAGGAACGGCTCGGCCACGACTTCGGCCGGGTACGGCTGCACACCGACCGGGACGCGGGCGCGCTCACCGAGATGCTCGGTGCGGACGCGGTCGCGGTCGGGCAGGACATCTTCTTCCGCGAGGGCGCCTACCGTCCCGGCACACCGGACGGTCAGCGCCTCCTCGCCCACGAGCTGCTGCACACGGTGCAGAACCCGCACGGTCTGGGTGCGCTGCGGGCCGGGCGTGACCTGGGCGAAGTGAGCCTGCCGCAGCAGGCGATGGAGCGTGAGGCGGAGTCGGCGGCGCAGGAGTCCGTACGGGACGGCGAGGCCGGAACCCAGGTCGAGGAGGGGCAGTCGACGCCCGGCTGGCTGCGGTACGCGACCGTGGACGCGGACCGGAACCGGCTGGAGCAGATCGATCCGGCAACGCTGGTGGAGCGGCTGGCCAACTCGGTCGTACGATCGCTGCGCGGCGACCCGGAGGACCGGTCCAAGCGCACCCGAAGGCAACTGGCGCGGTTGCCCGAGGAGTTGCAGGACACCGTGCTGGAGCGCCTGGAGACGAGGCTGCTCAGCTCGGAGCACGAGCGGCTGCTCGACCTCGTCGACGAGGTGGAGGCCTACGACGACCTCGAGCGGAGCTCGCTCGACGCCCCGGCTGCCGAGAGCGATCCGGTCGGGGAACTGCGGTACGAGCGCGAGACTGCGCAGCGGTCGGCGGAGGAGCAGCGGGAAGAGGAGCGGCAGCCCGCGCCCGCGCCGGGTCCGGAGAAGGACCAGGAGGACGAGGGCGGCGCTCCCGGCAGTACCCCGGAGAACGGAAGCTCCAGGGGGAGCGGCGAGCAGGGGCAGAGGCAGGGGCAGGGGCAGGGACGGGACCCGGGTGCCGCTTCTGCGGCGCCGGCCGCCGCACCCCGGCAGCAGGCATCGTCCGCCTCCTCGGGTTCCGCCTCGTCCTCGCCCTCCGGCGGTGGGGCGGAGACCGCAGGCTCAGGCGAAGGCAAGGAAGGCCAGGAGCAGCAGGGCGCCCCGGCCGCGAGCAGGGAGGAGTCCGCGGCAAGGAACCGTCCGGGCGCCGTCGACGCGCTCGTGGCGGGTCAGCAGCTGAAGCCGGAGGACAAGGGCGGCTCGGAGAAGCCCACGGGTTCTCCGTCCGCGGCCGGCAAGGACGCCCAGCTGTCCGGGGCGTTCGGCACGCTCGACGGCGTACGCGCCCAGGATCTCGACGGCCCGGAGGAGAAGTCCGACGACATTCCGTTCGGTACCGGCAGCGCGTCGGAGGTCGAGGTCGGCGGTGGGGAGCCGAGCGCCTGGGACGTCACGCTGCGTCCGGAGGACTTCCTGCCGACGCAGGACCTCGACGTGTCCGCCGTACCGACGGCGGACACGCCGGACTCCTACCCGTCCGCCACCCCGTCGTTCCCCGCGCCTCCGGTGACCAGGGCCGATCGGGTGCAGGCAGAGCGGGATGCGGAGGACGCAGAGGACGCGGCGGCGGAGTTCGAGCCCGAGCCCGAGCAGGACGGTGCCGTCGCACTTCCGGCTACGGTCCCGTCGGCCGAGGCGGACGAAGGCACGCAGGGGGACTCCCTGCTCGGCGGGATCGCCCTGGAACAGGCCACCGAGGTGCGGCCTGTGACGGGCTCCCGGGACCCCAAGAGCGGCGCCGACCCGAAGGCCGGTCCCGTTGCCGCGCAGATGGCCGTCGAGGAGGCACCCGGCACGTCGGAAGCCGGAAGCGACGCGAAGGAGGCGGCAGACAAGGAGGAGAAGGGCACTCCAGCCGGGGGCGGCGCGGCGGCAGCGCAGGAGAAGGCCTCGCCGCAGGCGGTGGCCGGCAACGCGACGGCGCCGGAGCCGGCGGTCAAGGAGGAGCAGAAGAAGGCGGACGCGGCTCCGACGGGCCGGAGCGGACCGGCGGCGGACTCGCGGGCCCCTTCGCCCGCACGGGACACGCATGTCTCCGGCGGTTCCGCTGTGGACACGTCGGGCGGCGCACCGAGCGCGTCGACGGGCAGCGGCCCGGCGAAGAGCGGGCCCGTTTCCCGTACGGAGAGCCCGGCGCCGGAAACCCCCGTGCCCACCGCGGCCCCCGAGGCCACGAAGACTCAGGACACCCCGACAGCGGCGAAGACCGCACCGGCTCCCCGGGCCGCGGCGTCAAAGCCGGCCCCCGCTCCCGGGGGGTCAGGCGGCGGGGCCGGCGGAGGCGGAGGAGCGAAGGCTGCCGGACCGGGCAGGGGGAAAAGCTCAGGAGCGGCCCCGAACCTCTCCGGAGTGGCTCCGGAAGCGGGCCTGTCCACCGCCTCGAAGCTCAAGCCGCACAAAGCACTCCAGGCGATGACCGGCGTGAGCGGCTCCGTGGACCGCACCGTCGGCGACGAGCACAAGGCCCTCGCTGCCGCGCCGCCCTCGATGCTGCGCCCGGCGGGCGCCCCGCAGACTCTGGAGGGCAGGCCGAAGGCCGACGCGCCGGCCCGGTACGCGCAGGATCCGGCGGCGAGGTCCGAGGCCCCGAAGGGCGAGAAGGCCGAGGTCGAGGGGGCCAGGGAGCCCGAGGGCCAGATCGAGGCGGAGAAGGCGGAGGAGCCGGGCGGCTGGGACACCTTCAAGATGGCCCTCGGCTTCGGCCTGGCCAAGGTCGCCAACTTCTTCGGCGCCGACATCGACGAGTCGGAACTGGCCGCCAAGTTCGCCGGGCTGCCGACCAGGGACGAAGCGCTGAGGAAGGCCCAGGCGGGCAACGCGCCGGGTGTGGAGATGGAAGGCGCCGCCGAGCGGACGGCCGGCGAGCAGGGCGCGGCCGTCGACACCAAGGGCCGGGAAACGGTGGCGGCGGGAAGGGACGACGCCGCCCGCCCGATGGGAGAGAACCAGGTCTACCCCAACGCTCCGAAGAAGCAGATGACGGCGAAGGTCCCCGGCGGACAGGGCGGTGGGGGCGGCGCACCCGACGGTGGCGCCGGGACCGGGGCGGTACCCCCCGAGGCGGCCTCCGAGGTGGCTGAGCACGAGCGCGGACCGCAGTTCCGGGCGGCGTTCAGCGATGGCCGGAAGGGCATGTCGGAAGGACGTCAGACCAGGGACGCGGACTTCCGCGACTCGCAGCAGAAGCACAGGGCGAAGGTCGACGCCGAGATCGCGACCAACACCCGGAGCCAGGCCGGCGCGCGCGACAAGGCCCTGGACGAGGTCACCGCCGAGCGGGCCGACTGGCGCACCGAGCAGGACGCGGAACTCAAGACCCTCGGCACCAAGAAGACGGAGCGGCACGAGAAGGTCCGCACGGACGTCAAGGACAAGGAGAAGAAGACCGACGAGGACGTCGTCAAGGAGAAGGCCGACGGCGACAAGAAGATCCAGGACGAGAACACCAAGGCCGAGAAGGACGCCGAGAAGAAGCGCGACGACAGCGTCGAGGAATCGGGCGACTGGGTCAGTAAGGCCTTCGACTGGATCAAGAAGAAGGTCATCGAGATCAAGGACGCGATCGTCCGCGTCATCAAGGCGGCACGTGACGCGGTCGTCGGGGTCATCAAGAACTTCAAGGAGACGGTCGAACGCTGGATCAACGAGGCCCGCACGTTCATCGCCGACGCGATCAAGAACCTGATCAACGACCTGATCGAGTTCGCGAAGTCGATGGTTCGGGCCGTCGTCGAACTGGCCAACCGCATCAGGAAGACCATCACGGGGCTGATCGCGGCAGCGATCGCCTTCGTCAACAGGCTCGCCACAGCGCTGAAGCAGGCCGTCAGGGATCTCCTGGACGACATCGGCAAGCTCCTGAGCAGCATCCTCGACCTCCTGAAGAAGATGCTGCGGGACGTGGTCAAGGCAGTCGTGGACGCGATCAGGTCGGTGCTGGACTTCGCCGCCGCGCTGCTCGCCGCACTCGGCGATTTCATGCTCATCGCAGTCGACTTCCTCAGTGACCCGGGCGGATGGCTCGGCGGCGCCAAGAACTCCGCGGTGGACGGAGCGAAGAACCACCTGTTCCGGGAGGTTCGGGCGGCCGTCAAGCAGTGGTTCCAGTCGAAGATCGAAGAGATCATCGGCATTCCGAGGGCCGTCATCGAGAAGCTGATCAAGGGTGGCTTCACCCTGGAGAAGATCATCAAGGAGACGTGGGACGCCATCGTTCCGCAACTCCCCTTCATCATCGGCGAGATCGTGATCACCAAGGTCATCGCCAAGCTGATCCCGGGCGCGGGGTGGGCGATGGCCGTGATCGACGCGATCCGCGTGGCCATCGGTGCGCTCGGCGAGATCCTGCGGGCGATCGGAGCGGTCATCTCCTGGCTCAAGGCGGTCCGCCAGGGGGGCGCGGGCATCCTCTTCGCGAAGGCGGTCGCGGCGGGCATCGTGGCGCTGCTCGAAATGGCCTACGAGGCACTGCTCAGCGGCATCGGCAAGTACGTGGCGAAGGTGGGCCGGCGGCTGAAGGGGGTCGCCGCCAGCCTGGGCAAGGGCCAGGGCAAGGGCAAGAACAAGGACGGCGGAGGCTCGGACGACGAGGGCGGCGACAAGAAGGCCCGGGAGCAGGTCCCGAATAGGGACACATCGCCCCCCGGCAACCGCCCGACCACCACCGCGTCCCCGAGGCCCGGCGCGAAGCCGGACCTCACCGGGCCCGGGAAGCCCAGGACCACCCCGGGCAAGGACACGGACGACGCCAGGCCGGCCACCCGCCCGACGCCGTCCCCGAAGCCCGAGCCGAAACCGGAACCCCCGGCCGAGCCGAAGACCGAGCCGGACACGAAGCCCGGCCCGAAGGACGGCACCCCGGGCAGGCGACCGGGCGACGACAAGGACTCCACGAAGCGGGTGGCCGACGACAAGAACGGCCCGGACAAGCCGAAGGACCAGGACCCGGTCCGGCCCAGGACGAAGCCGGATGACAAGAACACTGCGGGCAGGCCCGGGCCCGACAGGGACAACGGCGGAAAGAAGCCCGAGCCCGAGGACGGGAAGAAGGACCCGAAGCCCAGGTCCGACAAGGACAAGGACAAGGACAAGGACAAGGAAAAGGGCAAGGGCGGCAGGAACCCGGGCAAGGACGGAAGCAGGACCGGCCCGGGCAGGCCCAAATCCAGGACGGAAAGGGACCGGCGCAGGGACGAGGAGGACGATTCCAAGGCCGACCGTCTGCGGGCCATCGTGGCGCGCATTCGCCCTGTCATCGAGGCGAAGCTCGAGAGCGGAATTTCGCAGCCTTCACACCGCGCCATGCTCGAAGGGCTCCGCGCTCACTACCGTCTCACGAGCCTCGGTAAGTCCCACGACCAGGACTTCGAGGTCAGGGCGCGACTGAACCCGTCCATGCCCGTCACGGGCGGCCACACAAGCAGCGAGGACCGCAACGACTATCTGAGGCGGCAGAACGCCGTCGAGCCCCCGCTCCCGCCGACGAAACTCCCACCTTTCAAGGACGGGCCGGAGAGGGCTCCGAGTCTCAAGGCCCATCACATCAAGCCGACGACACCGGCGGGGTCGGAAGCGAAAGACAGGTTGAACGCATTGCCCAAGGGGTGGGACGCGGTCTCCCCCAAGTACAGCAGGGGCGGTGCGTGGGTACGCATGCACCTGCTACCTGCGCCGCTGGGAGGTGAAGCCACTACCTCCAACCTCGTCCCCGCGCGCGGGGACCAGAACAAGGATGCCGCGACGTCCGTGGAACATCCCGCCGCCAAGTCACTCGGCAACGTCGTCCGGAACTCCAAATGGAAGGGGAAAATCAACAAGATGATCTGGTACGACGTCAACGTTTCCTACTTCGGTGACGGCACATTCCCGGGGTTCCCGAATTCCGTGTCCGTCACCTGGGGAGGATATGGCCATCCCCACGGCCACTGGCAGCGGGATCCGGCCGCCGGGATCTGGTCGCGCGGGTTCCAGCCGCCACCGCACAAGGAGGACCTGCCGTCACCCGTCGCCGACGTGAATCAGGATGACGCACATGTCATCCGCAGGGCGACCGGAGTCAGCCTGTACTTCGCCAAGCGCATATCCGACTTGACGCAGCCGAATCGGGGCCGGGGCAAGACGTTCGCCAACATGCGCGCCTTGAGCAGGGCGCTCAACGTGGGAGATCACCTGCGGCCGGGGGAGTCCGACGAGACCCATACGGGTGGCAGTCACAGAAACAGACTGGAGGCTCTTGTCCTCCTCAGGAGAGCCGCGCGCAAGAAACGGCTGACCTTCTAGGTGATCGCGGAGAAATCGAAATGACGAACTTGACGGCTTGGGAGCAGGAATGGGTCCAGGTCCAGGAAGATCTCCGGAGAAATCCTGGGGTACAGGTACTCCGGGACGTCCAAGGGCCCATCACCCGGGAAGACCCATCCCGTGATGCGGGAGGTTCGGAGGACGGCCCACCGCTCGACCCATCCCTCTACGAGCGGTCTGTCCGGTTCTCCGAGATCGGCAGTCAGTGGCAGACGGTGGAGCCGTACCCCTTGATCACCGGTGAGTTCTCTCTCACTCCTCTGGCACAAGCGGTGCGCGAGGATCCGCCCCCATTCGCATCCTCCTTCCACTCGAAGAAGGAACAACGCATAGGACGGGAGCTCCGCGTCATCGACGATGCTCCTTTCACCGGCGCAGGCTCGTTCGCCGCGATCAGGCTGCAGCCGGCGGTGACCAACCCCGAGGTGTGGTTCTCCGACGACGACCGCGGACTGTGGAAAATGGACCTCGACTACAGCACGTACGTCGGTCTTCTCCGTTTCACCAAGGGCGCGTTCGACTGGCAGCACCTCTTCACCCAGGCCCCGTTGGGGGACGCAGAGTTCCAGCGGACAGCCGAGCGGATCGTGAACATGGCAGACGCGCTTCCGCGGATCTTTCCGAACGTCGACCACTCCGGTTGGCACGCCCGGCTGGAGGCCCGTCTGTGACCCGCTACGCCGACATCCCCAAGCCCATCCGCTCCGGAATCGTCGTGGTCGACCCCGAACGCGGCACCCCCCAGCGCATCATCGTCCTCCAGTTCAACCCCGACACCCTGGAACGCAGCCTCGCGCCCCAGTCCGCTGGCGGGAGCGGGGATTCCGGGGGAGGCGGCAGCGGGTCCGGGGACCGTAACGAGGCTCTGAGGCTCAAGGGGCCCGCCCAGGAGACCTGGAAGTTCACCGCCGAGATCGACTCCACGGACCAGTTCGAGGTCGCCGCTCCCGACGGGATCCACCCCGAGCTGGCCACCCTCGAAATGCTGGTGCACCCGACCACCGCCCAGCTGCGCGAGGCCGGCCGACTGGCCAGGCAGGGGACCATCGAGATCAGCCCGATCGAGATGCCGCTGACCCTCTTCACCTGGGGCAGCAAGCGCGTCATGCCCGTGCGGCTCACCGAACTGTCCATCAACGAGTCGGCGTTCGACGTGCACCTCAATCCGATCCGGGCGAGCCTCGGCATCGGCATGAAGGTGCTCAGCGTCAGCGATCTGCCCGCCGGGCACCGCGGGGCCGATCTGTACATGGCGCACCTCGCGCAGAAGGAGCAGCTCGCCAGGGCCGCGCGCGGCGGCGGGCTCACCTCGCTGGGACTGGCCGGGGGCAGCACCGTCATGGGGAGGGGCTGAAGGAGATGGCGGAGATCGAACCGTACGAGAACGCCCTGGACGCCATACCCGGCGCCCACCCCTACCCGCGCTCCAGCCGCTACCACGACGCCGAGATCGGAGTGCACCGGATGCCCGACGGGACCGAGGTGCGGTACACGAAGCGGCGGTTGCTGCCGGCGTTGGACGAGGCGGCTCGGGAGAGCGCCCCGCACACCGTCAGCAGCGGAGACCGCCCGGACCTGCTCGCACAGCGGTACTTCGGCGACCCCGGCCAGTGGTGGCAGATCGCCGACGCCAACCCGGTGCTGGACCCGCACGAGCTGACGGAGGAGGCGGGCCGCACCATCGCCGTCCCGCACGCCGGGGGCTTCCCAGGGACGGGAGCGCGGTATGTCTGACCAGCCCGTGGGGAGCGGGCCCATCCACATCACCCTGGAGACGGGGCCCCGGCTGACCCGGCCCGTCCCGCCCGAGGTCGTCGAAGCACTGCTGTCCGCCCAGATCACCGCCACCGCGGGCGAACGCAGCGGATTCCAGCTGGCGTTCGACCTCACGAAGCAGGGCGCGCTGTCCCGGCTGCTGCTGCCCGAAGGGTTCTTCGACCCGAAGACCCGGGTGATCCTCTCCGTGAGCGTGAAGGGCACGGCATGGGTGCTGCTCGACGGACTGATCGTGCGCCAGGAGGTCGGCACGAGCAACCAGCCGGGGCACTCCACCCTCACGGTGACCGGTGAGGACCTGACCCTCCTCATGGACCTGGAGGAGCGCACCGACCGGTACCCGAACCTCCGGCCCTCCGGACGCGTCGCCCGCATCCTCTCCAAGTACGCCGACTACGGCATCGAGGCACGCGTCTTCCAGGAACAGATCGAACAGCCGCCCCGCGAACAGCTGCGGGTCGACTACCAGTCGGGTACCGACCTGGGCTATGTGAACGAGCTGGCCCGGGCGAACGGCTACACGTTCTACCTCGAACCGGGGCCCCGCCCCGGCCACTCCACCGCCGTCTGGGGCCCGGAGCCCCGCGTCGGACAACGCCAGCACGCGCTCAACGTGAACATGGACGTCAACTCGACGGTGGACCAGCTGACGTTCGCCTACGACGGGACGGCGAGGGAGGAACCGCAGGCCCGGGTGCAGGACCCCGCCACCAGGAACAGCCGGCTCCTGCCGCAGCCCGACATCCGGCCGCTGCGCCCCCCGCTCGGCCGCCGCGCCACTCCCGCGCTCAAACGGCGGACGCTGTCCGGCACGGCGAAGAAGGAGTCGGCGCAGGCGCAGGCGGAGCTGCTCGCGCGGGCCGCCCTGTCCGCCGACGCCATCTCGGGTTCCGGATCGCTGGACGTGAACCGGCACGGCTACATCCTGCGTCCGCGTGAGCTGGTCGGGGTCCGGGGCACCGGGGTGACGTACGACGGCGACTACTTCGTCAAGTCCGTCACCCACACCATCAGGCCCGGCTCGTACCAGCAGAACTTCACGCTCTCGCGCGAGGGCCTCATCGCCCGGAGCGGCACCGTACGACCGTAGCGGCCGCGGCAGCGGTGGCGGACCAGGAGAACTACGCATGGCTGCAGGACCGAACAACAAGTTCCTCGGCAAGTTCCGGGGGCGGGTGGTGAGCAACGACGACCCCCTCAGGATCGGGCGGGTCACGGTCAAGGTGCCGGACGTCCTGGGTGACGAGACGTCCACCTGGGCCATGCCCTGCCTGCCGTTCACGGGACCGCAGTCGGGGCAGTACGCCGTGCCCGCCGAAGGGGCGGGCGTATGGGTGGAGTTCGAACAGGGGGACGTCAGCTTTCCCATCTGGACGGGCTGCTGGTACGGCGACACCTCCGAGCTCCCGCCGGACGCACTGACCGGAGGACCCGCGCACCAGAACGTCGTGATCCAGACGTCCGACCGGCACAAGTTCGTCATGGGCGACGTGCCGGACGGCGGCGAAGGCATCCGCCTCCAGGCCGCGACCGGGGCGTACATCCAGGTGGACGGGAAGGGCGTGACGATCTCCGACGGCCAGGGCGCCTCGATCGTGCTGGCGGGTGGCGAGGTCGACATCAACGACGGCCGGCTGATCGTGGCCAAGAAGCAGTAAGCAGACAACGGGGAGAGAACTCTTGTCCACCAGCTCAGGGACCATCGTCAGCGCCACCGCGACGCTCCACTGCCCGCACGGTGGCCGCGCCTCGGCGACCTCCGGGCACGCGGCCGTCCTCCTGGACGGCCTGCCCGTGCACACCGCCACCGACACCTTCGTGGTGACCGGGTGTCCGCACACCGTCGATGGGGTGCCGCATCCCTGCACCACCGTCCGGTGGAGCCCGCAGCCGGGCGGCGTACGTGTCGACGGCGCGCTCGTCCTGCTGCACACGAGTGCGGCGCAGTGCTTCGGCGCGGCGCTCGTGCCGCAGGGCCCACCGGCCGTCGACGCGCCCCGGCGGGGGGTGACCTGCCGATGAGGACCGTACGCAGTGACCTGGCGTTCCCGTTCCGCAGCGACCGGCGCGGCCGGACGGCGCACGCCCCGTACGACGAGCACGTGCGGGATCTGGTCGAGCAGCTGCTGTTCACCAGCCCCGGGGAACGCCTGATGCGCCCCGACTTCGGCTGCGGACTGCTGGACCTGGTGTTCACACCGAACAGCCCCGAGCTGGCCTCGGCGCTCGAACTGTCCGTGCAGGCCTCGCTCCAGCGCTGGCTGGGCGAGCTCATCGACGTGGAATCCCTGGACGTGGTCAGCGAGGAGAACGTCGTCCGGGTGTATCTGCGCTACGTGGTGCGCTCCACCGGGAGCCTCCGCGACGAGGTGTTCGAAGGGAGCGGGCCCGTATGAGCGGCAGGGGCAGGGAGGTGGTCCTCCGGACGGACGGCAGGCGCGCAAAGGTGCGCGCGGCGCTGCTCCACGGCGTGGACGCCGTGGAGGTGGGCGACGACGGGGTGACCCTGACTGTGACGTTCCTCGGCAAGGCCCCGCACGGGCTGTGCGCCGAGAACATCCGCATCGACGGCGGCCGCCGCGTCACGGGCATCGAAGCCGTCGAGGTGACCGTGGAGCGGGAGGAGGACGCGGAGCTCGACGACCGGCTGCTCGTGATGGTCGACCGCACCGGGGACACCTCGCGCTACCGGCTGTCGGTGGTGGAGGCCGATGCGTACGGCCGTCCCGGCACGGAGCCGTTCCCCGGCTTCGACCAGCGCTACTTCGGGGCGGACTTCGACTTCCGGACCGACTGCCCCACGCCCTTCGACTGCGCGGACGACACGGGCGGCGGCGACCCCGGCCCCCGGGTCGAGGCGCCCGTCATCGACTACACGGCACGCGATTTCGACTCCGTACGCCGGCTCATCCTGGACCGGCTCGCGCTGACCACGCCCGACTGGGTGGAGCGCAACCCCGCCGACCTCGGCGTGACGCTCGTCGAACTGCTGGCCCACACGGCCGACCGGATCAGCTACCAGCAGGACGCGGTCGCGACGGAGGCCTACCTCGACACCGCCCGCAGGCGGGTTTCGGTGCGTCGGCACGTACGGCTGATCGACTATCCGATGCACGACGGATGCAACGCCCGGGCCCTGGTGACCGTCGAGGTGACGAAGCGGCTGACGCTGCTGCCGGGCACCTTCCGCTTCGCCGCGGTCGACGTCCGCACACCGGGAATCCGTGACCGGCCCGCGATCGGCACCGTCGTCGAGGACCGCGAGCTGGCGGTGCTGGCCGAGCGCGGTTCCGTGGAGGTGTTCGAACCGGTGGCGGACGCCGAACCGGCCGAAATGCGACCGGCGCACAACACGATCAGCTTCTGGACCTGGGGCGACGAGGTGTGCGTCCTGCCGACGGGCGCGGTGTCCGCCACACTGCGCGACGGATGGACCGACAAGAAGCGCACCGCGCGCTCGCTGGCCCTGGCGCCCGGCGACCTGCTGCTGTTCGAGGAGGTGCGCGGGGCGCGTTCGGGTACGCCGGGCGACGCCGATCCCGCACACCGGCAGGCGGTACGGCTGACCTCGGTCACCCCTGGTGTGGACGGGCTGACCGACCAGCCGGTGCTGGAGGTCACCTGGGCCCGCCAGGACGCGCTCGCCCTCCCCGTGTGCCTGTCGACGCGCGGCGGGCCGCACTGCGAGCCCGTAGCGGACGTGAGCGTCGCCCGGGGCAACGTGGTCCTCGTCGACCACGGCCGGTCGCTGACGTTCGGCGGGGCGCTCCCGGAGACGGTGACCGTACCCCCGGACCGCGCGGTCCCCGGCTCCTGCGAGCCGTCCGGCTCCGGCTGCGGGGACGCCGGCGCGGGGAACGCGCCGGCCCGGCTGCTGGGTGAGCGGCTGGAACAGACACGGTGCGGACGGCTGCTCACCGCCGAGCAGGTCGGAGAGCTCTTCGAGCAGGTGGGCCACGAGCAGGTGACGCGCGCCGGAATCGGCCTGGAGCTTGCGGGACGGCGGCGCGAGAGCGTCGTGCCGGGCACGGCGTACGAACAGGCCGAGGCACTGGCGGCGCTGCTCGCCCAGGTGGTGTACCCGGGCATCCGGCCCCGGTTCCGGCCGGTGCTCCAGCGCTCACCCGTGGTCCGGGCGGCGCCGTTCCCGCTGCCGGAGCACGTCTCGGCCGGGCAGGCCGACCGGCTGGCCGCCGTGCCCGGGCGGGTACGGGCACGGCTGGTGGAGCTGTGGCGCAGCGCCCGTGACCGCGACGGGCTGACCGAGGCGGAGATCGACGAGCTGACCGTGCTCTTCGGGCTGCGGGCGCTGGAGCACCTGGAACTGCACCTCCACCCGGTACGCGCGCTGCGGGAACTGCTCCACGCCGGCGACCGGCTGCTGGCACCGAAGCTGCGCAGGCTCCAGGTGCTGACGGCCCGGGCCCGGGCGGGTGCGGTGCTCGACGCGGGGATCGCCTGGGAGATCGCGCAGAGCTGGGGCCCCGGCCACGCGACCGGGCTGCACCCGGACGAGCCGGTGCTCCGCGGGCCCGCGGCCGCCCTCGTCCAGGATCCGCGGGCCGCGCTGCCTGCGGTGAGGGCCGTGGACGGCGACGACGAGTGGACCGCGCGGCGGGACCTGCTCGCCTCCGGCCACCGGGACCGGCATGTCGTCGGTGAGCTGGAGGACGACGGGCGGACCGCGCTGCGGTTCGGCGACGGGCGGCACGGTGCCCGGCCCCGTCCCGGAGCCCGGCTGGAACTGCACTACCGGCTCGGCGGCGGCACGGCGGGCAACGTCGGTGCGGAGGCCGTCAACCACCTGGTGCTGCACCGCGACCCGGATGCCGGGGAGGCACTGCCGGTCGCGGGCGTGCGCAATCCGCTGCCCGCGGTCGGCGGGACGGAACCCGAACCGCTCGAACAGGTCAGACAGCTGGCCCCGCTCGACCTGAGGCGCACCGTGCGGCGCGCGGTCACGGCCGAGGACTACGCGGCGCTGGCCTCCGCACTGCCGGGGGTGCAGCGGGCAGCGGCGGAGATCCGCTGGACGGGCAGTGTGCAGGAGGCCCACGTCGCCGTCGACACGCTGGGGGCCGGGGATCCGGAGCCCGAGCTGCTCGACTCGGTGGCCTACGCGCTGGAGCGCTACCGGCGGATCGGACACGACCTGGTGGTCGGCCCCGCGAGCAACGTACCGCTGGACGTCGCACTGTCGGTGTGTGCGGCCCCCGGGCACCAGCACGGCCGGATCCTGGCCGAGCTGTACCGGCTGCTGGGCAGCGGGCGGCTCCTCGACGGGCGGCTCGGCTTCTTCCATCCCGACGTCCTGGTGTTCGGCGAACCGGTGCGGCTCAGCCGGCTGGTGGCCGCCGCGGCCGGAGTGCGGGGGGTGGAGAGCGTGACGGTGACCCGGCTGCGCCGGCTCTTCGACGAGGCCGACGGAGGCGCCACGGCCCTTGAGACGGGCGTGCTGCGGCTCGGCGCACTGGAGGTCGCGCGCTGCGACAACGACCCCGACCGCCCGGACAACGGGCGGCTGGCCATCGAACTCGCCGGAGGCACCCGATGAGCGGAGCGGGCAAACGCGGCTGCGGCTGCGGTGGACACGACGAAAGCCGGGCCCCCGAGGCCCCGTACAACCCGCCGGGGCGCACCGCTCTCGACCACCGGGTCGGGGACCACGGATCGTTCCTGGCCGCCATGGTGGACCGGCTCGCCTCCCCGGCGTACCCGGCGCTGCGAGGACTGACGATCCGCACCCCGGACGATCCGGCGATCGGACTGCTGGACTCCTGGGCCGTCGTCGGCGACCTGCTGACGTTCCATTCCGAGCGGATCATGGACGAGGCGTACGTGCGCACCGCGAACGAGCACCGCTCGCTGGCGCTGCTCGGACGCCTGGTGGGGCACCGCCCGAGGCCGGGCATCGCCGCCGGCACCCATCTCGCCTACACCCTGGACCAGGACCCCCGGGGTGTGGACGTGGAGGTGATCGTGGGGCGCGGGGCGCGCAGCAACAGCGTCCCGCTCACCTCCGCGGAGGAGTCGCAGGTCTTCGAGACGGAGACCGACCTGGTCGCCCGCGCCTCGTGGAACGAACTCGCGGTGCGCCGGCGCGGGCCCGCGCTGCTCACCGAACAGGAGCTGACGCGGCGCTCCGAGATCCAGGTCTCGGGCACCACGACCGGCCTGCGGACCGGGGACCGGCTGCTGTTCGTCCTCAAGGGGCGGAGCGGCGACGGCCCGGGACAGCGGCTGCTCCGGACCGTGGCCAGGCTCCGGGTGGACCGCGAGGACGACGTGACGGGGATCGGGCTCCAGCAGTCCGCCCCGCCGTCGCTGGGAGAACTGGTGGAACTGCTCCGGGAGTGGATCACCGAGGACGAGCGGGCCGTCGAGGACGGAGCACCCACGCCCGGCAACCCCAATCCACGGCCGGTCAGCCCGTTCATCGCCGACTTCGACGCCCAGGTGCTCGCCCCGCTGCGGGCCGGTCTGGACTCCGTCACCTCACCGGCCGCCCTCGCGGCACGGCTTGCGGAGCCCCACGAGCGCCTTGCCGAGGCGCAGGCCGTCTCCCGCGCGCACCCCGATGTGGCTTCCTGGTTCGAGGAGTTGGAGGCGACGGTCGGTGAGGTCATCGCCCGGGCGGCGGACCTGGAACCCTCCCGGCCCGCCCCCACGACCGCGCACGCCGGCGCACCGGCGGCGGAGGCGCTGCGGGCGCTCGGCGCGGTGCTCCCCGCACTGCGCAGCGGGGCCGTACGGCCCACCCGCGGCAGGCGGACGTCCGCCGGCGCGTCCCCGGCGGCGCCGGGCTCCGACCTGGGCGCACGGCTGCTGGCCGCACTCGACCCGCGCATCGCCGACGGGATGTACCCGGCGTGGCGCCGGGCCGCCCCCACCGCCGCGCCCCTCCTGCACGAGGTGCAGGCGATGCGGGTGACGGCGGCACCGTTCGGGGCGATGGCCCCGCTGCGGCCGGTGCAGGACGAGCGGGGGCGGGTGATCAGGCAGGCGGACTGGCCGCTGACCGGTTCGGCCCTGACGACGATGCGGGTGGTCCTCGACACGGCGGGCAAGGTGCCGGTGCGCGCCGAGTTCCAGCACACGGAGACGGGTTCGTCCGTCCAGCACGCGGAGAACCTTCCGTCGGAGGCGACGTTCGACCTGGGGCCCGGCCGGGTGGCGGTCATGACCCGGACCGCTCAGGACCACGATCCGAGCTGGCTGAACAGACGTCCCGCCGACTCGCAGGAGCCCGGTGTCACCGCCCAACTGCTCGACGGGCTGCCCGAGCGGACGCTGTTCGTGTCCAGGCCGGCGGACGACGGCCGCGTCCACGTCGCCGTGCACAACGGGGAGACGAGGAGCTGGCGTCTGGCCCCCGGCGAGCACCAGCAGATCAGGCACGCGGGCTACGAGATGACCGTGCGCTACACGGTCGGCGGCGAACCGGCGAACGTGGTGATCGGCATCGCCACCGTGCCGGAGCCCGCGAACCGGCGGGTGATCGCCCTGGACTCGGTGCGGGACTCGATCACGGTCGGCAGCTGGGTCGCGATCGAACGCCCCCGCAAGGGCGCCGACCGGCCGGACGGCATTCCGGGCGATCCGGCGCTCGCATTCGTCACCACCAGGGTCACCTCCCTGCGCACCGCCGTGTACACCGACTTCGGCATCACCGGCCGCGGTACGGAACTGACCCTGGCCAACCCCTGGCTGGACGAGCACGACGTACTGCTGTCCACCATCCGCGACGCCACCGTGCACGCGGGCGGGCAGCCGCTGCGGCCCGCCGACGAGCCGCTCGCCGAGGACGTCCACGGCAACGAGCTGGAACTGGCCGAGCTGTACGACGGGCTGCGCCCGGGGCGGCGGCTGATCGTGTCGGGTGAGCGCGCCGACGTCCCCGCCGCGCCGGCCACCGAACTGGTCACGATCGCGGCCGTCGAGCAGGTGCTCGACCCGGTGCTGCCCGGAGACCACGTCCACACGAGGCTGACCCTGACGAACGACCTCCTCCACCGCTACCGGCGCGCCACCGTACGCGTCCGGGGCAACGTCGTGGCGGCCGGCCACGGAGAGAGCCGGGACGAACCGATCGGCAACGGGAACGCGGACCTCGCCCACCAGGTGTTCGCACTCTGGCAGGCGCCACTGACCTGGCTGCCCGCCGACAACCCGCTGGGCGCGACCCCGGCCCTCGAGGTGCGCGTCGACGGACTGCTCTGGCACAGGGTCGACAGCCTCGCCGGACGCGGCCCGCGCGAGCGGGTCTACGTCTGCGGCGCCGCGGGCGGCCGGACGACGGTGACCTTCGGCGACGGGGTCCACGGTGCCCGGCTGCCCACCGGCCACGAGAACGTCCGGGCCCGCTACCGCTTCGGCACCGGCCGGGCCGCCAACGTCCGGGCCGACCGCGTCACCCAGGCGGTCACCCGGCCGCTGGGCGTCACCGGGGTCACCAATCCCCGGCCCGCCACGGGCGGCGCGGACGCGGACGGTCCGGGCCGGACCCGGACCGCGATCCCGCTCGCCGTGTCCGCCCTCGACCGGCTGGTGTCGGTCGCCGACTACGAGGACTTCACGCGCTCCCGGGCCGGGATCGGACGGGCGGTGGCGCGCGAACTCTTCGACGGCAGACGGAGGATGCTGCACATCACCGTCGCCGGGGTCCGGGACAGCCCCTTGGCGGACGACTCCGACGTGCTCACCGCACTGCGCTCCTCGCTCGCCCGGTACGGCGACTCCCTGCTCCCCGTACGGGTGCAGGTGCGCGAACTGCTGCTGCTCCTCCTCGCGACCAGGGTGAAGGTGGCCCGCGACCACAGCTGGCGGACCGTCGAGCCGAGGCTGCGCCGGGCCCTGCTCACCCGGTTCGGCAGCTCCCGGCGCGAGCTCGGCGGTCCCGCACACCTGTCGGACGTCCTGGCGACGGCCCATTCCGTGCCCGGAGTCGACCACGTCGACGTGGACGTCTTCGGCGGAGTGCCCGCCTCCCTCACCCCCGACGGACTGCCCGGCCTCGCGGACACGCTCGCCGAACCCCGGACGACCGTCCCGGCCCGCCTCGCCGGGTACGACGAGGACGTGCACCGGGTGGCCGGACCGGACGGCGAGTCCCTCACCTCGATCGCGGCCCGGTACGGCATCACGCTCGCCGGACTGCTGCGTCTCAACCCGGACATCACGGAAACCCGGCGCCTGGGGAAGGGCCGCGCGGTGTGCGTCTTCCGCGGGATCCGGCCGGCCCAGCTGGTCCTGCTGTCACCGGATGTCCCGGACACGCTCGTCCTCACGGAGGTCACCGCATGAACACCCAGGAAGGGAGCGTCGCATGAGCAGGGAACCGGACGGACTCACGGAGCTGCTCCCGCAGTGGCACCGGCTGCGGGACACGGAGGGCGGGGAGCAGTTGCGGGCCCTGCTCGCGGTGATCGCCGAGCAGGTCGACCGGGTGCGCGACGGGGTCGACCAGAGCTATGAGGACCTCTTCGTGGAGACGGCAGCGCCCTGGGCGCTGCCCTACATCGGCGACCTGGTGGGCTACCGGCCGCTCGCCGGGTACGAGCGGGTCCTGACGGCCGGACTGGGCGGCACGGACGGGGAGGCCCGCACACGGCTTGCCGAGGCCCTCGCCCCGCGCCGCGACGTCGCGGCCACGGTCGCGAACCGCCGCCGCAAGGGCACTCTCGCCCTGCTGGAGGAGCTTGCCCAGGAGGTCGCCGGGTGGCCCGCCCGGGCCGTCGAGTTCTCCCGGCTGGTCTCCCACCAGCAGCCGGTCAGGCTGTACGGCACCGGCGCGGCGGCGGGCGACGCACGCAGGAGCGGGCGCGGCAGGCTGGCCGACGTGCGCGACGGTACGCGACTCGACCTGGCGGGCGGGCCGTTCGACGTACTGGCCCGGTCCGTCGACGTACGCGCGGCGGCCTCGTCGCGGCGCCGGGGCGGTCATTCCCCCGCAGGAACAGGACTGTTCGTGTGGCGGCTGAAGCCCTACCGGGTGAGCCGGTCACCCGCGTACTGCGTCGACCGCGCCCGCGGCCTGTACACGTTCTCGATCCTGGGCAACGACACCGCGCTGGTGACCCGCCCGGTGCCGGAACCCTCCGCCACGCACCTCGCGACCGTCGACAACGTGCCCGCGTCCATCAGCAGGCGGCAGCTCGCGGACCGGCTCGCCGACCACTACGGACCGGGCAAGAGCTTCACGGTCCGGCGCGACGGCCGGGACGAGCCCGTGCCGATGTCGGACATCGTCGTGGCGGACCTGTCCGGCTGGCGCTACCGCCCGAAGCTCGGACAGGTGGCCGTCGACCCGGTGCTGGGCAGGATCGCCTTCGGGTCCCGCTCGGCACCCCGGCAGGGCGTCTGGGTCACCTACCACCACGCCTTCGGCGACGACACCGGCGGGGGCGAGTACCCGCGTGAGCGCGTCACCCCGCCCGCCGCCCGGATCTACCGGGTGGGCCCCCGCCAGGCCCACCAGCGGATCATGGACGCGTACGCGCAGTGGCGCACCGACCGGCGGTCCGGGCACTGCGGTGCCGAGGGCATCATCGAGATCACGCACAGCGGCGCCTACCAGGAACAGCTCGACTTCGACCTCTGCCGCCACGACCAGCTGGAACTGAGGGCGGCCGAGGGCTGCCGCCCGGTGATCCGGCTGCTCGACTGGTACAGCAACCGCCCCGACGCGCTCAACATCCGGGCGCAGGAGGACGGGCGGACGGCCGGACAGGACGGCGAGGCCCCCCGGATCGTGCTCGACGGCCTGCTGGTCACCGGACGCGGGCTCCACGTCAGCGGCCCCGTCGGCGCGGTCGTGCTGCGGCACTGCACCCTGGTGCCGGGCTGGTCGCTGGAGACGGACTGCGGTCCGCACTCCCCCGAGGAGCCGAGCCTGGCCCTGGACCGGACCACCGCGTGCGTGACCATCGACCGCAGCATCCTCGGCACCATCGAGGTGACCGGGGAGGAGGTGAGCCACGATCCGCCGGCGATCCACATCCGCGACAGCATCCTGGACGCCACCGGCCACGACCGTCCCGCGCTGTCCGCCCCGGACTGCCGTCACGCGCACGCCGTGCTCCACGCGTACCGCACCACCATCATCGGCGAGGTCCACACCCACGCGGTGCGGATCGCCGAGAACAGCATCTTCACCGGGCGGCTGAGGGTGGCCCGGCGCGGCATCGGCTGCCTGCGGTACTCCTACGTGCCGCCCGGCTCCCGCACCCCCCGGCGCCACCGCTGCCAGCCGGACCTCGTGGGCGCCGACCTCGCCGGGGAGGTGCGCCCGCTGCTGAGCAGCGAGCGGTACGGCACTCCTTCGTACGGGAGGCTCGCCGACGGCGGACCGTGGCAGATCCGGCGGGGCGCCGACGACGGCTCCGAGATGGGGGTCTTCCACCACCTGTACGAACCACAGCGCGAGGACAGCCTGCGGGCCAGGCTCGCCGCGTTCACCCCGGCCGGTACGGATGCCGGGATCTTCCCCGTGACGTGACGGCCCGGAACCGTCCGCACCGATCTCTTCCGACCCACCGACGTACTTCCGAGGGGGACCCCTTCCCATGCACGCAGATCTCTCCCGTGACACCTTCCGGCCGGACCGGCACTACGCGGCGGTCCTCACCCAGCAGGGCCGGGTACAGCTGGACGCCGACGCGAACGAACAGGCCGCGATCCAGCTGCACCGGGCCCGGACCACCGCCGCCGACCTGATCGGGCAGCACGGCGGCCCGCGCGGCGCGACCGGATTCGAGGTGGGGTTCCTGGGCGGCAGCCGGGAGCTCGACGACCTCTCGATCGGCGGCGGACGCTACTACGTCGACGGGATCCTGCTGGACTCGACCCGCCCCGAGCCCGGTGTCCCGGCACAGGAGGACGCCGACGACGACGGGGAGGCCCCGGCGACCTGGACCTACTGGGACCAGCCGGACGGCCACCGGGACCCGGAGCGCCCCGGCGACCGGCTGCCCACCCGGTTCCCCTACCTCGCCTGCCTCAAGGTGTGGGAACGCTCGGTGACCGCGGCCGAGGACCCGCTGCTGCGCGAAGTGGCCCTCGGCCCGGCGATGCCCGACACGGCGGCCCGGATCAAGACCGTCTGGCAGGTGCTCCCGCTGCCCGGCGCACAGCTGGAGGTGGAGGACGGGGCCGCCAAGGACCAGGTCCGGGAGGCGTTCGCCCGCTGGGCGGCGGCGCAGGCGTCGACGGCCCGGATGGCGGCGCGCAGCGAGCGTCCCGGACACACGGACGACGCGCCCTGCCTGGTGGATCCGGACGCCCGCTACCGGGGGCCGGAGAACCAGATGTACCGGGTGGAGATCCACGAGGGCGGCGCGGCCGAGGAGGCCACCTACAAGTGGTCGCGTGAGAACGGCTCCGTGACGCTCCCGGTCGACGGGACCGACGGGACCTGGGTGGAGCTGTCCTCGCTCGGCAACGACGACAAGCTCGGTCTGCACGTCGGCGACCAGGTGGAGTTCGTCGACACCGGCTACACCAGCCGGGGCGAGCCGCTGCCGCTGCTGCGGATCGAGGAAATCGACCTGCCGGGACGGCGGGTACGGCTCTCGGACGAGCCCCACCCCTCGGTCGGGCGGCGCCCCGAGCTCCACCCGTACCTGCGGCGCTGGGACCAGCGGTCCGGCTCCCGGCACGGGGGCGGACCGGGCCGTGCGAAGGGGTCCGCGAGGCTGCGCAACGGTGCGGTCCGGATCGACGAGGGCGGCTGGCTGCCGCTGGAGGACGGCGTGTTCGTCTACTTCGAGCCAGGCGGTGCGTACCGGTCCGGTGACTTCTGGACCGTTCCGGCCAGGACCGCGACGGGCGGTGTCGAATGGCCGGCGGACGCGGCCCGCCGCCCGCTGCTGCAAGCCCCGAACGGCATCCGCGTCCACTACGCACCGCTGGCCTGGGTGCTGGGGGAGGGGTCGGTCGCGGACCTGCGCATGACGTTCGCGCCCCTGGCCGCCGCCGTCCCCGCGGCGGACGAGCAGGAGCTGGCCGCGGAAGCGGAGGCCGAGGCGGAAGCGGAGGCCACCGAGAGTGCCGCCGCCGGTTCGGACGGCCGGACGGCGGGGCAGGACGACGAGGGACAGCCCGAGAGCTGACGCACCACCTGGGTAAAGGAGCACCACGATGGCAACGCCTCTGTCCGCCGACAAACTGCTCAGGGCCCTGCGGGACGAGGGCCTGCGCGTCGTCGAGCACCGGAGCTGGCGCACGCACAACCGGAACCACAAGGGCGCGTGGGGACCCGTGTACGGGGTGATGATCCATCACACCGTGACCTCGGGCACGCAGAGCTCCGTGGACCTCTGCTACGACGGCCATTCGAGTCTGCCGGGCCCGCTGTGCCACGGCGTGATCGCCAAGGACGGCACCGTCCACATGGTCGGCCACGGCCGGGCCAACCACGCCGGCCTCGGCGACGACGACGTCCTGCGTGCGGTGATCAACGAAACGGCGCTGCCCGCCGACAACGAGGCCAACACCGACGGCAACCGCTCCTTCTACGGCTTCGAGTGCATCAACCTCGGCAACGGCAAGGATCCGTGGCCGGCCGCCCAACTGCTGGCCATCGAGAGGGCGGCGGCCGCGATCTGCCGGGCCCACGGCTGGAACCAGCGCTCGGTCATCGGCCACAAGGAGTGGCAGCCGGGGAAGATCGACCCGCGCGGGTTCACGATGGGCTCGATGCGCACCAGGGTCAGGACCCGCCTCGCCGGCAAGCCGGACGGCCCGGCCAAGCCCCCGGCGACCTATGAGCCGTTCCCCGGGGCGGCGTTCTTCCGGGCCGGCCGGCGAAGCGCCGTCATCACGGCGATGGGAAAGAGACTGGTGGCCGAGGGCTGCGGAAAGTACGAGGTCGGCCCCGGCCCGGCGTGGTCCGAGGCCGACCGCGCGTCGTACGCAGCCTGGCAGCGCAAGCTGGGCTACTCGGGGAGCGGCGCGGACGGCGTCCCGGGCCGGACCAGCTGGGACAAGCTCAAGGTGCCCAACGTCTGAGTCCGCCGTACCCGGCACCGACCGGGCGGCCCTCGGCCCTCACCGCGCCGAGGGCCGCTGCGCCCGGGCCGGCCACATCCTCGTAGGCACGTGCCGTACTGCCCGCGGTCATCCTCGGCGCACCCGCCCCACGATGCGTCTGCCGAGGCGTCCGATCGAGCGTGACGGCCGGTTCCAGGTGCGGAAGGCCTCCAGGGTGCGGCTGTTGCCCTCGCGTTCCACCGCCTCCTCCACCGCTGCCAGCCCCTCGGGGGGCAGGGCGCGCACCGCGGGGCGCAGCACCTCTTCGAGCAGGGCGGTACGCGTCCGGGTCCAGGCGGTGCCGGCGTGCGGGTGGGCGTTCCACACCGCGAAGCAGTCCGCCACGTACGCGGGGTCGTCCCGCAGCAGGGCGGCGACCCCGGCGCCCCGAGCGGCCCTGCCGTAGGCGGCGATCAGGTCCTCGTCCTCGCTGTGGACGAAGGCGTAGAGCTCCGCCTCGGGCCGGCCGGCCGTGAGCAGCCGCTCCGACAGGGCGCCGTGAGCGTGTTCCAGTACCAGGGGCTCCACGGGTTCGGCACGGGCGCGCAGCTCGCGGGCACGGTCCGCCCAGCCGGGTTCCGCCGCCCCCGCGTTCATCCCGCGGGCGAAGTCCAGCAGCATCAGGCACGCACGCACCCGGGCGGTGAGCTCCTGCGGGAAGCCGCGCAGGAGGTCGTGGGCGAGCTCGGGAGCGTCCTCGTCGCCGTAGGGGGCGGCGAGCGCGGCGTCGACCAGGTGCGCCCAGGTACCGGCCGCCCGGTGGGCGTCCGACGTGGTCTCGGTGAGCAGTGACCGGGCCTCGCCCGCGGTCGGCGTCTCCTCGCCCCAGACCAGCCCGACCGCTGTCCGCAGCACCAGCGGCTCGGCGAAGGGGGACATACCTGCCGCGCGCAGCACCGTGTGCAGGGTGCCCACCCGGTCCGTGCCGCGCGTCTTCGCCCCCGGCGCCTCGGCGCACATCCGCAGATGCGGCAGCGCCTGCGTCCCGGTGAACGGCAGCGCGACCCGGACCAGCAGCCGCTCGGCGCCCGCGGGGTCGTCCGGGGCGAGCCCGTCCAGCTCGCCCAGCAGCGCGGTACGCACGTCGAACTGTTCGTCCAGCAGATCCAGCAGCGCGGGGCACGCGCCCGTCTCCGGGTCGTCGAGCAGTGTGCGGGCCAGCCGGTGCACGACGTCGGGCAGCAGCTCCTCGCGGTCCACGCCGAGCAGCCGCACGATCCGCAGCAACTGCACGGTCCGCGCGACACTCCGGGGGACCCCGGGCGCCAGTTCGGCCAGCAGGTCGTCGCCGAGCTCCTCGACGAGTCCGGTGAGGGCACGCTCCCCGGCGGGCTCCTCGAACGCCGACCGCGCGGGCGGCTCCAGCCCGACGTCGCCGCCCCGTACCGCCTCCCGCACCAGCAGCGCGGCCAGCGGCGCGGTGACGGCGGCGGGGCAGCGCCCGTCGAGCGCCGTCAGCAGACGCAGCGCGGCGGCGCACTCCGCCGCCGTGCGGTCGTCGGCGGGCGAGGTCAGTGCGTCGGTCAGCTGACGGGTGCGCTTCTCGTCCAGGGCGTACGGCCGCACGGCCGCCCAATCGGCCGCCGCGGCACGCTCGTTCGACCCGAGCGCGATGCCCGCGCCGAGTGCCGTCACCGCGAGCGGACCGGCAGCGAACGGCTCGCCCGGCAGCTCCGCCGCCTCCCGGAACAGCTCGGGGGCCCGGCTGCGCCAGATCCGGGCGGCGGTCCCCGCCCACGCGTCGTCCACCGCTCCCGCGGGACGCGGGCCGGACCCGGCGTGCACGCGGAAGCGGGGGTCGCGGGCGTCGGGAGCGTCCTCGGGCAGGACACCGATGACCTGGTGCGTCGTGTGTCCGGGCCGGCGCGTGTACGTGGTGAAGGTCAGCCGTTCCGCGTGCTCCCTGGGCAGCACGGCCGTGGCCAGCGCGACCCACCGGGCCACGTCGGCGCTCTGCCGCTCCACGAGCACGACCGGCGGCGCGGACGGGTCCTCGCTCACCCGGCGCAGATCGCTGAGCACGGCGGCGAGCCACGGGCTGCGGGACACGGCGAAGTCTCCGAGGCCCTCCCTGGTGAGCCCCCGGGAGGGGCCCTGCGCGGTGGACATCCCGGTCAGCGGGTCGTGCGGCGTGCGGTCCGGCGCCGCGGAGAGCCAGCCCGCGGCCCCCCAGGCGGCCACCGGGAGCGCCCGGCCCGGTATCGGCGTACCGGACGGGATGTGCACGGCGTGGGCGTGGAAGCCACCCGCACCCGTGGCCACCGTACGGCTCAGCAGGTGGCTGCCGTCGGTGAGCGCGGCGAAGGCGAACGCGACCGGCAGTGCCCGGAGCCGGGCGTCGCCGAGCCGGTCGGGGGTGCCCGCCGGTGCGTCGTAGGCCAGCAACGGTGCCGCCTCCGTGCGCACCGGCCCGGGTATCGCGGGGTCGACGGCGGTGAACCGGCCGGAGGGCTCCCCGTCCCCGGCCGCGACGGAGGTGTAGTGCAACTGCGGGAGGCTCATGCGTAGGCCCTCATCGTCCCTGCCACGTGCGTCCCCGTCACACGCACCGGCCACCGCTCGCCGTCCTGTCGGCGCGGCCCGGCCCAGCGGAGCGACGACCCCGGCGGGGAGCTTTCCGTAGTCGTGCGGGCGACGCTATCAAGCCCTGACGGCCTGTTGGGCCGCGCGAGGCAGGAGGAGGCCCCGGGCCGGGCGAATGACCGAAGTGCTGCTGTCCGCGGGCGCGGTGGGGTACGAGGGCACGGGTGGTGGCGGGCACGTCGTGGAACTGACGCACGGGGCCGCGACGAACGGCTCGCTCCGACGCGCCACGCGCCACGCGGTCGGCGGGCCGCGCCCCGCTTTCGGTGCACCGTGCCCACGAAGTACCCGCCGGGGCCGTACACGCTCCGGAACCACGTACCCGCCGGTGCCGTGCCGCTCCCGGGCGCCGCGCACCCCCGGGGACGGCGCGTCCCGGGCCCCGGCGCCTCCGGTGCCTGCCCGGCTCGCCGCGCACCCGCCGGCTCACACCGTCCGTACGTCCACGCCCAGGGCGCGCAGTGCCTCCACCTCGTCGCCGGGGGCCGCGGTGTCGGTCACGACCGCGTGCAGCGCGGACGCCGGGGTGACGAGGGCGAGGGCGGTGCGGGAGAGCTTGGCGGCGTCGGCCACGGCGATGACGCGGCGGGCGGACGCGATCGCGGCCCGCTTGACCGCCGTGTCCTCCAGGTCGTAGGCGGTGAGCCCGTCCTCGGCGGTCAGGCCGCAGCAGCCGATCACCGCGGTGTCGAAGCGCAGCGAGGCCAGGGACGCCTCGGCCAGCGGTCCGGTCAGCGCGAGCTCGCCGGGGCGCGGCCGGCCACCGGGCAGCAGCAGGGTCAACCCGGTCGCGCCGGTCAGGGCGTTGGCGGCGTGCAGGGACAGCGGCATCACGGTCAGCCGACGGTCCGCGAGCGCGTGCGCCACCTCCAGGCAGGTGGTGCCGCTGTCGACGACCACCGACTCGCCGTCCGCGATCAGTGAGGCGACCCCGGCCGCGATGCGGCGCTTCGTCTCCAGGCCCTCCCGGGCCCGCAGAGCGAACGGAGGTTCCTCACCGCGCAGCACCAGGCTCCTCGCCCCGCCCCGGTACCGCTCCAGGACGCCCTGGCCGGCCAGCGTCTCCAGATCGCGTCGGATCGTCATCTCCGAGGCGCCGGTGAGCGCGGCCAGCTCCGCGACCGTTCTGCGGCCCGTCTCCAGGACCGCGTGCGTGATCTGCTTCAGTCGGTCTGCGCTCGCCATGACGCGAAGTGAACACCAGAAGTGTGCGGAAAACCAAGTTCCGCTCATAAAATCTGTTTGTTAGGTTGGCGCGCATGGAAAGATCTCTGCGGGTCGGCCGCCTGGCCACCTTCGTCTACTTCACCCTCTGCGGCTTCATCCTGGGCATGTGGATCGTCCACATCCCCACCATCGAGCAGCGGGTGGGGATCAGCCACGCCGTCCTCGGCTGGCTCCTCCTGCTCCTGGGCGGCGGGGCCTTCGCCGGGATGCAGCTGATCGGTCCGCTCAGTGACCGGTTCGGTGCCCGCAAGGTCGTCCCCGTCAGCGCCGTGCTGTCCTGTGCGGCCCTCGTCCTGCCGGGCCTGGCCACCAGTCCCTGGACGCTGGGAGCCGCGCTCTTCGTCCTGGGCTGCACGACCGGATGCCTGGACGTGGCGATGAACGCCCACGCGGTGCAGGTCGAGCGGGGCTACGGCCGGCCCGTGATGTCCGCGTTCCACGCCATGTTCTCGATCGGCGGCGTCTTCGCCGCGCTGGTCGGAGCCTTCACCCTCGGCCGAGAGTGGAGCCCGGCCGTCACGCTCGGCGCCATGGCCGCGCTCAGCCTCGTCGTCACGCTGGCCGCCGTGCCGGCGCTGATGCCCCCGGAAGCCGCCCCGGTGGGCGCGGATGCCGGTGCCGGTGAGAAGTCCGCCCGGCGTCCCGTACCCCGCCGCATCTGGATCATGGCGGCGCTGGCCCTCATGTTGATGCTCTCCGAGGGCGTGGCAGGGGACTGGAGCGCCCTGCACCTCAAGGACGTACTCGACGCGTCCCCGTCGACCGCGGCCTTCGCGTACGGCGCCTTCGCCACCGCCATGACCATCGGCCGCCTACTCGCCGACCCGGTCGCCGCGCGCTTCGGCCCGGTCGCGATCCTTCGCTACGGCTCCGGAGCGGCTGCCGCAGGACTCGTCCTGGCCGCGCTCTCGCCCACGATCCCGGTCGCGCTGATCGGCTGGACCGTCTTCGGCATCGGCCTGTCCGGCACCATCCCGCAACTCTTCAGTGCGGCGGGCCACATCGATCCGGCCGCCGCCGGAACGAACGTCTCACGCGTGGCGGGCCTCGGCTACATCGGCATCCTGGCGGGCCCCGCGGTGATCGGCCCCATGACGCACTTCATGCCGCTGAACCTCACCTTCTTCCTGCCGGTGGCGTTCTGCGTCATCGCCTGCCTGACCGCCCCGATCCTCACGTCCGGTGAGACGAGGGCGCCCGGGGCCACCAGCAAGGAGCCCGCACCCCAGGAGGCCTGAACCCCGCGCACATCGTGACCCGAAGTCCGTTGACGGCGTCACGGTGCATTGGCGAAGCTGCCGGTCCGGAACGAGTGGGGCGGGGACATGGAGCGGCAGCAGTACGAACAGCGGTGCTCGGAGCTGTACGAGGTGGGTGGCTACGCCGAAGTCAGGGAGGCGGCCCGGGCCGGGCTCGGCGAGCTGGGTCCGGATCCGGTCCTCCTCTGCTGGCTGGGACAGGCGCACGCCGCCGAGGACGACGACGACCACGACGCCGAGGCCGAGGCGGCGTACCGCGAGGGGCTCGCGCTCGCGCAGGACGATCTGGGGCTCCTGGTGTCGTACCTGGAGCTGTGCCTGCGGTCCGACTCCTTCACCTACCCGGGGCGCGCGGCCCGCGGAGCGGCCCTGCGGACGCGGCTCGAAGAGCTGGCGCCGCCCGGGTCGGCCGAGCGGGCACGCGTGGACGCCGTGACGGGGTGGGCCGGCCGAGGGTACTGGGACGACTTCAAGGACTCCGCCGCGCAGGCCCGTTCGCGGCGTGAGGGAGCGGCCGAACAGAGCATGCAGGTCACCGACGCGCTGCGGCGTGCCGCTCGCGGCGAGTCCGGGGGCGAACCCGGGGAGGACCTGCGTGCCGCCGAACTGGCCGCGGCGGTCGAGCTCCTGCAGGGGCGCCGCAACGCCCTGCTGCGCCTGCTCCTCGCCCACCGGGCCGCGGCGTACGCGCTGACCGTCGGCCTCTGCCTGGGCGTCAACCAGGCGCTGGTGTCGAGCGGAACCCTGCGGTTCAGCCTGTGGGGCTGGCTGCTCGGGATCCCCATGGCGGCCGCGGAAGCCAAGCTCCGCAGGGCCCGGCGACTGGGACGGGAACGGGTCGTCGCCCGCATCCGGGACCGTCATGAGCGGGCGGACGCCGCCGCGTGACGGCGGACGGGGCCGCAGCGCCGGCCCCGTCCGCGGGGTACGGGCGGTGCGACACGGCCCGCCCGTACCCCGGACACCAGCCCGGCCGGGATGCGGGAGCCGCGCCTTCGCGCCTGCCTCGCATCCCGGCCGGTCCCGGTCCGTCGTGTGCGTCAGTGCCCGGCGTCCACCGGTGCGGCGCCGCGCCGCAGGCCGAATCCGGCCAGCAGGGCGCCGACGACGCACAGGACCGCGGTGACGATCACCGCGCTGTGCACTCCGTTCATGAACGCGTTGCCGCTGCCCTCGATGACGGCGGCCCTCAGCTGGGCCGGCATGTCGCCGGAGACCGGCGACACGCCCATCGCCACCGCGTCCTTGGCCTCCGCGAGGCCCGCCGCGGCCGGTGCCGGTACTCCGGCCGCGGTCAGTTCGCCGGTGAGGGTGGAGCCCACCTTGCCGCTGATCAGGGAGATCAGCACGGACGTGCCGAGCGCACCGCCGATCTGCAGGGCGGTGGCCTGCAGGCCACCGGCGACACCGCCGTCCTTCTTCGGCGCGTTGCCGACGATCGCGTCGGAGGACGCGGACATCACCATGCCGACCCCCAGGCCGATCGCGAGGAACGGCGGCCAGAGGGCGGCGTACGAGGACTCCGCGTCCCAGGTCAGCATCCAGAGGGAGGCCGCGGCCTGGAGCACCATGCCGAGCGGCATGGTCAGACGCGGGCCGAAGCGCTGGGTCAGAGCGGCGCCGAGCGGGGACGCGACGACGGTCGCCAGGCTCAGCGGCAGCGTGCGGACACCGGCCTCGACGGGGGTGAAGCCGCGCACGTTCTGCAGGTACAGCATCAGGAAGAAGATGACGCCGAGCAGGACGAAGAAGTTGATCGCGGTGACGAGCGTGCCGATCGTCAGGGACGGGTTGCGGAACAGCCGCATCGGCAGCAGCGGGTGCTGGACCCGGGTCTCGTACCAGCAGAACACCGCCAGGACGACCAGACCCGCGCCGAGCGAACCCAGGGTCCCGGCGGAGGTCCAGCCCCAGGTCTCGCCCTTGACCACGCCGAAGACGAGCGCCACCAGTCCGGCGGCGAGCAGGATCACGCCGGGGACGTCGAAGCGGTGATCGCCCGTGGAGTCCTTGCTCCTCGGCAGGACGAGGGCGCTGAAGACGAGGGCGGCCACGCCGATCGGCGCGTTGATCAGGAAGACGGACTCCCAGTTGACGTGTTCGACGAGCAGCCCGCCGACGATCGGGCCGAGCGCCGTGGAGCACGACGCCACCATGGCCCACAGGCCCACCGCCATGCCGAACTTCCGCGGCGGGAAGACCGCGCGCAGCAGACCGAGGGTGTTCGGGATGAGCAGCGCCCCGAAGAGGCCCTGCAGCGCGCGGAAGGTGATGACGCCCTCGATCGACCCCGACAGGGCGATCGCGACCGACGCCACGGTGAATCCGGCGGTGCCGATCATGTAGAACGTGCGCCGTCCGACACGGTCGCCGAGCTTGCCGCCCAGGATCAGGAAGGCGGCCATCGCGATCAGGTACGCGTTGGTGACCCACTGGAGGTCGGCGGTGGACGCGTTCAGCCTGCGGCCGATCTCCGGGTTGGCGATCGAGACCACGGAACCGTCGAGGTTGACCATGAAGAGGCCGATGGCGACGGCGATCAGCGTCAGCCAGGGATTGGCGCGTCTGCCCTTCGGGGCGTCCGGGGGAGCGCCTGCGGGCAGGGGGGACTTGTCCACGGTCGTGGAGGACATGGGAACGCCTTGTCTGTGTACGTACTTCGGGGTGCGGAGGAGGCGCGTCGCGTCAGCACGCGTGAGCGCCCGGCCGCGGTGACGAGAGACCGGCAGCGGTCAGGGTCCGGGGCCCTCGTGAGGACCCCGGACCCTGACCGGGCGGCGAGCGGGTGTCAGCCGGCGGAGGTGCGGAGACGCCCGCTCAGTGACGTCAGCGCACCCAGCGCCGCACCGAGGGCGTCGAGATCGCCGTCGGTGAGGGTGCGGAGCGCGCGCGCCATGTGCCCCTCCTTGAGCAGCCGCGCCTCGGCGAGCCGCTCCCGGGCCGTGGCCGTGGGATACAGATGGGCGACCCGCTTGTCGGCCGCGTCCTGCCTGCGCTCCAGCAGTCCCAGTTCGGTGAGCTGGGAGACGAGGGCGCTGACGTTGTTCGGCTTCATCAGCAGTGCCTCGGCGGACTCCCGGACGGTGATCCCCTCACGCTCCTCGACGAGGAACAACAGGGCGAGCTGGCCCTCCGGAAGCCGCGGGTGCGGGAACTCGCGGCCGACGTGCCGCTCGAGGCTCCGCTGCAGCGCGGGCAGGACGGCCACGAGCGCGGAGGCCACGCGGTCGACGTCCTGGGAGGGCGCGCTGGAATCGGGCATGCCCGCAGCATAGGTACCCCGAGATACCTATGTCAACGTACCTAAATGTTCTGCCGGGCCGTGACGGACCGTGTTCCCGTTCCGTGTCCCCGGCGCGGCACCGATCCGCCCGCACGGGCGTGCCGCCGACGAGGTCGGGCGGCTGAGGCGCCCTTTCGCCGTGGTGGTATATCTGCAGTCGAGAGACCCGGCGCACGTGAAGGCGGTCGAGAGAAGGACCATGGACAAGCCCACGCACTTGATCGAATTCGAGACCATGCTGCTCGGGCGGCACCTCCAGCTGAGCGCACCCCGGCTGAGGCGGAACAACCAGTCCCTGGACCGCAGCGCGTACACCCTGCTCAGCCGTATCCGGATGGAGGGCCCGATGTCCATCGGGCAGCTCAGCGAGGCCTTCGGGCTGGACGCCTCCACCCTGAACCGGCAGACCGCCGCCATGCTGCGCGCCGGGCTCGTCGAGCGCATCCCGGACCCCGAGGGCGGGATCGCCCGCAAGTTCCGCATCACCGAGGAGGGCGGGCGCGGCCTCGATGCCGAGCGGTCCGCGAACATCAGCGGTCTGGAGAAGGTCATGGCCGCGTGGGAGCCGGAGGAGGTCGCCGCGTTCGCCGCGTACCTCAAGCGCCTCAACACCGACATCGAGAACCTCGACGGGCGCCCCTGGCCCCGCCCCTGACCGACCGCCCCGCCCGCGCCTCCGCCGGGACGCCCGGTGCGCGCGGGAGCCATGGGTGTACCCGCCCCCGGGGCGTACGCCGCGGCCGGCCCGACCGCCCCGCCGCCGGGTCGGCCGGTAGCCGTGGGCCGAGACCTGAGGAAGATCCGGGCCACGGCCTGAAGAAGATCTACGGCTGCGCTTAAGAAATCCTCGATGGACCTGAGGGGCCGGGGTGCGGCACAGTCTCCATGACGGCGGAGAGCACCGGCGGGCCGTGCGCGGAGCCGATCCGGGCGCCCCGTCCCGTCCGCCGAACCCCATCGACCCCGGGCCGCATGCCGCCTTCGGCATGCCCCGGCCCGGGGCGTTCACCAGGTACCAGGTACAGGGAGCCGCAGCCGTGAAGGCACTCGTGAAGCAGAAGGCCGAGCCGGGGCTCTGGCTGATGGACGTGCCGGAGCCGGAGATCGGCCCTGCGGACGTCCTGATCAAGGTCCTGCGCACCGGAATCTGCGGCACCGACCTCCACATCCGCGACTACGACGGCTGGGCGCAGCAGGCCGTGCGCACCCCCCTCGTCCTCGGCCACGAGTTCGTCGGCGAGGTCGCGGACCTCGGCTCCGACGTCGTCGACATCAAGGTCGGCGACCTGGTCAGCGGCGAGGGCCACCTGGTCTGCGGGAAGTGCCGCAACTGCCTCGCCGGACGGCGTCACCTCTGCCGCTCCACCCTCGGACTCGGCGTCGGCCGGGACGGGGCGTTCGCCGAGTACCTGGCACTGCCCGCGTCCAACGTGTGGGTGCACCGGGACAAGGTCGACCTCGACGTCGCCGCGATCTTCGACCCGTTCGGCAACGCCGTGCACACCGCCCTGTCGTTCCCGCTGGTCGGCGAGGACGTACTGATCACCGGCGCCGGGCCCATCGGCATCATGGCCGCCGCCGTCGCCCGCCACGCAGGCGCCCGCAGCGTCGTCATCACGGACGTCAGCGAGGCCCGCCTGGAACTGGCAAGGAAGGTCGGCGTCAGCCTCGCCCTCGACGTCGGCAAGGAGACCATCGCCGACGGCCAGCGCCACCTCGGCCTGCGGGAGGGCTTCGACATCGGCCTGGAGATGTCCGGCCGCCCCGAGGCGATGCAGGACATGATCGCGAACATGACGCACGGCGGCCGGATCGCGATGCTGGGGCTCCCGGCCGGACAGTTCCCCGTCGACTGGTCCCGCGTCGTGACGTCGATGCTCACCATCAAGGGCATCTACGGCCGTGAGATGTACGAGACTTGGTACGCCATGTCCGTGCTGCTGGAGGGCGGACTCGACCTCGCCCCCGTGATCACCGGACGGTACGGATACCGGGACTTCGAAGCCGCGTTCGACGACGCGGCGAGCGGTCTCGGCGGCAAGGTCCTGCTCGACTGGTCCGCCTGATCCGCACCCCGCCCGCCTCGTAGCCCCCGGCCCGTACCCACCTGGGAGACATCCTTCATGTTCGACTCCGTACGCGACGACCTGCGCACCACCCTCGACGAGATCCGGGACGCCGGACTCCAGAAGCCGGAGCGGGTGATCGGCACCCCGCAGTCCGCCACCGTCGGCGTCACCTCAGGGGGCCGCGCGGGCGAGGTCCTCAACTTCTGCGCCAACAACTACCTGGGCCTCGCCGACCACCCCGAGGTCGTCGCCGCCGCCCACGAGGCACTGGACCGCTGGGGCTACGGCCTGGCGTCCGTCCGCTTCATCTGCGGCACCCAGGAGGTCCACAAGGAGCTGGAACAGCGGCTCTCCGCGTTCCTGGGCCAGGAGGACACGATCCTCTACTCCTCCTGCTTCGACGCCAACGGCGGTGTCTTCGAGACCCTCCTGGGCCCCGAGGACGCGGTCATCTCCGACGCCCTCAACCACGCCTCCATCATCGACGGCATCCGCCTCTCCAAGGCGAAGCGCCACCGCTACGCCAACCGCGACATGGCCGACCTGGAGCGGCAGCTCAAGGAGGCGTCCGGGGCGCGGCGGAGGCTCGTCGTCACCGACGGCGTCTTCTCCATGGACGGATACGTCGCCCCGCTGGCCGAGATCTGCGACCTGGCCGACCGCTACGACGCCATGGTCATGGTCGACGACTCGCACGCCGTCGGCTTCGTCGGCCCCGGCGGCCGGGGCACCCCCGAGCTGCACGGAGTCATGGACCGCGTCGACATCATCACGGGCACGCTGGGCAAGGCACTGGGCGGCGCGTCGGGCGGCTACGTCGCGGCGCGCGCCGAGATCGTTGCGCTGCTGCGCCAGCGCTCCCGTCCGTACCTGTTCTCCAACTCGCTCGCCCCGGTCATCGCCGCCGCCTCCCTCAAGGTCATCGACCTGCTGGAGTCCGCCGGCGACCTGCGCGAGCAGCTCGACGCCAACACCGCGCTCTTCCGCTCCCGGATGACCGAGGAGGGCTTCGACATCCTGCCCGGCGACCACGCCATCGCCCCCGTCATGATCGGGGACGCGGCGAAGGCGTCCCGGATGGCGGAGCTGCTCCTCGAGCGCGGTGTGTACGTGATCGGATTCTCCTACCCGGTCGTCCCGCAGGGTGCCGCGCGCATCCGGGTCCAGCTCTCCGCCGCGCACTCCACCGAGGACGTCCACCGTGCCGTGGACGCGTTCATCGGCGCACGGGCCGCACTGGAGGCGTAGCACCCTCCCGCGACCTGGGACAATGGGCGCATGATCGATGCACGGCGGCTGCGCATCCTCCGTGCGGTGGCGGACCACCGCACGGTGACCGCCGCAGCCGCCGCGCTGTACCTCACCCCCTCCGCGGTCTCCCAGCAGCTCGCCGCCCTGGAGCAGGAGACCGGTCACCGGCTCGTCGAACGCGGTGCGCGGGGGGCCAGGCTCACCGCCGCCGGGGAGATCCTGCTGACCCACGCCAACGCGGTGCTGGCCCAGCTGGAGCGGGCCGAGGCGGAGCTCGCCGACTACGGCGCGGGAGTCGCGGGGACGGTCACGGTCGCCGCGTTCGCCACCGGCATCGGCCTCGTCCTCGCTCCCGCCATCGCGGAGCTGACCCGTACCGCCCCCGGCATCCGGGTCCGGGTGCAGGACGCCGAGGGCGACGCCAGCGTGCCGATGGTGCTGGACCGGCAGGTCGACGTGGCGGTCGCCGTCGAATACCGCGGCGCTCCCGGCGACGACGACCGACGGCTGACCCGGGTGCCGCTGTACTCCGAGCCCTTCGACGCGGTGCTGCCGGTCGGCCACCGCCTCGCCGGGCAGGAGCACATCGCCCTGGCCCACCTCGCCGAGGACGGGTGGATCGGTCCCTACCCCGGCAACCCCTGCCACGACGTGGTGGTCCTGGCCTGCGAGTACGCGGGATTCGCGCCCCGTCTGGAGCACTCGTCGGACGACTTCCACGCGGTGGTCGCGCTGGCCGGCGCGGGCGCCGGGGTGGCGCTCGTGCCACGTTCGGCACTGCGTGGCACGGAGCTCGGCGGTGTCGTCGTCCGGCCGGTGGAGGGCAGTGCCCCCACCCGCCGGGTCTTCGCCGCGGTGCGGCACGGGGCCGAAGGGCATCCGCTGATCAAGCCGGTGCTGGACGCGTTGGGGGCGGCGGCCGCGCCCGCGTAGGGCGCGGCGCGGCCCTCATCGGCGGGCGGCCGGAAGCAGGGTCCCCGCCGCGGCCGCCACCGTCACGGCCAGGGCCAGCGCCCCGTACTGCGCGGGCGCCATGTACGGGGCCGCACCGGCCAGTCCCACCGAGAACGCCGTGAGCGGCACCGCGGCGACCAGCGTGCCGATCGCCAGGCCGGCGACCGCCACCAGCCCGGTCTCCAGGACCAGCATCCGGGTCAGCTGGCCCCTCCCCGCGCCGACCAGCCGCAGCAGCCGCAACTCGCTCCGCCTGCCCGCCGAGATGAGGGCGAGGGTGCTGACCACCGCCAGGAGCGCGAAGCCGCCGATGACCCCGACCCCGACGACGATCAGCGCGTCGTCCCGCGCGGAGACCGGCGGGGCGATCCGCACGTCGTCCGCCGTCGCCCGGCGGACCGTCGCACCGCCGTACGGGGCGAGCGCGTCCCGTACGGCGGCAGCCGCCCTGCCGTCACCCGCGCCGGATTCCGTGCTGATCAGGACCGCCTGGTCGCGTGGGGCCGACACATGGTCCGTGAGCGCTGCCTGGGGAAGCATGAACTCACCGATTCCCAGGGCTCGTTCGTAGACCGCGACCACCCGCAGGCCGACAGCCGTGCCGTCCCCGAGCCACAGCTTCACGGTGCCGCCGACGCCCGTGTCCAGGGCGTCGGCCCGGTCCGCACCGACCGCCACCGTGTCCGTGCCCGTCAGGTCCCCGAGGTCGCCCGAGGTGACCCGCGGATCCAGGGTGCCCCGGAGCTGATCCGCCGTCACCCCCAGGACGGGGAGCCGGTCCAGTACGGGTTCGCCCGCCTCGCGGCGGGACAGCACCACGGACGACCGCAGCACACCGGTGGCCTCCGCGACACCGGGCGCCCGGCGCACCGCCTCCGCGGCCCCGGCCGGGAGCCCGCCGGGCGGGCCCGTCACCACCAGCTCCGCACGCAGTGCCGCGGCGGCCTCCCGGTCGGAGGCCCGCTCCATCGTCGACGACGCCGCCAGCTGCACACAGACGAACGCGACCACCAGCACGACCGGGGTGAGCGCCGCGCCCAGCCTGCGGGTGTGCGCGGCGGAGGACCTGGCCGCCAGGAACCCGGGGGCCCCGCCCGCCCGGCGTACCGGCCGGCCCAGCACACGGACCGCCACCCGGGCGATCCCCGGGCCCAGCAGCGCCACCGCGATGATCAGCGAGGTCGCGGAGCCCGACGCGGCCAGCGCCGCCGCCTGGCCGCCCTGCGTCGTGGCCAGACCTGCCGAACCGACCCCCGCCAGCGCCAGGAGCAGCCCGGTGACCGTACGCAGGCGGCCCGGATCGCTCGGCTCGGGCGCACCGGCGGCGTCCAGCGCGGCGGACGGCCGCATCCGGGTGATGCCCCGGGCGGCCAGCGCGGCAACGGGCCGCGCGGCCAGGGCGACGACCAGCGCTCCGGCGGCGCCCCCCGCGCACGGGAGCCAGACCGGCACGGGCAGCGGCAGCGGATCCGTGGCCAGCAGGGACCGGACCGCGAGCCCGAGCGGCACCGCCGCGACCCCTCCCACGAGCGCGGCGGCCCCGGCCACCCGGCCCGCCTCCCTGCCGATCGCCGACCGCAGCTGACGCGGGGACGCCCCCACGGCGCGCAGCAGCGCCAGCTCGCCCGAGCGTTGGTGGACGGCCTGGGAGAGGGTGGAGGCGATCACCAGGAGGGCCACCATCACGACGGTTCCCGCGAGGGAGGCCAGCAGCGCCAGGAGATCGTCCCGACTGCCCGGCGCGTCCACCCGCTCGCCCTCGCCGCGCTCCGCACCGGTCAGGACCCGCACCTCGCCGCCCGTGTCCGCCACGGCGGCGCGCAGCGACTCCCGCAGGGCCTCCGGGGCGACACCCGGCCCGGCGACGATCCCGATGGCGTCGACCGTGCCGGGGTGCCCGGCCAGCTCGGTCAGACGCGCCTCCGTGAAGAAGACGGCGGGGGAGCCCGGGTTCCGGCCGGTCCCGGCGAGTCCGCTGACGGTGTACTGCCGTGCCGGCCCGTCGGCCCGGAGCATCACGGTGGAGCCCGGCACCGTACCGGCCGGTGCCAGAGCCCTGTCCAGGACCACCTCGTCCGGGGTCCTCGGCGCCCGGCCGTCGGACAGCCGGTACGGAGTCAGCTCGGCGGAGGGCCACGAACGGCCCGTCGCCGGGGCCCCGTCGGCCAGGGCCACCGGCACCGCGTCGTCGGCGACGGCGCGCGCGACCCCGTCGGCCGCCGCCGCCCTCGCCACCAGTGCGCGGTCCAGACGGACCCGCTCGGGCAGATACGCCGTCACGGTCCGCGGCTCGTCGCCCCACGGCTTCGCGGTGTACCAGACCTTCTGGCCGGCCGCGACCACCGCGTCGGCGCCCGCGTACCGCTCCACCGGCGGCTGTGCGAGCAGCAGCGAACCGATGGCCGTCGCGAACGCGCCGAGCAGGGCCGCCGCGGCTGCCACGGCGGTGAACACCGCGGCCCAGGAGCGGCGATGGGCGGTCAGCGAGCGCCGGGCGAGGAACGCCGACGCCCGCCGGGAACCCGCCCGCGCGACCGCCACACGCGCCCGCCCCGTGCGCACGTCGGTGCGCGTGTCCGTGCTCATCGCAGCCGTCCGCCGTCCATCGTCAGCACGGTGTCGGCCCAGCTCGCCGCCACCGGGTCGTGGGTCACCATCACCACCGTGCGGCCGTCGACGCGCACCGCGTCCCGCAGCAGCGCCATCACCAGGGCCGCCGACTCCGGGTCCAGGGACGCCGTCGGCTCGTCCGCGAAGATCACGTCGGGCTCCGTCACCAGGGCCCGTGCCACCGCCACCCGTTGCTGCTGGCCGCCCGACAGCGTCGAGGGGCCGTCCTTCCCGCGCCCCGCGAGCCCCACCCGCGTCAGCAGCTCCCGCCCACGGGCGAGCACCCCGGCCCCTGCCGGGTCCGCTCCCGCCAGGACCAGGGGGAGGACGACGTTCTCCTCGATGCTCAGGGAGGGCACCAGGTTCAGGGCGTGGGACTGGAAGACGAAGCCGACCCGGTCCCGGCGCAACCGGGTCAGTGCCGCCTCGGACAGCGGACCGAGATCCGTCCCCCCGATCCGCACCGTCCCGGACGTGGGCCGGTCCAGGCCCGCCGCGCACTGCAGGAAGGTGCTCTTGCCCGACCCGGACGGGCCCACCACCGCGGTGAAACTCCCCGCGGGGACGGCGCAGCTGACCGTGTCCAGCGCGGTCGTCCCCCGGCCGCCGCCCCGCCGCCCGTAGTGCCGGCTGACCGACTCCAGACTCAGCGCGGCCGATCGCACCTCCGTGACCGTGTTCACGTCTGCTCCACCGTTCCTCTCGTTGCACATGCCCTTTGACCTGCATAAACGCTAGTCATCGCGAGGAGTTGGGGCGAGGGTGCGCACTCCCTGACCCGGGGTGGAGCAGACTCCACCCCGGCCGGGGGGAGGGCACCCCTCCGTACGGGGGTGAGCCCCCCGTACGGTGGGCTGCCATGACCTCCACTCCCTCCCCGCTGACGGTGGCCGTCCGGCGTTCGTGGGACGCGTCGCGCTACCTCCTCATCGGTATCCCGGTGGCGCTGACCGCCTGTGTGGGCGTGTTCCTCGTCCTCGCGGTGCTGCTGTCCGCCGTCGTGGTCATCGGGCTCCCCGCACTCCCCGAGGCGGCCAAAGTCCTTCGCAGGTTTGCGGAGTCCGAGCGCCGCAGGGCCGCCGCACGGCTGGGCGTCCCCTTCCGGCCGACGCCGTACCTGCCGCTGGACGCGGAGGAGCTCTCCGACCGGGTGCGCCGCGCCCTCACCGACCCGGCGACCCTGCGGGACGTGTTCCGGCTGCCGTTCCAGGCCCTCGCCGGCAACGCCCTCGGGTACCTCACGATGCTGCTGTGGCCGGTCGGCCTGCTCGTCGACGGTGCCGCGCTGACCGTCGTCCACCTGCTGGACCGGCGTACGAGCGACGAGTACGGCACCCCGGTGCCCGTGCGCCGGGGGTGGGTACTGCGCTGGCACCCGGTCCTCGCCGACCTCTCGGCGAGCTGGACGAGGGACGTCCTCACCTCCCCGGTGTCCGCCGTCCTGGACGAGCGCATCGCCCAGCTGACGGAGAGCCGGGCCGGGGCGGTGGAGGCCCACGGCGCCGAACTGCGCCGCATCGAAAGGGATCTGCACGACGGGGCGCAGGCCAGGATCGTCGCCCTCTCGATGCGCATAGGGCTGGCCAAGCAGCTCCTCGACCGCGACCCGGCGGC
This sequence comes from Streptomyces clavifer, assembly GCA_014651175.1. Taxonomy (GTDB): domain Bacteria; phylum Actinomycetota; class Actinomycetes; order Streptomycetales; family Streptomycetaceae; genus Streptomyces; species Streptomyces clavifer. The sequence continues at coordinate 592,944 of BMWJ01000002.1, read as the reverse complement.
GGCACGCGTCCGGCTCGACGAGGCGCAGGACGGTGCGGAGGCGGCCCTGGCGGAACTGCGGCACGTGGTGCGCGGCATCCATCCGCCGGTGCTGACGGACCGTGGACTCGGCGGGGCGGTCCGGGCGCTGGCCGCCGGTGTGGCCGTGCCCGCCGAGGTGGTGCTGCACGGGATCGACGACGGGCGGCGGCTCCCGGCCGCGATCGAGGCCGCCGCCTACTTCGTCGTCGCCGAGGCCCTGACCAACATCAGCAAGCACAGCGGGGCGACGGCGGCGACCGTCCGGATCGCCAGGGGCCCCGGCACGCTCCGCGTACGCATCGGCGACGATGGGCGCGGCGGCGCGGACGAACGCGCCGGCAGCGGGCTGGTCGGGATCAGGCGGCGGGTCGCCGCCCTGGACGGCACCACCCGGATCAGCAGCCCCGCCGGGGGGCCGACGGACATCGAAGTGGAGCTGCCGTGCGGATCGTGATCGCCGAGGACAACGCGTTGCTGAGAGAGGGCATCATCCTCCTCCTCACCGGCTCGGGGCACGAGGTGGTCGCCGACGCGGCCACCGGTCCGGAGATCCTGCCCGCGCTGCTGGAGCACCGCCCCGACGTGGCCGTGCTCGACGTACGCCTCCCGCCGACCTTCCGCGACGAGGGCCTGCGCGCCGCGCTCGCGGCCCGGGCCGAGCTGCCCGGTCTGCCGATCCTCGTCCTGTCCCAGTACGTCGAGGAGACGTACGCCGCCGAGCTGCTGGCCCGGGGCGCGCAGGGCATCGGCTATCTGCTCAAGGACCGGGTGGGGCGCGTCGAGCAGTTCCTGGAGGCCCTGGACAGGGTGGCCGCCGGCGGCACGGCCCTGGACCCCGAGGTGGTGTCGCAACTGCTGACCCGCAAGGCGTCCGCACGGCCGCTGCAGAGCCTCACCGCACGGGAGCGGCAGGTCCTGGAGCACATGGCGCAGGGCAAGGCCAACAGCACCATCGCGGCCGAACTGGTCGTGACGGAACGAGCGGTGAGCAAGCACATCGGTTCGATCTTCGCCAAGCTCGGACTGGAGCCCGACGACGGCACGGTGCACCGGCGCGTGCTCGCGGTGCTGGCCTACCTGGAGGGCAGGGGCGAGGACCGGGGCCATCGGTGACGGCCGGCGCTCCGGGGCGCCAAGGTCCGTCCCCTGGGCCCGGGGGACGGGGCGCCAAGGTCCGTCCCCCGGGCCCGGCCGGCCGCGCGACGGCCGACGTGGGCGGCCGCGTCGTGACGGCGGGCTCCCCGCACGCGGCGGTCGGGGTGAGGACCGGACGTCCCCGTGCCTGCTCGTCGGCGGCTGCGGCGACGGGCTCACCTCCCCCGTCCGCGAGGTGGCTCACGCGGGCTGCAGGAGGTCCCACCGGTTGCCGTACAGATCCTCGAAGACCGCGACCGAGCCGTACGCCTCGTGCCGCGGCTCCTCCAGGAAGCGCACCCCCGCGGCCCGCATCCGCTCGTGGTCGCCCGCGAAGTCCTCCGTGTGCAGGAAGAACCCGACCCGGCCGCCCGTCTGCGCCCCGACGCTCTCCAGCTGAGCGGCGTCCTTGGCGCGGGCCAGCAGGAGCCCCGTGCCCTGCGTGCCGCGGGGACGCACCACCACCCAGCGCGAGCCGTCACCGCGGTCGGTGTCCTCCACCAACTCGAAGCCGAGGGCGTCCGTGTAGTAGGTGAGGGCCTCGTCGTAGTCGCGGACGACCAGGGTGACCAGGGCGATGTGGGACATGGCGATCCTTCGGGACGGGGGGCGGCTGCGCGCACCCGGGACGTTATACGTAACACTTCTCGGCGCCACACTAACGCCGTCCGGCCCGCGCCGGGGACAATGCCCAGCATGGACACGACCGACCTCACCGAGCTGACGGCCCGCGCGCGCCGCCTCGCCGTCCCCGGCGCCCGCCGCGTCCTGGGCATCGCGGGAGCGCCCGGAGCCGGGAAGTCCACTCTGGCCGCCCGGCTGGTCGACTCGCTGGAAGGGCGCGCGGTCCTCGTGCCGATGGACGGCTTCCACCTGGCAGGGGCCGAACTGGAGCGCCTCGGCCTGGCCGGCCGCAAGGGCGCCCCCGACACCTTCGACGCCGCCGGTTTCGCGGCCCTGCTCCGGCGGCTGCGGCACCCCGAGGGGGCCGGCCCGGTGTACGCGCCCACCTTCGACCGTAGCCTGGAGGAACCGATTGCCGGTGCCGTACCCGTCCTGCCGGAGACCCCGCTCGTCGTGACCGAGGGCAACTACCTCCTCCTGGACGACGGGCCGTGGGCGCCGGTGCGCGGGCTGCTCGACGAGGTGTGGTTCCTCGACCCCGATCCCGGCCTGCGGGTGCGCAGGCTCGTGGAACGCCATGTGCGGTTCGGCAAGCCGCGTCCGCAGGCCGAGCGCTGGGTCGCCGCCTCCGACGAACGCAACGCCCGGCTGGTCGAGCGCGGCCGCGACCGGGCCGACCTCGTCGTACGGGTCGGCGACATGTCCTGATCCTGGTCGCGCACGCCGACCCGCACGGGCAGGATGCTGTGTGCCGCGTCGCCCCGCCAGGAGGTCCACATGTCCAGCCCCGACCAGCCCGTACCCTTCACCGCCGACGACTACCGGGCCCGGATGACCCGCGCGGCCGAATCGGCCGACGCCGCGGGGCTCGCGGGTGTCCTCGTGGCGCCGGGCCCCGACCTGGTGCACCTCACCGGCTACCGGCTGCCCGCGGAAACCGAACGCCTCACCCTCCTCGTCCTGCGGGCCGGGCAGGACCCCGTCCTCGTCGTCCCGGCCCTGGAGGCCCCGGACGCCGAACGCGCGACCGGAGCCCCGGCACTCACCCTGCGCGACTGGACCGACGCATCGGATCCGTACGCCCTGACCGCCGGACTCCTCGACGGCCAGGGACGGTTCGGAGTCAGCGACAACACCTGGGCGCTGCACCTCCTCGCGCTGCAGCAGCGCCTCCCCGGCACCTCCTACGCCTCGCTCACCGCCGCGCTGCCGATGCTGCGAGCCGTGAAGGACGCGGCCGAACTGGAACGGCTCACAGCGGCGGGTGCCGCTGCCGACGCCGCGTACGAGAAGATCCTCGGGGTCCGCTTCTCCGGGCGGAAGGAGACCGAGGTCGCCGCCGATCTGGCCGCCTTCCTCACGGAGTCCGGCCACTCGCAGGTCGACTTCACCGTGGTCGGGTCGGGCCCGAACGGCGCGGTCCCGCACCACGAGGCCGGCGACCGGACCATCGAGCGGGGGGACATGGTCGTCCTCGACTTCGGCGGCCTGAAGCACGGCTACGGCTCCGACACCTCCCGCACGGCCCACGTCGGCGAACCCACCGCCGAGGAGCAGCGGGTGCACGATGTCGTACGGGAGGCGCAGGAGGCGGGCTGCCGTGCGGTGCGGCCCGGGGTCGCCTGCCAGGACATCGACCGGGCGGCGCGCGCCGTCATCACCGGGTTCGGCTACGGCGAGCGCTTCATCCACCGCACCGGTCACGGCATCGGCGTCACCACCCACGAGCCGCCCTACATGATCGAGGGCGAGGAGCAGCCGCTGGTGCCCGGGATGTGCTTCTCGGTGGAGCCCGGCATCTACCTCCCCGGCCGCTTCGGTGTGCGCATCGAGGACATCGTCACGGTCACCGAGGACGGCGGGCGGCGGCTGAACACCACGTCGCGCGAGATGGCGATCGTCGAGTAGGCCGGCACCCGGCGCCCCGATGCCGGCCCCGCGGGGCCCGGTGACGTGGGCGGTGCGGGACGCCGTACGCGCAGAGGGCCGGCCTGCTCAGTCGTCCGCCAGTACCACGCACGACTCCGGTGGCAGGTGCAGCAGCCCGTCGCCGGCCGGTGCGCCGACCGGGTCCCAGGCGGCCAGCACCCGGCCCCCGCCGGTGCGGTGACGGCCGCCACCCAGCGCGATGACGACGGGTTCCCCGGACAGGTTGACCGCGATCCGCAGATCGCCCCTGCGGAAGGCCAGCCAGCGGGCCTCCTCGTCGTACGCCGTCCTGACCGAGGCCAGATCGGGGTCGGAGAGATCGGGCATGGCCCGGCGCAGCGCGATCAGTTCGCGGTACCAGGCCTGGAGGCGGGCGTGCGGCTCGCGCGCGGGTTCGCTCCAGTCGAGGCGGGAACGGTCCCGGGTGCGCGGGTCCTGCGGATCGGGGATGTCCTCCTCGGCCCAGCCGTGTGCCGCGAACTCCCGCCGTCTGCCCTCGCGTACGGCCCGGGCGAGCGCCGGGTCGGTGTGGTCGGTGAAGAACTGCCACGGGGTGCGGGCGCCCCACTCCTCGCCCATGAAGAGCATCGGGGTGAAGGGACCGGTGAGCACGAGGGCCGCCGCGCAGGCCTGGAGCCCGGGGGAGAGGCCGGCGGCGAGCCGGTCGCCCAGGGCCCGGTTGCCGATCTGGTCGTGGGTCTGGGCGTACCCGACGAAGCGGTGGGCGGGGGTGCGGGCGACGTCGACGGGACGGCCGTGCGTCCGGCCCCGGAAGCCGGAGTACGTCCCGTCGTGGAAGAACGCGCCGGTCAGGGTCTTGGCCAGGGCGGCCAGCGGGGCGACGGCGAAGTCGGCGTAGTAGCCCCGGGACTCGCCGGTCAGGGCGGTGTGCAGGCAGTGGTGGAAGTCGTCGTTCCACTGGGCGTGGAGTCCGAGGCCGCCCTCCTCGCGCGGGGTGGTGGTGCGCGGATCGCACAGGTCGGACTCGGCGATCAGGGGGAGCGGGCGGCCGAGCTCCGCGGCGAGGGCGTCGACGGCCGTGGAGAGCTCTTCCAGGAAGGTGAGTGCCCTGCTGTCGGCCAGTGCGTGGACGGCGTCCAGGCGGAGCCCGTCCAGCCGGTAGTCCCGGAGCCAGGCGAGCGCGCTGCCCAGGAGGTAGGCGCGGACCTCGTCCGAGCCCGCGGCGTCGAGGTTGACGGCCGAGCCCCAGGGGGTCTGATGCGTGTCGGTGAAGTACGGGCCGAAGGCCGGGAGGTGGTTGCCGGACGGGCCCAGATGGTTGTGGACCACGTCCAGGAGGACCGCGAGACCCAGCCCGTGCGCGGTGTCGACGAAGTGCTTCAGGCCGGCCGGGCCGCCGTACGGTTCGTGCACGGCCCACAGGGACACCCCCTCGTACCCCCATCCGTGGGTGCCGGGGAAGGGGCAGACGGGCATCAGCGACACATGGGTGATGCCGAGCTCGGCGAGGTGGCCGAGGCGCCCGGCCGCCGCGTCGAAGGTGCCCGCGTCCGTGAACGTACCGATGTGCAGCTCGTACAGGACGGCGCCCGGCAGTCCGCGCCCCGCCCACGCGTTGCGCCAGGCGTACGCCGTCTGGTCCACGACCGCGCTCTCGCCGTCGGGGCCGTCCGGCTGGCGGCGCGAGCGCGGGTCGGGGAGCACGGGCCCGTCGTCGAGCGCGAAGCCGTAGCGGTCGCCGTCGGCCGCCTCGGCGTCGGCCGTCCACCAGCCCTCCCGCAGCGGATCGCGCACCATCGGCCGCGGCCCGTCCGCCGTCCGCAGCACGGCCGACTCGGCCTCCGGCGCCCACACCTCGAACTGCATCCACCACTCCTCGTCCATGAACCGGAAGCCCGGCAGCGGGCCCGTACTCGGCGGAAGTCGCACTCGGGGCCCCGGAAGACTGGAGCGAGCCCATGACTGGCGATTAGGGTCTGGTCCTGATCATTGCCCTACCGGGTTCTGCTCATACGTAGAGAAGCCGGGCAGTAATCCGAGGTCCCCCTTACGGCTGCTGGAGTCCGAGATGACCGTGCCGACCTTTCCACCCGGCTTCCTCTGGGGAGCCTCCGCCTCCGCCTTCCAGACCGAAGGGGCGTTCGACGCCGACGGAAAGGGGCTCTCCGGCTGGGACGCGTTCGCCGCACTGCCTGGCCGGATCAAGGACGGCACGGACACCACCCGGGGTACCGGCTTCCACGAGCACTACCGCGAGGACGTGGCCCTGCTCGCCGGACTCGGCGCGGACGCCTTCCGCTTCTCCATCAGCTGGCCGCGGGTCGTGCCGGGCGGCAGCGGCGCGCTCAACCCCGCCGGGCTCGACTTCTACGACCGGCTCGTCGACGAGCTCTGTGCCCACGGCATCACACCCGCCCCCACCCTCTACCACTGGGACACCCCGCTCCCGCTCGACGAGGCGGGCGGCTGGCTCAACAGGGACACCGCCTACCGCTTCGCCGAATACGCGGGCATCGTCGCGGAGCGCCTCGCGGACCGCGTGCCCATGTGGATCACCATCAACGAACCGGCCGAGGTGACGATGCTCGGCTACGCACTCGGCGAGCACGCACCCGGCCGCACCCTCCTCTTCGACGCGCTTCCGGCCGCCCACCACCAACTCCTCGCCCACGGGCTGGCCGTGCGCGCGCTGCGTGCCGCGGGCGCCGACAACATCGGCATCGCGCTCTCCCACAGCCCCGTCTGGACGGCCGGGGACACCGAGGAGGACCGGCAGGGCGCCGCGCTCTACGACACCCTGACCAACTGGCTCTTCGCCGACCCGGTCCTGACCGGCCGCTACCCCGACGAGGGCTTCGCCGCCCTGATGCCGGGCCCCGTCGAGGACGACCTCAAGGTGATCTCCACCCCGCTCGACTGGTACGGGGTCAACTACTACAACCCCACCCTCGTCGGCGCACCGAGGCCCGAAGCCCTCGGCTCCTTCTCCGGCTACACGATGCCGGCCGAACTCCCCTTCGGGATCAGGGAGATCGAAGGGTACGAGACGACCGACTTCGGCTGGCCCGTCGTCCCCGAGGGCCTCGCCGAGACACTCGGCGGCCTGAAGGACCGCTTCGGGGACCGGCTGCCGCCCGTCTACATCACCGAGAACGGCTGCGCGGTCGACGAACCCGTCGCCGACGGCCGCCGCATCGCCTTCCTGGAAGGACACCTGGGGGCACTGCGCACGGCCATCGACGCCGGCGTCGACGTGCGCGGATACTTCACCTGGTCGCTGACCGACAACGTGGAGTGGACCGAGGGCGCCAGCAAGCGCTTCGGCCTGGTCCACATCGACTACGAGACGCTGCGGCGCACGCCCAAGGACTCGTACGCCTGGTACCGCGACGTGATCCGCGCCCAGCGCCCCGCCGGCACGGGCTGACGGCCGCTCAGTCCGGGTGGACGCGCTCCCGCGCGATGCGGTGACCGGCCCGGGCGCTCGCTCGGACGCACCGAGGTGCCGGCAGGGCGACAGCGGACGTCCTCGGCGCCACGGAGCGCCCGTCGGGCCGGATCCCGGTGCTGCCGCGCAGGTCAGGAGGGGCCGAAGAAGCGCTCTTCTGGACACCTCGGGCCTGTCGGGCCGACAATCACACTGTGACGTCCTCCTTCGAGTCCCACACGTACCCCGCGCGGCTGTCCGACGCCCAGCGCGACCGTGTCCTCGGTGTGCTCAGAGACGGCGCGGCGCAGGGGAAGCTGTCCCACGACACGTTCCTGCGGCGTATGGAACTGGCCCTGACGGCGCGGCGTTCCGAGGAGCTGGCGGCGCTCACCTCCGATCTGGAGAGCGGCGGGCGCTGGACCCGCCGGCTGTTCCGCGCGGTGGGGGGCGTCTCCGCCTTTCCCGCGGGGGTGCGCAGGGCCTGGCAGTCCGAGCGGCTGCCCAAGCTCCTGCTGCCCGTCCCCGGCCCGCACCCGCTCCGCATCGGCCGCGACCCGGGCAACGGGCTGCGGCTCAGCCACGAGACGGTCTCACGGCTGCACGCCGAACTGACCGCGCACGGCAGCCGGTGGATCCTGCGCGACCTCGGCTCGACGAACGGCACCTGCGTCAACGGCCAGCGCGTCATCGGTGCCGCCGCGGTCCGCGACGGTGACCAGGTGAGCTTCGGCCGGATGGCCTTCCGGCTCTCCGCACCGCTGCCGGGGCCGCCGGCCTGAGCGGTCCACGCGCGGGGCGCCGTGTGCCCGCCCGGCCCGCGCGTCGACCACCCGGCCGTGGACGCCCCGCGTACCGGTCCGCTCACCCGTGGTCCGCGGACCCTCCCCGTACCGCCTTCACGAGCAGCGCCACCGGCCGCTCCGCGAAGAGCTCGGCCACCGCGACCGCGGCCCCCGTGAACTCCCGCCCGGGGGACAGGAGGTCCTGCCACGGGCCCTCGTCCGGCAGCGTCAGTTCCGTCGCGCCCCAGCCGCCCTCCTCCGCGAGCCGCAGCGACAGCCTGGTCACCGCGGTGACCGCCTCGCCCGACCGGCAGAACGCCACGCAGTGGGCCGCGGCAGGGCCCCGGGCGGCCAGCGGGGCGTACGTACCCGACTCGCCGAAGACCTCGGGACGCTCCCGCCGCAGGCGCAGGGCCGCCGCCGTGAGGTCCCCCTTCTCGTCGCGCCCCCCGGCAGGCCGGGCGAAGGGCCGGCGGTTGTCCGGGTCGACCAGCGCGATGTACTCCCGCTCCGTGCCCTGGTACAGATCGGGCACGCCCGGCATCGTCAGGTGCACCAGTGCGGCCCCCAGCACGTTGGCGCGCACGAACGGGGCGAGCGTGTCCGCGAACCGCGCCATCATCGTCCGCGCCCCGCCCGCGTCGCTGCCCGGATCGGCCGCCACGAAGTCGGTCACCGCGCGCTCGTACGCCGGATCCGGCTCTGTCCAGCTGGTGAACAGGCCCGCCTCGCGCACGGCCTTCAGCATGGCGGGTTCCAGCCTGCCCGCCATCTCCCCGACGGGCAGGCTCGCGCAGCCGTACGCCGACTGCCAAGCCTGCCAGGCCAGTTGCGGATCGGGAGCGGCCGCGGACGTCGCCCGGGTCAGCTGCGCCACCAGCGAGGACCACCGCTCGGGGCACTCCGACAGGACCGCGATCCTGGCCCGCACGTCCCCGCTGCGCTTGGTGTCGTGCGTGGTCAGCACCGTGCCGGTGGCGGGCCAGTCACGGGCGATCCGCTCGCAGAAGCCGTGGAACTCCTCCGGGCTCACCGCCGGCCGCCCCGGGTCGCCGCCCACCTCCGTCGCCGAGATCAGCGGGACGTAGCGGTAGAACGCCGTGTCCTCCACCGACTTGGCGTGCAGCGCGGACGCCGTCTGGGCGAACCGTGCGCAGAACGCCGTGTGGTCCGGACCGTCCCCGAGCCGGCCCAGCGCCAGATCCCGCACCACGTCGACGGCCGCCGACTCCTCCGGCACCGAGAACACCGCCTTGGCGTCCCGCACCGCCTCCGGCGGCAGCGCCGCCTCCGCGATCTCCGTGAGAGGCCCGCCCGCCGTGACGTACGGACGGTAGACGGGGACCCGGACCAGCAGCTCGCGCACCGCCGTGTGCAGCGCCCACGGGGCGTGGTCGTGCAGCGCGGGGTCCCCGGCGCAGGCCCGGACGGCGAGTCGGGTCAGCCACCTGGTCTCGGCGGCCAGCTCATGGGTGACGACGCGGTACGCCGCCCGGCGGACCGTCGCCGTCCAGTAGCCGCCCCGGTCCCCGGGCGGGCCCGCGAAGTCCCGGTACCGGCCGAGCAGGTCGGCCGCGCCCATCGGGTCGGTGAACAGCCCGTCGATCCGGTGCAGCGCGTCGTACCCGGTCGTCCCCGCGACCGCCCAGCCGGCCGGCAGCACCTCGGAGCCGGTGAGGATCTTCTCGACCACGGTCCACCTCCCGTCGGTGGCCGCCGCGAGCCGCTCCAGGTACCCGGCGGGGTCCGCCAGCCCGTCCGGGTGGTCGATGCGGAGTCCGTCGGCGACGCCCTCGATGACGAGCCCGAGGACCTTGTCATGGGTGGCGGCGAAGACCTCCAGGTGCTCCACCCGGAGGCCGATCAGGTCGGAGACGGTGAAGAACCTCCGGTAGTTGAGCTCCGTCCGGGCCAGGCGCCACCAGCCGAGCCGGTAGTGCTGGGCGTCGAGCAGCTCCGGCAGCGGAAGGCCCGCCGTGCCCTCGCGCAGCGGGAACTCCAGGTCGCCGTAGCGCAGCACCGGGGCGCCGTCGTCCCGGGCGCCGACCTCGAAGCGGCCGCTCTCCTCCCCGATCCGCCCCGCGAGGACGGGCAGCAGCACCTTGCCGCCGCCCGCCGCCCAGTCGATGTCGAACCACCGGGCGTACGGGGACTCCGGGCCTTCGCGCAGCACCTCCCACAGGGGGAGGTTGTGCCGGGGCGCAGCCGCCATGTGGTTGGGCACGAGGTCCAGGACCAGCCCGAGGCCGTGCGCACGGGCCGTGGCGGAGAGCAGCCGCAGCCCCCTCTCGCCGCCCAGCTCGGCCCGCACCCGGCCGTGGTCGACGACGTCGTAGCCGTGCCCGGAGCCGGGCACGGCCTCCAGGACGGGGGACAGGTGCAGATGGGAGACGCCGAGCTCGGCGAGATACGGAACGGCGTCCGCCGCGGCGGCGAACGGGAAGTCCGGCTGGAGCTGCAGCCGGTACGTGGCGGTGGGCGTCATGGAGACGTACGTACCCACCCTGGCGGCTTCTGTGTCACCGGTCACCGCACCGGGGCACCAGCGCCGCCCCGGTGACCCGTTCGGCCCATGCCCGGGCGGCGCCCCGTGCCCGTGCGGCCTACGCCGGGCGCTGGAGCACCGTCAGGCTGCGGCCGACGAGCGTCACCCGGTCGCCCGCGGACACCTTCGGACCCGCGCCCGGCGGCACCCCGTCCGGGACGGCCGTGTCCACGACGACCCGCCACTGCCGCCCGTGGTTCACCGGGACGGTGAACACCAGCGTCTCGGCCCCCGCGTTGAACATCAGCAGGAAGGAGTCGTCGGAGATCCGCTCGCCGCGCGGCCCCGGCTCCGAGATCGCGTGCCCGTTCAGGAAGACCGTCATGGCCTTGGCGTGCGCGGCCTGCCAGTCCCGCTGCGTCATCTCCTCGCCCCTGGGGGTGAACCAGGCGATGTCGGAGAGCTCGTCGTGGGTTCCCTCCACCGGCCTGCCGTGGAAGAAGCGCCTGCGCCGGAAGACCGGGTGGTCGCGGCGCAGCCAGACCATGGAACGGGTGAACTCCAGCAGGCTGCGGTCCGTCCCGCCGGCCCCCGCGTCCCCGGCCTCCTGCCCGCGTGCGGCGTCCGGATCGGGCCAGTGGACCCAGGAGAGCTCGTTGTCCTGGCAGTACCCGTTGTTGTTGCCCCGCTGGGTCCGGGCGAACTCGTCGCCGTGGCTCAGCATGGGCACGCCCTGGGAGAGCATCAGCGTGGCGATGAAGTTGCGCATCTGGCGGCCGCGCAGCTCCAGGACCTCCTTGTCCTCGGTCTCGCCCTCCACACCGCAGTTCCAGGAGCGGTTGTGGCTCTCGCCGTCCCGGTTGCCCTCGCCGTTGGCCTCGTTGCGCTTGTCGTTGTACGAGACCAGGTCGTGCAGCGTGAAGCCGTCGTGGCAGGTGGTGAAGTTGATCGAGGCCAGCGGACGCCTGCCGTCGTCCTGGTAGAGGTCCGAGGAGCCCGTGAGCCGACCCGCGAACTCCGCGAGCGTCCGGGGCTCGCCCCGCCACAGATCGCGCACGGTGTCCCGGTACTTGCCGTTCCACTCGGTCCACAGCGGCGGGAAGTTCCCCACCTGGTACCCGCCCTCGCCCACGTCCCACGGCTCGGCGATCAGCTTCACCTGGCTCACCACCGGGTCCTGCTGCACCAGGTCGAAGAAGGACGACAGCCGGTCCACCTCGTGGAACTGGCGTGCGAGGGTCGCCGCCAGATCGAAGCGGAAGCCGTCCACGTGCATCTCGGTCACCCAGTACCGCAGCGAGTCCATGATCAGCTGCAGGACGTGCGGCGACCGCATGAGCAGGGAGTTCCCGGTGCCCGTGGTGTCCGTGTAGTACCGCTGGTCGTCCGCCAGCCGGTAGTACGAGGCGTTGTCCAGCCCTCGGAACGAGAGCGTCGGCCCCAGGTGGTTTCCCTCCGCCGTGTGGTTGTAGACCACGTCGAGGATCACCTCGATGCCCGCCTGGTGCAGTGCCTTCACGGCCTGCTTGAACTCCAGCACCTGTTCACCGCGGTCGCCCCAGGAGGCGTAGGCGTTGTGCGGGGCGAAGAAGCCGATGGTGTTGTAGCCCCAGTAGTTGGCGAGGCCCGCGTCGGCGAGGCGGTGGTCCTGGACGAACTGGTGCACCGGCATCAGCTCGATCGCCGTGACGCCGAGCTCCGTGAGATGGGCGATGATCTCGGGGTGGGCGAGCCCGGCGTACGTCCCGCGCAGTTCCTCGGGCAGACCGGGGTGAAGCATCGTCAGGCCCTTCACATGGGCCTCGTAGATCACGGTGCGGTGGTAGTCCGTACGGGGGCGGCGGTCGTCGCCCCAGTCGAAGTACGGGTTGACCACCACCGAGCTCATGGTGTGCGGCGCCGAGTCCAGGTCGTTGCGCGCGTCGGGCCGGCCGAAGGGGTAGCCGTACACCTCCTCGCCCCACTGGATCCGCCCGGAGATCGCACGCGCGTACGGATCGAGGAGCAGCTTCGCCGAGTTGCACCGCTGCCCGTGCTGCGGCTCGTAGGGACCGTGCACCCGGAAGCCGTACCGCTGCCCCGGCATCACTCCGGGCAGGTAGGCGTGGCGGACGAAGGCGTCGGTCTCGCGGAGCTCCACCGCCGTCTCCGAACCGTCGTCATGCAGCAGGCACAACTCGATCCTGTCGGCGGCCTCGGAGAAGACCGCGAAGTTGGTCCCGGCGCCGTCGTACGTGGCACCGAGGGGATACGCCTGTCCCGGCCAGACCTGCATAGATAGGACTCTTCCACTTCTGATCCGGGTGCGGGGGTTATCGACCCGATTCTCCCCGAAAAATGGGCGCGTACCTAGGACGTCGGCCGGTGCGGCCGGGTCCCTTCGGCGCGAGTGGGGCGCGCCGGTCAACTTCGGACACCTCGGTGTCGCCCGGGGAGGGGCACGAATGACAGATGCGCCCCCTCGTCCGGTATGCGGCATGCGAGTGGGCGGTCAAACGCTATGAATCAGCTCACTACGCCCGATCTCGCCGCAGAGAACAAGCCTGCGATAAAGGGGAGTTGAGTGAGGAGCCTGTGCATCCGGCTGCACCGGCTCCCGCTCCCGGAGTACCCTTCCTTGATCGTTGGTGGGGGAGCGGAAGGCGGTACACGGGTGAGCTCGGGAGGGTTCGAGCTGCCTCCAGGTGACGCAGGTCACGAGGGGGAGTCGACCGATGCCCCGCCGGGGGCGGTCTCCCTCGTGCAGCCCATGGAGATCGGCGCCGAGCTGGACTGGGGAGCGGACGCCTGGAACGAGGTGCGCACCCGGGCCCAGCGCGCCGGGCGGGCCTACATCTGGCTGAATCTGGTGGAACAGCGGCTGCGTGCCGTGGTCTCCGCCGTGATCCGGCCGATCTACGAGCCGGTGCACGGCGAGGACTGGGTGGTGGCCGCCGCCGGGCCCGCCGGGCAGGAGTGGGTGCAGCGCGCCGTCGCGGTCCGGGAGGTCTCACGCCGCAAGGGCTATCTGCTGGACCCGGCCGACGACAACGTCCTCAGCTTCCTGACGCTGCCCCAGTTGCGGGAGCTGATGGTCCAGCACTGGCCGTGCTTCGAGCCGTACTTCGACGACCGCCGCGAGGTGGAGCTCGCGCTGGACGAGCTGGAGGTGGCCCGCAACGTCGTCTCCCGCAACCGCGCGCTCAACGAGGCGGTCCTGGCACAGGCGGAGCGCGCCTCGGCCCGGCTCCTGGAGATCCTCGGCAGCGGGGCGGCGGTCCCGTCCGCCGACCGGCTGCCCGTGGACGCCGTGGAGGAGCTGGTCGGTGACCGGTACGCGGACGTCGTCTCCGTCCACCCCGACCGCGTCAGGCTCCAGCGCCAGCTGCCCGCCGAGGACCTCTTCGGCGGCGCGCGCCGGCTGGACGCGATCGGCATAGGCCTCAATCTCCTCACGCAGAACTTCTCGGGCCGCCGGCTGGTCCGGCTCGCCGAGTCGGGCTGCCGGGTGCGGCTGCTGTTCATCAACCCGGCGAGCAGCGCGGTCAAGCGCAGGGAGCGGGAACTGGGCCTCAAGAAGGGCGAGCTGAGCCGCTCCGTGGAGATGAACATCCTCCACATGCGCCGGGTCCGCTCCAAGCTGCGCGACCCCGGCGCCTTCCAGATCCACGTCTTCGACGAGACACCGCGCTTCACGGCCTACCTGGTCGACGGCGACGGGCCGGACGCGGTCGGGGTGGTCCAGCCCTATCTGCGGCGGGCCCGCGGCATGGAGGCTCCCGTGCTGGTGCTGCGGGGCGGCGGACGCGCGGTCGTCCGGGCGGGGCAGGACAGCGAGCACGGCCTCTTCGAGACGTACCGCGAGGAGTTCGAGTCGGTATGGACGGACTCGCGGCCCGTCTCCTGACCCCGGCCTTCCGGCGGCGCCCCTCCTGACGCCCCCTCCTGTGTTGTCAGTGGTGCGTGCGAAGGTGGTCACCACATGGGGGAGCAGCACAGAAGGAGGTATGCCGATGAGCCGGTACGGGGAGCGCCCGATCGGGTTCGACCGGGCCGTCACAGGTGCGCGGCCGCCGAGCGGACGCGTCGGGGAGGCCGCGGGCACCACCCGCCCGTCGACAGGGGTCCGCACCGGGGCGGAGGCGGCGCGATGACCTGGATGAGCGGGCCGCTGGCGGCCTTCGACCTGGAGACCACGGGCACCGACATCGAGACCGACCGCATCGTCACGGCGGCCGTGGTGCGGCTGGACCCGGACGGGACGGTCGCACGGGAGCGGACCTGGCTGCTCGATCCCGGCGTGGTCATACCGGAGCAGGCCTCGGCGATCCACGGCATCTCGACGGAACGCGCCCGCAGGCACGGCGCGTCGCCCGCCACGGCGATCGAGGAGATCACCGCGGCCGTGGCCGAGGGGATGGCCTCGGGCACACCCCTCGTGGTGATGAACGCCCGGTACGACCTGTCCCTGCTCGACCGCGAGTGCCGGCGGCACGGCATCGAGCCGCTCGGCGAGCGGCTCGGGGGCGCGCCCCTGCCGGTCATCGACCCCCTGGTGATGGACAAGCACGTCGACAAGTACCGCAAGGGCAGGCGGGCGCTGCACGCGCTGTGCGCCCACTACGGCGTGCCACTCGACGACGCGCACGACGCTCGGGCCGACGCCGTGGCGGCGGCCCGGGTGGTGCGGCGCATGGGCGAGAAGTACCAGCCCTTCGGGGTGATGTCCCTGCCCGACCTGCACGACCTCCAGGTGCGGGCGGCAGCCGAGCAGTCCGTCTCCCTCCAGGCCTACCTCCGGCGCACCGCGGACCCGGCCGCCGTGGTCGAACCCGCCTGGCCCCTGGTCCCCAGGAGGCCGTGACCGGGGCGGTGCCGGTCAGCCCGGGGCGGGTGAAGCCGTGTCGTCGGCCTCGATGTCGAAATCGATCCGGCCCCCGTCGACCGAGGTGACGGTGACCGTCACACCCACGGTGCTGCCGTCGCCCGCGGTGAGGGTGCAGCGCGTGGTCGTGCCGACCTTTCCGGCGAGGTCCTCGGGGCACGTGACGTCCGGCGTCGGCTGCCCCGTCGTGGCGGCCAGTTTCTTCGCGACGGTCGTGGCCAGCTTGTCCGAGGACAGTTCCGGGTCGGCGTTCCCGACCGAGACCGAGCCCGAACAGCCGGTGAGCAGCACACCGGCGGTCAGCGCCGCGAGGCCCCGAGCCGGTGTGGACGGACGGGGTATGGGCATGGCTGTGTTCCATTCGTTCGGCTCGGGACGAGCAGTCGGCAGCATACGTGCCGGAGTGCCACCAGGTGCCGCCGACGCCTTCGCGCCGGCTCAGGGCCGGCCCGGGGGTGAGGTTCGGCAGGGGGCCGCGCCGATCCGCCCCGGCGCGGCGGAGGGTTCCGCCCGCCCGGTGCGGGCCGCCGGGTGTTTCCGGCCGTTCTCAGAAGGGGTACCAGCGGACCTCGGGGTCGTCCTCGCGCAGTGACGCCACCCGGCGGCGGAATTCGGCCAGCGCCTTCGGGTTGGCCGGGGCGTGCTGGGAGACCCAGGCGCAGCTCGCGGTCTCGCGGGCTCCGCGCAGGACCGCGCAGCCCTCCCACGCGCGCACGTCCCAGCCGTAGGCGGCGGTGAAGGCGTCGTACGCCTCGGCGGGCAGACCGTAGCGGTCGCGGGAGAGCGCGAGGACCACCAGGTCGTGCTCCCGCAGATCGGCCGAGAAGGTCTCCAGGTCGACCAGTACGGGCCCGCCGGGACCGACGTGCACGTTGCGGGGGAGGGCGTCGCCGTGGAGGGGACCGGGCGGAAGGTGCGGGACCAGGGCGGCCGCGGCCTTCGCGAAGCCGTCGCGTCGGCCGCGGAGGTAGTCGGCGTCGGCCGGATCGATCGCGTCGCCGGCGAGGCGCAGCCAGCGCTCGACACCGCCGAGCAGTTCACGGCGGGGCAGCGTGAAGCCCTCCGGAGCGGGCAGGGCGTGCACCTGGATGAGCAGCGGGGCGAGATCGCGCGGCTCGGGCGGGCGCACGGCCTCGGGCAGCCGGTGCCACAGGGTCACCGGATGCCCCCCGACCAGCCGGGCCCGGGGCTCGGCGGCGCGGACGGCGGGCACGCCCGAGGCGGCGAGCCACTGGGCGACGGCGACCTCGCGCTCCGCCCGCTCCCGTAGCTCCGGGTGGACCGTGGCGTCCCGGCCGACCTTGACCACCAGGTCGCCGACGCCGAACACCGCGTTCTCACCCAGTGCGAGCAGCTCCGCGCCGCCGGGCAGCCCGGCGGCGGTCAGTACCTCGCGCGCACGCTTCTCGTCCATGGCCGGATTTTCTCATCCGTGCAGGCCACCTTGACGAACGGATCCCCCGTCAGCACGATGACGGAGGACGCTCGGGCGGCCATACGGGTGTGAAACCGATCCAATGAGGTAAAGGGGTCGAATTCATGACATCGGTGACCGTGAAGGCGCGGTCCGGACGTGAGGCGCCGCCGGATCGCGGTGACCGCCGCAGAAGGGACGGGGCCGCCTGGTTCCTGGTCCTGCCCGCGCTGATCCCGATCCTGATCCTGAGCGTGGGACCCCTGCTGTACGGCATCGGGCTGGCCTTCACCGACGCCCAGTCGGGCCGCACCCGCTCCACCCAGTGGGTCGGCGTCCTCAACTTCCAGGACCTGTGGCACGACACCCTGTTCTGGGACTCCTTCCGGATCGGCCTGCTGTGGGCCGTCGGCGTCACCGTCCCCCAGTTCGTGCTCGCGCTCGGCCTCGCCCTCCTCCTCCACGCGAACCTGCGGATGCGCTGGGCGGCCAGAGCGCTGGCGATCATTCCCTGGGCCATGCCCGAGGTCGTCGTCGGCATCATGTGGCGGCTGGTCTACAACCCGGACGCGGGCATCCTCAACGAGACCGTCCGCGATCTGGGGCTCGGTGACGGCCGGGACTGGCTGACCGGACTCGCCACCGCCCTGCCCGCCGTGATCGTGGTGGGCATCTGGGCCGGAATGCCTCAGACCGCCGTCGCGCTGCTCGCCGGACTGCAGAACACCCCGCAGGAACTCCACGAGGCGGCGGCCCTCGACGGTGCCGGGGCCTGGCGCCGCTTCCGTACCGTCACCTGGCCCGCCATCAGACCCGTGGCACTCGCCGTCAGCGCGCTCAACTTCATCTGGAACTTCAACTCCTTCGCCCTGGTCTACGTCCTGACCAGCGGCGGACCGGGCGGCCGCACCCGGCTGCCCATGCTCTTCGCCTACGAAGAGGCTTTCCGCTACGGACAGTTCGGCTACGCCGCCGCGATGGGCTGTGTGATGGTCGCGGTGATCTCCGTGATCCTCGCCTTCTACCTCGTCGGCCGGCTCAGGGGAGGGGACGACGCATGAGTCTGCGTACCAGCGGGTCCGCGCGGGCGGGGCAGTACGCCGCGCTGCTGTGCTACCTCGTCTTCCTCGCGTTCCCCTTCCTGTGGCTGATCTCCACCGCCTTCAAGCCCGCCCGCGAGCTGGGGTCGCTGCACCCCACCTGGATCCCCGAACAGCCCACGCTCGACAACTTCCGGCAGGCCTTCGACGAGCAGCCGCTGCTCCGGGCCGCCGCCAACTCGCTCACCGCCGCACTGTGCGCGGCGCTGATCGCCGTCGTCGTCGCCACACCCATGGCCTATGTGATGGCCCGCCACCGGGGCAGGCTGGCCACGGCCGCCACCGGCTGGGTCGTGGTCAGCCAGGCCTTCCCCTTCGTCCTGGTGATCATTCCGCTCTTCCTCGTCCTCAAGAACCTGCACCTGATCAACTCCCTGTGGGGGCTGGTCATGGTGTACGTGGTGTGGTCGCTGCCCTTCGCCCTGTGGATGCTGGCCGGGTACGTGCGGGCCGTACCGCCGGAGCTGGAGGAGGCGGCCGCGGTCGACGGAGCCGGGAAGGTGCGGATCCTCGTCTCGGTCACCGCGCCCCTGCTGGCCCCGGGGATCGTCGCCACCGCGCTCTTCGCGTTCATCACCGCATGGAACGAGTTCTTCTTCGCACTCGTCCTGCTCAAGACACCGGAGAAGCAGACCTTGCCGGTCGTACTCACGCACTTCCTCGGCGCGGAGGGCGTGGCCGACCTCGGGCCGCTCGCCGCCGCCGCGTTCCTCGCGACCCTTCCCTCACTCGTCCTCTTCGCGGTCATCCAGAAGCGCATCACCGGCGGCCTCACGGCCGGGGCGGTGAAGCACTGATGCGCCGGCCCGTGCTCCGCGCCTCCGCCACGATCGCCACCGTGCTGGCCCTGCTGCTCACCGGCTGCACGGGCGCCGGACCGGACGGCGCCGACGCCGGCGGCACGATCCGGCTCAGCTTCCAGTCGCTGGCCTGGCAGAAGGAGTCCGTGGACGCCAACAAGGAGCTGGTGAAGGAGTGGAACGCCGCCCACCCCCGCATCCAGGTGGACTACGTCCAGGGCAGCTGGGACAACGTCCACGACCAGCTGCTCACCTCCTTCGAGGGCGGCGAGGCGCCCGACATCATCCACGACGCCTCCGACGACCTGGCGGACTTCGCGTACGGCGGCTACCTCGCGGACCTGCGCACCCTCCTGCCGGACCGGCTCACCCAGGACATCCCGCAGCAGTCCTGGCGCACCGCGACCTTCGGCGACGGGGTCTACGGCGTCCCGTTCCTCCAGGAACCCCGGGTGCTGATCGCCAACACCGAGATCCTCGAGGAGTCCGGCGTACGCGTCCCGACGCCCTCGGAGCCGTGGAGCTGGCCGGAATTCCGCCGTGTCACCGCGAAGCTGACGGGGAAGGGGAGATTCGGGGTCGCCTGGCCGCTCAAGGAACCGGTCTCGGTCACCCTCAACCTCGGCCTCTCGGCGGGCGGGCAGCTCTTCCACCGTGACGCCGACGGCAAGGTGACCATCCGTTTCGACGAGGGCGACGGAGTCATGCCCGGCACCGTCCGGGACCAGGTCGGCACCGACCGCAGCGCCGCCCGTACCGCGCTGGGGATGAGCGGCTCGGACACCCTGCCGGGCTTCTTCGGCGGCAGGTACGCCATGGTCCCGCTCGGCTTCTCCTACCGTCAGCAGGTCGTCGAGCAGGCCCCCGAAGGCTTCGAGTGGACGGTCCTGCCCGCCCCGGCCGGCAGTGGGGGGCTCGCCCAGGGCGTGAGCCCGCAGACCCTCTCGGTCGCCGAGGACAGCCCGCACAAGGAGGAGGCCGTCCAGTTCATCGACTTCCTGCTGCGCCCGGCGAACATGGTGCGCCTGGCCCGGGGCGACTGGATGCTGCCGACCGGCACCCAGGCGCTGGCCGACCCGGCGCTGCACACCGCGGAGCACGGCTGGGCGACCGGCACGGCGCTCGCCCGCGACCTGCGTCCCGCCCCCGCGCAGTCGGTGCGCGGGTACCCCGAGTGGAAGGACAAGGTCGCCACGCCCGCGCTCCAGGAGTACTACAGCGGGGCGATCGGCGCAGGGGAGCTGAGGAAACGCCTGGTCGACGACGGGAACCGGGTGCTGGCCCGCTACCAGCGCTGAGACCGCCGCGGAAATACGCTGGACGAGACGTATCGTCTTGTTTACGGTGGCGCCATGACAACCACTCCGCGCGCCCATGTCGCCATGTTCTCCATCGCCGCCCACGGGCACGTGAACCCGAGTCTCGAAGTGATCCGGGAGCTCGTCGCCCGCGGGCACCGCGTCAGTTACGCCATCCCGGCCTCCTTCGCCGAGAAGGTCGCCGCCACCGGCGCCGAACCGGTGATCTACACCTCCGTGCTGCCCACCGAGGACAACCCGGAGGACTGGGGCACCGAACTCATCGACAACATCGAGCCGTTCCTCACCGACGCGGTCCAGGTCCTGCCCCAGCTCGTGGAGGCCTTCCGGGGGGACGAGCCCGACCTGGTCCTGCACGACATCACCTCCTACCCGGCGCGCGTGCTGGCCCACCACTGGGGCGTGCCGGCCGTCTCGCTCTGGCCCAACCTCGTCCCGTGGGAGGGGTACGAGGAGGAGGTCGGCGAGCCGGCGACCGCCGAGCTCAGACAGACCGACCGGGGCCGGGCGTACTACGCGCGCTTCGAGGAGTGGCTCACGGAGAACGGCCTGGGCGACGTGCCCCCGGACGACTTCGTCGCGCGCCCGCGCCGGGCCCTCGTCCTGATCCCCGAGGCGCTCCAGCCGAACGCCGACCGGGTGGACAGGGACGTCTACACCTTCGTCGGCGCCTGCCAGGGCGAACGTGCCGACCAGGGGGAGTGGAAGCGTCCGGCGGACGCCGGGAAGGTGCTGCTGGTCTCGCTCGGATCGTCGTACACCAACGAACCCGCGTTCTACCGCGCCTGCCTCGCGGCGTTCGGTGACCTGCCGGGCTGGCACACGGTGCTCCAGATCGGGGCGCACGTCGACCCGGCCGCCCTCGGGGACGTACCGGCCCATGTCGAGGTGCACGCCTGGGTGCCGCAGCTGTCCGTGCTGAAGCAGGCGGACGCCTTCATCACCCACGCGGGCGCGGGCGGCAGCCAGGAGGGACTCGCCACGGCCACCCCGATGGTCGCCGTCCCCCAGGCCGTGGACCAGTTCGGCAACGCGGACATGCTCCAGGCGCTCGGTGTGGCCCGGCACCTGCCGAAGGAGGAGGCCGATGCCGCGTCCCTGCGGGCCGCGGTCCTCGCCCTGGTGGACGACCCGGAGGTCGCCGCCCGGCTGGAGCGGTTGCGGGAGCGGATGGCGGCGGAGGGCGGCACGAAGCGGGCGGCCGACCTCATCGAGGCCGAACTGCCGTCCTGACGCGGGGCCGCGGCTCCGGGGCCGTCGATCGGGGCCGCGGGCCGGGATGCCGCCGGCGGCCGAGTCGTGGTAGCGGACCGGCTGCCGTCGACGGTGGCGCGGAGGTGGGAGGGAGGCGGGACGCGGCAGCCGCGGTCGGCCCGAACCGGTCGGTGCGTGACGGTCCGGTCCGTGCAAGCCCCCTACCCGTGGCGGACGTTGCGCCGGGCTGTCCGACTTGATCGGGAGTGGTTCGGTTTCTTATGGAGACAACCGGGTGACTGCGTGACGGCTACATGAAGGTCTTGATCTGGGCGCGTCAATCGAGCAGGGTTTCGAGGCAACCCCCGGAGATCTTCCGGCCGGGGGTCAATCCCCCCACAAAGAATGACGAGGAGATCCCTCCTTCATGGCAATTCACAAGCGCGCACGCCGTATCAAGCTGACCGCCGCGATAACCGCCGTGGCGGCCGCGGCCGGGGTCACCCTGCTCAGCACCTCGTTCGCGGGAGCCGCCCCGGCCCCCGCCACGGGCACGGTCTACGGTGCCGACGCGGCCACGGCCGTCTCCGGCAGCTACATCGTGATGCTGGACCGGAAGACGGACAAGGCCGAGCTCGCCGAGGAGTACGGCGGCAAGCTCAAGCGGAACTACAGCTCGGCCATCAACGGCTTCTCCGCCAGCGGGCTTTCGGAGACCGAGGCCAAGCGGCTCGCGGCCGACCCCGCCGTCGACAAGGTCGTCCAGAACAAGAAGTTCCACATCAACGCCACGCAGGACAACCCGCCGTCCTGGGGCCTGGACCGGATCGACCAGGCCGGGACCGCGGGCGACAGTGCGTACACCTATCCGGACGCCGCCGGTGACGGTGTCACGGCGTACGTGATCGACACCGGGGTCCGGGTCACCCACACCGACTTCGGTGGCCGGGCCACCTCGGGCTTCGACGCCGTGGACAACGACGACGACGCCAACGACGGCAACGGGCACGGCACCCACGTGGCCGGCACCATCGCGGGTGCGTCCCACGGCGTCGCCAAGAAGGCGAAGATCGTGGCCGTCCGCGTCCTGGACGACTCGGGCTCGGGTACGACCGAGCAGGTCGTCGCGGGCATCGACTGGGTCACCGCCCACCACGAGGGGCCTTCGGTCGCCAACATGAGCCTGGGCGGGGGCGCCGACCCGGCCCTCGACGCCGCGGTGGAGAAGGCGATCGCCTCCGGTGTCACCTTCGCGGTGGCCGCGGGCAACGAGTCGAGCGACGCCGGCGAGGGCTCGCCCTCCCGCGTCCCCGACGCCATCACGGTCGCCTCGTCCACGGAGGACGACGAGCAGTCCTCGTTCTCCAACTTCGGCTCGGTCGTGGACATCTACGCCCCGGGCTCGGACATCACGTCGACGTGGAACGACAGCGACGACGGCACGAACACCATCTCCGGCACCTCCATGGCGACCCCCCACGTCGTCGGTGCCGCCGCCGTCTACCTGGGCGGGCACCCGGACGCCACCCCGGGCGAGGTCGCCACGGCGCTCACCGACGGGGCCACCCCGGACGCGATCTCCAACGCGACCGCGGGCACGGCGAACAAGCTCCTGAAGATCGTCGAGTAGTCGGGTGCACAGGCCGCCGTGCCCTCCCCCACGGGGCGCGGCGGCCGTCACCGGTGGGACGACCGTTCTAGGGTGGGGTCATGAGTACGAGGTATGCGGCGCTGCTGCGCGGAATCAACGTCGGCGGCCACCGCAAGGTCCCCATGGCGGAACTCCGCACACTGCTGGGGGAGCTGAAGTACGACGGCGTCGCCACGTACCTGCAGAGCGGGAACGCCGTGTTCAGCAGCGCGTCGGGTGACGAGGACTCCCTGGCGGCCGAGCTGGAGCAGGCCCTTGCCGACCGGTTCGGGTTCCCCGTCGACTGCCTGGTCCGTACGGGCGGGTATCTCGAGGCGCTGGCCGGTGCCTGTCCCTTCCCGGCCGCCGAGCTCCAGGGCAAGCAACTGCACGTCACCTTCTTCGACCAGCCCGTCGAGGCCGGCCGCTTCGCCCCGGTCGACGCCGCCGCCTTCGCCCCCGAGGAGTTCCGGCTCGGCGACCGCGCCCTGTATCTGTACGCCCCCGACGGGCTGGGCCGCTCGAAGCTGGCCGAGGTCCTGGCCCGGCCCGCCCTCAACCGGGGCCTCGTCGCAACCGCCCGCAACTGGAACACCGTGGTCAGACTTGTGGAGATGACGCGTGACTGAGCCCTCGCCTGCCGTGGCGGCAGCCATCGAGGCCGAACTCCGGCTCCTCGACCCGGTGGTCCGGGTCTCCGAGGATCTGCTGGCCTCGATGCTCCACCCCGACTTCCGCGAGATCGGCACCAGCGGCCGGATCTGGGACCGGGACACGATCATCGGTGTGCTCACCGCGGCCGACGCGCCGCGGCCCGGCCCTCTGACCGCGTCCCGGATGCGGGGGGAGCGGCTCGCTCCCGACCTGGTGCACCTCACCTTCGACACGGAGTCCAAGGGGCTGCGTTCCCACCGCAGTTCGCTGTGGCGACTGACCGGGCGCGACTGGCTGCTCTACTTCCACCAGGGGACGCCGTTCATCGACGACCCCTTCGCCGAGGTCTGAACGCGCTCCGTGCGCCGAGGCCCGCCCGCGAACCGGGGGGCAGGGGGTCCGCCCGCGGACCGTGCGCGGGGGTCCGTGAGCGATCCGCCCGCGAGGGCCCCGCCCGGGACGCGGACGCGGAGCCGGCTCGTGACCCGGCGCCGGGACCCCTGCGGCCTCCCCGCCGACTCCTGCATACGACCTGGGCCCGGATACCGGCCCGGCCGGCGCCGCAGCACGGGCCGCGGCGGGCGCGCAAGAGGGCGGAGCCGGTCTGATCCGGGCCGGGTAACCGGCCGGATCTCACCGGAAGGATGGATTCCGGCCACCCGGTGCGCCCGGGCAATTCAGCTATAAGTCGGCCGTACGGTCGCGTCCCCACGGGGCCCGGTCCGGGCCGTGGCCGGGCGGGCGCGGTCGGCTCGCGGGCAGCGGGGGTGTGTGTGAACGCGACGCCTCCCGGCACGGCCCGACGTCGTGCCCGTCTTCCGGGGTTTGCTGCAATTCGCTGCCGACGTCCGTTCGGTGAGCGGCTGCCGGTGTTCGGAGGTCACCCGGTCGCGTATCGGAGTTCACTGTCCGTTCTCCGCCGCGGGTCCGGAAGCGCACCTTGTCACCGGGTCGGGTGGCGTCAAGGATTCGGGGCGTGCGGTTGGCAGGTCCACGACTAGAACCCACTGGTTGCGGACAGCCGCACACCCCCGGCCCGCCCACCCAGTGGGCCGCGACACCCCCCTGATGGAGGATCCTGTGACCTTCAAGCGCCTCGCCCCCCTCGGTTCCATCTCCAGACGTGCACGGCTCATCGCCGTGACCTCCGGTCTGGTCACCGCCGTCGCGCTTGCGGCCCCGACCGCGGTCGCCCAGGCCGCTCCGGACACGGTGACGAAGGCCGAACTCGCCGACGCCAGCTCCGCCGTGCGCGGCGCCGACATCGCGGGTACCGCCTGGTACACCGAGGCGAAGACCGGCAAGGTCGTCGTGACCGTCGACAGCACGGTCTCCAACGCCGAGATCGCCACGATCAAGAAGTCGGTCACCGACTCCGGTGCGAAGATCGACCTCAAGCACACCCCGGGCACGTTCAACAAGCTCATCGCCGGCGGCCAGGCCATCTACGCGGGCGGCGGCCGCTGTTCCCTCGGCTTCAACGTCCGCAGCGGCAGCACCTACTACGCGCTGACCGCCGGGCACTGCACCGAGATCGGCAGCACCTGGTACACGAACTCCGGGCAGACCGCGCTCCTCGGCACGCGGACGGGAAGCAGCTTCCCGACCAATGACTACGGGCTGATCCGTCACTCCAACTCCGCCAACGCGGACGGCCGGGTGTACCTCTACAACGGCAGCTACCAGGACATCACCACGGCCGCCAACCCCACGGTCGGCCAGGCGGTCAAGCGGAGCGGTTCCACCACCGGTCTGCGCAGCGGCACCGTCACCGGTCTCAACGCGACGGTGAACTACGGCGGCGGCGACGTCGTCTACGGCATGATCCAGACCAACGTCTGCGCCGAGCCGGGCGACAGCGGCGGCTCGCTCTTCGCCGGCAGCACGGCGCTGGGCCTCACCTCGGGCGGCAGCGGTAACTGCAGCTCCGGCGGAACCACGTTCTTCCAGCCCGTCGTCGAGGCGCTGAACGCCTACGGCGTCAGCGTCTTCTAGGACCCCACCGGACGCAGGGCACCACCACCCGGCTCACCCCCGACGGGCCGCGCTCCCCGAGCGCGGCCCGTTGTCGTGTCCGTCCCTCTTCGCGAGGCCCCGAAGTTGCCCGGCCGGACCATGACGGATTGGCCCAGCACCTCAGGCCGCAGACTCCCTAGGCTCGTGCCATGAGCACCCACGAAGCCCCCGTGGCGGACAGGACGGTCGTCGACCTCTACTTCGACCCCGCCTGCCCGTTCGCCTGGATCGCCTCCCGCTGGATGCTGGAGGTCGAGCAGCGGCGCGACATCGAACTCCGCTTCCACGTCATGAGCCTTTACCTGCACAACGCCGGCAACGAACTCCCCGCCTGGTACCGCGAGCTGGTCGACAGGTCGATCGGTCCGGTGCGCGTCGTGGCCGCCGCGGCCGAGGAGCACGGCCCCGGCATCATCCGCGACCTCTACACCGCCCTGGGTACCCGCATCCACCAGCAGGGGAACGAGGACTACGACACCGTCACGGCGGAATCCCTGGCCGAACTGGGACTGCCGGCCGGGCTCGCCGCAGCCGCCCACTCGGATGCGCACGACGACGCCGTGCGCCGCAGCCACGACCGGGGCAAGGACCCCGCGGCGGACTCCTACGTCGGTACGCCCACGATCCACGTCGACGGCACCGTGTGGTTCGGGCCGGTGCTCAACTCGGTCCCGCGCGGGGTGGAAGCGGCACGGCTCTTCGACAGCTTCCGGGTCCTGGCGGGGCACAGCGACTTCTTCGAGCTGAAGCGCACCCGCACGGGAAGCCTGGACCTCGGGCGAGCGTCCACCGCGGGCTGAGCGAGCCACTTCGGGCGGCCCGCCCGCTACGCGCTGAGTGCCCTCGGCACGGCCGCCGGCACGCACACCTCGTCGTACCGGTTCAGCAGCAGCCGGGCCAGGGGCAGGGACGGCCCCAGGACCCCGGAGAGCACATCGGCCTCCGCGGCGCCCTCGGCGATCCGGTCGGGGAGCCTGCCGGGTGCGATGACGTACGGGGCCACCGCGACCCGCCGTACGCCCTCGGCCCGCAGGGCCCGCACCACGTCCGCGGTGCGGGGAAGGGATGCGGAGGCGAACGCAGGCCGCACGGCGCACCAACCGGTGTGCCGCAGCTCCCGCGCGATTTCAGCGATCACTGCGATCGCCTCCGGGTCCGAGGAGCCCGCCGAGGCCAGGACCAGCCCGGTCGAGCCCTTGTCGCCGGGGGTCAACCCGGCCTCGTGCAGCCGCTGTTCCAGCGCCGTGTTCAGCAGCGGGGACGGGCCCAGCACCCCGGCCTGCCGGATCGCCAGCTGCGGCAGGCGGGTCCGGGCCTCGTGCAGCACCGACGGGATGTCGGACTTGGCGTGGAAGGCCCGGGTCAGCAGCAGGGGAAGCGCGACGACCTCGGCGGCCCCCTCCGCGGCCAGGCGTTCGAGCACCCTCGGCACGGACGGGGCGTTGAAGTCGAGGAAGCCCGTCTCCACGCGCAGGCCGGGCCGCAGCGACCGCACCCGCGCGGTGAGCGCGTGCACGGTCGCCGCGTGCCGCGGATCGCGGCTGCCGTGGGCGATGACGAGGAGGACGGGAGCGGACATGACGACTCAGCTCTTCACGAGGAGACCGCGGCCGCGCAGCACCCGCCGCTCCAGCGGACTGAAGATCAGCAGGTCGATCGCGATACCGACGAACAGGATGAGCAGGATCGCCAGGAAGATCCCCGGCATGTCGAAGTTGTTCCGGCCGTTCTCCAGCAACTGGCCGAGCCCCAGACCCAGATCGGGTGAGGACGCGATGATCTCGGCGGCCATCAGGGACCGCCAGGAGAACGCCCAGCCCTGCTTGAGCCCCGCCAGATAGCCCGGCAGCGCGGCCGGCAGGACGATGTGCCAGGTCCCCCGGAGCCCGGTCGCGCCGATCGTGCGGCCCGCCCGCAGGAACAGCGGGGGCACCTGGTCGACCCCGGAGACCAGTCCGTTGGCGACGGACGGCACGGCACCCAGCAGGATCACCGCGTACATCATCGAGTCGTTGAGCCCGAGCCAGATCACGGCCGGCGCCACCCAGGCCACCGACGGCAGGGACTGCAGCCCGGACAGGATCGGGCCGATCGCCGCCCGGACCAGCTTCACCCGGGCCACCAGCAGACCCAGCGGTGTGCCGATCGCGACGGCCATCAGGAAGCCGAGGAGACCGCGCGACACACTGGTCCAGACGACCTCCAGCAACGTCCCCTGCGCCCACATGTCGGCGACGCTGTTCCACACCGCGGAGGGCGGCGGCAGCTTGTAGTCCTCGGTGACCTTCGCCCAGACCAGCAGCTGCCAGACGAGGACGACCAGAACCACCGCCACGACCGGCGGCAGGACCTTGTTCAGCAGGACCTCACGAGCCGGCGTCCGCCGCACCTGGACGGCGTCCAGCGCGTCCAGCCCGGCTTCCAGCCCGGCCAGATCGTCGGACTTGGTGTCAGTGCTGGCCATGACGGCGGATCTCCCCACGCAGTTGTTCGGTGATCTCGACGGACAGCTCCGCCACGGCGGTGTCCTCGATGCGGCGCGGCTGCTCGATGTCGACCGTCCACTCCCGGGCTATCCGGCCCGGCCGTGACGAGAGCAGGATGACGCGCTGCGCGAGCCGTACCGCCTCGCGCACGTTGTGGGTGACGAAGAGGACCGAGGCGTTCGTCTCGCGCCAGATGCGGGTCAGCTCGTCGTGCAGCACGTCGCGGGTGATGGCGTCGAGCGCGGCGAACGGCTCGTCCATCAGCAGCAGCTGGCTGTCCTGGGCGAGCGCGCGGGCCATCGCCACCCGCTGGCGCATCCCGCCCGAGAGCTCGTGCACCCGCTTCCCGTACGCACCGCCCAGGCGCACGAGTTCGAGCAGCCGCTCCGCCTCGGTCCGGCGGTCCGACTTGGGGACCCCGCGCAGCCGCAGGGCCAGCTCGATGTTCTTGCCCGCGGTCAGCCACGGGAAGAGGGCGTGCTCCTGGAACATCAGGGCCGGCCGCCCGCCGGGGGTCTCGATGGACCCCGCGGTCGGGCGGTCGAGTCCGGCCACCAGGTTGAGCAGCGTCGACTTGCCGCACCCGGAAGCTCCCAGGAGGGTGACGAACTCGCCCGGAGCGACATCGAGCGTGATGTCGTCCAGGACGAGCTGCTGCCCCGTGGGTCCGGCGAAGGACTTGGAGACGTGCGTGATGCGAGCGGCGTGCTCGACCACCGCACGGTCCTCGGCCTTGGTGAGCGTGTTGGTCGCCATGGTCGTCACCTCCTGGGAATCCTGGAATCCGAATCGCGGACCGGTCGGTTACTTGACGCCGAGACCGGCGTCGGCGACCTCGGGCTGACCCGCGGCCCCGAGGATCTTGTTCAGCGGCTTCAGGTCGTAGATGCCGTTGAGGTCGGGCTTCTCCAGGAGACCGGCCTTGACCGCGTGGTCCGCCTGCGACTGGAGCGTCGCGGCCAGCGGGTCGTCGGTGATCTGGATGGACTCCCACGCCGGGTCGAGTACCTCGGCGGGCAGCGCCTTGCCGCTCAGCTCCTCGAGCGCGGCGTTGGCCGAGGCCTTCGCCTCGTCCGGGTTGGCGTTGATCCACTTGTTGGTGTTCACGGTGCCGCGCAGCACCGCCTCGACGACGTCCGGGTGCTCGGTGAGGAACTTCTGCGACACGATGATGTTCGTGATCACGAACTTGTCGTCGGGCCACAGCGACGACTCGTCGAGCAGGACCTTCCCGCCCTCGGCGACCAGCTTGGACGCGGTCGGCTCCGGGACCCAGGCGCCGTCCAGGGAGCCCGACTTGTAGGCGTCCGGAGTCACCTTGTTGTCCGAGCGGACCACGGACACGTCGCCCTTGCCGCTCTGGGCGTCGACCTTCCAGCCCTTCTCGGAGATCCAGTTGAGGAACGCCACGTCCTGGGTGTTGCCCAGCTGCGGGGTGGCGATCTTCTTGCCCTTGAGGTCGTCCAGCGTCTTGATCTTCTTCGGGTTGACGACCAGCTTCACTCCGCCGGACGCCGAACCGCTCACGATCCGCAGGTTCTTGCCCTGGGACTTGGTGAAGCCGTTGATCGAGGGGGAGGGGCCGATGAAACCGATGTCGATCGAGCCCGCGTTGAGCGCCTCGATCTCCGAGGGCCCTGCGTTGAACGTGGAGGGCTTGACCGTGGTGCCGCCCAGCTCCTTGGCGATGAGGCCTTCCTGGATGCCGACCAGGGCGGTCGCGTGCGTGAGGTTCGGGAAGTAGCCGATCTTCACGGTGTCCGCGGAGAGCTTCTTTCCGTCGGCGGAGACGTTCGACTTCTCGGCGTCGTCGTCCTTCGCCTCGGAGCCGTAGCCGCAGGCGGTGAGCGCCACGGCGAGCAGCGGCAGAGCGGCGGCAGCGGCGATGCTGCGGCGAACGGTGGTACGGGGGGCAGACACGGGAGGCTTTCCTCTCGGTGGCCCGGTGCTCACGTCCCTCTGAAGTCGGGGAGCGCGGCCGGGAAGTCGGCAGGTCTTCGCCGCACCTGGTGGTGCGGATGGTACGAGCGGGCGCGCAGGCAGTGCGCGTACGTCATCACGCACATCGCCCGACCCCGCCCTGGCCGCTGCCGAGGGCGCCGCTGCCGACACGGCCGCCCTCCTTCGCGAAGGTCGAGAAGAAGTCCGTACTCATCAGAAGTCCCACTCCGCGTCGTCGGCGGCCGTGCCGGCGGCCTCGGCGGCACCCGCGGTGACGGCGGCGAACGAGGCGCCCGCCATGCCGGCCGTCAGGGTCGTCCCGTCCGCCGGGTCGATCAGGAGGAAAGAGCCGGTGCGCCGGGAGGCCGCGTAGGCGTCGAGCGCGAGCGGCTCGGCGGTACGGACCACGACACGGCCGATGTCGTTGGCGACGAGCTGTCCCGGTGCGGGGTGCTGGGACAGGTCGTCCAGCGTGAGCCGCGAGGGGATGTCCTTGACGATCGCCTTGACCGTGCGGGTGGTGTGCTTGAGCAGCACCCGCTGGCCCACGGCGAGCGGCCGGTCGGCGACGTGGCAGACGGTCGCCTCGACGTCCTGCGTGACCGCGGGGGCGTCGTCCGCGGGGGCGAGCAGATCGCCGCGCGAGACGTCGATGTCGTCGGCCAGCCGGATCGTCACCGACTGCGGTGCCCAGGCGACGCCGACGCTCTCGCCGAGTGCGTCGATCCCCTCGATCGTCGTGGTGCGTCCGGACGGCAGTACGGAGACGGTCTCGCCGACCCGGAACACCCCGGCGGCGATCTGACCGGCGTAGCCACGGTAGTCGGGGTGCTCGGCGGTCTGCGGGCGGATCACGTACTGCACCGGGAAGCGTGCGTGGCACTCGGTCAGGTCGTGGCTGACCGGGACGGTCTCCAGGTGTTCCAGCACGGTCGGACCGCCGTACCAGTCCATGTGCGCGGACGGTTCCACGACGTTGTCGCCGGCCAGCGCCGAGATCGGGATCGCGGTGATCTCCGGGACGCCGAGCGAGGCGGCGTACGCGGTGAACTCCTCGGCGATCGCGGCGAAGACGGGCTCCGCGTACTCCACGAGGTCCATCTTGTTCACGGCGAGCACGACGTGCGGGACGCGCAGGAGCGCGGCGACGGCGGCGTGCCTGCGGGTCTGCTCGACGACGCCGTTGCGGGCGTCGACCAGGACGACGGCGAGCTCGGCGGTGGAGGCGCCGGTGACCATGTTCCGGGTGTACTGCACATGGCCCGGGGTGTCGGCCAGGATGAAGCGGCGGCGGGGCGTGGCGAAGTAGCGGTAGGCCACGTCGATGGTGATGCCCTGCTCGCGCTCGGCCCGCAGCCCGTCGGTCAGCAGTGCCAGGTCGGGAGCCTCCTGGCCGCGGTTGGTGGAGGCCAGTGCGACGGCTTCCAACTGGTCGGTGAGGACCGACTTGGAGTCGTGCAGGAGGCGTCCGACGAGGGTGGACTTGCCGTCGTCGACCGATCCGGCCGTGGCGAAGCGCAGCAGGGTGGTGGCCGCCGACTGCTCGGCCGGCTGAACGGATGCGGTCATTTTAGAAGTACCCCTCGCGCTTGCGGTCTTCCATCGCGGCCTCGGACATCTTGTCGTCGGCGCGGGTCGCGCCCCGCTCGGTGAGCCGGGAGGCGGCGATCTCGGTGATCACGTCGTCCAGCGTGGTGGCGTCGGAGTCGACGGCACCGGTGCAGGACATGTCCCCGACCGTGCGGTAGCGGACCTGACGCGTCTCCACCTTCTCGTGCTCCTTGGGGCCGCCCCAGTCACCGGCGGTGAGCCACATGCCGGAGCGGTTGAACACCTCGCGCTCGTGGGCGAAGTAGATCCCGGGGAGCTCGATGCCCTCGCGCTCGATGTACTGCCAGACGTCCAGCTCGGTCCAGTTGGAGATCGGGAAGACGCGGACGTGCTCCCCGGGGGCGTGCCGGCCGTTGTAGAGCTGCCACAGCTCGGGGCGCTGGCGGCGCGGGTCCCACTGGGAGAACTCGTCGCGCAGCGAGAAGACGCGCTCCTTGGCCCGGGCCTTCTCCTCGTCGCGCCGGCCGCCGCCGAACACGGCGTCGAAACGGTGCTGCTGGATGGCCTCGGTGAGCGGGACCGTCTGCAGCGGGTTGCGGGTGCCGTCGGGGCGCTCGCGGAGCTTGCCGGCGTCGATGTACTCCTGGACGGAGGCGACGTGGAGGCGCAGCCCGTGCTCCGCCACCGTCCGGTCGCGGTATTCGAGGACCTCGGGGAAGTTGTGCCCCGTGTCCACGTGCAGCAGCGTGAAGGGCACGGGCGCCGGAGCGAACGCCTTCAGTGCCAGGTGCAGCATCAGGATCGAGTCCTTGCCGCCGGAGAACAGGATCACCGGGCGCTCGAACTCGCCCGCGACCTCGCGGAAGATGTGCACCGCCTCCGACTCCAGGGAGTCGAGGTGGCTGAGCGCGTACGGGTGGACGGTGCCTTCCGGCACGGTGGCGACGGTGCTCACGCCAGGCCCCTCTCGGTGAGCAGCGCGCGGAGCGCCGCTGCGGACTCCTGCACGGTCTGCTGGTGCGACTCGATCCGCAGATCCGGCGACTCGGGTGCCTCGTAGGGGTCGTCGACCCCGGTGAGGCCACTGATCTCGCCGGCGGCCTGCTTGGCGTACAGCCCCTTCACATCGCGTACGGAGCACACCTCGACGGGGGTCGCGACGTGCACCTCCAGATACGTGGTGCCCTCGGCCAGATGGCGCTTGCGCACCGCGTCACGGCTGTCGGCGTACGGCGCGATGACCGGCACGAGCACCTTCACACCGTTGGCGGCCAGCAGACCGGCGACGAAGCCGATCCGAGCCACGTTGGTGTGCCGGTCCTCGCGGGTGAAGCCGAGGCCCGCGGAGAGGAACTCCCGGATCTCGTCGCCGTCCAGGACCTCGACCCGGTGGCCCTCGCCCCGCAGGCGGCCCGCCAGTTCGTACGCGATGGTGGTCTTGCCCGCGCTCGGCAGACCGGTGAGCCAGACGGTGGCTCCCGTCTCCGTCACGCTCATCGATATCTCCTGATCAGTCGTCATCAGCCGTGCAGCCCGCATTCGGTCTTCCCGCGGCCGGCCCAGCGGCCGGCCCGTGCGTCCTCGCCCTCCAGCACCCGCCGGGTGCAGGGCGCGCAGCCGACGGAGGCGTAGCCGTCCATCAGCAGCGGGTTGGTCAGTACGCCGTGCTCGGCGACGTACGCGTCCACGTCGTCCTGGGTCCAGCGGGCGATCGGGGAGACCTTGACCTTGCGGCGCTTCTCGTCCCAGCCGACGACCGGGGTGTTCGCCCGGGTGGGGGACTCGTCGCGGCGCAGACCCGTCGCCCAGGCCCCGTACGCGGTCAGGCCCTCTTCCAGCGGCTTGACCTTGCGCAGCGCGCAGCACAGGTCGGGGTCGCGGTCGTGGAGCTTCGGCCCGTGCTCGGCGTCCTGCTCGGCCACCGTCCGCCGCGGCGTCAGGGTGATGACGTTGACGTCCATCACCGCGTCGACCGCGTCACGGGTGCCGATGGTCTCCTCGAAGTGGTAACCCGTGTCGAGGAACACGACGTCCACGCCGGGGGCGACGCGGGAGGCGAGGTGCGCCACGACCGCGTCCTCCATGGAGGAGGTGACGCAGAACCGCTTGCCGAAGGTGTCGGTGGCCCACTTCAGGATGTCGAGCGCGGAGGCGTCCTCCAGCTCGCGCCCCGCCCGCCCGGCCAGCTCCTTCAGGGCCTCGTCGGTGAGCTCGTCCGTGTGCAGCGTGTCCGTCATGTCCCGTCCCCTTCCACGTCGTCGCGCTGGAGTCCGTGGGCCAGCAGGCCCAGGAACTTCAGCTGGAACGCGCGATTGCAGGAAGCACATTCCCAGGCGCCGTGCCCGGCCTCGTGCGGGCGCAGGTCCTCGTCACCGCAGTACGGGCAGTAGAACGGCGCGGCACGCCCGCTCATGACAGGGACTCCGCACTGGCGCGGGCCGCCCAGGTGGCGAAGCGCTCGTCGTCCTCGCGCTCCTCCTGGAACCGGCCGAGCACCCGCTCGACGTAGTCG
This sequence comes from Streptomyces clavifer, assembly GCA_014651175.1. Taxonomy (GTDB): domain Bacteria; phylum Actinomycetota; class Actinomycetes; order Streptomycetales; family Streptomycetaceae; genus Streptomyces; species Streptomyces clavifer. The sequence continues at coordinate 559,097 of BMWJ01000002.1, read as the reverse complement.
GGGAGTTCGGCCGAGGTGACCTTGAGACCGCGGACCTTGCGGCCGAAGCCGGCCTCCAGGCCGAGTGCGCCGCCGAGGTGCACCTGGTACCCCTCGACCTGGTTGCCCTCGGAGTCCAGCATCAGCTGTCCCTTGAGGCCGATGTCCGCGGTCTGGATGCGGGCGCAGGCGTTCGGGCAGCCGTTGATGTTGATGGTGAGCGGCTCCTCGAAGTCCGGCAGGCGGCGCTCCAGTTCGTCGATCAGCGCGGCTCCCCGCGCCTTCGTCTCGACGATCGCCAGCTTGCAGAACTCGATGCCGGTGCAGGCCATGGTGCCGCGGCGGAACGTGGAGGGCTTCACCTGGAAGTCCAGCGCCTCCAGCCCGGCGGACAGGGACGCGACCTGGTCCTGCTCCACGTCAAGGATGATCATCTTCTGCTCGACGGTGGTGCGCACCCGGCCCGAGCCGTGCGCCTCGGCCAGCTCCGCGATCTTGGCCAGGGTGGAGCCGTCCACCCGGCCGACGCGCGGCGCGAAGCCCACGTAGAAACGGCCGTCCTGCTGCTGGTGGACGCCGATGTGGTCGCGCCAGCGGGAGGAGGGTTCGGCGGGGGCGGGGCCGTCCAGCAGCGGACGCTTCAGGTACTCGTCCTCCAGTACCTGGCGGAACTTGGCGGGACCCCAGTCGGCCATCAGGAACTTGAGGCGGGCGCGTGTCCGGAGCCTGCGGTAGCCGTAGTCGCGGAAGATGCCCACGACACCGGCCCAGACGTCGGCGACCTCGTCCAGCGGGACCCAGGTGCCCAGGCGCTCGGCCAGCCGCGGGTTCGTGGACAGACCGCCGCCGACCCACACGTCGAAGCCGGGCCCGTGCTCGGGGTGGTCGACGCCCACGAAGGCGATGTCGTTGATCTCGTGCACCACGTCCTGGACGGGGGAGCCGGAGATCGCCGTCTTGAACTTGCGCGGCAGGTTGGAGAATTCGGGGCTGCCGATGTACCGCTCGTGGATCTCGTCCACCGCGGGCGTGCCGTCGATGATCTCGTCCGCGGCGATGCCCGCCACGGGAGAGCCGATGATCACACGGGGGCAGTCGCCGCACGCCTCGGTCGTGGAGAGCCCGACGGCCTCCAGCTTCTCCCAGATCGCCGGGACGTCCTCGATGCGGATCCAGTGCATCTGGACGTTCTGCCGGTCGGTGATGTCGGCCGTTCCGCGCGCGTACTGCTCGGAGATCTCACCGATCACCCGCAGCTGCGTGGTCGTCAGCCGTCCGCCGTCGATGCGCACCCGCAGCATGAAGTACGAGTCCTCGAGTTCCTCGGGCTCCAGCACCGCGGTCTTGCCGCCGTCGATGCCGGCGCGGCGCTGCGTGTAGAGGCCCCACCAGCGCATCCGTCCGCGCAGGTCGTTCGGGTCGATGGAGTCGAATCCGCGCTTGGAGTAGATCGTCTCAATGCGCGTCCGCACGTTGAGACTGTCGTCGTCCTTCTTGAACTGCTCGTTCCCGTTGAGTGGCGTGAAGTGACCCATGGCCCACTGACCTTCGCCACGGTGCCGGCCGGCCTTGCGGCGGGGCGTGGCGGTAGCAGGCTTTTCGGGGTTGGCGGCCATGGCAAGTACGTCCTTCGGGACTGCAGGAGGGCGGCTCTGAACTGCACACTCGCGTGAGGCGCGGCGGTGCGCAGGGGTGATGCGGGGATCTGGGTTCGCGGCGGTGCTGGAGTCTCTCAGCGTGCCGGACAGATGGCGCTGGACATGCGGCCGAGGTCGACGTGCCGCCGACTCACCAAGGCAATTCCAGTTCCAGACATGACGGAAGCGTGTCACGCGTATCTTGGGCCAGTCCACCACGATCCACCATGTGGACGAGATGGTCCCGGATTGTGAGACGCTGTGGTCTCCGTCACGTCCGGACTGTCGACAAAGCTGTTTTTCCGGTACGGAAGTCAGTACGAGGTCTCCGTGTACGCGCCGGGCCAGGGCCCCGGGTGCGCCACGTCGGGCTCGCGTTCGGTCCTGGTGTCGAAGAGCCGGAACCCGCGGCGCAGGTAGTTGTCCATGGCGTGCGGACCGTCGTCGGAGCAGGTGTGCACCCACACCCGCTCGGTGGGCAGCCGGCCGGGGTGCCGCTCCGCGAGGTCCCAGGCGCGCGCCACCCCGTACGACAGCAGGTGGCCGCCGATCCGGCGGCCCCGGAAGGCCGGGATGAGCCCGAAGTAGGCGATCTCGACCACGCCGCCCTCCTGCGAGTCGAGCTCGATGAATCCGGCGGGCGTCCCGTTCTCGTACGCCACCCAGGTCTCGCCGCCGGGCCGCTCCAGGATCTCCCGCCACTGCGCGTACGTCAGCCCCAGGCGGTCGGTCCAGCGGACGTCGCCGCCCACCGCGGTGTAGAGGAACCGGCTGAACTCGGGCAGCGGCGTCCCGGACCGCACGATCCGCACCCCGGGCGGAGGATCGGCAAAGGCGCTCAGATCGGTGGGCGACGTCTGTTCAAGGGACCAGACGGTCACTTCGGAGGTGGACGTCCGGGAGGGGGACTCCTCGGGACCGGGCGGGGCCGGAGCGTCGGACCGCGGGACAGCCGCAGAGCCGGACTCCGGGGGACCAGGGGCGTGCAGGGGGTTGCTCATGGCCGCCAGGGAATCATGCCGCCCGCCCGCCCTCCCATCCGGCCCGCTCACACCGCACCGGCGGACGCACGTGCCCTGACCACCACCGGAGCCGTCGAGCGGGGCAGCAGGTCGGCCGGCTGGTCCGGATGGACCACCTCGACCTCGACCTCCTCGTCGAAGCGGTACGGGCGGTGGGCGAGCACCTCCGCGAGATGGCGCCGTACCCGGGAGATCTCGGCCCGCACCGTCACCGTCCTCGTCGGGTCGCCGAAGAGGTCCTGGGCCAGCTCCGCCGCGGTGCGCCCCTCCCGGTGCAGGGCCAGCGCGTACAGCAGCTCCGCGTGACGCGGTGAGAGCCGGCGGGACCACGTGCCCACCGGACCCGTCACATGGACCGCGAGCCCCCGCTCCCGGCTCAGGTCGAGCACCACCCGGCGGGGCGGCCCGTCCGGCGAGCCGTCCGCGACCCGCACCAGCCAGCCGCCCGGCAGCGGCTCCACGCGGCACATGCCGAGCGAGGCCAGCCACACCTGGCCCGGCCGCATCGACCTGGGCAGCGGGAGCCGGTCCACGGGCGGCATCCCGCTGACCGCGGCCGGCCATCCGTGGGCGTCCACCACCAGGGCCCGGCCGCCCAGCCGGCACAGGATCGGCGCTGCCACCGACCGCAGCCGCTCGATCGCCACCAGGTGCCGGTTCCGCAGCTCGCTCTCCGCGAGCGCGGCCACCGAGCCGACCAGGGCCAGCGTCGTCGGATGGAAGGCGGACGCCGGTCCGCTCACGTCGACGATGCCCACCAGCCGCCCGTCGCGCGGATCGCGCACCGGGGCCGCCGCGCAGGTCCAGGTGTGCAGGACCCGGACGAAGTGCTCGGCCGAGTGGACCTGGACGGGGGCGCGGGTGGCCAGCGCGGTACCGATGGCGTTCGTACCCGTCGCCGACTCCGACCAGGCGGCCCCCTCCTCCAGACAGATGTCCTTGGCCCGGTGCATCACGGCAGGGTGGCCCTGGCGCCACAGCACCCGGCCCTCGTCGTCGGTCACGACCATGATCTGCCGCGTCGCGTCCGCGATGACGGCCAGCCCGTCCCGCAGCAGCGGCATCACCCCGCCGATGGGCGTGCTCCTGCGCCGGTGCTCGATCTCCTCGGTCGCCAGCAGCCTGCTCTCCGTCGACTGCTCGGGATCGACACCGCTGCGCAGCGCACGGTTCCAGGACGCGTCGATCTCCGCGCGCGGGCCCGCGGCCGCGCGCTCACCCGCCAGCCTGGCCTCCCGGGCCCGGTGGACCAGGCGGGTGGTCGCCGCCGAGTACGGGTCGGCCACCGGTCGCGGCGCCGCGACGGGGCTTGCTTCCATGACTGGATTCCCCCAATGAGGCGTGGGCCCGATCCGGAACGGGGCACCGGACCCAGGAGACCCATCCTTGCGTGCCGAGGGTCCCGCTACCCCGCACTCCACACAATGGTTGCAACCCTTTGCAACTCTGGTGGCACGGCGCCGGTCGTCGGACAATGGCGGAACACCGTGCGCGGCGTCATCGACCCCGCCGTGCGGTGGTGCAGAAGCGTGGAGGGTGGTGCCGTGTCGGCGCAGCACCACCCTCCGTCGTTTCCCGCGGTGGACTACCGGGCCCGTGCCCGCTCCACGACCGAGGCCAGATCCAGACTGTGCGGGAGCGTTCCGAACGCCGAGCCCCAGTCGCCGCCCAGCCGTGAGGCGCAGAAGGCGTCCGCCACCTCGGGCGGCGCCCAGCGCAGCAGCAGCGAGCCCTGGAGCACGAGCGCCATCCGCTCCACCAGCCGCCGGGCCCGCGCCTCGACCGCGTCCAGATCCGCCAGCTCGGTCAGCAGGTCCTTGATCGCCGCGTCGAGCCGGTGATCGGCCCCGCGCGCCTTCCCGACCTCCCGCAGGAAGGCGTTGAGCGCCTGCGGCTCGCGTTGCAGGGCCCGCAGCACATCGAGCGCCTGTACGTTGCCCGAGCCCTCCCAGATCGAGTTGAGCGGCGCCTCGCGCAGCAGCCTGGGCATGCCGGACTCCTCCACGTACCCGTTGCCGCCGAGGCACTCCAGGGCCTCGCCGACCACCGCGCCGCACCGCTTCGTCACCCAGTACTTGGCGGTCGGGACCGCGATCCGCAGGAAGGCGCGCTCCTCCTCCGTGTCCGCGTCGTACGCGGCGGCCAGCCGCAGCGCGAGCGTCGTCGCCGCCTCCGACTCCAGGGCCAGATCGGCCAGCACGTTGCGCATCAGCGGCTTCTCGATCAGCAGCCCGCCGAACGCGCTGCGGTACGCGGTGTGGTGGACGGCCTGCGCCACCGCCTGCCGCATCAGGGCGGCCGAACCCACCACGCAGTCCAGCCGGGTCGCCGCCACCATCTCGATGATGGTGCGCACCCCGCGCCCCTCTTCGCCGACCCGGCGGGCCCAGGTGCCGTCGAACTCGACCTCGCCGGAGGCGTTGGACCTGTTGCCCAGCTTGTCCTTGAGCCGCTGGACGGCGAACGCGTTGCGGGTGCCGTCCGGCAGGACGCGCGGTACGAGGAAGCAGCTCAGCCCGCCCGGCGCCTGCGCCAGCACCAGGAACCCGTCGGACATGGGTGCGGAGCAGAACCACTTGTGGCCGGTGAGCAGATACTCCCCGTCGGCTGCCAGCGGCTGCGCCCGGGTGGTGTTGGAGCGGACGTCCGTGCCGCCCTGCTTCTCGGTCATGCCCATCCCGAAGAGCACACCGGCCTTCTGCGACGCGGGCCGCAGCCCTTCCTCGTACACGTGCGAGGTCAGCAGCGGCTCCCACTCGGCGGCCAGCGCCGGGTCGGTCCGCAGCGCCGGGACGGCCGCGTGCGTCATCGACAGGGGGCAGCCGTGGCCCGCCTCGGCCTGCGTCCACACCAGGAAGCCGGCCGCGCGCCGGACGTGCCCGCCCGGCCGGCCCCAGGCGTCGGTGAGTCCGGCCCCGACGGCGTGCCCCAGCAGCCGGTGCCAGGCCGGATGGAACTCCACCTCGTCGATGCGGTGCCCGTACCGGTCGTGCGTCCGCAGCTTCGGCGGGTTCTCGTTCGCCTGCGCACCCCACGCCTGGGCCTGGGCGGAGCCGGCGGAGAGGCCGAGCTCTTCGAGCTCCGTCCGCGCGCCGGCGAGGATCCCGGGCTCCAGGTGCCGTTCGACGGCCTCCGTCAGGGCACGGTCGGTGGCGAAGACGTCATAGCCGACCAGCGGCGGAACCTGGTTGGTCACTGTGTGGGTCGTTGCTGCCATGCCGATACGGTAAGGAGGTGCAGGCAGCAAAAGAAACACCCGAGCGCCCACCGGGTCGGCTCCACCGGGCTCGAGTCCTCTACCGCAACGTATCCAAGCGGCAGATGGCGTGGCAGTTGCTCAAGGACACGGTCAACTCGTGCATCGAGTACCGCATCCTCGGCCTCGCGGCAGAGGCCGCGTTCTTCACGCTGCTGTCCCTGCCCCCGCTGCTGCTCGGACTGATCGGGCTGCTCGGCTACGTCGACGAATGGACGGCCACCACCACGGTCGCCTCCATCGAGCGCAACATCCTGGGCGCGGTGCAGACGGTGCTGTCCGAGCGGGGCGTCAACGACATCGCCCGGCCGCTGATGGACGACGTCACCACCGGGGCCCGCCCCGACGTCATCTCCATCGGCTTCGCGATCGCCCTCTGGTCGGGATCGCGCGCGGTGAACGTCTTCATCGACACCATCACCGTGATGTACGGGCTCGACGGGCACCGCGGCATCGTCAAGACCCGGCTGCTCGCCTTCCTGCTGTACGTGGTCGCGCTGCTGCTGGGAGCGGTGGTGCTGCCCCTGCTGGTGGTCGGCCCCGACCGGGTGGTGGAGTTCGTCCCGTGGGGCACCGAGGTGCTCGCCGTCCTGTACTGGCCCTTGGTCATACTCCTGTCCATCGCGTTCCTCACGACGCTCTACCACGTGTCCGTGCCGGTCCGCTCGCCGTGGATGGAGGACGTCCCCGGAGCGCTCGTCGCCCTGGGGATGTGGGTGATGGGCAGCTTCCTCCTCCGGATCTACCTCACCAGCACCGTCGAAGGCCCCACCATCTACGGCTCGTTGGCCGCGCCCATCGCCGTCCTGCTCTGGATAGGCATCTCCGCCTTCGCGGTACTCGTCGGAGCCGCGGTGAACGCCGCGATCGACCACGTGTGGCCGTCGCTGGCCACGGCCGCCGCACGAGCGGCGACGGAGCGGGTGCGCGCGGCACAGGCGGCGGAACTCGTGGCCCGTGCCCGGGCGGCCCAGTGGGAGGCCTACGCGGACGACGAGGAGGAGGACGTCTGCATGCCCTCCGAATTCCCGGAACGCTGGTCGCGCTTCCTGCCCCCGGACGACGTGAAGTCCCGGCTGCACACCGGCCGGGACACGAAGGACACGAAGGACACCCGGGACACCAAGGGCTTCGGGACACCGGGGAATCCCCCCAGGGACCAGGATGGGCGGTAGCGGGGGCAGGAGGCGCCTGGAACCCGGCAGCCCCGAGGACCTCTCTTCTCATCTTGCGGTCATGAGCGGGCGGTACACGGAGCGGGCGACGGGGTGGGGCGGAGCGGTCGTCTGGACCTGGCAGGGACCCCGCGGGCCCGAGCGGCCGGTGCTGCCGGACGGCTGCATGGACCTGATCTGGGCCGGTGGGCACCTGCTCGTCGCGGGGCCCGACACCCGTGCCGTCACGGTGGCCGACACCGGCGACGGACTCCGTGCGGGGATCCGCTTCGCCCCCGGTACGGGACCCGCCCTCCTCGGCGTACCGGCGCACGAACTGCGCGACCGGCGGGTCGCCCTCGACGCGCTCTGGAGGGGGGCGGAGGCCCGCAGACTCGGCGAGCGGATGGCGGAGACCGCAGACCCGGCCGCCGCACTGGAGGACGTCGTCCACGTCAGGGCGGCCGGCGCGGCGCCGCCGGACCCGGTCATGGTGTCCGTCGCCGGCCGGCTGGAGCAGGGGCACTCCGTCGCGGCCACCGCGGGTGCCGCCGGCCTCGGCGCGCGCCAGCTGCACCGGCGCTCCCTGGCCGCGTTCGGCTACGGGCCCAAGACGCTGGCCAGGGTCCTGCGGCTGCAGCGGGCCCTGACCCTCGTACGGGCGGGGACGCCGTACGCCGAGGCCGCGTACGCGGCGGGCTGCACCGACCAGTCCCACCTCGCCCGTGAGGTGCGGGACCTGGCCGGTACGACACTCGGCGGCTACCTGGCCGGACTGGGCTACGGGCCGGCCGGCGCGCTCGCCGCGAAGAGCGACACGGCGCAGCCGTCGGGATCCAGGACGACCGCGTAGCGCTGCCCCCAGACGGCGTCCCAGGGTTCGAGGTGGCCCTGGTACCCGGCGCCGGTCAGTTCGGCGTACACCGTGTCGACCTCCGCCGGGCTGTCGCAGAGGAAGGCGAGACCGAGCCGCTCGCCGCTCTTGGCCGGGGTCCAGCCGGGGTCCATGGAGCGGGCGACGTCCTCGGTGTCCCACATCAGACGCTGTCCGCCCGGGAGAGCCACCTCCACATGGGGTGCGGATGCGGCGTCGGCGGGGATGTCGAGTCCGAGGCGGCGGTAGAAGGCGAGGGATGCGGCCATGTCGGCGGTGGTGACGGAGATCGCGTCAAGTCGTGGAGTCATGGTCCGAACCTATGCGGGCGGCTCCGGGGGCGTCTTGTAGGAAACGGTCATCCGCGCGGGCACGGCGGGCAGGCGTCCGGGGCCGCCCGCCCGCACGGTTCACCGGTCCGTGCAGGCGTCCGGTGAGGTGCCCGGGTCCGTCAGCGGCAGGCCCAGCTGGGCCCGTTCCGTCAGCCAGCGGGTCGGGCGGTGGCGCGGGTCGCCGGTCGTGGTGTGCAGGGCCCGCTGCAGCTCCAGCATCCGGGCGGCGCCGATCCGGTCGCCCCAGGCCAGCGGCCCCACCGGGTAGCCGAGCCCGGTCGTCACCGCCAGGTCGATGTCCGCCGGGGCGGCGAGCGAGCGCTCCGCGATCGACGTGGCGACGGACACCACCGAGGCGAGCAGCCGCTGCGCGACCGAGCCCGCCGTGTCCCGGACCACCGACACGGCGTACGGCTCCTCGCCGTCCGCCGCGCGGGCCAGCACCGCGCGAGCGTCCCGCGCCGCGGCCGGGTCGGCGGCGGGCGTCACCGCGAGCACCCGGCGGCGGCCCGCGGCGGGCAGCGGGTCCACGCCGAAGGTGCGCCCGGGGGGCAGCCCCAGCGAGGCGACCGCGGCCGCCGCCGTGGTCCCCCAGACCGGGACCAGCACAAGCGCCCCGGCCGAGGGAACGGCGCCGGTCTCGACGGCGGCCCCGGCGGAGGCCAGGACCTCGCGGAGCGCCGCGGAGCCGGGGACGTCCGGACCGGCCATGAACAGCGGCCGGTCCGCGTCGCCCGTCACCGGCGGCTCCGCGTCCGGTCCCGGCGCCTCGGAGCCGTACGCGAACCAGCCCTGCCCGGTCTTGCGGCCATGCAGTTTCGCGGTCACCCGGTTCGGGGTCAGGTACGAGGGGCGGAGCCGGTCCTCGTGGCGGAATCCCTGCCAGATGGAGTCGATCACCGCCGCCGTCACGTCGAGCCCGGTGAGGTCCATCAGCTCGAACGGGCCCATCCGCAGGCCCAGCACGTCCCGGGCGATGCGGTCGATGTCGGCGGGGCCGGCCACCGACTCCTCCAGCAGGGCCAGCGCCTCGGTCACCAGGCCGCGTCCGGCGTGGTTCACCAGGAAGCCCGGGGTGTCGGCGACCGTGACCGCGCGGTGGCCGCAGCTCTCGACCAGCGCGGTGAGGGCCGGCGGGATCTCCGGACGCGTCGCGGCACCCGGCACGACCTCGACGATCCGCATCAGCGGTACGGGGTTGAAGAAGTGCAGGCCCGCCAGCCGCGTCGGGTCGGTGAGCGAGGCGGCGATCGCGGTCACCGACAGGGACGAGGTGTTGGTCGCGAAGACGGCGGAGGCGGGCAGCGCCTGCTCCAGCTTCCCGAACACCTCGGCCTTGGTGTCCAGATCCTCCCGCACGGCCTCGACGACCAGCTCGACGTCCGGACCCTGCGCCCAGGGATCGTCCAGCGGGACCAGCCGCCGCAGGGCCGCGTCCCGCTCCCCGGCGGACATCCGTCCCTTCTCCACGGCGCGTTCCAGCATGGACCGCACGAAGCCGACGGCCGCCGTCACCGCCTCCGGCCGGACGTCGCACAGCTCGACGGTGTGTCCGCCGGTCACCGCCCACTGGGCGATACCGCGGCCCATGGCTCCGGCGCCGACGATCCTGATACGCATGGCAGTTGCGGTCCTCTCGGGAGGGAATCGGGGAGAGCCCCGGGACCGGGGCGGTGTTCTCAGCGAAGATAGACGCGGCCGGGGTCGACGTCCTCCCGGAGCAGCCGGAGCTCCGCCGCGGTCGGCGGCGGTACGGTCCCGACCTCGTCGGACACCTTCAGGTCCCAGCCGGTCGCCTCCCGGACCTGCTCGACCGTGACACCCGGGTGGACGGCGATCAGCCGCAACTCCTCGCCGATGCCGCCGCGGGCCAGGATCCCCAGCTCGGTGATGACCCGGGTGACGCCCACGCCCAGCGGCCGGATGCCCTCCGAGAGCGCCCGGTCCGGCCCCGGCGTGGTGCAGAAGTCGAGGGACCCGGTGAAGGACCGGGGGTCGTGACGGCGCATCACCACGAAGACCTCGCGGGAGTTGGCCATCACCTCGATACCGCCGCCGGAACCGGGCAGCCGCACCCGAGGGCTCTCCCAGTCGCCGATCACGGAGGTGTTCAGGCTTCCCCACCGGTCGATCTGCGCGGCGCCCAGGAAGCCCACGTCGATGTGACCGCCCTGCAGGACGCAGCCGAACAGCGCCGGCATGGACAGCACGGCCTCCGCACCCGAGATCAGCACGGCGTCGGCGATGGTCTCCGGCAGGTGCGAGGGGTGCGCGCCGCAGACCCCGGACTCGTACACGACCTCGATCTGCGGGGCGACCGTCAGACGCGCCAGCTCGGTGGCGAGGGTCGGCAGCCCGATCCCGGCGAACACGGTTCGGCGTGAGGCCAGTTCGCGGGAGGCGACGACGGAGAGCAGCTCCGAGGACGTGACGGCGTCCGGCTCGGTGGTGGTGGTCATGGCCGCTCCTTCTCGTGGTCCGTGGTCCCGCGCGGTCCTGTCGTCCGTGCTCACAGCCGCCGTCCGTAGTTCACCGGCTCGCTGAGCGCCTCGCCGACCGCGAGCCCCGCCCAGAACTCCTCACCCTGCTTGGCGACGTACGCGGCGTGGTCGGCCGTTCCGTACACCCACTCCGCCAGCCATGCCCGCAGCCGCTCCGGGTCCTTGCTGATGTGCGACCAGGCCCGGTAGAAGTCGTTGTCGCGGTCGTAGTAGCCCTGCGCGAAGGACGGGTGCGCGCCCCGCGGGCACACCACGACGGCGTCGACCGCGTGCGAGGGGACGAGCGTGCGGTTGGGGTCCGAGCGGACCACCTCGTCGCCGACGATCTCCTCGACGACGACGATCGCCTTGTCCGCCGCGTACACCGCTTCCGCCTGGATGCCCGTCAGGCCCCAGATCTGGGTGTTGCCCCTGCGGTCGGCGCGCTGCGCGTGGATGATCGTCACGTCTGGGTTCACGGGCGGAACGACGTAGATCTGCTCCGGTCCGCCGTCCGGGCCCGGGTAGGGCGACGTCATCCTGCGCAGCGCGCTGTTGACGGACGGCAGATCGCTGCCGCCGTAGCTGCGCAGCGGATAGAACGGCAGCCGCTGCGAACCGGCGAGGTAGCGGCAGACCATCCCGTAGTGGCTGTACTCCTCGAAGGCGAGCGGCTCGGGGTCCGCGCGTTCGATCCTGCGCCGGAGCTCACCGAGCGAACCGGCAGAGGAGTTGCCGACGAAGGAGGAGACCAGCCGCGAGACACAGCCCGCGGCGAGCATCTGGTCCACCACGATGTCCGCCGTCATGCGGACGACCGTGAGGTCCCGGCGACCCTGACGGATGATCTCGTGCCCGGCGGCGGTCGGGACGAGGTGGGTGAAGCCCTCCAGACTGACGGTGGAGCCGTCGTGCACGAAGGCGGCGACGGCCTCCCTCATCGACATGACTTTGCTGGGCCCGTCGGCCGTGTCCGTCCGTTCCACGGTGCTCCTCGGCGAGGTGTGTGCTGGTCCGCACCACCGTGTCAGCGGGCATTGATTGCTGTCCAATACCAAATTAAGGTCGCATCCAGACCGCTGGCTAATGAATGGACAGTCGTATGGAGCTGCGTCATCTGACCGCGTTCACCGCCGTGGCCGAGGAACTGCACTTCGGCCGGGCGGCCAAACGGCTGCAGATGGCCCAGCCGCCGCTCAGCCAGCAGATCAGGCAGCTGGAGAAGGAGCTCGGCGTCCAGCTGTTCGAGCGCAACACCCGCTCCGTGCGGCTCACCGGCGCCGGGGAGTCGTTCCTCGAACCCGTACGGGCGGTCCTGGAGGATCTCGACACCGCCGTACGGGCCGCCAAGGCCGCCGGACGCGGGGAGTACGGGCGGGTCACGATCGGTTTCGCCGGTGCCTCCAGCCACGAGACGCTGCCTCAGCTGACCAGGGCCGTGCGTGCGGCTCACCCGGCTCTGGAGCTGGTCATGAAGGGGCAGACGTATGCCAACGTGGCCCTGTCCCGGGTCGCCGACGGCTCCCTCGACCTGGGCTTCGTCCGGCTCCCCGTGACCCAGCCCGGCGTGGCCCACCGGGTGATCGAGGAGGAGGAGCTGCTGTGCGCGCTGCCCTCCGACCACCGACTGGCCGCACTGGAGAGCATCCCGATCGGGATCCTCGCCGACGAACCCTTCGTCTCGTTCCCCGCCAACGCCGGATCCACGGTGCGCGACGCGATGGTCGAGGCCTGCGAGGCCACCGGCTTCAATCCGCGCGTGGTGCAGGAGGCGCCCGACTCGTACACGATCCTGGCCCTCGTCGCCGCCGGTGTGGGGGTCACGCTCACGGTGTCCTCGTGCCGGCACATCCAGCAGAACGGGCTGGTCTACCGGCCCCTCGCGGGCCCGCCCATCCGGCGCCAGGCCGCACTGGCCTGGCGAGCGGACAACCCGTCCCCGGCCCTCCGCGCGGTGCTCGCGGTCGCCGAGGAGGCCCTGCCCACACCCGGAGCCTGATTGAGACGCGCAGCGTCTCGAAGACCGGTGAACTCGATATTGGACCGACTCAGTGATCCAGTGCGAAGGTCACCCCACACACCCGAAACCGCCGAAAGGTGTTCCGCCGTGCCCGACCATGTCGATGTCGTCATCTGCGAACCGCTGCGCACCCCCATCGGGCGTTTCGGCGGAGCCTTCGCCCGGCAGACGCCCGCCGCGCTCGCCGCACGCGTCATCGCCGAGGTCGTCGCCCGTACCGGGATCGACCCCGAGCGGGTCGACGAGGTGATCCTCGGACACGCCTACCCCACGTCCGACGCCCCGGCCATCGGCCGCGTCGCCGCCCTGGACGCCGGACTCCCCGCCTCCGTCACCGGCGCCCAGATCGACCGGCGCTGCGGTTCCGGCCTCCAGGCGGTGCTCGACGCGGCCATGCAGATCCGGGCCGGGTTCAGCGACGTCGTGATCGCGGGAGGCGTCGACGTCATGAGCGCCGCCCCCTACTACACGCACGACGGCCGGTGGGGCATCAAGGGCCCCGGCCTCCAGCTCCACGACTCGCTGGCCCGCGGCCGGGTCACCGCGGGCGGCGTCAACCACCCCGTGCCCGGCGGCATGATCGAGACCGCGGAGAACCTGCGCCGCGCCTACTCCGTCAGCCGCGCCGACCAGGACGCCCTGGCCCTGCGTTCGCAGGCCCGCGCCGCCCGCGCCGTGAAGGAGGGGCGCTACGCGGCGGAGACCGTCCCCGTCACCGTACGCAGCCGCAAGGGCGACACGCTCGTGACCGCCGACGAGCACCCCCGCCCCGACACGACCGCCGGACAACTCGCCGCGCTGCACCCCCTCATGGGTGCGTCCGACCCGGAGGCGACCGTCACCGCGGGCAACGCCAGCGGTCAGAACGACGCGGCCGCCGCCTGCCTCGTCACCAGTGCCGCCACGGCGGAACGGCTCGGACTCACCCCGCTCGTCCGGCTCGTCTCCTTCGCCCGCGCCGGCGTCCCCGCCGCCACCATGGGCATCGGGCCCGTCCCCGCCACCCTCGCCGCCCTCGGCCGCGCCGGGCTCACCCTCGCCGACCTCGACCTGATCGAGATCAACGAGGCCTTCGCCGCCCAGGTCCTGGCCTGCACCAGGGAGCTGGGCCTCGGCGATAAGGACCACGAGCAGCGGATCAACGTCAACGGGTCCGGAGTCTCGCTCGGCCACCCGGTGGGCGCCACCGGTGCCCGCATCCTCGCCACGCTCGCCCGCGAGATGCACCGCAGCGAAGCCCGCTACGGCCTGGAGACCATGTGCATCGGCGGCGGCCAGGGCCTCGCCGCCGTCTTCGAGCGCGTCACCGCCTGACCTCCTTCCCCGTCCCCCTCTGCTCCGTCCCCTCCTCAGCGCGACCCAGGGCGTCTCGGGCGACGCCCCGGTCCGCCATGCCCTCATCCGCTTGATCAACGATGTTCACGGGAGCCACCCATGAGTGCGTCCACCGCAACCGCACGCGAGAAGACGAAAGCCGCCAACCGCGCCGGGTTCGGAGCCTTCATCGGCTCCACCATCGAGTGGTTCGACTTCTACATCTACGGAACCGCGGCGGCGCTCGTCTTCGACAAGGTCTTCTTCCCCGAACTCGAGGGCCCCCTGGGCACCCTGGTCGCCTTCGCCACCTTCTGGGTCGGCTTCCTCGCCCGCCCGATCGGCGGCATCGTCTTCGGCCACTACGGCGACCGCCTCGGCCGCAAGAAGACCCTCGTCATCACCCTGCTGATGATGGGCGTCTCCACCACCGCGATCGGTCTGCTGCCCGGCTACGCCTCCATCGGCATCGCCGCCCCGATCCTGCTGGTCTGCATCCGCATGATCCAGGGCATCGGCCTCGGCGGGGAGTGGGGCGGCTCCGTCCTGATCGCCTCCGAGCACGCGCCCAAGGGCAAGTCGGTGCTGTACGGGGCGTTCGCCCAGCAGGGCTCGCCCGTCGGCAACACCCTCTCCACCCTGAGCTTCCTCGCCATCAGCCAACTGCCGGACGAGGCCTTCGTCTCCTGGGGCTGGCGGGTTCCCTTCCTCGCCTCCGCCGCCCTCGTCATCGTGGGACTGCTGGTCCGGCTGAAGGTCGCCGAGTCCCCGGCCATGGCCAAGCTCATCGAGAAGAAGGAAGTCGTCAAGCTCCCGCTGACCGAGGTCCTGCGCAGCCACCCCATGCTGATCGTCCTCGGCATCGGCGCCTGCACGATCGGCCTGTCGGCGACGTACTTCAAGTCGACGTTCGCCCTCTCCTGGGCCACCACGTCGCTCGACTTCGACCGCAGCTCGTTCCTGACGATCATCCTCGTCGCCAACGTCACCCAGATCGTCGTCCAGCCCTTCGGCGCGCTCATCGCCACCCGGATGAAGAGCTGGTCCCGCGCGGTGACCGTGATGCTGGTGCCCGAGCTGATCCTGATGCCGGTGATGTTCGTCCTCATCAGCACCGGGGACTACGGCCTCGCGATGCTCGGAGTCGCCGTCGCCACCATCCCGCACTGCCTCTACTACGCGGCCCTCGCCGGCATGCTCGCCAGCCGCTTCCCCGCCCATCTGCGCTACACCGGCATCTCGCTCTGCTACCAGCTGTGCGGCACCCTCCTCGGCGGGACGACCCCGATCATCGGCCAGTTCCTGCTCAACCGGACGGGCTCGATCACCGCCGTCATCGCGTACGCGGTGTTCCAGGTGGCGCTGACCCTGGGCTGCATGCTCCTCCTGCTGAAGCGGCCCAACCACGACGAGTTGGCCGCCGAGCCGGCCGCCGCTCCGCGCACCGCCCCCGTCTCCGCCTGACCCCGCGAGCAGAACGGACCACATCATGCCCCTGACCGTGCACGGCATCCCGGAGATCCTCGCCCTCGGCGGGCGCGACCTCGGGCACTCCGGCTGGAAGGAGGTCACCCAGGAGCTCATCGACGCCTACGCCCACGTCTCCGGGGACCACCAGTGGATCCACACCGACGTCGCCCGCGCCGCGGACGGCCCGTACGGGCGCACCATCGCCCACGGCTACATGGTCCTGAGCTGGGGCATCCCGATGTTCGGCGAACTGCTCCAGGTGAGCGGGGTGGGACGCGCGCTCAACTACGGGGTCGACCGGGTCCGCTACCCGGCGCCCGTCCCCGTCGGCAGCCGCGTGCGGCTGCACGCCTCCGTCACCGGCGTGACGGAGGTCGCGCGGGGCGGCGTACGGATGACCCGGGCCTTCACCTTCGAGCTGGAGGGTTCAGAGAAGCCGGCCTGCGTCGCCGAGTCGCTGACGCACTTCTACCCGTAGGCCGACGCGACCGCACTACCCGGCCCGGTCCGCGGTCTCCGGCTCCCGGGACGGCGCGGGGGCCGGTGCGGCCAGATGGTCCCTGGGGCCGTCGGGGTCCGTCAGCCGGTTCAGCCGTGCCGGCACGTCGAAGCCGATCAGCAGCACCACGATCACCGTGCCCGCGAACGTCAGTACGGCGAGCGCCTGCCCGAGATCCATCCCGGACGCCAGATGTGCCCCGAGGACCGGAGCGACGGCCCCGCCGAGCGCCCCCACGTTGTACGTGAAGCCCAGCGCGGCGCCGCGGCTCGTGGTCGGGAAGTGGCCGCCGATGTATCGCGGCAGCAGACCGGAGATCCCGAAGCTCGTCGCCTGGAGCAGGAACAGCAGGCAGCCCAGCAGCAGGAGGTTGTCCCGTACCGCGAAGACCGGGTAGACGAAGGCCAGCGAGGCGAGCAGCGTCAGTGCGTAAGCCTTCCTCGCCCCGATCCGGTCGCCCAGGAAGCCCGCCGCCCAGCAGCCGGCCATGGTCCCGAAGCCCGCGAAGTAGAGGACGTCGGTGACCTGCCCGGTGCTGTATCCCAGCTCGGTCTTCAGATAGGTGGGCAGCAGCGCCTGGATGGGCCACGAGTACAGGAACGCGAAGAACAGCGTGACGATCATCGACACGTAGAGCAGCCGGCTCCGCTTCCCGCCCAGCTGCACCGCGAACGCGGCCAGTGCGAGGCCCGCCACCACCGACAGGACCGGCACGAGGCCGTCACCGCCCGGTATGAAGATCAGGAACAGGGAGAGTGTGGCGGCCACGACGAGGACCGTGTTGGCCACGGCCCGTCCCCGGGTCATGAACAGCGGCCGGAACGGACTGGGCCTGGACTCCTCGTCCGCGACGGCGTCGGCCCATTCCCCGGCCTCCGGCAGCGCACGCCGCATCCACAGCGCGACCGCGATCGGGATCAGGCCCAGATAGAACATCCACCGCCAGCCGAGCGACGGCACCACCCAGGTGTAGACCTGGGCGGCGAGCACCGAACCGACGGAGAAGCCCGAGATCAGGAAGCCGCTGGCACGGCTGCGGAGCCTGGCCGGCCAGCTCTCCATGACGTACGTCGCACTGGCGCTGTACTCCCCGGCCATCCCCATGCCGATGGCCAGCCGGGCGGCGAAGAGGCTGTGGAAGTCCCAGGCGAATCCGCAGGCGAACGTGCCCAGGGAGTACAGCATGATGCTCAGCACCATCGACAGCTTGCGGCCGTACCGGTCACCGATGGCGCCGAGCACGGCGCCGCCCAGCCAGCGGGTGATGAACGCACCGGAGACCAGGCCGGCGGCCTGCACCGTGCTCAGGCCGAAGTCGTCGCTGATCTCGGTCAGCACGAGCGTGATCAGGACGAAGTCGAAGCCGTCGAGGACGTAGCCGATCCAGGCGGCGAAGAACGACTTCCACTGGGTACGGCTCACCTCGCGGTACCAGGGGAGCGTGGGGGGTGATGTCTGCACGGTGCACTCCATG
Source organism: Streptomyces clavifer (assembly GCA_014651175.1). Lineage (GTDB taxonomy): Bacteria > Actinomycetota > Actinomycetes > Streptomycetales > Streptomycetaceae > Streptomyces > Streptomyces clavifer. The sequence goes on along the minus strand of BMWJ01000002.1, from coordinate 541,586 downwards.
ATGCGGGACGGTGGCCGGCCGTCCCGCGTGGTGGGGCGGGTCAGGGCCGGGTGAGGCCGGCCACGAAACGCGCGGTCAGAGCGGTGGGCGCGGTGATGGCGGTGCCGACGACGACGCTGTGGGCGCCGCGGGCCAGTGCCTCGGCGGCCTCCGCGGGGGAGTTGATGCGCCCCTCCGCCACGACCGGGACGTCGATCGCGGCCGCGAGGGATGTGACCAGATCGAGATCCGGGCCGGTCTGCTCGGGAGTCCCCGGGACATAGCCGGACAGGGTCGTGGAGACGAAGTCCGCCCCCTGCGCCGCCGCGGTCACGCCCTCGGCGAGCGTGGACACGTCGGCCATGACCAGCGCACCGGCCGTGTGCACGGCGCTCACCAGCTCGGCGAAGGTGGAACCGTCGGGCCGCGGCCGGTCGGTGGCGTCGGCGGCGACCACGGCCGCACCGGCCTCGGCGACCGCCAGGGCGTGCCGGACCGTCGGCGTGATGTAGACGCCGGTGTCACCGTCCTTCCACAGGCCGATGACCGGCAGGTCGACGGCCGCGCTGATCGCGGCGACGACCGCCGGCTCGTTGGCGCGGATCGCGGCGCCGCCGCCCGCGACGGCCGACCGCGCGAGCCGGACGAGGGTGGCGGTGTCCCGCATCGGGTCGCCGGGCGGTGCCTGGCAGGAGACGATCAGCCGGCCGCGGAGGGTGGCGGTCAGGTCCTGTGCGCTCATCGGAGAACTCCCGGGTGGTGGAGGGGAAGGGTGGTGGTCAGTGCCGCCGCGCCGAGCACGGCCGCGTCGTGGCCGAACAGCGGCGGAACGGGGACGAGTCCGCGCAGCGGCGGCATCAGTTCGGCGGTGAACGCGGCGGCCAGGGCGTCCCCGTACAGCGCGCCGATCCGGGGGACCCCGCCACCGACGACGACCCGGTCGGGGCCCAGCGCGTTGGCGAGCCCGCCGAGGACGCGGCCGGTGGCCGCCGCGCCGGTGGTGATGGCGTGGACCGCCGCCTCGTCGCCCAGTGCGGCCCGGGACGCGACGGTCTCGAGCCGGTCCGCCGAGGTACCGGCGAGGCGCTCGTAGTGGGCGGTGATGCCCGGACCGGAGGCGATGACCTCCAGGTGCCCGGTGGCGCCGCAGGTGCAGGGCAGTCCGGCCGCCTCGGCGGCCGGCAGATGACCGAGGTGACCGGCGATGCCCGAGGCGCCGTGCAGCATCCTGCCGTCGACGGCGACGGCGCCGCCCACCCCCGTGCCGACCGCCGTGAACAGCAGCGACCCATGGGTGCCGGGCAGGACCGCGAGCTCCGGCCCGGCGGTGGCCCGCACATCGTTGTCGCAGGCCACCGGCAGCCCTGTACGGTCCGCGAGCCCGGTGCCGAGCGCGGTACCCGCCCAGCCGCGTATGGAGTCGGTGGCGCTGGTGACCATGCCGGTGCGGGGGTCGACGACCCCGGCGGCGGCGATGCCGAGGGCCGTGGCGAGCCGGCCGGGGTCGGCCGCGGCGGCGGCCGCGGCGAGTGCGTCGAGCACCGCCGCCGCACCGTCGAGCGCCGGGGTGGGCCGGGTGAGCCGGGCCAGTACCGTGCCGTCGGCGGCGAACAGCGCAGCGGCGATCTTCGTGCCGCCGAGATCGAGCCCGAGGACCGGAGTGCCGGTGGCGGACGGGGTCATCGGACCGGCGGCAGACCGGCGCCGCGCAGCCGCTGCGAGACCAGCGCGACCGACTCGGCGGAGAGCTGGATCTGGGGGAACACGGTGGCACCGTCGTCGATGACACCGAGCAGCCGCAGCGCCGCCTTGAAGGAGCCGAGCGCCGACGAGCTGCGGCCCATGTCGGCCTCCGGGCCGGCGTCGACCATGGCGAACAGCTCGATCAGCCGCTCCTGCTCCCGGGCGGCGGTCGTCCAGTCACCGGCGCGCGCGGCGTCGTACAGCCGTACGTACCCGGCCGGGTCCACGTTGCCGATGCCCGGCACCACGCCGTCGGCTCCCGCCAGCAGGGCCGCGTCCACGGTGAGTTCGGAGCCGGTCAGCACGCTGAAGTGCGGCGCGGGCCCCCGCGCCCGGCCGTCCCGGCCGCCCAGCCCGACGAGGAGCCGGCGCAGCCCGCCCTCGTCCCCGCTGCTGTCCTTGAGACCGGCCAGGGTGCCGTCCTCGGCCAGCTCGCGGATCAGTGCGGCGGACAGCTTGGAGTGCACGGCGACCGGGATGTCGTACGCGAAGAGCGGCAGGTCCACGGCCGCGCGCAGCCGGCGGAAGTGCCCGGCGATCTCCTTGGGGTGCGTACGGGTGTAGAAGGGCGCCGTGGCGACGAGGGCGTCCGCGCCCAGGCGGGCGGCGGTCCTGGCGTGCTCGACGACCCGGGCGGTCGTGGTGTCGATGACGCCGGCCAGCACCGGGACCCGGCCGTCGGTCGCGTTGACCACGGTCTCCAGCACGGTGCCGCGCTGGTCATCGGTGAGGTAGGCGACCTCGCTGGTCGAACCGAGCGCGAACAGCCCGTGCACGCCACCTCCGACGAGGTGCTCGACGAGCCGCGCGAGGGATGCCGTGTCGACCTCCCCATCGCGGTCGAGCGGGGTGCAGACCGGCGGTACGACGCCGTGCAGCGGTGCGGTCAGAGACATGGTGAGGGCTCCAGCTCGGTGGAATCCGGTCCGGGGCCGCGCGGCCGGGACCGTGACATGAGACGTAAGATGTCCTATGTCTGACTCACCTTAAACAGATGCCCCGGCGGGCGGTCAAGAGGCACCGGCGGCCGGCACCACCCCAGGAGGACGTTGTGGCGCGCCCCACCATGGCTCAGGACATCGAGCGACGGATCAGGGAACTCATCCTGGAGCGCCGGCTCGGCCCCGGCGACCCGCTGCCCACCGAGGCGGAGCTGATGGAGCTCTTCGACGCGGGCCGGGTGTCCGTACGCGAGGCGCTCAAGGCGCTCCAGGCGATGAACGTGGTCGAGATCCGGCGCGGCTTCGGGACCTTCGTCGGCTCGCTCTCCCTGTCCCCCTTCGCGGAGGGCCTCGCCTTCCGCGCCGCCGTCCGGCACCGGCAGGGCGAGCCCGGTCTCCTGGAGCTGATGAAGGTGCGGGAGGCGCTGGAGGCGGGACTGGTCGGCGCAGTCACCGCCGGTATTCCGGCGGAGGACCTGGCCGTGCTGCGGGAACTGGTGGCGACCATGGAGTCGGAGGCCCGCACCGGCCGCGTCGGCCGCGCCACGGACCGGGCCTTCCACCTCGCGCTCTACGCCTCACTCGACAACCACCTGCTCAGCGAGGTGCTGGACGCGTTCTGGGCGGCCATGGACCAGGTGCGTGAGGACCTCGACGACGGCCACCAGGACCCGGCGACCACCGTCGCCCAGCACCACGAGATCGCTGAGGCGGTCGCGGCGGCCGACGGTGCGCGCGCGGTCCGCGCGATGCGCACCCATTTCGACGGTGTCCGCGCCCGGCTGGGGGCCGAGGGCTGACGCGTCCTCGGGCGCACCGGTCCCGGGTGCGTCCTGCCTGCCCGGCGGGGTGCCGGCGCGGCCCGGGCGCCGCAGGCCGGCGGCGGCCTCAGCCCTCGTACAGATAGCTCTTCGTCCCGGCCAGTGCGGCGCGGAACCAGGCGTCCACCTCCGCCTGCCCCATCGCACCCCAGTCGGGAGTCCGCTCCACCTGCGCCGCACCCAGCCGACGCCCCAGCTCCACCAGCCTGGATCCCTCGGCGGTGCGTTCGGTCCCGTAACGCAGCAGGGCCTCGGCCGGTGACGCGCAGGCGCCCAGTGCCCCCTCCAGGCAGAGCGCGTCCTGGAGTGCCTTGACCGCCCCGCTGGCGGTGTGGGGCCGGGTGATGCCCGCCGCGTCACCGGCGAGCACGAACGGCGGATCCGCCGCGCGCGGGGCGTGCAGGTCGGTGACCGGGTGGCACACCAGAGAGGCGTGCTCGCCCCGGGCCACGATGTCGGCCCACTCGTCCGGGAAGTGCTCCTCGGCGATCTCCCGCACGTGGGGCGCGGGGTCCCCCGCCCCGGTGGGCCCGCGGAAGTAGATCGCGTAGGCCAGCAGCCGGTCGTCCGGATCGGTCCCGGCCACGCCCGGGATGAGGTAGAAGATGCCGTGTCCGCCGGGGAAACCCAGGGTGATCCATGCCTTCCGCAGCAGCTCCAGCTGCCGCGGGGCGCCCGCCACGACGCTCATCGGGATCGTGCCGCGCCACACCAGGTACCCGGCCGGTGAGGGCCGCAGCCCCGGTGCGATCGCCTGCCGGGTCAACGAGCGGTGCCCGTCGGCCCCCACGACGATGTCGTACACCGCCTCGCCGGCCGCCGTACGGACCAGGGCGCCGCCCGCGGCAGCCCGCTCGACGGAGACGACGGGCCGCCCCCGGTGATGGCGGGCGCCGCCGGCGTTCTCCCGCAACGACTGCCACAGCCGCCCCCAGTTGCACGGGGTGACCGGGCTCGGCTGCCGGGCGATCTCACGGGTCCGGCCGCGCCCCGGCGAGCGGGTCAGCCAGACGTGCTCGGTGACCGGGGCCGTCGGCATCGCGGCGTCCAGATAGCCGAGGGCGACGAGCTCTCCGTGCAGGGCGGGCGGGACGACGATTCCGAGGCCGCGGTCCTGCAGCTCGCCGTCGCTCCGCTCGTACACGGTGACGTCGGCGCCCGCCCGGGTCCCCGCGATCGCCATCGCGCACCCGGCGATGCTGCCGCCGACCACACCCATCCGTAACCCTGTCGCCGCCATGCCCCTGCCACCTGTCCTCGTACCGGGAGATGCCGTCCCCATCGTCGCAGCCGGTCCGGCGGGACCGGGGGCGCAACACCTCCTCCGGGACCGGGTGTCACGGCGTCACGGTCACCGTCCGGCTGCCGGAGGCCTGCTTGCCGTCGGACCTGTAGGTCGCGGTGAGCCCGGCGTCCCCGGAGGCGCCGGCCGGGACGGTGACCGGGACCTTGATGTTCGCGCCCTCACCCGGCCGCGTCGCGGGGAACGCCACCCGCTCGGCCGTCCAGCCGCCGGGCACCGCGAGGTCGAGGGTCCCGGCACTGCGGGCCACGTCCATGGTGCGGAGAGGGGGGCGGCGCGACGGGCCGACGCGTGCAACGGGCGCGCACCCGGTGTCGATCGAGGAGCCGGCCCTCCGTCAGGAGGTGGCGGTCCGCCCGGCCGACAGGCCGGCGAACAGGGAACGCACCCAGGCCAGCTGCTCCGCACGGTGGCGTTCGCCGCCGCCCTCGTGCCCGTTGAACTCGTAGACGCGGAGGTCCTTGGGCCCCGCGTAGTGGTTGTAGGCCGTGAAGCACGTGGAGGGCGGGCAGATCTCGTCCATCATCGCGATGGAGAACAGTGCGGGCGCGGTGGCCCGGGCGGCGTGCAGGGCCGCGTCGAAGTAGGACAGGGTGCGGAACACCATGTCGGTGCGGTCGTGGTGGAGCCGCAGGTAGGAGGCGATCTCGGTGTACGGCGGCAGCCCGCCGACCCGCGCCCCGCGGGGGATGTTGCACAGGAACGGCACGTCCGGCATCACTCCGGCCAGTCCCGGAACCAGCCCGGCGACCGCCAGCGCGATGCCGCCGCCCTGGCTGATCCCGGTCACGACCACGCGGGCCGGATCGATCTCGGGGTGCCCGCGCATCATCTCGACGCAGCGGACCGCGTCGACGAACACCCGTCGGTAGTAGTAGGTGTCCGGACTCTCGATGCCGCGCGTCGCGAAGCCCGGGACCGCCCCGGCGGCCCCGGGATCCGGGTCCGCCGTCGCTCCGGACGCGGCCGACCAGCCCTGCCCGCGGGTGTCCATGACCAGGTGGGCGTATCCCGCGCAGGCCCACAACAAGTCCTGGTGCGCCGGCCCCCGGCCACGGCCGTAGCCGAGGAACTCGATGACGCAGCCGAGCGGTTCGGTGGCCCCGGTGGGCATCCGCAGCCAGCCGCGTACGGTCTGCCCGCCGTGGCCCGCGAAGGCCACGTCGTAGGTGCGTACCTGGGTGAGCCCGGTGTCGACGAGGGTGACACCGGGCTTGTCCCGGCCTCCGGGTGGCACGTCGCCCAGGGTTCGCGCCCAGAACGAGTCGAAGTCGACGGGCACCGGCAGCTCGGGCCGGAAGGCGCGGCAGTCCGGGAGCGGGAGATCGGCCGACGGCATGGCGGTGCCTTCCTGGAGGTCGGAACGCGACAGGACAGGAGACGTCTGATGTCCTGGGGGTAAACGGACCTTAGGGATCGCTGCGGCCGGTCGTCAAGGGGCCGGCCGGGGCGGGCCCCGTGCGGACGGAGGTCCGCCCCGGCCGGGACGTGGGGGCGGTGGAGGAGGTCAGGGAGTGATGCCGTTGCGCGCCCGGGCTTCGGCGATCCGCCGTCTGACCGGGGAGTAGTGCTCGCCGATCGCCTTCAGGAAGGCGGTGGTGTCACCGGCCCGTGCGGCGTCCACGATGTTCTGGTGGGCGGCGATCGTCGCCGTCTCGTCGGCGTGCGTGAACCCGTCGAGATGAGGCGCCACGATCGTGTACACGTCCCAGAAGGCCATCGTGAGCTGGCCGATCAGGTCGTTGCCGAGCGGGGCCACGAGCAGGGCGTGGAAGGCCCGGTCGGCTGCCACGAAGCCGTCGCCGTCGCCGGCCCCGGTCTCGCGCATGGTGGCCACCAGGCCGTCCAGCCGGTCGTGCTGCTCCGGGGTGAGCGACGAGAGGATCCGATCGGCCATGCCGCGCTCGAAGAGTTCGCGCACGTCGACCAGGTCGGCCATCACCTGGAAGTCGTCGTCGGGGGAGAGGAGCCCGCGGAACGTGAGGCTCTCCACCAGGGCTGACATGCTCAGTCGGCCCACATAGGTGCCGTGCCCGTGGCGCACCTCGACGATGTCGAGGGCGTGCAGGATCTTGACCGCCTCGCGGACGCTGGAACGGCTCGCTCCGAGCGCCTCGCACAGCGCGGGCTCCGTGGGCAGAGGGTCGCCCGGACGCAGCCGCTTCTCCAGGATGTAGCGCTTGATGCCCTCCACGACTTCCTGCCGGAGAAGCGTCCGGCCGGACCGGATGCCGGACATATGTGAACTCCCCACCTCTTGACCCCTCTCGATTGTCAAGCTACGTTCCCACGCTATCAAGGCATCAGACATCTGACGTCTGATGCTCGGTGATCGGAAGTCCCTCGCGATCACCGAGCGGCACCCCGTCCAGTCCCATCCCGCTCCCTCAACGTCCCTTGGAGGACCCGTGCCCGAGCTGAGGCCAGCCGGCGTCGAGCGCCGCACCTTCCTGCGATACACCAGTGCCCTCGGCGCGGCCGCCGCCCTGACGGCGAGCCTCTCCGCCTGCGGCGGGCCGACCTCGACCGCGGACGGCGCGGCGGGCGAGGGCGACGCCAACGGCACCATCGAGGCCGGTCTGTCGTACCCCCTGTCGACCGGATTCGACCCGATGATCACCTCGGGTGCGACCCCGTACGCCGCCAACATGCACATATTCGAGGGCCTCGTCGATCTCGATCCGGCCACCCTGGTGGCCCGCCCCGCGCTCGCGACCGAGATGCCCAAGAAGATCAACGCCACCACCTACCGGGCCACCCTCCGCGACGGTGCGACGTTCCACGACGGATCGCCGGTCACCGCCGAGGACGTCGTGTTCAGCTTCGAACGCATCCTCGACGAGAAGAACGCGTCGCTGATGGCGCAGTTCGTCCCCTTCATCGACACGATCACCGCCGTCGACGCGAAGACGGTCGAGTTCAAGCTCACGTACGCCTTCGCGCTCTTCCCCTCCCGCATCGCGGTCGCCCGCATCGTGCCGAAGAAGATCGTCGAGGCGGACGTCAAGGGATTCGACGCCAAGCCGGTCGGCTCCGGGCCGTACAAATTCATCGAGGCGACCCGCGAGGACAAGATTGTCTTCGAGAAGTACGACAAGTACAACGGCCCGCACCCGGCCAAGGCCAAGAAGATGGTCTGGCGCCTGATGTCGGACCAGTCCGCCCGCGTCAGCGCCATGGAGTCCGGCCGCGTCCAGGCCATCGAGGACGTCCCGTACATCGACGTGAAGCGGCTCTCCGCCACCACGAAGACGGAGTCCGTACAGTCCTTCGGCCTGCTCTTCCTGATGTTCAACACCGCCGACAAGCGGTTCGCCGACAAGCGGGTCCGCCAGGCCCTGCACTACGCCCTGGACACCGAGAAGATCATCTCCACCGCGATGGTCGGCAACGCGGCAGCCGCCACCGGCTACGTTCCGAAGACCCATCCGGACTACCACGAGGCCTCCACCGTCTACACGCACGACGTGGCCAGGGCGAAGAAGCTGCTCGCCGAGGCCGGCGTCAAGAACCTCTCCTTCACCGTCCTGACCACGGACACCGGCTGGGTCAAGGACATCGCCCCGCTGCTCAAGGAGAGCTGGGCCGCGGCCGGCGTGGAGGTCACCCTCGACATCGCCCAGTCCCCGGCCCAGTACGCCAAGATCGACAGCGGCGACTTCGAGGTACTCGTGGCGCCCGGCGACCCGTCCGTCTTCGGCAACGACGCCGACCTCCTGATGCGCTGGTTCTACTACGGCTTCTGGCCGGAGAAGCGCTACGGATGGGCCGGGTCCGCCGCGTACAAGCAGGTCAGGCAGACCCTCGACAAGGCCGCACAGGCCGCCGACGAGACGACGCGCAAGCAGCTCTGGGGCCAGGTCACCGACCTGGTCGCCGACGAGGCCGCGCTCTACCCGATCCTGCACCGCAAGCTGCCCACCGCCTGGGACGAGAAGACGCTGTCCGGCTTCGAGCCGCTGCCCACCACGGGCCTGTCCTTCGTGGACGTCGGCCGCGCCTGACCCCCCGCCGGTCCGGGCCGCCGCCCTCCCGGCGGCCCGGACCGGCCGTCCGCCCAATCGCAAGGAACCCGACGATGGTTGCTTTTCTCCGGCTCGCGCTGCGCCGCGTCGCGATGATGCCGGTGATGATCCTCGGTATCGCGCTGCTGGTCTTCGTGGTGCTCCAGTTCTCGCCGGTCGACCCGGCCTTCAACGCGCTCGGGGAGAGCGCCACCCCCGAGGCCCGAGCGGCCTTCGCCGAGGCCAACGGGCTCAACGACCCGCTGCCCGTGCGGTACTTCGACTTCCTCGGCCAGCTCCTCCACTTCGACCTCGGGATGACCGTCCCGCCCAGCCAGCCCGTCATCGACCGCATCACCGCCGCCTTCCCGCTCACCCTCCAGCTGACCTTCCTCGGCCTGCTCCTCGCGGTCGTCCTCGCCGTCGTCTCCGGCGTCCTGGGCGCGATGTACCGCGACCGCTGGCCCGACCAGCTGTTCCGGGTGTTCTCCATGGCCGGGGTCGCCATCCCGTCCTTCTGGCTGGGCGTCCTGCTCATCCAGCAGTTCGCGCTGAACGTCCGCATCTTCCCGACCGGCGGATACACCAACCCCGCCGACTCGTTCAGCGGCTGGCTCACCACCATGGCCCTGCCCGCCTTCTCGCTCGCGGTGCCCGTCGCGGCCTCGCTCGCCCGCCTCGTACGGACGTCGATGGTCGCCGAGCTCGACCGCGACTACGTCCGCACCGCCCGCGGCAACGGCCTGCCGGTGTTCCTCGTGGTCCGCTCGGTGCTCCGCAACGCGCTCGTCACCCCGCTCACGGTGCTCGGCGTCAAAGTCGGCTACCTGCTCAGCGGCGCCGTGGTCATCGAGGCCATCTTCGACCTGCCCGGCATGGGAAAGCTCATCCTCGAAGGTGTCACCGGCGGCGACGTCGCCCTGGTCCAGGGCACCGTACTGACCATCGCCATCGCCTTCCTGGTGGTCAACGTCGTCGTCGACCTGCTCTATCTGCTCGTCAACCCGCGCATCAGGACGGTGTGACATGTTCGCCACGGGCCGTCTGGCCACCACACTCTCCCGACCGGGCATCGCCTTCCGCGCCCTCCCGGCCACCTCCCGCGTCGCACTCGGCGTCCTGGTCGTCGTCCTCCTCGGCGCCGTCCTCGCCCCGCTGCTCACCCAGGACCCGCTGACCACCGGCACCCCCGTGCAGCCCCCCGGCGCCGAACACTGGTTCGGCACCGACCGGGCGGGCCGCGACGTGTTCGCCCGCGTCGTCCACGGCTCGCGCTACTCGCTGGTCATCGGCCTCGGCGCGACCGCCGTGGCCCTGGTCGCCGGCGCCGTCCTCGGCTCGCTCGCCGCCACCTCGCGCAAGCTCGGCGACGAGTCCGTCATGCGCACCCTCGACATCGTGATGTCGTTCCCGCCGATCGCCCTGGCAGCCGTCCTCGTCGCGGTCTTCGGCACCAGCGTTCCGGTGATCATCTTCACCATCGCCTTCGTCTACACCCCGTCACTCGCCCGCGTCGTACGCGCCAACGTGCTCTCCCAGTACGGCGAGGACTACGTGGCCGCCGAGAAGGTCATCGGCGCCCGGCGCGGCTACATCGTGATCCGTCACGTCGCCGTCAACTGCATGGCACCGGTCATGGTGTTCGCCACCGTCATGGTCGCCGAGGCGATCATCTTCGAGGCCAGCCTCTCCTTCATCGGAGCCGGAGTGCAGGACCCCGACCCCAGCTGGGGCAGCGTCCTCGCCTACGGCCGGCAGATCCTCCTCGCCGGCGGCTGGTGGGCCACGTTCTTCCCCGGCCTGGCCCTCCTGATCACGGTCCTCGCCCTCAACATCCTCTCCGAAGGGCTCACCGACGCCTCCGCCGCGCCCAAGAGCGCCCGCGCCGCCGTCGACACCACCAGGACCACGGCACCGGACCCCGTCGAGGCCGCCTCCACCGTGGACGTCGACGCCGCCCTCGCCGAGCTCGCCCGGCACATCAACGCCACCGGGCCCGCCGTCACCCCGGTACCCGAGGACGCCGCCGAACTCCTCGTCGTGCGCGACCTGGCGATCCGCTTCCCCGACCGCTACGGCGACATCCCCGTCGTCGACTCGCTGGACTTCACCGTCCACGAGGGCGAAACACTCGGCCTGGTCGGCGAGTCCGGCTGCGGCAAGTCCATCACCAGCCTCGCCGTCATGGGGCTCCTCGCCCGCAACGCCGAGGTCAGCGGCGAGATCCTCTACCAGGGCCGGAACCTCCTCGAGCTCCCGCCGAAGGAGCGCCGCGCCTTGATGGGCCCCGAGATCGCGATGGTCTACCAGGACGCGCTCTCCTCGCTCAACCCCTCCGTACTCGTCGGGACCCAGCTCAGGCAGCTGACCTCGCGCGGCGGTACGAAGACCCCGGCCGAACTGCTCGACCTCGTCGGCCTCTCACCCGAACGCACCCTGCGCAGCTACCCGCACGAGCTCTCCGGCGGTCAGCGCCAGCGCGTCCTCATCGCCATGGCACTCTCCCGCAGCCCCCGGCTGCTGATCGCCGACGAACCGACCACCGCCCTCGACGTCACCGTCCAGGCCCAGGTCGTCGAGCTCCTCATCCGGCTCCGCGACGAGCTGGGCTTCGCCATGGTCCTGGTCTCCCACGACCTCGCCCTGGTCGGCGACCTCTCGCACCGGGTGGCCGTGATGTACGCGGGCCGCCTCGCCGAGGTCGGAGACACCCGGTCCGTCCTCACCGACCCCGCCCACCACTACAGCCGGGGCCTCCTCGGCTCCGTCGTCTCCCTGGAGGCGGGCGCCGACCGACTGCACCAGATCAGGGGGGTCGTCCCGGCACCCCAGGGCTTCGGAGCGGGCTGCCGCTTCGCCTCACGCTGCGCCGCCGCGACCGATCTGTGCCGCAGCACCACACCGGCACTCGCGGAACGCGGCACCACGCAGGACCACGGCTTCGCCTGCCACCACCCCTCCGAGGCCACCGCACAGCTCGAAGGGAGCGCCCTGTGATCAGGCTCGACGGCGTCCACGTACGCCACAAGGCACGCAGCGGCGGCGTGTTCCGCCGCGACGCCGTGCACGCGCTCACCGACGCCACCCTGGAGGTCCGGCGCGGCGAGATCGTCGGCCTGGTGGGGGAGTCGGGCTGCGGCAAGTCCACCCTCGCCCGTGTCCTCACCGGTCTGCAGAAGCCCACCGAGGGAGAGGTCCGCTTCCACGGCCGCGACCTCTGGGAGATGTCGTCGGCCCGGCGCCGCGACGACTTCGGCTCCGCGGTCGGCGTCGTCTTCCAGGACCCGTCCACCGCCCTCAACCCCCGGCTCACCGTCCGTCAGATCCTGCGCGACCCGCTGGACGTGCACCGGCGCGGCACCCGCGAGCAGCGCGAGGCGCGCGTCGAGGAGCTGCTCGACCTGGTCGGACTGCCCGGCCACACCCTGGAGGCCCTGCCCGGACAGCTCTCCGGCGGCCAGCGCCAGCGCGTCGCCATCGCACGGGCCCTGGCCCTGGAGCCGGAGCTGATCGTCGCCGACGAACCGACCTCGGCGCTCGACGTCTCCGTACGCGCCCAGGTGCTCAACCTCCTCGTCGACCTGCGCGACCGCCTGGGCCTCGGCATGGTGTTCATCTCGCACGACATCCAGACCGTGCGCTACCTCGCCGACCGCATCGCCGTGCTCTACCTGGGCCGCATCGTCGAGGAGGGCCGGGCGGCCGATGTGGCGGGCACCCCCCGTCACCCGTACACCGAGGCGCTCCTCTCCGCGACGCCCAGCCTGCTGGAGACCACCGAGCGCATCGTGCTCACCGGTCCGGTGCCCTCGGCCACGAACCCGCCGCCCGGCTGCCCGTTCAGCACTCGCTGCTGGAAGGCGGACGACGCCTGTGCGACGGCGTTCCCCGCCGAGACCTCCGCGGCCGGCGAACACCGGTGGCACTGCGTCCACCCCCAGCCCGTCACGTCCCCCTCCGTGTCCCCCGCGGGGGACACGACCTCCGTACCGTCCGCAAGGAGCACCGCATGACCACCCGCCCCGCCCCGTACTCGGGTGTGATCCCGCCCGTCGTCACCCCGCTCACCGCGGACGGCGAACTCGACCGCCCCTCCCTGGAGCGGGTCGTCGGCCACCTCCTCGACGGGGGCGTCAGCGGCCTCTTCGCCCTCGGCAGCTCGGGTGAGACCGCCTACCTGACACCGGGGCAGCAGGACGAGGTCATCAAGGTGATCACCGCGGCGTCGGGTGGCCAGGTGCCGGTGCTGGTCGGAGCCATCGAGACCACCACCAACCGTGCCATCGAGCGGGGCCGCGCCGCAGCGGCTCTCGGCGCCGACGCCGTGGTCGTCACCGCACCGTTCTACACGCGCACCCATGCCACCGAGATCGACCGCCACTTCAGGGACATCGCCGACGCGGTCGAACTGCCGCTCCTCGCGTACGACGTACCGGTCTGCGTCCACAGCAAGCTCGACCCGGAACTGCTGCTGCCGCTCGCCGCCGACGGTGTGCTGGCAGGGGTCAAGGACTCCAGCGGGGACGACGGTTCGTTCCGCCGGCTGGCCATCGGCGCACGTGGTATCCCGGGGTTCGCGGTGCTCACCGGCCATGAGCTGGTCGTCGACGCGATGATGCTGAGCGGGGCCGACGGTTCGGTCCCCGGCCTGGGCAACGTCGACCCGCACGGCTACGTGCGGCTGCACGAGGCGGCGGTGCGCGGCGACTGGGCCGCAGCGAAGGCCGAGCAGGACCGGCTGGTGGCCCTGTTCGACATCGTCGGAGCGGCCGCACCGGGCACGGCGTCGGCCACCGCGGCCGGCCTGGGCGCGTTCAAGACGGCCCTGATGCTGCGTGGCATCATCGCGACGAACGTGATGAGCCCCCCGATGCGCCGGCTGGACGCGGCCGAGACGGCCAGGATCGCGGCCCACCTGGACCGTGCCGGACTTTCCCGCGCGTAGGGACACGAAGAGAGGGCCGCCCGGCAGCGTCAGGTGCTGCCGGGCGGCCCTCTCCGTATGTACCGCGACTAGTTGCGCGAACCGCGGGTGCGGCGCATGAGCACCGCTCCGCCGAGCAGCAGAGCCGCGCTCGCACCGGCGGCCATGCCGATCTCACCGGCACCGGTGTGCGCCAGCTGCTCGACGGGGACGTTCGGCGCGGGGGCGGCCGGGGTCTCACTGACGGGGGGCTTCTCGGCCGGCGGCTTGGCCTTGGTCGGGGGCTCGTCGACCGGCGGCTCGTCGACCGGCGGCGCGACCGGGCCGCTCTCGTTGTAGCACTCGTTGTCGGAGGCCGCGTTGAGCGCACCGATCACATTGACGCTGTTGCCGCAGGCGTTGACCGGGACGTGCACCGGTGCCTGGATCAGGTTGCCGGAGAGCACGCCGGGGGAGTTGCTGGCCACGCCCTCGGCGTGCGCTCCGCCGTAGCCCTGGTAGGCGTCGTCGTAACTGTCGGCGCTCGGGGCGTCGAGACCGCGGTCGCTGGGCTCCGCGTAGGCATCCTCGTTTTTGCCGTCGCTGTCGAGGCTGCGGCTGTCGCCGTGACGGTCGCTGCGTTCGGCGTCCTGCCCCTTCTCGTGGCCCTTGCCGGATCCGACGTTCGCGCATTCGTTGCCGAAGGAGGGGTTCAGCAGGGCGGCCGCGTTGACGGTGTTGCCGCAGGCGTTGACCGGGACGTGCACCGGCACCTGGGCGACGTTGCCCGAGGCGACGCCCGGCGAGTTGACGGCGGCGCCCTCGGCGGAGGAGTCGGCGTGGGCATACCCGCCGACAGTGGTCAGGATGCCGGACGCCGCTGCCATGACGATCATGCTTTTGTTCAACACGTGACGCATTGAATGGGCCTTCCTCAACATTTCTATGCGGGTGGTGCACCCGCAAGTGACGCGTGTGTGTGACGAGTGGTGCCGTTGCTGTGTGAGGTCATGGCCTCGGCGGATCGTCATCTCCAGTGCGCTGGACGACAGTCATAACGAGCGGGCCGCGTCGGGGAAACTCGGAAAACGCCGCGAATCGAGGAATCCTCCGAACGGGTTACGCGCACGCGTGCCACCGTGTTCGCCGCAGTCGCCGGCGGATGTGCCCCGGGATGCGCTTCCGTACTTGTGTACGGCCGGGCGTGGACCCCGTCACTCGTTCAGCGGCATTACCCATCCGAATCCATGTCGTTCATTGTCGTGGTACGTAGGAAATCGCTGGGACGTTGTACAGTCGCGAAGAATTCGACTTACCAGCAGTTTCCGTCGAATGAATTCACGCCAGCAAATGAAAGGTATCTCCGTGTTCGGAAAGCGAACTGCCGTTGTCTCCCTGTCAGCCGTGGCCCTGGTGGTCATCGGGGCGGCCGCGGCTCAGGCCGACGACGGTCCCAAGTTCGAGAACAACGGGCAAATCCTGTCCTGCTTCAGCCTGGAAGCCCTGAACCTCCCGGTCGCCTCGACCTCGAGCAGCAAGATGGACTGCTCCACCAACTACGAGTGGAACACTCAGGCGAACACGAACACGACGGTCATCGACGCCAACGCGGCCCCCGCTGCGGCTCCGGCCGAGGCCCCGGCTCAGGCTCCGGCGCAGGCCCCGGCTGCGGCCCCGGTCCAGGCTCCGGCCGAGGCGCCGGCTGCGGCTCCGGTCCAGGCTCCGGCTCAGGCTCCCGCGCAGGCTCCGGCTGCAGCGCCGGTCCACGCCCCCGCGCAGGCTCCGGCCGAGGCCCCGGCTGCGGCTCCGGTCCAGGCCCCCGCGCAGGCTCCGGCTGCGGCTCCGGTCCAGGCCCCCGCCCAGGCCCCGGCCCAGGAGCAGGCCCCGGCCCAGGAGCAGGCTCCCCAGCAGGCCCCGGCCCGGGAGCAGGGTTCGTCCGCGCCCGTCAAGACGCAGGCCTACCTGCTGACGCCCATTCAGGATGAGGCTCCGGTGGGCGCGCAGGCTCTCGTCGAGGCGCCTGTCGAGGGGCTCGCCCCGACCCTGGGCTGAGCGAAAGCCTGACGGGGACGAGCGCCAGACATTTGCTTGTGCGTCGCGCGCTGAATTCGAAGCGCCTTTCTGGGTGACGGGAATAGCGCCGACGTGCGGGCTGGCTGACTGTATTTCGCTCAGTTGGCATTCAGGTCGATAGTAATATCGAATACCTGGATGGGTCCGGCTGGTGAGTGCTCCTGAGAAACCGCAGTGAAGCGGGAGAGGTCACTGCCGCTGACCTCTTGCCCCGCGCACCCCCGCCCCCGGGTTCCTCCCCCGGCGGCGGGGGTCTTTTGTGTCTCGGGTGTGGAGCCCGCTCGTGGCACATTCAGCAGCGACGCGCTTCCCAAGTGGGCTGAACGGGTGTATTCGCCCGGGGTGCGCCCTGGTCCTCGAAACCCGCAAATTCCTTGCCCTGTAAGGGTACTGAGGCGTTGCGCACCTCGTGACCCGTGACCACCGTGCCGAACACGCGTCGTGGCGCTGTGACTCGACGGACATTCTCCACTAACATCCTGTAACTGTACGAACACGGTCCACAACGGACTGTGTCGAATGAGCAAACGGAGAAAAAATGCGCAAGCTTCAGAAGGCTGGCGTCGTGGTCGCCATGCTCGGCAGCCTCGGCTTCATCGGTGCCGGCACCGCCTTCGCTGGTGACGACGGCCCGAGCGTGGACGTGACGCAGAGCACCACCTGTAAGTCCCACGACCTGAACGTCGACATTCTCGGCAACGTCGGCATCCTCAACGGCCTGCTGGGCAACGCGCTCAACGGCGAGGGTGACCCGGGTGCCCAGAGCACCAAGCTCGGCTCCACGATGGACTGCAGCAACGACGCTTTCTGAGTCGGTGAGCAGTTGACCCTTTAGAGCACCACAGCGGCGGGCTGCCCCCTCGGGGGTGGCCCGCCGTCTTGCTGTGCCGGCGCCGTGCCCGGCGTGGTGCACCGCCCCGGCGCGGCGGCGCTGCCCCTGATGTCGCGCGCTGTCCTGGCGCGCGGTGCCGCACCCGATGTGGCCTGCCGTTCCGGTGCCTGGATCACCGGGTCGGGCGCACGGAGGGGCGAGCGCTCGGCCGAATGGTTGTCATCGCCGCCAAAACCCTGCGCCTCGTTGGTGGTTGCGGTTGTTCCACCCTAAGATCGTCACTGTTGGTACACGCTCCAGCACGGAGCGTGTCGATATGCGAAAACGGAGAAAAAATGCGCAAGCTCCAGAAGGCTGCCGTCGTCGTCGCCATGCTCGGCAGCGTCGGCTTCATCGGTGCCGGCACCGCCTCCGCCGGTGGCCACGGTGGACCGGACATCGACGTCACGCAGAGCTCGGTCTGCACCTCGCACGACGCCAACGTCGATGTTCTCGGCAACGTCGGCATCCTGAACGGCGTCGCGTCCAACCTGCTGAACGGCGAGGGCGACGCCGGTGCCCAGAGCACCAAGCTGGGCTCGACGCTGGACTGCAGCAACGACGCCTTCTGAGTGACCTGGTAGTTCGAGCAAGTACCTGAGAGCGGGTCCCGGTTTCCGAGCCATGCGCCCGGTGGCCGGGCCCGTTTTCTTAGTGCGGAGGAACGCAGCACATGTTCAGTCGGAAGAAGATCGCAGTCGCCTCCATGCTCATGGGGGGCCTTGCCCTGACGGGGCTGGGTGTCACTCAGGCGTACGCCGGAGGGGCGCAGGGCGACTGCACGCCGGACGCGTACGGCAACGTCGTCTGCGTCGAGAAGACGGAGACCTCGTACACCAGCGAGGACGGCACGTACCACCTCAACCAGACGCAGGAATGCACCACGACGGCCCGTGAGACGGTCCAGCAGCCTACTGGGGCCGGCGTGGGGCAGCGAGGGACGACGGATGTCGGCCCCGCCGTCGACTGCGCCAACTCGGCCCCCGCGCCGGAGGGCTTCGTCGCTCCCACCGTCGGGTACTGAGTCCGGGCCGAGGGCCCGGTACGTGTGAATGGACGAATGGCCGGACCCGAATCAACCGGGCCCGGCCATTGGTCTGTTCACGCGCGTTCAGGGACCGCCCTCACCGGACCGACGCCGCCTGGCTCCCACCGGTCGGCGCGGGGACGGCGGGGCGCCGCACGGCGGTGCCCAGCGTCTCGACCTGGTTGCAGTACGGCAGTCCGACCAGCGGCTGCTGCGTGCAGAACCTGATGATCAGGTCGGAGAACTCCTCCATCCGTTCCACCGGGGCCAGGTGGTCGGCCTCCTTGATGGTGGTGAAGCTCGCCGCGGGCAGTGAGGCGGCGACGGCGCGTCCCATGGCGGGTGTGCAGAGCGTGTCGTGCTCGCCGGTGAACACCAGGGACGGGACGGCCGGTACCGGCTCGTTCCGGTACCAGTCGTGACTCATCAGCCGCGCGTTGTGCTCCACCGACATACGGAGCTCGTCCTCGGACTGCGCCATGAACTGCCTCAGGAGCAGCCGGGAGACGACCGCGTGCTTGCGGACCGCGCCGGTACCGGCCGGTGACATGAACCGCTCGACCAGTTCGCCGGCGATCCCGGCCCTGTCGCCCTGCTCCAGCATCCGCGTCCAGCGGGGTACGGAGTCGGCGTAGTCGTCCGGGATCACCCGGGTCATGCCGACCAGTCCGAGCCTGGCCACGTATGCGGGGTGCTGCTGGGCGACGCGCAGAGCGATGGCCCCGCCGAAGCAGCTGCCGACGAGGTTGACGCGGGGCATGGCCAACTCCCCGAGTAGGTGGCGCACGTTGGCGGCGAGGAAGTCGATGCCGTGGACGACGGGCAGGAAGTCCGCCGTGCCGTAGCCCGGCAGGTCCACGGTGACCGTCGTGCAGTACTCGGCCAGCCACTTCTCGTGGCGCAGCCACGCGTACCGGTTCTGCGAGGAACCACCCAGCAGGATCAGTGGCTCGGTCCGCGGGTGATCCTGGTGGACGATGCGGCAGTGGTACGCGAACCCCTCGAAGGTGAGCGTCCGTTCTTCCACCCGTGCGGTGGCCGGCGGCATCGGACCGGGCCCGGGATCTGCCGCGGATGTGTCCTGTGCGGTGCCGATGTCAGAGCGCATGGTGCCCCCAGAGGAGTGAGACAAGTATGAGACCTAATCTCACGATCCTCCCCCTGCTCCCCGCTTCGCGCCGTTCCACCCATGGTGGGCGTGTCGGGGATATTTGTTCTGTAGTCCGTCCGTGTCATGGGCGGCGTCCCGCGGGCAGGGGTGTGGCCCGTGGCGGAGGGCCAACAGGGCGGTGCGCGAACGGACTTGTCCGGACCGACGGGGCTGTCCTGTCCGAACTCACGTATGCGGCGGGGCGTCCGGCTGCCCGGCGGCCGCGGTCCGTCCCGGCGGCAGGGTCCGGTGTGCCCGCACGGGCCCGGGGGCTTGGGCCGGTCGGCGCAACAGCCGATACGGTCTCGCGGGCTTCGGGTACTGCATCTCCATGGACCAGCACGACAGCCCCGCCCCCTCCTGGCGCCCGGAATCCGATACGCCCATCTACGACCGGCTGCTCGCCGAATGGCGGGAGGCGGCCGAGGGCCCGGAGCGGATGCCGCGTCCCGCGCCCCGCCCTCACTCCAGGAGCGTCCTCGTCCCCGGGGCGCGCACCTCCGGCGAGGTCCTGGGCGGCCGCGGCTGACGGAGGGACCGGAAAACCCTTAACGCTGCCCGGCGCCCGCGGGCTATGGTGTGGCCGAGCACGAGCACGAGAACGCCGGATACAGGAGAGGTGAGGACATTGATGACGGTCGTTGCGATGGGCACCGCCCACACGAAGAGCATCGTTCCCACTCCTGTGGCCGCCGGCTGACCCGACCTTCTCTCTCCGCGCTCGAACGCGCGTTGCCGGGGCCACCCTTGTGAAGGGTTTCCCTTGTCTTTCCCCATTCCCGGTAGTTCCCCGTCGCACCCGCTGGCCCCGTACGGCTGGGACGACGACTGGGCTGCCGCGTTCGCCCCGTATGCCGAGCAGGGACTCCTGCCCGGCCGTGTGGTGCGCGTGGACCGCGGGCAGTGCGACGTGGTCACCCCGGACGGCACGGTCAGGGCGGACACCGCGTTCGTCGTGCCCCGCGATCCGATGCGGATCGTCTGCACCGGCGACTGGGTGGCCGTCGATCCCGACGGTGACCCGCAGTTCGTCCGTACGCTCCTGCCCCGGCGCACCGCGTTCGTACGCTCGACGTCGTCGCAGCGCTCGGAGGGGCAGGTGCTCGCCACCAACATCGATCACATCGTCATCTGCGTCTCGCTCGCCGCCGAGCTGGACCTCGGGCGCCTGGAGCGTTTCCTCGCGCTGGCGATGTCCAGCACCGCCGGCGCCGCACTGCTCGGCGACGGTACGCAGGCCGACCGGTACGAGGCACACCCGCTCGTCCTGCTCACCAAGGCCGATCTGGTCCCCGACGTGACCACGCTGTCCCATCTGGTCGACGACATCGAAGGCATCGCCCCCGGCGTGCAGGTGCTGCCCGTGAGCTCCGCCACCGGTGAGGGGACCGACGTGTTCGGGGCCATCGTCGCCGGTGGCACGAGTGTGCTCCTCGGGCTCTCCGGCGCGGGCAAGTCGACCCTCGCCAACACCCTGCTCGGCGAGGACGTGATGGATGTGCGGGCCGCGCGCGACGTGGACGGCAAGGGCCGGCACACCACCACGACGCGCAACCTCCTCGTCCTGCCCGGCGGCGGCACGCTGATCGACACCCCGGGACTGCGCGGGGTCGGCCTGTGGGACGCGGAGGCGGGCGTCGGCCAGGTCTTCTCCGAGATCGAGGACTTGGCGCAGCAGTGCCGCTTCCACGACTGCGCCCACGAGGCCGAGCCGGGCTGCGCCGTTCTCGGCGCCATCGAGGACGGGACGCTGCCCGTGCGACGTCTGGAGAGCTACCGCAAGCTGCTCCGCGAGAACCATCGCATCGCGGCGAAGACCGACGCCCGGCTGCGCACCGAGACCCTGCGTGAATGGAAGCGCAGGGGAGCGGAGGGCCGGGCGGCCATGGCGGTCAAGCAGGGCCGGATGCGGTAGCGCCCGGCGGGCTCCCTGTCCGAAATCCGCGAGTGTGCGCCGCCGGGGGCGGCGCACACTGGACCTGTGATGGATGAGCGGACCAGGTACGAGGCGGTGAGCAGCCGCGACGCGCGCTTCGACGGAGAGTTCTTCTTCGCCGTCGCGACCACCGGCATCTACTGCCGGCCGAGCTGCCCCGCCGTCACCCCCAAGCGGCAGAACGTGCGGTTCTACCCCACCGCGGCCGCGGCGCAGGGCAACGGCTTCCGGGCGTGCAGACGATGCCGCCCGGACGCCGTGCCCGGCTCCGCCGACTGGAACGTCCGTGCCGATGTCGTCGGACGCGCCGTCCGCATGATCGGTGACGGCGTGGTGGACCGCGAGGGCGTCCCGGGCCTGGCCGGCCGGCTCGGCTACAGCGCCCGTCAGGTGCAGCGTCAGCTCACCGCCGAGCTGGGCGCCGGTCCGGTCGCCCTCGCGCGCGCCCAGCGCGCCCACACCGCGCGGGTCCTGCTGCAGACCACGGACCTGCCGGTCACCGAGATCGCCTTCGCGTCCGGATTCGCGAGTGTGCGCCAGTTCAACGAGACGATCCGGCAGATCTACGCCCGTACCCCCAGTGCCCTGCGCGCCGAGGCCGCGACGGGCTTGGGGGCGTCGGCACGCGAAGGGCGCAGGGCCGGCATTCCGCTCCGGCTCGCCCACCGCGGCCCGTACGCCGCCCGGGAGGTGTTCGACCTCCTCGGGGCCGAGGCGGTGGCCCGGACCGAGGAGATGAGCGGCGACCCCGGTGCCCGTACCTACCGGCGCACCCTGCGGCTGCCGTACGGCACGGGCACCGTGTCCGTCGACGAGAGGTCCGCGGGGCCCTGGCTGGAGGCCCGGATCGACCTGACGGACCTGCGCGACCTGACGACCGCCGTGCAGCGCCTGCGCCGCCTTCTCGACCTGGACGCCGATCCGTACGCCGTCGACGAGGCACTGGGCGCGGACCCGCGCCTGGCACCGCTCGTCGCTGCGACCCCCGGGCTGCGCTCTCCGGGCTCGGCGGACCCGGCGGAGTTCGCCGTGCGCGCCCTGGTCGGCACCGAGGCCGCCGGTGAGCTGGTCGAGCGGTACGGGAAGGTCCTGGACGTGCCGTGCGGAGGGCTCACCCATGTCTTTCCGGAGCCGGGCGTGCTGGCCGGCGTCGACGACCCCGCGCTGCGTGCGCTCGCGGGCGCACTGGCCGACGGCACGGTACGGCTGGACGCCGGGGCCGACCGGGACGAGGCGGAGCAGGAGCTGCTGAGACTGCCCGGCACCGGACCGCGGACCGCAGCCCTGATCCGCATGCGGGCGCTGGGGGACCCCGATGTGGATCCGTACGGGACGCCGGCCGTCCAGGGTCTGCGGCCCTGGCGCTCGTACGCCGTGCGCCATCTCGAGCTCGCGGGGTGGTCCGCCCGGGAGGGTGCGTCGGGTTCCCGGCCGTGAATCCCCCGGCGGGTGGATGCGGACGACCTCCTCGCCGCAACGCCGGCCGAGGTCGTCGGTCCCGGTGAGGAGCCCCGCCACGGTCAGCCCCAGATCACGGCGCCCAGCCACGCCCCCGCCACCATCAGGCAGCAGTAGAGCTCCAGGAGCACCGAGTGGCCCGTCGTCCGCATCACCGACTTCAGCGAGGCCCAGCCCGCCCCGTGGCTGCCCAGCCGCAGCCGCTCGGCGCCGTAGATCGCACCCACGTACCCCAGGATCCCGCCCACCACCGGGACCACGAAGAATCCGGCGATCGCGGCGAGCCCGCCGAGCACCAACGTCCTCCGCGGGGCCCCCGCCTCGCGCGGACGGCGCGAGGGCAGCGTCGCCTTCAGGGCCTGGTTCAGCAGCATCAGGCACGTCGCCCCGATCAGGACGCCCCAGGCGACCGCCGTCGTGTCCGTCAACGCCCACCACAGCACCGCCGCCCAGACGATCGCCCGGCCGGGTACGCCCGGCACCAGTACGCCCACCAGGCCGAGCAGCATCACCGCCCCGACAGCGACGAGCTGCCACACACTCATTCGACCAGCCTGCCGGAGTCCGTCCGGTCCTGCCCGTCAGGGCCCACGGGCAGGACCAGGGAAGGCGCGGTGCGGTCAGCGCGGAGCGCGGGCCACCCAGCCCCGTTCGTAGGCGTGCCAGCCCAGCTGCAGACGGGTGGAGACCCCGGTCAGCTCCATCAGCCCCTTCACCCGCCGCTGGACCGTCCGCAGCCCCAGCTCCAGCTGCTTCGCCACGCTCGCGTCGGTCAGACCCGCCAGCAGCAGCGAAAGGATCTCCAGATCGGTCGCATCCGGCCCGGGGCCGTCCTCCTCCCGGATGCCGCCCTCGCCCAGCCGCAACGGCATCGAATCCCGCCACACGGCCTCGAAGAGCCCCATCAGCGACTCCAGCAGCCCGCTGGCGTGGACGACGAGAGCCGAGGGCTCGGCGCCCCGTCCGGTCAGCGGCACCAGGGCGAGCGACGCGTCGGCGACCACCAGTTTCGTCGGCACCCGGTCGATCACCCGGCACTGCTCGTCACGGCTCAGCGCGGCCGAGAGCTCCACGATCCCGGACGGCAGCGAGAGCACGTCCCGCTCGACGACCACCCGGTAGGACACCCCGCGCATCGTCGCGCGCTCCTCGGACTCGTTCTCCATGCCGGTGACCGCGATCGGTTTGCCCGTGACCAGCGCGCAGACCTCCGAGGTCGCGCCCAGCTGCAGCTGGTGGAACCGGTGGGCCACGGCACGCGCACCGGTCACCACCTCCACCAGGTCGTGCACCGCGGGGACGGCCGCCTCCGCCCGGTACTCCTCGGCGAGCAGCACCGACGCCAGCTCGGCCTGCTCCAGCTCGTGCCGCTGCTGCGTCAGCAGCGCACCCAGAGCGACCCCGGGAGGCGCCGCGACCCAGCGGCCCGCCCGGGACGAGGACTGGGCCGCAAGCCCCTGCTGCTCCAGCCGGCGCAGCGCCCGCTCGGTGTCCGCCTCGGGCAGCGCCAGCCGGCGTGCGAGATCGGAGAGTTCCGCCGCTCCCGCCGCCACCAGCGCGCGGTAGGCCGCTTCCTGTCTCTCGTCGAGACCTATCGCTGCCAGCATCCTCGGGCCCTCCCCGGAGTGGTGATCGCACATCGCTGCGCCCGTCGGCCGTGGCGGGAATCTGCCACGGCGCTCATCCGCCGGGTCATCCTGCCCCGTACCAGCAGGCACTCTGCCAGTGTGGCGTTACAGCGGAACCAACTACCGCTCCCTACGAACGGCTTGTACTGCTCTGTGCCGCAATCGCCCGAGGACGGCGATGCGTCCGGCATCGCGCGGGGCATTCCGACCGGGCCGCCGGGTGACCTTCCCGTGGGGGGTGGGGACACCCGGCGGACCCTTCTCGCGCCCCCGCCCGGGCTTCACTTCCGGGCCTCTTTTCCTGATGACCCGTTTTCGCGCGGCCTGTGCGGTGGACAATATGGGCATGAGTCAGCAGGGGGAGAAGCCCGCCGCCCACGAGGACGACTGGTGGCGCAGGCTGTACGACGACACCGCGCCGGACACGGGCCCGAGCAGCGCGCCCGACAGTCTCGACGACCGCTTCGACTCCGCCTCGGACGCGGTGAGCGGGCCGCCCGGCCCTCAGGACCACCCGGTCACGGCGGTACCGGTGCCCGACCCGCGCACACCCGGGCCGGGATCGGCAGTACGGGACACGCCGGGTGGCGCACCTGCGGCCCCTGCCCCTTCCGCACCTTCGACCCCATTCGCCCCGGAGCGATTCCGCGCGCCGCCCGCGGCACGCTCCGCGCCGGAGCAGCCCTTCGTGCCCCCGGTCCCTCCGGAGCCTGTGCCCGCGCCCTCCGCGCCGGAGCGATCCCCCGCGCCGTCCGCGCGCTCCACGCCCCCCGTACCCCCGGCCCCGTCGCCGCCGCGCACCCTGGCCGTGCCCGCGCCCTGGGAGGCCCCGTCCGGACCGGCGGGGCCCCGTACCTTCGCGGTGCCGCTGAATCCGGAGCCGCCGCCCGAGCCGCCGGCCCCCGCAGGATTCCCGTACGTGTCCCCGGAGGGCGAGCCGCCGCGCCCGGTCGTCGGCCACCTCGGGGACCGGCCGCCGACGTATGACGCCGACCCCGCCGCGCTGCCGGTCTCCGGCCCGGACGACATCGGCGGACTCGTCCCCGACACCGTGCTGGACGGGGCCCGCTACGGCACGTACACGCTGCGGGCGGCCTCCGTGCGCGGCGACTCGGCGCGCTTCCGCGGTGAGCCCCGCCGTGACGCCCTGCTCACCGCGCGCTTCGGTACCGGTGACGACGCGCTGATCCTGGTCGCGGTGGCCGGGGGAGCCAGGGCCTCGGGCCACGCGCACCTCGCCGCCGCCGACGCCTGCCGCTGGATCGGCGGTGCGGTCGCCCGCAGCCACACCAGGCTCTCCGACGACATAAGGGCGGGCCGCCGGGGAGACCTCAGATCGGGGCTGCACCGCCTCACCGACCGCACCAGCGGCAGGCTGCGCGCCCGCGCGTCCGAACTGGGCCTCGAACCGACCGCGTACACCGCCGCGCTGCGCTGTCTGCTCCTCCCCGCCGATCCGGAGTGCCGCACCCGGGTCTTCTTCGGCATGGGTGCCGGCGGCCTCTTCCGGCTCCGCGACGGCGTCTGGCAGGACCTCGAACCACGCGTCCCGGAGCCGTCCGGCGCAACGGCCGACGAAGAGGGCCCGGGCGGGGACAGGCTGACGATGGATCTGCAGATCACCACACCCCCGCCCCCGTACACCGCGGAGCCCGCGCAGCCGCCCGCCGAGCCCTTCCGGTTCCGTGCCTCGGTCGCCCGCGCCGGGGACACGCTGCTGCTCTGCGGCAGCGGACTGGCCGGACCGATGCGCGGCGAGCCCGTCCTCGCCGAGGAGCTCGCCCGACGCTGGGCCACGGGCCCGCCGGGCCTGCCCGCCTACCTGGCCGACACCCAGCTCAGGATCAAGGGGTACGCCGACGACCGCACGAGCGCCGCGGTCTGGGAGGCGTAACCGCGCACACCATGGGTTGATGGACTCCGTAGCGGGGCAGCCGCATGTGCACGGAGCACACACAGAGAGGGTGCGCACCCATGGCCAAGCAGAACGTGTCGGAACAGTTCGTCGACATTCTCGTGCGGGCGGGGGTCAAGCGGCTGTACGGCGTCGTCGGCGACAGCCTGAACCCCGTCGTCGACGCCGTCCGGCGGAACGCAGCCGTCGAGTGGATCCAGGTCAGGCACGAGGAGACCGCCGCCTTCGCGGCCGGTGCGGAGGCCCAGATCACCGGGAGCCTGGCCGTCTGCGCCGGATCCTGCGGCCCGGGCAATCTCCACCTCATCAACGGCCTCTACGACGCCCACCGCTCGATGGCCCCCGTGCTGGCCCTCGCGTCGCACATCCCGTCGAGCGAGATCGGACTCGGCTACTTCCAGGAGACCCATCCCGAACTGCTCTTCCAGGAGTGCAGCCACTACAACGAGATGATCTCCAACCCGCAGCAGATGCCGCGGCTGCTCCAGACGGCCATCCAGCACGCGATCGGCCGCGGCGGCGTCAGCGTCGTCTCGATGCCCGGCGACATCGCCTCCCAGCAGGCCCCCGAGAAGTCCATCGAGCACGCCCTGGTCACCTCGCGGCCCTCCGTGAAGCCCGGCGACGAGGAGATCGAGAAGCTCTGCCGGATGGTCGACGAGGCCAAACGGGTGACGTTGTTCTGCGGCAGCGGAACGGCCGGCGCGCATGCCGAGGTGATGGCCTTCGCCGAGCGCGTGAAGGCGCCGGTCGGCCACGCGCTGCGCGGCAAGGAATGGATCCAGTACGACAACCCGTACGACGTCGGCATGAGCGGTCTGCTCGGCTACGGTGCCGCCTACGAGGCCACCAACGAGTGCGATCTGCTGATCCTGCTGGGCACCGACTTCCCGTACAACGCGTTCCTGCCGACCGACGTGAAGATCGTCCAGGTCGATGTGCGGCCCGAGCACCTGGGGCGGCGGTCCAAGCTCGATCTGGCGGTCTGGGGCGATGTGCGCGAGACGCTGCGGGCCCTGACACCCAGGGTGCGGGCCAAGACCGACCGCAAGTTCCTCGACCGGATGCTGAAGAAGCACGCCGACGCGCTGGAGGGCGTGGTCAAGGCGTACACCCGCAAGGTCGAGAAGCACGTGCCGATCCATCCCGAGTACGTCGCCGCCGTGCTCGACGAACTCGCGGACGACGACGCGGTGTTCACCGTCGACACCGGCATGTGCAACGTGTGGGCCGCCCGCTATCTCACGCCGAACGGCAGGCGGAGGGTGATCGGTTCGTTCAGCCACGGCTCCATGGCCAACGCACTGCCGCAGGCGATCGGGGCCCAGTTCACCGACCGGAACCGGCAGGTCGTGTCGATGTCCGGCGACGGCGGATTCACCATGCTGATGGGCGACTTCCTCACGCTCGTCCAGTACAACCTCCCGGTGAAGGTCGTCCTGTTCAACAACTCCTCGCTCGGCATGGTCGAGCTGGAGATGCTGGTGGCGGGCCTGCCCTCGTTCGGCACGACCTACAAGAACCCGGACTTCGCGGCGGTCGCCCGGGCCGCCGGAGCCTACGGTGTGCGGGTGGAGAAGCCCAAACAACTGGAGGGCGCCCTCAAGGACGCCTTCAAGCACAAGGGGCCCGCACTCGTCGATGTGGTCACCGACCCGAACGCGCTGTCCATTCCGCCGAAGATCAGCGCCGACATGGTCACCGGCTTCGCCCTCTCCGCCAGCAAGATCGTGCTGGACGGAGGCGTGGGGCGGATGCTCCAGATGGCACGC
Source organism: Streptomyces clavifer (assembly GCA_014651175.1). GTDB lineage: Bacteria > Actinomycetota > Actinomycetes > Streptomycetales > Streptomycetaceae > Streptomyces > Streptomyces clavifer. The sequence continues at coordinate 514,062 of BMWJ01000002.1, read as the reverse complement.
TCCAACCTCCGCAACGTCCCTCGCCCCTGAGGCGGGCCCGGCGAGGAGCGGTCACCTCAGGCGCAGGGTCCCGGGCGCGGTGCGCTCGGTGATGATCTGCACCAGCTGGTCGAAGAGCGTCGGCCCCCGGCCGGCCAGCGCCTCGGCCAGCTCGGCCCGCACCCGCTCCCTGCCGGTGGCGTGCGCCCGGTCCAGGGTGCGGCGCAGGTGGCGGGCGGTCTCCTCATGGCCCAACGCGCGTGCGGCCGCGGCATGGTCGCGCCACTCGATGACGAAGTCGGCATCGTCCGGGGTGCCCATGCCACCGCTCAGGCAGTCGGCGAAGGCGTCGAGATTGCGTCCGAAATAGCCGCCGCGACCGTTCACGGCCTCGCCGACCACCTCCCAGAAGCGCTCCAGGCCGGTGACCTCGGAGCCGTCGATCACATAGATCACGGTCATGCTCGGAGGGTACAAGCGTCTCTCCCGACGCCCGTCCGGTGATCCGCGCCGCAGGTGGGGGGCTGCGGCGCGGACCGGACCGGGGTGGTGCGGATCAGCAGCCGTGGTCGACCAGGTCGAAGGACTCGTAGTGGTCCGCGGTGTAGTAGTCCTCCCGGACCTCGTCACCCGTCACGATCCGGCGGGCTCCGCGCGTGTCGGAGCCCGGCGTGATGACCGTGTACTCGTGGTAGTAGCCCGCACCCCGGCTCGGCAGGACGCCCTCCCGGTTCTGGAAGACGGTGCCGTCCTGGTCGAACGGGAAGGGGCCGCCCGCGTCGATGAGATCGAGGGTGTCGTGCGCCTGCGCCGGCAGCGCCGAGTAGCAGATGCTGCCGACGGCGGCGGTCGAGGGAGCGGTCGCCGCCGTCGCCGTGACGGGGCCGGCGACGAAGAGGACGGACAGAAGGGCGGCGACGCCGCCGAGCGTGGTGATCCGTGGGGGGATTCGCATGCCCACCATGATGACGCGCGTAGATCCCCTTCCGTCAACGCCGACCCGTGTGAATCTTTGGCGAGTCAACCGTGCTCATGGATACACAACTCGACTGACACGCCAGGGGTGTTGGACGGGTGCATGTTCACCTGTTGGTGCCGGAAAAAGGGTGACCGCCCGTCAGTGGGGCATGCATCCCGTGACGGTGTTCGACACATGACGGAATCAAGGAGGCCGATTCACGGTGCATGCGGGGGACATGACGAAGCGGCAGAAGCGTCAGGAGAGCGGGCCGGTCCGGCTGCACCGCAGACTCGGCCACACCGATCTGTCCGGTGTGGGGGAAGTGCGCGGTGCGCTGCGGGAGTTCCTCCGCCACCGCTCGCGCCCCGAGGAGACCGATGTGGCGGAGCTCCTGCTGAGCGAGCTGGTGACGAACGCACTGATCCACACGCGGAACGGGGCCGTGGTCACGGTGACGGCGGCTCCCGCGCGATTACGCGTGGAGGTGCGCGACTTCGTGGCGGGGCAGGAGCCCGCGCCGTACGTACCCAACGCCGACGACGGTACGCACGGCAGAGGGCTCCTCCTCGTGCAGAGCCTGGCGGACTCCTGGGGGGTCACGGCACAGGCGCTGGGCAAGGTGGTCTGGTTCGAGCTGAACGGCGGGAGGGCCTGACGCCCGGCTCGCGGCTCACGCCGCTCAGCCGGACCGCTGTACGCCGCTCACCCGAACTGCTGCTCCAGGTCCTTGAGTTTCTGCTCGAGCGAATCGAGCCGGGGCAGTGCCTGGGCGTCGTACTCCGCACCGACGTCGACGGCGGCCGGTTCCTTGCTGGTGGTCGGTGCCGACGTGCTTCTGGATTGCGTGTGGTTCAGGGCCTGCAGGGACGGCCGGGGACGAAGGGGCAGCTGTCCCGCCTCCGTCGTGGCGGGCTCCACGGCCGCCTGTCCGCCGCCCGGTGCGGTGGCGATGGCCTGCACGTCCATCTGGCGGCCGATCCGGGCGCTGCGCCCCCACACCCGGTTCTGCCGGTTCAGTGCCTTGATGTGGGCGCGGTCCAGCTTCGCCCGGTCCCTTCTGTTGTGCCGGTCCAGCTCCTTCTTCTGACGGTCCTCACGGACGTCGTCCACCGCCTCGTCCAGGGTGCGTACGCCCTCGAGGAGCATCAGCGACCAGGCGCCGAAGGTCTCCCGGGGGGCGCGCAGCCACCGCACGATGCGGATCTGGGGCAGGGGGCGGGGCACCAGGCCCTGCTCGCGCAGTGCGGCCCGGCGGGTCTGCTTCAGCGCGCGGTCGAACAGTACGGCAGCCGAGAGGGACATCCCCGCGAAGAAGTGAGGGGCGCCCGCATGCTCCATACCGCGGGGGGCGTGCACCCAGTTGAACCAGGCGGCGGCGCAGGCGAACGTCCACACCAGCAGCCGGGACCCCAGCGCGGCGTCGCCGTGGCTGGCCTCGCGCACCGCGAGCACCGAACAGAACATCGCGGCCCCGTCGAGGCCGAACGGGACGAGGTACTCCCAGCCTCCGGAGAGGTTGAGGTTTTGCCGGCCGAAGCCGACGAGCCCGTGGAAGGAGAGGGCGGCGGCAACCGCGGCGCAGCAGAACAGCAGCAGGTACGAGGCGGTGGCGTACAGTGCCTCCTTGCGCCTGCGGCGGTCCTCGCTGCGTTCCCAGCTGTCGTCGGCTGCGGCCTGCTCGGCGGCGCGCTTGCCGCGCGCGATCACCGTCACCGCCGCCAGTACCCCCACGAGCAGCACGGCGCCCGGAAGCAACCAGTCAAGCGAGATATCGGTCAATCTCATGCGCGGTCCCTTGCGTCACGTAGGGCGTATCGAGCGCCATCGTGACGGAAAACCGCACCGTGCAGGGGGGTTTCGGGCCAACTAAACCCTATTGAGGTGGTCAAGTTCACCGATGGGGTGAAAACTTATCGAACGGCCGCCTATGGGTAGCGTGTTGTGTTCGAAGTCGGGTCGCCCGGACGGGCGGTGCGAGCCAACGAGGGCTCAGGGAGCGGGAGTCAGCTTCCGGACACGGTCGGCGTCGCAGGTGCGGGGGCAGGTGACACAGGTGTCCTCCGGCCGCAGCGTGTAGAACAGGCAGCAGCTCGCCCGGTCGCGGGTCGGGAGGGACGCGCCGTCGGGGCCGGTCAGCTCACGGAAGCCGGCCGTGCCCACGTACGGCTTGGTGGTGCCGGGCAGGAGCAGCCCCAGCTCCTTCATCGCGCGGCGCTCCTCGCCGAGCAGGTGGGCCACGTACCAGAGGCCCTCGACGATCTCGTCGGTCGCCATGCCCCACAGTGCCCGCTTGCCGCGCCGCATGCGCGGTCCGAATCCGTCCAGCACCGGGCCGAGGTGTTCCGCCACGGCATCGAGGACCTCGGACCGCAGCGCGGCCTCGTCCGGCACGATCCGGGCGCCGGGCAGGACCGCCGCCGGGTCGTCCGGCAGACAGGCGAACTCCCGCACGCGGAGGGTCAGACGGCCCAGTGCCCGATGGAAGGAGACGTCCTGTACGGGGATCCGGGGCACCCGGCGGTGCGTGAACCAGGGCACCGTCACCAGCAGGCAGGCGGGCCAGGCGTAGCGGTGCAGTCCGAAGCTGGCCACCACGTCGGGGCGGGCTCGCGTGCCGTAGTCCCGCACCACCTGGGCGTCGTCCCAGGCCAGGAAGGTGTCCAGGGTCGCACCGCCCTCCGCGAGCCCGGCCGCACCGACCCAGCCGGATCCCGACGGTGCCGGGGCGTCATCGGCGAGCACCTCGGCGCGCAGTCCGGGGAAGACCTCGGCCAGACGTGTGTACGCCGCCGTCACGGGTGACGGGGCGGCGGCGGTGAGCAGGGTGGGGACGGTCATGCGGGACCACCGAATCACGATCTTTTACAGGTAAGCCTTACCTTACCCGAAACGGTCGGTATTTGAACTGCGGGCCGCTCCGCCTATCGTGCTCAGGGGGCCGGGCGCATGCGAGCGGGGCCCGCGGTCCGAGGAGGTTCCGGTGGAGCAGGGCAGAACGCGCGACGGCGTACGCCTGCCGTACGCATCCTCAGGGACCCCGCCGGACGCCCGCGTGCCCGAGCAGGCGCGCGGTGAGCACACCCACAGTGAGCCGCACGCGCCCCGGGTGGTGCAGCGGCACTCCGTGCGCAGCCAGGTCCTCGACGCGCTGCGCGCCGCCCTCGTCGGCGGTGAGCTCGCCCCCGGGCAGGTCTACTCGGCCCCGGCGCCGGGCGCCCGCTTCGGTGTCTCGGCGACACCGGTGCGTGAGGCCATGCAGCAGCTGACCGTCGAGGGAGCCGTCGAGGTCGTGCCCAATCGCGGCTTCCGGGTCAGTGAGCGCGGCCCGCGTGAGCTGTCCGAGCTCGCCGAGGTGCGTGCCCTGATCGAGGTCCCCGTGATGCTGCGGCTGGCCCGTACCGTCCCGGCGGGCAACTGGTGCGCCCTGCGGCCACTGGCCGACGCCACGGTCGCGGCGGCCGCGGTCGGTGACCGTGCGAGCTACGCGGAGTGCGACCGCGCCTTCCACCGTGCCGTTCTCGCGCTCTCGGGCAACGAACAGCTCGTGATGGTCGCCGACGACCTCCACCGCCGCTCCCAGTGGCCGCTGGTGAGCAACCCGTCCACCCGCCGGGCCGATCTCCTCGCCGACGCCTCGGAGCACACCGCGCTCCTGGACGCGCTGATCGCCCGGGACCTGGCGGTGGTGCAGTCGCTGGTGCGCGAACACTTCAACGGCGCGGACGGCTGAGGGCCGCCGGTCGCGCCCGCTCCCGCCGTCCGGAAGCCTCCCCTCCCGGCCCTGCCCGTCGGGCGGAGGGGCGGTACGGCGGCCCGGGTGAGGGCCTGACCGCCCCTCCGCCCGCGCTCAGTTCGCCTCGACGGTCTCCGGGGCCGGCGGTTCCAGCCGGGGAGCCAGCCAGGTCGGTACGCCGCCCAGCAGCCGGAACAGCCTGCCCGCCTCGGCGCGCAGCCGGGCGGCCTCGGGTCCCGTCTCGGCGTCCGCGAGGGAGATGAGCGCGGGGGCCGTGCCGACGAGATAGCCCAGCTCCTCCCGTATCCGCAGCGACTCCGCGAATCCGTGCCGGGCCTCCGCGAGCTCCCCGTCGCGCAGGGCGAGCGAGGCGAGGTGCCGCCAGGTGAACGACAGCAGCAGCTCGTCCCCCTGGGCCGTGGCCCCGGCGTGCGCCCTGCGGTAGGCGGCGCGTGCCGACTCGGGTGCGTCGGCGATGTTCTGGGCGATGAGCCCACGCCGGAAGTCCAGCAGCGGGCGGCCCGGAGCCGCGGGGGCGAGCAGCGCCGCGGCCCTGCTGAGCGCCACGCTGGCCTCGTCGGCCCGGTCCCGTGCGCCGAGCAGGGTCGACGCGTAGGCCAGGTAGCCGCGCTCGCAGGCGGCGGCTCCGCGCTCGGTGTTGTCGTGGGCGAGCGCCTCCGCGGTGCGCAGCGCGTCCTCGGCGTCGGTCCAACCGGTGCCGGTGTACAGGCACCGTTCGGTCAGCAGGGAGGTCCGCTGGAGGGCGGCGGCGGGGTCGGTGGCCGCGTGCGGTTCGAGCAGCGCGGCCGCGTCGGTCCAGCAGGCGCGTGAACGCAGCCGCCATACCGCTGTCTGGAGCGGCGGATCGTCATCTGCTGTCGTTCCGGAACCAGACATGGCGGTATGCGCCACATTGCCCTCCCCGAGCGCGCCATTGAGCTGTTGAGTCTGGGCGCATCTCAGCACGGATTGGCACGCCGGGCCAAGGGGTGGGATCGATGTCAGGTGAAAGAATTCACAATCGGGCGGAGCCCGGACGGGCCGTCCGGGGGCCCGGAGGTCAGCTCATGCGCAGGGCGAGGAAGAAATCGAGCTTGTCCTCCAGGCGCGAGAGGTCACGCCCCGTCAACTGCTCGATACGTCCGACGCGATAGCGCAGTGTGTTGACGTGGAGGTGCAGCCGGGCGGCGCAGCGCGTCCAGGAACCGTCGCAGTCCAGGAAGGCTTCGAGCGTCTCGATGAGCTCCGCCCGGTGACGCCGGTCGTAGTCGCGCAGCGGGTCCAGGAGCCGTGCCGTGAAGGCCCGGCGCACGTCATCGGGGACGAAGGGCAGCAGCAGGACGTGCGAGGCGAGCTCGTGGTGACCGGCCGCGCAGACCCGCCCCGGCCGGGCCGCCGCGACCCTGCGGGCGTGCCGGGCCTCCTCCAGGGCGCCGCGCAGACCTTCGGCGGAATGCACGGCGGCGCTGACACCCAGTGTCAGGCGGCCGTCGTCCGCGAGACCCGCGGACAGCGGGTCCCGGACCGTGGCGAGCAGGGAGTCGGCGTGCAGCGCGGTGTCCCGCCGCTCCCGCGCCCCGGTGTCCCGGGCCGTCCCCGCGGGGGACGCGCCCTCGGGCCTCTCCGCGCCCTCGACGTCCGACGGCCCGCCGGGTGCGGAGGCAGGGCTCACGGCGGGCAGGGGCACGAGGGCGATGGCCTCGTCGCCCGTGTGTGCCACGGCGATCCGGTCGGCGGAATCGGGACCCGTCACCGCGGGGTCGACCAGGATCTCCTCCAGCAGGGCCTGCGCGACCTGGCCGCCCGGAAGGTCGGCGTCCTCGCCCGACCACTCGACCCGGGCCACCACGACCTGCCAGTGCGGGGCCGTACCGAGGCCCGGCAGCAGGACCGGGGCGGCCACCCGCAGCCTCGCCGCGATCTCGGACGGGGCGGCACCCGTCTGGACGAGCTCCAGCACCTCCTGGGCGAGCCTGCGGCGTACCGCGCGGGCCGCGTCGCGGCGGTCGCGTTCGACCGCGATCAGCTGGGTGACGCCCTGGAGCAGGTCCAGCCGCGCGGCCGGCCAGTCGCTCGCGTCCGCCTCCACGGCGAGCAGCCAGTCCGAGAGCACCGACTCGCGCACGTCGCGGGGTGCGGCCGGGACGGTGCCCCGGCCGTTGTTCCGGATCGGGAACAGCGAATACGTCGTACCGCCGGCCTCGGCCCGGTGCGGGCCCCGACGGCCGGTCCGGGTCGCCGCGAGGTGCTGCCCGGCCAGGGCCGCAGCGACGTGCCCGGCCAGCGGCTCGCCCGCCCCGGCGATCTGCCGGCCCGTGGGGGAGAGCACCCAGGCCCGCAGATCGAGGTCGGAGGTGAGCAGGTCCAGTACCACTTCGGGGCCGCCGCCGGTCGGGCCCGAGGTCATCAGCCTGCGGTGCCTGTCGACGACGGCGGCGAGGTCGCCGGCCCGTTCGCCGGAGACCTGGCGCACCACGTGCTCGGTGATCGTTGCGAAAGCGACGATCTCGTTCACTGCGAAGAGCGGCAGCCGGTGCTGCAGGCACGCCTCGACCAGATCGTCGGGGACGTCGCCCAGCTCCGCCTCGCCCGCCGCCAGCCCGGCCACCCCGGCACCGGCCAGGATCCGGACGAACGGCTCCGAGTCCGAGGCGTCCCGGCGCCAGGCCAGTCCCGTGAGGACCAGCTCGCCGCCGGAGAGATAGCGGCTGGGGTCGCGCAGATCGGTCGTCATGACGCCCCGGACCGAACGGTCCAGCTCGTCCTCGCCGCCGAGCAGCCGCAGGCCCAGCGCGTCGGTGTCCAGCAGTGCGCGCAGCCGCATCGTCGATTCGCCGCCGATTCTTTTCGTTGGTGCGTGAGGGGGTGTGGGGGCGGCGGGGACACCTGTGAATTGCGGTGAGGTTACCGGAACCCGCCATTCGTTCGAATCTACAAGACAGGGGTGGGGGCCAGCCAATTCCTTCATGGTTTCGGTGACTGCACCGAGTGGAGCAAGGCTTGTGTACTGGGCCACACACCGCGTCAACAACACAGGAACGACCAGTAGAGGGCAGGCCGCACCCCGCCCCCAGCCGAACGACCCCGATTGAGAAGAAGAGAGCCACTCATGGACTTCCTTCGCCCCGCCAGCTGGGAGGAGGCGCTCGCCGCCAAGGCCGAGCACCCGACGGCTGTGCCCATCGCGGGTGGCACCGATGTGATGGTCGAGATCAATTTCGACCACCGGCGGCCCGAACACCTCCTGGACCTGAACCGGATCGGTGAGCTGTCCGAGTGGCAGACCGGCCCGGACACCGTGCGGCTCGGCGCCTCCGTGCCGTACAGCGCCATCATGGAGAACCTCAGGACCGAGCTGCCCGGCCTCGCGCTCGCCTCGCACACCGTCGCCTCACCGCAGATCCGCAACCGCGGTGGTGTCGGCGGCAACCTCGGCACCGCGTCCCCCGCGGGCGACGCCCACCCGGCCCTGCTCGCCGCGGGTGCCGAGGTCGAGGCCGAGTCCGTACGCGGCACCCGGATGATCCCGATCGACGCCTTCTACACCGGCGTCAAGCGCAACGCCCTCGCGCCGGACGAGCTGATCCGGGCCGTCCACATCAAGAAGGCCGACGGCCCCCAGCAGTTCTCCAAGGTCGGCACCCGCAACGCGATGGTCATCGCCGTCTGCGCCTTCGGCCTCGCCCTCCACCCCGGGACCCGCACCGTCCGCACCGGCATCGGCTCCGCCGCCCCCACCCCGGTCCGGGCCGAGGCGGCCGAGGAGTTCCTGAACGCCGCGCTCGACGAGGGCGGGTTCTGGGAGAACGGCAAGATCATCACTCCGTCCGTCGCCAAGCAGTTCGCCCAGCTCGCCTCCGGCGCCTGCAGCCCCATCGACGACGTACGGGGCACCGCGGCCTACCGCAGGCACGCCGTCGGCGTCATGGCCCGCCGCACGCTGGGCTGGACCTGGGAGCAGTACCGCGACACCGGCCGCACCCTCGAAGGAGCTGCTTAACCCATGCGAGTGAATTTCACGGTCAACGGCCGCAAGCAGGAAGTCGACGACGTCTGGGAGGGCGAGTCCCTCCTGTACGTCCTGCGTGAGCGCATGGGCTTTCCCGGTTCGAAGAACGCCTGTGAGCAGGGCGAATGCGGTTCCTGCACCGTCCGCCTCGACGGTGTGCCGGTCTGTTCCTGTCTCGTCGCGGCCGGCCAGGCGGAGGGCCGTCAGGTCGTCACCGTCGAAGGTCTCGCGGACTACGCCAGGCACCGCGAGGACGCCCACCCCGGCACCGGCTGCGCCACCGGAGCCTGCGGCACCCCGCTCGGCACGGCCCGGAGCCGGCAGGCCGGGGACGGGCAGGGCACCGAGGAGCTCTCCCCGATCCAGCAGGCGTTCATCGACGCGGGCGCGGTGCAGTGCGGGTTCTGCACCCCCGGCCTCCTGGTCGCCGCCGACGAGCTGCTCGAAACACAGCCCTCCCCGTCCGACCAGGACATCCGCGAGGCACTCTCCGGCAACCTCTGCCGCTGCACCGGTTACGAGAAGATCCTCGACGCGGTCCGCCTCGCGGCCGCCCGGCAGGAAGAGGCGGTCCGATAGCCATGGCGCTGCACCCACGAGCCGCCTCCGTACCGGCCGGCACCCCCACCAGGATCACCCAGGGTTCGATGACGAAGGGCGGAATCGGCGAGTCCACCCTGCGCCCCGACGGCACCCTCAAGGTCACCGGGGAGTTCGCGTACTCCTCGGACATGTGGCACGAGGACATGCTGTGGGGCCACACGCTCCGCTCCACCATGGCCCACGCCGCGATCAGGTCGATCGACATCGGCGAGGCCGTCGCCACGCCCGGCGTCTACGCCGTGCTCACCTACGACGACCTGCCCGCCGCGATGAAGAACTACGGCCTGGAGATCCAGGACACCCCGGTCCTCGCCCACGGCAAGGTCCGCCACCACGGTGAACCGGTGGCCCTCGTCGCCGCCGACCACCCCGAGACCGCACGCCGCGCCGCGGCCAAGATCCGCATCGACTACGCCGAACTGCCGGTCATCACGGACGAGGCGTCCGCGACCGCACCGGACGCGGTCCTGGTCCACGAGGGCCGCACCGACCACCACATCGGTCATGTCGCGCACCCCAACATCGTGCACCGCCAGCCGGTCGTCCGCGGCGACGCGGACGCCGCCGCGCAGCGGGCCGACGTCGTCGTCACCGGCGACTACGTCTTCGGGATGCAGGACCAGGCCTTCCTCGGCCCCGAGTCCGGCCTCGCCGTGCCGTCCGAGGACGGCGGCGTCGAGCTGTACGTCGCCACCCAGTGGCTGCACTCCGACCTCCGCCAGATCGCCCCCGTCCTCGGCCTCCCCGAGGACAAGGTCCGGATGACGCTCTCCGGCGTCGGCGGCGCCTTCGGCGGCCGCGAGGACCTGTCGATGCAGATCCACGCCTGCCTGCTCGCCCTGCGCACCGGCAAGCCCGTCAAGATGGTCTACAACCGCTTCGAGTCCTTCTTCGGGCACGTCCACCGGCACCCGGCCAGGCTCCACTACGAGCACGGGGCCACCAAGGACGGCAGACTCACGCACATGAGGTGCCGGATCGTGCTGGACGGCGGCGCGTACGCCTCCGCCTCCCCGGCGGTCGTCGGCAACGCGGCCTCGCTCGCGGTCGGACCGTACGTCGTCGAGGACGTCGACATCGAGGCGCTCGCGCTCTACTCCAACAATCCGCCCTGCGGCGCCATGCGCGGCTTCGGAGCGGTCCAGGCGTGCTTCGCGTACGAGGCGCAGATGGACAAGCTGGCCGCCGCACTGGACATGGACCCCGTCGAGCTCCGGCAGCTGAACGCCATGGAGCAGGGCACCCTGCTCCCCACCGGCCAGCGCGTCGACTCCCCGGCCCCCGTCGCCGAGCTGCTGCGCCGCGTGAAGGCCCGCCCCATGCCGCCCGAGCAGCAGTGGCTCTCGGCCGACGCCGGGGGCAGCTCCGTCGACGTACGCGCGCTGCCCGGCGGGCTGTCCAACACCACGCACGGCGAAGGCGTCGTGCGCGGGGTCGGCTACGCGGTCGGCCTCAAGAACGTCGGCTTCTCCGAGGGCTTCGACGACTACTCCACCGCCCGGGTGCGGATGGAGGTCATCAACGGCGAGCCCGTCGCCACCGTGCACACGGCGATGGCCGAGGTGGGCCAGGGCGGTGTCACCGTCCACGCCCAGATCGCCCGTACCGAGCTCGGCGTCAGCCAGGTGACCATCCAACCGGCGGACACCCGGGTCGGCTCCGCCGGTTCCACCTCCGCGTCCCGCCAGACGTACGTCACCGGCGGCGCCGTGAAGCACTCCTGCGAGGCCGTCCGCGAACAGGTGCTGGAGATGGGCCGCCGCAAGTTCGGTACGTACCACCCCGCGTGGGCGACCGCCGAACTCCTCCTGGAGGGCGGCAAGGTCGTCACCGACGGCGGCGAGGTGCTCGCACCGCTGGCCGAGGTGCTGGAGGACGAGGCCGTGGACATCGAGCTGGAGTGGCGCCACCGGCCCACCGAGGCCTTCGACCTGCGGACAGGCCAGGGCAACGGCCACGTCCAGTACTCCTTCGCCGCCCACCGCGCGGTCGTGGAGGTCGACACCGAGCTCGGCCTCGTCAAGGTCATCGAGCTCGCCTGCGCGCAGGACGTCGGCAAGGCCCTCAACCCGCTGTCGGTCGTGGGCCAGATCCAGGGCGGCACCACCCAGGGGCTGGGTGTCGCCGTCATGGAGGAGATCCTCGTCGACCCGAAGACCGCGAAGGTGCGCAACCCGTCCTTCACGGACTACCTGATCCCCACCATCCTCGACACGCCGAGCATCCCGGTCGACGTGCTGGAACTCGCCGACGACCACGCCCCGTACGGGCTCCGCGGCGTCGGTGAGGCCCCGACCCTGTCGTCCACCCCGGCCGTCCTCGCGGCGATCCGGAACGCGACGGGGCTGGAGCTCAACAGGACACCGGTGCGCCCCGAGCACATCACCGGGACCTGACGCACCGACAGACGACCCGGGGCGGTGCCGCGCGCACCGTCCCGGGCCCGGACCCACCTGCACGAAACGTTCGCCTCGGGCCGTCCCCCGGGTCGTGCCGCCACGCAGTCATCCCAAATCCCGCAATCACGTCGCTCCACGCGGGTGCCCCTGTGAACCTTGGGAGTCAGGCAACATGACCCAGCAGTCAGTGGAACCCAGGACGAGCGCGGACGACGCGGGCCCCGGCTCGCGCGTCCCCGCAGGACGGTCCTGGCTCGACCGGTACTTCCACATATCCGAACGGGGATCGACCGTCGCGCGCGAGGTGCGCGGCGGCGTCACGACCTTCATGGCCATGGCGTACATCCTCCTGCTCAACCCGCTCATCCTGGGCGGCGAGGACGTCGACGGCCGGCTGCTCAGCCAGCCGGGACTGATCACGGCCACCGCGCTCGCGGCGGCGGCGACCACGCTCCTCATGGGCTTCGTCGGCAAGGTCCCCCTCGCGCTGGCCGCCGGCCTCAGCGTCTCCGGTGTGCTCGCCTCACAGGTGGCCCCGGCCATGACCTGGCCGCAGGCCATGGGCATGTGCGTGGTCTACGGCGTGGTGATCTGCCTGCTCGTCGTCACCGGCCTCCGCGAGCTGATCATGAACGCGATCCCGCTCGCGCTGAAGCACGGCATCACGATCGGCATCGGTCTCTTCATCGCCCTCATCGGCCTCTTCAAGGCGGGCTTCGTCCACCAGGGGACCGCGACCCCGCTCTCCCTCGGCCCCGCCGGTGAACTCGCGGGCTGGCCGGTCCTCGTCTTCGCCGTGACCCTGCTGCTGATCTTCATGCTGCAGGCGCGCGACGTCCCCGGCGCGATCCTGATCGGCATCGTCGCCGGAACCGTGGTCGCGATCGTCGTCAACGCCGTCGGCGACATCGACCCGAAGGCCTGGAGCAGCGGCCCGCCCGAGCTGGGCGGCAGCGCCGTGTCCCCGCCGGACTTCTCGCTCTTCGGGCACGTCGAGTTCGGCGGTTGGGGCGACATCGGGGTGATGACCGTCGGCCTGATCGTCTTCACCCTCGTGCTGGCCGGTTTCTTCGACGCGATGGCCACCATCATCGGCGTCGGCACGGAGGCGGAGCTCGCCGACGACAAGGGCCGGATGCCGGGGCTGTCCAAGGCGCTGTTCATCGACGGCGCGGGCGGAGCGATCGGCGGAGTCGCCGGAGGCTCCGGCCAGACCGTGTTCGTCGAGTCGGCGACCGGGGTCGGGGAGGGCGCGCGCACCGGCCTCGCCTCCGTCGTCACCGGTCTCTTCTTCGCCGCCTGCCTGTTCTTCACCCCGCTCACGGCGATCGTTCCGGCCGAGGTGGCGTCGGCCGCCCTGGTCGTCATCGGCGCCATGATGATGCAGAACGCCCGGCACGTGGACTGGAGCGACCGCTCCGTCGCCGTCCCGGTCTTCCTCACCGTGGTCCTGATGCCGTTCACCTACACGATCACCACCGGTGTCGCCGCAGGCGTCATCTCGTACGCCGCCATCAAGCTCGCCCAGGGCCGGGCCCGGGAGGTCGGCGTCTTTATGTGGGTCCTGACGCTGGTCTTCCTCGTCTACTTCGCCCTGCACCCGATCGAGAGCTGGCTGGGCGTCAACTGACCCGCATCCCCTCGCACCTCCGTCAGAAGGAGACACACGCCATGCTGGACATCGCCGAGGAACTCCACCTGTGGGTCGGGCAGGGACGCGCGTTCGCGGTGGCCACCGTGGTGGCCGTCGGCGGCAGCGCGCCCCGGCAGCCGGGCGCCGCACTCGCGGTCGACAGCGACGGCACGGCCATCGGGTCGGTCTCCGGCGGATGCGTGGAGGGGGCGGTGTACGAGCTGTGCCGGCAGGCCCTCGACGACGGCACCACCGTGCGCGAGCGCTTCGGCTACAGCGACGACGACGCCTTCGCGGTCGGTCTGACCTGCGGTGGCGCCATCGACATCCTGGTCACACCGGTGCGCGCGGACGATCCCGCGCGCCCGGTGTTCGCCGCCGCGTTCGCCGCCGCCGCCGGGGGGACGGCGGCGGCGGTCGCCCGGGTCACCGAGGGGCCCGACGACCTGCTCGGCCGCCCGCTGCTCGTGCACGCCGACGGCACGTACGAGGGCGGGCTCGGCGGCGCGCCCGAACTGGACCGCACCGCCGCGGCCGAGGCCCGCGCGATGCTGGACGCGGGCCGCACCGGCCCGGTGGGCATCGGTGCCGAGGGGTCGCGCTGCGGCCGGCCCCTCACCCTGCTCGTCGAATCGAGCGTTCCGCCGCCCCGCATGATCGTCTTCGGGGCCATCGACTTCGCCGCGGCGCTGGTGCGGGCCGGCCGCTTCCTCGGCTACCGCGTCACCGTCTGCGACGCCCGCCCCGTCTTCGCCACCGCGGCCCGCTTCCCGGAGGCCGACGAGGTCGTCGTCGACTGGCCGCACCGCTACCTCGCGGCCACCGGCGTGGACGCGCGCACGGTCCTGTGCGTCCTCACGCACGACGCCAGATTCGATGTGCCGCTGCTCGAACTGGCCCTGCGCCTGCCGGTCGCCTACGTCGGCGCGATGGGATCGCGCCGCACGCACCTGGAGCGCAACGAGCGGCTGCGCGAGGCCGGGGTGACCGAACACCGGCTGGCCTCCCTGCACTCGCCCATCGGGCTCGATCTGGGGGCCCGTACGCCCGAGGAGACGGCTCTGTCGATCATGGCGGAGATCGTCGCCGACCGGCGCGGTGGCAGCGGCGTACCGCTGACGGGAGCCCACACCCCGATCCACCACGAGGGCGGCCCGTCGTCGCTCGCCTCCGTCGCCTGATGCCTGATGCCTGATGCCTGATGCCTGACGACTGACCCGACGCCCGAGGCTCGACGGGCCGTCGTCCGAGCACGGGCGGATTGCCGCCACGGCGGCTTCCTGCCAGGCCCGAAAGCAGCCGTGGCCCGGTATTTGCCGGTAGATCAGCTGCATGACATCTTCCCCCTCCTCCGTTTCCGGCCGGGCGCGACCCGCCCGTGCGGGACGCAGAGCCCTGCTCATAGCGACCTCGGTCGCGCTCGTGAGCGGCGTGCTGCTCCCCGCGGCCGGTACCGCCTCCGCCGCCCCCGGCCCGACGGCCGCCGGCATCCGGCCCGAAGTCCGGGTCCAGGACCACGACATCACCCTGGTCACCGGGGACGTCGTGCACTACGCCGACGGGCCCGGCAGCCAGGACACCGTCACCGTGGACCGCCCCGACGGCGCGTACGGGGGTGTCCACGTCCAGCAGGCGGGCGGGGACCTCTTCGTCCTGCCCGACGAGGCGACCGCGCTCCTCGCGGCGGGCAAGCTGGACCGACGGCTGTTCAACGTCTCGGCCCTCGTGAAGATGGGCTACGACGACAGGAACACCGGCGGCATCCCGCTGATCGCCACCTACGCGGCGTCCCCGGGCCGCGCGCTGCCGGCCGCCCCGCGCGGCAGCGAGAAGGTCCGGACACTCAACTCCATCCACGGTGCCGCGCTCGCGGCCGACAAGGACGACGCCCGCGCCTTCTGGAACGACATCGCCCGCACGGACAGGGCCCGTTCGCTCGACAACGGCATCGCCGAGCTCTGGCTGGACGGCCGCTCCGAGGCGCTGCTGAAGGAGTCCGTGCCGCAGGTCGGTGCACCGCAGGCCTGGGCCGCGGGCTTCGACGGCAAGGGCACCAAGGTCGCCGTCCTGGACACCGGCATCGACACCGGCCACCCGGACGTCAAGGACCGCATCCTGGAGACCAGGAGCTTCGTGCCCGGCGAGGAGGTCGACGACAAGAACGGCCACGGCACGCACGTCGCGTCCACCATCGCCGGTTCGGGAGCCGCTTCGGACGGGGCCAACAAGGGGGTGGCGCCGTCCGCCGGCCTGCTGGTCGGCAAGGTCCTCGGAGACGGCGGATCCGGCGCGGACTCCGGCATCATCGAAGCCATGGAATGGGCGAAGGCCGAAGGCGCAGACGTCGTCTCCATGAGCCTCGGCTCCCCGGTCCCGGACGACGGATCCGACCCGATGTCGCAGGCCGTCGACGCCCTGTCGGCCGACGGCGGCCCGCTGTTCGTGATCGCCGCGGGCAACGCGTACGGCGCGGGAACCATCGGCTCGCCCGGTTCGGCGGAGAAGGCGCTCACGATCGCCGCCGTCGACAAGCAGGACGGGCGTGCCCCGTTCTCCTCCATGGGTCCGCTGGTCGGCTCCTACGGCCTGAAGCCCGACCTCTCGGCGCCGGGCGTCGACATCAACGCGGCCGCCTCGCAGTCCGTCCCGGGCATCGAGGGCATGTACCAGTCGATGTCCGGTACGTCGATGGCGACCCCGCATGTCGCGGGTGCCGCGGCGATCCTGAAGCAGCGTCACCCCGACTGGTCGGGCCAGCGCATCAAGGACGCGCTGATGAGCTCGTCCGAGCAGCTCGACGCGTACACCCCGTACGAGCAGGGCACCGGTCGGCTGGACGTGAAGGCGGCCGTCGACACGACGGTCGAGGCCACCGGTTCCGTCGCGGTCGCGTCCTACGGCTGGCCGCACAGCCCGTCCGACCCGGTCGCCGAGCGGACCATCACCTACCGCAACACGGGCGACCAGGACATCACCCTGAGGCTGGCCACCGACACGGACGCGAGCGCCTACACCCTGTCCGTCCCCGAGCTGACCGTCCCGGCCGGCTCCACAGCCGAGGCCGTGCTCTCGCTGGACCCGGCGGAGGTGGCCGCCGACACGCGGTTCTCCGGCCAGGTCGTCGCCACGGACGCGGCGGGCAGGACGGTCGCGCACACCGGCTTCGCCCTCGACAAGGAGCGGGAGCTCCACGACCTGACGCTCAGGCTGAAGGACCGTGCGGGTGAACCGATGGACGGCCAGGTCGTTCTCGCCGCGCTCGGCGACCCGGAACTCGGAGTGGTCCAGGTCTCCGGCGAGACCACGCTGCGGCTGCCCCCGGGCACCTACACGGCATGGACCACCGCGGAGATCGACGGCGACCGGGCCGACTCGAAGGCCGTCGCCTTCCTCGCGGCTCCCGAGACGATCCTGGACAAGTCCACCACCGTCACCCTGGACGCCTCCGAAGCCCACCGGATCAGCGTGCGGACGCCCAAGGAGACCGAGACCCGTCAGCTGCGGTACGACATGGCACGCACCGCCCCGGACGGCAGCGTCCAGCGCGATGCCTACCAGATCCCGCTGACGTACGACCAGCTGTGGGCGAGCCCCACCAGGAAGGTCACGCAGGGCAGCTTCAGCTTCCTGACCCGCTGGCGCCAGGGAGAGGAACTGATCGGCCTGACGGCCGACGGGCGTGACGTCCCGGCCACCGTGCAGGGCGGGTCGGTCGTGGCCGAGGACAGTGAGCAGAAGCTGACCGGTGTCTTCGCCGGGAACGGTGCCGCCGCCGACTACGAGGGCCTGGACGCCAGGGGCAAGGCCGTCGTGATCGACCGCAGCGACGCCGTGGCCCCCGCCGACCGGCTGGCCCACGCGCTCGCCGCCGGCGCCAGGGCGCTGTTCGTCGTCAACGACGGCCGCGGCGTCGCGATGGAGTCCTACCTCCCCTACGGCGAGGAGAGCACCATTCCCGTCGCCTCCGTGCAGAAGATCGCGGGCGAGACCCTGACCAGGGCGGCACAGCGCGGCAAGAAGCTGTCCGTCGACCAGAAGAGGTTCGCGAGCTACGTCTACGACCTGGTCGACCGGCACGACGGAGCCGTCCCGGACCGTTCGCTGGCGTTCGCCCCGTCGCCCCGGCAGCTCGCGAAGGTGGAGAACACCTTCTACGGGCACAAGGAGACGCTGGGCGGCGGCTTCCGCTACGACATCCCGGACTACGGGCCGGGCGTCGGCTTCGAGGAGTGGGAGAAGTACCCGGGCGTCCGGACGGAGTGGGTCAACCCGCTGCCCGGCGACTCCTTCTGGTACGAGAACCACTCGGTGCTGAACGCCACCGCCTCCGACACCGCACACGAGGTGCGCAGCGGGAAGCTGGACTACACGGCGGGCCGGACCTACCGCGACGAGTGGTTCGCCCCCGTCACGAGCCCCCGCCTGGGCACCGGCTACTGGGGTCCGTTCCGGACCGCGTACGACGACGTCCAGTTCAACATCACCCCGTGGACCGACTCGGGCGAAGGCCACTCCGGGTCCATGCCGGAGGACGAGTACGACACCACGTCCTACGGCTTCTACCAGGGGGACACCCTGATCAAGAAGGGCGCCGGCCGGGCCGGGTACGCCTGGGACCTGTCACCGGAGGAGCTTCCCTACCGGCTGGTCATCGACTCGGTCAGGGACGCGGAGACCTGGAAGACGTCGACGCGGACGCACACCGAGTGGGACTTCGTCTCGGGCGCCCTGTCCGACGGCACCCAGCAGGCCGACATCCCGCTACTCCAGCTGGACTACTCCGTGGACACCGACCTGGCGGGCGACGTCAGGGCCGGGAAGTCCGTCGAGCTCGGCCTGGAGGCCGCTACCCAGGCATGGCTGGACGGTGCGGTGAAGGCGACGAAGGCCTCGCTGTCGGTCAGTTACGACGAGGGCAGGACGTGGAGCGAGCCCGAGCTGCGCAGGAACGCCTCCGGTACCTGGACCGCGAAGTTCACGACGCCCCGGAAGGGCGCCACGTCGGTGTCGCTCCGGGCACACGCCGAAGGGCCCGGCGGTCTGGCCGTCGACCAGGAGATCATCAAGGCCTTCGGCCTGAAGTGACCCGCTGACTGACACTTGAGAGGTGGTTCCGCATCCCCGCCCGGGGATGCGGAACCACCTCTCTTCACGCGCCGAGGGACCAGGGTTCGTGGCCCCGCTACCGGGTTCCGCCTCTGCCCGCCCGGTCCGCAGCCTTGCGCCGTGCCACCGTGTACCTCGACCAGTCGCCCCGGTGCCGGTCGCACCGGGACGCCCCCACCATGGCCAGCCGGCGGCAGCCCGTGCCCTTCTGGGTGAGTGCTCCGCAGACCGACTGTCTACGAGCCATGCCCGACCGCCCCCTCGCATCCCGCCCGTTCCGCCGGCCCGATGCCGGCAGGGCCCAGACTCGCCCGGCGGCGGCCCCTGCGGGAAGGCGTACCGAGGTGCCCCGGGTGCGCTCCGGAGCGTGGGGGCGGGCGGGGCGGCGCCGGACCGTCGCGCCCGTCGGACCGGCGTACCACTCCCGGGCCCACCGAGTGATCACGACGAGCGCGACGGGTCGGTCGTCCGCGTACTCAGCAGGCAGGGGCAGGGGCAGGGCGTCGGAGGTCAGCGTCCGGACTGCAGAGCGGCCCAGGTGTCGGGTCCCGCGCTGCCGTCGGCGGTCAGGCCGCGCGAGCTCTGGTAGCCGCGTACGGCCGTGTCCGTCGCCGAGCCGAACGCGCCGTCGACGGCCACCGTCGAGCCGAGCGCCGCGGTCAGCGCCCGCTGCAGTCGCTTCACCGCGTCCCCCGAACCTCCCTTGACGAGCGTCGGTGTCGTCCCGGCCGAGAGCAGCGCGGTCCAGGTCTTCGGGCCGACCGTGCCGTCGGCGGTGAGCCGCCGGGCCGTCTGGAACGCCTGGACGGCGCTCTTCGTGGCCGTGCCGAAGGTGCCGTCCACGGCGCCCGCCTGGTACCCCTGGTCGTTGAGCAGCTTCTGGACGGCCTTGACCTGGGCGCCCGACGAGCCCGACTTCTGCGTCGCGTACGAGGCGAAGCTCAGCCCGTCGCTCCCGCTGCCGCCGGTGCCGGTGACGAGCTGCATGTAGTAGGTCCAGTTCCAGTGGACGCCCGGGTCGGTGTGGTCGTTCCCGGGGGCCTCGCTGTGCCCGATGACGTGGGACCGGTCCTTCGGGATCCCGTACCGGTTGCAGAGGTACGCCGTCAGCGCCGCCGAGGAGCGGTACATCGAGTCCGTGAACCACGACGGGTTGTCGACGAAGCCCTCGTGCTCGATGCCGAGCGACGACGCGTTGGCACTCTTGGCGTGGTACGCGGTGTCCTTGTCGCGCACCATCTGGGTGATCTCGCCGTCGGCGGACCGGATCACGTAGTGGGAGCTGACCTTGGACGTCGCGTTCTGGAACCAGCTGATGGTGCCCGCGTAGGAGCCCTGTGTGACGTGGACGACGACCTTGTCGACCGTCGCCGTCCTGCCCGTCGCGTAGTTGGCGGAGTTCGCCGGCACCCAGAGTGCCGAGGGGTAGTCGGGGCTCGGGGCGGTGACCTGGGCCGCTGCCAGGGCGCCCTTGTCCGGGGAGACCGGCCGGGAGGTGACCGAGATCCGCTCCCCGCCGGGGACCGTCGTGTGCAGTCCCTCGGCGAGGAAGGTGTAGACGGTGTCCGCGTACAGGGCCGCGATCGCGCCCTCGGCGCCGCTGTAGCGGGCGACCGCCGGGTACCAGGCGTCGATGTCGTCGCGCTCGGCCCGGGACAGGCCGACTGCGTCGGCGTGGCTGCGCAGCACGGCGGCGCCGCCCAGGATGTTCGCCTCGGTGTCGTTGCGCAGAGCGGTCGCTGACTCGCCCGTCAGGGCCGCGGCCTTCTCCAGGGAGCGGTTCGTGGGGTTGCTGGCGAGGTGCATCACGCCGTAGCCGTTGGCCTGGCTGGGGCGTCCCGCATGTCCGTCGAGGTGGGTCTCGCCGTATCCGACGGCGGCGAGCAGGTCGCGCGGGACGTCGAACTCCTCGGCCGCCGCGGCGAAGGCCTGGTTCATGGGTTCCGGCCCGGCCTGGGCGGCGGGGGCCGGGTGGCCGGCGGCGACGAGGGTGGTCGCGGCGACGGCGGCCAGAACTGCTGCGCGTCTTCCGGTGTGGCCTGCTGGGCGTCGTGGCATACCTGCTCCTGGTCCGTGGGGGAAGGAAGGCCCCGGACCCGGTGGGGTGGGTACGGGGCCGCTGAGCTCGCACAGGCTATCGACGTGATCAGGGCATGACAATGCCTCTCCGGCGTGTCCAAAACCCCTTCACTCCAATGGAGTTGTGCCGGAGACCGGACTTCCCCCGTGGGGAGCCGTCACCCCCGGCCGGGGGTGACGGCGAGGGGTACGGCTACCAGCGGTCCCGGTGGATGACGTCGGCCACCGGGCGGCGCCGGACCGGCCCGAAGTTGCCCTGCGGCAGGCCCACCGGAATGGCAGCGAAGGTGTGCGTGTCCGCGGGGATCCCGAGAGCCTCCTTCCACTCCTGCTCCAGGAACAGGTGCCAGATGGTGACGTTGGCCGCGAGGCCCAGCGCCCGGGCCGCGAGCAGGAGGTTCTGGACGCCCGGGTAGACGCAGGAACCCTCCGCGAGTGCCTGGAAGCGGGTCTGGGTGTTCGTCATGTGCTCCAGGCCCGCCGGGCCGAGCGCCTGTGCGTAGACCCCCAGGCCCTCCTCGTCGAACCGCGGCTCCGGGAACTTGTAACAGGGGATGATCAGCACCGGGGTGTCCGCGAAGTGGTCGCGCTGGTACTCGATCGCCGCCACCATCCGGCCGTACGCAGCGTCGTCCATGCCCTGCGGCGCGTGCTTGCCGGTCGTCGCCAGGTAGGCGTCCACGCAGCGCTTCCACAGCGGGGCCAGTCGGGCCATCACCGCGCGGTCGGTGACGACCACGTACTCGTAAGCCTGCATGTTGCCGCCGCTGGGCCCCCAGACCGCGGCCTGTATGAGCTGATCGATCGTCTTGTCCGGTACGGCGTCCGGCTTGAGGCGGCGCATGGCGCGCATCGTGGACATGGTCGGGAAGAGTGCGGGCCCGTCGAGGGCGGACGCGTCGGCCTGAACCGTTTCGAAGGTCATGATCGGGGAGTGTACGGGCCGACTCCCGCTGCGGGGAGCCCTGTTGGCGTGCTCCTCCGGCAGTCGCGCACACCGACTGCACGCCGGGATGGAGCCGCCGGCCGGGACGGTCCGTGCGGCCGGGCCGTCCCGTGCGGGCGGAGCGGGCCCCGTGCGGGTCAGCGCCGTCGGAGGCGCACCACGGGGATGTCGCGCGTGGTGCACGCGCGGTACGCGGCGTACCGGGGGAAGACCTCCACCAGGTGCGGCCACACCCGCTCCTTCTCCTCGGCGGAGAGCGTCTCGGCGAGCGCGGGGAAGCGCTCGGTGCCCACCCTGACCTCGACGGCCGGATCGTCCAGCAGGTTGAGGTACCAGAGCGGGTGGCGGTCCGAGCCGCCGTTGGAGCCGACGATCAGGTGGTCGTCGCCGTCGCGCCCGTACATCAGCACCGTGCGCCGCCGCGCCCCGCTCCGCCTGCCGACGTAGTCCAGCAGCAGGCAGGGGACTCCGAGCTGGGTGGTGCCCTTCGTCCCGCCGGAGGACTCGTACAACTCGGCCTGCCGGGCGACCCATCGCGTCGGGCTGACCTCCGGTCCGTCCTGCTGCTCCTCCGCCATGACTCCCTCGTCCTCCGCCCGTCCCCGTGTCCGCCCCATCGTGCCACTCACGGCCCCGGCGAGGCGGATTCGCGCATCTGGGCACCCGCACCGCCGCGTCCGGCTGTGCGCGCCACGCCCCGGACGGGGCGCACCGTCTCGTCCCGGGTCGTGGCGCGCATCGGTGCGGCGCGACGACCGGCGCCGGGCGACGCGGCGGTGGACGAGAGGGCGCGCGGGGATGCGCGGCGCCGGCCGCCTACGCACTGAACACGGAGCCTCGGGTCCTTCACGGTCCGGCCGCCCGGCTCCGAGCAGCGGAGCCGCCCCGAAGGGCCGCTTTTCCGGGGGCGGTTGGGGCCGTGGCCGGCCCCAACCGCCCCCGTGACCGTCAGTGCCGGTGGCCGGAGCCGTTCACGTCGATCCGTACGATCTGCGGATCGTGGTCGCTCGCCTGGTCGGCGAACTCGGCGTTGATGTGCACCACGTCGTAGTCGAAGCGGCGGATGGCGGGACTGGTGAGGATGTGGTCCAGCGTCTGCGAGTTGCCGTCGTACACGTAGCTGTACTGCTCGCTCGCGGGCAGCGTCGTGATGAGCGGCTTGAGGACCCTGCCGCGGGTGAGCGCGTCCATCGTGGGGGAGAAGGCGAAGTCGTTCAGGTCGCCGAGCGTGACCACCCGGGCCGACTTGTCCGCCTTCAGCAGCGAGGTGACGAAGGAGTTGACCTCGGTCGCCTGCTGCACGCGCTTCGTCTCCGAACTGCGCACCGGCTCCTGGTATCGGCCGTGCAGCGGCTGGTCGCCGCCCTTGGACGCGAAGTGGTTGCCGATGACGAAGACCGGCTCGCCACGGAAGCGGAACTCGCCCACCAGCGGCTTGCGGCTGTCGTCCCAGGCCGCGCTCGCCGGGTTGATCCGGCCGGGCGAGACGGAGAGCGTGACCCCCTTCCTCGTCTTCACGGCCTTCACCGCCGTGGTCGCGTCGCCGCCCGCGCGGTCCACGAAGTCGACCCGCTCGGGGTTGAAGAGGAAGACGTTGCGGATGTTGCCGCCGGGCTCGCCGCCGTCCCGGCCGTCGGCGGGGGCGACGTAGCGCCACGCGTAGCGCGGGCCGCCCGCGGCGACGATCGCGTCCGTGAACCGCTTCAGCGTCGCCTCGGAGCCGACCGTCCCGTCGTTCGTCGCCCCGTTGTCGTCCTGGATCTCCTCCAGCGAGACGATGTCGGGGGAGGAGAGGGAGACCGCGACCCCCGAGGCGAGCGTGTCGAACTTGGCCTGCTCGTCGAGCGCGTCGAGGTTCTCCACGTTGTACGTGGCGACCGCGAGCTCCTTGCGCTTCTGCTTCCGCGTCACCTCGCGCCGCAGCCCGTTGTCGGTGAGCGTGCCGAGCTCGGTGGCCTGGAGGTTGTACCCGCCGAACGACGCGTAGTCGATGACGCCCGTGGTGGAGCCCGAGAGCACGTCGCCCACGTCCGCCACCGGGACGGGCTGTGCGGCGTTCAGCGACATCACCTTGATGCGGCCGGTGTTCTGGTCCTCGTACGACGCGTAGAGCGTGCCGCCGCGCCGGGTGCGGTTCTCCTTCGGCTTGACCGTCACCCAGACCTCGTCGTACGCGGTCGTCGCACCCGTCACCCGGGTGTCGGCGACCGTGACGCGGGTGCCCTCGAGCGACTCGTACAGGTCCAGGGCGTAGGCCGCCGGCTCCAGCGCCAGCGTGTCGATCGACCCGCCGCCCGCCGTCGGCACGTAGGCGCCGGGCACGGACTTCGCGTCGAGGACGACGGGCGCGGGCAGGGCGTTGCCCGAGGACAGGACCGTCGACGTGGGGGCGGTGAGCTGCGTGAGCGACTGGGTGGTGGAGGACGGGTAGTACTCCGCCACCTTGCCGCTGACCAGCACCGAGTCGCCCACGGACACGGTCGGGGCGGCGGAGCCGGTGTAGACGAACAGCCCCTCGCTCGTGCGGGGATCGGCGTCCGGTGCGGTGTCCTGGATCCAGTAGCCGCGCGAGCCGCTGGTGCGTACGCCGGTGACGACGCCGGGGACACCGGTCACCGACTGGCCGACGAGGGGGGAGACGCGGGTCGTGCCCTGGATGTCGTGCACCCGCACGGTGCCGGGCTCGGTCGGTCCGCCGGGCTCGCCGGGCCCGGAGCCGCCGGACGTCTCGCCTGCCGCGTTGACCGGGGTCGGGGTGCCGGCGGTCAGGTCGGCGGCGTTGTCGTCCGTGTCGTCGAGGGCCGTGCCGCGCGCCACGGACGCGGTGGCCGACGTGCCCGTCACCGGACCGCTGCCCTCGCGCACGACTGCGGAGCCGTAGCCGACGAGGTCGACGATCCGGGTGTCCACGGCACAGTCCGCGGCGGTCTTGCAGGTCAGCGGGGTCGTACCGGAGACGAGGGCGACGGTGCCGCTCGACGCGGACATGGCCACGGTGCCGGTGGCGTCGGCGGTCGGCAGCGCCACCGTGCCGCCGGTGCCCGCCGCCTGCGCGACGAGGTAGCGGCCGCCGGGGGCGACAGCGCCGGACAGTTCGGAGACCTGCCACAGCGAGCCGGCCGACGGGGCGCCCGGCAGGTACTGGACGCTGAAGCCGGACAGGCCGAACGGGCTCGAACCGGCGTTGGCCAGCTCGATGAAGTCGCGGGTGAGCGTCGCGCCGGAGTTGCCGCCGCCCCCGTACACCTCGGAGATCACGGCGGACGAGGACGGGGCCGCGAAGGCGGCGGGCAGCGCGGTCACCGAAAGCGTTACGGCGACGGCGCCGGCCAGCAGGGCGGAGCCGGTTCTGGCTATCTGCACGGGAACTGCCCCCAAATGTGTAGTGAGGGAGCAAAAACTATGCGCGTAGACCCTGGGTGACAAGGCATCACGAGGTTAAATCCTGGAAACGGCCGGGTGCGCGACCGGCCGCCGGGTGACAGGCCGCGCGGCCGGTGGAGGCGCGGGGCCGCGTCATCGTGCGGTCATCCGCCGCCCACCGCGCCTCAACACCCCCTCACCACACGGCGGCACGGGGGCGACAGCACGTCCCGGCAAGGCGTCGCGCACGCGGGCGGAGGGTCCGACCGGCTCACGGCGTCCCGGCCCTCGTCCAGCCGACCCGGCCCTCGTCCTGGAGCACCCGGGCGTCACCTCGGCGATCACCGGCCCGCACCCTCGGACAGCCGGAGGGCGCGGACGAGGCGCGGCCCGGCCGTGGCGTGACGTTCTGGACCGGACCGACGAGATCGTCCCGCCGGCACCAACCCGGCGGCACGCGGGACGCGTTACACCCCGTCCGAGCTCACCGATCCCGCTTCGCGCCGCCGTTCGGTGGCGAAGGAGGGGTAGACGGCCAGGGAGAAGGAGTGCCCGGCCGGATCCGTGTAGACGCGGACATCACGCGGACCGCTGTTGCTGTCCTTCGTGTCCACCGGCCGGGCACCGAGGCCTATCGCCTCGCGTTCGGCCTCGTCCATGTCCCCCTCGTCCACCAGGATGCGCAGATGCGCCTGCTGGGAATCCTCGGGGCGGGGCCAGCTGGGCGGCGCGTAGCCGTGGTCGCGGCGGACGGCCAGGTGCACACCCTGGTTGCCGATGATCTCGACGAAGTCCGGATCGCTCCCGACCTGCATCTCGGCACCCAGCAGAGCCGCGTAGAACCCGGCGAGCTCCATCGGCTCGGCACAGTCCAGGACCAGAACGCTCGTTTTGAGGACAGTCATGTTCCGCGAATACCCCCGGTGGGGCGGAACACGCCGGGCCCCGCTGCCGGAGTCCGCCGGAACCGGGGGCCGCCGCCTAGGGTGCGGATCATGGCAGAGAGCGCGGTGCACCGGGATCCTGGCTCTCCTCCCGGACCTTCCGATCCCCGTCGCTGGCGGGCCCTCGCCGTCTGCCTGGTGGCGGGCTTCATGACGCTCCTCGACGTGTCCATCGTCAATGTGGCGCTGCCGTCCATCAAGCAGGGGCTCGACACCCCGGAGTCCGACCTCCAATGGGTGCTGTCCGGCTACGCGCTGGCCTTCGGACTCGTCCTCATCCCCGGCGGACGCCTCGGGGACGCCCGCGGGCGGCGCACGATGTTCATGTGGGGCCTCACCCTGTTCACACTGGCCTCCGCCGCCTGCGGGGCCGCCCAGTCCAGTCTGTGGCTCGTCATCGCCCGGCTGCTCCAAGGCGCGGCCGGAGGACTGCTCTCGCCGCAGATCTCGGCACTGATCCAGCAGATGTTCTCGGGCCGGGAGCGGGGCCGGGCCTTCGGCATGTTCGGCACCGTCGTCGGCATCTCCACCGCCGTCGGCCCGCTCGCCGGCGGGCTGCTGATCCAGGGTGCCGGGGCGGAGGAGGGCTGGCGCTGGGTGTTCTACGTCAACCTGCCGATCGGAGCCGTCTGCCTCCTGCTGGCCCGCCGGCTGCTCCCCGACACCCCGTCCGCGAGCCGGGTCGGGCCGCGCGACCTGGACCCGCTCGGGGTGCTGCTGCTCGGCTCGGGGGTACTGGCCCTGCTTCTGCCGTTCGTCCAGGCCCAGCAGTGGCCGGGCAACGGGAAGTGGCTGCTCGTCGTGGTGGCCCTGGTCCTGCTGACCGCCTTCGTCGGCTGGGAGTCCCGCTGCGCGAAGAAGGGCGTCCAGCCCGTGGTGGACCTCTCGCTCTTCAGGCTCAGATCCTTCTGGCTGGGCTGCCTGATGATCCTGCTGTACTTCGCGGGGTTCACCTCGATCTTCTTCATCACCACCCTCTACCTGCAGTCGGGCCTGCACTACACCGCCCTGGAGGCAGGCATGGCGATCACCCCGTTCGCCCTGGGCGCGGGAGGTGCGGCGAGCATCGGCGGCCGGCTCGTCGGCCGGTTCGGCCGGCCCCTGATCGTCGTCGGGCTGACCATGGTGGCGGTCGGGCTCGGCCTCACCGCGCTGGCCGCACACCTGGTGCCGGGCCGCGGCGCCGGACTGGCCATGGCGGCGCCGCTGCTGCTCGCCGGACTCGGCAGCGGACTCGTCATCGCCCCCAACCAGACGATGACCCTCTCCCAGGTGCCGGTGCACAACGCGGGCAGCGCCGGGGGCACCCTCCAGACCAGTCAGCGGGTCGGATCGGCCATCGGGATCGCCGCCGTGGGTTCGGTCTTCTTCTCCCAGCTGGGACCCGACGGCTGGGCGGACGCCTACGACCGGGGGCTCGTCGTCTCGGTCGCGTTCGTCCTGGCCGCACTGATCGTGGCCCTGGCCGACGTCGGAGCCGGCCGACGGGGAAGAAGACGCCAGGAGACATCCCGAGCAACCGAACCGAAGAGGGGAACACGATGAGCGAGGAAGCAGAGCCGGGCGGGAACGACTCGTACGGCCACAAGCCCTTCAAGCGCTCGCGCAGCCACTTCGCCGACCGCATCACCGCCGACGGCCGCGACGGCTGGCCCGTCGAGGCGGGCCGCTACCGGCTGGTCGTCAGCAGGGCGTGCCCGTGGGCGAGCCGCGCGCTCGTCTCACGGCGGCTTCTCGGGCTGGAGAGCGCCCTCTCGCTGGCCGTCACCGATCCGCTCCAGGACGACCGCAGCTGGCGCTTCACCCTGGACGAGGGCGGCCGCGATCCGGTGCTCGGCATCCAGTACCTGAGCGAGGCCTACGAGGCCCGCGAACACGGCTACCCCGGAGGGGTCAGCGTCCCCGCGATCGTCGACGTACCCAGTGGCAGGCTCGTCACCAACGACTACCAGCGGATCACGCTGGACCTGGCCACCGAATGGAAGGCGCTGCACCGTCCCGGAGCCCCCGACCTCTACCCGGAACCGCTGCGGGAGGAGATCGACGAGGTGATGGAGGGCATCTACCGCGACGTCAACAACGGCGTCTACCGGGCCGGATTCGCCGACGGTCAGAGCACGTACGAGGCGGCGTACGCCGATGTGTTCGGCCGGCTGGACAGCGTCTCGGAGCGGCTCGCCGACCGGCGCTACCTCGTCGGCGACACCCTCACCGAGGCGGACATCCGGCTCTTCACCACCCTGGTGCGCTTCGACGCCGTCTACCACGGACACTTCAAGTGCAACCGCACGAAACTGGCCGAGGACCCCGTGATCTGGGCGTACGTCCGCGACCTCTACCAGACCCCGGGCTTCGGCGACACGGTCGACTTCGACCACATCAAACAGCACTACTACCGCGTGCACACGGGCATCAACCCCACCGGCATCGTGCCGCTCGGCCCCGACCTGTCCGGCTGGCTGACCCCCCACCACCGGGAGCAGCTCGGCGGCCGCCCGTTCGGCGACGGCACCCCGCCCGGTCCGGTGCGGCCCGGCGAGGAGGTGCCGCCCCGGGGCCACCCCTGATCCGCCCTCACCGCACCCGCGGCGCGGGTGGGGCGTTGCCCCCGGCCAGCGGGGAACGCGCCAGCACCACACAGCCCACGGCGATCAGGGCCGCACCGGCCAGCTGCGGCAGCAGCCACCAGCCGGTGCGCAGCTCCTCGCCGAACAGCGTGACGCCGTACGCGATGCTGATCAGCGCGTCCCCGAGCGTCAGCATCGGCTGTACGGCCGCCAGGCTGCCGGCGTGCAGCGCGTTCTGCAGGAGGAACAGCGCCCCCACACCGGCCGCCGCGGTGGCGTAGAGCTGCCAGGCCGTCAGCAGGCCCGTCACACCGCCCTCGTCCAGCTGCGCCATGGCGTCCTTCATCAGGGCCGCCGTCAGCGCGTACCCGCAGGCCGCCGCCAGGCCCAGCAGCGCGGCCCGCGCGTTGCCGTCGCTGCCGAGCGCGGCGGTGATCAGCGCCGCCTCGAACAGCCCCGTGACCACCAGGGCCGGGAACCAGTCCCCGCCCGGCACGCTCTCGCGGCCTCCGACCGGTGCGGCGGCGGCCATGGCGACGGCCAGTCCGACCGTCACGGCGGACACCCCGTACCAGACGGTCCGCGGCACCCGCACGCGCATGACGACTCCCGCGAGCAGCAGCGTCGCGGGCAGTTCGATCACGAAGATCGGCTGGACCACCGCGATCGGGCCGGTGGCCAGCGCGACCGCCTGGCACACCGCGGCGACGATCACCAGAACGATCCCGCACAGCCACACCTTCTGGCGCAGCAGATGCCCCATGAGGGACAGACGCATCGCCTCGCCGGCGGGCACGTTCAGGGCGGCGCGGCGTTGGAGGACCGAGGCGGCACCGTTGCTGAGCGCCGTCAGGACGGCGAAGAGGACACTGATCACGGGCACCATCATGAGGGCGTACGGCACCTGGCCGGTGGTGCCGCCGTTACGTGCGAGTGTCGGAATCGAGCGTCAGTGCACCACCTCCCGCGTAGCGTGCGGTCCATGGTCGCGAAGAAAGCTCCCGTGCTCACCACCCGCGCTCTCAACAGGGCAACCCTGGAACGCCAGTTGCTGCTCCGGCGCGCCGCCGTGCCGGTGCGGGACGTCGTCACCCGCCTGGTGGGGCTGCAGGCGCAGAACACCCGGCCGCCGTACTTCCAGCTCTTCTCCCGGATCGACGGCTTCGACCCCGCGTCGCTCTCCGCGCTGATGGAGTCCCGTGAGGTCGTCAGGATCGTCACCCTTCGGTCCACCATCCACACCCACACCGCCGACGACGCGCTCGCCCTGCGCCCCCTCGTCCAGCCGGCGCGCGACCGGGAGCTGAAGGTGTTCCGGAGCGGGCTCACCGGGGTGGACCTGGACCGGCTCGCCTCCCTCAGCAAGGAGCTCGTCGATGAACGGCCCCGCACCATGAAGGAGCTGCGCGACGAACTGACCGTGCACTGGCCGGACGCCGACCCGCGGGCCCTGTCGGTCGCCGCCCGCTGCCTGCTGCCGCTGGTCCAGGTCACCCCGCGCGGACTGTGGGGACGCAGCGGACAGGTCGCGCTGACGACCGCCGAGCACTGGCTCGGCAGACCGTCGCAGGCGGCCCCCGCGCCCGACGGAACCGTACTGCGCTACCTCGGCGCCTTCGGACCGGCCTCCGTGAAGGACATGCAGATGTGGGCCGGGCTGACCCGGCTGCGCGAGGTCTTCGAACGGCTGCGCCCGCACCTGGTCACCTTCCGCGACGAGAGCGGCGTCGAGCTCTTCGACCTGCCGGACGCCCCGCGTCCCGGCCCCGACGTCCCCGCTCCCGCCCGGTTCCTGCCCGAATTCGACAACGTGCTGCTCGGCCACGCCGACCGGACACGGGTCGTCCCCGCCGCCTACAAGGGGCGCAACGGCGTGGGCAATCAGTCGTACGGGACGGTCCTCGTGGACGGCTTCCTGGCCGCGCTCTGGCGTCTCGACGAGACGGCCGACGACGCGACGGTCACCGTCCAGCCCCTGGGCACCCTCGGCGGGGCGCAGCGCGAGGAGATCACGCAGGAGGCCGTGGAGATGCTGACGGCCATGTCGGCGGCGCCCGCGCACGACGTCCGGTTCGCCACGTTCATCGACTTCGGCGACTGAGGCGACTGAGGCGACTGAGGCGACCCGGGCGCCGGGGCGGACCGTTCCCGCCGAGTGGCGGCGTGGACCGACCGACGGACCCCATGTCCGTCACCCTCCCCGTCCGTGGTCCATCAGGGCAGCAGCCCCGCCCGCCGCGCCGCCACCACCGCCTCGAGCCGGGTGTGCGCCCCCAGCTTCCGCATCGCGGAGCGCAGATACCCCTTCACCGTCTCCGGCCGCAGCCCCAGCCGCTCGGCCGCCGCCGCGTTCGTCGCTCCCGAAGCGACACAGGCGATCACGTCCACCTCGCGGGGCGCCAGCCGTACGGACCGTACCGCCGGACACCGGTCCCCGCCCGCGGCCGACGCGAGCCGCCCGCACACGGCGAGCAGCTCGTCGCGCAGTGCCGGATCGACGATCTTCGGTGCCAGCGCCCGCAGCTCGCGGTGCGCCTCGCGGACGTGCTCCCACGTGCCGGGGCCGGTCCCCGGGTCGGCCACCTGCTCCCGGGTGGCCGCCAGGAGCTGCCGCACCTCGTCCCGTACGGCCAGCGCCTGCTCGACATCACGCGCCGCCGACGCCGCCGCGTCGAACGTGCGGTCCCCGAGCGTGAGCGGCTCGCGCAGCGCCCCGTACAGCACGCCGCGCACCTTGCGGCGGACGACGACGGGCACCGCGACGACCGAGCGCAGCCCCTCCGCCGCGACGGGGGTGTCGTACTCGTGGCTGATGTGGCGCGAGGAGGCGTAGTCGCTCACCGCGCACGGCCGCGACAGGGCGATGGCCTTGCCACCGAGCCCGCTGCCCGCCGAGATGACGAGCCCGCGCAGCGCACCCGTCTGCGCCCCGTTCAGCTCGGCGATCCGCGCGTGGCGCGCGTCCGAGAGGAGTCCGCCGAAGACGACGGGCAGCCCGCTCGTCCGGCGCAGCCTCAGCAGGGCCGCCTGCAGTTCGGTCGCCTCGCCCGGTTCCGGCACGCCGATGTCTCTCCGCCCTCTACGTCGTACCCCCGTTCGGGGGTGGTGAGATCTGGGTCACTGTTCGCATGATGTTAGGGGACGGGTCCGCAACGAGGAGGGCACATGTCGGCAACCAGCGCGACGCAGACGTTCCGGGCAGCCCGGGACTTCCTGCTCGAGCACCGTGAGGACTACGCGAAGGCCTACGAAGGCTTCAGCTGGCCGCGCTCGGACCACTTCAACTGGGCGCTCGACTGGTTCGACGTCATCGCGGAGGACAACGACCGCACCGCCCTGCACATCGTGGAGGAGGACGGCGGCCGCACCGAGGTGTCCTTCGCCCGGATGGCCGCCCGCTCCAACCGGGCCGCGAACTGGATGCGGTCCCAGGGTGTGCGGGCGGGCGACCGGATCCTCGTGATGCTCGGCAACCAGACCGAGCTGTGGGAGACCGCCCTGGCCGCGATGAAGCTACGCGCCGTCGTGATCCCCGCGACCCCGCTGCTCGGCCCGCTCGACCTGCGCGACCGGGTGGAACGCGGCAGGGTCCGGCACGTCCTCGTACGGTCGGCGGACACGGCCAAGTTCGACGAGGTCCCCGGCGACTACACGCGGATCGCGGTCGGCGACGAGGTCGGCGGCTGGCGGAACTACAGCGGGGCCGACGAGGCACCGGACACCTTCACGGCGGACCGGGAGACCGACGCCGACGAACCGCTGATGCTGTATTTCACCTCCGGCACGACCGCGAGCCCCAAGCTGGTCGAGCACACCCACGTCTCGTACCCGGTCGGCCACCTGGCCACGATGTACTGGATCGGGCTCAAGCCCGGCGACGTCCACCTGAACATCTCCTCGCCCGGCTGGGCGAAGCACGCCTGGTCCAATCTCTTCGCGCCCTGGAGCGCGGAGGCCACCGTCTTCATCTTCAACTACACCCGTTTCGACGCGGCCCGGCTGATGGCGGAGATGGACCGATCCGCCGTGACCAGCTTCTGCGCACCGCCGACCGTCTGGCGGATGCTAATCCAGGCCGACCTCACCCAGCTGAGGACACCGCCGCGCGAGGTCGTGGCAGCCGGAGAACCCCTCAACCCGGAGGTCATCGAGAGCGTCCGGCGCGCCTGGGGCGTCACCATCCGGGACGGCTTCGGGCAGACGGAGACCGCCGTCCAGGTGGCCAACTCGCCGGGACAGCCGCTGAAAGCCGGCTCCATGGGACGGCCCAGCCCCGGCTTCACCGTGGAGCTCCTCGACCCGGTCACCGGCGAGGCGGGCGTCGCGGAGGGTGAGATCTCCCTGGACCTGGCCGCCGCCCCCGTGGGCCTGATGACGGGCTACCACGGCGACCCGGACCGGACCGCCGAGGCGATGGCGGGCGGCTACTACCGCACCGGGGACATCGGCTCGCGTGACGAGGACGGTTACATCACGTACGTGGGCAGGGCCGACGACGTCTTCAAGGCCTCCGACTACAAGATCTCGCCGTTCGAGCTGGAGAGCGCACTGCTGGAGCACGAGGCGGTCGCCGAGGCCGCGGTCGTCCCCGCACCCGACCCGGTGCGGCTGTCCGTCCCGAAGGCGTACGTCGTGCTCGCGGAGGGCTGGGAGCCCGGCCCGGAGACGGCGAAGGCGCTCTTCGCCCACTCCCGGGCGGTCCTCGCCCCGTACAAGCGCATCCGCCGGCTGGAGTTCGCCGAGCTGCCCAAGACCGTCTCCGGCAAGATCCGCCGGATCGAGCTGCGCGAGCGCACGGCCCAGGGAGAGGGCACCGAATTCGACGAGGGGGACCTGCGATGAGCGAGCTGTCCTACGCGCACGGCACCGGCACCACCGCCCTGCTCGGTGACACCATCGGGCGCAACCTCGACCGGGCGGTCGGCGCCTTCCCGGAGCGGGAGGCACTCGTCGACGTGGTGTCCGGACGACGCTGGACGTACGCCGGATTCGGCGCCGCCGTCCGGGAGCTGGCCCGCGGGCT
This sequence comes from Streptomyces clavifer, assembly GCA_014651175.1. GTDB lineage: Bacteria > Actinomycetota > Actinomycetes > Streptomycetales > Streptomycetaceae > Streptomyces > Streptomyces clavifer. The sequence continues at coordinate 480,717 of BMWJ01000002.1, read as the reverse complement.
GATGGCGTCCGGCGTCGCCAAGGGCGACCGGGTGGGGATCTGGGCGGTCAACTGCCCGGAGTGGGTGCTCGTCCAGTACGCGACGGCCCGCATCGGCGCCGTCATGGTCAACATCAACCCGGCCTACCGGGTGCACGAGCTGGAGTACGTGCTCAACCAGGCAGGCGTCTCCGTCCTGATCGCCTCGCTCGCCCACCGGACCAGCGACTACCGCGCACTCGTCGGGCAGGTCCGCGCCGGCTGCCCGGCGCTGCGGGCCGTCCACTACATCGGCGACCCGAGCTGGGACGAGCTGACGGCCGCGTCGGCGTCGGTCGACGAGGAGGAACTGGCCGCCCGCGAAGCGGCGTTGTCCTGCGACGACCCGATCAACATCCAGTACACCTCGGGCACCACCGGCTTCCCCAAGGGGGCCACGCTCTCCCACCACAACATCCTCAACAACGGCTACTTCGTCGGGGAGACGGTCGGTTACACGGAACAGGACCGCGTCTGTCTGCCGGTGCCCTTCTACCACTGCTTCGGCATGGTCATGGGCAACCTCGGCATCACCTCGCACGGTGCCTGCATCGTGATCCCCGCCCCGTCCTTCGAGCCCGCCTCCGTGCTGGCGGCCGTCCAGCAGGAGCGCTGCACCTCGCTCTACGGCGTGCCCACCATGTTCATCGCGGAGCTGAACCATCCGGACTTCGCCACGTACGACCTGTCCACGCTGCGCACCGGGATCATGGCCGGATCCCCGTGCCCGGCCGAGGTGATGAAGCGGGTCGTCGCCGAGATGCACATGGACGAGGTGTCCATCTGCTACGGGATGACGGAGACCTCCCCGGTCTCCACACAGACCCGCCGGGACGACGACCTCGAGCGCCGCACTGGCACGGTCGGCCGGGTGCTGCCGCACGTCGAGGTGAAGATCACCGACCCGGTGACGGGGCTGACCCTGCCGCGCGGCGAGGCCGGTGAGCTGTGCAGCCGGGGCTACGGCGTGATGCTCGGCTACTGGGACCAGCCGGAGCGGACCGCCGAAGTCGTGGACGCGGGGCGCTGGATGCACACCGGGGACCTCGCGGTGATGCGGCAGGACGGGTACGTCCAGATCGTCGGCCGGATCAAGGACATGATCATCCGGGGCGGCGAGAACGTGTACCCGCGTGAGATCGAGGAGTTCCTCTACGGCCACCCGAAGATCGCCGACGTACAGGTGGTCGGGGTACCGGACGCCGCCTACGGGGAGGAGATCCTGGCCTGCGTCATCCCGCGCGACCCGGCCGACCCGCCGACGCTCGACGACGTGACGGCGTACTGCCGCGAGCGGCTGGCGCACTACAAGATCCCGCGGCGGCTGCAGGTCCTGGAGACGTTCCCGATGACGGTCAGTGGGAAGGTCCGGAAGGTCGAACTGCGGGAGACCTACGGGAGCTAGCCCGCGCCGGCAAAACGGCGCGCGGGAGGCGGCCGGCACGCCCCGGGGGACGGCCGGCGCCCCCGGGGTCAGGCGGCTTCGATGATGTCGGAGCTGATGCCCCGCGTCGCCGCCGCCCATTCGATGAGCAGCACTTCGTACTTCGCGGCTTCCACGGACGACCAGTCCTGGCCGGCGCGCGCGTCCACGAGTGCGCGGATCGCCTCGTTGGCCTCGACGGCGGACTGGTGTGTCGGCTGGGTCGGGAGAACGGGGGTGGAACGGGTGGAAAGTCGTGGAGTTAAGACCATGCCTTCACTCTACGTCCCCACACTGACAACAGTCCGAACATATGCGCTTCAGGGGGCGCAGGTGACCGAAATCATGGCGCGGGGCGGAAGGGGAGTTCGCCGCGCATGCACACGCGCGGCCAGCGGTTCAGGCCGTGTTCCGCCTCCTGTTCCCTGATCGAGCGGAGCCCTTCTCCGAGCTCGTCCGCCGCCAGTGTCCGAAAACCGAGGCGGGCGTAGTACGGGGCGTTCCACGGGACCTCGGCGAACGTGGTCAGCGTCAGTGCCGTCATCCCGTGCTCCTCGGCCCAGGCGGCGGCCCGGCCGATGAGGGCGCGGCCCACGCCCCGGCGGGCGGCCGCCGGGGCGACCGACACCTGCTCGATGTGGGCGGCGCCGTCGACGCGTTCGGCGATCAGATAGCCGACGGGCAGGTCCGTCCCCCCGTCCGCCGCCACCCAGCAGCGCCCGTCGCGACGGCAGGCCTCCAGGAGGCCGAGCGACGGAGGGTCGTCGTCCGCGACGGACCGCATGCCGAGGGCCCTGAAGGGTTCGCCGGCGGCGCGCTCGATGTCCTGGAGCAGGGGGAGTTCGGCGCGGAGGGCGGGGCGGATGCGCATGGGCCGAGTATGGCGGGCGGTCAGGGGCCGGTGCGGGCCAGTGCGTCGGCGGCGCCGTTCTCCGGCCGGGGCGTCCCCGTGAGGTCCATGACGAAGAGGGGGATGGACAGGCCGTTCGCCCGTGACCGGGCGTCGTCGGCGTATCCGGCGAGGGAGAAGAGCACTCCGGACACCGATGTGTGGAGAGCGTTGAGCCAGAGGCACTCGACGTCGCGCAGGGCGATTGGCCGGGTGGTCGAGTCGACCTGGGCGATGACTCCGGCCGCCCGGAGGTCGATGCGGGAGGTGGGCCGCACCTCGGGCTGGACGACGTCGCGGTAGCCCAGCCAGGTCAGGTAGAGCGCGGCGGCGCTCACCGCGTCGCGTGCCGTACGGATCACCAGGGGCTGGAACGCCGGGCGGGGTTGCGCGGCCGTACGGGGAAGGGGCGCGGGGGGCGGCCCGGGCGGGGCGGACGGTGTGAAGCCGCGCGTGGCCACGGGCCGCACGGGTATGCGCAGCACGGTCCCGCAGGGGCAGCACAGTTCGGGGTACGGCCACTGGTCGCGGCGCCCGCAGGAGTGGCAGCGCACGCTCACCCAGTCGTCGTCCCAGGTGCGGTGGGTGATGGGCTCGACCGGGGCGCCGCGCATCAGCGGCGGGGCGGTCGGGGAACCGCACGGGCAGGGGTACACCGGCGTGAGGTACGCGTGATCCCGGCTGCAGACCGGGCAGCGCACCGGTAAGGACTCCACGTTGTGCCCCTCCCCGCCGCCGTCGCGGCGACTGCGTTCCGTGCCCCCATCGTCCACCAGGAGCGACGCTCGGGGGAGGGGCTTGGCGTACTTCGTCCCGGCGTTCTCCCTATGGGGTCCCCGCGCCGGCCTCGCACCGCTCCCGCGTCCTCCCTTGACGCTCGTACGGGTCCACCCTAGATTTGATTCCGCATAGCAGAACAACATTTCCGTCATGCGGAATTGGTGCTCTCAGGTGGCGCGACAGAGCCCGACTCCACCAGGTCCGAAGCAGGAGTACTCAATGCCTCGTATGACCGCTGCCCGAGCGGCAGTCGAGATCCTCAAGCGTGAAGGCGTCAGTAACGCGTTCGGTGTGCCCGGTGCGGCGATCAACCCGTTCTACGCCGCCCTCAAGGCCTCCGGCGGGGTGCACCACACCCTCGCCCGTCACGTGGAGGGGGCCTCCCACATGGCCGAGGGCTACACCCGCGCGAAGGCCGGGAACATCGGCGTCTGCATCGGTACGTCCGGTCCGGCCGGCACCGACATGATCACCGGCCTCTACTCGGCCGTCGCCGACTCGATCCCGATCCTCTGCATCACCGGCCAGGCGCCGACGGCCGTGCTCCACAAGGAGGACTTCCAGGCCGTCGACATCGCGTCGATCGCCGCCCCGGTGACCAAGGCGGCGACCACCGTCCTGGAGGCCGCGCAGGTCCCGGGCGTCTTCCAGCAGGCCTTCCACCTCATGCGCACCGGGCGGCCGGGGCCGGTCCTCATCGACCTGCCGATCGATGTGCAGCTCACCGAGATCGAGTTCGACCCCGAGCTGTACGAGCCGCTGCCCGTGCACAAGCCCGCCGCCACCCGCAAGCAGATCGAGCGCGCCGTCGAGATGCTGAACGCATCCGAGCGTCCGCTGCTCGTCGCGGGCGGCGGCATCATCAACGCCGACGCCTGCGAACTCCTGGTGGAGTTCGCCGAGCTGACCGGTGTCCCGGTCGTCCCGACCCTGATGGGCTGGGGCATCCTCGCCGACGACCACGAGCTGAACGCGGGCATGGTCGGCCTGCAGACCTCGCACCGCTACGGCAACGCGAACTTCCTGGAGTCCGACTTCGTCCTCGGCATCGGCAACCGCTGGGCCAACCGCCACACCGGCAAGCTGGACGTCTACACCCGGGGGCGTACGTTCGTCCACGTCGACATCGAGCCCACCCAGCTCGGCAGGATCTTCGGGCCGGACCTCGGTATCGCCTCCGACGCGAAGGCCGCGCTGGAACTCTTCGTCGAGGTGGCGCGCGAGCTCAGGGACGCGGGCAGGCTCAAGGACCGGTCGGCTTGGGCGGCGTCCACCCAGGAGCGCCGTGCCACGCTGCAGCGCCGTACGCACTTCGACGACGTCCCGCTGAAGCCGCAGCGGGTGTACGAGGAGATGAACCGGGCCTTCGGCCCCGAGACCCGGTACGTCACGACGATCGGCCTCTCCCAGATCGCGGGCGCGCAGATGCTGCACGTCTACCGGCCGCGCCACTGGATCAACTGCGGCCAGGCCGGACCGCTCGGCTGGACGATCCCGGCCGCGCTGGGTGTCGCCACGGCCGACCCGGACGGCTCCGTCGTCGCGCTCTCCGGGGACTACGACTTCCAGTTCATGCTGGAGGAGCTGGCGGTCGGCGCGCAGCACCGCATCCCGTACGTCCACGTGCTGGTGAACAACTCCTACCTGGGGCTCATCCGGCAGGCGCAGCGCACCTTCGACATCGACTTCCAGGTCAACCTGGAGTTCGAGAACATCAACTCCCCGGAACTGGGCGCCTACGGCGTGGACCACGTCAAGGTGGTCGAGGGGCTCGGGTGCAAGGCGATCCGGGTCACGGAGCCGGACCAGCTGCTGCCGGCCTTCGAGGAGGCGAAGAAGCTGGCGGCGGAGTTCCGGGTGCCGGTGGTGGTGGAGGCGATCCTGGAGCGGATCACGAACATCTCGATGAGCGGGACGGACATCGCCTCGGTCAACGAGTTCGAGGACGTGGCGACGGAGCCGGGCCACGCGCCGACGGCGGTCCGTGCGCTGACCGTCTCCTGACCCGCCTTCCTTCCTGGCTCCCGCCCGGGCCCCCGGGCGGGAGCCTTCTGGCATCCCCGCCGGGGTGTGTCCTCGATCGCCGGACGGGCCTGGTCCGGCCCGGGTGGCACGTCCGAGCTCCGGACGGGCCTGGTCCGGGCCGAGTGGCATGTCCGAGCCCGTCCGGCGATCGAGGACGGGCAGGCAGCAGAACAGGGGCGCGCCCCACGGTGGGCTCCGTGGGGCACGCCCCTGTTCGCTCAGCTCACAGCGACCGCGGCGGCGGCGAGCGGGCCGGCCGGCGACCGGGCTCCTTCAGGTCAGGAGCCGGGCCGGCCGGGCCCTTCGCCACCGCACTGGCGTCGTCCGCCGCCGCGGCCCCGTCCTGCCCGCGCCGCGCTTCACCCCTCATCCGGGTACGCGGCACGGGCAGGGCCCCGGGTGAAGGCTCAGTCCTCGCGCAGGGCGCGGACCGCCTTCTCCACGCGGCTGCCGTAGTCGGCGTCCGCCGCGTGGAAGTGGGAGAGGTTCTTCTCGATCACGTCGTCACGGGTGACCTGCGAGAGTCCCCGCGCGATGTTCGCGACCAGGCGGTCCTTCTCGTCGTCCGACATCAGCCGGTAGAGCTCGCCCGCCTGGAAGAAGTCGTCGTCCTTGGTGTGTGCGGGTGTCTCGTGCGTGCCCGTCCAGCCGTGTACGGCCTGCGGGGCGGCGAGGGCCCTGCCGGTCTGGGCCGGGCCCTCGTACGAGTTGGGTTCGTAGTTCCTGTCCCGGCGCGAACCGTTCCGGGTCGCGTGCAGGCCGTCGCGGCCGTAGTTGTCGACGACGGCCGCCTTCGGCGCGTTGACCTCGAGCCGCGTGTGGTTGACGCCGAGCCGGTAGCGGTGCGCGTCGGCGTACGCGAACAGCCGACCCTGCAGCATCCTGTCCGGGGACGGGCCGATGCCGGGCACGAAGTTGTTGGGCGAGAACGCCGCCTGCTCGACCTCGGCGAAGACGTTGTCCGGGTTGCGGTCGAGCACCAGGCGCCCCACGCGCTGCAGCGGGTAGTCGGCGTGCGGCCACACCTTGGTGACGTCGAACGGGTTGAAGCGGTAGTCGGCGGCCTCCGCGGCCGGCATCACCTGTACGTGCAGGGTCCACGACGGGTTGACCCCCCGCTCGATGGCCTGGAGCAGGTCCGTCTGGTGCGAGGCGGCGTCCTGGCCGGCGAGCTCGGCGGCCTGGTCGGCCGAGAGGGAGCGCACGCCCTGGTTCGTCTTGAAGTGGTACTTCACGAAGAAGGCCTCGCCCGCCGCGTTCGTCCACTGGTAGGTGTGCGAGCCGAAGCCGTCCATGTGGCGGTAGGAGGCGGGGATGCCGCGGTCCCCCATCAGCCAGGTGACCTGGTGCGTCGCCTCGGGGGAGTGCGCCCAGAAGTCCCAGACGTTGTCCGGCTCCTGGCGGCCCGTGAACGGGTCGCGCTTCTGCGAGTGGATGAAGTCGGGGAACTTGACGGGGTCCTTGATGAAGAACACCGGGGTGTTGTTGCCGACGAGGTCGTAGTTCCCCTCGTCCGTGTAGAACTTGAGGGCGAAGCCCCGGGGGTCGCGTACGGCGTCGGCGCCGCCCAGGGAGTCGGCGACCGTCGAGAACCGTATGAACGTCTCGGTGCGGCGGCCCACTTCGGAGAGGAAGTCGGCGCTGGTGAAGCCGGTGACGTCGTCCGTCACCTCGAAGTAGCCGTACGCGCCGGAGCCGCGCGCGTGGACGACGCGCTCCGGGATGCGCTCGCGGTTGAAGCGGGCGAGCTTCTCCAGCAGGTGCTGGTCCTGGAGGAGGAGCGGCCCGCCGGCGCCCGCCGTGGCGGAGTTCTGGTTGTCGGCGACCGGGGCGCCTGACTCGGTCGTGAGCACACGCTTCGACATGGAGACCTTCCGTACGGGGCTGCTGACGGCTTCAGGAGCGTAGATTCGCCGCGAACGAAACGTCAACAGTTTGTTGAAATCGGAGGAGAGGGTTCCGGGTCGCGGCGGCACCTGGGCGCGACAGGACAGGTGTCAGCGCCACCGCGACCCGGAGTTCCGGGGGCCCGGGAGGGCCGGAGTGTCAGACCTGGGCGCCCGAGAGGCGCTCGACGGAACGCAGCAGCGCCGAGTGGTCGAGGCCGCCGTCGCCCTGTGCGCGCAGCGAGGCGACGAGCTGGGCCACGACCGCGCCGACGGGCAGCGCGGCCCCGACGGTGCGGGCGGCGTCCGTCACGATGCCCATGTCCTTGTGGTGCAGGTCGATCCGGAAGCCCGGAGCGAAGTCCCGCTTGAGGAAGTTGTCCTTCTTCCGGGTCAGTACCGTGGATCCGGCGAGCCCGCCGTTCAGTACGTCGAGTGCGGCGGCCAGATCGACCCCGGACTTCTCCAGGAAGACCACGGCCTCGGCGCACGCCTGGATGTTGACCGCGACGATCAACTGGTTGGCGGCCTTCACCGTCTGGCCGGAACCGTGCGGCCCGCACAGGACGATCGTCCTTCCCAGCGCCCGGAGCAGCGGCTGCGCGGCGTCGAAGTCGGTCTGCTCGCCGCCGACCATGATGGACAGGACGGCCTCGACCGCGCCGGCCTCACCGCCGGAGACCGGCGCGTCCAGCACGCGGATGCCCTTGTCCTTCGCGTTCCTCGCCAGGTCCACGGAGGTCTGCGGCGTGATCGAGGACATGTCGATCAGCAGGGTGCCGGGCCGGGCGTTCTCCAGGATGCCGTCGGGGCCGTACGCGACGGCCTCGACCTGCGGGGACGCGGGGACCATGGTGACGACGACATCGGCCTCGCGCACGGCGTCCGCGATCGAGGCGGCGCCCGTGCCGCCCGCCGCGACCAGCCGGTCGACCTTGTCCTGCTCCAGGGTGTGGCCGGTGACGTCGTACCCGGCCCTGATCAGGTTCTCCGACATGGGCGAGCCCATGATGCCGAGCCCGATCCACGCGACCTTGGGGAGGTTGCTGCTCATGAGGTGCCTTCCGATAAGCGTGTGTACGAGGGGGCCGGCGCTTCCTACCGGTGCCCGGCGGGGAGCCAGTCGAAGGACTCCGCGCTCGGCCGGTCGCCCGGCTTGTACTCCAGGCCGACCCGGCCCTCGTAACCGGCCTGCGCCAGCTCGTCGAGGAGCCGCTCCAGCGGGAGGGAACCGGTGCCCGGCGCGCCGCGCCCCGGGTTGTCGGCGATCTGGACGTGGCCGGTCTTCGCGGCGTACGCCTTGATCACCTGGCCGAGGTCCTCGCCGTTCATCGACAGGTGGTAGAGGTCCAGCAGGAACGCGGTGTTCCCCAGGCCCGTCGCCTCGTTGACCCGGTCGACCACCTCGATCGCCGCCGGTGCGCTCACCAGCGGGTAGCGGGGCGACTCCGGCTCGTTGAGGGTCTCGATCAGGAGGGTGGCCCCGATGCCGTCGGCCGCACGGGCGGCGGCGGTGAGGTTCTCGAGGGCGAGTGCGTCCTGGGCGGCCGGGTCCGCACCGTCGACCCGGTTGCCGTACAGCGCGTTGAGCGCCCGGCAGCCGACCGAGTCGGCGAAGGCGGTGGCCACCGCGATGTTCGCGCGGAAGCGGTCCGACTCCGCGCCGGGCACGGAGAGCGCGCCGCGATCGGGTCCGGGCAGCCGGCCCGCGTAGAAGTTCAGCCCCACCAGCTGGGTGCCCGCGTCGTCGAGCGCCCCCTTCAGGGCGTCGAGCTCGGCCTGCGCCGGGGTGGGGGTCTCCGTCCACGGCCACCAGAGCTCGACCGCGGTGAAGCCCGCAGCGGCGGCTGCCGCGGGGCGCTCCAGGAGCGGGAGTTCGGTGAAGAGGATCGAGAGGTTCACATCGAAGCGCTGGTCCGAGTACCCCATAGTGCGCTCCTTCCGTATCGCGGAAGTTACTTTCTGCTCAACGGAAGATTGCCCGGAAGGGGGTCGGGCTGTCAAGGGGCCGCCCGGACTTCCGGGCATGCCGGAGCGGGGTGGAGGCCGCCCGTCCCCCACCCCGCCGGTCACACCCGTGGGGTCAGCCGGCCGGCACCGTGTCCTGGAAGGCCGTGCCCGCCGCGCGGTACGTGGCCACCCGTGCGGACACCTGGGCCGGGGACAGGACCCGGTCCTTCACGTGCAGCACGTAGTCCACCTGCTGGTCGTAGGAACGGGGCGTGGTGCTGCTCTGGCCCGCGAGATCGATCAGCCACTGGTTGAAGTTGATCGACATCGGCCGCTCGGGCAGATACGCCGCCCCGTGCGTCCCGAAGTGCTGCCCGTCGACGTAGTACGTGATGGCGCTGTCGTCGACGGTCACCACCAGGTCGTGCCATCCGGCGTAGCTCTGCCGCACCTCGCTGTGCTGGTTGACGGCCTCCCACGGGTCGGGGCGGTAGGTCTCCCACGACGTGGTGTACAGGATGTTGGCCGGCTCGCCCCAGCCGCCGTTGGGCAGGTACTCGAAGTCGTACTCGGCGTAGTCGTCCGCCATCGGCGCCTTGAGGTCGTTGATGGTGAAGAAGGTCTGGACGAGGTGGTCGCCGTCGGGCCCGGACCGGGGGGCGTCGCTGAACTTCACCCGGGCCGCGTAGGTCCCGTTGCGGAACTTCGTGGCCTGCGTGAGGATCTCCGTGTGCTCCGTCGAGGCGCCGGTACCCGCCGTGGACGTCTCCAGGTTCATCACCGAATTGCCGTTCTGGCTGCTGAAGGTGACGTTCTCCGGAGCCCACACGGCTCCCGGCACACCCGGACCGCCGGAGTTGGAGCGGACGCTCCAGCCGTGCGCCGCGATCCTCGGGTCCGTGTGGCCGCTGTAGTCCAAGTCGTCGAACAGCGTGGGCCCGTCGGCAGGCGGATCGGTGGGGGGATCGGTCGGATCCGCCGGGCCGTTCCCGCCGGGAGCCTCGCCCCAGGCCGTCACCCCGCCCGACTGGGCGGTGATCCGGGGCCAGTCGCCGTAGGCGGTCCGCCCGGCGCCGAAGGAGTAGTCGTCGCTCTGGCGAAGCGACTGCCAGTCCGCCCGGTGGAAGCGCAGCTGCATGTCCCCGGTGTCCGCACCGGGGGCCAGCGAGCCCGCCCCCGGGGTGAAGGCGATCTCCAGGTAGCGGTCGGCGTCGGCGGTCGGGTTCGCGAGCGTGCCGAACGTGCCGGTGATGTTCCCGCAGCCCTTCACCGCCCAGGAACAGGCGAAGCGGTAGGACGCCGAGGCCGAGTCGGCCGCAAGCTGCGGATGTCACCCGCCGAGGAGATCGTGTACGTCGCCCGGCTGCGCCTGGTGGACGGTGCCCCGATGGCCATCGAGCACCTGCACATCAGGGCGGCGTTCGTCCCCGGCCTGTCCGCCCAGGGGCTGGAGAGCGGAGACCTGTACGAGCACCTGCGCGACATCCACGGCGTGCACGTCCACGAGGCGGTCCAGGCCATCGAGCCCACTGTCGTGACCCGCGCCGAGGCGCGGCTCCTGGAGGTTCCCGAGCTGTCCCCCGCGCTCCTCTTCGAGCGGCTGACCTCGGACACCGCGGGGCGGCCCGTGGAGTACGTCCATTCGCTGTACCGGGGCGACCGCTACCGGATCGTCTCGCGGCTCGCGCTCGGCCCGGCGGCGGCGGCAGCGGCGGCGGCGGCGGCCGGAAGGGGCAGGGACGGGCACCATCCCGGCATCCCGCCCGGCGACTTCGCGCACGGCGACCCGATCACCTCGTCCACCCGGGGGGACATCCAGGCGGGCACCTGACCGCCGTGCCGTTCGAGCACCTGACTGCCATGCCCCGACCGCCACGCCCCGGGCGCCCCTCGCCGGGCGGGCCGGGCGCTCCCCTCACCGCCGGCCGGGCGCCTCATCGGCGTGCCTTAGGGTCGGGAGCCAGCCGTGCGAGCCGACGACCGCGGCGGGGACATGAGGGAGGCACCGTGCGCTTGAGGGTGGAATTCACCACCGAGCCCTTCGATCTCGACGAGGCGCCCGCCCACGCGGTGGTGGCCCGTGAGGTGATCAGGACGGCCGAGCTGGACGCAGTGGATGTCGGACCCTTCGGCAACACGGCCGAGGGCGGCGCGGACCAGGTCCTCACGGCCGTGGACTCGCTGCTGCGCAAGGCCCTGGACTCGGGAGCCACCCGGGTCTCGCTCCAGGTCAACGTGATCGGGGAGGACACCCCGTGACCGGACAGGCGGACCACCCCCTGGTCGCCGCGGTGAAGCCGCTCGTCGACGCCATGGGCGCCGAACTGCTCGGGCCCGAGCAGGCGCAGGCCGATGACGTGGTGCTCGCCTGGGAGGGCCGGGACGTCCTGGCCGTACGGCTTCCGCAGCTCTCCGACTCGCTCGACCACATCCTGGCCGGGATGGCGCGGCGGCACGGAATGCCGCTCGCCGACCTGGACCGCAAGACCAAACAGCTGATCGTGCGGACTCTGGAGGCACGCGGTGCCTTCGCCGTGCGACACGGAGTGGAGACCGTGGCGGGTGCCCTGGGTGTCAGCCGCTTCACGGTCTACAACTACCTGAACCGCGAGAACGGCGCCAAGAGTGAGTAGGTGACCCGGGGGCCGGCCGTGCGCCCGAGGGAGAGCCGCCGTCCGGATGCCGGGACGGCGGCTCCTTGCGTTCGTGGAATTTCAACAAACTGTTGACGTGAAGTTGCGAAGGGCGTTAGCTGTCCGCAGCCCGAACAACGCACAGCGAAGAAGCAGCCACGGAGGCTCCCGTGACTTCGAGCTCCACACCGGGCCTGGCCCGGTTCAACACCCTGACGGCCGACGAGGCCGCTGCCGCGCTGCACGAGGTGTGCGCCAGCACGGCATGGGGGAGCGCCGTCCTCGCCCACCGGCCGTACGCCACCGAGGAAGCCCTGTTCACCACGAGTGACGCCGCCACGGCCGAGCTCTCCCCGGAGGACCTGGCCGAAGCGATGGCGGGCCACCCGCCGATCGGCCGCCCGAAACCCGGGGACCCGGCCTCCGCCCGTGAACAGCGGGGGATGGCCGGAGCGTCCGAGGAGCTCAGGACCGAAATGCTCGAACTGAACCTGGCCTACCAGGAGCGGTTCGGCCATGTCTTCCTGATCTGCGCCACCGGAGCCACCGGTGAGCAGATGCGCGACGCGGTGAAGTCCCGGATCGCCAACTCGCCCGAGCAGGAACGCGGACACGTACGCACCGAACTGGGCAGGATCAACCGCATCCGGCTGACCCGCCTCGTACGGGAATCCCCAGAGCAAGGAGCGTGACGGCCTTGAGCACCGACACCACCGCGTCCGTGTCCACCCACGTCCTGGACACCAGCACCGGCCGCCCCGCCGCGGCCGTCGCGGTCTCCCTCGCCGCCCGCGGCGGCGACGCGCCGTACGCGGCGCTCGGCGGATCCGCGACCGACGCGGACGGGCGCTGCAAGGACCTGCCGGCCCTGCCGGAGGGCACCACCCACGTACGGCTCGTCTTCGACACCGAGTCGTACTTCACCAGCCAGAAGCAAGCCGAGGCGCAGCAGGACGCCCCCCGCGTAAGGGACAGCGGTGCGTTCTTCCCGGAGGTGGCGATCGCTTTCGCCGTCGCCCCGGGCGAGCACTATCACGTACCGCTGCTGCTCAACCCGTTCGGCTACTCCGTTTACCGAGGGAGCTAGCAGACAATGCCCACGATTCTCGGCCAGAACCAGTACGGCAAAGCAGAGAACCGCGTCGTCAGGATCACGCGGGACGGCGACACGCACCACATCAAGGACCTCAACGTCTCCGTCGCCCTCTCCGGCGACATGGACGAGGTCCACTACTCCGGCTCCAACGCGAACGTCCTGCCGACCGACACCACCAAGAACACGGTGTTCGCGTTCGCCAAGGAGCACGGCATCGAGTCCGCCGAGCAGTTCGGCATCCACCTCGCCCGGCACTTCGTGACCTCGCAGGAACCGATCGGGACCGCCCGGATCCGGATCGAGGAGTACGCCTGGGAGCGCATCGCGACCTCGGACGCCAACTCGAGGTTCATCGGCGCCGACGACGTCAAGCACTCCTTCGTCCGCAAGGGCCAGGAGACCCGCACCACCCAGATCACCTACGACGGACAGAAGTGGGAGGTCGTCTCCGGTCTCAAGGACCTCACGGTGATGAACTCCACCAACTCCGAGTTCTGGGGTTACGCCAAGGACCGGTACACGACGCTCAAGGAGGCGTACGACCGCATCCTCGCGACGGACGTGTCCGCGAGGTGGCGGTACAACTGGACCGACGACGAGGAGCGCATGCCGAACTGGGAGAAGTCCTACGAGCAGGCGCGCAAGCACATGCTCCAGGCCTTCGCCGAGACCTACTCCCTCTCGTTGCAGCAGACCCTGTACCAGATGGGTTCCCGCATCATCGAGAGCCGGAGCGAGATCGACGAGATCCGCTTCTCACTGCCCAACAACCACCACTTCCTCGTGGACCTGGAGCCGTTCGGCCTCGAGAACGACAATGAGGTCTACTTCGCGGCCGACCGCCCGTACGGCCTCATCGAGGCGACCGTGCTCCGGGACGGCGCCGAGCAGAGGATCCCGGTGGACATGACCAACCTCTGACGCAGTACCGAGCCGGCCCTCCGCCGCCCCCGCAGCCGTGCGGAGGGCCGGACGATCTCTCCCCCCTCGGCACCCACGGCGCCCGCCTCGCCGCCGTGGCACTCAAATCCTCCCAGGGTCCTGCCGTGCCCACCTCGCCAGAGACGGAAGAAGGAAGCACCATGGCAGCTTCGGCGGACCCCAGGGCCACGGAACGCATCGTCATCGAGAACTGTTCGATCGCGACCGTCGACGCCCACGACACCGAGTACGCCTCGGGCCATGTCGTCGTGGCCGGCAACCGCATCGAGTCCGTCGGCGCGGGCAGCGCGCCCGACGGGCTCGCCGGCGTCGTGCGGCGCGTCGACGGCACCGGTCACCTCGTCACGCCCGGCCTGGTCAACACGCATCACCACTTCTACCAGTGGATCACCCGGGGCCTCGCGACCGACCACAACCTCTTCGACTGGCTCGTCGCCCTCTACCCGACCTGGGCGCGCATCGACGAGCCGATGGCCCGCGCCGCGGCCCAGGGCTCCCTCGCCATGATGGCCCGCGGCGGAGTCACCACCGCGATGGACCACCACTACGTCTACCCGCGCGGCTCCGGCGACCTGTCCGGCGCCATCATCGGAGCCGCCCGCGACATGGGCATACGCTTCACCCTCGCCCGCGGCTCCATGGACCGCAGCGAGAAGGACGGCGGACTCCCGCCGGACTTCGCCGTCGAGACCCTGGACGGGGCTCTCGCCGCCACCGAGGCGACCATCGACGCACACCACGACGCGTCGTCCGACGCGATGACCCGCATCGCCGTCGCCCCCTGCTCACCCTTCTCCGTGTCGACCGAACTCCTCCGGCAGGGCGCCGAACTGGCCCGCCGCCGCGGAGTACGGCTGCACACGCACGGCTCGGAGACCGTCGAGGAGGAGCAGTTCTGCAAGGAACTGTTCGGCATGGGCCCGACCGACTACTTCGAGTCGACCGGCTGGCTCGGCGACGACGTGTGGATGGCGCACTGCGTCCACATGAACGACTCCGACATCGCCGCCTTCGCCCGCACCGGCACCGGCGTCGCCCACTGCCCGTCCTCCAACGCCCGCCTCGCCGCAGGCATCGCCCGCGTACCCGACATGCTCGCCGCCGGTGTCCCCGTCGGCCTCGGCGTCGACGGCACCGCCTCCAACGAGTCCGGCGAACTCCACACCGAGCTGCGCAACGCCCTTCTCATCAACCGTCTCGGCGCCCGCCGCGAGAAGGCGCTCAACGCCCGCCAGGCCCTGCGCCTGGGGACGTACGGCGGTGCGCAGGTCCTCGGCCGCGCCGGCGAGATCGGCTCCCTGGAGGCCGGCAAGCTCGCCGACCTCGTGCTGTGGAAGCTCGACACCCTCGCCCACGCCTCCATCGCCGACCCGGTGACCGCACTCGTCTTCGGCGCCGCGGCACCCGTCACCCTCTCCCTCGTCAACGGCAGACCCGTCGTCGAGGACAACCACCTGATCACGGTGGACGAGGACGCCATCGCCCGCGCGACCCGCGACGAGGCCCGGCGCCTGGCGACGATCGCCGCCGGAGCCTGACGCTCCGCGCCCTCCCACCCGCACCACCCCCCCTGACAGGCCGGCCGAGGGGGACGGCCCTCGGCCGGCCGCCGTGGACCCGTGAGGATCCGCGGCAGCCGCTGCGGGAGCGTGTGCCCGGACGCACCTGTCCGGCGCATGCCCCGCACCGGTGACGAAAGCTGCCGCACCAGCTGCACGACCTGCATCAACGCCCCACTCAGCACCACCTCCCTGACACCCGCGTCCCTGACGCGTACCCGACCGGAGGAAGCCGCCGTGGCAGCTACGCCCAGGTTTCGCACAGACACATCCGTAGAATCCGACCTGAAACACCCGGTCGACGAGAAGCTCCCCCCGCTGAGGATGTTCACCAGCGGTCTGCAGCACGTGGCCGCGATGTACGCGGGTGTGGTGGCCCCGCCCATGATCGTGGGGCCCGCCGTGGGCCTCACCGCGGCGGAGACCGCGTTCCTGATGGGAGCGAGCCTCTTCACCGCCGGTATAGCCACCCTGCTCCAGACTCTCGGCTTCTGGCGCATAGGCGCCCGGCTGCCGTTCGTCAACGGGGTCTCGTTCGCCGGGGTGACCCCGATGATCGCGATAGGCAAGGACCGGGGGCACGACGGCATCGCCGTCATCTTCGGCGCGATCATCGTCGCCAGCCTCCTCGGTTTCGTACTCGCCCCGTACTTCTGCAAACTCGTCCGGTTCTTCCCGCCGGTGGTCACCGGCACCGTCATCACCCTGATCGGCGTCTCCCTGCTGCCGGTCGCCTTCAATTGGTCCCAGGGCGGCGACGCGGGCGCGGCCGACCACGGTTCGACGACCAACATCACGATGGCCGCCGTCACCCTCGTGATCGTGCTCGCCCTGCGCAAACTCCTGCGCGGCTTCCTCCAGCAGATCGCCATCCTGCTCGGCCTGGTCGTCGGCACGCTCATCGCGATCCCCGTCGGCATCACCGACTTCGGGGCGCTGGGGGACGCGGACCTGGTCGGCTTCCCGACGCCGTTCCACTTCGGGGCACCGCAGTTCGAGATCGCGGCGATCATCTCGATGTGCATCGTGATGCTGGTCTGCATGACCGAGTCCACCGCCGACATGCTGGCTCTCGGCAAGATCGTCGGGCGCCCGGCGGACGAGCGGACCATCGAGGGCGGGCTGCGCGCGGACACGCTCGGCAGCGCCATCAGCCCGCTCTTCAACGGGTTCATGTGCAGTGCGTTCGCCCAGAACATCGGGCTCGTCGCGATGACCAAGGTCCGCAGCCGGTTCGTCGTCGCCGCGGGCGGGGTCATCCTCGTGGTGCTCGGCCTGGTCCCCGTCGCCGCGTCCGTCATCGCCCTCGTGCCGCTGCCCGTACTCGGCGGCGCCGGCATCGTCCTCTTCGGGTCGGTCGCCGCGAGCGGCATCCAGACCCTGGCCGCGGCGGCGCTGGAGAAGGGCGAGAACGCCCTGATCGTCGCGACCGCGGTCGGCATCGGCCTGATCCCGATCGCCGCGCCGGACTTCTACCACGCCTTCCCCGAGGACCTGCTCGTCGTCCTCGACTCGGGCATCTCCACGGGCTGCGTCGTGGCGATCCTGCTGAACCTGGCCTTCAACCACCTGGGCCGCGAGCGGGACGGGGGAGCGGGGGGAGAGGACGTGGACGGCGAGCAGCCGAAAGACCCGATGGCCCTGCCCGTCGCCCACTGACCGGGGGCGGGCGACCGGGGCCCGGGGTCGTGGGCATGCCCGGCCGGGTGCGCGCACGACCGGGCGTACGTACGGCCGGGTGCGCGGCGGTCCGGTGCGGGTACGGCGGTCCCGGGACCGCCGTACCCGCACCGGGCGCGGGGGATCAGCCGATGTGGAAGGCGTCGCCGTACACGTGCCAGTCCAGCGGCGGATCCAGATCCAGGTTGCCGTTCCGCAGGAAGACCCGCTGGGCCGTGTCCACCCGGCTGGTGTCCGAGTGGGCCTCCTCCTGCTCCATCGCCCAGACCCGCGCGTCCAGGAACGCGTCGAGGTAGGCGACCTCGTCACCGCCCTGCGACGGCGGCCGCGCCTGCGCCACGGCCCTCTGCCGGATCGACCCGAAGCTCGTACCGTCGTCGCCGCCGCCGTGCATGACGATGGCGTCGTAGTACGCGAACTGCCCGAGCGTGCCCAGGCCGTCGGCCTTGCCCCGGCTGACCGCCGGGTCGAAGTAGACCCGGTCCCGCTCGTCGTTCTGCGCCTGCTCGAACGCCGGGTCGGACGCGGCTTCGGCCCAGTCCCCGGTGAAGCCCGGGTCGAGCCCGTCGTGCGAGTCGGACCCGTCCACCTCACGCAGGGCGGGCAGGTACTCCGCGAGGACGTTGCCCGGCTTCCGCTCCGTGTACAGCTCGACCAGATCGAGCATGTCGCCGGTGCCGGAGCAGAATCCGATGATGCCGGCGGTGTAGCCGCGGCCGTCCCCGATGTCCTCGATGTAGCCGTACTGCGCCTCCCAGTCCAGTGAGGAGTTCTCCGCGCTGGACACCAGCCGCATGGCGATGTCCTTCTTCGCCGGATCGTCGAGCCCGGTCGCGGCGGCCTCCAGGTGATGAACGGCCGGCGGCGTGGGGACGCCGGCCTGGGCGGTCATCGGAATCGCCGTGAAGGTCAGCCCGAGGGCCAGCACGGCGAGACCGACGGGGCGGGTGAGGTGGGTAGTGCGGGTGATGCCGGTGGTGCGACGTGCGGTGCTGTTGTGGGGGTGATGCACCAGTCCTCCAAAGGGAGTTCGCCGTTCCGTTGTTCTGTTAGGAAGCTTTCCTATCAGGCTGTGGAGCGTCCGGTACACCCCCCGGACACAGGTGAACCGAGATCGTGCACGGCGTTGCGCACGAGCCACGCACCGAAGGAACCGGCGTACGCGCACAGGGGTGCGGGTGCTTCGCGCGCCCCCGGTCGTGGGTCAGCCGCCGGAGATGCGGAAGCTCTCGCCGTACACCCGCCACACCAGCGGAGTCTCCAGTTGCAGTCTGCCCTCGCGCACGAAGACGCGCTGAGCCGTCTCCACCCGGCTGGTGTCGCTGTGCGAGGGCTCCTTGCGGATCGCGGCCACGCGGGCGTCCAGGAAGGCGTTCAGATAAGCCTCCTCGTCGCCGCCCTCGGACGGCGGATCTGCCGCCGCCAGGGCCTCGGCGCGCATCGTGCGGAAGCCGACCGAGCCCTTGGCGTCCGCGTAGCCGTGCATCACGTACGCGTCGTAGTAGATGAACTGACCCAGGGAACTGAGTCCGTCCGCCTCGCCCCGCGCGACCGCCGGATCGAAATACGCCTCGTCGCGCTCCGCGTCCTGCGCCGCCCGGAACGCCCGGTCGCCCGCGGCCTTCGTCCAGGCCGCGGTGAACGCGGCGCCGAGCCCCTCGTGCGAATCACTGCCCTCCACCGCCCGCAGCGCCGGCCGGAATCGGGCGAGTGCGTTTCCCGGGCGGGCCTTCGCGTACCGCTCGACGACCTTCAGCATGTCGCCGGTGCCGGAGCAGAATCCGATGATGCCGGCGGTGTAGCCCCGGCCGTCCCCGATGTCCTCGATGTAGCCGTACTGCGCCTTCCAGTCCAGTGAGGAGTTCTCCGCGCTGGACACCAGCCGCATGGCGATGTCCTTCTTCGCCGGATCGTCGAGGCTCCTCTCCGGGGAGCCGGAGGCGGATGCGGAGCAGCCGGTCAGGGCGAGGGCCACGGTGGCGGCGAGGGCGAGACGTAGGGGTTTCACCCGCCAAGCCTGCCAGGCGGGGGCCGGGGCCCGGCGGGCGCCGTACGGCTGTAGCGTTCGGGGCATGGAAGATCAGTCTGTTGTGGACGTCGGAGATGTGCGGCTGGCGTATCGGACCTGGGGTGATGCGTTCGGCTCGCCCGTCGTCCTGCTGCACGGCCTCGGCGGCTCGTCCGCGAGCTGGGAGGCGGTGGGCGGTCTGCTCGGTGAGGAATGGCGGGTGTACGCCCTGGATCTGCGCGGGCACGGCGAGAGCGACTGGCCGGACGAGTACACGTTCGAGCAGATGACGGAGGACGTCCTCGGGTTCCTCGACGCGTGCGAGCTCGACCGGGTCGGCATCGTCGGCCATTCGATGGGCGGAGTCGTGGCCTACCTGCTCGCCGAGGAGCACGCGGACCGGGTCGAGCGGCTGGTGCTCGTGGAGACCCCGCCGCCCTTCCCGGGCCAGGTGGTCGACGGCCGCCCCTCGGGGCCGGTGGACTACGACGAGAACGCGGTACCCGAGATCAAGGCCCAGATCGCCGCCCCCGACCCGCGGTGGGAGGAGGACCTGGGGCAGATCGTCGCACCCACCCTGATGATCGCCGGCGGACCGGAGAGCGGCATGCCGCAGGACCGGCTGCCCGACATGGCCTCCCTCATCCCCGACTGCCGGCTGATCATGCTCGGCGGCGGCCACCAGGTGCACAAGAGGCACGCCGACCAGGTGGCCCAGCAGATCAGCGAGTTCTTCACCAGCTGAGAACCCGGCACCGGTCCGGGGCGGCGCACACGCCGGGCCGCCCTCCGGCCGTCGTCCGGCGCCGCGTCCCGGGCCGCCCTCCGGCGCCGCGTCCAGGGCGGCCCGGACCGGCCGTCCCCGGCCCAGGCGCGTCCACCGGGCGTTGTCAGTACCGGGTGCCAAGATCCGGCTCATGGATCTCGCACCCCTGTTCGCCGGTCTCGACGCCCAGCCCTGGGCCACCTACCAGCATGCCTACGGCAGCGCCGCCGATGTGCCCGACTGCCTGCGCGCGCTGGTGGACGAGGACGACGAGCAGGCCGGCGAAGCACTCGGCGAGCTGTACGGGAGCATCCTGCACCAGGGCTCGGTCTACGAGGCCACGGCACACGCCGTCCCGTACCTGGCACGCCTGGCCCGTGCGGGTTTCCGCACCGCGGACGTGCTGGCCCTGCTCGGCGGGATAGCGGAGGGCGGGGCGGACGAGGGGGAGGGCGACGAGGCTGCCTGCCGGAGGGCCGTGACCGCGCAGCTCCCCCTGCTGCTGGCCTCGGTGGAGGCGGGGAGCGCCGACGTACGGCGGGCCGCCGTCTGGGCGGCGGCCATGACCGGGGCCACGGAACGGGTGCGCCCGGTGCTGCGGACCCGCTTCGCCACGGAGGCCGAGCCGCTGGTCCGCGCCGAGATCCTCGGCGGCCTGGCCCACCTGGACCCGGCGGGCACGGCAGACCTGGCGGCCGGGGCGATCGGTCCGGACGGGCCGGGGGAGCTCCGGGTCGCTGCACTCCTCGCCTGCGTGGACGCGGGCGCGCCCTGGTCCGCAGCGCACCACGAGGCGATGCTCGACCTGCTGCCGGCCGACGAACTGGTAGCCGCCCGCATGGACCTGGAGCGCAACGAACCCCTGCGGTACGTGGTCTCGGAGCTCCTGCTGCGTGACACGGACACCGATCGCGACGCCGTCTTCCGACTGCTGGACGCGGCCCTGCGGAGTGAGCGGTCCGAGGCACGCACGGAAGCCCTGTGGGCGGCGGAGTCCGCCTGCCAGATCTCGCGCAGCGCGCCCGACAGGGTGGCCGGCCCGCTCGCCGCCGCGGTCCTCGAAGACCCTGAGGCCGTCGGGCAGGCGCTGTCGCTCCTCAGGCTGCTGGGCCGCCGCGCCGCCGCAGTGGCTCCCGCCCTGGCCGACGTCGCGGAGGGGGACGGCGACCTTGCCGACCGGGCGCTCGAAGCGCTGGTGAGCGTGGCCCCGGAGCAGGCCGTGCCGCTCCTGCCCCGTGACCTGGAGAATCGGCCGCGGGCACTCGGCGCCGCGTGCGGCGGACTGCTCGGGGCCTCGCCCACGGTGCCGTTCGACGCCGGACTGCTCGCCGCCGTACGCGCCCGGCTGGCCGCGCCGGAGAAGCTCAGGGACAACGAACCCTTCCGGTACGCGGTGCTGCTGTCGTCCTGGGGGCATCGCGCGGCCCCTGCCCTGCCCGATCTGGGCACCGCGCTGCGCATGCATCCGCAGCCGATGGCGAGGGCCCTGGCCGCCGTCTGTCCGCCGGACCACCGCGAGGCGACGGGCGGACTGTTGCGCCGCGCAGCCCGGTCGGGACCGCCCGAGGCCCGGCTCGCCGCGGCCCGGGCCGTGTGGCAGCTGACCGAGGACGCCGGCCCGCTGCTGGGCGTCCTGGCCGAGCAGCTGACCGACGGCGGTCGCGTGCGGGAGGCCGCGACCGCCGCGGCCGAGCTGGGACCGCGGGCGGCGGAGTTGGCGCCCGCCCTCGTGGCGGCGGCGA
Organism: Streptomyces clavifer; assembly: GCA_014651175.1. GTDB lineage: Bacteria > Actinomycetota > Actinomycetes > Streptomycetales > Streptomycetaceae > Streptomyces > Streptomyces clavifer. The sequence continues at coordinate 459,320 of BMWJ01000002.1, read as the reverse complement.
GCACTCCCGGGGCGAGCCGCGTCATCCCGCACCTCGACGCCGATGTCGCGATCGCCGAGGCGCTGTGGCGGATCACGGGCCGGGCGGAGGAGGCGCTGCGGCTCCTGGCAGGAGTGCTGGGCGAGACCGGGATGAGCTGGATCCGGTGGACGTTCGTCCGGGCCGCACGGGTCGCGGCCCGGCTCGGGGACGAGGGCCGTCCACTCGTACCCGAGCTGGAGAAGCTGCTCACGCACCCGCTCCACACCCCGGCGGCGGTGCTCGCCCTGCACACCATCGCCCCCGGGACGCTCGACGTCCGCGCGGCGGCCGGACTACTGCTGGACTCGGCGGAGGACGATGCCGACGCGGCCACGGCACTGGAGGCGCTCCTGGCACTCGGTCCGGACGCGCTGACCGAGGACCACGCACGGCGGCTGACGGCCCTGGCCGAGCGGGACCTGAGGGTGACGGCCTCCGGCGTGGAGACCACCATCGTCGCCACCGACGACAGGCTGCGGGAACAGGCAGGGCAGGTGCTGCGAGCGCTGGGCGCGGGCCCGACCGCCGCAGGAGCCTGAGAGCCCCCGGGCCGTGGCGCTCGGTGGAGTGCGCGGGACAGGGTTCCCGGCGCCGTCAGTCGCCCGGCCGCCAGTCCGGGCGGCGACCGCTCAGCCCGATCACACGGTCGAGCAAGGGTGCGTCGTGCGGAACCGGCACGGGCGGGCCGAAGGGCGATTCCGCCCCCGGGCCGTCGTCCACGGGGGCCAGCAACGCCTGTGACGAGCGCAGGCTCGCCTCGTCCGCCTCGAATTCCTGACCGGTGGACCTGGCCAGATCCCAGCCGTGCACGACCAGTTCGTTGAGCACGACCATCGCCGCCACCGATCCGGGCAGGTCCACCCCGCCGGCCCGGGTCATGCCCTGGGAAGCGGCCGGAGCACGCCATGCCGTGACGAGCTCGTCCAGCAGCGGGGGCCACGACTCACGCCAGTCGCCGGGGAGCACCGGCAGCGCCGAATCCGGTGGGGTGCTGGTCGCCGGCCCCAGATCCTTGCGTGCCGCGTCACGGAAGGCGACGGCCAGTCCGAGCACGTGGGCGAGCAGCTCGCGGACCGAATAGTCCGGGCAGGGCGTGGGCCCGGACAGCTGCCGGTCGTCGACGGCGTCCATCAGTTCACCCATCTGCCGGGCCGCCGGTTCCAGATCGAGGGCGGGCGCGGTCCCGCTGTGCGTATCCATACCCTTCGGACTCCCGCGGAGCCCGGAACTCATCGCGGACATTGCGGAACGTTCCGATCCGTCCTCTTGTCGGCACCCCCACCGGCATGGCATACAGGTCTGGACCATTGCTTCCGGACGGAAGGCATCACCGTGCAACGCCCCGACGCACGCACCGCGTTGGCCTGCTCCGCCGCCGCCCTGTTCCTCGCCGCGATCACCGGATGCGGAGGGACCGCGCAAGCGGACACCCAGAAACCGACGGCACCCGAAGGAGTGACCGCGCAGGCCGGCAGCGCCACGTCCGTGCACGTCATGTGGGAACAGGCCTCGGACAACAAGGGGATCGCCGGCTACGAGGTCTACCGCGAAGGCAGGAAGGCCGGATCGGTACCTGCCGCCAAGCGGATGACCGACATCGACGGGCTGACCGCCTCCACCGCGTACACGTTCACCGTCCGGGCCCGCGACGCCGCGGGGAACCTCTCCGCCCCGAGCGCTGCCGTGCCCGTCACCACCCCCGCCCCCACCCCCGACGACGCCGAGCCGCCGACGGCCCCCGAGAAGCTGCGGGGCAAGCCCGTGAACGGCAGGACGGTCACCCTGGCCTGGGGCGGCTCCACGGACGACGTGGCAGTCACCTCGTACGACATCTACCAGGAGGACTCCAGGATCCACAGCGTTCCCGGCACGCAGCTGACGGCCCGGCTCACCGGGCTGCGCCCCGGCACCGTCTACACCTTCACCGTCCGCGCCCGGGACGCCGCCGAGAGGTCCTCCCCGGACAGCGGGGCGCTCGACCTGACCACCCCCTCGGCCCCCGGCGCACCGTCCGGCACGGCACCCACCGGCCTGCGGACGGAAGCTGCCATCGTGGGCGAGGAGTCCGTGATCGACCTCTCGTGGGACCAGCCCGACACCGGCGGCACGATCCCCGCGTACCAGCTGTACCTGAACGGGAAGCCGACCACCACGATCGTCTGGGGCGGCACCCCGCCCACGGGTCGCGCGACCTACCGCCTCACCGCCACGGACCCGCCCGGCACGCGCTACTCGCTCAAGATCCGGGCCAAGCTGCCCGACGGGACGTGGGGCGACTTCTCCGCCCAGCGCACGGTGGTGGTCACGGGCTGACGGCGCCGTCCCCGCCGCGGGGTGCCACAGCGGCGGGGACGAGGCGGCCGGTGCGCGGTCAGCCCTGCGCGGCGTAGCCCACGAAGGCCGCCCAGCCGCCGGAGGTGACGGACAGGACCGGCCCGGCGGTGTCCTTCGAGTCCCGGACGTGGACGGTGCCGGGGCAGGCCGCGACCTCGACGCATTCGCCGCCGGCTCCACTGCTGTAACTGCTCTTGGACCACGCGGACTCGGGCAACGTCCCCACAAGCGCTTCGGCGTTCATGTCTCTCCCAGCAGTGTCTCGATGAGGACCAGCGATTCGCGCGGAGTGAGTGCCTGGGCCCGGAGGACTCCGTACTGCTCCTCGAATTCCCGGACCGACTTTCGCTCCGTGTAGAGACGGCTGTCCTTGTGCGCCTCAACGTATGCGATCCTCCGCTCTTCCTTGGTCTCGATCAAGGTGAAGGGACCGGCCATTCCGGCGTGCTCCTCGCGCCGGGTGGGCATCACCTGGATCTCGACGTTGCGGTACTGCCCCATCACCAGGATCTGCTCCAACTGGCCACGCAGTACCCCGTTCCCGCCCAGAGGCCGGTGCAGCACGCCCTCCTCGATCACGAAGCTGATGGTCGGGCCGGGACGGCGGGAGTAGATCTCGTGCCTGGCCAGACGAGCGGCCACCCGCTGCTCCACGACCTGCTCTTCCAGCAGCGGTCGCCACATCGCGAACACGGCCCGTGCGTACTCCTCCGTCTGCAGCAGCCCGGGCACCCCGTGGTTGGCGTACACATGCAGCTCGATCGCCTCTGCCTCCAACCGCGCCGCATCCCGGAAGAACGCCGGATACTGCGCCCGGGCGACCTCCTCCTTGCTGGCCTTCAGCACCCCGCCCGCGTCCAGCAGTTCGTCCGCCTGGTCGATGAACTTCGGCTGCGGGATCCGGCGCCCCTGCTCGAACGACGCGATGGACGACGCCGCGTACCCCGTCATCGCCCCGAACTCCGCCCGCTCCAGCCCCGCCCGGACCCGGAACAGCTTCAGGTGCTGCCCGAACACCTGGAGGATGCCCGACCCGACCTCGTGCTCCGGCTGCTGTCGTTGATCGTCCACGTCCCACGCCTCCCACTTCGCCCCGCACGCCCCGAACCGGCCGTCCCCGCCTACGGATCGGCCGACGCCGTCCGGCCGGACCGGTTACGCCCGGTGCCGCGTACAGTCCGGGACCCGGCGCGTACAGCGCGAGGAGGTCGGGGCCGCCGCACGGTAAGGTACCGGCGCCGCCCGGGAGGGGTGGCCGGAGGAGGAGGCGGGTCTGCCGTGCCGGGTGCGGGGTCTGCCCGGCGCGTGGTCAGCCGGGGTCATGTGGTGCACAGCGCCTGCCGGTACTTCCTGCGGCACGGCACGGTGGACATGGAGGCGCTCGCCCGCGACCTCGCGATCAGCCGGGCCACTCTCTACCGCGTGGTGGGCAGCCGGGACGGTCTCCTGGCAGACGTGCTGTGGCAGTTGGCCGACCACCTGCTGGACCGGGCGCGACGCCGGCGTACCCGTGGGGGTGTGGACGGGGTTCTGGAGATCACCCGTTACTTCGTGACGGCCCTGCGTGGCTCCGCACCGTTCCGCGCCTTCCTCCGGGCCGAGCCCGAGACGGCGCGGCGTCTGCTGACGGGCGGAGGCGTGCACCGGCGGGCCGTGCTGGCCCAGCGGGCCATTCTGCTGGAGGCGGGGGAGGGCAGGCCGCTCTGGCCCGAGGCGGGCGTCGACGAACTGGCCTACCTCTACGTCCGGGTCGTCGAGTCCGCGCTGTACGCCGAACTGCTGAGCAGCCGCCGGCTGGACCCCGCGCTGGCGGAACGCGCTGCCCGTGCCGTACTCCGGCAAACCCTCTGAACCGGACCTGAGACCGCCGTCTCACCCTCGCGTCACCGTCTGGTGGCCCGGCAGGTACCGGCCGTAGCTTCCGACTCCGACGACGCGACCCCGGAGGAGATCATGACCGGTTCCCTGCCGGCCCGGACGGGCCGGACCATTCTGTACGCCGTAGTCCTCGCACTCGTCGCGACCCTCGGCGCGCTGACGGACCCGACGCGGTCCGAGGCCGCACCGCGCACGACGGTCAATCCCGTGATCTTCGTGCACGGCCAGCAGGGTTCGGCGCAGCAGTGGCAGTCGCAGGCCCAGCGGTTCTCCGGCAACGGCTACCGCGACGACCTGCTGTACGTCCACGAGTACGACACCTCCGTGGCGACCGACGACCACGCGATCGCCGGTCTGGAGGCACTGGTCGACTCCGTCCGGGCGCGCACCGGCGCGGCACGGGTCGACATCCTGGCGCACTCGCGGGGTACGCGCGTCGTACAGGCGTACCTGTCCGTGCCGGAGCGGGCCGCGGAGGTGGCCAAGTACGTGAATCTGGACGGCCGCACGGCGTCCGCGCCGCCCGGCGGGGTGCCCACGCTCGCGATCTGGAGCAGTCTCCAGCCGAACGGGTCGATCCCCGGGGCGGTCAACGTCCATGAGCCGCAGGCGGGCCACACGGAGTCCGCCACCTCCGCCGAGAGCTTCGGTCACATCTACGCCTTCCTCCGCGGCAGGCCGCCGCACACCACCCGGGTGCTGCCGGAGCTGCCCGGCCTGGTGGAGATCGCGGGGCGGGTCGTGCACTTCCCGCAGAACGCGGGGCTCCGGGGCCGTCTGGACGTGTGGAGGCTCGACCCCGGCACGGGCGCCCGGGTCGGCCTGCTCCCGCAACACACCGCGCGGGTGGGCGCGGACGGACACTTCGGCCCGCTCCGCGTCAACGGGCGCGGACACTACGAACTGGCCCTCGTCCGCGATGGGGAGCGCGTCAGCCACTTCTACTTCGAACCGTTCGAGCGCAGTGACCGCTTCGTGCGGCTCCTCGTCTCGCCGCCGGGCGGTGTCGCCGATTCCATCGACACCTGTCCCGGGCACACGGCCCTCACCGTCGTCCGCGCCCGGGAGTGGCGTGCGGGCACGGCGGACGACGACCGCCTCCGCATCGGCGGGACCGACGTCCTCAACCCGGCCGTCTCGCCCCAACTCCGCCAGATACTCGGTGTGTTCGCGTTCGATCGGGGCTGCGACGGCGTGAGTCGGCTCGACGTGCCGCTGCCGCCCTTCGACCGGGTCCCGTTCCTCACGGCCACCGACCTCTACCTCCCGGCCGACGCGCAGGCCCGGGGGGCGATCCCCGTCACCCAGACGATGCGCGGCACCGGCGGGGCGACCGCGACCCTCGTGGTGCCCGACTGGCCCTCCGACCAGCACGCCGTCTCGCTGCAGTTCGACGACTACGCGGACGTCCCGTCCACGGCGGTGCGCTGAGCCCGGCGCCCGCCGGTCCGGGAGCGGCACACCCGGACCGGCCGGGCGACGGGCTCAGCCGGTGATGCGTACCGACTCGACCCACGGAGGAGCGGCAGGGGCGGACGGGCCGATGAGGGCGGCGATGATCCTGCACGACGGGTTCTCGTCCGGCCAGGGGGTGAGGCCGTCCGTCAGGACGATGACGATGTGCGGGCGCTCCCGCACCTCCAGCGCCGCGGCGATGCCGACCCGCATGTCGGTGCCGCCACCGCCGCTCAGGGTGATCTGTTCCGCGGACGTCACGCGGGAGACGGCCCGCACATCCGCGTCGCAGGCCAGGACGGTCACCCGGTTGCCCCGGATCCCCACCTCACGCAGGACGCCGGTGACCTCGGCCAGGGCCGCGGCGATCTCGGACTCACCCATGGAACCCGAGGTGTCGATGACGACCGCCACCCGGGGCAGCGGACGCCTGAGACTCGGCAGGACCACACCGCGCAGCGAAGCGCTGCGGCGGGACGGCCGGCGGTAGGTGTAGTCGATCGCCCCGGCGGCCCAGGCGGCGCCCTCGCGCACCGCACCCGCGAGTGCCTGCCGCCAGTCGACCGTCGGCTCACAGATCTCGTCGGCCCAGCGCCGCCAGCCACCGGGCAGGGTGCCCCTGGCCCGCACATGGGCGCGCATCGCCTCCGCGGTGTGGCGCCTCAGCGCCTCGGCCTCGACCGGGCCCACCCCCGCCGGGCCCACCCCCGCCGGGCCCGTGTCCCGCCCGCCCGACTCCCAGGGCACCGGCTGCCCATGGGCGCCCGATCCGCAGTCGTGGGTGAAGCCGGACGGGGGCAGCGCGGCCAGGTACACCTCGAAGAGCTGCCCCTCCGGAAGGCCGAAGAGGCGTGGCTCCAGACGCCCGGCGGGCAGCGGCAGCCCGTCGGAGACCAGGTCGTCGTTGATCTCGCAGTCCTGCGCGACGTTCACCCGGTGCCGGTCCCGCTGGTCCGCCGCGGGCAGCAGCCCGGCCCGCCCGTGGTGGTCGCGCAGCAGGTGCGCCACCTCGTGCACCCACACCGCCGCCAGTTCCGCCACCGGCGTCCGGTCGACGAACCCGGGCGACACGTAGCAGCGCCAGTGCCGGTCCACGCCCATGGTCGGCACCTCGTCGCTCGGCACCACCGTCAGGGCGTACAGCGCCGACGCGAGGTACGGGCGGTCCTGGGCCGCCCGGTAGCGCGCCGCGAGGAGCTTCGTCGTGTCCAGCTCAGCCTCCCTGCGGCAGGGCGCCGGACTGCCGCAGCAGGTCCAGGAACCCGTCGATCCCCGGCGGCACCGGCCAGTCGAGGCTGCGCATCGCCGCCAGGTCGACCGCGGCCCGGGCGGCCACATCGGGCACCCCCGCTTCCACGGCCTTGGCCAGCACGGCCCAGCCCGCCTCCCAGCGCTTCCGGGTCAGGTCACCCTGAACGGCGGCGACGACCGCGATCAGGAAGGCGAGCTGCCGGTCCCCGCGCTCGGGCAGGGCGAAGGCGTCCGGGTCGGCGAGCACACGGTCCGGGTCGGGCAGGTCGAGGTGTTCCAGGTACGACAGCAGCTCGATGCCCGCCCCGTCCCCGACGGCCCCGGTGAGGGCGGCGGCGACCGCCTCCCGGCCGGCACCCGTCGCGTACCCGGTGGCGAGCAGCCGCAGGGCCATGTCCCAGGTGCGCGGGGACGGCCAGGCCCGGCCCCGGCTCTCCGCGTCGGCCGGGAGGTGGTGGACCAGGCCGGGCCGCGCGGTCAGGAAGCCGGAGACGGCGCCCCGCGCACGGGCGGCGGCGCCGGGCACCTTGGCGGGTTCGACGACCGGCACACCCAGCGCGGGCCACGTCCCGGCCATCCCACGGGCGACGGTGCGAGGGTCGTGTGTCCACCGCAGGTGGACGAAGCGGTTGGCCAGCGGCGGGCTGAGGTGCCAGCCGTCCGCCGCGCTCGACGGCGGGTTCGCCGCCGCCACGATGCGTACCGCCTCCGGCAACTCGAGGCTGCCCACCCGGCGTTCGAGCACGACCCGCAGCAGCGCGGCCTGCACGGCGGGCGGCGCGGACGACAGCTCGTCGAAGAAGAGCAGCCCCTGCCCCCTGCGGGCGAGGCGCACCGCCCAGTCCGGCGGCGCCATCGGCACACCCGTCACGGCCGGGTCGTCACCCACGACCGGCAGACCGGCGAAGTCCGACGGCTCGTGGACACTGGCGATGACCGTCTCCAGGCCGAGACCCAGACCGGCGGCGAGCTGCTCCATGCCGGCGGACTTGCCGATCCCCGGCTCGCCCCACAGCAGCACCGGCTGATTGGCGGTCACCGCAAGTGCCAGTGCCTCCAGCTGCGGGCTGCGGGACGGCTCGGTGCGGGTGGTGCGCAGCCGCCGGTTGAGCTCGTCCGCCGCGTCCAGGGGGCCGGGGGCCGCGGACGGGGGCCGGATGGTGGTGCTCACTGTTCCTCGTCCTCTTCCTTCTGCTGCTGCCACTCGTCGTACCAGTCCGACCCGATGCCCGGATGCTCGGCCAGCACCCGCTCCCGGAGGAAGCCCAGGTCCTCGCGCTTGTACCGGCGGATCACCTGTGCCAGCGAGAGCTCCATCTGGTCGATCACGTCGATGCGGGCCCCGGCGTCCAGCAGAGCCCGGACCAGCGCGGCGGAGCCCCCCTCGCTCACCACGACGCCCAGGGGGGTCCGGTCATGGTGGTCCAGGGCCTCGAGGTCGAGCCCCGCCGCCAGTAGCCGGGGCAGCAGCGCCTCGTGGTCGAGCAGGTGCAGCACATGCAGCAGCCCGCGCCGCCTGCCGTCCCGTACGCGCAGGTCGACACCGGCGTCCAGCAGCTCCAGGACACCCGGGGTGTCCCCGTGCTGGACGCGCAGGAAGAGCTCCTGGCGCTGTGCCCGCAGCGCTCTGGGAAGCCGGCCCGTCCCCGACGTGCAGGAGTGCTCGACCGCGAAGCAGCCTGCCACGGCGCCGCCGAACGCACGCATGGCGCTCTCGCGGTTCCGCTCCTCCTCGGTGTGCGGGGAGCGGAGCGCACCGTCCCGGAAGACGACCTCGTGCCAGTCGCCGCGGCACCGTACCCGCACGGGCCGCGGAGCCGACGGGCCCGGCGCACCGAACGGGCCCTCCAGCGCGGGGAGGAGCGCCCCGGCGACGAGCGGGTGCAGCCACCGCGCGGGCATACGCCCGGCCCGCAGCAGGTCGAGGTCCGGCAGGCGGCGCCAGACCACCTCGGGGAGGAAGGCGGCCGCCGTGGCCGTTCCCGGTTCCACGACACTCGCCCGGAGCCGTCCGCCCGCGCTGTGACCGGTGAGTTCCAGCAGGACGTGCCCCCGCCAGTGGGCGCCGATCCGGAAGCGCTCCGTACCGGTCGCCGCCATCGACCGCCGCACTCCCGACTCCAGCCTCGGGATGTCGAGGGCCATCGAGGCGATGACCTTCTCCGGCTCCACGCGGTACCAGGAGCGGTCCGACTCCGGCGGCGTCGGATCCCACTCGACGCCCGCAGCCGCGAACGCCTCGGCCACCCTGCCGTCCCGGTGCAGCAGCGACACCCGCTCCGCCCTCGCCGCGGCGTCACCGCGGTCCGGCGGGGCGGGCTCCCGCGGCGCACGGGGTGTGCCGTCGGGGTGGAGGAACGGGATCCGATCCCCGATGCCGGCCGCGGCACGCAGGTCGCCCGTGCGCCGCGCGTCCCACGCGTACCGGGCCGCCCGCCAGTCCTCGGTGCCGGAGCCGAACACACCGGGAGAGGTCTCGCCGGGGACGGCCCCGAAGTCCAGGGTGAGCCGCTGGGGTCCGTCGACCATCGGGGGCGTACGCAGGTGCAGATACGGGGCGAGGGGCAGACCTGCCCCGTCCCGGTAGCCCGCCAGGACGACGGTGCGGTCGGTGGAGACCGTCGAGCGTCCGCCCAGCACCCGGGGCAGGTGCCAGCGCACCAGATCGGGCGCCAGGTGCTGGAGGTCCGACACGAGCGCCCCGGCCACGGCCGTACCGTGCTCGGCCGCCACCCGGGCAGGGTCGAAGGCCGCGTCGACCCCGGCCACGGCGAGCGCGCCCCGCCAGTCGCCCGCCAGTCGGCGTTCCGTGGCCCGCTCGACCATCCAGCGGGGCACCGCGTACTGACGCGCCCTCCGCAGACTGGACGCCTCCTCGGCCGGGATGAAGGGGTCGTCCGGGCGGTGCCTCACCGGTAGACGCTCCGTATCGCACGCAGATCCGTGTGGGCGCCGCCGTCCGGGCGCAGCCGGGTCGCGAAGGAGCGCTTCACCTTGCGGGGGAGCCCCGGGCCCAACCCCACGTACTCCAGCCGGGAGTCCGCTCCCACGGCACCCAGCAGGGTCTTCGCGCCCCGCCCGGTCAGCCCGGTGTGCGCCAGCTCCAGACGCCGCAGCGGGCTGCCGCGCAGCGCGCCGGCCAGTGCGTGGGCCCCGGCGTCGCCCGTCGCGTTGCCCGTCGCCCCGAGGCTGCGCTCCGACATCGGGCGTCCGAGGTCGAGCGCCTCGATCCCGTCGAGCGCACCCGCCAGGGCGCACGCGCCCGCCGGCCCGATGCCGTTGCCGCCCAGCCCCAGCCGCACCGGGCGCGCCGGGTCGGCCGCGGCGGCGAGCACCGCGGCCCCCGCGTCGCCCAGGTGGTTGGCAGGCACGTACAGCTCCCGCACGCCCGCCTCACGGATCAGCGCGGCGAGCGCGGGTGCGGTCTCCGGGCCGAGGCCGTTGCCGCCGAGGAACAGCCGCTCCACGGGCCGCTTGCGGGTGGTCAGCACCCCGAGCAGCACCTCCAGTCCGGCGGCGGTGATTCCGCTGTTGACCAGGTCCAGGGTGCGCAGCGCGGTGTTGCGGGCCAGCATCCGCGCGAGGACCCGGACACCGGGGTCGCCCAGCGGATTGCGCTTCAGCCACAGGGCCCTGACGGTGTCGTCCTCGTCCAGGGCGTCGGCGAGCGCGGCGGCCCCTTCGGCCCCGATGCGGTTGCAGCCGAGATAGACGGTCCGCAGCGGGTGACGGCCACCGCGCAGCGCGTCCGCGACCGCACCGGCACCCTCGTCACCGAGGGAGTTGGTGCCGAGCAGGGCATGGGTGGCGTGCGGTGACCGTACGAGAGCGGGCATCACCCGGGCCGCACCGGCGGCACCGAGTCCCTGCTTGCACAGATCAACGCGCCCGTCCGCACGCAGGGTCCCCAGCGGGAACACCTCGTCCGCCCCGACGGGCGGCTCCTCCGCGAGCCGTGCCAGCAGCGGATCCAGCAGTGCCGTGTCGGCGAGCGGAATGTCCGGGTGCTCGATCACGGGGCAGCGCACGGGCATTGGCTGCGACATCACAACTCCCCAGTCCCCGCCGGATTCCGGCGGGGACGGACGACCGCGTCCGCCGCCCGTCCAGGACGCCGACGCCATCGACTTTCCTTCACGAAAAGGCGGCAAGACCGGTCGGATTCGAACCGACGTCCTCCAGCTCGATGCTAGGGCGCGACGACCTCTGCGCTACAGCCTTGCCGTGCGTGATCATAGCTCCAGAAGAGCGCTAGTCGCACGCCAGTGCGACTGTTTTCCGAGAGCTCTTCAGGTCCTGATTTGTTCGGTCCTTCACAACAGATACATATCGTGTTGCCCTGCACCGGCGTGTCGGACCATCTGGGCTGATAAGTAGATACCTCCAGGGGGGACCTGTTGAGAGTGGATACCCCTGTGCGCCCTGCTCAGGAGGTACCTGCCCCATGCCCCGTCAGCCCCAGACCCTGTCCGCCGACGCGAGCGATCCGGGTCTCGACCGGCTGAAGGCCGTGCTCGACGGGTGGCGCAACTCCCTCCTGGACATGGGCGGACGGAACCGCTTGCTGAACTTCCGGCACACCAGGACGTCGACTCTGGAGATCACCTCGCCCGCTGCGGGGTCCCTGCTTCCGGCGCTCGCCAAGGGCCGGGAGTTCGCGCCGGTGGTGGAGGCCGGCGACGAGGACCGCGATGCGGCCGAACGCCGTGCCGACCCGGGACTGGTCACCCAGAAGGCCACCCAGGCGACGCTGGACAGCGCCCTGTACCAGCTGAGGCAGAAGTCCGGTCAGATGTTCAACGACTACGGCCTGTGGGTGCTGTGGCTGGGGATCGGCATGCTGGACTGGCGCGAGGACGGCGCCCACGAGGGCAGCCTCGCACCGCTGTTGCTGGTCCCCGTGGAACTGCGCCGTGACACTCGTCGCGGGTACCGGCTCCACCTGGCCGACAACCAGGACCGGGCCCACAATCCCGCACTCGCTGTGAAGCTGGAGCGGATGGGCGTCGACTGGTCCACGGTCACCGCCACCGACGTCAACGACCTGCCCGCCCTGTTCTCCGCGGCCCGCGCCGTCTGTGCCCGGCAGAAGGGCTGGTCCGTCGACGAGCGGGTCGTACTCGGCCTGTTCGCCTCGCACCGCGAAGCGATGTACCAGGACCTCCAGCAGAACGAGGACCGGATCCTCGGGCATCCGCTGGTCCGCGCCGTGGCCCTCGGCCCCGATGCGGGCCTGCCCGACGACCTCATCGGCTTCGAGCCGCCCGAGCTGGACCGCATCGACGACGTCCAGCTGCCCGAGAAGACCCCGCTGGTGCTGGACGCCGACGCCTCTCAGCGCCAGTGCATCGCCGCGGCACTCGACAACAGGTCCTTCGTGATGAGCGGCCCGCCCGGTACCGGCAAGAGCCAGACGATCACCAACATGATCGCCGCCCTCATGCACGCCGGGCGCAGCGTCCTGTTCGTCAGTGAGAAGGCTGCTGCGCTCGACGTCGTACGCAACCGTCTGCGCGGCGTGGGCCTCGGCGACTTCGTCATGGCGCTCCACAGCGGTGACACGAGCAAGAAGGCGGTCGCCACCGAGCTCGCCCGGGTGCTGACCACCGAGGCCCGCGTCACCGGAGCCGCCGAGCACGAACTGGAGCGGGCCCGGCGTCTGCGCGAGGAGCTGTCCGCGTACGCCGCCGGTATGAACCAGGAGCGGGAGCCCCTCCGGCAGACCCTCCACGACGTCCTCGGACGACTCGTCCAGCTGGAGCGTGCGGGCACACCGCAACTGCCGTTGTCGGCCCAGAACGCGAAGACCGTCCAGACCCTGAGCGCCGGAGCGCTGCAGGAGCTCGCCGAAGCAGCCCAGGCGGTCAGCAGAGCCTGGCGTCCCGCAGCCGAGGGGGAGGCCTTCCCCTGGCGCGGGCTGGTCGGGACATCGGCGCACCAGGTCGCCACCGAGGCGTCCGACGCTCTCGCCGCACTGCAGACCGTGGCAGGCCGCCGCCCCTTCGCGGGGAGTGTCGACGAAGCCCGGTCGGTCCGCGCACTCCAGCAGGCCGTACGCTCCGTGCGGGCCGGCCTCCCCGACGGAATCGGCTCGCCCGACGCGCCCCTCCCCGACGACGTGTCCGGCCGGCTCGCGCAGCTCGCCGACCTGTTCGGCGTGCCGAAGCGGGGGGAGGTCGACGCGGCCTTCGCCCTCTGCGAGCTCGCGGACCTGACCACCGCCGAGCACCGCCCGCCACGCGGGTGGTTCGACCGCGACACCCTGCGCCGCGCGCACCGGGCCGCGCAGGAGCTGCGGCAGGCCCTGGAGGCCGAGACCGAGGCGCGCACGGCCGCCGAGGACGTCTTCCACGAGCGCGTCCTCGATGCGGCGGACCTGGCGGATCTGGTGGCCCGTTTCGCGGATCAGCACCGTGGGCTGCGGGCCCGGTTCTCGGCCCGTTACAAGGCGGACCGTGCAGCCGTCGCGGCCCTCACCCACTCCGGGACCTGGGCCAAACCGCTCGTCGGCCGCCTGGAGCACGCACTGGCCTGGCACGTGGCCGCGGCCGAAGCGGCACGCCTCGCGTCCGAGCACGCCACCCTCCTGGGCCGCTACGTCCCCCGTGAACGGGAAGCGCTGGACGTGCTCGACGAGGCACTGGCCACCGCCGACCGCGTGGCCGCCCTGGGCCGCGAAGCCGACGGGTGGGACCTGCTCGCCGGGCAGCTCGCCGACGGTGTCGAGACGGACCGCCTGCCGGCGCTGCTGGCCGCCGATGTCAGGCGGTCGCTGGGCGACTGGTGTGCGATCTCCACCCGCCGGGCCGAGCGCTGGAGCACGTCCGTGACCACGCTGCTCGGCCTCTTCGGTCCTGCCCGGCAAGGGCAGCTCTCCCCGCTCCTGCTGGACACCTTCGAACAGGCGCAGCAGGTGGTCGGCACGTTCCTCGCCGACCCGCACGGTCCCGAGGAGTGGCACGCCCACCGTGACGGCCTCGACGTCCTCGCCCGCCATGGTGCCGACGGCCTCGTGGCGAGCGCGGCCGAGCGGTCCGTCGATCCGCGGCAACTGCCCCACATCGTGGAGCAGGCGATGCTCCGGTCCTGGGCCGACGGCATCCTCGCCACCGACGCACGCCTGCGCACGACCCGTTCGGACGACCTGGACGCACGCGTGGCGGACTACAAGGAAGCCGACCGCCGTCTGATCGCGGCCGCGGGCGGAGCCGTGATCGAGGCGTGCAACAAGCGCCGGCCCCGCCGCTTCGGCAGCGGGGGCGGCGCCGTCATCACCCGCGAGGCCGAGAAGAAGACCCGGCACATGCCCGTGCGTGAGCTGCTCGGCCGGACACGCGAGGTCGTGCAGCCGATCAAGCCCTGCTTCATGATGAGTCCACTGACGGTCAGTCAGTTCCTGCCCGCCGACTATCACTTCGATGTGGTCGTCTTCGACGAGGCCTCACAGGTCCGGCCCAGCGACGCGATCAACTGCATCTATCGCGGACGTACGCTCGTCGTGGCCGGGGACGACAAGCAGCTGCCGCCGACCTCGTTCTTCGACTCCGCGGGTGAGGACGACTCGGACGAGTACGAGGAGGACGCGCCCGAATCCTTCGAGTCCCTGCTGCACGCCTGCAAAGCCGGCGCCATGCGGGAACTGCCCCTGCGCTGGCACTACCGCAGCCGCCACGAGAATCTGATCACCTTCAGCAACCGCTCGTTCTACCAGAACTCGATGGTGACCTTCCCCGGCGCCCTCGACGAGGGCAACGACGTCGGTGTCGCCTTCCTCAAGGCCGACGGCGTCTACGACCGGGGCGGCCGCCGCGACAACCGGGCCGAGGCGAGCTACGTCGCCGATCGCGTCATCCACCACTTCGACACCCGCCCCGGCCGGACCCTCGGTGTGGTCGCCCTCTCCCAGGCACAGGCCTCGGCCATCGACCAGGCCGTGCAGCAGGCCCGTCTCGTGCGCCCGGACCTCGAGCACTGCTTCACCGAGGGCCGCCTCGACGGCTTCTTCGTCAAGAACCTCGAGTCGGTACAGGGCGACGAACGTGACGTGATGATCATGTCGGTCGGCTACGGCCCCGACGAGCACGGCAAGCTCGGGCTGAACTTCGGCCCCATCAACAAGGGGGGCGGCTGGCGGCGCCTCAATGTCGCCGTCACCCGCGCCCGCTACCGCATGGAGGTCGTCGCCTCCTTCCGCGGCGCGAGCCTGGCCGACAGTGCGAACGAGAGCGTCCAGCACCTCAAGCGCTACCTGGAGTACGCGGAGAACGGTCCCGCCGTCCTCGCCCGTGACGTCATCCAGTCCGACGCGGAGCCGGACAGCCCCTTCGAGGAGTCCGTACTGGCCGTGCTGCGTGACTGGGGCTACCAGGTCCAGCCGCAGGTCGGCGTCGCCGGCTACCGCATCGACCTCGGCCTGCGGCACCCGGAGCTGCCGGGCGCCTACGCCCTGGGCATCGAGTGCGACGGGGCGATGTACCACTCCTCGAAGACGGCCCGGGACCGGGACCGGCTGCGCGAGCAGGTGTTGAACGGCCTCGGTTGGCGGTTGTACCGGATCTGGGGCACCGACTGGTACCGGGGGAGGGCGGCGGCGGAGCTCCGGCTGCGCGAGGCGGTCGAGCAGGCGATCGCCCGGGGCCCGCTGACGGCGTCGGTGCAGCCGGGGCCCTCGGCACCGGCGGAGGCGGAATCCGTAGCCGTGGCCTCCGCGGTCAGTCCGGCCGGTCAGTCCGGCGGGCGGGTGCTGACGGTTCCCCTCACACCCGTACCCGCGCGGGCGGAGGCGCCGGCCGGTATCGAGTACGAGCGGGTTCCCGTCGACATGGAGGTGCAGCGTGAGTGGAGTGCTCCGTATCGTGCCTGCCGGATCACAGCCACCTCCGGCGGCCACGAGCTGCACACGGTGGAGGCCAGGCCGGCACTGAAGGAGGTGCTGGCGCAGATCATCGGCTCCGAAGGGCCCATCCACGAGGACCTCCTGGTGCAGCGCGCCCGTGAGGCGTGGGGCGTGGGCCGGGCGGGGAACCGCATTCGGGACAACGTCCGCGCCGTGGCCCACCAGCTGGTCCGCTCGGGAGGCTTCTCCTCGCAGGGCGACTTCTACGCGGCGGCCGGTGGGGGCAGCGTCAGGGCGCGGCGGGCGGAGGACGGGGAGGCGGCGCGCAAGGTCACGTACATCGCCCCGGCTGAGCGGCAGTTGGCGCTGAGCGAGCTCGCGGCGGAGTGTCCCGGCATGACCCAGGACGAGTTGATCAAGCAGGCGTGCGAGTTCTTCGGGTGGCGCAGGATGGGCGCGGACATCCGCACGTGCCTGGAGGCGGACATCGCGGAGCTGTACAGGCAGCGTCGGCTCGAGGGCGGGCCCGGCCGCATCAACGCATTGCGCTGACGGGTACCTCGGAGGGCTGGACGAGGCCCGTGGGCCGTCGGCCGGCCGTGGGTCTCACCGGCGATCGGGTGATAGATTTCGAACGTGTTCAAAAGTGAGGGCGTGACAGGCGGGACGGCCGCTGCCGGTGCGTCGTGCGTCATGAGGAGAGGCCCGCAATCATGAGCCGTAGCAGCCGTTTCCGGAGGGCTCGGGCCCTCGCCCTCGCGTACGTCGCCCTCACGGCCCTCGCCGGGCTGATCGCGGGCGCGCAGGGATCCTCGCTCGCGGAAGTGCTGGTGTTCTGGCTCTCGCAGCCCGGGCTGAACGTCCTCTACGTCTTCGTCCTCATGCCGCTCACCGTGGCGTTCGGCGACTTCGGCGGGGGAGGGGGCGAGCCAGGTGCCGTCGGCTCGGCGCTCGCCGGCGGGCTCGGGGCCGCCGTGAACGTTCTGCTCGTACGCGGCGCGGTCTGTTTCCTCCATAGGGTCGCCGCCGATCTGCCCGTCTGCCGGAAGCGTCGTACGCCCCTCGGCTGACCGGCCCGTGCGGCGCCCCCTCTCGGCTCGCTCCGCGGCCGCCCGTCGCGTTGCGGGCCGGCCGGCATCGCACTGTCCCCGGCCGCACACCGCCCCCGGCGCCGTGCGGCACCGGGGGCGGTCGGGAGCGCGCGCGGTGTCAGCGCAGCTGCTCGTACGCCGGCAGCGTCAGGAAGTCGGCGTAGTCCTGGTCCAGCGAGACCTGGAGCAGCAGGTCGTGGGCCTGCTGCCACTTCCCCGCGGCGAACGCCTCGTCACCGATCTCCGCACGGATCGCGGCCAGTTCCTCGGTGGCGACCTTGCGGGCCAGGTCCGCCGTGGCGTGCTCACCGTTCTCGAAGACGACGTCCGCGTTGATCCACTGCCAGATCTGCGAGCGCGAGATCTCCGCGGTGGCCGCGTCCTCCATCAGGTTGAAGATGGCGACCGCGCCCATGCCCCGCAGCCACGCCTCGATGTAGCGGATGCCGACCGCGACGGCGTTGCGCAGACCGTCGTACGTGGGCTTCGCGTCCAGGGTGTCGATGGCGATCAGGTCGCCCGCCGCCACCGAGACGTCCTCGCGCAGGCGGTCCTTCTGGTTCGGCTTCTCGCCGAGGACGGCGTCGAACGAGGCCATCGCGATCGGGACGAGGTCCGGGTGGGCCACCCAGGAGCCGTCGAAGCCGTCGCCGGCCTCGCGGTCCTTGTCGGCCTTGACCTTCTCGAAGGCGACCTTGTTGACCTCCGCGTCGCGCCGCGAGGGGATGAAGGCCGCCATGCCGCCGATGGCGTGCGCCCCGCGCTTGTGGCAGGTACGGACGAGGAGTTCGGTGTACGCCCGCATGAACGGGGCGGTCATCGTGACGAGGTTGCGGTCCGGCAGGACGAACTTCGGTCCACCGTCACGGAAGTTCTTGACGATGGAGAACAAGTAGTCCCAGCGGCCCGCGTTCAGCCCGGAGGCGTGGTCGCGGAGCTCGTAGAGGATCTCCTCCATCTCGTAGGCGGCGGTGATCGTCTCGATCAGGACCGTCGCACGGACCGTGCCCTGCGGGATGCCGACGTAGTCCTGGGCGAAGACGAAGATGTCGTTCCAGAGGCGGGCCTCCAGGTGCGACTCCGTCTTCGGGAGGTAGAAGTACGGGCCCTTGCCCAGGTCGATCAGCCGCTGGGCGTTGTGGAAGAAGTAGAGGCCGAAGTCGACCAGCGCACCGGGCACGGGTGTGCCGTCCAACTGCAGGTGGCGCTCGTCCAGGTGCCAGCCGCGCGGGCGGGTGACCACGGTCGCGAGCTCCTCGGCGGGCTCGAGGGCGTACGACTTGCCGGACCTCGGGTCGGTGAAGTCGATGTTCCGGGTGTACGCGTCGCTCAGGTTGAGCTGGCCGGTGATCACGTTCTCCCACGTGGGGGCGGACGCGTCCTCGAAGTCGGCGAGCCAGACCTTGGCGCCCGAGTTCAGGGCGTTGATGGTCATCTTGCGGTCGGTCGGGCCGGTGATCTCCACCCGGCGGTCGTTCAGCGCGGCCGGGGCCGGGGCGACCTTCCAGGAGTCGTCCGCGCGGATCGCCGCCGTCTCGGGCAGGAAGTCCAGTGTGGAGGTGCGGGCGATCTCGGCGCGGCGCTCGCCCCGGCGGGCGAGCAGCTCGTCGCGCCGCGGGGTGAACCGCCGGTGCAGCTCGGCCACGAACGCGAGGGCCGCATCGGTCAGGACCTCGTCCTGCCTCGGCAGGGGCTCGGCGTCGACGATGGCCAGCGGGGACGGCGCTGGTGCGGACATGAGCTGTCACTCCTTCAGCGGGGCGGTGCGGACGGTGTGCCGCGGTCGCCGGGTCGCCCGGGTGCGGCACGGGGTGCCAGGGCTCCGGGATGCGGCCGTGGGTGCCGTCCGGGGGCAGAAGCGGTCCTGCAGAGCTTCTGATCAGTGGATATTAGTTTCCTCATGGTGGAAGTTCAATGGTTTGTTGATGTCGAGATTCTCCGGGTCGACAGAGGTGCGCCCGCGGTGGCCCACCGTGCCAGGGCGGGCACCACCGGTCACTCCAGGTGCCGCAGATCCTCCGCCGTGTCGATGTCGAAAGCCTGAGCCACATCGGAACACTCGACGAGCGTGATCGCATCGTGGTGCGCCCGCAGGTACTCCCGTGCGCCCCGGTCGCCGGTCGCGCCCGCGGCGATGTCCGCCCACCGGTCGGCCCCGAACAGCACCGGATGGCCGCGCTTCCCGCCGTACGCCGCCGCCGCGAGGGACGACCGGGTGCGGTAGGCCGACCGCACCCGCGCCACCGCCTCCGCCCCGATGCCCGGCTGGTCGACCAGGAGCACGAGCGCCGCGTCCACGTCCGAGCCGACCAGCTCCCCGAGTCCCGCCCGGAGCGAGGAACCCATGCCCTCCTCCCACCAGGGGTTGACGGTGGTCACGCACCCGGAGAGGTCCGCCCGCGCCCGCACCTCCTCGGCCGCGGCACCGAGCACCACATGGACGGGGCCGCACCCGCCGTTGCGCAGCGCACGCACCGCGTGCTCGACCAGCGGACGGTCGCGGTGTTCCAGCAGCGCCTTCGGCCGGCCACCGAGCCGACGGCCGCCACCTGCGGCCAGCAGCACCCCTGCGATCACGGGGACGGGTTGTGTGTGAGCCATGGCCCCTGGATACCACCGCCCCGTTCGCACAGGCGAAAGGCATGTCACCCTCACGGGTACTCTTTTGTGTCCG
The DNA here is from genome assembly GCA_014651175.1 of Streptomyces clavifer. Taxonomy (GTDB): domain Bacteria; phylum Actinomycetota; class Actinomycetes; order Streptomycetales; family Streptomycetaceae; genus Streptomyces; species Streptomyces clavifer. Next base: position 439,780 of record BMWJ01000002.1, on the reverse strand, counting down.
CGCGGTGGCGCGCGTCGCCTTTTATGGCGTTAACTTGCTTACAAACCTGGGCACTTGACCGCCGTCCGGGATCTGATGAGTACTGCGGCACGCAGTGGCGCGAGGGGGAGTGCTTTGTTGCGAAGTGTGGGGCAGAAGCGGTTGCGCGGTGATGAGGACCTGAGGGTGACGGAGCTGCGTACGGCCGTGTCCCGGCTCCGGCGCGAGCTGGCCGGCCATCCTTCCGAGTTCCCGGACCGGGGCATCGCCGAGGACGAGCTCGCGGCGCTGGACGCCATGGCGGCCAGTGGTACGCCCGAGATCCCCCGGCTCCGCCGCTCGCTGCTGCTGGTCGCGGGGGCGATCGGATCGGTCAGCGCACTGGCGCCCGGCCTGCGGGCCGTACGGATCGCCGTGGACCTCTTCGGGGAGCCGCCGCGCCACTCGTGAGGTCAGCGGCGGAGCAGACGGCGCGCGGTGGCCGCAGCGACCGCCGAGGTGCGTGAGTCGACTCCGAGCTTGGCGTAGATGTGCACCAGGTGGGACTTCACCGTCGCCTGGCTCAGGAACAGCCGCTTGCTGATCTGCTGGTTCGACAGGCCCTCGCCGACGAGCTGGAGGACCTCCAGCTCGCGCTTGGTCAGGGCCTGCGCGGGGGTGCGCATCCGGTCCATCAGACGGTGGGCGACCGCCGGGGCGAGTGCCGAGCGGCCGGCCGCCGCCGTGCGCACCGCCGCCGCCAGCTCCTCCGGAGGGGCGTCCTTGAGTAGATAACCCCCGGCCCCCGCCTCGACGGCTGCCAGGATGTCCGCGTCCGACTCGTACGTGGTGAGGATCAGCACCCGGGGCGCGTCCGCCGCAGCCGTGATCGCGGCGGTCGCCTCCGCGCCGTGCATCCCCGCGCCGAACTGCAGGTCCATCAGGACGACGTCGAAGGCGCCGGTCGCCGCGAGGGCGACGGCCCGCTCGGCGGTCGCGGCCTCGGCGACGACCTCGAAGTCCTGTTCGGTGTCGAGCACCGCGCGCAGGCCGGCCCGGACGACCGGGTGGTCATCGGCGAGCAGCAGCCTGATCGGGCCGGTCGTGCGGGGGGTCATGCGGCGGGGTCCTCTCCGTCGGCCGGCGGATGGGGGAGTGGCAGCGGCAGCGTGACCGCCAGCGCCGTGCCCTGGTCCGGCGCCGACTCCACGCTCAGCGTGCCGCGCAGCGAACGGGCCCGCGAACGCATCGCGGGCAGGCCGAAGCCCCCGCTGCCCGAGCTCCGCCGTACCCCGTCCGTGGTACCCGGGTCGAAGCCGCACCCGTCGTCCACGACGTCCAGGGACACCGACGTCTCCATGAAGCTGAGGGTGATCTCCGCCCGCCGTGCGCCGGAGTGCCGCACCGTGTTGGCCAGCGCCGACTGCGCGGTGCGGAGCAGCGCCACCTCGTACGGGGTCGGCAGCACCACCGGCGTGCCGCTGACCGCGAACTGTACGGCGAGCTCCGGTGTCGAGGTGCGGGACGACAGCCGGGACAGGGCCGCCGCCAGCGAACCGTGCTCCAGGTCCGGCGGACTCAGCGCCCGCACGAAGCGGCGGGCCTCGGCCAGATTGTCCTGCGCGGCCTCACGGGCCCGGCGCACATGAGGGGTGGCCGGTGCGTCATGGGGGAGCGTGCGCTCGGCGGCCCGCAGCAGGAGCTGGATGCTGGACAACCCCTGGGCGAGGGTGTCGTGGATCTCGCGGGCCAGCCGCTCCCGCTCGGCCAGGGTGCCCGCGTCGCGCTCCGCCTCGGCGAGCTCCGCCCGGGTGGAGACCAGCTCCTCGATGAGCTCGCGGCGCCGCTCGCTCTCCCGGAACAGCGCGTCGTACCCCAGCACGGTCGCGACGGCCACCGCCGCACCGAGCAGCGGGCCGATGAACGTACCCGGACCGATCTCCTGGTCGTGCAGCAGGAAGCCGGTGATGGCACCGGCCGCGGTGACCGCCACGGCGGCCAGCCCCCAGCGCACCGGAAGCAGGTGCAGCTGCAGGAAGTAGAGCGGGAAGGCCACCCACAGGGCGTCGGGCGACAGGGCGAGAAGGGCCAGCCAGACCGCGCCCAGCGCGGCCAGCCAGAGGGCGGCGGCCCGGGTGTGCGGCTGTACGACGGGGGCCAGCGCGCCCGCCCCGTAGAGCGCGGCCATCACCGCCGCGAGCACGACGAACGCGGTGTCGTCCATCGAGCGGGTCGCGGCGAGCGCGAGCAGCCCCACCAGCAGCGCGTGCAGACAGAGCCGCAGGGCGGTGGTGACGTGGGTGTGCGCACGCGGATCCATGGTCGTTCCAGCGTAGGGGCGACCGGCCCGCGACCGGTCAACCGAAAGGTTGATGTCCGCCCCGTCCGGCGTGCGATGTCCGTCCGGGCCCGGGGCCCGAATCTGGAGTCATGTTCGTCGCATGGAGAGATCTGAGGTTCGCCAGGGGCCGGTTCGCGCTCATGGGCGCGGTCGTGGTGCTGATCACGCTGCTCGTGGGGCTGCTGTCCGGCCTGACGGCCGGGCTGGCCAGGGAGAACACCTCGGCCGTCACGGGGCTGGGCGCCGAACGTCTGGCGTTCGCGGCCCCACCGGACGGCCGCCCGGTGTCCTTCACCGACTCGGCGGTCGAGGAGAATGCCTGGCGCACCTGGGCCGCCCTGCCCGGAGTCACCGCCGCCGAGCCCCTCGGGATCCGGACGCTGGACGCCGCCACCGGGGAGGGGGACCGTACGGCCGCGGTCTCGGCGTTCGGCGTCCGGCCGGACGGCGGGCTCGCGCCCGGAGCGGTGGCACCGGGCCGGGTGGTGCTCTCCGAGCAGGCCGCCGAAGCCCTCGGGGCCGGCGCGGGCGACACCGTCCGGCTGAGCGGCGCCGAGGTGACCGTCGACGCGGTCGCGGGCGACGCCTCGTACAGCCACACCCCGGTGGTGTGGGCCTCGCTCGACGACTGGCAGGGCTTCGGCCGGGACGGCGGCAGCATGGCACGGGCCACCGTGATCGCGCTGACGACGCACGGAGCCGACCTTGCGGCCGGCGACCTGGCGGCGGGCACCCGCACCCTGACCCTGGACGAATCCCTCACCGCGATCGGCTCCTACCAGGCGGAGAACGGCTCGCTCCAGCTGATGCGGGGCTTCCTCTTCGCCATCTCCGCCCTGGTCATCGGCGCCTTCTTCACCGTCTGGACCATCCAGCGCGGCGCCGATGTCGCCGTGCTCAAAGCGCTGGGTGCCTCCACCCCGTACCTGCTGCGGGACGCGCTCGGACAGGCCGTCGTGATGCTCGCCGCCGGTACGGGCACGGGCACCGTGCTCGCCGCGGGCATCGGTGCGCTCATCGGGGGAGGTGCCGGCGCCGTGCCGTTCGTCCTGGACGCGTCGACCGTACTCGTGCCGGCCGCCGTCATGATCGCGCTCGGTGCGCTCGGGGCCGCGCTGTCCATCCGGCGGATCACCGCCGTCGACCCGCTCACCGCACTCGGGAGTGCCCGATGACCCTCACCCTCGCCGACGTCACCCTCACCTACCCCGACGGGGACGCACGGCTCACCGCCCTCGACCGGGTCTCGCTGGACGTTCCCGCGGGCACGCTGACCGCGGTCGTCGGACCGTCGGGGTCCGGCAAGTCCAGCCTGCTCGCCATCGCCGCCACGCTGGTCACCCCGGACCAGGGGCGGGTCGTCGTGGCGGGCACGGACACCGCCGGGCTCGGCCGTGCGGAGAAGGCGGCGCTGCGCAGGGAGCGCATCGGCATCGTCTTCCAGCAGCCGAACCTGCTGCCGTCACTGACCGCCGCGGAACAGGTGCAGGTGATGGCGCACCTGTCCGGCGGATCCGTACGCGCGGCCCGGGCCCGGGCGGAGGAGCTCCTGGACGCGGTCGGCCTGGCCGACCGGGCGGACCGCAGGCCGCACCAGCTGTCGGGCGGCGAGCGCCAGCGGATCAACATCGCGCGGGCCCTGATGAACGAGCCCGCCGTGCTGCTCGTCGACGAACCGACCAGCGCACTCGACCACGAACGGGGCGCCGCGGTCCTGGACCTGCTGGCCGCGCTGACCCGGGAACGGTCGACGGCCACGGTCCTGGTCACCCACGACCTGGCGCACCTGGACCGGGTGGACGGGACGGTGACGATGGAGGACGGACGGCTGACGGCACCGGCCGCGACGTCCTGCCGCTGAAGCGCGGGACCAGGCACCCGGAACGGGCGTCGGGACCCTTCACCCGCTCCGGGGGTCAGCCCGCCGCGCCGCCGCTGCTGGCCAGTGCCTCGGAGAGCTCCTTCGCGGTCTGCTGCAGGATCGGCACGATCCGCTCCGTCGCCGCCTCCGTCACCCGCCCCGCCGGACCGGAGATGGAGAGGGCGGCCGAGGTGGGGGAGTTGGGCACCGACACGGCGAGGCAGCGCACCCCGATCTCCTGCTCGTTGTCGTCCACCGCGTAGCCCGCCCTGCGCACCTGCTCCAGCGCGTCCAGGAAGCCGTCCGGGGTGGTGATCGTCTTCTCGGTGGCCGCGGGCATGCCCGTACGGGCCAGCAGCGCCCGGACCTCGTCGGCCGGTGTGTTCGCCAGCAGGGCCTTGCCCACACCCGTGGAGTGCGGGAGCACCCGGCGGCCCACCTCGGTGAACATCCGCATCGAGTGCTTCGAGGGCACCTGGGCGACGTACACGATCTCGTCCCCGTCGAGCAGCGCCATGTTCGCCGTCTCGCCGGTCTCCTCGACGAGCCGCTGGAGGTAGGGCCGTGCCCAGGTGCCCAGCAGCCGGGACGCGGACTCGCCGAGCCGGATCAGGCGCGGGCCCAGCGCGTAGCGCCGGTTGGGCTGCTGGCGCACGTATCCGGCCACCACGAGGGTGCGCATCAGCCGGTGGATGGTCGGCAGCGGGAGCCCACTGCTCGCGGAGAGCTCGCTGAGGCCGACCTCGCCCCCGGCATCCGCCATGCGCTCCAACAGATCGAAGGCGCGTTCGAGGGACTGCACCCCGCCGCTGGAGCCGGCGGGCTTGGAGTCGGAAGTGCTGGCGTGGGACGGCGGCACGTCAACGGTCCTTTCGAGGCAGGGGCAAGGCAGCAGCCTACCGGGCTGTTCCCGATCGGCCCACTGCTCCCGGTGCGGCGTCCTTGCCGGTCAGGACCCGTTCTGTCCCGTTGTCGGCGGTCGGGTCCGCAGCCCGGCCGCGGGCTCGCGGGCCACTCCTGGCGGCATTCTACGTTCCGTATGCCGAAATTGAACTTTTACTTTGTGGAAATACCCTCCGGGTGGTGCGAGTGGTCTTCTGGGGGTCCCGAGGGGAGGGTGGGGTCTTGACGGGCCGTGTCCCCGAGTGAAGACTCCTTCAACAGTTCGTTGAATTCTGAGGAAGGGGCGCGCGTGGCCGGTGCGGATGCGAAAGCGGAGACGGAGGCGGACGTGGGGCTGGTGCTGCGCTCCACCCGTGTCGTCACCCCCGAGGGGACCCGTGCCGCCGCGGTCGTCGTGGCCGGCGGGGTGATCGAGGCCGTCCTCCCGTACGACACCGGGGTGCCCGCCGGTGCCCGTCTGGAGGACTTCGGTGACGACGTGCTGCTGCCCGGCCTCGTCGACACCCACGTCCATGTGAACGACCCCGGCCGCACCGAGTGGGAGGGCTTCTGGACCGCCACGCGGGCCGCGGCGGCGGGTGGCATCACGACCCTGCTGGACATGCCGCTCAACTCGCTCCCGCCGACCACGACCGTCGAGCACCTGCGCACGAAGCAGCGGGTGGCCGCGTCCAAGGCGCACATCGACACCGGTTTCTGGGGCGGCGCGATCCCGTCCAACACGAAGGACCTGCGGCCGCTGTACGAGGCGGGAGTCTTCGGCTTCAAGTGCTTCCTCTCGCCCTCCGGCGTCGAGGAGTTCCCCGAGCTGGACCAGGAGCAGCTGGCCCGGTCCATGGCCGAGATCACCGGCTTCGGGGGACTCCTCATCGTGCACGCCGAGGACCCCCACCACCTGGCGTCCGCCCCGCAGCAGGGCGGACCCGCCTACGCCGACTTCCTCGCCTCACGGCCGCGCGACGCGGAGAACACGGCGATCGAGGGCCTCATCGCCCATGCGCGGCGACTGAACGCCCGCGTCCACGTCCTGCACCTCTCCTCCGCCGACGCCCTGCCGCTGATCTCCGAGGCCAGACGCGAGGGCGTCCAGGTCACCGTCGAGTCCTGCCCGCACTTCCTCACTCTCACGGCCGAGGAAGTCCCCGACGGCGCGACGGAGTTCAAGTGCTGCCCGCCCATCCGGGAGGCCGCCAACCAGGACGCGCTCTGGGCCGGGCTGGCCGACGGCACGATCGACTGCATCGTCTCCGACCACTCGCCCTGCACCACCGATCTGAAGACGCCGGACTTCGCCTCCGCCTGGGGCGGCATCTCCTCCCTGCAGCTGGGTCTGCCCGCCGTCTGGACCGAGGCGCGCCGGCGCGGCCACACCCTCGACGACGTCGCCCGATGGATGTCCGCCGCCCCCGCCGGCCTCGCCGGACTCACCCGCAAGGGCGCCATCGAGGCGGGCCGCGACGCGGACTTCGCCGTCCTGGACCCCGACGCGTCCTTCACCGTCGACCCGGCCGAGCTGTTCCACCGCAACCAGGTGACCGCCTACGCGGGCCGGACGCTGTACGGCGTCGTCAGGTCGACCTGGCTGCGCGGGCAGCGGATCGCGGCCGACGGCGTACTCGCCGGGCCCACCGGCCGCCTCCTCGAAAGGAACCACTGAACCATGACGCCGACACGGCACTTCACCGGCGACGCGAGCCCGTACGGAGGCGGCGACCCGTACGCCGACTACCGCACCGCGGACTTTCCCTTCATCTCGCTCCTCGACCTCGCCGACCGGCGGCTGGGCGCGGGCGTCGTCGCCGCCAACGACGAGTTCTTCGCCGAACGCGAGAACCTGCTGAAGCCTGGGCCCGCGGAGTTCGACCCGGAGCGCTTCGGCCACAAGGGCAAGATCATGGACGGCTGGGAGACCCGCCGCCGACGCGGTGCGGGCGCCACCGAGCCCCACCCCACCGACGAGGACCACGACTGGGCCCTCATACGCCTGGGCGCACCCGGAGTCGTCCGCGGACTGGTCGTCGACACCGCCCACTTCCGCGGCAACTACCCGCAGTCCGTCTCGGTCGAGGCGACCTCCCTCCCCGGATCGCCGTCCCCCGAGGACCTTCTGGCGCCCGGTGTGGCGTGGACGCCCCTCGTACCCCGTACGGCCGTCGGCGGCCACGCGGCCAACGGCTTCGTGGTCGACGCCGAGCAGCGCTTCACCCACCTCCGCCTCAACCAGCACCCGGACGGGGGGATCGCACGCCTGCGGGTGTACGGCGAGGCAGTCCCCGACCCCGCCTGGCTCGCGGCCCTCGGTACGTTCGACCTCGCCGCCCTGGAGAACGGCGGACAGGTCGAGGACGCCTCCGACCGCTTCTACTCCCCGGCCACGAACACCGTCGCGCCGGGCCGCTCGCACAAGATGGACGGCGGCTGGGAGACCCGCCGCCGGCGGGACAAGGGCAACGACTGGATCCGCTACCGGCTGGCCGCACGCTCGGAGATCCGCGCGGTCGAGATCGACACGGCCTACCTCAAGGGCAACGCGGCGGGCTGGGCGACGCTGTCGGTGAGCGACGGGGAGGGCGAGGAGTGGACCGAGATCCTGCCCCGCACCCGGCTGCAGCCCGACACCAACCACCGCTTCGTCCTGCCGGAGCCCGTGTGCGGCACTCGGGTGCGGATCGACATCTTCCCGGACGGCGGGATCTCACGGCTGCGGCTCTTCGGCTCGCTCACCGAGGCCGGCGCGGCGCGACTGGCGGCCCGTCACCAGGAGCTCGGCGGATAACGGTTCCCCGGGGCGGGCCCGTCCGGCGGCACCCGGGTGTGCCGGACGGGCCCGCCCTGTAGGCATATGGGAGCCTGGTCGGTGCCCGATCCGAGGGACACCGGCCCCGACCAGGAGTTGCCCATGATCTTCATCGCCGTCAAGTTCACCGTCCGCACCGCCGAGCGCGACAACTGGCTGCCGGCCGTCGACGCGTTCACCCTGGCCACCCGTGAGGAGCCGGGCAACCTCTTCTTCGAGTGGTCGTACAGTGTCGAGAACCCCGACCAGTTCGTCCTGCTCGAAGCCTTCGCCTCGCAGGAGGCGGGCGTGGCGCACGTGAACTCCGACCACTTCAAGCAGGCGATCGACACCATGTCCGAGCTGGTCGCCGAGGTCCCGGAGATCATCAACGTCGACGTGCCGGGCGACGACTGGTCCCGGATGGCGGAGGTCACCCCGCGCAACCGGTAGGGCGGCACCCGCACGGGCGGGGGTGCGCTCCTCGCGCCGGGTGGCGGGACGTCGAGGTCGTCGGCGCGGGCAGGCGCGCTGCGTCGGCCCCTCGTTCCCCCGGCCGGGGCGGCGTCATCGGCGCCCGGGCTGCCGTGGTGCACGTGGTGTGCGCGGTGTACGTGGAGCGGTGGTGCCGCTCGCGTGTCCGCCCTTCACCGTCTTGACGTCCATGCCGGCCGACCCCAGGAATCCGACGGCCGAATGACGGCTGAGCGAAAGAAGGATCGCATGGAGCGGCGTGAGCTGATCGAATACCGCAGCCTGCAGGGTGCGCCATCGCTGCTCTAGCTCGGCGGCGGTGCGCTCGGGCGTCGCGCAGCGAGGCGGCTCAGAGCGCGATGAGACCGGCCGTTGTCGGTGTGAACCCGCAGGCGTCGAAGTAGAACGGCCGCAGGTCGTCCTCGAAGTCGACGTGCAGCCACGTGCATCCGGCTTCGCGGGCTTGCCGGGCGGCCTCGGCGATGAGGTCGGCTCCGATCCCGGACCGGCGCCTGCCTCCCGCGACCACAGTGTCGAGGATGAATGCGTGAACGCCGCCGTCCCACACGACGTTGACGAAGCCGACGAGGTCACCGTCATCACGTGCACAGACCCATCCGAGGCTGTGGCGTTGCACCCGGGTCAACCAATCGACATCCCGGGTCGGATGGTTGAAGCCCTCTGCGTGCAGCGCATTGACTGCGACGTTGTCGAAGCCGCCCCGCCACTCATAGGTGATCGTCATGGCGCGAGCGTAGACCGCCACCCCTGCCCGATCCTCCTCCGCGGCAGGGGCTGGTACGCGCAGGACATGCCGGACGAGTTCGAGGACCACGAGGCCGCGCTCCAGGACTAGGTGGACAGCACCGACCCGGGCCTGGTGGCCCAGCTCGCAGGCGAGCTCCGCGAGCTGCTCGCGCTTCCCGCCGAGGAGCTCGACTCCATCACCGGGCCGGCCGAACTCGGCCTGGAGGTCGAGCCGCCCGTCCCGCTCAGCACGGTCGGGTGGCTCGTCGAGCCGGCACGAGCGGTCGACCGGCACTGACCCGGAGGCCGGGGTTCGTGAGCCGGCTTCCCAATCCTCGACTGCGCTCCACGGTGACGGTCAGAACTCCTCGTGGGTCTCCGGGTCGCCGCCGAAGCGGTGCGACGGCCGGGACCCGATCCGCTCGAGCTCCTCCGGCGTCAGCTCGAAGCCGAACAGGTCCAGGTTCTCCCGCTGCCGTCCGGGATCGGCGGACTTCGGGATCGGCACCGCGCCCAGCTGGGTGTGCCACCGCAGCACCACCTGGCCCGGCGTCACCCCGTGCGCCTCGGCGGCGGCCACCACCGCCGGGTCCTCCAGCACCTGGCGGCCACGGGCCAGCGGGCTCCAGCTCTCCGTGACGATGCCCTTGGCGGCGTGCACCGCACGCAGTTCCTGCTGGGGGAGCAGGGGATGCATCTCGATCTGGTTCACGGCGGGCACCACGCCCGTCTCCCGCTCCAGCCGGTCCAGGTGGGCCGCCGTGAAGTTGGAGACGCCGATGGACCGGACGAGACCGTCCTCGCGGAGCTTGATCATCGCCTTCCAGGTGTCCACGTACCTGCCCACGCGCGGCAGCGGCCAGTGGATGAGGTAGAGGTCGACGTACTCCAGCCCCAGATTGCTCCGTGACTCCTCGAACGAGGCCAGTGTCTCCTCGTACCCGTGGTGGCGGCCGGGCACCTTGGTGGTGACGAAGAGGTCCTCGCGCGGTACGCCGCCCCGGGCGATGCCGCGGCCCGTACCGGTCTCGTTCCGGTAGTTCAGCGCCGTGTCCACGAGCCGGTAGCCCAGCCCCAGTGCCCCGGCGACGGCCGCCTCGGCCGCCTCGTCGTCGAGGGGCCAGGTGCCGAGGCCCACCGCGGGGATGGTGCGGCCGTCGTTGAGGGTGTGTACCGGGGCCGGGGTCTGGCTCATGGTCTGCCTTTCGGGTCCGTAGCGTCCTGCCAGCGTAGGCCGGGCGGCGGAACGGGGCAGCACGGCGGGCGCTACGCGGCGTGACCGCCGTCCACCACCACCTCCGTACCGGTGATGTAGGCCGCCTCGGAGCTCGCCAAGTAGGCCACCAGGGAGGCCACTTCCTCCGTGGTGCCGAAGCGGTCCAGTGCGGTGGCCGAGCGCTGGCCGGCCGCGAACGGTCCGTCCGCCGGGTTCAGGCCGGTGTCGACCGGGCCGGGCTGGACCAGGTTCACCGTGATGCCGCGCGGGCCGAGCTCCCGGGCGAGCGGCTTGGTGAGGCCGGACAGGGCGGACTTGCTCATCGCGTACAGGGTCCCGCCGGGGCCGCCTGCGTACCTGCTCAGAGCCGTGCCGACCGAGATGATGCGGCCCCCGTCCGCCATCCGGCCGGCCGCGGCACGGCAGGCGAGGAACACCGCGCGTACGTTGACCGCGAGCACCCGTTCCACCTCGGCCGCAGTGAGGTCCGCGATGGGTCCGAGAACACCGATGCCCGCGTTGTTGACGAGGACGTCGAGCCGGCCCAGCGCGTCCGCCGCCTCGTGCACGGCCGCCGCCGGCGCCTCGGCGTCGGCGGCGTCGGAGTGCAGGGCGACGCCCCGGCGGCCGTAGCCCTCTATCCGGCGCACGACGGCTTCGGCCGCCTCCTTGTCCCGGACGTACGTGAGGACGACGTCGGCGCCGTCCCGGGCGAGCCGCAGGGCGGTCGCCGCACCGATGCCCCGGCTCCCGCCGGTCACCAGCGCGGTCCTGGTGCTGCTGGTCGTGTTGTTGTCGCTGGTCATGGCGGGTTCCTGTCCGTCCGGGGAGGCCGCCGGGCCGGTGTGGCGGCGGCAAGGACAAGGAAAGTCCTCCGGGCCCGCGGACACCGGCGGGAAACGGACGCCGAGGGCGGCTCCCGCCACCGGGCGCACCGATGGGTTCCGTCCGACAGTGGGATCTGAAGAGGTGCAGGCACACGGGATGCCGGGACCCGCCGGCAGGGATGTGAAGGAGCAGGACCATGGCGAAGCTGACCCTCACCGCGTTCGTGACCCTCGACGGCGTCATGCAGGCTCCCGGCGGCCCCGAGGAGGACTCCAGCGGCGGGTTCGAGTGCGGCGGCTGGATGGTGCCCTTCGCGGACGAGGACACGATGGCGTTCATGCACGAGGTCTTCGACCGCACGGGCGCCTTCCTCCTCGGACGGCGTACCTATGACATCTTCTCGGCCTACTGGCCCCGGGTGACCGACCCGGAGGACCGGATCGCAGCCCGGCTGAACACCCTGCCCAAGCACGTCGTCTCCACGACCCTGAGGGATCCGGAGTGGGAGAACACCACGGTGGTCCCGGGCGACGTCGCGGCCGAGGTCGCCCGGCTGAAGGAGCGGACGGAGGAGGGCGAGCTGCAGATCCACGGCAGCGGCGCACTCGCCCGGTCACTGATGCCGTACGACCTCATCGACGAGTACCACCTGCTGGTCCACCCGGTCTTCCTGGGGTGCGGCCAACGGCTCCTCCCGGACGGCGGCCCGCCGACGGCCTTCGAGCTGACCGGTGCGCGGACCACCGCGAGCGGCGTCGCGATCCACACCTACCGGCCCGCCGGGCACGCGCGGTTCGGGTCGTTCGCACTCGACGCGTGAGCCACGGCGGGCGCGGCCGTACGGGCACCCGGGGCGCGCCGCGCGGCGGTGGTACGGCAGTTGTGCGGGTGCTCAGGGTGCGGCGGGCAGCGGTGTCACACCCGTCGCCGCGCTGCGCAGCCGCCCCAGGATGGCCCGCGCCGCCTTCGTGTAACCGGGGCTGTTGTTGTGCAGGACGGACTCCGCGTTGGCCAGCTCCATGAACGCGATGAGCTCGAAAGCCAGTTGGGAGACGTCCGTGTCCGCGGCCAGTTCCCCGCGCACCCGGGCCTCCTCGATCGTCTCCTCCACGAACGTCACCCAGCCGGTCTGCGTGGACGCCAGTGCGTCGTGCACCTTGCCCGCCCGCGAGTCGAACTCGGCGATGGTGGCGTAGAAGAAGCAGCCGCCGCGGAACACCCTCTGCTGCGAGTAGGAGATCCAGCTCTCGCACATCCGCCACACGCGACCGAGCCCCGGGTCCACGGCCCGGGTCGGGGTCAGCACGTGATCGACGAAGACCGTCACGGCCGCCCGTACGGTGGCGAGCTGCAGCTCCTCCTTGGAGCCGAAGAGCGCGAAGACACCGCTCTTGCTCAGCTTCAGCTCCGTGGCGAGCCGGCCGAGCGACAGGCCCTCCAGCCCCTCCGTCGAAGCGACCTGGACCGCGCGCCCCAGGACCAGCTGCCTGGTCTGGTTCCCCCGCTCGACCCGTCCGTCCGGCCGCGCTCCACCCATGTGCCAACTCCGTGTGTCCGAGCGTCAAGACCGACATTCTAGGAGGACCCGTCATCGCGGGGAGGCCGCTTCGGCACGGACAACCCCTGGGAGCGGACGACCGGACCGCCCCTCGGACAGAGGTTCACGCGGGGGGTGTCCGTTCGGTACGGTGACCGCTTCCCGTGTGAGCCGGCGAGGTCTCCACATCGTTTCCCTGTGGAGAACCAGGAGAACCAGGTGTCCTCTGTCGCGCTGCCCACTGCCCTGCCGTCCCGCCGTGCGTGGGTCACGGACCTCCCCGTCCTGCTCGTCGCCGCCGTATGGGGTGCCAGCTATCTCGCGGCCAAGGGCATCACCACCACGCACACCGTGATCGCCGTGCTCGTGCTCCGCTTCGCGGTCGTCCTGCCCGTCCTGGCCGTGGCGGGATGGCGCAGGCTCCGGGCGCTGAGCGCGGCCCAGTGGCGCGGCGCCGGACTGCTGGGGCTGGTGCTCAGCGGCATCTTCCTCCTGGAGACGTACGGCGTCGTCCACACCTCGGCCACCAACGCCGGGCTCATCATCAGCCTCACGATGATCTTCACCCCGCTCGCCGAGGCCGCCGTGACCCGGACCCGGCCGCCCCGGACCTTCCTCGCCGCCGCGGGGCTCTCCGTCACCGGCGTGGTGCTGCTGACCCAGGGCGGCGGCTTCACCAGCCCCTCCGCGGGGGACCTCCTGATGCTGCTGGCCGCCCTCGCCCGCACCGTCCACGTCCTGGCGATGGCGCGCATCAGGTCGGTCAGGGACGCGGACTCGCTGTCCCTGACCACCGTGCAGCTCGGCAGCGCGGTCATGGTCTTCGCCGTCCTCGCCGCCGTCCCCGGCACCGGCCCGGCGCCCTGGACGGTGGCGGCGGGCTTCGGCGCGGCCGAGTGGGCGGGGCTGATCTTCCTCTCCGTCTTCTGCACGCTGTTCGCCTTCTTCGTGCAGATGTGGTCCGTACGACGCACCTCGCCGTCCCGCGTCAGCCTGCTGCTCGGCACGGAACCGCTCTGGGCCGCCGCCGTCGGCATCTCCCTCGGGGGTGAGCGCCTCGGCGTCCTCGGGGTGCTGGGTGCCGTCCTCGTCCTCGCGGGCACCGCGTGGGGGCGCCGCAGCGCGGAGGTCAGGCCCTGATCGGGTCCGCTGCGATCACCGCCCCCGCCACGTCATGCGACCGGCGCCGTGTGACGGGGTGAACGGGTATGCGGGCACGCGGCGTTGGCGGGCGGGACGCGTCGAACGGCGCCTTGCCGGGCAGGAGCGGCGAACCGGGGCGCAGGGGACGTGCCCCGACGGTGTCCCGGGCACCCTCCCTACCGGCCTGCTGCCGCGCCCCGACCCGCCTGGGCATCCGAACTCCCCGATCGAGCAGTCCCGTTGTCCTAGGCTGAGCGGATCAGACCGGAAGGGGGCGGGCCGATGTCCGTGGTCGATCTACGCGAGGTGCCGGACTTCACAGCGAACCCGTATCCGCACTACGCGAAACTGCGCGCCGAGGGTCCCGTGCACACCATCCGGACCAGCGACCCGGGACGGATCTGGCTGATCGTCGGGTACGAGGAGGGCCGCGCGGCCCTCGCGGACCAGCGTTTCAGCAAGGACTGGCGGTCGTCGGACAGCTGGACGGCATCGAGCAACCCGATCAACGCCAACATGCTGGAGATGGACGGACCGGAGCACGCACGGCTGCGCAAGCTCGTCGCCCGTGAGTTCACCGCCCGGCGCGTCGAGGCGCTGCGCCCGCGCGTCGAGCAGATCACCGGTGAGCTCCTCGACGCGATGGTGCCCGCCGGACGCGCCGATCTCGTCGACGCCCTCGCCTTCCCGCTGCCGATGACCGTGATCTGTGAGCTCATCGGCGTACCCGACCTGGACCGGGACAGATTCCGGCTGTTGTCCAACGCCATCGTCGCGCCCCTCTCGCCCGAGAAGGAGAGCGAGGCCGTCCACGCCATGGGCACCTACCTCGACGAACTCATCGAGGACAAGCGCCGTGCGCCCGGCGAGGACCTCATGAGCGCCCTGATCCAGGCGCGCGACGAGGAGGGCGACCGGCTCTCGCCCGAGGAACTGGTCGGCATGGCCTTCCTGCTGCTGGTGGCGGGCCACGAGACGACCGTGAACCTGATCTCCAACGGTGTACGCGCGCTGCTCGACCACCCGGAGCAACTCGCCCTGCTCCGCGCCGAACCCGAGCTGATCGACGCGGCGGTCGAGGAGATGCTCCGGTACGACGGTCCCGTCGAGAACTCCACCTTCCGCTTCACCCGGGAGCCGGTCCGGGTCGGCGGCCTCGTCATCCCGGCGGGCGAAGCGGTCCTGGTCGCCCTGGCCTCCGGGGACCGCGACCCCGGCCGCTATCGGGACCCGGACACGTTCGACATCCGGCGCGGGGCACAGGGCCATCTCGCGTTCGGGCACGGCACGCACTACTGCCTGGGGGCGCCGCTGGCCCGCATGGAGGGGCGGATCGCGGTCCGGGCGCTGCTGGAGCGGTGCCCCGGCCTCGCACAGGACCCGGACGGCGGTGAGCTGGACTGGCTGCCAGGGATGCTGATCCGGGGGGTCCGCAGCCTGCCCGTCCGCTGGTGAGTCACGGACCGCCGTCCGGTGTGCTGATGAGCGGGCGGCCGAGGTCTTCGGACCGTGGGCTCACTCCCCGGGTCAGAGCCCGGGGATCTCCGTCATCCATACGGGCCGCCGCTCCTTGCGCGAGAGCTCGCACGCCTCGGCGATCCGCAGTGCGTGCAGCGCCTCGCGGCCGTCGCAGGGGTTGGCCGCCTCCCCGCGTACGACACCGACGAACGCGTCCAGTTCCGCCTCGTACGCGGGGGCGAACCGCTCCAGGAACCCGGGCCACGGCTCGGCAGGGGCCGGCGGGCCCTGCGGTTGTGCCGAGGTCAGGGGCGTACGGCCGTCGAGCCCGACCGCGATCTGGTCCCGCTCGCCCGCCAGCTCCATGCGTACGTCGTAGCCGGCGCCGTTGCACCGGGTGGCGGTGGCGGTGGCGAGTGTGCCGTCGTCCAGGGTCAACAGGGCGGCTGCCGTGTCCACGTCGCCCGCCGCCCGGAAGATCGGGGGCCCGGCGTCCGATCCGGTGGCGTACACCTCGGTCACCTCGCGGCCCGTCACCCAGCGCAGGATGTCGAAGTCATGCACCAGGCAGTCCCTGAACAGGCCGCCGGAGAGCGGCAGATAGGCCGCGGGCGGGGGAGCGGGATCTGACGTCACCGCCCGTACGGTGTGCAGCCGCCCCAGGGAGCCGCCGCGCACCGCGGTGCGCGCCGCGGCGTAGCCCGCGTCGAACCGGCGCATGAATCCGAGCTGCAGCACACTGCCCGCGCGCTCGACCGCGCCGAGCGCGCCCAGGGTGCCCGGCAGGTCCAGGGCGATCGGCTTCTCGCAGAACGCCGGCAGGCCCGCCCGCGCCGCCCGGCCGATGAGCTCCGCGTGCGCCGAGGTGGCCGAGGCGATGACGACCGCGTCCACCCCCGAGGCCAGGACCTCGGAGGCGGACGTGGCGGTCGTGGCACCGGTCCGCTCCGCCACCCGCGCGGCGCGGGCCGCATCGGGGTCCGTCACCACGAGGGCGTCGACTCGGGGATGGCGTGCGAGCACGCCCGCGTGGAAGGAGCCGATACGGCCCGTGCCGATGAGTCCGATGCGCATGGACTCAACGTGCCGCCCACCGGCTGCCCTGTCGACTATATGTCCTGACAATTCGCAGGTGCGGGAGCGAGGCGACGGGGTACGCTCCGTGCCGTGCCCAAACCCACCGCCGACTCCGCCGCCCTGGGGCTGGGTGTGGACCGCACCAGTCCCGTCCCGCTCTACTACCAGCTGGCCCGGCAGCTGGAGACGGCCATCGAGCAGGGCCTCCTCGCACCCGGCAGCCTCCTCGGCAACGAGCTGGAGCTCGCCGCACGGCTCGGGCTGTCCCGGCCCACCGTCCGGCAGGCCATCCAGTCGCTCGTCGACAAGGGCCTCATGGTGCGCCGCCGGGGCGTCGGCACCCAGGTCGTGCACAGCCGCATCAAGCGCCCGCTCGAACTGAGCAGCCTCTACGACGACCTGGAGGCGGCCGGCCGCCGGCCCGCGACCCGCGTGCTGCGCAACACGGTCGAGCCGGCGACGGCCGACATCGCGGCGGCGCTCGGGGTGGCGGAGGGCAGCGACGTCCACCTCGTCGAACGCCTGCGGTACGCCTACGACGAGCCCATGGCCCTCCTGTGCAACCACCTGCCCCCGCAACTGCTCGATCTCGGCACCGAGCGGCTGGAGTCGACCGGCCTGTACCGGATGATGCGCTCCGCCGGAATCACCCTGCACAGCGCCCGTCAGACCGTGGGCGCCCGGGCCGCCACCGTCGAGGAGGGGGAGCTGCTCGACGAAGCCGCCGGCGCCCCGCTGCTGACGATGGAGCGGACCACGTTCGACGACGGCGGCCGGGCGGTCGAATACGGCTCCCACGTCTACCGGGCCGCACGGTACGCGTTCGAGTTCCAGCTGCTGGTGCGTCCCTGAGCCCGGGCCCCGTACGCCGTGGGTGAGGAACGTACGGACCATGTATTGACGGGGTCACGTAAGGCCGCTAGAACTCCCACAGCCGCAATCCCGCGGTGGGGCGAGGGAAGGGGTACGGCCACCGAATCGCCGTCACGCCCCTGCCGGGCTGTCCCGGGACGGGCTCGGGGATACTTGGGCGGCCGGGCCGCGAGTCCGCTCCCCCGGCTCCACCAGGCAGCACAGTGAGCAGCACAAGAAGGGCACGGCGTCGTGGCAAGGGTTCGGACAGGGGTACGTGCGATGGGTGCCGTGCTGGCGGCGGTGCTGGGTGCCTCCCTCATGGGATGCAGCAGCACCGGCGGCAAGCGGGCGGAGGAGCGCGCGGCGAAGGAAGCCGCGGAGGGCCGGTCCGCGGTGAACACACCTCGCTGGACGTTCGCCATGGTCACCCACTCGGGAGACGGTGACACCTTCTGGGACATCGTCCAGAAGGGCGCCGAGCAGGCGGCCCTCAAGGACAACATCAACTTCCTCTACTCGCACAGCGACGAGGGCCAGCAGCAGGCCGAACTCGTCCAGACCGCGATCGACAAGAAGGTCGACGGCCTGATCGTCTCGCTGGCCAAGCCCGACTCGATGAAGGCCGTCGTCGCCAAGGCGGTCGCGGCCGGTATCCCCGTGATCACGGTGAACTCCGGCTCGGCCGAGTCCAAGTCCTTCGGCGCGCTCACCCACATCGGGCAGGACGAGTCCATCGCCGGTGAGGCCGTCGGTGACGAGCTCGACGACCGGGGCCGCAAGAAGGCGCTGTGCGTCCTGCACGAACAGGGCAACGTCGGCCACGAGCAGCGCTGCGCCGGAGCGAAGAAGACCTTCGACGGCACGATGCAGAACCTGTACGTCGACGGCACCAACATGCCCGACGTCCAGGCCTCCATCGAGGCGAAGCTCGACTCCGACCGGAGCATCGACGCGGTCGTCACCCTCGGCGCACCCTTCGCCGCCGCGGCGGTGAAGGCGAAGAAGACCGCCGGCAGCAAGGCCGAGATCGACACCTTCGACCTCAACGCGAGCGTCGCCACGGGCCTCGCGGACAAGTCGCTCGGCTTCGCCGTCGACCAGCAGCCCTACCTCCAGGGCTACGAGGCCGTCGACCTGCTCTGGCTCCACCGCTACAACCGGAACGTCCTCGGCGGCGGCCTGGCCGTCCTGACCGGCCCGCAGATCATCACCGCCGACGACGCCGACGAGCTCGCCGAGTACACCGATCGGGGAACCCGATGACGGCGACCGGTCGGACGGCACCGGAAACCGACGAACGGCTGGTCCGCACCTCGCCGCTGCGCAAGCTGCTCGGCCGCCCCGAGCTCGGCTCGATCGTCGGGGCCGTGGCCGTCTTCCTCTTCTTCGCGATCGTCGCCGACAGCTTCCTGCAGTCCTCCAGCTTCGGCACGGTGCTCTACGCGGCCTCCACCATCGGCATCATGGCGGCGCCGGTGGCACTCCTGATGATCGGCGGCGAGTTCGACCTCTCGGCCGGCGTGATGGTGACCAGCGCCGCGCTGATCTCCTCGATGTTCAGCTACCAGATGACGGCGAACGTCTGGGTCGGCGTCTTCGTGTCGCTGCTCGTCACCCTCGGCTTCGGCGCGTTCAACGGCTTCATGCTGACCCGCACCAAACTGCCCAGCTTCATCATCACGCTCGGCACGTTCCTGATGCTGACCGGCCTGAACCTCGGCTTCACCAAGCTGATCAGCGGCACCGTGTCGACCAAGGCCATCGGCGACATGGAGGGCTTCGAGTCGGCCCGCAAGGTCTTCGCCTCCTACCTCACCATCGGCGGCGTCGAGTTCAAGGTCACCATCCTGTGGTGGGTCGCGCTCGTCGCGGTCTGCACCTGGATCCTGCTCCGCACCCGCTTCGGCAACTGGATCTTCGCCGTCGGCGGCGAGGCCGGCGCGGCCCGCGCGGTCGGCGTCCCGGTGATCCGCACGAAGATCGGGCTCTACCTCGGGGTCGCCTTCGCCGCCTGGGTCTCCGGACAGCACCTGCTGTTCTCCTACGACGTGGTGCAGTCCGGCGAGGGCGTCGGCAACGAGCTGACGTACATCATCGCGGCGGTCATCGGCGGTTGCCTGATCACCGGCGGCTACGGTTCCGCGATCGGTTCCGCGGTCGGCGCGATCATCTTCGGCATGACCAGCAAGGGCATCGTGTACGCGGAGTGGAACCCGGACTGGTTCAAGTTCTTCCTGGGAGCGATGCTGCTCCTGGCCACCCTGCTCAACGCATGGGTACGCAAGCGCGCGGAGGCGACGAAATGACGGCCCCCCAGGCTCCGGCCCCCCGGGACACCGACACGGCCCGCCCGGCGCTCGTCGAGCTCGACCACGTCAGCAAGTACTACGGCAACATCAAGGCCCTGGAGAACGTCTCCCTGGAGGTCCACGCGGGGGAGATCTCCTGTGTCCTCGGGGACAACGGCGCGGGCAAGTCCACCCTCATCAAGATCATCGCGGGGCTGCACCGGCACGATGCCGGGACCTTCCTGATCGAGGGCGCCGAGACCACGCTCGCCAACCCGCGCGACGCCCTCGACCGGGGCATCGCCACCGTCTACCAGGACCTGGCCGTCGTCCCGCTGATGCCGGTCTGGCGCAACTTCTTCCTCGGCTCCGAGCCGACGAAGGGGGCCGGGCCGTTCAAGCGCCTCGACGTGCAGCTGATGCGCGAGACGACCCGCACGGAACTGCTCCGCATGGGCATCGACCTGCGGGACGTCGACCAGCCCATCGGCACCCTGTCGGGCGGGGAGCGCCAGTGCGTGGCGATCGCCCGCGCGGTCTACTTCGGGGCCAAGGTCCTCGTCCTGGACGAGCCCACGGCGGCGCTCGGCGTCAAGCAGTCCGGCGTCGTCCTCAAGTACGTCGCCGCCGCCCGCGACGCCGGGCTCGGCGTGGTCCTCATCACGCACAGCCCCCACCACGCGTACCTCGTGGGTGACCGGTTCGTCCTCCTCAAGCGCGGCGTGATGTCGGGCAGCCACACCAGGGACAGCGTCACGCTGGACGAGCTCACCCGCCAGATGGCGGGTGGCAGCGAGCTGGAGGAGCTCAGCCACGAGCTGGAGCGGGCTCCCGCGCCGGACCACCTCGGTGGCCGTCCGGTCGGCGACGACACCCCGTAGACGCCCCGGATGTTTCCCGCCCCCGGGCCATCCACCGGTCCCGGGGGCCCGGGAATGGCAGAATCGGGGGCGGCGGGCACCGTTCGCCGCCGGAGGGCTGACCCGCCGGCCCCCCGACCTGCGCAGGGACGATGAGCACGTACCGCGACTTCACACACCGCGGCTCCGCCCGCGCCACCGTTCTGCGGACCGTCGGGACCAGGGAGCGGCGCTCGCACCTGACCGCGCCGCGGGTCCCGACCGTCGGGATCGACATCGGCGGTACGAAGGTGATGGCCGGGGTCGTCGACGCCGACGGCAACATCCTGGAGACCCTGCGCACGGAGACGCCGGACAAGTCCAAGAGCCCCAAGGTCGTCGAGGACACCATCGTCGAGCTGGTCCTGGACCTCTCCGACCGGCACGACGTGCACGCCGTCGGCATCGGCGCGGCCGGCTGGGTCGACGCGGACCGCTCCAAGGTGCTCTTCGCATCGCACCTCGCCTGGCGCGACGAACCCCTCCGGGACGCCATCGCCTCGCGCCTCGTCGTCCCCGTCATGGTCGACAACGACGCCAACACGGCGGCCTGGGCGGAATGGCGCTTCGGCGCCGGACGCGGCGAGGACCACCTGGTCATGATCACGCTGGGCACCGGCATCGGCGGCGCGATCCTGGAGGACGGGCACGTCAAGCGCGGCAAGTACGGCGTCGCGGGTGAGTTCGGCCACATGCAGGTGGTACCCGGCGGGCACCGCTGCCCGTGCGGCAACCGCGGCTGCTGGGAGCAGTACAGCTCGGGCAACGCGCTGGTGCGCGAGGCCAGGGAGCTGGCCGCGGCGGACTCCCCGGTGGCCCACGGGATCATCGAGCGGGTCAAGGGGAACATCCCCGACACCACGGGCCCGCTCATCACCGAACTGGCCCGTGAGGGCGACGCGATGTGCGTCGAGCTCCTCCAGGACATCGGCCAGTGGCTCGGCGTCGGCATCGCCAATCTCGCCGCCGCGCTCGACCCGTCCTGCTTCGTCATCGGCGGGGGCGTGAGCGCGGCCGACGACCTGCTGATCGGCCCGGCCCGGGACGCGTTCAAGCGCCACCTCACCGGCCGCGGCTACCGCCCCGAGGCCCGCATCGCGAAGGCTCAGCTCGGCCCGGAGGCGGGTATGGTCGGCGCGGCCGACCTGGCCCGTCTGGTCGCCCGGCGATTCCGGCGGACCAACCGGCGGCGCGTGGAGCGGTACGAGCGCTACGCGCAGTTCTACGACCAGGCGGCGAGCACCATCCGCAGCACGCGCAGCACCCGCGACGCCGACTGACCGCAGCCGCGCCGCGGCACCCTGGCCATCAGCACTTCCGCACCGCAGCTTCGAGGGATCACCGACCATGACCGCAGCCGAGCACCACGTCGTGCCGGGACAGCCCTCCACCTCGGGTACCCCGGGTTCCGACGGCTCCTCGGGTTCCTCCGGCTCCCCGGGTTCTCAGGCTTCTCAGGGTGCTCCGGGTTCCTCCGGGGACGGTGGCGCGATGCCTCCGCAGGACCGGCGCCGGATGATCCGGCGCAGGCTGATCACCCTGACCATCATCGTGCTGCTCATCGGCATCCCGGCCGGTTACCTGGTGATCTCCGCAGGTCAGAGCCGCCGCTCGGGCCAGGACAAGGAGGCCGAGGCGGCGGCCCAGGGACTGCGCGAGGACTGGCCGTCCGGTATGCAGCGCCGGATCTTCGAACTGCCGGTCCCCGGCAACGCCACCGGCGTCCAGTACTACGAGACGAACAACTGGAAAGCCAGCAGGATGTACCTCAAGTTCCGGACGACCTCCGCCGGTCTCGACCGGTTCCTGAGCGGCGTGGGAACCGGCCGTGCCGCGCTGGAGACCGGCAAGGTCAGCATCGGGGAACGCGACACCCGGATCACCGGATGGTTCTTCGGACCGGGCGTCGACTGGGCGGGGACGACCCACCGGAACAAGGCCCCGCGCCCCACGCAGGACATCACGGTCAACATGACCGACCCGGCGGCCCCCGTCGTGTACGTGGTGTCCGCGGCGACCCCCTGACGGGGAGCGGACGGGTGGCTCATTACCCTGGAGCGAGTGAGTGACGTGAGCGAGACGACCCCGCAGCCCGCCCAGCCCCCCCACCACGGTCAGGGCGACCCGGCCCGGCAGCTCCACCCGACCCCGCAGCCTGCGGCCGCTCCGCAGTACGCGCAGGACCAGCGGATACCCCTGGCGCCGCTGATGCAGCAGGTCCCGCTGACCCCCCAGGTCCCCCTGACCCCCCAGGTCCCGCTGACCCCCCAGATCCCGTCGGCGCCACTGGCCTCGCAGGCCGGGAGACCGCACTCCGTGCAGGGCGAGCTGGTCCAGCAGCCTTCCGGGCAGCCCCAGGACCTCCTGCCCGGCCCGGCACCGCAGCCCGTGCCGCAGCACGCACTGGCCCACCCGCCCCAGCAGCAGCACCCCGGGCAGCCCCAGGCCCCCCAGCCGGCGCACGTGCCCCTGTACACCGGCGCCCCGGAGGCCACCCACGGCCGCCCGCCCGGCACGCCCCCGCAGGGACCCCGCGCGCCGCAGCAGGACCGGCAGGCGGCGCAGCTGCTCCAGTACCGCTTCGACGGGCCGGACGACGCCCCCGTCCTGGTGATCGGCCCCTCGCTCGGCACGACCTGGCACATGTGGGACCGCCAGATCCCCGGGCTCTCCCAGCACTGGAGGATCTTCCGGTACGACCTCCCCGGGCACGGCGGAGCACCGGCGTACCCGGCAGCAGCCGTCAGTGACCTCGCCGACCGGCTCCTCGCCACGCTGGACAGCGTCGGTGTCCACCGCTTCGGGTACGCGGGCTGCTCCATCGGCGGCGCCGTCGGCGCCGACCTCGCGCTGCGCCATCCGCACCGGGTGGCTTCCCTCGCGCTCGTGGCGGCCTCGCCCCGCTTCGGCACCGCCGACGAGTTCCGTCAGCGCGGGGTGATCGTCCGCAGCAACGGCCTGGAGCCGATCGCCCGCACCTCCCCGGAACGCTGGTTCACCCCCGGCTTCGCCGCAGCCCAGCCTGCCATCGTCGAGTGGGCCGTACAGATGGTGCGCACCACGGACCCCGGCTGCTACATCGCGGCCTGCGAGGCCCTGGCCGCCTTCGACATCCGTACGGAGCTCTCCCGGATCGGCGTGCCGACCCTCGTCCTGGTCGGTGCCGAGGACAAGGTCACCGGTCCCGCCGAGGCCCGTACCCTCGTCGCGGGAATCCCGGACGCCCGGCTCGCCCTGGTACCCGGCGCCTCGCACCTGGCCCCCGTCGAGCAGCCCGGTGCCGTCACCGATCTGCTCCTCATGCACTTCTCCACGGGCTGGCAGGACACCCTGGGCTCGATCCCGGTGCCGCCCGCCCCGGGGGGCACGGCCTCCTTCGTGCCCGTGGTGCCGGCGGGCGAGATAGCCGCCGCCGTCGTGCCCGAAGCGGTCCCCGCCGGCCGCGGTGACCGCTACGACAGCGGGATGAAGGTCCGGCGCGAAGTGCTGGGCAACGCCCACGTGGACGCGGCCACGGCCGCCTCCGACGCCTTCACCGACGACTTCCAGGAGCTCGTCACCCGCTACGCCTGGGGGGAGATCTGGACCCGGGAAGGCCTGGACCGCAGGGCCCGCAGCTGCGTCACCCTCACCGCGGTCGTCGGTTCGGGGCACCTGGGGAGCCTCGCCCAGCACGTCAGGGCCGCCCTGCGCAACGGGCTCACCCCCACCGAGATCAAGGAAGTACTGCTGCAGACGGCCGTCTACTGCGGCATTCCGGCGGCGAGTGCCGCGTTCGGCATCGCCCAGTCGGTGATCCAGGCCGAGACCACTCCGCCCGCGTAGCAGGATGGTCGGCATGAACACACCGCCCAGCACGCTCACGCTCACGAAGAAGTCGCACTCCTGCATCCGTCTGGAACGGGACGGGCAGTCGCTCGTCATCGACCCCGGCGGATTCTCCGAGGAGGACGCCGCGGTCGGTACCGACGCGATCCTGGTGACCCACGAACACCCGGACCACTTCGACGAGGCGAGGCTGCGCGCCGGCCTGGAGTCCAACCCGGCCGCGCAGGTGTGGACCCTGCGGAGCGTGGCCGAGAAGCTCTCGGCCGCGTTCCCCGGGCGGATCCACACGGTGGGCCACGGCGACACGTTCTCCGCCGCCGGCTTCGACGTACAGGTGCACGGCGAACTGCACGCCGTGATCCATCCGGACATCCCGCGGATCACCAACATCGGCTTCCTGGTGGACGGTTCGGTCTTCCACCCGGGCGACGCGCTCACGGTGCCCGGCCGGCCGGTGGACACCCTGCTGCTGCCCGTGATGGCCCCCTGGAACAAGATCTCCGAGGTGATCGACTACGTGCGCGAGGTCGGCCCGCGACGAGCCATCGACATCCACGACGCGCTGCTCACCGATCTCGCCCGCCCGATCTACGACCGTCAGATCGGAGCCCTGGGCGGAACGGACCACGGTCGGCTGGCACCGGGCGACGCGACCCGTCTCTGACCCGGCTGTCAGAGGGAGCGGCTAGGTTGGCTGCATGCGCATCGCCACCTGGAACGTCAATTCGATCACCGCCCGGCTGCCGAGGCTGCTGGCCTGGCTGGAGAGCACCGGCACGGACGTGCTGTGCATCCAGGAGACCAAATGCACGCTGGAGCAGTTCCCCGCCGACGCGCTGCGTGAGCTGGGCTACGAGTCCGCGGTCAACGCCACCGGCCGGTGGAACGGCGTCGCGCTGCTCTCCCGTGTGGGCCTCGCGGACGTCGTGACGGGCCTGCCCGACGGCCCGGACTACGAGGGTGTGCAGGAGCCGAGGGCGATCGCGGCGACCTGCGGGCCGGTCCGTGTCTGGTCGGTGTACGTCCCCAACGGCCGCGAGGTCACGCACGACCACTACGCCTACAAGCTGCGGTGGTTCGAGGCGCTGCAGAAGGCCGTGGCCGCCGACGCCGCGGGTGCGCTGCCGTTCGCGGTCCTGGGCGACTTCAACGTCGCGCCGACCGACGAGGACGTCTGGGACCCGGCGCTGTTCGAGGGCGCCACGCACGTCACCCCCGCCGAGCGCGCCGCGCTCGCCACCCTGCGCGCGGAGGGGTTGTCGGACGTGATGCCGCGCCCGCTCAAGTACGACCGTCCGTACACCTTCTGGGACTACCGCGAGCTGCGCTTCCCGAAGAACAGGGGCATGCGCATCGACCTGGTCTACGGCAACGCCCCGTTCACGTCCGCGGTCAAGGACAGCTACGTCGACCGCGAGGAGCGCAAGGGCAAGGGCGCGTCGGACCACGCCCCGGTGGTCGTGGACCTCGACCTCTGACCGTCCGCGGTCAGAGGCCCTTCGCGGATCCGCCGGTGTCCAGCAGGTGCGGGGCGTGCTCCCTGACGGCCCGCACCACCTGGCGCATGGACGGGTTCACCATGGAGTGCCCCGCCACGGTGACCGTCGGCACGGTCTCGTGGCCGTCCGCGACCGAGCGTACGAACGCGGCGGCGTCCGGGTCGCTCCAGATGTCGACCTCGGTGTACGTCAGCTTCGAGAAGCGCAGCCACAGGCGGAGCTTCATGCAGAAGGGGCAGCCCGGCCGCCAGTGGACGACCATGCCGTCGCGGTGCTCGGCCATCGGGTGCCTCTCCTCGCTGCTCACGTCGGTCGATCCGGTCAGCCAACACCCAGGGCGCCCCGGTGGACAAGACCCTACGGGCGTCAACCCTGGGTTGACGCCCAAGGGGTGTCAACCTAGGGTTGCCTCATGACGAAGCCGCTCGGGCCCAACCCTCCCATCCGCCTCGACGACCTGATCGACGCGATCAAGAAGACCCACCCCGACGCGCTGGAGCAGCTCTCCGGTGCTGTCGTGGCGGCGGACCACCTCGGCGAGATCGCCGACCACCTCATCGGCCACTTCGTGGACCAGGCGCGGCGCTCGGGCGCCTCGTGGACGGACATCGGCAGGAGCATGGGCGTCACCCGGCAGGCCGCCCAAAAGAGGTTCGTGGCGAAGAAGCCGGACGAGACCGCTGCCCTGGACCCGAGTCAGGGGTTCGGGCGATTCACCGAGCAGGCACGGAACGTCGTGATGGGCGCCCACAACGAGGCGCACGCGGCCCGCAACGACGAGGTGCGCGTCCCACACCTGGTGCTGGGCCTCCTGGGGGAGCCCGGCGCCCTCGCCGCGCAGGTGATCACCGGCCAGGGTGTGCCGCCCGCCGCGGTCCGCGAGGCGGCGGTGCGCGCGCTGCCGCCCGCGGCGGACACCGTCCCGGAGCTGATCCCGTACGACGCGGGAGCGCGCAAGGTCCTGGAGCTCACCTTCCGGGAAGCCCTGCGGCTGGGTCACGACTTCGTCGGGACGGAGCACATCCTGCTGGCTCTGCTGGAGTTCGAGGACGGCACGGGTGTGCTCTCGGGGCTCGGCATCGACAAGGAGGCCGCGTCGGCGGCCGTCACCTCCGCCGTCCCGGCCGGTGAGGACGGGGCGGCAACTCCCGGCGCCGACGGCTAGGGTGCGCGCATCGGGCCCCCGGTGCGTGGGCGCGGAGGTGCCCCTCCGGGAAGAAGGGGGCCGGGGACCGAAGCCTGGCCGTCCGGCTCGGGCCGGACCGCGGTGTGGCGTCGCGTCCCGTGCCCGTCGCGCCGACTTCTGCGCCCGGGTGCCCACTTGCGCGGACGCCGCCCCTCGCCGGGGGCGGCGTCCCGCGCTCCCCACCGCTCAGTGCACGGAGAAGCCGCCGTCGACGAAGATCGACTGTCCGGTGACGTACGCCGACGCCGCGCTCGCCAGGAACACCGCGGCGCCGGCGAAGTCGTCGGCCAGCCCGTTGCGTCCCACCATCGTGCGAGCGGCCAGCGCCGCCACCCGCTCCGGGTCCGCCGACAGCCGTTCGTTGAGCGGCGTCATCACGAAGCCCGGAACCAGGGTGTTGCAGGTGACACCCTGCGGGGACCACGCCTCGGCCTGGGAGCGCGCCAGTGATTCGAGCGCGCCCTTGGAGACCCCGTACGCCCCGCTCTGCACGAATGCCCGGTGCGCCTGCTGCGAGGTGATGTGGATGATCCGCCCGTACCCGCGCTCGGCCATGCCGGGGCCGAAGCGACGGCCCAGCAGATAGGGCGCCTTGAGGTTCACCGTCATCGTGGTGTCCCACACGTCCTCGTCCAGCTCGCCCATCGGGGGCCGCAGATTGACGCCCGCGCAGTTGACGAGGATGTCGGGCTCGCCGAACGCGGCCACCGCCTTCTCGGCGGCCGTGCGCACGCCCTCCGAGGTCCCCAGGTCGGCGCTCACCCAGGCCGCCCGGCAGCCCTCCGACGTCAGTTCGGCGATGGTGCGGGCCAGCTCGGCCTCCCGGCGCGCCACGACGACGACGCTCGCCCCCGCACGCGCGAGCGCCCCGGTGATGCCCCGGCCGATGCCGGAACTGCCGCCGGTCACCACGGCGACCCGGCCGTCGAGCGAGAAGAGTTCGGAGAGGTAGTTGCGCGATGTCATCCGCCCAGCCTAGGCAGGCGCTCCCCGGCACTTGGTCCCGGATCCGGAACAGTCGCGCGGCTTGCGGTGCGGAACACGTCCGGGATGGGATCCTAGTGGTATGAACATCCCTTTCTTGGACAACTGGCGTAAGCGCCAGGGCGGTACGCGGGGGGTGGCTCTCGCGGCTGCCGTCGAGACCGATCCGGACGGCGTGGCCGAACTGCTCGCCGAATGCGAACTGCTGCGTGCCCGGGCGGGGCAGCACGGACTGGAACTCGACGACAGCCCCGCCTCGTTGTCCGCGCTCGACCAACTGCCGCCCCTGTGGCGCGACGATCCCGAGGAGCTTCCCTGGCTGGGCAACGACGCGGGTCTCTACCTCGGCACCGTCCTGGTGCGGACCGTTCCCGGCGCCGCCTGGGACATCCTGGGCAGCGGGCAGCCCGTGGTGCGCCTGGCCTCGGGCCGTGAGATCGACGTCGTCGGGGCGGGCCTGGACTGGGCGATGTCGGGCAGCCCCGAGCTCTCCGAGATGTACGCGGAGTCGGCCGAGAGCGGGCCGGCATCCAAAGCGCGATAAAAAGCCTTATGCGGCGTTGATGCGTGTCGGCCCCGAAGTGGGCTGACGGCCTGGATAGTTTGCGCTGACCTCGACACAGCGATAAGTGGGTAGGGCAGCGTATGGCCGTCGATCCGTTGATCGAGCTGCGGGACGTCAACAAGCACTTCGGGACGTTGCACGTACTGCAGGACATCAATCTCACCGTCGGCCGCGGGGAGGTGGTGGTGGTCATCGGCCCCTCGGGATCGGGCAAGTCGACGCTCTGCCGGACGATCAACAGACTCGAGACGATCGAGTCCGGCCACATCGCCATCGACGGGCAGCCCCTGCCCGAGGAGGGCAAGGGGCTCGCACAGCTCCGTGCCGAAGTCGGCATGGTCTTCCAGTCGTTCAACCTGTTCGCGCACAAGACGGTCCTGGCGAACGTCTCGCTGGCCCAGATCAAGGTCCGCAAGCGCAAGAAGGACGAGGCCGACCGGCGCTCCCGGGAGCTACTGGAGCGGGTCGGGCTCGCCTCGCAGGCCGACAAGCTCCCCGCCCAGCTCTCCGGCGGCCAGCAGCAGCGGGTGGCCATCGCCCGCGCGCTGGCGATGGACCCCAAGGCCCTCCTCTTCGACGAGCCCACCTCGGCCCTCGACCCGGAGATGATCAACGAGGTCCTCGAAGTCATGCAGCAGCTCGCCCGTGAGGGCATGACCATGGTCGTCGTCACGCACGAGATGGGGTTCGCCCGGTCGGCGGCGAACCGCGTCGTGTTCATGTCCGAGGGATGCATCATCGAGGACCGCACCCCGGAGCAGTTCTTCAACGCTCCGGAGAGTGACCGCGCCAAGGACTTCCTGTCCAAGATCCTCAAGCACTGACAGGGGGCCCCATGTTGCGTACGAAGAATCTCGCGGCCGTGCTGGCCGGCGTCCTGCTCGCCGTGCTCGCCGCCGGCTGCGGCAGGGAGGGCAGCCCGCCGGTCAAGGGACCCAAGGCCGGGGCACTGCCCCGGTACACGGTCGACACGGACTTCCGGCTGCCCGAATCCAAGACCTGGGTCGAGGCCGAGAAGCGCGGCTACCTCGTGGTCGGCGCCAAGGAGGACCAGCCCTATCTCGGCGAGAAGGACCCGGCGACCGGCGTCTACTCCGGCTTCGACATCGAGATCGCCCGGATGATGGCTGCTTCGCTCGGCTTCGAGCCCGACACGATCAGCTTCCGGACCATCGCCTCCGCCAACCGGGAGACGGCCCTCCAGAACGGGCAGATCGACTACTACGTCGGCACCTACACGATCAACGACATGCGCAAGAAGCTCGTCGGCTTCGCCGGGCCCTACTACATGGCCGGGCAGGGGCTGCTCGTGCGCAGCGACGAGAACGACATCAAGGGACCGCAGGACCTGGCGGGCAAGACCGTCTGCTCCGCCGCCGGATCCACGCCGTACCAACGGATCGCCGCCGATTACCCCGACGCCGACCTCGTCGCCTACGACACGTACTCGATCTGCGTCGACAACCTGCTGACCTTCCAGGTCGACGCCGTCACCACGGACGACGCCATCCTGCTGGGCTTCGCGGCCAAGGCACCGGACGAGATGAAGGTCGTCGGCAAGCCGTTCTCCGAGGAGCCCTACGGCATCGGCGTCCCGCGCGGCGACAACGCGCTGCGCCTCGCGCTCGACGACGCCCTGGAGGCGAACGAGAAGAACGGCAACTGGAAGAAGGCGTTCGAGGCCACGCTCGGCCTCTCCGGGGTGCCCGCGCCGACACCCCCGCCCATCGACCGCTACCCGGCGAACTGAGGGGCGGGCCACCACCATGGACGTACTGACAGACAACTTCTCCCTCTACGGCGAGGGATTCCTCGGCACGGTGGAGCTCACCGTCTACGCCTCGATCCTGGCACTGGTGCTCGGCTTCCTCATGGCGTCCTTCCGGGTCGCGCCCGTCGGCTCGCTCCGGGTGATCGGCACCGTCTGGGTGGCGGTGCTCCGCAACACCCCGCTGACCCTGCTGTTCTTCGCCGTCCTCCTGGGTCTGCCGCGCTTCGGCCTGGTGCTGCCCTTCGAGGTCTTCGCGGTCCTCGCCCTCGGCTGCTACACCTCGGCCTTCATCTGCGAGGCCCTGCGTTCCGGCATCAACACCGTGCCCACGGGACAGGGCGAGGCGTCCCGCAGCCTCGGGATGACCTTCGGACAGACGCTGAACAGCGTCGTGCTGCCGCAGGCCTTCCGCTCGGTGATCCCACCGGTCGGATCGACGCTCATCGCGCTCGCCAAGAACTCCGCGATCGCCGGAGCGTTCAGCGTCACCGAACTGCTGGGCACCTACAAGACCCTCAACGAACTGGGCTACAGCATCGTCTGGTCCTTCGTGTGGATCGCCGTCGGATACCTGATCATCACCCTGACCATCAGTGCGCTCTTCAACGTGATGGAGAAGCGCTGGGGAGTCGCCCGATGACCCACTCCACCGCCCACGCCACCGCGCTCTACGACATTCCGGGGCCGGTCACCCGCAAGAGGCACTTCACCTACGGCGTCATCTCGACGATCGTGATCCTCGCCCTGTTCGGCTGGATCCTCTACCTGCTCTTCGACACGGACCAGTTCACCGCCGCGAAGTGGAACCCCTTCACCTACAAGGGCATCCAGGAACTGCTGCTGCGCGGGCTGGGCAACACCCTGAAGGCCTTCGCGTACGCGGCGGTGCTCTCCCTCGCACTCGGGGCCGTGCTCGCCGTCGGGCGGCTCTCCGCCCACCGGCCGGTGCGCTGGCTCGCGACGCTGCTGGTCGAGTTCTTCAGGGCCATGCCCGTGCTGGTGATGATCTTCTTCATCTTCGTCGCGCTCAAGGTGCAGCCCCTGCCCGCCCTGGTGGCCGGGCTCACCCTCTACAACGGCTCCGTGCTCGCGGAGGTCTTCCGCACCGGAATCGTCTCCGTGGAGCGGGGACAGCGGGAGGCGGCGTACGCGCTGGGCATGCGCAAGACGCAGGTCACGACGTACGTCCTCGCCCCGCAGGCCGTCCGCGCGATGCTGCCCACCATCATCAGCCAGCTGGTGGTGGCCCTCAAGGACACGTCGCTGGGCTACCTGATCACCTACGAGGAATTCCTCCACGCGGGCAAGCTCATCGCGTCGAACCTCGACTACGACCTGCCGTTCATCCCCGTCGTCATGGTGATCTCACCCATCTACATCGGGATGTGCATGCTGCTCTCGTGGTTCGCGACCTGGATGGCCAGGCGGCAGCGGCGCAACCCGAAGACGGAGGCGGTGGGCGTCGCCCCCGCCCAACCAGGAACGGTGCTGCCGGGCAGGCAGTAGCCGAGACCGTCCGGCAGCAGTCGGTGATCACTTCTCGCTCAGCGGTACGGGCCATGGCCCGGATCCGTTCCGCGCAAGGGGAAGGTCAGCTGTGCGCCGGTCGGAGAGTGCCCGATGCAGAGGTGGCCGGCCTGTCGGTCACCAGGGTGAGCCGATGACCGGCCGGACGCCGTGGGCGGTGGAGTACGCCTCAGGCCGACGGATGACGGCCGGCCCCGGTGTCCGCCCGTCGAACGTATAGGGGGCGTTGCCGACGAGTCTGCCGAGGCCGGGCGGCCCCACGTCGCAAAGGCACGCGACGTGGGGCCGCCCTCCTTGGTTCCGGCGGCCGCTCCCGCGGTACGACGACGCCGTAAACGGGACCGGACCGGGCGCGCCCCCGTCTCCCGCCTCAGCCGGCCGCCCGGTGGGACGTGGGCACGGGGGTGGGCAGCGGCGCCTGTGCGGTGCGCGTCACATCGCCGACCAGCTCCACCACATCCGGCCCATACGCCTGGGAGTTGACCACCTTCAGCAGCAGGACGAACGAGCTGTTGCGGTACTTCCGCATCAGCCTCTCGTGATGGCGGGCGAGATAGCGCGAGGCCGCCTGGTTGGTGATGGCCCGCTGCCCGCAGAAGAGGAACACGGGGCGGGCGTCCTGGCCGCCCGTCAGCCGGGCCAGCAGCACGTACTCGGCGCTGCCCGCCTCCAGCCGGTAGCGCTCCGAGCCCACCTGGAAGGCGGAACGGTCCGGGCCGGGCTCCGGATCCACGTTGATCTTCACGCCGGGCAGCAGGGACTGCAGGTGGGCGGCCATGCGCCGGTTGGACCCCGGCCCGCCGACGCAGAACTCCGTACGCTCACCGAAGCCCTGCCGGGCGCCGTCGTGGGAGACGATCTGCGCGTGCGCGGAGCAGTCCTTGACGAGCGCGGAGAGTTCGAGCAGGGCGAAGACGTCGTTGCGGTGGACCGCACCGTCCGTCCCCGGGTCGCGGTTGACGACGAGCAGGCACTCCGAGTTCCCGGGCAGACCGAGGAAGGCTTGCTTGCGGCGGAGTCTGCGCCGCCACAGATGGCTGCGGGTGAGCCAGCCCAGCGAGGCGCTGATTCCGGCAGCTATGACACCCAGCACGATGTTGCGCACGTCGTCAGTCATGGCCGGGCATAGTAGCGGTCCTCCCGTGCCGTGGCCGAGCCGGTCCCGGCGATCCGGCCCGGGCGGCGTCACCGGCCGGGGCCGG
The DNA here is from genome assembly GCA_014651175.1 of Streptomyces clavifer. Lineage (GTDB taxonomy): Bacteria > Actinomycetota > Actinomycetes > Streptomycetales > Streptomycetaceae > Streptomyces > Streptomyces clavifer. The sequence goes on along the minus strand of BMWJ01000002.1, from coordinate 406,857 downwards.
CCGCGCAGCACCACCCGGCGGGCGCCGGAGCGGCGGACGGTCCGCGTCGTGCGGTCCGGTCCGCCGCGGCGAAGCCCCGTCCGTCACCGGCGGGCAAGTGGCTCGTCCGGGAGAGCCGGGCCGGGGCCCGGGTCATCAGGCCAGCGCGAGCAGCACCGTGGCGGCCAGTGCGGAGCGTGCGACCATGCCGGAGACCGAGGTGTTCTCCGAACGGGCGTGAGCACCCGAGCCGACCGCACCGATGCCGTCCAGGACCGGTGTCCCCGCTGCCACCACGAAATTCCCGTCGCTGGCCCCTCCCACGGACGTCTCGCGCAGGTCCTCCCCGAGCAACGCCGCGCACCTGATCGCCAGTTCGGCGTACGCTGCGACCTGTTCGGTGCGTTCGAAGACGGGGCGGTTCCAGTCCCCGCCGATCTCCACGCGCGTCCGGGGGTCCACCGGGCGCAGTGCGGCGAGGGCCTCCGTGACGCGCTCCTGCTCGGCCGCGGAGGCGACGCGCACGTCGATGCGGCCGACGGCTCGTCCCGCGGTGACATTGCTGCGGGTGCCGCCCTCCACCACGCCCACGTTGAGCGAAGTGCCGGCCTCGACGTCGCGCAGCCGGGCCAGGCGCAGGATCTGGTGGGCCAGTTCCTCCACCGCGCTCGCCCCGGCGGCCGGATCGAGACCGGCATGGGCCTCCTTTCCGGTGACCGTGACCGTGAACAGCCCCACGCCCTTGCGGGCGGTCTTGATCGCGCCGTCGGCGGCCGCCTCGAAGACCAGGGCGAGGCGGCTGCCGCGGGCTTCCTCGACGACGGCCTTGTGGGAGCCGAGGCTGCCGGTCTCCTCGTCGCCGTTCAGCAACAGGGTGCAGGCCGGCCGGGGCAGGCCCAGCGCGTCGAGCGCGCGCAGCGCCCAGACCGCCTGTACCAGGCCCGCCTTCATGTCGAAGACGCCCGGCCCGCTGATGTGGTCGCCCTCCCGCAGGAAGGGCCAGTCGTCCAGGGTGCCGGTCGGCCAGACGGTGTCGTAGTGGCCGAGGAGCAGGACCGGCCGGGTGTCCTCGGAGGTCGCGTCACGGGCCGGGTAGCGGCGGACGAGGATGTCCCCGACGTCCGCGCGCGGGAGGATCTCCTCGGCGTCCGGTGCGCCCAGGCGCCGGTCGAGCCAGCCGCGCAGCCAGCCGAGGCAGGCGTCGAGCTCGGCGGGGTCGTCGCCGGCGCTGCCCCGGGACGTGTACGCGGCGAGGTCGGCGACCATCTCCTCGCGATGCCCGTCGAGCCACCCCCGTACCGCCTCGGCCTGTTCCGCCCCCGGCAGGCGGCCGGGTATCACGGGCTCGGCCAGGCGGTCCAGCTCCTCCAGCCGCGCCTCCGACATCCGGTCGGGCGCGCCCTCCAGTTCGAGCAGGCCGTCCATGACGGTGCGCAGCAGCGTGGTGGGCAGTCCCTCGCGGGCGGCGTGGCCGAAGACGCCGGTGTAGTGCGTGGTGGCCTCGACGGGCCGGCGGCGTACGGCGAGGTCGCGCCAGATGCCGCTGCGGTCCTTCGTCTGCGTGCGCAGCCACGACGTCAGGCGGTCGAAGGCGGCTTCGCGCTCCACCGGATCCGCCCCCGGCCGCAGGGGGCGGGGGTCGAAGGCGTCGAACGCCTCCAGGGTGACGCCGAGGCGGTCGGACACGGCGAAGACCTCACCGGTCAGCCCCGCCATGGCGGTTCGGTGCCGGTCGATGAGGTCGGCCATGGGCGCGTCGGCGAGAGCGGTCGCCGCGAGCATGGCGCCGAAGCCGGCCTTGGCCCACAGATAGCCTTCGACGTTGTCGCTGGCCACCGCCGGGCCCCAGCTGCGCAGGTCGGACACGAGGGAGCGGACGCGGGCACTGACCGGGGCGCCGTCCGGCTCGCCGACGACGAGGGCGCCGGCTCCGCCGTCCAGGATGACGCCCGGTTCGATGACGTCGGCGAAGATGTTGACGAACGCGGCGACGGTGCGCTCGGCGCCCACGTGCCGGGCGATGAGGTCCTCGTTGAAGCCGTTCTGGAGGGAGACCACGCAGCCGTCCGGTGCCAGGCGGGGCGCGATCCACGCGATCGCGGTCTCCGTGGCGTGGGCCTTCACGGCCAGCAGAACCCGTCCGAGGGTTCCGTCGAACTCGTCCGGGGTGGCCGCGGCGACCGGTACACCGGTGCGGGTGTCGCCGTGCTGGACGACGAGTCCGGCTGTGCGGATCGCCGCCACATGGGCCGGGTCGGTGTCGACGACGGTGACGGGGTGGCCGGCCCGCGCGAGGGCGAAGGCGAGCGTGCCGCCGATCGCGCCTCCGCCGACGACGGTGTAGGCGGCCCGCTGCGGGGACGGGTCCTGCGGGGAGGGGTCGGTCATGGGGTGGGTCCTTCCGTCGGGGCGTCCGGTGTCGTGGGCGGCGCGGTCGCGGGGGTGTCGCCGGGCTGCCAGATGCGGGGCAGGTCCAGTACGCCCGTACTGGAGCCGCCGTCCACGCGCAGCACCTCCCCGGTGATCCAGGAGGCGTCCCGGCCCGTGATCCAGCAGACGGCACGGGCGATGTCCTGCGGCCTGCCGGGGCGGCCCAGCGGATTGGCGCCGATGGCCCCGGCGTACTCGGCGGACACGGGGTTGCACGCGCTGGCGACCTGGACGAAGCCGGGGCTGACGGCGTTCACCCGGATGCCGTGCCGGCCCAGTTCCAGGGCGGCGGCGCGGGTGGCCATCTCCAGGGCGGCCTTGGAACTCGCGTAGGGGCCGCCGCCGGGCCGGGAGCGGAGCGCCGAACCGGAGGAGATGTTGACGACCGCGCCGGGCCGCCCGGCTCCCACGGCGAGCCGGGCGAACGCGGCGGTGGCGAGGACGGGGGCCCGCAGGTTGACGGCGAACAGCCGGTCCCAGGCGTGGGCGTCGACGTCCGCCATGTCCAGGGACGGGTAGACACCGGCCGCGTTGACCAGGACGTCGACGGGGCCGCGCTCGGCCCAGGCCCTCTCGACCAGCACGGCGGGGGCGTCCGGGTCCGTCAGGTCCGCGGGGTACGCCGCCGTGTCACGGCCCAGCCGTGCCGCCGCACGCTCGAGGGCCTCGGGGGCGCGGTCCGTGAGGGTGAGCAGCGCGCCCCGAGCGGCGAACTCCTCGGCGATCGCTCCGCCGATGCCGCCTGCCGCGCCGGTGACGATCACGTGTGTCGTCATCAGGAGAACTCCTTGTCCTTGGTCTCCGGCATCGTGAGGTAGACGACGAGGGAGACCAGGGCCGCGGCGGAGACGTAGATCCACAGCAGGTCGCTGTGGCCGCTCTCGTGCATCCAGGTGGTGAGGTAGGGCGCCGTCCCGCCGAAGACCGCGACCGCCAGGGCGTAGGGCAGGGCGATTCCGGTGGCGCGGACCTCGGCCGGGAACTGCTCGGCCATGATGACGGCGCAGTTGGCGGAGTATCCGAGGATCAGCAGCATGCCGGTGAGCTGGACCAGGAACAGACTGAGGAAGCTGCCGTCGAGCAGGTGCAGCAACGGCCAGGCCAGGACGACGAACCCGCCGGCGAAGGCCGCCATGGTCGGTTTGCGGCCGATCCGGTCCGAGAGCAGCCCCACGAAGGGCAGCGCGACGACGAAGACGACCAGGCAGAGCGTCTGCGACAGCAGGGCGGTCTTCAGGGGGATGCCGGTGGTCAGATTCGCGTAGGTGGGGAGGTAGTTGACCCAGATGTAGTAGGTCAGGGTGCCCGCGATCGTTATGCCGACGACGCGCAGCGTCGCCGCGGGATGCTCGACGAACATGGCCTTGACGGGGTTGGTACGGGTCCGGCCCGAGCCCTTGGCCTCGGTGAAGGCCTCGGTGTCCTCCACGGAGACCCGCAGCCAGAGACCGACCAGGCCGAGGAGGGCGCCGAAGACGAAGGCGGCACGCCATCCCCACGCGTGCACGGCGTCGTCGCTCAGCACCGAGGTGGTGAGGGTGCCCAGGAGTGAGGCGATGAGGACGCCGCCCGCCACTGACACCTGCTGCCAGGAGCCGGCGAACGCGCGCCTGCCGCGGGCGGCCGATTCCACGAGGAAGGCGGAGGAGGAACCGAACTCGCCGCCTGCCGAGAAGCCCTGCACGAGCCGGGCGACGAGCAGGAGGAGGGGCGAGAAGACGCCGATGGTCTCGTAGTTCGGGGTGATCGCGATGACGAATCCGGCACCCGCCATCAGGGCGACGGTGAGGGTCATGCCCTTCTTGCGGCCGTGGCGGTCGGCGTACGCGCCGAGAACGGCGGCGCCCACCGGACGCATCACGAAGCCGACGGCGAACACGGCGAGCGTGGACAGCAGAGCCACCGCGCCGTTGCCCTTCGGGAAGAACTCGTCGGCGATGACCTTGGCGAAGATGGAGTACAGGGCCCAGTCGACCCACTCGACGGTGTTGCCGATGGTCCCGGCGACGATGGCCTTGCGCTGGGTGCGGTTCAGTCTGCCGGGGGCGGGGGAGCCGCCGTCCTGGGACAGCGGACCGGCGGGTGCGGCGGATCCTGTGTTCATGGCGTGTGCTCCGGGGCGTCGGGGACGGAACGGGAGGTCGTCGGGTCGGTCAGCACCGCGCGGGCCGCATCGGCGAGCTGTGCGTGGGTGGCGAACCAGACATCGGAGTGGGCGGTGATGTGGTCGAGGAGTTCGCGCAGTGCCACCAGACGTGAGCGGTGGCCGATGACGTGCGGGTGCAGGGTGAGCTGGAAGACGCCGCCGTCGCGGCGGGCGGCGTCGAACTCGTCGGCCCAGATCTCCCGGACGTCGCGCGGGCGGCTGTGCGGCCGGACGGAGCCGTAGCGGTCCATGGTGAAGTAGGGGGCGTCGTCCCGGATCCAGTCCACGGGGATCTCGACCAGGCCGGTGGGACTGCCCTGGGCGACGATCTCGTACGGCTCGTCGTCGGCCATGAGCGAGGAGTCGTAGGCGAAGCCGAGTTCGAGCATGATGTCGAGCGTGGAGTCCGAGAAGTCCCAGGACGGTGTGCGGATGCCCACCGGCCGCCGCCCGGTCACGGTCTCCAGGGTGTCGAGGGCGCGGGCCGTCAGCTCCCTCTCGTCGTCCCGGCCCAGCAGCGTGTTCCGCTCGTGGATCCAGCCGTGGACCGCCAGTTCGTGACCGTCACGCGTGTACGCCCGCGCCTCCTCCGGGTGGAGCAGGGCGGAGACCGCCGGCATGAAGAACGTCGCGGGGACACGGTGACGGGCGAGCAGGTCCAGGATCCGCGCCGCGCCGACGCGTGCCCCGTACTCGCCCTGGGCGAGCCGGCCGGGACTGGTCTCGCCGTCGCGCAACGGGATCGTCTCGTGATCGGAGTCGAAGGACAGGGCGACCGCGACCCGTGCGCCGCCGGGCCAGCGGCCGGGGACCAGCCGCCGTCCGGCACGTACGGCGTCCACGTGGCCGCGCCAGGTCTTTTCGGTCCAGCGCCAGCTCTCTGCGGGCAGGCCGGAGTCGTCTGTGTGCATGGTGACTCCACGAGGGTCGGGGAAGGAAGGGAGGAAGAGGGCGTGCGACGGCACGAGCCCGCGCGTCGCGGCGGCCGGAGCGCGCTCAGACGGGACGGACCATCCGGTGCCAGGAGTACTTCATGGTGACGAGATGCAGGGTCACGTCGGAGGCGATCAGGCCGGGCAGCCTGCCGATGACGTCGCTGGTGTAGGGGAAGAGGTCGGTACGGCGGGGCAACACCATGTGCCCGACGAGGTTGAACCGACCGGTGGCCGCACCGAGGAACTTGGTCGCCGGATGCCGCGCGAGCTGCCGGCCCGCCGCGTCGAGCCGGTCGGGCTCGATCGAGAGCCAGACCATGAACTCCGCGTCGTATCCGAGCAGCGACGGATCGACCAGGGTGCGGAACTGCAGTACGCCGCGGGAGATGAGCCGCTCCATGGCCCGCGCGACGCCGGACTCGGTGTGGCCGAGCTGCCGGGCCAGCGCACTGACCTGGGTACGGCCGTCCTCCTTGAGCGCGGCGACGAGGTCGTGCTCCAGAGGGGTGAGCGCTTGTGGCGTCACGTCCCAGTCGGCCCGGTCGCAGGACGACGCGAGGGAATCGGGCCTCAGGTCGGCCGCCGCCTCCACGGGCAGGAGCCCGGTGTCCCACATCGACGCCGAGGTGAAGGCGCGGATGACCGGTACGGCCTCGGTGCTGGTGATGAGGTCGGCCGCGGGCAGGTCGGTGAAGAGCATCCGCATCATCTCCTCGTTGTCGCGGGCGACGAAGTCGACGATCAGGTCGGCGGCGCCGGTGACCACGGCCACGAAACGGACGTCCGGACTCTCGGTGAGCCGGTCGGCGACGGCCAGACCCCGGCCCGGCCTGGCCTGCACCCGGACGAGCGTGGAGGATCCCTCCCGCGTCCGGTCCAGTTCCATGGTGCCGACGACCCTCAGCAGGCCCCGCTCGCGCAGCGCGCGGTAACGCCGCTGAGCGGTCGTCTCACTGGCGTCCACCCAGCGCGCCACCGTGCTCCACGGGGCACGACCGTTGAGCTGGAGCGCGGCGATGATGCGCTGGTCCAGCTCGTCGATGATGCCTGTGGGGGCTCGGTGATTCATGGTGCCGACGGTAACGAGCACCCTGACCACCGTCAATGAAGGAATCCTGCATCATCGCTGGTCAACGCCATGCCATCCCGCAGCCGCAGCGTTACGGAGGGGTAAAGAACGCAGCTCGGCCCGGCATCCGTACGTGGCTGAAAGGTGACGGATTACGCCACGTGGTGTCCGAAAAAGTTCATCCGGCGTCCATGGGCACGGTGCTCGGCGGCAGTCGCTGCCGAGCACCGGGGTCCGGTCGCGGCCCGGACCCCGGTGCTCCGTCGGAGGTTCCCGTCCGGCCGCGAGGCAGGGGAACGGAGGCGGTCCTGACGATCCGGCCGGGGCGGGGTTACCCTGCGCGGACGATCCCTCACTGGAGGTACGGATGCGTCGTTCCGTCGGCCGGAATGTGTCGTTCTTAAGCGTGATCGCCGTCATCGGCTCGCTCGGTGCCGCAGCCCCCGCATCGTCGCCGCCCTCCGCGCCACCGCCGCCCAAGTCGCCGGTGGCCGTGGGATACGGGGGAGCGGTCGCGAGCGTCGACGCGGACGCGTCCGCGGCCGGCATCGAGGTGCTCCGCAAGGGCGGCAACGCCGTCGACGCGGCCGTGGCCACAGCGGCGGCACTGGGCGTCACGGAGCCCTACTCGGCGGGCATCGGCGGCGGGGGCTACTTCGTCCACTACGACGCCCGCAAGCGCACGGTGGAGACCATCGACGGCCGGGAGACGGCACCCCGCAGCGCCGACTCCTCGCTCTTCCTGGAGAACGGGCAGCCGATCCCCTTCGCCGACGCCGTCACGAGCGGCCTCGGCGTCGGCACCCCCGGCACCCCCGCCACCTGGGACAGGGCCCTCGACGCCTGGGGCACCAAGCCCCTGCGCCAACTGCTCAAGCCGGCCGAACGGCTGGCCCGCGAAGGATTCGTCGTCGACGACACCTTCCGCTCGCAAACCGCGGCCAACCAGGCCCGGTTCGCCGACTTCCCCGCCTCCGCCGAGCTCTTCCTGCCCGGCGGAGAACTGCCCGTGGCCGGCTCCGTCTTCAAGAACCCCGACCTCGCCCGCACCTACGCGACCCTGGGGCGTGAAGGGGTCGACGAGCTGTACCGGGGCGAACTCGCCCAGGACATCGTGTCGACGGTGCGGACACCACCCGTGGACCCGGCCGCAGCCCGTACGGTGCGACCGGGTGACCTCACGGTCAAGGACCTGAAGTCCTACAGGGCACTGCGCCAGGCGCCGACGCGGATCGGCTACCGGGGCCTCGACGTCTACGGCATCGCGCCCTCCTCCTCCGGTGGCACGAGCGTGGGCGAGGCGCTCAACATCCTGGAGTCCACGGACCTCACGAAGTCGACCGAGGCGCAGTACCTGCACCGGCTCATCGAGGCGAGCCGGATCGCCTTCGCCGACCGGGGACGCTGGGTGGGGGACCCGGCGTTCGAGGACGTACCCACGCGAGGGCTGCTCAGCCAGCGCTTCGCCGACTCCCGTGAGTGCCTCATCAAGGACGACGCGGTCCTCACCAGCCCCCTCGCTCCGGGCGACCCGCGCGACCCGTCCCGCTGCGCCACCGGGGGCACCGCCGCCCCGACGACGTTCGAGGGCGAGAACACGACGCACCTGACCGCCGCCGACAGGTGGGGCAACGTCGTCGCGTACACCCTCACCATCGAGTCGACCGGCGGCAGCGGCATCACGGTGCCGGGGCGTGGCTTCCTGCTCAACAACGAACTGACCGACTTCTCCTTCGCGCCCGCCAATCCGGCGGTGCACGACCCGAACCTGCCCGGTCCGGGCAAGCGCCCCCGGTCGTCGATCTCGCCGACCATCGTGCTGAAGCACGGCGTCCCCGTACTGGCGCTGGGCACACCCGGCGGCGCCACGATCATCACCACCGTGCTGCAGTCCCTGACCGGCCACGTAGACCGGGGCCTGCCGCTCGTCGAGGCGATCGCCGCGCCGCGCGCCAGTCAGCGCAACTCGGCCACGACGGAGATCGAGCCGGGGCTGTGGAACAGCCCGGTGCGCGGTCAGCTGGAGGCGCTCGGCCACGTCTTCAGGGCCAACCCGGAGATCGGGGCCGCCACCGGCGTCCAGCGGCTGCCGGACGGACGCTGGCTCGCGGCCGCGGAAAAGGTGCGGCGGGGCGGCGGCTCGGCCATGGTGGTGCATCCGAGCGGTCGTTCCTGACCGGTCGGCAGCAGCAGTGGCCTCGGGGCCGGTGCGTCGCGCTCAGCCGCGTCGTGCCGGCCCCGAGGCCATGACGCGGGCGGGCCGTGCACGAGGTTCGGGCGGCTCGGGCGGCTTCCCCGGCCGCGTCGGCAAGGAAGGACCCGAACGGGTCCTTCGCGTCCAGTGAAAGGGCATCCCCCACCGTGCGTACGAGAATGCTCGCTCTCTCCTTCCTCTCCGGCGCCTCCCTGCTCGCCGCCGCCGCACTCCCCGCAGCCGCCGACGGGACCGCCGGTTCCGGCGGCGGAACCGCGGAGGACCCGGTGAGCGCGGCCGAACTGCTGGCCCGGGTGAAGTCCTGCACCCGGATCTCCGCCGGGAAGTACCGAACGGACCGGGGCGGCCCGGCGACGGTGCCGGTGTGCGGGACGAAGGGGGCGGTGTTCTGGAAGGCGGACATGGACATCGACTGCGACGGCCGGATCACCGAGGCGTGCAACAGCAGGACGGACCCCTCCTTCCTGCCGGAGACGGCCTTCCGGACGTCCGCGGGCCGGCCCCTGGACTCCGCCCGCCTGCCCTACGTCGTCGTACCGGGACCCGGGCCGCTCTGGAACCACACCAGGTCCGGGATCGGCGGGGGCGGTGTGGCCGCCGTCATCTACCGCGATCAGGTCCAGTACGCCGTCGTCGGGGACACCGGGCCCACCGGGATCATCGGCGAGGCGTCCTACGCCACGGCCGAGGCCCTCGGTATCGACCCGGATCCGAGGAGCGGCGGAACCGCCTCCGGCGTCACGTACATCCTGTTCAAGGACTCCGAGGTGTCGCCGATCGAGAGCCGCGCGGCGGCCGTCGCCGCCGGCCGGGCGCTGGCCCGGGAGTTCGTCGGGAACGAATAGGTCATGTCGTCCGGCCCGGGCCGCTGCCGTGCCTCCCGTCCGGGCGTCTCCCGGGGGCGCGGCCCGATGCGCCTCCCGTACAGGGGCCACCGCCGCCCACGGGGAGGGGCGGAGTAGGGTCACGCCCGTGACTCTCCAGGACTTCTCCCGCAGTGAGTACGTCAGCCTGACCACGTACCGGAAGGACGGCACGCCCGTCGCCACGCCCGTCTGGGCCGCGGCGGACGGCGACGAGCTGTACGTCTGGACGCGGAGTGATTCCTGGAAGGTCAAGCGACTGCGCAACAATCCCCGGGTCCTCGTGACCGTCTGCGACGTCCGCGGCAGGATCGCCGAGGGCGCGCCGAGCGCGGAGGGTGAGGCGCGCCTGCTCGACAAGGACGGGACGGCAGGGGTGCGCAAGGTGCTCGCCCGCAAGTACACCTGGAAGTTCTGGATGGTGGACTGGCCCGCCACGGCCGTGCGGCTCGGCAAGCGGCCCCACACGGGGATCGCCGTCACCTTCCGGGGGGCGTGAGCGGCCCGCGCCGCGCTCCGGACGCAGCACGCCTGAAAAGTGCGCGTAGCCCGCCCGTAACACCCCTGCGGTCGAATGCCTGCGGGCTGGAACGCTCCAGTCGGCGACTGGCGAGGGCACCGGTGACAGTGCATCAACATGCTTGGCACGTAAGGCAGTTCGCACAGTACCTGCAAGATCTTGCTGCCCTGCTCGATCCGGGGCGGGGGTGGTACGGAGTGTTCTGCGCGCGTGACCCCGAAGGGATGCGCGCCTGCTTGGACGGCACCGAGGTCCCGCCCTGGGACGTGGTCGAATCACTCCTCCAGGACCTCGCCGCGGCACGCGGCAGCGACGTGGCCGTGCAGGAGTCCGGCCGCGCTGCCGCGCTGTACTCCGCTTCGGCGGGTGCGCACGACCGGCGGCCGGGCGGACGCCGGGCCCTCGTGGACCGCTTGGGGCTGATGCTCCGAGAGCAGGCCCACGCCGCACAGCGGCTACGGGCCGCCGGGGAGGACGTGGGCGCGCAGCCGGACGCCCTGGCCTGGGCACGCGACGACCACGCCCGCGCCACGGCCCGCTGCGCGGAGCTCCGCAACCGGCTGGCGGCCCTGGAGGCCGCCGCGCCGGACACCTCGTTCCGTGCGGAGCCGTTCCGTGCGGAGTCGTTCCGCGCGGAGGAGGGCGAGTGCGCCCCGTACCCGGAACCCGCAGGGAGCACGCGGCAGGCTCCCGAAGCCGGCCGCCCGTCCCGGACCGCGGCCCCCGGCACACGCCCCGCACCGGAGCCGGCTCCCGCCCCGAAGCGCGGGAAGCTGCGCGGAGCCCGCTTCGCGGGTCTGGAGCCGGGGGACGACGCGGAGGCGGGCCCCTCCCCCTCGGTGGCTCCCGCACTGCCCGACTCCTCAGCGGCCACCGCCGCGCCGCGCGGCGCCCGCTACAGCGGTGCCCCGGCGGGGACCGCCGACGCTGCCGTCACACCGCCCGCCGCCGCACCCGACGCAGCCGCCCACCGCGTCGCCGACGACGCCGTCGCGCTCCTCGTCCGGCTGCGCGCGGAGGGCCGCAGCGGTGAGGCGCACGTCGTGCTCTGCGAGGCGGCCGCCTGGCCCGCCGGGCATCTGCCGGTTCTCGCCGTCGCCCTGCACCGGGCAGGTCTGGGCGCCGACTGGGCCACCCTGCTGTGGGAGGTCTCCTCCCTGCCGCCCGCCGGACTCGCGGCCGCGGCAGGGGCGTTGGCCGGGGCGGGACGCGCCGAAGACTGCGGGCAGCTGCTCCGGCAGGGTGTGGCGCGGCCCGCGGCCGAGATCGCCGACGCGGTGGTCGCCCTCGACCGGGCGGGCCTGGAACCCGAAGCGCAGGCCCTGCTGAGCGCGTTCGTGCGCGTACGGACGGCGCGGGACGCCGCGCGGATCGCCGAGGGCGGCCCGCGCCACCTCGTCCCGCAACTGCTCGCCGCCGCCCGTGAGGTGTCCGCCGAGCGGGAGTGGGACCTGGTCCACGCCCTGCGGGTGGCCGGCATCGCGGCGCCGTAGGCCCGCCCGCCGGTCCCGCGGGGCCGGCCCTCGGGCACGGTGCCCGCCCGCCCGCCGGAACGAGCTCCCGCAGCGGCCGCCGACCGGCTCGCCGAGGGCCGGACCGGCGATGCGCGGCCGGTCGGCGTGGGCCGTGTCGGCGGGATCGTCGCCGACCTCCGTACGGGCGTCGCAGGCCACGTCCGCCCGCCGGTCCGCCTGGCGGGTACGGCTGCTCCGATGCGCGGCTGCCGGGCGGCGGGAGCCTGCCCGCGGCCCGGACCTGCCGGACAGGGGTCGAATCCGTCGGTGGAATGGTCACCGGAGGCTACGATTCGAGGCCCATTTCGACGCAAAATCCCCATGAACTCGGACTTGTGGAGATAAATCTCATTTCGGCCTTTAGGCTCGATCGAGGCATCACCACACAAGTGGTTCATGCTCCCCAGTGATGAGGAGGCACCATGCTTGCCCAGGAAATCACTCTCACCGCAACGCAGACCGAGACCAGCGCACTGGGTGCGCTGATGACGGAGCCCGAGGCCGTCGTCAGTGATGCTCCCCTGTACACCCCGGAGGCCGCGGGCGTCCTGCTCGCCCTCCTGCTCCTGTCGCCGAAGGAGCCGAAGGAGCCCCGGGGCAAGTGAGCTCCCAGTCTGAATTCGCCGCGGCGACCGATGCCCTGGCAGTCAGCGTCCTCGGTGCCCTCGACGGCACCGGGGACGCTGTACAGCTGGCCCGGTACGTCGACGACGCCTCGGACACCCTGGCGGCCCTCGCGGCCGTCCGGGTGCTCGGGGCCGATGCCCTCAGCTCCCACCTCCTCGTGGGCGACCCGTTCGAGGCGCAGGACGCGGCCGTCGTGGCCAAGGCCTTCGACTCCTTCCCGGCGTCCGATGTCCTTGAAGAGCGAACGGTCGCCCGGCGCGACTGGGCGACCGCCCAGCTCCTCGCCCGGCTCGCCGGGGACGACACCCTCCGGGCCGTCGCGGCCCCGCCGGCGGACGAGACCGAGCTCGCCGACACCGTGCACTGGCAGGCGTGGTGCGTCCGTATGGCCCAACTGGCCCCGCTCGCCACCCTCGGCCTGGACGGGCCGGTGCACGACGCGGCGCGCGGCGGCGCCCTGACGCTCAGCCGGGGCATGAGCCGGTCGATCCTGCGCCGCGACTTCCCCACGGCCGTGCGGCTCATCCGCTGGCTCGCCTGGCTGCACCACGACGGCACGCCGCTGCCGCTGGACCCGGCCCTCGCCGCGGAGCACGTATCGCTGTTGGGCGGAGCGGGCCCCCGTGCCGCCCTGGACCTGGCGATCGCCGGCCACTTCCTCCGGCGGCCGGACACGGACCCGAAGGCGGCACGCGCATGACGACGATTCCCGAGCCCGTGACCCGGGCGGCCCGCGGTATGGCAGACCGGGCCCTCTCGTGGTTGCACGCACACCGCGCACTCGGCGGCCTGCCGCCCGACACCACCGAGACCATGGCCGACCCGGACAGCGTCTACAAGCCCCTGGGGGAGACCACCCTCGCCGCGTCGCTCATCCTGCGCGACGGTGTTGCCGGACCCGGCCGCCTGGTCGCGGCCCGGAGCCTGATGGACTTCACCTGGGAGCAGTTCCGGGGCGGCGACATGATCTACGAACGCCAGCTCCGCCACACCCTGATGACGGACCCGCTGGAGATGTACGCCCCCTTCTACCGCTGCGGCTACCGCCACGAGGGGCTCGACCGGCTGCTCGCCCACCGGGCCCGCATGCGGTCGGTGAACAGCGTCGAGTTGCTGCCCAACCGGCGCCTCGCCGCCGCCAACGCCGCCCGCGTCGTGGGCCTGGGGCACGCCGAGGACATGGCGGCGCTGGCCGGTGCCACCTGGCTCGGTGCGACACCTGAGCCCTGGGCCATCAACTGGATCACCGCGTACGCGATGACGCACACGGTCTTCCACCTCACGGACTGGGGTGCCGACCCGGACGGGCTGCCGCCCGAACTCGCCGCGTACGTACGCACCTGGCTCCCCGTGTGGATCGACGTCTGGCGCGAGGTCGGGCAGTGGGACCTCGTCGCCGAGCTGCTGATCGTCGGCGCCTCGCTCCCGGACCCGTACTGCGCGGCGGAGGACTGGGAGGCCGTCGCCGCTCTCCAGCACGAGGACGGGCTCGTGCCCCGGGACTCCGATCCGGTGGACGACGACCCGCAGCGCAGGTTCACCGACCACCAGCACACCGTCGTCGTCACAGCCGTCGCCGGATCCATCGCGCTCGCCCGGGCGGCGGGCCGGCGGTGACCGGACCGCCGCTGACCGCCCGTCTCCGCCCCCTGCTGGCCGTGGCCAGGGGGCCGGGGGCGGCGGTGGCGGCCGTTCGCCGGGACGAGAGCCTGGTGCTCTGCCGCGGGCCGGTGGGGGAGCGCACCCGCTTCGAGACGGGCTCGCTGACCAAGACCTTCACCGCGCTGCTCCTCGCGGAACTGGCGGCCCGCGGCGAGGTCCGGTACAACGACCGCGTCGACCGCTACCTCCCCTTCCGGCTCCCCGGGCCGCTCACCCTCCTCCACCTGGCCACCCACACCTCCGGCCTGCCCCGGCTGCCCCCCGGCCTGCTCACCCGCGCCGTGCGCACCGGATGGCTCAGCAACCCGTACGCCGGATTCTCCGAGGCCGACCTCCTGGCGGCCCTGCCCCGGACCCGGCTGCACCACCGCCCCGGCACCCGGGTCCTCTACTCCAACTTCGGCGGCGCCCTGCTCGGTCACGTACTGGCCCGGGCGGCCGGAGGCTCCGGGGACGGCTACGCGGACCTGCTCGCCGAACGCATCACCGGGCCGCTCGGCCTCACCGACACGGACTGCGACCCCAACCGGCCCCAGGCGACCGGCCATTGGCGCGGCAGGCCGCGCCCGGTCCAGCTGATGCCCGGCCTGCCCGCCGCCGGCGCGGTCCGCTCCAGTGCCAGGGACCTGCTCCGCGTCCTCACCGCACTGCTCGACCCGGACGCCGCGGCGGACTCCGCCGCTCTGCGCACCGCGCTCGCCGAGGTGCAGCGCCCCCGGCTGAGCGTGCCCAGGACCGGTGCCCGGCTGTGCCTGATCTGGAACCTCCGTCCGCGCCCGGACGGGGCGCTGCTCCACCACTCCGGGGGCACCCGCGGCTTCACCGCGTTCGCCGGCTTCCTCCCCGGCTCCCGCACCGGACTCGTCGCCCTCACGAACACGGCTCCCACCCCGCTCGCGCCGTTCATCCAGGCCGCGTACGGGACGTTGCGCGCCCTGGACGAGCCGCTGCCCGGCACCTGTGGACCGCTCGGGTGTGAAACATGATCGACTCCGCCGGTTCACGACGATGGTCTTGCCCCGCTGTGTGACGGGGCTTACGTTCTCCTCCTATGCATTGTGTCTACGGGCGTAGAAATCGCGTAGAGGCTCTCTGACGCCGCGTCGAAGGAGCAGCTCATGTCCCATGTCGTACGCGCCGCACTTGTCCAGGCGACCTGGACCGGCGACACCGAATCCATGATCGCCAAGCATGAGGAACATGCTCGCGAGGCAGCCCGGCAGGGCGCGCAGGTCATCGGCTTCCAGGAGGTGTTCAACGCCCCCTACTTCTGCCAGGTGCAGGAGCCCGAGCACTACCGCTGGGCCGAGGCCGTCCCGGACGGGCCGACCGTCCGGCGGATGCGGGACCTGGCCCGCGAGACGGGCATGGTGATCGTCGTGCCGGTCTTCGAGCTGGAAGGGTCCGGCTTCTACTACAACACCGCCGCGGTGATCGACGCCGACGGCTCGTACCTCGGCAAGTACCGCAAGCACCACATCCCCCAGGTCAAGGGCTTCTGGGAGAAGTACTACTTCAGGCCCGGGAACGC
This sequence comes from Streptomyces clavifer, assembly GCA_014651175.1. Classification (GTDB taxonomy): domain Bacteria; phylum Actinomycetota; class Actinomycetes; order Streptomycetales; family Streptomycetaceae; genus Streptomyces; species Streptomyces clavifer. The sequence goes on along the minus strand of BMWJ01000002.1, from coordinate 391,366 downwards.
CGGCTGGCCGGTCTTCGACACCGCGGTCGGCAAGGTCGGCGTCTACATCTGCTACGACCGGCACTTCCCCGAAGGGTGGCGGCAACTCGGACTCAACGGAGCCCAGTTGGTCTACAACCCGTCGGCCACCTCGCGCGGCCTCTCCAGCCATCTGTGGCAGCTGGAACAGCCAGCCTCCGCCGTCGCCAACGAGTACTTCATCGCCGCGATCAACCGCGTCGGCCAGGAGGAGTACGGCGACAACGACTTCTACGGCACGAGCTACTTCGTCGACCCGCGGGGCCAGTTCGTCGGCGAGGTCGCCAGCGACAAGGTGGAGGAACTCCTCGTCCGCGACCTGGACTTCGGCCTGATCGAGGAGGTCCGGCAGCAGTGGGCGTTCTACCGCGACCGCCGGCCGGACGCGTACGACGGGCTGGTGGAGCCGTGACCGGACTGCACGAACGGCACAGGGCCGTCAGTCCCGACTGGCTGGCCCTCTACTACCGGCAGCCCCTGGAGATCACCCACGGCGAGGGGCGTCATGTGTGGGACGCGGACGGCCGCCGCTACCTCGACTTCTTCGGCGGCATCCTCACCACCATGACCGCGCACGCGCTCCCCGAGGTCACCAAGGCCGTCACCGAGCAGGCCGGCCGGATCATCCACTCCTCGACCCTCTACCTCAACCGGCCGATGGTCGAACTGGCCGAGCGCATCGCCGCACTCTCCGGCATCCCCGACGCCCGGGTCTTCTTCACCACCTCGGGCACCGAGGCCAACGACACCGCGCTGCTTCTCGCCACCGCCTACCGCCGGTCGAACCAGATCCTGGCGATGCGCAACAGCTACCACGGCAGATCGTTCTCGGCGGTGTCCATCACGGGCAACCAGGCATGGTCACCCACCAGTCTCTCGCCGCTGCAGACGCTGTACGTCCACGGCGGGGTCCGCACCCGCGGGCCGTACGCGGAGCTCGGTGACGCGCAGTTCATCAAGGCCTGCGTGGCCGATCTGGAGGACCTGCTGGGTCACACCAGGGAGGCCGCGGCACTGATCGCCGAGCCCGTCCAGGGCGTCGGCGGCTTCACCGCACCGCCCGACGGGCTGTACGCGGCCTTCCGCGAGGTCCTCGACCGGCACGGCATCCTGTGGATCTCGGACGAGGTGCAGACCGGATGGGGCCGGACCGGCGAGCACTTCTGGGGCTGGCAGGCACACGCTGCGAGCGGCCCGCCGGACATCCTCACCTTCGCCAAGGGCATCGGCAACGGCATGTCCATCGGCGGAGTCGTCGCCCGGGCCGACGTCATGAACTGCCTGGACGCCAATTCCATCTCGACGTTCGGCGGCTCCCCGGTGACCATGGCGGCCGGGCTCGCCAACCTCTCGTACCTCCTGGAACACGATCTCCAGGGGAACGCACGGCGGGTCGGCGGGCTGCTCATCGAGCGGATCCGCGCGGTCGCCGCGGGTTCGGCTGCCGTACGGGAGGTGCGCGGACGCGGCCTCATGATCGGCATCGAGCTGGTGAAACCCGGTACCGACGAGGCGAACCCGGAAGCCGCGGCGGCCGTGCTCGAAGCGGCCCGGGCCGGCGGACTCCTCATCGGGAAGGGCGGTGGGCACAGCACCAGCGTCCTGCGGATCGCGCCGCCGCTCTCGCTCACCGTCACCGAGGCCGAGGAGGGCGCGGAGATCCTGGCCGACGCCCTCCAAGCCGCCGGGTGAGACGTCCGGCCGTCCGGTGTCCGCCCCGTCCCCCCTCCACGCGGAACGCCGCCGTGAGGTGTGGCGGCGGCCACCGGACGGCCGGAGCCCTCTCGGCGCGGGCCCCGACCGGCCCGGCCCCCCCGTGCGGGAGTCCGCTGCTGCGGCCTCCCCTCCGGGCCGGCGTTCCCCGGCCCGCGCCCCGTATACGACGTGCCACGACGACGTGCCACGACGACGTGCCACGCGCCGTGCACGACGCCGGGCACTGGGCCGGTGGGGTGTGCCGCAGGGAAAACGGAAACGTCCTCACCCGTCGGCAGCAACGGTGTTGCCACAGTGGGCCACCCGCTTCCACGTTCTTGACCACACATCATGTCTACGTGCGTAGACCCATTCCGCCACTGCGAGGAGGGGCACATGAGCCGCACCGTCATCCACGGCGGCCTCGTCATCACCGCGTCCGACGAGATCCACGCCGACGTACTCATCGAGGGCGGACGCATCGCCGCCCTCGCCGCCCACGGCACCGACGCCGCCGGGAGCTGGAGCGCCGACCGGAGGATCGACGCCACCGGGAAGTACGTCATCCCGGGAGGTGTCGATGCGCACACGCACATGGAGATGCCGTTCGGCGGGACCTTCGCCGCCGACACCTTCGAGACCGGCACCCGGGCCGCCGCCTGGGGCGGCACCACCACGATCGTCGACTTCGCCGTCCAGAGCATGGGACGGTCGCTGCGCGAGGGGCTCGACGCCTGGCACGCGAAGGCGGACGGCAACTGCGCCGTCGACTACGCGTTCCACATGATCATGTCCGACGTGAACGAGTCCTCGCTCAAGGAGATGGACCTCCTCGTCGCCGAGGGCCTCACCTCGTTCAAGCTGTTCATGGCCTACCCCGGCGTCTTCTACAGCGACGACGGGCAGATCCTGCGCGCCATGCAGCGGGCCTCCGGCAACGGCGGCCTCATCATGATGCACGCGGAGAACGGCATCGCCATCGACGTCCTCGTCGAGCAGGCCCTCGCCGAGGGCCGGACCGACCCCCGGTACCACGGCGACGTACGCAAGGTGGCGCTGGAGGCCGAGGCCACCCACCGCGCCATCCAGCTCGCCAGGGTCGCCGGTTCGCCGCTCTACGTCGTCCACGTCTCCGCCGACGAGGCCGTCGCCGAGCTCGCCGCCGCCCGCCACAAAGGACTCCCGGTCTTCGGCGAGACGTGCCCGCAGTACCTCTTCCTCTCCACGGACAATCTCGCCGAGCCCGGCTTCGAAGGCGCGAAGTACGTCTGCTCCACCCCGCTGCGCCCCCAGGAGCACCAGGAGGCGCTCTGGCGAGGACTGCGGAACAACGAGTTGCAGGTCGTCTCCACCGACCACTGCCCGTTCTGCTTCTCCGGCCAGAAGGAGATGGGCCTCGGCGACTTCTCGAAGATCCCCAACGGCATGCCCGGTGTGGAGAACCGGATGGACCTCCTCCACCAGGCCGTCGTGGACGGCCACCTCTCCCGCCGCCGCTGGATCGAGATCGCCTGCGCCTCCCCGGCCCGGATGTTCGGGCTCTATCCGAAGAAGGGCACCATCGCGCCCGGCGCCGACGCGGACATCGTCATCTACGACCCGCAGGCCCGGCAGACCATCTCGGCCGAGACCCACCACATGAACGTCGACTACTCGGCGTACGAGGGCAAGCAGCTCACCGGCCGGGTGGAGACCGTCCTCTCGCGCGGCGACGTGGTCATCGACGAACGGAAGTTCACCGGCCGGGCCGGCCACGGCATGTACACCCCGCGCGCCACCTGCCAGTACCTCGACTAGGAGCACCTGTCATGGACTTCGGACTCGTCCTCCAGACCGACCCGCCCGCCTCGGCCGTCGTCGGACTCATGCGCCGCGCCGAACGGAACGGCTTCCGCTACGGCTGGACCTTCGACTCGGCGGTGCTCTGGCAGGAGCCCTTCGTCATCTACAGCCGCATCCTGGAACACACCGAGCGGCTGATCGTCGGCCCCATGGTCACCAACCCCGGCACCCGTACCTGGGAGGTCACCGCCTCCACCTTCGCCACCCTCAACGAGATGTACGGCAACCGCACGGTCTGCGGGATCGGGCGCGGCGACTCGGCGATGCGCGTGGCCGGCCGCAAGCCCAACACGCTGGCCAGGCTGGGGGAGGCCATCGACGTGATCCGTGACCTCGCCGAAGGGCGCGAGGCCACCGTCGACGGACAGCAGGTCCGGATCCCATGGGTGAAGGACGGCCGGCTCCCCGTCTGGATGGGGGCGTACGGCCCCAGGGCGCTGGCCCTGGCCGGGCAGAAGGCCGACGGATTCATCCTGCAGCTGGCCGACCCCTACCTCACCGAATGGATGATCAAGGCGGTGCGTGAGGCGGCGGCCGACGCCGGCCGCGACCCGGACTCCGTCACCATCTGCGTCGCCGCACCCGCCTACGTCGGCGAGGACCTGGACCACGCCCGCGAGCAGTGCCGCTGGTTCGGCGGCATGGTCGGCAACCACGTCGCCGACCTCGTCACCCGGTACGGGGAGCACTCCGACCTCGTGCCCGAGGCCCTCACGGCGTACATCGCCGGCCGCTCCGGCTACGACTACAGCCATCACGGCCGCACCGGGAACCCCGACACGGCCTTCGTTCCCGACGAGATCGTCGACAGGTTCTGCCTGCTGGGCCCGGCCGAGGCCCACATCGAGAAGCTGCGGGCCCTGCGGGACCTGGGCGTCGACCAGTTCGCCGTCTACAACATGCACGACGCACGCGAGGCGACCATCGACGCGTACGGTTCCACGATCATTCCCGCGCTGACCGCCTGACCGTCCCATCGCCTGACCGCCGCACCGCCTGACCGCCTGACCGCCCGGCCCCGGCAGGCGCCGGCCCTCACACCCGCCGGCCGCACGCCCAACCCCCCGCGCCCCGCACGGCACCGCCCCCGAGCGAAGGGTTCCGCAGCCATGACCGCCACCGTCCCACCCGGCCCACCACGCGCTCCCGGGGAGCGGACAGCCGACCCCTCGGGCCGGATCGAGCTCGCCCCCGGGGCCGTCCCCGACGACCCCCGCTTCGTCAACGACGACCTGCTGCCGGTCCCCCTGGAGCGGCGCCGCTGGACGACGTACAACTTCGCCGCCCTGTGGATCGGGATGGCGCACAACATCCCGTCCTGGCTGCTCGCCTCCGGGCTCGTCGCACTCGGCATGGACTGGAAACAGGCGGTCCTCACGATCGCGCTCGCCAACCTGATCGTGCTGGCCCCCATGCTGCTCACCGGGCACGCCGGACCCAAGTACGGCATACCCTTCCCCGTTCTGGCCCGCGCGTCCTTCGGGCTGCGCGGCGCCAACCTGCCCGCCATGATCCGGGCGGCCGTCGCCTGCGCCTGGTTCGGGATCCAGACCTGGATCGGCGGCGTCGGCATCTTCACGCTGCTCGGCAAGATCTTCGGCGGCTGGGCGCAGGCCGACGAGATCGGCGGCCAGCCCTGGACCCTCTGGCTCTGCTTCGTCCTCTTCTGGACGCTCGAACTCGCCATCATCTACCGGGGTATGGACACGCTGCGGCGCTTCGAGAACTGGGCGGCGCCGTTCGTCCTCGTCGGCGCGGTGGTGCTGCTGGTCTGGGTCGCCGTCAAGGCCGGCGGATTCGGTCCGCTGCTGGACCAGCCGTCCGCGCTCGGCTGGGGTGCCGACTTCTGGCCGGTCTTCTTCCCGTCCCTGATGGGCATGATCGCCTTCTGGTCCACGCTGTCGCTGAACATCCCCGACTTCACCCGCTTCGGTGCCGGGCAACGCGCCCAGATCCGGGGACAGTCGCTCGGACTGCCGACCACGATGACGTTCTTCGCCCTGCTCTCGGTCTTCGTGACCTCCGGCTCGCAGGCCGTGTACGGGGAGGCGATCTGGGACCCGGTACAGCTCGTCGCCAAGACCGACAACGTCTTCGGTCTCCTCTTCGGGCTGATCACCGTGCTCATCGCGACGATCTCGGTCAACATCGCGGCGAACGTGGTGTCGCCCGCGTACGACCTGGCGAATCTGGCGCCGAAGCTCATCAACTTCCGTACGGGCGCCCTGATCACGGGCATCGTCGGCGTCCTGATCATGCCGTGGAAGCTCACGGAGACCCCCGAGCTGTACATCTTCACGTGGCTCGGCCTGGTGGGCGGGCTGCTCGGTACGGTCGCGGGCATCCTCATCGCCGACTACTGGATCATCCGCCGCACCGTGCTCGACCTGGCCGACCTGTACCGGCCCGGTGGCCGCTACTGGTACACCAACGGCTGGAACCTGCGGGCGGTGGCGGCCTTCGCGGCCGGTGGCGTCCTCGCGATCGGCGGTTCGCACTCCGCCCCCGGGAAGGGCCCCTTCCCGGCGGACGGGCTGATCCCCTTCCTCAAGCCGCTCGCCGACTACGGCTGGGCGGTGGGCCTGGCCGCGTCGCTGCTGCTGTACACACTGCTCAGCCGGGGTTCCCGGACCCGCGTCTGACACAGGGACCGCGGTCCGCGGCGGCCACCTCCCCGGGCCGCCGCGGACCGCCACGCGTTTCTCCGGGGCGCCGGTGCGGCGGGGCGGGCGCGGGCCCGGACGGCGGTGTTCTGCCGGGCGTGTTCAGACGGGCGCCGGTGTGCGCCCCAGCAGGGCGCTGACGTCCACCGTGTCCTCGGGCGACGGGGTGGCCGTGGGTACCGGACGGTCGAAGCGGGAGAAGTCCACGGCCGCGTCCGCCGAATCGTTCCTCACCGTGATCCGCACCGGATAGGGCTTTCCCTCGGTGGCCACGTACACCGTGAGCCGGCCGTCCCTCCGGTCCCCGTCCCCGCTCCTCGTCACAGGGATGGCGGAAACGCCGTCGACCGTGGTCTTCGTCCCCTTGGTGAGCGTCCCCCCGACGGTGTCAGCGTTGTCGGTGACCAGTTCCTGGACCGTGTCGAGGTCGCAGGCGTCCACCACCGGGCGGAGCCGGGAGTCGGAGGCCTCGCCCTTCATGTACCGGCCGGCCAGGATCGCGTCGAAGGCCGCGCCGCCCACCGGGACCTGGTTCTCCCAGAAGTCCGCGTCCGGCTTCAGCCAGACCGCGTCGCCCCGCTTGACGATCTCGACCTTGCCCCGGTCGTCGCCGAGGTCGATGCCGCCCGCGCAGTTGCCGCTCCGGTCCAGGGTGAGGTCGATCATCATCGAGGGCCGTCCTCCGCCCAGGTCGCCCTGCACACGCATGTGCAACGACTCGGCGCCGAGCAGCGCGTCACGGGAACGGTCGGCGATCTCCTGGGCGGGGAGCGACTCGATGTCGTCGTCCGCACGGGCCACCGCGCCACTCGTCATGGTGAGCACGACCGCCGCCCCGAAGGCGGCCGCACGGGCGGCGATGCGCTGTACGGTCACGGCGCCTCCTCGGAAACGGCCTTGCCGGCGGCCTTCTCGAGCCTGTTTTCCCCCCAGCGAGCGTACGCCCGAAGCCGTGCGCCCGCGCGACGACCGAATGCACGAAGTGTGAGGTTCGGGGCTGTTTTCGGCTACGGAACGTAGGGGAGGGCTGCCCTGGCAGGCAAGCACTCCAAGGGGGAGACATGAAGAAGCCGTCCAAGGGGAACGCCGTCCGAACCGTCGTGCGCGGTGCCGCGGTCCTGGGGCTGGTCCTCGCCCCGGCCGCCCCGGTCACCGCCGCGTCCGCCGGTGCGCCGGGCGCCGCACCGCCCGGTCTGTCCTGCGACACGGGGAAACACGCGGCCGGCGACTACACCGGATACGCGCTCTGCCGGAACGACGGCTCCTCGCCCCGGACCTTCCGGGTCCACCTGGTCTGCGGCTGGTCCCCGGATGTGGACGGCGAGAGCGTCACACTGAATCCGGGTCAGTCCGGGCAGTCGACCGCCCACTGCGCCGGTCTCGGCTCGGGCATCGGCGAGATCCACGTCAGGCCGTAGACCGGGCAGGCGGTCCGTCCGCCGGAGCCCGGACCGCCACGAGCCCTCCCGATCCGTCCACGAGCGCTCCCGATCCGTCCACCAGCCCTCCCGATCCGTCCACGAGCGCTCCCGATCCGTCCACCAGCCCTCCTGGTCCGTCCACGAGCCCTTTGGGCCGTCCGCGCCACGAAGGGCGGGGGCGGCCCTCCGGCACCATGCTTGAGCGGAGCGCCCCGTCTCGTTACTCTCCAGTAGCCCCCGCTCGGGCGGCCCCGGGGCGGACCCGGGAGACCGGTGCTCCGGCGGACACGAGGAGGCGGCGGCGATGTCCTCAGCAGAACCCGTGGAGCGGCGACCGGGCAGGCCCGACGACTCCTCCGTACAGCCCGGACTCGTGGACAGCGCGCGGGAACTGGCCGACGGACGGACGACCTCGCACGAGCTCGTCGCCGCCGCGCTGGCTCGTATCGAGGCGAGCCACGACACCCTCAACGCCTTCCGCCACCTGCGGACCGAGGCCGCCCTCGCCGAGGCCGCCGAAGCCGACCGGCGGCTCGCCGCGGGCGAAAGGCTGCCCCTGCTCGGGGTGCCGGTCGCCGTCAAGGACGACACCGACGTCGCCGGGATGCCCACCTACTTCGGCTGCGACGGAGTGCTGCCGCCCGCCACCGCCGACAGCGAGGCCGTCCGGCGGCTGCGGGCCGCCGGGGCCGTCGTCGTCGGCAAGACCAACTCCTGCGAGCTGGGACAGTGGGCCTTCACCGAGGGGCCGGCGTTCGGTGTCACCCGCAACCCGTGGAACACCGCCCACACGCCCGGCGGTTCGTCCGGCGGCTCCGCGGCGGCCGTCGCCGCCGGTCTCGTCCCGGCGGCCCTCGGTTCGGACGGTGCGGGGTCCATCCGCATCCCCGCCGCCTGGACCCACCTCGTCGGCATCAAGCCTCAGCGCGGCCGGATCTCCGTCCACCCCAACAGCGACGCCTTCCAGGGCCTCACCGTCAACGGCCCCCTCGCCCGTACGGTCGCCGACGCGGCCCTGCTCCTGGACGCCGCCGCGGGACCGCACCCCGGCGATCCGCACCGTCCGCCCGCCGTCGACGCCTCCGCCGCGGCCCGCCGCGACCCCGGCAGACTGCGGATCGGCTTCGCCCTCCGGCCCCCGCTCACCCTCACCAGGAACGCACCCCACCCCGAGGTGGTGCGAGCCGTCACCGCGCTCGCCGAGACCCTCGCCCGCCTCGGCCACCACGTCGAGGAGGCCCGTCCCCGCTACGGGCTGATCGGCCTCTCCTTCGTCCCCCGCGCCACCGCCGGAATCGCCGAACTCGCCGCCCTGCACCCCGACCCCGCGCTGTTGGACCCGCGCACCCGTAGCGCCCTGCGTACCGGGACGCGCCTGGGCGGCCGGGTGGTCCGCGCGGCGAGGGCCCGGGAGGTGCGCCAGCACCGCAGGCTGGGCGCCTTCTTCGAGGCGGGATCCGGCCGCGGATACGACGTACTGCTCACCCCGACCACCGCCGCCCCGCCCCCCGGGGTGGGCACGTTCGACCGGCTGAGCGCCTGGCGCACCGACCTCGCGATGACCGCGGCCTGCCCGTACGCCTGGCCCTGGAACGTCCTCGGCTGGCCCGGGGTGAACGTCCCCGCCGGCTTCACCCGCGACGGCCTGCCCCTCGGCGCCCAGCTGCTCGGCCCCTCCCGCAGTGAGGCACGCCTCATCTCGCTCGCCGCGCAGCTGGAATCCGACCAGCGCTGGTACGAGCACCGCCCGCCCGCCCCGGGGCCGGCGCGGGGCTGACCCTCCTGCGGCGCCCCGTCCGCGACCCGTGCTCGTGCGCCGGGAAGAGCGGCCGCGCCGCGGGGGGTGCCGCGTGCCGCGGACGGCCCTCGCGCGGGAAGCCGGAGACGGCCGGGGCGCGCGGGCCACCTGCGGTGAGGGGGACCGGGCGGCCCGGGACCGGACGCGGGTGACCGGTTCCGGCCGAGAACGGGGGCGGGCCCCTGTGGAGAGGGGGGCGGTCACGAGATATCTTGATGTCAAGCAATGTTGCAGACGTGGAGCGGAGCACCCGGTGACTGACTCGACCATCATCTATACGCACACCGACGAGGCCCCTGCCCTGGCGACGTACTCGTTCCTGCCCGTCGTCGAGGCCTATGCCTCGACCGCGGGGGTCACGGTGGAGAGCCGCGACATCTCGCTGGCCGGCCGGATCATCGCCGTCTTCCCGGAGTACCTCGAGGCCGGCCAGCGTATCGATGACGCACTCGCCGAGCTCGGCGAGCTGGCCAAGGCTCCCGGCGCCAACATCATCAAGCTGCCGAACGTCTCGGCGTCGATTCCGCAGCTCAAGGCCGCGGTCGCCGAGCTGCAGGCGCAGGGCTACGCGCTGCCGGACTACCCGGACGACCCCAAGAGCGACGAGGACCGGGACGTCCGCGCGCGCTACGACAAGATCAAGGGCAGCGCGGTCAACCCCGTCCTGCGTGAGGGCAACTCCGACCGCCGGGCCCCCGCCTCCGTCAAGAACTACGCCAAGACGCACCCGCACCGCATGGGCGCCTGGTCGGCGGACTCGAAGACGAACGTCGCGACCATGGGCGTCGACGACTTCCGGTCCACCGAGAAGTCCGCCGTCATCGCCGAGCCCGGCACCCTGCGCATCGAGCTCGTCGGCGACGACGGCACCACCACCGTGCTGCGCGAGTCCGTACCCGTCCTGGCGGGCGAGGTCGTCGACGCCGCCGTGATGCGCGTCGCAGCGCTGCGCGAGTTCTTCACCGCGCAGATCGCCCGGGCCAAGTCCGAAGGCGTGCTGTTCTCCGTGCACCTCAAGGCCACGATGATGAAGGTCTCCGACCCGATCATCTTCGGCCATGTCGTCCGCGCGTTCTTCCCGAAGACGTTCGCCGAGTACGGCCAGACGCTGGCCGCGGCCGGCCTCACCCCGAACGACGGGCTCGGCGGCATTCTCAAGGGCCTCGAGTCGCTGCCCGACGGTGCGAAGATCAAGGCGTCCTTCGAGGCCGAGATCGCCGAGGGCCCCGAGCTCGCCATGGTCGACTCCGACAAGGGCATCACCAACCTGCACGTCCCCAGCGACGTCATCGTCGACGCCTCCATGCCGGCCATGATCCGCACCTCCGGCCACATGTGGGGTCCGGACGGCCAGGAGGCCGACACCATCGCCGTCCTGCCGGACAGCAGCTACGCGGGTGTCTACCAGGTCGTCATCGACGACTGCCGGGCGAACGGCGCCTTCGACCCGTCGACGATGGGTTCGGTGCCCAACGTCGGCCTCATGGCGCAGAAGGCCGAGGAGTACGGCAGCCACGACAAGACCTTCGAGATCCCCGCCACGGGCACCGTGCGGGTCCTCGACGCCGCCGGCAACGCCGTGCTGGAGCAGGCCGTGGGCGCCGGCGACATCTTCCGGATGTGCCAGACCAAGGACCTGCCGATCCAGGACTGGGTCAAGCTCGCCGTCACCCGTGCCCGGGCGACCGGCAACCCGGCCGTCTTCTGGCTCGACGAGGACCGCGCGCACGACGCCAAGCTCATCGAGAAGGTGCGCACCTACCTCGCGGACCACGACACCGACGGTCTGCAGATCGAGATCAAGACGCCGCAGGAGGCCACCGCCTTCTCCCTGGAGCGCATCCGCCGCGGCGAGGACACCATCTCCGTCACCGGCAACGTGCTGCGTGACTACCTGACGGACCTGTTCCCGATCCTCGAGCTGGGCACCAGCGCGAAGATGCTCTCCGTCGTCCCGCTGATGAACGGCGGCGGCCTGTTCGAGACGGGTGCCGGCGGTTCCGCGCCCAAGCACGTCCAGCAGCTCGTCAAGGAGGACTACCTGCGCTGGGACAGCCTGGGCGAGTTCCTCGCCCTCGCGGTCAGCTTCGAGCACCTCGCGCAGACCACGGCCAACGCCCGCGCCCAGGTCCTCGCGGACACGCTGGACCGTGCGACCGCCACGTTCCTCAACGAGGACAAGTCGCCCAGCCGCAAGCTCGGCGGCATCGACAACCGCGGCAGCCACTTCTACCTGGCCCTCTACTGGGCCCAGGAGCTGGCGCAGCAGACCGAGGACGCCAAGCTCGCCGAGGCGTTCGCCCCGCTCGCCAAGACGCTGGCCGAGCAGGAGCAGACCATCGTCGACGAGCTGATCGCCGTCCAGGGCAAGCCCGTCGACATCGGCGGCTACTACCAGCCCGACCCGGCGAAGGCCGCGGCCGTCATGCGTCCGTCGGCGACCTTCAACAAGGCCATCGCGACACTGGGCTGACCCCCGGCCGCGCCGCCCGGCGGCGCGGCACCGCACCCACCGGCCGCCCCGGCAGGCACCACCTGCCGGGGCGGCCCGCGTGTGCCCCGCCTACGGCACGCGGGCGGTCCACCCGGCCGTGCCGAACTTGGTCCGCACGAGTTCCTCGGCCAGGGCCAGCTCCTCGGGCGTCACCGCACCCTGGGTCAGGCCGTGACGGTTACGGAACGAGTCGATCATGTTGGCGATGACGATCTCGCGGGGCAGACCCGTCTGGCGCCGCAGCGGGTCGACGCGCTTCTTCGCGGACCTGGTGCCCTTGTCGGACAGCTTCTCCTTGCCGATCCGGAGCACCTCCAGCATCTTGTCCGCGTCGATGTCGTACGACATGGTCACGTGGTGCAGCACGGCGCCCTCCCCGCCGACCACCCGCTTCTGCGCAGCCCCCGCGATCTTGCCCGCGTCCGTGGCGATGTCGTTCAGCGGCTGGTACCAGGCCTTGATGCCCATGTCGGCCAGGGCTCCGAGCACCCAGTCGTCGAGATAGGCGTAGCTGTCGGCGAAGGAGAGCCCCGAAACGAGCGAATCCGGCACCGAGAGCGAGTAGGTGATGGTGTTCCCCGGCTCCACGAACATCGCTCCGCCGCCCGAGATGCGCCGGACCACCTCGACGCCGAGCCGCTCGGCGGCCGGGCCGTCCACCTCGTTGCGCAGGGACTGGAAGCTGCCGATGATCACGGCGGGGGAGGCCCACTCCCACACCCGCAGCGTGGGCGGCCTGCGGCCGGCGGCGACCTCGGCGGTGACGACCTCGTCCAGCGCCATGTGCAGGGCGGGGGACTGCGGTGCGTCGTGGATGAGCTGCCAGTCGTAGTCGCTCCACTCGGTGGCCTGGGCCAGAGCCCGCCGTACGGCTACGGCGACGCCCTCCGCGGTCAGCCCCAGCATCACGGTCGACTCCGGCAGGGCCGCGTCGATCCGGGCGGCGAGGCCCGCCGTATCGGTGTGGGCAGGCGCACCCTCCAGTGCGGCGTCGATGGCGAGGATGGCCTCGTCGGGCTCCAGGAAGAAGTCCCCGGCCACCCGTACGCCACGCAGGGCACCGCCCTCCACGTCCAGGTCGACCACCACGAGCTTGCCGCCGGGGACCTTGTACTCTCCGTGCACCGCCATGCCTCCGCATCCGCCGACCCATCTCCGCGAATCGGCTCCGATCAGGCACAACCCTGCCGAATGGCTCTTTAATCCGTGCCGGCGCACGGACCGGCGCCACCGCCGGGGCAGGAGCGCGTGGCGGGCCAGCACGGCGGCCGCGGATGAGTACCCGCACTCATGTCCGAACGCGCCCCGGGTGGGACACTCCGCGCATGTCCAAGCCCATCAGACGATCCGTCGCGGCAGCCGCGCTCCTCCTGATCGCCGGCACCGCCTGCGGAACCGAGCGGAGCGGGGAGGCGCGGTCGGCCGGTCCCCAGCCCTCCGTCACCCCGCAGACCTCCTTCGCGCCCCGGCCCACCTGCGCGCGGCCACCCGGGGGCGCGCCCTCGGAGGTGCCGTCCGCCCCTGCCGGGAGCGCCGGTGCGAGCGCCGTCCCCGACGCCGACGGCACCCGGCGCGCCGAGAACGGTGACGGTGCGCCCCACTACGAGGAGAACCACGCCTACCGCACCCGGGCCCCGTTGGCCGAGGACCGGCGTGCGCGGGGCGAGGCATCGGCCCTGCTGATCCGGGAGGAGCTGGAGAGCGTCCGTGAGGAGGGCGACTTCAGTGACGCCCGGATCGCGGCAGCGCTGGAGCGCCTGGGGTGCGGCAAGGAGCACGGCGTCTACATCTGGTCCGGGTTCTACAGCGTCCACACGGGGGTCACGTGTGTCTCCGGGCATGTGACGAAGGGCGAGCTGACCAGCGAGGTGCACGGCGCCTACGCCGAGCCGCAGCCCGGAACCGGGCCCTGCGTGGAGAACCGGGGAGGCCACTGAGCCCGTGGACGGCGCCGGGCCGGCGGACCCGGCGCCGGACGGCGTCCGACGCCGGGCACCGCCGCACCGGGACCGGCGTGCGGGAGCCCGTCAGAGCTGGAACTCGGCGGGGGACAGCCCCAACGCCGTGCAGGCCTCCCGGAGAATCATGTGTTCGGCGTGGGAGAAGTCGCCGTCGGCCCCGGCGACGATGATCCCCGTCTGGATCACGGCGCGTGCCTCGGCCGGCTTCTTGGCCGCCTTGGCGATCTCCTGCATCGCGTCGGCCTTGCCCTGCGGGAAGTTGCGTGCCATCTGGTCCACGTGCTTGTTGAAGCGCTGGCGCAGCTGCTCCGGCGGGAAGTTCTGCAGGACGTCGTTGCTCAGGATCATCGACTCCACGTGCTGCCGCTCGGCCGGGTCCACATGCCCGTCCGCCGCCGCGACCAGCGCGCACACCGCCATGCTCGCGTCCCGGTACGCACCGCTCTTCAACTCGGTCTTGAGCGAGGTCAGTTGCGATTTCAGCGTGCTGACCAGCTGGGCACGTGAACCACCGCCGCCGGACCGTGTCCCGCCGCTCTGTCCCGCGGACGGGCGTCCTCCCTGGGACTGCTGCAGATTCTTGGCCTGGTCCTTGAGCCGGTCCCACACTGCCATGTGACGTCACCTCGGTCTGATTCTGACTTGTCGGTCGTGAGCCGTGCGCTCGCTGGACCAACGGCCCGTCCCGGGTAAAGGTTCCGCAAAGTGGGCCGTCCGTCACGTCGGTCCACCGCCCCAGGTCCGACGCGACCACGGGGCCGGCCGGCCCGACTCATGGCCCGTCGTGCTGGCATCCTCCTGCTCCGCCACCGCGTCGTCCTGATCGCCCACTTCCGCCACCGCTGCGCGGACCGGCCGACCTCACACCGAGATGATCTCCAGCTACGAAAATCTTGCCAGAGCCACGGTCACGTGTGCGGCGACACGAGGAGCCTCCACCCCGACAAGAGGACTTCCGCCGGACGAAGCTCCTTGGCCAGCCGTCTGTCGCCCGCCACCAGGACTGGAGGCGGGCGACGCTGTTGTCGACGGGCGCCGTGGAGGCGTCCGACGCGGGGGTCAGCTGTAGGGGACGGCGTCGGCGGGGTCGGCGTGCCAGTTGGTGGCGAGGGGGCGGTCGACCTGGACGAGGTGGGGGAGGTTGAGGGTGACGAAGTTGTCCTCGTCGCCTGTGACGGAGAGGTGGAGCTTCTCGAACAGCCTGCCGTTCTCGTCGTTGGTGGACTTGGGGTTGATGCCGGCGTAGGCGGCGGCGGAGCCGGAGAGGACGACGTCGTCGCTGACGCTGTGCTCGACGGGCCGCAGCTCGGTGTTGGCGGCGGAGCCGAAGGACGCGGAGGGGAAGACGCCCCTCAGGTAGCAGGTGATGCCGGACTTGGCCTTGGCGGTGACGAGGAGGTAGCCACCTGCCTGTGTCTTCGAGGTGATCTTGAAGGTCAGGTCGTTGGTGGCACAGGCCCGCGCGGCGGTGCTTCCGCTGTCGGCGGTGGCTGCCGGGGTTGCGGTGGCAGCCAGGGCAGCCGCGGCGGCGACGGCCAGGGCGAGGCGGGTGGAGCGGGCGGCAAGTCGCGAACGCATCGAAGATCTCCATGGTGCGGAAGTGGCTCGTCCAGCGGACTGCTTGGACGGCCACAGCTTGTTCCGTAATCTGTTCCGCCCGCCACAAAAAGCGATCATGTTGGGACGCTGGAATGCTGGAACGGGCGCTGACCAGCAGAAACGCTGGCGGTCTGGAACGGGTGGCCGGGACGGGCAGGGTGGATCATCACCTGGTCTCGCTGAGCCTCTTTCCACGTCATCGTCGACGGCACCCTGATCCCCACCGACCGGATCCGCGCGGACGAGCCGTACTACTCGCAAAAGCACCGCAAGCACGGCATGAATGTGCAGGTCATCGCCGCCCCGGACGGCACCCCGCTCTGGTTCTCCCGCGCGACGCCCGGCCGCACCCACGACCTGACCTCCGCCCGCGCCCACGGCATCGTCCAAGCGTGGCTCACACGGCAGATCCTCGTCCTGGCCGACCGCGCCCACCAGGGCGCCGGCGTCACTTTCCGCACCCCCTACCACCAACACCGCGAACAGCCCGAGCACTGCCAGCAGTGCAACCGGGACCACGCCCGGCTGAGAGCTCCGGGAGAACGCGCCTGCGCCCAGCTCAAAGCCTGGCGACTGCTCCGGCGAGCGAGTCGAGTACGGGTCCCACAGGGACAGGCCGAAGGCGTCGTGGGGGCGGCCCTCGGCGGCGGTGAAGAACAGCACGGGGCCGTGGAACATGCGGGGGGTGTACGTCCTCATCAGACGGGCCTGGCCTGCGAAGTTGTCCACCATCGCGTCGATCGTGGCCGGCTCCAGAGCCACGAGGGGGCTCCCGCTCGCGAGGAACTGGTCGCGCACGGAGGCGGCTTCGACCGGGCCGTCCCCGTCCAGGGCTTCCTGGCCGACTCCCATGTTGGAGAGCAGCGCCCTGATGACGGTGTCCCGATCCGCGCCGTCCAGGTCGTCCAGCGGGGCGAGCGGGAAGGCGTCCAGGATCGTCAGCAGAGCCACCTTCTCGCCCGACTCCTGGAGCTGGACGGCCATCTCCTGGACGACGTTGCCGCCGAAGGACCAGCCGAACAGGTGGTAGGGGCCGTGCGGCTGGACGGCCCGCAGCTCGGCCACAGACGGCGGCCATCGCCTCGATGCTGTCCGGGAAGGGCTCGGTGCCGTCCAGGTTCGGGGTCTGGAACCCGTAGGCCGGCCGGTCGTCGCCGAGGTGGGGGAGCAGCCCGGCGTACGACCAGGCAAGGCCGCCGGCCGGGTGGACGCAGAACAGCGGTGGCAGGCTGCCGCCAGTGCGTAGCGGCAGCGATGTCAGTCGCCTGAACCATCAAGCCGGACAGGTCCTCTGAACGACATTGCCCTGGCCCCAGAGCGAGCGTCCAACGTCGGTCACGTGAAACGCGGCCGCGCGGGGACCATCACGCGCAGGAGCGGGGGTGGTTCTGGTCGCGCCAGGCCCGAGGCGAGATTCCGTATGCCTGTCTGAACACCTTGCTGAAGTGGGTCGCGTCCATGAAGCCCCAACTCCGTCCTATCGCTGCGATGGTCCGCAGTCGGCCGTTCGGGCCGGCCAGCTCTCGCCTGCATGCGGCCAGGCGGCGGGTGCGGATCCAGTCTCCGAGGCTGATGCCCGACCGGGACAGCACAGCGTAGAGATGACGCACGGAGATGTCGTGTGCGGCGGCGATCCGTGCCGCCGACAGGTCGGGATCAGCCAGGTGCTTCCGGAGGTATTGAGTGATCCGCAGGCTGAGGGTCGCCTCCAACGGTGCTCTGGCCAGGCTGGCGTTTCCGTGCTGGGACGTCAGGACGGCACGGAGGAGTTCGACGCTGGGTTCCACGACGGCGTCGGCGTGCCCGCCCTGGTGCAATGCGTCGGTGATGGCCAGTTGGGAGAAGTACGGGAAGGCGAGGCGCGCGATGGGGCTGTCGGATCCCAGGGGGACCGCGGCGATGTCTCGTAGTAACCGGTCGGGGAGGGCGAGTGCCGCGCGGGGGAAACGGATGAAGCGGTAGTCGACTCCCTTGTCGAAGAGATGCGTGTAGGGAGCGATCGATTCGTAGACGGCGAATTCCCCTGCATTCAGCAGGCACTCGCGATCGTTCTGCACCACCACGCTGCTGCCCGTCATCTGAACACCGAGGGTGACGGCCGGCTCCTCGTCCCTGCGGGCGAGCCGCTCCGTGCGACGGAGGGTGACCGCGGTCGCCCGCGCCGAACAGATCCTGATGGGCCCCGCGGTGCCGAGCCCGATGCGAACGGAGATGTCCTCAGCCGCAGGACGGTGGTCGATATCGACTGCCACCATGGATTCCCACACCGCGTTGCGGACCACTTCCTCCCGGTCCCGCGGCGGTATGAACGCGGTGTCCAGGACCGGGCTCATGAGGCAGACCTTCGTCTGCTTCGGTCACAGAGCCGGCCTGGCAGTACATCGACCCGTTCCCCCACAAGTCACCCCTCGACACGGACGTTCCCGACATCAGTGTGGCGGGATTCCCTCTCGCTGTGCAACGGCTTCGACGGGCATACGCAGGGCCCGCCCTCGCCTGATGCGGCGTCAACGTGAGGCGGTGCGCTACTGACGAATTTCCTTGCACGGATGACAAAGTCCGAAGCCCACGATGACCCTAAGGTCCATGGGCGAGGCCAGAGAAAGGGGAGTCACATGTGCACCATTTCGCGCAGGCTGCAGGTTCTGCCCGGACCCTCATGTCCCGGCCTCATTCCGCATCAGCCGTCACGGCGAACGGGGGGTCCCACCCCTCCAGCAGAATCGGCCATCGCCCGCTCACGGCCGTCCCGCCGTAGTGACTCGACGGGCGATGTTTCATCAGGTCAGCGTCTGGGACGCCCCGGGATGATGCCACTTCTGCGTCAACTGTGACCGGACATCGGGCCGAAGTCTCGTTGCGGAGGCGGCCGGTGCGGTCGGTTCCGTTCATCGCACGTCAACGGAGGGGAACAGTATGCGAGCTCTCACGAAGGCACTCGTCAGCGCCACCACCGCGGTCGGGATCGCCGCAGGCGGCCTGGCGACCTCGGGCACGGCCATGGCGGCTCCCGCGCCGGCCCAGCAGCAGACGGCGAGCGCCGAGGTCGGCACGCTCGCGGTGGTCAACCTGGGGCTGAACACCGCACAGGCGAAGGACTGGCAGTGCTGGCTGCGCGCGATGGGTTACGCGCCTGGCGTGATCGACGGGCAGCTGGGTACCAAGAGCTGGAAGGCGGCACAGACGTTCTGGACCCCCCTGGGGTTCTACGACGATTCCATCGATGGAATCGTCGGACCCAACACGGTCAAGGCGCTGCAGCAGTACCTGAACTCCCGCGGCCGCGGCTACGGCCTTGCCCTCACAGGGATCGCCGGAGAACGCACCAAGGACGCATTCGCGGATTATGTCACCCATCAGTTCTCGCATCTCTGCTGAGCCGACCGACGACCGCACACTCGCGCGGCCCCTTCCCCTCTTGCGGGGGACGGGCCGAGTGAGTCTCTGAAGGCGCACAGAGCCACTCGGGCGTCCGGATGCCCGGCGGGGCCGTGCTCCGGTGCAGTGTGGGGGCCGTGACTTCGAACAGGAAGAGGCGGTTCGCCACCTGCTATGGCGTCTCGGCCTTCAGCACCGGGCACGCGTCGTAGAGGGACGTGTACAGCGACGCCACCTGGTACAGGTACTCCGTCAGCTTCTGCGGGGCCTACTCCTTCGCCGTCTCCGATAGGCCGCCAGCTGCGGGTTTCGCTGCATCTGGGGAGCGGTCGCATCATCCGGGCCGACGTTCAGGAGGCCGATGCGCTGGAGCCGTTGCGGATCGGCCTGGACGAATTCACCGGGCAGTGGTCACTCCGCGTAGGGCCGCCCACGGACGGCTGATGTGGGTGCGGAGTTCATCGACGGGGACCGACCCGATGCAGGCACGACTCCCGGGCGATCATGAGGCGTCGAGTCCCTGATCACCGCAAGGGAGACCGTGCCTGCCCGCTCATCACCGCCCGTCCCTGCCGGCTATAGCGACAGGCCCTCCTCGGGCAGTCGGTGACCTGCTCGGCGAGCTGCATGGTCAGGACGGCCAGGGAGACCAGCAGCACGATCATGGGCACGCCTCCGAGCCAGCGGCTTAGCGAGGGGTGCGCGCGGTGGAGGTGCGCGCACCCCTCGGCGGAGCGGGAGTCCGGGTCGAGCTGCCGCTCGGTCCCCTCGCCGGTGACACAGTGGCAGCGCTTGAGCCCGAAGGTGCTCGCATTCACCTCGATGGTGCCGCCCGGGACGGTGACGACGGCGGGGAGCTTGGACTCGGCCTGATGCCTGATGCCTGATGCCTGATGCCTGATGCCTGCTGCCTGCTGTCAAGGCTTGGCCTCAGCCTTGCCGTCCCGGATCGGTCGTTTGAGCTTGCGCCGCAGCATGCGCCGGAGTGAAGCCGCTGGTTACACAGCCCTCAGGGGCCGGTCATGGCGGGGTAGTCCGTGTACCCCTGCGTGCCACCTGCGTAGTACGTGTCGCGGTTGCCGGCGGCGAGAGGATGACCGTGGGTGAACCGATCGACGAGGTCTGGGTTGGCGATGAAGGGGGCGCCGAAGGCAACCGCGTCGGCCAGTTGGCGTTCGAGTAGTTCGTTGCCGGTGGCCTGGGTGAAGCCGAGGTTGGCGATGACGGCTCCGCGGTAATGGGCGCGGTAACGGGTGAAGGCCGTGAAGGTGTCCTCTGCGGCTGTGTCGGATGCGGGGCCGACGAGGTGGAGGTATGCCAGGTTGCTGTCGTTGAGTCGCTTGAGGAGCTGGTCGTAGTCGGCCAGCGCCTCGGCATCCGCGGTGAAGGAAGGTCCGCCGTTCCAGTAGGGGGACAGTTTGACGCCGATGCGGTTGCTGTCCCACACGCTGCTGACGGCATCCACGACGTCGAGGAGGAATTGGGCCCGCTTCTCACTGCTGCCGCCGTAGGCGTCGGTGCGGTAGTTGAGTCGGGGGTTGAGGAACTGGGCCACGAGGTGGGACCCCTGCGCGTGGATCTCCAGGCCGTCGAAACCGGCGCGCAGGGCGTTGGCGGCGGCCTGCCGGTAGGCGCTGATCGTGGTGGCGATCTCTGCGGCGGTCAAGGCGCGAGGAGTGAGGGTGCCCTTCGGGCCGTCGGGGGTGAAGGACGTCTCGTGGGGGTTGATCGCCGAAGGCCCTGCGGGGAGCCGGCCGCCGAGATGATCCGGGTGGGAGATAGCGCCGACATGGCCGAGCTGCGAGATGATCTGGCCGTCCGCGCCGTGCACGGCGGCGGTGACCTCGGCCCAGCGGGCGGTCTGCGCGTCGGTGTATATGCCGGGGACGTTGACGAAGCCGATCGCGTCCGGGCTGACCCAGGTGCCTTCGCTGATGATCAGGCCGGCACTGGCGCGCTGTGTGTAGTAGGTGGCGTGCAGGGTGGTGGGGGTCAGTTCCTCGTTGTCGGAACGGGAGCGCGTCATGGGGGCCATGACGACGCGGTTGGGCAGCTCGAGGCCGCCCAGTCGAACGGGCTGCAGGAGAGGCTGGATGCCAGGTGTCGCGGTCTGGTCGGACATGGGGATCTCTTTCGTGGAGCGAGTGCCGTCATGGACGTGAGGGGCACGGGCAGGTGGGTGGAATCAGTCCTGCTTGAGGGCGTGCAGGGCGGAGAGAGGGCCGTCGAGCTGGATGAGGCGCCCTCCCGCGTGCAGTGTTCCGAGGTCGACGGGCGCGAAGCCGAACTGGGCGGTCAGGCGTTTCACGGTGTTTTTGGCGTCGGCGTCGTCGCCGGCGAGGAAGAGCACCTGTCGGCCGGCCTCGTGGCGGGGGTCGGGTGCGATGAACTGGGCGTAGAGGGCGTTGAAGGCCTTGACCACGCGCGCGCCGGGAAGCAACGAGGCCACGTATTCACTTCCGGTGAGATCGCCCAGATCCGCGATCTTCGGGTTCGGGGGAGGCGAGGCGAACTGGTTGGTGGTGTCGATGACGACGGTCCCGTTCAGGCGTGGGAGCTCGGCGACAGCGTCGGGGATCTGCGGCCAGTTGACCGCGAGCACGACGAGGTCTGCGGCAGCGGCCTCTGCGGGAGTTCCGGCTGCGGCGAGAGGGCCGAGGTCCTGCACCAGCGGGGCCAGGGACGCGGGCCCCCGGCTGTTGCTGAGTACGACCTCATGGCCGTGACGGATGGCGTGCCGGGCGATGGCTTGAGCGATTGTCCCGGCTCCGAGCATTCCGATCCTCATAGGGCTGCCCCGTGCTCAGGGCCGGTGGCCCGCGGTGAGGTGATCAGGACAGTGCCGCTCTTGCCCGGGCGGCGGGCGTGTTCGATTGCCGCCTTGAAATCGGCGAGGTCGTAGTCGGCCGCGACCTCGAACAGATCCGGGCTGCTCCGCGCCAGGTCCAGGGCGAAGGCTATGTCCTGTGCCCGCTCCTCAGGGGTGCGGTCCATCCAGTGCAACACCGTCACCCCCCGCACCGTCAGTGCCCGCTGCACGAGTGCCAGCTCCTCCAGTGCTGTGGTGCCGGCCCCCAACTGTCCGTAGGAGATCAGGGTGCCGCCGTCGGCGAGCAGCTCGGCGAGGTCCTGGGTCATGGCACCGCCGACGCAGTCGAGAACGACCTCGGCGCCGTGGCCGCCGGTCAGGTGACGGACCTGCTCTTGCCAGTCGTCGTCGCAGGTGGCGATCACGGGCAGCGTGGGGTGCAGCAACCGCATCCGCTGGGCACCGGATGCGCTGCGCACGAGGTTGATCAGCTGGAGGTCGTGCCGGACAGCGGCCATGCTGATGAGCCGGCCGATGGAGGAGCCGGCGGCCGTCTGCAGGACGGGGCCCTTGCTCCCTCGCAGGGCATCGTCTACCGCGCGGTGCAGCATGAGCAGCGTCAGCGGATTGACCAGCATCAGGGCTGCGGTTTCATCGCTGACCTCGACCGGCACCGGCACGGCCAGACCGGATGGCACCACGATGAAGTCGGCCCACGATCCCGGCGCCGGGAAGACTGCCACGCGCTGACCGGGACGCAGCGAGTGCACATCTGCCCCGACACTCTCGATGACGCCCATCCCCTCCGCTCCGGGCGTTCGGGGCTCCGCGTTCTGTTCCTGCACCTCCTGCGGGCCCTCCACGCCGACCAGGTCGCCCGGATGAACGGGCCGGACCAGCATGCGGACCAGAACCTGCCCGGTACCGGGACAGGGCCGATCCGGCTCCTCCCTCAACGTGAGTACCTGCGCGGGTTCTCCGGGCCGGGTGTGCACGACAGTGCGCATGACTCCTCCACCACTTTTTAATGATGATCAACATTAATATAATGATGAGAGGTAACCTTGAAAAGGTCAAATGCAGTCGATGCGGGAGGGCAGTCATGCCGCGGATCACCAAGGAAGACAAGGCCAGGAACCGGCAGAACATCGTCGATGCAGCCGGGCGCATGTTTCGCGCGCAGGGCATTGACGCCGTCGGGATCACCGAACTGATGAAGGAGGCGGGCCTGACCCACGGCGGCTTCTACAACCACTTCGCGTCCAAGGGTGAACTGGCCGCCGAGGTGTGCAGCGCCTCGTTCGCAGCGTCTCTGGGGCACCTGGAGCAGGCTGTCGCCGAGCGGGACAATGCCGCAAGCTCACCGTTGGAGCGAGTGGTGGACGACTACCTCTCCGCCGCCCACCGCGACGCCCCGGACGGCGGCTGCCCATCCGCCTCCCTTGTCATTGATGCCGGGCGGCACGACGACTCCATCCAGCGCCCGTATGCAGTCGGCGTGGAGGGATATCTCGCCGGATTCGCCGGAGAGTTCGCCCGCGAGCATGACCACGAGACAACCCCGCAGCAGGCGCGAGACCGAGCAGTGCTTCTACTCAGCCAGCTCGTCGGCGCGATGGTGCTCGCCCGGGCGGTGCGCCGCACCCAACCCGAACTGTCCGACGAAATCCTGCAGACCTGCCGCACCCATGCCCTCGACTGACTAGATGTCCCAGTCCGCAGGGCCCCTGCGTCAGGAGTCGGACGAGGCCGGAGCAGGGCGGCCCGTCCGTTGTCTCCAGACGGAGGCCCTGCCGCTGGTCCAGGTGTCGGTGCCGGTGACCGGTCCGGCGCCGGCGGTCGCCAGGATCCGGCACAGCAGAGACGGCATCAGCCAGAAGGGGTCGCAGGGCCGGGCAGTCTTGGCGGGCGTAGGCCGCCTCTTCGACGGGTGTCCAGTCCGGTCGCCGCAGCACAGACCCGTAGACGCCCTCGCGCTTCGTGGCGAACCGCTCCCACCTATCCGGGCTGAACCAGCGCAGGAGGATCGCCACCGCCAGCTGTAGATCGCCGGCCACCGCCGGACGGGCACCGGCGTGCGATCGAGGCGTACCGCTTGGGCGCGCCGCCGTCCCGTGCGGACGTGTGCATCGCGGAGGCAGCGGAGCGGCAGGCCAGGGCGATCCGGGAGCTCTTGCGCTGGGCGCTCCCCGGGTTCGACGTCATCCGTGACAATGCGCCGCCCGATCGAGCAACCCCGCGTCCAGCGCGGCCGCCAGGCCGCGGCGACCGAGGCCGCCGCGCTGCACCGCGCCCGTGCCGAATGTGCTGGCGCGTCCTCCCTGCACCCCGAACCCGGCACACGGATTGCGGACGACCAGCGGGAGACAGTTGCCTGCCAGTCAGGCGAGTCTGCGGTACAAGGAGGTAGAGAGGAGCGGGGTTATCCGTCCCCGTTCCCCTCATCGAGCTTGCGGATCGCTGCGCAGGTTTCGACACCGGCGTCGTGCAGCACATGGCGCATGCGGGCCATGTCGATGTGAGCGGCGTCCAGGGGGTACATGATCAGTCGCGAGATCGCAGTGGCGTGCTTGGCCGTCGTGTTCTTGCCCGGTATGAAGATCGACAGTTCGTCGCGGGCCTCGAATCTCTGCACCTCAACGTCGCATGGCAGATTGGTCAGCACTTCGTCATCTGCCGTGATGGGCACCTTCACCAACCAGTGTGGCCCCTCATGGGTGATGACCTGGCTGTGCTGCTGTGAGGTTTCAGCGGCCAAGGTTCGCCACGGAGGCCCCGACACCACGCCTCCACGCGACTCAACGACCCGAACAAGGTCCTGCACGGCTGCGGTAGAGGCTGCATCGACTGCCTCCCAGTCATACCCTCTGGCCCGTATGGGAGGACCGGGCACGACCTTCGACACCACGGTGCCCTCCGCCACGTGCTGCAGGCGTACCTCCGGGGCCGAGGTGAAGAACGCACGCGCGTTGCTGATCGCCTCATCCTGGGTCCGCCGCTCGCGCTGAAGCTCTGCTGTGTGCTGCTGCAGCAGGGCTGGGGCTGCCTCCGGCTCGTCCAGGGCACTACGGACGCGCTTCACGCTCATGCCCGTACCGCGCAGAACAGCGATCAGCATTGCCTGCTCGACTTGTTCAAAAGTGTACGAGCGATAGCCGGTTCGCTCATCGACGCCGGCTGGGACGAGCAGACCCTCCGAGTGGTAGTACCGCAGCGTTTGGGGCGGCAGGTCGCACATCTCGCTGAAATCGCTGATCGACAACATGTCGTCATGTTCGGCCTTGCAGCCACTGCAAGGTCAAGCGCCGAGACCCATGAAGGCATCACACAGCTCGTACCTGCAAACCTCAGCGGGAGGAGTCGGTGGTGACGCCGGAGTCGAGCAGGACGTAAAAGTTGCCGATGCCCTCACCCAGCGGATGCCTGAGACCGCGTACGCCGGCAGGCGCGCGGACCGGGAGGCCGGAGAACTTCCGCAGAGGATGTCGGCGTGCTCCGTGACCACCATGAGATCACCGCGCTCGCCCGTTGCCGGCTGCACGACCTGGACCAAGCCCAGCCCGTGTAGCCGAAGGACGTCGCCCGCCGAGTCCGCTCAGCAAATGGCAGTGGCTGTGGAGCTGGAGTAACGACCTCGGGGAAAATTGAGGTTCGGGCGTGCTGGTCTGGTGCGTCGGTTGGCGGGTGATCAGCAGGCGCTGTCCCGGGCGTGGACCAGTTCGGTGCTCGCCCGGCGGCGGGTTACCCGCTGCGCGGATCGGTCGGAAACCAGTCCGCCGATCGCGAGGTGGGTGTCGGCGTAGTCGTCGCGGCGTCCGGTGAACGCCGCAAGGGAGCCCATTGGCGGAGCTCGGCGTTGGTGTGCTCGACGCAGATCCTGGCCGAGGACTGTCGGCGCCGCATCTCACGCCAGGCGTATTCGTCGCCGTCGCACGCCTCGTCCTTGGGTCTCCGCCGACACAGGTGCTGGCCCCCTGAGAGAAGGAAACTCAAGCCCCCGAGCGTGCGGGATCTCGACAAGGGATCTCCCGCCTGCTGCACCGACCAGCGGGCACGATGCCAAAGCGACGCAGGTGACCAAGGCGATCAGTGTTCTCTAGTCCGCTGGGCCTCCGCCTTGGCGCAGTTTTCGGGTGCACCAGCCGATGATCGTGGCGTTGACGGCTGCTCCGACGCCGATGGCGGTGACGAATACGAGGGTGTTGGTCTGCAGCATGAGGAAGAGGAAGCTGACGGGGGCGGTGGCGAGGAACGGTATGACCATGGCCATGGACGCGTCCGGGCGGTCCTGGATGCTCACCACCCATGCCCACACGAACAGGGCGGTAGAGACAGCGAGGTAGCCGAGCCCGATCGGGCCGAGGTTGTTGTACAGGCGGCGGAGGATTGATCTTGCGGGGTTGGCGCCGGGGGCAGGCATGGTGGTGAATCCTCGGTCGATGGTTGTGGCGGGTTCTGCTGGTGGGTTCTGAGTGGTCAGAGGTGGGTGCCGGGTGGGTTCGGGGTGGCGAGGCCGAGGTCGTAGGCGAGGATGGTCGCCTGCACGCGGTCGCGCAGGTTGAGCTTGCGGAGCAGCGCTGTGACGTGGGATTTCACTGTGCCCACGGCGATGCTGAGTTCCTCCGCGATCTCGGCGTTGGTGTGTCCGGCTGCGA
The DNA here is from genome assembly GCA_014651175.1 of Streptomyces clavifer. Taxonomy (GTDB): domain Bacteria; phylum Actinomycetota; class Actinomycetes; order Streptomycetales; family Streptomycetaceae; genus Streptomyces; species Streptomyces clavifer. The sequence continues at coordinate 365,033 of BMWJ01000002.1, read as the reverse complement.
CGAGGGTGAGGACTCGCCGCTGACTGGCGGTGAGGCTGTCCAGTCCGGGAGTGCTGCGTGTGGGGGCGGCGTTGGGTGATCGGGGTGCGTAGTGACCGATGAGGTGGCGTGTCGCGGAGGGGGCGAGGACGCTTTCGCCGTTTGCGACCTCCCGGATGCCCTGGAGCAGTTTGTGGGGGTGTACGTCTTTGAGGAGGAAGCCTGAGGCGCCGGCGCGAAGGGCCTCGAAGACGTATGCGTCGAGGTCGAAGGTGGTCAGGACGAGGACGCGGGGCGGGTTCTCGTGGCCGGTGATGATGCGGGTGGCGGCTATGCCGTCCAGGTGAGGCATGCGCACGTCCATGAGGACGACATCGGGCGCCAGTTCCTGGGCGAGCTGTACCGCGGTGGCGCCGTCGGCGGCCTCGCCAACGACGGTCAGGTCATCTTCGGCGTCGATCACGGCGGCGAATCCCGCCCGTACGATGCCCTGGTCGTCGACGACCAGCACCTTCAGGCTCATCGTTGTCTCTCCTCGTCGTTCTGCACGTTGGTGAGGGGCAGCCGGAGACGGACGGTCTCTCCCGGACCCGTGGTGAGGCTGCCGCCGAGCGCCGTGATCCGCGCTGTCAGCCGCTCCCGCACGGCTGCGCCCGCGTGGGGAATTCCGGTGGCTGTGAGCGTCAAGGTAGCGGTGTCGGCGTCGAGTTCGAGCAGGCAGGGCCCCTGCCCGCCGACTGTGAGGAGCGTTTCGGCGGCGTGGTAGGCGGTCAGGTCGACGGCGGTGGGCAGTTGTCGCGGTACGCGGTCGGTCAGCCGTATGTCGATGTCGCGGCCGGTGGCCCGCAGGTGGTGAGCGAGCAGGTCGAGCGCCTGGAGGGTGGGCTGCGGGCGTAGTTCGGGCCTGGTCCCGTCCTGCGGCTCGGTGTCGAGCAGGGCGCGCATCGCCGCCAGGGCCTCGCGCGCCCTGGCCGCCGTCGCGTCGAGCCGGCCGGCCTCGGCTTCGGTGATCATGTCGGCGGTGCGGGCGAAGACCGTGCCTTCGAGTCCGGCGGCGATGCGGTGCCGCTCGACCCAGGCGTCGCGGACGGCCTCCTCGGTCAAGGCGGCGAGGCGCTCCTCGTTGGCCCGGTTACCGGCTTGCCGGTGGCGGGCCCGGCGGACGCCGGCCAAGCCGGCCGTCGAAACTGTGAGGGCTACGCCGATCGTGACGCCCACGATGACCGCCCAGGCAGGGACTGTCGTACCTCGGTCCAGAACCGCTGCGGTGGCGGAGACCGAGTGCACCAGCACCGTCAGGAAGATGGTCGTGAGGTGGCCGCGACCCGGCACGAGCGAACCTGCCTCTTGTTCGCGGGTGGCCTGGGGCACAGCACAGCCGGCTCGGGACACGCGCCTTGTACGTGACATCGCCGGCCGGGCAGGCTGCATCACGAGCGCCGCGTAGGTGGCCAGGAGGCTCAGCGCGGGAGGGAGCAGGACCGGGCCGCGGTAGTGCCCCACTGCCATTGCCACCGGCCACAGCAGTGTCAGCCCGAGCAGCATCGCGTACGCCGCCCGTGGAGTCTTCCGCAGCCACAGCAGGGTCATCGCCTGGCCTGCGGCCAGCAGCGCGAAGAAGAGGCCCGCGGACACCTGTGTCCCGCTCGACAGGTCCTCAGGTCTGATGACGAGCGCGGGGAGCAGCGGCTGAACGATCAGTCCGAGGGCTGCCACTACCTGCGCCACCCGGTAGGCCCGCGGCGTTGCTGGTTCCACGGCCGTGGAGATCCTGCCGGGGAGGACTGCCCGCACCTCCCAACCGCCGTCCGCCGTCGGGCCGCTGCGTACCGTGCCGCCCGCCTCCCGTGCCCGGGAGCGCAGAAAGCCCTGTCCACGGCCACCGCCGAGCCCCGCACCATGTGCTACCGCACCAACGGGCGGAGCAGTGCTGGTGACCATGATCTCGGTCCGGGTATCGCCGTACCGGCACAGCAGAGTGGTGTGCGCGCCGGGGGCGTACCGTGCGACGTTGGTCAGCGCCTCGCGCACGATGCCGTACGCCGCTTCCGCGACGGCTCCGTCCGGCAGGGGGTCGATCTCGCAGTCCACCCGCTGGCCCAGGCGCCGGAATCCGGCGACCAGGCCCGCTAGCTGATCCTCCGGTGGGGGCGATTCCGTACGTGAGGGCGCCGGGGCTCGTACCGCGCCGAGTGCGCGAGTGACTTCGCGGCCTGTCGAGGACGCGAACTCCATTGCTCCGGCAGCCAGTTCAGGACGACGATCCCGCAGGCCGAGGGCCGCGCCCACCGTGACGACCACGGCGGTCAGATGGTGGGCGCTGATGTCGTGCAGCTCCCTTTCCATCCGGCGCCGCTCGGCTGCGGGGAGCCGGTGGCGCTCGGTTTCGGCACGCTCCAGCCGCTGGTGCGCCGCTTGTCGTGCGCGGCGGTTTCGGCGCGCGAGCAGTCCGGTGCCGCACGTGGCCGCGTACAGCAGGGCGGTCAGGACCATATCGAGCCCGTCACGGTCGCTGAGGCCGTGCAGGCTGATGCCCTGCAATAACTGCCAGAGAGCGAGCGCCGTCACGCACAGCACGGCAGTGAAGGCATCACGCCCGATCGCCACGGTGAACACCGCCAGTGCGACGCCTGCCGTCCCGAGCACGGCCATCGCCCCGGAGGGCAGCGGCCCGGCGCCCAGCGCGCACACCGCGGCAACGACGATGAGCGCGGCGACCGGCCGGGTACTGCGCAGGACGAGCACCGCCACCACCACCCCGGCGACAAGGGCGGCCAGCAGCAGGGCGGATGGGGACGGGACCATTCCGCGCACGAGCGGCACCCCGGGCCACACCAAGGCCTGGGCGCACAGCAGCAGGACCGGCACCAGTCGGTCGTCAGTTCGGTTCATGGTTGACAAAGGCTATCGCCGCAGGTGAACGGCCCGGATCGGGCTGAAGACGGACTCCCGTCTCCTACCGGGGGTGTGCCGTCTCTACCTCTGGTCCAACACTCTGATCATCCCGCAGCCCGAGGACGCCGCCGGCCGCCCGCGCCTAAGCTCGTCCACGTCGAGATCAGTCACCGCCACAGAGCGGCACACCCTCCCCACTGCGGTGACGCTTCGACACCTGTGGTCCCCAGTAAGGGCGCCACCCATGTCCTTGTACACGCGGATGCCCAGGCGGCGCTGCTCACCTCAGCTCCGTCCGATCCTGCCCTTCCTCTTCGGAGTCCGAGATGACTGCTTCTTCGCGTACCTTCCCCCGGTCGCTGCTCCGCTGTCTGAAGAGTCCCGTCGCGGTGGGGTACCTGGCGGTGGTGGTCTGGGTCGGGACGGACGTCGCGCTGACCAGTTCCCTGGACGGCAACATGGCGGGCGTCTGGCTGTTCTTCCTCACGGCTCCGACCTCGTTCCTCTTCGTTGCTCTGCCCGGCTCCCTCCCCTGGGCGGGCGTGGTGATCGGGGCCCTCGTCCAGGCGGCAGCACTCGGCGCCGCCTACCACTGGGTCCGCGCGAGGCGCGCACGTCGCACGGCCAGCGCCTGACCTCCCACCGTTTCGCAACTCCGCGCCGACAGCGGCCATCGCACCGCACTTTGAAGAACGGAACAGCTGTGCTCAAAGACAAGAGATACGGAGGCGCGGCCATAGTGGCAGCGCTGCTCACGACCTCCCTGACGGCCGGTGCCGCATCGGGTACGACCTTCGGGCCCGGAGCGGGGACGCCGTCCGCGCACGCGGATGAGCCGGCCCCCTCCACGGGCATGGGGGGCGGGCGTGTCGTCACGCTCGTCTCCGGCGACCGGGCGTACGTCGATCGCGGCGGCAAGGTGGTGCGTGTGCAGCCGGGCAAGGGGCGCGAGCACATCACGATGTCCATCCAGCGCCGCGGTGCCGACACTCACGTGGTGCCCTCCGATGCCCTTTCCCTGGTCGGACAGGGCGTCCTGGACCGCCGGCTGTTCAACGTCACCGGGCTGCTGAAGGCCCGCTATGACGACGCGCACCGCGCGACGATGCCGCTCATCCTCTCCTACACCAGGAAGGACCGCTCGGTCGCGAAGGCGGCGATGGACGCCGCGGATGTGCGTGTGCGCCGCAGCCTGCCTACGGTTCAAGGTGAGGCGCTGAGCGCGCCCAAGAGCGAAGCGGCCCAGGTCTGGGACGCGCTCACCACGGCCGGACCACAGGGTGAGGGGGCCCGGACGGCGGCGCCGGGCATCGCCCGGGTGTGGCTGGACGGCCGGCGCAAGGTGGCCCTGGACCGGAGCGTCGCGCAGATCGGCGCCCCGGTTGCCTGGAAGGCCGGCTTCGACGGCAAGGGGGTGAAGGTTGCCGTACTGGACACCGGGGTGGACGAGACGCACCCCGACCTCAAGGGTGTGGAGATCGCCCAGAAGGACTTCTCGGGCTCGAAGAACACCGTCGACCACGATGGTCACGGCACCCACGTGGCGTCGACCGTCGCAGGCTCGGGGGTGAAGTCCGGCAAGCACAAGGGCGTCGCGCCGGGTGCGAAGATCATCGACGTCAAGGTCCTGAACGATGAGGGCACGGGGGAGGACTCCGGCATCATCGCGGGGATGCAGTGGGCCGCAGACAGCGGCGCCCGGGTGGCCAACCTCTCCCTCGGCGGTGAGGACACAGCGGAGAACGATCCGCTGGAAGCAGCCGTGGACCGCATATCGGCGAGCAGCGGCATGCTCTTCGTGATCGCGGCGGGCAACGAGGGCCCGGGTGCCTCGACGATCGGCTCCCCGGGCAGCGCGGCCTCCGCACTCACCGTCGGGGCGGTCGACCGCAAGGACCGGATCGCGGAGTTCTCCAGCACCGGGCCGACGGCCGACGGTTCACTGAAGCCGGACATCACCGCACCGGGCGTCGGCATCATCGCCGCGAAAGCGGCCAAGAGCACCGGTGCCACGCCGGCTGCACCCGGATACGTGGCCATGTCGGGCACCTCGATGGCCACACCGCACGTGGCCGGCGCGGCCGCTGTCCTCGCCCAGCAGCACCCCGACTGGACCGGAGAGCGCATCAAGCAGGCGCTGACGGCCTCGGCGAAGCCCGGCAGCGATCTGTCGCCCCTGCAGCAAGGCACCGGACGCACCGACCTGACACGGGCGACCAGCGCGAGCGTGGTCAGCGAGCAGACGTCGGTGAACTTCGGCACCCAGCTGTGGCCGCACGGTGACGACAAGCCGGTGACCCGGCAGATCACTTACCGCAACGACGGCGCCGAGTCGGTCACCCTCAGTCTGTCCACGGAGACGACGGGTCCCCAGGGGAAGAGTGCACCGGCCGGGTTCTTCACCGCTGGCACCGACCGTGTCACCGTCCCCGCCGGCGGCACCGCCGACGTCGCTCTCACCGCCGACACCCGGCTCGGCAGCCAGGACGGCATGTTCACCGGAGTGCTCATCGCCCGGTCCACCGATGGCGGCCACAGCGTGCGTACCTCTTTCGCCGTACAGCGCGAGGCGGAGGCGTACGACCTCACCCTCAAGTACATCGGCACCGATGGCCGGTCCTCGCAGTCGGGCACCTTCATCCTCGACCGGAACACCGACTTCGCCCTGGACGCCTACGACACCAAGGGCCAGGGCATCCTCCGCACCAGGGTGCCCAAGGGCACCTACCTGCTGGAGACTCCGGTCCAGACCCGCAAGGGCACCCAGGCCGATCCGGACATCGCGCTGATGGTGCAGCCCAAACTCACCGTCGCCAAGGCCACCACCGTCACCTTCGACGCCCGCAAGGCCAAGCCGGTCGACATCACCGTGCCCACAGGTGCCAAGAGCGTCGACACCTTCCTGAAGTACTACCTGGAGACCGGCGACATCGCCTATGGAACGGTCTGGCAGCAGCCGTCCTTCAAGGGCTTCCGCACCGCCCAGGTAGGCGCAGCGCTGTCCGCCAAGGAGTTCAGCTCGAACGTCGGCGGTACCTGGCAGAAGGGCAGCACCACCTACAACCTGCTCTACGACCGCACCGGCTCCCTGCACACGGGGCTGACCCACAAGGTCGCCACCAGCGAGCTGGCCCTGGTCAACAACCGGATCGGCGCTTCCGCGAAGAACCGCACCGGCGCGGTCAGCCCCACCTGGGAAAACGCCATGGGTGTCGGGCACGAGACCGTCAGCCGGCCCTTCGCCCTGCCCGTCACAGCGAAGACCTACGTCAACACCCGCAAGGGCGTCACCTGGGGCTTCTCCGCCGGGCAGCACCAGCCCGGCAGCGGAGACGACAGCCTTGAGGTCATCTTCAACGAGCCGACCCCGAAGGCCTACCAGCGGGGGAAGACCTACACACAGACGTTCAACGTCGGAGTGATCAGCCCCAAGATCAACACGTACAACACCGCCCGCCGCTCGGGCAACGACCTCAGCTTCTGCATCGCGGAGTACACCGACGGCGCCGGCAACATCGGCCTGTCGACCGTCACGAAGCAGCAGACCCGCGTCACCGCCGACGGCAAGGAGCTCCTCAACTCCGAAGAGGGCCTCTGCCAGGACGTCTACGGCCTGCCGTCGAAGAGTGCCGCCTACCGGATCAGCACGGACGCGACCCGCTCCACCAAGGTCGCCGGCGTCACCACCCGCCTCACCGCCGCCTGGACCTTCCGCTCCAAGAAGACCCCGGCCGACAACTACACGGTGCTCCCGCTCTCCTTGGTCCGCTTCGCCCCGAAGCTCGACCTGCACAGCCGGGCCGCAGCCGGGAAGAAGCTCACGGTCCCGCTCACCCTCCAGGGTCCGGCAGCCAAGAGCTTCAAGAGCCTGTCCGTGCAGATCTCCTACAACGGCGGCAAGACCTGGTCCAAGGCCCCCGTTCTCACCAACAAGAGCAAGCGGACACTCTCCCTCAGCCACCCCACGAAGGCCACCTCGGTCTCCCTCAAGGCCAAGCTCACCGACAAGCAGGGCAACACCTACCAGGTCACCATCGTGAAGGCCTACCTGCTCAAGTAGCCGGCCCGACGCCCACGGCCGACCACCGGCGAGCACTTTCGCGCCCGAAGCAGCCAGGGCTCCGCTCCTCCGGGAACACCACCCCGGAGGAGCGGAACCCTCTCGCCCACTGCGGGCACGACCACATACCGGCAAGAACGTGAAAGGCACAAGATGCAGAGCTCCTCACTCCGCCCAGGATTCCGAATGGCAGCTGGCGCAGTCATCGCGCTGACCGCGCTGATGGCGACGCCGGTGACAGCCTCGGCCTCCGCCCAGGGCAAGACGCTCGTCCAGATGGCCACCTACCGGTGCCTGGACTCCAACGGTTCGGGCCAGGTCTACACACTGCCGTGCAACGGCGGCCCCTACCAGAGATGGGCGACCACAGGTGATGGCGGACTGAGGAACGAGGCCACCGGACGCTGCCTGGACTCCAACGGCGCGGGCCAGGTCTACACGCTGCCCTGCAACAACGGCAGCTATCAGAAGTGGACAGCCGTCGCCCACACGCTCCGCAACGCGGCCACTCGAAACTGCCTGGATGCCCGCACTGCCGGCGGTGTCTACGCACCGTCATGTAACGGTGGCAACTATCAACAGTGGAGCCCCTTCGGCTGATCAGGCCCAGGCATCCGCTGAAGAGCGAGGTCAGGTGTCTCCAACACCAAGGCCTCATATAACGGCGCCCGTGGCGCTCTTGTATGAGGCCCTGGTGTTGGCTGCATGTCATCACGGCCTGGCGCAAACCGGGCTGTGCGGGATTACCCGCCGGTTGTGCCAGGCGTGCTGGAACGCTGTCGCGGCGAACACGTGGAACACCGAGATCTGGAAGCCGGCACTGGCCAAGGCCGGTGTGATTCCGCCCCTTGCCAAGGGAGCGAAGCCCTGGCAAGGGCAGGCGGCCCCCCGGGACGGCTTCCATGTCCTGCGGCACACACACGCTTCCGTTGTCCTGGAGGCGGGGGAGCCGGTAGTGACATCGGCCAGGTGGCTGGGGCACGCGTCACCCACCATCACCCTCCACCACTACGCGCACTTCATGCCGGAGGCGGGTCGCAGGGGGCGACAGGCGATCGATAGCCTGCTCGGCGATCAGGCGAACGACCCTGCAGGGCGAAACTCCCCAGATTCTCCCCAGGCCCGATCGTGAGCCGTGATCGGCCCGTCCGACACGTACAACCAGCAAGGTGAGGCGCGATGTTCACGACCCGGCCGACCCTCCAGGGCACCTTCGGCATGGTGTCCTCCACCCACTGGCTCGCCTCGCAGTCCGCGATGGCCGTCCTGGAGGACGGCGGCAACGCCTTCGACGCGGCCGTCGCCGCCGGCTTCGTCCTGCACGTCGTCGAACCCCACCTCAACGGCCCGGCCGGCGAGGTCCCCGTCATCCTGGCGCCGAAGGACGGCGAGGTGCGGGTGCTGTGCGGCCAGGGCCCCGCCCCCGCCGGGGCGACAGCCGCCCACTACCGCGGGCTCGGTCTCGACCTGGTGCCGGGCACCGGGCCGCTCGCCGCCGCCGTACCGGGTGCGTTCGACGCCTGGATGGTGCTCCTGCGCGACCACGGCACCAGGACCCTCCGCCAGGTGCTCCGCTACGCGATCGAATACGCCGAGGACGGCCACGCACCGGTCGAGCGCATCGGTGAGACCGTCGAGACGGTCCGTGAACTGTTCGAGACCGCCTGGCAGTCGTCCGCCGAGGTGTACCTGCCGGGCGGGAAGGCCCCGCAGCCGGGTGAGCTGTTCCGCAACCCCGCGCTCGCCGCGACCTGGCGACGCCTCACCGCCGAGGCGGAGCAGGCCGGCGGCGCCGGCCGCATCGCCCAGATCGAGGCCGCCCGCACCCTGTGGAGCGAGGGCTTCATCGCCGAGGCGCTGGTCCGGCAGGCGGCCGTACCCACCCTGGACACCAGCGGCACCCCGCACACCGGCACGCTCACCGCCGCCGACCTGGCCGGCTGGTCCGCCACCTACGAGGCCCCGGTCACGTACGACTGGAACGGCTGGACGCTGGCCAAGGCCGGCGGCTGGAGCCAGGGGCCCGCATTCCTTCAGCAGTTGGCGCTCCTCCCCGACGAACTGCCGCCGTACGGCGGTGCCGACTACATGCACCTGCTCATCGAGGGCTGCAAGCTCGCCATGGCCGACCGCGAGGCCTGGTACGGCGACGCCGACGACGTCCCCCTGGACACCCTGCTCTCCGAGCCGTACAACACCGCACGCCGCGCCCTCGTCACCGGCGAGGCGTCCCACGAGCTCCGCCCCGGCAGCCCCGATGGGCGCACACCCGTCCTCGGCGCCCACGCCCGCGCGGTCGCGTCCGGCCTGGACACGACCGGCATACCGGCGGCGGGCGCGGGTGAGCCGACCGTCTCCCCGGACGGTGCGACCCGCGGCGACACCTGCCACCTCGACATCGTCGACCGCTGGGGCAACATGGTCTCGGCCACTCCCAGCGGCGGCTGGCTCCAGTCGAACCCCGTCGTCCCCGAGCTGGGCTTCCCGCTCGGCACCCGGCTGCAGATGGCGTGGCTCGACGAGGGGCTGCCCAACACCCTCACCCCCGGCCGACGCCCCCGCACGACCCTGACACCCTCGCTCGCCCTGCGCGGCGGCGTCCCGGTCATGGCGTTCGGCACCCCCGGCGGCGACCAGCAGGACCAGTGGCAGCTCCACTTCTTCCTGGCCGTCGCCCTGCGCCCCCGGGTCCGCGGCGGGCTGGACCTGCAAGGTGCCATCGACGCCCCGAACTGGCACAACGACAGCTTCCCCGGCTCCTTCTTCCCGCGCGGCATGCGGCCCGGCAGCGTGACCGTGGAGGAGCGTACGGACCCCGGCGTAGTCGCGGAGCTGCGCCGCCGCGGCCATGACGTCACCGTCGGCGCACCCTGGTCCGAGGGGAGGCTGTGCGCCGTGGCCCGCGATCCGGAGACCGGAGTGCTGTCCGCCGCCGCCAATCCGCGCGGCATGCAGGGGTACGCGGTCGGCCGCTGACCGCCCACCTGCGGCCCTCCCGGCGAACCGTGCTTAGCTGGAGGCATGATCGATGACTTCCTCGCAGAGGACGGGAACCTGGCCGAGGTCGAGGCGGCGGTCCGTGCAGCGGCCGCCGCGGAGATCCTGCCGCGCTACCGGCAGCTCGCCACGCACGAGATCGTCGAGAAGAGCGGCCCGCACGACCTGGTCACCGCCGCGGACCGGCTGGCCGAGGAGCACCTCACCAGGTCGCTGACCCGGCTCCTGCCGGGTTCGGTCGTCGTGGGCGAGGAAGCCGTCCACGCGGACCCCGCCGTGTACGACGCGCTCGGCGGGGACGCACCCGTGTGGATCGTCGACCCCGTCGACGGCACCCGCCAGTTCGTCCACGGCGAACCGGGCTTCTGCACCCTGGTCGCCCTGGCCCGGCACGGAGAGGTGTACGCCTCGTGGACGTACGCCCCCGTGCTGGGCGAGATGGCCGTCGCCGTCCGGGGGAGGGGCGCCACGCTCAACGGCACACCGGTGCACAGCGGTTCGCCCGCGCCGGGGGCGGTGCTCAAGGTGGCGATGTCCCACCCCGACTACACCTCCGACGCCCAGAAGCGCGCGCTGCTGGGCCTGCGCACCGAGGGCATCGACGCCCGCGCGTGCGGATCGGCCGGCCTGGAGTACCTCGCCGTCGCCTGCGGGGCGCAGGACGCCGTCGCCTTCAACTGGGAGTTCGCCTGGGACCATGCGGCGGGTCTCCTCCTGGTCACGGAGGCGGGCGGCGCCCAGTCGACCCTCTCCGGTGTCCCCTACCGCATCACCGGCGGCAACGACCTGCCGTTCACAGCGGCCAGGGACAGGCCCACCGCGGAGCGGATCCTGTCCGCGCTGCGGGCGGACCGCTAGCGTTCACGTCCCGGCCGGGGCGGCCGTCCCGCCGCCCTCGCGCAGTACCTCCCGCACGTCCCGTACGACACCGGCCGCGACATCCACCGCGGCCGCGTCCAGGGCGCGCAGTGACCGCGAAACCCGGTCCGCGAAGTCCGCCGGCGTGTCCGGCAGAGCGGCCGCCGCGGCGACTGCGCCCTTCTCGTTCAGGCACCACGTGCGGTGATGGGCGTGGAGCGACTGGGCGAGGATCCCGAACGCCCTCGACAGGCACAGGGCGACATGGAGGGTGTCCCCCGCCGGGGCCGATTTACGGGCACCGGTCACAGAGAACTCCGCCTCCCACGCGGCATCGGCCAGCGCCTTGCGCAGAGGTTCGGGGTAGGTGCGCGCGGCCGTCCGAAGGCGTGCCAACTCGCCGTAGGGGTCGTGCAGTACCTGCCCCAGGGCGACCTCGCCGACGTAGCAGGGGGACCAGAAGCCCAGGGGATGGCCGGCTTGTACGCCCACGTCGAAGCGGCCCTCCCGGCAGTCGGCCCACACCGACTCCACCCGGTCCAGATCGCGCAGGATCCAGTCGACCGGGACACCGTCCACCGTCAGCCACGCACCACCGTTGACCCACGGCCCCCAGCCGCCCGGCCCCGCCACGTCCACCGGGGAACCCTGGACCTCGGCGCCGAGCGCGGCCAGCGCGGCCAGGTCCGGGGTGCCGCGGTAGTAGACCCCCAGGTCCCAGTCCGAATCGGGCCGGTGCGTGCCCCGGGCGCGGCTGCCTCCGAGGACGACGGCCCGGACGCCGGGCAGCGCGGTGAGCCGGGAGGCCATGGCGGCGAGGGGCGGGGGGAGCGCGGACGTGTGGTTCATCGCCCGGGAGGCTACCCGCGGAACCGCTGTCGGCGCACACGAATATCCTGGGTGTCCTGGCCATCGGCTGACAAAGGAGTCCGAAGGTGCCATCGATGCTTGACGCCGTAGTCGTGGGGGCGGGCCCCAACGGGCTGACGGCCGCGGCCGAACTGGCCCGCCGGGGCTTCGCCGTCGAGGTCTTCGAGGCCCGGGAGACCGTCGGAGGGGGCGCGCGGACCGAGGAGCTGACCCTTCCCGGCTTCCGCCACGACCCGTGTTCCGCGGTACACCCCCTGGGCATCGGCTCGCCCGCCTTCGACGCTATGCCGCTGGACCGGCACGGTCTGCAATGGCTGCAGCCCGAGCTCGCGCTGGCCCACCCCTTCCCGGACGGGTCCGCCGCGGTGCTCACAGGGTCCGTGGGGGAGAGCGCCATGTCGCTCGGACCGCACGACGCCGGCGCGTACCGAAGGCTGGTCGAGCCCTACACCGGCCACTGGGACACACTCGCCCAGGACTTCCTGCGCACCCCGTGGGACGGACTGCCCCGAGACCCGTACCGCTGGGCGCGCTTCGGTCTCGACGCGCTGCCGCCCGCGACGCTCCTCTCCCGCCGCTTCCGGGGCGCCAAGGCACGCGGACTCATCGCCGGGCTCGCCGCCCACGCCATCGCGCCCACCAGCGGTATCGCCACGAGCGGTATCGCCCTGCTGTTCGCGCTCGCCGCGCACGCGAAGGGCTGGCCGGTGCCGCGCGGCGGCTCGCAGGCCATCTCCGACGCCCTCGCCTCCTACCTGCGCGAACAGGGCGGCACGATCCGGACGGGCGTGGAGGTCAGGCGTCTCGACGAACTGCCGCCCGCGCGCGCGTACGTCTTCGACACCTCGCCCACCGCGCTCGCCCGCATCGCCGGACTCGGCAGTGCCTACAGCCGCTACCGGTACGGCGCCTCCTGCTTCAAGATCGACTACGCGCTGTCGGGCCCCGTTCCCTGGACGGCGACGGAGGCCCGGCGAGCCGGCACGGTCCATGTCGGGCCCACGGCCGGGGAGATCGACGCCTCCCTGCGCGCCGCCGTCGAGGGCCGCGACCCGAGTGTCCCCTTCCTGATCACCGCGCAGCCGAGCCTCGTCGACCCGTCCCGGGCTCCCGAGGGCCGCCACGTCTTCTGGGTGTACGGACACGTCCCCGCGGGCTGGGAGGGCGATGCCACGGAGGTCATCGAGCGGCAGATCGAGCGGTTCGCACCCGGCTTCCGGGACCTCGTCCTGGCCCGTGCGATCGCCGGGCCGCCCCAACTCGCCGCACGCAACGCCAACTACGTCGGCGGCGACATCGCGACCGGGGCGTTCGCCGGGCTGCAGACGGTGCTCCGCCCCAAGCTCGCCCGCGTGCCGTACGCCACCGCCCACCCCGCGGTCTTCCTCTGCTCCTCCGCCACCCCGCCCGGCCCCGGTGTGCACGGTATGTCGGGCCACCATGCGGCGAAGGCGGTGTGGCGGCGGCTGCGGGCCGCGTGAGACCCCTGGGCGGGCCCGCGTCACGGTCGACGGACGTGGCGAGCCCTCGTCCTGCCGCACGAGGGTCTGCCGGACGGTCGGGGCGGGGCGCGTGGAGGACCTCCGTCCCGCGTCACCGGTCCCGTGGCCGTCACGGCCACGGGCCATGGCGCGAGGTCATGAGCGGCCGGACAGGCTCTCGTCCGCCGGCACGTCCTTGACGAACACGATGCCGTCGCCGTGCGGCAGATGGTCCGGGTCGAGCGGGGCGTAGCCGAACCAGGGGGACACGCGGGGCGCGAGCCGGGTGTCCCCCAGGGCGGTGGCCAGCTGCGGGGCGGCGATGACGCAGCGGCTGTCCGGGAGCGCGTACAGGAGTCCTTCGAGGGTGTCCGGCGGCGGGGCGTCCACCCCCTGGTGCGGGATCGTGCCGAGTGCCATGGCCAGGAAGGCGTACTCCTCGCCGAGCCGGGCGCTCACGAGGGCGCCCGCGCTCCACCACTCCAGCGGCGTCCCGCCCATCCGCACCGTGCTCCTCTCCCGCTGGAGATGGGAGTTGTGGGCGTGCACGAGCGCGGGGCCGCGCTCGGCGACGGCGAGGAGGTTGTGGGCCATCATCTGGTCCCGCAGGCCCACCAGCCGGGTCAGGCGGGCCGGTGAGTCGGCGGCCATCCAGTGGTGGTAGCGCAGCAGACCGGTCGCCGTGCGCCCGTACAGACGCGCGCGGTCCAGCGCTTCCCGCGAGGTCGCCTTACTCAGGTGCGGAGCCTGCGCGTCGAGCAGCGCCACCAGATCGTCGGCGACCAGCCGCAGTTGACCTGCCCCGGCCGACTGTCCCACGGACCGGGCGGGGTCCGTCATCGCGGCGGGATCGGTCCACCGGCCGTCGGAGCCGAGCAGGCGGTCGAGCGCCTCCCCGGTGCAGGGCAGCAGGTCCGTGTCGAGCTGGGCCGAGAGATACCCGTGGAGGGCGGTGAGCGCCTGCCGGGGGCTCGCCGCGCCGGTGATCTCCAGCGGGCCGTCGACACCGGCGAAGCGCAGCCGCTCGGACGCGGGTCTGCTGTCGTTGTGGGCGCGCATCCAGCGCACGAGCTCACGGTTGGCCGCGGAGGCACCCCAGCCGTGGCTGAAGCCGTGCTCCATGGCCTCGTCGAGGGTGCCCGTGCCCGAAGCGACGTAGTCGTCCACGACCAGGGCCTTCAGGCAGTCGCTCTCGATCGCGATGGTCCGGTAGTCCTCCTGATCGACGAGCTGCCGGAAGAGCTCGTTGCGCAGGTCGAGCAGGGAGTCCTCGCCGTGGGTGGGCTCGCCCAGGGCGAGCACGTGCGGCCGGGCCGTGAACAGCCCCATGACGGCGGCTGCCTCGACGGCGTGGGCGATGTCCTTGATGCCAGTAGCCATGCCTTCAACGCTATCGTTGAACCCTCGGTGGAGACTTTTACGCGAGAGCAGCGGGAAGAGCAGCGGGAACATGGGACGAAACCCTCGAAGCAGTGACCGGCTGCGGCCGATCGACCTGGCGCGCGGACACGGCCTGTCCACGCAGGCGATCAGGAACTACGAGGAGGCCGGCATCCTTCCGGCCGCCGGGCGCACGCCCCACGGCTACCGGACCTACACCCCGCTGCACGCGCGGGCGCTGCGCGCGTTCATCGCCCTCGTGCCGGGCCACGGCCACCGGACGGCGACGGCGGTCATGCGGGCGGTGAACCGGGGTGCGGTCGACGAGGCGTTCCTTCTCATCGACGAGAGCCACGCCCAGCTCCTCGAGGACCGACGGACACTCCAGTCCGTGGAGGACGCCCTCCGCGGACTGGAACCAGGCGTGGCATCCGGCCCGGGGGCGGCGGCGTCGGGCCCGGACACGGTGTCCGGGGCCGGGGCGGACTCCGGGGCCGGGCCGGGCGGTACGTTCATCGGGCCCCTGGCGGCGAAGCTGGGACTCAGGCCCGCGACCTTGCGCAAGTGGGAGCGCGCGGGGCTGTTGAGCCCCCGGCGCGACCCGCGGACCGGGTACCGGGTCTACGGCGACGCCGACGTCCGCGACGCCCGGCTGGCCCACCAACTGCGGCGCGGCGGCTACCCGCTGGAGCAGATCGCCCCGGTGATCGACCGGATGCGGGCGGCCGGCGGGCGGGAGCCGCTGGAGGCCGCACTGCACGACTGGCGCCGCCGGCTGTCCGCCCGGGGGCGCGCGATGCTGTCAGGTGCTGCCGAACTGGAGGCGTACCTCCGCGATCGCGGATGAGACCGGTGCCCTACGACGCCTGCGCACGGGGGTTCGAGAGGGCGGCGCAGGTCACGGGCCCGGCCGGGCCCGGGGTTGCCGGCACCCGGCCTCCGGCACCCGGCTCCCGGCCTCCGGCTCCCGACCTCCGGCACCCGGCCGGGCCCGGGCCGGCGTGGGCACCGCGCTTCAAGGGCCCCCGGGGGCCCCGGAGGCGCCGCCCCACACCCCGTGCGCGTGCGCGGTGAAGACCGGCGGGCCGTGGTCGCGGCCGGACGCCCGGTGTCGGATTCCCGCGCGAGGCTGATGTCGGATTTCCGCCAGCCCTCCCGTCCCGGGTGCCCGATCCTTGAACCATGCACACCGACACCGAGCGCTGCGTACGGGCCGTCCAGTCGAAGGACGCCCGCTTCGACGGCTGGTTCTTCACCGCGGTCCTGACCACTCGGATCTACTGCCGGCCCAGCTGCCCCGTCGTGCCGCCCAAGGTGCGCAACATGAGCTTCTATCCGAGCGCCGCCGCCTGTCAGCAGGCCGGATTCCGGGCCTGTAAGAGGTGCCGGCCGGACACCACTCCCGGATCCCCGGAGTGGAACGCCCGCGCCGACTCCGTCGCCCGTGCGATGCGCCTCATCCAGGACGGGGTCGTCGACCGGGAGGGCGTAACGGGTCTCGCCGCGCGGCTCGGCTACTCCGCCCGGCAGATCGAGCGCCAGCTCCTCGCCGAGCTGGGCGCCGGGCCGCTCGCCCTGGCACGGTCCCAGCGCGCCCAGACGGCGCGCGTCCTCATCGAGACGACCGCCCTGCCCATGGCCGAAGTGGCGTTCGCCGCCGGATTCGCCTCGATCCGCACGTTCAACGACACCGTCCGCGAAGTCTTCGCGCTCGCCCCGGGAGAGCTGCGCACCCGCGCGGCACGCGGAGGCGGCACGGCCGACGCCCCCGGAGTCATCACCCTCCGGCTGCCGTACCGTGCCCCGCTCAACCCCGGCAACCTCTTCGGGCACCTGGCCGCGACCGCCGTCCCCGGCGTGGAGGAATGGCGGGACGGCGCCTACCGCCGCACGCTCACCCTCCCGCACGGACACGGCACAGTGGCGCTCTCCCCGCGGCCCGACCACATCGCCTGCCGGCTCTCCCTCACCGATCCGCGCGACCTGACCCGGGCCATCAGCCGCTGCCGCAGACTCCTCGACCTGGACGCCGACCCGGTCGCCGTCGACGAGCAGCTGCGCTCCGATCCGCTGCTCGCACCGCTGGTCGAACAGGGGCCCGGGCGCAGGGTGCCGCGCACGGTGGACGCGGCGGAGTTCGCCGTACGTGCCGTGCTCGGGCAGCAGGTCTCCACGGCCGCCGCCCGGACCCACGCCGCCCGGCTGGTCACCGCCCACGGGGTGCCCGTCGAGGACCCCGAGGGCGGTCTGACCCATCTCTTCCCCACCCCGGAGGCGCTGGCCGGGCTCGATCCGGAGGCCCTCGCACTGCCGCGCAGCCGCCGCACCACGCTCACCACCCTGGTCGCCGCGCTCGCCGACGGTTCCCTCCGCCTGGGCGAGGGCACCGACTGGGAACAGGCCCGGGCCGAGCTGACGGCCCTGCCGGGATTCGGTCCCTGGACGGTCGAGGTGATCGCCATGCGCGCGCTCGGCGACCCGGACGCCTTCCTCCCCACCGACCTGGGCATCCGCCGGGCGGCCGAGAGGCTCGGCCTCCCCGCGACCCCGGCAGCCCTCACCGCACGCGCGGCGCACTGGCGGCCCTGGCGCGCGTACGCCGTGCAGTACCTCTGGACCGTCGACGACCACCCCATCAACCACCTGCCCGCCTGACACCCGAGGACGAACCATGACAGCCACACCTGTGGTGACCAGGCAGCACACGGTCATCGACAGCCCTTACGGAAACCTCACCCTGGTCGCCACCGACGGTGTCCTGGCCGGCCTCTACATGACCGGGCAGCGGCACCGTCCGGCGGAGGAGACCTTCGGCGCACCGGACCGCGGGCCCTTCGCCGAGACGGTCCGGCAGCTGGCCGCCTACTTCGCGGGCGAGCTGACGGAGTTCGACCTGCCGCTGCACCTGGCCGGCACGCCCTTCCAGCGCAGTGTCTGGGCGGAGCTGGTGCGCATCCCGTACGGCGAGACCCGCTCGTACGGCGAGCTGGCCGAGTGCCTCGGCAAGCCCGGCGCCTCCCGTGCGGTGGGCCTCGCCAACGGCCGGAACCCGGTCGGGATCATCGTCCCGTGCCACCGGGTCGTCGGAGCCTCGGGCAGTCTCACCGGGTACGGCGGCGGTCTGCACCGCAAGCAGCGGCTGCTCGACTTCGAACGGGGGACGGACAGCGCCGTACCGGCCCTGTTCTGAAGGGACCGGGCCGGTGCGCCGTGCCGGTGGCGTAGGTCCGCGCCGGCGGAGCGGGCCTGCGCTCCCCGCCCCGCCGGTCGGGCCCGCCCCGTCCTGTCAGCCCGTGAAGATCTCGACGACCGACCAGATCGCGAGTCCGAGCATGCACAGGCCGCCGATGCGCTGCACGGTCTTCAGCGGGACCCGCTTCGCGATGAACCGTCCGGCCAGCAGCGCCAGCGCGGACACGGACATGAGAGCGGCCGCCGCCCCGACAGCCGTGGACCAGGTGCCTTTGCTCGCTGCGAGGTTCGCGGTGGTGATCTGGGTGAGGTCGCCCCACTCGCTGATGAAGACGGCCATGAAAGCGGTCGAGTAGACCGGCCAGAAACCGGTCACGGTCCTGATCTCGGCCCCGTCGTCCTCGTCGTCGCCGCCACCGCGCAGCAGCATGAACGCGCCGAAGGCGAAGAGGAGGGCCGAGACCAGCTTGACGATCCAGTCGGGCAGCAGACCGAGGAGGCCACCCGCCCCGACCGCGATGGCGACGTGCACCACGAAGGCGGACGACGTACCGAACCAGACGTACAGCGGGCGCATGCGCGTGCCCATGGCCAACGAGGCGAACATCGTCTTGTCGGGGAGCTCCGCGAGGAAGATCAGCCCGAAGGCGGTGAGGATCGCCAGTGGGTCGAGATGCATTCCGGGTGGCTTTCTGTGAGAGCCGGGCCCCGGGTCGTCCGCGAAGTGCCGATCGGGCTTTTCGGAGGACCACTCGGCCCGGCATGACGGCAGCGCCCGCAGGGCGCGGGCGTGTCATACCTGACCGAAGGTCTCGCCCACCCGTAAGGATCTACGGGCCCGGCCACCGGGAACCCGAGGGCTCCAGTGTGTCGACGACCGGTTTTCGGGGCTACTCCCCTTCGCAGCCGTCAACAGTACCCCACCCCGGGCCCCGGACCTGCGGGAGACCCGGCTCGGTACAGTCCTACGGTGATCATCCGAGCCACCACCGGGAGTGCCCCCGCATGAGTCGCCGCACCCGCAGGACCGCCGCCGGACCGGGGCCGTCCCGGCCGACCGTCAGCGTCTGCCGGGGCTGCTGCTGCGGCACCCCGAAGATCCCCGGCGTGGACCACGCCGGGCAGCTGTCCCAGCTGCGGCAGTCCCTCGACGGGATCGCCACCGTGCGCGCCGTGGAGTGCCTGGACGCGTGCGAGCACGGCAACGTCATGGTCGTGCAGCCCTCCGCCGAGGGCCGCGGCGCGGGCGGCCGCCCCGTCTGGCTCGGGCTGGTGAACGATCCGCAGGCCGTCGCCGACATAGCCACCTGGGCGCAGGACGGGGGACCGGGCCTCGCCGAGGTGCCCGAGATCCTGGACCTGTACGCGTTCAAGCCCTCGCGCCGGATCCGGGGCGGTCTGGAGGAGGGATAGCCCGGCGGGCCGGGGAGCTTCGGCGCGCCCGGTCAGGACAGGGCGGGCCCACACGTCGACCGGCCGACGGGCCGTCCGCGCAGACCGGTCCGAGCCCGATGGGCGCGCCTCCGGATGTGCCGGACAGCCGGATCCCGTCTCCGCACAGCACCGGGCCGATGCGCGGATCGGCTCCGCCGACATGTCCGCGCCCGAAGAGCGCGCCGGGTCCGGTCAGCCCTCCCCGGACGGCGTCAGCCGTGCCAGCAGCGCGGGCAGGGCCGTCCCGATGGGTTCGCGGATCGTCTCCTCGGCCAGTTCGTCGTACGGGGTCGGCTCGGCGTTCACCACGACGAGCCGGGCCCCGTGCTCCACCGCGATACCGGCCAGAGAGGCGGCGGGCTGCACCTGAAGAGTCGTGCCCACCGCGATGAAGATTTGACTCGCCTTGGTCACGGCCATCGCCTCGCCCAGCACCCGCGGGTCCAGACGCTCACCGAACATCACCGTCGCCGGTTTCAGGATCCCGTCGCAGACCGTGCACGGCGGATCGGCCTCGCCGGCATCGACACGGGCCAGGGCCCGGTCCATGCCCGACCGGGCATGGCAGCGGGTGCAGACGACCTCGCGTGCCGTGCCGTGGAGTTCGACGACCTTGCGGGCGGACAGCCCGGCCCGCTGGTGCAGCCCGTCGACGTTCTGGGTGATCACGCGCACCGGTGTCCCGGACCGTTCGAGCGCGGCCACCGCACGATGGGCCGCGTTCGGCTCGGCGTTCCAGGTGTCGGCGGTGCGGCGCATCAGCCAGGAGCGGCGCCGGATCTCCGGGTCGGCCATGTAGAAGTCGTACGTGACGAGCTTCTCGGCCTCCGGGTCCTTCCGCCAGAGGCCCTGCGGGCCGCGGTAGTCGGGGATGCCGGAGTCCGTGGAGACGCCGGCGCCGCTGAGGATCGCGACGAGAGTCATGGGCCGAGCGTACGCAGGGGGCCGCACCGGCGGCGGTCATTTTCTGCGGGCACCCCGCCCCGGCCCCCGCGGCGCGCGGAGTTCGGACGACGCCGGGCCCGGCGCACGAACGATCAAGGATGCCGGAGCGGCGAACCGCTCTGACGGAACGGCGGTTCACCGTCCTCCAGCTCGGCCGCGCCCGCCCCGGAGTCCAGCACCTCCAGTGCCGCCAGAACCCGCCGCCCGAGCCGGTCCGGCAGGTACCCGCCGAGGTCCGCGCGGTCCACCAGCCGCCAGGACAGGAGCTCCTCCTCCTGGAGCCGGACGGCCTCGAACTGCTCGCCCGACAGCACGCCGCCGTCGAACAGGTACGCGGCGATCGGCGGGCGCGCCGCTCCGCGTACCCAGTCGACCGCGAGCAGCCGTCCCGGCTCCAGATCGAGGCCGATCTCCTCCGCCGTCTCCCGGCGCGCGGCCTGCCGAGGGCTCTCGCCGGTGTCGGATTCGATCGTGCCGCCGGGGAGCGCCCAGCCCTCCCGGTAGTTCGGCTCTACGAGCAGCAGCCGGCCGTGTTCGTCGCGGAACAGCGATGCGGCCGCGGCCAGTACCCGGGGCAGCCCCGCGATGTAAGTGGTGTAATCGGTAGTGGTCACGTGGGGCAGCGTAGAGGCAGGGGCAGGGGGCCCGCCCGAGCCGTGGTCGACGGGTGGACAGCCATGGGCAGACCGGGGGCCGTCCGGATAGGGTCGGGGCGGCGCGACTGCCTGTTCGAAAGCAAAGGATGCAAGGTGACGGACGGAGCAGTGATGGAGACCGCCCGCGTGCTCGTCGCGGCGGACAAGTTCAAGGGCTCGCTCACGGCCGTGCAGGTCGCGGAGCGGGTGACGGCCGGGCTGCGGCGCGTCGTCCCCGGTGTGCGGGTCGAGACCCTGCCCGTCGCGGACGGTGGCGACGGCACGGTCGCGGCGGCGGTGGCCGCCGGATTCGAGCGCCGCGAGGCGCGGGTGACCGGGCCGCTGGGGACACCGGTCGCGGCGGCGTACGCGGTGCGCGACAGCACCGCCGTGGTGGAGATGGCCGAGGCCTCCGGCCTCCAGCACCTTCCCGCGGGGGAGTTCGCCCCGCTCACGGCGACCACCTACGGCTCCGGCGAACTGCTGCTGGCCGCGCTCGACGCGGGCGCCCGGACGATCGTGTTCGGTGTCGGCGGCAGTGCCACGACGGACGGCGGCGCGGGCATGCTCGCCGCACTGGGAGCCCGTTTCCTGGACGCGGACGGCACACCCGTCGGCCCCGGCGGCGGCGGGCTCGCCGACCTGGCCGAGGCCGACCTTTCGGGGCTCGACAGTCGGCTGGCCGCCATCGACCTGATCCTGGCCAGCGACGTGGACAACCCGCTGACGGGCCCCAAGGGCGCCCCCGAGGTGTACGGGCGGCAGAAGGGCGCCACCGAGGACGACATCGCGGTCCTCGACGCGGCGCTCACCCACTACGCCTCCGTCCTCGGCCCCGAGCACGCCGCGCTTCCCGGCGCGGGTGCCGCCGGAGGCATCGGCTACGGCGCGCTCGTCGCCCTGGGAGCACGCTTCCGGCCCGGCATCGAGGTCATGCTCGACGTCCTGGGCTTCGCCCCGGCGCTCGCCCGCGCCACCCTCGTCGTGACCGGCGAGGGCTCGCTCGACGAGCAGACGCTGCACGGCAAGGCCCCGGCGGGCGTCGCCGCGGCGGCCCGGGCCGCGGGGGTGGAGGTCGTCGCCGTCTGCGGGCGTCTCGCGCTGCGGCCCGAGGCGCTGGAGCGGGCCGGGATCCGACGGGCCTACGCCCTGACGGACCTGGAACCCGATCCTGCGGTCTGCATGGCCCAGGCGGGGCCGCTGCTGGAGCGCGCGGCCGAGTCGATCGCCCGCGACTTCCTGGTCTGAGACGACCCGCGTCACCGGCCCGGGGGCGGCTGCGCCCCCGGGCCGAAGCGCCTCGCGCGGAAGCGTCACTCCCGCCCCGTCGCTCCCGTGCGCACCGGTCCCGGTTGTGCGCACGCACAAGGCCGCACCCTCACTGCGGGGACACCGACAGCCGGAACGCGTCCAGGGCCAGCACCATCTCGATCAGTTCGCGCGGTCGTGACAGCGACCGCGACGTCAACCGCTCCAGCCGCCGCAGCCGGTTGAGCACGGTGTTGCGGTGGCAGTACAGCCGGCCCGCCGCCCGCCCCGCCGACCCTCCGCACTCCAGCCACGCGTCCAGCGTCCGCACCAGCAGTGCCCGGTCCGCCGGGTCCAGGGCCAGCAGCGGACCGAAGACGTCCGCGACCAGCCGCGCCGAGAGTTCCGGCTGGCTCACCACCAGCGCGGCGGGCAGCCGCTCCTCCAGCCGTACGAACCCCTCCTCGCCCGGCACGCAGGTCAGCAGCGCCACCTCGGCCAGCCGACGAGACACCCCCAACCCCGCCAGGCCGTCCGCCACCGGGCCGATCCCGCCCGGGCCCGGACACCACCGCGCCATCAGCGCGGCGAGCCCGGCCGGATCGCGGTCGCCCAGGGCCACGACGACGAGTTCGCCGTCCGCCCGCACCCGCCGGAAGAACCGCAGGCCGTCCGCGTCCCCGGCCGGTCCCGTCGCTCCGCCCCGCCGCAGCACCACCACCGCGTAGCGGCCCTGTTCCGGTACGCCGAGACCTGCCGCCGCGCGCGCCGCGAGGCCCGGCGTGGACCGGCCCTCCAGCAGAGCGTCGAGCAGCACGGCGCCCCGCTCGTCACTGCGCCGCTGCATGTGTCGCTCCGTTCTGCGGCCGGGCCCGTTCATGGCTGGTGACGATGCCATCCGCGGTGGCGGCGGCGGCAGCGGATCATCACCCCTCTGTGCGCGTGCACAACCGAGCCGTTCGAACACTGGTCAGCCGCAGCGAGTGCGCGACGGACCGTGGACGCACGGTGCGCCCCCCTGCTGGTCTGTGGCACCACGACGACCAGTCGGAAGGAGGAGGACGCATGGCAACGCTCGAGATCCGCGAACTGTCCGTGGGCTACGGCCCGGTACGGGCACTGCGCGACGTCTCCGTCGACGTGCCGCCCGGCGCGATCACCGCCGTACTCGGCGGCAACGGCGCCGGTAAGACCACGCTGCTGCGGGCCGTATCGCGGACCCTCGGCTTCCACCGCGGCACGGGCACGGGCACCATCCGCTTCGACGGACGGTCCCTGGACGGCCTGGGCCCCGCCCAGGTGGTGGCGGCGGGAGTGATCCAGGTACCGGAGGGGCGGCAGGTGTTCGCCCGGATGACGGTGGCCGACAACCTCCGGGCCGGCGCGCTCGGCGCCCGCGGCGGACGCAAGGAGACCGCCGCCGGGCTCGACCGCGTCCACGAGCTGTTCCCGGTACTCGCCGAGCGCGCGCACCAGCGGGCCGGACTGCTGTCGGGCGGTGAGCAGCAGATGCTGGCCATGGGACGGGCCCTGATGGCAGGTCCCCGCCTGCTGCTGCTCGACGAACCCTCGCTCGGCCTCGCACCGCTGATGGCGGCCAGGATCGCCGAGACGATCCAGGAGATCAACGCGACGGGGACCTCGGTCATGCTCGTCGAGCAGAACGCGGCCATCGCGCTGCGGCTCGCCTCGACCGCGTACGTCCTGGACGTCGGGGAGGTCGCCCTCGAAGGCCCCGCGGACGAACTGGCCGCCTCCGACGAGGTGCGCCGCCGCTACCTGGGCGTCGTCGACGAGACGGCCGCCGAGGACGCCACGCAGGCCGTCGCCGGGCCCTCGCGCTCGCTGAGCAGGTGGTCCGCATGACCACCGCTCCGGCCGCCACGGCGCCCGCCACCGCCCCCGCCGCACTCGCCGTGCGCGACGTGACCGTACGCTTCGCCGGGCTCACCGCCCTCGACGCGGTCTCGTTCACCGTCGAACCGGGCAGTGTGCACGCCGTCATCGGACCCAACGGCGCCGGGAAGTCCACCACGTTCAACGTGCTCTCCGGCGTCTACCGGGCCACCTCCGGCACCGTGCACCTCGGTTCCACCGACCTCACCCGGCTCGCTCCGCACAGGATCGCCGGCCTCGGCATCGCCCGGACGTTCCAGAACCTGGCGCTGCCGCCGCACGCCACCGTCGCCGACAGCCTTCTGCTCGGCCGGCACCGCCTCACCCGCTCCGGCTTCCTCGCCAGCGGACTGCGCCTCCCGTCGGCAGCCCGCGAGGCGCGGCTGCACCGGGACCGGGTCCGGGAGATCGCCGAGTTCATCGGCCTGGAGAAGGAGTTGGAGCTGCCCGCCGGGATCCTCCCGTACGGCAAGCAGAAGCTCGTGGAGCTCGGCCGCGCGCTCTGCATGGAGCCGCAGGTGCTGCTGCTCGACGAACCCATCGCCGGCATGACGGCCGACGAACGGCGCCGTGTCGCCGCCGTCGTGGCGGACGTGCGCGACAGCCTCGGCATCTCCATCGTGCTGGTCGAACACGACATGGGTGTGGTGATGCGGCTCGCGGACGCGGTGACCGTACTCGACTTCGGACGCAGGATCGCGGGCGGCACCCCCGCCGAGGTCCAGAACGATCCGGCCGTTGTCCAGGCCTACTTGGGGACACAGGAATGACCACCTTCATCGAACTCCTCCTCGGCGGGCTCTCCATCGGGTCGGTCTACGCACTGATCGCGCTCGGTTTCGTCGTCATCTTCAAGGCCACCGAGGTCGTCAACTTCGCCCACGCGTCCCTGTTGCTGGCGGGCGGCTACGTGACCGCCGTGCTCCATGACGACATCGGCTTCTGGCCGGCCCTCGGCGTCGGTATCGCGGGCGCGGCGGTCGTCGGCTCCGCCGTCGAGTTCTGCGTGATGCGCCGCTACCGGGGCAGCGACCACAGCGTCCTGGCGATCGTCACCATCGGCGTCGACATCGTCATCACGACGGAACTCGTCCGGCGGATGGGCACCGAGGTCCTCTCGCTCGGCGACCCGTGGGGCGACGACGTCGTCACCGTCGGCGGAGTCACCCTGGCCGAGACCCGCATCGCCGCGTTCGTCGCGGCGGCGCTCCTCATCACGGTGTTCCTGCTCGCGTTCCGCTACACCTCGTGGGGCGTGTCGATGCGGGCCGCCGCGGAGAACCCGCAGACCGCCGCCCTCATGGGCATCCGGCTCGGCCGGGTCTCACTCTCGGCCTGGGCGGTCGCCGGGGCACTCGCCGCCGTCGCCGCGCTCTTCCTCACGGTCTTCCCCACCCCGGGCCTCGAACGGGCCACGTCCTTCGCCGCGCTCAAGGCCTTCCCGGCCGCGATCCTCGGTGGCCTCGACTCGACGACGGGAGCACTGGTCGGAGGACTCGTCGTCGGAGTCACCGAGTCGCTCGCCACCGGCTACCAGAGCGATCTCTCCTTCCTCGGACGCGGTATCGGTGATCTCGCGCCCTACCTCGTGATGGTGGCCGTCCTGCTCATCCGGCCCGCGGGACTCTTCGGCACGAAGGAGCTCGCCCGTGTCTGAAGCCATGCCCGACACCGCGCAGGAACCGTCCGTGGGACCGGACGCCGGGGCGAAGCCCGCCCCGGCCGGCAGCGGGCGGACACTCACCGGACCGCTGCGGAGCATCCGCACGTACCTCTGGCTCGCCGGTTCCGTCCTGCTCCTCCTCTTCCCGTTCTACCTGGACCGCTTCTGGCTCCAGGCCGGACTCTTCGCGATGGCCGCCGCGATCGGCGCGATCGGGATCAACCTGCTCACCGGCAGCACCGGCCAGCTCTCCATGGGCCACGCCTTCTTCCTCGCCGTGGGCGCCTACGGCTACTGCATCCTGGCGGGGGAGAGCAGCACCGAGAACGGCCACGAGCTGAGCGGCCTCGGCCTCCCCACCTGGCTCGCGGCGATCCTCGCCGTACTGCTGGCGGGCGCGGCGGGCGGACTGTTCAGCCCCATCGCGGGACGGCTGCGCGGCGCGTACCTCGGCATCGCCACGCTCGCGCTGATCTTCATCGGACAGCACGTGCTGTTCAACGCGGGCTCGCTCACCGGCGGCTTCAACGGCCGTGCCGTGCCACCGCTCTCACTCTTCGGGTTCACCTTCGACGACACCGAGGTGGTGGTCGCCGCAGTGCCCTTCCAGGCCTCGGAGAAGCTCTGGTACGTGGCACTGGCCGCCCTCGCCTTCAGTGCGCTCTTCGCCCGCGGGGTGCTGCGCGGCAGGCCCGGCCGGGCACTCAACGCCATCCGGGACCACCGGATCGCGGCCGGCGTGATGGGCGTACCGGTAGCGCGGTACCGGGCCGGGGTGTTCGTCCTGTCCTCCATGTACGCGGGCCTCGCGGGCGTCCTGCTCGCGCTGGTCTTCCAGCGGACCGTGCCCGAGTACTTCGGCATGGTCCTGTCCCTCGAATACCTCGCCATGATCGTCATCGGCGGGCTGGGCAGCGTCGCCGGAGCCGTGGTCGGCGCCGCGTTCGTCACGCTGCTCCCGCAGGTGCTCACCCACTACAGCGACTCCCTGCCCCTGGTGTCCGCCCCCGGTACGGGCGGTCTGACACCGGGCGAGGCGTCCCGCTATCTGTACGGCGCCGCGGTGGTCGCGGTGGTCCTGTTCCTGCCCGGCGGCCTTACGCGTCTGAAGAAACCAGGGGAGAAGAAATGAGAATGCGTGTGTACGGAGCGGTCCTTGCGGCCCTCACCCTCACCCTCGTCGGGTGCAGCGGCAAGGCCGACACCGGGGGCGGCGCCGAGACGGACAAGACCGGTGTGAAGACCGGTGAGGGGGTCACCGACTCCAAGATCACGCTCGGCGCCCTCACCGACATGACCGGTGTGTACGCCTCGCTGGGCAAGAGCGTCACCCAGGCCCAGCAGCTGTGGGTGAAGGAGACCAACGCCGCGGGCGGCATCTGCGACCGGCAGATCGAGCTGACGGTCCGCGACCACGGCTACGACCCGCAGAAGGCCATCGCGGCCTACACCGAGCTGGAGCCGGACGTGCTGGGCTTCGCCCAGTTCATCGGATCCCCGTTCGTCGCCGCCGTCGAGCAGCGCGTCGACGGACAGGACAAGGGCATCGTCCTGCCGCAGGCCTGGTCCGCGAACCTCCTCGGCTCCGAGTACGTCCGGGTCATCGGCGCCACGTACGACGTCGAGACGATCAACCTGATCGATTACCTCCTCGCCGAGAAGCGCATCACCGAGGGCGACAAGATCGGTCACGTCTACTTCGAGGGCGACTACGGCGAGAACGCCCTCGCCGGCTCCCAGCACGCGGCGAAGGAGGCGGGCCTCACCATCGTCGAGCAGAAGATCAAGCCGACCGACAACGACATGACCGCCCAGGTCTCCGCGCTCAAGCAGGCCGGTGTCAAGGCGATCGTCATCAGTGCCGGGCCGCGTCAGGCGGCCTCGCTGGTCGGTGTCGCCGCGGCCACCGGCTTCAACGTCCCCGTCGTGGGCAACAACTCCGCCTACGCCCCGCAGCTCCTGGCCACCCAGGCGGGCAAGGCCCTGCAGAAGGACTACTACATCGGCTCCTCCACGCTGCCCATCGGCGACGCGGCCGAGGGCCCGGCCAAGCTGGCCAAGGCGTACGCGGCCCAGTACCCCAAGGACGGCCTCGACAACGGCGTCATCGCCGGATACAACGCGGCGTCCGTCTTCGGTGAGGCGCTGAAGAAGGCCTGTGAGTCCAAGGACCTCACCCGCGAGGGTGTCGGGAAGGCCCTGCTCACCATCAAGGGCTTCGGCGCCGACTTCGGCATCTCGCACGACTTCACCGACCCCGCGGCCCCGTCCACCAGGGAGACCGTCATCATGAAGCCCGACGCCAAGACCCCCGGCGGGCTGAAGGTGGTCCGGCCGGCGGAGGTGGCCCCGGCCGCCGAGTCCTTCGCGTCGAAGTCCTGACCCCACCGCGCACCAGGACGGGCCCGGCCTCACGGCCGGGCCCGTCCGCGTGCGCGCTCAGCCGGTGTAGGCCTCCAGTTCGGACAGCTGGGCCGCCGGCCAGCCCGTGTTCCCGGTGAAGGTCAGCCGCAGGTAGCGGGCCGGTGTCCCCGTGAGGGTGACGGTGGCAGTGTTCCTGTTCGACGGGTCGAAGGTGTAACCCGCGGACGCCTTCAGCGCGTTGTACGTGGAGTTGTCGGTGCTGCCCGAGACGCCGATGGTCTGCGTACGGGTCGCCCAGGCCGGAGCGGGGGGCAGTTTCAGCACCAGCCGCTTGACGGCCTTCGCGGCGCCGAGATCCACGGTGACGGACTGCGGGAAGGCGTTGTTGCGGCTCTCCCAGTAGCTGTTGGCGTTGCCGTCCACCGCGTTGGCGGCACCGTACACGTCGACGTGACTGGTCTCGGTGACCGGGCGGCCCTGTGCGAGGTTGCCCGTCTCCTCCGGCGGATCGGTCGGGTCCGGCGGATCGGTCGGGTCGGGGGGATCGGTCGGGTCGGTGGGGCCGCCCGGCACTCCGCCGTTGGTCCACACCGGAGCGGGCCAGGTGCCGGTGCAGGCGGGCGGGTCGGCGTACCAGCCGGAGTTGCCCTCACCGCGCGTGATCCGGAAGCCGCCGCCCACACAGTTGTGGATCGGGTTGGACTGCGCGATGTTCGTGGCCACCACCCTACTGAACGAGGCCGTGCCCGGGGCCTGTACCTGCAGTGCGTAGGTGCCCGCGCCGTCGATCCTGATGTTGTCGAAACGCAGGCCGTTCGTGGCCCCCTCGATGAGGTGGATCGCCGCGTAGGAACTGTCCAGGATCTCGCTGTCGGTGATGTTGATCGTGGCGTTGCTGATCGGCTCGTTGAGTCCGCTGAACCAGATGGCGCCGACGCCGAACTGCCAGTTGTAGTCGTTGTTGCCGGTGCGGATCAGTGTGTTGCGGGCGGCGGTGTGCGTACCCGAGACGGCGGTCCCCCGGCCGGAGTTCACGCCCGGGTAGCGGTTCGCGATGTGCAGGCCGCCGCCGTTGGTGATCGTGTCCGACATGACGTTGTCGGAGATCGTGATGTCCTTGCCGCCGTAGGTGACGATGTTGTTGGCGAGGATCGGCAGGATCACGGTGTTGAACGTGAACGCGTTCTTCACGTTCGGGATGTTCTCGGCCCACATGGCCAGGCCGTCGTCCCCGGTGTTGCGGACGAACGTGTTGGTCACCGTGGAGTTCGTGACGCCGTAGTGGAAGTTCACTCCGTCCGCGGTCTGGTCCAGGATGCGGCTGTTCCTGATGGTGAAGTTGTCCATCGGGCCGTCCATCCAGGCACCGCACTTCGTGTGCTGCATCCAGACGTTGTCGACGACCGAGTCGGACATGGCTCCGCCTATGGCGTTGACCTGGTCGTCGTCCACCCGCTCCCGGATGTCGCCGATGATGGCGAAGTCCTTGAGGACGACGTCGCTGCTGCCGCCCTGCGCGGCGTACTTCCCGTAGACCCCGACCGCCTTGCTCCGGTCCGTGGCGTGGCGGCCCGTCAGCACGCTGTACCAGGGGCCGGCGCCCCGCAGTGTCACCTTGTCGACGACGATGTGGTCGGTGACCCGGAAGGTGCCCCGCGGGATGTACACCTCCTTGCCCTGGGTGCGGCCCGCGTCGACCGCCGCCTGGATCTTCGCGGTGGAGTCCGCGGCACCCGTCGGGTCGGCACCGAAGTCGCCCACCACGTCCAGGGCGCCGGTAGGCCTGCCGGTCGGTGCGCCGACCAGCTCGAAGTCCGCCAGGTCGATCGTGAAGGACGGGGAATCGGCGGTGGACGTCACCTGGAGCCGGACCTTCGTGCCCGCTGCCAGCGTCGACCCGAACATGGTCCGGGTCTCGTCGTAGAAGTGGTGGGGGTTGGTGTCGCCCGGGTTGTTGTTGAAGGGATAGCCGCCGTAGTACCAGCCGTACTTCGAGGTCACCGGCACGCTCTTGAGCGAGGAGCCGTTCACCCGCACGTCGATCGAGGCGTCCCGGCCCGTCCCGGCGGAGTTGTCCGGCAGCGAGTAGCGGAAGGTCATCGCGTTCGCGGGGGCGGTGAGGGTGAACTCCACGTACTCACCGGCCGCGTCGAGTGTGACGGCCTGCCGGCCCGACGCCTCCGAGGGGAGTGAGCCGTAGAGCCGGTCGGGGCCGATGGGGGTGCCGTTGGTGGCGGCGTACTCGGCCTCCTGCTCCGTGAACGGAACGGTGGCGCCGCGGCCGGGTATCCCGACGGGCGACGGTGCGGGCACGGCTGCGGCCCGGGCGGCCGGAGCCCCCGCCAGCACGACCGCCGCCGCGGTACCGGCGGCGACGAGGGCCAGGGAGAGGGAGGCGGACAGTGAGCGCCTGAACAGGCGCCGTCCTCGGGGTGGGGTCACGTGTGGTCGTCCTTGCGGCTCGTGGGGGCTCTGCGGACGCCCCACAGGCTAGGAGCACCTCCGCAAGGAAGTCCACGCTGCTGCGCAAGATTTCGTGTGTGGAGCTCAAATTAGTGACTCGAAGGCGTCAATTCCGGGCTTCCTGCTCCGGTGGCGGGGCGCAGGGAGGCGCGAGTGGCGGCGGCGGGTGGGTTCGGCAGTGCGGAACCGCCCCACCGGCATCGGGCCGGGCGATCCGTACGGCGGCGGACGCGGGCTCAGCCGGCCGTGCGCAGCGCGTTGACCAGGAGGAGCGCGATGTCGTCGGTGCCGGGTGTGGCGCGCCGCGCGTAGCGGACGAGTGTGTCGGCGACCTCGTCCATGGTCTGCTCCAGGGCCAGCGCGAAGTGCTCGGCCAGCTCGGCGGTGGCGTCGTCGAAGTCCACGCCCGGTGCCTCCACGAGTCCGTCCGTGTAGAGAGCGAGCGCCGAGCCCGGGGGCAGCGGGATCTCGGCCGTCGGGTAGCGGGAAGACGGATCGACGCCGAGCAGCAGGCCGGGTGGCAGGGCGAGCACCTCGGTCTGCCCGTCGGGCTGCCGCACCAGCGGCGGAGGATGTCCGGCGGTGGCCAGGACGGCACGGTGCCCGGCAAGGTCGAGGTGGATGTACAGGCAGCTGGTGAACAGCCCCGGGTCGAGATCGGTGAGCAGCCGGTTGGTACGGGCGAGGACCTCGTCGGGCGGCGCGCCCGCCGACGCGTGCACGGCCGTGCGCACCTGCCCCATGAGCGCGGCGGCGTTCACGTTGTGTCCCTGTACGTCGCCGATGGTCACCGCCGCGGTGCTGTCGTCCAGGCGGATCAGGTCGTAGAAGTCCCCGCCGATGCCCACCCCACGGGTGGCCGGGAGATAGCGGGCCGCGACGTCCAGGCCCTCGACCCGCGGGAGGGTGTGGGGGAGGAGGTGGGCCTGCAGGCTGTGTGCCAGCCGGTCCTTGATGTCGTAGAGGCGGGCCCGGTCGAGTGCCTGGGCGAGCAGCCCCGCGATCGAGGTGAGCAGGGCACGTTCCTCGGGCTCGAAGTCATGGTCCTGGTCGTAGGCCAGCACCAGCGCGCCGACCGGATGACCGGACACGATCAGCGGGAGGAACGCGCTGGCGGCGACGACCTGGCGCAGGCCCTCGGAGGGGTAGGCGCGCTCCAGCTCCGCGAAGTCGGAGTAGAAGCCGGGGACGCCCGTCATCAGGACGTGCGCGGCGGGGGTGTCCGAGTTCAGCGGGGCGCCGTCCAAGCGGTCCATGAGGGTGGGATGGGCTCCGCGCCGCCCCTGGATCCGCAGCCGGCCCTCCGCCGAGGTCATCACGACGAGGGACTGGATCCCGAAGGCCGGCATCAGCTGGTCGCCCGTCAGCTCGATGACGTCCTGGGTGCCGACGGCCTCGGTGAGCGTCGCGGCCAGGTGCATGAGGTGGTACAGGGCGGTCGCCCGGCTCGGTGCGGGCGTGGCCGGTGGCGGGCGCAGGACCGGCGGCGCGTCGGGGGCGGGCCCGTCGGCGGGGGTGATCCGGACGCTGATGCCGGAGGAGTTCGGGAACAGGTGGAAGGACAGCCACCGGTCCGGGGGCCGGAGTGTGGTGAAGGACGTCTGCTGGCGGCCGATGACCGCGGCCCGGTAGTGGTCCTCGACGGCGGGGTCGTCCATCCACGGCAGCGACACCCAGGGAAGCGTTCCCAGGAGGTCCGCCGCGCCGACGCCCAGGAGGTCCGCGGCGGCGTCGTTGAGGAAGGTGATCGACCCGTCCAGGGCCAGGGCGCAGCTCCCTCCCGGCAGCCGCCCGATGAACTCCAGGGCCGCCGCGGCCTCGGCGGGCTCCGGGACGGGCGGCTCCGGCGGTGCGAGCACCCGGGGCCGGCTTCCCGGCAGGACGGGGAAGCCGATGCTCTCGGCCTGCTGGAGCAGCATGCCGATGCCGTGACAGGCACCGGCCACGGCCTTGCGCTCCTGGGGTGCCAGCTCCAGGGGGTGCGAGCCGGGCCACAGGAGCACGATCCCGCCCCGGTCGGTGCTGCCGGTGCGGATCGGGGCGGCGCACAGCGCGAACCGGTAGGGCATGACGAGCGCGGGCCGCGGATAGCGGCGAGCCAGCTCCTCCTGGCTGCCCAGCCAGATCAGGCAGTGGTGCCGCACGGCGTCGGCCACCGGGATGGGGGCGGACAGCGGGACCCGGTTCCACGGGGTCGCGAGCTGCCAGGGCACCCCGGACAGCACCGCCAGGTACAGGGTTGCCTCGTCCTCCGGGAGCAGGTACAGCATGCCCACGGACGCCCCCGCCTCCCGCACGAGGTGGGTCACCGCGCTGTCCAGGAGCTCCGTGCCGGAACCCGTTGCGGCGGAGGCGGCTTGGTCCTGCACCCTCTCGACCCTTCTCCGTGACGAGCGCCTGGCAGCTCCGTGGCGAGCGGTCGGGCATCCGGTGACGACGGCTCGTCCGGGCATCGGCGGGAACTCTCCCTATGGACGATACGCCCACCCCGCACCGGCGACATCGTGATCACCCCGCACGCGGAAGGGCCCGGATGCTGGGGTGCATCCGGGCCCTCGTGTCCGTACGTGTCCGTGCTGCTACGGGAGCTGCGCCGCCCGTGCCTCGCGCCGGTTGTCGCGGAAGGTGTTCACCCGCCGCGCCGTGGCGAAGAGCGGTATCACCGCGCCCAGCACGACCTGCAGTGCGCAGCCGGTCTGCAGGAGCAGCTGGCCACCGGGGGCGTCGAACGCCCACGCGGCGAGCAGCCCCATGGCGGCCACGATCCAGCTGAGCATCGCCACCGCGAGGACGCCCCGCGGCTTCGGGTACTCGACCCGGCTGACCATCAGCCACGCCACCCCGACGATCGCGAGGAGCGTCGGCACGAAGGGCAGCTCCAGGAGCACGATCGAGACGACCGTGAGTGCTCCGAAGGGGCTCGGCATGCCCTGGAACATGCCGTCCTTCAAGGTCACGCAGGAGAACCGCGCAAGTCTGAGCACCACCGCCAGCAGCACCACGATCGCCGCGAGCGCCGACACCCTCTGGTGGGCGTCGTCCGCGACCATCCCGTACACGAGCACGAAGTACGCCGGTGCCAGGCCGAAGCTGATCAGGTCCGACAGGTTGTCCAGCTCCGCGCCCATCGGCGAGGACCGCAGCTTGCGCGCCACGAGCCCGTCGAAGAGGTCGAAGACCGCCGCGAGGAGCATCAGGA
Organism: Streptomyces clavifer; assembly: GCA_014651175.1. GTDB lineage: Bacteria > Actinomycetota > Actinomycetes > Streptomycetales > Streptomycetaceae > Streptomyces > Streptomyces clavifer. The sequence goes on along the minus strand of BMWJ01000002.1, from coordinate 331,474 downwards.
TCACCGCGGTGGCCGCGGAGTGCCGGGCCATGCCCGTCTCGTCGCTGCCCGTGAGGTGCGGGATGAGGATCCCGGTGGTGGTGAAGTACACCGCCATGAAACCGCACGTGGCGTTACCGAGGGTAAGGGTGTCCGCTATCGACAGCCTCATCGAGAGCGGCATGTCCTCCGTGCCGTCGGAGTCCTCGTCCTCGGAGCCCTCCGGCACCCAGCCGGCTTGTGTATCAGGATCAATCACGGTCAATTCGAGTCACCCCCGCGGTGGTGGCCTGACCGACCTCGACCGCGACATCGATACCTTCCGGAAGGTAGATGTCGACGCGCGAGCCGAAACGGATCAGACCGATGCGTTCGCCCTGCTCCACCTTCGTACCCTGCGGGATGTAGGGGACGATTCGACGGGCGACCGCTCCCGCGATCTGCACCATCTCGATGTCGCCGAGCTCGGTGTCGAAGTGCCAGACAACGCGTTCGTTGTTCTCGCTCTCCTTGTTGAACGCCGGGACGAACCCGCCCGGAATGTGCTCGACCGACGTCACGGTGCCGGACAGGGGTGCCCGGTTGACGTGCACATTCAGCGGGCTCATGAAGATCGCGACGCGGGTGCGCCCGTCCTTCCACGGCATGATGCTCTGCACCACGCCGTCGGCCGGCGAGATGACGCGACCCCGGGTGATCTCGCGCTCGGGGTCACGGAAGAACCACAGCATGCCCGCAGCGAGCGCGGTGGTGGGCACGGCCACAGCGGCCCAGCGCCCGGACTTGCGGGCCCGGGCGAGGCTGAGTGCCGCGGTGGCGACGGTCGGGAGGAGCCACGGCGACGCTCCGCGGGCAAGGCGGACCCCGCCGCGTGGTGCAGAATTCTGACTGTCGGGCATGGATGACCTTCGTAGCGGATGATGCCGCGCTGGCAACGGGGGGACGGCGGCTTTCCGTCGATGCTATCGGGTGCGAGCGGCAACTGGGCAAGCCAGCAGCCGAGTCGGACAGCTGAAAGGCTCCCGACGAGGATGACTCGGTGTGATGTTCTTCGCCACTAAATCACCTCGAATGGGACAATCAACCCTGGAGTCGGTACTCCTCGAGGAGTCGGCGACCGATGATCATTTTCTGGATCTCGGCGGTACCTTCACCGATCAGCAGCATCGGGGCCTCGCGGTAGAGGCGCTCGATCTCGTACTCCTTGGAGAAGCCGTAACCGCCGTGGATACGGAAGGCGTCCTCGACGACTTCCTTGCAGTACTCGGAGGCGAGGTACTTCGCCATCCCTGCCTCCAGGTCGTTTCGTTCCCCGGAGTCCTTTTTGCGTGCCGCGTTCACCATCATCGCATGAGCGGCTTCGACCTTGGTGGCCATTTCGGCCAGTTTGAACTGGATCGCCTGGTGTTGGGCGATCGGCTTTCCGAAGGTATGGCGCTGCTGGGCGTACGAAACGCCCAGTTCGAATGCACGCTGTGCGACGCCGCAGCCACGCGCGGCGACATTTACCCGGCCGACCTCTACACCGTCCATCATTTGGTAAAAACCACGGCCGGTCGTGCCCCCCAGCACGCGATTGGCCGGAATGCGCAGTCCGTCCATGATGAGCTCGGTCGTGTCGACGCCCTTGTAGCCCATCTTGTCGATCTTCCCCGGGATGGTGAGACCGGGGCGGACCTCGCCGAATCCCGCCTCCTTCTCCACCAGGAAGGTCGTCATCGACTTGTGCGGGGCCGTGCCCTCGGGGTGTCCTTCGTCACTCTTGCAGAGGACGGCCACCAGCGTGGACGTTCCGCCGTTCGTCAGCCACATCTTCTGGCCGTTCAGGACGTACGCGTCGCCGTCCTTCACACCCTTGGACGTGATCGCGGACACGTCGGAACCCAGGGCCGGCTCTGACATCGAGAAAGCCCCGCGCACCTCGCCCAGCGCCATCCGAGGCAGGAACGTGTCCTTCTGCTCCTGCGTGCCGTGCTGCTTGAGCATGTACGCCACGATGAAATGCGTGTTGATGATTCCCGACACACTCATCCAGCCGCGGGCGATCTCCTCGACGCACAGGGCGTAGGTGAGGAGCGACTCGCCCAGACCGCCGTACTCCTCGGGAATCATCAGCCCGAACAGACCGAGTTCCTTGAGGCCTTCGACGATTTCCGTCGGGTACTCGTCGCGGTGTTCCAGCCGGGTCGCTACAGGAATGATCTCCTTGTCGACGAAATCCCTGACCGTGGAGAGGATTTCCTGCTGGACGTCCGTCAGGCCGGCGGTCTGTGCGAGTCGGCTCATGGCTGCTTCTCCACGTTCTTCTGCGGCGGCTGGACCGGCTCCGGGCGGCCGGGCTGCTCGCCGCCCCGCTCCTTGATGTACGTCTCGGTGGGAACCATCACCTTGCGGCGGAACACGCAGACCGTCGTGCCGTCCTGCTTGTATCCCCTCGTCTCGACGTACACGATGCCGCGGTCGTTCCTGGACCGTGACGGAGTCTTGTCGAGCACGGTCGTCTCGCCGTAGATCGTGTCGCCGTGGAAGGTCGGCGCGATGTGCTTCAGCGACTCCACCTCGAGATTGGCGATCGCCTTGCCGGAGACGTCCGGCACCGACATGCCGAGCAGGAGCGAGTAGACGTAGTTGCCGACGACGACGTTCTTTCCGAAATCGGTCGTCCTCTCCGCGTAGTTGCTGTCCATGTGCAGCGGGTGGTGATTCATGGTCAGCAGGCAGAAGAGGTGGTCGTCGTATTCCGTGACCGTCTTTCCCGGCCAGTGCTTGTACACAGCACCGACCTCGAACTCCTCAAAGGTCCGTCCGAACTGCATGATCAGGCCTCCGGGGCTTCGAACTTGGAGAGGCGCTGCATTCCGGCCGCACGGCCCTTGCCCGCGATCACCAGTGCCATCTTGCGGCTGGCCTCGTCGATCATCTCGTCGCCGAGCATCGCCGAACCCTTCTTGCCGCCCTCCTCCGAGGTGCACCAGTCGTACGCGTCGAGGATGAGCTCGGCGTGGTCGTAGTCCTCCTGGGAGGGCGAGAACACCTCGTTGGCCGCGTCGACCTGACCGGGGTGCAGCACCCACTTGCCGTCGAAGCCCAGAGCCGCGGCGCGGCCCGCGACCTCGCGGTACGCGTCCACGTCCCGGATCTGCAGGAACGGCCCGTCGATCGCCTGGAGGTCGTGGGTACGGGCCGCCATGAGGATGCGCATCAGGATGTAGTGGTACGCGTCGGCCGGGTAGCCGGGGGGCTGCTGGCCGACGACCAGGGTCTTCATGTTGATCGAGGCCATGAAGTCGGCCGGACCGAAGATCAGGGTCTCGAGCCGGGGCGAGGCGGCGGCGATGTCGTCGATGTTCACCAGACCCTTGGCGTTCTCGATCTGCGCCTCGATGCCGATCTTCCCGACCTCGAAGCCCATCGTCTTCTCGATCTGGGTCAGCAGCAGGTCCAGCGCGACGACCTGCTGGGCGTCCTGGACCTTCGGCAGCATGATGCAGTCGAGATTCGGGCCCGCGCCCTCGACGACCGTGATGACGTCACGGTACGTCCAGTGCGTCGTCCAGTCGTTGACCCGCACGACCCGGGTCTTGCCGGACCAGTCGCCGTTGTTGAGCGCGTCGACGATGTGGTGACGGGCGCCCTCCTTGGCGAGCGGCGCGCAGGCGTCCTCCAGGTCCAGGAAGACCTGGTCGGCGGGGAGGCCCTGGGCCTTCTCCAGGAACCGCGGGTTCGAGCCCGGCACGGCCAGACAGGAACGGCGCGGGCGCTGGCGGTTCACGGGGGCGGCGGGCGACGGGCTGGTCATGCGGAGACCTCCAGAGGGTCGAGCTTGTTCGCTTTCCGGATCTCGTCGACGATACGGCCGATGATCTCCGTGATTCCGAAGTCCTTCGGGGTGAAGACGGCGGCGACGCCGGCCCCGATCAGTGCGGCGGCGTCGGCGGGCGGGATGATGCCGCCCGCGATCACCGGGATGTCGGTCGCGCCCGCCTCGCGGAGCCGGGTCAGCACGTCCGGGACCAGCTCGGCGTGCGAGCCGGACAGGATCGACAGGCCGACGCAGTGCACGTCCTCCGCGACGGCGGCCGAGACGATCTGCTCCGGGGTGAGCCGGATTCCCTGGTAGACCACCTCGAAGCCCGCGTCACGGGCCCGTACGGCGATCTGCTCGGCGCCGTTGGAATGTCCGTCCAGGCCCGGCTTGCCCACCAGGAGACGCAGCCGGCCCACGCCCAGGTCGTCGGCGGTGCGGGCGACCTTCTCGCGGACCAGGGCGAGCGGGGTTCCGGCCTCGGCCGTCACGGCGACCGGGGCGGACGAGACACCCGTCGGCGCCCGGAACTCCCCGAAGACGTCCCGCAGCGCCCAGGACCACTCGCCGGTGGTGACACCCGCGCGGGCGCACTCCACGGTCGCCTCCATCATGTTCCCGGTGCCGGCCGCGGCCTTCTTCAGCGCGGCGAGCGCCTCGGAGGCGCGGGCCTCGTCGCGGTTGTCGCGCCACTCGTGCAGCGCCGCGACCACCCGGGCCTCGTTGGCGGGGTCCACCGTCATGATCGCCGCGTCCAGGTCGGCGGTCAGCGGGTTCGGCTCCGTCGTCCCGTAGATGTTGACGCCGACGATCTTCTCCTCGCCGCCCTCGATCCGGGCCCGCCGCGCGGCGTGCGAGGAGACCAGCTCCGACTTGAGGTAGCCGGACTCGACGGCAGCCATCGCACCGCCCATCTGCTGGATCCGGTCGATCTCGGCCAGCGACTCGGTGATCAGCTCCTCCACCTTGGCCTCGATGACGTGCGAGCCGGCGAAGATGTCCTCGTACTCCAGCAGATCGCTCTCGTGGGCGAGCACCTGCTGGATGCGGAGCGACCACTGCTGGTCCCAGGGGCGGGGCAGACCCAGAGCCTCGTTCCAGGCGGGCAGCTGCACGGCGCGGGCGCGGGCGTCCTTGGAGAGGGTGACCGCCAGCATCTCCAGGACGATGCGCTGCACGTTGTTCTCCGGCTGCGCCTCGGTCAGTCCGAGGGAGTTGACCTGGACGCCGTAGCGGAAGCGGCGCTGCTTGGGGTTCACGATGCCGTACCGCTCACGGGTGATCCGGTCCCAGATGCGTCCGAAGGCGCGCATCTTGCACATCTCCTCGATGAAGCGCACCCCGGCGTTCACGAAGAAGGAGATGCGGGCGACGACGTCGCCGAACTTCTCCTCGGGCACCTGCCCGGAGTCGCGTACGGCGTCGAGGACCGCGATGGCCGTCGACATCGCGTACGCGATCTCCTGGACCGGTGTGGCCCCCGCCTCCTGGAGGTGGTAGCTGCAGATGTTGATCGGGTTCCACCGGGGGATGCGGTCGACCGTGTACGTGATCATGTCGGTGGTCAGCCGCAGCGAAGGACCGGGCGGGAAGACGTGCGTCCCGCGCGACAGGTACTCCTTGACGATGTCGTTCTGCGTCGTGCCCTGGAGCTTCGTCGGGTCGGCGCCCTGCTCCTCGGCGACGACCTGGTAGAGCGCCAGCAGCCACATGGCGGTGGCGTTGATCGTCATGGAGGTGTTCATCTGCTCCAGGGGGATGTCCTGGAACAGCCGTCGCATGTCACCGAGGTGCGAGACGGGCACGCCGACCCGGCCCACCTCGCCGCGGGCGAGGATGTGGTCGGGGTCGTACCCGGTCTGCGTCGGCAGATCGAAGGCGACCGACAGACCCGTCTGGCCCTTGGCGAGGTTGCGCCGGTACAGCTCGTTGGACGCCTCGGCGGTCGAATGGCCGGCGTACGTCCGCATGAGCCACGGGCGGTCCTTCTGACGTTCGGTCATCGATGAACCTCAGACGTTGCGGCTGGAGGGAGAGGTCTGCTCCGCTGACGTGTCACGGAACAGGTTGATGGCGTCGATGTGCTTCTCGCGGAGCTCCTGGTCGCGCACGCCCAGGCCCTCCCGGGGTGCCAGCGCGAGGACGCCGACCTTGCCCTGGTGGAGATTGCGGTGCACGTCGTACGCGGCCTGACCGGTGTCCTCCAGGGAGTAGACCTTGGAGAGCGTCGGGTGGATCTTGCCCTTGGCCACCAGCCGGTTGGCCTCCCACGCCTCGCGGTAGTTGGCGAAGTGCGAGCCCACGATCTTCTTCAGGGACATCCACAGGTAGCGGTTGTCGTACTCGTGGTTGTAGCCCGAGGTGGAGGCGCAGGTGACGATGGTGCCGCCCTTGCGGGTCACGTACACGCTCGCGCCGAAGGTCTCGCGGCCCGGGTGCTCGAAGACGATGTCCACGTCCTCGCCGCCGGTCAGTTCGCGGATGCGCTTGCCGAACCGCTTCCACTCGCGCGGGTCCTGGTGGTGCTCGTCCTTCCAGAACCTGTAGTCCTCGGCGTTGCGGTCGATGATCGCGGTCGCGCCCATCCTCCTGCAGATGTCCGCCTTCTGGTCGCTGGACACGACGCAGATCGGGTTGGCGCCGCCCGCCAGCGCGAACTGTGTGGCGTACGAGCCGAGTCCGCCGCTCGCGCCCCAGATCAGCACGTTGTCGCCCTGCTTCATGCCGGCGCCGTTGCGTGAGACGAGCTGGCGGTACGCGGTGGAGTTGACCAGGCCCGGAGCCGCCGCCTCCTCCCAGCTGAGGTGGTCCGGCTTGGGCATCAGCTGGTTGGACTTGACGAGTGCGATCTCGGCGAGTCCGCCGAAGTTCGTCTCGAAGCCCCAGATGCGCTGCTCGGGGTCGAGCATCGTGTCGTTGTGGCCGTCGGAGGACTCCAGCTCCACCGAGAGGCAATGCGCGACGACCTCGTCGCCCGGCTGCCAGGCGTTCACGCCCGGGCCGGTGCGCAGCACGACGCCGGCGAGGTCGGAGCCGATGACGTGGTACGGGAGGTCGTGGCGCTTGCTGAGGTCGCTGAGCTTGCCGTACCGCTCGAGGAAGCCGAAGGTCGAGACCGGCTCGAAGATCGAGGTCCAGACGGAGTTGTAGTTCACCGAGCTGGCCATGACCGCGACCAGGGCCTCGCCCGGGCCGAGCTCGGGCACCGGCACGTCGTCCACGTGGAGGGACTTGCGCGGGTCCTTGTCGCGGCCGGCGACCCCGGCGAACATCTCCGCCTCGTCCTTGTGCACGGTCACCGCGCGGTACGACTCGGGGATGGACAGGGCCGCGAAGTCCGCGGCCGTGCTGTCCTGCGATTGGATCGCGTCCAGGATTTCCTTCACGGTGATGCCTCCGGCAGATCGGGTCTCCAGCGCCGAGGGAACGCTGGAGGGACCCCTGTGGACAGGGGGAACGGTGCGGTGTGGAGGTGTGCCGTCGGTTCGGCGGGTGGTGCTTCGGCCTGCTCTGTGGAGCAGAAGGGTTGCCTGTGACGCAGGCGTCCGGGCGCGCAGACACGTGGTTTGCGGGGACAGCCGGCGTACGAGAGGTCTCTGCACGCCGGCCGCCCGGACACCTTCAACGTATGGCACTCCGTGACAGGTGGCAAGGCACCGAGTGCCAACAATTTCTCTCACTTGTCATCTGTTGGGCACGCATGAGCAACATCATGGGCTGTATGTCGGATTAATGCCGGTGGGTCTGCCCCTGCGGCGTGGTGCGGGGGCAGTGGGGGCGTGCTGGGCGTGGTGGCACCCCGGGGTTCGGAGGCCGCGCGTCGGCGCGGGATCGCGACGGTCCGGTAGGTGGCATCGGCCCTGCGGGTGGCGGTGGCCGCGCTCTGTGCACGGCCGTGTCACGGGCACGGCCGTCGGGGCGGGCGCGTGTGCACATTCCGGGGCCGAGGCGGGTCCGCGTGCTCCGGGGTTCCATCCGGGCGCCTGGTCACGGGGGGTGCGGCCCGGCCGGCGGGTTCCCCGGCGGGGCGTCAACACGGCCGGTGGGGGCAGGTGGAAGTGATCTTGATCCGATCACGACGAACAGGGGTGGGGCACCCGATGCCGATACAGGTGCGCGAACGCGTCCGAAGACATCGCCGTTCCGAATTCGACCTCCGCCGGACGGCCTTGGGCTTCGCTCTCGTCGCCGTACTCCTCTGCGGCGCCGGGCTGGCCTTCCGTACGGCCCTGGAGAGCGCCGAACGGCACCCGGTGGTGGCCGGAGTCTCGGTGGCCGCGCTGGTGGCCGCGGCCGTGGCGGTCCTGCGGAGGCGCCGCAGCCGCCGGGCGGCCGCAGAGGCCGCGTCGGCGGCCCTGGAGGCCGTCTACGAAGTGGTGGACACCGCACTGGAGGAAATGCCCGACCCCGAGCCCGACCCCGGCCCCGAGTCCGTACGGAGCCCCGAGCCGGCCGGCTGGCAGGACATGGACCCGTACGACTTCGAGGAGGCCGTCGCCGCCCTCTGCCGCAGGGACGGCTGCGCGGACGCCGAAGTCGTCGGAGGCGCCGGCGACCTGGGAGCCGATGTCGTGGCCACCACACCCGACGGTCGCCGCCTGGTCGTCCAGTGCAAGCGGTACGCGTCCGGCAACAGGGTCGGCTCGCAGGAACTCCAGCGTTTCGGCGGCACCTGCTACGCCGTGCACGAGGCCGGGGCGGCCGTCGTCGTCACCACCAGCACGTTCACCGAACCGGCCCTCGAGTACGCGGAGCAGTGCGGCATCGTGTGCGTCGACCTCGACGGCCTCACCGCATGGAGCGGGGCGGGCGCCCCTCCGCCGTGGCAGGCCGTGCATCCGGTCGAGGGCTGAGGGCGGCCCCGAGGGGCCTCAGGCGACCTCAGCGCTCCGTCAGGGCCCGCTGGATCGTCCGCATGACCTCGTCCAGCGGTGCGTCGGTCCGGGCCACCGCGACCAGTACCTCGCCGCCGGCGGCCACCGAGGCCGCCGGGGCCTTGGCGGCCTCGCTGTCCGCGGTCCGGCCCGCGCCGATCCCGGTCCCGAACGTGTCGCGCACGATCGCGAACGCGTGGTCGAGCTGCGCTTCCACGTCGCCTTGTCCGTCCGCCCTCAGCCAGCGCCGCAGCACATGGTTGTGCGCGGTCACCACGGCGGAGGCGGCCACCTCGGCCAGCAGCGGGTCGTCGTTGCCCACATGGTGGTCGCGCTCGTCGAAGTGGCCCAGCAGATAGCGGGTGAACAGCCGCTCGTAGCGGGCCACCGACGCGATCTCGGCCTGCCGGAGCGTGGGGACCTCGCGGGTCAGTTTGTAGCGCGCCACGGAGACCGCGGGCTTCGCCGCGTACATCTTCATGACCTCCTTGATGCCGCGGCACACGGTGTCGAGCGGGTGCTCGTGCGCGGGAGCGGCATTGAGGACGGCCTCGGCCCGGACGAGGGTGTCGTCGTGGTCCGGGAAGATGGCCTCTTCCTTGGAACGGAAGTGCCGGAAGAACGTGCGCCGGGCGACCCCGGCGGCCCCGGCGATCTCGTCGACCGTGGTCGCCTCGTACCCCTTCGTCGCGAAGAGTTCCATGGCCGCGGCGGCCAGCTCACGGCGCATCTTGAGCCGTTGCGCGGCGGCGCGGGTGCCTGCGGCACTTTCCGGGGCGTCGGACGCGGCGGAGGAACGGGGGGACCTGGCGGGTTGGGACATGGTGTGAACGTAACTCATCCGTGCAGGAGAGCGCGCCTGTGGGGGCGGGCCCTCCGGGGGCCCCAGCAGCCCGCCCCACCCGGCTCCCGGCTCAGCGGCGGGCATATTCGCGGAAGCCGCGCCCCGTCTTGCGGCCGAGGCAGCCGGCGGCCACCAGGTGCTCGAGCAGCGGCGCCGGGGCGAGACCCGGGTCGCGGAACTCGTTGTGCAGAACCTTCTCGATGGCGAGCGAGACATCGAGCCCGACGACGTCCAGGAGCTCGAACGGACCCATCGGGTAGCCGCCGCCCAGCTTCATCGCCGCATCGATGTCGTCGAGCGTCGCGTAGTGCTCCTCCACCATCTTGATCGCGTTGTTGAGGTAGGGGAACAGCAGTGCGTTCACGATGAAGCCCGCCCGGTCACCGCAGTCCACCGGGTGCTTGCGCACCGTCGCGCAGACCTCGCGGACCGTGGCGTGCACGTCGTCCGCGGTCAGCACCGTGCGGACCACCTCGACGAGCTTCATCGCGGGAGCCGGGTTGAAGAAGTGCATCCCGACGACGTCCTCGGGGCGCGACGTCACCTTGGCGATCGCCACGACCGGCAGCGACGAGGTGGTGGTGGCCAGCACCGCGCCCGGCTTGCAGACCTTGTCCAGCATCGTGAACAGCTGCTGCTTGACCTCCAGGTCCTCGGCGACCGCCTCGACCGCGAGGTCGACGTCGGCGAAGGCGTCCAGCGAACCGGCCGCGGTGATCCGGGCCAGCGTCTCGTCCCGTGCCTCCGCCGTCAGCCGCCCCTTGGCGACCGAGCGCTCCAGCGACGTGCCGATCCGGGCCCTGGCCGTGTCCGCCTTCTGCAGGCTGCGCGCCGCGAGGACCACGGTGAACCCGGCCTTCGCGAAGACCTCCGCGATGCCCGAGGCCATCGTCCCCGAGCCGGCGACCCCGACCGAGGACACCTCGCGCCCGGCCACCCGGTCCGCGCTCTCCTTCGGGGTCAGGGCGTCCGGAACCACGCTCTGACCGCCGGGAGCGTCGTACGTGTAGAAGCCGCGGCCCGTCTTGCGGCCGGTCAGGCCCGCCCCGCTGAGCTGTCCCAGCACGGGGGCCGGGGCGTGCAGCCGGTCGTGCGACGCCGCGTACATGGCCTCCAGGACCGTGCGGGCGGTGTCGATGCCGATCAGGTCGAGCAGGGCCAGGGGGCCCATCGGCAGACCGCAGCCCAGCTTCATCGCCGCGTCGATGTCCTCACGGGAGGCGTAGTTCGCCTCGTACATCGCGGCAGCCTGGTTGAGGTACCCGAACAGCAGGCCGTCCGCGACGAATCCGGGCCGGTCGCCGACCGCGACCGGCTCCTTGCCCAGCTCGCGGGCGAGCCTGGTCACGCACTCCACGGCCGGCGGCGCGGTCAGCACGGAGGAGACCACCTCGACGAGCTTCATCGCGGGTGCCGGATTGAAGAAGTGCAGGCCCAGCACGCGCTCGGGGTGCCGGGACTCGGCGGCCAGCCGGGTCACGGACAGGGCGTTCGTGCCCGTCGCGAGGATCGCGGTGGGGGAGACGACGGCGTCGAGCTCCCGGAAGACCTGCTGCTTGATCTCGTACGTCTCCGGCACGACCTCGATGACCAGCTCCGCGTCCGCCGCGGCCTGCAGGTCGGAGAACGTGCGGAAGCGGGCGAGGACGTCGCGCCGCTCCTGCTCCGTGATCCGCTCGCGCCGCACGGCGCGTGCGGTGGAGGCCTCCAGTGAGGCGACGGCCTGACGTGCGGCGGCTTCGCTGATGTCGATGCCGATGACCTCGCGGCCGGCGCGGGCCAGGACCTCGGCGATGCCGGTTCCCATGGTGCCGAGGCCGACGACGGCAATGGTGCTGAGCGGGGTGTCCATCACGGGACTCCTGGGTGAGTGACGGCTGAGGAGCACGGCGGCGCGCGTGGTCGTGACCAACCGGCGCTCGGCGTGCGGAAGTCGCATGTCGTGGTGCACGGGTCCCGCGTGCGTGGCACGCCCGGACCGTGGACCGTCGAAGGGTGGCGGACCCCGTCCCGGGTCACGCCTCACAAAGCTGCCGAACCGACAAGCACTCCGGGTGGCTGCGTCACCAGGCCACCGGAGCCGCGGGGGGTGTGTCCCGCTCACATGAGGCTAACCGGCGGGTAACGAGCGCGCCAGTCCTGAACTGTTGTGCACTGGCCCACACTTTCACCCACCACGTTCCGTGTGCGTCGATAAACTGACCGTCATGGATGAGGAGTTCCGCTCACTGACGGACCGGCTCCGGGCCGAGGCGGGGGACTCGGCGGCCTTTCGCCGACTCGTCGCCACGCAGGACGACGAAGAGCTGGCCGGCATCCTCGTCGAGCGTGAACGCCCGCTGTGGGCCCGCGAGATCGCGGCGTTCCGGCTCGGCTGCCGCGGCGACCGCCGGGCCTTCGAGGCGCTGGTCCTGCTGCTCAACCACCGTGATCCCGAGCGCTGCGTCTCGGCCGCGCACGCCCTGCTGCTCCTCGGCGACCCCCGGACCCCCAGGGCCGCCGCCGCTCTGGCCGGGAACGCCCTGCGCACCGCCTACGCCCTGCACCCGGTGCGTCTGCTGGCCGCGCTGCGCGCCCCCGAGTCCGTACCCGCGCTGGTCGGCACGCTGCGCCGGCTGCTGACGCCCGGAGAGCCGCACTGGCGGGTCGCGCTCGCGTGCGTGGAGGGTCTGGGAAGCCTGGGCGACGCGGGTGCCCGCCCGGTGCTGGAAGCGGCCCTGCCGCACCCTCGCCTCGGTACCGCGGCGGCCGATGCGCTCAGCCGGCTGCCGGCCCGCTGAGCGTGCGCACGTAGCGGACCTCCGGCACCGCTGCGCCCCCCGTCTCGGAGGACTCCTCGGCGCCGTCCGGCAGGAACCCGGCCCGCTCGTAGAAGCGGCGGGCACGCGTGTTGTCCCTGAGTACCCAGAGGGCCATCTCGTGGAAACCCGCCGTCGCGGCGCGGGCGGTCAGTTCGGACAGCAGTGCGCGACCCGCCCCCGTGCCGATGCGCTCCGGGTGTACGTAGAGCGCGTACAGCTCGCTGCGGCCGGACGGTGCGCCGGCATCGCGGCAGGGGCCGTAACACGCCCAGCCGGTCACCGCGGAGTCCGCTGCCAGGGACACCGCGTGCACCTGCGGGCCGCCCGCCGCGAAGGAACGCCGACGCAGCTCGGCTTCCCGGGCGACGTCCATGGCGTCCAGATACGCCTGCGGGACCAGCCCGGCGTACGCCGCCTGCCAGCCGCGCACCCGGATCTCGGCCACGGCATCGCAGTCGCCGGGCTCCATGTCGCGTACGCGCACGCCGGGGGCGTCCGCGGGGGAGGGCCGTGTGGTCATGCGATCCATCCTCGCGTACGCCCCCGGCGGGAGGCCGCGCCGGGTTCAGCCGCGGAAGCCGAGCAGGCCGTGCAGCGCGCTGCCCTTCGCGTCAGTGCCCGCCTTCGCGGTCGTCAGCGGCTTCGGCTCGGGCAGCGCGTCGCAGACCGCGTCGGCACCGCTGCCCGCGGCCCGCGGGACGGTGCCGTCGGTGAGGTAGTCCACCAGGTACGCGTCCAGGCAGTCGTTGCCGCTCAGGCTGATGCCGTGGTTGCCGCCACCCTGCTCGACGACCAGGGCCGATCCCCTGAGCTTGCGGTGCAGGGTGGCGCCGCCCTCGTACGGGGTCGCCGCGTCGTCGGTGGCCTGCAGCAGCAGGGCCGGCGGGATCCTGTGGTTGCTGACGCCCACCGGGGTCAGCGGCTCCACCGGCCAGGTGGCGCAGGGGGCGTTGTACCAGGTGTTGTTCCACGCCATGAAGGGCGCCTTGCGGTGGGCCTGCCAGGTGTCGTTGCGCCAGGTGCTCCAGGTCCGGGGCCAGGCGGCGTCCCGGCACTGCACCGCCGTGTAGACGGAGTACCCGTTGTCACCGGCGGAGTCGCCAGCGGCGAAGTTCTCGTAGGCGGTGATGAGCGCGTTCTCGTCGTGGTCGTTCACGTAGGCCGCGAACGCCTCTGCCAGGTGGGGCCAGTAGCCGTTGTAGTACCCGCCCGGCAGGAACGTGTCCTCCAGCTCGCTCGGGCCCACCCTGCCGCCCGCGGGGGCGGCCTTCACCGCGGCGCGCATCCGGTACCAGGCCGCCTCGACCCGCGCCGGGTCGGTGCCCAGGCCGTACACGGTGTCGTTCTTCGCGACCCAGGCCGCGAACGCCTTGTGGCGGGCGTCGAAGGCGTGGTCCTGGGCGAGGTTGTCCTCGTACCAGACGCCGTCCGGGTCGACGACCGAGTCGAGCACCAGGCGCCGCACCCGCTCGGGGAACAGCTTGGCGTACACGGCGCCGAGGTAGGTGCCGTAGGAGTATCCGAAGTAGTTGACCTGCCGGGCGCCGAGGGCGCGGCGGATCACGTCGAGGTCCTTCGCGGCGCTGACGGTGTCCATGAACGGCAGCAGGTCGCCGTGCTTGGCGCCGCAGGCGGCGGCGAAGGCGGCAGCCCGGTTCCGGTTGGCCTTCTCGGCCTCGTAGGAGTCCGGCACGGCGTCAGGACGCACCGGGTCGAAGTGTTTCGGTACGCAGTCCAGGGCGGGGGTGCTCTTCCCCACCCCGCGCGGGTCGAAGCCGATCACGTCGTACTGGGCGGCCAGGGCCGCGGGGAGCGAGGCCGCCACGAAGCCGGCCATCGAGAGCCCGCTGCCGCCCGGGCCGCCGGGGTTGACCAGCAACGGGCCCTGGGTGGTCTTCGCCGTGTGCGGGATCCGGGACAGGGCGAGGGTGATCCGGCGCCCCGACGGGCGGTCATGGTCCAGCGGGGCGCGGACCGTCGCGCACTGCAGCCGTGGGTAGGCCTTCGTCGCGCAGGCCGTCCACTTCGGCGTGGGCGGTGCGGCGGCGGGTGCGGTGGACGCGACGGATCCGGTGGACGCCGCGGTCGGGACCGCGGTCACCAGACCCGCGACCGTGGCGCCGACCGCGACCAGGATTCCTGCACGTGTTGTCATATGGCCTCCCGTGGTGGAGGGAGCGCGCCTGTGAGCGGCACAGCCCCCGCCGGATGCTCCCCGAATCCGGGCACGGCAGGACGTATCCCCCGAGAGTTGACCCGATCGAGCGTGTCCGCGGGTGCGGTCAGAGCAGGGTCAGCTGCGTGGGTTCCGGGCCGTCCGGCAGCGGAACGGGCACGTCGGGCACCGGGATCCGGCGGGCCTCGCCCCGGTGCGCGGGACCGATGCCGAACTCGGCCGCCAGCTCGTGCACCCGGCGGGTGATGCCGCGCTGGTACCAGGTGGGCGCGTACGCCCCGTCCGCGTACATCCGCTCGTACCGCGGTACCAGGTGGGGGTGGTGCTGCCCGAGCCACTGCATGAACCACTCGCGGGCGCCGGGCCGCAGGTGCAGGACGAGCGGCGTCACCGAGGTCGCCCCGGCGGCGGCGACGGCGCGGACCGTGGCGCGCAGCTGGTCGGGGTGGTCGCCGAGGAAGGGGATGACCGGTGCCATCAGGACCCCGCAGCCGATGCCGTTGTCGGTGAGGGTGCGGACGACGTCCAGGCGGCGCTCGGGGGACGGGGTGCCCGGTTCGACCGTGCGCCAGAGCTCGCGGTCGGTGAAGCCGACGGAGACGGAGATGCCGACCTCGGTGACCTCGGCCGCCTGCCGCAACAGCTCCAGGTCGCGCAGGATCAGGGTGCCCTTCGTCAGGATCGAGAAGGGGTTCGCGTGGTCGCGCAGCGCCGCGATGATGCCGGGCATCAGCCGGTACCGCCCCTCGGCCCGCTGGTAGCAGTCGACGTTCGTGCCCATCGCGATGTGCGCTCCGTGCCACTGCCGTGAGGCGAGGTGACGGTCCAGCAGCTCACCGGCGTTGATCTTGACGACGATCTGCGAGTCGAAACCGAGCCCGGTGTCCAGGTCCAGATAGCTGTGGGACTTGCGGGCGAAGCAGTACACGCAGGCGTGGGAGCAGCCCCGGTAGGGGTTCACCGTCCATTCGAACGGCATGCGGGACGCGCCGGGCACCCGGTTCACGATCGAGCGGGCCCTGATCTCGTGGAAGGTGATGCCCCGGAATTCGGGGGTGTCGAAGGTGCGTGTGGTCACCGCGTCCGCGGCGAAGAGCGCGCCGTTCCCCGCCTTTGCGGTGTTCTCGGCCAGATTGTCCCAGCGCATGGACGCCTCCTAGATAGCACTGCGCAGAGAATAGAACACTTGTTCCCTTGATCGTGCACGTGCGAACACGGGGCCCGATTTTGAGGGGCCGTACCGGAGGTGGTTGGCTCAGCAGCACCCCGAACATCCGATTGCTGGAGGAACAGGCATGGCGCAGGTCGAGGCCACGACAGAGCGAATCATCGCGGCGGACGCAGAGACGGTGTTCGATGCGCTGGCCGACTACAAGGAGGTCCGGGGCAAGGTGCTGACCGGGCACTTCAGCGAGTACGAGGTGCGCGAGGGCGGAGACGGCGAAGGCACCCTCGTGCACTGGAAGCTGCAGGCCACCAGCAAGCGGGTGCGCGACTGCCTGCTCGAGGTCACCGAGCCGACCGACGGACAGCTGGTCGAGAAGGACCGCAACTCCTCGATGGTCACCACCTGGGTCGTCACGCCGGCCGGGGAAGGCAGGTCCAAGGCCGTCGTCACGACCGTCTGGGACGGCGCCGGCGGCATCGGCGGGTTCTTCGAGAGGACCTTCGCCCCGAAGGGACTCGGCCGGATCTACGACGAACTGCTGCAGAACCTGGCCACCGAGGTCGAGAAGTAGCTCCTGCGCCTACTCCGCGGCGCCGCAGCCGGCCTCACCGGAACGGGTGGTTTTCCGGGACGGCCGGTTGTGCGCCGTAGCGCCTCCCACCGGCGCATAAGCCCTTGGTGCGCGCCGCGCGCACGCCCGGTCGCGTTTGCCCCGCCTCACCGCCTGGTGCGAGAAATGGGCGGCGCAGCAGCGACGAGGGGAGCGTCACGTGGTGGGTGGGATCACTCTGGTGAAGGACGAGCCGAGTGGTGCGGGAGGTGCCGCGTCGGCGCCGCCCCCACCGCCCGCCCCGTCGCCGGAGGACATCGGCCCCCGCCGCATCCGCCTCGTCTTCCTGGGGCTGATGCTCACCCTGCTCCTCGCGGCGCTCGACCAGATGATCGTCGCCACCGCCCTGCCGAAGATCGTCGGTGAGCTGCACGGCCTGGACAAGATGTCCTGGGCGGTCACCGCCTATCTGCTCGCCTCCACGATCGGCCTGCCGGTCTACGGGAAGCTCGGCGACCTCTTCGGGCGCAAGGGCGTCTTCCAGTTCGCCATCGTCGTCTTCGTCATCGGCTCGGCCCTGGCCGGCTGGTCGCGCACCATGGACGAGCTCATCGCCTTCCGGGCCGTCCAGGGGATCGGCGGCGGCGGACTCATGATCGGTGTCCAGGCGATCATCGCCGACATCGTCCCGCCGAGGGAACGCGGCCGCTACATGGGCCTCATCGGGGCCGTCTTCGGCCTCGCCTCGGTCGCAGGTCCGCTGCTCGGCGGCTTCTTCACCGACCACGCCTCCTGGCGCTGGTGCTTCTACATCAACGTGCCGTTCGGGCTGGTGACCCTCGCCGTCATCGCCGTCGTGCTGAAACTCCCCAAGCCGGCCGTCCGCCCCCGCCTCGACGTGCTCGGCGCCCTGCTGCTCGCCGCCGCCTCCACCTGCCTGGTGCTGCTCACCAGCTGGGGCGGCACCGAGTACGCCTGGGGTTCGCGCACCGTCCTGGGGCTGGCCGCCGGGGCCGTCGGAACGATCCTGCTCTTCCTCGCCGTCGAGCACCGCGCGGCCGAACCCGTCATCCCGCTGCGGTTGTTCCGCGACTCCGTCTTCAATGTCACGGCCCTGGTGGGAGGGGTCGTCGGGGTCGCGCTCTTCGGTGCGGCCAGCTATCTGCCGACGTATCTCCAGATGGTCGAGGGCGTGAGCGCCACCGAGTCCGGACTGCTGATGCTGCCCATGATGGGCGGCATCGTCGGCGCGTCCATCGTCTCCGGGCAGCTGATCACCCGTACCGGCCGTTACCGGATCTACCCCCTCGTCGGCAGCGCCGTCTCGACCGTCGGCATGTGGCTGCTGTCCCTCCTGGACACCGACACCCCGCCGCTCGTGTACGGGATCTGGCAGGCGGTCCTCGGTATCGGCATCGGTCTGGTCATGCCCGTCCTCGTACTCGCCGTCCAGAACTCCGTGCGGCCCGCCGACCTGGGTACCGCGACCAGCGCCAACAACTACTTCCGGCAGATCGGCGGCAGCGTGGGCGCCGCGATCTTCGGAACCCTGTTCGCGGGACGGCTGGCGGACGCGCTCGGGGTGCGGCTCCCCTCCGGAGCCGATCTGCCCGATCCGGAGTCGATCACCCCGCAGCTGGTCCACGCGATGGAGCCCGCCCTGCGCGACGCCTACATCCAGGCGTACGCCGACGCGATGCCGCGGATCTTCCTCTACCTGGTGCCGGTGCTCCTGCTCGGCCTGTTCCTCGCGTTCTTCCTCAAGGAGAAACCCCTGGTGTCCCACCACATCCCCGGCACGGCCGCCGACCCGTCCGCGACGCACCCGACGATTCCCGCGGCCCGCGTCGACCCCGGTCCGCCGCAGTCCGGGCGGCTGCCGGGCGTCCCGGTCCGCGGCAGCGTCCAGCACCCCGACGGGACGAAGGTGGGACGGGCGGCGCTGACCCTCATCGACGTCCAGGGACGGCAGATCGGACGCGGCGCGAGCGGTGACGACGGGCGGTACGCCCTGAGCGCGCCCGGCGCCGGTTCGTACGTCCTGATCGCCGCGGCGGGCGGGCACCAGCCGCAGGCCGTCAGCGTCACGGTCGGCGAGCGGCCGGTGGAGCTCGACGTGGTGCTCGGAGGCGCGGGACGTCTCGCGGGCACGGTCGTCACCCCGGACGGGGCACCGGTCCGCGACGCGGCGGTGACCCTCACCGACGTGCGCGGCGAAGTCGTCGCCACGACCCGCTCGGGGCGCGAAGGCGGTTACGTGATCGGCGAGCTGGTGGCCGGCGAGTACACCCTGGCGGCCGGCGCCCCGTCCTTCCGCCCCGCCGCCCTGATGGTCAGCGTGCAGGCGGCGCGGGAGACCAGGCAGGACATCGAACTGGCCGGCGGGGCCGTGCTGCGCGGTGTCGTACGGGCCGCCGGCGGACGGGTCGTCGAGGACGCCAGGGTCACCCTGCTGGACGCGGCCGGCAATGTCGTCGGCACGCTCACGACCGGGCCCGACGGAGCGTTCCGCTTCGTCGACCTGTCGACGGGTGAGTACACCGTGATCGCCGCCGGCTACCCGCCGGTCGCCACCGTGCTCCAGGTGCCGGGTGGCGGACGGACCGAACGCGATCTCCAGTTGGGGCACGAGGACTGAACGTGCTCTCCGGGCGGTGCGCGAGGGCCGGGAAGCCGGTGCGCGAGGGCCCGGCCCCCGGTGTCCTCACGGCAGCAGGCGCGGCCCCCGTCCGGCCGCGACGTCCTCGACCCACCCGAGACAGAGCACCGCGGCCGCTGTCAGCACCCACGCGACGCCGAACTGCACCCACGGGCTGTCCAGCGGAAGACGCCGTTCCAGCATCGGTACCTCCCACATCAGATCGATCAGAGGCACAGCGGCCATCAGCGCCACCTCGTGCCAGAGGTAGACGGTCACGGCGCGCGCGTTGAACACGGTGACGATCCGGTCGGCCACCGGACGGCGCGCGAGCGCGTCGAACCGTGGACGAAAGCGCATCAGGAGCAGCACGAAGCCGGCCGACCACAGCGCCTGGGCGAGCGGGATGTCGTCCAGGTCGACGGAGCCGTCCACCGGGTGCCGCACCGCCCACCAGGCACCGGCCGCCATCAGCGGCAGCGCGGCGGCGGCCACCCGGGCGCCCCGGAGCCGGTCCAGCGCACCCTCCCGGTGCGCGAAGCCCAGCAGCCAGCAGAACAGGAACACCGACAGGTCGCCGATCGCACTGCCCAGCCGCCCCTCCGGCACGCCCCCTGCCCCTGCCTCCAGAACCACGACGGGCACGAGCGACAGCCCGAGCACGGGGAGGGGAGCCGACCGGAAGACGCGCAGCAGCACCGGTGACAGCAGCACGAACCACAGATACGCGCGCAGGTACCAGAGCACCGCCCAGGCCTGCTCGCCCCACGCGTCGCCCCGCGGATCACCGAGCGGGAGCACCCAGTACAGGACGTCCGGCCCGGGGACCCAGCCGTGCAGCAGCATCGCCGCCCCGAGCACGAGACCGAAGACCCAGACCGGGATCAGCAGCCTGCGCAGCCGGCCGCGGATCACCCCCGCGGCCGGCCGCGCCAGTGAGCGGGCCATGAGCGAGCCGGCCAGCGCGAACATCACCCCCATCGAGGGGAAGAGGAACCCCAGCCAGGGCCATTCGAAGGTGTGGTAGGTCACCACCCGTACGAGCGCGAACGCCCGCAGCACGTCGAACGAACGGTCGCGGCCGGTGCCCGGCACGGTCGCCGGGGCCGGGGCGGGAGCCGTCCTGCGGTGCGCACCCGCCATCACCCCGCCTCCGGGCCGGGGCGGGGCGTACCGACTTCGCCCGTGCGCTTCAGCTTCTGCCAGCGCAGCCGGCCGCCCGTCGCGGCGGTCACGCACGAGTGGATCAGCACCAGGTACATCAGCTGCCGGTAGGCGAGCTGCTGGAGCGGGAGCATCAGCAGGTAGCGGTACTTCTCCCGGTCGAGACGGAAGGCGTAGGCCGCGCAGAACAGCTGCACCCCCAGCACCGCGAGCCAGGCGAGCAGCGAGGCGCGGAAGTCCACGAAGGCCATCGCGTAGAGCGTGAACACGTCGATGAGCGGGGCGAACACCGGTGTGACGATCTGGAAGAGGACGACCAGCGGCATGCCGACCCGGCCGAAGCGCCCGGACGGGCCCTTGTCGGTCACGGACCCGCGGTGCTTCCAGAGCGCCTGCATGGTGCCGTAGCTCCAGCGGTAGCGCTGACGCCACAACTGCGCCATCGAAGCGGGTGCCTCGGTCCAGGCCCGCGCGTGTTCGGCGTACACGACCCGCCATCCCGCGCGGTGCAGGGCGATCGTGATGTCGGTGTCCTCGGCCAGCGTGTCCTCGCTCATCCCGCCGGCCTCCAGGACCGCGGTGCGGCGGAACGCCCCGATGGCGCCCGGGATGGTGGGCATGCAGCGCAGCAGGTCGTACATCCGGCGGTCCAGGTTGAAGCCCATCACGTACTCGATGTGCTGCCAGGCGCCGATCATCGTGGAGCGGTTGCCGACCTTCGCGTTGCCCGCGACGGCACCGATCGCCGGGTCGGCGAAGGGCTGCACGAGCTGGTGCACCGTGCCGGGTTCGAAGACGGTGTCGCTGTCCATCATCACGACGATGTCGTGACGGGCCTGCCGCACACCGTGGTTGAGTGCGGCGGACTTGCCGGCGTTCTCCTGCCGGACGACCCGGACATGGGGCAGGCCGAGCGATTCGGCGATCTCGGCCGTGCCGTCGGTCGAGCCGTCGTCGACGACCAGGATCTCGATCGGATGGGTGCTCGCCGCCAGGGAGCCGAGCGTGTTCGCGATGCACTCCTTCTCGTTGTAGGCGGGGACGATCACGGTCACCGGCCGGGTCACCTCCGCACCCCAGGAGAACCGGCGTCCGTCGCGCTGCCGGTGGTGGCGGCGTGCGAGGAGGAGCATCAGGCCGAACCTGCCCAGCACGGCGAATCCGACGACGGCCAGCACCGCCGCCAGCCCGGGCACGGTCCATTCCGCGACCGCGACGGCGGCGAGCAGCGCGCGGCCCTCCCACCGCGTGGCCGTGTCCGCCGTGCGGTGGGCGGCCTGCGCGGAGTCGCCCCGTGCGTCCTGCGCACCCTGCGGGCCCTGTGTTCCGGGCCCGGCCCCCTCGTCCTGCTCCGTCCCGGCGGCCTGCTGCCGGGCGCCGCTCACGGTGGTGAAGGTGTAGCCCTTCGCCTTCATCTTCTTGATGTACTTCGGCAGCGCGGCCAGCGTCTCGGAGCGGTCGCCGCCCGCGTCGTGGAAGAGGACCGAGGCTCCCTCCCCGTCCTTCGGGGTCGCCCACTCGATGATCTTGGAGACGCCGGGGCGCTGCCAGTCCTCGCTGTCGGTGTCGATGAACACGCTCGTGTAGCCCATGGCGCCGAGCCGCTGGTAGACGGGCCAGCTGTAGTCGTCGACGGCGTCGTTCGTCGAGGAGTACGGGGCGCGGAACAGCGTCGTCGTGATGCCCGCGGCGCCCGCCAGCGCGAGCTGCGTCTGGGCGATCTCCCGCTCGACCCGGGCCTCGCTCTGGTAGGAGAGGTCGACATGGGTGAAGGTGTGGACCCCCACCTCACTGCCGTCGTCGACCATCCTGCGCACCACGTCCGGGTAGCGCGCGATCATCGAGCCGACGAGGAAGAAGGTGCCCGGCACGTCGTTGTCGTCCAGGATGTCGAGGACCTTCCCGGACCACTCGGGGTCGGGGCCGTCGTCGAAGGTGAGCACGATCGTCTTGTCCGGTACGGACTGCGTACGGGCGGTGCCGCCGGCGAAGCTCAGGAGCGGCCCTCCGTCCAGGACGCTCTGCGGCACGGTGTCCGACGACGCGTCGGAGCGCACCCGCTGGTCGTTGCCGACCTCGGCCCGGAGATAGCCGTCGAGGAGCATCACGCAGACGAGTCCCAGCAGCAGGAGCAGGGCCATCACCACGCGTGGTTTCGGGACCGCCCGGCGCCGGACCCGGTCGATCGCGCGGGGTGTGGCGTGCCGTCGGCGGGACGCGGCCATCAGCCCTCCCCGCCGGACGGGGCCGTCGTGGCGGACGAGGAGGGCGTGCCGCTCGGTGGCGCCCCCGAGCCGCCCGGTGCGGGGCCGTGTCCCGGCCGCGCTCCACCGCCCGGGCCGGCCCCGGCTGCCGGGCCGCCTTCGAAGGGCAGCAGCTGGGAGGGGGTCAGCGAGATGCCGCCCATGAAGGCGAGCCCCAGCACGGCGGCGTAACCGGCGCAGGTGACGCCCAGAAGTGTCCCGGCGCGGCGCAGCAGCCGGGCCCGACGGCCGGAACCGTCCACGAACACAGGTCCCTCCGGGGACCGTCCTGCGGTGCGGGAGCGTCCTGCCGTGCGGTGCTGCCCGGCGTGTGCGCGGCGCCTGCCGCGTGGCGCCGGGTCCTTCTCGATGACGGGATCGGATTGCATGTGCGCATGCTGACGAACCCCGATGTGCGAAGTCTGGAGCTTTGCTGGCCGCACGCTGTGAATACGGCCCGAACCTGTCCGGCCGCTGAGTGGCCGGCGGCCCCCGCAGGACACCCGGGGAGAGCAACAGCCTTTCCCTCATTCCCAGTTGGCTGCGACGAGCGGTTCCTGTGGACCTCTTCCCATGCGTTCCCTGTGTCTTCGCGCGGGCCCCGGATGTGAGAGGTTCTGTGGTGTCCCGGCGTCCACGTGCCGTTTCTGGGCGCACATTCGAGAACAGGTGCACACATGATGCAAAGGCGAACACGGGTTCCCTCCGTCGTCGCCGGGCTGGTCGCGCTGGGCCTCGCGTGCTCGGCCTGCGCGACCGGGACGGCGGCGTACCGGACCGACGGGGCGGGCGCCTCCCCGCCCCGGGCCCCGCAGACCGCCTACACCCCGTACGTCAGCGCCACGACAGCTGCCGACACCGACGGCGCGGCGTCCCCCGACACGTACAACCTGGCCTTCGTGACCTCCGACGGTTCCGGCTGCACGCCCGTCTGGGGCGGCACCGAACCCGCCACCAGCGACGCGGTCGTGGCCCGTGCCGCCGCGCTCACCGACACCGGGGCCGACCTCCGGGTCTCCTTCGGCGGGGCCGCGGGCACCGAGGCAGCCCTCGACTGCGACAGTGCGCAGGAGCTGGCCGACGCCTACGCCGAGATCCTCGACGCGGTCGGCGCCACCAAGGCCGACTTCGACATCGAGGGCGACGCGCTGACCGACGAGGTCTCGGTCGCCCGCCGCAACGAGGCCCTCGCCCTCCTCCAGAAGGAACGCGACCTCGACCTCACGTACACGCTCCCCGTGATGCCCGACGGACTCGAGGACACCGGGCTCGCAGTCGTCCAGGACGCCGTCGACCAGGGTGTCCGCCTCTCCGCGGTCAACATCATGGCGATGAACTACAGCAGCTCCCACAGCGGGGACATGGGCGACTACGCGGAGCAGGCCGCGCAGGCGGCCCACGACCAGCTCGTGGACGTACTCGGGCTGTCGCGGGACGCTGCCTGGCAGGCGCTGCACCTCACCGTGATGATCGGGGTCAACGACGTGGCGGGGGAGACCTTCACGCTCGCCGACGCCGCGTCGCTGCGCGACTTCGCCACCCGGAAGGGCGTCGGCGCGCTGTCGATGTGGGCGGCCTTCCGCGACCGGCCGTGCGCCGAGGGCGAGGACCTGACGGAGGCCGACGACGCCTGCAGCGGGGTCGCGCAGGAGCCGGGCGCGTTCGCCGAAGCCCTGAACGGCTGAGCAGCCGGCGGACCGGGAGGCCCCGCGGTCTCAGCGCAGCGCGTCCTCCCGGAGCAGCGTCATCAGCGCCCGCGCCCCCGGGCTCATGGCCCGGGACGGCGGGAGCAGCACCACGCTCTCGTACACCGGCCGGTGTGCCCCGTCGAGCTCCACCACCACGAGCCCCCGAGCCTCCTGCTTACGGCAGAAGTGGTGCGGCACCACCGCGATGCCGAGGCCTTCGTGGACCAGCTCCAGCAGGCTGTGCACGTCGTTGACCTCCAGCGCCACCGTGCGGCGCACCCCCGCGGCGGCGAACGCCTCGTCCGCCGCGCGCCGCGGGCCCCAGTCCGGGTGGAAGTCGATGAACGACTCCCCGTGCAGCCCGGTCCACGCCACCCTTGCCTCCTGACCGAGACGGTGGCCGGGGGCGCACAGGACGACCATGGGCTCCCGCGCCAGCGGCAGGAGCTCGCCCCGCCACTCCGGCGGGCTGACGGTGGCCGCGAACGCCAGGTCCAACCGCCCGCCGGCCACCCCCTCCAGCAGGCTGGAGGTGCCCTCCTGGCGGAGCCGGATCTCCATGTGCGGATGCTCCCGGTGGAACGCGGCGAGAAGCCGGGCAGGGCTGACCCCGGCCACGCACTGTTCGACCCCCAGCGTCAGCGTGCCGCGCAGCAGTCCCCGTACGGCGTCGACCGCGTCCCTCGCCGCCCTGGCCCCCGCCAGCGTCCGCTCGGCCTCCACGAGCAGGGCCTGCCCCGCCTCGGTCAGCCGCACCGTGCGCGTGGTGCGGCTGAACAGGGGGGTCCTCAGCTCGTGCTCCAGCGCCCGGACGGACGCGGACAGCCCGGACTGGGACACGGCGAGGCGCTCCGCCGCGCGGGTGAAGTGCTGCTCCTCGGCGACGGCGACGAAGTGCTCCAGCTGACGCAGTTCCATGATTGAGCAACCTAATCGATGAATCCCAGCGGAATCTCCTGTTGGACCGCTGGATCGATCTCCGCCAGTCTGGACACGCGCACCAGACCTGGCGCGCTCCCCCCGGACCTCTCCCGTGGAGTGCTCGCATGTACCTTCCGTCCGCCGACCGCTACACCGCCATGCCCTACCGGCGCACCGGACGCAGCGGCCTGCTGCTCCCCGCGCTGTCACTCGGGCTGTGGCACAACTTCGGAGGCGACCGGACGCCGGAGAGCCAGGGCGAGATCCTGCGCAGGGCCTTCGACCTGGGCATCACCCACTTCGACCTCGCCAACAACTACGGCCCGCCGCCCGGTTCCGCCGAGGTCGCGATGGGCCGCGCGCTGAAGACGGACTTCGCACGCCTCCGGGACGAGATCGTCATCTCCACCAAGGCCGGCTACCACATGTGGGACGGTCCGTACGGGGAGTGGGGCTCCGCCAAGTCCCTGCGCTCCTCGCTGGACCAGAGCCTGACGCGGCTCGGCGTCGACTACGTCGACGTCTTCTACTCGCACCGCTTCGACCCCGACACCCCGCTCGAGGAGACGATGCGCGCGCTGGACAGCGCCGTGGGCCAGGGCAAGGCGCTCTACGCGGGCGTCTCCAACTACTCCGCCGCGCAGACCCGCGAGGCCGCACGGATCCTCGACGACCTGGGCACCCCGCTCCTCATCCACCAGCCCCGCTACTCGATGCTGGACCGCTGGGTGGAGGACGACGGGCTGCTGGACGCCCTGGACGAGCTCGGCACCGGCTCCATCGCCTACTCGCCGCTGGAGCAGGGCATCCTCTCCGACCGCTATCTGCGGGGCATTCCGGAGGGCTCGCGCGCCGCGGGCGCCAGCCCGTTCCTCTCGGCCGACGCCGTCACCCCCGAGCTGGTGGCACGGCTGGGCGCGCTGAACGAGCTGGCGCAGGAGCGCGGGCAGTCCCTGGCCCAGCTGGCGCTGGCCTGGGTGCTGCGCGGCGGCCGGGTCACCTCCGCCGTCGTCGGCGCGAGCAGCGTCGCCCAGCTGGAGAACAGCGTGGCGGCGGTCCGCAACCTGGAGTTCGGCGAGGAGGAACTCACCCGGATCGACGAGCTCCTCAAGGGCGCGACCCGCTCCTGAGCACCTGAGGCCCCGCCGGCCCGGTGGATCGAAGCCCGTCGCGTGGGAACCCGCGGCGGGTTTCGACGGACCGGTGCCCCGTGGGGGAACGCGGTGACCGGTGCCGGCCGTCGCATCGGAACCCGCGGCGGGTTCCGGCGCGTCAGAGCCAGCCGTTGCGCCGGAACCCGCGGTGGATGACGAAGCACGCCACGGCCATCACACAGAGGACCGCGGGGTACCCGTAGGTCCACCGCAGCTCCGGCATGTGCGCGAAGTTCATGCCGTACACACCGCACACCATGGTGGGTACGGCGACGATCGCCGCCCACGCCGTGATCTTGCGCATGTCCTCGTTCTGGGCGACGGTCACCTGCGCGAGATGGGCCTGCAGCACGGAGTCGAGCAGCGCGTCGAAGGAGGCGATCTGCTCGGCCGTGCGGGCCAGGTGTCCGGCCACATCGCGGAAGTACGGCTGGAAGCCGGGGCCCACCGGCTCCATGACCTGGCTCGCCAGCGCCTGGAGCGGCCGGTCCAGCGGGGACACCGCCCGCTTGAACTCGAGGAGTTCACGTTTCAGCTGGTAGATGCGGCCCGCGTCGCCCCGGCCCGCGTGCTCGCTGAAGACCGCGGTCTCCACGGCGTCGATGTCGTGCTGCATGGAGTCGGCCACGACGAGGTAGTCGTCGACCACCCGGTCGGCTATCGCGTGCAGCACGGCCGCCGGGCCCTGGGCCAGGCGCTCCGGCGTGGCCTCCAGGCCCTCGCGCAGCGGGCCGAGGGAGCCGTGGCTGCCGTGCCGGACGGTGATCACGAAGTCGGCGCCGGTGAAGACCATGATCTCCCCGGTGTCGACCACCTCGCTGGTCGCTGTGAGCTCCTCGTGCTCGACGTAGCGGCACGTCTTGAAGACGGCGAACAGCGTTCCGTCGTAACGCTCCACCTTCGGTTGCTGACGGGCGTGCACCGAGTCCTCGACGGCAAGCGGGTGCAGCTCGAACAGCTCGGCGACACCGGCGAACTCGGCGGCGGTCGGCTCGTGCAGGCCGAGCCAGACGAAGCCCCGGCCCGAGGAGCGGACCCGGCGCAGGGCCTCGTCCGCCGGGCAGTCCGACGGATGCCGCCGCCCGTCCTCGTACAGCACGCAGTTGACCACCGCGCTGCCGAGCGGGGAGCGTGCCGGATGGCTCAGGTCCACCGTGCCGCGGTAGACGCGGCGGACCGCACGGCGGAGATTGCGGATCATCGTCACTGCGGACTCCTTCGCACGGCCGGCGGCCAGTGTGCCATCCCTTACGGCGGAGCGTTTCCGCAGCTCGCGTCACTGGACTGGACCAGTGGTAGATCGGGGCTGCTCTGGTCCCGTGCCGCCCCGGCGCGTACCGTGATGCGGCACGAAGATCTTCCTCCCGGCGGACGGGCGGAGGGTCTCCGTCAGGCGTACGGATACCGGGGTCGCACGACCGGCGTGGTGGCCGTACGTACCGCACCCGACCGACGAACGACAGGACCGCGCACCGTGAAGATCCTCGTGAGCGCCGACATGGAGGGCGCCACCGGCGTGACGTGGCCGGCCGACGTGCTGCCCGGCACCCCGCAGTGGGAGAGGTGCCGCGCGATGTTCACCTCCGACGTGAACGCCGCGGCCCTCGGGTTCTACGACGGGGGCGCCGACGAGGTGCTCGTCAACGAGGCCCACTGGTCCATGCGCAACCTCCTCCTGGAGCAGCTGGACGACCGCGTCCAGATGCTCACCGGCAGGCACAAGTCCCTCTCCATGGTCGAGGGGATCCAGCACGGGGACGTCGACGCCGTCGCCTTCATCGGCTACCACACCGGTGCCGGTGCGGAGGGCGTGCTCGCCCACACCTACCTCGCCAACTCCATCACCGGGGTCTGGCTGAACGGCGTCCGTGCCAGTGAGGGCCTGCTCAACGCCCA
This sequence comes from Streptomyces clavifer, assembly GCA_014651175.1. GTDB lineage: Bacteria > Actinomycetota > Actinomycetes > Streptomycetales > Streptomycetaceae > Streptomyces > Streptomyces clavifer. Next base: position 303,573 of record BMWJ01000002.1, on the reverse strand, counting down.
CGTCGCCGCGGAGTACGGTGTACCCGTCATCCTCGTCACCGGCGACGACCTGACCTGCAAGGACGCAGAGCTCTACGCCCCGGCCGCCCGCATGGTCGCGGTGAAGGACCATGTGTCGCGGTACGCCGCCGTGTGCCGCACCCCGGCCCGTACCGCCGCCGACATCAGGGCGGCGGCGAGCGAAGCGACCGCGCTCGCCGTGCGCCACGCGCCCGTGACGACGGGGGACGGCTACACGGTGCAGCTGGAGTTCGACGCCGAGCACCTGGCGGCGGCGGCGACCGTGGTTCCCGGAGTGGCGCGCGACGGCGAGAGGCGCGTCGCCTACACCAGCGGGACGATGTACGAAGGTATTCGCACGTTCAAGGCGGTGACGACGATCGTGTCGTCCGCCGTGGAGGAACAGTATGGCTGACACGACCAACCCGCCCGCCGTCGACGAGCTGGCGCTCGACGAGTCGGTGACGTTCACCTCCGAGCTGATCCGCATCGACACCACCAACAGCGGAGACGGCAGCTGCCGGGAACGCCCGGCCGCCGAGTACGTCGCCGAGCGGCTGGCCGCCGCCGGTCTGGAGCCCGCACTGCTGGAGCGCACGCCCGGACGGACGAACGTGGTCGCCCGGATCGCGGGCACCGACCCGTCGGCCGACGCCCTGCTCGTGCACGGCCACCTCGACGTGGTGCCCGCCGAAGCGGCCGACTGGACCGTGCACCCCTTCTCCGGGGAGGTCCGCGACGGTGTCGTGTGGGGACGCGGCGCCGTCGACATGAAGAACATGGACGCGATGATCCTGTCCGTCGTCCGGGCCTGGGCCCGCGCCGGAGTCCGCCCCCGCCGGGACATCGTCATCGCCTACACGGCCGACGAGGAGGCCAGCGCCGCGGACGGCTCCGGCTTCCTCGCCGACCGGCACGCGGACCTCTTCGAGGGCTGCACGGAAGGCATCAGCGAGTCCGGGGCCTTCACCTTCCACGCAGGACCCGGCATGTCGCTCTACCCCATCGCCGCGGGTGAGCGGGGCACCGGCTGGCTGAAGCTGACCGCCGAGGGCAAGGCGGGGCACGGCTCCAAGGTCAACCGGGCCAACGCCGTCAGCGCGCTCGCCGCCGCCGTCGCCCGGATCGGGGAGCACGAGTGGCCGGTCCGGCTGACCCCGACCGTGCGGGCCGCCCTCACCGAGATCGCCGCGCTCCACCACATACGGGTCGACCTGGACGCGCCCGGTTTCGACGTGGACGAGCTGCTGGGCAAGCTCGGCCCCGCCGCCGCGCTGGTCGAGGCGACCGTGCGCAACAGCGCCAACCCGACCATGCTGGAAGCCGGCTACAAGGTCAACGTGATCCCGGGCCGGGCCACCGCCCACGTCGACGGCCGCATGCTGCCGGGCGCCGAGGACGAGTTCGTCGAGACCATGGACCGGCTGACGGGGCCCGGCGTCGACTGGGAGTTCGACCACCGCGAGGTGCCGCTCGAGGCACCGGTCGACTCACCCACGTACGCGAAGATGCGGGCCGCCGTCGAGCTGTTCGACCCGGGCTCCCACGCCGTGCCGTACTGCATGTCGGGCGGCACGGACGCCAAGCAGTTCTCGCGCCTCGGCATCACCGGCTACGGCTTCTCGCCGCTGAAGCTGCCCGTCGGCTTCGACTACCAGGCGCTCTTCCACGGCGTCGACGAACGGGTCCCGGTCGACGCCCTGCACTTCGGCGTCCGGGTCCTGGACCACTTCCTGCGCACCGCCTGACCGATCACGGGGGGAAACACTCATGGTGTCCACAGCGTCATACGGCTCATGGCCGTCACCGATCGACGCGGCGCTCGCCGCGTCGCACGACGGCCGGCCGGAGTTCGTCGGCAGCGTCGGCGACGAGGTGTGGTGGACGGAGCCGCGCCCGGCCGAGGGAGGCCGCCGTGCCCTCGTACGCCGCCGGGCCGACGGCACCACCGCTTCGGTGCTCCCCGAACCGTGGAACCCCCGCAGCCGCGTCATCGAGTACGGCGGGGCGCCGTGGGCGGGCGCGGCGCGGGGGACGGGCGGACCGCTGGTCGTCTTCGTCCACTTCCCCGACCAGCGGCTGTACGCGTACGCGCCGGACGGGCCCGACGCACCCTGGCCGCTCACCCCGGTGTCGCACACCGGCGACGGGCTGCGCTGGGTGGACCCCGAAATCCACCTCGACCGCGGCGGCAGCGGTGAGGTCTGGTGCGTGCTGGAGGAGTTCACCGGCGCGTCGCCCACCGACGTGCGCCGGGTGATCGCCGCCGTCCCACTGGACGGCTCGGCCGCCTCCGACCGCGGCGCCGTCCGCGAACTCACCGACGACCGGCACCGGTTCGTCACCGGTCCCCGGCTGTCCCACGACGGCCGCCGGGTCGCCTGGATCGCCTGGGACCACCCGCAGATGTCGTGGGACGGCACCGTCGCCATGATCGCCGAAGTCACCGCGGAGGGCCTCTTCACCGGGGTACGGCCCCTCGTCGGCGACCTCGACGAATCGGTCGTCCAGGTCGAGTGGGACCGGGACGGTTCCCTGCTCTTCGTGTCGGACATCGGCGGCTGGTGGGAGCTCCAGCGGATCCGGCCGGACGCCGTCGAGGGCGCGGTCGTGCCCAGCAGCCGGCTCTGCTCCGGACGCGGCGAGGAATTCGGCGGGCCGCTGTGGAAGATCGGTCTGCGCTGGTTCCGGCTGCTGGACAACGGGCTGATCGCCGTCATCCACGGCCGGGGCACCACCCGGCTCGGCGTGCTCGACCCGGAGACCGGCGAACTCGTCGACGCCGTCGGCCCCTGGACCGCGTGGGCCGAGACGCTCACCGTGCAGGACACCCGGGTCATCGGCATCGCCGCGAGCCCGCACACCTCGTACGAGGTGGTCGAGCTGGACACCGCGACCGGGCACACCCGCACCCTCGGCTCACCCCACCAGGACGCCGTCGACCCCGCGTACTACCCCGAGCCGCAGATCCGCACCTTCACGGGCCCCGACGGCCGCGAGATCCACGCGCACGTCTACCCGCCGCACCACCCCGACCGCACCGGCCCCGACGGCGAGCTGCCGCCCTACGCGATCTGGGTGCACGGTGGGCCCACCGGGCGTGACCCGCTCGTGCTCGACCTCGAGATCGCCTACTTCACCTCCCGCGGCATCGGCGTCGCCGAGGTCAACTACGGCGGCTCGACCGGCTACGGCAGGCTCTACCGCGAACGGCTCCGCGGACAGTGGGGCGTCGTCGACGTGGAGGACTGCGCCGCCGTCGCGCTCGGGCTGGCGGAGGAGGGTTCGGCCGACCGCGACCGGCTGGCCGTCCGGGGCGGCAGCGCCGGCGGCTGGACCGCCGCCGCCTCCCTCACCGGCACCGACGTGTACGCGTGCGGGGCGATCAGCTACCCCATCCTCGACCTGGAGGGATGGGCCACCGGCGAGACGCACGACTTCGAGTCGCAGTACCTGGAGTCGCTCGTGGGCCCGCTCGACGAGGTACCCGAGCGCTACCGGGAACGGTCGCCCATCAACCGCACCGACCGGCTCACCGCACCGTTCGTGCTGCTCCAGGGACTCGACGACCCGATCTGCCCGCCGATCCAGTGCGAGCGGTTCCTGGCCGCGATCGAGGGCCGCGGCGTCCCGCACGCCTACCTCGCCTTCGAGGGGGAGAGCCACGGATTCCGCCGCGCGGAGACCGTGATCCGCGCCCTGGAGGCCGAACTCTCCCTCTACGCGCAGACCTTCGGTATCGACCGCGCCGACGTACCGCGCCTGGAGCTGAAGAAGTGACCGGGAGGACCCTCCAGCCGCTCGCCCGGGCGGCGCGGCTGCGCCCCGGCGCCCGGGTCGCGGTGGTCGCACCCAGCGGGCCCGTGCCCGCCGACCGCCTCGAAAGAGGTCTCGACCTGCTGCGCGGGTGGGACCTGGAGCCCTTGGTCGCTCCCCACGTCCTCGACACGCACCCCGGGCTGGACCACCTCGCCGGCACCGACGAGGACCGCGCCCGGGATCTCCAGGAAGCCTGGTGCGACCCCTCCGTGGACGCCGTGCTGTGCGCCCGCGGCGGATACGGCGCACACCGCATGGTCGACCTCCTGGACTGGCCGGCGCTGCGGGCCGCCGGCCCGAAGGTGTTCGTCGGGTACAGCGACATCACCGTGCTGCACGAGGCGTTCGCGCTGAGGGCCGGATTCTCGACCCTGCACGGACCGATGGTCGCCACCGAGGTGTTCCTCAAGGACGCGGCGACCCAGGAGGCGCTGCGCTCCACCCTGTTCGCACCCGAGTCGGTGCGCACGCTCGGCCTGGACACGGCGGCGGCGCTGGTCCCCGGCCGGTCACGGGGGATCACCTACGGCGGCTGCGTGAGCCTGCTCGCCGCCGACGCCGGCACCCCGCACGCCCGGACCTCCGCCCGGGGCGGGCTGCTGGTGATCGAGGACATCACGGAGGACCCGCACCGGCTCGACGGCATCCTCACCCGGCTGCTGCGCATCGGGGCCCTCGACGGCGTCGCGGGGGTGGCGTGCGGTTCCTGGCAGGACTGCGGGCCGTACGAGCGGGTGCGCGCCGTGCTCGCCGACCGGCTCGGCGGCCTCGGCGTACCGGTCGTCGAGGAGCTGGGCTTCGGCCACGGCCCCACGGCTCTGACGATTCCGCTCGGCGTACCCGCTGTGCTGGACGCCCCGGCGGACGGCGGTCGCTGCACCCTCACCGCCGAGGTACCCGCGCTGCTCTGAAGCACGGACGGCGCCCGGGAAGTGAACAACCGTCGGGGAAACTCCGCCGCGTACGTTGACATCATGTGACCTGTGTCACAGCATGGGCCCGGCTCGGTACTTACCACTCGGTAGGGCGCCCTCGGTGTGGAGGTCCATGTGTCGCGTGCTGTCCCCAGGTCCCGCAGTCCCCTCACCTTCCTCGCCGGGGCGGCCCTCATCGCCCCGCTCGCCCTGCTCGGCGCCGGGCCCGTGTCGGCCGCCTCCGAGTTCACGGTGACCCCACTGGAGTTCACCGTGCGGGCGGGTGACCGGTCCTGCACCGTGGACGCCGACCTCTACCGGCCCGCCGGTGTCGACGCCGGGCACCCCGCCCCCGCCGTCCTCGCGACCAACGGGTTCGGCGGCAGCAAGTCCGACGGCTCCACCGACGCCATCGGCAGGGCCTTCGCCGCACGGGGCTACGTGGGCCTCGTCTACTCCGGCCTCGGCTTCGGCAAGTCCGGCTGCCTCATCACGCTCGACGACCCCGCGATCGACGGCAGGGCGGCCTCCGGCCTCGTCGACTTCCTCGCCGGGACACGGGCCGCCGACGACGGCACCCGGGCCGACTTCGTCACGGGGGACGGACCGGGCGACCCGCGCGTCGGCATGATCGGCGGCTCGTACGGCGGAGCCGTCCAGCTGGCCACCGCCTCCGTCGACCACCGGGTCGACGCCCTCGTCCCGCTCATCACCTGGAACGACCTGGCGTACGCGCTCTCGCCCAACACGACAGGGGCGGCCCGGGGCGTCTCCTCCGACACCCCCGGTGTCTTCAAGTGGCAGTGGACCAACGGGTTCTACCTGCTGGGCGAGGGGCAGCCGCTGCTGGTCCCCAGCATCGACCCGTCCCGCTTCGGCAGCCCCGCGTGCCTGCACTTCGCCCCGCGGGCCTGCGACACCATCCGTCTCCTGAACTCCGGCCGCTACCCGGCCGACCGCACGGACGCGATGCTCGCCTACGCCCGCAGCGTCTCACCGGCCTCCTACCTCCCCGGGGTCACCGCGCCCACGCTGCTCGTCCAGGGCCAGGCCGACAGCCTCTTCAACCTCAACGAGGCCACCGCGACGTACCGGACGCTCCGGGCACAGGGCACCACCACGAAGATGATCTGGCAGGCCTGGGGCCACAGCGGCGGCCAGGTACCCGGCGAACTCGACCTCGCCACGGGCAATCTGGAGACCAGTTACGTCGGGCAGCGGATCCTCGCCTGGTTCGACCGCTACCTCCACCAACGGCAGGACACCGACACCGGGCCCGCGTTCGCCTACTACCGGGACTGGACGAGTGGCTACGGCACCGCCCCCGCCGTGCCCGCCCCCTCCCGGACCCTCTACCTCTCCGGGGACGGCACCCTGGTGGACAGCCGTTCGAAGGTCACCCGCGGCAGCCGCCAGTACACCAACGCGCTCCTGCCGACCAGCCACTCCGAAAGCTCCCTGGCCGGACTCATCGGCCTGAAGGACCCGGCACCGTACGACACCAGGGGCACCCACCTGGGCTGGACCAGTGCCTCGCTGACCGCACCGGTGGACGTCGTCGGCGCGCCGAAGGCGACGCTCGAGGTGAAGTCGCCCACCGCGGAACGGGTCCAGAACAGCGGGGACGCGTCGGACCGGCTGGTCCTGTTCGCGAAGGTGTACGACGTGGCCCCCGACGGAACCCAGCACCTGGTGAACCGCCTGGTCGCACCGGTACGCGTGCCCGACGTCACGCGTCCGTTCACCGTGGAGCTGCCGGGCATCGTGCACCGGTACGAGGCCGGGCACCGGCTGCGGTTCGTGATCGCCGCGAGTGACACGGCGTACTTCGGGAACCGGGGCATCAAACCGGTCACGGTCGTCAGCGCCCCGCAGGACACCGGTGTCCTGGAGCTCCCCGCGGTCGGCTGACCGCCACCCGAACGGCCGCGCTCCACTGCCCCCGGGCCAGGGAGGGAGAGATCCTGGGGTCCGGGGACGGCCGTTCCTGGTCCAGGAGCCAGGACCCAGCGGAGAGGGTCACATGAGCCCGAAGGACGTATCCAGCGGCGCCACGGGCGCCTTCAGTCCCGGCCGCATCGCCGTCACCCTGCTGGCGGTCCTCGCGATCGTCTTCATCTGCGTGAACACCGACGAGGTCACCATCCGCGTCATCATCCCGAAGGTCACCATGCCGCTCTGGGCGGCGCTGCTGGGGGTGTTCGTGGCGGGTCTGCTCTGCGGCGGCTACGTGATGCACCGCCGCCGGGCCAGGTAGCCGCCGAGGTCCTCGAGCGCCCGTTGCGACGTGGTCCGGGCACCGCTTCCGGCACAGGAGGGTCCTCGGCCGCCTGCTGCCGCACGGCACGGCCCGGGCCGCGTACACGCACGGTTCCGGCCGTCGTCGTCGCGGGGGACGCCACGGCCGTACCTCCCGCAGCGGTCGTCGTCACGCGGCCCCCGGCCCCCGCCGCCCCTTGTAGTTGATCTTCATGGTGTCCATGTCCGTCACGGAGCAGCGCAGTTCGCCGTGGCCGAGGCCCCGTGCGGCGAGGGCGGTCTCCGCGCGGTCCTCGGCGATCGCCGCCGCCATCTCGTCGCCGTCCGCCGGGTCCGAGACCACCACGTACCGGAAGCTGAAGTGCTTCAGCACGGTGTCGTAGGTGAGCGTCCCCTCCTCGGTGAACTGCATGGCCGCCAGGCCGTGCTGCTCCACCTCGGCCAGCAGCCGGTCCCTGCCCTCGTCCGTCAGCCCTTCCCAGGTGCCCCGCACGATCACCCGGTACGTGTGCTGCGTGCCCATCGTCCTGCCCGTCCTCTGCTCTGCCGGCGTGGAGAGGGAAGGCTACGACGACGAGGACGGATGGCGCGCGGGAATTTCCGCGGCCCGAGCGCCGTCCGTCCGCCCGCCGTCCCGGCGCCGGTCGGCCGATGACGTCGTGACGAGATCACCGGCCGCGCGTCCACGGGCCGCGGGCGTGCACGGGCCGTCCGCCGGACACGCGGTCAGGCGGAGGCCCTCCGGTCGACGTACTCGAAGACCGAGCCATCGGGGTGGAGGGCGATCAGATTGCGGCCGGCCGGAGTGGGCACCGGGCCGGCGATGACCTTGGCCCCGGCCCGGGTCAGCGCCGCGTTCGCCTCCTCGACGTCCTTGACTGCGATCGTCGCCGACACCTTGCGCAGCACCTCCAGCTCCGACTCGGGGCCGCTCATCAGCAGAAAGCAGCCGATCGCGGCGACCGAGACCCCGCCGCGCTCGAAGCGCAGCGCCGGAGTGCCGGTCAGGCCCTCGTAGAAGGCCACCGAGGCCTCCAGGTCGTCGACGCAGATACGTAGCGTGGTTCCCAGGATCTCCATGCCACGAGGGTAGTTGGCGACCCGGAGGTGTGTGATCGGTTCCGGTCCGCGGACCGGCCGGTCACACCTGGCAGATCAGCTCGCCGTGCGGGACCAGGAACCACGCGTCGGGCTCCTCGCCCCAGGCGCGCCAGGCCTCCGCGATCGCCGTCAGCTGCTCCGGACGCGCGTGTCCGCCGTCCACCGCCAGCTGCGCGTACACCGACGCGGTCGTACGGTCCGCCCACAGGCCGCTCCACCAGGCGCGGTCCTCCCCGGCGAAGCACCAGGCGCCCGCAGTCGGGGTGATGCGGGTGAAGCCGGCCTGCCGGGCCCAGGACAGCAGCCGGCGTCCGGCGTCCGGTTCACCGCCGTTGGCGCGGGCCACGCGCCCGTACAGCTCCTGCCACTCCGTCATCCCCGCCACGTCCGGGTACCAGGCCATCGCCGCGTAGTCGCTGTCGCGTACGGCGACGATGCCGCCCGGTCGGCACACCCGTCGCATCTCGCGCAGCGCCTGGACCGGATCACCCACGTGCTGGAGCACCTGATGCGCGTGGACGACGTCGAAGGAGTCGTCGGCGAAGTCCAGGGCGTGCACATCTGCGGTGGCGAACTCCACGTTGCCCAGGCCGCGTTCGGCTGCGACACCGGCCGCCTGATCGAGGATCTCCCGGCCGGTGTCGACCGCCGTCACCCGGCCCGGCGCGACCAGTGCGGCGAGGTCCGCCGTGATGGTGCCCGGGCCGCAGCCGACGTCCAGCACCCGCTGTCCGGGGGCGAGCCGGCCGATCAGGTACGCCGCCGAGTTGGCGGCGGTCCGCCACCGGTGCGAGCGCAGCACCGACTCGTGGTGACCATGGGTGTATGTCGCTGTTTCCTTCGGCATGGCCGTACGTCCTCCCCGGACTTCGCGCAGCTCGCGGCTTCGCCCGCGGGCGCTGCGGCCACGGTACGCCGCGATGTCGCATCCTGAGATTCACGTCTCACCATGCGGTCGACTAGAACCGCATCGGGCAGTAGACGGTCAGGGCCTCCGGCAGCTTGTCGATCAGCAACTCAGCTCCGGAGTGCGCCACTTCGCCGTCGTACGCGTACGGGGTGCCGGGTGCGAGGCCGGAGATCCGCACCTGGCGGCGGCGGACCGCCGCGTGGACGGGCGACCGGCTCAGCGGTCCGGCCACCGCCGCCGCGAGGAGGCGCAGCCCCGGGGTGCGACCGCCGTGCACGACCCGTACGTCCAGCAGCCCGTCGGCCAGATTGTGCCGGCGGCCGGGCGCGGGCCCTACCCGCCGGAACATTCCGTTGCCGACGAAGAGCAGCCACAACGGCCTCTTGCGTCCCTGCAGTTCGGCAGTCAGCGGGCGCTCGCCGCGCAGCGCCTCGAAGGCCGCGAGCACACCCGCGGGCCAGCCCCCGATCCTGGGCGCCCAGCGCTCCCGGGTCCGCACGAGCTCCGGGTAGACCCCGAGGCTGAACGCGTTGATGAAGTAGCCGTGCGCACCGCCCGGTCCCTGCGGACCGGGACGGAAGCGGCCCAGGTCGACCCGGACCGCGTCGCCCGAGGCGAGGGCCGTGACCGTGTCGTGCACCGTCTCGATGCCGAGGTCGTAGGCGAAGTGGTTGAGCGTCCCGCCGGGGAAGACGGCGAGCGGAAGGCTGTGGGTCGCCGCCACGGCTGCGGCCATGTTGACCGTGCCGTCGCCCCCGCACACGCCCAGGGCCCTGCCCCGCCGGGCCGCGTTCTCCAGCGCGCCCGACAGGTCGGCGGGCGCGCACTCCAGCACCTCGGCGAGCGGCAGCGCGTCGCGGATCAGGCCGGCCGTCGCGGTCGCGGAGCCGGACCGCCGGTTCACGATGACCACCAGGTCCTGCCCTGCGGGCAGGGCCGGGGCCGAGGCCGGCGGTCTGCCCGGCGCGGGCAGCTGCCCACGGGTGGGTACGACACCCCGCAGTGCGAAGGCGGCCCCTATGCCGAGTGCCGCACCGGCGAGGACATCGCTCGGATAGTGGACACCGGTGTAGACGCGGGACGCGGCCACGGCGACCGCGACCGGGGCCACCACGGCACCCCAGCCCTTGGACTCCAGGGCGACGCCCGTCGCGAACGCCGCGGCGGACGCCGCGTGCCCGGACGGGAAGGACGTGGTGAACGGCTGCCGCTTGAGCTGTCGCATCACCGGGACCATGTCCAGTATCGGCCGCTCCCTGCGGACCGCGCCCTTGCCGACGGTGTTGATGGCGGCCGAGGCGACGGCGAGGGAGGCGATGCCGCGCAGTGCGGCCCGGCGCGACCGGGCACTGGTGCCCAGTGCGGCCATTCCCGCCGCGGCCCCGAACCACAGCAGCCCGTGGTTGGCGCTGCGGCTCAGCCGGGGCAGGACGGGCTCGGCGCCCGGCCAGTGCCTCTCGGCCACGCTCTGGAACGCGGCAAGATCGCGCCGACGGAACCAGCTCCGCCAGCGGTCGGAGGGGGGTGGACCGCTCGATGTCGACATGAGAGAGCGACTACCCTGCCGGTGGCCGGTGAACCAGGAGGCGCGCCCACCACACCCGGCCGGACCTCCACGCTCCGCGGGAAATCGGCGGAAGCGGTAAGGAAACGGTCGATTTCCCCCAGGGTCGGCCGCCCCGCCCCCTCCCGGGCGTTGCCCGGACAAGTTCCCTGACGTTAGCCTGCGTTCGTGATTCCGGTCATTGACCGGAGTGTCGAACGATGGGTGGGCGATCATGGGACGACTCGTCCCTGCGGTGACCAGGGCACTGGATGTACTCGAGCTGTTCCTTCAGGGGGAGGGAACGCTCTCCGCACCCGAGGTCACCCGCAAGCTTCAACTGCCACGGACCACCGTCCACGAACTGCTCACCACCCTTGCCGCACGCTCCTACCTGGTCACGGTCCCGGGGCAGCCGGGCCGGTACCGGCTCGGCGTGCGGACGTACCAGCTCGGCAGCCGGTACGCCGAGAAGCTCGATCTGGCGGCCGAGGGCCAGCAGGTGGCCCGCGAGGTCGCCGAGACCTGCGGCGAGACCGTCCACGTCGCGATCCTGGAGGACACCGAGGTCATCTACATCGCCAAGGTGGACTCCACGCACGCGGTCCGCATGGTCTCCGCCGCCGGCCGCAAGCTGCCCGCCCACTGCACCTCCGTCGGCAAGCTGCTCCTCGCGGCCCTGCCGGAGGCGGAGCTCGACGCCCGGCTCGACGGACGCGAACTCGTCGCGATGACCGACAACAGCCTCACCGACGCCACGGAGCTGCGGGAGGCGCTGGCCGTCGTGCGCAAACGGGGCATCGCGGTCGAGCACCGGGAGTCGAACCCGGACGTGAGCTGCGTGGCCGCGCCGGTCCGGGACCGCTCCGGCCGGGTCGTCGCCGCGCTCTCCATCTCCGTGCCGATGATCCGCTGGAGCGAGGAGCGCGAGGCGGAGCTCGGGCAGCTCGCCGCGGGCGGCGCGGACGCGCTGTCCGGCCGGCTCGGGCACCACCGGAGCCAGGCGTGAGGCCGGGCCCGGAGGTCGCCGTACGGGAGCGGGCCGAGCTGGGGGAGGGGCCGACCTGGGACGCGGCGGCCGGACGGCTGATCTGGGTCGACGTCCTCTCCTCCCGCGTGCACACGTACGACCCGGCCGACGGCCGGCGCACGGTCACGACGACCGAGCAGCACGTCGGCGCCGCGAAGCCGCGCGCGGGCGGCGGACTCGTGGTCAACCTGCGGGACGGCATAGGCCTGTACGACGCCGACGGCACCTTCTCGTGGCTGGCCCGCGAACCAGTGTCCGGCCGGCGGGGCAACGACGCGGCGGTGTCACCGGACGGAGCCCTGTGGGCGGGCACCATGCGGTACGACGAGGCCGAGGGGGGCGGAAACCTCTCCCGGTTCGCACCGGACGGCACGGCGACGGGCGTACTGGACGCGGTGACGGTCAGCAACGGCACCGGGTGGAGTCCGGACGGCCGGCTCATGTACTACATAGACACCCCCACCCTGCGCATCGACGTCTTCGACGTGGACGGTGAACGCGTGCTCGGCCGCAGGCCGTTCGCCGTCGTCGAGCCCGGATCCGGGTGGCCCGACGGGCTGACGGTGGACGCCGACGGCTGTGTGTGGGTCGCCTTCTGGGACGGTGCCGCGGTGCGGCGCTACGCCCCGGACGGCCGGGTGGACCGGATCGTGCACCTGCCGGTCCGGCGGCCCACGGCGTGCGTGTTCGGCGGGGCCGGTCTGCGTGACCTGTACATCTCCACGGCCCGGACGGGCCTGGACGCCCCGCATCCGCTGTCGGGTTCCCTGCTGGTCCTGCCGGACGCGGGGCGAGGGCTGCCGGGGGTGCCGTTCGCCGGGTGACCCGTGGGGCCTCCACCGGGGCGGCGGACGGGCCGGGCGGGCGCGTCCGCCGGCCTTCCGCCCCCGCCACGGGCGGGCCCGGTGCGGGGGCGGGCCCCGGGGAACCTCCGTATAAAGGGGCCTGAGGGTGACGCAGGCGGAGGAGGCCCCGGCATGCACTGGAGCGAGCGGAAGCAGCCCCGTGAGGACCACGGTCCGGTGCGGTACGGCCCGCCCGCCCCCGACCCCGGTCTTCCCGCGCTGCCCGAGCTCGCCGACGTACTGGCCGCCGCGGCCGCCCGGACCGTACCCGAGCCGCCCGGTGGCGGAACGATCCTGCGCGAGGCCGCCTGCGCCTACTGGCAGCGCCGGGGCCTGCACGGGGGGCCGCAGGACATCGCCGCGGCCCCGGGCGCCCAGCCCCTCCTGCTCGCACTGATCGCCGCGTACGGCGGCGACGTGCTCATGCCGCGCCCGTGTCCCGCCACCTGGATGCCGCAGGCACGGCTGCTGGGCCGGCCCGCCTACCACGTGCCGACACCCGCCGAATGCGGCGGGATCCCCGACCCGTACGCGCTGCTGGAGACCGTGCGCAGGGTGCGGGCCGAGGGCGGCCGGCCCCGGCTGCTCCTGATCTCCGTGGTCGACGACCCGACCGCCACCGTCGCCCCGCCGGAGCTGGTCCGCGAGGCCTGTGAGGCGGCGGTCGCCGAAGGGCTGCACATCGTCAGCGACGAGACCTGGCGCGACACGCTGCACCGCCACGACACGGTCCTGCTCAGCCCCGCCGAGATGTGCCCCGACGACGTCACCGTGATCAGCGACCTGGCCGGAGCGCTGACCCCGTCGGCCTGGCCGGTGGCCGTCGCGCGTTTCCCGGCCACCGCACGGGCCGCCTCCCGGCGAGCCCGGGTGCTCGACATCCTCACCGCGCTCGGTGCCTTCGTCGCGGAACCCGTGGCCCGGGCAGCCGCCCGTGCCCTGCACGAACCGGAGGCCGTCACCGAGCGGATCCGGCAGGCCGCCGGCCTCCAGGCCCAGGTCGCCTCCGCCGCCCACCGTGCCGTACTCACCGCGGGCGCCCTGGCCAGGCCGCCGCAGGCTGGCCGCCATCTCTACGCCGACCTGGGCCCGCTGCGCACCCGGCTGGCCGCCCTGGGCGTCACGGACTCCATGGAGCTCGAGGAGTACCTGACACGGCGTCTCGGCGCACCGGCCCCCGGCGGTCACCGGTTCGGTGACGAACTGGGCGCGCTGCGAGTGCGCCTGAGCACCGGCCCGCTGCTCGGCTCAACCCCGGAGGAGCAGATGGAGTCCCTCACTGCGGTGGAGCCCCTGAAATTGCCCCATGTCGCCCAAGCGCTGAGCATGTTCGCAGCAGCCCTCGATGAACTCCGATGACAGGAGCCTCTCGATGACGGAACAGACCGAGCGCCCGCTCGCCGGCCCCGCGGGCCGTCCCGTCGCCGGGGTGCGCCCTCTCGGCGAGGTCCGGATCTGGCCCCGCAGCTTCGCGGACCGGCTCACCGCACCCCTCCCGGGTGTCAGGGGCATGACCCGTTTGGCCAGGGAGCGTGCCATGCGGCCCAATGCCGAGGGCCTGCGGGGCATCCACCGGCTGCCGTACGCCCCCGCGCCGCTACCCGCCGCGGGCGCGGACACCGTGTCCGTCACCTGGGCCGGCCACGCCAGCTGGATCGTCCGCATCGGCGGGCTCACCGTCCTCACGGACCCGGTCTGGTCGCGCCGCATCCTCGGTACCCCGGCCCGGATCACGCCGGTCGGCGTCCGCTGGGAGGAACTGCCGACCATCGACGCGGTCCTCGTCAGCCACAACCACTACGACCACCTGGACGCTCCGACGCTCCGCAGACTGCCGAGGGACACCCCGCTGTTCGTCCCCGCCGGGCTCGGCCGCTGGTGCCGGCGCCGCCGGTTCAGCTGCGTCACCGAGCTCGACTGGTGGGAGTCGGCGGAACTGGGCGGTGTCCGGCTCGACTTCGTCCCCTCCCACCACTGGTCCAAGCGCACCCTCCTGGACACCTGCCGGTCCCTGTGGGGCGGCTGGGTGATCGGCGACCGGCAGGGGGCACGGATCTACTTCGCGGGGGACACCGGCTACGGACACTGGTTCAAGGAGATCGGCCGCCGCTACCCCGGGCTCGACCTCGCGATGCTCCCGATCGGGGCGTACGAGCCGCGCTGGTGGCTCTCGGACGTGCACACCGACCCCGAGGAGGCGGTGCAGGCGTACGAGGACCTCGGCGCGCAAGCGATGGCGCCGATGCACTGGGCGACGTTCCTGCTCTCCGCCGAACCGGTGCTCGAACCGCTGACCCGGCTCCGTACCGCCTGGCACCAGGCCGGATATCCGCGCGGCGACCTCTGGGACCTGCCGATCGGCGGCTCACGTGTCCTGGGTGGATGAGCCCGCCGCCCCGACGCGCCGGAGCCGCCGCCACAGGGCCGGCGCCCCGCTGATCAGCAGGGTCAGGGCGACCGCGGCGACCACGCCCTGCCAGGGCTCGGGGAAGAGCGAACCACCCAGGATCCCGATCAGCTGGTACGTCGCCGCCCATGCCAGACACGCGGGCACGTCACCGCGCGCGAACCGCCGCAGCGGCATCCGGCCCAGGAGGCAGGCCAGCATCACGGGTATCCGGCCGGCCGGCACCAGCCGGGACAGCACCAGCACCGTCCCGCTCTGCTCGTCCAGTTTCCGCTGCGCCCGCGCGAGCAGCTCCGGAGCGGCCCGGCCGCTGATCGCCCTCAGCCACTTGGAGCCGTTCTTGGACCGCACCCCGCGCTGCCCCAGCCAGTACAGGCACACGTCCCCGAGGAACGCCGCGGCCGCCGCCACGACGAACACCACGAGAAGGGCGAACGGTGACGTCTGATGGAACGCCACCACGGCGGCCGAGCTCACCAACGCCCCCGTCGGCACCACCGGCACCAGTGAACCCAGGGCCACCAGCGCGAACAGCGTCGGATAGCCGATGGCCTGCTGCGCCGGTCCCGCAGGCAGCTGCCGCATCACTTCCTGGATCATCTTCGGGCCTCCGGCCTCACACACTCGCCGTGCCCCAGCACATGCACCGCCACTTCCGGTGCCAGCCGTGCCGCGTGCCGCACGAATTCGTCGCCCGGTGCGTGGAACTCGTGCGGCCGGACCCCGTCCATCCCGATCGGCCAGTACGTGCCGTAGTGCACCGGCACCGCGGCGCGGGGCGCCAGCATAGCCAGGGCCTGCGCCGCGCGTGCCGCGTTCAGATGGTGCAGGCCCAGGCGCGGACCCCAGCCGCCGACCGGCAGCAGGGCCACGTCCACCGGCCCCACCGCGTCGGCCATGCCGTCGAACAGGCCGGTGTCCCCGGCGAAATAGGTGCGTGCCCCGCCCTCCACCACGAACCCCAGCGCGGGGACACGGTGCGGGCCGACCGGCAGCCGACGGCCGTCGTGCAGCGCCGTGACCGCCCGGACCAGTACCCCGCCGACGCGGACCTCGTCGCCCGGAGCCACCTCGGCGACGCGCAGCCCGCGCGCCCGGCGCAGCCTCCGCAGCGCAGGGACGGCGCCCTCCGTGCCCAGCGGCACGATCAGCAGCGTGCCCGGGGCGAGACGGGCCAGGGAGGGCAGATGCAGGTGGTCGGAGTGCAGATGGGAGATCAGGACCGCGTCGGCGACCGCGGCCTCCGGCGGAGGCACCTCGCCCCGGCGGCGCCGCAGATGCGCGAAACGCCGTGCGAACAGCGGATCGGTGAGCACCCGGACACCCGCGTCCTCGATCGTGCAGGTGGCATGACCCCACCACGTGACCTCCACCGCCCTGCCTCCTCGCTCCGTCGGACGGCGCATCCGTGCGCCCGTACCCCGTACGAGCGTAGGCGGTCCGCGCCGCTCCCACGCCGGTGCGCTCCAGTCCGCCGGTCTCCGCACGGGTACGGGCGGCTACACAGGGCTACGGCCGGGGTAGGGTCGGGCGCAGTATCCGAGCGCGGGGGGATCCGTTCATGGGGGACGTCATCGTCGACGTACGGGTGGCGGCCATCGCCAGTCTCACTCCGCTGGAAGAGCTCGACGGTGACCCGTTCCTCGTCGACACCCGCAGCCAGCACGCCATGTGCGCGCGCTGGGCCGCCGAGCAGGGGTACGTCGTCACCCGGCAGCTGCGCGTCTACGGGATGCGTCCCGACCACCGCGCCCTGTGGTCCGACGTCGAGGGCGGGCAGGTCGAGCTGTTCGTGGCGCCCAACGACCGGGTGCTCGCCCGCGCCGTCGTCTCGGTGCCGGACTTCGCCGCGGAGTGCGAGCGGCGCGGCGTCCGGCTGGAGCTCGCCGGCCTGGAGGAGCCCCGGTACACCGCGCGCGGCAAGGCGAGCGTGCACCGCAGGCTCTCCATGCCTACCGCCGGGTACGACGGCTGCTGACCCCCGGCCGGGGCGCGGATCCGCTGTGAAAGGCTGGACGCGGGCCCTTCACGACACCGGGCCCGGACGTGAGGTGGAACGGCGTGGGTGACGGGCGATGGCGGAGAACGGGACGAGCCCTGATCGGCGTGGTCGCGGTGTGGGCGGTCTCCACCCTCACCATGCTCGCGCTCGCCGGAATCCTGCCCGACTTCCAGCTCCAGTCCGACGACGGTGACACCGTCACCAGGACCGCGTTCACCGCGGCCTGGGGGGCGGGGGCCTTCGGTCTGCTCTCGGCGCTGGTGTGGCCCGTCCTCGTGCGGGCGCTGCTCATCGTGCCCGCACTGGTTCTGGGCGCTCTGGTCTTCTTCCTCAACGGATCGCTGCTGCTGATCGCGCTGCGGCTCATCCCGGACGGACGCGGGACGGCAGACCCGGAGACGGCCGTCGTCGTCGCGGCCGTCATGTCCGCCGTGGCCTCCGCCACCTCCACGGCCCTCGCGGTCCGCGACGACGACGCCTACCGGCGCAGGCTCTCCCGCCTCGCCGACCGGCGCCGCCGCCGCAGCGGCACACCCGGCGGCGCGGACCGGGGGCGGGGCGGTCCGCCCGGCATCGTGTTCGTGCAGCTCGACGGGGTGGGCCACGACGTGCTCAGGCAGGCGGCGGCCGACGGTGTCATGCCGACCGTGGCGGGTCTCCTCGCCGACGAGGCCGGCCACGGCCTCACCCCGTGGAGCACCGACTGGTCCAGCCAGACCGGTGCCAGCCAGCTCGGCATCCTGCACGGCAGCAACTTCGACGTGCCCGCGTTCCGCTGGTACGAGAAGGAGACCGGCACCGTCATGGTCTCCAGCCGCCCGGCCAGCGCACTCGAACTGCAGCGCAGGGCCATC
The DNA here is from genome assembly GCA_014651175.1 of Streptomyces clavifer. Classification (GTDB taxonomy): domain Bacteria; phylum Actinomycetota; class Actinomycetes; order Streptomycetales; family Streptomycetaceae; genus Streptomyces; species Streptomyces clavifer. The sequence goes on along the minus strand of BMWJ01000002.1, from coordinate 285,889 downwards.
GCCCGCACCCGCGACGGCGGCCTGCTCACCGTCGACGGCGCCAGCCGGGGCAACCTCTTCGGGGGCGGCGCTGACCAGCTCGCCCTCGTCCTGTCGATGGCCGCCAGGCGCGGCAAGGGGCGACGGTCGCGCGCCGGATACTTCGCCTACTTCTCCGACCCGGCCAACGCCGTCCGTACCGCCCTGTCCTTCGTCGCCGAGGTGGGCCGGGAGATCGGCCAGTCCACCCGTGCCCGGATCCGGAAGGAGTCGCCCCGCGTCAAGCGCGGCGGGCTGTACCCCTTCATCCGGGCGTTCGCGACCGTCGTCGAGCGCGATGTGGTGGTCTCCGCCGTCATCGGCGACATGTTCGCCGGGCGCACCGCGGTCTACGCCGACCTCGTGGCGTACGACGAGGTCGCGCACCACTCCGGGCCGCACAGCAGGGACGCGGCGAAGGTCCTGACCCGGCTCGACCGCTCGCTCGGCCTCATCGCGAAGATCGCGGAACAGGCCCCGCGCACCTACCGCATCGTGCTGCTCTCCGACCACGGCCAGAGCCCGGGGGAGACCTTCGCCGGGAAGTACGGACTGACGCTGAAGGACCTCGTCCGGGCGGGCTGCGGGCTGCCGGTGCCCCGGAGCGCACAGCGCACCCGCAGCGCCTCCGAGGCGCGTGACGCCGTGCGCATCGCGCTGCACCGGCCCGTCGACGAGCAGGAGACGGAGCGCTCCGCCCGCCCCTCCGAACCGGTCGTGCTGGCCTCGGGCAATCTCGGCCTGCTGTCCTTTCCGGACATCGAGGGGCGTGCCTCGCGCGAACAGCTCGACAGCCGCCACCCCGCCCTGCTCGGCACGCTGGCCGACCACCCGGGGGTCGGCTTCCTGCTCGTGCGCAGCGAGGAGCACGGTTCGGTGGTGCTGGGGTCCGGCGGGGCCGAGGTCCCGGTGGCGGAGCTGACGGACGGGGAAGGGCCGCTCGCCGTCTTCGGCGAGGGCGCGGCGGAGGCGGTGCGGCGCACCGACACCTTCCCGCACGTCGCCGATGTCATGGTCAACTCGATGTACGACCCGGTCACGGGGCGCGTCCACGCCTTCGAGGAACAGATCGGCTCGCACGGCGGACTCGGCGGCGAACAGTCCCGTCCGTTCCTCCTGTGGCCGCGCACCCTGGCCGACCCGATGGACGCCATGGCGGCGGAGGGCGGGACGCCGGCGCGGATTCCCGTGGGCGCGGAGACCGTCCACCGGATACTGGCGCGCTGGCTGCGGGAACTCTCGGGGCCCCAGGTGCCGCTGCAGCCGGCAGGCTTCACCGGGGCCGCGCGGGTGGACATGCCGTTCCCGGGTACGGATGAAGAGCTTTTGGACGGCAGCGGCGTCGTACCGGGGCCACGTGGCGAGGGCGCCTGAACGCCCGGGCGGGGCGGCGGTCGGCGGTGGGCTCTGCGTCAGGCTGATCCGCGTCGTACCAGGTCCGGCTGGAAGACCACCGAGGGCGCGGGGCCGCCGGGCGTGCCGATCTGCTTCAGGAGGAGCCGGGCCATCTCCGCCGCCATCTCCTCCACCGGCTGACGCACCGTGGTCAGCGGTGGATCACAGGCCACCGCCGCGCTGCTGTCGTCGAAGCCCACCACCGCCACGTCCGACGGCACGTCCCTGCCGGCCCGCAGCAGCACCGGCAGGGCGCCCAGTGCCATCAGGTCGGATGCGATGAACACCGCGTCCAGGTCCGGCCGTTCATCCAGCAGTCGCCGCATCGCCGAAGCTCCTCCCGTATGCGTGAAGTCACCTTCGGCGGTCACCACGTCCCCGATGCCGTGCCGCTCCAGCGCGTCCAGGAATCCGGTCAGGCGCGCCTGCCCCGCGGGCATGTCCTGCGGGCCCGCCACCGTGCCGATGCGCCGCCGCCCCAGCGAGGCCAGGTGGTCCGCCGCCAGCCGCGCCCCGGCCCGCTGGTCCGCCTCCACGTACGTGAGCGGCGTGGGCGTCCTGGGCCGGCCGGCCAGCACGGCGGGCATCCGGGTGTCGTGGAGCAGTCCGGGCAGCGGGTCGTCGGCGTGGGAGGAGATCAGCACCACCCCGTCGACATGGCCCTGGCGCAGATACGACAGCAGCTGATTGCGCGAGGCCTCGTCGTCGGCCAGCATCAGCACCATCTGGATACCGGCCGGGCGCAGCACCTCCAGCAGACCGCTCACCACGCGCCCGAAGTGCGGGTCCGAGAACATCCGGCCGACGAACGGCTCGGACACCGGGCGCCGTTCCCGCTCGGAGACCACCAGGGCGATCGAGTCCGTCCGGCGGGTCACCAGCGAACGCGCCGCACGGTTGGGTACGTACCCGGTGGTCGCCACCGCCTCCTCGACGACCCGCCGCAGGGCGGGGTCCACCGTGGTCGCCCCGTTGATCACCCGGGACACCGTGGCCCGGGACACGCCCGCCACCGCGGCGACGTCCTCCAAGGTGGAGGGGCGTACGGGCGGCGAAACGTCGGCAGTCATGCAGTCTTTATACCGGGTGGTCCGACAGGCGCGCGAAGGGCTCCGGGACGTCAGCCGCCGACCCCCGGGAGGTCCTCCGGACCGGCCGGCCGGCGCTCGCGGACGGTCACGAGGGGCCGGGCCGCTCCTCGGTCTCCGTCCCGCCGCCGGCCTCGGTCTCCGCACGCGAGACCGGCGCGAACCGCCGCGGATGGTCGTGGACCCGTGTCACGAGCAGTCGGTCGAGCGGCGTGCCCTCGGCCGCGCGGGCTCCCTGTGGCCGGTGAGGTGAGTGGGGGTCAGGGGGCGTTGTCAGTGGTGGGCGGCAGGATGGTGGTCATGACCACGAACCCAGCTGTTGTGCTCGTTGACGCCGCCTCGTACGCCGCCGCGGTGGAAGAGGCGGCACAGGCCGCCGCCGCGTACTACGCCACGGGCGAGAGCATGCTCGACGACGATGCGTACGACCGGCTGGCGCGTGGGATCGCCGCGTACGAGGAGGCGCATCCGCAGGACACGCTGGACGCCTCGCCGACGGGGAAGGTCGCGGGCGGGGCGGCCGTGGGCGACGTGCCGCACACGGTGCCGATGCTCTCGCTGGACAACGTGTTCTCCGCCGAGCAGTTCGCCACCTGGACCGCATCCGTGGAGCGGCGCATCGGCAGACCCGTCGCCGCGTGGAGCGTGGAGCCCAAGCTCGACGGCCTCGCCGTCGCCGCGCGCTACCGGGAGGGCCGCCTCGACCAGTTGATCACCAGGGGCGACGGGACGGCGGGCGAGGACGTCTCGCACGCGATCGGTACGGTGCTCGGTCTGCCCGAGCGCCTGTCCGCCCCCGTCACCCTCGAGGTGCGCGGCGAGATCCTCATGACCGACGAGCAGTTCGAGCAGGCCAACACGGTGCGCACGGAGCACGGCGGCGCCCCCTTCGCCAATCCGCGCAACGGCGCGGCGGGCACCCTCCGTGCCAAGGACCGGCCCTACCGCGTCGAAATGACCTTCTTCGCCTACGCCGCGCTCGCGCTGCCCGATTCCGGCGAGTCGGCCGCCACCCTGGCCGAGCTGCCGCACGGTGAGGTCCTGACCTACGTCGCAGGGCTCGGCGTGCACACTGCGGCGGACACGGCGGTCGCGCCGCGCACCGTCGGCACGGTGGAGGACGTGCTGACCGGGGTGGAGGACATCGCCTCGCTGCGAGCCTCGTTGCCGTTCGGGATCGACGGCATAGTGATCAAGGCGGACCTCGCGGCCGACCAGCGCGACGCGGGTTCCGGGACGCGGGCGCCGCGCTGGGCCATCGCGTACAAGCTGCCGGCCGTGGAGAAGATCACCCGGCTCCTGGGGGTCGAGTGGAATGTCGGCCGGACCGGCATCATCGCGCCCCGCGCCGTGCTGGAGCCCGTCGAGATCGACGGTTCGACCGTCGGCTACGCCACGCTGCACAACCCGGCCGACATCACCCGCCGCGACCTGCGCCTGGGGGACCAGGTGATGGTCTACAAGGCGGGCGACATCATCCCCCGCATCGAGGCACCCGTCGCCCATCTGCGGACCGGCGACGAGAAGCCGATCGAATTCCCCGAGACCTGCCCGCAGTGCGGCTCGGAGATCGACACGAGTGAGCAGCGCTGGCGCTGCACGCGCGGCCGCAACTGCCGCCTGGTCGCCTCCATCTCGTACGCGGCGGGGCGGGACCAGCTCGACATCGAGGGCCTCGGCACCACCCGGGTCGTCCAGCTCGTCGACGCGGGGCTCGTCGCCGACTTCGCCGACCTCTTCACCCTGGACCGGGCGAGGCTGCTCGCCCTGGAGCGGATGGGGGAGACCTCCACGGACAATCTGCTGGCCGCCATCGACACCGCCCGCGCGCGCCCGCTGTCCCGCGTCTTCTGCGCCCTCGGCGTACGCGGCACGGGACGTTCCATGTCCCGGCGGATCGCCCGCCACTTCGCGACGATGGACCGGATCGTCGCCGCGGACGTGGACGCGCTGCAGCAGGTCGACGGCATCGGCAAGGAGAAGGCCGCAGGCGTCGTCACGGAGCTGGTCGAGCTCGCACCTCTGGTCGCGAAGCTGGTGGCGGCCGGGGTCAACATGACGGAGCCGGGTGCCACCCCGCCGCCGGAGCCCGGGACGGCGCAGGAAGACGACGGCGAGGACGGCGGGCCGTCCGCCGATCTGCCGCTCGGCGGTATGACCGTCGTGGTGACGGGCGCCATGACCGGGGCACTGGAGAAGCTCTCTCGCAACCAGATGAACGAGCTGATCGAGCGGGCCGGCGGGAAGTCCTCCTCCAGTGTCTCCAAGCGCACGAGCCTGCTCGTCGCAGGGGAGAAGGCCGGGTCGAAGCGGACCAAGGCCGAGGACCTCGGCGTCAGGATCGCCGCTCCGGCCGAATTCGCCGAGCTGGTCTCGGCCTTTCTGGTGCCGGAGGTGTAAAGCGTCTCTGTCCGGGCGCGGACCTTGGAATTGTCGGGACAGTGGCGTTCCTCATCCCGTTATTGCATAGTGAGGGTTCGGTCATGCCTCGCTATCTGCGGGTCAGTGAGTGGTGAACGGCTGCGGCGGAAGGCCGGGGGTGAGGGGCGATGCGTTCTTTGCGCGACGGACGACGGCACAGCCGGCCGGTCCATCGGACGAGGGGCGGCCGCGCCGGCCAGGCGCAGCACCACGGCGCCACCAGGGGAATGGCCGTGGACCTGGGCAGCTCGGGCACCCGTGCCTGGGTCTCCGGGTACGGGCTCGTCGCCGGATCCGCCTGGGACGACGCCGCCGGCCGTCCCGTGCGGCGGGGACGTATCGTCGACGCGGAATCCTGCGGCCGGATGCTCGGCCACCTCGCCGACAGTGTGCTCGGTGAGGACCGTCACGGCAGCGTGATCGTCCTGAGCCACCCGGTCCTGGCCGGCCCGGAACACCGGGACCTGGCTCATGAGCTCCTCGCGGCACTCGGCCCCTCCGGTGCCGTGGTCCTCAGCAGCGCCAGGGCCGCCGCCGCGTACGCAGGCCCCCGCGACGGCGGTCCACTGCTGCTGGTCGACATGGGAGCCGAGCTGACGGAGGTCACCCTCCTCGTCGACGGCGCGGTCGCCGATGCCCGCCAGGCCGAGACGGGCCTCAGCGACCTGGAACCCGAAGCGCTGCCCGCCGAACTCGCCCGGACCGTGCTGGATATGATCACGTCCATGTGGCGGCAGGACAAGCACGGAGCGGTACGCGGCGCACTGCGCAAGGGCCCGGTGCTCACCGGGGGCGGCGCGCTGCACCCCGGCGTCCCGGACCGTCTCGCGCTGTGTCTCGGGACGCCGGTCCGGCCGGCCGACGACCCCTCGACCGCGGTGGTCCGGGGCGCCGGACTGATCCTCGACTCCGTCCTGCGCCGCGCCGGTGCGGGCACGGTGTCCGTCCGCCCGGGCCGGCTGAGGTGAGCCCCCTCCCGGGGGCGCCCCGGGGGAACGCGCCCCCACGGGGGCGGACGGACGCACCGGCGCATCAACTGCGGCACGCCCTGGCCGCGCTCCTGCTCACCGTCCTGACCCTGGTCGGCGGCTCGTCCGCGGCTGCGGGGGCGGCAGTCCCCCTGCGAGCGCTCACCGACACCGAACCTGTCACCGGCACCGCACCCGGCACCGGCAGCGCACCGGCCACCGGCATCACGCCCGGCGCCGCACCGGCCACCGGCTCCGCACGTGTCACCGGGAGCGCAGCGGGCCCCCGCACTCCGGTTCCGCTCACACTGACCTCGCACGATGACCGGGCCCCGCGTGCCGGGCAGGCCCGTGACCACCGCCCCGTCCGTGCGGCCGGGACGGCCGGCCGCCCGGCCGCAGAGGCCCCCTCCTCAGGCGAGGCCCACTCGGCCGCGGCGACCGCCCCGGAACGGCGGGTGGAAGCGGCACCCCTGCCCGGCCCCCGGGCGGGCGCCGACCGCCCGCTCGCCCCGCATCACTTCCCCCCGCCGGGACACGGCGCGCTGCCGCCGAGCCCGCCGGGCCTCCCCCTGCCCCGGGCCCTGGCCCAGGGGGCGGCCGGGACAGCCCTCTTCGTACCCGGCCGGGTCCGTGCGGCACTGCCCGGTGTGCGAGGTCCTCCGAGGGCGACGGCCGGCCAGCCGGCCCCGCACCGGTCCTGCTCCACAGACCCGTCGTCCCGTCCCCTCTGAGAGAAGGGGCGGACGGCGCCCCCTCGGAGGAAACCCATGACTCGCGCCACCACGGTGCGGGCAGTTCTGGCTGCCGCCGTGCTGCTCGTCTCCGTGTTCATCACGCTGACCATGTCACCCAGACTCGGCCTGGACCTTCAGGGCGGCACCCGAATGGTGCTGCAGGCCAAGGACTCGGACACCGCGAAGGCGGACCGGGAGAGCACCGACCGCACCCTGGAGGTGCTCCGCCAGCGCATCGACTCCCTCGGTGTCTCCGAACCGACGCTGACCCGCTCCGGCGAGGACCGGATCATCGTCGAACTGCCCGACGTGCAGGATCCGCGCCAGGCCGCGGACGTCATCGGCAAGACGGCCCAGCTGAGCTTCCACGCGGTCCAGGGCCCGGGGACCGAGGAGAAGACGGAAGAAGAGGGGGACGCCGCGCCACAGGACGGCCCGACGCTCCCCGACGAGCAGGGCAGCCTCCTCGACCTCGGCCCGGTGCAGCTCTCCGGCGCCGGTGTGAAGGACGCCACCGCGAGCTTCGACGCCCAGCAGGGCACGGGGTGGAGCGTCGCGCTCGACTTCCACAAGGACGCGGGCAAGAAGTGGACCGATCTGACCGGGGACGCCGCGTGCAACCCGGCCCAGGACGAACGGCGCCGCGTGGCGATCGTCCTCGACGGGAAGGTCATCTCCTCGCCGCAGGTCGACCCGTCGGTAGGCTGCAAGGTCGGTCTGCCATCCGGGTCCACCCAGATCACCGGTTCGTTCAGTGCCGACGAGGCACGCGACCTCGCCCTGCTCATCAAGGGCGGTGCGCTCCCCGTACCCGTGGAGATCGTCGAGCAGCGGACCGTCGGCCCGACGCTCGGCGCGGCCGCCATCGACGCCAGCGCCCAGGCCGCCCTCATCGGCGCCGCGGCCACGGCGCTCTTCATCACCTTCATGTACCGCCTCTTCGGCGCGCTCGCCGCGCTCGCCCTCGCCGCCTACGGGGTGATCTCGTACGCCGCACTCGTCGTCCTCGGCGTCACGCTGACCCTGCCGGGGCTCGCCGGATTCGTCCTGGCCATCGGAATGGCGGTCGATGCGAACGTCCTTGTCTTCGAGCGGGCCCGCGAGGAGAGTGCGGAGCATCCGAACCGTTCGCTGATCTCCGCGCTGACCGCCGGATTCCGCAACGCCTGGAGCGCCGTCGCCGACTCCAACGTGACGACCCTCATCGCGGCCGGGCTGCTCTTCTTCCTCGGCTCGGGACCGGTCAAGGGCTTCGGTGTCACCCTCGCCATCGGTGTCATCGCCTCGATGTTCTCCGCGCTCGTCATCGCCCGTGCGCTCACCGAGATCGCGGCGCGCTCCCGGTTCGTCAGCGACTACCGGGGCATCAACGGCATCGCCAGGCCCGGCCGCGTCCGCACCTGGCTGAACGCGCGCGATCCGCAGCTGTTCCGGTCGCCGCGCCGCTGGCTGCTGGTCTCCACCGCGCTCGTCGCCGTCGCGGTGCTCGGCATCTTCGTGCGCGGCGTGAACCTCGGCGTCGAATTCACCGGCGGCCGGCTCGTCGAGTACTCCACCAGCCGCCCCGTCGACGTGGACACCGCCCGCACCACCATCGCCGCCGCGGGGTTCGATGACGCCGAGGTCACCACCGCGGGCGACGGCGACCTCTCCGTACGTACCGGAAAGCTGGACAACGACGGCGAACACGCCCTGCGGTCCGCACTGGTCGAGGAAGGGGGCGAGACCACCAAGGTGCGGGACGAGCTGATCGGTCCCAGCCTCGGGGACGAACTGCGGCGCAACGCGCTGATCGCCCTGGGCGTCGCCGTGTTCGTGCAGCTCGCCTACCTGGCGGTCCGCTTCCGCTGGACGTTCGCCGTGGCCTCGGTCGGGGCGCTCGTGCACGACGTCATCGTCCTGGTCGGCGCGTTCGCCTGGCTCGGCCGTACCGTCGACGGGATCTTCCTCGCCGCGCTGCTCACCGTCATCGGCTACTCCGTCAACGACTCGGTGGTGGTCTTCGACCGGGTGCGGGAGCTGTGGGCCAAGCGCCCCCGCACACCGGTCGCCGACGTGGCCAACCGCGCCGTCCTGCAGACCGTCCCGCGCACCGTGAACACCGGGATGGGCGCCCTGTTCATCCTGGTCTCCCTCGCCGTGCTGGGAGGTGACTCGCTCGCGGACTTCGCGCTCGCCCTCCTCATCGGCATCTGCGTGGGCACGTACTCCTCGGTGATGACCGCCGTACCGGGGGCGCTCCTCCTGGAGAGGAGCAGCAAGGCCCCGCCGCCGGCCCGCAAGCGTGCGCCGGGACGCAAGGCAGGGTCCCCGCGGGCGCAGCGGGATCCGCACGACAACGGGGCGCGGGTGTAGCGGGCTCCGGTCCGCGCCGCCGGGCGGGGGCAGGCAATCCTGTCCCGCCCGGCGAGTACGGACGTCACGGACGCCCGGCTGCGGCACAATCCGGGCCATGTCCCGACCATGTCCGGCGATCGGAGTGTGCCGCCCATGCCTGTCGTCCTGAGAGAGGCCCGGGCCACCCTCGTGCCCGACATGGCCGGCCCGCACGGGCCGCTGCCGCCGGTGATGCTGGCGCTGACCGTGGTCACCGGGCTGGTCGACGCGTTCAGCTACCTGCTCCTGGGCCACGTCTTCGTCGCCAACATGACCGGCAACGTCATCTTCATGGGCTTCGCCTTCGCCGGGGCGTCGGGTTTCTCCCTGCTCGCCTCGGTCGTCGCCCTCGTCTCCTTCGCGGCCGGGGCACTGCTCGGCGGACGGGCCGTGCACCGGGTCCGCGCCCATCGGGGCAGGCAACTGCAGCACGCGCTGCTCGTCGAGACGGCGTTCGTCACGGCCGCCATGATCGTCGCCTTCGTCTCGGGACAGCCGTACACCGGCGCCGTGCGCTTCACGCTCATCGCGCTGCTGGCCCTCGGACTGGGCGTACAGAACGCCGCCGCCCGCGCGCTCGCCGTACCCGACCTCAAGACCACCGTGCTGACCCTCACCATCACGGGGATCGTCGCCGACAGCCGGCTCGCCAAGGGGCGGGGCAGCCGGATCGGACGCCGGGGCCTCGCCGCCGTCGCCATGCTGGCCGGCGCGTACGCCGGTGCGCTGGCCGTGCTCAACGGGTCTCCGAGACTGCCGCTGGTGCTCGCCGTGGCGGTCCTGGCCGCCGCGAGCACGGCCGCGACCCTGCTGGCCCGCGACGACGCTCCCTGGACCCGCCCGCCCGTCACGGCATGAGCGCGTGCAGCCGGTCGGCGGTGGCGCGGTCGGCCGGCAGGAAGGTCTCGATGGCGAGCTCGGCCACCGTGATGTCCATCGGCGTGTTGAACGTCGCGATGGACGCGATGAAAGACAGCACCTGACCGTCGTGCAGGATCTGCAGCGGCAGCGCGAGCGAGGGAACACCGCCCCCGCCCACCGCCGTCGTGGCCGGGGCCCCCGGAGGCGGTTCGGGTACGGGGTATGCGGCGACCTCCTCGTACAGGGAGCGCAGCTCGGGGGAGCGGACCAGGGCGATCTGGCGCTCCATCTGGGCCAGCAGATCGGCCCGCCACTCCGGCAGGTTCAGGATCCGCGGGGCCAGACCCTCCGGGTGCAGGGTGAGCCGCATGGCGTTCGGCGCAGGGGACAGCAGATGTCCGGACACCCCTTCCAGCAGGAGCTGGATCCCCCGGTTGGCGGCCACCACCGTGTACGTGGCATCGACGACGAGGGCCGGATACGGCTCGTAGCCGGCCAGCAGCCGCTCCATGGCCTCGCGCAGTGCGCCCATCGCGGGGTCGGCGAGGGACGTCTCCGTGAACCGCGGCGCGTAACCGGCGACCACCAGCAGTGCGTTGCGTTCCCGGACCGGGATGTCGAGGTGGTCGGCCAGCCGCAGGATCATCTGCTCGCTCGGACGCGCACGGCCCGTCTCGATGAACGAGATGTGCCGGGCCGAGGAGTCCGCGCGCAGGGCCAGCTCCAGCTGGCTGATGCGCCGTTGTTCCCGCCAGCCGCGCAGTAGTGGACCTACCCCCGTGTCAAGCGCGACAGTTGTCATACCCAGACCGTAACGTCGCCGGCAGTGCTGATCACACCGATCCCGGCAGGAGCGCCGCATGCCCGCTGAACCGCTGTCCGCGCACGACGTCGAGTCCGGGCTGCGTGAGCTGCCCGGCTGGCAGCTGGAGGGGGACCGGATCACTCGTACCTACCGGCTGCCCTCCCACTTCGCCGCCGCGGGGCTGACCGTCCACGTGGCGCAGATCCAGGACGAGCTCAACCACCACTCGGATCTGACGCTCGGCTACAACACCGTGCGTCTCGCCGTGAACAGCCACGACGCGGGCGGCGCGGTCACGCAGAAGGACCTGACGCTCGCCGGACGGGTGGAGGCCGTCGCGGCGGGGCACGGCGCGACGTAGCGGCGCCCCCTCGCGCCGAGCCGCGCGGATCCGCCACGAAGCGCGGGTGGGTGGCGCCCCGGCGCGGACAGTCGTCGCCCGGCAGCGCTGAACCGGCGAGGATGCGCCGGGCGGCGACGAGGCGGCCGCCCGGCCGCCCGACGGATCGCGGGCCCGCCCGTCAGGGATCAGTCACCCGCTCCAGCCGCCACCACTGGGCGGGGGAGTCGGTGTCCTCCCACTGCCACACATTGGCACCGTCCTCGGCCGACCCGTCGGCGACCTCCAGGACGAGTCCGCTGACGAAGCTGACCAGGGTCACCGTGCCCGGTGACTCGGGATGCTGCTCGATCAGCCACTCCTGTGCACCGAAGTTGTTGGCCTTCCACTGCTGGACGTTCGCGCCGTTCTCCGTGGAGGCGCCGGCGACGTCCAGCCGCTTGTCGCTGTTCACGTTGACCAGGTGGTACAGCGCGGCGCCCTCGTGCACGGGTGCGAGTCGCCAGTGCTGGGCGGCGGTGCCGTCGTCCTCGCCCTGCTGGACGTTGGCCCCGCTGCCCCTGGCCCCGCCGTACACCTCCAGCAGCAGTTCGCTGCTCACATTGCGCAGGCGGTACGAACCCGCCTCGACGACGGGCAACATGTCCCCGCTCACGCTCCGGTTCCTCTTCGGCGTGCCCGGGGCGGTCAGGCGCCGGCGCTGAACTCGCGCGGGTCGGCGCCGATGCGCTTGCCCTCGTCGAGCGCGGCGAGCGCGGCCAGGTCGTCGGCGTCGAGCTCGAAGCCGAACACACCGATGTTCTCCACGATCCGCGACGGGGTCACGGACTTCGGGATCGCGACGTGGCCCGTCTGGAGGTGCCAGCGGAGCACCACCTGGGCGGGGGTCCTGCCGTGCTTGTGCGCGATCGCGACGACGGTCGGGACCGTCAGGCCCTTGCCCTGTCCCAGCGGCGACCAGGCCTCCGTGACGATGCCGTGCCGGGCGTGGAAGGCGCGGGACTCCGCCTGCTGGAACTGCGGGTGCAGCTCGATCTGGTTGACCGCGGGGACGACGGAGGTCTCGCCCATCAGGCGCTCCAGGTGCTCCGGGAGGAAGTTCGACACACCGATCGACTTCGCGCGGCCGTCGGCGTGGATCTTCTCCAGGGCCTTGTACGTGTCGACGTAGGCGTCCTTGGCCGGCAGCGGCCAGTGGATCAGGTAGAGGTCGACGTGGTCCAGGCCCAGCAGGTCCAGCGAGGTGTCGAAGGCGCGCAGGGTCGAGTCGTAGCCCTGGTCGGCGTTCCACACCTTGGTGGTGACGAACAGCTCGTCACGCTCCACGCCGGATGCCGCGATGCCCTTTCCGGTGCCCGCCTCGTTGCCGTAGACCGCGGCGGTGTCGATGCTCCGGTACCCGGCCTCGATGGCGGTGGCCACGGCCTTCGAGGCCTCGTCATCCGGGACCTGCCAGACACCGAAGCCGAGCTGCGGCATCTCGAGGCCGTTGTTCAGGGTGAGGGAAGGGACCTGGCTCACGAGCAGTCGATCCTTACGTTGTCGGTCGGTTCTTCCGGAGGAACGATCAACGCAGCCTACGCATTCCCACCTGCGGCGAACCGGTGAACGGAAGAATGAGGCGGAAAGGAGCACGTGCGTGACGCTTCGTCAGGAAGCGTATCCCGGCCGGCTCGGCCGTGGAGGGGTCGCCCTCCGTGGAGCGGACCGCCCGGGGACGGAGGTGCCCGGCTCAGCGGCAAGGGGACGGCTCTGCGTCCAGGAGGCCCGGATCAGCGGTCGAAGGGGCCGGTGGCCCTGCCCGGAGTGCGGGATCAGTGGTAGAGGGCGTCGACCTCGGCGGCGTACGCCGTCTCGATCGCCTTCCGCTTCAGCTTCAGCGACGGCGTCAGCAGACCGTGCTCCTCGCTGAACGGATGCGCCAGGATCCGGAACGTCCGGATGGACTCCGCCTGCGACACCGCCGTGTTCGCGGCCACCACCGCCCGCCGGACCTCCATCTCCAGGTCGGGGTCGCGCACCAGGTCGGCGACGGGCATCGGCGCCCGGCCCTGTATGGCGAGCCAGTGGTCCACCGATTCCTGGTCCACGGTCACCAGCGCGGCGATGTAGGGCCGGTCGTTGCCGACGGCGATGCACTGCGCCACCAGCGGATGCGCGCGCACCCGCTCCTCCAGTCCGGCCGGTGAGACGCTCTTGCCGCCGGACGTCACCAGGATCTCCTTCTTGCGCCCGGTGATGGTCAGATAGCCGTCCTCGTCGAGCGCACCCAGGTCACCGGTGGCCAGCCAGCCGTCGCGCAGCACGGCGTCCGTGGCCCCGGGGTCGCCCAGGTATCCGGAGAACACGTTGGCGCCGTGCACCCACACCTCGCCGTCCCGCGCGATGTGCACGCTGGTTCCGGGGATCGGCAGCCCGACCGTGCCGTAGCGGGTGCGCTCGGGCGGATTGGCCGTCGCGGCGGCGGTCGTCTCGGTGAGTCCGTACCCCTCGTAGACCGTGACGCCCGCGCCCTCGAAGAACAGGCCCAGCCGCCGGGCCATGCCGGAACCGCCCGACATCGCTTGCCGGACCCGGCCGCCCATGGCGTCGCGGACCTTGCGGTAGACGACCTTGTCGAAGAACTGGTGCTGCATCCGCAGCCCAGCGGAGGGCCCGGGCCCCGTGCCGAAGGCCCGCTCCTCCATCGCCTCCGCGTACTTCACCGCGACCTCGACGGACTTGTCGAACGGTCCGAGGCGGCCCTCCACCTCCGCCTTGCGCCGCGCACCGTTGAAGACCTTCTCGAAGATGTACGGCACCGCGAGGATGAAGCTCGGGCGGAACGACACCAGGTCCGGCATCAGCGCCTTCGCGGACAGCTCCGGCTGGTGGCCCAGCTTCACCCGGCCCCGCAGCGCCGCGACCTCCACCATGCGGCCGAAGACGTGGGCGAGCGGCAGGAAGAGCAGCGTCGCGGTCTCGTCGCCGGGCCTGGAGCGGAACACCGGCGCCCAGCGGGCGACCATGGTGTCGGACTCGAACATGAAGTTGGCGTGGGTGATCACGCAGCCCTTGGGGCGCCCCGTCGTGCCGGAGGTGTAGATCAGCGTGGCCACCGAGTCGGGGGTCACGGCACGCCGGTGGCGGTGCACCACCTCGTCGTCGATCTGCGCGCCGGCTTCGACGAGCTCGGTCACCGCGTCGGCGTCCAGCTGCCAGAGGCGCTTCAGGTTCGGCAGCCGGTCGATCACGGAACCGATCGTCATCGCATGGTCCTCGTGCTCGACCATGACGGCCGCGACCTCGGCGTCGTGGAGCATCCACAGGACCTGCTCGGCCGACGACGTCGGGTAGACGGGCACGGACTGCGCGCCCACCGTCCAGAGGGCGAAGTCGAAGAGCGTCCACTCGTACCGGGTGCGTGACATCAGGCCGACCCGGTCGCCGAACCGGACCCCCTGCGCGATGAGCCCCTTGGCCAGGGCGAGCACCTCGTCGCGGAAGGCGGCCGCGGTGACGTCGTGCCACTGGCCGTCCGCGTCCTTGCGGCCGAGGGTGATCCGGTGCGGATCGTCCTCCGCGTAGTCGAAGACGGTGTCGGCGAGGCCGCCGACTTGAGGGGCGGCGGCCATGGGTGGGACAGTGAACTCGCGCAATGACCTGCTCCTTGTGGCGCTCCGCACGGCGCCGCGACGCTACCCCAACCAGTAGAGCGGCGGGAGAGTCCGAAGCCTCCTGAAATCGAGGCATCCGAACAGGCCGGCCACAGAAATCGGGCCAGATGGGCCGGGCTCGGGCGGACTTCTGACCACCGGGTAAGTAGCTCGCGCGGGAATCTCCACCGAATCTGTACGCAGCGCTTACGCGGGCGCCGGGCCCGGAGGCGTATCGGGCCCGCGGTGCAACCGGTCGCCGCCTGCCAGGATCGCCGAGGCCAAGGCGTCGGCCGCCTCCTGCGCGGCTTCCCTGCGCCGCCCGTGCAGCAGGACGAAGTCCACCGCCCCGAGCTCCGGCAGGCCCGCCTTCTCGGGCACGGGCACCAGCTCCGGCGGGACCAGGCCACGGGTGTGCGCCATCACCCCCAGGCCCGCCCGGGCCGCCGCGACGAGTCCGCTCAGGCTGCCACTCGTACACGCGATCCGCCAGGGCCTCCCGTGCTCCTCCAGCACCTCCAGCGCGCGTGCCCGGGTGAGGCCCGGCGGCGGGAAGACGATCAGCGGCAGTGGTCGCCCGGGGGCGATCCGGAGCCGGGGGGCGCCGATCCAGACCAGCGTGTCCCGCCACACCAGCTCGCCGTGGGTGTCCCCGGAGCGGCGTTTGGCGAGCACCAGGTCGAGCCGTCCCGCGGCGAGCTGCTGGTGCAGCGTCCCGGACAGCTCCACGGTCAGCTCCAGCTCGACCTCGGGGTGGTCGCGGCGGAAGGACTCGAGGATCTCCGGCAGCCGGGTCAGGACGAAGTCCTCGGAGACTCCGAAGCGGAGCCGGCCGCGCAGCCGGGTGCCGGTGAAGAAGGCGGTCGCCCGCTCGTTGGCCCGCAGGATCGTGCGGGCGAAGCCGAGCATCGCCTCACCGTCCTCGGTGAGATCGACCCGGTGCGTGTCCCGGCTGAACAGCTGCCGGCCGGCCGCGGCCTCCAGCCGGCGCACGTGCTGGCTGACCGTGGACTGGCGGACACCGAGGCGGCGGGCCGCCTGCGTGAAGCTCAGGGTCTGGGCGACGGCGAGGAAGGTGCGGAGCTGGACGGGGTCGTACATGCGCCGACGTTATCGCGAACCATGATGACAGTGAGAACGGTATGCCTGATTCCCGATCGCGCGGATCGGGCGCAGGATGGGGAGGCCACGACCGCACCGAGAGAGCACGGAACACATGAACCGCCGCACCAGCCGTCTCATCCCGAAGCTGCCGTCCTGGCTGCCGGTCGACCCGTACATCCTGGCGTTGATCGGCACGGTCGTGCTCGCGGCGCTGCTGCCCGCCTCGGGTGCGGCCGCCGATGTCGCGGGAGGGGCGTCGACCGGAGCGGTCGCCCTGCTCTTCTTCCTCTACGGGGCACGGCTCTCGACCCGCGACGCGCTCGACGGGCTGAAGCACTGGCGGCTCCACCTCACCGTCCTGGCCTGCACCTTCATCGCGTTCCCGGTTCTCGGACTCGCGAGCCGGGGCCTCGTGCCGTACGTGCTGACCCCGCAGCTCCAGGAGGGCCTCCTCTTCCTCTGCCTGGTCCCCTCGACGATCCAGTCCTCGATCGCCTTCACCTCGATGGCCCGGGGCAACGTCCCCGCCGCGATCTGCGCGGGCTCCTTCTCCAGCCTCGCCGGCATCCTGCTCACCCCGCTGCTGGCCGCCCTGCTGCTCGGCGGCGGTGCGGCGGGCTTCTCGGCCGACTCCCTGGTGAAGATCGTCCTTCAGCTGCTGGTTCCGTTCCTCGCCGGGCAGCTGCTGCGGCGCTGGATCGGGGGATTCATCACCCGCCACCGCAAGGTGCTCGGCCTGGTCGACCGGGGCTCGATCCTGCTCGTCGTGTACACCGCGTTCAGCGCCGGCATGGTCGCCGGGATATGGCACCAGGTCACCCCGCTCCGGCTCGGCGCCCTGCTCGCCGCGGAGGCGGTCCTGCTCGCGCTGATGCTCGCGCTGAGCTGGTACGGGGCGAAGCGGCTCGGCTTCGGCCGGGAGGACCGGATCGCCATCCAATTCGCCGGCTCGAAGAAGAGCCTGGCGGCCGGGCTGCCGATGGCGAGTGTCCTGTTCGGCGCACACGCGAGCCTCGCGGTGCTGCCGCTGATGCTGTTCCACCAGATGCAGCTGATGGTCTGCGCGGTGATCGCCAAGCGCCGCTCCCGCGACCCGCTGCCGGAGGACGCCCTTGCCGGGCGTGCTCCGGCGGAGGCGCTGAACTGATGTTTCGGAGAGGGGCGGCCCGATGAGCGGCATCATGAGCCGGCCTTACGCTCTCTCGACGGTCCAGCGGCGGGGCGGACAGCGAACCCTCTTGCGGTAACTCGCCGGCCTTCACCGACCCGCGCCCCCGCGTCCTGCAAGCCGTTACTCAAACGGTCGGAAAGTACGAACGGGTGAGTCGACCCGTCCCGATCCACGAAGCTCGGGAGCCGAACCATGAGCCTTGAGGCGAACTCTGCGCGGGGGTAACCTTCATCGGCTTTTCGGCCAGCAGGACAGAGCGCATTGCACCTGGAAATTTGTACGTGTGATGATCCTGCGCATGAGTACGGGTGGGGATGGGATACCGGAGCAGCAGCAGAGACGCTCACGGCTGGCGGACCTGGCGGGCGCGCCGTCGAGGCTGACGCCTGTAGCCGCACCGGTTGAGACCGAGGGTGATCCGACGGCGGCGGCTCGGCGTGAGTTTGCTGTGTTGTTGGGTGAGTTCCGGCGTACGGCGGTGTTGGTTCCGCTGGATGCCCATGGGGATTTGTGGTCTGCGGAGCAGAACGGTGTGCGCTGGATCTGTGCGTTCTCGGACGAGGAGGCGCTGTCCCGGTTTGCGTGGGCACGTGGGGACGCCGAGCGGGAGTGGGTGTACCAGACGGTGTTGGGTGCGCGGTTGTTGGATGTGATGGTGCCGTTGCTGCCGGGTCCGGCGGGGGTGGCGCTGGATGCGGGGAGTGAGGACGGCGGGATGTTGTTCCCGCCGGTGGCGGGGATTGTGCCGGATGCGGTTGCGGTGGATCTCGGGGGGATGCGGTGAGCGGGGAGAGCGCTGACCTTCAGGCCCCGGCCGCGGCGTTGGCCGCGATCGCGAAGGGGATCGATCTGGCGCACGCCGAGTTGAAGGAGCTCGGGTTCATCGGCCAGGCGTCGACAGGGCGGGGTTTCTCGGACCTTGCTCTTTCGGGGCTGGAGCTGGGGCACGGCGGGCTGACGTCGGAGTTCGAGACGTTCTGTGACCGCTGGGAGTGGGGTGTGCGGGCCCTGACGCAGAAGGGGAACGGGTTCGCGCTCGGGGTCGGGTTGTCGGCGGGTTCCTTCGTGGAGCAGGAGCAGTACATCAAGGACTCGTTCAAGGTCGGTGTGAACTCCCTGAACGGGAATCCGCATCTGTCCGAGGACGAGGTCAAGACGATGAGCTGGGACACGATCAGTAAGCAGACCGCGTACGACAATCCGGACTGGAGCTGGGAGTCGATGACCGAGGCTCATGGCGAGGTGAAGCAGACCTGGCAGGACACCGCTTACGACGCCGAGGACGCCGCGCTCGACTCCATGGAGCGCAACGGAGTGCTCGACCCGGAGGTGCGGGCGGCAGTGGATGAGCGGCTGAAGGATCACCTCGACCCGTCGCAGGAGACGATCGATCAGGCTGAGCAGCCGCGGTGGGGGCAGGGCAACTGATGGTGGACTGGGGGAAGCTCGGCGGGGACCTTTACGACGGGGCCGGTAATCTGGTCGACAAGGGCAAGGAAATCGTCGGCACGGGGATCGACAAGGGCACCGATGCGCTCGGCTCCGGGTTGGAGAAGGTCGGTGCCGACCAGTGGGCGGACGCGGTCGAGGACTGGGGGGACGAGACCGCTTCCTCGCTGGGTGCGGAGGTCGGCGAGCAGCAGCTCGGGCAGACCGAAGAAGCGAACGAGCTGATCCACGGCAGGCCGGAGAAGATCGCCGCTGCGGTCAAGAACCTCCGGGACTTCCAGCGCGCCTTCGATCTCGTCGGCGGCGGGATGAAGAGGCTCGACTCCGCCCACTGGAAGGGTGTGGCCGCCGACACCTTCCGGGAGAAGTTCCAGACCCTGCCCACCGACTGGCTACGGGCGGCGGATGCGTTCGAGGATGCCGCCGCGGCGCTGGAGACGTACGCCGGGACGGTCACGAGCGCGCAGAGCAAGGCCGGTGAGGCGATCGCCCTCTACAAGGAGGGCAAGCAGGACCGCGTGACGGCTGCTGCCGCGTTCAAGGAGAAGGCGGAGGCGTACAACGCCGTCCGCAACACCGACCATCCGCTCCCGCATCCTGGGAAGTTCTCCGATCCGGGCGTGGTCAAGCGCCGGCATGCGCAGGAGATCCTGGAGCGTGCCCGGCGGGCACGCAACGAGGCCGCCGAGGCGGCCAAGGGCGCGGTCACCGCGGCGATGGCGCACGCTCCGAAGGAGCCCACCGGTCTGGACAAGGCGAAGCAGGAGTTCTACGACTACGGGGTCGGCCAGAGCATCGAGCTGGCCCACGTCGGTGGCGGTGTCATCAAGGGCACCGCGGGGCTGCTGAATTTCGTCCGCTCGGTGTACCCGCTGGACCCGTACAACCTGACGCACCCGGCCGAGTACTACAAGGGCGTCAACACCACGCTCGCGGGCCTCGTCTCCACCGCCGCCAACCCCGACCGGGCACTCAAGAACGCCTGGGGGGCCGCCAAGGGAGACCCCTCCGAATTCATCGGGCGGCTGCTCCCCGAACTGGTCGGCACCAAGGGCGGCGGCGTCCTCAAGGGTCTGGCTCGCCACGGGCTGAAGGACGGGGCGGAGAGCGCCGCCCGCAAGGGCGTCGACGATCCGGCGAAGTCCTCGAAGCCCGACAAGGGGGTGGAGAAGGACCCCACGGACCCGGTCGATCTGGCAACCGGAACGATGTATCTGCCGCAGACGGACATCGCACTGCCGGGGACACTCCCGTTGGTCTTCCGCCGCCGGGTCGCTTCCGACTACCGTGCGGGGCGGTGGTTCGGGCCCTCCTGGTCCTCCACGGCCGACCAGCGGCTGGAGATCGACTCCCAGGGCATCGTCCTCGTGTGTGAGGACGGTCTGCTGCTGTCCTATCCGCACCCCGCGCCGGGTGTGCCGGTCACGCCGAGCCATGGCCCGCGCTGGCCCCTCGATGTGGATACTGCCGGGGACTACGCGATCACCGATCCGGACAACGGCCGAATACGGCACTTCAGCCCGCGCACTGGGGACCTCGCGCTTCTGGTGCAGATCGACGACCGCAACGGCAACTGGATCCAGTTCGAGTACGACGAGACCGGAGCACCAGCCGGGATCGTCCACGGTGGCGGCTATCACCTGAAGCTCACCACGAGCGAGGGCAGGATCACCGCACTCCACCTCGCAGGAGCAGCCCCGGACGGTTCGGACCAGGAGATCCTCCGCTACCGCTACACCGACGGTCACCTCACCGAAGTCATCAACTCCTCAGGGCTCCCGCTCCGGTTCGCCTACGACGACCGTGGCCGGGTCACCTCCTGGACCGACACCAACGACAGCCGGTACGACTATGCCTACGACGGCCGGGACCGGTGCATTGCCGAAGGCGGCGCGGCAGGCCACATGGCGCTGCGCCTGGATTACGACGGCATTGATCCCGAGAGCGGGATGCGCGTCACGACCGTCACCAGCAGCAGTGGAGCCGTCCACCGCTACGTCATCAACGACAGCCACCAGGTGGCCGCAGAGATCGACCCGTTGGGGGCGACCACCCGCTTCGAACGCGACCGCTACAACCGCCTGCTGTCCCGCACGGACCCACTCGGCCGGACCAACCGCTTCGCGTACGACGAGTCAGGGCAGGTGACCTCCGCGGTCCGCCCGGACGGCCGGGAACTGTCGGTGGAATACAACGATTTCCGGCTGCCGGTCCGCGTCACCAATCCGGATCGGACCGTGGTCCGTCAGGAGTACGACGAACGTGGCAACCGCCTTGCCGTCACCGACCCCTCCGGCGCGGTGACACGCACCATCTACAACGAGGCCGGCCACGCGACCTCCGTGACGGACGCACTGGGCGACACGACCCACATCCGCAGCGACCAGGCCGGTCTGCCGCTCAGGGTGACCGACCCGCTCGGCGCCACCACCCAGGTCGCCCGGGACGCGTTCGGGCGCCCGGTCACCCTCACCGACCCGCTCGGCGCGGTCACCTGCCTCGAATGGACGGTCGAGGGCAAACTGTCCCGGCGCACCGACGCGGACGGCACGACACAGTCCTGGACGTACGACGGCGAGGGAAACTGCCTCACCCATACCGATGCCCTGGGCGCTGTCTCCCGATTCGAGTACACCCACTTCGACCTCATGACCGCCCGCACCGGCCCGGACGGCGTGCGCTACGAATTCGCCCACGACCACGAACTCCGCCTCACCCAGGTCCTCAACCCCCAGGGACTGACCTGGAACTACAGCTACGACGCAGCCGGACACCTCATATCCGAGACCGACTTCGACAACCGCACCCTGGCCTACGACCGCGACATGGCAGGGCGCCTCACGGCACGCACCGACGCCCTCGGCCAGACCACCCGCTACGAGCGGGACGAACTGGACCGGATCGTCTCCAAGGACGCCGCAGGAGCCGTCACCACCTTCGCCTACGACCTCTCCGACCAGCTCGCCGAGGCCGTCAACGCGGATGCCACCCTCACCTACCTACGCGACCGCTACGGGCGCCTCGTCTCCGAGACCGTCAACGGCCGGACGATGACGTACGAGTACGACCGGCTCGGACGCCGCACCGGCCGCACGACCCCCAGCGGTGCGGTCAGCACCTGGACGTATGACGCGGCAGGACGGCGCACCTCACTCACCACTTCGGGTCGCGTCCTCACCTTCGAACACGACGCGGCAGGCCAGGAGACCGCCCGCCACATCGGCGACAGCGTCAGCCTGACCTCACAGTTCGACACCATGGGCCGCCTCAGCACCCAGCAGGTCACCGGAGCAGGCCGCAGCATCCAACGCCGCGACTACACCTACCGCGCCGACGGGCACCTGACCGGGCTTGCCGACCAACTATCCGGCACCAAAACCTTCGAGCTCGATGCAGTCGGCCGCATCACCACCGTCCAGGCAGCGGGCTGGACGGAACGCTACGCCTACGACTATGCAGGCAACCAGACCGAAGCCTCCTGGCCGACAGTGCATCCTGGCCAGGACGCGATAGGTTCTCGTATATATTCCGGCACCAAAATCGCTCGCGCAGGAAATGTCCACTACGAACACGATGCACTCGGTCGCATCACCGTCCGCCGTAAGACTCGTATCTCGCGCAAACCTCAGACGTGGCGCTTCGAGTGGGATGCCGAGAACCGCATGTGCTCGGCGACCTCACCCGACCGCGTTACATGGCGGTACAGGTACGACGCTCTGGGCCGTCGGACAGCCAAACAGCGTATGAGTGAGGACGGGCACGGCGTCCTGGAGCAGACCACCTTCACTTGGGATGGTGCCACCCTCTGCGAACAAATCACCAGGACTGATTCGCTGTCCAACTCGGTTGCATTGACGTGGTCCCATGATGGCTTGCATCCAATGAGCCAAGAGGAACGTGTTCTTGCACCGGGCTCGTCACAGAAAGTTATTGACGAGCGTTTTTTTGCGATTGTTGCCGATCTGGTCGGCGGCCCGAGTGAGCTGATAGATGAAGCAGGGGTCCAGGCTTGGCGCGCGCGCAGCAGTCTTTGGGGCGTGACTTCCTGGCCAGTTGATAGCTCCGCTTACACGCCACTCCGTTTCCCTGGACAATATTTCGATCCAGAGACCGCTCTCCATTATAATTTCCACCGCTATTATGATCCGGAAACGGCTCGATATCTAACACCCGACCCGCTTGGGCTCGCACCGGCACCCAATCCAGTGGCTTACGTTTCGAATCCTCATGCATGGATCGACCCTTATGGTCTTTTCGGTTGCCCCGAGGAGGAGCATCTCTTCCGTGGCACCACTCGCGGATACGATGCCAGCGATGGGACTCAAGCCTCGGGTTACACTCCTACGTCGACAGATCCTGGCGTTGCTACCCTATTTGCCAGGCATTCAGATCAATTCGGCGAAGGAATCGTTCAGCTCTTCCCGCGCGGCGCCCTGGAGGGAATACCGCTTGAACGAGGTGTCATTCGAGCCGAAGCGGAGATCGCTGTGGGCCTGCCCGCATCGCAGCTTGCCAAGCTCGCCAGTGTCGAGCTCCCCTCGGGGGCGGCGTCAAGTATTCTCGCAGAAATGGGAATACACATCCCCAAGGTGCGAAGCATCGGCGGCATAACTGATGCTCTGGAATGGGATGTGCCGAAGCTTTCACCAGACCAGATATCACAATTCGTCGCGGAGGCGTACAAGTATGGCCGAACCTAGTAGGCTGCAAATTTATGAGGTTGAGCGTTCCAGTGACCAGGGAGGTGTGTGTACTGCAAGATGTATCAGCGGCATCGCCCGTGTCGGTCAGACGTTGGGGCCAGATGGCGCTGAAGAGGTTTCCGCCGACTCACTCATCACTCTCAAGGCAATCGAGCGGTACGGAAGCAGCGTCGACTTTTTCGACCCTCCCGGCACGGCCAGGGTCTTTCTTGCTGGGGAATCGGTAAAGGCACTGAGTCGAGGTTCGATCATCTCGGAGGTTTACTGATTCTAGATCTCGTCGGAGAGGGAGAGTGAAGCAGGGGTCATGGTCCCCGCTGGAACATGGTAAATCATCAGGAGGTCGACGTGATCATCACGGCCGTGGCCTCGGTCGGTTCACAAGTCGACGTGGCCGAATCCGGTGCTACTGGATTCATTGACCAGGTGAAGCACCCGTCGTGGCGCTCCGCTGATACTCGTCCACCACAGGTCGGCGATCGCCTTCACGTCGTTGTCTTGGACGACTCGAGGACACCTCTACGCCTCAGTGCACTCCAGCAAGATATCGATATCGCAAGGACGTTGCGTAAGCGAGGGCATCGCGACAATGAGCGATAAGAATTTCGCCTGGAATGGCCTCTGTTTCTCTGGGGTCAGGGCCTGGACCGGAGGTCCTGTCTGAGACCGGGCAGGCGATCCGGGCCAGGGGCGGGAGGCGGAGAACGCCGAGGTTCTCTTCGGCGACCAGGTCGGCATCTGCTTGTAGCAGGTCACCGGCTGTACCTGGGGTGAGCAGGGGCGGACGCCGGTCGCCCGCTGAAACCGGGAACCTGTTCTCCGCCAACGTGATGTCCGTGATCAGGACCAAGGGCCGGATGCACTTCATGGCCTTCACCGTGTCGTTCGATGCGAAGGCCATGTGGCACCTCCTCGTCGGGCACCTCGGCCACAAGGTTCACCTGATCGTCCAGCGGTACCCGGGCCGCTGCTGGAAGGGCCATCGGGGCCTGGCTCGCCGGCTAACAGGGCGAGACCGAGCTGCATTTCTTGCCGTCATAATCACCCGGGCTGAACCCGGATGAGCCGGTCGCCGCCGACCTCAAACGCTGTCGCATGCCCGCCAGGCCGAACATACTGCTGAAACCAGCAGGTTCTTCCACCGCCCACAGCGCCGGCTCCGCATCGTCACCGGCTACCTCAAAGCTCCGCACGCCGACGTGTCCTCGACGAGTGGACCCAATGAGTTCTGACCAATGGCTGCGGTGCTTCGCTGTGCCGTCACCGGGCGCCGCCCTGCGGGGCACCCCGTATGTCGCTGAGCCCGAGGTCGGTACGGCTGCGGGCGTTGGCCTCGGCGACGCGGGCGCTCAGCAGCTCGGCCGGGCCGAGCGGCCGTAGGCGGGACGGGTCCGCGTCCCACTCGCGGCCACCGCCGAGCGGGCGGAGTTGGAGGTAGGGACCCTCGTGGCCCATCACCAGGCCCACCCGGCCGCTGTCGCCGTCGTGCACGGCCGCCCCGACGGAGAGGGCGCCGGTATCCGTCACCCGGCCGCTCCCTTCCTGATCACCGCGGCGAGGGCGTGCGCCACGGGAGCGGAGCAGACGCCGAGGTGGACGAGGGCGTAACGGGTCGGCCGTGCGCTGTCGTCGCCGTCCGTGTCCGGCCACGGGGTACGCACATCCATCGTGGGCAGCTGGACACCGGCGCCGCTGAGCGCGGCGGCGAGGTCGTCGCGTGCGGCCACGGCCTCCTGGGCCTTGGCCGTTGCCGTGTGTCCTGTTCTGGAGGCGGGGGTGTTGGCCTGGGGCGTCCTGTGGGGGAGGGGCGGCTTCTGCGGCGGCGTCATGGTGTCTTCCTTCGGTTGTGCTTTCGCGGATTCCTCTGCCCGCCCCCGCACCCGTGGATACGGTGCGTGAGGGGCTCGTTACGAGAGTGGCCTGGTCAGAGGTGCGACACACCGAGGGCGGGGTGTGCTTCCCCGGCGGGTGAGCCACGTTCCACACGTTCCACGGAGGACACGATGCCGACGAGGCGGGCGGTTTCGGGCCGCAGCAGGGAACCACGTGCACGGTTCGCGGAGGAGTTGCGGCACCTGCGTACCGAGCGCGGCGACAGTCTGCGGCAGCTCGGCGAACGGCTGGGCTGGGACTGGTCGTTGTTCGGAAAGATGGAGAAGGGCGAGACGGTCGGCGGGCCGGAGGTCGTGCAGGCGCTGGACCAGTACTACGGGACACCGGGGCTGCTGCTGGCGTTGTGGGAACTGGCGATCAGCGACCAGACGCAGTTCAAGGAGCGGTACCGGCGGTACATGGCGCTGGAGGCGGAGGCTACGAGCCTGTGGCACTTCGCTGTGAGCGTGCTGCCGGGGTTGTTGCAAACCCCTGGGTACGCGCGGGAGGTTCTGGCGGCGGGCGGCCTTAAGGGCGATGCCTTGGACCAACAGGTTGAGGCACGGATGGGGCGGCGGGAACTGCTGGCTGATGAAGACCCACCGCAGTTCCGGACCATCCTCTCGGAAGCAGTGTTGAGGACACCGCTGCGCGATCCGCAGCAGTGGCGGCAGCAGTTGGAGTATCTGCGAGAGGTGGGAGAACGGGATGATGTAACAGTGCAGGTGGCACCGTTCGGTGCGGGGTTGCATGGCCTCACCAACGCGGACGTGATGTTTCTCCGACTGCCTGAGGGACGTACCGTTGCCTATGCCGAAAACGGGTACAGGGGCGAACTCGTCGAGGAAACTGCACCGGTTGAGCGGCTGCAACGTGCGTACGATTCGGTGCGCGATCTGGCTCTGTCACCATCCGACTCGCGAAAGTTCATTCTGCGCATCCTGGAGGAAATACCGTGCGATCCCTCGACCTGACCGCAGCAACTTGGCGCAAGAGCAGCTACAGCAACCAGGACGGCGGCCAGTGTCTTGAGGTTGCCTGCGGCTTCACCGCCGTGATTCCCGTACGTGACAGCAAGAACCCGTACGGCCCCGCGCTCACCTTCGCGGCGGACGACTGGTCGTCGTTCGTGTCCGCGGTGAAGGACGGCTCCGTGGGCGACTGAGCCGTCACGCAGGAGAGGGCCCGGTCGGCGCAGGGGGCGCTCCCCGCCGGCCGGACCCCTGACCCGTGCAGCGGGCGGGCCGCCTCAGCCCTGGCCCACCGCGGCCTCCAGGAGGATGCGGTGGTCACCCGCGTACACGTTCATGGACGACCCCCGCAGGAAACCGACGAGGGTCAGTCCGCTCTCGGCCGCGAGGTCCACGGCCAGCGACGACGGTGCCGAGACCGCCGCGAGCATCGGGATCCCGGCCATCACCGCCTTCTGCACCAGCTCGAAGGAGGCGCGGCCCGACACCAGCAGGATCGACTGCGAGAGCGGCAGCCGATCGTCCGTCAGTGCCCGCCCGACGAGCTTGTCGACCGCGTTGTGCCGGCCGACGTCCTCCCGGATGTCCATCAGCTCGCCCTCCGGCGAGAACAGGGCGGCGGCGTGCAGACCCCCGGTCCGGTCGAAGACCCGCTGCGCCTCGCGCAGCCGGTCGGGGAGGGCGGAGAGCAGTGCGGGCTCCACCCGGACCGGGGGAGTGTCGGCGACCGGGTGACGGGTCGTGGTGCGTACGGCGTCCAGGCTCGCCTTGCCGCAGAGCCCGCAGGACGACGTGGTGTACACATTGCGTTCCAGCGTGATGTCGGGGACCTCGACGCCGGGCGCGAGCCGCACGTCCACCACGTTGTACGTGTTCACGCCGTCCGCCGTCGCCCCGGCGCAGTACGCGATCGACTGCACCTCGGAGCCCTCGCCGATCACACCCTCGCTCACCAGGAAGCCGGCGGCCAACGCGAAGTCGTCCCCCGGGGTGCGCATCGTGATGGCGAGCGGCTTGCCGTTCAGCCGGATCTCCAGGGGCTCCTCGGCGACGAGGGTGTCGGGCCGCGTGGTGACGGCCCCGTCCCGGATGCGGATGGTGCGGCGACGCTCGGTGACCCGTCCCATAGCCGTCAATCCCGATTCTGTACGTGTTGGAAGCCGAAACGGCCCTTGATACAGAGGTTGCCACGGGCCACCGGGTTGTCGTGCGGCGAGGTGACCTCGACGGTCTCGTTGTCCTGGGCGGCGTCCGCACCGAAGCGGCGGACTCCGCGCCGTACTCACTGATCCACCCGGCTGCCTGCCCGGGTGTCGTCGACAGGGGCTCCCTGTTCGCTGGGAGTACCGAGCGTGGGTGGCAAGACAGGATATTGTCTACAGTATGCTTTGGGGGATTGAGCCCCGTGGCGGGATGGGGTGTGCCATGCGGCACCTCCGTCGTGGCCCGCGGCGGAGGTGAGGGTGCGGGTGGGGGTGGGAGTTCCCAGGAAGCGCTTCAAGACGCTCCAAGCTCAGGCCCATATTCCTGTGGGGTTACGTGCCCCTGTACCGATCGGTAGCAACCAAGACTGGGTGGTTCCTGCCATCAGTAGCGAGGGGAACCCGTACATGACCGGCTCACGTGTCGTGGCGCTCGGCCACTATCAGCCTGCCAAGGTGCTCACCAACCAGGACCTGGCGGCCATGGTCGACACCAGCGACGAGTGGATCACCAGCCGTGTGGGCATCAAGACCCGGCATGTGGGCGGGCCCGACGAGCCGGTGGACGAGCTGGCCGCGCACGCGGCCGCGAAGGCGCTGGCCACGGCCGGACTCCAGGCGGCGGACATCGACCTGGTCCTCGTCGCCACCTCCACGGCGATCGACCGCTCGCCGAGCATGTCGGCCCGGGTCGCGGCCCGCCTCGGCATGGGTTCGCCCGCCGTGATGGACATCAACGTGGTCTGCTCCGGTTTCACCCACGCGCTCGCCACCGCGGACCACGCGATCCGGGCGGGTGCCGCCACCCGCGCGCTGGTCATCGGCGCCGACAAGATGGGCGACATCGTCGACTGGACCGACCGCACCACCTGCGTCCTGATGGGGGACGGCGCGGGGGCGGCCGTCGTCGTCGCCGACCCGGGTACCGGTGACCGGCCCGGGATCGGCCCGGTCCTGTGGGGTTCGGTGCCCGAGATGGGCAACGCCGTGCGCATCGAGGGCACGCCGCCGCGCTTCGCGCAGGAGGGCCAGTCCGTCTACCGCTGGGCGACCACGCAGCTGCCGCCCATCGCGCGCAAGGTCTGTGAGCGGGCGGGCATCACGCCCGAGGACCTCGCCGCAGTCGTGCTGCACCAGGCCAATCTGCGGATCATCGAACCGGTCGCCAGGAAGATCGGTGCGGTCAACGCGGTCATCGCGCGCGATGTGGTGGATTCGGGCAACACCTCGGCGGCGTCGATCCCGATGGCCCTGTCCAAGCTGGTGGAACGGGGTGAGGTCGAGAGCGGTGCGCCGGCCCTGCTCTTCGGCTTCGGCGGAAACCTCTCCTACGCGGGCCAGGTGATCCGCTGCCCGTGAGCGCGCACCCGATCGTTCCCCGGTGGGGCATTGTGCTCGGTAGACTGTAGACGATAGGCAATTGCCCGGCGCCCGGAGGGGGACCGCGATGTTGTCCGCAGGACTGCCGCAAGGGACGGTGCCGAAGCTCGAACGGCCGGGCCCGCTGCGCGAGCGCGTCTACGACGCGCTCCTGGAGCTGATCACCACGCGGGCGCTCGGCCCCGGGCAGCATCTGGTCGAGAGCGAGCTGGCCGGGCACCTCGGCGTGTCGCGCCAGCCCGTGCGGGAGGCGCTCCAGCGGCTGAACACCGAGGGCTGGGTCGATCTGCGCCCCGCGCAGGGCGCGTTCGTCCACGAGCCGACCGAGGAGGAGGCGGACCAGCTGCTCTCGGTCCGTACGCTCCTGGAGGCCGAGGCCGCCCGGCTCGCCGCGGCCAACTCCGGCCGGGCGGGCATCGAGGCCCTCCAGGAGCTCTGCTCCCAGGGGGAGCGGGCCGTCGCCGCGGACGACGTGGACCTCGCCGTCGCCACGAACACGGCCTTCCACGCGAAGGTCATGGAGCTGGCCGGCAACCTCGTCCTCGCCGAGCTGGCCGCGCAGGTCGACCGCCGGGTCCGCTGGTACTACACGCCGGTGGCCCGCCGGCGCGGCACCCAGTCCTGGATCGAGCACCGCGCGCTGATCGAGGCGATCTCGGCGCGGGACGAACTGCGGGCGACCGAGGTCATGCGGGCGCACACGGAGCACACGCGTACGACGTACCACCAGCGCGAAAAGGGCTGACCGCGCGAGCGGGGAAGAGGCCGGGACGGCTGCGTCCCGGCCTCTTCGGCATGCGCGCCGCGGGGCTTTCACTCCCCGCCTTTGTCCTGAGTGTGGAGAAAGTTGGCACGGATTCCTGCGCAACTTCTTCCCACTCCGGTAAACCGCTGCTACGTTCCCCCTCGAAAGCCCGACGGACTGGCCGATGTGGCGGGGAGGGACGCGTGAGACGGATGACGGCACGACCCGCGAACACGCATCAGGCGCGGCTACTGCGGCTGTTGCGTGACGGAGGGCCCAACTCCCGCGCGCAGCTGGGGGACCAGGTCGACCTCTCGCGCTCCAAGCTCGCCGTCGAGGTGGACCGTCTGCTGGAGACCGGACTCGTCGTGGCCGACGGCTCGCCGCCTCCCGCGGCGGACGCCGCTCGCACAACATCCGGCTCGCTCCCGCACTGCGCTTCCTCGGCGTCGACATCGGCGCCACCTCCACAGACGTGGCCGTCACCAACGCCGAACTGGAGGTCCTCGGACACCTCAACCACCCCATGGACGTACGCGAGGGGCCCGTCGCCGTCTTCGAGCAGGTGCTGGCGATGGCCGCCAAGCTCCGGGCCTCCGGCCTCGCCGAGGGGTTCGACGGCGCCGGTATCGGCGTACCCGGCCCCGTCCGCTTCCCGGAGGGCGTACCGGTCGCACCGCCGATCATGCCCGGCTGGGACGGCTTCCCGGTCCGCGAGGCGCTCAGTCAGGAACTGGGCTGCCCCGTCATGGTCGACAACGACGTGAACCTGATGGCCATGGGGGAGCAGCACGCGGGCGTCGCCCGCTCCGTGGGCGACTTCCTCTGCGTCAAGATCGGTACGGGTATCGGCTGCGGCATCGTCGTCGGCGGCGAGGTCTACCGCGGTACGACCGGCAGCGCGGGCGACATCGGCCACATCCAGGTGGAACCCGACGGACGCTCCTGCGCCTGCGGCAACCGGGGCTGCCTGGAAGCCCACTTCAGCGGTGCCGCACTCGCCCGAGACGCCGAGGACGCCGCCCGCGCGGGCCGGTCCCCGGAGCTGGCGGCCCGGCTGGAGGCGGCCGGGACACTCACCGCCGTCGACGTGGCCGCCGCCGCGGCGGCCGGCGACCCGACCGCGCTGGACCTGATCCGCGAAGGCGGCAACCGGGTCGGCCAGGTCATCGCGGGACTCGTCAGCTTTTTCAACCCGGGCCTCGTCGTCATCGGCGGCGGGGTGACCGGACTCGGCCACAACCTGCTGGCCAGCGTCCGCACCCAGGTCTACCGGCAGTCCCTGCCGCTGGCCACGGGCAACCTCCCCATCGTCCTCGGTGAGCTGGGGCCGACCGCCGGAGTGATCGGCGCGGCCAGGCTCATCAGCGACCACCTGTTCTCGCCGGCCTGACGTCCGGGCCGGCGCGCCGCGCGGCACACGCCGCGCGGCCGTCTCCGCAAGCAGCCTGATCCGCGCTCCGCAGCAACACCCGCAAGCAGCCCGATCCGAGCTCCGCCCCCGCACCCGCCAGCAGTTCCGTCAGCAGTACGGCACCGCCGGAACTGCGCCCTGCCCGCTCACCGGCCTTCCCCGACCTCTCGGCACCGCCGAGCAGGGGAGACCTCGTTCGCCGAGGGGATTCGTCATGGCACCAGAACCGCCCCTGCTCACCATGTCCGGCATCACCAAATCGTTCCCCGGAGTACGCGCCCTCGACGGCGTGGACCTCGAGGTGCAGGCCGGCGAAGTCCACTGCCTCCTCGGCCAGAACGGCGCGGGAAAGTCCACCCTCATCAAGGTGCTGGCCGGCGCCCACCAGCCCGACGACGGCGCCATCACCTGGCGCGGCGAGCCGGTCAGGCTCTCCACGCCGATCACCGCGATGCGCCTGGGCATCGCGACCATCTACCAGGAACTCGACCTGGTCGAGGGCCTGTCGGTCGCCGAGAACGTCTTCCTCGGCCACGAACCCACCAGTGCGGGCTTCGTCGTCCGCACCCGGGAGGCCAGGGACGCCGCCGCCGCACTCCTGAAGCGCCTCGGACACCCGGAGATCGACCCGGCCCGTGCGGTCGGCGACCTCTCCGCCGCCCACCAGCAGATCGTCTCCATGGCGAGGGCGCTCTCGCACGACGTCCGGCTCATCGTGATGGACGAGCCGTCCGCCGCCCTGGACCCCGACGAGGTCGACAACCTCTTCCGCATCGTCGACGGCCTCACCGCCGACGGCGTCGCCGTCGTCTACATCTCGCACCGCCTGGAGGAGATCCGCCGCATCGGCGACCGGGTCACCGTGCTCAAGGACGGCCGGGCCGTCGCCGTCGGCCTCCCCGCCACGTCCACCCCCACGCGCGACATCGTTGCCATGATGACCGGCCGCAACGTCGAGTACGTCTTCCCCCAGCGGCCCGCGCCCAGTGCCGCACGCGCCGCGGCGGAGCCCGTACTCACCGTCGAGGGGCTGTACCGCAAGGGCGAGTTCGAACCGGTCGACCTGGAACTGCGGCCCGGCGAGATCGTCGGACTGGCCGGACTCGTCGGCTCCGGCCGCTCCGAGATCCTGGAGACCGTCTACGGCGCCCGCAAGCCGACCGCGGGCCGGGTCACCGTCGCCGGCCGGCCGCTGAAGCCCGGCAGCGTCCGGGCCGCCGTCGCCGCCGGGATCGGCCTCGCCCCCGAGGAACGCAAGGCACAGGCCCTCCTGCTGACCGAATCCGTCACCCGCAACGTCTCGGTCTCCTCCCTCTCCCGCTTCGCCCGCGCCGGGTGGATCGACCGGGGAGCCGAGCGCACCGCGGCCAGGACCGCCACCCGCGAACTCTCACTGCGCCCCGACAACCCGGACGCGGCGGTCCGCACCCTCTCCGGCGGTAACCAGCAGAAGGCGGTCCTGGCCCGCTGGCTGCTCCGCGGCTGCAAGGTCCTGCTGCTCGACGAACCCACCCGCGGCGTCGACGTCGGCGCCCGCGCCGAGCTCTACGCCGTGATCCGCCGGCTGGCCGACGAAGGCCTCGCCGTTCTGCTCGTCTCCAGCGAAGTGCCCGAAGTGCTGGGCCTCGCCGACCGGGTGCTGGTGCTCCGGGAAGGCCGCGTCGTGCACACGGCCCCCGCCCAGGAGCTCGACGAGCACCGCGTACTCGACCTCGTCATGGAAGGGAGCCCGACGTCATGACACAGCCCGCACCGTCGGCGCAGCACCACGGGCCGGAGAAGGGGCCCGCGACGCCCGCCGCGCCGTCCTCGCCCCCCGGCGGTCTGCGCGCACTCGGCCTGCGCGCCGATGTCCGCAACCTGTCCCTGCTCGGCGTACTCGCCGTGCTGGTGGCCGTCGGCGGCCTCACCGAACCCGACGCGTTCCTGGACACCGGCAACCTCCAGCTGATCCTGACGCAGTCCTCCGTCATCGGGGTCGTCACCGTCGGCATGACCCTGGTCATCATCGGCGGCGGCATCGACCTGTCGGTCGGCGCGATGGTGGCCCTCGCCTCCGTCTGGGCGACGACGCTCGCCACCCAGGACTTCGGCTTCGCGGGCATCCTGTTCACCGCCGTGATCGTCGGACTCGCCGCCGGGCTCGTCAACGGGGTCCTCATCGCCTACGGGCGCATGGTCCCCTTCATCGCGACGCTCGCCATGCTCGCCTCGGCCCGCGGGCTCGCCCTGCAGATCACCGACGGCAAGACGCAGATCGTCACCGTCCAGTCCGTCCTCGACCTGGGCCTGCCCGACGCGTACGTCCTGGGCATACCGCCCCTGGTCCTGGTCTTCGCCGCGGTCACCGTCGTCGGCTGGCTGATCCTCAACCGCACCACGTTCGGACGCCGTACGGTCGCCATCGGCGGCAACGCGGAGGCGGCCCGGCTCGCCGGCATCGACGTACGCCGCCAGCGGCTCTACCTCTACCTGCTCTCCGGCCTGTGCTGCGGCATCGCCGCCTTCATGCTGATCATCCTGTCCGGCTCCGGACAGAACACCAACGGCAACCTGTACGAACTCGACGCCATCGCCGCCGCGATCATCGGCGGCACCCTCCTCAGCGGAGGCCGCGGCACCATCGTCGGCTCCGTGCTCGGGGTCCTCGTCTTCACCACGATCACCAACATCTTCGCGCTCAACAACCTGCAGAGCGACGTCCAGCAGATCGCCAAGGGCGCGATCATCGTCGCCGCCGTCCTGGTCCAGCGCCGCACGCTCCGCAACGGCGAGACCTGACCCCTCCGCGTCACCGATCAGCCACCCGTAGTTCCGTAGCCGATTCACCGGATGAAGGGTTTGACAGCCATGCCAGAAACCAGCCGCAGAGGACTGCTCTTCGGCACCGCGGCCGTCTCCGCGGGAGCCTTCCTCACCGCCTGTACGAGCAACGAGCCCAAGGAGAAGGCGACCGCACAGAACAACCAGCCGGCCGCCGACGACAAGCCCGGAAAGGCCGTCACCATCGGCTTCGCCGGACCGCAGGCCGACCACGGCTGGCTCAACGCGATCAACGTGAACGCCAAGTCGCGGGCGGAGAAGTACTCCGAGGTGACCCTGGAGATCACCGAGGGCTCCAACGACACCGCGGCCCAGATCGGCCAGGTCAAGACCCTCATCAACAAGAAGGTCGACGTCCTCGTCATCCTCCCCGCCGACGGCAAGGCACTCACCCAGGTCGGCCTGGAAGCGATGAAGGCCGGCATCCCGGTCGTCAACCTGGACCGCGTCTTCGCCTCCCCGCAGGCCTACCGCTGCTGGGTCGGCGGCGACAACTACGGCATGGGCCTCAACGCCGGGCACTACATCGGCGAGCAGCTCAAGGACAAGGCGAACGCCAAGGTCGTCGAGCTCGCGGGCATCGACAACCTGGAGCTCACCAAGCAGCGCAGCCAGGGCTTCGCCGACGCGCTGAAGAACTACTCCAACATCAAGTTGGTGGCCCGTCAGGCCGCCGACTTCACGGTCGAGTCCGGGCAGGCCAAGATGGCCCAGCTCCTCCAGGCCCAGAAGCAGTTCGACGCCCTGTGGAACCACGACGACGACCAGGGCGTGGGTGCCCTGCGCGCCATCCAGCAGGCGGGCCGCGACGAGTTCATCATGGTCGGCGGAGCCGGGGCCAAGTCCGCGATGGACGCCATCAAGGCCGACAACAGCGTCCTGAAGGCCACCGTGCTCTACCCGCCGACGATGGCCGCGTCGGCCATCGACCTGGCGCGCGCCCTCGGCCAGGGGAAGGGCGTCCCGGGCCTCTCCGAGCTGGAGATCCCGACCTCGCTGACCCTCTACTCGGCCGTGGTCACCAAGGAGAACATCGACCAGTACCTGCCGACGGGCTTCAGCTGATCCCGCACCACCGCCGACACCGAACCACCGACGAGGAGGAAGCCCGCATGGCCCGTAGGGAAGAGACGGAGCAGGAGACCGAGGCCCCGCCGCCGGCACAGCAGCCGCCGGCGACGCTCGGGGTCGGCATGGTCGGGTACGCGTTCATGGGCGCCGCCCACTCCCAGGGGTGGCGCACGGCCGGACATGTCTTCGACCTGCCGATGAGACCCGCTCTCGCCGCCATCTGCGGACGCGACCGTGCGGCCGTCGAGACCGCCGCCGCCCGTCACGGCTGGGCGGCGGCGGAGACCGACTGGCGTGCCCTGATCGCCCGGGACGACGTGCAGCTGGTGGACATCTGCACCCCCGGCGACAGCCATGCGGAGATCGCGATCGCCGCACTGGAGGCCGGCAAGCACGTGCTGTGCGAGAAGCCGCTCGCCAACTCGGTCGCCGAGGCGGAGGCCATGGCGGACGCCGCCGAGCGGGCCGCGGCCCGCGGTCAGGTGGCGATCGTGGGCTTCAACTACCGCAAGGTGCCCGCCATCACGTACGCCCGCACACTGATCGCGGACGGCCGGCTGGGCCGGCTGCGGCACGTGCGGGCCACCTACCTCCAGGACTGGCTGGTCGACCCCGAGTCTCCGCTGACCTGGCGGCTCGAGCGCGAGCACGCCGGATCCGGTGCGCTGGGAGACCTCGGGGCGCACATCGTCGACCTCGCCCAGTACCTGGCCGGGGAACTGGTCGTCGGGGTGTCGGCGGTGACCGAGACGTTCGTCCGTGAACGGCCCGTCCTCACCGGGGCGTCGGCCGGCCTGTCGGGCGCCGCGGACGGGACGGCCCGGGGGGCGGTCACCGTCGACGACGCCGCCCTGTTCACCGGGCGGCTCGCCTCCGGCGCGCTGGCCTCCTTCGAGGCGACCCGGATGGCGGCCGGCCGCAAGAACGCCCTGCGCCTGGAGATCAACGGGGAGCTGGGGTCGATCGCCTTCGACCTGGAACGGCTCAACGAACTGTCCTTCCACGACCACACCGAACCCGCGACCTCGGCCGGCTTCCGCCGGATCCTGGTCACGGAGCCCGAGCACCCCTACCTGGAGGCGTGGTGGCCGCCGGGCCACGCGCTGGGCTACGAGCACACGTTCGTCCACCAGGCCCGTGACGTGGTGCGCACCATCGCCGGAGGGACCGCGCCCGTTCCGTCGTTCGCCGACGGACTCCAGGTGCAGCGGGTGCTCGCCGCCGTCGAGGAGAGCGCCGCGAAGAACTCCGTCCACACCCCGGTCCCCTTCTAGGAGGTCCCGCGCATGCCCCGTCCGTTCACACTCTTCACCGGCCAGTGGGCCGACCTCCCGCTGGAGGAGGTCTGCCGGCACGCCCGGGACTTCGGTTACGACGGTCTCGAACTCGCCTGTTGGGGGGACCACTTCGAGGTCGACAAGGCCCTGGCGGATCCCGGCTACCTCGACGGGCGGCGGCAGCTGCTCGACAAGTACGGCCTCAAGTGCTGGGCGATCTCCAACCACCTGGTGGGCCAGGCGGTCTGCGACAACCCGATCGACGAACGCCACCAGGGCATCCTCCCCGGCCGGATCTGGGGCGACGGGGAGCCGGAAGGCGTACGCAGGCGTGCCGCGGAGGAGATCAAGAACACCGCGCGGGCGGCGGCCGCGTTCGGTGTGGACACCGTGATCGGCTTCACCGGGTCCTCGATCTGGCACCTGGTCGCCATGTTCCCGCCGGTCCCGCCGCACATGATCGAGCGCGGTTACGAGGACTTCGCGGACCGGTGGAACCCGATCCTGGACGTCTTCGACGCGGAGGGCGTGCGCTTCGCCCACGAGGTGCACCCGAGTGAGATCGCGTACGACTACTGGACCACGCACCGCGCCCTGGAGGCCGTCGGCCACCGGCCCGCGTTCGGGCTGAACTTCGACCCCAGCCACTTCGTGTGGCAGGACCTCGACCCGGTCGGATTCCTCTACGACTTCCGGGACCGGATCTACCACGTGGACTGCAAGGAGGCCCGGAAGCGCCTCGACGGCCGCAACGGCCGGCTCGGCTCCCACCTGCCGTGGGGCGACCCGCGGCGCGGCTGGGACTTCGTGTCGGCCGGGCACGGCGACGTGCCCTGGGAGGACGTGTTCCGGATGCTGCGGTCCATCGGGTACGAGGGGCCGGTCTCGGTGGAGTGGGAGGACGCGGGCATGGACCGGCTGACGGGAGCGCCGGAGGCGCTCACCTCGCTGAAGCGCTTCGACTTCGACCCGCCGAGCGCGTCGTTCGACGCGGCGTTCGGGGGAGGCGACTGAGGGTCCGGAGCTCCGCCCCCGGGACCCCTGCCCCTCGCCCGACCGGAGGGGCTCGACGTGCCGCGGGGCGGTTCGGCATGCCCGGAACCGCCTTTGTCCTGACCCGGGCAGAAGTTCGACCCAGCTCCTGCGCAAGGGCTTTCCGTACCGGACGAACACAGCTACCGTCCCCTACGTGTACACGACATGACTCGCGTCACCAGGGCCCCACAGCCCAGGTGACGGGCGCGGCAGTCCCCGCGCGGAAAGGCAGAACGCACCCGCCCGAACAACCGGCCCCATCCGGAGGACGCACGTGCACCGAAGCAGCAGACGGCTCCGCGCCCGAAAATCACTCGCCCTCTTCACCGGCGGACTGCTCGCCGCCGCCACCCTCACCCTCGGCTCCTCGCCCGCCACCGCCCACGACACGCCGGCGCACCCGCCCGCGCAGGACGCCGCCGAGGACTTCCAGCAGGTCACGCTCGCCAAGGGCGCCGCCGAGACCGGCGAACCCATGTCGCTGGCAGTGCTCCCCGACCGCAGCGTGCTCCACACCTCGCGCAACGGCGAGCTGCGGATCACCGACAGCGCGGGCAACACCCGCGTCTCCGGCACCCTCCCCGTCTACTCGCACGACGAGGAAGGGCTGCAGGGCGTCGGGATCGACCCCGACTTCGCCGAGAACCGGGCGATCTACCTCTACTACGCACCTCCGCTGGACACCCCGGCCGGTGATGCCCCGGAGACCGGCACCGCCGCCGACTTCGCGAAGTTCGACGGGGTGAACCGCCTCTCCCGCTTCGTGCTGAAGGCGGACGGCACCCTCGACAACGCCAGCGAGAAGAAGGTCCTCGACATCCCCGCCACCCGCGGGATCTGCTGCCACGTGGGCGGCGACATCGACTTCGACGCGCAGGGCAACCTGTACCTGTCGACGGGCGACGACTCCAACCCGTTCGCCTCCGACGGATTCACGCCGATCGACGAACGGCCGGACCGCAACCCGGCGTTCGACGCCCGCCGCACCTCCGGCAACACCAACGACCTCCGCGGCAAGATCCTCCGCATCAAGGTCGCCGACGACGGCTCGTACACCGTCCCGGAGGGCAACCTCTTCGCCCCGGGCACGGACAGGACGCGCCCCGAGGTCTACGCGATGGGCTTCCGCAACCCGTTCCGCTTCAGCGTCGACAAGGCCACCGGCAACCTCTACGTCGGTGACTACGGCCCCGACGCGGGTGCCGCCGACCCGAAGCGCGGACCGGCCGGACAGGTCGAGTTCGCCCGGGTGACGGAGCCCGGAAACTTCGGCTGGCCCTTCTGTACCGGTGACAACGACGCCTTCACCGACTACGACTTCGCGACGAAGACCTCCGGCGCCCCCTTCGACTGCGCCGCCCCGAAGAACGAGTCGCCGCACAACACCGGTCTGGTGGACCTGCCCCCGGCGCAGGCCGCCTGGATCCCGTACGACGGCGCGTCCGTGCCCGAGTTCGGCACCGGCTCCGAGTCCCCGATGGGCGGGCCCGTCTACCAGTACGACGCCGACCTCGACTCGCCGGTCAAATTCCCCGAGGAGTACGACGGGGACTTCTTCGCCGGTGAGTTCGGCCGGCAGTGGATCAAGCGCATCGAGCAGGACGGCGACGGCGCCGTCCAGTCCGTCAACGACATCCCGTGGTCCGGTACCCAGGTGATGGACATGGCCTTCGGGCCCGACGGGGCCCTCTACGTCCTGGACTACGGCCTCGCCTGGTTCGGCGGCGACGAGAACTCCGCGCTGTACCGCATCGAGAACGCCACGGGCGGACGCTCACCCATCGCCGAGGCCTCGTCCGACAGGACCTCCGGCGTCGCCCCGCTCAAGGTGAAGTTCTCCTCGGCCGGCACCACCGACGGGGACGGCGACGCCCTGACGTACGCCTGGGACTTCGGCGACGGCGGCAGGTCGACCGCCGCGAACCCCTCGTACACGTACAAGAAGAACGGCACGTACGTCGCCACCGTGACCGCGAAGGACTCGACGGGCCGCACAGGTTCGGCGAGCGTGCACGTGACGGTCGGGAACACCGCACCCACCGTCGTGCTGCAGGCCCCGAGCGACGGGCAGCAGTTCGAATTCGGGGACGAGGTGCCCTTCAAGGTCACCGTCACCGACCCCGAGGACGGCACCATCGACTGCACCCAGGTCGAGGTCAAGTTCACCCTGGGCCACGACAGCCACGGTCACGACATCACGACCGAGCACGGCTGCGAAGGCACCATCAAGACCGCGATGGAGGGCGGGCACGACCCGAACGCCAACATCTACGGCGGCATCTCCGCCACGTACACCGACGGCGGGGGCGGCGGCCAGGCCAAGCTGACCGGCCGTGACCAGGCGCAGCTCCAGCCGCGCCACCGGCAGGCGGAGCACTACAGCGACTCCTCCGGCGTCACCACACCGAGCAAGACCAGTGCCCACGGCGGCCGGACCGTCGGTGACATCCACAACGACGACTGGATCTCCTTCACCCCGTACATCCTCGGCGGCACCACCAAGCTCACGGCCCGGACGTCCTCCGCGGGCGCGGGAGGCTTCCTGGAGGTGCGGGCCGGGTCCGCCACCGGCAAGATCCTCGGCTCGGCGCCCGTACCGGTGACCGGCAGCTGGGACACGTTCCAGGACATCGACGTACCCCTGCGCGGAGCACCGAAGAAGGCCACGGAGCTCTTCCTGGTCTTCAAGGGCGGCGACGGGGCGCTCTACGACGTCGACGACTTCGAGCTGTCCGACAGCCCGGTGGACCGGACCGCCAAGCGGGTCCTC
Organism: Streptomyces clavifer; assembly: GCA_014651175.1. Taxonomy (GTDB): domain Bacteria; phylum Actinomycetota; class Actinomycetes; order Streptomycetales; family Streptomycetaceae; genus Streptomyces; species Streptomyces clavifer. Next base: position 246,258 of record BMWJ01000002.1, on the reverse strand, counting down.
GTCTTCTCCAAGACCGGCGGCTTCCGCCACGACTCGATCCCGACGGGCATCACCGCGCTGAAGGAACTGGGCAAGGACACCAACATCACCGTCGACTCCACCGAGACGGCCGCCCAGTTCACCACCAGCAACCTGGCCCGCTACGACGCCGTCGTCTTCCTCTCGACGACCGGTGACGTCCTCAACGGCGACCAGCAGAAGGCGTTCGAGAACTACGTGGCCACCGGAGGCGGCTACATGGGCGTCCACGCGGCCGCCGACACCGAGTACGACTGGGAGTTCTACGGCGGACTCGTCGGCGCGTACTTCGACTCGCACCCGCAGATCCAGCCCGCGACCGTCCGCGTCGAGAACCACGACCACCCGGCGACCGCGCACCTGGACGAGGCCTGGGACCGTACCGACGAGTGGTACAACTACCGCACCAACCCGCGGGACAAGGCCCAGGTCCTGGCCACGCTGGACGAGACCAGCTACACCGGCGGCACCATGAAGGGCGATCACCCCATCGCCTGGTGCCAGACCTACCAGGGCGGGCGCTCCTTCTACACCGGCCTCGGCCACACCAAGGAGTCCTACGCCGAACCCGCCCTGCGCCAGCACCTGCTGGGCGGTCTGCGCTACGCGTCCGGGCAGGTCAAGGCCAACTGCAAGCCGGACACCGGCTACCGGTCGATCTTCAACGGGAAGACGCTCGACGGCTGGAAGCAGGCCGGCCCCGGAAAGTTCGCCGTCGCCGACGGTGAGCTGCGCTCCGAGGGCGGCATGGGCCTGCTGACCTACCAGGCCAAGGAGCTGAAGTCGTACTCGCTGAAGCTCGACTGGAAGATGGCGGGCGACGACAACTCCGGCATCTTCGTCGGCTACCCCGAGTCCGACGACCCCTGGTCGGCGGTCAACAAGGGCTACGAGATCCAGATCGACGCCACGGACGCGGCCGATCGCACCACCGGGGCCGTCTACACGTTCAAGTCGGCCAACATCAAGGCCCGCGACCAGGTCCTCAGGCCGCCCGGCCAGTGGAACAGCTACGAGATCAAGGTCCAGGGTGAACGGCTCCAGATCTTCCTCAACGGAGTGAAGATCAACGACTTCACCAACACCGACCCCGTCCGCAGCCTGAAGGACGGCTACATCGGCCTGCAGAACCACGGGGCCGACGACCAGGTGTCCTTCCGCAACATCCAGCTGAAGGAGCTGCCCTCCACATAGGGCGGCCACCTCTGCCGACGGTGGGCGGGGAAGCGCACCTTCCCCGCCCACCGTCCACCACCCCCTCTTCGTCCCCCCAGGGAGGCAGCCCGTGACCGCACATGCCGTTCGTACCGGAGTCTGGTTCATCGGAGCACGCGGCTCCGTCGCCACCACCGCCACCGCGGGGTGCGCCGCCATCGCGGCGGGCCTCCACCCGGCGACCGGCATGGTCACCGAGACACCACCCTTCGCCGACAGCGGGCTACCGCCCCTGACCTCCCTCGTCTTCGGCGGCCACGACACCCTCGACTGCCCACTGCCCAAGCGTGCCGAGGCCCTGGCGGCCGGCGGAGTGCTCCCGCACGGGCTGCCCTCGGCCGTCCGGGCCGAACTCACCGCCGCCGACACCGAGATACGCCCGGGCGGCCCCCACCCCGGCGACACCCGCACCGACGAGGAGCTCGTCGCCGCGTTCGCCGCCGACCTCACCGACTTCGCCCGGCGCCACGACCTCGCCCGTACCGTCGTCATCAACGTCGCCTCGACCGAGCCCGCCCCCGCCGAGGACGACACCCGGCTGCCGGCCAGCTCCCTCTACGCGGCCGCCGCCCTCCGGGCCGGCTGCCCGTACGCCAACTTCACCCCCTCCACGGGCCTGCGCAGCCCGCGGCTCCAGGACGCCGTCGACACCTGCGGACTTCCCCACGCCGGACGCGACGGCAAGACGGGCCAGACGCTGCTCCGCTCCGTGCTCGCCCCCATGTTCGTCCAGCGCGCCCTGCCGGTACGGGCGTGGTCGGGCACGAACCTGCTGGGCGGGGGGGACGGAGCGGCGCTGGCCGACCCGGCCGCGGCCGCGGCCAAGAACGCGGGCAAGGAACGCGTACTCGCCGACACCCTCGGGGCCGCTCCGGAGGGAGAGGTCCACATCGACGACGTCCCGGCCATGGGGGACTGGAAGACCGCGTGGGACCACATCGCCTTCGACGGTTTCCTCGGTTCCCGCATGATCCTCCAGACGATCTGGCAGGGCTGCGACTCGGCACTGGCCGCCCCGCTGGTCCTGGACCTGGCGCGGCTGCTGGCGCGGGCCCACGAAGCCGGCCTCACGGGCCCGCGCCCCGAGCTCGGCTTCTACTTCAAGGACCCGGACGGAGGCCCGGCCGCACTGTCCGAGCAGTACGCCGAGCTGCTGGCCTTCGCCGGACAGCTCCGGGCCGCCCGGTGAGGCCGCCGCGGCTGCTCGCTGCCGTCGCGGGGGCACCGGCGCTGCTCGGTGCCCGTGCCGCCGCGCCCCCCAGCCGCCTGTCCGGTTCGGGCGGGACTGCGCCCGCACCGGACAGGCCCCGCACCCGGCACACACTCCGCGCCTGGGCGGAGCTGCTGCGGGTGTCGGCGCTGTTCACCGTCCCCGGCGACGCACTGGCCGGGGCCGCCGCGATCGGCCGCCGCCCCGACCGCGGCACCGCCCTCGCGGTCGGCGCCTCCCTGTGCCTGTACGAGGCGGGGATGGCACTCAACGACTGGGCGGACCGCGACGAGGACGCCGTCGACCGCCCCCACCGCCCGATCCCCTCCGGGCGGATCGCACCGGGCGCGGCACTGGCCGCGGCGGGCGCACTCACCGCGGCCGGCCTGGCCCTGGCCGCCCGCGCCGGACGACCCGCGCTGGCGGTGGCATCGTCCCTCGCGGCCACGGTCTGGGCGTACGACCTGCACCTGAAGCACACGAAGGCGGGACCGGCGGCCATGGCGGCGGCCCGCACCCTGGACCTGCTGCTCGGCGCGACGGCGACCGCCGGGCAGGGGTACGCGCGCGGGCGCGACGGCACGCCCTCCATCCGGCAGCCCGCGGGATCCGCACTCCGGGCACCCGACAGCGGAAACCCGGCCTCCGCTTCCGCGTCCGTTCCGGATTCCCCGCGCGCCGCGCTCCCCGCAGCGCTGCTGCTCGGCGCGCACACCTACGCCGTCACCTCCGTCTCCCGCCACGAGGCGCAGGGCGGTTCGACCGCGGCACCGCTCGCCGCTCTCGCCGCGACGACGGCGCTCGGCGCCGCCGTCGCGCACGAGCGACCGGGGGCGGCCCGCCGCGACCGCGGCACACCCGACCGGCTGCTCCTCACCGCCTTCGCCGGCGCCTACCTCCGCACCGCGGGGCCGCCCCTCCTCCACGCGGCCCTCAACCCGTCCCCGCCCCTCACCCAGCGCGCCGTCGGCGGGGGCATCCGCGCCATGATCCCGCTGCAGGCCGCGCTGGCCGCCCGGGCGGGGTCGTCCCTCGGCGGACTCGCCGTCATGGGGCTCGTCCCGCTCGCCCGCTCGCTCGCTCGGAAGGTGAGCCCCACATGACCCTCCGCCTCGGCTACGGCACCAACGGCCTGACCGACCTCCGCCTCGACGACGCCCTCGGGCTCCTCGCCGACCTGGGATACGACGGCGTCGGGCTGACCCTCGACCACATGCACCTCGACCCGCTCGCCCCCGACCTCGCCGCCCGCACCCGCCACGTGGCGCGCAGGCTCGACGGGCTGGGCCTCGGCGTCACCGTGGAGACCGGCGCCCGCTACGTCCTCGACCCGCGCCGCAAACACGGTCCCTCCCTCCTCGACCCGGACCCCGACGCCCGCGCGGCCCGCACCGCACTGCTCGTCCGCGCCGTCGGAATCGCCTCCGAGCTGGGTGCCCACGCCGTGCACTGCTTCAGCGGCACCACGCCGCCCGGCACCTCCACGGACACCGCCTGGGAGCGGCTGGCCGACGCCCTCGCCCCCGTGCTGGACGCCGCCGCCCGCGCCGGGGTGCCCCTCGCGATCGAGCCCGAACCCGGCCACCTCCTCGCCACGCTCGCCGACTTCCACCATCTGCGCACGCTCCTCGGCGACCCGGAACCCCTCGGGCTCACCCTCGACATCGGGCACTGCCAGTGCCTGGAACCCGCCCCGCCCGCCGACTGCGTCAAGGACGCGGCGCCCTGGCTGCGGCACGTCCAGATCGAGGACATGCGACGCGGTGTGCACGAGCACCTGCCGTTCGGGGACGGCGAGATCGACTTCCCGCCCGTGCTCGAAGCCCTCGCCGCCACCGGATACACCGGACTCACCGTCGTCGAACTGCCCCGCCACTCCCACGCGGGCCCGGAACTGGCCCGCACGTCCATCGACTTCCTGCACGAAGCCGTCCGACGGACGGGGAAGGGAGCAGCCGCACCGTGCTGACCAGCCGCAAGGAACTCGACGACCGGCTCCGCGGAGCCGCCAGGGCCTGGCTCGACGAGGCGCTCGCCGAGGCCGCGCACGCCGCCGGCCACCCCGACTCCGACACCGGGAGCCCACCCTGGGAGCTGCGCTTCGCCTCCGCCGGCCGGCAGTGCGGGCTGGAGCACGCCGACTCGGTACGCGCACTCCTGCTGCTCGAAGCCAGGGCGGGGCTGCCTGCCGTGACCCGGCTCTACGAGCAGGGGACCGCCGCCGAACGGCGGGCCGTCCTGCTCACCCTGGACCGGCTGGACCTCGGCGCGACCGCTCTCCCGCTCGTCGAGGACGCCCTGCGCACCAACGACACCCGGCTGGTCTCCGCCGCCGTCGGACCGTACGCCGCGGCCCACCTCGACGCGCACGGGTGGCGGCACGCCGTGCTCAAGTGCCTGTTCACCGAGGTTCCCGTCGAGGCGGTCGCGGACCTCGGCCGCCGTGCCCGGGGTGACGCCGAACTCGCGCGCATGCTCGGTGACTTCGCGGCCGAGCGCACCGCGGCCGGCCGCGAGGTCCCCGCGGATCTGCGGACCGTCCTCGACCTGACGGCCCCCGCCCCCACGTCCAGGGAGGAATCCTGATGCGCATCTTCGACCCCCACATCCACATGACCTCCCGCACCACGGACGACTACCGGGCGATGTACGACGCGGGCGTCCGCGCCCTCGTCGAACCCTCCTTCTGGCTCGGGCAGCCGCGTACCTCGCCCGCCGCCTTCTTCGACTACTTCGACGCGCTCCTCGGCTGGGAGCCCTTCCGCGCCTCCCAGTACGGCATCGCCCACCACTGCACGATCGCCCTCAACCCCAAGGAGGCGAACGACCCCCGCTGCACGCCCGTCCTCGACGCGCTGCCCCGCTACCTCGTCAAGGACTCCGTCGTCGCCGTCGGAGAGATCGGCTACGACTCCATGACGCCGGCCGAGGACACCGCCCTCGCCGCCCAGCTCCAGCTCGCGGTGGAACACGGCCTGCCCGCGCTCGTCCACACCCCGCACCGCGACAAGCTCGCCGGCCTGCACCGCACCATCGACGTCGTCCGCGAGTCGGACCTGCGCCCCGAGTACGTCCTGCTCGACCACCTCAACGAGACGACCGTCAAGGACGCGCTGGACAGCGGCTGCTGGGCCGGCTTCTCCATCTACCCGGACACCAAGATGGACGAGGACCGCATGGTCACGATCCTCCGCACCTTCGGCACCGACCGGATCCTCGTCAACTCGGCCGCCGACTGGGGCAGGAGCGACCCGCTGAAGACCCGCAAGGTCGCCGACGCCATGCTGGAGGCCGGGTTCGACGAGGACGACGTCGACAAGGTGCTCTGGCGCAACCCCGTCGCCTTCTACGGGCAGAGCGGACGGCTCCAGCTCGACACCGCCGCCCCCGACGGCCTCCACGAGGGCAACTCCATCCTCCGCGGCGGGGAGTGACCCGATGCGCTTCCGCCACCCCGACGGATCCACCGTCCACCTCGCCTACTGCACCAACGTGCACCCGGCCGAGAACCTCGAAGGAGTCCGCGCCCAACTGCGCGACCACTGCGAGCCCGTACGCAAACGCCTCGGCAGGGACCGCATCGGCATCGGACTCTGGCTCGCCAGGGACGCCGCCCGCGCCCTGATCAACGACCCCGCCGCGCTGCGCTCCCTGCGCTCCGAGCTGGAGCACCGCGGCCTCGAAGTGGTCACCCTGAACGGTTTCCCGTACGAGGGATTCGGCGCCCAGGAGGTCAAGTACCGCGTCTACACCCCGGACTGGACCGACCCCGAGCGCCTCGCACACACCACCGATCTGGCCCGGCTCCTCGCGGCCCTGATGCCGGACGACGTCACCGAAGGCAGCATCTCCACCCTGCCGATCGCCTGGCGCACCCCGTACGCCAGCGACCCCACCGCGGCCGCCACCGCACGGAAGGCCCTGGTCACCCTCGCCCAGCGGCTCGACGCCCTCGCCGAACTGACCGGGAAGTCCATCAGGATCGGCCTCGAACCCGAACCGGGATGCACCGTGGAGACCACCGCGGACGCCATCGCACCCCTCACCGGAGTGGGCCACGACCGCATCGGCATCTGCATCGACACCTGCCACCTCGCCACCTCCTTCGAGGACCCGGACACCGCACTCGACGCCCTGCACACGGCCGGCGTCCCCGTCGCCAAGGCCCAGCTCTCCGCGGCGCTGCACGCGGAGCACCCCCACCTGCCGGAAGTGCGGGCCGCACTGGGCGCCTTCGCCGAGCCCCGCTTCCTGCACCAGACCCGCACCCTCACCGCGGCGGGCCTGCGCGGGACCGACGACCTCGACGAGGCCGTCTACGGCGGGGCGCTCCCCGACAGCGCCCCGTGGCGCTCCCACTTCCACGTACCCCTGCACGCGCCCCCCGCGCCCCCGCTCACCTCCACGCTGCCCGTACTCCGGTCCGTGCTGACCCGGCTCGTCGGCGGACCGGAGCCCCGCACCCGGCACCTGGAGGTCGAGACGTACACCTGGCAGGCGCTCCCGGCCGAGCTCCGTCCCCGCACCCGCTCCCAGCTCGCCGACGGCATCGCCGCCGAACTCACCCTCGCCCGGGACCTCCTGACGGACCTCGGGCTGAAGGAGCTCCCATGACGACCGGCACACCCACCCCGCTCCTCGTCCTCGACGTGGTCGGCCTCACCCCCCAGCTGCTGGAGCACATGCCCCACCTCCGGGCCATGGCGGGGGCCGGCGCACAGGCCCCCCTGACCACCGTCCTGCCCGCCGTCACCTGCGCCGCCCAGTCCACCTTCCTCACCGGCACCACCCCCTCCGAGCACGGCATCGTCGCCAACGGCTGGTACTTCCGCGAGCTCGGCGACGTGCTCCTGTGGCGCCAGCACAACGGACTCGTCGAGGGCGACAAGCTGTGGGACGCCGCCCGCCGCGCCCACCCCGGCTACACCGTCGCCAACATCTGCTGGTGGTACGCCATGGGCGCCGACACCGACTGGACCGTCACCCCCCGCCCCGTGTACTACGCCGACGGCCGCAAGGAACCCGACTGCTACACCCGCCCCCCCGCCCTGCACGACGAGCTGACCGACAAGCTCGGCACCTTCCCGCTCTTCCACTTCTGGGGCCCCGGCGCCGACCTCGTCTCCTCGCAGTGGATCATCGACGCGACCCGGCACATCCTCGCCACCCGCACCCCCGACCTGGCCCTGTGCTACCTCCCGCACCTCGACTACGACCTCCAGCGCTACGGCCCCGACGACCCCCGCTCCCACCGGGCCGCCACCGAGCTCGACCGGGCCGTGGCACCGCTCCTGGACGACGCCCGTGCCGAGGGCCGCACCGTCGTCGCCCTCTCCGAGTACGGCATCACCCGCGTCGACCGGCCCGTCGACATCAACCGCGCCCTGCGCCGCGCCGGGCTGCTGGAGGTGCACACCCAGGACGGCATGGAGTACCTCGACCCGATGGCCTCCCGGGCCTTCGCCGTCGCCGACCACCAGCTCGCCCACGTCTACGTACGCCGCCCCGAGGACCTGGAGGCGACCCGGGAGGCCCTCGCGGACCTGCCCGGCATCGAGCAGCTCCTCGACGACGAGGGCAAGAAGGCCCACCACCTGGACCACCCCCGCTCCGGGGAGCTGGTGGCCGTCGCGGAGAAGGACGCCTGGTTCACGTACTACTACTGGCTCGACGACACACGCGCACCCGACTTCGCCCAGCTCGTCGAGATCCACCGCAAGCCCGGCTACGACCCCGTCGAGCTCTTCATGGACCCCCAGGACCCCTACGTCCGGGTCCGGGCCGCCTCCGCGGTGGCCCGCAAGAAGCTCGGGATGCGCTACCGCATGGCGGTCGTCCCCCTGGACCCCTCACCCATTCGCGGCAGCCACGGCCGCCTCCCCGAGAGCGACGACGAAGGTCCGCTCATCCTCTGCTCCGCCCCCCACGCGTTCACCGGCCGCGTCCAGGCCACCGAAGTGAAGTCCCTGCTCCTCCAGCTCGCGGGACTGCACTGACCGTCCGCCCGCCCGCACACCCACACAGGAGGCACCTGATCATGAGCCGCACCCCGAAGGACTCCGAACTCGCGAGCAGACTCAGCCGCCGCAACGTCCTGGGCGTCGCCGCCGGAGCCACGGCGGCCACCCTCATCGGCGCCGCGACCGCCCAGGCCGCGGGCAATCCGGGCCAGGGCCACGGGCATGGGCACGGCCACGGCAAGGGCCGCGCCGTCCTGCCCCCCGGCCGCCTCGGCATCCAGCTCTACAGCCTCCGCGACAAGGTCTCCACCCTCGGATTCGCCCCCGTCTTCGCCGAACTGGAGAAGTACGGCTACGACGAGATCGAGTTCGCCGGATACACCCAGGGCTCGGCCGGAGCCATCACCCTGGCCCAGCTCAAGAAGCTGGCCAAGGACCACGGCCTGAACCCCATCGGCAGCCACGTCGGCTACTACGACGACAACAACCCCGGCGCCTACACCTTCGCCCAGAACCTCACCAAGGTGCTGGACGAGGCCCAGGCCCTCGGCCTCAAGCACATAGGCACCGCCTCCGGACCGTTCCGCTACGGCTCCACCGTGGACGGCTGGAAGCGTGCCGCCGAGGACTTCAACACCTACGGTGCCGCGGCCCGCAAGCGCGGCATGAAGTTCTACCAGCACAACCACGCGGAGGAGTTCTCCTTCGCCACCGACAAGCCGGGCGTGCGCCTCTACGACGTCCTGCTCGCCGAGACCGACCCGGACCTCGTCTACCTGGAGATGGACATCTACTGGGCGTTCGCCGCCCAGTTCCGCTTCGGGAAGAAGGCCGACGGCACCCCCGCCCCCTTCAACCCCGTCGACTACGTCCTCAAGCAGCCCGACCGCTACCCCCTGTTCCACGTCAAGGACGGCATCAGGGACGACACGGCCCGTGACGGCTACCGCATGTCGGACGTCGGTGACGGCGACATCGACTACAAGACGTTCCTGAGCCGCGTCACCCAGCGCACCCACCGCGGCCGCAGCTACCACCACTGGCAGACCGAGCACGACAACCCGGCCGAGTCCTTCGCCTTCGCCCGCAAGTCCAGCGAGCACCTGCACTCGCTGCGGTCGGGCCGCTGCGGCGACTGATGTCCGTCCGCAGCGCGATACGGGGTCCCGGGCCTCCTCCGGGTCCCCGTATCGCTGTTCACGTCCGTGCCGTCAGTCCGCCTGCCCGCCCACCGCGACCGGGCGGGCCGGATTGCCGCCCCCGGGCCGGCCGGCTGGTGCAGGAACCGGCCGGAGGCGTCAGTTGATCCCCTGACGGTCCGGGTGCAGCGCGAACGCACGCCCGGCCGCCTCGGGCACCGTGCGCTCGACCGCCTCCACCAGGAGCGCACGGTGCCTGATCAGTGGCTTCCTCCGTTCGTCGGCCGCGAGCAGTAGCAGATCGTCGAGTCCGGCCAGCAACCGGCGGGTCACCTGGGGGTGGCCGACCGCGCACCCCCGGATCTCCTCGAAGCCCAGATCCACCAGATCCGTCCACCCGGGCACCTCCTGCACGAGCCGCACCGCACCCCGCCGGTCCCGGTGGTGCATCGGTCCGAGCGGCAGGTGCACGGCGACGGAGAGGAACTGCACGATCCGGTCGAGACACTGCACCGCGGTGGTCGGATCGTTCACGGACGACGACAAAGCCCGCAGCGCGATGTCCGACAACTGCCGCAGCCCGAACGCCGGATCCTGCCGCAGGCCGCGCTCGACCCCGACATCGACGGTGTACCTCAGCGCGTACGGCGCGGGTACGCCTCCGCCGTGCACAGCCAGCACCGGTGTCCCCGGCAGCAGGAAGTCCCCGATCCGCGGGATCAGCCGCAGCACGACCCCCTGCCGGCGCGCGGCGCGCACCAACCGCGGCACGTTCACGCTGCGCAGCACCCCCGCGCGCCCCCGGTGGGTGACCCGCGCCGTCTCCGCGGCGAGCGGCGCACGGCCGGAGGGCTCCTCGCCGGGCTGCTGCCCGAGCGCCCGGAAGGACTCCCGGGCGATGTGGTCGAGGACGGGCCCGACCTGCATCAGCCTCAGGGTGGAGGAGACGTAGGCGATGAACAGCAGCAGGCTCAGGCCGACCATGCCGAGCGTCAGCACGCTCTGCAGGAGCGGCACGGAGGCCACCCGGCGCGGATCCGGCTCGGCCCCGCCCTCGTACGAGGACAGCACCAGCAACGAGAACGCGAACGTCGCGAGGAACACCGTCAGCGTCAGCTTGCTGATCCGGCTCCGTACGAAGATCCGCACCACGCGGGGGGTGAGTTGCCCGCTCGCCATCTGCACCGCCACCAGCGAGATGCTGAAGACGACACCGATGAACGTCATCATCGCCGAGCTGACCGTCGTGACGATCGTCCGGGCGTCCACGACGATCGCGATCAGGTCCCCCAGCTCCGCGTACGCCTGTTCCGCCTGCAGATGGGCGACGATCCTCGTGTCGATCTCGGCGATGGCCCACCACAGCACGAAGGCGCACAGCAGCCCCACGGTCGGCGCGAACCAGAACGTGTCACGCAACCCCTCGCGCAGGGGGGCCAGGGCGTGGGGCGGCCGGAGGGCTCGGTCACTCGTGCCGCTGGTCCCGCTCGTGCCATCAGTGCCGCCGCTGCCGCTCATGCCCGCGAAGGTAGCCTCCGGCCACGGAGCGCGCACGGCACGCCACGGAACGTGCGTGCGGCGGGTCCCGGCAGGGGCGATGGCCCGCCCGGATGCGTCCGCACCGCACTGACCACCGGAAACGCAGGTGAGAGCCACCCCAAACCCCTGGTATTGTTTTCTTTGTCGCCACGGGGAACACCCGTGAACGGCAGACACCTTGTCCGGGTGGCGGAATGGCAGACGCGCTAGCTTGAGGTGCTAGTGCCCTTTATCGGGCGTGGGGGTTCAAGTCCCCCCTCGGACACCAGCAGGAACCCCACTCCGGTGGGGTTCTTTTGCGTTTCAGGGGTGGTCGGCGGGGGTCGAGGACTTGAGGAGCCCCGACCACGGGCCGGGGCTCGTGGTCGGGGCTCCCCGGCGTCAGCCGGAGGTGGAGCTCGCTGGCGCCGGTTCGGTCAGCTGTACGGGTTCGGTGCCGGGGGAGCTGTGCCGTGAGGCCCAGTTCTCCAGTGCCGTGCGGCACGCGTGGTCCCGGTGGTGCAGCCCGGAGAGGTCCAGCTCGATGGGCCGGTCCTGGGGCAGGGCCTCCAGGCTGTCGAGTATTTTCGGCAGTTGCAGGAACGTGGCGTTGCCGGACAGCCGGGCGCGGACGGGACCCGCGCCCGTGTCGACGACGTCCAGCTTGACGTGCGAGGCGTCCCAGGCCGTCTTGGCCACCGACAGGGCCAGCCCGATCAGTACACCCTCGAACATGTTCACGGTGACGATCGCGATGGCCGTGACCATCAGGATCAGGGCCTCACCGCGGTGCCGGTGCCACAGCGTCGCGAGGGTGTGCAGCGGGATCAGCTTCCAGCCCGCGTGGATGAGGATCCCGGCCAGGGCCGGCAGCGGGACGAGCCCGAGGACCGAAGGCAGCAGCGCCGCGAAGAGCAGCAACCACACCCCGTGCAGGACCCGGGAGGCCTTCGTCCTCGCCCCTGCCTGGACATTGGCGGAGCTCCGCACGATGACCGCGGTCATCGGCAGTGCCCCGAGCAGCCCGCACGCGGCGTTGCCCGCACCCTGGGCCATCAGCTCCTTGTCGTACTCGGTGCGCGGTCCGTCGTGGAGCCGGTCGACCGCGGCCGCGCTGAACAGGCTCTCTGCGGAGGCGATCAGGGTGAAGGCGAGGACGGTCCCGATCACGCTCAGGCTCGCGAGCCTGCCGAGGCTGTCGAGCCCGGGGAACTGGATGGCACCGAGCAGGCCCTGCACCTCGACCGTGGCGACCGGCAGGCTGAACACCGAGGTCGCGAGCGTGGCCAGCACGACGGCGGCGAGCGCGCCCGGCACGGCACGCACTCGGGCCGGTGTGCGCTTCCACAGCACCACCACGGCGATCGTCGCGGCGCCGACCGCGAGTGACACGAGGGCGGCGCTGTCGGTGACGGCCCCGGCCAGGGCTCCGGGGAGCCCGGCCACCTTGCCCGCGCCGGAGACCGGCGCCTTCAGGCCCGCCGCGGTGTAGAGCTGTCCGGCGATGAGTACGAGCCCGATGCCGGCGAGCATGCCCTCGACGACCGACACGGAGATCGCCCGGAACCAGCGCCCCAGCTTCAGGGCGCCCATGGCGAGCTGGAGCAGCCCGGCGGTCAGCACGATCACTCCGAGCGTGGCCAGGCCGAAGGCCTGGACGGCCTCGAAGACCAGCACGGTCAGACCGGCGGCCGGACCGGAGACCTGCAGACTGCTCCCGCGCATCATGCCGGTGAGGAGGCCACCGACGATGCCCGTGACCAGCCCCAGTTCCGCCGGGACGCCGGAGGCCACGGCGACCCCCACGCACAGCGGAAGGGCGACGAGGAACACGACGATCGAGGCGGCGAGGTCCTGCCGCAGATGAGGAAGGGCGACTTTGCCGCCCAGGCCCGCCCTCACAGCGCCCGGAACGTGTCGGAGTGCACGTCGTGGGCCTGCACGGCTCCCGTGTGCACCTCGTAGAACCACCCGTGCAGGTGCACGAGGCCCGCTGTCAGACGGGCCTCGACGCACGGATAGGAGCGCAGGCGCAGCAGCTGTGCCAGCAGGTGGTTCTTGACGGCCTCGGCGACGGTGGGGTCCTGAGCCTCCCCTTCGGGCCGGGCGGCGGCGTGGGCGAACCAGTCGCGCACGGCCGGGACGGCGGTCAGGTCGTCATCGCGCACCAGCGCGGTGACGGCGCCGCAGTGGGAGTGGCCGCAGACGACGATGTCCGTCACTCCGAGCACCTCCACCGCGTATTCGATGGTGGCGGCCTCGCCCGTGGGCCGGGCGCCGGCATAAGGGGGGACGATGTTGCCCGCGGTGCGCAGCTCGAAGAGCTCACCGGGGCGGGCGCCGGTGATGAGGGCGGGGACGACCCGGGAGTCCGAGCAGGTGATGAACAGGACCTGCGGGGCCTGGCCGTGGGCCAGCCGGGCGAACTCCTCGGGGCGCGCGGTCGACTGCTCGCGGAAGGATCGGGCGTGATCGATGAGGGGTTGCATGCGTGTGGTTCCTCCTGGCGCGCCGTCGGCGGCGCGTCGGTGTACGAGCGGGAGCGGAGGCGTTGCGGGCACGACGGCATGGCCCCACGTCGACGCACCCGGAGGTGCGAAGCGTGCGGGCGGGGCCGGTGGTGCGCGCCGAGGATCGGCTCAGCAGCGGAACACCTGAAGTGCGGCAGGAGTGGGAGGGGCCGACGGTCTCGATCTGCTGTGCGCGCCGCTCAGCGCGACGGGCGCCGACAACGGGCGCCGGCCCGCGGCGTCGTCCGCCACGATGCACCGGACGAGCGTCTCGGTCGCGGAGCCGGCCGCGGCACGGTGGTGGCGGTCGCGGTTGCGGAGGAGGCCGCTGGCCTCTCCGTCGTGGACCGTGCCGCTGCACGGCGCGTAGACCCGTACGAGGTGGTGGAGGACGGCAGCGGGGGGAGGTGAGTCCGCGCGCCGGTCCGGCGCCTCGAGCGCCTCGGCGCTGTGCGCGGACGGGAAGAGCGTGGCGGGGACGGGAGATTCCAGAGCCAGCAGCAGGGCGGTCAGGATCGTGAGCACGAACCGGGCCGTCGCATCTCGCACTTCGCCCTCCTTTCCGTACTTCGTCTACGCCCTTATCGAAGCTAACAGGCGAAAAGGCCCGCCGAGTTAACCTCGTGTGAAGAGTCTGAAAGTCACACTGGAATGGGAGAAATTGGCGTGCTGAAGACCATGGGGCGGAAGGGCGTCCATTGACATGCCTTTCCGGCCCGCTCGTGCCGAGTGCTGCGGAGTCCGTCCGGTCCCGTCGTCCATTCCCGTACGGCCAGGTCATCCCTGCTGCTCACCCTCGTACCCATTCGTCCTGATGGTCACTCCGTGTTCGAATAAATAGGGTCTGTGATTCGTACGCCGGCGCAGTACCGGGAAGTGGGAATCGTGGCGGGAATTCCCGGGCGCCCGGGTGAAGTCCGCGCCGGGTGCGGTGAGTCGCAAGGAAGTTCGCCGCCGATGCGGATATTCGGGGTGGGTATCAGGACAGAGATATTCAGACACGTGTCTCTTCGCTTGCGGGGGTCGGTGGGGAGTCTCCCCGGAATGCACCCCTGAACGAGCCCCGGCGCGCACCCCCTCGCTACGGCGCACCGGCAGCAACGGCGGGGGTCGCGGATACGCTCGGGCACCGGGCGGTGACCCTTCTGGCGGCTGCCGTCGGGCGGTGACCTCCCGACCGGGTGCCGCGGACCCGTGTGTCAGGTCTCGCCGGGCAGCGGACCCGTGTGTCACGTGCCGCTGGGCTGCGGACCCGCCTGCCGTGTGCGGTCTGCCGTGGGTCCGCCTGCCGTCCGCAGTCGGGCTGCGGGCCCGCCTGTCAGGTGGTGCCCAGCGGTGGCCCCGCCCCCGGGTGGCACCGAACTGTGGCCCCGCCCACGGATGACGACGGCCGGTGGCCCGCAGGAGAACGCCCGCGTCGGCCACCGCGTCACGATCCGGTCTCGGAGCATGGGGAGGGCCTTGCTTTCAGCCATGTAATCGTTTCCAATCATCCGTGTAATCGATTCCACGGCGCAGTCCGCTGGATCGAGGCTCACGGAAACCACAAGGAGGTGGTCCGGAAATGGCGAGCATCAAGGATGTCGCGGCCCAGGCAGGAGTCTCTGTCGCCACGGTCTCCCGCGTCCTCAACAGCCATCCCTCCGTCAGCCCGGACGCGCGCAGCCGCGTCCTCGCGGCCGTCGACGCCCTCGGCTACCGGCCCAACGCCGTGGCCCGCTCGCTGCGCACCGACCAGACCCGCACCCTCGGCCTGGTCATCAGCGACGTACTCAACCCGTACTTCACCGCGCTCGCCCGCTCCGTCGAGGAGGAGGCCCGCGCACTCGGCTACAGCGTGATCATCGGCAACGCCGACGAGCGGCCCGAGCAGCAGGACCACCACGTCCGCACCCTGCTGGACCGCAGGATCGACGGCCTCCTGGTCTCACCCGCCGACGGCGCATCCCCGCTGCTGCACGAGGTGGCGCGCACCGGCACCCCGATGGTCTTCGTGGACCGCTGGATGCCGGGCGTGGACGTACCCGTCGTACGCGCCGACGGCCACCGGGCGATCCAGGACCTGGTCGCCCACCTGCACGCCCTCGGCCACCGCAGGCTCGCCATCATCGCGGGCCCCGCCGCCACCACCACGGGCGACGAGCGGGTCGAGGCCTTCCGCGAAGCGATGCGCACCCACGGACTCGCCCTGCCCGACGCCTACATCGGCCAGGGCGACTTCCAGGCGGACAGCGGACGGCGTGTCACCGAGCACTTCCTGTCGCTCCCCGAACCGCCCGAGATCGTGTTCGCCGCCGACAACCTGATGGCGCTCGGCGCGCTGGACGCCATCCGGGCACACGGCCTGCGCGTCCCCGAGGACATCGGCATCGCGGCCTTCGACGACATCCCGTGGTTCGTCCACACCGGACCGCCGATCACCGCGATCGCCCAGCCGACCGGCGACCTCGGCCGAGCCGCCGTACGCGCGCTGGTCGACGTCATCGAGGGCCGCCCCCCGCAGTCCGTCACCCTGCCCGCCCGTCTGGTCGTCCGCAGCTCCTGCGGCGAGCCGGCCGGCGGACCCCCATCGAACCGTTCGGACCGGAGGAGCGGCTTGTGAGCGAGTCAGTCGAGTTGCTGCGCATCGAAGGCGTACGCAAGACCTTCCCCGGCGTGGTCGCCCTGGACAGCGTCGACTTCGACCTGCGCAGCGGTGAAGTGCACGTCCTGCTCGGCGAGAACGGGGCCGGCAAGAGCACCCTCATCAAGATGCTCTCCGGTGCCTACCGCCCGGACAGCGGCCGGATCTTCGCCCACGGGCAGGAGGTCCGCATCCACGGTGCCCAGGATGCCGAGAAGCTCGGGATCGCCACGATCTACCAGGAGTTCAACCTGGTACCCGATCTCACCGTCGCCGAGAACATCTTCCTCGGACGCCAGCCGCGCCGCCTCGGCATGATCGACCGGCGGCGCATGGAAGCCGACGCCGAGGTGCTCCTGCGCCGTGTCGGCCTGCACGTCTCACCCCGGGTCAAGGTGCGTGAACTGGGCATCGCCCGACTGCAGATGGTCGAGATCGCCAAGGCGCTCAGCCTGGAGGCACGCGTCCTGATCATGGACGAGCCGACCGCCGTCCTCACCTCCGGGGAGGTCGACAAGCTCTTCCGGATCGTGCGGCAGCTGCGCGAGGACGGCGTCGGTATCGTCTTCATCACCCACCACCTCGACGAGATCGCCGCGCTCGGCGACCGCGTCACCGTCCTGCGCGACGGCCGCAGCATCGACCAGGTGCCCGCGTCCACTCCCGAGGCGGAGCTCGTCCAGCTGATGGTGGGCCGCAGCATCGACCAGCAGTATCCCCGCGAACGCCCTGAGACGGGCGAGGCGTTGCTCTCCGTGCGCGGACTCACCCGCGACGGGGTGTTTCACGACATCAGCTTCGAGGTGCGGGCCGGTGAGGTCGTCGGTCTCGCCGGCCTCGTCGGCGCGGGCCGCACCGAGGTCGCCCGGGCCGTCTTCGGCGCGGACCCCTACGACGCCGGGACCGTCGACGTGCTCGGCGAGCGGCTCGCCAAGCACGACGTGACCGCCGCCATGGGCGCCGGCATCGGCCTCGTCCCCGAGGACCGCAAGGGACAGGGGCTGGTCCTGGACGCGTCCGTGCAGGAGAACCTCGGCCTCGTCACCCTGCGTTCCGCGACCCGCTCCGGCCTCGTGGACCTCAAGGGGCAGCGCACGGCCGCCGCGAGGATCGCCGGACAGCTGGGCGTACGCATGGCCGGCCTCGGCCAGCACGTCCGTACGCTCTCCGGCGGCAACCAGCAGAAGGTCGTCATCGGCAAGTGGCTGCTCGCGGACACCCGCGTGCTGATCCTCGACGAGCCGACCCGAGGGATCGACGTCGGCGCCAAGGTCGAGATCTACCAGCTCATCAACGAGCTGACGGCCTCCGGCCACGCGGTCCTGATGATCTCCAGCGACCTGCCCGAGGTCCTCGGCATGAGCGACCGGGTGATCGTCATGGCCCAGGGGCGCGTCGCCGGTGAACTACCCGCCCACGAAGCCACCCAGGACGCCGTGATGGCCCTCGCCGTCAGCGCCGCCGTCACACCCACACCCACCCCCACCCCCACCTCCGCGACGGACGCGGGGAACGCAGTGAACGAAGAGGAGGGCCCCCGTGGCCACTGACACGCTTCCGAGCAAGACGGGCGCGGGCGGCACCGCGAAGAACACGGTCCGCCGCCTCCTGCTCGACAACGGCGCCCTCAGCGCACTGGTCGTCCTGCTGGTGGCGATGTCGCTGCTCTCCGGTGACTTCCTCACCACACAGAACCTGCTGAACGTGGGTGTGCAGGCCGCCGTCACCGCGATCCTCGCGTTCGGCGTCACCTTCGTCATCGTGTCCGCGGGCATCGACCTCTCCGTCGGCTCGGTCGCCGCGCTCTCCGCGACGGTCATCGCCTGGGCGGCGACGTCCGAGGGGGTCCCCGTCTGGCTGGCTGTCGTCCTCGGCCTCGCCACCGGCCTCGCCTGCGGATTCATCAACGGTGCCCTCGTCGCGTACGGGAAACTGCCCTCGTTCATCGCGACGCTGGCCATGCTCTCCGTCGCCCGCGGACTGTCCCTGGTGATCTCCCAGGGCCAGCCGATCCCCTTCCCCGACTCCGTCTCCGTGCTCGGCGACAACCTCGGCGGCTGGCTCCCCGTCCCGGTCCTCGTGATGATCGCGATGGGCCTGCTCACCGCGCTCATCCTGACCCGCACCTACATCGGCCGCTCCATGTACGCCATCGGCGGCAACGAGGAAGCGGCGCGGCTCTCCGGCCTGCGCGTCAAGAAGCAGAAGCTGGTCATCTACGCCCTGGCCGGCCTCTTCGCCGCCGTCGCGGGCATCGTCCTCGCCTCCCGCCTCGTCTCCGCCCAGCCGCAGGCGGCACAGGGATACGAACTCGACGCGATCGCGGCGGTCGTCATCGGCGGCGCCAGCCTCGCGGGCGGCGTCGGCAAGGCGTCCGGCACCCTGATCGGCGCGCTCATCCTCGCCGTGCTGCGCAACGGCCTGAACCTCCTGTCCGTGTCCGCGTTCTGGCAGCAGGTCGTCATCGGCGTCGTCATCGCCCTCGCGGTGCTGCTGGACACCCTGCGCCGCAAGGCCGGATCGGGTGCCGCCTCCGCCTCCGGTTCCTCCGCCGCACCGGGAGCTCCCGGATCCGGCCGCAAGGGCGCGATGAAGGCCGGTCTCGCGCTGGTCTGCGTGGCCGCGGTCATCGCCGCCGTCACGTTCTTCAACTCCGGTTCCTCCGGTGGCACCACCAAGGTGGGCATGTCGCTCTCCACCCTCAACAACCCCTTCTTCGTCCAGATGAAGGAAGGCGCGCAGGCCGAGGCGAAGAAGGCCGGGATCGACCTCACCGTCACCGACGCCCAGAACGACGCCGCGCAGCAGGCCAACCAACTGCAGAACTTCACCAGTTCCGGGGTCAACTCCATCATCGTCAACCCGGTGGACTCCGACGCCGTCGGGCCCGGGGTCAGCAGCGCCAACAAGGCCGACATCCCGGTGGTCGCAGCGGACCGCGGTGTCAACGGGGCGAAGACCGCGACGCTCGTCGCCTCCGACAACGTGGCGGGCGGCAAGCTCGCCGCCGAGGCGCTCGCCGACAAGCTCGGCGGCAAGGGCAGCATCGTCGTCCTCCAGGGCACTGCCGGCACCTCCGCCAGCCGTGAGCGCGGCGCCGGCTTCGCCGAAGGCATCAAGGCCTACCCGGGCATCAAGGTCGTCGCCACCCAGCCGGCCGACTTCGACCGGACCAAGGGGCTGGACGTCATGACCAACCTGCTGCAGTCCAACCCCGGCATCACCGGTGTCTTCGCCGAGAACGACGAAATGGCGCTCGGCGCCACGAAGGCACTCGGCAGCAAGGCCGGAACGTCGGTCTCGGTCGTCGGCTTCGACGGCACGCCGGACGGCCTGAAGGCGGTCGAGGCGGGCACCCTGTACGCGTCCGTCGCCCAGCAGCCGAAGGAACTGGGCAGGATCGCCGTACAGAACGCGGTCAGGGCCGCCGACGACGAGAAGATCGACGGCATGGTGAAGGTGCCGGTCAAGGTCGTCACCCAGAAGAACGTCGCCGACTTCTCCTGACCCGCAGGCCCAAGGAAGGCAGCACCACACATGTACGAGAACGAGGACCCCGCCCCCGCCCGGTACGACCTCCTGGTCGTCGGCTCGGCCAACGCCGACCTGGTCATCGGCGTCGACCGGCGCCCCGCACCGGGAGAGACGGTGCTCGGCACCGACCTCGTCGTCCACCCGGGCGGCAAGGGGGCCAACCAGGCAGTCGCCGCCGGACGCCTCGGCGCCCGTACGGCCCTGCTGGCCCGGGTCGGTGACGACGCCCACGGCCGTCTGCTGCTGGAGTCGCAGCGGGCGGCGGGCGTCGACACCGGCGGGGTCCTCGTCGGCGGGGCGCCCACCGGAGTCGCCCTGATCACGGTGGACCCCTCGGGCGACAACAGCATCGTCGTCTCCCCGGGGGCCAACGGCCGGCTCACACCGGCCGACATCAGGGCGGCGGCACCCCTGTTCGACGCCGCCCGCGTCGTCTCCGTCCAGCTGGAGATCCCTCTGGACACGGTGGCGGAGACGGCCCGCGTCCTCGCCCCCGGCACCCGGCTCGTGCTCAACCCGTCGCCGCCCGCGCCCCTGCCCGAGGACGTCCTGACGGCCTGCGATCCGCTGGTACTCAACGAGCACGAGGCCCGCTACCTCCTGGGCATCCTGGGGGAGACGGCAGGCAGCGCCCCGGAGGACTGGGCCCGCGCCCTCCTCACCCACGGTCCGCGCTCGGTCGTGGTCACCCTCGGCGGGGAGGGCGCCCTGGTCGCCGACAGCCGCGGCGACGGCGCCCCCGTGCGCGTACCGAGCCCCAAGGTCGACGCGGTCGACACGACGGGCGCGGGCGACGCGTTCACCGCCGCCCTGGCATGGCGCCTCGGACTCGGGGACGAGCTGGCCGAGGCCGCCGCGTTCGCCGTCCGGGTGGGCGCGGCGGCCGTCACCCGACAGGGCGCCCAGGCGTCCTTCCCCACCGCTGAAGAGGTCGTCGCGCTGTGAAGAAGTCTGGCATCCTCAACCGTCATCTCGCTGGCGCGCTGGCCGAGTTGGGACACGGCGACGGCGTCCTGGTCTGCGACGTCGGCATGCCGGTCCCGCCCGGCCCCCGCGTCGTCGACCTGGCCTTCCGGGCCGGCGTCCCGGCCTTCGCCGAGGTGCTCGACGGACTGCTCGACGAGCTGGTGGTGGAGGCCGCGACAGCGGCCGAGGAGATACGCGACGGCAACCCGGAGACCGCCCGCCTCCTGGCCGCCCGCCTCCCGGCACTCACCCACGTCCCGCACGCCGAGCTCAAGGCGCTGTCGGCCGGGGCACGGCTGGTGGTGCGGACGGGAGAGGCACGCCCGTACGCCAACGTACTGCTGCGGTGCGGGGTCTTCTTCTGACCCCGGGGCGGGCGCCCGGTCCGGCCGTTGCCCACTGACCGGCCCGGTTCGGCCGGATGTTCTGTTCACTTGCCTACGGGCAGTTCTCCTCGTACTTCACCGCGGTGAAGTCGACGGGCTGCCCGTTGAGGGCGGTCCCGGGGGCGGGTGACTGGGTGCACACCTGCCAGTTGCTTTCAAGCAGGACCATGCGGTCCTGCGCCGCGTCCGTCGTTGTGACCGAAGTACCCGAATCCAAGGCGCCACGGGCTGCCTTGACGGACTTTCCGACCAGGTTCGGCATGGTGTCGCCTGCCGCTTCGGGCGCCTTGGCATCGCCGGCCGGGCAGGTCTCATCGAGCTTCACCGCACCGAAGTCCAGCTTCGTGTCGACCGGCACCGTCGTGCCGGCCTTGATGCTCTGGGAGCACACCTTCCAGTTCCGGTCGAGGGCCTGCAGGCGGTCCCGGCCGGCGCTGTCGTGTGAGGTCAGCAAGTAGAAGCCTTCAGCCTGCGCCTTGTCCTGAGCGGACTGCAGGCCCATGCCGACGAAGTCGAGGACCGCCCTGGACTCGGCTGGCTTGTCCTCCTCCTGGGACGGTGTCGCGTCAGGGGTGGCAGCAGAGGACTCGGAAGCTGCTGGTGCTGCGGGCTTCGGATTCGTGGCGGCCGGGTCACAGCCGACCAAAGCCACGGCGGTCAGACAGACGAGTGCGGTGGTGAGAGCGCGGATATTCAAGATGTCCCCCAAGAGCGGTTCGCGAAGGCATGACCGTAGCGGTGCGGTATGTGCCCGGGGAGCAGGATGTTCCGGTAGTGACGGAGTTGTGACCAACCGTGGTGGATCAATGTGCGAGGACTACGGCGGGGCGGGGTGTCACTTGTCCGGCGTGCGTGACCTGAAGGCGGCGCCGGCCGGACGAGAAGCCCTGGACAGGCTCGATGTGCCGGATCGAGGCGTGTCCGGCGAACGTACGGAGCGGCGGCACCCACGGGCGTCCATCCTGTGGGCCGACGTCAATGGTGACCAGCCCCGGGTCCTCAAGGCGTGACGTAGTCGCCCCAGCCGAACGTCGCGATGTAGGCCCGTCGGACCGCGTTCCCGCCGCGCGCGCCCCGGAGGTGGACCACCGCCAGGGCGAGGGCGAACCAGGTGGCGCAGGCTCCGGTGGCGAGCAGGACCCAGCGGGGTCCGGAGAAGCCGGCGGCCACGAGCAACGCGCCAATGGTCAGGGCCAGTCCGAGGTGTGCGCCGCCCACATCGGCTGCGAGCAGGTTCCGTACGGGCTTCCGGTCCTTGCGGAGGTCTCGTGTGCGGCGGTCGCGCGACGTCTCGCCGTCCGGGCCCGGCCGGTCGGAGTGTGGCATGAGGATCCCCCTCCGTCCCCCACATTCTGAACGACGGAAGCGTCCGTGAGGCGGTCAATTGCGTGAACCGTCCGGTGCGGAGACCTGCCGGACGGGACCGTCCAGCATCCTCCCGGCAACCGCTGCCGTCGCGCCCTGCGACGTACCGCCCTGAAATGCCTGGCAGTTCGGGGAGGCGCCCGTTAGGCTGCCCGCGATGATGACTCACTCCGTTCTCAGATTGGGGGACCCGTCCGCGCAAGGTGAGTGCTGATGCTCACTCAGACCGCGAATAGGGATTCCCACCCGTCCTTCTGGCTGCGCGTGCGCGAGTTCGCCGTGCCGCCCTCCATGATCGAGACTGCGACCGTCCGCCGCGGAGCCGGCGACTGGGCAGGGGCGTGCGCCGCCGCAGGCGTCGACGTCGATCTCGACCTACGGTCCGTGGCGCGTGTCCACGGGCAGGAATGCGCGGCCCTGATCCGGGCCGATCTGCGCCATCTCGCACCCGAGCTGCTGCGCTGGCACATGCCGAGGATCGCTCCGCACGGTCTGCTGCGTCCGGGCCTGACCATCGCCCTGGCCCGGTACGACGCCGGGGTGCGCGACGGGGCGCGTGCGTTGCACCTGGTGGTCCGGACTCCGCCTGCCTGGGCGGACGCCGGCCAGCGGTTCAGCCTCGGACTGTGGGACGGGTCCCACTCCGAGGCGGGCGCCCGCCGCCATCCGCACCCCCACCCCAACCGCCGGTTCCGCCTCGACCTGCACCGTCACCTCTGGGACGCCCGCAGGGCCGGCGAACTGCGGGTCCGCGCAGGGGCCGTGCCGCAGCCCGCCGGTCCTCCTGAGGTGGACCCGCGGGTGCGGGAAGGGGTGCCGCCGGGGCGGCACTGTGCCGTCGACCGGTGGGCCGCCGAAGCGGGGGTGCTGCTGCGCTCCGAAGGGCTGACGAGCGGTTCCTTCACCGTACGGTTCGGGTCCCGGCAGCGGCTCCACCTGGACCTGTCGGCCGACGGGGGCGCCCCGTCCTCCGTGCGCCTCGCGGAGCAGCCTCCCGGAAGCGGCGCCCCGCCGCCACCGGTCCTGCCGGACGCGGCGACCTGGGCCCTTCCCGACCTGGAACTCCTGCGCACCGGCTCGATCGAGCCCGGACGGCTCCACCCGCTGGTCGTCGCGGCACTGGTCCCGGATCACACACCCGCCGGAGTGCCCCGGACTCCGCACGGGACGGGACAGCCGCGTCTCGTGGAGTGCCGGGGGGCCCGGCACCGGATCGGCCTGGTCGACGGCGTCCTGGTCCCACTGGACCACGGCCCGGACGAGATCCGCCGGGAGGAACTCCTCGTCGCGCTGACCGGGACTCCGCTGCCCTGCCTGCGGGCCATCGACGAGGCGCACCGCCATCCGGACTGCCTCGCCGGGGTCCGCGAACGCCTGGACCACGGCGACACCGCCGGTGCGCTGGCCGTCGTCGAGGGCCTGCTCGGTCCCGGCGCGGTGCTGCGCAGCGGCGCCCTGCGGGACGAGCTGGAGGCGGCCGCGCAGCGGCGGATCGCGTACGGGCTGTTCAGGGCGGACCTGGCCGGCCCCGGACCCGTCCGCTACCGCCCGGACCACCCCCTCATCCGTGACCGCCACGCCCGCCCCCGCCACCTGACCTTCCGCTGACGTGACGGGGGCCCCGGTCCCCGCCGCATCCTCGGCACCTCCTTGTCCCGCCACGACCCACAAGGTGATCACCCATGTCCACATGCACCCGGCCCGCCACGACCGCCATCGCCTCCGGCCGTCCCCGCCTCTCCCAACTCGACGTCGCCGACGGCCTGACGGCCCTGCTGCGCGACACCACCACCGAACCGCGCCCCGATACCCAGCTGGAGGCGCTGACGCTGGCCGTGGCCGCCGACCTGCCCGTACTCCTGTGGGGCGAGCCGGGCATCGGCAAGACCGCGGCCCTCACCCAGCTCGCCGTGTCCCTGGACCTCCCACTGACCACGGTCATCGCCAGCGTGCACGAGCCGTCCGACTTCTCGGGGCTGCCCGTCATCGGGGACGACCCCGCGGAGAACGGTGTCCCGATGGCCCCGCCGGACTGGGCCGTACGCCTCGTCCGGGCCGGCCGGGGGCTGCTGTTCCTCGACGAGCTGTCCACCGCCCCGCCCGCCGTGCAGGCCGCCCTGCTCCGCCTCGTCCTCGAACGGCGTATCGGCGCCCTGCAACTCCCGCCCGGGGTCCGCATCGTGGCCGCCGCCAACCCGCGGTCCTCGGCCGCCGACGGGTGGGAACTCAGCCCGCCGCTGGCCAACCGGTTCGTCCACCTGAAGTGGACCCACGACCACGAGGTCGTCGTGCGTGGCCTCGGCGGTACGTGGCCCCGCGCCACCCTGCCGCAGCTCGACCCCGGGAAGCTGCCCGAGGCCGTGGACTTCGCCCGCCGCGCCGTGTGCGGACTCCTCGCCGCCCGGCCGAAGCTCGTGCACCAGATGCCCACCGGCGAGACGCGCCGCGGCGGCCCCTGGGCCTCGCCCCGGAGCTGGGACATGACCCTGAGCCTGATCGCCTTCGCGACCGCCGCCGGCTCCTCCCGGGAGGTGCTGTCCCTCCTGGTCAGGGGCACGGTGGGGGACGGGCCGGGGCTGGAACTGCTGGCGAGCCTGGACCGGTTGGACCTCCCGGACCCCGAGACGCTGCTCGCCGACCCGGCGGGCGCGGTCCTCCCCGAGCGCGGGGACCTGCGCCAGGCTGTCCTCGACGGTGTGGTGGCGGCGGTCCGCAACCGCCCCGAGAAGTCCCGTTGGGACGCGGCCTGGGCCCTCCTCGTGCGGGCGCTGGACACCGGCGCACCGGACCTCGTCGTCGTCCCGGCGACCACACTCGCCTCCCTGCGCCGGGAGGACTGGGACGTTCCGGAATCGATCGAACGGCTCGCCGGAGCGGTGTCCCTGTCCCGGCGCGCGGACCGGGCGGCGGACCGGGCAGCGGTCCGCACCGCGGCCGGCGCGAAGGCGCGCCGATGACAGCGGGCGACCCCGGGGCACTGGACCTGGACAAGCTCTTCGCCGCCCGGCTGCACGCCGCCCGGGTCCGCCCGTACCTGGCGACGGCGCTCTTCGCCCTGCACGTCGTGGAGTCGCGGCGGGTACCGACGATGGCCGTCGACCGGCACTGGCGGTGCTACGTCTCGCCCGCGTTCGTGGCACGGACCCCGGAGGAGGAACTGGCCGGGGTGTGGGTGCACGAGGTGTCCCACCTGCTGCGCGACCACCACGGGCGCAGCGACCGGCTCGTTCGCGAGCGCGGGCTGACCGGCGCGGGTGAGCGGCTGCGGATGAACATCGCCGCCGACTGCGAGATCAACGACGACGTGTTCGGCGACGGACTGGTCGGGCCCGAGGACGCCGTCGCCCCGAGCTTCCTGGGGCTGCCCGGAGGACTGCTCATGGAGGAGTACCTCAGCCGCTTCCGGCTCGGCCCGCACACGCAGGACCTCGCCTGGCTGGACTGCGGCAGCGGCGCCGACGGGCTGGAACGCGGGTGGGACCTGGGACCGGACGGTGCGTACGGGCTCAGCGCGCAGGAGCGCGACGCGGTGCGCTTCCGGGTGGCGCAGGGCATCACCGGCCGTCCCGGGAACGCTCCGGAGGGCTGGCAGCGGTGGGCGGACGAGGCGTTCCACCCGCCCCAGGCGTGGCGGGAACTGCTGGGCGCGGCGGTCCGCTCGGCGGCCACCGGCGGAGGAGCGGGCGAGGACTACACCTACGGCCGCCCGTCCCGGCGTTCCGCCTCCCTGCCGGGCATCGTCCTGCCCAGCCTCCGGCGTATGCCGCCCCGGGTGTCGGTGGTCATCGACACCTCCGGTTCCGTGAGCGACGCCGAACTCGGCAGCGCACTCCTCGAAGTGACAGCCATCTCCCGGGCCGTGGGCGGTCGGCGGGACCTGGTCAGCGTCCTGTCCTGCGACGCCTCGGCCGGGGTCGTGCATCCGCTGTGCCGTGCGGAGGGGATCCCGCTGGTCGGCGGCGGGGGCACGGATCTGCGCACGGGCTTCGCCAAGGCGCTCCGGACGCAGCCCCGGCCGGACGTGATCGTGGTGCTGACCGACGGACAGACGCCCTGGCCGAGCACGCAGCCCTCCTGCCGGACGGTGGTGGGCCTGTTCCCCCGGCACGGGTCGGGCTCCTGGGACGAGGACGATCCCGACTACGTCCCGGACTCGCCGCCCGCGTGGGCCCGCGTAGTCGAGATCGGGTAGCGCACGCGCTCCAGCACCGCGGAGGGGAGCCGGAAGTGCTCGGTCACGATGCGCACCGTGAGGGCGCCGTCCGCGTTGAAACCGGGGTCGGTGTCGTACGGCGTGTCCCGGCCGACGATTCCGGCGTCCAGCAGCTCACGCACGAGCAGGTCGGCGGTGCCTCCGGCCCGCCGTGACTCGCGGCGGGCGCCGAAGTTGAAGTACGTCTGCTCGAACCCGCCGTGGCTGTAGGCGAACTGGAAGGGGTGCTCCGGGCAGTGCGGGACCATGTAGTTCTGGCCGTGCGGGCACGAGCAGGCCGGTGTGGACGCGAGGAACACCGTCTCCACGCGGTCCGGGCCGCTCGCCCGGTCCGCGTGACGGAAGCCGGTGATGTCGCGCGCCAGGTCCAGGACGGACACCCCTCCCGGGTCGGCGTCGTGCGTCACCCAGACCCAGCCCGACGACTCACCCGCGGCCACCGCGGGGCGCCCCGCCTC
This sequence comes from Streptomyces clavifer, assembly GCA_014651175.1. Lineage (GTDB taxonomy): Bacteria > Actinomycetota > Actinomycetes > Streptomycetales > Streptomycetaceae > Streptomyces > Streptomyces clavifer. The sequence continues at coordinate 219,143 of BMWJ01000002.1, read as the reverse complement.
GGCGAAGACGGCGGACACGGTGGACAGGGTCATGCCCTTGCAGAACGTGACGAACGCGTTCTGAGTCGGCCTGCTCACTTCGATGCCACCTCTGCGGTCAGTGGGGGCGAGGGCAGGGCGAAGTAGTCGGCGATGACCTTCACCAGCCGCTCGTGGTCGTCGTAGAAATGGTCGAAACAGTCATGACCGAACTCGTCCGCCAGCCCGCACTCCGTGTCGGGGCCGATGATTCCGGCTGCCAGGAGCTCGGGAGACAGATGGTCAGGATTCGCGCCCACCCGGGTGCGGACGTCCTCGAAGCTGAACCAGAGGACGAGGTGCCCGTCGCGATGGTACGCGAACGCGGGCGGGAAGCCCTTGGGGCTGCACGGCTGGGTCACGAACACGATGATCTCCGTGCCGTCCGGGCACAGGGCGTTGTAGTCGACGTCGTCGAAGTCCTCGATCTCCCCGTTGAGCATCTCGTGGACCGCCCACGCCCACCCGTCGGCCTCCCCGGACGCGAGGGGCTCCCGCTGCCGGTCGCGCAGGCCCTGGGTGAGCGTGCCGGCGGACGTGCCTCGGGCGAAGACGACGTTCACCTCGTGGTGGGGGAAGGCTCCCCGTATCCAACTGATCATGCGAGCACCCTAGATGCGTGCTCTGACAGCCCGAGTCCCCGCGTTCGCCGCCTCACTTCAGGGTGAGCCGGTGAGCCGGGGCGCGGACATGCAGGACACGGGCGTGGCGCACACGCCCCCGCTCAGTTGGCCCGGGACCGCCCCGTCAACTTCCTGATCAGCCTGGAGAGGCCGGTGGGCGCGTTGCCGGGAGGGGCGGCCTCGTCGAGCGCCTTCCTCAGCTGGGCGAAGTGGTCCTTGCGGGTGCGGTCCAGGTACGGGTCCGAGGTCAGCGGCTCGGCGATCTTCCAGGCGCGGCGGGGGTCGCCGTCGTAGTGGGCGACGTAGGCCTTGGCGAGTTCGATCACGGCCTTGAACGGGATCCCGTCGGTGTGGTCCCGGTCGACGACGTCCTGGACGGCCGACATCAGCTCCAGCTTCCGGTCGGTGCTGAAGGAGTCCTCGGCGATGGCCCGCAGCACGTGCCGGGGGATGGGCCTGACCACCTCGAAGGCCAGGGTGGAGCGGATGGGCGGTCCGGGGAACTCGATGTACGGCAGCAGCAGGCCGGTGCTGTAGTGCAGCCAGGGCAGCCGGGGGCTGGCGAAGTCCTGGTGGAGCACCACGGATCCCGGCTCCAGGCGCGGCAGGAATCGCTCGGCCACGCAGCGGAAGACCCGCGCCGTCTTCGCGATGTCGACGTGCAGGAATTCGATGGGGCTGTGGTCCTCCGGGTCGGAGGTCTGCCAGATGTCACCGGGGTGCAGTTCGATGAAGTCGATGAACGGCGTCAGCTTGGCCTTGAAATCGTCGAGGAAGGAGTTGCTGTCCTCCGGTGCCACCCCGGCCGAGAAGAATTTCTCCGAGGCGAAGGTCCCCTTGCCGACCCGGAAGAAGTCGTAGGCGTGCAGCCTGTCGAGCTGCCTGTCGAAGTCGGGATTCTCCGACAGGCCGAGTGCGAACGCGTACGTCGACCCGCCGCCGCCCGAACCGAGCTCTATCGCCTTGCCCGCCCCGGTCAGCCGGTGGCGTCCCAACAGGTACAGGAAGCGCAGTTCCCAAGCGCTCACCTGGGAGTAGGGGATCGTGTCCGGGAGTTCGACGTCGTCGAGCCGGAGGTAGAGCTTGCTGAGGGGCGTCACGGGTACCTCGCGGAATCGTCGGGTGGACGGGTCGAGATTAACGTCGTGCGGCGGAGATCCGTCCGTGAAAACCGGCGGTGAATTCGAGGATTTCCCCGGCTGCCACATTCCGTCCGGACGGTGTTGGGCGGACGTTCCCTTTGCGGATCCGCGCTTCTTCGGCTATACGGACACGACTTCCAGAACGGCCCAGACGGTCTTTCCCGGGCCGTCGGCACACGGGTACCAGCCCCAGCGGTCGGCGAGGGCGGCGACGAGGACCAGGCCGCGACCGCCCTCGCTCTCCTGGTCGGCCGACGCCGTATCGGCTGCGGCCGGGAGCCGTTCGCCCCGGGTGTCGGTGACCTCGACGCGGATCGCCGATCCCTCGGCCGAGAGGCGGAGCCGGAAGTCACGGCCGGACACGTGGCCGTGGCGCACGGCGTTGGCGCAGAGCTCGGCGACGGTCAGCGTCACCGCGTCGTGCGCGTCACCGCCGTACGGGACGCCCCAGGCGTCGAGGCGCTCCCCGGCCAGACGGCGGGCGAGGCGGGCGCCGCGCGGGGTGGAGCTGAAGCACATCGTGAAGTGGTGCCACGGAAAGCGGGGCCGGGTCGTGCGGACGGGGCGTACGGGGAGGGGCTTCCTGCTGGTCATGGCTCCACGTTGCCCTCCGGTGGCGTAGCGTGACCAGCGGTGACGCGCGGTCGCGGTCCGGCTGTACGCGGTGTGCGTCCGGCTTGTACGCGCAGGGGACAGGCGGTGGCGATGACGCAGGACGAGACGGTCGCGGTGGGGACGGATGCGCCGTCCGGGACGAGACCGGACGGCGAGCAGGGCAACGGGGTCGCGGTCGCGTTCGGGCGGCAGTTGAAGCTGCTCCGGGTGCGGGCGGGGCTGGACCGGGCGGAGTTCGGGCAGCGGATGGGATACGCGGCCCAGTCCGTCGCCTCGTTCGAGCAGGGGAGGCGGATCCCGCAGCCCGCGTTCGTGGACAAGGCGGACCGGCTGCTGGAGGCCGGGGGGCTGCTGGTGGCGTTGAAGGAGGAGCTGGCACGGTCGCAGTACCCGGCGTTCTTCCGGGACATGGCGCGGCTCGAGGCCGAGGCGGTCGAGCTCTGCGCGTACGACACCCACATGATCAAGGGTCTGTTGCAGACGGAGGAGTACACGCGGGCTGTTCTCGCCATGAGGCGTCCACTCCTCGACGAGGAGACCATCGAGCAACGAGTAGCCGCCCGTTTGGCGCGGCAGGAGATCTTCAGTCGCTGGCCCGCACCGCTGATCAGCTTCGTGATGGAGGAGCCGATTCTGCGACGTCCGCTGGGCGGGAAGGATGTGCTCCGTGGGCAGCTTGAACGACTGCTCCATTTCGGCCGGTTCCGCAACGTGGAAATTCAGATGATGCCGCTCGATCGAGACGACAACGCCGGTGTGGACGGCGCCTTCACGGTAGTCACGCGTAGGGACGGGGAGAAGTTCGTCTACATGGAAGCCCAGGGGCGCAGCAACCTGCTGACCGATCGGGACGAGACTCGGCTCGCGGCAGCCCGCTATGGGATCATCCGGAGCCAGGCTCTCAGTCCGGGAGAGACCCTGCGATTCATCGAGAAGTTGCTGGGAGAGCTATGAACACCACCGATGCTCCTGCTGCGCAGAAGCTGGTTTGGTTCAAGAGCAGTCACAGCGGGGCCGAAGGTGGTGACTGCGTCGAGGTCGCCGCCGCCGCCCTCGTGCACATTCGGGACTCGAAGCAGTTCGACGGCCCCGTGATGACCGTGACCCCCGCGGCATGGGCCGGATTCGTAGGGCTCGTCACCAGCTGACCCCGTACGCGAAAGGGTCCCGCCGCGCGGCCGTACCGGCAGCGTGACGGGACCCTCCCGCGTGGCGGACGGGCCGGACTAGTCGGTGCCGAACTCCATCGCGGCGCGGTCCAGCATCTCGTCGTCGTCCGCGGACTTGCCGCGGGAGGCGATGACCTCGGCGCCGCCCTCCGGCATCGCGCCGATCAGGCCCGTGGGCTCGGTCGGGGCAGTGCCGAGGAGGGCCGCGTGGGCGTTGCCTACGATGCCGAGACCGGCGTACTGCTCCAGCTTGGCGCGGGAGTCCGCGATGTCGAGGTTGCGCATGGTGAGCTGGCCGATCCGGTCGACCGGGCCGAACGCCGAGTTGTCGGTGCGCTCCATGGACAGCTTGTCCGGGTGGTAGCTGAACGCCGGGCCGGAGGTGTTCATGACCGAGTAGTCCTCGCCGCGCCGCAGCCGCAGGGTCACCTCGCCGGTGACCGCCGCGCCCACCCAGCGCTGCAGCGACTCGCGGACCATGAGCGCCTGCGGGTCGAGCCAGCGGCCCTCGTACATGAGGCGGCCGAGGCGCCGGCCCTCGTTGTGGTACTGCGCGACCGTGTCCTCGTTGTGGATCGCGTTGACCAGGCGCTCGTACACGGCGTGCAGCAGTGCCATGCCCGGGGCCTCGTAGATGCCGCGGCTCTTGGCCTCGATGATCCGGTTCTCGATCTGGTCGGACATGCCCATGCCGTGGCGGCCGCCGATGGCGTTCGCCTCCATCACCAGGTCGACCGGGGAGGCGAACTCCTTGCCGTTGATCGTCACCGGGCGGCCCTGCTCGAAACCGACGGTGACGTCCTCGGCGGCGATCTCGACCGACGGGTCCCAGAACCGGACGCCCATGATCGGGTCGACGGTCTCGACGCCGGTGTCGAGGTGCTCCAGGGTCTTGGCCTCGTGGGTGGCGCCCCAGATGTTGGCGTCGGTGGAGTAGGCCTTCTCGGTGCTGTCCCGGTAGGGGAGGTCGTGGGCCAGCAGCCACTCCGACATCTCCTTGCGGCCGCCGAGCTCGGTGACGAAGTCGGCGTCGAGCCACGGCTTGTAGATCCGCAGGTGCGGGTTGGCGAGCAGGCCGTAGCGGTAGAACCGCTCGATGTCATTGCCCTTGAACGTGGAGCCGTCGCCCCAGATCTGCACGTCGTCCTCGAGCATCGCCCGGACCAGCAGGGTGCCGGTCACGGCACGCCCGAGCGGCGTCGTGTTGAAGTACGCGCGCCCGCCCGAGCGGATGTGGAACGCACCGCAGGTGAGCGCGGCCAGGCCCTCCTCGACCAGTGCCGCACGGCAGTCGACCAGGCGTGCGATCTCGGCACCGTAGGCCGTCGCACGGCCAGGCACCGACGCGATGTCGGGCTCGTCGTACTGGCCGATGTCGGCGGTGTAGGTGCACGGGACTGCGCCCTTGTCGCGCATCCACGCGACCGCGACGGAGGTGTCGAGTCCGCCGGAGAAGGCGATGCCGACGCGCTCGCCGGTGGGCAGGGAGGTGAGAACCTTAGACATAGGAAGAGTATGCGTCATTTCGCATGATCATGCAATGTGGGGTCGGTGCTCCTGCGGGCGGTGGTTCACCGCACGTCCGCGTACCGCGTGTCGCCGATGCGGAGGAAACCGCCTACCCGCACGCGGCCGCCCGCAGGAGGCCGGATTCGTAGGCGAAGGTCACCGCCTGCACCCGCGTGCGGGCCCCGATCTTGTGCATGACCCGGCCGACATGCGTCTTGACGGTGCTCGGGGCGATGCTCAGCCAATCGGCGATCTCGGCGTTGCTGTGGCCCGACGCGACGGCGACGAGCACGTCGCGTTCCCGACGGGTCAGGCCGTGGAGCCGGGTGAGCTGATCGTCGAGGCGGACGGCGGACAGCCGACGGACCGCCTCGATGATCGCGCGGGGCGCGTCCGGGGAGAGGACGGCCCTACCGGCGCTCACGTCCCGGATGGCCGCCACGAGCTCCTCCGGGGTCGCCCCGTCCGTCAGCAGCCCGACCGCCCCGGCGCGCAGGGCCCCGAGCGCGTACTCCCGGTCGCCGGCGGGGGCCAGCGCGAGTACGCCAGGAGGGCGTGCGTCCTGCGGCGCCGTCAGGTGGGGTGACGCGAGAACCCGGGGGAGCGGGGGGCGTGCGATGCGGCGGATGGCTTCGAGGCCGGCGCCGCCGGTGAACCGGCCGCCCACCAGGACGACGTCGGGCCCCAGCGCGGTGCTCATGCCGATCGCTTCCGCTCCGGTCGCCGCCTGCCCGACTACGGTCAGGCCGGGTTCGGCGGTCAGCCTGCCACGCAGGCCGTCGTGCAGCAGGAAATGGTTGTCGAGGACGAGTACGCGCACCATGCCTGATCTGTTCGTAGAGGGCTCGGCGGCACGCGGAGGCGGCACGCCGCAGTGGATACGGGCGACCGCGCCGGCGGTGCCTAGGGTTTCGCCCGGACGAGGCCGGCGTCGTACGCGACGATCACCGCCTGCACCCGGTCGCGTGCGCCGATCTTGGAGAGGACCCGTCCGACGTGCTTCTTCACCGTGGACTCGGAGAGCACGAAGTGTCCGGCGATCTCCGCGTTCGTCCATCCCTGACCGACGGCGACGAGCACCTCACGTTCCCGGTCGCTCAGTTTCGCCACGCGCGGGTCCTCGGCGGTGGACGTGTCCGTGGGGGCGAGGACCTGGTGGGCGTAGGCGTCGAGGAGGCGGCGCGTCAGGCGGGGGGCGACGACGGCGTCGCCGGTCGCCACCGCCTGGATGCCCGCGATGATCTCCTCGGGGCGCGCGTCCTTGAGGAGGAAACCGCTGGCGCCCGCCCGCAGCCCGTCGTGGGCGTATTCGTCGAGGTCGAAGGTGGTGACGATCAGGACGCGGGTACGGCCTCCCGCGGCGACGATCCGGCGGGTGGCCTCCAGACCGTCCATGCCCGGCATACGGATGTCCATGAGGGCGACATCGGGGTGGAGTTCGGCCGCCAGGCGGACAGCCTCGGCCCCGTGCGAGGCCTCGCCGACGGGCGTCATGCCCGGTGTCCCCTCCAGGAGCATGCGGAAACCGAGGCGCTGCATGGGCTGGTCGTCAACGATCAGCACGGTCGTCATGACGGGGACTCTCCTGTGTCTCGCGGGGCCCGGGTGGACGGCACGTCGAGCTCGACGTCGACGATCCAGCCGGGTCCGTCATCGCGCGGGCCCGCCTTGACCGTGCCGCCGTACAGACCGGCACGCTGCCGGATGCCGACCATGCCGTGTCCCGGGCCGTCGGGCCGCGCCGACGCCTCCGCGGGCACCGGGGCTCCGGGCGCGGTCCCGGAATCGGCGACGCGGATCCGCACCGTGCGGGCGTCCGCCGTCACGGTGACGTGGGTGGCGGAACCCGCCCCCGCGTGCTTCAGGGTGTTGGTGAGGGCCTCCTGGACGATGCGGTACACGGTGAGCTGCACACCGCCGCCCAGCGTGGCGAGGTCGCCCGCCGTCCGGTACGTCACCGGGAGACCGGCGGCACGGATCCGCGTCAGCAGCGCTTCCACGTCGCCGATGCCCGGCTGAGGACTCAGGGGCCTGCCGCCCCCGTGATCCTGCTGCCCCTCCCGCAGGACACCCAGCACGCTGCGCAGCTCGCTCATGGCCTGCCGGCCGGTGTCGCCGAGCATGCGCAGGGCCTCCGCCGACCGCTCGTCGTTGTGGGCGGCCAGGGTCGCGGCACCGTCGGCGAGCGTGACCATGACCGAGAGGTTGTGGCCGACGATGTCGTGCATCTCCCTGGCGACGCGCGAACGTTCGGCGGCGGCGGTCAGCTGCACCCGTTGGTCCCGTTCGACCGCCAGGCGCCGGTCGCGGTCCCTGAGCGCCGTCAGGTACATCCGTTGCGCCCGGAGGGCGAGGCCCACGGCGGTGGGCGCGATGACGGTCCCCATCAGGAAGAACAGGCCGGGCACCCAGCGGTCGACGGGTACCAGGACGCAGAGCGTCAGGACGACCTGGAACACCGCCCCGGCGACGGCCCACCCGAGCAGGCGGAGCGAGCCGCGCAGCGCCAGCGTGTACAGCGCGGCGCTGATGGCGGCCGGCAGCGACAGACCCAGAGCGCCCTGGACGACGGAGACCGCGATGATCGCGAAACAGACGGAGGCCGGGGCGCGGCGACGCCACCACAGGGGTACGACCTGCGCGGCGAACAGCCCGTACAGCGCGGCGGCCGGCAACGGCGCTCGGGTGTCGGTCTCCCCGAAGGGAGAGGTGGCGCCGCCCGCGAGCAGGTCCGGCAGGCTGACGCAGACCACGAGCAGCACCACGGAGGTGTCGAGCAGCAGGGGCCGCCGTCGGTCGAGCCGGCGCAGCCGGCGCAGACGGCTCAGCAGCACGTGCAGGATCGGGTTCTGCCCCCAGACCGCCTCGAGTCCGGGGAACTGCGGAGACGCCGATCCCCGGGCTCGGTCCGCGGCAGCCGCCGCGCGGTGCGGGCTCATGGTCCTCATTCTCGTCGTTCCGCCGCTCAGACGTCGGTCTTCTTCAGCCGGACGGCCGCTCCCGCACCGGCGAGAGCGACCCAGCCGGCGAAGACCGCGAGTCCCGCCGCGGGCGACAGCGAGCCGGAGGCCTCCTGCAGGGCGAAGATCGACGAGCCGGCGTTGCTCGGGAGGTACGGGCTGATCGAGTCGTGCAGGGATCCGGGCAGCAGGGAGCCCAGGCCCGGCAGGATGAACAGGATGCCGACCAGGGAGGCGATGCCCGCCGCCGTGGAGCGGACCAGCGAGCCGAGAGCGACACCGAGCACGGCGACGAGGCCGAGGTAGACAGCCGCGCCGACCAGGCTGCGGGGAACCCCGTCGTCTCCCAGGGACAGCGCGATCGTCTCGCCGTCCAGTCCGACGGTCCCGGTCAGGAACGCGGCCAGTACACCGGCCATGGCGACGATCGCGGCGAGGGGGCCGATCACGGTCGCCTTCGCCCACAGCACCGGCAGCCGCCCGGGCACCGCCGCGAACGTGGAGCGGACCATGCCGGTGCCGTACTCGCCCGCGGACATCAGCACGCCCAGCACCCCCACACCCAGTGCCGCGAAGGTCGAGCCGGCGAGGGCGAGGCTGACCGCGTCGCCGGGACCGCCGGCACCGGCTCCCGGCGGGCCGTTCAGCGCGGCCCCGCCGTCGGAGCTGTAGGTGAACGAGGCGACCGATCCGAAGACGAGCAGCGCGGCGACGGAGGCCACCAGCGTGATCCAGCTGGAGCGCAGCGACCAGAACTTGACCCACTCCGAGCGCAGCACGCCCCGTCCGGTCACCTTCCGTCCCGTGGTTCCGACAGCGGGTCCCGCGGTGAGTGTGGTGGACATCAGGCTGCCTTTCGTCCGGCGCCGACGGGGGCGCTCTGGTATTCCACGGCGTCGTGGGTGAGATCCATGAAGGCCGCCTCCAGGGATACGGCCTGCGGTGCCAACTCGTAGACCGGCACCCCGTGCCGGGCCGCGACGGTCCCGATCTCCCGGGCCTCACGGCCGGTCACGGTCAGCTCCTCGTCGGACGGGGAACTGATGGTGACTCCGGGCGCCGCCAGCAGCGTCCGCAGACGGGTGGCCTGATCGGTGACGACCTTGACGCCACCGCCCCCGGCCTGCCGGGTGAAGTTGCTCAGCGAGGTGTCGGCGAGCAGCCGTCCGCGGCCGATGATCACGAGGTGGTCGGCGATCAGCGCCATCTCGCTCATCAGGTGCGAGGAGAGCATCACCGCCCGTCCCTCGTCGGCCAGGGAACGCAGCAGGTTGCGCACCCACAGCACCCCCTCCGGGTCGAGTCCGTTGACCGGCTCGTCGAGCATGACGATCTCGGGGTCGCCGAGCAGCGCCGCGGCGATGCCCAGCCGCTGCCCCATACCGAGCGAGAACGCGCCCACCCGCTTGCCCGCCACCTTTGTCAGCCCGGCCACCTCGATGACCTCGTCGACCCTGCTGCGGGCGATGCCGTGGGTGTGGGCCAGTGCCATGAGGTGGCTGTGGGCGCTGCGCCCCGGATGCACCGACTTGGCGTCCAGCAGGACGCCGATCTCGTGCAGCGGGGCGGGGTGCCGGGCGTAAGGGCGTCCGTTGACCGTCACGGAGCCGCTGGTCGGAGCGTCCAGGCCGACGATCATGCGCATGGTCGTGGACTTGCCCGCACCGTTGGGACCGAGGAACCCGGTCACCTCGCCCGGCCGCACCACGAAGCTCAGCCGGTCGACGACCTTCCTGTCCCCGTACCGCTTGGTCAGCTCGTGTGCCTCGATCATGGATGTGGCCCTCTCGTGTCCCGGGTGTCCCGTCGGTGGCCGCAGTCACGCCGCGACCTCTGCCTACGACGCTACGAGCCGGGAGCCCCTGTTCCGTGGGACCACAGGGGACACTTCGGGAGGCGCGGTGGTACCGCGGTACCACCGCGGGGTGTCCACGCCCCTACGGTGCGGTGTCCGGTCCGGACAGGTCGTCCACGCACGCGAAGATTCCCGTCGCCCGGGAAACACGGTCCGCCGCACGCTACGATCGGTGTGTGACTGCCGGGTCGGCCTTGAGCCATGCACGAGAGCGGCGCCCGGCTGCGGCGTGACCGCACGGCGGGCCCGAGGCCCGCCCCATCTCCGAGTCGTACCGTCGGGCGCCCTGTGCGGCGCCGTATCCCAACGGAACCCAAGACCCGGAGAGTTGCCACCCATGCAGAACGAACACACCCTGGACCAGGGTGTCACCACCGTCCAGCTGAACCACACCGCCGTGTACGCCTCGGACCGCTCCCTGTCGGCCGAGTTCCTGGCCGCGGTCCTGGGCCTGGAGGTGGGCGCACCGTTCGGCCCCTTCCTGCCCGTCGACCTCGGTAACGGGGTGACGCTCGACTACTACGAGAAGCGCGACGAGCCGGTCCAGGCGCAGCACTACGCGTTCCTCGTGCCCGACGCGCGGTTCGACGCCATGATCGGCCGGCTCGAGACGCTCGGCGTGACCTACTACGCGGACCCCCGCCACACCGAGCCCGGACGGGTCAACGACCTGTTCGGCGGTCGCGGGGCGTACTTCGACGACCCGGACGGCCACAACATGGAGATCATGACGCGGCCCTACACCCGTCCGTAGGAGGGCCGTAGCCGCCGAAGGTGAGCCGCGGAGGCCGGGAGGGGCCACCGCGGCTCACCTTCGGCGCTCATGAGGCGGACAGGGCGGGGCGGCTCAGTCGGCCATCGAGCGGGCCATCTCGCGTGACTCCCGGCGCAGGGCGGTCGCCCAGTCCTCCTGCGCCGCGGGGCTGTGCCCGTCGGCATGGCCGTGGCCGTTCCGGCAGGCACATCCCCGCGGCGCGAAGTCGGCGGAATCCCAGTCCACTTCGCTGCCAGCCAGCTCAGCGAGGGCCAGTGCCGTGGCAACGAAGCCGTCCGAAAGGCGCCGCATGACGCGGTGCCGCGTTCTGTGGTGCCACCGCAACAGGGCGTGGACGAACGCCGCGTAGACGTCGGGGTCGACCTGGTACTCGTCCGCCTGCTCGGGACCGATGCCGGACGGCAGGTCCAGCTCGGCCTCGTACACGGCGACGTGGCGCAGGAACAGCTGGGAGGCACCGTTCGACGGGTTCCACAGCGTGCGATCGCCCATTTTGTAGTACTGACTCATACGGTGCCCCACTGTCGGCTGAGGGGGTCAGCGTATGGTCCGTCAGGCGAGCTCGTGCAGCCAGGTCGAGGCGGCTGCGTCGGCTGAACATACTCGGTGGACCGGCCTGGACGGACCGTGCGACAGAACGTGGTCGAGGTCCTCGTGGGCGAGCATCGACGTGCCACGGGCAGACGCCGGACGCCGTGAGTACGCCGGACAGTTGGCACGGTGTCGCAGGTGTGGTGCGCGCGCCGTGCCGCTGCCCGGCGCACCGGACGGACCACCGGTCAGCGGAGCTTCGCGTACACGATGAGGTTGTCCACGGGGTGTCCGTCCGCGTCGAACGAACCGTCGCACGTGACGAGCCGGAGCACCCGCTCGCCCGTCGCGCCGTAGACCTTCTGCGTGGGGAAGGAGTTCTTGTTCACCGTCTCGGTGCCCGTGACGGTGAAGTGCGTCTTCCTGCCGCTCCCGTCGAGCACGGTCACGGCGGCCCCCTTGGCGATCTTCTTCAGGTCGTGGAAGACGGCCTTGCCGAACCGCGTGTCGTTGTGACCGATGAGCACGGCGGCCCCCGGCTCACCCGGGACGGCCCCGCCCGCGTACCAGCCCGCCGTCATGCCCTTCTCCGCGGGCGGCACCTCCACGGTGCCGTCCGCGTTGAGTCCCAGCCGCATCAACTCGCTGGTCACCCCGATCGATGGGATGGTGACCTGGGCGGGCGCCGGAGCCTTCGGGCGTTCCGCGGGTTCCGTGGCTCCGTCGGCGGACGAGTCCGACACCCGGGCGGTGGCCGGGGGTTCCGCCGCCCCGGACGACGAACAGCCGGTGAGCGGGACCAGGAACAGGGTGGAGGCGGCCGACGCGATGACGGTCCGCCGGAATGCGTGTGCGGTGCGGGACATGGTGGCTCCGGGCGTAGGGGCTGTGGGGACGAGGCTCTGGGGCGTACGAGGTTCCGGGTGTACGGAAAGTGGCGCCGCCCCGACGTGCGGAGCGGCGCCACATGGGGCAGGTCAGCCGTTGCGGTGCGCCGAACGACGACGCAGCACGAAGGTGCCGGCGCCGGCCAGCAGGACGGCGCCCGCCGCGGAGCCGTACAGCGCGGTGGCGCCGCCCGTCTCCCCGGCCGCGCGCTCACCGGCCGCGACGCCGCCCCGCGGCAGCTGGCCGGTGGGGACCGACGCGGTCGGCACCGCAGACGGCGCCCGGTCGGCCTCTTCGGGCGCCTGCTCCGCCTCGTCCACCGGCCTGGGCGTGGTGGTGCTCTCGGCGGTGGGCGTCGGCTTGCGGTCGTCCGCGAGGGCGGCCGTGGACGGGACGAGGAACGCGCCGGCCGCGACGGCGGTCAGGACTGCGGCGCGCAGGGTCGAACGAGAGGACATTGAGTGACTCCGATTCCGGCCCGGCGTTGGTGGGGCCCGCCTGCTGATGCGCGGTGGGCGCCGGGCATGACGACAGAATGGAGTGGAGATATGAGGAAGCTGTCAGGACGCTGTGTCCATCGCATCAGGGCCCGGAACCCGCCCCGCTCCCCGAGCCGACCGCACCTACCGCACCGGGCCCGGCGCGGTTGGTGTGCTTCCCGTGCCGTCAGGACCGGACCCCGTGGTGGACCGGCCCCGTGCCGTCAGGGACGTCCGGCGGCAGGCGCAGGGTGAAGACCGACCCCCTGCCCACCGTGCTGACCACGCCGACGGTCCCGCCGTGCGCCTCGGTGAGCTTGCGGACGATCGCCAGGCCCAGACCGCTGCCACCGGTACGGCGGTTGCGGGACTTCTCGGCACGCCAGAAGCGGTCGAAGACGTACGGCAGGTCCTCCTCCGGGATGCCGCTACCGCTGTCGGCGACCTCCACCGCCACCTCCTCCCCGGACGCGGTGACGTACGCACGCAACGTCACCCGCCCACCCGCCGGAGTGTGGCGTACGGCGTTCGAGACCAGGTTGCCCACCGCCTGCCGCAGCCGTACCGGATCGGCCGTCAGCATGGGTACGGCGGCCCCGGTGGCGGCCACCGCGAGGCCCACCCCCGCCATGTCCGCCTGCGCCTGGTGGGCCGCCGCGACATGGGCGAGCAGGTCCTCGATCCGCACCGGCTCGGGATGCAGACGCAGCGCACCCGCGTCCGCCGCCGACAGGTCCTGGAGGTCGTCGATGATGTGCTGCAGCTGCACCGCCTCCTCCAACAGCGAGGAGATGAACACGGCGTCGGGATCGGCGATCCCGTCCTGGGCGCCCTCCAACCAGCCACGGATGTTGCTCAACGGGGTGCGCAACTCGTGGGCGACGTCGCTGACCATCACCTTGCGCTGCTCCTCCAGCCGCGCGCGGTGGGCGGACATGTCGTTGAAGGCGGCGGCCAGACGGCCGATCTCGTTGTCCGCGGTGACCACGACGGGGGCTGATTCCTCGCCGTCCCGCATGCGCTGTGCGGCTCCCGTGAGTGCGTGCAGCGGTCGCACGAGCCTGACTCCGGCGAGCACCGAGGCGCCCACGGTGAGCGCGAGGACGAGCGCCGCGACGCCCGTGATCCTGGCCGTGTTCGCGGGCGACAGATCGAAACCGGGGACGGCGCCGCCGTCCGGATCGCTGATGAACAACAGTGCGGGCGAGGCCACGTAGGAGCTGAGCTGCTCCTGGCGGGCGATGCCGACGCACGAGGCGATGGCCCGGTCGTTCTCACCGGTCGCACCGGCGTCCACGGTGGGCGCGGGGGACGGGGTCGGCCGGACCTCCTGGGGGACGGCGGTCGGCCGGGGCGCCGGTGTCGAGACCGCGGCCTCCGCAGACTCCCTGCCCCCACCCCACGAGAGGTCCAGATCGAGCTGTACGGGGTCCCGCTCCTGGCGGTCCAGGCACGCGTCGACCAGTTCGTTGAGCGCACGGAGCGCCTTCCTCTCGGTCGGGGTGGGGGTGCCCAGCTCGTCCGTGACGCACCGGGTGCCCTGCACCCGGTCGGGGTCGTTGCCCACGACCTGGATACGGGGCCGCCCGCTCGGCGACTCCACCACGTCCGAGGCGATCCCCTCCTGGTCGAGGCAGGCCGTCGCATCCTCGGCGATGCCCATGAGCGAGGCGTGCTCGGTCTGCGGCAGGCGGAACGGGCCGACGGCGCGGGGGTCGATGCGGTCGGTGCCCGACTGCGTCCCCACGCCGGTCGTCACGGGCCCCGTCCCGGACGACTGGGCGGCGTCCACGGACATGGGGTCCACGACTGCCGACGCCTGGGAGGGCAGAGCCGGCGGGGGAGGGGAGACCCCTGCGGAGTCGGCGAGGATCTCCCGGCCCTGCGTCGTCAGGGTGATCCGCCGGCCCGAATCGGCGGCCAGCTCCTCCAGGGTCGCCGCCACCCCGTCCCAGGTCGGGTGCTCCGCCGCGTAACCGAGCAGCGTGTCGTGGATACGGCTGTCGGCGGAGAGGTTCTGGCCCTGCTCCTGCTCGATCGCGCCGGAGGTGGTCTGCACCGCCAACCAGGCGGTCGCGGCGACCGAACACGCCGCGACGAGCGCCGATACGGCCAGCAGGCGCCCCAGGAGACTCTTGCGGAGCGGCAGCCGGTAACCGCCGTCCTCATCGTGCCGACGCACGCGCGGCACCCTTCGCCGGATCCGTCAGCTTGTAGCCGACACCGAAGACGGTGAGCAACCGGACCGGCCGACGGGGCGCCCGCTCGATCTTCTTCCGCAGGTTCATGATGTGCACGTCGACCGTGCGGCTGCTGATGTACCGGTCGAACCCGTGCAGTTCCTCCAGCAGTTGCTCCCGCGCGAAGACGCGGTCCGGTTCCGCGGCCATCGCGGCGAGAAGCCGGAACTCACCCGGTGTGCACTCCACCCGCACACCCTCCACCGCCACCTCGTGGCGTACGGGATCGACGGCGAGGGCGCCCACCCGCAGCACATGCCCGTCGGCAGGATCCGGATCCGCGTCCCGCCCGCTGCGCCGCGTGCGCCGCAGGAGCGTGCGTACCCGTGCCATCAGCTCACGCGGGCTGTACGGCTTGGTCATGTAGTCGTCCGCACCCAGGTCGAGCCCGAGCAGCAGATCGTCCTCGGTGGACCGGGCGGTGAGCATGAGCACCGCCAACTCGCGTGCCTCGGAGCGCAGTACGCGTATGACGTCCAGCCCGTCGGCCCGCGGCATCATCACGTCGAGGACGAGCAGGTCCGGCGTGCCCTGCCGGACCTGCTCCAGTGCGGCGAGGCCGTCCCCCACCACCGTGACGGCGTGCCCTTCGCGTTCGAGGTAGCGGCGTACCAGTTCCGCCTGCTTCGGGTCGTCTTCCGCGACTATCACATGTGCGCACACGCGGATGATCGTAGAGGAGCCCGGAATGCGGCTTTCCGGGTCACGCGAGCAGGTCGACGGCCTCCCGGAAGTCGGCCAGTGCCCCGTCGTACCGCCTGCCGGCGACGAACAGCGCCGAGCGGTCGGTCAGGGCGCGGGCGAGCGCGGGCCCTCCCGCCCTGTCGTCCACGGTGGCCAGCCGGCGGGTGAGGGCGGGCGAGAGCGCCGGGACGCCCCTTGTGGGACGGGTCGGACCACGTCGCCCGCCGCGTCACCACGGGCCTGCGGCGGACCGAACCCGCAGCTCACGAACCACGTGGGGGAGCAGGTCCCCGCCGCCGCTGCCGCCGTCGTCGGTCAGACGGCCGGGTCGGTCATGATCTCCCGCACCTCTTGCGCACAGCGACACGCTGCGGCGATCTTGGCGGCCCACTCCAGCGCGTCCTCGCGTGAGGGCACATCGACGATCGAGAACCCGCCGAGGACCGCCTTGGTCTCCGGGTACGGGCCACCGGTGACGCTCCCGTCGGTGGCCACGACGCTCGCCCGCTGGCTGGCCAATCCACCACCGAAGACCCACACGCCGGCGTCCTGAGCCTCCCGCACCACCTCGTGTGCGGCCGCGT
The DNA here is from genome assembly GCA_014651175.1 of Streptomyces clavifer. GTDB lineage: Bacteria > Actinomycetota > Actinomycetes > Streptomycetales > Streptomycetaceae > Streptomyces > Streptomyces clavifer. The sequence goes on along the minus strand of BMWJ01000002.1, from coordinate 203,071 downwards.
CCACCTGGGGCAACTCCTGGTCGGGAATGATCATCGAGCCGTCATCGAACGAGATCAGGTACCGCGGCATCCATGGCTCCCTTGTCGAGTGACCGAATTCAGCCGCTTCTCACCCTATGGCGAACGTCGCCGAAACCGCCGCTCGTCCGGCCTGTCGGCGCTGCACCGGGCCCGGGTACGAACCGCATGCGGGGCAGGCGCGCATCCTGCCCGCCTTTCGTCCGGGGTCGTTCCTGGAGTGGCCCGGCCACTCATGCCGCAATGGCCACGGACGACTTGCCGAACGAGGCCCCTGCCTCGGCGGGTACGACGACCGGCCCGGTGAAGACCGCGAACCGCAGCAGCGCGAACCGTCCCACCCCGGCCACCGCCGACGCCGACAGGTACACCGTCTGCTCGACCATCAGGGAAGGTGACGTCTCCACGGCGTGCAGCAGGAGCAGAGCTCCGGTGGTGAACGCGTAGCTCACTGCCACGGTCATCCCGGACTGCAGGTGGATCCGCCACCCCCTGCGGTCGCTCCGGAAGGAGATCCGGCTGTGCAACTCCGTCGCGATCACGGTGGAGATCACGGTGACCAGCGCGTTGGCGACGACCAGCGGTATCCGCTCGCTGAGCAGTACGAGCACGCCCCCGGAGACGAGACCGACGCCCCCACCACACACGACGAAGCGCACGAAGGCCCCGATGAGTGGGTGGGCGGTACGCGGCGGCCGGTGCGTCGGGGCGGTCACGGGATTCCTCCGGGAGGTGTGCGGAACAGTGTGTCGATTCCATCCCACAACCTAGGGATTCCGCGTCACCCGAACGATCCGGTAAGGCCCCGACTTGAGTGGGGGACAACCCTCAGGGGCACCTGGGGGTTGGCTCCACCCGCAGTGTCCGTGGCGTCCCTCGAGACGCCCTTGCCCGCAGGTCGTCGGACCGCTCGGGCTTCACTCGGACTCGATGAGGCCGATGGGGCGGCACGGGCGGCACTCGACCTTTCGCGCTGCCGTCCGGGCGGCACCGCCGGTGCCGGGTGCGCGGCGGAGGAAGGCTCGTGCGATCCGCTGGACGAGGGCGACGCGGGCGCACCCGGCCCACGGCCATGCCGCGCATGTCTCAGAGCACGGCGGCGACCCCTGCGGAGGCAGGGCGGGCGGCGGTGGACGGCGGGTCCTCGGAGCGCTGCCCCGGCACCACCACCGGCCGCAGGGCGCGTGGCCCGGCTATCACCGAATAGTCCGCGCCCAGGAAGTCCGGGGTCAGATCACCGGGGTCGTCGCCGAGTGCCAGGCGCACCGCGGCCCACGGGGCGTTGATGCCGCACTGGGAGAGCTGGTGCAGGCCGCCGGCCGGCCGGGTGTTGACGTCCATCAGGACCGGCTGCCCCTCGTACATCCGGAACTGGATGTTGGTCAGCCAGTGCAACCCGAACGTCCGGGCCATCAGCCGGGCGGGGTCGGTCACCGAAGGCCGCAGCGTGAATCCGCGACGCCGCCCGTTCTTCGTACGGCCCACCGCCATCCGGACCGCGCCGTCGGGACCGGTGAGGCAGTCGACGGACACCTCGGGTTCGTCCAGGCGCGGCATCACGAGCCAGTCGACCGAGCCCTCGCCGCTGCGCAACGCCTCGATGACCAGACCCAGCGGCACGTAAGGGCTGGGGAAGCCGCCCAGGTGCAGCAGGGAGAACGGGGCCCGGGTGATGATGCGGAACCCGACCCCGCCCGCACCGGCCGCCGGCTTGAAGCAGGCCGTGCCCCCCGCGGCCTCGATCGCGTCGACGGCCTCGACCAGCTCGTCCTCGGTACGCACCCGCCACCACGGCGGCACGGGCACCCCGACGGCCGAAACCGTCTCGTACGCGGTCGCCTTGTCCTGGAAGAGGGCACAGGCCTCGGCGGGTGGAGCGAGGAGCGTGGTGCCTATCGCGGCGAACTCCTCGCGGTGCGCGGCGATCGCCGCCTGGTGCAGCACGGGAACGAACACATCGATGCCGCGCCGGGTGCACTGGTCCAGGGCGAATTCGGCGTATGCGGCCGGGGTCAGACCCTCCGGCTCCGGCGACGCGGTGTCGGCGGCGGCGAGCACGGGGGAGTCGGGGTCCCCGTGTGTGGCATGGACCGCGACCTGCCGACCGTCCGGATTATGTCGGAGCTGATCGATGAAGAAGACGTTCTCCGCGTACGTGCGGTTGAGCCAGATACGTACGGGAGAGACCATTCAGGCCGCCTTCCGGGGTTCGCGGGCAGGGCAGCGCGGTGCCGTACCCGGTCAGGGAGAGGGATGACGCACGAAACCGCGGCAGACAGCCGGCGGGTGTGCTGGGGTGATCATAGGGCGCGCAGGACCCCGCACGGCTACGCGCGTGTTACGGAATGCCTGGGAGGGGCCTCCCGCTGCCCCCGGAGCCCATCCGTACACCGCCTGAAACCCCAGGGAAATCCCCCGTACGCCGGAGCTTCCTACGCTCGCCGGGAATCGTCGCAGCGACAACCAACCGGAACGACGGACCGTGAGCAGGAGGCGATCTCGTGACCGGCGCACCACGGCACGGAGGCGGGCAGGCGGCCGAGCTTCGGCACCGGGTGATCCACGGATACCGCCGTGCTTACCGCATGGCGGGAGAAGGCCCCGCGATCCTGCTCATCCACGGCATCGGCGACTCCTCCGCGACCTGGGCGGACCTCATCCCCCGCCTCGCCCGCCACCACACGGTGATCGCCCCTGACCTCCTCGGGCACGGCGCCTCGGACAAGCCGCGGGCCGACTACTCCGTGCCCGCCTACGCCAACGGCATCCGGGACCTGATGGGAGTCCTGGGCATCGAACGCGCCACCCTGGTCGGCCATTCGCTCGGCGGCGGCGTGGCCATGCAGTTCGCGTACCAGTACCCCGAGCGCACCGACCGGCTGATCCTGGTGAGCGCGGGCGGCGTGGGCCGCGAGGTGAACCCCGTCCTGCGCGCCGTGTCGCTGCCGGGCGCCGACCTGATGCTGTCCACCCTGCGCCTGCCCGGGATGCGCCGCCAGGTCGGCCTCTTCACCCGGCTGATCAAGGCGCTCGACACGGATCTGGGACAGGACGCGGGCGAACTGGTGGACCTCGTGGACGCTCTCCCCGACGCCACCTCCCGCAGCGCGTTCATCAGCACCCTGCGGGCCGTGGTCGACTGGCGGGGCCAGGTGGTCACCATGCTGGACCGCTGCTACCTGACCCAGGGCATGCCCACGCTGCTCCTCTGGGGCTCACGCGACAGTGTGGTGCCCGTGCACCACGCGTACGGCGCTCACGCGGCCATGCCCGGCAGCCGCCTGGAGATCTTCCAGGGTGCGGGGCATTTCCCGTACCACACCGACCCCGCCCGATTCCTGGACCTCGTCGAGGACTTCATGCGGACCACGGCTCCGGCAGCCTGGAGTCAGGAACGCTGGCGCGCCCTCCTGCGCACGGGCCGCCCGGGCAGTCCGGAGGGCGCACCGGACCCGGCGTACGACCGTGCGGTGGACCGGGACCTGCGCGAGGTGAGCGAGCGGAGTGCCACGTGAGGTACGGCGTGAGGCGCGACGGTGGGAGTCGGACGCTGCCCGGGGCGGGAGGGTTCGAGCGCAGAGGACGCCACACTGCATCCGTGACGTGATGCGCGGGGGCGGGCCCCGGTGCGGGTGGTGACGGCGCACCGGGGCTCCGGCCTCGCGGCGGAGGAGGTCAGCCCGCCCAGACCTCGGCCTCGTCGGCCGGGACGGTCGTGGCGAGCTTCAGCTCCTTGCGTGCGGCGATCGACTTGTTGGGGTCGATGCCGGTGAAGGCCCCGTCGTAGGCGAGGTAGAAGGTGTCGGAGTCACCTGCCGACGCCGCCTTCTTCCACTCGCCGGCGGCCTTCTCCAACTGTGCGCGGAGCTTGCCGGTCTCGGGCTGCTCGATGTTCCGCAGCGCCTGGACATGGGTGTCGAGCGCGGCTGCCACAGCCTTGGCCTGCGCCTTGTACCCGGGGAGGTCGTCCTCGACCTCCCCCTCGGGCTGGTTCTCCCAGAGGGCGTCATAGACCGCGGTCGAGCCCTTGAGGTACGCCAGCTGGTCGGCGTCCAGGGGGGCGTTCTTCAGCGACCCGGTCAGCTTGCCCGACTCCTTGGTGTAGGCGCAGCTCACGGACCGGTCGCCCGTCGCCCAGCTCTCCTTGGTGGGGTGGTAGTAGAAGACCTCGGCCCCCGTGGGCAGCGCCCAGGTGTCCGGGGCGAACTTCTGCGCCTCGGCCGGGCATCGTTCGTCGGCGATCACCGCGACCGCGTCGGCACCGGGGAAGGACTTCTCGTCGTCTATCGTGAACTCGCCGACGACCTGGCCCTCGTGAGGCTCCTTGCACGGCACGACCTCTATCGCGAATTCCTCGCTCGCGGCAGCCTTGCTGTTCGGGTTGTAGCAGTCGCCGGTGGAGAGAGAGAAGACCGAGCGTTGGCGGGCGACCTTCTTCGCGCCGTCCTTGGCGCTGTCGACGACGTCGGCGCAACCAGCCGCACCGATCGCGAGAAGGGCTACGACGACGGATATACCGCGCAGGGAACGGGACGTGGCACCCAGAGACATGACGTGTGCATCCTCAAACGGAAAATTTACGTATAGGTGTGCGCATCGTATGGCATATCTGTGACCACGCTGTGCGTGCGAGCCGGTGCACGGTCGATGCGAAGGCTTCGCCCCCGGGGGGGATGGCGTTACCTCCGGTGGCGCACTCACGCACGCCCGGACTCACGCACGCCCGGACTCCAGGTGGTACGTCGTGTCGACCCAGAATCCGTTCGTGGACCTGCCCTTGATCTCCAGTACGTACTGGCCGGGGGCCAGCGGCTCGATCCTGCCCCAGACTCCCCACGCATAGCGTTGGGTCTGCCCCGTCCTGAACGGCGCGGAGAACTCCTGCAACGGCAGGGGCACGCCGTTGAGCGACGCCGTGGCCTCGGCCACCGGCAGGGAACGGGGGACCCTCGAATACGCCCGGTCGTGCTGCATGTTCAGCACCGGGAAGAACACCGGCCGGTCCGAGGGGATCGCGCAGCGCCGCACCACTCGTCCCCCGTAGGTACCGGCCAGGAACCAGAGGTCGTCCGGCTGTCCCCACGCGGCGTGCTCGCCCGTCGTGTCCTTGACCGGACACTGTTCCTCGGGAGCGGACAGCGCCCACTGCCACCACCGGCCCGCGAGTGCCCCCCGCTCTTCGACGCTCGGTCTCCACGTGCCGCCGACCGGTCCTGCACCACTCATGACGCCCCTCCCACCTGCGGCCCCTGGTCCGGGGCCTGTTGCGAACAAGCGGACCTTACTCGGGGGCGGTGCTGGGTTCGGAGGTGGCCTCCGTGTTCGTTTCGCTGTGGCCCACGGCCCGTTCCACCGCCTGAGAGGAGACTTCGGGGACCCGTTCCGGCGGACCCGAGGATGGAGGTCGCAGGCCGGCCCCCTGGCCGGCAGCCCGACCGCATCCCGTGATCGCCGGACACCGCCCCGTAACGAGTGGGTTTCGGCTCGGGGACGGTGGTGTGGAGTGCGCCGTTCCGTACGAAAGTACGATCATGACCACGGAGCCCGCTTCCCGTACCCCACGCCTACCAGGGGTTGTGCACGAGCGGGCGCGGGACACCGCGACCGAGGGCGGGGGGTTCGAGGGCGGGTGTCTGACCGTGATCGCCGTCCTGATCGAGATCGCCCTCGCCGCCTTTGTGGCCCTGTCGTTGGGGATGCGGGGCTGGGCGGGGTCGACGAGCCGGTCCGGCAGCACTCCCGGGGACACCGGGCCGCCCCCGATGGACTGGGTACCGGTCCTCTGGCTCGGCGGGTTCACGCTCGGCGTGTCCCTGGCCGCCGTGTTCTTCCTGCGGTCGGGGCACCCGTTCGCCGGGGCGTTCCAGCTGCTGATCGGCGCCGCCCTGATGGCAGCCACCGTCGCCGCGGGGCTGGACGAGCACGAGCGGGCCCATCCGGCGCCGCTGCCGGCCTGCCCGACGCAGGCCGGAGTGCCGTGCGCCCCAAGGGATCCGGACTCCCGGCCCCCGAACGATCAGGGGGCCACCGGGCATCAGTGCCGCAGCGGGGGCGACAGCGACGAATGCGCGGACAGCGGGCGCTGAGGACCGGCTCGTCCGGAGCGGCCGACGAGCGGCGGACGGCGAGTCGTCCTCCGAACAGCGGGATGACCCGGAGGGCGCGGGGCGCCTCACACACCCGCCTCCACCAGGAACGTGCTCGGCTCGCCCCACCAGGACACGTACAGTCCGTCCCTGGCCCGGGTGCAGGCGACGAACAGCAGGCAGCGTTCCGCGAGTAGGTCCGCGTCATGCTGGAGCCGGTCGATGTCGGCAGCGGTGACCGCCTTCGGATACGGCAGGGCACCATCGGCCACACCGATCACGGCAACACACCGGAACTCCAGCCCCTTGAACGCGTGCATGGTGCCGATCTGCACTGCATCCGGGTCGGCCGGTGCGTCCCCGCGCAACCGCGCCGCGTGGATTCCCGCGGCCTTCAGCCGGGCCATCGCCTTGTCGCAGTTCTTGTTGAACCGGGCGCTGACCCCGATCTCGCTCGGGGCCACCCCGCTGTCCAGCCATCCCCTCACCCGCCCGACGAGCGCTTCGAGCTCGGCGCCCTCCGAATCGCCGCCGAACGTCTCCGGACCGGTCCCGTGCAGGGCCGATCGATAGCCGAGCAGCGTGTCGTGGCGGGCGTCGTCCGCCAGCTGTTCGAAGGGACGGCCGACAAGGAGGGCGGTGGACCAGCTCAGGATCTCGTGTGTCGAGCGGTAGTTCTTGCGCATCTTGGTCGACCGGCCACTGACTCTGACTCCCACCGACTTCAAGGACACCTTCGTGTCGTAGATGCGCTGGTGCGGATCCCCTGCGATGAACAGGTCGTCGGGCCGTGCCGGCGCCGCCGCACGCAGGAGCCGCCACTGTGCGGGGTGCAGGTCCTGGGCCTCGTCGACGACCACGTGACGGTACCGGGGGCCGGCTGACTCCAGGAGATCGGCCGCCTCCGCGCACGTCCCGAGGTAGGTGCGCAGGCCATCGGCGGTGAGCCTGCCGGTGAACTCCTCGAACGTACGCCACACAAGGGCGCGAGCGGATCCCGGCAGAGCGCTGCCGCGTCCCCGTCGCTCACAGTCCCTGTACTCCTCCGGAGTCCGCAGATTCTGGGCCAGGACGACGTGCTTGTGCTCCTGGGCGAGGAACTGTGCGGTGCCGCTGAATCCGGTGGCCGCAGCAGCCCGCTCCCAGCGCGCCTCCTCCTCGCCACCGCGCAACGGCCGCCGTGACGTCGACACCACACGGCCGGCGAACGCGTCGACCGTCATGATGTCGACGCGGTCGCGGAGCACCTCGTCCTCGACCAGGGCCGCGAGCCCTGTGCGCAGTGCCGCGACGAGCACGTTCGTGTACGTCGTCAGCAGGACCCGGTCCCCGTCCCGGAGATGTCCGAGCAGATGCCGCACACGGTGCAGCGCGACGACCGTCTTTCCGGTGCCCGGGCCGCCCGTCACCTGCGCGGGGCCCGAGTAGGACGGCCGGTAGGCCACCTTGTGCTGCGAAGGGTGCAGGAAGACCCGCCAGGCAGCGAACGGCTTGTCGAGGATGTCGCGCAGCTCCTCGGACCCGGTGACCAGCGCGATGCGGGCCCGGGTGCGCTGAATGGCCGTCGCGAAGTCCCGGGTGTCCACCGGCGGATCACCGGCGGACACGGTGGACATGGCCACCGACACCACATCCCGCCAGACGTCCTCCACGCTGAAGCCTGCCGCGAGATACTCCAGGACCTCGCGTTGGTCCTGCGGGAAGTACGGGGCGAACACCTCCAGCTGTTCGGCGTCGGAGAGCGTGCGAGCCTGCCGCAGCGTCGTTTCGTCGATACCGAGTGCCTTCATGTCCCCGTCGGACACCCCGGCGAAAAGCCGTTGATCGGGTGCCGGGGCGATGCGTTCGTACGCGGGGGTCAGCTCGTCGAGCATCGCGATGTCCCGGATCTCGACGGCCCGGGTGACCGTGTTGATGCTCGCCCTCTGCTTGACGGCCCATGCGATCGCCTTGTCGTGAGGCATGACGCGCAGCAGCACGTATGTGTCACCGCTGTCAGGCGCGAGGACGACACCCCGCGTCCCCTGATCGATGCGGATGGTCCTGATGTGCGGATCACGGGCGCGCTTCAGGGTCTCCAGCTTCAGCCCCTGGTCCTTGAACAACTGGTCCAGCGTGAGGCGTTCGAACTTCTCCCAGGCGTCGAACACACCCTGTTTCACGCTGCCCTGCAGCTTGCTGAGCTGTGCGCAGAAGTCGATGTCGAACGCGAGGTGGGGCATGGGCGGACTCTCCGGGTGAGCGGCGGGCGGCGGGGGTGGTAGTGGATCAGGCGGCCGGGCCGTCAAGATCGAGCTCGATCAGTGCCAGTGCCTCGGCGACCTCTTCGGACATGTCGTCCAGGGGGCCGTAGACCAGGCACAGGTCGTCGTGAAGGGGGGCGAGGACCAACTGCGCCTCAGGCACCTGTCCCTGGGCCAGCAGCAGCATGCCGATGTCCCGGCGCAGCTCGACCGCCTCATCGCTCACGTCCCCGCCCACCGCGCGGACCACATGCAGAACGTCCCGCAGCGCGGCCAGGGCATCGGTGACCTGGCCCAATTCGCCGCGGCACCGGGCCGCCTGGGCACGGCACGCACGGGCCTGCGTACTGCTGGGACCGCCAGTACGCGCGTAAGCGTCGGCCAGGGCGTCGAATTCGGGCAACGCCGCCCGGTAGTCCCCGCCGAGCAGCCGGATCGCGGCACGCTGCGTCCGTAGCTCGAGGACCTTCCTGTTCTCCGTACCGAGGGCACGCGCGGCCGGTTCGATGATCTCGCTCAGCACCTCGGCGGCCTGGGCGAACCGCTCCTCGTCCAGCAGCGCGTCGGAGTGGGCGTACGCCTCCGCGATCTCCTCGCGCAGTAGTTCCGGCACGGCCACGGGAGCCGGGAGGGCGGCGTGGGGATCGACCGTCGTGGGTACGGGCCGTCCCGCACCCACGCGGGCGCGCGGCGCGTACGGCTGCCGGAAGATCCCGGTCGGATCCGGCACCCCCTGCGGCCACGACTCCCCGGGCGCGGGTCGCCCGCCGGGCGTCGGCAGGAAGGGGCGCAGTCGCTCGTACACCTCCTGTACGTCGACGGGCCGAGCCTCGGGTGACTTGAGCAACAGGTGCAGGACGAGCTCCTCCAGGGCGGCCGGCACGTCCGGTCGCAACAGGCGCAACGGGGTCGGCGCGGCGTTCACGTGCTGGTACATCACCAGGTACTTGCTGTCGGCGTTGAACAGGTGTCGCCCACTGAACAGTTCGTGCAGCACGCAGCCGAGCGCGTACAGATCGGTCTGCGGACTGGTCCGCCCGCCGCGAACCTGCTCCGGTGCCATGTACTGGTACGTGCCGATGGGGCTGCCGGTCGCCGTCAGCTTGGTGACGTCCGTGCGCAGGATCGCCGCGATCCCGAAGTCGAGGACCTTCACCGTCCCGTCCCGTGCGACCAGGATGTTGCTCGGCTTGAGGTCGCGGTGGATCACCGGCACCTCGTGTGCGTACGACAGTACGGTGGCCACCTGCGCCGCCACGGCGACGGCCCAGCTCACCGGCAGCGGGTGGTCGGGGCGGATGTACGCGGACAGCGGCAGCCCGTCGACCAGCTCCATGACGAGGAACAGCCGCTCGTAGGCGTCATCGAGCACCGCGTCGAACACCTGCGGCACGCCCGGGTGTTGGATGCGCGCGGTGATTCGGGCCTCGCGCTTGAACCGCTTGGCGAACTCCTCGGCCAGCTGAGGCGAGCCGGCGACGGCCTGCCTCCGGACCACCTTCACGGCGACGGGCCGGTCCAGGACGGCGTCGTAGCCGCGCCACACGTCCCCCATACCGCCGCTGTTGAGCTCCTCCACGAGCTCGTACCGTCCGGCGATCGGCTGCTCTGGCACCTTGCCCCCGTGTGTGCGTGCGCGTGCTGACCGGTGCGCGCGGCCGACGCCCGCACGGCGCCGATCGGTCAAGTCTCTCTGTTGCGAACATGTCCGGTCCAGCGGTGCCGGGACTGTGGGTGCGCCGCCGAACGTTTCCGGTCAGGAGGGCGGACACAGGCAGTCGGCCATACCCGGCACCCAGCCACTCAGCAGCGACGCTTGGCGGTGGGGGTGAGCGCTCATGCCGACCACAAGCGCCAGCAGGCCATCGAGCACATCACGGAACTGCTGGAACAGCTGCACGATTGGCCAAGTCGTTTCCCGGCATCGGCGACGGCGGCGGCATCTTCCGCACCCACCTCGAACTCGCGGCCCTGGCCATTGCGCTGAAGCAGCGGGTCATCGTCCTGCAGGCCGTCGAGCATGCCCAGAGCGACCCGGGCAACGTGTTCGAGAACTTCGCTCGCACACTCAAGGCCGATCAGCGTCGTCTTGATGCACTGGAGTCGGGCATCGCCGGTGTCCTGGTACGCCTGTCGGCGCTGGAGCTGGCGCGCCCGCAAGGCTTGCTGCCTGTCTTCACGACCGGTGAAGTCGACCGCCTGATGCGCGCGGCACACCGGATCCGCAGGCTGGGCGACGGTGTCGCTGTCAACGGCCGCGCGGCAGACGTGGCGATCGAGATCGTCCGTGACAAGGACGGCTCGGTGGTCGTGTTCCCGGCACTGCCCGCGCAGTCGTAGGGGACCCGCCCGGGACGGGGGGCGACCGGTGCCGGTGGCGGACAGCCACTGCGCACCGGGCGCCCCGCCCTCGGTTCTCAGCCCTTCAGCTGGGTGAAGCGGAGGTGGTTGCCGAACGGATCGCGCAGGCCGCAGTCGATCCCGTAGGGGCGCTCCGTCGGCTCGTCGGTGAACTCCACGCCCCGGGCCAGCAGTGTCTCGTACGTCTTCCGGCAGTCGTCCGTGGTGAGGATGAGCGCGCTGCCCAGTGCGCCCTTGGTCAGCAGCCCGCGGACCTGCTCGGCCGTCTCCTCGGACATCGCCGGAGGGCCGGGCTTCTCCAGCAGGACCTCGCGGTCCGGATGTCCGGGGACGCTGACCGTGAGCCAGCGCATGAAGCCCATGTCGACATCGGCATTGACCTCCAGGCCCAGCTTGCCGACGTAGAAGTCGAGGGCCTGGTCCTGGTCGAGGACGTAGATCTGTGAGTGCGTGATCGCGTTGAACATGGGGACCACGCTAATCGGCTGGCGCGGCGAAAACTTATCCGAATCTGCGCAGTCGCGGCGGCTCGTGCGGAGGGCCCGCGGAGGCGCTCAGCCGGTCGGCCGCGTCCACGCTTTCGTGAAGCACGTGGGTACATTCACGGCCGCCGTCTCCTTGCGGTACGTCCTGGGCGACCGGCCGACGATGTCGCGGAACGTACGGCTGAAGGTACCGGTGCTGCCGAACCCGACCTTGTAGCAGATGTCCGTGACACTGCGATCGGTCTCCCGCAGCAGGAACATCGCCCGCTCGACCCGGCGGCGCTGCAAGTACCGGTGCGGGGTCTCGCCGAAGGTGGCGCGGAAGGTGCGGGCGAAGTGGGCCGGCGAGACGTGGGCGATCCGGGCCAGGGCCGGTACGTCCAGTGGCTGCGCGTACGCACGGTCCATCGCGTCCCGTGCGCGGAGCATACGGCGGTTGGTCTCTTCCACGGTGCGGCTCACAGCGCCATCCCACCACAGGACGGCCGGTCCGGCGTCGAACGGACGGCTCCGTCGTAGCCCCTCGGGGGGCTCGGGCCTGAGCGGGTGCACATGGTCGACCTTGACGTCCCATGGGGCGAGTTCGACGGGTGGTCTGCAGCGGAGAGAGCTTTGAATGGATCAAGACTCAAATGCATCGGTGCATAAGAGTGGTGCTAATGGGAGGGCGCGCTTCCTATTGACCGGCCAGGGGTGTGGCGTTTCAATACCGGCAGCGTCAGGTGTACGGGGCGGCCCGCTGTTTCTCCGCGGATCTCCTGTTCAACCGGTCGGGTTTCTTCCGGCCTCGGCGCTCCGGTTGTTCGGCCATGAGGTACGTGTACCGCCGTGATACGGAGTCGTGCTCGCACCCTGTACCTGAAGCGCCGTGGTCCGACCCCCGACTCCTCGTATCCGAAGGGCGCGTTCCCGGAGAAGGAGGAGTTATGAGAGCTGACGATTCCAAGCGCTATCTCGCCTATCTGGCGACCATTGCCGCCGGGCTGAGCATGCCCGTGTTCGCGGGAGGGGTGGCCCAGGCCGCCACCGAGCCCGCGCAGGCGGTCACCGTCTCCGACTCGGCGCGTGCCGCGCTCGCCGCCCAGGCGGCGGAGGCGGACCAGGAGGCGCGGTCCGCCGACGGCTTGTTCGGGCAGTTCAACGAGATCTACAACAGGGTCTACAACGAGGTGATCAATCCCTACCTCCAGCGGGTCCAGCCGTATCTCCAGGGCATCACGCCGACACCGTCCGAGCGGACGGCTGCCGTCGCGCCACTGAGCCGGATCCTCGACGACCTGTCCTGACGCCACCCGCGGGTGCCCCGCGCCTGCTCCCCAACGGCTCCGAACCGGATGCGGACCGCACATTCCGGCCGCATCCGGTGGTCCGCAGTCCCGAGATCCCGAGATCCCGAAGCGCGAGGAGGCCCACGAGTGGCACGGGAAACGTCCAGGCAGGTCCAGTTCGTCATCAAGATATCCAAGTTCTGCAATCTGAGGTGCACCTATTGCTACGAATTCGCCGAGCTCGGACAGCGTGAGCGGATGAGCCGGGAACAACTGCGCTCCATGTACGTGCACATGCGTGACTTCTATGTGAGGAAGGACCAGGAGGACGGGGTGCGTACGCACCTCCACATCGTCTGGCACGGTGGCGAACCGCTGATGATCGAGCCGGACTACTACTGGCGCAGCCTGGAAGACCAGCGTGAGATCTTCGGAGATTCGCTGGAGGTGAGCAATTTCGTCCAGACCAATCTCACCGTCCTCGACGACGAGCGGATCCGGCTTCTCCGGGACGGCTTCGACCATGTCGGCGTATCCGTGGACCTCTTCAGCGGACTGCGGGTCAACATCGCCGGCAGGGACCAGCAGAAGAACGTCGTCGCCAACATGGAGCGGCTGCGGTCCGAAGGTGTTTCCTTCGGCTGCATCACTGTGCTGACCAGGAAGAACCTGGGGCGGGTGAAGGACACCTTCTCGTTCTACGAGAAGGCGGGAATCGGTTTCAGGGTTCTCCCGCTCTTCGACGGAGCCTACGAGAACCAGCACGAGGCGTACGACATCACCGTCCCGGAGATCGTCTCCGCCCTCAACGAGATGGTCGACCTCTGGCTGGAGAGCGACACCCCCGTGCAGGTCTCCCCACTGGACAGCCACTTCCAGATCGTGCTGCGCCACCTCAACCCCGAGGCGCCGCGCGTCTACTTCAACCAGCGCGAATGGATCTCGGTGCTGGTCGTGAACACCCCCGGGGACGTCTACGCCTACGGCGACCCGTACGAGGACCCCGCGGCCTCACTGGGCAACATCTTCACCACCCCGCTCGAGGAATTGCTCTCGGGGCCACGTTTCGATGCCTCGGCCACCGCCGCCGAGACCCGGATGGCCGCGAACTGCCTGAACTGCAAGTATTTCGGAGCCTGTTCGGGTGCCCCCATCGCGAGCAACCGGGACAACGTACACACGGTCGTCGAGGGAATCGCCGTCTGCGACGTCGAGCGGAGCGTGCTGGAGCACATCGAGGACCGGTTACGGAGCAGTGATGTCCTGGACCACGACGGGCGGGTCAGAGCGGCGGCGGGGCCCCTCGTCGATCCCGTCTCCTGACCCCGGTGGACGCCGACACGGGGAACACCCCCCGTCGGCCCCAGGAGGGCTTCGACGTGACGGTCACCTCGGCGGACGGCCCCCGCTCGCGTGTGCCCGACCCCCCGTTCCACGATGCCGCACCGCTGCTCGCGGTGACTCTGGAGGCCATGCCGGGCGGTGACGGGCAGGCGCGCCTGCCGTTCCTGTACGTCGATCTGGACCGCCGGCCGGGGGCCGCAGCCGTCGTCCGGGGCGACCGCAGGCCGGGGACGGCTCTGGACAAGACCCTGACTCTCTTCGTCCACAGCTCCGGCAACGGCTACGTCGGCATCACTGTCACGGAAAAGGACGCATCGGCCCCCGTCGGCCCCCGACCGGGTCCCGGCTTCTCACCCCGCGTCCTACGGGTGGCCGTCGATCCGGTCCGGCACGCGGCAGGGCTCGCGGTCGCTGTCCGCGCTGGACGACTGGTGATGGCACATCACTGGACCTCCGCGGCGGGCGACCGCCGTCGGTCTCTGCTGCCGGTCGCGGTGGACCGCGGGATGCTCCAACGCATCGTCCGGGCGGCGCTCACCCACCCGCGCCGAGTCCGCGTCGGCCTCCGGGACGGCCCAGGGCAGCCCGGGACCTGACCGCCGCAGGGGGAGTGGTCCTGAGGGGGTGATCAGCGGGCCGTGCTCGTCCACGCGGAACGTCAGTTCGTGCGGGTGTTGTCGCGCACCACCTGGCGACGGACCGGCTGTGAGTCTGTGCCGTCGGACCATGCGCCGGCACGGTCACCGAGTCGCGCGGGCTCCGCCAGGAGCGGAGCGGTGCGAACCGTGGTCGAACACCGCGTGCGGGGGCGCGGTGGTCAGGGCAGTCGGGTCAGGTCGCGGAGTCGGCTGACCAGCGCGTGCACATCGCGTTCGGCCGGCGGAGCTGCGGGTGCTGCCGTAGGGGCGTCCGCGGTGGCGGTGCGGCAGGGGCGGCAGAGGCCGTCGGGGAGTGCTTCGGGCGCGCCGGGACGGCCGCATCCGGTGCACTCCGCCAGCAGGCGCCGCCCCGTCGCGACGGGGCGTACGGGCGTGAGGCTGCGGGTGCGCGGAGGGCGGAGCTACGGTGCTCGGTAGCCACGAGATCGTCCGTTCGATCTAGGGGTGAGACCACGGTTAAGTCGATTCCCGCCTGCTGCGGGGTCATCATCCGCCCCCGCACTCCAGGACGCAGGCCTGACAGTCAGCTGCTCTCGCCGTTCTTGCCGCTCCCGCTGGCGGAGGGCAGGACCCGCGACACGTAGGCGGCCAGTTCCGACCTCATCCGCTCCGCCGTCATGTGCTCCTGCCCCGCGAGGTGCTCGACGAGGTCCGCACGGGTCGCAGCCAGGAGTGCGTGAGCGATGAACTCGCCGTCCGCCACCGAGGGGATCCGCTCCAGCGTCTCCTGGAGGGTGCGGTGCCACCACGTGTAGTGCGCCGCCTGGTACGGGCTACCGCTGCCCACCTCCTCCAGGGCCAGGGCGAGATGGCGGTTGTCGAGCTTGAAGCCGAGCGCCGCGTCGAGCAGCCCCTCGACGCGGTCGTGAGGCTGCGTCGACGGGCCGAGCGGGGGTGGGCCCGATTCCACGGCGTCGCGCAAGGGCTGGATCCGGGCCTCGTACAGGGCCCGGATGAGGCCCGTCCGGTCGCCGAAGCGGCGGAACAGCGTGCCCTTGCCGACTCCGGCCGCTGCGGCGACATCGTCCATGGACACGCTGCGGGGGCTCGGGCTGCGCGCGAAGAGGCCGTCGGCTGCGGCCAGGACGGCCTGGCGATTGCGCAGGGCATCGGCACGCTCTTTGCGCTGGACCATGGCCTCTCCTTGCTAAGCGGACCGATGGTCCGTATGGTTCGAGTGGTTAAGCGGACTCGTAGTCCACATCTTAGGGGTGGCCGACCGATGAGTGCAGCCAGGTGCCCGGAGCGCCTGTTCCGCCACAGCTCACGCCTCCTGTCAGGCGAGGGCATCGGCGGCTGGGTCGCCCTGTGTGACGGCGACGCGTTGTTCGCGTTTCCGTTCGATCCGCAAGGGCTTTCCCTGGGAGCTGCACGGCTGGGGGCCGTCGCGGCCTGTACGCGCGGCTATCCGGACTCCGTCGGCCTGCAGGGGATCCTGCGGCCGGAGGTTCACGCGCCGACCGGTCCGGCCACCATCGTGGCCGAGGGGTGCGGCGTGGCCGACTGGTCGCCCCGGGGGGTCCGTACGGGATGCCGTACGTCGCCGCCGTCACCGTCAAAACCTGCCGCACCACCTCCCGGCCGGACTGTGGGAATCCCTGGCGCCCCCTGGATGCCACGAAACCTTTGCCCGCCCCGTGAACGCGAGCGTGGAGCAGAGAAAGCGGAGAAGACCGTGACCAACCATCCATCCGTCCTGGTGACCGGCGCGACCGGCACTACGGGCAGCCGTGTAGTCGGCCGACTCGTCGCGCTCGGCCACGACATCACCTCAGCCGCACGTCGGCCCGCAGACGCGGCGGGTGCGCGGGGCATCAGGTTCGACTGGCACGATGCCAGGACCTTCAGTGCCGCACTGGGTGGGGTCGACCGCGCCTACCTCGTACCGCCCGTCGGTGATCCGGGTCCCGTCGCCGTCATGCGGCCCTTCCTGGAACAGGCCCGCGCGGCCGGCGTGCGACGCGTCGTACTGCTCAGCTCCTCGGCCGTCCCCGTGGGTGGCCCCGGAGTCGGACAGGTGCACGCGTTGCTGGCCGACGGGTTGTTCGAAGAATGGGCGGTGCTGCGGCCCTCCTGGTTCATGCAGAACTTCACGGGTCGGCATGTGCACGCCGAGAGCGTCCGGGAGGAAGGGGTCGTGTCGAGTGCGACCGGGGACGGGAAGGTCGGCTTCGTCGACGCCGACGACATCGCTGCGGTCGCGGTGCGCGCCCTCACCGACCCGGTGGCGCCCAACACGGATCTGGTGATCACCGGGCCAGAAGCGCTGAGCTACCAGGATGTTGCCGCTGTGATGGCCCGGATCTCGGGGAGGCCCGTGGAGCACAGGCGGCTCACGTATGAACAGATGCGTGACCGTCTGACCGTCGCAGGCATCCCCGGCGAGTTCGCCGCGATGCTGGCCGGCTTGGACCGGTCCATCGCCGAGGGCGCCGAGAACCGCGTCACCGGAACCGTCGAGCGGGTGACGGGCCGCCCGCCCCGCACCTTCCGCGCACATGTGGAGCGCGCCTTCGCAGAGTGCGGTCGAGGTGCGGCGCCGAAGGCGTAGCCCCGAGGTGAGGGGAGAGGCGGGCCGACGGTGCCGCCCAGAGCAGCGAGGCGGAGCCGGCCCCGTCGGATGCACCCGGTCGTTGTGCGGGGAGGGGCAGTCATACCGCCCCATATCGGACCTGTTCCTGTCCTTGGTCTCGCAACGACCGGGCGCTTGCCCCGCGGCCCTGCTACTTGGCGGCGGTGGACGCCAGCTGGCCCAGCGAGGCCAGGCGCACCGGATTGGGGGAGCTCGACGGGTTGAAGTCCGCGCGGTAGACGTCGCCCAGGCACTCGGCCGCGCGCCGGAACTCCTTGTAGTCGGCCAGGGAGGCGCCGTCCTGCGGGTGCTGGTTTGCGCATGGTCCGGCAGCGTATACCGAGGTCTGCGCAGGACGTCGCTGGAGGTGCGAGGGGGCCTTGCACCCTTTCCGTCCCGCTGGTCGGGCATTACCGGGGTGGGTGGTGGAAGAAGGCACGGAGAGAGAGCCGTCCGGCAGAGCGAAGGGGTCCGATGATGGGACTGGTACAGCTGAATCTTCCGCGCCCGATGTCGTTGCGCGGCCGATGGGCCGCTCTCGCCGCGGTCCGGGCGGCCTGGGGGCGTGGTGACGACTGCCGGGCCGAAGGGTCCCTGTGGCACTACGACGACGGGGACGGCAACTGGGCCGACCTGCATCACCGGGGCGACGGGCGCGCGGTGCTGCTCGGGCACAGTAACGAGGATTCGGAGACCTTCTACGCGGAAGGGTCCGACTTCTTCGAGGAGCCCGAGACGGACCTGCTGGCCGGTGCACCCGAGTGGTGGGAGCCGCCCGTGCGCGGAGCCCGTGAGGGAGAGCTCTTCCTCGGCTTCGTCTACGGCTTCGACGGGAGCACCTGGGAGCGAGCGGAGTACGACGCCGAAGACGGCTTCAGGGGCGTGCGGCTGCCGGCCCTCAGCGACGAAAGCACCCGCGCGTCGATTCTGGCCCTCATCGAGCACGCGTCCGGTCCGCAGGGCAGTCTGCCTTCGCGGGAGTCCGTCGACGCCCTGATCGAGGCCGACGCCCGGATCGACAAGGAGCTTCTGGCTGACGTCGTTCCCTCCACCGGCTGGGACGTGACCGCGGGAGTGGCCGCCGCTCTGGCGTTTCGGCCGGCCTGACTGCCCGCGCCCCCACGAGGAGGCCGGGGCCGGGACGGGCCTTTGGCGGAACGTCCGGCAGGGGGAGAGCTGTGTGGTGATCCAGGCGCGCCCGTCAGGCCTTCGGGGCGGGGAGGGGTGCCGGGTGGATCTCGACGCCGGACACCGGGGGCGGGAAGCGGGGTCGGGAAGCGGGTGCCGTTGGCACGGGTCTTATTGGATTGCCGCCCGCCGGCCCGGTCGGGTAGGAAGCTTGGATGCTGAAGGGCGGCAAGGTCGGGCTCAGGGCCCGGCACGAGGACGACATCCCGATCCTGCGGGAAGAGCTCTACAACGACGTGGTCAACTCCGCGCGGGCCGGTGGCCGGCCGTGGCGGCCGATCAAGCCCGGCTCGAAGGACCCTCGGCTCGTAGGAGACGACACGGCGGATGGGTACGTCCCGTTCTCCGTGGTGGAGTTGCACGGCGGCGCACTGGTCGGCACCGCGGTGCTGAGCAACATCGACACGCACAACCGTTCGGCGCACATCGGACTCCAGCTGCTGCCGTGCTTTCGCGGCCGGGGGTACGGGACCGACGTCGTCGCGGTGCTCTGCCACTACGGTTTCGTCGTGCGCGGCCTGCAGCGGCTCCAGATCGACACGCTGTCGGACAACGCCGCGATGCTGGGCTCCGCCGAGCGCAACGGATTCGTCCGTGAGGGCGTGCTGCGCTCCTCGGCCTGGGTCATGGGTGAGTTCCTGGACGAGGTGCTGCTCGGGCTTCTCGCTCAGGACTGGACACAGGGCCCGGACCCGGCGGTTGTACTGACCGAAGCCACCGGGCTCGGTGCCGCATCCGGGCGAGGGTAGTGGCAAGGCGCAGCCGGGCCGGCCTGCCGGTTACGGGCCGACGTCGAGCGGGGCGAGCTTCTTCGCCGTACTGCAGTGCTTGGTCCGCCCGTGCCTCCACAGCTGCACCGCGGTCAGCGTGAGGAGGCCGGCGAACACCGCGAGGAAGACCCCCGCGACCACTGTCTGTCGGCCGCCTGCTGCCGAATCGTCGTAGGAGAGCAGGGCCAGGGCTGACAGCAGCATCCCCGCTACGTACACCGAGCGGACGCGCCGCAGCTGCCGCACCGCACGAGGAGCAAGAGCAACACGCTTCACGAAAGCCATGCTTACCTCTGTACCCCTTCCGACGGCGATGAGACATCGATGTGCCGGACAACTGCGCCGCGCTGAGGATGCCTTGGACGTCTGCACGGGGTGAGGCGGGGATGGTCGATCAGGGGCCGCCGGAGGCGTCGTTCGGTCGAGCACCGCGATCACCCGGCGTGCATGATGGTGATATGGACAAGGACTCATCGGCCTCCGCCGTCGAAGCGGGTTGGCAGACCGTACGCGACGACGGGCGCGTCAGCCCCGAACTCCTGGAGGCGGCCTACGCGGAACCCCTCCTGAGACCCCTCTTCCCCTGGACGGGGATGGGTGAACTGCACTTCAGCCGCTGCACCGGGGGACGATGGACCTGGGACATTCCCTATGTCCTGCCCGTCGTCGGTGGTACCTACTGGGTCTCCGGACCTCTCCGCACCGAGACCGTGGGTCCCGCTGCCACACCGCAGGAGGCCATCGCCATGGTGATCGAACGTCTTCCACCCGGCTGCGACCGTGCTTTCGTGGGCACCCCGGAAGAGCTCGCAGCTCATGAGGCCAGGACGCGGAAGCAAGGGGCGGAGGGAGGGTGAACGCCACGCTTGGTCGGCGTCCGGAGGGGGTGGGCACACGATGACCAGGTACGCCGTCGAGCGCTACCGCAAGGGTGAGGATCTGCCCGAGGGGGACACGGACGTGACCGCCCTCGGCGGTCGGTTCCTGGCGGACCTCTTCGGTTGTCCTCTCGGCCAGTTCGTCAACGTCTACGCAGTCGAACCGAGGCACGCCGAAGTGCTGGTCACCTTGCCGGGGCTGGTTCTCGACCTCGACGCGTACGACTACTTCCTGTCCGTCACCGCAGAGGACATCGATGTACCTGGTGAGGCGGCGGCGACGGGCCAGGCGGCGCTCGGTTGACCCGATCCGGCGGCCCCGGAGAAGGTCGACCCGATCCGGCCGGCCCCGAGGAGTGGGCCCGGCCGGGAGCCGCCCGGCCGGGCCCACCAGGTCACCGGCCGTCAGGTCACCGGCCGTCAGGTCACCGGGTCACCGGGCCCACCGGGTCACCGGGTCACCGCACCCGGAAGGTTGCTTCCGGCCGGTCGGCGGCGCCGATGTTCTCCACGTACAGCAGTGCGTCGTCGCGGTGTCGCAGGTAGCGGCCGGGTGCGCTGTAGGACTCGAAGGACATCAGGGACGGGTCGGAGAGTCCTGGGACGCGCCGCCACGTCGCGTCGGCGCGGTAGGCGTCGTCGTCGGTGCGCGCGCCGATCCACACCTCCCCGCCCTGCTGCCGCAGGAAGTGCCCTGGGAAGTTGACCGACTCCAGCGACACGGCGGAGGGGTCCGCGAGCCCGGGGACGACCTTCCACCGCATGTCTGCGTGCGGTGTGACATCGGCATCGACGCGGCCGCGGCTCCAGGCGTGCCGGACGAACCGGTTCGGGGCGTCGGCCGCTTCGAGGCTGAACACGTTGGAGCGGATCGAGACGTTGTCGAAGCGTGCGAGGGGCCTGCTCGGGGCCGCCGGTCCGGTGTCCGACGACAGCCGGGTGACGTGTACGCCGTTGGCGCCTGAGGCGAAGGCGGTGTCCGTCGTGCTGATCCTCGGCCTGGTCATGTCGTCGACGTAGACCTTGACCGACGATCCGGTCGCCTCGATCCGCACCCGGTGCTTCGTGCCGACGGCCGCCTTCAGCCGGGCCGTTGCCAGCGGTGTCCGCTCGTCGCCGGTCGCCTTGCCGAGGACCAGACCGTTCGGGCCGAGGTCGGCGTAGTAGCCGTGGAACCCCTCGGTGCCGGTGCCCGGTTGCGTGACGCGGAAGGCGAGGCCCGCCTCACTGCGGGCGTGGCGCAGGGTCACGTCGGCTTCGTAGACCAGATCCGAGAAGTTCGTGTCCTGGAGGGCGAGGCCGGCGGAGGACGACGCGGCGGAGTAGGCACTGCCCTTCGGGGTCCAGTCGGCATCGCCGTACGTGCGCCATCCGACGGCGTTGCCGTCGTCGAAGTTGTCGTTGACCTTCATCGTGACCGGCCGGATCGTGCCGTCACTGTTGAAGTCGATCCGGTCGTAGGCGAGGGCCCGGTGGTTGCCGTCGGTCTCGCTCAGCGGGCGGCGGTGGTAGACGATGTACCAGATGTCGGTGCCTGGCACGTTGACGACCGAGTTGTGTCCGGAGCCACGGGCGACGGCCGGGTCCTGGGCCAGCACCCTGTCGATCTTCTTGAACGGGCCGGTGGGGGAGTCCGACATCGCGTAGGACACCGAGTAGTTCGGGCCGGTCCAGCCGCCCTCGGACCACATCATGTAGTACGTGCCGTCGCGCTTGAACATGTAGGAGCCCTCGACGTAGTTCTCCGGAGTGATCTCCTTGTAGGTCGATCCGTCGGAGAAGGTGCCGAGGCTGGTCATGTCCGGGTTGAGCTTGACGACGTTCGCGTGGCCCCAACCGCCGTAGTACATGTATGCCTGGCCGTCGTCGTCGATGAAGACGTCCTGGTCGATCGGCTGGGCGCCGTTGTGGAACCGGGAGACGAGCGGGCCGCCGATGGCATCCTTGTACGGCCCTTCGGGGCGGTCGGCGACGGCGACGCCGATACCACCGAGCTCGGAGTCGCTCTGGATGTCGTTGGCGGCGAAGTAGAGGTAGTACTTGCCGTCGCGGAACACCGGGGCGGGTGCCCAGAGCGCGTACTCGGCCCAGGCGACGTCGGCGATGTCCAGCACCTTGGGGTGCTTGGTCCAGTTCACCATGTCCGTCGAGGAGAACGCGTCCATGAAGGTCTGCTCGCTGTACCTGCGGGACGTCGTCGGGTAGATCCAGAAGCGGTCGCCGTAAACCGCGACATCCGGATCGGCGTACCACCCCTCGACGATCGGATTACCCGCCTCGGCCGTGCTGGCGTCCGGTGCGCCGGCCGTCCGGGCGGGCGGCGGCGGGTCGTCGGCTCCGGCGGGCGAGGGTGCGAATCCGGCCAGCAGGGCGGCCGCGGTCAGGATGACGGAGAGTCTGCGGATATTGCGCAGCATGAGGACTGGGGGCTCCTTCTCGTGTGCGACAACGTTGTCCGGCGGGACGAGGCGCTCGGCAAGCGGCTGGGCGGAATGCCGGCGGGGCGGTGAGCGGCGGGCTGTGTCGCGGGTGGAGCGGGCGACGGCCCGGTGACTGTGGCGCGCGTGCGTTCGGCGTGGCCCGGGGCGCGTGCGCTCGTCGCGGACGACCGCAGCCCTGTGGGGCGGGCCGGTCGGAGGGCTGGGTGCCAGTCAGGAGGGCGGGGTCTTGTACTACGTTGGAAATTTTGGTGCGTGCAGCATGACAACACGGGTACGGCACCCTGTCCACCCCGCTACCACTCCAGCGCGGACTCCCGGTAGGGGTGGGACCCACCGGTTTCGGACACCCCGCACCGAGGCGGTGGGCGTCGTCGTCCGCGAGAGCGCCGCTCCCGGGGCCGGGTGATCGTCGCGAGGAGTCCGCTCGCCATACAGCTGGGCATACGGCGGAGGCCAAGGGGCCCACCGGAGCGGGCACGGCATGCCGCAGCGGGCGCGGCGTGCCGGAGGGACGACCGGCCCGCGCCCTCCGCCGGTGGGACCGCGGTGTCCGGTCCGACAGGACGTCAGCCGTACGTGAGCCGGACGTCAGCGGCGCCCGGGACAGTGGGACCGTCCGGCCACCGGGGCGACGCCGTGAGCACACGTGCCGCCCCTCTTCGCACACCGCAGGAGTGACCCATGAGACGACGTACCTTCCTGGGAGGGGCGGCCCTGGCCGCGGCATCCGCCGCACTGCTGCCGCTCCCCAGCGCCACCGCCGCCACCACGACCACGGTCACTTCCCTCGACGCCCTGCAGAAAGCCATCGACAAGGCCCTGCCGGGTGACCGGATCGTCGTCGCCGACGGCACCTACACCGTGCCGGCGGGGAAGGCCGTCACCGTCTCGGGCCGGAACGGCACGAGTGCCGCCCCCATCACGATCGTCTCCCAGTCGCGTGGCGGCGCGGTCCTGAAGGGTGAGCGGAGCTTCGTCCTCGGCAACTCCAGCCACGTCACCCTCAGCGGCTTCACCCTGCGCCAGAGCGTCACCCTGGAGGTCCCGGCCACGTGTACCGGGATCCGGCTCACCCGGAACACCCTGGAGTTCGCCGACGACACCGACCTCGACTGGGTCGTGGTGCGGGGCGACGACACCAAGGTGGACCGGAACCGCTTCCGGTCCAAGACGACGGCCGGCTGCTACCTCGTGGCCGACGGGCCCGGGAGCACGGCCATGGCCCAGCGGCTGCAGGTCCTGCGCAACCACTTCTCCGACCACAGCTACAGCGGCGGCAACGGCGGAGAGCCCATCCGCCTCGGCGTCAGCAGCCGGGCCCTCAGCAGCGCCCACGGCGTCGTCGAGTACAACCTGTTCGAACGGTGCGACGGAGATCCCGAGGCCATCTCGGTGAAGTCCAGCGACAACACAGTCCGGTACAACACCATCCGCGACAGCGTCGGCGGCATCGTGCTGCGCCACGGCAACCGCACCACCGTGGAGGGGAACCACCTCCTGGGCGGTGTCAACGGCCTGCGGCTGTACGGCAACGACCACGTGGTCGCCAACAACTACCTGTACGCCCTCACCGGCCGCGCCCTGGTCATCGGCAGCGGCAGCACCCGCGACCACCACGCGGGCGAGACGGCGGACGAGCGCCGCGGGAACGACGCCTGCGACCGTACGCTGATCGTGCACAACACACTGCTGAACAACAGGACCACCCTCTCCGGGGACAGCGGCACGGACCGCCCCCACCTCCCGCAGGACGTGTCGGTGGCGGACAACCTCCTCGTCGCCCAGTCCGGCGGCCTCGTCCAGGCCGGCCTGGGCGCCGGAGTCACGTGGCGGAGCAATCTCCTCTGGGGAGCGGCACTGCCGGGGGACATCCCCTCGTCCGGCTACACCCGGGCCGACCCGCTCCTGCGCCTGGAATCCGACGGGGTCCACCGGCTGTCTCCGGGCAGCCCGGCGATCGGCGCGGCGTCCTCCGGGCTCGGATCGGTCACCCAGGACCTCGACGGTCACGCACGGGGCGCCGCACGCGACACCGGCGCGGACCAGTACAGCGTCCAGGCACCGCTGCGTCGGCCGCTCACCGCGGCGGACGTGGGGCCGAACGCTGCCTGAGCCCCACACTTCGACCCCGCCCGGCAGTCCTTCGGGCGGGGGAGTCGTCGCTCGACGTGGCGGGGTCAGCCCGTGGCGCGGATGGCGGCGATGTCGAACTGGAGGCGGAGCCTCTCGCTCACCATGGCCCCGCCCTCGGCCAGCCTGGCGTTGTACGTCAGACCCCAGTCGGAACGGTTGATGGTGGTGGTCCCGTCGAAGCCGACCCGTTCGTATCCGAACGGGTCGGTGACATGGCCGATGTAGGTGAGGTCCAGGACCACGGGGCGGGTCGTTCCCCTGATGGTGAGGTCGCCGGTCATGCGGTAGACCTCCTTGCTCGCCAGCTGCACAGCGGTGCTGGTGAAGGTGATCCGCGGGTGCCTGCCGGCGTCCAGGAAGTCGCGGCCGACCAGATGGGCGTCACGCTGCTCCACCCCGGTGTCGACACTCGCGGTGGCCAGCGCGATCTCGGCCCTGGAACGGGACGGGTCCCGGCCGTCGAAGAACAGGCGGCTCTCGTACTCCGCGAAGGAGCCGCGCACCGTCGTCACCATGGCGTGCCGCACCGAGAATCCGATCCTGCTGTGCGCGGGGTCGATCATCCACTCCCCGGTGAGGGCCGCCAGGGCCGGATCCGGCGCCACCACGCCGGTGGGGGCCGCCGCGTCGGCCGGTGCCGCTGGGCGTCGGAGCGTGGAACTACGGCTGAAGAGGTTCATGATCATTCAGTTATCCAGGGGTGAGCAGCACCCGCAAGGCCGGATCGGGAAACCCGACCATTCCTTGGCAGACCTTCACACGGTGGAGTTCCCTGTCCGCGGCGTCCATTCACCCCCGGCCGGTAGGTGGGGTGGTGGCCCGCCTTCACGCGCGCACTCCCTCGTGGAGCTGGCCGAACGCCACGTGGCCGCCCGCCCTGATCCGTGCCCCCGCCGCGTTATCGATCTTCCTACCCGTCACACCTCGCCCTCTCTGTGCCTCCGGCGCGGAGGCAGGGTTCCCGTGAGCCACACCACACCGATGTGATCGTAAACAGGCGGGAAATGGGCGTGAGAGACGCCCAATGCTTCACCCAACCTCCTTATAGTGGTCGCGCGTTGATCGTATGGCCGCAACGCGCGAAGCCGTCTCCCCAGGAGTCCGTACGATGACGAGCCCTTCCTTATCCGCCGTGCCCGCGTCCGGCGGCTGCCCCGCGCACGCCGCCACCGCCCCCGTGCAGCTCGGCGGACCGGATTTCACCACCGACCCGCAGGCCCTGTACCGGACGATGCGCCACGCGTACGGGTCCGTGGTTCCGGTCGAGCTCGCCGGAGGGTTTCCGGCCTGGCTGGTCGTCGGCTACCGGGAGGTCCACCAGGTCACCAGCGACGGCGAGCTCTTCCCGCGGGACGTCGGGCTGTGGAACCAGTGGGAGCACGTACCCGAGGACTGGCCGCTCCTGCCCATGGTGGGGCGGCCCATGCCGTCCATCTACTTCACCGCGGGCGCCGAGCACCGGCGGCACTCCGAGATGGTGGTGCCCGCGCTGGAGGGCGTGGACCCGTTCGAGATCCGAGGGCACTGCGAGCAGCTCGCCGACCGGCTCGTCGACGACATCTGCGGCCGGGGTTCGGCCGATCTCGTCGCCGACTTCGCCGAGCCGCTGCCCGTGCTCGTCCTCGCCCGCCTCGTCGGGTTCCCCGACGCGGAGGGCGCGGACATCGCCCGGGTCCTGAAGGACCTGGCCGACGGGGGCCCCGGGGCCCAGGAGGCGTACGGGCGGTTCGGTGCGCACATGCGGCGGCTCGTCGCGGTCAAGCGGGCCGAGCCCGGCGACGACGTCACCTCGCGGATGCTCGCCGACCCCGAACCCTTCACGGACGAGGAGTACGCGCTCGACCTGATGGCCATCACGGCGGCGGGCCACCTCACCACCGCCGACTGGATCAGCAACTCCCTGCGCCTCATGCTCACCGAGGACCAGTTCGCCGAATCGCTCGCCGGCGGCCGGCGCAGCATCGGCGACGCGATGAACGAGGTCCTCTGGGAGGAGAGCCCCACCCAGATCCTCGCCGGCCGGTGGGCGGTCCGCGACACACAGCTCGGCGGGCGGACCATCAAGGCCGGGGACATGCTCCTGCTGGGTCTGGGCGCGGCCAACACCGACCCCCTGATACGCCAGGAGCTGGGGCCCGGCACCGCGTCGCACGGCAGCAACGGGGCGCACCTGGCGTTCAGCCACGGCGAGTACCGCTGCCCCTTCCCCGCACAGGAGATCGCCGAGACCATCGCCCGTACCGGAATCGAGGTCATCCTCGACCGGCTGCCCGATCTCCGGCTCGCCGTCCCGGCCCAGGACCTCGTGCGGCGGCCGTCCGCCTTCCTGCGCGGGATGAACGCGCTTCCCGTCCGGTTCGCTCCCGTACGTACGACAGGAGACCTGTTGTGAACTGCCCGCACGCGACCGTGGTCGTCGACCCCCTCGTCCGGGACCTCGACGGTGAGACCGAGAAGCTGAGCGGGGGTGGCGCGCCACTGGCCCGCATCGAGCTCCTCGGGGTGCCCGCCTGGACCGTCACCCGGCACGCGGAGGCACGCCAACTGCTCGTCGACACGCGGCTGGTGAAGGACCTGAACGCGTGGGGGCTCTGGCGGAGCGGCGAGGTCACGCACGCCTGGCCGCTGATCGGCATGATCGACGCAGGCCGCTCCATGTTCACCGTGGACGGCGAGGAGCACCGCCGGCTGCGGACGAAGACCTCCCAGGCACTCACCCCGCGCCGGCTGGAGGCGATCCGCCCGGCCATCGAAAAGTTCACCGAGGAACTGCTGGACGCGCTCGCCGAACAGGGGAGGGACGGCGTCGTCGACCTCAAGGCGGTGTTCGCCCAGCCGTTGCCGATGCGGGTGGTCGGCCTCCTGATGGGGGTGGACGAGGCGCAGCACCCGATGCTGACGAAGCGCTACAAGGCGTTCTTCTCCATGCTCACCCCGCAGGAGGAGCGCATGGCGCTGCTCGCGGAGCTGGACGTGTTCTACGCGGAGCTCGTACGGGAGAAGAAGGCGCGGACCACCGACGACCTCACCAGTGCGCTGATCCTCGCCGAGGAGGGCGGCGAGCCGCTGACCGAGGAGGAGGTCGTCGGCAACCTCAAGGCCATGGTGGCGGCCGGGCACGAGACCACGATCGGGCTCATCCTCAACGCCGTACGCGCGCTGCTCGCCCACCCCGACCAGCTGAGGAAGGTACTGGACGGGGAGATCCCGTGGGACACGGTGATCGAGGAGACGCTGCGCTGGGACACACCCACCACCCATCTGCTGATGCGGTTCGCCACGGAGGACATCCAGGTCGGTGACCAGGTGATAGCCGAAGGCGAGGGGGTGGTGATCTCCTACCGGGCCATCGGACGCGATGCCGTGCAGCACGGGGACGACGCCGACGCCTTCGACATCACCCGCCCGACGCCGATCCGGCACATGACGTTTGGTCACGGGCCGCACATCTGCCCGGGCGCCGCGCTGTCCCGCGTGGAGGCGGGCATCGCGCTGCCGGCGCTGTTCGGACGCTTCCCGCAGCTGAGGCTCGCCGTTCCGGACGAGGAGATCCGCAAGCTGCCGGTGATGACACAGAACGACATGGAGGCGTTTCCCGTGCTGTTGCACGGCTGAGGGGCGCCTGCCGGGACGCCGCCGGAGCACCGCTCGGGACACGCCCCTGCCCCGCCCCGGGGAGGGGTCGCGACGAGCCGGGGCGGGGTTGCGACGAGCCGGGGCGTACCTCCTGACGGCCTCTCGGCTCCTGTTACGCTTTTCGTGGGTCATGAGTTCCAGTGGCAAGCCCCGGCTCGCTGGACGGCACCCCGCTTCCGCTGCGGGTGCTCCGGGTGACGACCCGCCCCGCGCGGCACCGCGCGGGGAACAGCGGACACCGGGGGCGGGCCCCGGGGTCCACGACCCCGGAAGGCGGCCACCGCCCATGCTCCCCCACCTCATTCACCACGACGGCTGCACGCAGTACGCCGCCGGGCACCACGTGCACTGGATCCACGCCAAGAAGTGCGTGCAGGAGCCGGGCCGGGCCGTCGAGTTGCTGCTCACCTCCAGCGATGTGCGTGACGACGGCTGGTTCGCGCTGCGCGCCGCCTTCGAGCACGCGGGCGACCTGCCCGAGGTGTGGATGCACGCCCCCGCCGATCTGCGGGAGCTGCTCGCCGGGCACCGGGGCCGGGTCTTCTGGCTCCCGCGCTGGCACGCGCTGCGGTTCGTCGGCCTCGACGGCGGGGCGACCGGGCTGGTGAACGTCGGCACCGAGGGCGGGGCGCTGTGCGTGACCGAGCGGCCCGGCCCGGAGCGGACGAACCGCGGGGACTTCACCTACGGGCTCTGACGGGGCCCCGGCAGGGCCGCTGCGTCGGGCCCCACTCGCCGTCGGCCCCGCGGCCTGCCGGCGGGGCCGGAAGGACGTCCCGTGCGGCGGTGCGTCGGTGCGGCGGTCACGGCACGAGGGTCGCGATGATGGTCCGCGAGCGGCGTGGGCCACTCGCTTCGCGACACTGCGCGGGCAACCCGCCGACGAGGCGCGCCTCGTCCGTGATCCGGCGGCGAACGGAACCGGTCGGCCGGTCGATCGATGAGTTCCGGGCCCTGCGGAGGTCACAGCCTGCGGGACCGCCGCGACCGACCGGCGCGCTCGTAGGCGAAGGAGACGCATGGCAAAGCTCATCTACTCGATGATCACCTCGCTCGACGGCTATGCCGAGGCGGCCGAGGGCGGCCTCGGCAGGGGGGCCGAGGACCAGGAGGTGCACACCTTCGTCAACGACCTCTTCCGGCCCGTCGGCACGTACCTCTACGGCCGACGGATGTACGAGACGATGGTCTACTGGGAGACCGCGCACACCGAGCCCGACCTGCCGCCGCACATCCTGCAGTACGCCCGCGACTGGCGGGCCGCGGAGAAGATCGTGTACTCCACGACGCTCGAGTCGGTGTCCAGCGCGAAGACCACGATCGAGCGGACCTTCGACCCGGACGCGGTGCGCAGGCTCAAGGCCGAGGCGGATCACGACCTCACCGTCGACGGCCCGAACCTCGCGGCCCAGGCGATCGCGGCCGGTCTGGTGGACGAGTACCACCTGTTCATCACCACGAGCGTGGTCGGCGGCGGCAAGCGGTTCTTCCCCGAGGGGGTGCGCCTCGATCTCGAGCTGGTCGAGGAGCGCGTGTTCGACAGCGGACTGATCTACGCGCGCTACCGGACCCGCTGAGCCGCACCGGTTGCTCCCACCTGCCGGTGGCCAAGCCGGGGCAGGTGGGACCCGAGCGGCTCGAGGGCGGGCTCCTCCTGCCGCGAGTGTCAGGCCGACCAAGCACCGTGCTCGTGCTGTTCGTGATCTCGCACGGGGTGCGCGCGTTCGCCGAATCCGTGCGCGATCCGTTGACGCGCAACGTGTTCGATTCTACGGTCCCGTCCGAAGTGCCGAGCATTATTCGATATGTCGAACCTGCGAATGGCGTGGGCATGGCAACCAGTGGGCGGTCGGCGGCGACTGTCCAGTGCCACCGACGCGCCCCCCGCGCCCCACGACCTAAGGAGGTCTCCTCATGAGCCGCAGCCTGAGAAGGACCCTCGCCGTTCTCCCCGCCGCGCTGCTGATGGCCCTCGTGCCGGGCAGTGCTTCCGCCTACCCCAACCCCGGTGTCGTCAACGGCGACATCGTCGTCCACGACCCGTCCATGATCCGGAGCCCGTCCGGCCAGTACCTGCTCTACTCCACAGGAGAAGGCCTCCAGCTCCGCACCTCCACCGACCGCACCGCCTTCGGCCGGTCGGGCAACGCCTTCACGACGAAGCCGAGCTGGTGGAAGAACTACTCCTCGGCCTCGGACCCCTGGGCCCCCGACATCTCCTACCGCGGCGGCACGTACCTGATGTACTACGCCGTCTCGTCCTTCGGCTCCAACACCTCGGCCATCGGACTCGCCGGCTCCACCACCGGTCTGGCGGGCAGTTGGAGCGACTACGGCATCGTGTACACCTCGAACGCGTCGAGCGACTACAACGCCATCGACCCCAACCTCTTCGTGGACGACGACGGCAAGTGGTGGCTCTCCTTCGGCTCCTGGTGGACCGGGATCAAGATGATCCGCGTCGACCCCTCGACGGGCAAGCAGTACGCGGGGGACACCGCACGCCGCTCCCTCGCCTCCCGCCCCACCGGGACCAAGGCGGTCGAGGCGCCGTCGATAGTGAAGCGCAACGGCTACTACTACCTCTTCGCCTCGTACGACACCTGCTGTGCCGGGACCAGCTCCACGTACAAGATCAAGGTGGGCCGGGCGACCGCTATCACCGGGCCCTACAAGGACCGCAACGGCGTCAGCATGCTCAGCAACGGCGGCACTCCCGTCATGGAGTCGCACGGCCGGTACATCGGACCAGGGGGCCAGTCGATCCTGGCGGACTCCGACGGCGACCTGCTCGTCTACCACTACTACGACGGCCAGGACAACGGCACCCCGAAGCTCGGCGTCAACCTACTGAACTGGAGCAGCGGATGGCCCGTCGCCTACTGACCCTGCTGAGCGCCCTCCTGCTCGCCCTCGCGCTGGGCCAGCCGACGGCGGCGTCCGCTGCCGAGGGGCGGCCCTACACCAACCCGGTCAAGGCGCAGAAGGGCGCCGACCCCTGGATCTCGTACCACGACGGCAACTACTACCTGGTGGCGACGAGTTGGACCGACGTCATCACCCTGCGCAAGTCGCCCACACTCGCCGGGCTCGCCACCGCGCCGAGCGTGCAGGTGTGGAAAGGTGACGCGGCCTCCCGCTGCTGCAACATCTGGGCGCCGGAACTGCACTACTCGGGCGGGCGCTGGTACCTGTACTTCGTCGCCGGGCAGAACATCACCGACTACAACCCCACGCAGCGGGTGCACGTACTGCAGAGCGCGTCCTCGGACCCGATGGGGCCCTACACGTACCGCAACCAGCTCGGCAGCACCTGGATGCTGGACCCGAGCGTGCTCACCGTCAACGGCTCGATGTACCTGCTGGGCAGCGCGAGCGGTGGCGGTACGCAGAACCTGGTGATCGCGCCGATGTCGAACCCGTACACGCTCAGCGGATCCTTCTCGACGATCTCCACGCCCACCTACGACTGGGAGAAGTCGGGCGGCACGGTCAACGAAGGCGCCGAGGTGCTCCAGCGGGGCGGGAAGACGTTCATCGTGTACTCCGCCAGCGGCTGCTGGACGCCCGACTACAAGCTGGGGCAGCTCACCCTGACCGGCTCCGACCCGCTCGCCGCATCCTCCTGGACGAAGAAGTCCACCCCGGTCTTCCAGCGGAACGACGCCGCCGGGGTCTACGGACCGGGGCACAACGGCTTCTTCACCTCGCCCGACGGCACGGAGAGCTGGATCGTCTACCACGCGAACGACTCGGCGTCCGACGGCTGCGACAACGGACGTACCGCGCGGGCGCAGAAGTTCGGCTGGAACAGCGACGGCACCCCGAACCTCGGCACACCCGTCGCCCTGGGCACGACACTGGCCGGGCCCTCCGGTGAGACGGCGGCCACGCCCACCGCGTACACCGTGGTCAGCCGGGCCACCGGGAAGTGCCTCGACGTGAACGGGGCGTCGACCGCCGACGGGGCGAACGTCCAGCAGTGGACCTGCAACGGAGGCGCACAGCAGAGATGGCGGGTCGAGGATCGGGGCGACGACACCAGCCGCCTGGTCAACGTCGCGACGGGCAAGGTGCTCGACACGGCGGACTGCTCGACGGCCGACGGTGCCGACCTCCGTCAGTGGTCATGGCTCGACAACACCTGCCAGCGCTTCCGCCTCGTCACCACCGACACCGGCGGCTGGGTGCGCATCGTCAACCAGGCCACCGGCAAGGTCGCCGACGTGGCGGACTGCTCCGCGGCCGACGGCGCGGACGTACGGCAGTGGACCTGGCTGAACAACACCTGCCAGCAGTGGAAACTCACCCCGGCGGTCTGACGCCGGAGGGGCCCGGGCCGCGAAGGCCCGGGCCCCTCCCGGGGCCGGGAAACGCGATGATGGAACCGCTGCGGATTCCGTACCGCCACGCGGCAACCTTTCGGGCCGCGGCGGCGACTACTGCCAGGAACCCCCACCTCTTCCCGACGGAACGGATCAGGTCATGGCAGCGAATCGACGACGTACCCCGGTCGACCCCCGGCACCGCCGCACGCTGGTCGCGGGAGGGACGGCGCTCCTGGCCGTCGTGTCGGTACAGGCGTACGGGTCGGCGTCCGGCGCGGCAGCGGCGACCACCCTCACCGTGGCCAAGGACGGCAGTGGGCAGTACTCCACCGTGCAGGCCGCGGTGAACGCGATCCCGGCCGGCAACACCGCGCGCGTCGTCGTCTCCGTCAAACCCGGCACGTACCGGGAGACCGTGAAGATCCCCTCCACCAAGCAGAACGTCACCCTCCAGGGCAGCGGACCGAGCCGCAACGACACCGTCATCGTCTACAACAACGCCTCCGGCACCCAGAAGCCCGACGGTTCCGGCACCTACGGCACGAGCGGCAGCGCCACCGTCGCGGCCGAGGGGAACGGCTTCCAGGCCCGCAACCTCACCCTCTCCAACGACTTCGACGAGGCCGCCAACCAGAACATGAGCGGACTCCAGGCCGTCGCCCTGCGCACCGCCGCGGACAAGGTCTTCCTCGACTCCGTCATCGTCACCGGCGACCAGGACACCCTGCTCCTCGACACCGCGTCCAAGGCGACCCTCGGCCGGGTCTACATGGTCAACTCCTATGTCGTCGGCAACGTCGACTTCATCTTCGGGCGGGCCAGTGCGGTGATCGACAAGTCCGTCATCACGCTGAAGAAGCGGTGGAACGGCAGCTCCGCCGGCTACATCGCCGCGCCCAGTACCGCGGCCGGCCGCAAGGGCTTCCTGATCAACAGCTCGACCGTCAACGGGGACGTCTCCGGGGCGAGCTTCTACCTCGGACGTCCCTGGCACGCCGGTGGTGACGCCTCCCTCGACCCGATGGCCACCTTCCGCAACACCAACCTCAGTGCCGCGATCAGATCCGCCCCGTGGACCGACATGAGCGGCTTCTCCTGGAAGGACGACCGCTTCGCCGAGTACAAGAACACCGGACCGGGCGCCGGCGCGGCGAGCAGCGACCGACCGCAGCTCTCCGATGCCCAGGCCACCGCGCAGGAGACCGCGGACTGGCTGGACGGCTGGACACCGTCGGCGTCCTGAGCCACGGTGTGCAGTGAGAGGGCCCGAAGGCGGTCGAAGCGCTTCGACTCCACTCTGGACAGTCCCTGTGAGCAAGTCTAGGCTCATCGGTGTCTGTGCATGTCAGAGTGTGAAGAGGAGGGCAGGGGGTGCTGTCGAAGCGCTTCACCGACTCTTCTTTACCGTCCTCATCTGTAATGGAGAGCTGAATGGTCACGCTTGCCGAGGTCGCCCAGCACGCCGGAGTCTCCGCGAGCACGGTGAGCTATGTCCTCAGCGGGAAGCGGTCGATCTCCGCCTCCACCCGTGAGCGGGTGGAGCTCAGCATCCGGCAGCTCGGCTACCACCCCAACGCGGGGGCACGCGCCCTCGCCAGCAGCCGGACCAACATCATCGCGCTCATGGTGCCGCTGCGCACCGACATGTACGTGCCGGTGATGATGGAGATCGCCATCGCCGTCGCCACCACCGCCCGGACCCACGGCTACGACGTCCTGCTCCTCACCGGAGAGGAAGGTCCCGCGGCGGTCCGGCGGATCGCCGGGAGCTCGCTCGCGGACGCGATGATCCTGATGGACGTCGAGATGCACGACGAACGGCTCCCGCTGCTCCGCGAGTCCGGACGGACCGCCGTCCTCATCGGCCTGCCCGCCGACACCGCCGGACTGACCTGCGTGGACCTCGACTTCGAGGCCACGGGTGCGCTCTGCGTCGAGCACCTCTCCGACCTCGGACACCGCGAGATCGCCGTGATCGGCGAGGCCGCCGCCGTCTACGAGCGCCACACCGGCTTCGCCGAACGGACCGTGGACGGCATACGGGCCAAAGCCCAGGAGACGGGCGTGCGGGTCCTGCACCGGCCCTGCGAGGGAGGGTACGCGGCGATGGCCGGCACCCTGGCCAGGGTCTACGACGAGCGGCCGGGCACGACCGGCTTCATCGTGCAGAACGAGGCCGCCGTCGAGCCGCTGCTCAACCTGCTCCAGCAGCAGGGGCGCGCGGTCCCCGAGGACGTCTCCGTCGTCGCGATCTGCCCCGAACAGGTCGCCACACAGGCCTCGGTGCGGCTCACCTCCGTCGCCATCCCGGCGCAGGAGATGGGGCGCAGAGCGGTGGAGCAGGTGGTGGCCAAACTCGCGGGCCGCGGCACCGACGAGGTCGAGCTGCTTGCACCGGAGCTCACCGTGCGGGCGAGCACGGGGCCTGCCCCGGCCTGACCCCCATCCGCCCGGCGCTGTGACCCGAACCCCGGTGTGCCCGGGGCTCCCACCGTGCGCGTGGTGTCCCGCCCGTTCGTGCACCCGACGTGATCGGGCACAGGATGTCGGGTCCGGCGGGGTCGGTGCTGCCTAGCGTGGTGGTCGTCAAGAGGAGGGGGGACCGGGCATGCTCGAGCGGCTGAACCAGGCCATGGAGCACATCGAACGCCATCTCGACCAGCACATCGAGGTGGAGGAGCTGGCACGCATCGCGGCCACGTCGGAGTACCACCTGCGCCGGATGTTCTCCGCGCTCGCGGGCAGACCGCTGTCGGAGTACATCCGGCGCCGTCGGCTCACCCTCGCGGGCGCCGAGGTGCTCGCGGGGCGCGAGACACTGCTGGAGATCGCGGTGCGCTACGGCTACGGCTCCGGCGAGGCGTTCGCGCGCGCGTTCCGCGCCATGCACGGCATCGGACCGGGCGAGGCCCGGCGTACCGGAGCCGAGCTCAGCTCCCAGTCCCGGATGGCCTTCCGCCTCACCGTTGAAGGGAGTAGCAGTATGCGATACCGCGTCGTGGACAAGGCGGACTTCACCGTCGTCGGGCTCAAGGCCAGGGTTCCGCTGGTGCACGCGGGACCGAACCGGGCGATCATCGACTTCGTCCGCGGGATTCCCCGGGAGACCCTGGAGCGGCTGGAGGAGCTGTCGGACCAGGAGCCGCACGGCATCGTCGCGGTCTGCGACGACCTGGACCCCAGCCGCGCCGAGGGCACCGAACTCGACTACCACCACGGGGTGATCACCTCCGTGGCCGCTCCCCCGGGGGCGACCACGCTGGCCGTCCCGGCCGGCACCTGGGCGGTCTTCACCACCTCCGGGCCGGTGCCGCAGGCCATCCAGGAGATGTGGCGGGACGTCTTCACCGAGTGGTTCCCGTCGAATCCGTACCGCAGCCGCACCGGGCCCGAGATCCTGCGCACCCGCCCGTCGCCGGACAGGACCGGGGCCGACGCCGAACTGTGGCTCCCGGTGGAGCCGGAACGCGGCTGACCGGAACCCCGGCCCGGCGGGTGACGTCCCGGCACGCAGAACCGGACGAGCCGGCCCCTGGTGGGGGCCGGCTCGCCCGAGCCCGTGCACGTGGGAGGACCGTGCGCCGGGCCCGTGCGCCGGGGTCAGCTCGACGAGACGTTGAACCCGTTGGTCCTGAAGTCCAGTCCGCCCTGCGACGAGGTGATCTCGTAGCCGAACTGGACATCACCGATGGTCTCGTTGCCCCACCAGCCCTTGGTGTCCTTGATCCACTTCAGGATCGGCAGGATGTTGACCGTCCCCGAGGAGGAGTCCGAGGTGCGCAGGAACGAGAAGACCTGGTTGGCCCCGTTGTCGCCCTTGTAGACGGCCCAGGTGTGGCCGCCCAGCGTCACCGTCCCCTGCGAGGTGCCGAGCGGACCGACGGCCCCGTTGTGGTTGACCCAGAGCATGACCTCGTAGTCGTAGTCCGTGTCCCAGATGTCGTACGACGTGTTGTAGGCCCCGGACGACGGGACGGTGACGTTGTAGCTGCTGGTCAGCGACGAGAGCGAGGTGATCGACTTGTTGACGATCTTCTTGGCGTTCGGGTACGACTTGATGCCGCCGGTGTTCGGGTGGTTGGCCCAGACACCCCAGTTGCTGGAGGAGTTGGCCCAGACCGTCTGGGCGCCCGCTCCGGAGCCCCAGATGTTGTTGTAGAGGATGTAGCCGTCGGACGTGGTGTAGTTGCCCCACTGGTCCGATGAGGACCAGACCGCGGCGTGGGCCGGTGCCGCGGCGAAGCCGATCAGGGCGGCCACCGCTGTCGCGGGTGCCAGCAGGAGCCTCGTCAGAGTGCGTCGTGGTGCCATGGTGTCCCTTCCATGGGTGGGGGGAGGTGCGCTACCGCGGCCCCAGGGTGAGGACGCGGTCCACGCCGGCCGCCAGGTCCAGGGGGACCCGGGGGTTCGCGGCGCAGGTCTCGGTGAGGACGAACTTCTCGCCCGTACGCACGTCGATGCGGGCGTCACGGGTGGGGTGCAGGACCGCGGTGGCGCCCGCGGGGGACCAGCTCAGGTCCAGCCGGGCGCCGAACCGCGTGCGTACGCCCCGCAGTTCGCCCGCGGGGTACTCCGCCGGAAGGGCCGGGAGCAGGACCAGCCGGCCCGGGGCGGACTGGACGAGCGACTCGATCACGGCGGACGGGAGCGTGTGGGCCGCGTCCGCGTTGTACACGTTGCGGGACGGATAGTGCGCGCTCATCAGCGAGTCGTGGAAGAAGTCGCCGCCCAGTACCGCGTCCAGCGCCGCCGACACCCGTGCCGGGTCCCGCAGCCGGGCCGCGATCAGCGCATGGTGCAGGTGCCCGTGCGCCGAGTCGTTCTCCGACCCGCGCAGCTCCAGGGCGCGGTGCGCGGCGGCCGCCAGCTCCGGGGTGTCGTAGGGATTGATCTCGTCCAGCGGCCACACGGGGTAGAGGTGGCTGAGGTGGCGGTGGTCGTACGTCTCCTCCAGGCCCGGCCACGCCCATTCCGCGAGCGCCCCGTCCTCGTTCACCAGGTAGTCGGGGAGCCGGGCCGCGAGCGAACGCCAGAGATCCGCGGACGGATGGCCGGGGGAGGCGCAGGCGGCCGTGGTCAGGGCGTGCCGCGCCGCCGCGATGTCCATGGTGGCGTTGACCGTGCCCCAGCTCGCGTTCGCCGGCCGGTTCTCCGGGGAGTAGGAGGGGACCACGGCGATGTTCCCGTCCGGGTCCTCGCGGCTGAGGAAGTCCTCGTAGAACAGCGCGGCCTCCACGAGGGCGTCGGTCAGCCGGGGGCCCGCGGTGCCCGTGGTGACCTCGGCGTGTTCGAGGAGCGGCTGCAGCAGCCAGTCCGCCCCGGCCGTCCACAGGTGCAGCGGATAGGCGCGCTGGAAGTGCCGGGTGTGACCCGACTCGCCGTCCGTGTGCGACGGTGCGACGATGCCCCGCGCCCCGAAGATCGCCCGCGCGTTGTCCTGCCAGTCCGCCAACTGCCCGTGCACCAGGGCGGCATGGGCCTCGGTGACCTCCGGCAGGGCCGCCGTGGCGGCCGAGGAGATCTGCAGGTTGAGATTGGCGTTCGTGGTGAACGCCCCGGACCAGGCGGTCTCCCAGTCGCCGGTCCACAGCCCGGTCAGCCGGGGCGGCAGCTGCCCCGACGAGGACAGCAGGTGGTAGCGGCCCGCCGCGAAGAGCCGCTCCAGGAGCGCCGGGCTCTTCGGGCTGCGGAGCAGCTCGCTGCCGGACAGCTCCCGGTCCTGGACCGCGTCCCGCAGCGTGAGCGACGTGCGCCCGAACGCCGCCCGGTGCAGCGGCTGATGGCGGGCGAGCAGGGTGGCGTAGTCCTCCTGCGGCAGGGCCGCCCACAGGTCGCCGAGGCCGGGGTGGCCGATCCCGCGCCGGACCCGGGTCGTCAGGGTGAGGCTTCGCGCCCCTTCGATCCGGATGCCCTCGCCCGCCACGGTCACCGTGCCGCCGTCGATCCGGGCGGCCGTGACCCCCGTGTACGCCAGACCGCTGCCCGGATAGCCCACCCGCAGCGCGAGGTTCGCGCCGTTCGGGGTCAGCACCGTCGAGCGGCCGACCGCCAGCTGCGCCGGGGCGCCGGGCAGGGCGTGGTCCAGCAGGATGTCCGCGCTCAGCCCGAGGTCGGTGACGTACTGCACGATCACGTCGTCGGCCCGCGACACGAAGACGCGGCTGCGCCACGCCTCGTACGACGCCGTCACCTCGCCCGTCGTGAAGTCGACCTCGCGCCGGTAGCCCGCGACCGCCTCGTGCAGCCCCCGGCCACGGCGGACGCAGGTCCGGAAGGCCGGGTGGAAGGGCTGGACCCACACCAGCGGACGGCCCGCGCCGAACTCCTCCGACGCCGTGGTGTCCCCGGTCAGCAGGGCGTCCTGGAGACGCCCGAGCCGGCCGGCGAGCTCGGGCGGCCGGACGTCCTCGCTGCCGTTGGGCCGTACCAGGGTGTGGTGGTTGACGACCACCCGGTCGTCCGCCGGATCGCCGTACACCATGGCGCCGTGCCGCCCGTTGCCGCTGAGGAACGCGTCCTCCCAGCGGCCGGCGGGGGCCGGCTCCCACGTTCCGTCGATCATGCGGAGACGTCTCTGAGCACGGCCACGCCGTAGCGGCCCAGCTCCAGGCCGCCGTCCGCCTCGACACCCGTGAGCAGGTCGAGGCGTCGGCCCGGCAGCTTCACCGCGACGGTGGACCGGCTGTGGTTCAGGAGGAAGAGCAGCCCGCCCCGGCGCACCGCCTCCACCTCCTCGGGCAGCCCCTCCAGGACGGGGCGGGCGCCCGCGCCCTCCGCGGCCCGGCCGAGCAGTCCGCGCAGGGCCTCGGGCTCGGGCAGTGTGGAGACGTACCAGGCGGTGCCCTTGCGGAGCACGGCGGGAAGCCCGTCGAGCTCGCCGCCCCGGTACGCGGACACGGTCTCCGCGCTGCCGTCGGGCTCGAGCTCCTCCGACCACAGGCCGCCGCGGAAGCCGTCGCAGTCCACGGAGGCGTCCGCGTCCAGCGGCCACCACTCGTGGACCGTGCGGATGCCGAACAGCTCACGCAGTCTGCTGTCCATGCCGCCCGGCCTGATCCGGTCGTCCACGTCCGCGACGCCGGTGAAGAAGCCGCACACGAGCGTGCCGCCGCCCCGCGCGTAGGAGACCAGGTTGTCGATCGCCGCGTCCGTCAGCAGGTACAGCTGGGGCACGACCACCATGCGGAAGGCGCTCAGATCCGCCTCCGGGCGGGCGAACTCCGTCGCGATCCCGCTCTCCCACAGCCCCCGGTGCCAGGCCTGCACGAGGTCCGGGTACGCGACCCGTGAGGACGGGCGGCCCTCCTGGGTGCTCGCCCACCAGGAGTCCCAGTCGTGGAGCACGGCGACCTCGGCCGGGACCGCCGCGTCGCTCACCTCGGCCCCGATCAGCGCCAGCTCGGCACCGATCTGCTTGACCTCCCGGAACGTGCGGCCGTGTTCCCCCGCGTGCGTCAGCATCCCGGAGTGGAACTTCTCCGAGCCCTGCCGGGACTGCCGCCACTGGAAGTAGCAGACGGCGTCCGCGCCCCGGGCCACCGCCTGCAGAGACCAGAGGCGGTTGAGATCGGCCGGTTTGGGGTGGTTCACCTCACGCCAGTTGACTCCGCCGGCCGCCTGCTCCATCAGCATCCACGGCCCGGCGGCCTGCGAGCGCGTCATGTCGGCGAGCATCGCGTTGTACTGGCCGCCCTGCGGGTCCGTCGGGTCCGGATAGATGTCGACGGAGACGACGTCCTCCTGCTCCGCCCACGCCCAGCCGTCCTGGCCCGACCACAGCGGCATGAAGTTGGTGGTCACCGGGATGTGCGGGGTGTGCCGGGCGACGATGTCCCGCTCGGCGACGTAGCACTCCATCAGGGCGTCGGAGGTGAACCGCTTGAAGTCCAGCACCTGCGCCGGGTTCTTCATGTACTGCGCCCGGCGCGGCGGCAGGATCTCCGCCCAGGAGTCGTAGCGCTGGCTCCAGAAGGCCGTTCCCCAGGCTTCGTTGAGCGCGGCGACGGAGCCGTACCGGTCGGCCAGCCAGCGGCGGAAGTGGTCGGCCGTCGCGTCGCACCAGCAGTGCGTGCAGTACTCGTTGTTGATGTGCCAGACCGTGAGCGCCGGATGGTCCGCGTACCGGGCGGCGAGGTCCTCGGTGAGCGCGGTGGCGTAGCGCCGGTAGACCGGTGAGCTCGGGCAGAAGTGCTGCCGGGAGCCGTACGACACGAGTGTGCCGTCCTCCGCACGCGGCAGCGTCTCCGGATGGAGGGCACCCATCCACGGCGGCGGAGAGGCCGTCGGGGTGGCCAGGACGACGCCGACGCCGTGGGCGTGCAGGAGGTCCATCAGCCGGTCCAGCCAGCCGAACTCCCGCGCCCCCGGGCGTGGTTCGATCTTCGCCCAGGAGAACACCCCGAGGGTGACGGAGTTGACCCCCGCCTCCTTCATCAGCCGGACGTCGTCGGCCCACACCTCCTCCGGCCACTGCTCGGGGTTGTAGTCGCCTCCGAAGAGGACGCGGCCACGGGTGGCGTCGTGCAGGGACGGCATGGACTTCTCGTTCCTCATTCGGGATCTGCGTACTGGATGCCGCGGCCGTTGGTGCCCAGGTAGACACGGCCGTGGACGCGGGGGTCGCCGGTGATGACCTCACCGGTCCACCCCCACTGGTGGGAGTCGTCGTTGATGCGGACCCAGGTCCTGCCCGCGTCGTCCGAGCGGAGCACCGCCACCCCGTCGTGCGTGGCGGAGACCCGGCCCGTCTGGAAGACCGCCGGATAGCCCGCCCGGCC
Source organism: Streptomyces clavifer (assembly GCA_014651175.1). Taxonomy (GTDB): domain Bacteria; phylum Actinomycetota; class Actinomycetes; order Streptomycetales; family Streptomycetaceae; genus Streptomyces; species Streptomyces clavifer. The sequence goes on along the minus strand of BMWJ01000002.1, from coordinate 161,884 downwards.
CTTCGCCGGGGCCGCCTTCCCGAAACCGAGCGCGTGCGAGGCCTGGCAGCCGGCCACCGCCGTGAACGTCCGGCCGCCGTCCGTCGAGCGCAGCAGTCCGCCGTCCTTGGCCGACAGCCACAGGTCGCCGGAGCGGCCCGGTGCGGCGGCGATGCGGAACTGCACATCACCGGAGGGCAGCCCGGTGGCGGCCCGGGTGAAGGTGGCGCCCCGGTCCGTGGAGCGGAACACCGTCCCGGTGTCCGTGTCGTACACGTAGAAGCGGGCGGGGTCGAGCGGGTCGGCGACCGGTGTGCCGCCCTTGGGGAACGTCGTGACCTCGGCCCAGGTCGCGCCGCCGTCCGTCGAGCGGTGCGCGGGGTACTTCGTGCCGTCCCAGTGGATGAACGACCACAGCAGCACCGCCCCGTCCGCCGAGACGGCGACCGGCCCGGGGGCGGACGCGGCGATCTCCGGCTGGGTGGCGAACGGCCGCCAGCTCGCACCGCCGTCGCGGGAGAACGCGCCCGCGGAGGTGGAGCCCGACGGCCAGCCCGTCCGCACGACGTACGAGGGCTTCAGCGTGGCCAGCGCGAGGCCGGTCGCCGTACCGGACACCGGATTCGACGCCATCCCGCGCGACGGGGAGGCGGTCAGGGAGTCGTGGTACATCACCCCGATGTCACCGAGTCCGCTGAGCAGCCGGGCCCCCGAGGGCGGTGCGATCAGCTGCCGCACCGCCGACTCCTCCAGCCCCCGGATCTCCGGCGCCCAGCGCACCAGGTCGCGTGTGCCGTAGATCGTCGCGCCGGTGCCGAACAGGATGTGCCGCGAGTCGTACGGGTCGACTGCCACGGCCTGGATCCACCAGCCGAACTTGGGTGTCTCGCCGCCCCACTTCAGATACGGCGTCTCGGACGCGTCCAGGACCGCCGAGTCCTTGAGCGAGGTCCAGTGCGCGCCCCCGTCCGTGGAGCGGAACAGGGTGTCCACCGGCCCCCAGCGGTTGTTCGTGGAGACGACCACGGTGCCGGGGCGGGCCGCGTCGACCGCCACCCCGCCGTAGCCGAACGCGTCACCGCTGCCCGGTGCGACGGGGGTGACGTCGGTCCAGGTTCCGGTCACCGTGTCGAGCCGGTGCACCGAGCCGTCGCTCTGGTTGTTGGGGCCCGGACCGTCCGCGTAACTCACGTACAGCGCACGGGTGTGCCTGTCGTACGCGGCACGGATCGGCACCTTCGACGACGCCGCGTCGGCGGACGGCTGTCCGGGGACGGCCTCCCAGCCGCCGGAGCCGTCCGTACGGTACAGAGCGGTCCCGCCGTCGCCCCAGCCCGCGTACACCGTCCGGCCCGCCGCCACCAGCAGCGTGACGCCCTGGCCGCCCGCCCGGACGGTCGCGGGGAACGCGGGGTCGGCCGCCCACGTCGCCCCGCGGTCCGTGGAGCGCAGCAGGCCGTCGTGCCGCGTCCCGAGCCAGAGCGTCTCGCTGTCGCGCGGGTCGACCAGCAGCCGTTCGCCCGCGCCCCGGCCGTCCTCGTTGGCTCCCAGCCGCACCGTCAGGTCCGTACGGGCCCAGGTGGCGCCCCGGTCCTCGGACCTGAGGACCGCGCCCGGGCCGGCCCACGACTGCGCGTACGTGCCGAGTGCCAGATACAGCCGGTCCGGGTGGGCCGGGTCGACGGCCAGGGCCTCGACGCCGAGCAGATTCCAGTCGTCCCAGCCGAGGTGGTCCGTCAACGGCTTCCAGCGGGCCGCGGCCGCGTCCCACCGGTAGGCACCGCCGATGTCCGTCCTGGCGTACGCCAGACCCCGGACGGCCGGGTGGAACAGGATGCCCGTCACGAAACCGGTCCCGCCGATCGCCGCCGTGCGCCAGCGGTGCGGCTGGGCCCTCCTCGGTCGCCGGGCCGCCGCGGCCGGGCCGGCCGCGGGCAGTACGGCCGCGGCGGAGGCGGCGACCACCGCCGCCCCGGCGAGCACGGTGCGGCGCCGGGGCGCGTTCTGCCGAGCGGGTTCGGGCTGCGGGACGGACGGAGCACGCATGACGGACACACCTTCCGGTGGGGAAACGGGGACGGGAGTGGTGGTGCTCAGCCCTTGACGGCGCCGGTGAGCATGCCCTTCTGGAAGTGCTTCTGGACGAACGGCGACAGCACGGCCACCGGAATCAGCGCGAGGACCATCACCGCCATCTGCACCGACAGGCTGTTGATCTGCCCGCTGCTCACCGCCGCGCCCATGGCGCCGGGCGGCACCTGGTGCTGGAGGACCAGCTGGCGCAGGATCATCTGCAGCGGGTACTTGTCGCTGTCCTGGATGTAGAGCATCGCGTTGAACCACTGGCTCCAGTACCCCACCGCGTAGAACAGTGAGATCACCGCGATCACCGCCCGGGACAGCGGCATGATGATCTGGAGCAGGATCCGCCATTCACCCGCGCCGTCGATGCGCGCGGCGTCGATCAGCTCGGGCGCGGTGTCCATGAAGAAGCCGCGCAGGACCAGGATGTTGAAGACGCTGATGGCGCTCGGCAGGATCATCGACCAGTAGCTGTCGCTGAGGCCGATGCCCGTGACGAGCAGGTAGGTCGGGATGAGACCCGCACCGAAGAACATCGTCGCCATCATGGTCATCAGCAGAGGCCGGTGCGCGAAGGAGTCCTTGCGGCTCAGCCCGTAGGCGCACAGCACCGAGATCACCATGCTGAACACCGTGCCGACGACGGTCAGGCCGATGCTCACCAGGGCGGCGCGGGTGACGGCGCCGCCGCTGAGCAGTTCCGTGTACGCGACGAAGGTGACGGTCTTGGGCCAGACGACCAGACCGCCGGCCTCGTTGATCGCCTTGGTGTCGGAGAGGCTGGTGACCACCACCACCCAGATGGGTACGAGGATCACCGCGCAGATCGCGAAGAGCCCGACGCCCTTGAAGGCGAGGCCCGCCTTGGTGGGCTCCTCCTCCCACACGGGGCGGTGTTCGGTGCGCAGGGCGCGCTGGAGCGGGGTCCGGGTCCGCTCGGCCGTGGGCCGCGCGGACGGCCTGCCGTCCTTTTCCGTGTCCAGGAGAGTCGTCATTTCTTGGAGTACACCCCCTGCTCGCCCATCATGTGGGCGACCTTGTTGGCTCCCAGCACCATGGCGACGCTGAACAGTCCCTTGAAGATTCCGGCGGCGGCCGCATAGCCGAAGTCGCCGGTTTTGATGCCCGTCCACCAGATGTAGGTGTCGAGGATCTCGGACGCGCCCGCGCCCACCTGGTCGCGCTGGAGCAGGATCTGTTCGAAGTCGAGGTTGAGCGCACTGCCGACCCGCAGCACGAGCAGCAGGGCGATGACGGGGCGCAGCGCGGGCAGGGTGACGTGCCACATGCGGCGCCAGCGGCCCGCGCCGTCGACGGCCGCGGCCTCGTACAGATCGGTGTTGACGGCGGCGAGCGCGGCGAGGAAGACGATGACGCCCCAGCCCGCGTCCTTCCAGATCGCCTGCGAGGTCACGAGGAACTTGAAGAAGCCGGGGTTCGTCATCAGGTCGAAGCCCTCGTGGCCGTGCTCGCGCAACCACTGCGCGACCAGGCCGGCGCCACCGAACATCTGCTGGAAGACGGTGACGACCAGCACCCAGGAGAAGAAGTGCGGGAGGTAGACGATCGCCTGGACCCAGGCCCGCACCCGTGCGCTCATGATCGTGTTCAGCAGCAGGGCGATGGCGATCGGGATGGGGAAGAAGAGGATCAGCTGGGTCAGGAAGATGACCAGCGTGTTCAGCAGGACTTCCCAGAAGCGGTGGTCCTCGAAGATCCGGGTGAAGTTGTCGAAGCCGACGAAGGGGCTGCCGGTGATGCCCAGGTCGTACACGTCGTAGTCCTGGAAGGCCACGACGTTCCCGAGCAGCGGGATGTAGTTGAAGACCAGCAGCAGCACCATGGCCGGCACCGTCATCAGGATCAGGGTGCGGTCCCGTCGGAAGCGCAGGCGCCGGGTGATGCCGCCCGGCTCGAACGGTGCCTTCGTCTTCTTCCCGCGCCGCTTCGACGGCCGGGCCGGCGGCCCGCTCGCCCGCGACCGGGCGCGGGCGCCGTCCTCGTCGCTGTTGTCCTCGCCGGACGGGACGGCAGTCCGCCCCTCCGTGCGCTCCGCGTCGGTCGCCACCGTGGCCCGAGGCTTCACCCTGTGCTCCCCATGTCGTGCTCTCCACCCCGGCCGCCGGGCTCCTCGCGCCCGGCGGCCTGCTGTTCAGTCGTTGTGCGTACGTGCAGGTGTGGTGTGGCGCGCCCGGGTCAGACGCCGGAGCCGTTCTTCTCGAGAAGGTCCTGGTACCAGTCGCGGAGCTTGTCGCCGCCGCTGTTCTTCCAGGTCGTCACCGCGGCGTCGACGTCGCTGACCTTCTTGCGGCCGCGCCGGATGTCCTTCTGCAGGTCGTCGAAGGGGGTGTAGAGGGAGGCGTAGCGCTGGGGCTCCACGACCTGCATGCCGAAGAAGAGGGGCTTCTTGACGTGCGGGGCCTGGCGGGCCATCCAGCCGGCGTAGTCCTGCACCAGCTTCGGCTCGTCGGGGAAGGCGATGGTGTGCGGCGGGGAGGCTATGTAGAGGAGGGTGGCGGGCTGGGCCTCCTGGATGCCCTGCGGCGTGAAGGTCGGCACCCCGCCCTCGACCTTGTAGTGGGTGTCCTCGACGCCGTAGTTCGTCAGCATGAACTCCTTGGTGCCGTACGGCGCCGCGGCGAAGTCGGCGATGCCGAGGAACTCCTCGATCTTCTCCTTCGGCAGGTCCTTGCTGAGGAAGGTGAAGATCCCCGCCGGGTCGTCCTGCCACAGGACCGGCTTGCCACCGTCCGCGGCGAAGAAGTCCAGGGCCTGCATGTCGAACTTCGGGTTGGCGGCGGCCTGCTCGGAGACCATGCCCTTCCAGCCGCCGGTGCCGTCGTTGTACATGAGGACGTGGCCGCTGGTGAAGCGGATCTTGGAGTCCGCGTCCTTGTTGGCCTCGGCGTCCGGGTGGATGTATCCGCCGTCGTGCAGCTTGCGGGCGAAGGCCAGGGCCTCGCGGTACTCCTGCGTCTCGATCTTGTGGACGAGCTTGCCGTTCTCCAGCTGCCAGTAGTGCGGGGCGTCGGGCAGCAGGCCGTAGACCTTCTGGATGCAGGTCCACAGGTCGTCGAACGCCCACACCTTGCTCTTCGGGGCGGTGTACTCCTTGCCGAAGGCGAGCAGGTCGTCGGCGCTCGCGGGCAGGGCCCCGGAGCCGACGAGGTCCTTGCGGTAGAAGAACGCGTTGCCGATGACCGGGTTGGGCATGGGCAGGCCGCGGAGCTTGCCGCCGAAGACGGAGTACTGCCAGGCGCCGGTCGGGATGTTGGCCAGGTTCGGGTACTTCTTGACGGCGTCACCCGCCAGGTAGGGCCCCAGGTCGGCGAACTTGGCCGTGATCGCGTTGCGGATCTGCCCCTGCATGTTCCAGCCGGGGATGGTCATGACATCCGGGATCTCGGAACCGGCCAGGACCGCGCCGATCTTGTCCTGGTAGGTGTTGCCGTCCTGCGGGTCGAAGCCGAGCTTCGCGCCGACCGCCTTGTTCACCGCCGTGTAGTACGGGTTGTCCTTCTTCGGGACGGTGCCCCACAGCGGGGTCATGACCCGGAACGAGGACCCCTTGCCCGGCGCCGACTTCACCGAGGCGACCAGCGGGTCGGGCAGCTTGGTGAACCCGGGGCTCGAGCCGTTGACACCCGGGACGTCGGGCTGCACCAGATTCGTCGGGGCGTAGCTCGGCATGACCTTCTTCAGTGCCTTGCCCGTCGTCGTGCCCTCCTTGCTCCCCGATGCGGTACCGCTGCCGCCGCACGCGGCGAGCAACGGTGCTCCGCCGGCCACGGCCACTGCGGCGAAGGCGCCCGATGCGAGGAAGCTTCTCCGGCTCGGGGCGGTGGAGGAGGGGGAGGAATTCGGCGTCATTGCGTCAACCCTTCGAGGCGCACCAGGACGACACGCGGCGGGCGACCGCCGTTCGGTTCCTGTGTCTGAGGTGGGGCGTTACTGGCCGAGCCGGCTGCGACATCACCGGCCGGGAGTGAAGCGGTTTCAACACTGTCGAAGCGCTTCGATGTTGCAGCGAGGTTAAGTGAAGGGAACCGGTCGCACAAGGGTCCGTTTCCAGATTCCTCCGACCTGTTTCCGAACCGTTTCCCGGCGCGGTGTGCCCGAGATGCGCCCGGTTGGGGATGCCGTGCCCTTGACACCCGCGGGGTCGGACGCAGAGCATCGAAGCGCTTCGAAAGATCTTCTCCTCGGATCGAGGGTCCTTTCGCAGCGTGAAGACCGGAAAACCTCCCACCTCTCCAAGGGGACCCGCACGTGACGGACCATCCGCTTCCCTTCCGCGACCCGCAGCTCTCCTTCGCCCTGCGCACCGACGATCTGCTCGGGCGGCTCACGCTCGACGAGCGGATCGCGATGCTGCACCAGTTCGCCCCCGCGGTGGAGCGCCTGGGGATCGGCCCGTTCCGTACCGGACAGGAGGCCCTGCACGGCGTCGCCTGGATGGGCCCCGCCACGGTCTTCCCGCAGGCCGTCGGCCTCGGCGCCACCTGGAACGACGACCTCGTCCGCCGGGTCGGCGAGGCCGTCGGCAACGAGGTCCGGGCCAAGCGCGCCCAGGACGACCGCGTCGGCCTCAACGTCTGGGCCCCGACAGTGAACCTGCTGCGCCACCCGCTGTGGGGCCGCGGCGAGGAGGGGTACGCCGAGGATCCGGCGCTGACCTCCGCCATCGCCGTCGCGTACACCCGCGGGCTGCGCGGCGACGACCCCCGCTACTGGCGCACCGCCCCCGTGCTCAAGCACTGGCTCGCCCACAACAACGAGACCGACCGCGACACCGCCTCCTCCTCGGTCCGCCCGCGCGTCCTGCACGAGTACGACCTGCGGGCCTTTCGCGACGCGGTGCGCGCCGGAGCCGTGGCCGGTGTCATGCCGGCCTACAACCTGGTCAACGGCCGCCCCAACCACGTCTCCCCGCTGCTGGGCGAGCAACTGCGCAGCTGGACCGAACAGCCGCTCGTCGTCTGCTCGGACGCCGGCGCCCCCTCCAACCTGGTCGATTCCGAGCACTACTTCGACACCCACGAGGAAGCCACCGCCGCCTCCCTGAGGGCCGGCGTCGACAGCTTCACCGACCACGGCCAGGACTCCACGGTCATGACCGGCCGGATCCGCGACGCACTCGCCAAGGGCCTGCTCGACGAGAACGACATCGACACGGCCGTCCGCAGGCTGCTCGCCATGCGCTTCGCCCTCGGCGAGTTCGACCCGGAGCTCGACCCGTACGCGGACGTCACCGCCTTCGACACCGACGAGCACCGGGCGCTCGCCCTGGAGGCCGCGGAACAGTCCGTCGTCCTGCTGGGCAACGACGGGCTGCTGCCCCTGGAGCCGGGTGAGGGCCGGACCGTCGCCGTCGTCGGACTCCTCGCGGACGCCTGCAAGCTCGACTGGTACAGCGGAACGCTGCTGCACCGCTCCACCCCGCTCGACGGCATCCGCCGGCGGTACGGCGCGGAGAACGTCCTCTTCGCCGAGGGGGTCGACCGGGTCCGCCTGGAGTGCGCCGACGGCTGGCTGCGGGTGCCCGAGGCCGCCCCCGCGAAGGACGGCGAGGCACGCGGCGCGGAGGGCGCCCTCGACCCCGCGCTCCTCGCCGGCCGCACCGACCTGCCGCCGCTGACCTGCGGCGCCGACGCCACCGAACTGGCCCTCGTCGACTGGGGCGACGGCGTCCTCACCTTCCGTACCGACGAAGGTCTGTACCTCTCCGTCGCCGACGACGGATACGTCCGGGCGTCCGCGGACGAGCCGGGCGGGTGGATCGTCCAGGAGACGTTCCGGCTGGAAGAGGTGGAGGGACACGACGGCGGGCACCGCCTTCTGCACATCGGGACGGGTGGGTACGTCACTGTCGCCGCCGACGGTGCGAAGGTTGCCGTGTCCGGCGAAAAGATTTCCGCCGCCGACGCGACGGTCTTCCGGACGGAGACCGTGGAGCGGGGCGAGGACGCCGTGGCCCGGGTCGCGGCCGCCGCCGACACCGTGATCGTCGTCGCGGGGAACGACCCCCACATCAACGGCCGCGAGACCGAGGACCGTACGACCCTGGACCTGCCCGCCCAGCAGGAGCGGCTGTGGCGCACCGCGTCCGCGGCCAACCCGCGCACCGTCCTCGTCCTGACCTCCGCCTACCCGTACGCGGTCACCGAGGCGGCGGCCGAGCTGCCCGCCCTGCTCTGGACCGCGCACGGCGGCCAGGCGGCCGGCACCGCGCTCGCCCGGGTCATCGCCGGCGACGTGTCCCCGGCCGGACGGCTCCCGCAGACCTGGTACGCCTCGGACGCCGATCTGCCGGGTCTGCTCGACTACGACATCATCGGCTCCCGCCAGACCTACCTGTACTTCGACGGCACCCCGCTCTTCCCCTTCGGGCACGGCCTCACCTACGCCGCCTTCACCTACACCGACCTGGCGGCGGAGGTGGAGGGCGAGCGGCTGCGGGTGTCGCTGACCGTCACCAACGACGGGCCCCGCGCCGCCGACGAAGTGGCCCAGGTCTACGTCCGGGCCGCCGAATCCGGTACGGACCTGCCGCTGCGCAAGCTGGTCGGCCACCGCCGGACGCACCTCGCGCCGGGCGCCGCCGAACGCGTCGAGATCCTCGTCCCCGTCGAGGAGCTGGGCCACTGGAGCGTGGCGCACGGCCGCTGGACCGTCGAGCCCGGCGCGTACGAGGTCATGGCCGGCGCCTCCAGCGCCGACATCCGGCTCACCGCCACCGCGGTCCTCGCCGGCGAGCCGTCCGGCCCGCGCCCCGTCGTCGAACGGGGCCTGGAGGCCGCCGACTACGACGAGCAGCAGGGCACGGAGATCGTCGACCGCGCGAAGGTGGCGGGCGACGCCGTCGCACCCGTCGAGGGTGTCGGTCAACTCCTCTTCCGGGGCTGCGACTTCGGAGACGGTGTGCATGGGGCCACCGTGTCCGCCTCGGGCGCGGGGTCCGTCACACTGACGGTGGACGGACGGTCGGCGGAGCTCGCCGTCCCCGCCACGGCGGGGATCTACGACTACCGCACCGTCGAGGCCGCACTCGACATCCGCGGGGTGCACGACGTGCGTATCACCCTGAAGGGTTCCGTACGCCTCGCCGGAATCGGATTCACCGCGTGATCCCCCTGCCGCACGCCCCCGATCCCCGACCGCTTCCCCGTGCCCCCGGCAAGGAGTCCTCATGAGGTTCACCGACGGCTTCTGGCTGATGCGTGAGGGCGTCCGCGCCTCCTACGCGACCGAGATCCGCGATCTGCGCGTCGAGGACAGCCGGTTCACCGCGTACGCCGCCGTCAAACGGGTGGCGGCACGCGGTGACACGCTCAACACCCCGCTCATCACCGTCGAATGCTTCTCCCCGGCCGAGGGCGTCATCGGCGTACGCACCACCCACCACGCCGGAAAGGCCCGCCGCGGACCCGACTTCACCCTCCTGCCCGGCGACGACGGCGCACCCGCCGCCCGTACCCGGAGGGACGGCGCCGTCACCGAGCTCACCAGCGGACCGCTGACGCTGCGCATGGACGGCGACGGCCCCTGGGGCATCTCGTTCCTCGACGCCGGGGGGCGGCGCCTCACCGGCGTCGACACCAAGGGCACGGCCTTCGCCACCACCCCCGACGGCGCCCACCACATGATCGCCCAACTCGCCCTGGGAGTGGGGGAGAACGTCTACGGGCTCGGCGAGCGCTTCACCCCGTACGTGAAGAACGGCCAGACCGTCGACATCTGGCAGGCCGACGGCGGCACCAGCAGCGACCAGGCGTACAAGAACATCCCGTTCTACCTCTCCTCGCGCGGCTACGGCGTCTTCGTCAACCACCCCGGCAAGGTCTCCTTCGAGGTGGGTTCGGAGTCCGTCGGCCAGGTGCAGTTCAGCGTCGAGGACCAGTCGCTGGAGTACTACATCGTCGCCGGACCGACCCCCAAGGACGTCCTGGCCCGCTACACGGCCCTCACCGGCCGCCCCGCACTGCCGCCGGCCTGGTCGTTCGGCCTCTGGCTGACCACCTCGTTCTGCACCTCGTACGACGAGGAGACCGTCACCTCCTTCGTCGACGGCATGGCCGAACGGGACATCCCGCTCAGCGTCTTCCACTTCGACTGCTTCTGGATGCGCGAGTACCAGTGGTCGGACTTCCTCTGGGACCCCGAGGTCTTCCCCGACCCGGAGGGCATGCTGGCCCGGCTCAAGGCGCGCGGGCTCCGCATCAGCATGTGGATCAACCCGTACATCGCCCAGAAGTCCGTGCTGTTCGCGGAGGGCGCCGAGCTGGGCCACCTGGTACGGCGGCCCAACGGCGACGTCTGGCAGTGGGACCTGTGGCAGCCCGGCATGGCGCTGGTCGACTTCACCAGCGCTGCCGCCCGCGACTGGTACAACAGCAAGCTGCGGATGCTGCTCGACCAGGGTGTCGACTGCTTCAAGACGGACTTCGGCGAGCGCATCCCCACCGATGTGGTCTGGCACGACGGCTCCGACCCGGAGCGGATGCACAACTACTACGCCCAGCTCTACAACCGCACCGTCTTCGAGCTCCTGGAGAAGGAGCGCGGCGCCGGCGAGGCGGTCCTCTTCGCCCGCTCCGCCACGGCCGGCGGGCAGCAGTTCCCGGTGCACTGGGGCGGCGACTGCTTCGCGTCCTTCAACGCGATGGCCGAGTCGCTGCGCGGCGGCCTGTCCCTGTCCCTGTCCGGCTTCGGCTTCTGGAGCCACGACATCGGCGGCTTCGAGGGCACCCCCGACCCGGCGGTCTTCAAGCGCTGGCTCGCTTTCGGCCTGCTCTCCTCGCACAGCCGGCTGCACGGCAACGTGTCCTACCGGGTGCCGTGGGCGTTCGGCGAGGAAGCGGTCGACGTGGCCCGGAAGTTCACCCTGCTCAAGCACCGCCTGATGCCCTACCTCTACGGGGTCGCCGCCGAGGCCCACCGCACCGGCGTCCCGATGATGCGCCCCATGCTGGTCGAGTTCCCCGGCGATCCGGCCGCCCGCACCCTGGACCGGCAGTACATGCTCGGCCCGGACCTGCTGGTCGCCCCGGTCTTCACGGAGGACGGCGAGGTCGAGTACTACGTCCCCGAGGGCACCTGGACCTCGCTGCTCACCGGCGAGCGGATCACCGGCCCCGCCTGGCGGCACGAGACGCACGGCTTCGACAGTCTGCCCGTGCTGGTCAGGGACGGCGCCGTACTCCCGTGGGGCGCCGACGACCAGCGCCCGGACGCCGACTGGCTGGACGGCCTCACCCTGCGGGTGTTCGGCTCCGGCGGCGGTGAGCGGACGGTCACCGTCCCGGACCTGACCGGCAGCCCGGCGGCGTCCTTCCACGTCGTACGGGACGGCGCGGCCACGCAGGTCACGGCGCAGGGCACGGAACTCCCCTACCGCGTGGTCATCGAGGAGTCCGGGACCGTGGGGGAGGGGACGGGGGCGGTCTCCGTCGCCTGACCCTCCGACCGCGGATTTTGGCGCCAAAGGGCCCGCTGAGAAAGGGTGTTGTCGCTCAACCCGGACCCGTGCGTGACGTCGGCTCCCAGGACCAGGGTGTGGTCCCGGGGGCCGACGTCGTCGTAGGGGGTGCGTGTCGGCGTCGTCGGAAGCACGGCCCCGGACCGTGGCCGCCGATCAGGGTGCCCGGGTGGCCGCCGTCCTGTCGGCGGCCCGGTGTCGCAGCCCCGCGGCGCGACCCGGGCAGGGGCCCGCTCCGAGCACGTGCCGGCGGGCGTCCGATGCGTTCCCGTGTCCGCACCGGCCGGGCCGCGAGGAAACCGGCAGGCGACATCGGACGCTTCCGATGGCAAGATCAATCCAACTCACTAGCGAAGTCGGTTCGTTGACCGGCCGAACCCTGGAGACGTCGTGTCCGCTCGCTCCGTACTGCCCGCCATGGCCACCGCCACAGCCACCCTCACGGCCGTTGCCGTGCTGGCGGGCTGCACCAGCACCAAGCCCTCCGCGTCCGGTGGCGGTGAGCTGGAGCTGGTGAAGTCCGGCAAGCTCACCACCTGCACCCACCTGCCGTATGAACCCTTCCAGGTCCGCAAGGGCGACGCCGTCGTCGGCTTCGACGTGGACCTCGTCGACCTGGTCGCCAAGAAGCTCGACGTCACCCAGGAGATCGTGGACACGCCCTTCGAGGGCATCCAGAGCGGCGAGGACCTCAATGCCCGCAAGTGCGATCTGGCGGCGGCGGGCATGACGATCACACCGGTGCGCGCGAAGAACCTGGACTTCTCCGCGGGCTACTTCGATGCCACACAGGCCATGATCGCCAAGAAGGGTTCCTCCTTCACCTCGCTGGCGAGCCTCGAGGGGAAGAAGCTCGGCGTCCAGCAGGGCACCACGGGGGAGACGTACGCGCAGAAGAACGCCAAGGGCGTGACGACCGTGCAGTTCGAGGACCTGGCCCTGCTGCTCACCGCCGTGAAGACCGGACAGGTCGATGCCGCGGTGAACGACAACGGCGTGCTCTTCGAATACGTGCGGAAGAACCCGGACACCCAGGTCACCGCCGAGTTCGACACGGGGGAGGAGTACGGCATCGGGGTCCGCACCGGGAACGACGCCCTGCGCAAGGAGATCGACGCAGTGATCGCCAGTGCCAAGTCCGACGGCAGTTATGACCGGATCTACAAGAAGTGGTTCCCCGCCGCTCCCAAGAAGTGAGGAACCGCCACCGATGTCCATATCCCGTAGACAGCGGACCCGCGCGATCCGGGGCGGTCAGTACGCCGTCCTCGTCGTCGTCCTGCTCGTAGTCGCCCTGGCCGCCGACTGGGGAGAGATCCGACGGGCGTTCTTCGACGTCGAGGTCGCCAAGGCGCAGTTCCCCGACATCATCACCACTGCCCTGCTCAACACCGTGGTCTACACCCTGCTCGGCTTCGGCTTCGGGCTGGCCGCGGGGCTCCTGCTCGCCCTGATGAGGCTGTCGCGCGTCCCTCCGTACCGCTGGCTGGCCATCGCGTACATCGAGTTCTTCCGCGGAATTCCCGCACTGCTCGTGTTCATCGCCCTCGGATTCGGCGTACCGCTCGCCTTCCAGGTGGCGCTCAACCAGTACGTGACCGTCATGCTGGCACTCGGCCTCGTCGGCGCCGCCTACATGGCGGAGACGATACGGGCGGGAATCCAGGCGGTCCCCAAGGGGCAGATGGAAGCGGCGCGTTCGCTCGGGATGTCGCAGAGCCGGGCGATGGTCTCCATCATCATCCCGCAGGCTCTGCGCATCGTTCTGCCGCCGCTCACCAACGAACTGATCCTGCTGACCAAGGACTCGTCCCTGGTGTATCTGCTGGGCCTGTCACTCTCCCAGTACGAGCTCGCCAAGTTCGGCCGGGACGCCCTGAACCAGAATCGCAGTCTGACGCCGATCCTCATTGCGGGCCTGTGCTATCTGATCATCACTCTGCCGCTCGGCCATCTGGTCAGGCGGCTCGAAGCGCGTACGGCGAAGGCGAGGTGACCGCGGTGAAGGCGGTTTCGGCGGCAGGCGACGCGGAGGCGGTGAGCGGGCCGGCGATCGACGTGCGGGGCCTGCGCAAGTCGTTCGGCACGCTGGAGGTGCTCGCGGGCATCGACTTCTCGGTTGCCCGGGGCGAGGTGGTCTGTGTCATCGGCCCCTCCGGTTCGGGCAAGTCCACGCTGCTGCGTTGCGTGAACCTGTTGGAGGAGCCCACGTCGGGGACGGTCACGGTGGCCGGGACCGAAGTCACCGACCCGGACGTGGACATCGACAAGGTGCGTCGGCGGATCGGCATGGTCTTCCAGTCGTTCAACCTGTTCCCGCACCTCACGGTGCTGGAGAACCTGACGCTTCCCCAGCGCCGCGTGCTCGGCCGCGACAGGGCGGAGGCGGCGGGGATCGCTCGCGAACGGCTGGCCCGGGTCGGCCTGACCGACAAGGAGTCCGCCTACCCGGCGCAGTTGTCGGGCGGCCAGCAGCAGCGCGTCGCCATCGCGCGGGCTCTGGCCATGGATCCGGAACTGATGCTCTTCGACGAGCCCACTTCCGCGCTCGACCCGGAACTGGTGGGGGACGTCCTGGCCGTGATGCGCTCACTGGCCGACGAGGGGATGACGATGCTCGTCGTCACCCACGAGATGAGTTTCGCCAGGGAGGTCGCGGACCGCGTCGTCTTCATGGACGGCGGAGTCATCGTGGAGGAGGGGGCTCCGGAGCAGGTGATCGGCGCGCCCCGGCATGCCCGGACCCGGTCCTTCCTCGCACGCCTGCTGACCCCGGCCACCGCGGACCTGACGGAGGCGGCCGAGGCCGCCGACGGGGCGGGGAAGCGTTCGGGCCCGGTGTAGCCGTGCTCCGGGCGCCCGCAGCGGGCCAGGCGCGACGTCGTCGCCTGGCCCGCTACGGGCGCCCGTGCCGGTACGCACGGCCGGGCCGGCCGGCCATCGGGCGAGCGGGTGCGCCGGTCGGCGCCTCGCGGCCCGCGGCTCGGCGGCGAAGGTGTTTCGCGGCTCGGCGGGCACGACCGGGTCCTGCGAGCCGACCCCGCGCACCCAGGGCAGCGGATGGACACAGCCCTGCCCCGGCCTGCCCGCAGCCGGTATGCCGCGCGTCCGGCCACCCGGCGTGTGACGGCGTCGCGCCCGAGTTCCAGCACGATGGCGCCGCCGGGTGACGCAACCGACAGCGGCGATCCGGGGGCGATCCGGTGGGGCCGGATCAGCCCGGTCCGTCGACCGGCGCGGCCCACGAGAGCGGGATACGCAGGCGTTGCGTACTGCTCGCGTGCCGGCGTGCGCCGACGCGTGACGCGAATCCGTCGGGGTGCCCCACCCGGCCACGGGCCGGCCCTGCCCCCGTGCCCTCGCCGTGGGCAGCCTCTCGTGCGCCGGGTTCCGGGCAGCCTCTCGGGTGCCGTGAGTGAGCCGCGTCACCCGGAGCGAATATCCAGGCATACATCCGACCGGAACGGAGAGGGTCCCAGACTGCTGGTGCCGAATCCCGGTCCACCGGCGTGTGTGCTCGG
Source organism: Streptomyces clavifer (assembly GCA_014651175.1). Classification (GTDB taxonomy): domain Bacteria; phylum Actinomycetota; class Actinomycetes; order Streptomycetales; family Streptomycetaceae; genus Streptomyces; species Streptomyces clavifer. The sequence continues at coordinate 146,824 of BMWJ01000002.1, read as the reverse complement.
CCGGACCGGTGCGGAGCAATTCAGGCACGGAAGGCAGATCACTACATGTCGGCTCACCTCTCGTCGGCTCATGCCGCGACGGCGCTGGAGACCATCCACATCGACGGGACCTGGCACGCCGCCGCGTCGGGTGCGACGCGCGAGATCCTCGACCCCGCCGACGCGACCGTCCTGGCCCTTGTCGCCGAGGGCGGGCTCGACGACACCGACGCGGCCGTCGCCGCCGCACGCCGTGCCTTCGACGACGGACCCTGGCCGCACCGGCCCGTCGCCGAACGCGCCGGGCTTCTGCGCCGGGTCGCCGAGCTCCTCCAGCGGGACCGCGAGGAGATCGCGATCACCGAGAGCCGCGACACCGGCAAGACCCTGGAGGAGGGGCGTGTCGACGTCGACGACGTGACCAACGCCTTCCGCTACTTCGCCGACCTCGTCATGAACGAGAGCGGCGGCAGGGTCGTCGACGCGGGCGACCCCGATGTGCACAGCATCGTCGTGCACGAGCCGGTCGGTGTCTGCGCCCTGATCGCGCCGTGGAACTACCCCCTGCTCCAGGCGAGTTGGAAGATCGCCCCGGCGCTCGCCGCAGGTAACACCTTCGTGCTCAAGCCCAGCGAGGTCACCCCGCTCTCCACCGTCCACCTGATCCGGCTGCTCGCCGAGGCAGGCCTGCCCGATGGAGCCGCCAACCTCGTCACCGGCGCGGGCGACCCCGTCGGCGCCCGGCTCTCCGAGCATCCGGACGTGGACCTGGTCTCCTTCACCGGCGGCCTCGCCAGTGGGACGAAGGTCGCGCAGGCGGCCGCACCCACGGTCAAGAAGGTCGCGCTGGAGCTCGGCGGCAAGAACCCCAACGTCGTGTTCGCCGACGCCTGCGCCACCGACGAGGACTTCGACACGGCCGTCGACCAGGCACTGAACGCCGCGTTCTTCCACAGCGGTCAGGTCTGCTCAGCAGGGGCCCGGCTCATCATCGAGGAATCGGTCTCCGCACGCTTCGTCACCGAGCTCGCGCGCCGCGCCGACGCGATCCGGCTCGGCCGGGGCACCGTCGACGGCATCGAATGCGGCCCCCTCGTCTCCGCCCAGCAGCTCGCGAAGGTCGAGGCGTACGTCGCCTCCGCCCGCGAGGAGGGCGCGGTCGTCCGCTCCGGCGGCGCCCGCCCCGAGCCCTCGGACGTACGGCCCGCGAGCGGCTACTTCTACCGGCCGACCGTCCTGGACGGCTGCCACCGTGAGATGCGGGTGGTCCGTGAGGAGACCTTCGGACCGATCCTCACCGTAGAGACCTTCCGTACCGAGGAAGAGGCCGTCACGCTGGCCAATGACACGGACTACGGTCTCGCGGGCGCCGTCTGGACCACCGACGCCGGCCGTGCGCGGCGCGTCGCGGGCCGGCTGCGCCACGGCACCGTCTGGATCAACGACTACCACCCGTACCTCCCGCAGGCCGAGTGGGGAGGCTTCGGCAAGTCCGGTACGGGCCGCGAGCTCGGGCCCACCGGACTGGCGGAGTACCGCGAGGCCAAGCACATCTACCAGAACCTCAACCCGCGCCCCCAGCGCTGGTTCGCAGGCTGACCGCGTCACCCCCACCGGACGCCCCCGCTGTTCGCAGCAGCACGCACACGCAAGCACCTTGCAGAAGGAGCAGTGACCGATGCCTCCGTCCCCCCGCTCAGCACGCCCCGAACCTGCCGACTACGTGATCGTCGGAGGCGGTACCGCCGGTTCGGTCATCGCCTCCCGCCTAGCCGAGGACCCCGACGTCACCGTCACCGTCATCGAGGGCGGCCCCACCGACATCGACCGGGACGACGTGCTCACCCTGCGCCGCTGGCTCGGACTGCTCGGCGGCGACCTCGACTACGACTACCCCACGACCGAGCAGCCGCGCGGCAACTCCCACATCCGGCACAGCCGTGCCCGGGTCCTCGGCGGCTGCTCCTCGCACAACACACTGATCAGCTTCAAGCCGCTGCCCGGTGACTGGGACGAGTGGGCCGAGGCCGGCGCCGCCGGCTGGGACGCGGCCTCCATGGACCCGTACTTCGCCCGGCTGCGCAACAACATCGTGCCCGTCGACGAGAAGGACCGGAACGCCATCGCCCGCGACTTCGTCGACGCGGCACAGGCGGCGGCAGCGGTGCCGCGCGTCGACGGTTTCAACCGGAAGCCCTTTCACGAAGGGGCCGGCTTCTTCGACCTGGCCTACCACCCGGAGAACAACAAGCGCTCCTCCGCGTCGGTCGCCTACCTCCACCCGCACATCGAGTCCGGGGACCGCCCCAACCTGTCGATCCTGCTGGAGACCTGGGCGTACAAGCTGGAGTTCGAAGGCAAGCGGGTCACCGGTGTGCACGTCCGCACCGCGGACGGCGAGGAACTGCTGCTGCGTGCCACCCGCGAGGTCATCGTCTGTGCGGGAGCGGTGGACACCCCCCGGCTGCTCATGCACTCCGGAATCGGTCCGGCGAAGGACCTGGCGGCCCTGGGCATCCCCGTCGTCCACGACCTGCCCGGCGTCGGCGAGAACCTCCTCGACCACCCCGAGTCGGTCATCGTCTGGGAGACCGACGGCCCCATCCCGGAGAACTCCGCCATGGACTCCGACGCGGGCCTCTTCGTGCGGCGGGACCCCGAATCCCGGGGCCCCGACCTGATGTTCCACTTCTACCAGATCCCCTTCACCGACAACCCCGAGCGCCTCGGCTACGAGAAGCCCGAGCACGGCGTGTCGATGACCCCGAACATCCCCAAGCCGCGCAGCCGCGGCCGGCTCCACCTCACCAGCGCCGACCCCGGGGTCAAGCCCGCCCTGGACTTCCGCTACTTCACCGACGAGGACGACTACGACGGCCGCACCCTCGTCGACGGCATCAAGCTCGCACGCGAGATAGCGAAGACCGAACCGCTCGCCCACTGGCTCAAGCGCGAGGTCTGCCCCGGCCCCGACATCACCTCCGACGAGGACCTCAGCGAGTACGCCCGCAAGGTCGCGCACACCGTCTACCACCCGGCCGGCACCTGCCGGATCGGCGCGCCCGGCGATCCGGCGGCCGTCGTCGACCCGCAGCTCCGCGTCCAGGGCCTGGACGGCGTACGCATCGCCGACGCCTCCGTCTTCCCGACCATGCCCGCCGTCAACCCCATGATCGGTGTCCTGATGGTGGGCGAGAAGTGCGCCGAGCTGCTCCAAGCGACCCCGACCGCCGGAGGCGACGTCCGATGAGTGAACCCACCACACCCGTCTTCTCCGTCCGCGATCTCTGGAAGGTGTTCGGCCCCGGGGCCGACCGCATCCCCGGCAGTGAACACGCCGCCCTGCCCTCCACCGAACTGCGCGAGCGCACCGGTTGCACCGCCGCCGTACGCAACGTCTCCTTCGACGTCGACAAGGGCGAAGTCTTCGTTGTCATGGGCCTGTCGGGCTCCGGCAAGTCCACCCTCGTGCGCTGTCTGACCCGGCTCATCGAGCCCACCAGCGGCACCCTGGCCATCGACGGCGAGGACGTCCTGGCCATGGACCGCACACGGCTGCGCGAACTGCGCCGCCACCGGGCCGCGATGGTCTTCCAGCACTTCGGACTGCTGCCGCACCGCACCGTCCTGGACAACGTCGCCTACGGTCTGGAGATCCAGGGCCTCGGCAAGGCGGAACGCCGTGCACGGGCCGCCGAACTGGTCGAGAAGGTGGGCCTCGGAGGCCTCGAGGACCGCCGCCCCGCCCAGCTCTCCGGCGGCCAGCAGCAGCGCGTCGGGCTTGCCCGCGCGCTCGCCGTCGACCCGTCCGTCCTCCTCTTCGACGAACCGTTCAGCGCGCTCGACCCGCTGATCCGGCGCGAGATGCAGGACGAGGTCGTCCGGCTGCACCGGGAGGAGGGCCGGACCATGGTCTTCATCACCCACGACCTGAGCGAGGCACTGCGCCTGGGCACCCGCATCGCCCTGATGCGCGACGGCGAGATCGTGCAGCTCGGCACACCCGAGGAGATCGTCGGATCGCCCGCCGACGACTACGTACGCGCATTCGTCCGGGACGTTCCCCGGGAACAGGTCCTCACCGTCGCCACCGCCATGCGCCCCCCGTCCGCAGGCGAGGGCGATCACGGCCCGGCCCTGCGCCCCGAGGCCACCGTCTCCGAGGCCATCGAGGCCGTCGCCCGCTCCGGCGACCCCGTCGCACGCGTCATGAAGGACGGCCGGCTCGTCGGAGTCGTCGACCACGCGTGCCTGCTCGACGTCGTCGCGGGTACGGGGGCCCAGGCGGTGACCGTCTGATGGCCACCGCCCAAGCCGCCACCGGCCCTGCCGCCGGTCCCGGCACCGCAGGCCCGCTCGCCGCCCTGCGCGGCCGGCCCGCCCTCGGCAAGCTGCTCCTGCTGCTGGTGATCGCCGCCGTCGCCGTACCCGTCGTCCACGCCCGCTGGGGCGGCGGGATCTGGCCCGGCGCCCTGACCGTCGACCTGGGCGGACCGCTCGGCGAGGTCAACGACTGGATCATCGGCAACCGCGACAGCCATCCGCTGTTCCTCCACTTCTTCGGCCACATCAGCAACGCCGTCGTCCTGTCCGTACGCGGCGTCTACCTGGCCCTGCTCGCCCTCGGCTGGGCCGGTGTCACCGCCGTCGCCGCGCTCGTCGCCTGGCGGACCGCCGGAGTGCGCCTGGCACTGACCGCGGGCCTGTCCTTCCTGGCGTGCGGACTCCTCGGCATGTGGGTGCCGACCATGCAGACCCTCGCCCTGATGGTCGTCGCCGTCCTCGTCTCCGTCGTCCTGGGCATGCTCCTGGGGCTCGCGGCCGGGCTGTCGGACCGCACCTTCCGCCTCCTGCGCCCCGTCCTGGACACCATGCAGGTGCTGCCCGCCTTCGCCTACCTGCTGCCCGTCGTGCTGATCTTCGGCATCGGAGTGCCCGGCGCGGTCCTCGCGACCGTCGTCTACGCGGCACCGCCGATGGCCCGCCTCACCGCACTCGGGCTGCGTGGCGCCGACGCGGGCGTCATGGAGGCCGTGGCTTCGCTCGGCGCCACCGGCAGGCAGCGCCTGCTGACCGCCCGTCTGCCGCTGGCCCGCAAGGAACTGCTGCTCGGCCTCAACCAGACCATCATGATGGCGCTGTCCATGGCCGTCATCGCCTCCGTCATCGGCGCGGGCGGCCTCGGCGACCGCGTCTACCAGGCGCTCTCCTCGGTCGACGTCGGTGCCGCGCTCGCCGCGGGCATCCCCATCGTGCTGCTGGCCGTCGTCCTGGACCGAACGACCGAGGCGGCCGGCCGGAAGCTCGGCACGGAACCCACCGGACCGGCCGCGCTGCGCGGCCGGCGCGGCTGGGGGGCCGTCGCGGTGATCACCGCCGCCGTCGCCGTCCTGGGGCGGTTCACCGGCGGCCGCATCTGGCCCGAGAGCGGCGTCGTGGCCATCGCCGGACCCGTCAACACGGCCAAGGACTGGATGGTCGACCACCTCTACACCGGCATCCCCGTCATCGGCGGAACCGCCGACTGGGCCGCCCACTTCACCAACTGGATCCTCAACCCGCTGCGCAGCGGACTGCAGGGGCTCCCCTGGTGGTCGGTCCTGCTGATCGTCGCCGCACTCGCCTGGACCATCGGCACCTGGCGCACCGCGCTCACCGCCGTGCTGGCCATGGCCGGCATCGGGGTCCTCGGCGTCTGGGAACTGTCGATGGACACCCTCAGCCAGGTCCTCGCGGCCGTCGCGGTCACCCTCGTCCTGGGCTTCGCCATCGCCGTCGGCGCCGCACGCAGCACCCGCCTCGAACGCCTGCTGCGCCCCGTCCTGGACGTCTTCCAGACGATGCCGCAGTTCGTCTACCTCATCCCCGTCGTCGCCCTCTTCGGCGTCGGCCGCGCCCCCGCCGCCGCTGCGGCCGTCGTCTACGCGCTGCCCGCCGTCGTCCGCATCACCACCCAGGGACTGCGGGGCGTGGACCCCGCCGCGATGGAATGCGCCCGCTCGCTCGGCGCCACCCCCGGACAGCAACTGCGCCAGGTCCAGCTCCCGCTGGCCCGACCCGCCCTGCTGCTCGCCGTCAACCAGGGCGTCGTCCTGGTCCTGGCCGTCGTCATCATCGGCGGTCTCGTCGGCTCCGGCGCGCTGGGCTACGAGGTCGTGTTCGGCCTCGCCCAGGGCGACCTCGCCACCGGCCTCGTCGCCGGTGCCGCCATCGTCTGCCTGGGACTGATGCTGGACCGGGTCACCCAGCCCACCACCCGCCGCCAGCGGAAGGAGAGCTGACATGGCTCGCACCCGTACCCGCGCGCACCTGCGCACGACCGCGACCGTGGCCTCGGCCGCCGCCCTGCTGGCCGTCACCGGCTGCGGAGCCGCGGACATGACCAAGCAGGCATCCCCGTTCGCGGCCCCCGCCGACATCAAGACCGTCACGCTCTCCGTGCAGTCCTGGGTCGGCGCCCAGGCCAACGTGGCCGTTGCACAGAAGCTCCTGGAGGACGAACTGGGCTACCGCGTCGACCTCGTCCAGACCGACGAGGTCCCCGCCTGGGACGCCCTCAGCCAGGGCCGGGTGGACGCCATCCTGGAGGACTGGGGCCACCCCGACCAGGAGAAGCTGTACGTCGAGGACAAGAAGACCATCGTCCCCGGCGGCGACCTCGGCGTCACGGGGCACATCGGCTGGTACGTCCCCGCGTACTGGGCGGAGGAGCACCCCGACGTCACCGAGTGGAAGAACCTCGACAAGTACGCCGACGAGCTGCGCACCCCGGAGAGCGGCGACAAGGGCCAGCTGATGGACGGTTCGCCGTCCTACGTCACCAACGACAAGGCACTGGTGAAGAACCTCGGCCTCGACTACAAGGTCGTCTTCGCCGGTTCCGAAGCGGCGCAGATCACCCAGATCCAGCAGTTCGCCAAGGAGAAGAAGCCCTTCCTCAGCTACTGGTACCAGCCGCAGTGGCTGTTCAACGAAGTGCCGATGGTCGAGGTGGAACTCCCGGAGTACTCCGACGCATGCGCCGCGAAGGCCCCGGAGGACATCGACTGCGCCTACCCGACGACCCCGCTCCAGAAGTACCTCAACGCGGACTTCTCGAAGCGCGGCGGGGAGGCGGCCGCCTTCCTGAAGAAGTTCCACTGGTCGGAGAAGGACCAGAACAAGGTCTCGGAAATGATCGCCTCCGAGCGGCTGGCGCCCGGCGAGGCCGCCGAACGCTGGATCGAGGAGAACCCGGCCACATGGAAGAAGTGGCTGGACCGGTGACCTGAACCGGGCACCCCTCGGACAGGGCCTCGGCCGCCACGGCGGCCGAGGCCCTGTCGCATGTGCCCGTCTCGCTTCCCGCCATCCGTTCCGTGCAGCTATTCACTCGCGTCGCCGCCTGCACCGAGCGCATGACGCCACTGTTCATGGGCTTGCGAGCGAGCACACCGGGGCGGGAATCCGACCTGGACTTCTACGCGGAGTCCGTACGCGACCTCTGGTACGCCGACCGGCCGATCGCCGACGCTGCCGAGCGCGTACGCCTGCTGGAGCAGTTCCCGGAGCTTCAGCCGAACGAGGAGGGGATCACCGATGTCGTCGACACCTACGCCTTCTTCGCTGTCCTCACCTTGCGGTATGCCCTGCTGGTTCATGGCTCGGGAAGCGCTGATGACGCGGTGTCCTGCGGCCATGTGGCGCTCACCGCGATGGGGATGCTGGACCAGAACGTGGCGGGGGCCAGCCTTCTCGCCGAGGAACAACGGCTCCAGTCCCACTCGCTGAGCAGTGACGGAGCAGGTCTGTGGGACGCGAGCGTCACGGCAGGACGGGAGAGGTTCCGTGCCGTACTGGGCCGCCTGCCCCGCCAGTCGTGCTTCTGATCCGGCCCCGTCTCCGACCGCGACGCCACCAGCTGACGCAAACACCAGGTCAGGCACCCACGCTTCCCACCCAACCAGGCACCACCTCGTAAGAGCGGGTCACGGATCGGGCGGAGCGGGCGCTCGGGGAAGGCGCAGCTGGAAGCACGCCCCGACGCCGGAGGGGACGAGAGCCAGCGTTCCTCGGTGGCGGTGCGCGAGTTCGCGGGCGATGGGGAGGCCGAGGCCGGTGCCCCCGAGGTCGCGGGAGCGGGCGTCGTCGAGCCGGACGAAACGTTCGAAGACGCGCTCGGCGTCCTCGCCGGGTATGCCCGGCCCGTCGTCGTGCACGGACAGGACGACCTGCTCGTCCTGGTTCCGGACGTTGACCTGGACGCGGCTCGTGGCGTGGCGAGCGGCGTTGTCGACGAGGTTGCGCAGCAGTCGCTCGTAGTCGCCCTTGCTGCCGCGCGCGTAGGCGGGCGCGGTGGTGTCCGCGGTGAGTGTCATCGGTCGGTCCGGCAGGTCGTACTGCCCGACGAGCAGGGACACGAGGGCGGCCAGGTCCACGGTGCCGCTGCCGGTCGTCGGTGCGTGGGCGTCGAGGCGGGCGAGGAGCAGCAGGTCCTCGGCGAGGCTCCGGAGACGTCCGGTCTGCCGTGCGGCGGTAGCGACCGCACCGGGCCAGTCGGTGCGGTCCGGGTAGGCGAGCGCCACTTCCAGACTGACCGTCAAGCTTGCCAGAGGGCTGCGCAGTTCGTGTGCGGCGTCCGCGACGAAGCGTCTCTGCCGGGTGGCTGCCTCGTCGAGGCGTTGCAGGGTGGTGTTGATGGTGGAGGCCAGGGCGGCGATCTCGTGCCCCGTGGCGGGCACGGTGACACGCTCTCTCGGGTCGCTCGCGGTGACCGAGGCGGTGGCCGTACGGATCGCCTCCACCGGCCGCAGCGCCACCCGTACGGTGACGTAGGTGACAGCGGAGATCAGCACCAGGCTGACGAGTCCGGCCCGCAGCAGCAGAAGGTAGATGTTGTCGGTGATCGCCTCGGCCGTGTCGGGGAGCACGACCACATGAACCCGCAGTGTGGCGTCCGGGGCGACGCCCAGGGCAGCCGCCTGCTCGGTGCTCAGTTCACCGGCCCAGATGTCGGCGAACAGGACCGGGTAGGTACCGCCGGACAGGTCGAAGCGGCCCGCGGGCCCGTCGCCGCGGCGCTCCGGAATGCGGATGTAGCGTTGCGTGTAGTACCAGCCCGAATCGGTGTCGGTGGGCCCGGAGAGCGGGGGCGGTGCGGGCAGCACATGGGGGGAGCCCGGGGCGAAGACGTCCATGCCTCCGCCGGCGGCGACAGCTGTGCTGCGACCGGTCGCGACGACCTCGTACGGTACGGCGCTTCTGCGGCTGGGAACCACGCCCTCACGCAGTTGGTCGGCGAGAGCGAGGAGAGGGGCCCGGGCCTGTTCCTGGGCGATCCGGGTGCCCTGACGGTAGACGTCGCGGTGCAGCCACCAGCCGATGGCGACCAGGATGACGGCGGCGGTCGAGGCGACGACGAGGGCGGTACGGGCGCGTACGGACCGTGGCCACCCCATGCGTCGCGGCTCAGCCGTGTTCACGGTCGTCCACCAGGCGGTAGCCGATACCTCGCACGGTCTGCACGGACCGCCGGTCGAATGCGGCGTCCACCTTCTTACGCAGAACGCTGACGCGCGCCTCCACCAGATTCGGGTCCAGGGCGTCATCAGGCCACGCGTGATAGAGCAGATCCGCTTTCGAGACCGCCTGGCCCGCCCGGCGGGCCAGCAGCTCCAGCACGGAGAACTCCCTCGGGGTGACCTCCACCCGCACCCCGGCCCGGCGGCAGACCCGGGCGGCGACATCCAGCGACAGGTCACCCACGGCGAGCACGGGCGGGGCCACGGCGGCGGCTCGCCTGACCAGGGCCCGCAGCCGTGCGACCAGCACCAGGTACGAGAAGGGCTTGGCCAGGTAGTCGTCGGCACCCGTGTCCAGAGCCTCCGCCTGGTCCCACTCCCCGTCCTTGGCCGTGAGCACCAGGATCGGGGTCGCGTTGCCCTCGCGGCGCAGTTGGGCGCAGACCTTGTAGCCGTTGAGGCCGGGCAGCATCAAGTCCATGACGACGACGGCGTATTCACCGGTCCTGGCCATCCACAGCCCTTGTCGGCCGTCATGGGCGAGGTCGACGCTGTAACCCTCGGCGGTCAGACCGGTGTGCAGGGTTCGGGCAAGGTCCGCCTCGTCTTCGACCACCAGGATGCGCATGCCGTGCAGCCTCGCACAGCGCCGGGACGGTTTCCTGATCGGCCGGTCAGGTCGGGTCAGCAACCGGTCACCAGGGGCCGGGCACGCTGGCGACCTCTCCACGCCGCCGAAAGGTCCCGTCGCCGATGTCCCTCGATGTACGCGCCCCCGCCGCCACCGGGCCGGCTCCGGCCCGGCTGCCCTCCGGCCCGGTCAGGACCCTGGTCCTCATCGCACCCGCGTCACTGACCGCGGCTCTGGGACTCTGGGGCATCCGCAGGCAGAACACGATGTGGGGCGACGAGGCCGTCACCTACCAACTCGCGCTACGCGAGCCGTCCCAGATATGGGCCACGGTCCAGCAGGTCGACCTGGTCCACGCCCTCTACTACGCTGTGATGCACGTGATCTTCGATCTCTTCGGTCCCGGGCTGCTGTCCTTGCGGCTACCGTCCGTGCTGGCCATGTCCGCCGCAGCGGGCGGGATCGGACTTCTCGGACTGCGCCTGGCGGGACCCCGCGCCGGAGTGCTGGCCGGGCTGGTGTTCGCGCTCCTTCCCCAGGTGCAGAAATACGCGCAGGAAGGCCGCTCCTACGCCATGGTCTGCGCCCTGGTCGCCTGGGCCACCTACGCACTGGTGGCCAACGTCCGACGGCGCGACCGGTGGCGCTGGACGGTGTACGGCCTCACCATGCTCCTGGCCTGCCTGCTCCACGAGTTCGCGGTCCTGGCACTGGCCGCACACGGCGTCACACTGATCGTCTCCGGCACGCCGAAAGGGGTGCTGAGGGCGTGGAGTGTCGCCGCTGCCAGTGTGGTGATCGGGCTGTTGCCGCTCGTAGTCGTCAGTGCGGGACAGTCGGAACAGGTGTCCTGGATCGGCGGACCGGTGCGCCCCTACCACTTGCTGGTCGCGGTGATTGTCGGGGTGGCGTGTGCCCGGGCGCCGCTGCGGAGTGACGGGCCCGTGCGGCTCGCCGCGCTGGCCGTGCCGATTCTCGTACTCCCGGGTGCTCTGCTGCTGACCGCCTCCCTGGTCAAACCGCTGTTCGTCGACCGCTACCTCCTCTTCAGCAACATCGGAGTCGCCCTGCTGGTCGGTGCCTGGCTGGAGTACGTCCACCGGCTGCCGCGATACTCCCGGACCGTCCACATCGCGGCGGTCGCGGCCCTGGTCGCGCTCGTACCGCCGAGCCTCTCGCTCAGAACCCCACAGAGCCGGAGCAATGACGTCACCGCCATCGGCGCCGCTGTGCGGGAAGAAGCCCGCCCCGGTGACGGGCTGGTCTACCTCGCCGGCCGACACAGGATCCTGGCCGCGACCTACCCCGGGGACTCCCGTCAGCTGACAGATCTCGCCCTGGCACAGGACCCCGTTGAGTCGAACACGCTCGCCGGTGTCGAGCTTCCCGCCCGCGACATCGCGGCGCGCATGATGCAGTTCCATCGGATCATCACGGTCCGCGCGGCGCGCGAAGACTCTCTCTCCGATCCACAGGAGAAGGCGAAAACAGACACCCTGGAGCGTCACTTTCGCGAGTACGCAACAAGGCGGGTGAACGGGGCGCATATCACTGTCTACGTCCGAGACCGCGGCTCATCCCCGGCTGGGTCATGTGTTCCGTGCTGAGCCCCGTGCCGCGTCCCGGGACGCTGTCCTGATCCGGTCCGTATTCCCGCGAGGTCGCCACCCTCCCGAGGCACGGACCGCCCCCGGGTACCGACCGGGCACGTGACTCCCGCACCGCGCACAGGCGGTGCGGGACCGGTAAGACCCCTGACGGCGCGACGCTGCTGCGATCATGGTGAGGACTGGAGACGGCGCAGCCGAGGGGGACGGGTTGATCAGCGAGCCTGAGATGGTGGGGGAGTTCGGTTCGGCCGAGGCCGCCGAGGTGATGGGCGACCCGGACCGGGAGCCCGTCGGCCGGCGGAAGCCATGGTTATGGGCGGTCGGCGGGGCGGTCGCGGCGTCGGTCGTCTGGGGGGTGGCCCTGGTCGCCTACGGGATCGGCGACCGGGCACCGGACATGCACGGGTACCAGCTGGATCAGGACCCCTGCACCTCGCTCCGGATGAGATCGATCGGAACGGCCATCGCACCGAGAGAGGCCACGGGCCCGTCGGAGTCGCAGCTCTCGAAGCATGCGGCCCTCGACCAGGTCCGGTGCTCCGTGCCCCTCCGGTCCCCGGCCGAGGACGAGCGGACCGGGAGCGGCTGGACCGTCGAGTACACCGTCGGGATCACCGTCGAGCTGCACAAGAAGACCGACCCCGGCGCGGAATTCGAGGCGCGGCAGTGGGTGTCCGGCCCCGGCGCCGACCCTGAGGCGAGGCTGGAGACCGTCCCGGACCTCGGCGACGCGGCCTACCTGAGGACCTCGGACCGGGGTCACGCCGAGCTCTGGGTACGTGAAGGCGGCGCGGTCCTGTCCTTGAGCCTCTCCTCGTTCACGCAGTACGTGGACGAGGACCACGGGGGAGGGTCCGACGGCGGCGGGGGCGAGCGCGGGGAAGAGCCGGACACGCCCGACCTGAGCCCCCACCACCCGGCGCTGATCAGCGACATGCGCGATCTGATGTCCCTTCTCAGGCAGTGATTCAGCAGCGCTCGCCACGCTGACGGCTACTCAGTCGAACCGTTGTGAGGCGGCGCGTTCCTGCCGGTCACACGGCTGCTCGCGCCCGTGCCGGCCGCCGGGGCAGCCGGCAGCGGGCACGGGCGGGCGCGTGGGGTGCGGCGGTCAGCCGACGGGGCGGGCCTCCTCCTCCCTGCCGGGCCGCTCGAACTGGGTGCGGTACAGCTCCTCGTACCGTCCCCCGATGCTCAACAGCTCTTCGTGGGTACCCCGTTCGACGATCCGGCCGTCCTCGACGACCAGGATCAGATCAGCGGCCCGCACCGTCGAGAGCCGGTGCGCGATCACCACGGCCGTACGGCCCTCCAGCGCCTCGGCCAGGGCCTCCTGCACGGCCGCCTCCGACGTGGAGTCCAGGTGCGCGGTCGCCTCGTCCAGGATCACCACCCGCTGACGGGCCAGCAGCAGCCGGGCGATCGTCAGCCGCTGCCGCTCCCCGCCCGAGAGCCGGTAGCCACGCTCGCCGACGACCGTGTCCAGGCCGTCGGGCAGCGAGGCCACGAGCCCGTCCAGACGGGAGCGGCGCAGTGCGTCCCAGATGTCGTCCTCGGTGGCGTCGGGCCGGGCGAGCAGCAGGTTGGCGCGGACCGATTCGTGGAAGAGGTGCCCGTCCTGGGTGACCATGCCCAGCGTCTCCCGGATCGAGTCCGCCGTCAGATCCCGTACGTCGACACCGTTCAGCCGCACGGTGCCCGCGTCGGTGTCGTACAGCCGGGGCAGCAGCTGCGCGATCGTCGACTTCCCGGCGCCGGACGAACCCACGAGCGCGATCATCCGGCCCGGTGCGGCGGTGAAGGACACGTCGTGCAGGACCCGGGTACCGCCCCGCGAGTCGAGCGTCGCGACCTCCTCCAGCGAGGCGAGGGAGACCTTGTCGGCGGACGGATAGCCGAAGGACACCCCGTCGAACTCGACGGACACCGGGCCGTCCGGCACCCGGCGGGCATCCGGCTTCTCGGCGATCAGAGGCTTCAGGTCGAGGATCTCGAAGACGCGCTCGAAGCTGACCATCGCGCTCATCACCTCGACCCGGGCGCCGGCCAGCGCGGTCAGGGGCGCGTACAGCCGGGTGAGGAGCAGGGCGAGGGCGACCACCGCTCCGGGCTCCAGGCTGCCGCGCAGCGCGTAGTAGCCGCCCAGGCCGTAGACGAGGGCGAGAGCCAGCGCGGACACCAGGGTGAGGGCCGTGATGAAGGTGGACTGCAGCATCGCCGTCCGGATGCCGATGTCACGGACCCGGCCCGCGCGGGCGGCGAACGCGGCGGACTCGTCGGAGGGGCGCCCGAAGAGCTTGATGAGGGTCGCCCCCGGTGCCGAGAAGCGCTCCGTCATCTGCGTGCCCATCGTCGCGTTGTGACCCGCGGCCTCCCGCTGGAGCGACGCCATGCGGGAGCCCATCCGGCGGGCGGGTACGACGAACACCGGCAGCAGGACCAGGGCGAGCAGAGTGATCTGCCACGAGATGGTCAGCATCACGGCAAGGGTCAGCAGCAGGGTGACGAGGTTGGAGACGACACCCGAGAGCGTGTTGCTGAACGCCCGTTGGGCGCCGATCACGTCATTGTTGAGCCGGCTGACCAGGGCGCCGGTACGGGTCCGGGTGAAGAAGGCGACCGGCATCCGCTGCACATGGTCGAAGACAGCGGTGCGCAGGTCGAGGATCAGCCCCTCGCCGAGCGTGGCCGAGAGCCACCGGGTGAGCAGCCCCAACCCCGCCTCGCAGACGGCGATGAGGGCGATGAGCAGGGCGAGCCGGGTGACGGTCCCGGTCCCGTCGCCCCGCACGATCGCGTCGACGACGCCGCCCGCGAGCACCGGTGTGGCCACCGCGAGCAGCGCGGTGACCACACTCAGCAGCAGGAAGCGGCCGATCCGCCCCCGGTGCGGGCGGGCGAACGCCGCGATGCGGCGCAGCGTGGCCCGGGTGAAGGGCCTGCGGTCCTTCTGCGCGTTCATCGCACTGTGGAGCGATGTCCACGCGGTGACTTCCATGTCCATGCGAGTGCCTCCGGAGTCGGGTCCGTACGCATGGAACGCTAAGACCTCAAGGAAGCTTGAGGTCAACCCCGCGATGCCGGGCGCGCCCGCACCGTCGCCATGACCTCCCGGTCCGGCTGCAGTGTCAGCGTCGGTACGGGGTTGATGATGCCCGGGTCCACGTCCAGCTCGAAGCGGCGCGCCAGGACGGCGAGGATCAGCACCGCCTCGACCATCGCGAAGCGCGTACCGAGGCAGACCCGTGGTCCTCCACCGAAGGGGAACCAGGCGTACTCCGGGACGTCGTCGCCGTCCTCGGGGTCCCAGCGCCCGGGACGGAACTCCTCCGGCTGCGGGAACCACCGCTCGTCCCGGTGCGTGGCCCACTGGCTGCTCCACACCCGTGTGCCCGCCGGCATCGGCACGCCACCGATCCGGGCCCCTTCCTTGGCGACCCCGGTCACCAGCCAGATCGTCGGGTACAGCCGCAGGGTCTCCTTCACCACGGCCTGGGCGTACGTCAGTTGTGCGTAGTCGTCGATGCCGGGCTCGCGGTCGCCGAGCACCCGGTCCAGTTCGTCCGCGAGAGCCGCCCGCGCCCCGGGATTCCGGGCCAGCAGATACCAGGCCCACACCAGGGTGGAACTGGTCGTCTCGTGGCCGCCGATGTAGAGGGTGACCGTCTCGTCCCGTATCTCCTTGTCGGTGAGGTGCGCTCCGGTCTCGTCCACCGCGGTGAGCAGCCGGCTCAGCAGGTCCGGGCGCTCTCCGTCCCCGTCGCGGTGACGGGCCACCACCCGGCCCACCTCGGCGTCGATCACCGCGGCGGCCTTCCTGATCCGGGCCCGGCCGGGCGTCGGCACCCAGTCGGGCAGGATCGCGCCGAGTCCGCTGAACTCCTTGCCGATCTCCTGCTGGGCGATGTCCATGGCCCGGCCCATGGCCTCGGCGTCGGCCGGGGTGTCCACCCCGAAGATCGTGCGGACCGCGATCTTCTGCGTCAGGGCCGCCATCTCCCGCTTGACGTCGATGCGTTCGCCGCCCGACCAGGTGTCCGCCAGGTCCACGGTGCTCGCCGTCATCGTCGACGCGTACGACTTCACCTGCTTGGGCCGTACGGACGGCTGCACCAGCGACCGCTTGCGCCGCCAGTCGGGACCGCGCGCGACCACCACGCCGTTGCCCATCACCGTGCGGAACGCGATGCCGAGCAGTGGCTGGTCGAAGGTGCGCTCCGTCTCGGTGAGCAGCTCACCGATGTACGTGGGATCGGAGACGAACACGCAGTCGTTGCGGCCGAATCGCCAGCTCACCATGTCCCCGTAACCCCGCAGACGCTCGAAGAAGGCGAGCGGGTCCTTCCCGAACTGCGGCAGACTCCCGAGGACGGGCAGCCCTCGGGGGCCCGGTAAGGGCATCGGTCCGCGGGGTTCGGTACCGACAGCCCCACCGGTTTCAGTGGACATGAGGAGACTCCCGTCATCAGCCTTGTGAGTGAGGTGAGTTGACAACCTCTCATGGTGCGCCCGACCGCCGGTACGGGTATCCGGGGCAATGACGCGATACCCCCGGCCTCAGCAGCGCGGGCGGTGACCTGACCGCTCCACGCGCGGCAGCCGCTCATCCGTCGGGGCGAAGGCCGAGCATTCCTCGGCGAAGTCCGAGTGGCCCGAGCCACTCGTGTGCGGGGGCGGAGGAATCAGACTCCCGCGGAAGGGGAGGCGGGCCTGCGCAGCAGCCACTGTCCGAACGTCCGGCGCGCGGGCCGCACCACCACCTTGCCGTGGGCCTTCTGCCCGGCCAGCTCCACGCGCAGCGTGGTCGGTGTGCCCGGGGGAGTCCGCGGGCGGCGGTGGACGAGCTTGCAGTGGACCAGGATCAGGCCGTCGACATCGACCTCCACACCCGGCCTCGTGATCAGCGTCAGGCTCTTCCCCGTCATGGCCACGTCGATCCGCAGGGTGTCCTGCGTGACCACGGCCTCGGTGAGGTCGAGGGTCACGTCGCACCAGGCCACGGCGAGCTCGAGCCGCCGCGGCAGCACCCAGCGGCCCGTCCGCTCGACCCCGCCGCTGAACGCCTGCTGGATCCGGACGACGTCCTTGACGTCTGCGGCCGCTACTGCGGGGCCGTGCGCGGTGGTCGTCACGGCCGGCAAGTCGGCTGTGAGGGGCACCAGTTCGGCCAGAGTCCGGGCCGACAGGGCGGCCTCGATGCGCTCGTCCAGTTCGTCCGCGGTCAGCAGCCCGTCCCCCGCCGCGATGCGCAGCACATCCACCACCCGGTCCCGGTCCGCGTGAGAGGCTCGCAGCTCGGGTGACGAGCCGGTTCCGGGGTGCTTCCCGGTGGGTGACGTCTCTGCCGACATGGTTTCCGTCCCGGTCCTGTCGAAGGTCTCCGCGCGACACACGCAGAGGTGCGCGTGGAAGACTAACGGCCCGTCGCGCTACGCATCGCCGCTGGGCCCTGTCGCGAAGAGGTCAGGGGGCATGCCGGTGCACGGCATACGGCGTTCGTCGGTCGGGGCGGTTGCTTCCGAGGGGCAGTAGAGCGCACGTACGATCTTCGGCGGACGAGCAGGCCGGACCAGCACGACGGACGAGCAACGGAGATCTCTCATGCAATGGACCGCCCGCCAGGAATTCGACCGCTGGGCCGGACGTCAGCAGGGTTGGGGTGCGGGCCTGATGGCGGTCTCGGCAGCCCTGTTCCTGTGGCTGGGCTACCTGCTGCTCGTCCCGTTCAGCGTGTACGAGTACCGCGATGAGATCGCCTGCGACGCACCGTTGTTCCCCGACCGCGCCGACTCCGCGTACAGCACGAGCACGCACAAGCTGTGCGCCGCCGAGCGCGACTGGCCGGAACTGCTCGGGGTCGGCTTCCTCGCCGTGCCGCCCGCCGTCGCCGGTGCGGCTCTCTTCACCGGCGGAAGTGCCCGCAAGCGGGCGAGCGCCCATGTCTTCCGGATCCTCGAGCTGCAGGAATCGGAGGAGCGTGCGCGGAAGAAGGCGCGGATCAAACCCTGAGCGCGGGGCATCGGCGACCTCTGCGCCTCCCCGACCGCGCCGACAGGCCGGGATCGGGGAGGCCACCACCACGCGTCGGGAACCGCGTCCCGCCACGGGGCACGGGGCACTGGGCACGGGTCACCGGTTCACGTCCGCACCACCCTGGCGCTCCCCTCCCCGGCGGGCGGAGCATTCGGCACGACCCGTGTCCGCACACGCGAGGAGCCGTCCTTGTCCGCCGTACGTCAGCCCGCGATCCTGCTCTACACCCGCACCACCGACTACCGGCACGCCTCGATCCCCCACGGGATCGCCGCGTTCCGGGAACTGGGCGCGGACCAGGGCTTCACCGTCGACGCGACGGAACGGTCCGACGTGTTCGAGGGTGATGGCCTCGCGCCCTACGCCGCCGTGGTGTTCCTTTCCACCAGCGGCGACGTCCTCACCCCCCGAGGGCGCGAAGGGCTGCGGGCCCACTGCTCCACGGGCGGCGGCTTCATGGGGGTGCACGCGGCGGCCTGCACGGAGTACGACTGGCCCTTCTACGGCGAGCTCCTCGGCGGTCGCTTCGCAGGGCACCCCGCGCTCCAGCCGGGGACCGTCGTCGTCGAGGACCGGGACCATCCGGCCACCCGTCACCTCGGTGCGACCTGGGACCTCACCGACGAGTGGTACGACTTCCGGTCCTGCCCGCGCGGAACGGTACGGGTGCTGGCCTCCGCCGACGAGTCCACGTACGAGGGCGGCGGCATGGGTTCCTGCCACCCGCTGGTCTGGGCCCATCAGCACGGGGGTGCCCAGGTCTTCTACACCGCGCTCGGGCACACCGCCGAGGCGTACGGCGACCCCGACTTCCGGGCCCATCTCCTCGGCGGTCTGCGCCACGTGATGCCCCGGCACGCCGAAGGGCCGCCGGCCGGGGCGTGACACCCCGGCCGGCGGCCCGTACCGGCCGGCCTTCCTGCTGCGGCCGCCCCGTCTTCCGTCAGACGCCCGGCGGGACCCGGGACGGCCGTCCGCCGCCGCGGGTCAGCCCGTATCCGAACACGGCGGCCAGGGCGGCGAGTACGCCGCCGCCCACCGTCCACAACCAGCGGTCGGTCCACCAGCCGGAGGACCAGCCGTCCTCCGGCTCGCTGCCGAGCGAGACCCGGGGCTTGTCCGCACCGTCGTCACCGTCGGCGGCCTGTTCGACCGAGGACGCGCCCGGCACCAGCGGTTCCGCCAGCGCGCCGTCCACGTCGTGGGCGCCGCCCATGCCGGCGGAGGTGACCTCGATCTCGGCGTGGACCGGCAGACCCAGGTCCTCCTCGGCCGCGTCGACGACCGTCAGCCGCACGAAGTAGCTGCCCGGCAGCGGGTCGTCCGCCCACGGCTCGGACCAGGCGCGCACCGTACGCAGCACACAGGACAGCTCGACGGTGCCGGCGTCCTGCGTCGCCTTCCTGGTCTGATGGCCGTACATGCAGGCCTGGCGGCGGCGCAGCCCGTCGTACACGTCGACCTGCCAGGTCGACGTCCCCTTGCGGGCCGCGTCCTCGGGCAGGGTGACCTTCGCCCGGACGGTGGGGCGTTGACCGGCGTCGGCGGGGAACACCCAGTACAGGTAGTCACCCGTGGAGGCGTCGGCGGTGGCGGTCTGTTCCTGCTGGATCGCGGTGGCGGTACGGAACGCCGTACCCGCCTCCGTCGGCCCCGCCGCGTCGCCCTCGGCCGGGCTCGCGCTCGCCGAGGGGTCGTCGGCGAGCGCCCCGCCCGCCGAGGTGAGCAGGGTGACACCGGCGAGCAGAGCGCCCACGAAGCCGCGCTTCACACGGTTGCTGCGGATGGTTCGCATCAGTTGGTCCTCCATACGGCGACGCGCCAGCGCGAGATCCAGCCGAACAGCAGCCCGGCGACCAGACCGGTCAGGACCATGACACCCAGCAGCCACCAGCCGCGGCCCAGGCCGAACGCGGCCACGTCGGCGGCGTCGTCGGGAGCGCCCACCAGGTCGATGGTCAGCTCGACGGGCATGCCCGGGGTGGTCTTCACGGACGAGGGCGCCGCGAAGGAGTTGCTGAGCTGGAGGCAGACGGTCTCGGCGGCGGGCTTGACGTCGCCGTCCACGTCGTCCTGTTCGGCCTTCGGATAGCGCAGGCCGGAGGAGATGGCATCGGTGCGCCCGGTGCCCGACTCCGCGCCCCGGACGATCTCTCGGCCGTGCACGGTCACCGCGCGCAGCAGTACGCCGTAGTCGTTGTTCACGGCACGGTCCGCGGCCACGCTGACCGAGGCGCGCAGCTCCTGACCGGGGAGCACGTCCACCCGGTACCAGCGGTGCTTGCCGAACTCCTGGCGGTCGGTGTAGAGGCCGGCCTTCAGCTGGGGGGCCGCGGAGCAGCTGCCGGCACCCTCGGTGGCCACCGGGGTGACGACGGGCTCGGCGGCCCGGTCCACCAACTGCTTGACACGGCCGGAGAGTTCCTCGGTGTGCTGGATGGCCGTGTACGTACCGCCGGTGGCTTCGGCGATGCAGGTGAGCTGCTGCCGGATCTTGGCGTTGGGCACCAGGCCCAGCGTGTCGATGACCAGGTGGATCCCGCGGGCGGCGATGTCGCGCGCGACCTCGCACGGGTCGAGCGGTCCGCAGGTGTCCTCGCCGTCGGTGATCAGGACGATCCGGCGGGTGGAGTCCCCGCCCTCCAGATCGTCGGCCGCGCCGAGCAGCGCGGGCCCGATCGGGGTCCAGCCGGTGGGCGCCAGCGTGGCGACCGCCGTCTTGGCCTCGGTGCGGTCGAGCGGCCCGACCGGGTAGAGCTGCTTGGTGTCCTTGCAGCCGACCTTGCGGTCGTCGCCCGGGTAGTCGGCACCGAGGGTCCGGATGCCGAGCTGCACCTCTTCGGGCACCGCGTCCAGCACGTCGTTGAAGGCCTGCTTGGCGGCGGATATCCGGGACTGGCCGTCGATGTCCCGGGTGCGCATGGATCCGCTGACGTCAAGGACCAGTTCGACCTTGGGGGAGGCTGCGGAGGAGGGTTCGTCGGCAGCGGCCGGGAGCGCGGTGCCGAGCCCGGCGGCCAGGGTGGCGAGCAGGATGCCCACCCCGGCCGTGAGCCGTTTTCTTGTGATCATCGACGGATCCTATTGAAGATCCGCGGGCATCCCCAAAACCGTAGGGACGTAAGGTGATCCGGGCCCTCGGCTCAACCGCCGAGCAGCGGCCGGGTCGCCCGGTCCAGCACCGAACCGATGCGGTCCCAGGCTTCGGTGTCCCTTTCCACCGAGGGGAGTTGGGCGTCCTCGGCCTTCGCGTTCCACCGGGTCGCCACGGCCACCGGGTCGCCGCCCCCCGCCGCTGACGCGGCGAGTGCCGCAGCGCCGAGCGCGACCAGTTCGCCGCTACCAGGCACGATCAGGGGCCGGCCGGAGAGGCGGCGCACCGTCTCCACCCAGGTGCGGCCCTGCGCGCCGCCGCCGATCAGCCGCAGTGGCCGGCCGGCCACCTCGGGGTCGGCCGGGTCGAGGCCGCATGCCCGCAGCAGCTCGTCGAGCGCGCGCAGCACGGTGTAGGCCGCGCCCTCGTAGGCGGCGCCCAGCAGTTGCTGCGGAGTGGTGTCGTGCCTGAGCCCGGTGAGGAGACCGGACGCGGTGGGCACGTCCGGGGTGCGTTCGCCGTCCAGGTAGGGGAGGAGGACGGCCTCGCCGCCGGGAGCCGCGTCGTCGCGGTGCAGACCCAGCAGCGTGGCGACCTTGTCGACGGCCAGGGTGCAGTTGAGCGTGCAGGCCAGCGGGAGGTACGTGCCGTCGGCTGCCGCGAATCCGGAGAGGGCGGTGGACGCCGGCCGGGTGCGGGACGCGGCGAAGACCGTGCCCGAGGTGCCGAGGCTGAGGACGGGGTGGTCCAGGAGTCCGGCGCCGCCCAGCCCGAGGCCCACGGCGGCGCTCATGTTGTCACCGGTACCGGCCGCGACGGCGATGCCGGCCGGGAGGCCGAGCGCCTCGGCGGCCGAAGCGGTCAGCGAACCGATGCGGGTCGCGCCGGTGGTGGCGATCGGCGGCAGCATCGAGACGTCCAGGCCGAGCAGACCGAGGAGCTCGGTGTCGTAACCGCCGGTGTCGGTGGAGTACCAGCAGGTGCCCGAGGCGTCGCCCGGGTCGGTCGCGGCGGTGCCCGCGAGCCGCTCGGTCAGGAAGTCGTGGGGCAGCCGCACCGCGGCGGTCGCCTCGGCGTTCGCCGGGTCGTTCTCCCGCAGCCACTGCCACTTCGTGGCGGTCATGGCCGCGACCGGCACCGAACCGGTCCGCGCGGTCCAGGCCTCCGGCCCGCCCAGGGCGGCGGTGAGCGCCGTGGCCTGCGGGGCGGAACGGGTGTCGTTCCACAGCAGCGCCGGGCGCAGCGGCCGGCCGGACCGGTCCAGGACCACGAGGCCGTGCTGCTGTCCGGCGACGGCGATGCCGACGACCGAGGACGCGGAGAGACCGGATTCCTTCAGCCCGGCCGCGACGGCGTCGCACAGCGCCCGCCACCAGACCTCGGGGTCGCTCTCGCGTGCCCCGCCCTCGCCCGTGACCACGTGCGGGGCACGGCCGACGGCCAGCAGCTCACCGGTCTCGGTGTCGGTGACTGCCGCTTTGGTGGACTGGGTCGAGCTGTCCACGCCGATGACGACGGTACGCGGCGGCATGGGCTACCTCTTCTCGTGCGGGTGGTGAGCGTACGGTTTCGGTCAGGCTGATTTTGGTCGTGCGAAAAACAAATTACGTGATGGGACGCGTCCGGAACAGAGGTGACCCCCGTTTCGTCGCGCGAGGGGTCGCATCGGCGACCGTCACCGGGCGGATTAATCAAGTGGATGAACTAATGTGCGCACGGTGAGCGAAGCCCGACGCTGGACGCCTCGGCCCGGGACCGGCCGGGGCGCACGGCGCCGGCCGGACGTCCGTGGAGCAGGGCGGACGGGTACGTGACGCGGCGCGCCTCACGGGCGGGTGCCGCAGGCCGGGGGCCTGCCGTCGCCCCGGCTGTGGGGCGCTCAGTCGCCGAGGAAGGCCGCCGGCCGGGCGTACGCCACCGGGTCGGCCAGTACGTCCTGCACCACCAGGGCCGCCGCGCCCCGCGCCGCGTCACCCGCGACGGAGGAGGCGCGCAGCCGGCCGCTGCCCCCCGACCACAGGCCGGACACCACACGGCCCGTCAGCTCCTCGTCGGCGTGCGCCGACAGCCACGGCATCAGGCCCCGGTATATCCCGCCGAGAACCACCGCGTCCGGGTCGAACAGATTGACCGCGCCGGACAGCACCCGTCCCAGCATCCGCCCCGCGTCACCCACCGCCGCGACCGCTCGCGCATCCCCCGCCTGGGCCCGTCGCTCCAGCTCCAGCACCCCGGCCGCTCCGCCGCCGGACTCCTCGACCCCGGCCGCCCGCAGCAGCGCGGACTGGCCCGCGTACTGCTCCAGGCAGCCGCGGGAGCCGCACCGGCACTCCGGGCCTGCCGGGTCGACCACCACATGGCCGATCTCCCCGGCGAAGCCGTGGGCACCGCGCAGCAGTCGGCCGTCCAGCACCAGGGCGCCGCCGACACCGATCTCGCCCGTCAGGTACAGGAAGGTGCGGACCGGGTCGAGTCCGCCGAACCACAGCTCCGCCAGGGCCGCCAGATTCGCCTCGTTCTCCGAGCGCACCGGCAGCGGCGCGTCGCCGGTGCGCAGCCCGGAGAGCGCCTCGGCGAACAGGGACTCGGCCGGGACCTGGTTCCATCCCAGGTTCGGTGCCTGGCGTACCGAACCGCCCGAGACCAGACCGGGCAGCGCGAGCGTGGCCCCGACCGGGTACAGATCCTGCTCCCGCGCCGAGTCCAGGGTGCGCGCGGCGATCCGCGCCGCCCTGGCCAGTACCTCGTCGGGCGGGGCGCCGCGATTGTCCAGGTGCTCGGTCTGCCGGACCCGGCCGGTGCCGGCCAGGTCCACGACGCACACCGAGACGTAGTCGATGTTGACCTCCACGCCGAGCCCCGCGGGGCCGGTGCGCGCCACCTTGAGGGCGGTCCCGGGGCGTCCGGCCTGCCCGCTGAAGGTCTTGCCCGACTCGGTGAGGAATCCACTGTCGATGAGCTGCTCGACCAGGGAGGACACCGCGGCCCGGGTCAGTCCGACCCGGGCCGACACACCGGCTCTGGTCGCCTCGCCGGCGTCGCCCTCGTCCCGCACGGCGCGCAGCACGAGACTCAGGTTGTGGCGCCGCACGGTGTCCTTGTCCGCCTTGGGCCCCAGGGGTGTGAGGTAGCTCTTCATATGAACGAGGAGCCTATGCGATGCCCGGGTGGTGAAGGCCCTGCGGTGCACGGGCTCCTCACCGCCGGTGTGCCCCGGCACGGGCCGGGCGGACGGGCACCCGTCCGCCGCGCCGGTGCCGGGCGGTCACATGCCCGCCGCGTCCGTCACCGCACCCAGGTCGACGAACTTGAAACCGGTCGCCTCCCGGCCCTCCCCGTCACCCGCGGCGGACGTCTCGTGCCCGTCCTGGACGACCAGCAGTCCGTTGGGGTAGCGGGCGCCGAGGGGCTCGTTCAGCACGGCGGCACCGTCGCACTCCTCGCTGCCGTCGAGGTCCGCCGTCACGGCGGTGATCCGGAAGCCGCCCTCGTACTCGTTGCCCTCCGAGACCTCGCGGTCGTACAGGGCGAAGGTGTCGTCACCCTGGCTGGACGCCATCAGATAGCCGTCGCCGTCGGACTCGCGGAAGAGCGTCAGTCCCTCGACGTCCGCAGTCAGCCGCTTGCCGCCGAAACCGGGATCGGTGCCGGGCGTGCACTCCTCGGTCTCCGGGTCGTACGTCCCCGGGACGCCGTACTCGCGGACCTTGTCCACCAGGACCGGACGTCCGTCCAGGCCGGCCGGGACGCGCCAGATGCCCACGTCCTCCTGGCCGGCGTAGAGCGTGCCGGTCGCCGGGTCGACGACCATGCCCTCGACCTGCGGCAGTTCGCCCGGCTCGCCGCACGGGGTCCACGACCCGCCGTTCGGGAGGCGGAAGGAGGACGGGAGGGAGATTGTGCGGACCTTCTCGTAGCCGACCGTGCCCGCCGCGGTCGGGCGCAGCTCCAGCAGCGCGAGGTCGGTGGTGTTGCGCCGGCTGACGAGGGCGTACGAGCGTCCGGTCCGGCGGTCCTGCCACGCGGCGAGCCCGTACGCGGTCCGCTGGTCGTTGATCTCGGCCTGGTCCTTGGAGAAGACCGGGGCGGCGGCCGGGTCCGTGACGTCCTTCAGTGGACGCCCGGGGCGCGAGGGGTCGATGCGGTAGACGCGGAGGCGGTCGTTCCCCCGGTCGCTCACCACGGCCACGTCGGTGCGCCCGGCCGGCGTGCGCAGGCCGGTGACGAGGTCGACGTTGTTGAAGCGGCCCGGTGCGTCGTCCTCGGAGGCGGCCGGGGGCGCGGGTACCGACTGCACGAGCGCGGCGTCCAGGCCGTAGACCCGGAGTCCGCCCTCCTTCGCGGTCGCGAGGACCAGGCTGCGGCCGGGGTCGGCGTCGTTGCGCCAGATCGCGGGGTCGTCGGCGTTGGCGTTGCCACCCGCCTCGTCGTCGTACAGCGCCTTCGTCTCGGCCGTGGCTCCGACGGCCGGCAGCGACTTCGCCTGTGCGGACGGGAGCGGGGCGAGCGTGATGAGTGCCGCGCCCATCAGGGCGGTGGCCGTCAGGCGCGGGGAGCGGTGCAGACGCACGGATGCTTCCTGTCGTCAGAGGGGCATGTTCATGACTTGCCAGGAAGTGTCCGGTGGAGGCGCGGTGTCAAGGTGTCGGATCGATGTGGGGGAGGCGGGCGGAAGATGAATTCGCGGCTCCTCCCGCACGCCCCGGCCCCTGGGGGCCACCGCGGCCGGTCCCGGCCCGGTGTGCGCGAGCGTGGCCGGTCCCGGAGGCGATGCGCACCTCCGGGACCGGACGGCAGTTCACCCCGGCGGCTCAGGGTTTCGCGCCCCGGGCCTTCAGCATGTCGGCCATGAGGGCGATCTCCGACTCCTGGGCGCGGTCCATGCCCGTCGCCAGATTCCGGATCTCGTCCGTGCCCGCCGCACCGGCCGCCGCCTGCGCCATGTCGGCACCCGCGCGGTGGTGCACGGTCATCAGCCGGAGGAAGAGCACCTCGGCCGCCCGGCCCTCGGCTGCCCGCAGCCGGTCCAGCTGCTCGTCGGTGGCCATGCCCGGCATGAGGGAGCCGTCGGACCGGGGAGTGAAGGTGTGCCCCATCCACTCCATGGGCGGCCGGTCGGAACTCTTCGGCCTGTCCCAGATCTCCAGCCAGCCGAGCATCATGCCGCGCTGATTGGCCTGGGTGTTGATGATGTCGTACGCGAACCTGCGGACGTCCTCGTCGTCCGTGCGGTCCCGGACGATGAAGGCCATCTCCACCGCCTGCTGATGGTGGATCGACATGTCCCGGGCGAACCCCACGTCGGCCGAGCCCTCCGAGGGCGCGGAGACCCCGGAGCCGGCCGAGGACGGCGAGGCCGAGGACGGCCGTACGACCATCACCAGTACGAGTCCCACCGCCACGAGGAACACCACGGCGCCGGCCACCACCATCGAACGCGGTGCGCGCACGGACGAGGTCACTTGGCGACCCCGCCGCTGCAGGCGGCACCCGGCTCCGGGGTCTGCGCGCCCTGGACGTACTTGGTGAAGAACTGCGCGACGCGTGCGTCGGTGGCGCTCTTCACCGTGAGCTGCTTGCCCCACGCGCTCAGCATCAGCGGGTCCTTCTGGTCGGCCACCGGGCTCATCAGGGAGTAGGGCGTCTTGGAGACCCGCTCCGAAAGCGCCTTGACGTCCGCCTCCTTCGCCTTGTCGTTGTACGTGACCCAGACAGCGCCGTGCTCCAGGGAGTGGACCGCGTTCTCGTTCGGTATCGCCTCGGTGTAGACGTCGGCGTCGCAGTTCATCCACACCGGGTTGTGGTCGCCGCCGACGGGCGGGTTCATCGGGTAGGTGACCGGGGTCTGGACGTGGTTCTGCTCCAGCTTGTCCCAGGACTTCTCGCCGGTGACGGGGGAGGTCCTGGCCTGTTCCTCGGCCGCGTCCTGCTCGTCGGCGGCGGACATCAGATAGCCGCCCCCGGCGACCAGCCCGGCGACCACGAGGACGGCGGCCGTGATGGTGATGATGCGGCTTCGGCGCTCGATGGCCCGTTCCTTGCGGCGGGCCTCCTCGAGCTTGGCGCGGCGCGTGGCGGCAGGGCTGTTCTGGTTCTTGGCGGAAGCCATGTCAGGTCCTCGGGTTCAGCGGAACGCATGCGCGGGACACGCGCGATGCGGGGGGCACAGGGGCATGGGAGAGGCCGCCCTCGGCGCCGGACGCGGCGGGGTGAGGAGCGGACCCGGAGGCCTCTAGACCCGTTGGACCTGCAGACGGAGATGATCGACGGCACCCACGCCGTCGTTGGAGGGCCCGCGGATGGCGGTGGCGCCGGTGAGTGGAGCCGTCGGGGTCACCGTCGAGGTGCAGGGGAGTGCGACGGGAGCGGCAGGGCCCGGAAGCACGACGGGCGTCGAGTGGCTCGTCGCGCCGTGGCAGGAACTGCCGGGGCCGCGCTCGCCCGGGGCCTCGGCCCTGACGACCGACTCGACTGCGGTGGGCACCGGGGTGAAGGCCCGGACGGCGGGCGGGGCGGGGGTTCCGCCGCCGGACGCGGCCGTGGCGGAAGGGGCGCAGCAGAAGAACACGGCCACCAGGGCCAGCAGCCAGCCCAGCACGACAGCCGGGGTGAATCCGCCCCGTCTCCGGTCCGTCCGCTCAGTCCGCCTGGTCATCGCCGCCATCGTACGGTGAGTGAAGATTCAATGAGTATGGGCCCACGGGTTCGCAGGATAGTGTGCCTCGGTGACCACGCAATCGAACATACCTGCGGGCTGGTATCCCGATCCCCACGGCGCACCCGAGCTGCTGCGCTACTGGGACGGCGCCCGGTGGACCGAGCACACCCACCCGGCCCAGGGTCGGGACGCCGCGCAATCCGCTGCCGCGCAGGCTCCGGCCCAGCCCGTCGCGGCGCCGCAGGCCGCGGTGGCCCAGCCGCAGGCGGCCCCGCAGCAGGTGGTTCCCGGGTACGGGGTGCCCCAGCAGGGCGCTCCCGGTGCCGGGTCGCTGTTCGACCAGCGGGTCCTGGTCGTGAACCAGAAGGCCAAGCTGGTCGAGCTCACCAACGAATACCGCGTCTTCGACCAGCAGGGCGTCACCGTCGGCTCGGTCGTCCAGGTCGGCCAGAGCGCGCTGCGCAAGGTCCTCAGATTCGTCTCCAGCATCGACCAGTACCTGACGCACCGGCTGGAGATCCGTGATGCCCACGGGCAGCCGCAGCTGCTCCTGACGCGTCCGGCGAAGTTCATCAAGTCCCGTGTCGTCGTGCAGCGCCCGGACGGGCGGCCCGTCGGCGAGATCGTCCAGCAGAACGCCATCGGGAAGATCAACTTTGCGATGACGGTCGACGGCCGCAAGGTCGGCGCGATCAAGGCGGAGAACTGGCGCGCCTGGAACTTCGCCATCGTCGACCACAACGACGCCGAGATCGCCCGGATCACCAAGACCTGGGAGGGGCTCGCGAAGACCATGTTCACCACGGCGGACAACTACGTACTGCAGATCCACTACCAGCTCCCCGAGCCGCTGCTCAGCCTGGTCGTGGCAACGGCGCTGACCGTGGACACCGCGCTCAAGCAGGACGCACGCGGCTTCGGCTGAGCCCTCGCCCCGGCGGGCCGCGGTCCGGGGCTCCCCTTCCGGGGCCCTGCGCCGTGGGGGCCCTGATCCGTGAGAGCCCGCGCTCTCCGTGGGCCCCGCTCCGAGCGGCCGCCGGCCCGCCGGAGGTGTCCCTCCGCCGGCCGACCGGGCCAACGGCGCATGCGCGCGTAGGGGGGCCGCGACACCCGCCGGCTCAGGGGGCGTGGACGCCGAAGGCGGCCCCCTGCGGATCGCTGAGCACGGCGACGGACGGTCCGCCCGGGATGTGCCTCGGCGGCACGAGCGGCCGGCCGCCCGCTCCCAGCGCGGTGGCGGCCGCGATCTCCACGTCGACGACCGTGAAGTACGGCACCCAGCGCGGCGGCGTCTGCGGCTCCTCCTCGCCGTCCAGTGCCTTCATGCCGCCGAATTCGGCCCCGTCCACACCCCAGTGGGTGTAGCGCTCCGTGGCGTCGACCGTCCAGTCGAACACGGCCGGGTAGAAGGCGAGCGCGCCCTCCGGATCGGGGGTGAGCAGCTCGGCCCAGCCCAGGGCCCCGGGAGCGTCGAGGAGCCCGGCGCCCGCGAAGGCGCGGGGCTGCCAGAGCGAGAACACCGCACCGGCAGGGTCGGCGGCCACCGCGAACCTGCCCTGGTCGAACACGTCCATCGGGCCCATCAGCAGCGTGCCTCCCGCCGACCTGACGGTGTCCGACGCGGCGTCCGCGTCCTCCGTGGCGAAGGAGACCGTCCACGCGGACCGCTGGTCCGGGCGGTACACGGGACTCAGTGCGGCGACCGCGTCCTCGCCGAGGCGCGCCATCGTGTAGCCACCCGCCTCGGGCCGCGGGTCGGTCTCCGCCCGCCACCCGAAGAGCGCGGCGTAGAACGCCGCGGCACCGGGCACGTCCGACGTGCTCAGTTCGACCCAGCAGGGGCCGCCGGGTACCGGTTCCGTGAGCTTCATGCCGCATCCTCCCGAGGCGCGCCGCACGACGCGTTCCTACGCTGTCGTGGAGACGCTATGACCGTGCGGGGGCGGCGGCGACCGGAAGCGGCCGTCCTCCGGCGGGCTCCCAGAAATGTTTTACAGGTGTAATACCTGCTAACGTAATTGGGTGAGTGATACAGCCGTGCGATCCCGGAAGTCATCCGTCCACAAGCTGCCGGTCACCGGCACACTGCGGCTGAAGAGTCCTGCGGAGATCTGGTTCAAGCCCGCGCTGAGCGTCGTCGTCGCCTCCGCGGTGCCGAATCTGCTGCTCTACTCCATCGACCGCCTCGACCTCGTGATGTACACGATGGCGGGTTCGCTCTGCGCGCTCTACGGGCACAACCTGCCGTACGCCCGCCGGGCCCGCACGGTCGTCGGCGTCGTCCTCGGCATGGTCGCCGGCCTCGCCGTCGCCCTGTTCACCGCCTCCGCCACCGACTCGACCGCCGTCCTGATCGCCGTGGGCGCGGTCCTCGCGGCCGCGCAGAGGACTCTCTGCGACGCCACTCGCATCGGCCCGCCCGGCAACGTCATCTTCACCTTCATCACCTCGGCCGCGCTCTTCGCCCCGCAGGAGCCCGGCCAGGTGCCCGGACACCTCGCGCTGGCCCTGGCGGCGGGCGCCTTCTCCTGGCTGGTCACCGTCGGCCCCGCCCTGGGGCGCAGGGAAGGGCCCGAACGCCGTGCCACCGCCCGCGCGCTCGACGCCGCCGCGGCCTGCGTGGCCGACCCCGGACCCCGCACCCGGCACGCCGCGGCCGCCGCCGTCCAGGCGGCCTGGCAGTCCCTGCTCGCGGCCGGCCGGCCCACCCCCGTACGCCGGGAACTCGAACGCCTCGTGGTCCACGCCGAACGGGCCCTCGCCGGAACCTCCTCCGACGGCGGTGTCGGCAGCGCCGACGCCGGGCAGCTGACCGCGTGGGCGGCGCGGACCCGGGCCCGCGGCCCCGTACCCGGCCCCCCTCCCGCACCCGGCACCGTCGAGCAGCTCTTCGGCATCGACGCGGAACGCTCCGGGCAACGGGCCAGGCGGGGGCGGCGCGAGGCGCGGTACAGGATCCTGCGCGCCCTGGCCCCCGGCTCCCCGGTGCCGACCACCGCCCTGCGCACCCTCATCGGCTGCGCCCTCGCCGGCTACGTGTCCTCCGCCCTCGGTGTGGGCCACCCCTACTGGGCCATCGTCACCGCGGCCTCCGTCTACCAGCCCAACCTCACCCTGTCCTGGAGCCGGGCCCTGCAGCGCACCTTCGGCAACCTCGTCGGCGTGGTGGTGTTCGCCGCCGTCATCCCGGTCGCCCGGCTCGACCCGCTCGCCCTCGTCCTGTGCGTCCTGTTCTTCAACTTCGCCGCCGAGGCCCTGATCACCCGGAACTACTGGCTCGGCTCCGTCGCCGTCACCCCGATGGCCCTGCTGATCGTGGAATTCGCCGGAGCCCAGCCCGCCGGGGTGCTCATCAGTGACCGGGCCCTGGACACCCTGGTGGGTGCGGCCGTCGGGCTGCTCGCCGCCATCGCCGTACCCAACCGCCGGGCGGGCGGTCGCGTCGAACGGGCCCTCGCCGCCACGGGGGAGGCCCGCAGTCGCGCCGAACAGCTTCTCGCCGACCCGTCCGCCGACCCCCTCGCGCTGGAGACGGCGCGCAGGAGGCTGACCTGGACCCTCGTCGAGCTGCGCGACGCCAGTGACATCGCCGCGGGCGAGTGGTGGCAGCGCGCCCTGCCCGAGGAGGACATGCTCGCCGCCGAACAGGCAGGACACCGTACGCTCGCGGCGACAGCACAACGGCAGGGACTGATCACCCTGCCCCCGGCGAACGGAGCGGTGTGACCGACGACATCGTGGCCTCGGTGGTCCGGCAGTGGCATGCCGTCAACCCGGAGCTCGACACCGGACCGATGGAGCTCATCGGCCGCATCAACCGCTGCGCGGCGCTCCTCCAGCAGGCGGAGGACGCCCCCCTGCGCGCCGCCGGACTGACCCGGGCCGAATTCGACCTGCTCGGCGCGATGCGGCGCAACGACCGTGAGCTCACCCCCGGCGAGCTGGCCCGCGAGACCTTCTCGTCGGGCGCCGCGGTCACGAAACGGCTCCGCGCGCTGCAGGAGAGCGGCCTGATCGGCCGCCGCAGCGACGTCCGGGACCGCAGGGTCGCCCATGTCGGGCTGACCGACGAGGGCCGCGAACTGGTGGACCGTCTGCTGCCCGAGCAGCTGGCCTACGAGCGTTCCGTGCTGTCCGGGCTCGACGAGGAGACCCGCGACGGGCTCAGCGGGCGGCTGAGCGCACTCCTCCTCCATCTGGAGGGCCGCCTCGGCGGGTCCCGGCGCTGAGGGCTGCCGCCGAGGGCTGCGGAACACGGCGGGCCGGGCCTGCCGGCGAGCGACCGGTGTCCGCCGTCAGGAAAGGTCCGCGGGCGCCGTCAGCCGTGCGGCCGACTGGCGCAGCTGCTCCGCCCGCTCGGCCAGTGCCGCGTCGTCGCCGCGGTCGGCCGGGGAGGCCGCGCTCAGGGCGAGCCGGTCGCGCCGGCTCGCGCCCGTGAGGGTCACCGCGACGGCGTGGAGACCCGGTACGCATTCGCCGCGGCTGAAGGCGCGGCCCAGCTCGCGGACCTCCGCGAGCTCGGCCAGCAGCCCGGCCCGGGAGACGACGGTGTGCGGGGTGAGCGCGGTCAGCCGCTCCTGCGGATAGAGCGCGCAGACCTGGTCGGCCGTCAGCCGCGCGAGCAGGACCTTGCCGGCCGCTGTCGCGTGTGCGGGACGGGACCGGCCCGTGTCCGCCGCCACCCGCACCGGGTGCGCCGACTCCCGGCCATCGGTGAGGACGACCTGACCACCGATCAGCGCGGCGCTCTGCACCGTCTCCCCGGTCCTCCGGACGGCGTCGTCCAGGACGGCCCCGAGCCGCGCGCGCAGTTCCGCGTCGAAGCCTGCCGGGCGGCCGAGCAGCAGCAGCTCGGGCCCCGCCTCGTAACCCCGGCCCGACGGGGCGCGCACCGCGAAGCCCCGGCTCTCCAGCGTGCTCAGGACCCGGTGCGCGGTGGACCGGCCGATCCCCAGCCGGTGCGCGGCCTCGCTCACCGTGAGTGTGTCCTGGGTGAGGAACAACTGCATCAGCCGGAGACCGGTGTCCAGAGACTCGATGATGTAGGCCCGCGCCGGCATCTCCACCGCCGGCTCCCCGTACATCCGTCCGTCGATCATGAATCTGCTCCTTTCGATCCGATTCGATCGCATGTGCGCTTGTCTCGTTGTGCGGTGCAGATAAATTCGCAGGCGTGACGCATTTTCGCTCGCCTGTTCGTCAATTTTCGGCTCCTTGCTGGAAACCTGCCGGTGGAAGCAGAGGTGAACGCCCGGCGCATTGTCCCGTACAGCGGGACGCGAGGGTCCGCATTCCACCGATTCCAGCAGGGAGTCACTCCTTGTGTACGTTCCATAGCGGTGAGTGCGAAAACTGGTGAGTGTATTACCGCCGGAGTGCTCGCGCAGGGGGTTGGGCGAATATGCCGAGGCACTGTTCTGATCTGGCTAGGCTCACGCGCAGTGAAGTCGAGTTGATATGAATTCGAGCACTTGTTCATAACTGTCCGCACAAGTGCTTCTACCTCCCGAATCAACCGCCAGAGGGTTTAGATGGTTCGTGTTGAATCACCGCCGACAAGCAGAGACATCCCCGTAGTCCGCGCCGCACTGTTGCCCGTCGTGCTGATGGCCGCGGCGACGGCAGCCGGCGCGATGCCGGTGGCCGGGGCCACGCGGGCGGCAGTCGTCTGGTGCGGTGCGATCGCCACCGTCGTGGTCGCCACGCTCGCCGTCGCACTCAACCGCCGCAGCCGGGCGACGCGCGTCCAGCGCGCCGAGTACGAACGGCGCATCGCCTACCTGGAACACCGCATCGCGGCGCACGACCAGGAGACCGTACGGCTGACCAAGGAGCTGCTGCCCGCCGCGATCCGCCGGCTGCGTGCGAGCAACTCGCCGCAGGAGGTGATGCGGGACATGGTCGACGCCGACGAGTCGTACCGCAACCTCCCCAAGGCGCAACGCGCCCTGGTCCTCCAGATCCTCGACATCATCGACAACGAAGAGGCGATGCGTGACTCCGCGCAGCGCGCCTTCGTCAGCGTCGCCCGCCGTGTCCAGGCCATCGTCCACCGACAGGCCAGTGAGCTGCGGGAGATGGAGGACCACCACGGGCGCAACCCCGAGGTCTTCGACGACCTGCTCCGCATCGACCACGGCACGGCACTCATCGGGCGGCTCGCCGACTCCATCGCGGTACTCGGCGGAGCCCGCCCCAGCCGTCAGTGGCCCAAGGCCGTACCGCTGTTCAGCGTGCTGCGCGGTGCCATGTCCCGGATCCTCGAGTACCAGCGCGTCGACCTGCACTCGATCGCCAAGATCGCCATCGTCGGCACCGCGGTCGAACCGCTCATCCACGCCTGCGCCGAGCTCCTCGACAACGCCACCCGCTACTCCCCGCCGCAGACCCGGGTGCACGTCACCGCGGTCGAGGTGCAGACCGGCATCGCCATCGAGATCGAGGACGGCGGCGTCAGCCTGAGCGAGGAGGCCCGCGCGCGGGCCGAGAACATGCTCGCCCAGGCCCAGGCGGGCATCAACATGAACGACCTGGGTGAGTCCCCTCGCCTCGGCATGGCCGTCGTGGGCCGGCTCTCCCGGATGTACCAACTCCAGGTCTCCCTACGGCAGTCCGCGTACGGCGGTGTCCGGGCCGTGCTCATCGTGCCCCGCGACATGATCACCACCGGGCCCGCGCCCGGCATCGCGCACGGCATCGGCGCCACCTCGCGCCCCCAGAGCTCGCTCGACATGTCGCAGCTGCAGCACGTCGTACCACCGCGCGGCAAGCGCAAGGCGCGTCCCGTCGCGACCGGTCCGGTCCAGTCGGCCGCAGCCCCCGCTCCGGCAGCCGCCCCCGGGGCCGCCGCCCGCCCGGCCTCCCGGCCCGCCGTCCCGGTCGCCATGGACGACGACGAGATCGTGGTCACCGAGTGGACGGAGGGCGGACTGCCGCAGCGCCGCAGCCGCGGTCGCGCCCCCCTCGGTTCGCACAACCTCCCGCAGCAGCACGCGGCCCCGGCCGCCGATCCCGCAGCCGGAGGGCACAACGGCCACCACGGGGCCAACGGAGGACGGCCCGGCGGCGAGGAGCCCCCGCCCGGACTCTGGCTGGAGGCCTTCACCCAGGCCGTCAACGGTGTGCCGCAGGAGCCGAAGAACGACGAAGACTCTGACGACGCGTGGGACAAGGGAGACCTCAAGTGATCCAGCAGCGGGGAAACATGGACTGGATGCTCAAGGAACTGGCCGATGACGTACCGAGCATCCACCAGATCGTGGTGCTCTCCTCGGACGGCCTGCGCATCGCCCGGCACGGCGGTGACCCCGACGTCGCCGACCGCCTCGCGGCGGCCTGCGCAGGACTGCAGAGCCTGGCCGCCGCGGTCGCCACCGAGATCCCGTACAGCGACGGCTTGATGAAGCTCGTCGTCATCGAGGTCACCGGCGGATTCTTCTACCTCATGGCCGCGGGAACCGGTGCCTACCTCGCGGTCCTCGCCGGGGAGACCGTCGACGCCGGACTGGTCGGTGCCCGCATGCGTGACATGGTCGTCCGCATCGGCGCGCACCTGACGAGTCCTCCCCGACACGGCGGGCAGGCCGGATGAGTGCTCCCCGACGAGAGCGCCGAAAGGCCGACCCGGCGCTGAGCGACCCGGAACGGCTGTACGTGATCACCGGTGACACCGACGGTGAAAGGGCCGCGCTCGACCTCGTCACCATGGTCGTCGCGCAGGCCGAACCGTCGCCCACGGTCCAGCCCGAGCAGGCCGCGATCCTGCGGCTCTGCAGGGCACCGTTGTCCGTCGCCGAGATCTCGGCCTATCTGAGCCTGCCCTTCAGCGTGGTCACCTCCCTCCTGACAGAACTACTGGCGACCGAACTGATCGAATCGCGCGCGCCCATCGTCCGCGCCGCACTCCCGGACCGGTCCCTTCTCGAAGCGGTGATGCATGGACTTCAGAAGCTCTGACACGATCACGGGCCCCCGCAGCGAGGACGTCCTTCCCACCACGGCCACGGCCGCGGTGAAGGTCGTCATCGTCGGCGGGTTCGGGGTCGGCAAGACGACCATGGTCGGCTCGGTGAGCGAGATCCGGCCCCTGACGACCGAAGAGACCATGACCCAGGCCGGTGTCGGCGTGGACGACAACGCGGGGGTGGAGAGCAAGACCTCCACCACCGTCGCCATGGACTTCGGCCGGATCAGCCTCAGCGAGGAACTGATCCTCTACCTGTTCGGCACCCCGGGCCAGGAACGCTTCTGGTTCCTGTGGAACGGCCTGTTCGAGGGCGCCCTCGGAGCCGTCGTCCTCCTCGACACCCGGCGGCTCCAGGTCAGCTTCGACGTCATCGGCCGGCTGGAGGAACGGGGCGTGCCGTTCGTCGTCGCCGTCAACACCTTCCCCGACGCGCCGAACCACCCGGTCGAGGCCCTGCGCAACGCCCTCGACCTGCCGGAAGAGGTCCCGATAATCGACTGCGACGCCAGGTTGCGCACCTCCAGCCGCGATGTGCTGATGACGCTCATGCGCTACCTGCACAGCCTGGCCGTCCCCTTCGCCTGACGGCGGCGCGCGAGTCCCCCTCCGCGCACTCCCGTCCCGGGTATCCCCTTGCCCGATCCTTGAAGGCCCTATCCCTGGAGCATGAGTGAACTCCCCCTTCCAGCACGAACCCGGAGCTGCCACGGGCCCCGTGCCGCCGCCCGAGTGCCCGGCACACGGCCTCGTCGCCAGCACCGGTCCCGGCGGCCTGCGACGGCTCTTCGGCCCCGAGGCCGAGGGTGACCCCGCGGCCCTGTACGACAAGCTGCGCGCCGAACACGGCACGGTGGCACCCGTACTGATGCACGGCGATGTCCCCGCCTGGCTGGTGCTCGGTCACAGCGAGAACCTGCACATGACCCGTACCCCTTCGCAGTTCTCCAGGGACTCACGGCGCTGGCGGGCCCTGCAGGACGGCAGCGTGGCACCGGACCACCCGCTCGCCCCGATCTTCACCTGGCAGCCGGTGTGCTCGTTCGCCGAGGGCGCCACCCACGAACGGCTGCGCGGCGCGGTCACCGACAGCATGGCGCGCATCGACACCCGCGGCGTGCGCCGCCACATCAACCGGTACAGCAACCGGCTCGTCAACGAGTTCTGCCAGGGCGGCCGCGCCGAGCTGGTCAGCCAGTTCGCCGAGCGGCTCCCGATGATGGTGATGTGCGCGATCGTCGGCATGCCGGAGGATTACAGCGAACGCCTGGTGGAGGCCGCCCGTGACCTGACACGGGGCACGGAGACCGCCATCGCGAGCAACGAGTTCCTGGTCGGTGCCCTGAACAGGCTGGTCGAGCGGCGGCGGGCGGTACCGGCCGACGGCTTCGCCACCTGGCTCGTCGAGCACCCCGCCGGACTCACCGACAAGGAGGTGGTCGAGCACCTGCGCGTCGTGCTCTTCGTCGCGTACGAGACGACCACCAACCTCATCGCCAACGTCCTGCGCATGGTCCTCACCGACCCCAGGTTCCGCGCCAGGCTCAGCGGGGGCCACATGACGGTGCCGGAGGCGGTCGAGCAGACACTGTGGGACGAACCTCCCTTCACCTCGGTCCTGGGCCGCTGGGCGGTGGGCGACACCGAGCTCGGCGGGCAGCAGATCAAGGCCGGCGACGCCCTGATCGTCGGCATCGCACCGGCCAACACGGACCCGGTGGTACGGCCCGACCTCAAGGCCAACATGGAGGGCAACCGCGCCCATCTGGCCTTCAGTAGCGGACCGCACGAGTGTCCCGGCCAGGACATCGGGCGCGCCATCGCCGACGTGGGTGTCGACGCCCTGCTGATGCGGCTTCCCGACCTGGAACTCAGCGTCGAGGAGAGTGAGCTGCGCTGGGTCGGGAACTTCGTCTCACGGCATCTGGTGGAGCTTCCCGCACGGTTCGCCCCGAGTCCGCAGCAGGAGGTCGAGGCCGATCCGCCGAACTCCACCCGCCGGCGTTCCGACAGCGACTGGGAGGTGTCCTCGCCCGCCGCGCCGAGGGACACCACGGCCGTCCCGACGGGCCACGCCCCGGCCGGAGTGCGGACCGCCGATCCGATCGCCGCACCCGAGGAGAGCGTCGTCGTCCCCGCGCAGCGCACCGGACCGGGCCGGATCTGGCGGGCTGTCGCCCGCTGGTGGAACGGCCACTGACGGCGGACGTGGGACGCGGTACCCCGGACCGCAGTGACCGGGGTACCGCGGCGGCGGGCACCCGGATCTTCGTGTCCCGGGTGCCGCGGCGGCGGGCGCCCGCCCCGTACCATCGAGCAGCGTGAAGCTGACAATTCTTGGTGGTGGCGGATTCCGGGTCCCTCTCGTGTACGGGGCACTGCTCGGCGATCACGCCGAGGGCCGCATCTCGCGGGTGACCCTGTACGACACGGACGCGGACCGGCTCACCGCCGTCGCCAGGGTCCTCGCCGAACAGGCGCGGGGCGTCCATGACGCGCCTGCCG
Source organism: Streptomyces clavifer (assembly GCA_014651175.1). Classification (GTDB taxonomy): domain Bacteria; phylum Actinomycetota; class Actinomycetes; order Streptomycetales; family Streptomycetaceae; genus Streptomyces; species Streptomyces clavifer. Next base: position 108,851 of record BMWJ01000002.1, on the reverse strand, counting down.
TCGTCGCCACCGACGACCTCGACGAGGCCCTGCGCGGAGCGGACTTCGTCTTCTCCGCGATCCGCGTCGGCGGCCTCGAAGGCCGCGCAGCCGACGAACGCGTCGCTCTCGACGAAGGCGTCCTGGGCCAGGAGACGGTCGGCGCGGGCGGCATCGCGTACGGGCTGCGCACCGTGCCCGTCGCGGTCGCACTCGCCCGGCGCATCGCCCGGCTCGCACCGCACGCGTGGGTCATCAACTTCACCAACCCGGCAGGTCTGGTCACCGAGGCCATGTCCCGGCACCTCGGCGACAGGGTCATCGGGATCTGCGACTCCCCGGTGGGTCTCGGCCGCAGGATCGCCCGGGTCCTGGGCGCAGACCCGGACCGTGCCCGGGTCGACTACGTCGGGCTCAACCACCTCGGCTGGGTGCGCGGGCTCCACGTCGACGGCCGTGACGAACTCCCGCGCCTGCTCGCCGATCCCGCGCTGCTCGGTTCCTTCGAGGAGGGCAGGCTCTTCGGTCCGGACTGGCTGCGCTCCCTCGGCTCCGTCCCGAACGAGTACCTGCACTACTACTACTTCAACCGTGAAGCGGTGCGCGCCTACCAGGATGCCGAACAGACCCGGGGAGCCTTCCTCCGCGACCAGCAGGAGGGCTTCTACGCCCGGGTGAAGGACCCGGCCGTCCCGGCGCTGGCCACCTGGGACCGTACGCGTGCCGAACGTGAGGCCACGTACATGGCGGAGAACCGCGATGTGGCCGGGGCGGGCGAGCGCGAGGAGAGCGACCTGGACTCCGGCGGCTACGAGCAGGTGGCGCTCGCCCTGATGCGGGCCGTCGCCCGCAACGAACGCACCTCCCTGATCCTCGATGTCCGCAACCGGGGCACCCTCGCGGTGCTCGACGAGGACGCCGTCATCGAGGTGCCCTGCCTGGTCGACGCCAACGGAGCCCGTCCCGTGGCCGTCGAGCCGCTCCCGTACCACGCGGTCGGCCTGGTCACCGCGGTCAAGGCCGTGGAGCGCGCTGTGCTGGAAGCGGCGGAGACCGGCTCGCGGTCCGCGGCCGTGCGGGCCTTCGCCCTCCACCCCCTGGTGGACTCCGTCTCCGTGGCCCGCCGGCTCGTCGACGGGTACACGAAGGTCCACCCCGGGCTCGCCTACCTCAGCCGGCCGTGACCGGGGTCGGCCGCGCCCGGCGGCCCGCAGTTCGCGGCTGACCCGGAGGTGCGGCCGCGCCTCCAGCCCGGAGGCGCAGACGGCGGCCTCGGCGGTGCCGAGCGAGCTCAGCGCGCCCGGGAACGCCCGCAGCAGTGCCGCGTCGCGCGCCGCCGCTCTGCCCCTGCGACGCCCTCGGGAGGTGACCGGGGCGACCGGTCAGGGCGCGGGTACGGCCTTCGGCGGGCCCGACGGCGTCCAGGACGGCGTGACCCCGGTGACCTGGCACACCATGAGGAAAAGCGGAATGGGCGGCGTGTAGGGCGTACGGCTGTCCGGTGCATGGATCAGCCGTGGACGTCCGGCCGGGACGTATGCCCCGGTGGCGTACGAGGCCTGCTCCGGCCAGTCCAGATCGAGATCCGAGCCCGAAGGGACGATCCACCACCACTGGTCCGCATCGGCGAACACGCAACCGGCCCGCGGCAGATGGGACATCAACCGGAATCCGTAGCGGGCGGGCACGCCGACGGCGTCGCAGCCGAGGCTCGCGGACAGCGCGGGCGGCAGCGGCAGCCGGACGTGCCCCGGCACGGAGTCGTCCCGCGGACGGTCGCCGCGCGGGCCGAACAGCTGGGACAGGGCCCTCTTCAGCATGAGCGCTCCGTGCCGCACGGCAACTCCGCCCACACGATGCGGCCCGAGCCGTTCCCCGCGTCGTGGGACCCCCACGCCGCGCTCATGGAGTCGACGAGCAGCAGTCCGCGCCCGTGTTCGTCGTCGGAGGTGAGGGACAGCCGCGGGCCCCCCGGCTGGTGCCCCTGGTCCTGCACGGACACGCGGAGCCGCCCGCCCGTACACCTGAGCTCGCAGAGGACCCGTGCACTGGCGGTGTGCACCACGGCGTTGGTGACCAGCTCGGAGACGATCAGAACGGCCGCGTCGTACGCGTCCCCGCCCAGCCGCCACTTCTCCAGCCGGGCCCTCGTCAGGCGGCGCGCACCGGCGACCGATTCGGGGTGCGCCGGCAGCGCGAAGCAGTAACGGAGCGCTTCCGTCCCGGGGCTGAGATCCATGAGCCGGGGGATGAGCGCACTGCCAGGTGCCACGACCGAATCCTCACAGTGGGGGCTGCGTCACGCTTCGCACCGTGCGGAAATGGGGTCGGGCGCGCTACGTGAACTCGTTCACTCAGCAACTCTCCCTCTGACATGAACACTTGGCAAGAGGCACTCTGAAATTTCCAGAGTGACAGTGTCCTTGAGGCCGTGTGCATGGCACACTGCTGGCAAACAGCGCATCGGGAGGTCTGAAGTGAGCGAACCGCGGTCCGCCCCGACCGTGGGCCAGGTCGTTCTCGGCAAGCGTCTGCAGGATCTGCGGGAGCGTGTCGGCCTGAGCCGCGATCAGGCCGCCAAGGTGCTCCGTGTCGCCCCCGGGACGATCCGCAGGATGGAGACCGCCGAGGTCGGGCTGAAGATCCCCTACGTCCAGCTTCTCCTGAAGGCCTACGGGATCGGCGACGACGAGGCCGAGGCCTTCGTCGACCTCACCGAGGAGGCCAACAAGCCCGGCTGGTGGCAGCGATTCCACGACGTGCTGCCCGACTGGTTCAGCATGTACGTCAGCCTGGAGGGCGCCGCCAGCCTCCTGCGCACCTACGAACCGCACTTCGTCCCCGGCCTCCTGCAGACCGAGGACTACGCACGCTCCGTCCTGCGCACCGGTGCAGTGGGCCAGACCAGGCCCGAGGACATCGAGCGCCATGTGGCACTGCGGATGGCACGGCAGTCGCTGCTCACCAAGGAGGACGCGCCGAAGCTGTGGGTGGTCATGGACGAGACCGTCCTGCGTCGCCCCGTCGGAAGCCCCGACGCCATGCGCGGCCAGGTCGACCGGCTGCTGGAGGCCACCGAACTGCCCCATGTGACGCTGCAGATCGCGGAGTTCGCGACCGGCCACCACCCGGGCACGTACGGCCCGTTCATCCTCTTCCGCTTCGCCGTCCCCGAACTGCCCGACATGGTCTACAGCGAGTACCTGACCGGCGCCGTCTACTTCGACGCGCGCCCCGAGGTGGCCTCCTACCTCGAGGTCATGGACCGCATGGCGGCTCAGGCCGCAACTGCACAACGCACGAAGGAAATCCTCAGGGACTTCCGCAAGGAGCTGTGATGAACCACATATACAACGGCATGCCGGCCGCCGACCTCGGAACGGAAGGCTGGTACAAGCCGTGGAGCGGCGGTAACGGGGGCAACTGCATCGAGGCCATGAAGCTGGCCGACGGCAGAGTGGCCGTCCGCCAGTCCGCGGATCCCGACGGCCCCGCACTCATCTACTCCAACGGTGAGATCGCGGCATTCATCCAGGGCGCCAAGGCCGGTCAGGCGGACTTCCTCCTCACCTGACGCCCCACCACATAAGGTCGCCCCACACGCTGTTCGCCGAGTGACCGCCGACCAACGGAGCGCGCATGACCGGGCAAGAGAACCCCGCTGTCGAGATCGACACGAGCAAGCCGCATCCGGCTCGGATGTACGACTGGTTCCTCGGCGGCAAGGACAACTACCCGGTCGACGAGCAGATGGCCCGCCAACTGCTCACCCTGGACGCCCGGGGCCGCGACATGGCCCGGGTCAACCGGGCCTTCATGCACCGGGCCACCCGCTGGCTCGCCGAACACGGCGTGCGTCAGTTCCTCGACATCGGCACGGGCATACCCACCGAGCCGAACCTCCACCAGATCGCCCAGCAGGCCGCCCCGGACGCACGCGTCGTCTACTGCGACAACGACCCGATCGTCCTCGCCCACGCGGCGGCCCTGCTGCGCTCGACCCCCGAGGGGGCCACCGAGTACATCCAGGCCGACGCCCGCCGCCCCGACAGCATCCTGGAAGCGGCCGGCAAGGTCCTCGACTTCGACCGGCCCATCGCGCTGTCCCTCCTGGCCCTGCTGCACTTCATCGACGACGAGGACGGGGCCGCCGACCTCGTCGACCGGCTCCTGGACCGGCTCCCCTCCGGCAGCTACCTGGTCCTCTCGCACACCACCGGCGACTTCGACCCCGAGGGCGCGGCCCAGGCACGTGCCCTGTACAAGGCGCGCGGCATGACCCTGCGGCCCCGCTCGCGCGCCGAGCTCACCGCGTTCTTCCACGGGCTCGAGCTCGTGGACCCCGGTGTCTCGCTCTCCGCCGACTGGCGGCCGGAGCTCGGCGAGGTCATCGACGTCCCCGGCGACGAGCCGATCCCCGGTTACGCGGGAGTGGCCCGCAAGCCCTGACGGTCGCACCCCGGCCGTCGCGCCCGACCGCACAGCCCCGGTCGTCACGCTCGCGCCCGGGCCGGGCCGCGCACGATCGCCGGCCCGTCCCCGGGGCACGGCGCGCGGGCCGCGGGTCACAATGGACACATGTCACGACGTACCTCACGCCCGCGCCGGCCGGACGGCCCCGCCGCCGCCGGGGCGGGCCCCCGGCAGACCACCCCGGCCTCGCCGTGCCCGTGCGGCGGGCCGGCCGCCTACGGGGACTGCTGCGGCCGGTTCCACGCCGGCACCGCCGCCGCCCCGACGTGCGAGGCACTGATGCGCTCGCGGTACGCGGCCTTCGTCGTCCGGGACGCCGCGTACCTGCTGCGCACCTGGCACCCGGAGACCCGCCCCCCGTCCGTGGAATTCGATCCGGCCATGCGCTGGACGGGCCTGGACATCCTCGACACGACCGAGGGAAGCGCCTTCCACACCACCGGCACGGTCACCTTCCGCGCCCACTACACGGACGGCGGCCGCCCCGACGCGCTCCACGAGCAGAGCCGCTTCGTCCGCCACGAGGGCGCGTGGGTCTACTCGGCGGCGGTCTTCGTCGACTGAGGAGCGGTGTACGGGGCCGCCCGCCGGCCCCGGCCGCCGAGAGGACTCCCGTACGGCCCGCCCAGGACCGTCCTCCCGCCGCCGAGGACCCGGGGACCCGGGCCTCAGGCGGGGGATGCCGTCCGCTGTGCCGGCGCCAGTTCGTGCGCCAGGTCCTCCGCGAGCAGCCGCTTGGCGATGACATCCACCGCGGCGCGCAACTGCTGGTCGTCGGGCCGGGCACCGTCCTCGGCCAGCCGCTCGTTGAGCCAGCGCCCCCAGGCGGCGGAGAGGGTGGCCGCTTCACGCCGGCCCGACGCCGTATGGGCGAAGAGGTGGCCGTCCCCGGTCAGATAGCCCTCCTCGATCATCCGGTCGAAGACCGGCACCAGCACCTCGGGCGGGATCCGGTGGCGGGCGGCGATCAGCCGGAGTCCCGCGTGGCCCACCATCCGGGTGAACAGGTCGACCTGCATCACGGCCCAGGCACCCGCCATGTCGAGCCGGGTGTCGGACTCCGCTACGATCCGCCTGGCCGTGTCGGGCCCGGCGGCGTGCAGGATCCTCGCCACCGAGAATTCGAGCAGCTTCGCGGAGTCCCCGGTGCCCGGCTGGGCGAAGCCCTCGCCCATGTCGGTCGAGTCCGCCCGCGCGGTGTCGCGCAGCTTCACCTGTTTCAGGAACAGCGCCACGACGAACCCGATCAGGGCGACCGGGACCGTCCACAGGAAGACCGTGTGGAGGGTGTCCGCGTAGGCCTGCGCCAGCGGAGCGGTCTGCTCGGCGGGAAGGGCGTGCACGGCCTGAGGGCTCTCCGCGGCCTTCGCCAGGACGGCGGGGTCGCCGCCCGCCCGCACGGCCTGTTCGATGCCCTCCGCCAGATTCGGCCGCAGGGCGTTCGCGTAGATCGTGCCGAACACCGCCGTACCGAACGAGCTGCCGAGGGTGCGGAAGAACGTCACGCCCGAGGTCGCCGTGCCCAGGTCCGAGTAGTCGACGGTGTTCTGGACGGCGATGGTCAGCACCTGCATCGACAGGCCGATGCCCACCCCCAGGACCAGCATGTACAGCGACTCCAGCCACACCCCGCTGCCCGGGCCCATCCGGGAGAGCAGGAAGAGACCGGCCGCCATGACCAGCGATCCCACGACGGGGAAGATCCGGTAGTGACCCGTCTTGCTGACCACGTTGCCGCTGAAGACCGAGGCGACGAGCAGCCCGACCACCAGGGGCAGGGTCCGCACCCCCGACAGGGTGGCCGAGTCCCCGTCCACGTACTGCAGATACGTGGGGAGGAAGATCATCGCCCCGAGCATCGCGAAGCCCACGATGAAGCTGAGGACGGAACAGACCGTGAACACCGGGTTCCGGAACAGCCGCATGGGCAGCATCGGCTCCCTGGCCCGGGCCTCCACCACGCAGAACAGTGCCAGCGCGACGAGCCCGCCGGTGAACAGACCGATGATGACCGGGGAGCCCCAGGCGTATTCGTTGCCGCCCCAGCTCGTCGCCAGGATCAGCGCGCTGGCGCCGACCGCGACCAGTGCGATGCCCAGGTAGTCGATGACCGGCCGCCCGGCCGCCCGCACCGCCGGGATGTTGCGGGCGGCGGCGATGACCACCACGATCGCGATCGGAACATTGACGTAGAAAGCCCAGCGCCACGTCAGGTGGTCGGTGAACAGACCCCCCAGCAGCGGTCCGACGACCGTCGCGATGCCGAAGACCGCGCCGATCGCGCCCTGGTACTTGCCGCGGTCGCGCAGCGGGATGACATCGGCGATGAGCGCCATCGACGTGACCATCAGACCACCCGCGCCGATGCCCTGCAGCCCCCGCCAGATGATCAGCAGCAGCATGTTCGACGCCAGGCCGCAGAGGAACGAGCCGGTGATGAAGATGACCGCCGAGATCTGGAAGATCAGCTTGCGGCCGAACAGGTCACCGAACTTGCCGACCAGGACGGTCGCGACGGTCTCCGCCAGCAGATATGCCGTGACCACCCACGACATGTGCTCGGCGCCGCCCAGCTCCGAGACGATCGTGGGCAGTGCCGTTCCCACGATCGTCTGGTCCAGGGCGGCCAGCAGGATCCCGAGCACGATCGTCGCGAAGACGATGTTCCTGCGGCGCGGGTCGAGGACGGGTGGCGCGGCGGCACTCTGCGCGGCGGGGGCGGTCTCGCTGGCAGTGGTCACGCTTGCACCTTCACACCGGCCCCCGCCCCACGCATGCGGGAAAGGCCGGACGGGTCAGGCCGTCAGCCGTCGCAGGGAGACCTTCATCCGGGCCACGAACGCCTCCCTGGCGTCCTCCGGGACACGGTCGAGCGAGAGGTAGGGATTGAGGTCCTCCAGCTCCACGAGCAGCAGCTCGCCCTCCGCGGTCCGGCAGGCGTCCACCCGCTGGATGCCGTGGGCGAGACTGTTCCACTCCACGAAGCGACGCGCGAACGCGAGGTCGGCGGCGTCCGGCAGGTACGGCTCCAGCACCCAGCGCCGCTCCGGATGCGGCGCGTACAGGGCGTACTGGAAGTCCTGGTCGATGAAGTAGAAGGACACCTCGTAGCGGAAGTCGATCCTCGGCTGCACGAGCAGCGTGCCGTCGCCGCCCTCGGGGAGCACCGCGTCCCGGGTGAACCGGAGCCCCACCGAATCCGCGCCGAGCTTCGGCTTGACCACGTACTCGTCGGCCCGGGGGAGCAGTCCGAGGTCCGCCGCCCGGTCCGCGGTGGGGATCACCGGGAAGCCGGCCCGGCTCAGATCGACCAGGTACTGCTTGCCCGCCATGTCCCCGCGCCCGTCCAGCGCGTTGTAGACCGGGAGACCCAGCTGCCGGACCCGGGCCCGGAAGGCGTCGTAGGCCTCCTGGTAGTGCAGCACCGGACCGCTGTTGCGCATGACCACGGCGTCGAAGCCGTCCAGCAGCGCCGCGGCGTCGCGGGGGTGACAGAGCGCGACGTCGAACTCCTCCCGCAGCCGGGACGTGAGGAAGATGTCCTCGTCGCAGTACCGGCGGCCGCGCGCCTCGTAGCCGAGGTCGCTGACGAAGAGGAGCGACGGGCGTGGCCCGCCGGACGCGGTGTCCATGATGTTCTCCCTGGGGGGTGCGGGACCGGGCAGCCGGTCAATAGCCTTGCGGACGTTGCTCGTTCACGACCCCGGAGCATTCGCCTACGCGCCCCACAGGAGTCATACGTGTCACAAGCTGCGTCCCTGCCCGATATTCTCTCGCCCGCCTTCGCCGCCGACCCCTACGGGGCCTACCGGACGATGCGCGACCACGCCCCGCTGATCCGGCACGAGGCCACCGGCAGTTACCTCGTCTCGCGGTACGAGGACGTCGAGCGCGTCTTCAAGGACAAGGCCCGGGAGTTCACCACCGAGAACTACGACTGGCAGCTGGAGCCCGTGCACGGCAGGACGATCCTGCAGCTCAGCGGCAGGGAGCACGCCGTGCGCAGGGCCCTGGTGGCCCCCGCCTTCCGCGGTGCGGACCTCCAGGACAAGATCCTGCCCGTCATCGAGCGGAACGCCCGCGAGCTCATCGACGCCTTCCGGCACACCGGTGAAGCCGACCTCGTCGAGGCGTTCGCGACCCGCTTCCCCGTCCTGGTCATCGCCGACATGCTCGGCCTGGACCGCGCGGACCACGCCCGTTTCCGCGACTGGTACACCACCGTCGTCGCCTTCCTCGGAAACCTGGCGGGCGACCCCGCCGTGACGGCGGCAGGTGAACGGACCCGCCGGGAATTCGCCGAGTACATGATTCCGGTCATCCAGCGGCGCAGGGCGGACCCCGGCGACGACCTGCTTTCCGCGCTCTGCACCGCCGAGGTCGACGGCGTGCGGATGAGCGACGAGGACATCAAGGCGTTCTGCAGCCTGCTCCTGGCGGCCGGCGGGGAGACCACCGACAAGGCCATCGCGTCCGTCTTCGCCAATCTGCTGGCCCACCCCGAGCAGCTCGCCGCCGTACGCGAGGACCGGTCCCTGATCGACCGGGCCTTCGCCGAGACCCTGCGCTACACGCCGCCGGTCCACATGATCATGCGGCAGACGGTGGACGAGGTGGAGCTGACGGGTGGCACCGTTCCCGCCGGTGCCACCGTCACGTGTCTCATCGGCTCGGCCAACCGCGACGCGGCCCGCTACCGCGAGCCGGACCGCTTCGACCTCTTCCGCACGGATCTGACCAGCACCAACGCGTTCTCCGCGGCGGCCGACCACCTGGCGTTCGCCCTCGGCCGGCACTTCTGCGTGGGCGCCCTGCTGGCCAGGGCCGAGGTCGAGACCGGTGTGAACCAACTCCTCGACGCGATGCCGGACCTGCGACTGGCCGACGGCTTCGCCCCCGTCGAACAGGGAGTCTTCACCCGTGGTCCGGCCTCGCTCCGGGTCCGGTTCACCCCGGCCGTGGCCTGAGACGCGGCGGCTCGGCCGATGTGCGCACCGACCCCTTCGGCGGACCCGGACCCGCGTGCGCCGCCGTGCGGCGGCAGGGGGCGTGCGCGGTGTGCTCAGCGGATGTGACGCCCGGAGATGGCCCGCGCGATGACGAGGCGCTGGATCTCGCTGGTTCCCTCGAAGATCGTGTAGATCTTGGCGTCGCGGTACATGCGCTCCACCGGGTGTTCCCTGCTGTACCCGGCGCCGCCGAGGATCTGGACGGCCTTCTCCGTGGCCGACACGGCGAGTTCGCCCGCGCGCAGCTTGGACATGGAGCCCTGGCCCGCGTCGAAGGTCCGGTCGTTGCGGGCCATCCACGCGGCCTGCCAGATCAGCAGGCGCACGGACTCGATCTCGGTACGGATGTCGGCGAGCGCGAACGCGATCGACTGGTTCTCGATGATGGGCCGGCCGAAGGCCTCCCGCTGTACGGCGTACTCCAGCGCGTACTCGTACGCGGCCCGCGCGATCCCCAGCGCCTGCGCTCCCACGGTGGGGCGGCTGACCTCGAAGGTCGCCATCGCGGCCTGGCCCTGGGCGCTGCCGCCCTCGCGGGCCCGCGCGAGCCGGGCGTCCAGCTTGTCCTTCCCGCCGAGAAGGCAGTGCCCCGGCACGCGCACGTCGTCGAGGAAGACGTCCGCGGTGTGCGAGGCGCGCAGGCCGAGCTTCTTGACGGTCCGGCCCGCCTCGAGGCCCTCGGTGCCCGGCGGGACGATGAACGCGGCCTGGCCCCGGGCGCCGAGGGCCGGGTCCACCGAGGCGACGACCACATGGATCTCCGCGATCCCGCCGTTGGTGATCCACGCCTTCTGCCCGGAGAGCACCCACTCGTCCTTGGCCCCGTCGTAACGGGCCCTCGTCGCCATCGCGGAGACATCCGATCCGGCCTGCGGCTCGGAGACGCAGAAGGCCGCCACCTTCGGGTCGTCCTCGTCGCCGAAGCACTGCGGCACCCACTCGGCGAGCTGGTCGGGCGTGCCGGAGGCGAAGATTCCCGCGACGGCGAGCGACGTGCCGAAGAGCGCCATGCCGATGCCGGCGTCACCCCAGAACAGCTCCTCGTTGGCGATCTGGAGGGAGAGCCCGCTGGGGTCCCCGTACATGTCGGCGAGCGACTCGAATCCGTACAGGCCGATCCGGGCCGCCTCCTGGATGACGGGCCACGGGGTCTCTTCCCGCGCGTCCCATTCGGCCGCCGCGGGGCGCACCACCTGGGCGGCGAAGCCGTGCACCCAGTTGCGCAGGTCCTGCTGCTCCTCGGTGAGGGCGAGGGAGAAGTAGCTCATGGGCTCAGGCCTTCGGGATGTCGAAGTAGCGGGTGAGCCCGGAGGCGAGGCCGACGTCGCCGACGATCCTCAGCTTGCGCATCATGAACATCGTCACCGGGTTGCCGTTGCCGGACACCAGCTTGAGGAAGTCCGCGTCGCCCATCATCAGCGTCGTACGGGGCTCCGCGTCGGAGCGGCCCGCACGCACGGTGCACGTGCCGGCGGCTATCGAGGTCTCGTAGACCTCGTCACTCTCGCCGGTGATCTTCCAACGGATCAGCGCCCGGAGCTGTCCGGCCGCCTCGGGGCGGAACTGCTCCCGCATGCGTCCGAAGACCTCGCTGAGCACACGGGTGCGTATCTCGCCGTGCATGAACTCGGTGAGCTGCTTGGCGGACAGGCCCTTGACGATCCGTGCGAACTCCGCGGGGGAGACGGCGGCGAAGTCGAGCCCGGCCAGATCGTCGGTGGCGTTGCCGCCGCTGTTGTCGGCCACGGAAATCCTTACTCCAGAGTAAACTTACTTCTGGGTAAGGTAAGACCGCCGCCGCCTCTCCGCAAGTGTCACCACGCCCCGCCCGGGCGCACCGCGAGCAGTGGGTGGTGGGCGGAGAGCGTCTTGTTGGCCCTGGCCAGCTCGGACAGCGCCTGCTCGCGGTCGGCCTGGTCCTCGACCCCGAGCCTCGGCCCGCGGAACCTGCGGACCTCTCGGGCCGCGCAGTGGGCGTCGAACTCCGCGGCCAGGACGTGCGGCGGGATGCAGGACCCGATCAGCGCGGCGATCCGGTCCGGGATCGGCACGGGGACGAGGAGGTGCGAGGCGGTCATGGGGGTTCCCTCTCGGGTGGTCGGCCAGGAGGTGGTACCGCGGGGCGGCCGGTGGGCCACCTGCTCCTCCATGTGTACGGGACGCAGTTCCTGGTTTCTCGTTGAGAACGTCTCCGTGTCGCAACCGTTTGGGACTGACCGTCTATTTCGCGTTACTCAGTAGTAAGTTGACTCTTTGCCATAATTTGTGATGCGGCGTCAGCCAGCGGGTTCCTCGCTGCGGGCACGTAACTGCAGGGCCCGCAGCACGGCTTCGGTGGAGAACCGGCTCTCGGGGTCGACCAACTGCTCGCCGAAGATGGACTCCAGGCTGCGCATCCGGTAGCGGACCGTCTGGGGGTGCACGTCCAGCAGCTCGCCCATCTGGGCCGCGGTGCCTCGGGTGTCGAGCCAGATCCGGAGGGTCTCGATCAACCGCTCGCGCCGGTTGGCGCTGATGTGGGCGACCGGAGCCAGCTCACGCTCGGCGAGCTGATCGAGGAGCGCGGGGTCCGAGAGGAGCCACAGGGTGATGAGGTGGTCCTCGCACAGGACGGCCGGCGCGTCGTCGATGACGCCGGAGTCGATCAGCTCGACGACCCTCCGCGCCCACCGGAGCGAGTCGGACGCGTCCGCGGTCGGTACGGTCAGCCCGATCGCGGCGCGGGTACCGGTCAGGGCGCGGTCGAGCATGCCCCGTCGGGCATCGTCCAGAGGGCCGGGGACGAGCAGGTGCGGCTGCGGATCGCCGAGGTCGACCAGGACGTCGCGGGGCAGGTCGGCGGGGTCGACGCCGACAGGAGTGCGGACGGCGACGAGCGTGACCTGCTCCGGCAGGACCCAGCCGGTCTGCTCGCAGAGTTCCGCGATGGCGGTACGGGGTGTCGGGCGTCCGGCGAGGACCAGGTGCAGGAGCCGGCGGCGCATCGCTTCGCCCTGCTGGTCCGACTGGGTCTGCACCTCCAGATACCCCTCGCGGGACAGCGACTCCAGCTCGTCGACGTAGGCGAACAGCGCGTCGGCGAAGCTGAGCATCAGTGTCGGCGAGAAGTTGTAGCTCCGGCCGACCTTCTTCGCCCTCCGCAACGCGATGCGCGCGCCCAGCCGGTACGCCCCCTGGAGGGCGTCCATGCTGCGGCCCTCGTAGGCCTCGAACCGTCCGAACCTCCGGCACATGTCGTCCCGCAACACCGTGGGGGACGACGGTTCGGCGACCAGGTCGACGAACGAGGACAGGCTCTGTTCGACGCCGATCCGGATCGACTGGCCGTTGGGCCCGTTCAGCAGACGCGCGTATTCGGGATACGCGCGGGTGACCTCCATGCCGATCTCTTTGATCAGGCTCGGCAGTTCGGGCCGCATGATGGCGGCGAATTCCTGAGGGAGAGGCCCCAGGGGGTCGCCGGTGTCCAGCGGCTGTATGAGTCTTGGCATGACTGTCCCCTTGCTCTCCGGTGCCCGGCGCGGGTGAGGCATTTTTGGGGGAAGCGCTCTCACGGACCGACGGGTGTATACCGACGTCGGCGACGAAGATAGACCAAGTCGGGGGGGATGCACATCACTTGGACACACCGGAAGTGCAAGGGCCACGCATCCGCGCCGCGTTATGGGCCTTCGGTGCAGGTGGGGCGGGAGTGCTCACTTCCGGACAACATTTTCGGACGCGCGTGGTCCGCGGAACGGGGAAGTGACCCAGCGTGGCGCCGGATTCCCCGGTGCGCACCGCTCCCTCCGGAGCCCTCTCCAGGCACCTGGCATTCCCGGGGGAGCGCCCCGCCGGGTGCCCGTGCGGGGACGGGGGGCGGGTGAGGCCTGAACTCTCCGCGTGTTATTGCGCACCAAGTGACAAGTGGGCCGGGCGAATTAGTGACCCACGGACGAGTAAAAAAACTTACGGGACCAATCTTGACCGGCGGGATTGTGCTCCAAGTTTCCCGCAAGTAACGTCACGCCCTGTCACAGAACGTGTGTGGCTGAAAGAGCAGCACGGCCCCCACGCAACACGATTCATCGCTGCACCTCCCTGCACCTTTGCAGGATTTCTGGTGCTGTCCCCGCAACAGTGCACCCGCATTGTCGAATCGGAGGAACTAACTGTGCGCAACTCCCTCAGAAAGCTCGCTGTGGCCGCCGGTGCCGCCACCGCCGCCGTCGCCCTCGCGGCACCCGCCGCCACCGCGGGCGTCGCCGCACCGCAGTGGGTCGTCGGACCCAACTCGCCCGAGACGTTCAGCGCCAGCGCGACGGGCGTCGTGCTGAACCTCAACGGCATTCCCATGACGTGTTCGTCGTCCGCGGCACAGGGCAGCCTGGCCTCCGCGGCCGGCAGCACGAACGTCACGGTCGGCACCATCGCGCCGCTGACCTTCAGCGGGTGCACCAGCCCGTTCGGAGCCGTCTCGCCGGTCACCGACACCACGCCCGCCTGGCAGCTGAAGGCGAACACCCAGGTGGCGGGCTCGGGCGTCACCAACGGCGCGATCACCGGTGTCGACGCCACGCTGACCGTGCTCACCTGCACGTTCCGCGTGACGGGCTCCGTCGTCGCCACCTACACCAACTCCACCGGGAAGCTGGCGGTCAGCAACAACGCCACCTACAAGCTGACGGTCGTGAGTGTCAGCCCCGGTTGCGCCGGTATCGCCGCGATCGGCAACAACCCGACGTTCACCGCCTCGTACGGGGCCGTCACGCCGATCGGCGGCACGGTCAAGCCGAGCATCACGTACGTCCCCTGACCGGGGCACGCACCGAAGTCGGCTGAAGAGGGATCGCGCGGCGGCACGCCCGTCGTGCGATCCACCGTCCCGGTTCCGGCCGGTCCGTCCGAAGGGGAACACCTGAATGAAGCGCATCCAGGGCGCGGGAGTCCGGCGCCGTACCGCGCGGGGCGCCGCCGTGGCCGCCGCCGTCCTGATGGGGGGCATGATCCCCAGTGCGCAGGCGGCCCCCGGTGTGCTGGAGATCGACGCCGACCTCGCGTACACCTGCGACCTCCCGTCCGGCGAGCAGCCGGTGAAGGCGGGGGTGCGAGCACGGGTCGCGGAAGCGGTCCGGGCCGGACATGCGGTACAGCCCGAGGACGTGGTGACGGAGGTGACCCTGCCCGAGGGCGTGGTCACGGAGCTGACAGCGGCAGGGGCCGCGACCGTGAGTGCCGAGACGCGGCTCACGGTGGACCTGGCGCAGAACGGCGGGCACGCGGAAGCCGAGTGGGTCGGTGCCGGCGCGGAGTCCGCGCCCGTTCCCGAGACGGGCGGCCTGACCCTGAACACCTCCGGGGGTGTTCCGTACGTGAAGCCCGGGGCACCCGGTGACCTCTCGTTCGCAGCAGCCGGCCTGTCCGTGGTCCTGACGCCCAGGACCGCCGAGGGTGCCCCGGCCGAACCGCGGAGCCTCGCGCTGGAATGCGTCCTGGACGCGGACCAGGGGGCGTCCCTGGCGACGGTGGGGGTAGCGGCCGACGAGGAGGACGGGACCGGATCGGAGCCGTCACCGAGCGCGAGCCTGCCCGGGGGGACGGCGGAATGGGGAGACACCGGCAGGCCCGAAGTGGGGAAGAGGGCCGAGGAGCCGGCGGCGGCCGACGCGCCGCCCTGTGTGGGGGACCCGGACGACCCCTTCAACATGGTCGCCTACGTGACCGGCTACGCGAACGTGACCAAACTCGACGGCGCGACCAGATTCCCGGTGGCGTGCGGGCAGATCACGCAGGGCGAGACACGACCGGACTTCTCCGATCCGGGCTACATGCACATGTACCAGGACTCGACCGTGGTGCTGGACTACCAGGGCAAGCCCCAGCTGCCACCCGCCGAGGGGACGTTCCTCACCTTCGGATTCATGCCGACGACGGCCACTCTGGAAATGACACAGATCCCCCCGGGAACCCGGGACGACGGCAGCCTGACGCCGAACGTCAAATCCGATCTGGCCATCAAGATGTCCGACTTCTCGAGCCGCAACACCACGGTGATCACCCTGGACCTCATGCTCCGGCTGCATGACGTCGAGGTCAACGGCGTCCCCCTGGACGTGGGGGACGACTGCCGCACGAGCAAGCCCTTCACGCTCACCCTGAACGGCCTCGGGACGTACGGGGCCGACGGCGTCCTCGACGGCTACACCCTGGGTCAGGGCGGCCCGGTCACGGGTTCGGTGACGCTTCCGCCCTTCAGCGGGTGCGGCGTCGACGAGGACCTCGACAACCTCTTCACCGCCTCACTGTCCGGATCGCCCGGCTACGTCAAGCAGGTGCAGGGGGCCCCCTGCGCCGCCGCCCAGGGCGACCGGGCCGTCTGCACGCCCGAGAACCAGCCGGTGGACGTGCCGAAGGCAGCTCGCTGAGGCCTCGCCACCGGCGGGAACAACACGCACCGAGCACGACAACTCTTCTGAGCCGTAATCGAATTGAGGGAACGATGAGACCTGTCTCGAAGACCTGGATCAAGGGCGCCGGTGCCGTCGCCGCTTCCGCCGCGCTGGTCATGCCCCTGACTGCGACGCCGGCCGGTGCCGCCACGGCCGCCGCTACCCAGCTCAACGGTGCCTGGGCCCCGTTCGACCGCTGTCCGGTGGACAACCCCGCCATGCTCGCGACGGACGGGGACACCGACATCGCTCTGTGCGTGACCTCGACATCGCCCAACGGCACGATCAAACTGGGCAACACCACGGCCACGACCGGTTCCACGAACATGCAGTTCGGTGTCATCCAGCACCCGGCCCAGGGGACCTACACGGTCGTCCCCCCGGCGGCCGGATCCCTTGTCAGCGGCAAGACGACGATCCCGGGCGGGCTGCTGGGCATCATGTGCCCCAGCAACATCCCGGTCGTCTCCGCGGTCTGCGGGCAGATCACCGACGCGACCCTGAACAAGGTCACCGCCACGGTGGAGTCGGCCGGTGCGCCGACCGAATTCAGCCTGGTCGCGGGGATCTCCTCCGGGCCCATCGTCAAGCTGCCCGTCAGGATCCGCCTGGAGAACCCGCTTCTCGGCTCCAACTGCTACATCGGCAGCAACAGCAACCCGGTGCTCCTCCGGCCGGGGAACCTCAACGCTCCGACCATGGGCGTCTCCCTGTTCGACGGGGACGGCACCGCGAACCCGGACGGGGGCTCGATGATCCAGATCGGGCTGTCGGGGGCCGCTCAGGGTGACAACCAGTTCTCCGTGCCCAAGGCCAGTGGCTGCGGGCTGGGCGGGCTGCTCAGCTGGGCGATCGACCTCAAGGTCGGCCTGCCCGCCGCGGCCGGCTCGAACAATCTGGTCCTGAACGACACCAAGACCTACACGGCCGGTCTCACGGCACCCGGCATGTCGGTGCCCGACGCCGGCAAGGAGCTCGCCCGGAACTGGCACTCCGCGGTGAAGTAACCGACAGGGCGCGGCCGGCACCGCACCCCGCTCCTTGTCACTTCGTGCGTGCCGCCGATTTCCCGCCCATGAGCCCGCTCCGACCGGACGACATGCTGGTCGGAGCGGGCTTCGTCGTGCCCTGAAGGCGTTCCGTGACACGTCGGCACCGTCCTCGAAGCCTCACTTTTCGATAGGTTTCGACAGCCGATTACTCATCGGGCCACAAGAAATCAGCGCCTGCGCATTACCTGTCAGAAAATTCGTGAACCGCTATTGCGAAGTAAGGTTACTGACCCGTAGCGTCCCGGATGAGCAGGTCGGAAACGCGTCCGCACCTGCTCGTTCGACGCTCGTGGATTCCCGGTCGCGCCCCCCTTGGCCGGGTCTCCGCCGGGAGCGGCTGCGGACCCGGGTCCTCCATCCGGAGCGGAGCCCCCTCCCGGTGCCGGGGTCCCGCGGCGCGGGACCGGCCCCGGCCCGCACACCGGAGATCTTGCGCAGATTTCGACAAACCCGCCGTACGGGGTTGTCACTCGGTGACAAGTGATCCACACCGGGCACCCTGCCCGTCGATTTCCGCTGTTCAACGGCTTGTCCTGGCGGTTTCGGCGGACCTAACGTGCGCCTCCTGGCGCATGCGTGACGAGTCGCCATTGGATATCTCTGAGCCGGAGCGCTGACAGATGACGTCGTTCACCACCCCTTCGAAGGAGGGCCGATGGGAATCGAAGTAGTCGTCGAGGGCCTGACGAAGTCCTTCGGCAAGCAGAACATCTGGCAGGACGTCAGCCTCACGCTGCCGGCCGGTGAGGTGAGCGTGATGCTCGGTCCCTCCGGCACGGGAAAGACGGTCTTCCTCAAATCCATCATCGGACTGCTGAAGCCGGAACAGGGGCGCGTCCTCATCAATGGCGTCGACATGGTCAACAGCCCCGAGCGGGAGATCATGGAGACCCGGAAGCTCTTCGGTCTCATGTTCCAGGACGGCGCGCTCTTCGGCTCGATGTCGCTCTTCGACAACATCGCTTTTCCCTTGCGTGAACACACCCGCAAGAAGGAATCGGAAATCCGCCGCATCGTCATGGAGCGCATCGACATCGTCGGGCTCCTCGGAGCCGAGGAGAAACTGCCCGGCGAGATATCCGGCGGAATGCGCAAGCGTGCCGGCCTGGCCCGTGCCCTCGTGCTGGACCCGCAGATCATCCTGTGCGACGAGCCGGACTCCGGACTCGACCCGGTCCGCACCGCGTACCTCTCGCAGCTCCTCATCGACCTCAACGCGCAGATCGACGCGACGATGCTCATCGTCACCCACAACCTCGACATCGCGGCCACCGTTCCCGACAACATGGGCATGCTGTTCTGCCGCAACCTCGTCACCTTCGGGCCACGCGAGGTACTGCTCACCAGCGACATGCCCGTCGTCTCCCAGTTCCTGGCCGGGCGCCGCGAAGGCCCCATCGGGATGTCCGAGGAGAAGGACGCGGCCACCCTCGCGGCCGAGCAGCTGAACGGGACCGGCCCCGGCGCCGGGCCGCGCAGCGTCGTCCCGCAGCTGGAGCCCTCGCCCGGGATGCCCGTGCGGCAGGGCGCGCTGCGCCGACGGGAGCGGGTCATGTCGATGATGGGCCAGCTGCCGCAGGCCGCCCGTACGGCCATCCTGAACAGCTACACACCGGCCCCGGGCGGTGGGCGCCTGTGACGGCCCCGCTGCCGGTCCGGCCGGCCGGCGAACCGGCGGACCGCGTCCCCGCGGACGCCACGCCGCGGCAGAAGCCCCCGTCACGGCTGCTCGCCCCGCTGCGCGAGACCGGGAAGCTGTTCGCGCTCGCCGCCGCGGTGACCCGGGCGATCTTCCGGCGGCCCTTCCAGGTGAGGGAGTTCATCGAGCAGTTCTGGTTCGTCGCCAGCGTCACCATCCTGCCCGCGGCCCTCGTCTCCATCCCGTTCGGCGCGGTCATCGCCCTCCAGGTCGGCTCGCTCACCGAGCAGCTCGGCGCCCAGTCCTTCACCGGCGGCGCCAGTGTCCTCGCCGTCATCCAGCAGGCCAGCCCGCTCATCGTGGCGCTGCTGATCTCCGGGGCGGCGGGCTCGGCCATCTGCGCCGACCTCGGCTCCCGGAAGATCCGCGAGGAGCTCGACGCCATGGAGGTCATGGGCGTCTCGCCCATCCAGCGCCTCGTCGTCCCCCGGGTCCTCGCCACCATGCTCGTCGCCGTCCTGCTCAACGGACTGGTGTCCGTCGTCGGCACGCTCGGCGGCTACTTCTTCAACGTGATCATGCAGGGCGGCACACCGGGCGCCTACCTCGCGAGCTTCTCCGCCCTGGCCCAGCTGCCCGACCTCTACATCGGCGAGTTCAAGGCCCTCGTCTTCGGCTTCATCGCGGGCATCGTCGCGGCCTACCGCGGACTGAACCCGCGCGGCGGACCCAAGGGCGTCGGCGACGCGGTCAACCAGTCCGTCGTCATCACCTTCATGCTCCTGTTCTTCGTGAACATGGTCCTCACGGCGATCTACCTCCAGATCGTCCCCGCGAAGGGGAGCTGACCGATGTCGATGCTCAGCCGGCTCGACCGCTCGGGCGACCAGCTCCTGTTCTACGTGCGCGCGCTGATCTGGATCCCGCGCACCCTGCGCCGCTACCTCAAGGAGGTGCAGCGGCTCCTCGCCGAAGTCGCCTTCGGCAGCGGCGGCCTCGGCGTCATCGGCGGCACCATCGGCGTGATGATCGCGATGACCCTCGCCACCGGCACGGTCGTCGGCCTCCAGGGGTACGCGGCGCTCAACCAGATCGGTACCTCCGCCTTCACCGGCTTCATCTCCGCCTACTTCAACACCCGTGAGATCGCCCCGCTCGTCGCGGGCCTCGCCCTCTCCGCGACCGTCGGCGCGGGCTTCACCGCCCAGCTCGGAGCGATGCGGATCAACGAGGAGGTGGACGCCCTGGAGGCGATGGGGGTCCGGTCCATGCCCTACCTCGTCACCACCCGGATCATCGCCGGAGTCGTCGCGATCATCCCGCTGTACGCGATCGGGCTGCTCTCCTCGTACGTGGCGTCCCGCTACGTCACCGTCCTGTTCAACGGCCAGTCCGCGGGCACGTACGACCACTACTTCAATCTCTTCCTCTCCCCGGACGACGTGCTCCTGTCGGTGCTCAAAGTGCTGATCTTCAGCGTGCTGGTGATCCTCGCCCACTGCTACTACGGCTTCCACGCCACCGGCGGCCCCGCCGGGGTGGGTGTGGCCGTGGGCCGCTCGGTGCGCAACGCCATCGTGCTGATCAGCGTCACCGACTTCTTCCTCTCACTCGCCATCTGGGGCGCGACGACAACGGTGAAGGTGGCCGGCTGATGCATTCCTCCACGGCGCAGACGGTGCGCCGCAGACTTGCCGGCGTGGCCTTCGTGCTCGTGCCCGCCCTGCTCGTGTGGGTGTCGGTCTCGGTGTACGAGAAGGACTTCTCCGACGACGTCACCGTGACCGTACGCACCGGGAGCGTCGGCAACGAGATGCACGACAACGCCGACGTGAAGCTGCGCGGCGTCGTGATCGGGCAGGTCCGCGACATCGCGGCCGACGGCGAAGGGGCGCGGCTGACCCTCGCCATCCAGCCCGACAGGCTCGGCCGGATACCGGCCGACGTCACCGCCCAGATGCTGCCCACCACCCTCTTCGGGGAGCGGTTCGTCGCCCTGGTCCCCCCGCCCGTCCCCTCGGCGCAGACCCTGCGGGCGGGCGACGTGATCCCTCAGGACCGCTCCAGCAACGCCATCGAGCTGGAGGAAGTCCTGAGCAACGTCCTGCCGATGCTCACCGCCGTGCAGCCGCAGAAGCTCGCCGCCACCCTCAACGCCGTCTCGCAGGCGCTGGAGGGACGCGGCGACAAGCTCGGCGACACGCTGGTCACCCTCGACGCCCATCTGAAGGAGTTCAACCCCCAGCTCCCCACGCTCAACGCGGACATCAAGGAACTCGTCAAGGTGAGCACGCTCTACGCGGACGCGGCACCCGACGTTCTCGACGCACTCACCGACTTCACCACCACCAGCGGCACCCTCGCCGAACAGCAGGCGGAACTCGCCGGTCTGTACGGCTCCACCACCGCCTCCGCCCAGGACGTCACCTCCTTCCTGCGGCAGAACAAGGACAACCTCATCCGGCTCTCCGCCTCAGGCAGACCGACACTGGAACTCCTCGCGGAGTACTCGGACGCCTTCCCCTGCACCCTGCGCACCATGGCGGGTTTCGTCCCCGCCATGGACAAGGCGCTCGGCAAGGGCACGGACAAGCCCGGACTGCACGTCACCGTCAAGGCCGTGAAGTCCAAGGGCAAGTACGTGGCCGGCCGGGACACCCCGGTCTACGACGCCACCGGCGGCCCGCACTGCTACTCGGTCCCGTACGTCGGGAAGGCGGCACCCACCGCCGACACCCGAACCACGCCCGCCACGGACGACGCAGCCGTCGGCGAGGAGACGCGGGAGCCCGCCGCCGACAGCGCGCTGGGCATGCCCAACTCCCCGCAGGAGAGCAGGCTCGTCAACGAACTCGTCGCCCCCTCACTCGAAGTCCAGCCGCAGACCCTGCCCGACTGGAGCAGCGTGCTCATCGGTCCGGCCTTCCGCGGTGCGGAGGTGAAGCTCAAGTGAAGCGCCGCTCCCTCGCGGGACCCCTCGCGAAATCGATCGTCTTCATCGTCGTGACGGTCCTGGCCACCACCGTCCTGGCCCTGTCCATCGCCAACACGGGCGTCGGCGACACCACGACGTACAAGGCGCGGTTCACCGACGCGACCGGGCTCGTCGTCGGGGACAGCGTCAGGATCGCCGGCGTCAAGGTCGGCCAGGTCGAGTCCGTCGAGGTCGCCGACAAGCGGCTGGCCGAGGTCGGCTTCGCCGTGCGCAAGGGCCGCAGGCTGCCCGCCTCGGTGACCGCGTCGATCAAGTACCTCAACATGGTCGGCCAGCGCTACATCGACCTCGACCAGGGCGCGGGACCCGTCGGCCGCAGCTTCGCCGCGGGCGCGACCATCCCGCTCTCCCGCACCACGCCGGCACTCGACCTGACGCAGCTCTTCAACGGCTTCCAGCCGCTGTTCGAAGGGCTGTCGCCGCCGGACGTCAACCAGCTCGCCGGTTCCCTCGTGCAGGTCCTCCAGGGCGAGGGCGGCACCGTCGACAGCATCCTCTCCCACGTCGGATCGCTGACCGGCACCGTCGCGGCCAAGGACGAGGTGATCGGCGAGGTGATCAAGAACCTCAACACGGTCCTGAAGACCGTCAACGACCGGGAGGCCGGCTTCGACGACCTCGTGGTCACCCTCCAGAAGCTCGTCACGGGCTTCTCCGGCGACCGTGAGCCGCTCGGCGAAGCGGTGACGGCGATGGGCGCGCTCACCACCGTCACCGCCGATCTCCTCCAGGACGGGCGCAAGCCCCTCAAGGAGGACATCGCACAGCTCGGACGCCTCACCGACCGGCTCGACGAGAACACGCCGAAGATCGAGAGCTTCCTGCAGAAGACCCCGGCCAAGATGGCGGCGATCACCCGCCTCGCCTCGTACGGCTCGTGGCTCAACCTCTACCTCTGCGAAGCGAAGGTCGCCGGAGTGACGAACGAGGACGGCAGTGCTCCGCCCACCGGCATCGCGATCACCCAGCCGAGGTGCCTGTCATGAGAATCAAGCCCGTGCGGGAACGCAACCCCGTGGCCGTCAGCATCGCCGGACTCCTCGTCCTGTCCCTCCTCGGCCTCGCCGCCTACCGCGCCGACGCCCTGCCCTTCATCGGCGGCGGAACCACCTACACCGCCGACTTCTCCGAATCGGCCGGCCTGACCGACGGCGACGAGGTGCGCATCGCCGGTGTGAAGGTCGGCGAGGTGACCGGGGTGTCGCTCGACGGCGCCAAGGTGAAGGTCGACTTCAAGGTGAAGGACGCCTGGATCGGGAACTCCTCCACCGTCGGCATCGCCATCAAGACCCTCCTCGGCGACAAGTACCTCGCCGTCGACCCGCTGGGCAACGCCCCCCAGGACCCCGGCTCCCGCATCACCAGGAGCCGGACCACCTCCCCGTACGACGTCACGCAGGCGTTCAACGGGCTCGGCGAGACCATCGGGGAGATCGACACCGACCAGCTCGCCCGGAGCTTCGAGACGATCTCCGAGACGTTCAAGGACTCCCCTCCCGACGTACGCAGTGCCGCGAACGGGCTCTCCGCACTGTCGAAGACCGTCTCCGAACGGGACGCGCAGCTCGCCACCCTCCTCAAGGGCAGCAAGCAGCTCACCAGAACACTCGCCGGCAAGAAGAGCAGCTTCGAGACCCTGCTGGAGGACGGGAACCTCCTCCTCGGCGAGATCCAGGCCCGCCGCGACTCCATCCACCTGCTGCTCACCGGGACGAGGAACCTCGGCACCCAGCTCACCGGACTCGTCGAGGACAACAACAAGCAGCTGAAGCCCACCCTCGACTCGCTCGGCCGGGTCACCACCGTCCTGGTGAAGAACCGCAAGAGCCTCGACAAGGTGCTGTCGCTGGCCGGCACCTACAACCGGCTCGTCGGCAACACCCTGGGCAACGGCCGCTGGTTCGACAACTACGTCTGCGGAGTCGTCCCGAAGAGCTACCTGCCCGCCGGCACGCTCCCCGCGGACGACTGCATGCCGCCGAAGCAAGGGGGTCGCTGACATGAGACGCACCCGCATCATCGGCATCGGCGCCGGACTCGCCGTCGTGGCGGTGGCCGCGGCCTCGGGCGTGATGGCCATGGACGAGGAGGGAACGACGACGATCACCGCCTACTTCGACCGGGCCACCGGCGTGTACGCCGGGTCGGACCTGCGCGTCCTCGGCGTCAAGGTCGGCACCGTCGAGTCCGTCGAACCGCGCGGCGAGGAGGTGGGGGTCACCCTGCGCCTCGACAAGGGGGTCAAGGTCCCGGCGGGGGCGCACGCCGTCGTCGTCGCCCCGAGCCTGGTCGCCGACCGGTACGTCCAGCTCGCCCCCGCCTACTCGGGCGGCGCGACCATCGAGGACGACGCGGTCCTGCCCGCCGCGGAGAACGCCACCCCCATCGAGGTCGACCAGCTGTACGCCTCGATCACCGAACTCTCCACGGCACTCGGCCCGGACGGGGCCAACGCGGACGGCGCGCTCGCGGGACTCCTCGACACCGGGGCGAAGAACCTCGACGGCAACGGAAAGGCCATCGGAGACTCCATCGAGCAGTTCGGCAAGGCGACGAAGACCCTCGACAAGAGCAGCGGGAACCTCTTCGACACGCTGTCCTACCTGCAGACCTTCACCACGATGCTGAAGGAGAACGACGGCGACGTGCGCGCCGCCGAACAGCAGCTCAACTCCGTCACCGGCTTCCTCGCCGAGGACAAGGAGAACCTCAGCGCGGCGCTGAAGGAGCTGGGCACCGCCCTCGGCCAGGTCAAGGGCTTCATCCAGAAGAACCGCGGCGCCCTCAAGGAGAACGTGGACCTTCTCGTGCCGCTCACCCGGACACTCGTGGACCAGCGCGCCTCGCTCGCCGAATCCCTCGACACCCTGCCCCTCGCGGCAGGCAACGTACTCAACGCCTACGACCCGGTGAACCGCACGCTCAACGGGCGCACGAACCTCAACGAGCTGTCCATGGGAGGACCGCTCACCGAAGCCGATGCCCCCGGCCTGCACGGGCTGGCGCCGGTCGACACCACCCGGCAGAAGTCGCTGCCCGCCCTGCCGCTCCCCGCCGTCGGCACCGTCTACGGCACCCCGGAGAAGACCGCAGCGAAGGAGAGAGGGGCGAACCGATGAGCCGCGCCCTGCGCAGACCCGGACCCCGCGAGGCCACGGGCCTCGCCGCCCTGCTCGCCGTCGGCGTCGGCCTCGCACTCGTCGTCGGCAGCGTCGACATGCCGACGTTCACCGGCATCGACCAGGTGCCGCTTCCCGGCGGCGCGGACCTCGGGGACCACCCGTACGAGGTCACCGCGGAATTCGGGGACGTCCTCAGTCTCGCCCCGCAGTCCTCCGTGAAGGTCAACGACGTCGCCGTCGGACGGGTCACCGGGATCTCCCTCACCCCGGGCAGCTGGACCGCGAAGGTCACGATGCGCGTCAACGGGAAGATCAAGCTGCCCGCGAACGCCTACGCCCACCTCGAACAGTCCAGCCTCCTCGGCGAGAAGTACGTCCAGCTCTCGCCTCCCGCAGAGGGCACCGCCCGCGGCGCACTGGCGGACGGCGACCGGATCCCGCTCGCCCGTACCAACCGCAACCCCGAGGTCGAAGAGGTCTTCGGCGCCCTGTCGATGCTGCTCAACGGCGGCGGTGTCGCCCAGCTGAAGACCATCACCACCGAGCTCAACAAGGCACTCGCGGGCCAGGAACCCCAGATCCGTTCGATGCTGAGCCGGGTCGACACACTCGTCACCAACCTGGACGACCACAAGGAGGACATCACCCAGGCGCTCGACGGCGTCAACCGCCTCGCGGCCACGCTCGCCACACGCAAACAGGACGTCGGCACGGTCCTCACCGGGCTCAGCCCCGGACTGAAGGTCCTGGAGAAGCAGCGCGGTTCCCTCCTGACCATGCTGCGCTCGCTCGACACGCTCTCCGACGTCGCCGTCGACACGATCAACAAGAGCAAGGCCGACATGATCGCCGACCTCAAGGCCCTCGCCCCCACGCTCAGGGCGCTCGCCGACTCCGGCGACGACCTGCCGGACTCCCTCCAGGTGCTGCTCACCTACCCGTTCACGGACGAGGTGCTGCGCGGGGTGAAGGGCGACTACCTCAACGTCTATCTGGATGTGACGGCCATGCCGGGTACCCAGATCATCCCCGCCCTCGATCCCGACGCCCCCGCGGCCGGGCTCGACGGCAGGACCTCGGCACTCCCGCTGCCCCTGCCCTCGGTCACGACGGCCGGCACGACGCCGAGCGCCACACCGGGCGGGGGACCGGGCGCGACCCCGTCCGCCCCCGCGGAGACACCCGGTGGAACGCCCGCCACCACTCCGGAATCGGAGGCCACAACCCGATGATCACACCAGGCGTCCGGCTCAAGAACGTGGCCTTCCTCGTCATCGCGGTGCTCGTACTCGGCTACCTCGGTGTGCGGTACGCCGACCTCGGCCACTACGTCGGTCTGCGCAGCTACTACTCCGTCAAGGTCCAACTGCCGCAGACCGGCGGCCTGTACACCCACTCCAACGTCACCTACCGGGGCGTCTCCGTCGGCACGGTCGGACCGATCGAGCTCACCGACGACGGTGTCGAGGCGGAGCTGCGCATCGAGAACGACGCACCGCGCATCCCGGACAGCCTGCAGGCCGTCGTCGCCAACCTCTCCGCGGTGGGCGAGCAGTACGTCGACCTGCGGCCCACCCGCGCGGACGGCCCCTTCCTGGAGAACGGTTCGGTCATCGACCAGGCCGACACCACCATCCCCGCACCCGTCACCAACGTCCTCACCAGCGTCAACGACCTGACCGCCTCCGTCGACGCGGAAGCCCTGCGCACCGTCGTCGACGAATTCGGCGCCGCGTTCGACGGGCGCGGCGACGACCTCCAGGTCCTGCTCGACACCAGCAGCGAATTCGTCGAGGCTGCGGACGACGCCCTGCCGACCACCACCAGACTGATGGCCGACGGAGAGACCGTGCTGCGCACCCAGGCCGAACAGGGTGACGCGCTCAAGGGCTTCGCCTCCGGTGCCAAGGAACTCGCGGCCGAGCTCAAGGGCTCCGACACCGACCTGCGCAGGCTGATCGCCGCCGCACCCGGCGCCACCGAACAGATCAGCGGCCTGCTGCGCGACCTCGACCCCAGCTTCGGAGTCGTCGTCGCCAACCTCCTCACCACCTCCGAGGTCGCCGTCACCCGGCAGCGCGGACTGGAGGAACTCCTGGTGAAGGTACCCGCGGTCGCGGCGGCCGGGGCCAGTGTCATCGACGAGGACGGGGCCCGCTTCGGGATGTCGGTCACCTTCTTCGAGCCGCTTCCCTGCACCGCCGGATACGGCGCCACCACCTACCGTCCCGGCACCGACCTCTCACCCGCCCCCGCCGTCAACAGCAAGGCCCGCTGCACCTCGTCGCCCGGCACCGGGATCAACGTCCGGGGCAGCGCCAACGCCCCGAAGGGCGGCCCCGTGCCCGAGCCGGCCAAGCCCGGCTCGCTGCTCCTGGGCACCCCGGGAGCAGCGCTCCCGGGAGCGCTCGGCACCGGCGGCACCGGCACACCGGCCGACGGCATCGCCGGTCTGCTGGGCCTGGGAGGCGGCGCATGACGGCCCGTGCGAAGAGCCTCGGCGGCTGGGCCGCGCTGCTCGCCGCCGTCCTGGTCTGCGCGCTGGGCGGCTGGTCGTACACCGCGGCGCGGGGCGACGGGACGCTCGCGTACGCCAAGAGCCGGGACGCCGCACTCGCCGACGGGAAGCGGCACCTCGCCCGGCTCACCACCATGGACGGCAAGGACGCCGCCGGTGTGGACTCGGGGCTGGAGGCATGGCTGGCCGCCTCGACCGGGCCCCTCCAGGACCGGCTCAGGAGCACCCGGAAGAAGGACGCGGGCGACATCGTCTCGGCGGGTGCCACGGCTCGCGGCAAGGTCACCGACGCTGCGCTCACCGCGCTCGACGAGCGGGCCGGGACGGCGGCGCTCATCGCCACCGTCGACGTCGCGGTCACCCCGCGCACCGGCAAGGCCGGCACCGAGCGCAAGCGCTTCGAGGCGACCCTCGCGCGCACCGGGGACGGCTGGAAGATCAAGGCACTCGACGCCATTCCGGTCGGGAGCGGCACATGAGGGAGACGGAGACCGGAGGAACCACCACCGTGAGCACCGGCAGCACGTCCACCGGCGCCGACCCGGAGACGGGGACGAAGCCGGAGACGGGGACAGAGCCTGAGCCCGAGACGGGGACGGAGCCCGAGACGGTGGACGAGACAGCCGGCGGGGCCGCGGCGCCGCGCCGCGGGCGTTGGCACCGCGGCCTCGCCGCGGTCCTGGCCGTCGTCCTGCTGGTGACGGGCGGCGCCCTCTTCCTCATGGGCCGGCAGCTCCGCGACACCCCTGCCACGTCCAACCGCGCCCTGACCGACGGCGCGGCGACCACCCGGGTCGCGGGGGACGTCAGCAACGCGCTGGGCAAGGTCTTCTCGTACAGCCCGCAGGCGACCTCCGTCACCAAGGAGTCGGCGAAGCAGCTGCTGGCGGGCAAGGCGCTCCAGCAGTACGCGGCACTGTTCGGGCAGGTCGAGAAGCAGGCCGCGGAACAGAAGCTGACGCTCACCACCCACGTCGTACGCGCCGGAGTCACCCGGCTAGGCGCCGACAACGCCCACCTGCTCGTCTTCCTCGACCAGGTGTACGAGCGCGAGGGGAAGGCCGCCACCACGGCGGCGGCCCAGCTGTCCGTCACCGCCCGGCTGCGGGACGGACGCTGGCAGATCGTCGACATCACCTCCAGGTAGGGGAGAGGCACCAATGGCACGGGTAAGGACGACGAGGAATCCGCTGGTGGCGGCAGCGATCGTGCTGACGGTCGCGGCGGCCGGCGCGGCGGGCTGGGGCGGCTGGTCCCGGTACGACGCCGCGCACGACGACTCGGCGGCCTACGCACAGGCCCGCGACGACGCGCTGGCGGCGGGGGAGCAGGCGGTGCAGAACATGAACACGCTCGACCACGCGGAGCTCGACGAGGGGCTCGACAGCTGGGAGGACTCGACCACCGGCGACCTGCACAAGCAACTGGTCGACGGACGGGAGGCGTTCGTCGAGCAGATCGAGGCGGCGAAGACGGTCAGCACGGCCACCGTCCTGTCGGGAGCGGTGACCGAGCTGGACGACAGGGCGGGCAGGGCCGGAGTGATGGTGGCGCTGCGGGTCACCGTGACCGCACCGGAGGGCGAACCCGCGGTGAAGGAGAGCCGGATGCTCGGGCAGCTCACCCGCACCGCCGACGGGTGGAAGCTCAGCGCCCTCGGCCAGGCACCCGTCGGCAACGCCGCCGGCTGACCCGCAGCCCCCACCCCCTCCGAGAGGACCCCTGCCATGTCGACCACCCGACACCTCGTGAACCGCCGCCGCCGGCTGGCCACCGTCGCCTCGACGTCCACCCCGGACCGCACCCGCACCGCGGAGGAGCCGGACACCGGTGAAGCGGCCACCGACGGCGGACCGGCGCCCGCCCCGGCCACCCCTGAACCGGCCACCGGTGCTGCCGCCGCCGCCGACTCGTCCCGTGACGGCGACACCGTGGCCGGGGAGACCACCCCGGCGGACGCCGACGAGCCGCCGGGGCCACCGCGCAGGCGCCTGCCCCGCCTCCGCGTCCGGCTGCCCGCCGTCCTCTGCGCCGCGACCGTGCTCCTCGGGGCCTTCGCCGCCTGGGCGTTCACCTCGGCGGCCACCCTGCGCGACGACCCGGTCCGGCAGAACACCGCACTCACCGACATCAGCCGGACCAGCGAGGTGAAGGGCCAGATCACCGAGGCCGTCGGTGCCGTGTTCTCGTACACCTACGCCTCGCCCGCGAAGTCCGACCGGGCGGCCGAGCGGTATCTGGTCGGCGCGGCCGTGCAGCAGCACAAGGACATGCTCGCCGAAGTCCGCGCACAGGCACCGAAGCAGAAGCTCGTACTCACCACGACCGTCACCGAGAGCGGTGTCGAACTGCTCGACGGCGACCGCGCCCGGCTGCTGATCTTCGCCGACCAGAGCAACACCCGTACCGGCAAGGGGGAAGAGACCACCTACGCGGCGGCCATGTTCGCGGTGGACGCCGTCCGCCGCGGGGACACCTGGCGGATCGCCGCCATCGACACGTTCACCCGATGACCCGGGGAGAGGGAGGACACATGAGGTTCAACGGGACCATGCGCCGCGGACTCAGCGGCACGGCCACCGCGGTCGCCGCCATGGCGGCGCTCACCGCGTCCCAGGCCCCCGGGCTCACGGGTGGCGCGTCCACCGACGACATGAAGAACGTGGCCGCGGACGACGTCGTCTGGACCGAGGTGCCCAACGACGACAGCTACCACACGGAGCTGCCGCCGTTGAAGACACCCGAGCCGCCGAAGAAGGACGCGCACAAGCCCGGCGCGGCCCTCACACAGCCCTGGGCCGAGGCCGGCATCCCGGCCACCGTCCTGGCCGCGTACCGGAAGGCGCAGACAGCCCTCGGCCGCACCGACCCCGGCTGCCGGCTGCCCTGGCAGCTGCTCGCGGCGATCGGCAAGGTCGAATCGGGCCACGCGGGCGGGGGACGCGTCAACGCGGCGGGCACCACACTGACCCCGATCCTCGGACCCGTCCTCAACGGCGACGGATTCGCCGACATCCGGGACACGGACGGCGGGGCGTACGACGGCGACACCCGGTACGACCGGGCGGTGGGCCCGATGCAGTTCATCCCCTCCACCTGGGCACACTGGGGGAAGGACGGCAACGGCGACGGCCGCAGGGACCCCAACAACATCGTCGACGCGGCCCTCGCCGCGGGCCACTACCTGTGCGCCGGCCGGCGCGACCTGTCCGTGCGGGGCGACCTCGACCGGGCGGTCCTCAGCTACAACCACTCGGACACCTACCTGCGTACGGTGCTGTCCTGGCTCGAGTTCTACCGGAAGGGGACCCACCCGGTCGCCGACGGCACGGGTGTGATCCCGCAGAGCCCCGGCGCGGGCGGCCCCACCGGGCCGAAGGCCCCGGTCGGCGGCCCCGGCAGCCCGGGCGGCGGCGGAGGCATCGTCGTCGGTCCGCAGCCCGGCGCCACGCCGCGCCCCTCCGGCTCGCCCACCCCCGGGCCGACGCCGACGCCGACGCCGACGCCCTCGGAGTCCGGCAGCCCCGGCCCCAGCGGCTCCCCCAGTCCGACGGACCCGGGCCCCGAACCGACCGGCACCGCAACCCCGGACCCCACGACGACCCCCGACCCCACCGGCTCCGCGGACCCGACCGAGACCCCCGGGCCCACGCCCGACCCGGAGCCCGGCACCTCGGGTCCCGACTGCCCCACCGGCTCGCCGGAGCCCGCCCCCACCCCCACCGACGCGGCGACCGACGACCCGTGCGCCCCGCCCGTCTGATCCGTCATCCCGTGCGCAGCACCTCGGACAGGTCGTACCGCACCACTTCCTCGAGCTGCGCGTAGGTGCAGCCGGTGGCGGTGCGGTCCGGCCGCCACCGCCGGAAGCGGGTGGTGTGGCGGAAGCGGTCACCCTCCATGTGGTCGTAGGCCACCTCACAGACCCGCTCCGGAACGAGCGGCACCCAGGACAGGTCCTTCTTGCCCGACCAGCGGCTCGGTGCCCCCGGCAGCCGTGCCGACTCGTGCGCCGCCGCGTCGGCCCAGGCGGCCCACGGGTGCGCGGCGGGCTCGATCCGCAGCGGGTCCAGCTCCTCCACGAGTTCGGCCCGCCGCTTCATGGTGAAGGCCGCGGACACCCCGACGTGCTGCAGCACGCCCCCGGAGTCGTACAGCCCGAGCAGGAGCGAACCGACCACCGGTCCGCTCTTGTGGAACCGGTAGCCCGCCACCACGCAGTCGGCGGTCCGCTCGTGCTTGATCTTGTACATCGCCCGTACGTCCGGCCGGTACGCCAGATCGAGCGGCTTGGCGACGATACCGTCGAGCCCCGCCCCCTCGTAGCGCTCGAACCACTCCTGGGCGAGGCCGGCGTCGGTGGTGGCCGGGGCGAGGTGGACGGGCGCCGACGCACCGGACAGGGCCCGCTCCAGCGCCGCCCGTCGCTCGGTCAGAGGCGCGCCGAGCAGGGAGTCGTCGCCCAGCGCGAGGATGTCGAAGGCGACCAGACCGGCCGGAGTCCGCTCGGCCAGCAGCCGCACCCGTGAGTCGGCCGGATGGATGCGCTCGCTCAGCCGGTCGAAGTCGAGCCGCCCCTCGTGCGCGACCACGATCTCCCCGTCGATCACGCAGCGCGGCGGCAGATTCTCCCGCACGGCCGTGACCAGTTCGGGGAAGTAGCGGGTGAGGGGCTTCCCGGTACGGCTGCCGAGGACCACCTCGTCGCCGTCCCGGTGCACGATCACACGGAAGCCGTCCCACTTCGCCTCGTACTGCATGCCCGGCGGAATGGCGGACACGGACTTGGCGAGCATGGGTTTCACAGGAGGCATCACCGGCAGGTCCATGTCCCGATTCTGGACCGTACCGTCGAGGGCGTCTCCCGATATGCGGCATATGTGGGCCGGGCCTACGGTGTCCGACATGGGAGCAGCGGGAGCAGCGGTGGAGCTGGACGCGGACGGACGGGCCGTACGGCTGTCCAACCCCGACAAGGTGTACTTCCCTGAGAAGGGCTACACCAAGAGGGACGTGGCGGAGTACTTCCGTGCCGTGGGGCCGGGGATCCTCCGCGCCCTGCGTGAGCGGCCGACCACCCTGCAGCGCTTCGTGGACGGGGTCGAGGGCGACTTCTTCTACCAGAAGCGCGCGCCGAAGAACCTCCCCGACTGGACCCCCACCGCCCGCATCGAATTCCCCAGCGGCCGGCACGCCGACGAGATGTGCCCCACCGAGATCGGCGCCGTCCTCTGGGCGGCCAACCTGGGCACCCTCACCTTCCACCCGTGGCCGGTGCGCAGGACCGACACCGACCACCCCGACGAACTGCGCATCGACCTCGACCCGCAGCCCGGCACCGACTACGCGGACGCGGTACGGGCCGCCCACGAGCTGCGGTCCGTCCTGGACGACCACGGTCTGCGCGGCTGGCCCAAGACCTCCGGCGGGCGCGGGATCCACGTCTTCGTGCCCCTCGTCCCCGAGTGGACCTTCACCCAGGTCCGGCGTTCCGCCATCGCGGTGGGCCGGGAGCTCGAACGCCGCATGCCGGACCGGGTGACCACCGCGTGGTGGAAGGAGGAGCGCGGCGAGCGGATCTTCGTCGACTACAACCAGACGGCCCGTGACCGCACGATCGCGTCCGCCTACTCCGTACGCCCGTTCCCGCACGCCCCGGTCTCCGCCCCGTTGCGCTGGGAGGAGATCGACGACGCGGAGCCCCGCGACTTCGACATCCGGACCATGCCCGAGCGGTACGCCGAGGTGGGAGACCTCCACGCGGACATGGACGACCACGCCTTCCGGCTCGACCTGCTGCTGGAGCTGGCGACCCGGGACGAGCAGGAGCACAAGCTCGGCGACCTGCCCTACCCGCCGGAGTACCCGAAGATGCCGGGGGAGCCGAAGCGGGTCCAGCCCAGCCGCGCCCGGCACGACGACGCATGAGCACCGGCGAGGGGACGGAGCACCCCGCGCACGGAGCGCACGGCAGGCCCCCCACCCGGCGAGAGAGGTGGCAGGAGTACAAGCGCTCGCCGTACTTCCCGGCGATCGTGCTGACCCTCATCATCGCCGCCGCCGCGGGGCTCTTCGCCGGCTCGTACACCTACGCGCTGGCCAATCCGACCCCGCACCGCATCCCGGCCGCCCTGGTCACCGGCGGTCCGGCGTCTCCCGGCGTCGACCGGTTCGTCGGCGGCATGGAGAAGGCCCTCGACGCCTCCCTCGAACTCCACCCCTACACCACCCGGGCCGAGGCCGGTGAAGCGCTGGAGGCCCAGAAGGTCTTCGCGATCCTGCGGCCCGCGGGGGAGCGGGGCGTGGCCATGGACCTCGCCGCGGCGTCCGGCGCCACCGTCGCCCAACTGCTCGGCGAAGCCGGTGTCGAGGTCGCGCGGCGCGCCGACGTCCCGCTCGTGGTCAGGGACGTCAAACCGCTGCAGCAGGGCGACCCGCGCGGTCTCGCCCTCTTCTACATCTCGCTCGCCGCCGTCATCATCGGCTTCATCGGTTCGATCCAGCTCAGCGTGAACGCCCGGGAGCTGATTCCGATCGAGCGGATCGCCTTCACGATCGCCTACGCACTCCTCGGGGGCTTCTGCATCGCGGCCGTCGTGGACTGGGCGCTCGGCGCGGTCGATCTGCCGTTCGTCCAGTCCTGGCTGATCCTGTCGTTCACCATGTTCACGTCGGGCATGGTCTTCACCATGTTCAACACCCTGATGGGCCGCTGGGCGATGATCCCCACCTGGGGCGTCATGGTGCTGCTCGGCAATCCGTCGTCCGGCGGCGCGGTGTCCTGGCCGCTGCTGCCGTCGCTCCTCGGGCACATCGGGCGCTGGCTGCCGCCGGGCGCCTCGGTCAACGCCCAGCACACGGCGGTCTACTACCAGGGCCACCAGTACGCCTTCCCGTACGTCGTGCTGACGGTCTGGTCGCTCGTCTCCTGCACGGTCTTCTGGGTGTGGCGCCACCGGCACCCGGGAGGCCGCGACCGCATGCCGGAGCATGCGGCCGCGGCCTCCTC
The DNA here is from genome assembly GCA_014651175.1 of Streptomyces clavifer. Lineage (GTDB taxonomy): Bacteria > Actinomycetota > Actinomycetes > Streptomycetales > Streptomycetaceae > Streptomyces > Streptomyces clavifer. The sequence continues at coordinate 74,627 of BMWJ01000002.1, read as the reverse complement.
CTGACCGTTCCGGCGGGCTACAGCTCCTTGATGCGGATGTCGCGGTACGAGACCACGTCCGTGGTGCCGTGGACCTGGAGGCCGATATGGCCGGAGGCGAAGCGCCGGCCGTCGGTGCCCGGGTCGTCGCCGCGCGGGGGCTCGAAGGCCTGACCGCCGTTGTTGTCGAACTCGTTCAGCAGGACACCGTTGCGGTAGACCGAGTAGTGCTGGTCCACGACCCGGATCTCGTAGTCGTTCCAGGTGCCCTTGGGGGTGACCCCGGCGCCGCCGAGGCCCACCCGGTCGAAGCCGTAGACCGACCCCGTCTTGTACATGTCGCCGTCGGGGCGGTCGTTGATCTGGATCTCATGGCCGTACTTGATGGCGACCCACTCCGGCCGGGACTCCTCCGGGTGGTCGTGGACCTCCGGGAAGCGGACGAACACTCCGGCGTTGGCGTTGCCCGTGCCCGGGGCGTCGTCGCGCCACTGGAGCTTCAGCGAGAAGTCCCCGTACTGCCTGCCCGGGAACCACAGCATGCCCATGCCGGCGACGGTGGTGGAGCTGGTGATCGAGCCGTCCTCGGCGTTGAGCCCGAACTTCCCGCCGCCGACCTGCTGCCACTTGGCGAGGGAGCCGGCGGTGCCGTCGAACAGCTTGCGGTAGCCCTCGTCCTGGCCCGGCTTGCCGATGCCGGACTGCTTGGCCGCCTTGTAGATCCTCTTGTGCTCCCGGGCGTCGATCGCCCCGGCCGTGAGCAGCTTGTCGAGGACCGTGTCGACGTGCTTCAGGAACAGCGCGTGCGAGGACCAGTCCTTCTCGTCCTCGATCAGTTCGTTGATCGTGCAGCGGTTGCCGGTGAGCCGGTTGGGAACGCCCGTGTCGACCGTGCCGACGATGACGGTGAGCCGCTCGTCGAACTCCGGGCAGTTGGGCGCCGGGACCCCGCCGCTCTCGGCGATGGTGAACGACACCTGCTTCGCCTCGGAGGTGTTGCCCGCCTTGTCCGTCGCCCGGTGGGCGAAGGTGTGGTAGCCGACGCGGTCCACGATGACGGGCGCGGTGTACGCGAGGTACGGGCCCCCGTCCAGGGAGTACTCGGTCTTCTGCACGCCCGAGTCGGCGTCCGTGGCGGTCACCGTGGCCCTGGCGCTGGTGAGGAACGCGCCGTCCGAGTTCTTGTCGCCCGTCACCGCCACGGAGGTCACCGGCGGTGTCTTGTCCTGCGACGGGGGTTCGACGACGGTGAAGTCGACGGACTTCTCCGCCGCGACGTTGCCGGACCTGTCGGTGGCGCGGTAGCGGACGGTGTGGGTACCCACCTCGTGCACCATCACGGGAGCGGTGTAGGCCTGCCAGGCACCGGCCGTCCCGATCGCGTACTCGATGGTGTTGACCCCGGACCCGGTGTCCGACGCGGTCACGGTGACCGTGGCCATGCCCAGGTAGGCGCCGGCCCCGTCCTTCTCGCCCGAGACGGTCGCCGAGGTCTCCGGCGCGGTCTCGTCGTCCGTGGGCGGTGCCGCGACCGCGAAGTCGACGGACTTCTCCGCCGCGACGTTGCCCGACTTGTCGGTGGCGCGGTAGCGGACGGTGTGGGTGCCCACCTCGTTCACCACGACGGGCGTGGTGTAGGGCTGCCAGGCGCCGTCGGCCCCGAGCGCGTACTCGACGCCGTCCACCCCCGAGTCCGCGTCGGTCGCCGCCACGGTGACGGTGGCCTGACCGATGTACGCGCCGTCGGCGTTCCTGTCGCCGTCCACCGTCGCCGAGGTCGCGGGGGCGGTGGTGTCCTCGCCGCCGCCCCCCTCGGTCACGGTCAGGATGCCCTGCATGGACCCGTGGCCGGGGATGGTGCAGTGGTAGAAGTACCGGCCGGGCGAGAGGGTGACCTCGACGCTGTGCTTGCCGCCCTCGCTGTCACTGGGGTTGGCCAGGATGTTCAGGGGGACGTCGTTGTTGAACTCCACGTCCGACACGCTGAAGGTCAGCGTGTGCGGCATGCCCGTCGTGTTGCCGGTGGCCGCGCTGTTCTCGAAGACGATCGTCGCGGGGCCGGCCACCGCGGTTTTGGGAGCCGACAGGTAGTGGTCGATGGGGTCGCCCGCGGTCCAGGTGAGGACCTGGTCGGCCGCGGTCGCCGGACGGTCGTCGTCCCGCCCGTACGCGGCCGTCGACGTCAGCCCCAGGACCATCAGGAACGAACCGAGCAGGGCGAGCCACGCCCGTGCGGGTCCGTACCGCTGTCGCGCGAGGAGCGAAGGGTGTCTCACTGCGCTGCCGCCTTCCGTGCCAGGTCGGCGGCGGCCGGGGTCGGCCCGCCGCCCTTGTACGTCACGCGCCACAGCGCGGACTTGGGGTCGGAGGTGAAGAAGCCGCGCCCGTAGTCCAGGACGTAGAGCGAACCGTCCGGGGCGAACTTCCAGTCCATGAGGTTGCGGATGCCGTCCGCACCGACCGGAATGATCTTCTTCAGGGACTCGGCGTGCGTGGGCAGACCGCCCTTGCCGACGGTCTTCGGGTCGGTGAGCACGGCGTGGCGCGGCTGGGTGTCGTCGTAGAAGTCACCGACGAACCACTTGCCGTCCCAGTACGACGGCCACTTGGCCTCGCTCGTACTCGCCGCGTCGTAGCGGTACACCGGCCCGTTCATCGTGGCCTGGCCGCCGCCCTTGAGCCAGGGCAGGAGCTGCTTCTGGTCCGCCACCTTGTAGCTCGGGACGCCGTCGGCGTCGCGCGGGTAGTCGACGCCGCCGCCCTGCGGCGAGTACCAGATGGTGTTCGACGTGACCGGCGGCAGCTTGACCAGGCCGTCGTTGTTCGGCGACTCGTTCTTCGGCGCGTCGCAGTCGTACCAGCCGAGCGGCTTGGACGGGTCCGGCAGGTTGCGGTCGCGGTAGGGCTGCTTGTTGCCCATGCAGTACGGCCAGCCGTGGTTGCCTGCCTGCGTGATCGCGGCGAAGGTGTCGTACTTTGCGGGGCCCCAGGTGGTGCTGGGGGAGCCGGCGTCCGGGCCGACCCAGCCCGCGTACAGGGTGTCGGTCGCCGTGTCGACGGAGATCCGGGCCGGGTTGCGCACGCCCATCACGTAGATCTCGCCGCGGGTCTTTCCACCGCCCTCGTCCGGCTCCTTGCCGGTGAAGAGGTTGCCGGCGGGCAGGGTGTACGTGCCGTCGTCCTCGGGGTGGATCCGCAGGATCTTCCCGTTGAGGTTGTTGGTGTTGCCCGCGGTGCGACGGGCATCGGCGAACGAGACGCCCTTGTAGTTCGGCTGCGGGTTGTTGCCGGAGTAACCGTCACTGAAACCGGAGGAGTTGTTGTCACCGGTCGCGATGTAGAGGTTGTCCTCGGAGTCCCAGGCCAGACCGCCGCCCGCGTGGCAGCAGCTGTGGATCTGGACCGGCCACTTCAGCAGCACCTTCTCGGACGCCGTGTCCAGCGTGTTCGTGGCGCTGTCGAGGGTGAAGCGGGAGACCTGTCGGACCGCCATGCGCTTGTCACGGTCGATCTTCGCGTGCGGCGTGTAGTGCAGGTACACCCAGCCGTTGGACGCGAAGTCCGGGTCCAGCTCGATGCCGAGCAGGCCCTCCTCGACCTTGACCAGCTCGTCGCCGCCGCCCTTGTTGCCGAAGACGTCCAGCGCGCCGGCCAGCGTGACCTTCCTGGTCTTCGGGTCGTAGACGTGGATCTCGCCCTTGCCCTTGCCGATGGCGGGGTTGTTCCAGTCGGTGATCACCGGGCTGCTGCTGTCGGCGCCGCCGCGGCCGATGTAGAAGACCCGCCCGTCCTTCGCGGTGACCAGGCCGTGCGGTTCGCCGATCTGGTCGTTCCGGCCGGGCTGGTTGGGCTGGGTGAGACGCTCCGCCGTGTAGTTGGAGTCGATGGTGGCCTTGCAGTCCGCCTGCGAGAGGCGGGTCGTCCAGGCCAGCGCGCCCCGCAGATGGTCCCGGAAGTCGGCCTCGGCGAAACTGCTCGCCGTACCGCCCATACCCGTGTAGAACGACCGTCCGCCGTCGTAGTCGCGGCACCAGGAGACGGGGTGGTCCCAGCCGTTGGCGCTCGTGCCGGGCGCGTACGTGATCTCCCGGACGCGGGCCACCGTGTGCACCCCACCGGACGGATTGTCCTTCCAGTTCAGCCACTTGTCGGGGCGCTTCCACTCCTGCGGGAGGTTCTTCGTCGCCGGGTGCTGCCGGTCTCCGATCTCCACCGTGGCGCGCTGCACACCCGTGGGACCGCCGGCCGCCGGACGCGCGCCGACCAGGCCGGTGAACCAGTCGGAGTACGGTTCGGCGCGTGCCGCGTCGTGGATGCCGAGGAAGCCGCCGCCCGCCTCCATGTACGCCTCAAGGCCCGCTTCCTGCTCCGGGTCGAGGACGTCGCCGCCGCCGGTCAGGAACACCACGGCGTTGTACCTGCCGAGCTGCTTGCCGTTGGTGAAGACCCCCGCGTCGTCGGTGGCCACGGTCTTGAAGCGCCCGGCCTCCGGGCCGCTGAGCCCGATCTTCTCGATGGCCGCGATCCCCGCGTCCACGGTCGGCGGCTCCTCGCCCGCCGAGGCGTGGAAGACCAGGACCCTGACGTTGGCCCCGCCCGGCGGCGAGGGAAGGGACAACGTTGTCGCCATCCGTTCCTTGAGTCCCGGGTCCGGGTAAGGACGCGCGCTGGCCGCGTTGCTGCCCAGCAGGGACGCGGTCAGCGCGCCGACTGCCACCGTCGCCGCGAGGCCCCGTCGCGATCTGGACCTGTGATGTGGTGTGCGCTGCATGTGGTCACCCACCCCTCTCTGGTCACTTCTCTGGTCACTGCATCTCCGTGGTCACTGCAACAGCGCATGAAGCTAGACCTCTTTTCGCGACTCGCCAATAGGTAACGCAGCAATCAGACGAACTTTGTCCTTAGTGTGGATAAACCAAGGTTCCCCGGCTACGGTGTGGCCGTCCCAAGGGAGAGGCCCGTCAGTTTCCGTAGCACAGTGGGGAGTTGGACATGGACCGAAGGACCTTCAACCGGCGGATGCTGGTGGGTGGCGGTGTGGCGGCGGCGACCGGGGTGACATCGATGTCACTCGGCGCGGTCCAGGCGACGTCCGCGGAGAACCCGGCGAAGACCGCTCCGGCGGGAGGCGCGGTCAAACACCTCAAGCTGTACGCGGAGAAACTGGCGGGCGGTCAGATGGGTTACGGATTCGAGAAGGGCAAGGCGTCGATCCCCGGACCGCTCATCGAGATCACCGAGGGCGACACCCTGCACATCGAGTTCGAGAACACCACGGACGTCGACGCGAGCCTCCACGTCCACGGTGTCGACTACGACATCGCCAGCGACGGCACCCGGATGAACCGGAGCCACGTCGAACCGGGCGGCACGCGCACGTACACCTGGCGCACCCACACCCCGGGCCGCCGCAAGGACGGCACCTGGCAGGCGGGCAGCGCGGGTTACTGGCACTACCACGACCACGTCGTCGGCACGGACCACGGCACGGGCGGCATCCGCAAGGGGCTCTACGGGCCCCTCGTCGTCCGGCGCAAGGGAGACGTCCTGCCCGACAAGACGCTCACGATCGTCTTCAACGACATGACGATCAACAACAAGGCCGCCCACGAGAGTCCCGACTTCGAGACCACGGTGGGCGACCGGGTGGAAGTCGTGATGATCACGCACGGCGAGTACTACCACACGTTCCACATCCACGGGCACCGCTGGGCGGACAACAGGACCGGGCTGCTCACCGGCCCCGACGATCCCAGCCGGGTCATCGACACGAAGATCTGCGGGCCCGCCGACTCGTTCGGATTCCAGTTCATCGCGGGTGAACACGTGGGAGCGGGCGCCTGGATGTACCACTGCCACGTCCAGAGCCACTCCGACATGGGCATGGCCGGACTGCTGCTGGTGGCCAAACCCGACGGCACGGTCCCCGGCTACGACCCGCCGCACCACGCGGCCGGTGCGGCCGGGACCCACGAGCACTGAGTCAGACCCCGGCAGCCATCCGCCGCTGCTCCTCCTCGACGATGCGCCGGGCGAGCGCCCCGTCCGACACGTCGACGGCGTCGGGCGTCGCCTCGGCGACGTCGCTGCGCCGGGCGTACGCGTCGAAGAGCCGGTCCTTGCGCGCCAGGATGTCCAGCATCCGCTGGTCGACGCTGTCCACCACGAGCAGCCGGTGCACCTGGACCGTCCGTATCTGCCCCATGCGGTGCGTACGGGCCACCGCCTGGTGCTCCATCGTGGGCTTGATCTGCGGCTCGCACAGGATCACCACCGAGGCCGCCTGGATGTTGAGCCCGACACCGCCGGCCTGGATCTGGCCGAGCAGCACCGCGTGCCCGTCCACCGCGCCGAACGCGTCGACCAGCTCCTGCCGGCGCGCGGCCGGCAGGCTCCCGGACACCGGGCCGAACACGCCCTCGCCCAGGGCCTCCCGGACGGTGCGGAGCACCTCACGGAAGTACGAGAACACGACGACCTTGAGTCCGTTCCCCTCGGCCTCCGCCACCAGCTCGCGCAGCCGGTTCAGCTTCGCCGAGGTCTCGGGGCGGGCGTACGCGGCGCGGCGCATCCGCATGAAGTGCCCGTCGCCCACCGCCTCGTGGTACGCCTCCAGGTCGGCGGCGGAGAACTCCTCCCACTCGTCGGCCCGGACGAGCGCGGGGAGCTCACCCAGCACGTCGTCCTGGTTGCGCCGCAGGTAGGCGGGGGCGACGGCCCTGCGGAAGGCGTGCGAGCCCGCGACGCCGTGCGTGGGTGTGACGGACGGGGCGAGCTCGGGGCGCAACTGGCGTACCAGGCTGCGGAATTCCTCCACTCGGTTCTCCATCGGGGTGCCGGTGAGGAACAGGACCCGCTCGGTGTGCCGCGTCCAGCCCGTCACGGCGCGGGAGCGCCGGGTGGCGGGGTTCTTCACGAAGTGGGCTTCGTCGACCACCACCATGCCGGGCCGCGTCCCGCAGGCAGGCCCGTCCGGCAGGGTGGCCAGCGAGTCGAAGGTGGTCACCGCGACCCCGCCGTCCGCCCGCCACTCGGCGAAGGCGTTGTCACGCTCCGGACCGTGCACCGGCACGGCCCGCAGGGTGGAGCGGGCACGGATCTCCCGCCCCCAGTTGATCAGTACGCTCGCCGGGCACACCACCAGGAAGTGGGTCTCCCCGTGTGCGGCGAGGTGGGCCAGTGCGGCGATGGCCTGCACGGTCTTGCCGAGCCCCATCTCGTCCCCGAGGATCACCCGCTTCTGGGCGAGCGCGAAGCGCGCACCGAAGGACTGGTACCCGCGCAGCGAAACCCGCAGATGGGTGTCGTCGAGCCGCAGCCCGCGTACCCGGTCCGCCAGCCCGGCAGGCAGGAACCCCTCGGCGGCGTCCCGGTCCGGGCCGGTGCCGGACATCTCGGCGAGCAGGCTGTAGTACTCGGCGGAACGCAGCTCGAAGTCGACCCATGCCTCGGCCTCCGAGGCGGGCCCGCGCAGCAGGTCCACGGACACCTGCCCGAACAGCAGGCGCAGATCGCGTGCGGCAGCGTCCGCGACCGCCGTCCGCAGGGAGGTGACGGCGGCCAGCGTGTCCGCGCGGGCGCCCCGCCCCGTGAACAGCATCCGCAGCCGGCTCCGGGCGGGCGCGGCGGCCGCGAGCCCCGGCTCCAGCTCGGTCAGGAGGCGGCGGGCGGCGGTGGCGGCCCGGGGCGCGTCGGGGCCTGCCCCGACCAGCCGGTGCAGCGCGATGACCAGCGCGGTCGTGTCCGCGTCGGTGGACTCCGCGTCCATCCGCACGGCGACGGTGTCCCGGACCGCATGGGCGATCTGCCGCGCGGCCGCCAGCGCCCGGTCCGCCGTCTGCGCCCCGACACCGGGGATCTGGCGGAGCTCGTACCGCCCGGTGCCGTGCACCCGGCCCACCGTCAGATAACCGGCCTGCTCCAGCGCTCCGAGCCGCAGCCGGCCCTCGGTGACGTCCCCGAGCCGGGCGAGGGGGATGCCGGCCAGCTCCCGGTCCACCAGCGTGTCGAGGAGCGGGGCCAGGGCGGCACGCGCGGTGTCGAGGGCGCGGCCGTGGTCGTCCAGCACCGCACGGGCCGTTCCGACGAGCCGGTCCGCTTCCTCGAGCAGCTCACGGGCGGCTCTTCCCGTGGGCACGTCCGCACCCGTGGGCCCTGCCTGTGTCATGTACGTCCTTCTGTCCCGCAGCCTCTCCGCCACCGGCCGCCCGCCGCCCTCCCGGGCGCGTCCCATCGTGCCACGGGCGTACGGCGCAACCGCCCCTCACCGGGCGGGCGCCCGCCCGGTGCCGGCAGCAGGATCGCCGGGGCGCGCGCACAGGACCGGGCCCCGTCCCGGCCGGGGCCACCGGGCACGGGACGGCCACCCGGGCGGGCCGTGCGGGCTGCGGTGCCCGGTGCCCGGTGCCAGACTCGGAGGGTCAGGGATTGCCCGCACGATGAGCGAGCGAGACACGCGATCCGCCCGAGGAGCACACCATGCTCGACCCGAGTTTCGTCACCGGCGCCCCCAACTGGGCCGACCTCGGCACCCCCGACGTCGACGCGGCCACGACCTTCTACCAGGGCCTCTTCGGCTGGGAGCTGGTGCGCGGCGGGCCGGAGACCGGTGGCTACGGGATGTACCAGCTGCGGGGGCGGACCGTCGCCGGTGTGATGGCCGTGGCCGAGGACCAGGGGACGCCCGCATGGTCCGTCTACTTCCAGACCCCCGACGCGGACGCCACCGCACGGACGGTGGAGAAGGCGGGCGGCACCGCGGCGTTCCCGCCGATGGACGTCCTGGACTACGGGCGCATGGGCGGCTTCACGGACAACGGCGGGGCGTACTTCGGCGTGTGGCAGCCGGGGACGAACACCGGCCTCGGCATGATCATGGAGCCGGGCTCGCTGATCTGGTCCGAGCTGTACACCCCGGACGTCCCGGCGGCTGCCGCGTTCTTCCACACGGTCTTCGGCTGGCAGACCGACGACATGGCGTTCCCGGGCGGTTCGTACACGATGGTCCGTCCCGCGGGGGACAACAGCGCCGACTCCTCCTTCGGAGGACTCGTGCCCATCGACGACGTACCCAGCCAGGCCGCGGCGGGCCCGCACTGGCTGCCGTACTTCGCCGTCGACGACTGCGACGCCGCGGTCGCCACGGTGGAGCGGCTGGGCGGCACGGTGACGATGGCCGCCATGGACGTGCCGGACGTCGGCCGGATCGCCACGTTCGCCGATCCGGCGGGTGCGGCTTTCGCCGTGATCAAGCCCGCGCCGATGCCGCAGAGCTGACCTCGACCGGGGACGGGCGGGACCGGACGCGGCCCGCCCGTCCGGTGTGCGGACGGGCGGGTTGATGAATCGTTGATCAGCTGTTTATCGCGACCGGGCACCGTGTGGCGCATGCAGACCAACACGATGATCGACGACGCGCTCGCCTGGCAGGAGACAGCCCTGTGCGCGCAGGCCGGTCCGGAGTTCTTCTTCCCGGCACCGGGCAGTTCCACCCGCGAGGCCAAGCAGCTCTGCAACGCCTGCGAGGGCAGGGTGGCCTGCCTCGAGTACGCCCTCGCCCACGACGAGCGCTTCGGTGTCTGGGGCGGCCTCTCCGAGAAGGAGCGCGACCGGATGCGCAGAGGCCGCCGCGCCGGGTGAGCAGCAGCCCGGCCTCGGTGGTCCGGCGGGGTCCGCCGTCCGTCCGGGTCCGCCGTCCGTCCGGGACGGGCGGCCGTCCCGGCGGGGCCGGGTCCGTCCGATCGTCCGGGGCCGCCGGCCGTCCAGGGCCGGCCCTTCGTCCGGCGCCGGTCGGACGGGGTGTTCCCGGCGAACGCCGGGCCGCCCGGTCACGGGATGCGGAAGGTCTCCCCGTACACCTGCCACCGCAGTGGCGTGCTGAGCTCCAGATTGCCGTCACGCAGGAACACCCGCTGGGCCGTGTCGATCCGGGTCGTGTCCCGCTGGACCGTGCGCGCCCTGATCGCCGAGCGGCCCTCGTCGAGGAACGTGCCGAGGTACGCCGTCTCGTCGCCGCCCTCCGCCGCCGTGTCCGCCGACGCCATCGCGGCGTCGCGGATGCCGTAGAAGCCGTTGGCCTCTATGCCGGGCCCGTGCAGGACCATCGCGTCGTAGTAGATGAACTGTCCGAGGGTGCCCAGACCGTCCAGCTTGGCCAGCCGCACCGCGGGCTCGAAGTACAGCCGGTCCCGGGTCTCGTCCTGAGCCGTGCGGAACGCCCGGTCCTCGGCGGCCTCCCGCCACGCGGCGGTGAAACCGGGGTCCAGGCCCTCGTGCGAGTCGGTGCCGTCCACCGTGCGCAGCGCGGGGAGGTACGGGGCGAGCGGATTGTCCGGATGCTTCTCGGTGTAGGCCTCGACGAGCTGCAGCATGTCGTTCGTACCCGAGCAGAAACCGACGATCCCGGCCGTGTAGCCGTTGCCGTCCCCGAGGTCCTCGATCGCCGCGTACTGGCTGCGCCAGTCCAGCGTCGAGGCGTCCGCGCTCGACACCAGCCGGGACGCGATCTCCTTCAGCTCCGGAGCGGCGAGCCCGGGCGGCAGGGCGTCGGTCCGCTCGGCGGCCTCGTCGGCCTGCACCGCGGCCTCCGGGCGTGCCGAACCCGTCCCGGTGGGTCCCGCCGGCTGAGGAACGAGCACGGGCGGCTCGGAGTCGCCCATGCTGAACAAGATCGAAGCGGCGATGACAATCGGCGCACCGAAGAGAACAAGACGCGTCACTGGCTTCACCGGCACAGAGTACGGTCTGCGAACCTGTGGGGAGAGATCACCCGTCCTGGGCGCAATCACCCCCGCGGCCGGAGCCCGGCCTCGCACGCCGAGCCGAGCCTGCGGTTCCGGCGGCCTGCTGCGTGCGCTGCTCGCCGGCACCGGTGCCCGCCGGACAGGCCGCGGTAAACGCGGACGTGGCGGCGCGGGTCGTGCACGGGCGCCGCCACCCCGGTGGATCAGGCGTCGGCGCGGGCCGCCCGGCGGGCCTTGCGGGCGGCCAGCTTCTCGTCGAACTTCGACGCCTCGCGGTCGAGCCCGCTCATGTACAGGCCGATCTCCTCCTGCGCCTTCAGGCCCTCCGGGCCGAGGCCGTCGATGTCGAGAACCTTGAGGTAGCGCAGCACGGGCTGGATCACGTCGTCGTGGTGGATGCGCATGTTGTAGATCTCGCCGATCGCCATCTGCGCGGCGGCCCGCTCGAAGCCGGGCATGCCGTGGCCGGGCATCCGGAAGTCGACGACGACGTCGCGCACGGACTGCATCGTGAGGTCCGGGGCGAGCTCGAAGGCGGCACCGAGGAGGTTGCGGTAGAAGACCATGTGCAGGTTCTCGTCGGTCGCGATCCGGGCCAGCATCCGGTCGCAGACCGGGTCGCCCGACTGGTGGCCGGTGTTGCGGTGCGAGACGCGGGTGGCCAGCTCCTGGAAGGCGACGTACGCCACGGAGTGCAGCATGGAGTGGCGGTTGTCGGACTCGAAGCCCTCCGCCATGTGCGCCATACGGAACTGCTCGAGCTTGTCCGGGTCCACGGCGCGCGAGGTGAGCAGGTAGTCGCGCATCACGATGCCGTGCCGGCCCTCCTCCGCGGTCCAGCGGTGCACCCAGGTGCCCCAGGCGCCGTCACGGCCGAAGAGGGAGGCGATCTCGTGGTGGTAGCTGGGGAGGTTGTCCTCGGTCAGCAGGTTCACGACGAGCGCGATCCGGCCGATGTCGGTGACCTTGGACTGGCTGCTCTCCCACGCCTCGCCGTCCTCGAAGACGCCGGAGAAGTTCCGGCCGTCGCTGAACGGTACGTACTCGTGGGGCATCCAGTCCTTGGCGACCTTGAGATGGCGGTTGAGTTCCTTCTCCACCACCTCCTCCAGCGCGTACAGCAGCTGGGCGTCGGTCCACACCTTCGAACTGCCGAGGTGGGGAGAGGTGATCGTCACGGTGGCTCCTGGGGACGGGAGAATTACCTACGGCTTCGTAGGTTACGTGACCGTAGGTTAAGGCGACGATAAAGGCATCACCAAGCCCGACCTTCGCACTGCCTGATCACGTACCGTCATGTGGGCAGGTCGGGGGCGTGTGGAGCGGGACAATTCACGCCTCCCCGGTCCGGCGCTCCACCGGTGTCGCGGGGGTCTCCGGCAGCTCCACGGGGTCGATGGCACGGAGCCCGTCGGCGTCCGGCAGCGACCGGCGGGTGGTGCCCGGCGACCTCGGTAACGGCAGGTCGTGGCTCGCCACCACCAGCGCCCCCTCGAACGCCTCCGGCGCGGCGGTGCCCACCGGACAGGTCAGGGCGGGTCGGCGGCTCGGGCGGGCGCCCCCGCCCCGCAAACGAAGTCCCGCCGTCCCCGTCGGCTTCCCGGCCCTTCCGTCAGCCGGACTCGTCCAGCAGCTCGGTGAGATCGCGGTCGAGTTCCATGAAGCGGTACTCGTCACCCACCGGGACGAGGTCCTGGGCCCGCTTCAGGAAGCGGCGCAGCTCCGCCGTCCGCACGTGGACCATGGCGATGCCCTCGACGGCGTGGAACTCCAGCACCGTGCGGTCGTACCCGAAGGGCCGTACCCGGACGTCACCGACCCCGGCCGGTTCGTCCATCCCGGTCGTGAGCAGTTCGCGGGAGAACTCCCAGGACACCTCGGCGCCCTCGAGGGTGGCGGGTGCCGGGAAGGCCATGCGCACGGCGAACGGGTCCCCGCGGTCGTAGTGCAGGGTGGCGGGCAGGGTTTCCATCCGCGGAGCGGATGCCACCATGCGGGCCTGCACGGACTGCTCGATAACGCTGGACAAGACCTGCTCCCTCTCGCGTCGGATGAACGGTTCCCGGCAATGGAGTAGACGACGGAACGACTGGATCCGTGCACCGGCGGGGGGCGTGAGCTGCGTCACCGCTCGACCTCCCCCTGATCCACTGCCCCGTTTCGCCCGTCGCACCCTGGACGGCCGCCCACCCGTGGGCTAGCTTCCAGCGCCATGACGGCCATGGGAAAGACGAGACGACTGATGGCGCTGGGGCTGTGCGGTGCCGCGGTGACCGCGGCGCTGGCCTCACCGGCGGCGCAGGCCGCGCCGGAGGGGCGGCCCGATCCGGGCTGGGCGCTCACCGACACGGGCACGGACGCGCGCTTCCGCGGCCTCGCCGCCGTCAGCCGTGACGCCGCCTGGGTCGCCGGATCCGGAGGCACGGTGCTGCGTACGGCCGACGGTGGCCGGCACTGGCGCGACGTCTCGCCCGCCGGCGCGCGGGAGCTGGAGTTCCGCGACATCGAGGCCTTCGACCAGCGGCGCGCGGTGGCCCTGGCCATCGGTGAGGGCGAGGCGTCCCGGGTCCTGCGCACCGAGGACGGCGGCAGGACCTGGACCGAGTCCTTCCGCAACACCGACGCCCGGGCCTTCTACGACTGCCTGACCTTCTTCGACCACCGTCACGGGCTGGCCATGAGCGACCCGGTGGACGGGAGGTTCCGCATCCTGTCGACCTCGGACGGCGGGCGGAACTGGCGTGTCCTGCCGACTGCGGGAATGCCCGCAGCCCAGCCCGGCGAGGCGGGTTTCGCGGCGAGCGGTCAGTGCCTGGTCAGTGCCGGCGGCAAGGACGTCTGGCTCGCCACCGGCGGTGCGGCCACCGCCCGCGTCCTGCACTCCCGCGACCGCGGACTCCACTGGACCGAGGCGGCGTCCGGCATCCCGGCGGGGGACCCGGCACGCGGTGTCTTCGGCCTGGCCTTCCGCGACCGCGCGCACGGCATCGCGGTGGGCGGTGACTACCGCGCCGGCCAGGCGTCACCCGACGCGGCGGCCGTCACCGGCGACGGCGGCGCCCGCTGGCACCGGTCCACGACCCCGCCGCCGGCCTACCGGTCCGGTGTCGCATGGCTTCCGCGCAGCAGGTCCTCCGCGCTGGCGGTCGGCCCCACGGGCACCGACCTGACCCGGGACGGCGGGCGCACCTGGAGCACCGTGGACACCGGGTCGTACGACACGGTGGACTGCACCCCGGACGGCGGCTGCTGGGCCGCGGGCGAGAGGGGCAGGGCCGCGCGGCTGCGGTGAGTGCCTAGCCCGGCAACTGCTGCCGGTACGGGGCGAGCGCGGGGGACGTCTTCGTCGCGAGGAACTCCGTGATGCGGTAGGCGCACACCCCGTGGGCGGCGAAGGGGTCGGCTGCCGCGACCTCCTCGATCCGCGTGCGGTCGTCCCCGACGGCGATGATCACCCCGCCGTCGCGCGGGTTCTTGCGGCCCGAGGCGATGAACACCCCGGCCGCGTAGTGGGCGTCGAGCCAGGCGACATGCTCCGCCATCAACGCGTCGACGCGCTCGACCGGTGCCGTGTAGGTCAATTCGAGTACGAACATGATCGGCAGGCTACGGGACGGCGGATCCGCGCCGGGCCGTGCGGGCTTACCGGCCCTTCGAGCGGGAACGGCTCCGCGCGGCACGGCCGTCGGACCCCGTCGGCCGTGCCGCGCCCGACGCAGGGTGGGCACCGGACCAGCGGCTCCGTACGCGGACCGGCGGGTTCCGGCACGCGTCGATCACCTCGGTGCGGTCTGCGCAGGGGGCCGCTCGCGTGGAGCTGCCGGGGGGTCACGGAGCATCGGTACACGGTCGGACGTACGCACGTCGGTGTACACGAAGGCCCGCCGGGCCCGCCCACGGCGTCGCCGCGGCTTCAGGTCGCCTGCCCCGGCGGCCGGTCCGGCTTCGCACGTCGTCGGGTGAGCCGCGACATCGCCGTGTGGCGCCTCCGTCCCCGGCAGGTTCCCCGACGGGGCGGGCGAACGGGTCGCGGACCGGACGGCGGGTCCACGGCGGTCACGGCCATTGCCGAGCCTGGTGCACCTCGCTATGTTAATCAGGAATCACATAGCCCAGCAAGATCCGAAACGTGGTGGTCGCACAACTGGCAGGCCTGAAAGGCGTACTGCGCCATCTGGCCGAAGCAGGGAAGTGGGTAAGTGAATGAATAATCCCAACAGGCGCCATGTCCTGTCCCTCGGTGTCGCACTCGGCCTCGTCAGCGTGGCGGACCCCGCCAAGGCGTGGGCGTGGGCGTCTGCGGACTCGGTGGCCGGGGCCGGTGCGGGTGTCGATCCGGAGTACGTCTGGGACAGCGCCACGGACCCCCTGATGGTCTCGCTGCTCGAGAACGGCCAGGTACCGTCGGTCAACACCGCGATGGCGGGGTGGGTGAACAACCGTGACGCGCTGCCCGCGGGCCTGCCGGGCGCTCTCACCGCGCATCTGCTGAGGGTCAACAAGCTGCCCTCCTGGGCCGACCCCGCCAAGCTGGCCCGCGCCGCAGACTTCAACCGCCGCAAGGACACCTACCTGTTCGTGCTGTACGGCCTCGGCAGCGGGATCATGAGCACCGTGATCCCGAGGGAGGCCAGAAGCGTCTACTGGTCCGTGGGCGGCGCCGACATGAAGGACCGCGCGGCGAAGACGTTCACGTTCGGCTACGACTTGTCCCAGCTGGACGCCTTCAAGCCGACGGGACAGTTCGTCGTCACCGCCAACAAGACGCGCCTGGTACACGCCGCGGTACGCCACCTGCTGCCGCAATCACCGCACTGGCAGGCGGGCGCGGACCAGACCGTCCCGATCAGCGCCGCCGACATCCTCGTCACCTTCCACAGTCTGGGCACCTTCGTGCACAGGAAGCTGCTCGACTGGAAGGTGCCCATGTCGGCTGCGGACGAGGAGGCGTTCCTGCATTCGTGGCAGGTCGCGATCCACCTGCTCGGTGTGCCGGACGAGTACATCCCGCAGACCTGGGCGGCCGCGGAAGCCCAGTCGGCACAAGTGCTCACCCCGATCCTCGCCCCGACACCCGAGGGCCTCGACCTCGCCGAGGTGCTGCTCGGTCTGACCGCCGAGATCGATCTCGGGGTCACCCGGGGGTTCCTGAACGAGTTCGTGCGCTACGTCCTCAGCAACGAGGTCGGCGACTGGCTCGGGCTGCGGCGCGACTACGCGGCGGCGGCCCTGATCCGCACCGCGTGGCCGGCCTTCATCCTGTTCCGCGAAGGGCTGTCGCCCGTCGTGCCCGGCGCCTTCTACATGTTCGACCAGTTCGTGCGCGCCCTGGCCATGCTGTTCCTCAGCAAGGGCGCCTCCACGACCACCACCCCGATCACGATACCGACCGGGAACAGGCCGACCGGCTGAGCGGTCGCCCCGGACCCGCCGGCGCCCGCCCCTCGTCGGTCACGCCGGGGGACGGGCACCCGGGCGGCTTTACGCGGGGGCGCTTCCCGGCGCGGACGCCTCGTCGCGTGCCCGGTTCCGCCGTCCGTTCAGAGGCCCAGGGCGCCCACGACGAGAGCGGTCACGGCGTCGCGGCGGTCGGGGCTGTCCCGCCACCGCAGCCGGCGTCCGGCCTCGACCGCCACGCCGAACCCCGCGTGCACCAGCACCCGCGCCCGGCGCGGGTCCAGCTCGGGACGGGCCAGCCGCAACTGCTGCTCCCAGACGGCGATGTGTTCACGCTGTGCGAGGACCAGGGACCGCCGCAGGTCGCCCGGCAGGCCGGCGAGCTCCGCTTCGGCGACGCTGTTGAGCGCCGTGTACTCGAAGCTGTAGGCCACGTACGTCGCCGCCAGTGCGACGACGGCGTCGTGCGGGCCGGCCACCCCGTGCAGACTCTGCTCCACGCCCTGGGCCAGGAGTCCCGCCGCCTGCAGGCACGCCGCCGCGAGGATGTCGACCTTGCCGGGGTAGTGGCGGTAGAGCGCCGACGGGGCCAGTCCCACCGCTTCAGCGATCTGGCCGTTCGTGACGCTGGCGAACCCGTCCCGCGCGAACAGGGGGATGGCGGCCGCGAGGATCTCCGCACGTCGTGTGCGCGGCACCGGCTGTGCGGGCAGCTCGACGGTGCGGGCGCTGCCCGGGGCCGCCGCCGGATCGGTCGCGGCCACGCGCGAGGCGGACGCCGCCAGCAGTTCCTCGGCCCGGCGTGGAGCGATCGAGGTGTGATGCATCGTGATCGACCCGATCGCACCGAGCGCTGCCACGGCCCGCAGGCCCGCGTCGGGCAGTGCGTGCGCGCGCTGGACCGCCTCGTCGACCCGTTCGACGACGTACCCGAACTTCGTCATGAGCTGCCGACGGTCCTCGCGGCGGAGGAATCTGGCCTCCCAGCGGTAGACGCCTCCGGACGCGCGGTGCGCGACGGTGACCCGGGTGACGGCGCCGAGCACCTCCGCCAGGGCCGCTCCGGGCTCCACCTCGTCGAGCGCGGCGACGAGACGGTCCGCCATGAGGTCGGCGCACTCGGCGAACAACGCGTACTTGTTCGGGAAGTGCCGGTACAGGGCCGCCGCGCTGATACCCACGCCGGCGGCGATCTGTTCCATGGACGCCGCGTGATACCCGTGCTCGCCGAAGACCCGGCCGGCCGCCTCGACGATGAGCTGCTTGCGGTTGCGGGGCCGGGTGGCCGCGGCCGGATCAGCGGTCACGGCCGAACGGGCGGGTGCGGAGGCGGGGCCATGCGGAGCAGTCAACCACACGTCACCGGGCGTTCCCGGGCTCCCTCCGCGCGGACGTACAGGGGGGCGATTCCCGCGTTCTCCGGGGGCCGGGCCCCCACGAGACGGGGAACGGGGCGGCCGGTGAGGGCGCTGTTCTCGTATGGCTACCGCCAGGTGGTGTGCAGCGCCGAGTGATCGCCGTAGACCTCGTTTCCCAGCTCTGGCCGCCTCGTCGGGCGTCCTGCGGCACTGCACCGACGTGGAGGCCGACCGGCAGTACACCGATACGCGCGGCGCCTCCATCGTCGGGTTCGCGTTCGCCCACTTGCTCGACTTCAAGCTGATGCCGAGGCTGAAGAACATCGGCTCGGCGAAGCTGTACCGGCCGGCGGCCGGTCAGGACGAGCATGGCCGAACCCGGCTCCGGTGCTCTCCACCAAGACGATCGACTGGGACCTGATCGCCCAGCAGTACGACCAGATCGTGCAGTACACCACCGCCCTGCGTCTGGGCACCGCGGAGGCGGAGCAGGTCCTGCGGCGCTCCACCCGGGCGGGCCCAAGCATCCGACGTACCGGGCGATCGAGGAGCTGGGCCGGGCGGTGCGGACCTCGTTCGTCTGTGACTACCTCGCCGACGTGGAGATGCGCGGGGAGATCCACGAGGGGGTGCAGGTGGTGGAGAACTGGAACTCCGCGAACAAGGACCTCTTCTACGGCAAGGCCGGCGACCTGGCCGGTGCCGACAAGGAGTCCCAGGAGGTTTCCATGCTTGCACTGCACCTGCTCCAGTCGGCGTTGGTGCACGTGAACACGCTGCTGGTGCAGGAGGTCCCGGCCGATCCGAAGCGGGCGGCACGGCTCAGCCGTCTCGATCTGCGCCTGTCCGTACGGGTGACGCCGCCCGGTCGGCGCGGCCCGCAGGACGAGGGGGCAGCCGCCCCGGTGTGACGAGCGCCGGGAGGCTGCCGACAGGGCAGCTCAGCTGCCGCAGGCGCAGCCCGCCGCCGGCTCGGGCGTCGCGGTCTCGGCGGTCTCGCTCCGGCCGGTGCAGCAGGCGTCGCCTCCGAGAACGGGGCTCTTGCCGAGCTGGTCGGCGTCGGCCTTGACGACGTAGACCTCCCAGGGCTCCTTGCCGGGGCCGTGGACCCACACCTTGTCCTGGAGGGCGTAGCAGCAGGAGGTGTCGTTCTCCTCGAAGGTGGCGAGCCCGGCGTCCTTGAGGCGGGTGGTGGCGGCGGTGACTTCGTCGGTGGTCTCCACCTCGACGCCGAGGTGGTCCAGGCGGGTCTCCTGGCCCGGCTCGCCTTCGATGAGGACGAGCTTGAGCGGCGGTGTGGTGATCGCGAAGTTCGCGTAGCCGGGGCGCCGCTTGGCGGGCTCGACGCCGAAGAGCTTGGAGTAGAAGGTGACCGACGCTTCGAGGTCGGCGACGTTGAGCGCGAGCTGGGCACGGGACATGGCGGTCTCCCCGATCAGTTTGCATTGATGTCTGTCGATTCAAGCTTGCGCCTTGGATCGAAAAACGTCAACATAGAAGCATGTCGAAACAAGAGTTCGTGGTGCTCGGCCAGGACGACGCCGAGGGATGCTGCCCCGCCCTCCTGACCGCCCCGCTGGACGAAGGCCGGGCCGAGACGCTGGCGAAGGTGTTCAAGGCGCTGGGCGACCCGGTCCGGCTGCGGCTGCTGTCGATGATCGCCTCACGCGCGGGCGGGGAGGTCTGCGTCTGCGACCTGACCCCCGCCTTCGACCTGTCGCAGCCGACGATCTCCCACCACCTGAAACTGCTGAAGCAGGCCGGGCTCATCGACTCCGAGCGGCGCGGGACGTGGGTGTACTACCGGCTGCTGCCGCAGATGACCGACCGCCTCGCGGCGATCCTCACCCGTCCCGCCGGGCAGCCTCTGACCGAGACCGCGCCTGCCGGGGCCGCTTCGTGAGCGCCGAATCCACCACCACAGTGGCGCCCGCGGGGCCGGTCGCCGGGCGGCTGTCGTTCCTGGACCGCTTCCTCGCCGTGTGGATTCTGATCGCGATGGCCGCCGGCCTCGGCCTGGGCCGCCTCGTTCCCGGCCTCGGGGACGCGCTCGCGAAGGTCACCGTCACCGGTGTCTCGCTGCCGATCGCGCTCGGCCTGCTCGTGATGATGTACCCCGTGCTCGCCAAGGTCCGCTACGACCGCCTGGAGACCGTCACCCACGACCGGCGCCTGCTGATCCCGTCCCTGGTCCTGAACTGGATCGTCGGCCCGGCCCTGATGTTCGCCCTTGCCTGGGCCTTCCTGCCGGACCTGTCCGAGTACCGCACCGGCCTGATCATCGTCGGCCTCGCCCGGTGCATCGCCATGGTCATCATCTGGAACGACCTCGCCTGCG
Organism: Streptomyces clavifer; assembly: GCA_014651175.1. GTDB lineage: Bacteria > Actinomycetota > Actinomycetes > Streptomycetales > Streptomycetaceae > Streptomyces > Streptomyces clavifer. Next base: position 54,813 of record BMWJ01000002.1, on the reverse strand, counting down.
GCGACCGCGAGGCCGCCGCCGTCCTGGTCGCCCTGAACTCCGTCTTCCAGGTCTTCGCGTTCAGCCTGCTGGGCTGGTTCTACCTCTCCGTGCTCCCCGGCTGGCTCGGCCTGGAGCAGACCGCGCTGGACGTGTCCGTCTGGGAGATCGCCCGCAGCGTGCTGATCTTCCTCGGCATCCCGTTGCTGGCCGGGTTCCTCACCCGCCGCCTCGGCGAGAAGACCAAGGGCCGCACCTGGTACGAGGACAGGCTGATCCCCCGGATCGGCCCGTTCGCCCTGTACGGGCTGCTGTTCACGATCGTGGTGCTGTTCGCCCTCCAGGGCGACGCCATCACCTCCCAGCCGCTCGACGTGGTACGGATCGCGCTGCCGCTGCTGGTGTACTTCGCCCTCATGTGGGCCGGGTCCATGGTGGTCGGCCGCGCGGTCGGACTGGACTACCCGAAGGCCACCACGCTGGCGTTCACCGCCGCGGGCAACAACTTCGAGTTGGCCATCGCGGTTGCCATCGCCACCTTCGGCGCCACCTCCGGCCAGGCCCTCGCCGGAGTCGTGGGGCCCCTCATCGAGGTCCCCGTCCTGATCGGCCTGGTCTACGTCGCCCTGGCCGCCCGACGCTTCTTCCCTCAGCCCACCCCGACGGTCGATCCGGCCGCCGCCCCGGAAGGTTCCGCCCGTGTCTGAGACCTCGAAGCCGTCCGTGCTGTTCGTGTGCGTCCACAACGCCGGACGTTCACAGATGGCCGCCGCCTTCCTCACCCACCTCTGCAAGGGCGAAGTCGAGGTCCGCTCCGCCGGGTCCGCACCGGCCGACGCCGTGAACCCGGCCGCCGTCCAGGCGATGGCAGAGACCGGCATCGACCTGTCCGCCGAGACCCCGAAGGTGCTGACCGTCGAAGCCGTGCAGGCGTCCGACGTGGTGATCACCATGGGCTGCGGCGACACCTGCCCCGTTTTCCCCGGCAAGAAGTACCTCGACTGGAAGCTCGAAGACCCGGCCGGACAGGGCATCGCCGCCGTCCGGCCGATCCGCGACGAGATCGAGCGCCGTATCCACGGCCTGCTCGCCGAACTCGGCATCGAGGCGGCGTGAGAGCCGACGGGACGGGCGTGCGGATTGAGCCCTTGAGGCCGGAGCACGCCGGGCAGGTCCTGGCGATCTACCAGCGAGGCATCGACGAGAACAACGCCACCTTCGAGACCGCCGCCCCCACCTGGCAGGCGTTCAACGAGGCCAAGCTGCCCGACCACCGCCTGGTCGCCCTCGATCGCGGCGAAGTGCTGGGTTGGGCTGCCGTAGTGCCGGTCTCCGACCGGTGCGCGTACGCCGGAGTCGTCGAGCACTCCGTCTACGTCCACCCCGACGCCCGCGGCCGCGGGGTGGGCCTGGCCCTGCTCAGCGCTTTGCTGGCCTCCACCGACGCCGCCGGAATCTGGACGGTGCAGTCCGGCATCTTCCCGGAGAACATCGCCAGCATCGCCCTGCACCGGCGCGCCGGTTTCCGCGTCATCGGCACCCGCGAGCGCATCGGCCGCCACCACGGCACTTGGCGCGACGTCCTCCTGGTCGAGCGCCGCAGCCCCGAGTAGTCACTCAGCGCTACACGCCACCTGGCGGTAGCTGTACGAGAACAGGGCCGTGACGGACTCTCTGCGGGCGGACGCGGCCCGCCACGTGGTGCCGCGGGGCCCACGGCGCGGCAGCCCGCGGACCCGCAGGCGCCTCCGCTCCAGGCGGCCCGGACGCGGCTGCCTAGACTGCACCGCATCATGACGACATTCCGGATGCCCGCCGACGAGGCCGAAGCCCGTGCCGTCCAAGATGCACTGCGCACCCGGGTGGTGCTCGACGAGCCGGGGCCACCGCCCGGTACCGGCCGGGTGACGGGGGTCGACGTCGCCTACGACGACGAGCGGGACGTCGTCGTCGCGGCGGCCGTCGTCCTGGACGCGGCGACCCTCGACGTGGTCGCCGAGTCCACGGCGCGGGGCCGGGTGACCTTCCCGTACGTCCCCGGGCTGCTCGCCTTCCGGGAGATCCCGACGGTGCTCGCCGCACTGGAGGCCCTGCCCGTCGACCCGGGGCTCGTCGTCTGCGACGGCTACGGCCGGGCGCATCCGCGCAGGTTCGGGCTCGCCAGCCACCTGGGCGTCCTCACCGGCCTGCCGGTCATCGGCGTCGCCAAGAACCCCTTCACCTTCCGGTACGAGCAACCGGGTCCCCGGCGCGGCGACTTCACCCCGCTCCTGGACGGGGACGAGGAGGTGGGCCGGGCGCTGCGCACCCAGGACGCCACCAAGCCCGTCTTCGTCTCCGTCGGTCACCGCACCGGCCTGGACGACGCCTGCGCCCACACCCTGGCGCTGGCCCGCGACTTCCGCCAGCCGGAGACCACGCGCCGGGCCGACGCGCTGTGCCGGGCCGCCCTGCGGGAAGCGCTCACCTGACCGCTGACCCGCAGCCGGGCGACGTCTCCGCCCCTCCTGCCGGAACTGTTGCCGACTGAGTACATGTACGGATGTTGCTCGTCGAACATCGGGGGCAGGCTGATACACATGATCGAACAGCGCGTACCGCAGATGAGCACCGGCACCGTCCACCTCTCGCAGCGCGGCATGGCCGTGGGCATGACCCTGGGAGTGGTCGCAGGTCTGGCCTGGACCGTGTCCATGGTCGTCACGGTGGCGTCCTGGATGTTCTGACCCCGGAGCCCTCCGAGCCCCTGGAGTCCCCGAGCCCCGGAGCCCTCCGGAGTCGGCCGGCGCGCTCAGCGCACCGCCGCGACCCGGAAGCCCATCCCGGCCGCGATCAGCCGTTCCAGCAGCGCGTCCCCCATCGCCACGGCCGTCGTGACCTGACCCGACGTCGCGGGAAGCTCGTCCAGCGCGAGCGAGAGGGCCGACTCGGCGAGCATCTTCGCCGTCTCGTCGTAGCCCGGATCGCCGCCCGACACCTCGGTGAACACCCGTCGGCCACCGCCGTCGCCGACGAAGCGCACCGTGAACCAACTGCGCTTCCTGCGCTGCTCGTCGGGGCCCGCACCCGGCTCGTAGCGTCCCGTCAGCCACTTGCGCACCGCCGCGATCTGAGCGGCTCCCGCCAGCGCCCCCACGGCCGCCGTGCCGCCGATCGCGACCGGCAGGTGCTTCACCGAGGCGAAGTGCCGGTAGCGGAAGTCCGGGCCGTAACGTTCCAGCGCCCGCGCCGAGCGCTCCACGACACGCGGGTCCAGGGTGGGCAGCGGCAGGGCCCAGGTGCCGGTCTCCCGGCTGAAGTGGGGCGAGCCCTGCGGTGCGCGGGCCCGTCGGCCCACCAGGCGGGGCTCGTGCAGCCGGCGCTCCTTCGCGGCCCGCACCATCTGCGGGCCGCGGCCCATCGCGGTGAGCGCGGAGGCGAACGTGCCGCCGGAGAAGACCGCGTTGCTGCGGACGAAGCCGTCGACCGTCAGCGGCACGTCCTCGGGGAGCTGCCGCACCGTGAAGTAGACGCCGAGGTCGTGGGGCACGGAGTCGAAGCCGCAGGCGTGCACGATCCTGGCACCCGTCTCGCGGGCCCGTGTGTCGTGTGCCAGGAACATCCGGTCGACGAACTCCGCCTCCCCCGTGAGATCGGCGTAGTCCGTACCCGCCTCCGCGCAGGCGGCCACCAACTTCTCGCCGTACCAGACGTACGGTCCGACCGTCGACGCCACTACGTGCGCGGACTCGGCGAGCTCGCGCAGCGCGTCGGGGTCGTCCGCGTCGGCGGTCAGCAGCGGGAGGTCCGCGCAGCGCGGGTCCGTCGCGGTGAGCCGTTCGCGCAGTCGTTCCAGCTTGGTCCGGCTGCGACCCGCCAGGGCCCAGCGGCAGCTGTCCGGCGCGTGCTCGGCCAGATACGTGGCGGTGAGCTCTCCCACGAAGCCGGTGGCACCGAATAGGACGACGTCATAGGGGCGTTCTGCCCCGCTCTGCCTGTTCATGCGTTGCCTCCGCTGGGGCCGGCGCCGATATAGCAGGCAGAGGCTAGCGGAGGGGTTCGTGGCGTCGTGCAGCCGGGCGGGCCGAGGTGCGAGAGGATCCAGGAGGAGAACTAAGCGCTTGCTCGGCCAAAAGGGTTGTGCCGAGCGCCGACTGTTCTTAGCATCATCGATGTTACATCAGTTGTGTCATACCTCTGGGGGCTTGATGGCAACGACAGGACACGGCACGCGGGGCCCGCTGGCCGGCGTGCGCGTCGTCGAACTGGCGGGAATCGGGCCCGGGCCGTTCGCCGCGATGCTCCTGGCCGATCTCGGCGCGGACGTGGTGCGCGTGGACCGGCCCGGCGGGGCGGGGCTCGGCATCGACCCCGCGTACGACCTCACGAACCGCAACAAGCGCTCGGTCCTCGTCGACCTCAAGGCCGAGGGCGGGGCGGACACGGTGCTGGACCTCGTCGAGCGCGCCGACGTGCTGATCGAGGGCTACCGGCCGGGTGTCGCCGAGCGCCTCGGCGTGGGACCGGCCGCCTGCCTGGAACGCAATCCGCAGCTCGTCTACGGGCGGATGACCGGCTGGGGCCAGGACGGTCCACTGGCCGAACGGGCCGGACACGACATCGCCTACATCGCGCTCACCGGCACCCTGTCCATGATCGGCGCCCCCGGCGAGCCGCCCACGGTCCCCGCCAACCTGGTCGGCGACTACGCGGGCGGCTCGCTCTACCTCGTCATCGGCGTGCTCGCCGCGCTCCAGCACGCCCGTACGCCCGGCGGTGCCGGCCAGGTCGTGGACGCCGCCATCGTCGACGGCGCCGCCCACCTCGCCACGATGATCCACGGGATGCTGGCGGCCGGCAGCTGGCAGGACCGGCGCGGCTCGAACCTCCTCGACGGCGGCTGCCCCTTCTACGGCACCTATGAGACGGCCGACGGGCTGCACATGGCGGTCGGCCCGCTCGAACAGCGCTTCTACGAGCAGTTCGTCACCCTGCTCGGCATCGCGGACGAGGCCCCCGACCGCAACGACCCCGGCCGCTGGGAGGAGCTGCGCACCGTCGTCGCCGACCGCTTCCGGACCCGTACGCGCACCGAGTGGACCGAGGTCTTCGAAGGGACGGACGCCTGCGTGGCCCCCGTCCTCTCGCTCCGCGAGGCGCCCCGGCACCCGCACCTCGCCGCCCGCTCCACCTATGTGGAGCACGGCGGCCTCATCCAGCCCGCACCAGCGCCACGGTTCTCAGCGACGCCCGCCTCCGTGCGCAGCGGTCCCGCACTGCCCGGGGCCGACACGGAGGACGTCGCAAAGGACTGGGGCGTACCGGGCCTGTCGACCACCGGGAAGGAAACCACCGGCTGATGGAACTCTCCCTGCCGCTGAACTACGCGGGTGACCCACGCGCGGCCTGCGACGAGGTCGCCGCGCTCGAGTCCGCCGGACTCGACGCCGTCTGGGTCGCCGAGGCCTACGGCTTCGACTCGCCCACCCTCATGGGCTACCTGGCCGCACGCACCGCACGCATGAGGATCGGCGCGGCGATCCTCAACGTCTACTCCCGCACCCCCGCCCTCATCGCCCAGACCGGTGCGGGGCTCGACGCGATCTCCGGCGGCCGGGCCCTGCTCGGCCTCGGCGCCTCCGGCCCGCAGGTCGTGGAGGGCTGGCACGGCAAGCCGTACGACAAGCCGCTCGGCCGGACCCGCGAGACCGTCGAGCTGTGCCGCCGGATCTGGCGCCGCGAGGTCATCGACCACCACGGCATCACCGACATGCCGCTGCCGAAGGAGAAGGGCGGCCGGCTCGGCAAGCCGCTGAAGATCCTCACCCGGCCGGTGCGCGACACCATCCCCCTGTACATCGCCTCGCTCGGCCCCGCCAACGTGGCGCTGACCGCAGAGATCGCCGACGGCTGGCTGCCCACCCTCTACATCCCGGAGAAGGCACCGCAGGTCTGGGGCGCCGCCCTGGCCGAGGGCACGGCGAAGCGCGACCCGGCGCTCGGCCCGCTGCAGACCGTCGCGGGAGGCCTGCTCGCCATCGGTGACGACGCCGCGGCCCTCAGGGACCTCGCCCGCCCGCAGATCGCGCTGTACGTCGGCGGCATGGGCGCGCCCGGCAAGAACTTCTACAACGACCTCGCCGTGGCCTACGGGTACGAGCGGGAAGCAGCCACGATCCAGGAGCTCTACCTCTCGGGGAAGAAGAAGGAGGCCGAGGCCGCCGTCCCGGACGAGTTCTGCGAACTCATGTCGCTCTGCGGGCCCGAGGGGTACGTACGCGACCGCATCGCCGCCTTCCGCCAGGCAGGCGTCACCATGCTCAACGTCACGCCCGTCGGCCCCGAGCCGGCCCGCCTGATCTCCACCGTCAAGACCATGCTCCAGGGGGCCTGAGTGCAGCGGCAGATCTTCACCGAGGAACACGAAGCGTTCCGTGGGACCGTCCGCACCTTCCTTTCGAAGGAGGTCCTCCCGCACTACGAGCAGTGGGAGAAGGACGGCATCGTCTCGCGCGAGGCATGGCTCGCGGCCGGCCGGCAGGGGCTGCTCGGCCTCGCCGTACCCGAGGAGCACGGCGGTGGCGGCAACGCCGACTTCCGCTACAGCGCCGTCCTCGCCGAGGAGTTCACCCGGGCCGGGGTCGCGGGGCTGGCGCTCGGCCTCCACAACGACATCATCGGCCCCTACCTCACCGGGCTCGGCACCGAGGAGCAGAAGTGGCGCTGGCTGCCCGGCTTCTGCTCCGGCGAGATCATCACCGCCATCGCGATGACCGAACCCGGTGCGGGCTCCGACCTCCAGGGCATCCGCACCACCGCCGAGGACAAGGGCGACCACTGGCTGCTCAACGGCTCCAAGACCTTCATCTCCAACGGCATCCTCGCCGACCTGGTGATCGTCGTCGCCAAGACCTCACCGCAGGGCGGCGCGAAGGGCCTCTCGCTGCTCGTCGTCGAACGCGGAGCGGAAGGGTTCGAGCGCGGCCGCAACCTCGACAAGATCGGCCAGAAGTCCCAGGACACCGCCGAGCTGTTCTTCAACGACGTACGCGTCCCCAAGGACAACCTCCTCGGCGAGCTCGACGGCGCCTTCATCCACCTCATGACCAACCTGGCCCAGGAACGGATGGGCATAGCGGTCGCCGGAATCGCCGCCGCCGAGTACCTCCTGGAGATCACCACCACGTACGTCAAGGAGCGCGAAGCCTTCGGGCGCCCGCTCTCCAAGCTCCAGCACATCAGGTTCGAGATCGCCGAGATGGCCACCGAATGCGCCGTCACCCGGGCCTTCCTCGACCGGTGCATCGTCGACCACTCGGAGGGGACGCTCGACGCCGTGCACGCCTCGATGGCCAAGTGGTGGGCCACCGAACTGCAGAAGCGCGTCGCCGACCGCTGTCTCCAACTGCACGGCGGATACGGCTACATGACGGAGTACCGGGTTGCGAAGGCGTTCACCGACGGCCGCATCCAGACCATCTACGGCGGTACGACCGAGATCATGAAGGAGATCATCGGCCGCTCACTGCTCGGCTGACCTCCGACCCCCCTATTGCGCAACCACCCCCGAAAGGCTGCTGACTTGAGTACCGAAGCGTTCGTCTACGACGCGATCCGCACCCCGCGCGGTCGCGGCAAGGCCAATGGCGCCCTGCACGGCACCAAGCCGATCGACCTCGTCGTCGGCCTCATCCACGAGATCCAGGCCCGCTTCCCGGACCTCGACCCCGCGGCCATCGACGACATCGTCCTCGGCGTGGTCAGCCCGCTCGGCGACCAGGGTTCCGACATCGCCCGGATCGCCGCCATCGCGGCCGGGCTCCCGGACTCCGTCGCGGGCGTGCAGGAGAACCGCTTCTGCGCCTCGGGCCTGGAAGCGGTCAACCTCGCCGCCGCGAAGGTCCGCTCGGGCTGGGAGGACCTCGTCCTGGCCGGCGGCGTCGAGTCGATGTCCCGGGTGCCGATGGGGTCCGACGGCGGAGCCTGGGCCATGGACCCGATGACCAGCTTCGAGACCGGCTTCGCCCCGCAGGGCATCGGAGCCGACCTCATCGCCACCATCGAGGGCTTCTCCCGCCGCGACGTCGACGAGTACGCCGCACTGTCGCAGGAGCGTGCCGCCGCGGCCTGGAAGGACGAGCGCTTCGCCCGTTCCGTCGTACCCGTCAGGGACCGTAACGGCCTGCTCGTCCTCGACCACGACGAGCACATGCGGCCCGGCACCACCGCCGACTCCCTCGCCTCCCTCAAGCCGTCCTTCGCCGCGATCGGCGAGATGGGCGGCTTCGACGCCGTCGCGCTGCAGAAGTACCACTGGGTCGAGAAGATCGACCACGTCCACCACGCGGGCAACTCCTCCGGCATCGTGGACGGCGCCGCCCTCGTCGCCATCGGCTCGAAGCAGGTCGGCGAGCGCTACGGACTCACCCCGCGCGCCCGGATCGTCTCCGCGGCCGTCTCCGGCTCCGAGCCCACCATCATGCTGACCGGACCCGCACCGGCCACCCGCAAGGCGCTGGCCAAGGCCGGGCTCACCATCGACGACATCGACCTCGTCGAGATCAACGAGGCGTTCGCCGGTGTCGTCCTGCGCTTCGTCAAGGACATGGGCCTCTCCCTCGACAAGGTCAACGTCAACGGTGGCGCCATCGCGCTGGGCCACCCCCTCGGCGCGACCGGCGCGATGATCCTCGGCACGCTCGTCGACGAACTGGAGCGCCGTGACAAGCGCTACGGCCTCGTCACCCTCTGCGTGGGTGGCGGCATGGGCGTCGCCACCGTCATCGAGCGTCTCTGACCGTCCCCCGGCCCTTCCTGCCTACGGAGAAGAAGAACCATGACCGAGAGCACGACCATCCGCTGGGAACAGGACGAGACCGGCGTCGTCACCCTCGTACTCGACGACCCCGACCAGTCCGCCAACACGATGAACCAGGCCTTCCGGGACTCCATCGAGGCCGTCGCCGACCGGGCCGAGGCCGAGAAGGACTCCATCCGGGGCATCATCTACGCCTCCGCCAAGAAGACCTTCTTCGCGGGCGGCGACCTCAAGGACATGATCAGGATCGGCCCTGAGAACGCGCAGGCCGCGTTCGACGCCGGCACCGCGATCAAGCGGTCGCTGCGCCGCATCGAGACCCTCGGCAAGCCGGTCGTCGCCGCGATCAACGGCGCCGCGCTCGGCGGCGGTTACGAGATCGCCCTCGCCGCCCACCACCGCATCGCCCTGGACGCGCCCGGCTCCCGGATCGGCCTGCCCGAGGTCACCCTCGGCCTGCTGCCCGCGGGCGGCGGCGTCACCCGCACCGTACGCCTGATGGGCATCGCCGACGCGCTGCTCAAGGTCCTCCTCCAGGGGACCCAGTACACCCCGCGGCGCGCCCTGGAGAACGGCCTGGTCCACGAGGTCGCCACCACCCCCGAGGAGATGCTCGGGAAGGCCCGCGCCTTCATCGACGCCCACCCCGAGTCGCAGCAGCCCTGGGACGTCAAGGGTTACCGGATCCCCGGCGGCACCCCGGCCAACCCGAAGTTCGCGGCCAACCTGCCCGCCTTCCCGGCCAACCTGAGGAAGCAGCTCGCGGGTGCTCCCATGCCCGCGCCCCGCAACATCCTGGCCGCCGCCGTTGAAGGGGCGCAGGTCGACTTCGAGACCGCGCAGACCATCGAGGCCCGCTACTTCACCGAGCTGGTCACCGGCCAGGTCTCGAAGAACATGATCCAGGCGTTCTTCTTCGACCTCCAGGCCGTCAACTCCGGTGCCAGCCGCCCCAAGGGCGTCGAGCGGCGCCAGGTCCGCAAGGTCGCCGTCCTCGGCGCCGGGATGATGGGCGCGGGCATCGCGTACTCCTGCGCCCGCGCCGGCATCGACGTCGTCCTCAAGGACGTCTCCACCGAGGCCGCGGCCAGGGGCAAGGCCTACAGCGAGAAGCTGCTCGCCAAGGCGCTCTCCCGCGGCCGCACGACCGAGGCGCAGCGCGACGAACTGCTGGCGCGCATCACCCCGACCGGTGACCCCGCCGACCTCGCCGGCTGCGACGCCGTGATCGAGGCCGTCTTCGAGGACACCGCGCTCAAGCACAAGGTGTTCCAGGAGATCCAGGACATCGTCGACCCGGACGCGCTGCTCTGCTCCAACACCTCGACGCTGCCCATCACGGCACTCGCCGAAGGGGTCACGCGCCCCGTCGACTTCATCGGGCTGCACTTCTTCTCACCCGTCGACAAGATGCCGCTCGTCGAGATCATCAAGGGGGAGAAGACGGGCGACGAGGCACTGGCCCGCGCCTTCGACCTGGTGCGCCGGATCAAGAAGACCCCGATCGTCGTCAACGACTCCCGCGGCTTCTTCACCTCGCGCGTCATCGGCCACTTCATCAACGAGGGCGTCGCGATGGTCGGCGAGGGCGTCGAGCCCGCGTCGGTCGAGCAGGCGGCGGCGCAGGCCGGATACCCGGCCAAGGTCCTCTCGCTGATGGACGAGCTGACGCTCACCCTGCCGCGCAAGATCCGCAACGAGACCCGGCGGGCCGTCGAGGAGGCGGGCGGCACCTGGGCCCCGCACCCCTCCGACGAGGTCATCGACCGGATGGTCGACGAGTTCGAGCGTCCCGGACGCAGCGGGGGAGCCGGCTTCTACGACTACGGCGAGGACGGCAAGCGGGGTGCGCTGTGGCCCGGGCTGCGTGAGCACTTCACAAAGCCGGGCACCGACGTGCCCTTCGAGGACATGAAGGAGCGGATGCTCTTCTCCGAGGCGCTGGACAGCGTCCGCTGCCTGGAGGAGAACGTCCTGATGACCGTCGCCGACGCCAACATCGGCTCCATCATGGGCATCGGCTTCCCGGCCTGGACCGGCGGCGTGCTCCAGTACATCAACGGCTACGAGGGCGGCCTGCCCGGCTTCGTGGCGCGCGCCCGGCAGCTCGCCGAGCGCTACGGCGACCGCTTCCTGCCGTCCGCGCTGCTCCTGGAGAAGGCGGAGAAGGGCGAGACCTTCCACGACTGACCCGGCACGCCGCCGCGGGCCGTGTTCACTCCTTGGTGAACGCGGCCCGCAGCTCCTCCTTCAACGACCGCTGGAAGGCGGTCAGCAGGGCCTGGAGCACCATCGGCTGCATGTGGGCGGACAGCGACTTCATCGCCTTCACGTGCTCCGGGTCGGACTCCCGCTCCCGGTACGGGTTCCACACCTCGTCCCGGAACAGCCGCGTCAGCTCGTGGGCGGCCGACCGGGTGTGCTCCAGCAGGACCGTGCGCGCCGCCAGGATCGTCTCGTGGGCGATCGGTACGTCCAGCAGCTCCACCCCGAGCCGCAGCAGCCCGACGTCGACCCGGCAGGTGTCGTCGTCGGCGCCGGGGCGCTCCAGTACGCCCATGGCCGCCAGCCGGTCCACGTCCGAGCCGGTGAGGGACCGGCCCGCCCGCCGCTCCAGTTCCGCCCGTGTCATGTCCTCCGCGGAGTCCGGCGCCCAGGACGCCACGAGGGCCCGGTGGATCGCTAGGTCGTGCGCGCTCAGGTCCGGCGGCAGCTGTTCCAGATAGCGCTCGATCGCCGCGAGGGTCATGCCCTGGTGCTGGAGCTCCTCGATCAGGGCGAGGCGCGAGAGATGGGCCGGGCCGTAGTGCCCGACGCGGCGCGGCCCGATCACCGGGGGCGGCAGCAGCCCTCTGGTGCTGTAGAAGCGCACGGTGCGCACGGTGACTCCCGCGCGTGCCGCCAGTTCGTCGACCGTGAGCGTCGGTTCCTCGGTTCCGGTGGCCATGACTGCTCCTTGTCGCCGACTGCTCGGTCCTGCTGTGCCCGTGCACCGATCAAGTGCAACAGTATTGCTGTCTCACCACTGTTGTGAAAGTGTCCGGCACCATCGAAGCACAGTCCCACCCCCCGGTCCGGGCCGCACGGCCCGGCCGATGGCGTCAGGAGGCGGCCGTGACCACGATCCTGCGACTTCCCAGCGAACCAGGGCAACTCACCCTGCCCGCGCTGCTGTTACGCAATGCCGAGGACCACGGCAGCCTGCCCGCCCTGTCCTGGCGGGACAACGGGGACGGCGGCGGATGGGCGACCCTCACCTGGCAGGAGGTGCGTCACGAGACCGCCGTGCTCGCCGCCGGGTACGAAGCCCTCGGCGTGGAGCGCGGCGAGCAGGTCCTCATGATGATGGGCAACAGGCCGGAGCACTGGCTCAGCGACCTCGCCCTCACGCACCTCGGAGCCGTGCCCGTCTCGGTGTACGGAACCGCGGCACCCGGACAGATCGCGCACATCGCCCGGCACAGCCGCGCCCGGTTCGCGATCGTCGAGGGCACGCGGGAACGGACCCGCTGGGAGCCCCTGCTGGCCGACACCACCGTGGCGCTGGAGGCCCTGGTCGTGGTGGAGCCGGCCGAGGCCGGACCCCACCGCACGTACGCCTCCCTGCACACCGCGGGTGCGCGCATGTCGAGCCCCGAGGCCTTCGACGGGGCCTGGCGGAAGTCTCGGGCGGACGACCTCCTGACGGTCGTCTACACCTCGGGCACCACCGGCGATCCGAAGGCCGTTCCGATCACGCACCGCAGCGTCGTGGCCAACGCGCTCGCCCTGGACCGGGTGGTGGAGCTCCCCGATCACGTCGAGCACATCTGCTACCTCCCGTTCGCCCACATCGCGGAGCGGATGCTGGGCATCTACCTGCCGGTCTTCCGGGCCTCGCACGTCCACCTCTGCGCGGACACGGCTGCCGTGGCGGCCACCGCGGGCGCCCTGCGCCCCGCCCAGTTCTTCGGCGTCCCCAGGGTGTGGGAGAAGCTCGCCTCGACCCTCCGGAACGCCCTGGCCGCACTGCCGGAGGACCGTCAGGCCGTGATCGAAGCCGCGGCCGGGACGGCGCGCGAGCACGTGGCGCACCGGGAACGCGGTGAGGAGCCGCCCGCCGTGCTGGAGGCCGCCTACCGGAGCGCCAAGGCGGAGGTCCTGGACCCGATCCTCTCGCTCGCCGGCTTCGACCGGCTGGTCTGGACGGCCAGCGCCTCGGCTCCCATGCCGCTCGACGTCGTCCGCTTCTGGGCGGGCTTCGGGATCGTCGTCATGGACGCCTGGGGGCTCACCGAGACGGTCGGGGTGTTCACCACGAACAGCCCGTCGGCCTTCCGGCTCGGATCGGTGGGACGGCCGCTGGAGGGGCTGGAGCTCCGGATCGCGGACGACGGCGAGATCCTGGTCCGGGGCGGCACCGTGTTCCCCGGCTACCTGCGGGCCGACGGAAGTGTGGAAGGGGCCCTGGACGCGGACGGCTGGTTCCCGACCGGGGACATCGGCCGGATCGACGACGACGGCTATCTCTGGCTCACCGACCGCAAGAAGGAAATGATCATCACCTCGACCGGGAAGAACGTCTCCCCGGCACTCGTCGAGAACACGCTCAAGGAGCACCCGCTCATCGGCCAGGCCCTCGTGCACGGGGACGGGCACTCCTATCTGGTGGCCCTGCTCGTCCTCGATCCGGAGACCGCTCCCGCCTGGGCGGCGGCGCGCGGCATCGACGTCACCCCGGACGCACTGCCGGACCACCCCGCCGTGCGCGAGGAGGTCGAGCGCGCCGTCGGAGCGGCCAACGCCCGGCTGAACCGCACCGAACAGGTCAAGCGCCACCGGTTGCTGGCGCAGGAATGGGGGCCGGAGACCGGCGAGCTGACCCCGTCGCTGAAGCTCCGCCGGCGGGTGGTCCACGCCCGGTACGCGGAGGTGCTCGAGGCCCTGTACGAGGAGGGCGGCAGCTGAGCGTTCCGGGCGGACCGTCGGCCGGCGGCAGAGCCGCCATCACCGGAACCCGCTACGCGTATCAATGTCAGTGGCGGCCCGTACGGTGAGGTCATGTCGGAGATCACCTATGTACAGGGCGACGCCACCACGCCCCTGGGCAAGGGCGTCAAGCTGATCGTGCACTGCTGCAACGACCTGGGCGGCTGGGGGAAGGGTTTCGTCCTGGCCCTCTCCCGCCGCGGGCCCGAGCCGGAGGCCGCGTACCGTCGCTGGCACCGGGAGCGCGCGGGCAACGACTTCGGCCTGGGCGCCGTGCAGTTCGTCCGGACCGGCCCGTACACGTGGGTGGCGAATCTGGTCGGGCAGCGGGGGATACGCACCGGCAGCAAGGGTGTGCCGGTGCGCTACGAGGCGATCGACGCAGGGCTGGAGAAGGTCGCCGCGCGGGCCGCCGAGCTGGGGGCGTCGGTCCACATGCCGCGGATCGGCTGTGGACTGGCCGGTGGCACCTGGTCCCGGATCGAACCCCTCGTCGCCGCCCGGCTGGCGGATCGCGGCATCGCCGTGACGGTGTACGACCACGGATAGCCGGCGTCACAGCCCGTAGTTCCTGCCGATGATGTCCCGCTGGATCTCACTGGTCCCCCCGTACACCGTCGACACGACCGCCGCCCTGAGGTGGCGCTCCATGTCGTACTCGGTCGCGTAGCCGTAACCACCCATCATCTGCATGCCCTCCAGCGCTGCGAGCTTCGCCGTCTCGGTCGCCTTGAGCTTCGCCATGGACGCCTCGCGCGGGAACAGCCGCTCCGGCTCGGCGTCGCAGGCCGCCGCCAGGTCGAAGACCAGCAGCCGCGCGCACTCGATCTCGGTCGCCAGGTCGGCCAGCCGGTGTCGCAGCGCCTGGAAGGAGCCGACCGGGCGGCCGAACTGCTCACGCCCCCGCACATACGCGACGGTGTCCTCGAACACCCGCTCCCCCAGTCCCAGCATGTTCGCCGCGAGGAAGAGGCGTTCCGCGTTCAACCCCGCCATCAGCTGGCTCCAGCCCCGGTCGACCGTGCCGACCACCGCGTCCGCGGGCAGCCGGACATCGGTGAAGTAGACGTCGTTGACCTCGCGTCCGCCCATCGTCTCGATGGGCCGGATCTCTACCCCGGGCGTGCGGGCGGGGACGTGGAACATGGTCAGCCCCTCCTGCTTCGCCCCGCCGCTGTCCGTGCGGGCCACCAGCAGGATGTGCTCGGCCAGATGGGCGTTGGAGATCCAGGTCTTGTGGCCGTTGACCAGCCAGCCGCCCTCGGGGGTCCGGTCGGCCCGGCAGCGCAGCGCCGCCACGTCGGACCCGGCCCCCGGCTCCGACATCGCGATGGAGAGGACCTGCCCGGCCACCACGCCCCCGCACGCCGCCTTGCGCTGCTCCTCGCTGCCGAACCGCTCGTACGCCTTGGCCGTGATCACCGAGGTGATGAATCCGCCGGCCGGTACGAGCCCCCGCGAGGTCTCCCGGAGGAAGAGGCAGGCATCGGTCATTCCACCGCCCGCACCCCCGTAGGCCTCCGGGAGGCACACACCGAGCCAGCCGAGGCCGGCCAGCCGGGCGTAGAGCGACGGTGCGTGCGGTCCGCCCGACTCGGCGGCCAGCGCGTCGCGCTGTTCGCGCGTCCCGCACTCGCGCCGGGCGAACTCGCGCAGGGCCGCGACGAACGCGCGCTGTTCGGTGGAGAGTGAGCGGGGGAGCGCGGGGGTGACGGACACGGGGGCCTCCTGGAAGGGTAAAGTTACAAAGTGACGTACCGGGTATCTGTGTTCCGTGGTCGTCATGGTTGAGTGGACACGGCGGAACGGGGAGGGCTCATGTCGGAACCGAGCACGAGCGAGGCACTGCTGGCCACCGCGATGGCCCAGCCGCCCCCGTCGGACGCGCTGAGCGAGCAGATCCTCGACGCGGCACGCGAGCAGTTCATGACCTTCGGGCTGCGCCGCTCGACCGTCGACGACGTGGCCAAGCGGGCCAAGGTCTCGCGGGTGACGGTGTACCGGAGGATCGGCAACAAGGACAGCCTGGTCTCGGCCTGTCTGCTGCGCGAGTACCGCCGTTTCGTCATGGACGTCGACGACGCCGTCGCCGCCCTGCCCACCATGGAGGACCGGCTCGTCGAGGGCTTCGTCGCCGTCCTCCAGCACATCCGCGAACACCCCCTGGTGGGCGGTCTGCTGAAGCTGGAGCCGGAGATCATGCTCCCCTTCCTCACGCTGGAGAGCGGCCCGGCCCTCCTCGCGATGCGCGAGTACCTGGCCGACCGGCTGCGCCACGCCCAGCGCGCGGAAGGGCGGCCCGAGACGGATCCGACACCGGTCGCCGAGCTCATGGTGCGGATCACCGTCTCGTTCCTCCTCAACCCGGTGAGCTGCTTCGAGCTCGACGACGACGAACAGGTACGTGCCTTCGCCCGCCGCTACCTGGTGCCCCTGATCAGCACGGGGTGACCGCGCTCAGAACCGGGCGTGCAGCCTCCTGCCGAGCTCGACCGCCCGCGCGGCCGCGGTCCTGGGCGTCGCGAACGACGTCAGGTCCACCGCCGGTGCGAACCGCCGCACGGTGACCGAGTGCGGCGCCGCGAAGGCCCGCAGCCCCTCCTCGCCATGGATCCGTCCGTACCCCGACTCGCCCGCCCCGCCGAACGGGAGCGAGGGGACCGCGGCGAAGCCGAGTACCGAATTCACCGACACCGCACCGGAGTCGAGGCGCCCGGCCACCGCGAGCCCGGCGGCCCGGGAGCGGGTGAACACGGCGGCGCCCAGCGAGTACGCCGACGCGTTGGCCCGCTCCACGGCCTCGGCCATGTCCCGCACGGCGTTCACCACGACGACCGGGCCGAAGGTCTCCTCCGTCACGGCCGGGGAGTCCTCGGGCACGCCGGTCAGCACCACCGGTGCCACCGTTCGCGTCCGGGGCGCATCGGGGCCGCCGAGCACGGCCCGGCCTCCGTCCTGCAGGGCCTGCTTCACATGACGCCGCACCACGTCGAGCTGGGAGGGCAGGGTGAGCGGGCCGTACGCCTCGCCGGGAGCCAGCACCCGCGCCCTGCTCACGACGCGCGCGCACAGTTCCTCGTGCACGGACGCCACCGCGTACACCCGCTCCACACCCGCGCAGGTCTGTCCGGCGTTCCCCATCGCCCCCCACACGATCGCGTCGGCCGCCGCGTCCAGGTCCGCGTCCGCCGCGACCAGCACCGCGTCCTTGCCCCCGCACTCGGCGAGCAGCGGCGTGAGCGTGGCCGCGCATGCGGCCGCGACCCTACGGGCGGTGCCGGGCGATCCGGTGAAGGCGACCTTGTCCAGACCGGTCGGGCCGTCGGCGCCGGCCAGGGCGGCGCCGGTGGACGCGGGACCGGTGATCGTCCGCAGCAGGCCGGCGTGGTCCGGGACCGCCTCCCCGAAGCTCCGGGCGAGCAGGATCCCCACCCCGGGGGTGAGCTCGGACGGCTTGAAGACCACGGCGTTGCCGGCGGCGAGGGCGTAGCCGATCGAACCCATCGGCGTGTAGAGCGGGTAGTTCCACGGTCCGATCACCCCGACCACCCCGAGCGGCCGGTAGGAGAGCAGCGCCCGCTGATGGACCGACAGCAGACCGGAAGACACCCGGCGCCGGCCCAGCACCCTGCGGGCGTTGCGTGCCGCCCAGTCCAGGTGGACCAGCGTCAGCAGCACCTCGGCGCGGGCGTCGTGCAGTGGCTTGCCGGTCTCGGAGGCGATCAGCCCGGCGAACTCGTCGGTGCGCCGGGCCACCGCGTGCTTCCAGCCCAGCAGGGCCGTGCGCCGCCCCCGGTGTCCGAGCGCGGCCCAGCTCCGGCCCGCGCTTCTTGCCTGTTCCACCGCGGTGCGAACATCCTCGACGCCGTGGACGGGAGGGTCCGCCGGACTCGTCATGACTTCTCCAGGGGGAGGGGTTCCAGCGGGCGGCTCTGCGCCCAGTGCGGGCCGAGGTCGTCGAGCCGGTATCCGAAGGGGTAGCTGCGCGGTCTGGGCCGGGAGGGCAGCCAGCGCGGTCGGGCGGGCAGCATCCGTACCCCGTGGGACCGGGCACGCACCATCCTCGTGGCCGTTGCCCGTACCCACCGGGGCTGGGAGGGGAAGCCGAGCGCGCGGAGCAGCGGTTCGTCCAGCAGGGCGAGCGAGATCCTGGCCACCAGGGGGCGCAGCGGGGCCGGGTACCAGGCGGCCATGATCCGGAAGGTGGCGTTGGCGACCCGCCGGTTCGCGGGGTCGTACGCGAACATCCGGTCCTCGTAGGAGTCGAGCAGCTCCTCGAACCCCTCGTAGGTGTCGGGAGCGTCCTCGATGCCCATCAGGACCGCCATCCGGCGCCCCACCTCCGCCAGCGCCGCGGTCTCCGTCGCGCACAGGGGCCGCCACCCGAAGCGGTCGATCCAGCGTTTGGGCCCGACGACGGTCGTGGCCAGCACGTAGAGGTAGTCCTCGTTCGGGATGCGGTACTTGCCGTGAATGCGGTTGAGGTGCCGGGCGGCCGCGCGGGCCCGCTCGGAGTCGAAGCCGTCGGCCGCCATCTCGTAGCCGAACAGGACGGTGTCGTCGTAGCGCTTCTGGCCGTTGCGCTCGAACTCCTGGGTGCGGTCGAGCAGTAAGGAGATCCTCGGGACGCCGTAGTCGCGCAGGAACGCGACACTGATCCCCTGGCGGTAGTCCCAGGGGAATTCGTACTGCGACACCAGCCGGAGTATCTCGGTGCAGTCGCGGGCGGGATCCATCCGGCGGATCTCGCGCAGTCGGCTGTAGCGGCCCATGGTGGGCAACCTCCTCTTGATGGAAGCGGTCCGGGTGCGGGGCCCGCGGTGGGACCGGTGAGCGGACGTCGCCCGCGGCGGCGAGGACCGGCTGCCGCGCCGGCTCGGCGCGGTCGCCGAGTACCGGAGTGCGCACGCGTCGGCCGGCACCGTGGAGTCCTTCGGGCCCGCTGACGACGCGGCCGTCACCCCCTGTGCCGGTGCGGTGGCCACCGGGTCCGCCGCGATCGCCGACGGGACGCACAGCACTGCTGACCGCGTCCGACGCGTACGACTCCCAGGCACCGACTCGCTCACTGCATCGGTCATTCGGCGGCACCCTTCTCGCCCTGCGAGTCAAAGTTACAAATACTATTGACTTGTTTCATGAGGCGCGTCAACACTGCTGACACAGATGCGAACAAGGGACCCCGCATGGACATGCACCAGGGCGCCGAGCCACCCTCACGCCAGGAACGCTCCCCGCTGCCCCTGCGGCTCGCCGGCGCGCTCGCGATCGCATACTGGAACACACACGGCCCGGGCACCGGCCCGAGCGCCCGCCGACCCCTGGGAGCCCCCGCATGACCAGCGCAGGAGACCCCGCTCCGCCCCCACCGGGCGGCGTGCTGTGGAGTCTCGCCGGCGACGTCCGGGGCCTGCTGATGCTTCCCGCGGCCCTCACCCTCCAGGTCGCCCACCCCGCGGTCGGAGCAGGAGTCGACGAGCACTCGGTCTTCCGCACCGACCCCTGGGGACGCGGCGAACGCTCCCTGCGCTCGCTCCAGCTCTGGATATACGGGGGAGAGGCGGCCGTCGAGGAGGGGCGCAGGCTCCGGCAGCTGCACCGCACCATCCAGGGCACCGACACCCGCGGCCGCCGCTACCACGCGCTCGCCCCCGCGAACTACGCCTGGGTGCACGCCACCGGCTTTCCCGTGTACCAGCATGCCTCGCGCTATCTGGTCCGCCCCCTCACCGACGCACAGGAACGGGCGCTGTACCGGGAATGGCTCCAGGTGGGGCGGGTGCTCGGCATCCACGACCGGGACATGCCGCAGACCGTCGAGGAGTTCTGGCCGTACTACCGGAAGATGCTGGCCGAAGAGGTGGAGGCGACGGTCGTCGTCCGGGAACTGGTCGCCGCGGACCGCCCCGTACCCCCGCCCGACCTGGGCCCGCCGGTCCTGCGACCGCTCGTCGCGGCGGTGTGGCCGCTCCTGCTTCCGCCGCTCGCCCGGTTCCGCAGCTTCATCACCGTCGGGCTGATGCCGCCCGACGCCCGCGACGCGCTCGGGCTCGCGTGGAGCCCGGACCAGGAGCGGCGGCTCCGGCGGTTGTGCACCGTGATCCGGCTGGTGGTGCCGGCGCTCCCCGAGCGGCTGCGCTATCTGCCGCTCGCCCGGTCCGCGCGTGCCGCCCGGCACGCGGAGCTGAAGGCGCGGGGGCTCCGGTGACGCGCCGGAGGGCCGGGCGGACGGAGCGCCCGGGCCTCAGGATGTGGAACTCGCCCTGCACGGTTTCACCCACCGCCGCGACGGTGACGGAGCGTACATCTCCCTGGATCAGCCGCCCCGCCGCCTGATCCCTCTCCTGCTGGACGAGAGGGCGACATATCGGATCACAGACGGACAAGCCGATCCAGCTTGTTGATCCCGGGAGATGTGCGCCGTGTGTGGTACTGCCTACGGAGAGCGAATTCTCGCACTGCGTGAAAGGTGCCATTTGTGTCAAACGACGAGCAGGGAACGGGCAGGCGGGGTGAGTACCTGCCGGTCACGGCCGATCTGCCCGCGGATCCGCACCATGGACGGCACCCCACGACCGACCGGGTGGTCTTCGGTGTCACGGCGGGCCTCACCGTCGCCTTCGTGGTCTGGGGCTCCACGGCCACCGACTCGCTGGAGAGCGTCTCCACCCGGTTGCTCAACGGTCTGATCCACAACGGTGGATGGGCCTTCATGCTGGCCGCCTCCGCGTTCGTCGTCTTCGCCCTCTGGCTCGCGATCAGCCGCTACGGGACGATCTCCCTCGGCCAGGAGGGGGAGGAGCCCGAATTCAGGACGGTCTCGTGGGTCGCGATGATGTTCAGCGCCGGCATGGGAATCGGCCTGATGTTCTACGGAGTGAGCGAGCCGCTGGCCCACTTCGTCGACCCGCCCCCCGGAACCCGGCCCGCGGACGCGGCCGAGGCGCTGCAGACCGCGATGGCGACCACCCTCTTCCACTGGACGCTGCACCCCTGGGCGATCTACGCGGTCGTCGGGCTCGCCATCGCGTACAGCACCTACCGGCGGCGCAGGCGGCAGACGATCAGCGCGGTCTTCGAGCCGCTCATCGGTACCCGGCACGCCCGGGGGACCGCCGGCCGGATCATCGACATCCTCGCCATCTTCGCGACCCTCTTCGGTTCCGCGGCCTCCCTGGGGCTCGGAGCCCTCCAGATCGGCAGCGGCTTCCAGGAACTCAACTGGATGGAGAAGACTGGCACCGGCCTCCTCGTGGCGATCATCGCCGTCCTCACCGTCGCCTTCGTCGCCTCCGCCGTGTCCGGCGTGGAGAAGGGCATCCAGTGGCTGTCGAACATCAACATGGTGCTCGCGCTGATCCTGGTGGTCTTCGTCTTCATCGCAGGCCCCACCATCATCGTGCTCGACCTGCTGCCCACCTCGATCGCCGCGTACTTCGGTGACCTCGCCCAGCTCGCCGGACGCACCGAGGCGACCGGCGAGGGCGAGGTGGCCGACTGGCTGGGCAGCTGGACGGTCTTCTACTGGGCCTGGTGGATCTCCTGGACGCCCTTCGTCGGCATGTTCATCGCCAGGATCAGCCGGGGCCGGACGATCCGGCAGTTCGTGGGTGGCGTGATCCTGGTGCCCAGCACCGTCAGCCTGATCTGGTTCGCCGTGATGGGCGGCTCGGCGATCAACCTCGAGGAGGCCGGCCGGCTCACCGGCGTCGGCGACACCCCGGAGGCCCAGCTCTTCGGCGTGCTCCAGGAGTTCCCCATCGCCACGGTGATGAGCATCCTGGTCATGATCCTGGTGGGCATCTTCTTCGTCTCCGGCGCCGACGCCGCCTCGATCGTGATGGGCACGCTCTCCCAGAAGGGGGTGCTCGAACCCGCCAAGTGGGTCGTCGTCTTCTGGGGTGTCGTCACGGGCGCCGTGGCGGCGGTCATGCTGCTCATCGGTGACGGCAAGGGCGACGCGCTGGCGGGGCTGCAGAACCTGACGATCCTGGTCGCCGCGCCGTTCACCCTCGTGATGATCGGGATGTGCGTCTCTCTGATGCGGGACCTGCGGGAGGACCCGATGATCGTCCGCAGGGAGTTCGGTGTGGAGGCGGTCGAGTCCGCTGTCATCGAGGGCCACGCCAAGTACGACGGGGACTTCGAGATCCGGATCGGCCCGGGTACCGCGGAGATCACCCGTGACCAGCGGCACAAGAACGAACCACCCGGCTGACCCCCGATGCGGCCCGGTCCACCGGCCGGGCCGCAGCCGTCGCCCCGACGACCGGCACCACGGGGGAGCGTGCCGGTCGCAGCCGCCGTCCGGCGGGGCGGGCACTCGTGCGGATTCGTTAGGATCGGCACCCTGATGACTGCCACTCTCGTCGCCAAGGAACTCGCCGCCGGGCACGGCGACCGCACGCTCTTCGCCGGACTCGACCTCGTCGTCGCACCCGGCGACGTGATCGGTCTCGTCGGAGCCAACGGCGCAGGTAAATCGTCGCTGCTGCGACTGCTCGCCGGTCTCGACCGGCCGGAGGAGGGTGAGCTGCGGCTCTCCCCGCCCAGCGCCACCGTCGGGCACCTCCCGCAGGAGCCCGAGCGCCGCGAGGGCGAGTCCGTGCGGGAATTCCTCGCCCGCCGCACCGGCGTCGCCGACGCCCAGACGGCGATGGACACAGCGACCCAGGCACTCGTCGACGGGGCGCCCGGTGCGGACGACGCGTACTCCGAGACGCTGGAGCGCTGGCTCGCCCTCGGCGGCGCCGACCTCGACGAGCGTGCCGAGGAGGTGGCTGCCGAGCTCGGCCTGACCATCGGCCTCGACCTCCCCATGACCGCGCTCTCCGGCGGCCAGGCGGCCCGCGCCGGGCTGGCCTCGCTGCTGCTGTCGCGCTACGACGTGTTCCTGCTCGACGAGCCCACCAACGACCTGGACCTCGACGGGCTGGAGCGCCTCGAACGCTTCGTCTCCGGACTGCGGGCCGGCACCGTCGTCGTCAGTCACGACCGCGAGTTCCTCATGCGCACGGTCACCAAGGTCCTGGAGCTGGACCTCGCCCAGCAGCAGATCAACCTCTACGGCGGCGGCTACGCCTCCTACCTGGAGGAGCGCGAGCGCGCCCGCTCGCACGCCCGCGAGGAGTTCGAGGAGTACGCCGACAAGCGCACGGCGCTGGAGGGCCGCGCACAGATGCAGCGGGGCTGGATGGACAAGGGCGTCAAGAACGCCCGCCGCAAGGCCACCGACAACGACAAGATCGGCCGGAAGTTCCGCAGCGAGGCCAGCGAGAAGCAGGCCGCGAAGGCCAAGCAGACGCAGCGCATGATCGAGCGCCTCGACGTCGTCGAGGAACCACGCAAGGAGTGGGAGCTGCGGATGGAGATCGCCTCGGCCCCGCGCTCCGGATCCGTCGTCGCCACCCTCCGCGAGGCCGTCGTGGCCCGAGGCGACTTCTCCTTCGGCCCCGCCACCCTGCAGGTCGACTGGGCGGACCGCGTCGCCATCACCGGGGCCAACGGGGCGGGCAAGTCCACCCTGCTCGCCGCCCTGCTGGGCCGGCTGCCGCTCGATTCGGGGCACGCCTCGCTCGGCTCGGGCGTCGTCGTCGGCGAGGTGGACCAGGCGCGTGCGCTCTTCCACGGCACGGAGAGCCTGCTGGACGCGTTCTGCGCCGCCGTCCCCGACACCGAACCGGCCGAGGTGCGCACCCTGCTCGCCAAGTTCGGCCTGCGCGCCCACCACGTGCTGCGGCCGGCCACGACGCTCTCCCCGGGCGAACGCACCCGCGCCGGCCTGGCCCTCCTCCAGGGCAGGGGCGTCAACCTGTTGGTCCTGGACGAGCCGACGAACCACCTGGACCTGCCGGCGATCGAGCAGCTCGAGGGGGCCCTGGACGCGTACACCGGGACCCTGCTGCTGGTCACGCACGACCGGCGGATGCTCGAGGCCGTCCACACGACCCGCAGGGTCGAGGTCGCCGGCGGCAAGGTCGTCGAGACCGCCTGAAACACGGAGGCCCGTCCCTCCCGGTGTGCGGGAAGGACGGGCCCGGTGCGTGTGGTCCGTGTGGACCGACGTCAGTCGACGTAGTGGATGTCGGACGAGGAGTAGATGCAGTTCGTGCCGTCCGCACCCGACCCGATCTCGCTCGGCTCGCCGCTGGTCGTGCCCTTGTACTTGGTGCAGATCTTCATGTCACGGTCGCCGTCGTCGTAGATCGTGACGCCCGAGATCCGTGCCGTGTCACCGTAGTTGGTGTTGATGCCGACCAGGCTCGTGCCGGGGGCGGTCGCCCAGATGTTCTGCAGCTGGATGTGCCGCGCGTTCTGCGTGGAGCAGTTGCCGCAGGAGCGGACCAGCTTGCCGAAGTCGTCCACCTGGAAGTTCTTCACGACCAGGGTGCCGACCCCGTTGTGCTGGAAGACCTTGTCCTCGGCCAGCTTCGCACCGCCGCCGTCGATCGTACGGACCGTCGAGGAGGAGCCGCCGCGGAAGGTCGCCGCGTCCTCGCCCACGTCCTCCCACCAGACGTTCTTGAGGGTGCAGGTGCCCGCGCAGTGCACGCCGTCCGCAGCCGGAGCGCCGAGGATGACGTTCTGCAGGGTGGCGCCGTCCGCCAGCTTGATCATCGGGGGCTGGTCCTCGTCCTGGCCCCCGCTGCCCAGGTCACCGGTACCGTACAGGCGCTTCAGGCCACCGTCGTACGTGCCCGACACCTCGATGGTCGCCGAGATCCCCTGGCTGCCGTTGGCCGTCGGCCAGGACGGCGGGGAGCCCGGGTCGGTGGGCGGGTCGGTCGGGTCGGTCGGCGGGTCCGTGGGGGTCGTGCCCGCCGTGGTGAAGGTCCAGCTCTTGCTGGTCACCGAGTCGCAGGAGTTCTGCTGGACCAGGGCACCCGAAGCCGTCGAACTGTCCTTGACGTTCAGGCACTTGCCGCCGTTGCTGTTGACGACCCGGTAGGTGTTGCCGCTGACCGAGGTCAGCGTCCACACCTGGGTCGCCGCACCGCTGCAGTTCTGCTGCTCGACCGCCTTGCCCGCGCTGGTGGAGGCGTCCTTCACCCCCGCACACCGGGAGCTGTGCGCGGCGGCCAGCGTGTAGCCACTCCCCGAGGAGGTGAGCTTCCACGTCTGACCGGCCGCACCGTTGCAGGCGCTCTGGGCGAGCTGGGTGCCGGCGGTGGTGCTCGATCCGGGGACGCCCAGACACAGCCCGCTGGCCGCGTTCTTCAGGCTGTACGAGCCGGTGGCCGGGGCGGCTGTCGCCGAACCGGTCGCGAACAGAGCGGTGAGCCCCGCGGCGATCACGGAGACCGTGGCGACGAGCGCGGCGGCCGCACGGCCGCCACGCCTTCTGACGTGCTGATTCCTGGTGCGCACTAGGTATTCCTTTCACCGCCTGCGGTGTCCTCCGCAGGCACCTGTCGGTGGATGGGTGCGGTGGTGAAGGCTGTCCCCGATCCCGAGAACGATTCCTTATCGTGAATCGAGTTCGTGTATGTGAATCGCGGTGACGGTATGTCACCCATTTCGCGCGGTCAAGCGGCTGGTGCGGAGCTGGTGCGGACGATCAGCCGGCAGGGTGCGCCGGGGTGGCTGTGGAGTCCCGGACGACCAGGGAGGTCGCCAGCACGGTCTGTGCCGTGGCCGGACCGCCGCCCGACGTCTCCACGGTCTGGATGAGCAGATCGACCGCCGTGCGGCCCGCCGCCGCGGTCGGCATGGCGACGGTGGTCAGCCGGGGGCGGTTCAGCCGGCCGGCCACGGTGTCGTCCACGCCGATCACGCTGAGGTCCCGGGGTATCCGCACGCCCCGGTCGTCGAACCCCTCGATGAGCCCGATGGCGACCAGGTCGTTGTAGGCGATCACTCCGGTCGCGCCGGTCTCCAGGACGGCGGGCGCCGCCACGATCCCGCCGTGCTCCGTCGGCGGATTGGGGGCGAGCACGTCGAGCCTGACCCCCTGGTCCGCCGCCGCCCGGCCTGCGGCCCTGCGCATCTGCGCGCTGGTCCACGAGCCGCGCGGCCCGCCGACCAGGGCCAGATGCTCATGGCCCAGCCCGGCCAGGTGTTCCACGGCCAGCGCTGCTCCGTGCGCCACATCCATCAGGACGGCGGACAGCCCTGCCACGGACCGGTTGACCAGGACGAACGGCAGCTCGCCGCCCAGTCGGCCGATGACGTCGTTGGCCAGCCGGGGGCTGACCAGGATCACGCCGTCCACCTGCCGGGCCAGGGTCCGGATCAGTTCCTCCTCGACAGCCACGTCCTCGTCGGTGTCGGCCACGAAGACCTGGTAGCCGCGGACCCTGGCGTACGCCTGGGCGGCCTTGATGAGCGGGGGGTAGAAGGGGTTGGCGATGTCGGAGACGATCAGTCCCAGATTCCGGGTGCGCCCCGTGGTCAGGGCGCGCGCGGTCTCGTTGGGCCGGTAGCCCAGGTCCGCGGCGATGGCGAGCACCCGTTCCCGGGTCTCCCGCTTGACCAGGTGCGAGGCCGAGAAGGCCCGGGAGACGGTCGAGACGTGAACCCCGGCAGCCTGGGCGACGTCACGGATGGTCATGGCCACGGTTGCTTCCCCTCGCCCGCCCCGCGCCGCCGCCCGCACTGTCGCTCGCGGGCCGCAGGCCGACGCTCTGCCCCAGGGGTCCCACCCTATGGCCTTTGCTGTGGATCACACCGGGCTCGCGGGGTCCTGCAACCGGTTGCAGGAAAAGGCAGGTCAGGAGACCCGTGTGGACGACCGTATCGCCGTGCGGTGGGTGGCCCGAGCTGCCGGCGGGCTGTTGGAGGGAGTGGGGGAGCGTGAGGTGCCGGACATCGGGGGTCCTCTCCGTGGGGACTGGGTGGGGGTGCGAGGAGGGCGGGGGTAGGGCCCCGCCCCGCGGCTCGCGGTCGGCTCATGCGGTGTCCGTGCTCAGGGCTGGGTGCTGAGTGCTGAGTGTGCGGCTCGTGGGGTACGCGGTGCGCGATCCGTGTGCGGCAATGCAACCGGTTGCATCACCGACTGGACATCAGGGTCGCGTTGAGTCCTGGACATGTCAATGCCTCGCGCAACACCTGTTCCGCGTGCGGGTCCTGTCACCCCGCACCCGCACCCCTCAGCTCCGGGCCGGAACACACGGAGCGGGCGGACAGGAGCTTCTCCTGTCCGCCCGCTCCTCCGCCTCAGCGCTTGCGGCCGCCCCGGTCGGAACCCGTCACTCCCGCGCGCCGCAACGCGTCGGCCATCGCGCTGTTGGCCGGTGCGGCGGCCGGGCGCGGGGCAGCCCCCTGGCCGCCGTCGCGCGAGCGGCCCTGGCCGCCGCCCTGACGCTCGCTGCTCCGGTTCTGCCGCTGTCCCTGACCGCCCTGTCCCTGGCGCGGGCCCTGCTCGCCCTGCCGCTGGCGCGGCGGACGCTCGCCTTCGCCGCGGCCGTTCCTCTCGCGCCGAGGACTCTGTCCGCCGCCCTGTGCGCCGGCGGCCTCGTCGTCCAGCCGCAGCGTCAGCGAGATCCGCTTGCGGGGGATGTCGACGTCCATGACCTTCACCTTGACGATGTCACCCGGCTTGACGACATCGCGCGGATCCTTGACGAACGTCCGGGACATCGCCGACACGTGCACCAGACCGTCCTGGTGGACACCGATGTCCACGAACGCGCCGAATGCCGCCACGTTCGTCACGACGCCCTCCAGCACCATTCCGGAGGCCAGGTCGCCGATCTTCTCGACACCCTCCTTGAAGGTGGCCGTCCGGAAGGCGGGTCGCGGGTCGCGGCCGGGCTTCTCCAGCTCCTTCAGGATGTCGGTCACCGTCGGCAGACCGAACTTCTCGTCCACGAACTCGTCGGGCCGCAACGACCGCAGGACGTCCGTGTTGCCGACCAGCGAGGCGACGTCGTTGCCCGTCCGCTTCACCATCGTCCGCACCACGGGGTACGCCTCCGGGTGCACGCTCGACGCGTCCAGCGGGTCGTCGCCGCCCCGGATCCGGAGGAAGCCCGCGCACTGTTCGTAGGCCTTCGGTCCCAGTCGCGCCACGTCCTTCAACGCCCTGCGGGACCGGAAGGGGCCGTTGGTGTCCCG
Organism: Streptomyces clavifer; assembly: GCA_014651175.1. Lineage (GTDB taxonomy): Bacteria > Actinomycetota > Actinomycetes > Streptomycetales > Streptomycetaceae > Streptomyces > Streptomyces clavifer. Next base: position 27,014 of record BMWJ01000002.1, on the reverse strand, counting down.
GTGCGCCACGATGTTCTCGGCGAGCCCGGTACCGATGCCCGACACCCGTGAGAGCAGCCGCGCCGAGGCGGTGTTGACGTCGACACCGACACCGTTCACGCAGTCCTCCACCACCGCGTCCAGCGAACGCGACAGCTTCACCTCGGACAGGTCGTGCTGGTACTGGCCGACACCGATCGACTTCGGGTCGATCTTCACCAGCTCGGCCAGCGGGTCCTGCAGCCGCCGGGCGATCGACACGGCGCCGCGCAACGAGACGTCCATGTCGGGGAGTTCCTGCGAGGCGAAGGCCGACGCCGAGTACACGGACGCGCCGGCCTCCGACACCATCACCTTGGTGAGGTTCAGCTCCGGGTGCCTGTCGCACAGTTCGCCGGCGAGTTTGTCAGTCTCGCGCGACGCCGTGCCGTTGCCGATCGCGATCAGATCGACCCGGTGCTCCCTGGCCAGCCGCTCCAGCGTGGCCAGGGACTGGTCCCACTTGTTCGCCGGCACGTGCGGATGGATGACCTCCGTCGCGACGACCTTGCCGGTGGCGTCCACCACGGCGACCTTCACACCGGTCCGGAAACCGGGGTCGAGTCCCAGCGTCGCGCGGGTGCCGGCCGGTGCGGCGAGCAGGAGGTCGCGCAGGTTCGACGCGAAGACGCGTACCGCCTCGTCCTCCGCCGCCGTGCGCAGCCGCAGCCGCATGTCGATCCCGAGGTGGACCAGGATCCGGGTCCGCCAGGCCCAGCGCACCGTGTCGGCCAGCCACTTGTCGCCCGGCCTGCCGCGGTCGGCGACGCCGAAACGGCGGGCGATCGTGTTCTCGTACGCCGACGGGCCCGGCTGCCCCGGGTCCGGCTCCTCCGGCTCCAGGACCAGGTCGAGCACGTCCTCCTTCTCGCCCCTGAGCATGGCGAGGACCCGGTGCGAGGGCAGTGCGGTGAAAGGCTCCGCGAAGTCGAAGTAGTCGGCGAACTTCGCGCCCGCCTCCTCCTTGCCGTCGCGGACCTTCGCCACGACCCGCCCGCGCGACCACATGCGCTCGCGCAGCTCGCCGGTCAGGTCGGCGTCCTCCGAGAAGCGCTCGGTCAGGATGGAGCGGGCACCCTCCAGGGCCGCCGCCGGATCCGCCACGCCCTTGTCGGCGTCGACGAACGCGGCCGCCGCGATGAGCGGGTCCCTGGACGGGTCGTCGAGCAGCCCGGACGCGAGGGGCTCCAGGCCCGCCTCGCGCGCGATCTGCGCCTTCGTCCGGCGTTTCGGCTTGAAGGGCAGGTAGATGTCCTCCAGACGCGCCTTCGTGTCGGCCGCCCGGATCTGCGCCTCCAGCGCGGCGTCGAGCTTGCCCTGCTCCTGTACGGAGTCGAGGACCGCCTTGCGGCGGTCCTCCAGTTCCCGCAGGTACCGCAGCCGTTCCTCGAGCGTGCGCAGCTGCGCGTCGTCGAGCATCTCGGTCGCTTCCTTGCGGTAGCGCGCGATGAACGGCACGGTCGAGCCGCCGTCGAGCAGCTCGACGGCGGCCTTCACCTGACGCTCACGTACGCCGAGCTCCTCGGCGATCCTGCCTTCGATGGACGTCGTCACGGTTTTCCCGACTCGCCTTCTCGTACTGGCTGTGCTGGCTGTGTGCCACGGAGTGGTCCACATCCGGGGTGGTCCCCTTCGCCTGCATTGTGCCGGGTGGCCGGGTGCCGTGTCGCGTGACCTGGTCGGACGTGGTGCCGCGGACCGCCCGGTCAGGCGCGGCGGGTCCGGCCGCCGCGCGACGCGCCGCCGAAGAGCTTGGCCACGAGCCGGAAGGGGAGCGTCACCACGGTGGCCACGGCGGAGCCGATGGTGCGGAAGACGTCGGCGATCGTGCGCATGATGTTCTCCTTCGTCGGGGTGGTGTGCTCGTACGCCTGACCCCGACCGCGGCCGGTAAACGTACCCGGGCTCAGCCCTTGCCGACGAGGTCGTCCGGGAACGCCCCGGCGGCCGCCGCCGTGAACAGGTACGCGCGCCCCAGCTCCGTCAGCCGCTCCACCCCCTCCGCGCCCAGGTGCTCGTAGGGCGCGGCGTCCATCCGGTCCGTGGCCTCCTCCAGACCGGACCTCAGGGCCGTGCCCGCCTCGGTCAGCTCGCCCGTGTCGTCCAGCAGGCCGCGCCCGCGCAGCCGCTCGACCGCCGCGTCCCAGTCGGTGCGCCGCCAGCCGCGGGTCGCGAGGATCCAGCGCGGCGCCATGCCCTTGCCGGTGGCGGTGTGGCTGACCAGGGCCTCGACCGGGTCGAGGCCGGCCTCGAGCAGGGCGACGAGGTGGGCGTCGCCCCGGTGCTCGCGCAGCAGCGTCGCCGCGTGCCAGAAGGCCAGGTGCGGCTCGTCCGGCACCGGCAGATCGGCATGGGCCGCGTACAGCGGCCGGGCGTGGCGGGTGCAGGCCTCCGCGGCGCGCAGGGCCAGTCCGGCGGCCTCCGCCATCCCGGGGGAGGCGACGACGTCCTCGCCGAGCACCCGGCGCAGCGTCGCGTCGGCGGCGCGCAGCCGTGCGTCGAGTGCCGCCCGGGGTGAGGCGACGGACCACACGGCGGGCAGGTGGCGTGCCACCAGCTCGTGGTTGAAGTTGTAGAACGTGGCCGTGACCGCTCCGGCCCCGACAGCGCCCAGCGCGGCGCCGCGGGCGGCGAAGTAGGCGGCGCTCGCATCGTCGATGCCGAGCTCGCCGAACTCCTTGCCCAGGTCGGGGGAGAAGTAGACGCAGGAGTGCAGCGGGTTGACCGAGTTGTGGCAGCGGCGCCCGGCGCGCGGCGGAAGAGTACTCATGGCAGCACGTTACCGACTGGTCGGTACGGAGTGGAACCCCGGGGCGGCCATGAGATGGGCAGCGTCACCGCGATGGCAGGAAAGGTGGGAAACTCGTCATTGCGGCCATGGGCCGGGCCGCCTCAGGATGGCAGGCATGAAGCAGCGATCCGTACTCGTCGTGCTCTTCGACGACGTGCTGAGCCTCGACGTGAGCGGCCCGATGGAGGTCTTCGCCGGGGCCTCCCGGACGCCCGGGGTCTCCTACGAGCTGCGCACCGCTTCCCTGTCCGGTGCGCCGGTCCGCTGCTCCAGCGGCCTCACCCTGGTCCCCGACGGTGCACTCGTCGACGCCGGCGTGCCGGACATGCTCCTCGTCCCCGGCGGGCCCGGGACCCGCACCCCCGACCCGGCGCTGATCGACTGGCTGCGTGCGAACGCCCCGCGCGCGGGGCAGCTGGTCTCCGTCTGTTCCGGCGCGCTGCTCCTCGCCGGGTCCGGGCAGCTCGACGGCCACCGCGTGACCACCCACTGGTCGCTCTGCGAGGCTCTCGCCCGCGACCACCCGGCGGTCGAGGTGGACCCCGAACCGATCTTCGTGCGCGACGGCAGGCTGGCCACCTCGGCGGGCGTCACCGCCGGCATCGACCTCGCGCTCGCCCTCGTGGAGGAGGACCACGGCAGGGAGGTGGCGCTCACCGTGGCCCGCCACCTCGTCGTCTTCCTGCGGCGCCCCGGCAACCAGGCCCAGTTCAGCGCCCAGCTCACCGCTCAGACCGCCGTCCGCGAGCCGCTGCGGGACGTACAGCACTGGATCACCCAGCACCCGGACGCCGACCTCTGCGTGGAGGCACTCGCGGCCCGCGCCAGGCTCTCGCCCCGTCACTTCACCCGGGCCTTCCGGGCGGAGACCGGACTGACCCCGGGCCGGTACGTCGAGCGGGTACGCCTCGAACAGGCCCGCCGCCTCCTGGAGGACACCACCGACGGCGTCGCCGGGATCTCGCGCGCCAGCGGCTACGGCACCCCCGAGGCGATGCGGCGCGCCTTCGTCAAGGCACTCGGAACCGCGCCCGCCGAATACCGCAGACGCTTCAACTCCCCGCCCGTGCAGTCCGGACACCGACCCTGAGGATTCCTGTGCAGATCGCCATCGTGCTCTTCGACCGCTTCACCGCCCTCGATGCCGTGGGGCCCTACGAGATCCTCAGCCGCGCCCCCGGAGCCGAGACGGTCTTCGTCGCCGAGCGGACCGGAGCGGTGCGCAACGACAGCGGGAGCCTCGCGCTCGTCGCCGACCGTACGCTCGACGACGTCCCGGCCCCCGACCTCCTGCTCGTGCCGGGTGGCCCCGGGCAGAGCGACCAGATGGAGAACGAGAACCTGCTGGGCTGGCTGCGCGCGGCCGATGCCACCAGCACCTGGACGACATCGGTGTGCACCGGCTCGCTGCTGCTCGCCGCAGCCGGACTGCTCGACGGCCGCCGTGCCACCTCGCACTGGCTCGCCCTCGACATGCTCGGGACGTACGGGGCCGAGCCCACCGGCGAGCGCGTCGTCCTGGACGGCAAGTACGTCACCGCCGCCGGAGTGTCCTCCGGCATCGACATGGGCCTCACCCTGCTCGGCCGGATCGCCGGGGACGAGCACGCCCGGGCCGTCCAGCTGCTCACCGAGTACGACCCCCGGCCGCCCTACGACGCGGGGTCCCCCGAGAAGGCCCCGGCCGCCCTGGTCGAGGAGTTCCGGACGGGCAGCCGGTTCAGCCTGCGGTAGCGGTGGTTGCCGCCGGCTCCGTGGTCCAGGTGAAGAGGGGCGTGCGACGCTCCAGGAAGGCGGCGACCCCCTCTGCGGTGTCGCCGCTTCCGCGCGCCTGCTCCGACCAGTACGCGTCCCGGTCCTCGCGGCCGTCGGCGAACTCCTTCGCCGCGGCCTGGGTCAGCTGCGAACCCGACGCCAGGACCTGCGCGAACGACCGCACCCGCGCGTCCAGTCCGCCCGCCGGCAGCACCTCGTCCACCAGCCCGGTGCGCAGGGCCCGCTCCGTGCCGATCAGCTCGCCCGAGAAGAGCAGGAACTTCGCGGTGGCCGGGCCGACCAGCGAGACCAGCCGCCGGGTCGACGAGGAGGGGTAGACGATGCCGAGCTTGGCCGGGGTGACGCCGAACGACGCTCCCTCCTCCGCGAACCGCAGATCACAGGCCGCCGCGAGCTGACTGCCGCCGCCCACGCAGTACCCGCGCACCGCGGCCAGCGTCGGGCGCGGGAACGCCGCCAGGGCCTCCTCCGCCCGGACGGCGAGCTCCTGGGCACGGCTGCCGGGCTCCCGGAGCGAGCCGATGTCCGCGCCGGCGCAGAAGGTGTCCCCGGCACCGGTGAGCACCAGGACCCGCACCGCCGGGTCGGCGGCCAGCCGCTCCAGCAGGCCGGGCAGCGACCGCCACATGTCCGCGGTCATCGCGTTGCGCTTGGCGGGGTTGCTGATGACGACGCCGGCCACACCGTCCGAGACGGTGTGCTCCAGCCGCGCCTGCTCCCTGGGATCCATGCGCCGGATGCTATCCGTACGCTCCGTACCTATGATCGGGAAGGGGTCGCGAAGCGCGCACTCCGAGGAGCTTTCGATGGCCGGACCCACGACCGAGGGCAGGCGGCTCAAGCGCAGTTTCGGCGGTCTCGCCCTGCTCGGCGTCCTGCTGGTGATCGCGGGGCTCGTCGGCCTCGTCTACACCGGCGTCGCCACGCTCACCTCGATGCTCCTCTTCGGCTGGCTGCTGCTCATCGGCGGCGTGGTCGGCCTCCTCCACGCGATCCAGGCGCGCGGCACCCCGTACTTCTGGCTGGGTGTGGTCGTCGCGGCGCTGAACATCGCGGCCGGGGTGGTCGTCCTGCGCCACCCGCACGGCACGGCCGAGGCGCTGACCATGTTCGCCGCGCTGCTCTTCCTCACCGGGGGAGTGTTCCGTCTGGCGGGGAGCGTGGTCGTGCGCGGCCCGCAGTTCGGCTGGACGCTGCTGCAAGGGGCGTTCGGGCTGCTGCTGGGGCTCCTCGTGCTCTTCGACTGGCCGCACAGCAGCCTCTACGTGCTCGGCTGCTTCTTCTCGCTGGCCCTGCTCTTCGACGGCCTCGGACTGATCGCGACCGGGGTCGGCGGCCGACGCATCGTCAGCCTGGTGACCGACCAGATGACGCACGAAGCGGACGAGAAGTAGTCCCCTCACCTGACGTTGTCATATCCACCCGGTCATATTGCTTCCATAAGTGGCCACTTGCGGTCAGGGGCCCGGTACGGACCAAGCTCTTCCCGACACTCGTTACCCGATAGCCGGTGAGGTACTAGTCGAGAGCGGGTGCCGGTCCATGGAGAGCCGCGAGAGTGTTCCGGCCCGTCCCGTGTCGTACGAAGGGGTGTGGCGCTTCACCGCCCCCGCCGTCGACGCGTCGGTGCCGCAGGCCCGGCACGCCGTGCGGGACCTGCTGGACCGGCAGGGCGTCCCCGTCGACGACGACGTCCTCCACGGCCTGCTCCTGATCGTCTCGGAGCTGGTCACCAACGCGGTCAAGCACGCGGCGCTGCTCTCGCCCGAGCTCGCGGTGGAGGTGGCCATCGGAGCCGAATGGATCAGGGTCTCCGTCGAGGACAACCACCCCTACCGCCCCACCGCCCTGGTCACCGACCACGGGCAGACGGGCGGGCGGGGACTCCTGCTGGTCCGTGAGGTCACCGCCGAGGCGGGCGGCACCTGCGACGTGGAGCACACGGCGGGAGGCGGCAAGATCATCTGGGCGGCGCTGCCACTGAAGACACAGCTCTGACCGCCCCCCTACCGCCCCGCGGCGTCACCAGCCCGCGGACGGACCCGTCAGCTCCCTGATCGCGGGGCGCGCGGCATCCAGCACCGTCATGAACCAGGCCGAGAACGGCGCGGCCGCATGCCGGTCGGCGAGCTCGCCGGCGGTCACGAAGGCCGTTTCGCCGACCTCCTCCGCGTCCGGCCGGAGCTGCTCCTGCGCCATGCCGACGAACAGGTGGTTGAACTCCTGCTCCACCAGCCCCGACACCGGGTCCGGGTGGTTGTAGCGGACCGTGCCGGCGGCGGCCAGCAGCGACGGGGAGATCCCCAGCTCCTCGTACGTACGCCGGGCGGCTGCCGCGAAGGGAGCCTCGCCCGGGTACGGATGACCGCAGCAGGTGTTCGACCACACGCCGGGGGAGTGGTACTTGCCGAGTGCGCGGCGCTGCAGCAGCAGCCGCCCCTGCTCGTCGAAGAGGAACACGGAGAACGCCCGGTGCAGCTGGCCGGGAGCCTGGTGGGCGGCGAGCTTCTCCGCGGTGCCGATGGTGGTGCCGCTCTCGTCGACCAGTTCGAGCATGATCGCGTCTGCGGTGCCGTTCGACGAGCTGTGCGCCGCGGTGGCTGGTGTGGTCGGCATACCCATCCTTCGCTTTGGCACCCGGCCTGGTGCGCCGGGCCCTCTGGTTCCGGACAAGTCTGCCGTACAAAAGCCGCTAGTCCTCACTTCGGGTGCTGGCATGTCCGTCCCGCCGCACCCCGACGGGCACGGCGGGACGGACACCGCGTCAGACCCCGAAGGCGGCCGGATAGCGGATCGTGCCCGCCGGAACCGGCACGGACGCGTCGAGGACCAGCGCCATCATCGCCTCGTCGGGAACGTCGAAGCCCGGCCGGATCCCGAACCGCGACGCGGGTACGAAGCCGAACGCCGGGTAGTACCCGGGATGGCCGAGCACCAGGACGAGTGACTCGCCCCGCAGCCGGGCAGCGTCCAGCGCCGCCCGCACGACCGCGCGGCCCGCTCCCGCGCGCTGGTGACCGGGGGCGGTGGCCACCGGGGCCAGCGCGAGCGCCGGCGCGTCCCCGACCCGGCACCGGGTCAGCAGGGCGTGCGCCGCCACGGAACCGTCCGGCGCCTCGGCCACGTACGACAGGCCGGGCAGCCAGGCGTCCGGGTCGCCGCGCAGTGCGTCCACCAGGGCGGCCTCGGCCCGGGTGGGGAACGCCGCCGAGACGACACCGTGCACCGCCTCCCGGTCGGCCGGCGCCTCCGGGCGGGTGCGCCACCGGGGATCGGAGGGGCGCAGCACATAGCCGGCGTACCCGTACTCGGTGCCGTACGCGCGCCGGGCCGCCAGTTCCTCACGGGTGGCCGCCAGCGCGGCCTCCATACCGGGAGCCGACGGATCGGCCGCCGCGGCCCTCTCGGCCAGCGGGACGTAGTACTCGTCCCAGTCGCTCCCGGGCTGCACCAGCACCCCGAGCAGATGACAGCCCGCCGCCACGGCCGCGGCCGCGTTGGCCGCGACCGTGCGCAGCGACACGTGCTGCTCCCAGAAAGCGCGGGCGCCGGCGGACGGTGAGCCGGTGGTCCAGACGCACTCGGTGACCACCATCGAGCCACCCGGTGCGAGCAGCCGCTGCCAGTCGCGCAGCGCGGTGTCGAACCCGATGCAGTACGCCGACCCCTCGGCCCAGACGAGGTCGAAGGAGCCGTCGGCGAAGACGGGACCGGTGAGATCGCCCATATCGGCTCGGACGGTACGGATCCGGTCGCCGAGTCCGCGTGCCTCCGCGGCCTCGCGCAACTCGTCGAGGAACGGCTGGTGCAGATCGACCGCCGTCACCTCGGCACCCGCCTCGGCGGCGAGCAGCAGAGAGGCCCGGCCCGGACCGCAGCCCAGGTCCAGGACGCGCGGACGGACGGGCTGCGGGCCCGCGAGAGCGAGGAGCCGCCGTGTGGTGGCGTCGGAACCGGGGCTCTGCCGGGGCAGGCGGTCGTGCAGTGCGAAGAACGCGTCACGCAGGTGATTGGTCAACGTGGGAAACCCTTGGATCGAGAGGGCTCCGGCCGACGGCGACGTGGAAACAGCCGAGGGTCAGCCGAGAACCCGGGAGATGAGGAAGGACCGGTCGCTGCGCCGGGCAGCAGTCGTCTGGACAGTCATCAACCTCAGCTCCTTCTCACTTCGGGTCCGGGTGCACGGACGTGACGGCGGAACCCTAGCACCGGCCGGCCGGGCTCAGTGGCAGAGTCTCGCCTCGTGCTCCGCGTGCCCGCTCGGCTCCAGCTGGAAGGTGCAGTGCTCGACGTCGAAGTGCACGCCCAGGCAGCCCTGCAGATCGTGCAGGAGCTTCTCGTGCCCGATCGAGTCCAGCATCTCCTGGTGGACGACCACGTGCGCGGAGAGCACGGGCATGCCGGAGGTGATGGTCCAGGCATGCAGGTCGTGGACGTCCAGCACACCCGGCAGGGCCGTGATGTGGGCGCGCACCTCTTCCATGTCGACGCCCTTGGGCGCCGACTCCAGCAGCACGTTGAGCGTCTCGCGCAGGAGCTTCACCGTCCGCGGGACGATCATGAGGCCGATCAGCAGCGAGGCGATCGGGTCGGCGGCCTGCCAGCCGGTGGCCATGATGATGCCCGCCGAGACGAGCACCGTGACCGAGCCGAGAGTGTCCGCGACCACCTCCAGATAGGCACCCCTCACGTTGAGGCTGTCCTTCTGCCCGCGCATCAGCAGGGACAGGGAGACGACGTTGGCGACCAGGCCGACGGCGGCGAACGCGATGGCCAGACCGCCCTGGGTCTCGGCCGGGGTGATGAAGCGGTCGACGGCCTCGAAGACCAGATAACCGCCGACCCCCAGGAGCAGCAGACAGTTGGCCAGTGCCGCCAGGATCTCGGCACGGGCGAAGCCGAAGGTGCGGTTGGGCCCGGCCGGCCGGTTGGCGAAGTGGATCGCGAGCAGGGCCATACCGAGGCCGAGCGCGTCGGTCGCCATGTGGGCCGCGTCCGCGATCAGGGCGAGCGAGTCGGAGAGCAGCCCGCCGATGATCTCCATGACCATGACGCCGAGCGTGATGCCCAGCGCGACCCTGAGCCGGCCCTTGTACGCGGCGGCGGCCGTGCCCGTCGGGGGCGGCCCTCCGTGCGTGTGCCCGTGATCGTGGCCAGCCCCCATGGAACGCCTCCGGAACGCGTCGTACCCCTCGGGCGCCGACCGCCCGATGTGGCCAGTGAACTACGGGCGGGGGGTACCGGGCAACACGGCATTGAACACCGTTGTCATGTGCTCTGACCTGCGGAAACGTTCGCAGGTCAGAGCATCGGCCCGGGGTCGCGGATCACTGGGCGCGGGCCTCCGGGTGGCGCAGGCACCAGCCCTCCCACGCCGACTCGACCATCTCGCGCACCCCGCGCCGGGCCGTCCACCCCAGCTCCTCGGTCATGCGGTCGGCGGACGCGACGGCACGGGCCGCGTCCCCCGGCCTGCGCGCCTCGACCACGGGCTCCACGGGACGGCCGGTGACCTCGCCCACCAGGTCGGCGAGCTGCCGCACCGATACGCCCTCACCGCGGCCGATGTTCACGGTCAGGTCCTCGCCGGCGCCCTGACCGGCCAGCTTCCGCGCCACAGCGAGATGCGCGTCGGCCAGATCGGCGACGTGGATGTAGTCGCGGACACAGGTGCCGTCCGGCGTCGGGTAGTCGTCACCGAAGATCCGCGGTGCCTCACCGCGCGTCAGCCTGTCGAAGAACATCGGGACGACGTTGAAGACACCTGTGTCGGACAGCTCGGGCCGGTCGGTACCCGCCACGTTGAAGTACCGCAGACAGGCTGTGGAGATCCCGTGTGCCCGCCCCGCGGCCCGCACCATCCACTCGCCCACGAGCTTGGTCTCGCCGTACGGGTTGATGGGCGCGCACGGGGTGTCCTCCGCGATGAGGTCCGTGTCCGGCACGCCGTACACCGCCGCCGACGAGGAGAGGAGGAACTGCCGCACACCGGCCGCGACCACGGCCTCCAGCAGCACGGCGAGCCCGGTGACGTTCTCCCGGTAGTAGAGCAGCGGCTTCTCCACGGACTCGCCGACCTGCTTCTTCGCCGCGAGATGCACCACACCCGTGATCGCGTGCTCGGCCAGCACCCGGTCGAGCAGCCCGCGGTCGTGGGCGGAACCGCGCACCAGCTCGATGTCCGCGGGCAGCCGGCCGGCGATACCCGTCGAGATGTCGTCGAGGACGACGACCTTCTCCCCGGCCCCCGTCATGGCCCTCGCCACGTGTGCCCCGATGTAACCGGCCCCGCCTGTGATCAACCACGTCATACGCGTCAGCTTAGGCCGACCGGTGGGGGACCCGCCGCGTACCTCCCCCCGCCCGGCCGCCCGACCGCGGGCGGGACGCGGTTTGTGGGGCGGGGCATCGATCGACGATGATGATCGCGAACGGCGCCGCATCATGGCCGCTTCACCCGAACGGAGCACAAACGGGTGGTGAACTCGGCCTTCCGTTCATCCGATAGCCTCAGCCGATGCGCCCCGCCGGCCCGTCTCCGGGCCGCACTGTCGCGGGCTGTTCCCGTCAGCACCAAGGAGTGAGTTCGTCTGTCGACCGCCATCCTCACCGGTGCGCCGGTACCCGGATCGTCGCTCGAGGACGATCTGCGGTCACTCGGCTTCGATGTAAGGGCCGCCACCGACGCGACCGAGGCCGCCGAACTGCTCGCCGCGGTTCCCGCGAGCCAGCGCGTCGCGCTCGTGGACCCCCGCTTCGTCGGCCACGTCCATGCCCTCAGGCTCGGACTGACCGACCCCCGCTTCGCCGTCGCCACCGTGCCCGGAGCGCTCACCGCGCAGCCCGAGGCACGGGCCGCGGTGCTGGGCGCCCTGCGCACGGCCGTGGCCGCCGTCGGCGCGGGCGTCGGCACGGGAAGCCCCGTCGCGCCCCCGGGCGCCGAACCCGCCGCCGAGGACCACACGGTCCCCGGCCGCCTCGCCGCGGCCCTGGACGCCGAGGGCACCGCCGTGCAGCGTCCCGAGCTCGGCTCGCTCACCGCCGCGGTACCCGACGGCCCCGAGGACCGCGCTGCCGTCCGGTCCGCCGTCGCCGCTGTCGACGACGAGGCGGTACGGCTGCGCAGCGCCGTGAAGGCCCACGACGGGTTCTTCACCACGTTCTTCATCAGCCCGTACTCCCGCTACATCGCCCGCTGGTGCGCCCGCCGGGGCTTCACCCCGAACCAGGTCACCACCGCCTCCCTGATCACCGCCCTGATCGCGGCGGGCAGCGCGGCGACCGGCACCCGAGGCGGCTACGTCGCGGCCGGGGTGCTGCTGCTCCTCTCCTTCGTCCTGGACTGCACCGACGGGCAGCTCGCCCGCTACTCGCTGCAGTACTCGACGATGGGCGCCTGGCTGGACGCCACCTTCGACCGGGCCAAGGAGTACGCGTACTACGCGGGTCTCGCGCTCGGCGCCGCCCGCGGCGGCGACGACGTATGGGTCCTCGCGCTCGGCGCGATGGTCCTCCAGGCCTGCCGCCATGTCGTCGACTTCTCGTTCAACGAGGCCAACCACGACGCGGTCTCCAACACGAGTCCCACCGCCGCGCTCTCCGACAAGCTCGACAGCGTCGGCTGGACGGTCTGGCTGCGCCGGATGATAGTGCTGCCCATCGGCGAGCGCTGGGCCATGATCGCCGTGCTGACCGCGGTGACGACCCCCCGGATCGTCTTCTACGCCCTCCTCGTGGGCTGCGCCCTGGCCGCCTGCTACACCACGGCCGGCCGACTGCTCCGCTCGCTGACCCGCAAGGCGCAGCGCACCGACCGGGCAGCGGGTGCACTGGCCGACCTCGCCGACTCGGGGCCCCTCGCGCAGGCCGTCGCCGCCGTGGTCCGGCGTCCGGGCGGCGGCTTCACCGCCCCGCTGCTGGCGCTCGCCGGAGCCCTGGTGCTGGTCGCCGCCGCACTCTTCGTGCCCTACGGCAGCTGGCTGACCGTCGGCGCGGCAGGGGTGTACGCGGTCGTCTCCGGCCTCGCGGTCTCACGGCCGCTCAAGGGCGCCCTCGACTGGCTCGTGCCCCCGGTCTTCCGGGCCGCGGAGTACTGCACGGTCCTCGTCCTGGCGGCCCGCAGCGACGTACCGCACGCCGTTCCGGCGGCATTCGGCCTGGTTTCGGCCGTCGCCTACCATCACTACGACACGGTCTACCGCATCCGAGGCGGTACGGGCGCCCCGCCCCAGTGGCTGGTGCGCACCATCGGCGGGCACGAGGGCCGGACCCTGGTCGTGGCCGTACTCGCCGCCCTGCTGACCGGAGCCTCAGCTTTCACCACGGCTCTGACCGCGCTCGCGGCGGCCGTGGCTCTGGTGGTGCTCGTGGAGTCCATCCGCTTCTGGGTGTCCTCCTCGGCCCCCGCCGTACACGACGAAGGAGAACTCGCATGATCGGCCTCGTACTGGCTGCCGGTGCCGGACGCCGTCTGCGTCCCTACACGGACACCCTGCCCAAGGCGCTGGTGCCCGTCGACGGCGAGAAGACGGTCCTCGACCTGACGCTCGCCAACTTTGCCGAGGTCGGACTCACCGAGGTCGCGATCGTCGTCGGCTACCGCAAGGAAGCGGTCTACGCCCGCAAGGCCGAGTTCGAGGCCACGTACGGCGTGAAGCTGACCCTGATCGACAACGACAAGGCCGAGGAGTGGAACAACGCCTACTCCCTCTGGTGCGCCCGTGAGGTCCTGAAGCAGGGCGTCATCCTCGCCAACGGCGACACCGTGCACCCGGTCTCCGTCGAGAGGACCCTGCTGGACGCCCGCGGCAAGGGCCAGAAGATCATCCTCGCCCTCGACACGGTGAAGAACCTCGCCGACGAGGAGATGAAGGTCATCACCGAGGGCGACCAGGGCGTCCGGCGGATCACCAAGCTGATGGACCCCGCCACCGCGACCGGCGAGTACATCGGCGTCACGCTGATCGAGCCCGAGGCCGCCGAGGAGCTCGCCGACGCGCTGAGGACCACCTTCGAGCGCGACCCCGACCTCTACTACGAGGACGGCTACCAGGAGCTCGTGAACCGCGGCTTCACGGTCGACGTCGCCCCCATCGGGGAGGTCACGTGGGTCGAGATCGACAACCACGACGACCTCGCCCGGGGCAGGGAGATCGCGTGCCTGTACTGACCCGCCTCATCCCGTCCCCGGTCGTCGTCGACATCCGTCGCGGCGCGATGGACGATCTGGCCGGTCTCCTCGCCGACCAGCGGATCTCCGCGTCGGGCAAGCTCGCCATCGCGATCAGCGGAGGTTCCGGACTCGCCCTCCGCGAGAGGCTCGCGCCGGTGCTGCCGGGGGCCGACTGGTACCCCGTCGGCGACGGCACGATCGACTCCGCGGTGCGGCTCGCCGACGGCATCAAGGGCAACCGCTACGACGCCCTCGTCGGCCTCGGCGGCGGAAAGATCATCGACGTGGCCAAGTACGCCGCGGCGCGGGTCGGCATGCCCATGGTCGCCGTCGCGACGAACCTGTCCCACGACGGGCTCTGCTCCCCGGTCGCGACCCTGGACAACGACAACGGACGCGGCTCCTACGGGGTCCCCACCCCGATCGCCGTGGTCATCGACCTGGACGTGATCCGCGAGGCCCCCGCGCGCTACGTGCGCTCGGGCATCGGGGACGCGGTCTCCAACATCTCCTGCGTCGCCGACTGGGAGCTGGCCCACGAGATCCAGGGCGAGGAGATCGACGGACTCGCCGCCGCCATGGCCCGGCAGGCGGGCGAGGCAGTGCTGCGTCACCCCGGCGGGGTCGGCGACGACGCCTTCCTCAAGGTGCTGGCCGAGGGCCTCGTCCTGACCGGCATCTCGATGTCGGTCGCCGGGGACTCCCGGCCAGCCTCGGGCGGCTGCCACGAGATCAACCACGCCTTCGACCTGCTGTACCCGAAGCGCGCGGCAAGCCACGGCGAGCAGGTCGGCCTCGGCGCCTGCTTCGCCATGCACCTGCGGGGCGCCCGCGAGGAGTCGCTGCACATGGCTTCCGTACTGCGGCGCCACGGGCTGCCGGTGCTGCCCGGCGAGATCGGGTTCACCCCCGACGAGTTCGTGCGGGCCGTCGAGTACGCCCCGCAGACGCGCCCGGGACGCTTCACGATCCTGGAACACCTCAACCTGTCCACCGACCAGATCAGGGACGCGTACGCCGACTATGCAAAAGCCATCCATAGCTGAACTCCGTCCGGTCGTGCACCCTCCGGGTGTGAAGGACCGGCGCAGCGGCGAGCACTGGGCGGGTCGGCTCTACATGCGCGAGATCTCGCTGCGCATCACCCGGCGCCTGGTGACCACCAAGGTCACGCCCAACCAGCTGACCTACGTGATGACCGTCGCCGGTGTGCTCGCGGCTCCGGCTCTGCTGGTCCCGGGCATCCCGGGCGCGCTGCTCGGCGTGGTCGCGGTCCAGCTCTACCTGCTGTTCGACTGCGTCGACGGCGAGGTGGCGCGGTGGAAGAAGCAGTACTCCCTGGGCGGGGTCTACCTGGACCGGGTGGCCGCCTATCTCTGTGACGCGGCGGTGCTGGTCGGCTTCGGCCTGCGTGCCGCCGACCTGTGGGGCCCGGGGCGCATCGACTGGCTGTGGGCCTTCCTGGGCACGCTCGCCGCGCTGGGCGCCATCCTGATCAAGGCCGAGACCGACCTCGTCGGCGTCGCCCGCCACCAGGGCGGGCTGCCCCCCGTCAAGGAATCCGCGTCCGAGCCGCGCTCCTCCGGCATGGCGCTGGCCCGCCGGGCGGCCGGTGCGCTCAAGTTCCACCGGCTGATCCTCGGCATCGAGGCGTCGCTGGTCATCCTGGTGGTGGCCGTGCTCGACACCGTCAGGGACGACTTCTTCTTCAGCCGTCTCGCGGTCGCGGTCATGGCCGGCATCGCCCTTCTCCAGACCGTCCTGCACCTGGTGTCGATCCTGGCGTCCAGCAGGCTGAAGTGAGCTCACCCATGAAAATCGGCGCAGTCATCATCACCATGGGCAACCGGCCCGACGAGCTGCGTGCCCTCCTCGACTCGGTCGCCGGGCAGAACGGCGACCGGATCGAGGTGGTCGTCGTCGGCAACGGCGCCCCGGTCCCCGACGTTCCCGCGGGTGTGCGGACCGTGGAGCTGCCCGAGAACCTGGGCATCCCCGGCGGACGCAACGTCGGCATCGAGGCGTTCGGCGCCTCCGGCACCGACGTGGACGTGCTGCTGTTCCTCGACGACGACGGGCTGCTGGCGAAGGACGACACAGCCGAGCTGTGCCGGCAGGCGTTCGCGGCGGACCCGGAGCTCGGCATCATCACCTTCCGCATCGCCGACCCCGAGACCGGGGTCACCCAGCGCCGGCACGTCCCGCGGCTGCGTGCGGCAGACCCGATGCGCTCCTCCCGCGTGACGACGTTCCTCGGCGGGGCCAACGCGGTGCGTACCCGGGTGATCGCCGAGGTCGGCCCGCTCCCCGACGACTTCTTCTACGCACACGAGGAGACCGACCTCGCCTGGCGGGCCCTCGACGCCGGCTGGATGATCGACTACCGCGCGGACATGGTGCTCAACCACCCCACCACCGCCCCGTCACGGCACGCGGTCTACCACCGCATGGTGGCCCGCAACCGGGTCTGGCTGGCCCGCCGGAACCTGCCGGCACCGCTGGTCCCCGTGTACGTCGGGGTCTGGCTGCTGCTCACGCTGGTGCGCAAGCCCTCCCTGCCCGCGCTGAGGGCGTGGTTCGGCGGTTTCCGGGAAGGGTGGACGAAGCCCTGCGGACCCCGGCGCCCCATGAGGTGGCGTACGGTGTGGCGCCTGACCAGACTGGGCCGACCGCCTGTGATCTGAGAGGCTCTCCTCTGAGACCATGAGCCCTGTTTCGTTGTGTACGGGGACCTGTCCGCCTCGGCCGCACCCGCGTCCGGCTGCGCATTGTGAAGACGAGAGTTCTTACCTGTGAGTGATACGACCCACGACGGCGGGATTGCGCTGAGCAGCCCGCCGTCCGCCGACGAGGGGCTGAGTGCCTCCGGGCTGGCCGCCAAGTACGGCTTGACGGTGAGCGGCGCCAGGCCCGGGCTGTTCGCGTACGTCCGGCAGCTCTGGGGCCGCCGGCACTTCATCCTGGCGTTCTCCAGGGCCAAGCTGACCGCGCAGTACAGCCAGGCCAAGCTCGGCCAGCTGTGGCAGGTCGCCACCCCGCTGCTGAACGCCCTCGTCTACTTCCTGATCTTCGGGATCATCCTCGGCACCAGCAGGGGGATGAGCCAGGAGGTCTTCGTCCCGTTCCTGGTCACGGGTGTGTTTGTCTTCACCTTCACCCAGAGCTCGGTCATGGCGGGGGTGCGGTCCATCGCCGGCAACCTCGGCCTGGTCAGGGCCCTGCACTTCCCGCGTGCCTCGCTGCCCGTCTCGTTCTCGCTCCAGCAGCTCCAGCAGCTGCTGTACTCGATGATCGTGCTGTTCGCCGTGGCGATCGCCTTCGGCAGCTATCCCACGCTCTCGTGGCTCCTGATCGTCCCGGCGCTCGCCATGCAGTTCCTGTTCAACACCGGCCTGGCGCTCGTCATGGCCCGGCTGGGCAGCAAGACCCCGGACCTCGCGCAGCTGATGCCGTTCGTCATGCGTACCTGGATGTACGCCTCGGGTGTCATGTTCTCCATCCCGGTGATGCTGGCCGACAAGCCGCAGTGGATCGCGGACGTGCTGCAGTACAACCCCGCGGCCGTCTACATGGACCTGGTCCGCTTCGCGCTGATCGACGGCTACGGCTCCGAGAACCTGCCGCAGCACGTCTGGGCCGTGGGACTCGCCTGGTCGCTCCTGGTGGGCGTCCTGGGCTTCGTGTACTTCTGGAAGGCAGAGGAACGGTACGGCCGTGGCTGAGGAATCTTCCCAGGGACACATCCCCACCGTGATCGCCGACGACGTACACATCGTGTACCGGGTCAACGGGACGGGGGGCGGCAAGGGCAGCGCCACCGCGGCGCTCAGCCGGATCATGCGCCGCGGCAAGGGCGAGCCGCGCGGCGTCCGCAAGGTGCACGCGGTGCGGGGGGTCTCCTTCACCGCCTACCGTGGTCAGGCCATCGGCCTCATCGGCACCAACGGCTCGGGCAAGTCCACCCTGCTCCGGGCCATCGCCGGGCTGCTGCCGACCGAGCACGGCAAGGTGTACACGGACGGCCAGCCCTCGCTGCTGGGTGTCAACGCCGCGCTGATGAGCGACCTGACCGGTGAGCGCAACGTCGTGCTCGGCGGCCTCGCGATGGGGATGAGCCGCGAGGAGATCCGCTCGCGCTACCAGGACATCGTCGACTTCTCGGGGATCAACGAGAAGGGCGACTTCATCACGCTGCCCATGCGGACGTACTCCTCGGGCATGGCGGCGCGACTGCGCTTCTCGATCGCGGCGGCCAAGAACCACGACGTCCTCATGATCGACGAGGCGCTGGCCACCGGTGACCGCAAGTTCCGGGTCCGCTCCGAGGCGCGGATCCGCGAGCTGCGCAAGGAGGCGGGCACCGTCTTCCTCGTCAGCCACAACAACAAGACCATCCGGGACACCTGCGACCGGGTGCTGTGGCTGGAGCGGGGCGAGCTCCTGATGGACGGCCCCACCGAAGAGGTGCTCAAGGCGTACGAGCGGGAGACCGGCAAGTAGGTCCCTCCGTTCCCGTGGCCCCCGCCGGTGCACCGAGGCGGGGGCCACTGCGGTGCGTGGTGGCCCGGGTCGCGGGGACGCCAGGGGGGGTATCTCCTCCCGTCGGATGACGTCAATTACCTTGATCCCGGGGAAGGTTGACGGAGATCGAAGTGTTGTGCCGGGACGCGCCGCACCCCGGCGCGGCCCCGTGAGCTGTACAACGTAAGCTGTACGGGAGCTGATTCGCGGCCATGTGGGGTGATACGCCCCCCGGTGCATCGGCCGTTGTGAGCCTGTCGCACTCGGGGCAGTGAGCGGCGTGTCCGAAAAGGGATGTTTTGGGTCAGCAGTGTAGAACGGGAGATATGACGGCAATGATGGGAAATCTCCAGCTCCGACGTGGTTTCGCCGTCCCCGCGTCGGGCGGTACGCAGTGACCCGTACGCAGCAGGCGCGTACCGACGCCACCTCCACCCTCGACAAGGCCGCGGACGAGAACTTCCCCGTGGCCCCCTTCTTCCTGCCCCGCGCCTGGCGCGACGACCTGATGGCGGTCTACGGCTTCGCCCGCCTCGTCGACGACATCGGTGACGGCGACCTCGCGCCCGGCGGTGCGGACGCCCGCCACCTCGGCGTCGGCCCCGGCGCGGCCGAGGACCGGCTCGCCCTGCTCGACGCCCTCGAGGCCGATCTGCACCGCGTCTTCGCGGACGCCGCAGGCGGCCCGCTCCACCCCCTGATGCGCGCCCTGCTCCCCACCGTGCGGCGCTGCGCCCTCACCCCCGATCCCTTCCTCGGGCTCATCGAGGCCAACCGGCAGGACCAGAAGGTCCGCCGCTACGGGACGTACGAAGAGCTCCTCGCCTACTGCGAGCTCTCGGCCAACCCCGTCGGACGCCTCGTCCTGCAGATCACCGGTACCGCGAGTCCCGAACGGATCCGCCGCTCCGACGCCGTCTGCACCGCGCTGCAGATCGCCGAGCACCTCCAGGACGTCACGGAGGACCTCGGCCGGGACCGGATCTACCTGCCCGCGGAGGACATGGCCCGCTTCCACGTCTCCGAATCCGACCTGGCCGCACCGACCGGGGGAGCGTCGCTGCGCGCCCTGGTCGCGTTCGAGGCGCAGCGTGCCCACGACCTGCTGGACGAGGGGATCCCCCTGGTGGGCAGCGTCCGGGGCAGGCTCAGGCTCCTGCTCGCCGGCTTCGTCGGCGGAGGGCGGGCAGCGCTCACCGCCGTCGCCGCCGCCGGATTCGACGTACTGCCCGGACCGCCCAAGCCCACCGCGCCGCGTCTGCTGCGCGAAGTGGGAGTAGTCCTGCGAAAAGCGCACAGAGAGGGGTGAGCCGGACCGTGGAGGGACAGACGACGTACATGTCGGCACCGGTACAGGCCGCGTACAGCTACTGCGAGGCCGTCACCGGACAACAGGCCCGTAACTTCGCCTACGGCATCAGACTGCTGCCGTACGAGAAGCGGCAGGCCATGTCGGCGCTGTACGCCTTCTCCCGCCGCGTCGACGACATCGGCGACGGCGAGCTGGCCCCGGAGACCAAGCGGACCCGGCTGGAGGACACCCGCGAGCTCCTCGGCCGGATCCGCGACGGCGCGGTCGACGAGGACGACACCGACCCGGTGGCCGTCGCGCTGGCGGACGCCGCGCGCCGGTTCCCGCTGCCGCTCGGCGGCCTCGACGAGCTGATCGACGGCGTCCTCATGGACGTGCGCGGTGCGAGCTACGAGACCTGGGACGACCTCAGGACCTACTGCCGGTGTGTCGCGGGCGCCATCGGGCGGCTCAGCCTCGGTGTCTTCGGCACGGAACCCGGCGCACCCGGGGCCGACCGGGCCGCGGAGTACGCCGACACCCTCGGCCTCGCACTCCAGCTCACCAACATCCTCCGCGACGTCCGTGAGGACGCGGGCAACGGGCGCACGTACCTGCCCGCCGACGACCTCGCCAAGTTCGGCTGCTCCGCCGGCTTCCACCGGGCCACCCCGCCCCCCGGCTCCGACTTCGCCGGCCTGGTGCACTTCGAGGTCCGGCGCGCCCGCGCCCTCTTCGCCGAGGGCTACCGGCTGCTGCCCATGCTGGACCGGCGCAGCGGCGCCTGCGTGGCGGCCATGGCCGGCATCTACCGCCGGCTCCTCGACCGGATCGAGCGCGACCCCGAGGCCGTCCTGCGCGGCAGGGTGTCCCTGCCCGGCCACGAGAAGGCGTACGTCGCCGTGCGCGGGCTGTCGGGCCTGGACGCGCGGTACATCTCGCGCCGGACCACCCGGGGGAGGGCCTGATGCGCCCCGTGGACGACGCCGAGCGGGCAACCCCGCACCCGCCCCACGCGTCCCTGAGTGCGACGGCACGACGGAGGGAGCACACATGACCGGTCAGGACCCGCGCTCCTCGCGTGCCGTGGTCGTCGGCGGCGGTCTCGCCGGAGTCACGGCCGCCCTCCGCCTCGCCGACGCCGGGCTCGACGTGACCCTGCTCGAAGGCCGCCCCCGGCTGGGAGGCCTGGCCTTCTCCTTCCGCCGCGGCGAGCTGTCCGTCGACAACGGCCAGCACGTCTTCCTGCGCTGCTGCACCGCCTACCGCTGGTTCCTGGACCGCATCGAAGGCACCCACCTCGCCCCCCTGCAGGAGCGTCTCGACGTCCCCGTACTCGATGTGGGGCGGGCCCGGGGGCCGAGGCTCGGACGGCTGCGCCGCACCGGGCTGCCCGTGCCCCTGCACCTCGCCGGCGGACTCGCCGCCTACCCGCACCTCTCGCTCGCCGAGAAGGCGGGCGTCGCCCGCGCGGCACTCGCGCTGGGCCGGCTCGACCCGGCCGACCCCGCGCTCGACGGCATCGACTTCGCGACCTGGCTGCGCCGGAACGGCCAGTCGCAGCGGACCGTCGAGGCACTCTGGGACCTCGTCGGCGTCGCCACGCTCAACGCCACCGCCCCCGACGCCTCCATGGCACTGGCCGCGATGGTCTTCAAGACGGGGCTGCTCTCCGAGCCCGGCGCCGCAGACATCGGCTGGGCCGCCGTGCCGCTCGGCGAGCTGCACGACACCCTCGCCCGCAAGGCCCTCGAGTCGGCGGGCGTACGGCTCCACGTACGGACCCGGGCCGGCTCCCTCACCCGCACCGAGGACGGCCGGTGGGCCGTCGGGACGGACGGCTCACGGTTCGAGGCCGACACCGTCGTCCTCGCCGTACCTCAGGGCGAGACCCACGGGCTGCTGCCGGACGGGGCGATCGACGACCCCGGCCGGCTCCTGGAACTGACCGACGCGCCGATCCTCAACGTGCACGTCGTCTACGACCGCAAGGTGCTGCGCCGGCCGTTCTTCGCCGCGCTCGGCTCGCCCGTGCAATGGGTCTTCGACCGCACCGCGACGTCCGGGCTCCGGGGCGGCGGGCAGTACCTCGCGGTGTCCCAGTCCGCGGCCCAGGACGAGATCGACCTGCCCGTCGCCGAGCTGCGCAGGCGCTACCTGCCCGAGCTGGAGAAGCTCCTTCCCGCCGCGCGCGGCGCCGGTGTCCGCGACTTCTTCGTCACCCGCGAGCGCACCGCGACGTTCGCACCCGCTCCGGGGACGGGGCGGCTGAGGCCGGGTGCGCACACCCGTGCCCCCGGACTCCATCTGGCAGGCGCATGGACTGCCACCGGCTGGCCCGCCACGATGGAGGGTGCGGTCCGCAGCGGTTTCAGTGCCGCGGACGCCGCGCTCCACACCCTCGGACGACCCCACGAACATCCGCTGCAGGAAGCGGCATGAGCAGTACCACCGGAACAAGAGGAGAGTCTGTGACCCCGGCGAATCCGGCTTACGACACCGTGGCGGACACCACGGACGTCACCGCGCTTCTGGAGCGTGGAAGGGCCCTGTCAACGCCGGTGCTGCGAGCTGCCGTGGACCGGCTGGCGCCGCCCATGGACACCGTCGCGGCGTACCACTTCGGCTGGATCGACGCCCAGGGCCGGCCGGCCGACGGCGACGGCGGCAAGGCCGTGCGCCCCGCGCTCGCCCTGCTGTCCGCGGAAGCCGCGGGCGCGCCGCCCGAGGCCGGCATCCCCGGCGCCGTCGCCGTCGAACTCGTGCACAACTTCTCGCTGCTGCACGACGACCTGATGGACGGCGACGAGCAGCGCCGCCACCGCGACACCGTGTGGAAGGTGCACGGGCCGGCCCAGGCCATCCTCGTCGGCGACGCGCTCTTCGCGCTGGCCAACGAGATCCTGCTGGAGCTCGGCACCGTCGAGGCAGGCCGGGCGGCCCGCCGGCTGACCACCGCCACCCGCAAGCTCATCGACGGGCAGGCCCAGGACATCTCCTACGAGCACCGCGAGCGGGTCACCGTCGAGGAGTGCCTGGAGATGGAGGGCAACAAGACGGGCGCGCTGCTCGCCTGCGCCGTGTCCATCGGAGCGGTGCTCGGCGGCGCCGACGACCGCACCGCCGACACACTGGAGGCGTACGGCTACCACCTCGGCCTCGCCTTCCAGGCCGTCGACGACCTGCTCGGGATCTGGGGAGACCCGGAGTCCACGGGCAAGCAGACCTGGAGTGATCTGCGCCAGCGCAAGAAGTCCCTGCCCGTCGTCGCCGCGCTCGCCGCGGGCGGACCGGCCTCCGCCCAGCTGGGCGAGCTGCTGGCCGCCGACGCCAAGAGCAACGACTTCGACAGCTTCTCCGAGGAGGAGTTCGCCGCACGCGCGGCACTCATCGAGGAGGCGGGCGGCCGGGAGTGGACCGCCCAGGAAGCCCGTCGTCAGCACGCCGTGGCCATCGAGGCACTGCACGGCGTCGACATGCCGGAACAGGTACGGGCACAGCTCACCGCACTCGCCGACTTCGTCGTCGTACGAAAGAGATGATCACCATTCGCATATGACTCGCAGTCGCCGGCGGGTGCCCTGACCGGGCACCCGCCGACGGAGACCCCAGCACAGCAGCGGACCAACTGCACGAAGGGGAAGCCATGACAGCGACGACCGACGGAAGCACCGGAGCCGCGAACCTCCGCGCAGCCCCGGTAAGCGATCCGACCGACACGACCACTGCCGCGGACGATGTGCTCGCCGCCGCGCGGCAGGCCGCGGAACGCTCGGTGCGGCACCTCCTCGGCAGGCAGGACGAGCAGGGCTGGTGGAAGGGGGACCTCGCCACCAACGTCACGATGGACGCCGAGGACCTGCTGCTCCGTCAGTTCCTGGGCATCCAGGACCCGGCCACCGTGAAGGCGGCAGCCCGCTTCATCCGCGGCGAGCAACTGGGCGACGGAACCTGGGCGACCTTCCACGGCGGTCCCGGCGACCTCTCCGCCACCATCGAGGGGTACGTCGCGCTCCGGCTGGCCGGAGACCGGCCGGACGACCCGCACATGATCCGTGCGGCCCGCTTCGTCCGGGACCGGGGAGGCATCGCGGCAGCCCGGGTCTTCACCCGCATCTGGCTCGCGCTCTTCGGCTGGTGGAAGTGGGACGACCTGCCCGAGCTCCCGCCCGAGCTCATGTTCTTCCCGAAGTGGGTCCCGCTCAACATCTACGACTTCGGCTGCTGGGCCCGTCAGACCATCGTCCCGCTCACCGTCGTCTCCGCGAAGCGGCCCGTCCGCCCCGCCCCGTTCACCCTCGACGAGCTGCACACCGACCCCGCCCGCCCGAACCCTCCCGGGCGTACGGCTCCGGTGGCCAGCTGGGACGGCGTCTTCCAGCGGCTCGACAAGGCACTGCACCTCTACCACAAGGTCGCCCCGCGCGGACTGCGGCGCATCGCCATGAACGCGGCGGCCCGCTGGATCATCGAGCGCCAGGAGAACGACGGGTGCTGGGGCGGGATCCAGCCGCCCGCCGTCTACTCCGTCATCGCCCTGCACCTGCTGGGCTACGACCTCGACCACCCGGTGATGCGCGCCGGACTCGCCTCGCTCGACCGGTTCACCGTCCTGCGCGAGGACGGCGCCCGTATGGTCGAAGCCTGCCAGTCACCGGTCTGGGACACCTGCCTCGCCACCATCGCGCTCGCCGACGCCGGGCTGAGCCCTGACCACCCGGCCCTCGTGAAGGCCGCCGACTGGATGCTGGGCGAGGAGATCGTACGGCCGGGCGACTGGTCGGTGCGCAAGCCCCGACTGGCCCCGGGGGGGTGGGCGTTCGAGTTCCACAACGACAACTACCCCGACATCGACGACACCGCAGAAGTCGTCCTCGCGCTGCGCCGGGTGCGTCACCCCGACCCCGAGAGGGTCGAGGCCGCGATCGACCGCGGGGTGCGCTGGAACCTCGGCATGCAGTCCCGCAACGGCGCCTGGGGCGCCTTCGACGCGGACAACACCAGCCCCTTCCCCAATCGGCTGCCGTTCTGCGACTTCGGCGAGGTCATCGATCCGCCGTCCGCCGACGTCACCGGGCACGTGGTGGAGATGCTCGCCGTCGAGGGGCGTTCGAGCCACCCCCGCACCCGCCGCGGCATCGAGTGGCTGCTCGCCGAACAGGAGGCGAGCGGTGCGTGGTTCGGCAGATGGGGCGTCAACTACATCTACGGCACCGGGTCCGTGGTGCCGGCCCTGATCGCGGCCGGGCTGCCCGCGGCGCACCCCTCCGTCCGGCGGGCCGTCGGATGGCTGGAGTCCGTCCAGAACGAGGACGGCGGCTGGGGCGAGGACCTGCGCTCCTACCAGCAGGAGGAGTGGGTCGGACGCGGTGCGTCGACCGCCTCCCAGACCGCTTGGGCACTCCTCGCACTCCTCGCGGCCGGGGAGCGCGACGGCAGGCCCGTCGCGAGGGGAATCGGCTGGCTGGCGGGGACCCAGCAGGCCGACGGCTCGTGGGACGAGCCCTACTTCACCGGGACCGGCTTCCCCTGGGACTTCTCCATCAACTACCACCTCTACCGGCAGGTGTTCCCCCTCACCGCCCTCGGCCGGTACGTCTACGGCGACCCGTTCGCCACCGGTACCGGCAAGGGGGCCTGACCGGATGGGCGATGCCCGGAGGCACCCCGCCCCCGTCATGCCACTGCTCATCGCCTGCGCGCTCGGCATCGAGCACCTCGCCCTGCGCACGGGCAGGGGGAAGGGCGGCCCCGGCCCGGTGACCGTCATCAGGACCGGGATGGGTCCCAAGGCCGCGGAGAACGCCGTCCGCCGGGCGCTGGGACAGGACGGGGTCCGGGGCGCCGCGGTCATCGCCTCGGGCTTCTGCGCGGGGCTGGCCCCCGGCATGCACCCCGGTGACCTCGTGGTGGCCGAGGAGACCCGGGACGACAGCGGCACGACGGCCTGTACCGGGACGGGTCTGCTGGTCGACGCGCTGACCAGAGCGGTACCGGGCCGCAACGTCCACACCGGGCCGGTGACCGGCTCCGGTCACGTCGTCCGGGGTGCCGAACGCGCCGGGCTCCGGGCCACCGGAGCCATCGCGGTGGACATGGAGTCCGCCGCCACGCTCCGCACCGCTGTACGGACCGGCCCCCGCCCGGTTGCGGCCGTACGAGTGGTCGTGGACGCTCCTGAGTACGAGCTCGTCCGTATCGGCACGGTCCGCGGTGGAATATCGGCATTCCGTGTTCTTCGTGCTGTCCTTCCGGCTTTCCATGAATGGCACCGATCTTTGCTGCTCCCCAGGAGGTGAGCCCAGATGGCCATGCCGCTCCGTCAGTCCATCAAGGTTGCGACGTATCTGATCGAACAGAAGCTCCGCAAGCGGGACAAGTTCCCGCTGATCGTCGAGCTGGAGCCCTTGTTCGCCTGCAATCTGGCGTGCGAGGGCTGTGGGAAGATCCAGCACCCGGCCGGGGTGCTCAAGCAGCGCATGCCGGTCGCCCAGGCGGTCGGGGCGGTGCTCGAATCGGGCGCCCCGATGGTGTCCATCGCCGGTGGGGAACCGCTGATGCACCCCCAGATCGACGAGATCGTGCGTCAGCTGGTGGCGAAGAAGAAGTACGTCTTCCTCTGCACCAACGCCATGCTGATGCGTAAGAAGCTCGAGAAGTTCACGCCGTCGCCGTACTTCGCCTTCGCCGTGCACATCGACGGACTGCGCGAGCGGCACGACGAGTCCGTCGCCAAGGAAGGTGTCTTCGACGAGGCGGTGGAGGCGATGAAGGAGGCCAAGCGGCGCGGCTTCCGGGTCACCACCAACTCCACCTTCTTCAACACCGACACCCCCCAGACCATCATCGAGGTCCTCAACTACCTCAACGACGACCTGAAGGTCGACGAGATGATGATCTCGCCCGCGTACGCCTACGAGAAGGCACCCGATCAGGAGCACTTCCTGGGCGTGGAGCAGACCCGCGAGCTCTTCAAGAAGTCCTTCGCCGGCGGGAACAGGGCCCGCTGGCGCCTGAACCACTCGCCGCTCTTCCTGGACTTCCTGGAGGGCAAGGCGGACTTCCCGTGCACGGCCTGGGCGATCCCCAACTACTCGCTCTTCGGATGGCAGCGTCCCTGCTACCTGATGAGCGACGGGTACGTCCCCACGTACCGGGAGCTCATCGAGGAGACCGACTGGGAGAAGTACGGACGCGGCAAGGACCCGCGGTGCGCCAACTGCATGGCGCACTGCGGCTACGAGCCGACCGCCGTCCTCGCCACCATGGGGTCGCTGAAGGAGTCCCTGCGGGCGGCGCGGGAGACCATCGGCAGGAACCGGTGACGCCATGACCGCGGGAGAGCCGGTCGCGCTGGGTCTCCCCGCGCTGCCGGCCCGGCCGCTCGCCGACCGACGCGTCACCCGTCAGATCCAGGTCGGGTCGGTGGCGGTCGGTGGGGATGC
>BMWJ01000001.1 GCA_014651175.1 Streptomyces clavifer | reverse complement strand
GCATCCCCACCGACCGCCACCGACCCGACCTGGATCTGACGGGTGACGCGTCGGTCGGCGAGCTTGGTCGGAACGGCCGGCATTCCGAGAGAAATCGCAGTCATGCGCTGTGCATCCCCAAGGTGTGGATCAGTGTGGATCGAGGTCCCGAGAACGGCGGGCTCCAGGCTTCGAGGTTACGGCACCGGAGGAATACCGGGCGCACCCCGTCGGCAAGTCCGCCGGACGGTGAGTGGCCGGACACCACCTGTGTGCCCGGCCGTCACCTGTGGGACGGGAGAGGTGTCAGGTGATCTTGACGGGGTTCACGATGTCGGCGACCAGCACCAGCAGCGTGAAGCAGATGAAGATCCCGGCGACGACATAGGCGACCGGCATCAGTTTGGCCACGTCGAACGGGCCGGGGTCGGGGCGCTTGAAGACCCGGGCCAGATTGCGGCGCAGGGATTCCCAGAGCGCGCCCGCGATGTGTCCGCCGTCCAGCGGCAGCAGGGGCAGCATGTTGAAGAGGAAGAGCGAGAGGTTGAAGCCGGCGAGCAGGAACAGCATCATCGCGACCTGGTTCTGCGCCGGGATGTCGAGGTTCATCACCTCGCCGCCGATCCTGGCCGCGCCCACCACGCCGACCGGTGAGTCGTCGGCACGCTCGCCGTCGCTGAAGGCCGCGTTCCACAGGTCGGGGATCTTGGAGGGCAGCGCGATGATCGAATCGACGCCGTTCTCGATCATGTCGCCCATGCGGACGACCGAGTCGCCGAAGGAGAGCGGCAGGATCTCCGTGTTGGCGGCGAAGCCGAGGTAGCCGGCGGTGATGTACTCGCCGGGGACCACCTCGCCGTCGGCGTCCTTCTTCGCGACGGTGTTCTCCTGCAGCACCGCATTCAGCGTCTGTTCCCGGCCGTCGCGCTCCACGGTGAGGGTGGCCGGGCCGACGGTCTGCCGGATCCGGTCCGAGAGCGTCGCCCAGTCGTCGATCGGCTTCCCGTCGAAGGCGACGATCCGGTCGCCCTCCTGCAGTCCGGCGGCCTTGGCGGGCGAGACCGGGTCGGAGGTCTTGCAGGCGTCGCGGTTCTCGCTCTGCTCGATCACGCACTGCTGGACGCCCGCGACCTCGGTGGTCTGGGTCTGGAAGCCGAAGGTCATGGCCACGCCCATGAAGATCGCGACGGCCAGGACCAGGTTCATGAACGGTCCGGCGAACATCACGATCACGCGCTTCCACGGCTTGCGCGTGTAGAAGAGCCGGCTCTCGTCGCCCGGCCGGAGCTCCTCGAAGGCGGCGGACCTGGCGTCCTCGATCATGCCGCGCCAGGGGGAGGTGGAGCGCGCCTCGAGCCGCCCGTCGGCTCCCGGCGGGAACATGCCGATCATCCGGATGTAGCCGCCCGCGGGGATGGCCTTGATGCCGTATTCGGTGTCGCCCTTCCTGCGCGACCAGACCGTCGGGCCGAAGCCGACCATGTACTGCGGCACCCGGATGCCGAAGAGCTTGGCGGTCGACAGGTGGCCCAGCTCGTGCCAGGCGATCGAGAACAGCAGGCCCACGGCGAAGATGGCGATCCCCAGGATCGTCATCAGGATCGACGTCATACTCATGCGCGCGCCTCCGCTGTCGCTTCCGCCGAGAGTTTCCGGGCCCGGGACCGGGCCCAGGTCTCCGCTTCCAGGACGTCCGCGACCCTCAGTGAAGTTCCCGTGGCGGGGGTGCCGTGTTCGGCCACCACTGCGGTGACCGTATCCATGATTCCGTTGAACGGCAGCCGTCCGGCCAGAAAGGCGTCGACGCACTCCTCGTTGGCCGCGTTGAACACCGCGGGCGCCGTGCCGCCGAGGGTGCCCACGTGCCTGGCGAGGCCCACGGACGGGAACGCCTCGGTGTCCAGCGGGAAGAACTCCCAGCTGGAGGCCTTCGTCCAGTCGAACGCGGGGGCCGCGTCGGGGACGCGCTCGGGCCAGCCGAGCCCGATGGCGATCGGGCCCCTCATGTCGGGCGGGGTCGCCTGGGCAAGGGTGGAACCGTCGGTGAACTCCACCATCGAGTGAACATACGACTGGGGGTGGACCACGACCTCGATCCGGTCGAACGGAATGTCGTAGAGAAGATGCGCCTCGATGACTTCCAGGCCCTTGTTGACCAGGGTCGCCGAGTTGACGGTGATGACCGGGCCCATGGCCCAGGTCGGGTGCGCCAGGGCCTGCTCACGGGTGACGTCGGCCAGCTCGCTCCGCGTCCGGCCGCGGAACGGGCCGCCGGAGGCGGTCACGACGAGCTTGCGCACATCGGCGCGCTTGCCGGCGGCGAGGGCCTGGAAGAGAGCGGCGTGCTCGGAGTCGACCGGGATGATCTGCCCGGGGGCCGCGAGGGCCTTCACGAGCGGACCGCCGACGATCAGCGACTCCTTGTTGGCGAGGGCCAGCGTGCGGCCCGCCCGGAGCGCGGCGAGCGTGGGGGCCAGGCCGATGGAGCCGGTGATCCCGTTCAGCACGGTGTGGCAGTCGCTCGCGGCGAGGTCCGTGGCGGCGTCGGGGCCGGCCAGGACCTCGGGGAGCGGCTCCCCCGCCCCGTACGCCGCGCGCAGGGCCTCGCGCAGCGCGGGCACCTTGTCCTCGGCAGCGACCGCGACCGTACGCACCCGCAGCTGCCGCGCCTGCTCGGCGAGGAGCTCGACCCGGCCGCCCGCGGCGGACAGCGCCGTGACGCGGAAGCGGTCGGGGTTGCGCAGCACCAGGTCGATGGCCTGGGTGCCGATGGACCCGGTGGAGCCGAGGATCACAAGGTCCCGGCGTCCGTCCGCGGCGTCGAATACGAGATGCGGATCGGCGAGGGGTACGGGGCTGTCGCTCATGCCCCCCATTGTTGCCGCATCCGCTGTGTGCTCCGACAGTGCGTCCCCGTCGGCACGTGCCTCGGGCCCGGCCGGCACGGAATCCCTTCCACCGGGCGGCCACGGCGTCCTCCGGGGCCCCGCCGATGTCCTCGGCGCCGAGGGTCCCTCCGCGGAAGGCGGACGTGGTCGAGCCGGAGCCCAGGACCGTGAGGGGCGTCGATGCCCCGGCCACCGGCGATCACCGCATCGTGGACATCGCGGGCGCAGGGGGCAGGCGCCGCCGCCGTCCGGGTGCACGCAGTCTTCCGGTCAGCCGGCGCTTCCGGCGGTGAACTCCGCGAACGCCGCGTGGAATCCGGGGAACGTCTTGCGTACGCATCCGGGGTCGTCGTAGGTCGTTCCCGGCGCGCGCAGCCCGGCGACCGCGAACGACATCACGATGCGGTGGTCGCCGTGGGTCACGATCTCGGTGGGACGGGGCGTACCGGGGTGGATCTCGATCCAGTCGGGCCCGGTGTGCACGGTGATCCCCATGGCGCGGAGGTTCTGCGCACAGGCTTCCAGCCGGTCGCACTCCTTCACCCGGGTGTTGGCGACGTCCTCGATCCGCACCGGCGAGGTGGCGAACGGCGCGATCGCGGCGAGGGTCGGCATCGTGTCGGAGATGTCGCGCATGTTGACCGTCAGGCCGGAGAGCCGTCCGGAGGACCGTACGGTCGTGGCGTCCGCGGTGGTGCGGACGTCGGCGCCCATGCGGCGCAGCACCTCGGTGAAGCGCAGGTCGCCCTGGAGCGCGTCCGCGCCGAGGCCGGGGACGGTGACCTCGCGGCCGGTGAGGGCCGCCGCGGCGAAGAAGTAGCTCGCGGTGGAGGCGTCGGGCTCCACGGCGTACGTGGTGGCGCGGTAGCCGCCGGAAGGGACGGTGAACGTGTTCCCCTCCCTGGTGACCTCGACACCGAAGCTGCGCATCATCGAAAGGGTGATCTCGATGTAGGGGGCCGAGACGAGCTCCGTGACGTCGATCCGGAGGCCCTCGGCGGTGAGCGGCCCGAGCATGAGCAGGGCGGTGAGGTACTGGGACGACTCCCCCGCGTCGAGGGTCAGTTCGCCGCCCTTGACGCCCGATGCCTCGATGGTGAGCGGATGGTGGCCCTCGGCCCCCTCGTGCCGAAGGTCGACGCCGAGGGTCCGCAGGGCCTCGGTGAGCGGGGCGAGGGGGCGGCGCCGCATCTGCGCGGAGGCGTCGAAGCGGTAGGTGCCCCGGGACGCGGCGGCGGCGAGCGTCGGCAGGAAGCGCGCGGTGGTGGCCCCGTCACGGCAGTGGACCTCGGCATCGGTGACGGCGGGGCCGGCGGGGCGGCCCTCGATGTGCCAGCGGTCCGGCTCGCGCGTCACCCCGTATCCGAGGCGCGTCAGCCCTTCGGTGAACCCCTCGGTGTCGTCCGAGTGCAGGGGCCGCAGGAGGGTGGTGGTGCCGTCCGCCGCCGCGGCCAGGAAGAGGGCGCGGGCGGTGACGGACTTGGAGCCGGGGATGTCGATGACGGTCACGGGCGTCCATTTTGCCGTCCGGCGGGCATGCCCGCGGGGCGCGTCCAGGCTGTGGACGCGCCCCGCGGGGGTGCCGGGTTCAGCGGATGGGGCGGTGGACGTTCTCCCCGGTGGCCGGGCCGGGGGTGGCGTCCGCGATCCAGGGGCCGTCGCCGCTGGGGTCGATGACGCCCTCCTCCAGCCAGGTGTAGGTCCCGGAGAGGACTCCGTCGACGACGCGCCTGTCGATGTCGTCGGTGTTGGACCAGAGCCGGTTGAAGAGCTCCTCCACCCGGATGCGGGACTGCCGGCAGAAGGCGTCGGCCAACTGGTACGCCTCGCGGCCGTGGTCGTCGTTGACCCGCAGGTGTTCGGCGCGGACGCAGGCGGCGCTCATCGCGAAGAGTTCGGCGCCGATGTCGACGATCCGGCCGAGGAAGCCCTGCTTGGTCTCCATGCGGCCCTGCCAGCGGGACATCGCGTAGAAGGTCGAGCGGGCCAGCTTGCGGGCGGAGCGCTCGACGTACCGCAGGTGGGCGGAGAGGTCGGGGTGGCCCGGAACACGGAATTCGGCGTAGGCGCCGGGGAGCTGTCCGGGGCCGCTGACCAGCTTCGGGAGCCAGCGTGCGTAGAACCCGGCGGCGTTGGCGCCCGCCTTCGCCTTGTCGGCGAGTGGCTTGTCGGGGTCGATGATGTCCCCGGCGACCTTGAGGTGGGCGTCGACGGCCTCACGGGCGATCAGCAGGTGCATGATCTCCGTGGAGCCCTCGAAGATCCGGTTGATCCGCATGTCGCGGAGCATCTGCTCGGCGGGGACGGCGCGTTCGCCGCGGGCGGCGAGCGAGTCGGCGGTCTCGAAGCCGCGTCCGCCACGGATCTGGACCAGCTCGTCGGAGATCAGCCAGCCCATCTCGGAGCCGTACAGCTTGGCCAGGGCGGCCTCGATGCGGATGTCGTTGCGGCTCTCGTCGGCCATCTGCGAGGAGAGGTCCACGACCGCTTCGAGGGCGAAGGTGGTGGCGGCGATGAAGGAGATCTTCGCGCCGACCGCCTCGTGCCGGGCGACCGCCCTGCCCCACTGCTCGCGGACCTCGGACCATTCGCGGGCGATCTTCAGGGACCACTTCCCGACGCCGACGCACATGGCGGGCAGCGAGAGGCGTCCGGTGTTGAGCGTGGTGAGGGCGATCTTGAGACCGGCGCCCTCGGGTCCGATCCGGTTGCCCGCCGGCACCCGGACCCCGTGGAAGCGCGTCACCCCGTTCTCGATCCCGCGCAGCCCCATGAAGGCGTTGCGGTGCTCCACCGTGATGCCCGGGGAGTCCGCCTCGACCACGAAGGCCGTGATGCCGCCCCTGTGGCCGTCGGACCGCGGGACCCGGGCCATGACCACGAGCAGGTCCGCGACGACGCCGTTGGTCGTCCAGAGCTTCACCCCGTCCAGGACGTAGTCGTCGCCTTCGGGCACGGCCGTGGTCGCGAGCCGGGCCGGGTCGGAGCCGACGTCGGGTTCGGTGAGGAGGAAGGCCGAGATGTCCGTGCGGGCCAGGCGGGGCAGGAAGGCGTCCTTCTGCTCCTGGGTGCCGAACATCTTCAGCGGCTGCGGTACGCCGATGGACTGGTGGGCGGAGAGCAGCGCGCCGAGCGAGGGGCTGGCCGAACCGACCAGGGCCAGCGCCTTGTTGTAGTAGACCTGGGTCAGCCCCAGGCCTCCGTACCTGGTCTCGATCTTCATGCCGAGGGCGCCGAGTTCCCTGAGGCCGTTGACGACCTCGTCGGGAATCCTGGCCTCGCGCTCGATCAGCGCCCCGTCGATGCGGGTCTCGCAGAATTCGCGCAGCCGGGCGAGGAAGGCCTCGCCGCGCCGTACGTCGTCGGCGGGTGGCACGGGGTGCGGGTGGATCAGGTCGAGCCGGAAGCGTCCGAGGAAGAGTTCCTTGGCGAAACTCGGCTTGCGCCAGTCCTGTTCGCGGGCGGCCTCGGCCACCTGCCGTGCTTCACGCTCGGTGACTTTGGGGGCCTGGGGGATGTCGGATGGGGCGGACATGAGGAGCTCACCTCGCCGCGAGTCGGGTCAGGGTCGGGCCGTACGCGTACCGATCGGTACCACTCGTCCGTATCTACCCGATCCGCGTCACCCCCACCACCCCTGCGGCACCCCCCGGGCGGGGTGGGGGACCGGCCGGGGCCCGCGCACCGCGGGCTCCGGCCGGTCCCTTTCGCGGGTGCGGCTACAGGGCCAGGCCGGTGAGGACCATGACCCGCTCGTAGGTGTAGTCGTCCATCGCGTAACGGACGCCCTCGCGGCCCACACCGGACTGCTTGGCGCCGCCGTACGGCATCTGGTCGGCGCGGTACGAGGGGACGTCGCCGATGACGACTCCGCCGACCTCCAGGGCGCGGTGGGCGCGGAACGCCGTCTGCAGGTCGTGGGTGAAGACGCCGGCCTGCAGCCCGTACGGGGAGGCGTTGACGGCGGCGAAGGCCTCGGCCTCGCCCTCGGTCCGCTGGACGGACAGGACCGGGCCGAAGACCTCCTCGCAGGCGATCCTCGTGTCGGCGGGGAGGTCGGTGAGGACCGTCGGGGCGTAGGTGGCCCCGTCGCGCCGGCCGCCGGTGAGCAGCCGGGCGCCGGCCGCGACGGCCTCGTCGACCCAGGACTCGACGCGGCGGGCGGCGTTCTCGTCGACCAGCGGGCCGACGTCGGTGGCCGCGTCGGAGGGGTCGCCGGTCACCAGGGCCTCGACGGCCGCGACGATCTTCGGGACGAGCCGGTCGTACACCGAGGCGTCGGCGATGACCCGCTGGACCGAGATGCAGGACTGGCCGCCCTGGTAGTTGGAGAAGGTCGCGATGCGGGTCGCGGCCAGGTCCAGGTCCTCCTCCGAGGCCCAGTCGGCGAGGACGACGGCCGCGCCGTTGCCGCCGAGCTCCAGGGTGCAGTGCTTGCGCGGTACCGACTCCATGATCGAGTAGCCGACCGGCCCGGATCCGGTGAAGGAGATCACGGGCAGCCGCTCGTCCTTGACCAGGGCGGGCATCCGGTCGTTGGGCACGGTCAGGACGGACCAGGAACCGGCCGGGAGGTCGGTCTCGGCGAGCAGCTCGCCCAGGACCAGGGCCGAGAGGGGCGTGGCCGGGGCGGGCTTGAGGATGATCGGGGCGCCGACGGCGATGGCCGGGGCGACCTTGTGGGCGCTCAGGTTGAGCGGGAAGTTGAAGGGCGCGATGCCGAGGACCGGGCCGCGCGGGAAGCGCCGGGTCAGCGCGAGGCGGCCGGTGCCGCCGGCGTCGGTGTCCAGCCGCTGGGCGTCGCCGCCGTTGAAGCGGCGGGCCTCCTCGGAGGCGAACCGGAAGACGGAGACGGCACGGCCGACCTCGCCGCGGGCCCACTTGATGGGCTTGCCGTTCTCGGCGGAGATCAGCTGGGCGATCTCCTCGGTGCGCTCCGTGAGACGCCGTACGACGTGGTCGAGCGCGGCGGCCCGTACATGGGCGGGGGTCGCGGCGAACTCCTCGCGGACGGCGTACGCGGCGGCGACGGCCTCCTCGACCTGGGCGTCGGTCGGCACGCCGACCGTGCCGACGAGACGGCCGTCCCACGGGTTGGAGACGTCGAAGCTGTCCTCGCCGGTGGCCCGTCGGCCGGCCAGCCAGAAGGCGTGGGTGGAAGTCATGGCGGTTCCGGCCCTTCGGGGGTGGTGAGACAAAGATCGCGGGCACCGCGGGGGCACCCTTCCGGCCCCCACCGTAGGGCGACCGGACGCCGATGGCGTTTGTCCGGCGTGGAGCGGAGGGGAACGGCGATGCGCCGGTTTGTCGGGGGTCGCGGTGCGGCCGGACCGGGGGCACCCGGGGTGGACGGGAGCGCGTCGGCAAGGACGCGGACGGTTCACGGCGTCCCGGAGGCCGCCGTGGTCTTCAGGGCGAGCCAGAGTTCCATCCGTACGTCCGGGTCGTCCAGGGAGCGGCCCAGGATCTCCTCCACCCGGCGCATGCGGTAGCGCAGCGTGTGGCGGTGGACCCCCAGGTCCGCGGCGGCCGCGTCCCACTGGCCGTGCCGGGAGAGCCAGGCGCGCAGCGACGCGACCAGGTCGCCGCGGCCCTTCGCGTCGTGTTCGTGCAGGGGGCGCAGTATCCCGTCGGCGAAGGCCCGTACGGCGTCGTCGGCGAGGAGCGGCAGGACCGAGCCGGCCGCGAGCTCCTCGTGCTCGACCAGCGCCCTGCCCCGTCGGCGGGCGACCGAGAGCGCCTGCTCGGCCTGCTTGTACGCGGCGGCGACGGCGATCGGCCCCGAGGGGGCGGACAGGCCGACGACCACGTCGCCGTCCTCGTTGCCCGGCTCACGCGCCGGGCGGTCGTCCTGCGCCTGCGCGTAGGCCGTGCAGGCCGCGACCGCGGCGCCGCCGTCGGCGGCCAGCACCACGATCCGTTCACCCTCGGGCACCATCAGCAGCGTCTCGCCGGACCGGGCCGCCGCTGCCTCCATCGTCTCGGCGAGCAGCTCGGGGGCTGCGGGCTCGGGCGCCTCCGCGATGAGCAGCCGGAAGGGGGCGTCGAGCAGTTCCCCGTACAGGTCGCCGGCGACGGCCCGGGCGTGGTCGGACTGCCCGGCCAGCAGCATCCGCAGGACCGCGGCGCCCAGCCGCTGCTCGGCACCCAGGAGTGCGCGGGAGCGCGCCGTGGTCAGGGTCAGCAGGGCGACCGCCGAGTGGACCGCGTACCGCTCCGCCGTGCCCAGCGCCGCGCCCGTGCCGACGGCCAGCGCACCGCGGGCGCGGCGGCCGGTGCCCAGGGACTGGAGCTCGACCCGGTCGTCGGTGTCTCCGACGACGACGCTGGCCGGGGCGGGCCGGTCGCGCAGGCGTTCCACGTCGGGGGTGAGCCGGGCGGCGCGACGGGCCGCCCAGTCGGGTGCGGCGGCCACGACGGCGCCCGAGGTGTCGTACAGCGCGGCCCAGCCGTCGACGTGTGCGGCGAGGCGGGTGAGGAGTTCGGCGGGCCCGTCCCCGGCGAGCGCGGCGCGGGTCAGCTCGCGCTGGGCCTCGAATCCGGCGGTGACGGCACGGTACTGGTCGGCGGCGATCGCCGCGGACACCGCCTTGCTGATCGCGAGGAACGGCGTGCGCCGGGGCACTTCGAGGAGCGGCAGCCCGGCCTCCTCCGCCGCGTCGACGAGGGCCGGCGGGATGTCCTCGTAGGTGACGCCGACGGCGAAGCCGAGCCCGGCGACTCCGGCGCCCGCCAGGCGCCGCACGTACCTGCGCATCGTGGCGGGGTCCTCGGCGTCGAGGTTGGTCGCGGTGACGAGGAGCAGCTCGCCGCCCTCCATGTACGGGACGGGGTCGGCGAGCTCGCTGGCGTGCGCCCAGCGGACCGGCGTGCCGAGCCGGTCCGCACCCGCACGGACCGTGAGCTTGAGCACCGAGTGCTGGACGAGCGAGGCGAGAGTGGGGGGCATGGGACCGCCGGACCTCTGGGAGTCGATTGCGCCGTCCCGTACAGACGGCCGCATTCGATTCTGCCAGGGCGGCAGGGTCGGCGTCACCGGCCCCGCGCTCAGCCGCCCAGGTCGACCAGGAGCGGGGGTGCGTGCTCACCGTCCACGGTCGTCAGCGACAGCATCGCGTGTCCGGTGGGCAGCGAGTAGGCCAGCTCGGAGGCCGACCAGCGCTCGCGTTCGACCTGCCGCACGGTCACGGCGTCCCTCGTCACGGCCTTGCCGGTGACGAGCTTGCGCAGGCCGTGCAGGGCGCGGGTGAACGGCTGGTCCGCGAAGACCGCGTGCTGGGCGACCTCCCGGGTCTCCACCCACTCCTTGCCCCAGACCTCCGCGAAGCGCTTGCCGTCCCAGGTGGTGACGCCGGAGAAGGCCATGCAGCAGCCGACCGCGCCGAGCAGCGCGGTGTGCAGCCCCTCCGGCACGTCGTCGACGGTGCGCAGGGTGAGGACGGCTCCCGCGTTGACGGAACGCAGCCGCCTGACACCCCGGACCGTCTCCGCGGTGACGGTGTGCGTGGCGTCGTCCAGGACGAGGCAGACGAAGAGCGACCGGTCGGTGCGGGCGGCGGCGATCGCGGTGAACTGGGCGAGGACGAGCCGCGCCAGCAGCCGGGACGCCTCGGCGTGCGCACGTTCGGGGAGGTCGATCCTGACCCGCAGCGGCAGGTGCTCCAGGGACCGCAGCGAGAAGGGCCGGGCCAGCGGCCCGGTGGCGAAGAACGACGCGAACGCGGGGCGGTCGAGCAGGGCGATCCGGTCGGCGAGCACCGGACCGGGGTCCCCGGATCCGCCCTTCTGCCGGGTACGGGCCTCCAGCTCGCGCAGCATGGCCTGGTGGCCGCCCGCTCCGAGTGCCTCCCGCAGCGCGCCGATCGCGTCCAGGTCGCCGTCGAGGAGCTCCCGGAGCGCGGGCACCCCGGGGAAGTGCCCGTGCACCGCGCGGTACGGGCCGAGCAGCTGGGCGAGGACCGTGGCGGCCCGCCTGCTGTCCAGGTTGGTCACGTCGCCGACCAGCCCCTCCGCGAGTACGCCCGCGGCCTCGTCCGGGTCGGTCGTGCCGCCGTACAGGTCGAAGTCGTGCACGGACGCCGGGTCGCCGATCCGCACGACGACGTCGTACGCCTCGTCGGGGCCGAGCTGCTCCCCTGCGCCGCCGACGGCGAGCACCGCGGCCCGTCCGGCGAGGGCCTGGAGGGCGAGGGACTCGACGACCGGCCGGACCAGACGGTCGGACTTCCCGGCCCCGGGCGGTCCGACCGCCAGCAGAGAGGTGCCGAGCAGTGCGGGTTCCAGGGCGACGCCCGAGCCGCGGCGGACGTACGGATTGTGCGGGTCCTCCGCGCAGTTGCCGATGCGGACCTGGCCGGTGAGCAGGTCGTGGCGGGCGGTGCGCCGGGGGAGGTCGCGGGCACCGGACGGGTGCAGCGCGGCGGCGCCGCCGGTGCGCAGCACGGCCTCGGTGAGCGTCGCCAGACGGTCCGGGTGCGACCGGCCCACGGCCCACGCGTGGCGCAGGCGCGCCACGTCGACGTCGTTCATCCGGCCGGTGCGCACCTCGGCGGTCAGTGCCTCGGCGGCATCGGTCCGTCCCGCCGCGCGCATCTCCGGCCATCGCTCGGGGGTTTCGGCGTGCGGGGGTGCGGAGGGGGCCTCGGGGGCGGCGGCGGCGCCCTTCCGGCGCCCGGCGATCAGCTCGCGCCAGCGGCCGAGGCGGGCGAAGGGCCAGAGCACCCCGAGGGTGATCAGGGTGTAGATCACGTTCACCACGGTCTGGCTCTGGAAGACCTCCCCGCCCGCGACCGAGGCCACGAGGATCAGCACCGGCCGGACGACCGGCACGGCGTCCTTCCAGACGAGGAGCTGGGCCAGGGCCCCGGCAGCGGCCGTCGTGAGGGCGAGGAAGGGCAGGCCCCGTGCGACGACGTGGCGCCGGAAGATCTCGGACCAGTTGCCCAGGCGTCCGCACCCGTAGACGAGCAGTCCGAAGAGGACGGCCTCGTAGACGGTGAGGGCGTCCCCGCCCTCGATCGTCCTGGGGCCGCCGAAGGTGCCCGCGTACCACCAGTCGCCCGGTGTGAAGAGCTTCAGCGGGACGAGGCGGTAGGGGATGTAGCCGTTGCGCCACAGGGACCACAGGAGCAGCCCGCAGAGCACGGAGATCAGCACGCCCACCAGCAGTGAGCGGTCGGACACCCCTTCGGGCTTCTCGGGCGGGCGCGGGGTGTGCCCGTACCGCCAGACGCCGGGTTCCCGCTCGGGGCGCGGGGTGCGCAGCCATTCCGCCAGGCCCGGGCCGGCGGCCGGGGCGTGCCCGGGGGGCGGTGCCGCCGGGCGTGGCGGTGTGGACGGCGGTGGTCCCGCCGGGCGGGGTGGCGCCGCACCCGTGCCGCGTGCCTCGTACGTGCCTTCGGTGTCCATGAACCGCTGCCCCCTGACCAGCCAGGTCCCGCCTCTGCACCGGCCAATCTAGTGCCAGGACACGGGGAGTTCAGCAACCCGGCCGGATGGCGCCGGTGCCGGGCGCACGGTGCCGCCGCCCGGTCATCTGTCCGCGGCGGACAAGGACACGCCCCCACCACTCCCGATCGGAGCATGACCGCGGCCCGTACCCGCCCCTAGCCTGCGGAGGAGAAGC
The DNA here is from genome assembly GCA_014651175.1 of Streptomyces clavifer. Taxonomy (GTDB): domain Bacteria; phylum Actinomycetota; class Actinomycetes; order Streptomycetales; family Streptomycetaceae; genus Streptomyces; species Streptomyces clavifer. The sequence goes on along the minus strand of BMWJ01000001.1, from coordinate 1,051,228 downwards.
GTCCGATACACCCCCAGGAGCCCCGCATGTCCGACATTCCGCAGGAGCGCCGCGTCGTCACCGCCATTCCCGGCCCGAAGTCGGTGGAGCTGCAGGCCCGCCGTGTCGCGGCGGTCGCCGCGGGCGTGGGTTCCACGCTGCCGGTGTTCACCGCCCGGGCGGGCGGCGGGATCATCGAGGACGTGGACGGCAACCGGCTGATCGACTTCGGCTCCGGCATCGCCGTGACGTCGGTGGGCGCCTCGGCCGAGGCGGTCGTACGCCGCGCGTCGGCACAGCTCGCCGACTTCACCCACACCTGTTTCATGGTCACGCCGTACGAGGGGTACGTCGAGGTCTGCGAGCAGCTCGCCGAGCTGACGCCGGGCGACCACGCGAAGAAGTCGGCGCTGTTCAACTCGGGCGCCGAGGCCGTCGAGAACGCCGTGAAGATCGCCCGTGCCTGGACCAGGCGCACCGCGGTCGTCGTCTTCGACCACGGCTACCACGGCCGGACGAACCTCACGATGGCGCTGACCGCGAAGAACATGCCGTACAAGCAGGGGTTCGGCCCGTTCGCGCCCGAGGTCTACCGCGTCCCGGTGGCGTACGGCTACCGCTGGCCGACGGGTGCCGAGAACGCCGGTGCCGAGGCGTCCGCGCAGGCCATCGACGAGATCACCAAGCAGATCGGCGCGGACAACGTCGCCGCGATCATCATCGAGCCGGTCCTCGGCGAGGGCGGGTTCATCGAGCCCGCCAAGGGCTTCCTCCCCGCGATCGCGCAGTTCGCGAAGGACAACGGCATCGTCTTCGTCGCGGACGAGATCCAGTCCGGTTTCTGCCGGACCGGTCAGTGGTTCGCCTGTGAGGACGAGGGCATCGTCCCCGACCTGATCACCACGGCCAAGGGCATCGCGGGAGGTCTTCCGCTGTCCGCGGTGACCGGCCGCGCCGAGATCATGGACGCCGCGCACTCCGGCGGCCTGGGCGGCACGTACGGCGGTAACCCGGTGGCGTGCGCGGGCGCGCTCGGTGCCATCGAGACGATGCGTGAGCTGGACCTGAACGGGAAGGCCCGGCGCATCGAGGAGGTCATGAAGGGCCGCCTGGCCGAGATGCGGGCGAAGCTCCCCAACGGGGAGATCATCGGCGACATCCGCGGCCGCGGTGCCATGATCGCGATCGAGCTGGTGAAGGCCGGCACGAAGGACCCCGACCCGGCCACCACGGCGGCACTGGCCAAGGCCTGCCACGCGGAGGGCCTGCTGGTGCTGACCTGCGGCACGTACGGCAACGTCCTGCGCTTCCTGCCGCCGCTCGTCATCGGCGAGGACCTGCTGAACGAGGGGCTGGACATCATCGAGCGGGCCTTCGCCGGGGTCTGATCCGTGCGGGCCGCCCGGGACGGGCGCCACGCTCCGGGGCTGGCGTGCGGGACCGGTGCCATGTGCCGTTTTCGGCGGTAATGACCGGCCCCCGGGTCAGGCCCTGTGAAGAAGGTGTGCGAGGGCAATGGCGGGATACCGTGGACGCTGTCCGTCCCCCTTCCCCTGACGTACGGTTTCCACAGATGAGAGAAACACCCCGCTCGCAGGAGACTGCGGGCGATGCCGGGACGGGGCTCCCCCCGCACCGACCCGGCCGTGCCCTTGCGCACACCGCTGGAGCTTCGGGCTCCGGAACTCCTCACCGATCGGATGGCCGCTCGCCCCACACCCCCCGGGGCGCGCGGCAAACCGATCCGACCGGCCACCCCGGAACAATCCCCCCTGTTCCCCGGTGGCCGGTCTCTCTCGTTGTCCAGGTGTCGGCGCTGCTGGCGGTCTTCGCGGTGGTCACCTGGCAGGTCCTGGCCGACGGCCCGCTGCTCGGGCCCGACGAGCGGCTCGGTCTGGAGCTGGCCGGGCGGGGTCCGGCCGGGCTCGCCGACCTCTTCGCGGATCTCGGCAACACCCAGGTCGCCGTTCCGGTCCTGGCGTGCGCGGTCCTCCTCGCGTGGTTCCGCGGTGCCCGCCGTGCGGCGCTGTACGGCGTGGCGGTCATGGCGGCCGTACCGGCGCTGGTCGTGCCCCTCAAGCTGTGGACGGACCGGCAGGGTCCGCTGACGGACGCGACCGGCTACTACCCCTCGGGCCACACGGCCACGGCAGCCGTGGCGTACGGGGCCGCGGCGCTGTTGCTGGCGCCCTACGTGCGTCGGTCATGGGTGGCGCTCGTCGCCGCCGTCCTGCTCACGGCGACGACGAGCACCGGTCTGGTGCTGCGCGGGTACCACTGGCCGCTGGACGTGCTGGCCAGCTGGTGCCTGGGCGCGGTACTGCTGCTCGCCCTGCGGGCGGCGCTGCGGAGGGCGGGCACCCGCCCTCCGGGCGGTCCCCGGGCCGGTCAGCTACCGAAGTAGGCGTCGAAGTTCTTCGAGAACTCCCAGGCGTTGAACCGGTCCCAGTTGATGGACCAGGTCATCAGCCCGCGGAGCCCGGACCAGGTGCCGTGGGTCTGGTAGGAGCCGCAGTCGGTCTTCTTCGTGAGGCAGTTCAGCGCCTTGGTGACCTCGGCGGGCGAGGTGTGGCCGTTGCCCGCCTGGGTGGAGGCGGGGAGGCCGATGGCGACCTGCTCGGGGCGCAGCGCCGGGAAGACCCTGGTCCGGTCGCCGGCCACGGGGAAGCCGGTGAGCAGCATGTCGGTCATGGCGATGTGGAAGTCGGCGCCGCCCATGGAGTGGTACTGGTCGTCGAGACCCATGACGGAGCCCGAGTTGTAGTCCTGGACGTGGAGCAGGGTGAGGTCGTCGCGCAGAGCGTGGATGACCGGCAGATACGCGCCGGCGCGCGGGTCCTGGCCACCCCAGGGGCCCGAGCCGTAGTACTGGTAGCCGAGCTGGACGAAGAAGGTCTCGGGGGCCATCGTGAGGACGAAGTCGGCGCCGTACCGGGCCTTGAGGGACTTCACCGCGGAGATCAGGTTGACGATGACGGGGCTCGTCGGGCTGCGGAAGTCGGTGTCCCCGGTGTTCAGCGACAGCGAGTGGCCCTCGAAGTCGATGTCGAGGCCGTCGAGGCCGTAGGTGTCGATGATCCTGCTGACGGAGGAGACGAAGGTGTCGCGCGCGGCGGTGGAGGCGAGCTGCACCTGCCCGTTCTGGCCGCCGATGGAGATCAGCACCTTCTTGCCCGCGGCCTGCTTGGCCTTGATGGCCGCCTTGAACTCCGCCTCGGACTCCACACCCGGGCACTCGGCGGCCGGGCAGAGCGAGAAGCGGATGTCGCCGGAGGTGACGGACGTGGGTTCGCCGAAGGCGAGGTTGATGACGTCCCACGAGTCGGGCACGTCCGCCATCCGCGTGTAGCCGGAGCCGTTGGCGAAGCTGGAGTGCAGGTATCCGACGAGGGCGCGGGCCGGGAGGCCGCTGTTCCCGCCGCCGCCCGCGGTCGTGGTGGCAGCGGCCGCGGCGGACCTGCCGGACTCTCCGGCGGCGTTGGAGGCGGTGACCTGGAAGCTGTACGCGGTGGACGCGGCCAGTCCCGTCACGGTCGCCGAGGTGCCGGTGGTGTCGAGGACCTTCGTGCCGTTGCGGTAGACGTGGTAGCCGGTCGCTCCGGAGGACGCCGTCCAGGACAGCGGGACCGAGGACGAGGTGGCCGCACCGGCCCGCAGCCCGGAGGGCGCGGCGGGCACGGTGACGGGCCCGCCTCCCGGGCCGGTCAGGGTGAGGTCGTCGGCGTAGTAGGCCGGGGTGCCGTACCAGCCGTGGAGATGGACGGTCACGGAGGTCGTCGCCGCACCGGTCCTGAACGTGGTGGTGAGCTGCTTGTACGCGCCGGCGGACTGGGTCCAGGTCGAGACGTCGGTGGTCCCGGTGCCGGACGCGCCGAGGTAGACGTAACCGCCCTGCACCCACGCGCTCAGTGTGTACGCGGAGTCCGGCTTCACCGTCACGGTCTGGGAGCACCTGGCGTTGTCGCTGCCGGCGGGGGTCGCCCTCAGCGCCGACGAACCGCTGCGCACCGGCGTGGTGACGGCGGCTCCGCTCGCCCCCGTGCAGTTCCAGCCGTCGAGGCCGGCCTCGAAGCCGCCGTTGCGCGCGAGATCGGCGTCGGCCGCCCCCGCGGCCGGCGCCGACGCGACCAGACCGCCGAGGGCGAGCAGGGCGGCCGAGAACGCGGCCAGGAGTCCGGTGAATCGGACGGGTGGTCCAGTGCGTGCCACAACAGCCTCCGTGCAAGGGGGAATCGAGTGGGGCCGCGCACAACATGGTCCAGACCAATCCTGTTGTCAAGGCTTCCGGCAGTACGTCACCTTCCGCCGCGCCCCGCGCCGCGGGCCCCGCGTACGGCCGCGGCCTCGTGCATCGCGAGTTCCAGGAGCGCCGGATCGGTGAGCGTCCCCGACCCGTCCGGCCTGATCAGCCACCGCACCCGGCCGACGGTGCGACCCGGGTAGGGGACGACGATCCAGGTGCCGGGGCCCGCCCCGCGGACACCTGTGCCGAGCCAGCGCGCGGCCGTTCCCGGTGGCACGAGGAAGCCCATGCGGGCGTCCCCGAAATCGGCGAGCACGGGTCCCGGCCGGTCGATGAGACGGGTGAGCACGTCGAGCGTCGGACGGCCCAGCTCCCCCGGGAGGATCAGCACGTCCCAGCGCTTCCCGGCGGGAAGGAGCGCGATCCCCCGGGGGTCCCGCTCCCACTCCCGCCGGCACGCGTCCGGATCCGGTGCGACCGATACGAGCCATTCGACTGCGGCTTTCGCCTCCGTGGCGGCCATGGACTGCCCCTCTTTCCCCGTGGGCACCGGCGGGGTCCCGCCGGTGCGTTCACAGGGGGAGAGAGGGGTGGGCCCGGATCATGACGCGGGTTTCGGCTGTTCCTCGGCAGTGAGCCGGGTCACGCCGCCGCTGCTCAGCTGTCGAACCCGAGCCCCATCCGGTCCATGGTGCGCAGCCACAGGTTCCGGTGGCCGCCGTGGGCGTCCGCGCGGGCGAGCGACCGTTTGGTGAGCTCGATCCCCGTCCAGGCGAACGGCTCGGGCGGAAAGGGCATCGGCTTCGAGCGGACCATGCGAAGGGCCGTGCGTTCCGTCCTCCCGCCGGACAGCAGATCGAGCATGACGTCCGCCCCGAAGCGTGTGGCTCCGACGCCCAGTCCGGTGTATCCGGCCGCGTAGGCGACCTGTCCGCGGAAGGCCGTTCCGAAGAATGCGGAGAAGCGCGAACAGGTGTCGATGGCACCTCCCCAGGAATGGCTGAACCGCACTCCGGAAAGCTGCGGAAAACACTCGAAGAACTGCCCGGCGAGTTTCAGGAAGGTCTCCGGCCGGTGGTCGAGCGAGGAATCCAGACGGCCGCCGTAGGGATAGATCGCGTCGTACCCGCCCCAGAGGATCCGGTTGTCCGCGGAGAGCCGGAAATAGTGGAACTGGTTGGCGCTGTCGCCCAGGCCCTGGCGGTTCCCCCAGCCGATCGAGGCGAGCCGGCCGTCGGTGAGGGGTTCCGTCATCAGCGCGTAGTCGTACACCGGGACGGTGTACGGACGCACCCGCTTGACCAGCGACGGGAAGACGTTCGTACCGAGGGCCACGTCACGGGCGAAGACCCTCCCGTAGGGGGTGCGCACCGCCATGCCCGCGCCCGACCTGGCGAGTTCGAGGGCCGGGGTGTGCTCGTAGATCCGCACGCCCAGCCCCCGACAGGCTCGCTTCAGTCCCCAGGCGAGCTTCGCCGGGTGCAGCATCGCGACCCCGCGCCGGTCCCACAGACCGCCCAGGAAGGTCGGTGAGTCGACCTGGGCGCGCACCTGGTCGCGGTCCAGGAACTCCTCCCCGGAGAAGCCGAGCTGCCGGGTCCGGCGGTGCCGTTCCCGCAGCTCGTCGAGCTGGTGCGGCTCGGTGGCCACATCGATCTCACCGGTGCGCTCGAAGTCGCAGTCGAGGGAGTAGCGGGCGACGGCCGACTCGATGGCGTCGAGGTTCCGCGCGCCCAGCTCCTCCAGTTCCCCGATCTCGTCCGGCCAGCGTTCCAGCCCGTTGGCCAGGCCGTGGGTCAGGGAGGCCGCACAGAATCCGCCGTTGCGGCCCGAAGCGGCCCAGCCCACCTCATGTCCCTCGACGAGAACGACATCGCGCCCGGGATCCCGTTCCTTGGCGAGCAGCGCGGTCCACAGCCCGCTGTAGCCACCACCGACGACGAGGAGGTCGCACCTCTCGTCGCCCGTGAGCGCGGGGAGCGCTCCGGGCTTTCCCGGATCGTCGAGCCAGCAGGAGAGGGGTTGTGCGTCGGCGAGTGAATGCGCGGCAGTACGCATGGCGTCCGGGGCCATGGTTTCCAACTCCTTAGAGGTGTCTACTTACCTGCTCTGCTCTTCCGCCGGTTCGCTATGAGCTGGCCGAGGAGCACCACCGCGACGGCGATGACGAACATGGCCGTACCGATGACGTTGATCTGCACGGGCGTTCCGCGCTGTGCCGATCCCCAGACGAACATGGGGAACGTGACGGTCGAACCCGCGTTGAAATTGGTGATGATGAAATCGTCGAAGGAGAGAGCGAAGGCGAGCAGGGCTCCCGCGGCGATTCCGGGGGCGGCGATGGGCAGGGTCACCCGGAGGAAGGTCTGCAGGGGCCCCGCGTAGAGATCGCGGGCTGCCTCCTCCAGCCGTGGGTCCATCGACATCACGCGCGCCTTGACCGCCGTCACCACGAAGCTGAGGCAGAACATGATGTGGGCGATCAGCACGGTCCAGAAGCCGAGCTCGGCGCCCATGTTGAGGAAGAGCGTGAGCAGCGAGGCGGCCATGACGACCTCGGGCATCGCCATCGGAAGGAAGATCAGTGCGTTGATCGCGCCGCGCGCCCGGAACCGGTAGCGGACCAGTGCGAAGGCGATCATCGTGCCGAGCACCGTCGCGCCGAGCGTCGCCCAGAAGGCGATCCGCAGCGAGAGCGAGAGCGACCCGCAGAGGTCGGCGACACCGCAGGGGTCCTTCCAGGCGTCCAGCGAGAAGCGCTGCCAGGCGTAGTTGAAGCGCCCGTTCGGCTTGTTGAAGGAGAACACCATGACGACGACGTTGGGCAGGATCATGTACGCGAGGGTCAGCAGACCCGCGATCACGACCAGGTTCCGGCGCAGCAGGCGGAGTACGGGCATCAGACCAGGTCCTCCGTGCCGGAGCGGCGGATGTAGACGGTGACCACCAGCAGGACGACCGCCATGAGGATGAACGAGAGCGCGGCGGCCGTCGGATAGTCCAGTACCCGCAGGAACTGGCTCTGGATGACGCTGCCGACCATCTTGGTGTCGGTGGAACCCAGCAGTTCCGCGTTGACGTAGTCACCGCTGGCCGGGATGAAGGTCAGCAGGGTGCCGGAGACCACCCCGGGCATGGACAGCGGGAACGTCACCTTGCGGAAGGTGGTGGCGGGAGTCGCGTACAGATCGCCCGCCGCCTCGTGCAGCCGGCCGTCGATCCGCTCCAGGGAGGTGTAGAGCGGCAGGATCATGAAGGGCAGGAAGTTGTACGTCAGACCGCAGACGACGGCCAGCGGGGTGGCCAGGACCCGGTTGTTCTCGGTCCAGCCGAGCCGGCTGGTGACGTCCAGGACGTGCAGGGCGTCCAGCACGTCGACGACCGCACCGCCGTCCGCGAGGATCGTCTTCCAGGCGAGCGTCCGGATCAGGAAGCTCGTGAAGAACGGCGCGATGACCAGCACGAGCACCAGACCGCGCCAGCGGCCCGCCCTGAAGGCGATCAGGTACGCGAGCGGGTAGCCGAGCAGCAGGCACAGGAGCGTGGCGGATCCGGCGTACAGCAGGGACCGGATGAACTGCGGGTAGTAGTCGGCGAGGGCGTCCCAGTACGTCCGGAAGTGCCAGGTGACCTCGAAGCCCTTCTCCAGGGATCCGGTCTGCACGGAGGTCGACGCCTGGTAGACCATCGGCAGCGCGAAGAAGACGAGCAGCCAGAGGATGCCGGGGAGCAGCAGCCAGTACGGGACGAGCCGCCTGCGGGTGGAGGGCCTGCGGACCTCCGGTCCGGTGTCCGGCGCCGGTGGCGCGTCGGTGACGCTCACGCGGCGTCCTCCACGCTCTCCACACCGGCGTCCATCGGCTGGCCCGCGTCCAGGCCGAAGGTGTGGGCGGGATTCCAGTGCAGGACGACCTCGGCGCCGGGGACGAGCCGGGTGTCCCGCTCGATGTTCTGCTCGTACACCTGCAGCGCCTTGCCCGCCGGGCTCTCCACGACGTACTGGGTGGAGACGCCGATGAAGCTGGAGTCGACGATCCTTCCGGTGACGCGGTTGCGGCCGTCGGTTATGGACTCCGCCTCGTCGGCGTGGGCGAGGGAGATCTTCTCGGGGCGGACGCCGACCAGCAGCCTGCCGCCGCTCGTCACCGGGGCGGGACATCGGCCGGCGGACAGCCGTATCCTCCCGCCCCCCGCGGCGACGACGATGTCGGTGCCGGCGCCCTTCGTGCCCGCGGAGACGACCTCGCCCTCGATGAGGTTGGACGTCCCCAGGAAGTTCGCCACGAAGGTGGTCCGCGGGTTCTCGTACAGATCGGCGGGGGCGCCGAGCTGTTCGACCCGGCCGCCGTTCATCACCGCGACGGTGTCGGCCATGGTCATGGCCTCCTCCTGGTCGTGGGTGACGTGGATGAACGTGATGCCGACCTCGGTCTGGATCCGCTTGAGTTCGAGCTGCATCTGGCGGCGCAGCTTGAGGTCGAGGGCTCCGAGCGGCTCGTCGAGGAGGAGGACCTGGGGGTGGTTGATGAGCGCGCGGGCCACGGCGACGCGCTGCTGCTGGCCGCCGGACAGCTGATGCGGCTTGCGGTGGGCGAAGTCGCCGAGCTGGACGAGCTCCAGCATCTCGCCGACCTGCTTCTTCACCGACCTGATGCCGCGGCGGCGCAGCCCGAAGGCGATGTTCTCGGTGACGTCGAGGTGCGGGAAGAGCGCGTAGCTCTGGAAGACGGTGTTGACGGGCCGTTTGTACGGGGGCAGGCCCGTGATGTCCGTACCGCCGAGCGAGACCGTGCCGGTGGTGGCCTCCTCCAGGCCCGCGATCATCCGCAGGGTCGTGGTCTTGCCGCAGCCGGACGCGCCGAGCAGGGCGAAGAAGGAGCCCTGCGGGACGGTGAGGTCGAGTGGCCGTACTGCGGTGAAGGAGCCGTAGGTCTTGCTGATCCCGGTGAGTCGGACGTCGCCGCCCGCTGTCTGCCGCTGTGTCATGGGTCGCAGTCCCAGTGGTGTCGGGGGAGTTCGGGAGGAAGTGGGACGGGCCGTACGGATACCGAGGGGCACCGGCCCGGTCGGGTGCCGGTGACAGGACGGGCCCGTCAGGGGCCGGCCCGGTCAGGCACCGATGAGCTCGGCGAACTTCTCCTCGTACGCCGTCTCTTCCTCGGCGCTGAGCGAGCGGAAGGAGCGCGACTTCGCGGCCATCTCCTTGTCGGGGAGGATCAGCGTGTTCGAGGCCATCGACTCGTCGATCTTCGCGAGCTCCGCGGCGACCCCGTCCACCGGACAGACGTAGTTGATGTACGCGGCGAGCTGGGCGGCGACCGGGGGCTCGTAGTAGTAGTCCATGAGCTTCTCGGCATTGGTCTTGTGCCGGGCCCTGGCCGGGACCAGCATGTTGTCGCTCGACGTGATGTAGCCGGCGGCCGGGATCGTGAACTTGATGTCCGGGTTGTCGGCCTGCAGCTGGATGATGTCGCCGGCCCAGGCGACGCAGGCCGCGATGTCGCCCTTGCTGAGGTCCGCGGTGTAGTCGTTGCCGGTGAAGCGCCGTATCTGCTTCCTGTCGACGCCCTTCTGGAGCCGGCCGATCGCCGCGTCGTAGTCGGCGTCGGTGAACGAGCCGGGGTCCTTGCCCATGTCGAGGAGCGTCATGCCGACCGAGTCGCGCATCTCGGAGAGGAAGGAGACCCTGCCCTTGAGTTTCGGGTCGTCGAGCAGCTGGGTCACGGATTCGACCTTCCGGCCGCCGGTCGCCTTCTCGTTGTAGGCGATGACGGTGGGTATGCCGGTCCAGGGGTAGGAGTAGGCGCGTCCCGGGTCCCAGTCCGGGCTGCGGAACTGTGCCGAGAGGTTGGCGAACGCGTGCGGCAGGTTCGCCGGGTCCAGCTTCTGCGCCCAGCCCAGCCGGATGATGCGCGCGGCGAGCCAGTCGGTGACGATGATCAGGTCACGGCCGGTGTCCTGACCCGCGGCGAGCTGCGGTTTGACCTTCCCGAAGAACTCGACGTTGTCGTTGATGTCCTCCGTGTACTTGACCGTGATCCCGGTGCGTTTCGTGAACGCCTCCAGGGTCGGACGGCTCTTCTCGTCCTCACCGACGTCCATGTACTCGGTCCAGTTGGAGAACGTGATCCGTTTCTCCCGGGCCGAGTGGTCGTCCGAGGCCGCCGCGGCGTCCCCTTCCCGCTTCGCGGGCGGGATGCCGCACGCGCTCAGTGTGCCGAGGCCGCCGAGCGCCAGCGCGCCCGTGCCCGAAGCACGGAGAAGTGAACGGCGGGTGAGGGCACCCCTGCCGCCCGCCAGGCTCCGCCGCATGGCGGCCAGCTGTGGCGCGGAGAGGCTCTCGGCCTCGTACTCCTGCATACGCGTTGCCCTTTCGGGTGGGTGGGGCCGCCGGGCGGCGGCCTGCTATCGGTCCCCGAAGACGGTGCGGTGCCAGTCCTTCGCGGCTACCGCGGTGTTGTCGTACATGACGTGCTTGACCTGCGTGTACTCGTCGAACGAGTACGACGACATGTCCTTGCCGAAGCCGCTGGCCTTGTATCCGCCGTGCGGCATCTCGCTGATGATCGGGATGTGGTCGTTGATCCACACGCATCCCGCCCTGAGCTCGCGGGTGGCGCGGTTGGCCCGGTACAGGTCGCGGCTCCACGCTGAGGCGGCGAGTCCGTAGGGGGTGTCGTTGGCGAGGCGGATTCCCTCGTCGTCGGTGTCGAAGGGCAGGACGACGAGGACGGGGCCGAAGATCTCCGAGGTGACGATCTCGCTGTCCTGGGCGGCCCCCGTGATCAGGGTCGGCCGGTAGTACGCCCCCTCCGCGAGGGCTCCGCCGGGCGCTTCGCCGCCGGTGACGACGGTGGCGTACGCCCGCGCGCGCTCGACGAATCCGGCCACCCGGTCGCGCTGCTGATGGCTGATCAGCGGGCCGAGGTCGGTGGACGGGTCGAAGGGGTCGCCGAGCCGTACGGTCTCCATGAGTCCTGCGACGCCCGCGACGAAGGCGTCGTACAGCGGGCGCTGCACGTACGCGCGGGTGGCGGCGGTGCAGTCCTGGCCGGTGTTGATGAGGGCTCCGGCGACCGCCCCGTTGACCGCTGCCCCGAGGTCGGCGTCGTCGAACACGAGGAACGGCGCCTTGCCGCCGAGCTCCAGGTGGAGGCGCTTGACGGTGGAGGCGGCGAGTTCGGCGACCCGCCTGCCGACCGCGGTCGAGCCCGTGAAGGAGGTCATCACCACGTCGGGGTGTCCCACGAGGTGCTCGCCCGCGTCCCTGCCCGCTCCGGAGACGATGTTGATCACGCCGTCGGGGAGGCCGGCCTCCGTGGCCGCCTGCGCGAACATCAGCGAGGTCAGCGGGGTGATCTCGGCAGGCTTCAGCACCACGGTGTTGCCCGCGGCGACGGCCGGGAGGATCTTCCAGGCCGCCATCTGGAGCGGGTAGTTCCAGGGTGCGATGGACCCGACGACCCCGAGGGGCTCCCGGCGTACGTAGGAGGTGTGGTCCCCGCTGTACTCGGCGGCCGACTTCCCTTCCAGGTGACGGGCCGCGCCGGCGAAGAACGCGGTGTTGTCGACGGTGCCGGGCACGTCGAACTCGGTGGAGAGCTTGACGGGCTTGCCGCACTGCAGGGACTCGGCGTGGGCGAAGTCCTCGGCCTGTCCGGCGAGTACGGCGGCGAAGCGGTGCAGCAGGTCGGACCGTTCGGCGGGAGTGGCCCCGGACCAGCCGGGGAACGCCTCGCGGGCGGCCGCGACGGCGGCGTCCACCTCGTCGGTTCCTGCCAGTTCGTAGCGGTACACCGTCTCGCCCGTGGCGGGGTTCACCACCTCCTGGTGGCGTCCCGACGTGCCGGGCCGCAGCCGTCCGCCGATGTACTGCGCACCGTCGGCGAAGCGGTCCTGCATCTGGAAGCCGTTGCCCATGACGCTCTCCTCCGCCGTCCCCGGGGACCGGGGCGGCGTAGTCCTTTGTCGAATTGAGTGCCGATCCTGACAGAGGAGACCTTCACCAACAAGGGATTCCGTTGTTTCCTTTTGGTTACGCGACGGAATCTGTCGACGATGTGTCGTGTGGTTGCGGAAATCCCCCTACGGACTGTCCGTGGTGGATGCCAGACTCGGCTGTCATGGAGCAGAGTTGCATGGACGATCTCATCGCTCGGGCGGCACGCGGTGAGCGTGTGAAGTACCTGCCGTTCTGGGGGCACCGGCCCCGCCCCGACGGCCGGCTCGGGGAGAGCTGCCTCAGTCAGTGGTGGCCCGCGCCGTTCACGGTGGACTCGGTGACCTACGCCTCGGCCGAGCACTGGATGATGGCCGCGAAGGCCCGCCTCTTCGGTGACGCGGAGGCCGAGGCGAAGGCCGTGGCCGCGAGCAGCCCGGCAGCGGCGAAGAAGGTGGGCAGGCTGGTCCGGCACTTCGACGACGCCGTGTGGGCACGTGAACGGTTCGGCCTGGTGGTGGCGGGCAGCGTCCACAAGTTCGGGCAGGACCCCGCGCTTCGGGCGTACCTGCTGGGCACGGGGGAACGGGTGCTCGTCGAGGCGAGCCCGATGGACCGGATCTGGGGCATCGGGCTGGCGAAGGACGACGCGCGGACCGGGGACCCGGCTGCCTGGCGCGGGCTGAATCTGCTGGGCTTCGCGCTCATGGAGGCGCGTACACGGCTGCGCGCCCTGTGAAACGGCCCGTGGCGGGGGCCGGGACACAGATCCCGGTCCCCCGCCACGGACGGCGGTTCTCCCGCGGTCAGCGCGTGGAGCCGACGACCAGCGAGGTGGGGTACGGGTCGTAGGAGTCGCCGAAATCCTCGTCGCTCTCGGCGTTCGTGGCCGCCCAGATGATGATGCCGAGGATCACCGAGCCGAGGACCACGCCGACGGAGCCGAGGATGATCCCGGCGATCGCCATGCCCCGGTTGGTGGCCTCACCGCGCTTGGCACGGCCGAGGCCGATGATGCCGAAGATCAGCGCGAGGATCCCCAGGATGATGTTGACCCCGTAGAGGCAGAAGCCGACCACCGCGATGATGCCGAGCACCATCGCCGCGGTCCCGAGACCGTTCGCGGGAGCCTGGCCGCCCCAGGCGGGCTGACCGCCGTAGCCGGGGTATCCCGGGTAGCCGCCGTAAGGGACCGCGGGCGGGGCGGGCGCCGGGTAGCCGTACTGTCCGGCGGGCGGTGTGGCCGGCCCTCCGGGTCCGTTCGGCGCGACGGGCGGCGGGGGCACGTCCGCCTGCGGCGGACCGAACGCTCCGACCGCCCCCGGTATCGGTCCGGTGCCCGGCTCGGCACTCGGCATGGACGTGACCGTCGGCTGGTCGTGCACGGCCGGCGGGCGCGCCTCGGCCTGCTTGCCGAGCTCCACCCTGCTGTCCGGCGGCGCCCACGGATCGCGTGGCGCGGCCCCGCCCCCGGGCTGCTGCGTGTTGTCTGACATGGGCCTCCCCCATCGTGGTCCCGCCATGCTACGGCCCGCCTCCGAGCCTCCGGGCCCCGCCTACGATGATCGGTGCAGCCGGTGTGCCCGGCCGATATCCGAGATCCGGGAGAATCCGATGAACGATCTGCACCCCTTCATCGCGGGGCTGCCCAAGGCCGAACTCCACGTCCACCACGTCGGTTCCGCCTCGCCCCGCATCGTGGCCGAGCTGGCGGGCCGCCACCCCGACTCGAAGGTCCCCACGGCCCCGGAGGCGCTGGCGGACTTCTTCACCTTCACCGACTTCGGCCACTTCATCGACGTCTACCTCTCGGTGGTGGACCTGATCCGCACCCCCGAGGACGTCCGGCTGCTGACGTACGAGGTCGCCCGGGACATGGCGCGGCAGAACATCCGGTACGCCGAGCTGACCGTGACCCCGTTCAGTTCGACCCGCCGGGGCATCCCCGAGCAGGGCTTCATGGAGGCCATCGAGGACGCCCGCAAGGCCGCCGAGGCCGAGCTGGGCGTCGTCCTGCGCTGGTGCTTCGACATTCCGGGCGAGGCCGGTCTCGAGGCCGCCGAGGAGACGACCCGCCTCGCGGTGGACCTGCGGCCCGAGGGGCTCGTCTCCTTCGGTCTCGGCGGACCCGAGATCGGGGTGGACCGCCCGCAGTTCAAGCCCTACTTCGACCGGGCGATCGCCGAAGGGCTGCACTCGGTCCCGCACGCCGGGGAGACCACGGGCCCGCAGACCGTCTGGGACGCGCTGACGGCCCTGCGCGCCGAGCGCATCGGGCACGGCACGAGCTCCGTCCGGGACCCGAAGCTGCTGGAGCACCTCGCCGAGCACCGCATCGCGCTGGAGGTGTGCCCGACGTCGAACATCGCCACCCGCGCCGTCGCCGACATCGAGCGGCACCCGTTGAGGGAGATGGCGGAGGCGGGCGTCCTCGTCACCGTCAACAGCGACGACCCGCCCATGTTCGGTACCGATCTCAACAACGAGTACGCGGTGGCGGCGCGGCTGCTCGGCCTGGACGAGCGCGGTGTCGCCGGCCTGGCGAAGAACGCCGTCGAGGCGTCCTTCCTGGACGCGGCCGGAAAGCGGACGCTGGCCGCCGAGATCGACACGTACACGACGAGTTGGCTGGAGGCCTCCCCCGCTCGGTGACCCACGTGGTCACAATGGACCCATGGCCCTCACCGTCACCGCCGTGGCCCACCGCGGCGATCCGTACCGCGCCCGCGAGAACACGCTCCCCTCGATCCGGTCCGCCGTGGAGCGGGGGGCGGACGCGGTCGAGATCGATGTCCGCGTCACCCGTGACAAGGTGCCCGTCCTGCTCCACGACTCCACTCTGGAGCGCCTGTGGGGCCATGACGTCCGCCTGGACCGGATCGACCACCGGGAGCTGCTGGAGCTGACCGACGGCGGCGTCCCCACCCTGCGTGAGGCCCTGTCCGCCGTCGGTGCCCGACGGCTCATGATCGACCTGCCGGGCTCGACGGACGCGTCCGTACGAGCGGTCACGGGCGTGGTCCGCGAGTGCGGGGCGGGCGAGCGCGTGTACTACTGCGCGGACACGGACGCGATGCTGCGGGTGCGCGCGGCGGAACCGTCCGCCGAGATCGCGCTGACCTGGACCACCCTGGCCCCACCCCGGCCCGTCCTGCTCGACGCGGTGCGCCCGCACTGGCTCAACTACCGCTTCGGCCTGGTGAGCCGCGAACTGACGGACCGTGTCCACCGGGACGGCCTGCTCGTCTCCGCCTGGACGGCCGACACCGGTCGCACGATGCGCCGGCTGATCGCGTACGGCGTCGACTCGATCACCACCAACCGGATCGACACCCTGCGTACCCGGTTGGCCAAGTCCCTTTCCCACGCCTCCTCTTGATCGGTCCGGCATCATGGGTGCCGCATCACGCGTGATGCCCGGCCCGGCACCAGAGGAGCAGATGTGAACGACCCCCGCACCGCATCCGCCCGCATACGTTCCGACATCGCCCACAACGCCCGGGTGTGGAACTACTGGCTGGGCGGCCGGGACAACTACCCGGTGGACCGGGTGGTCGGCGACCGGGTCACCGGCATGTATCCCAGCATCGGCGAAGTGGCGCGCGCCGACCGCGCGTTCCTCGGCCGGGTGGTGCGGCACCTGGCCGGGGACGTCGGCATCGGCCAGTTCCTCGACATAGGCACCGGCCTGCCGACCGCGGACAACACCCACGAGGTCGCCCAGCACACGGCACCCGACGCTCGGGTCGTCTACGTCGACAACGACCCGACCGTGCTGGCACACGCCCGCTCCCTGCTCACCAGCTCCCCCGAAGGGGCGACCGAGTACCTCGACGCGGACGCCCGCGATCCGGAGCGCATCCTGCGGGCCGCGGAAGGGACCCTGGACCTGCGGCGCCCGGTGGCGGTGATGATGCTCGGCATCCTCAACTTCGTCCTGGACACGGACGAGGCACGGTCCGTCGTCGACGGACTGATGGGCCCGCTGCCGTCCGGCAGCCACCTGGTGCTCACCCACCCCACGCTGGAGCTGGGCGGTGAGGGCAACGAGGCCGCGATGAGCTTCTGGAACAAGAACGCCACGCCGCCGATCACGGCCCGCAGCCGCCCCGTGTTCGCCTCGTTCTTCGACGGCCTCGACGTCCTGGACCCGGGCATCGTGTCGTGCGCGCACTGGCGCCCCGACGGCCGCCTCCTGCCCGCGCCGGTCGCCCAGTTCGGTGCGGTGGGCCGGAAGCCCTGATGCACGGGCCCCCGGCGCGAGGACGTCCGACGCGGAGCCCAATGGTGCGGAGACCGGGGGCGCGATGGCTTCCGCGGGAGCCGTGGGCCACCGACATCGGCGTCGCACTGCTGGTCCAGGCCGCGGTGACCATGCCGTTTCGTGGTGCCCCGCCCGGCCGGGCTGCCACCGGCCACCTGGGCCGCGTACGGGCTGACGACGCCGACCGGATACCGGTGCCGGAGATGCCGGGCGACACCCTGGAGGAGGCGTACGACCACCGCTTCGACCCGCACAGCGAAGAGATGTCCACCCTGAGGGACATCGTGGTGGCGGCCTTCGGACCCCCGCCGGTGCAATGACCTCACACCGTCGCGGAGCCCTCCCGCATCCCTTCCAGTCGCTTGATCATGCGGCGGACGAGGAGCAGGGGAATGACGCCGAAGACTCCGAAGGACATGTCGATGACGGTCCACCAGAAGGGGATGTCCCGGATCGGGCCGCAGATCAGTGCCAGCGGGATGATGCCGGCGCAGGCGATCATGCCGAATTCGATGACCCAGATGTTGCGGACCGGATCGCGGTAGGGCCCGTAGAAGGCGACCGCGATGACCAGGTGGGCGAAGGCCAGCCAGTCGGTGCCGTAGAGCAGGAAGGGGTGCTTCGCATCGGCCTCGTCGAGTCCGGTGCGGACCCTGGTGATCCATTCCGTCAGGGCCGGGAAGTGCTCGGGGGCGGGGGAGGCGGAGGACATCAACAGGTCATCCGTCCACCGGAGTTCATGCACCAGCGGAAAGGCGGTCAGGCCGCTCAGCACCAGGCAGACGATGAAGACGACCAACCACACGCGTATGCGCCGCAAGAGGGCTCGCTCGCTCATGTCCGCAGCGTACGCCCATCATGAACACGTTCAAAAGCCGGGGTTCTCACGCACCGGCAGCTCCTGTACGGGTTCACCGCGAGGCTCCGGCGGCCCCGGACCCTTCCCGGTCTCTCGCCGGCGCCTCCTCCGCCCACCTGCCCGGGCCGGCACTCCGCCCCCGACGCGGGGCGCCCGGGAGCGCGCCCCCGGGCACAGGGACGGCCCCGGACCGGAGTCCGGGGCCGTGGCGGGCGCCGCGCGGGTCAGTCGTCGAGCGACGTCATGACGTGCTTGATCCGGGTGTAGTCCTCGAAGCCGTACGCGGAGAGGTCCTTGCCGTAGCCGGACTTCTTGAAGCCGCCGTGCGGCATCTCGGCGACGAGCGGGATGTGGGTGTTGATCCACACGCAGCCGAAGTCGAGGTTCTTGGACATCCGCATCGCGCGGGCGTGGTCCTTGGTCCACACCGAGGAGGCGAGGGCGTACTCGACGCCGTTGGCGTACGCGAGCGCCTGGGCCTCGTCCGTGAAGGACTGGACGGTGATGACGGGCCCGAAGACCTCGTGCTGGACGATCTCGTCGTCCTGCTGGAGGCCGGAGACGACGGTCGGGGCGTAGAAGTACCCCTTGTCGCCGACCCGGTGGCCGCCCGCCTCGACCTTGGCGTGCGCGGGGAGCCGCTCGATGAACCCGCTGACCTGGGCCAGCTGGTTGGCGTTGTTGAGCGGGCCGTATAGCACGTCCTCGTCGTCCGGCAGGCCGGTCTTCGTGTCGGCCGCGGCCTTGGCGAGCGCCGTGACGAACTCGTCGTGGATGGACTCGTGGACCAGGACGCGGGTCGCGGCCGTACAGTCCTGGCCGGCGTTGAAGTAGCCGGCGACGGAGATGCCCTCGACGGCCTTGGCGATGTCGGTGTCCCCGAAGACGACGACGGGCGCCTTGCCGCCGAGCTCCAGGTGTACGCGCTTGACGTCCTTGGCGGCGGACTCGGCGACCTGCATGCCGGCCCGCACCGAACCGGTGATGGAGGCCATCGCCGGGGTCGGGTGCTCGACCATCGCGCGGCCGGTCTCCCGATCGCCGCAGATGACGTTGAAGACGCCCTTGGGGAGGATCTGTCCGATGATCTCGGCGATCAGCACCGTCGACGCCGGGGTGGTGTCGGACGGCTTGATGACGACCGTGTTGCCCGCGGCGAGCGCCGGGGCGAACTTCCAGACGGCCATCATCATCGGGTAGTTCCACGGTGCGACCTGCGCGCAGACGCCCACCGGCTCGCGGCGCACGATCGAGGTCAGACCCTCCATGTACTCGCCGGCCGAGCGGCCTTCGAGCAGCCGTGCGGCGCCCGCGAAGAAGCGGATCTGGTCCACCATCGGCGGGATCTCTTCGGTGCGGGTGAGCTCCAGCGGCTTGCCGGTGTTCTCCGACTCGGCCGCGATCAGGTCCTCCGCCCGCTCCTCGAAGGCGTCCGCGATCTTCAGCAGTGCCTTCTGGCGCTCGGCGGGCGTCACGTCCCGCCAGGCGGGGAACGCGGCGGCGGCCGCGTCCATGGCGGCATCGACGTCGGCCTGTCCCGAGAGCGGCGAGGTCGCGTAGACCTCCTCCGTCACCGGGTTGACCACGTCGATGGTCCGCCCGTCCGCGGCGTCCCGGAACTGTCCGTTGATGTAGTTGCGCAGACGGCGCACCTCGGTGGTCACAACCACCCCTCCTGTCGGCTGTCCGATGGGTGAGACATCCACCCTAATCGCTCCGGTGACGCTTTCGACATACCCACCCGCCGCACACTTCGGATTCAGTGACATTCGGGCGCTCAGACAACGAATTTCATCGATTCAGGCTTGCCAGACAGACGAGTAGCGGTGCAGAGTGGATGCGTGGCCAGTCGTAGCGCAGACTCCAGGACCGGGAACGGATCGTCACCAGCGGTCGACGCCGTCTCTCTCGCGATCATCGAGCAGCTCCAGGAGGACGGCCGCAGGCCGTACGCCGCGATAGGCAAGGCCGTGGGCCTGTCCGAGGCGGCCGTGCGCCAGCGCGTGCAGAAGCTGCTCGACCAGGGCGTGATGCAGATCGTCGCCGTCACGGATCCGCTGACCGTGGGGTTCCGTCGCCAGGCCATGGTCGGCGTCAACGTCGAGGGCGACGTCGATCCCGTCGCCGAGGCCCTGTCGGCGATGACCGAGTGCGAGTACGTGGTGATGACCGCGGGCTCCTTCGACCTGATGGTGGAGATCGTCTGCGAGGACGACGACCACCTGCTGGAGACGATCAACAAACGCATCCGGGCCATTCCCGGTGTGCGCTCCACCGAGAGCTTCGTCTACCTCAAGCTCAAGAAGCAGACCTACATGTGGGGAACCCGATAGCCGTGAGCAAGGACCTCAGCCGGACCGCGTACGACCACCTGTGGATGCACTTCACCCGCATGTCGGACTACGAGAACGCGCCCGTTCCCACCATCGTGCGCGGCGAGGGCACCTACATCTTCGACGACAAGGGCAAGCGCTACCTCGACGGGCTCTCCGGCCTGTTCGTCGTGAACGCGGGGCACGGCCGCCACGAGCTCGCCGAGACGGCGTACAAGCAGGCGCAGGAGCTGGCCTTCTTCCCGATCTGGTCCTATGCCCACCCCAAGGCCGTCGAGCTCGCCGAACGACTCGCGGACTACGCCCCGGGCGACCTCAACAAGGTCTTCTTCACCACGGGCGGCGGCGAGGCCGTGGAGACGGCCTGGAAGCTGGCCAAGCAGTACTTCAAGCTCAAGGGCAAGCCGACCAAGTACAAGGTCATCTCGCGTGCGGTCGCCTACCACGGCACCCCCCAGGGAGCCCTGTCGATCACCGGACTGCCCGCCCTCAAGGCGCCGTTCGAGCCACTCGTACCCGGTGCGCACAAGGTGCCGAACACCAACATCTACCGCGCTCCGCTCTTCGGCGACGACCCGGAGGCCTTCGGCCGCTGGGCCGCCGACCAGATCGAGCAGGAGATCCTCTTCGAGGGCGCGGACACCGTCGCGGCCGTCTTCCTGGAGCCCGTGCAGAACGCCGGCGGCTGCTTCCCGCCGCCGCCCGGATACTTCCAGCGGGTGCGCGAGATCTGCGACCGGCACGATGCACTGCTCGTCTCCGACGAGGTCATCTGCGCCTTCGGCCGGCTGGGCACGATGTTCGCCTGCGACAAGTTCGGCTACGTGCCGGACATGATCACCTGCGCCAAGGGCATGACGTCGGGCTACTCCCCCATCGGCGCCTGCATCATCTCGGACCGGCTGGCCGAACCGTTCTACCGGGATGGCAACACCTTCCTGCACGGTTACACCTTCGGCGGCCACCCGGTGTCCGCCGCGGTCGGTCTCGCCAACCTCGACATCTTCGAGCGCGAAGGCCTCAACCAGCACGTCCTGGACAACGAGAACGCCTTCCTCACGACGCTGCGGAAGCTGCACGACCTGCCGATCGTCGGCGACGTCCGCGGCAACGGCTTCTTCTACGGCATCGAGCTGGTGAAGGACAAGGCCACCAAGGAGACGTTCACCGACGAGGAGACCGAGCGCGTCCTGTACGGCTTCCTGTCCAAGGCGCTGTACGAGAACGGCCTCTACTGCCGGGCCGACGACCGCGGCGATCCGGTCGTCCAGCTCGCGCCGCCGCTGATCTCCGACCAGTCGACGTTCGACGAGATCGAAGGCATTCTCCGGGCCGTCCTGACGGAGGCCTGGACGAAGCTCTGACCGGCGCTCCGACGACCGGCAGCACCGCTTCCAGCAGTCATTTCATACGGTCCACACGGCCCGGATGCACCCGTTCGAGTGAGAAGGGGTGCATCCGGGCCGCGTGCTGTGCCGACACCCCGGTCCGACTCCCTAGCGTGCCGAGTGACCGATCGGCCCTGTCTTGGTTCCCCCGTTCGGGGGAACGGGAAATCTGATCTGAACCGAGGTGTACGCCATGGTGGCCCCGCCGGACAACGACGTGATCTGGGCTCGTTCCCTGCAGCACTCCCACAACGGATCCCCGGGGCTCGACGGTGTCTCCCTCGGTGTCCGCGACGCGGAGATCCTGGCCGTGACAGGTCCGCGCGGGAGCGGCAAGACGACGCTGCTGCACTGCCTGTCCGGCCAACTGGTGCCCCAGCAGGGCGAGGTCTGGTTCAACAACGTCCCGGTGCACACCATGGGCCCGCGGCTGCGCGAACACCTGCGCCGCGACCGCTTCGCCTGGATCGCCGCCGAACCCCAGCTCGTACCGGAGCTGACCGCCTGGGAGAACGCCGCCCTGCCGCTGCTGCTGCGTGGTGTCCCGCACCGGGCCGCGAAGAAGGCGGCGACGGAGTGGCTGGAGCGCCTGGACATCGGCGCACTCGCGAAGAAGCGGCCGCACACCCTGCTGCAGGAGCAGCGCCAGCGCGTCTCCGTGGCCAGGGCGCTGACCGCCGCGCCGACCGTGCTCTTCGCGGACGAACCGACGGCGACGCTTCACCGGGCCGAGCGCTCGCAGCTGCTGCGCACCCTCACCACGGCGGCGCGGTCCCACGACATCACGGTCGTGCTCGCCACCCACGACGCGGAGGTCGCCGCCCTCGCCGACCGTACGGTCTCGCTGCTCGACGGCCGCCGCGTCGCCACCGCCGCCCTGCCCGCCGTGTCCGATCCGGAAGGCCGCTCGGCGTGCTCGCTCTCCGTCTGACCCGCGGATCCCATCCCCTGGTGCTCATGCGGCGGCTGCTCCTCGCCGCGGCGTCGGCGGGCGTCGGTTTCCTGCTCCTGTGCACCCTGGGATACGCCTCCGGACACCCCGCGCACGCCTCCGGTTCCCTCCTGCGGCTGCTGTGGTGCGCCGTGCCGCTGGCCGCGACCGTCCATTTCGCGGTCGCGGTGGCCCGTACGGACCCGAGCACCCGCCCTCGCCCCGGGCTCTTCGCCGCCGGACTCGGGCCGGTCCGGCTGACCGTGCTCGCCGCGGTCTCCACGGCGGTGTCCACCACGCTGGGCTCGATGGTGGCGCTCCTCTTCTTCCTCCACCTGCGGGGCGATCTGACCGGACTGCCCTTCGACGGCGGTGCGGCGGAGTTCCTGGGCGGCGGCACACCGTTGCCCCTCGCCGCCGCGCTCACACTGCTGGCGCTCGTCCCGCTGGTCTCCTCCGCGGCCGGCGGACTCGCGCTGCGCTCCCGGCCGGCCGCGCCGTCCGAGGCCCAGGAGGCCGAGGACCTGCTCACCCCCGCGCCCGCGCCGACCGGACTGCCCTGGGGTGTCGCGCTCACCGCCGCCGGACTGGCGGTCGAGGCGTACGCGAGCCGCGGCTCGGCGGGCAGTCCCCTCCCGCTGCCCGGACGGCTGGACTCGACCCCGGCGAGCGTGCTGGCCGGCTGGACCCTCACCGCGATCGGTCTGGCCATGGCGGGCCCCGGGCTCACCCACCTCTGCGGGCGGCTCCTCCAGGCCGTGCGCCCCGGAGCCGTACGGCTGCTGGCGGGCCGGGTCCTGATGGACGAGGCGTCCCGGATCGGGCGCCCGCTCGGAGTGGTCTGCGCGGTGGTGTCCGGAGTCGTCGCGGCCTCGGTGCTGTACACCGACGGGCCGCGTCCCTTCGGCCCGCTCACCGCGCTCGGAGCCGTACTCGTCGTGGGCTGCACGACGGCGACGCTGCTGACCTCCGCCCTGGAGGCCAAGCAGGCCCGGGCGCGCACGGCGGAGGCGCTGGTGCGGGTGGGCGCACCGATGTCCGTCCTGCGCATCGCCACGGTCCTTCGCGCGACGGTGCTGCTGGCCGTGTTCGCCCCGCTGACCTGGATGATCGCGGAGCTGGCGGCGCTGCCGCTGACGGGGTGACGCCCCCGCCGGCCGGTACGTAGCATGGCCGGGTGGAGAACCCGGACGAGAACACGTACGCACCCGGCGTCGAGATAGAGACGCTCGCCGCATTCGACTTGGCCGTCACCGCAGGGACCCTGACCGATCATCGGATCCAGTCCGTCGACCTGACGGAGCGCGGTGCGGCGCTGTTCGCCACCGACACCCGAGGTGCTGTCTTCCTCGGCTGCCGGATGGATTCCGGCGCGGAGGCGAAGGTGCGGGCGGACGGAGCCTTCGTCTTCCCGCCCGTGCCGGGGCTTCCCTTCGACCCGTACCGGGGCCTGCTCTACACCCCCGACGCCCTGTACGAGGGTCTGGCGGGCGGCGGTTACGAGGTGACGCCCGACGCGCGGGCGTACCGCTGGTTCCAGCGGACGAAGGCCGACGGTGACGTCTTCTCCTCGATGCTGCGGGCCCTCCACGACGACGCGGTCTCCGACGCGCTGGACGAACACCTCGCCGGGACCCGGGTGGTGGGCGTCATGGGCGGCCACGCGATGGCGCGCGGCACCGGTGCGTACCGGGAGGCCGCCGTGCTGGGCAGGGAGCTGGCCCGCAGCGGTCTGACGGTGGCGACGGGCGGCGGCCCCGGGGCCATGGAGGCGGCCAACCTCGGCGCCTACGCCGCGCCGCACTCCGACGCGATGCTGGTCAAGGCCTGTGAGCTGCTGTCCGCCGCACCGTCGTTCAGCCCTTCGGTCACCGACTGGGCGACCGCCGCCTTCACCGTACGGGAGCGCTGGCCGGAGGGCGGTTCGTCGGTCGCGATCCCCACGTGGTTCTACGGCCACGAGCCGCCGAACGCCTTCGCCGACCACATCGCCAAGTACTTCGCGAACGCCCTGCGCGAGGACGGGCTGCTGGTCCGCTCGACCTCGGGTGTGATCTTCCTGCCCGGCGCGGCCGGGACCGTGCAGGAGATCTTCGACAACACGACGCCGAACTACTACGAGTCGCGTTCGGCCCCCACCCCGATGGTGCTGGTGGGCCGTGCGCACTGGACGGAGAAGCTGCCGGCCTGGCCGCTGCTGAGCGCCCTCGCCTCGGGCCGGACGATGGAGTCGCGCATCGCCCTCGTCGACACGGTCGACGAGGCTCCGGAGGCGCTCGCCCGGCTGACCGGCTGACCGTACCGGTTCAGCGCGGGCCGGCCGGGGGCAGCACCACGGTCTCCGCCACGTCGAACGTCACACCCACCGTGGCACCCTCGTCCGGGGCGTCCCGCAGGGCGCACTCCGCCTCCAGGTCCGGCCCCTCGTCGGGGCGCAGGGTCACGGCGACGTGGTGGCCGCGGAAGGTGCGCGCTCCGACGGTGCAGCGCAGCCCGTCCTCGGGTCCGCCGATCCGTACCCCCGCGGGCCTGACCAGCAGTTCGCACCGCCCCCCGGGTGAACCGTCCGGCACGGCCACCTTGCCCCAGACGGTGTCGGCGGCCGTCCCGGTCACGGTCGCCCCGACGACGTTGTCGAAGCCGAGGAACCGGGCGACGAAGGCGGACGCCGGCCGCTGCCAGACCTCCAGCGGGGTGCCCGTCTGGGCGATGCGGCCGTCCCGCATCACCACCACCCGGTCGGCGAGGGCGAAGGCCTCTCCCTGGTCGTGGGTGACGGCGAGCACCGTCGTGCCCAGCCGGCCGAACAGGGTGCGGAGTTCGACGACGAGCCGTTCGCGCAGGCTCCGGTCCAGCTGTCCGAGCGGCTCGTCCAGCATCAGCAGTTTCGGGCGGGGTGCCAGGGCCCGGGCGAGAGCCACGCGCTGCTGCTCGCCACCGGACAGCGCGGCGACGGCCCGGCGGCCGGCACCGGGCAGGCCCACCAGGTCGAGGAGCTCGTCGGCCCTGCGGTCCCGCTCCGCGCGGGAGACCCCGTGCATGCGCAGTCCGAACGCCACATTGGCGCCGGCGTCCCGGTGCGGGAACAGCTGGTGGTCCTGGAACATCAGGCCGAGCCCGCGCCGGTGCACGGGCACCGCGGCCTGGTCGGCACCGTCCAGGAGCACCCGTCCCCCGTCCAGCCGCTGCAGTCCGGCGACCACCCGCAGCAGTGTCGACTTGCCGCTGCCGCTCGGTCCCAGGACACAGACGATCTCGTGGTCGGCGACCTCCAGGTCCACCGCGTCCAGCGCGGTCCGCTCCCCGAAGCGGACCGTGGCCGCGTCCAGTGCCAGCATCTCTAGAACTCCCCGGATCGGTCGGTGCGGATACGTTCGAGCAGGAGCAGCGACACCGCGCAGACGAGCATCAGGATCGTGCTGAGGGCCATCGCCTGCCCGTAGTTGAGCTCGCCGGACCGTCCCAGCAGCCTCGCCACCGCGACCGGCAGGGTGGGGTTGTCGGGGCGTGCGATGAACACGGTGGCGCCGAACTCGCCGAGCGACACGGCGAACGCGAAGCCGGCGGCCACCAGCAGCGCCCTGCGCACCAGCGGCAGGTCGACCTCGCGCCAGGCCCGCAGCGGCGAGGCACCGAGCACCGCAGCGGCTTCCCGCAGCCTGCCGTCGACCGCCCGCAGGACGGGCAGCATGGTCCGTACGACGAAGGGGACGCCCACGAGCGCCTGGGCCAGTGGGACGAGGATCCAGGACGTCCGCAGGTCGAGCGGCGGTTCGTCGAGGGTGATCAGGAAGCCGAAGCCGACGGTGACGGCGGACACCCCGAGCGGCAGCATCAGCAGCGCGTCGAAGCCCCGGACCAGTGGGCCCGCGCGCCTGGTCAGGGCCGCCGCGGCGAGACCGCCGACCACGAGCGCGATCAGGGTGGCGACCGCCGCGTATTGCAGCGAGTTCCCGATGGCTTCGAGCGGCGGCACCAGGAAGGTGGAACCGCTCGCATCGGCGGACTGCAGAGCACGGTAGAAGCCGAAGCCGTAGCCGCCCGAGGTGTCCAGGGAGCGTTCCACCAGAACACCGAGCGGCACCACGATCAGCAGCAGGACGGTCAGCAGTACCCCGCCGAGCAGTGCCCGCTGCCCGGCGCCACGCGGCGGGCGGGCCGTCTGCGCGGGGTCGACCAGTCTCAGGGCCGTCTCCCTGCGCCGCACGGTCCGGGCGTGCACGGCGAGGATCCCGCCGACCGCGGCGAACTGCACCAGCGTCAGCACCGCGGCCGTGGGCAGGTCGAGGAGCTGCGCGGTCTGCCGGTAGATCTCCACCTCCAGTGTGGAGTACGCCGGACCGCCGAGGATCTGGACGACTCCGAATGAGGTGAACGTGAAGAGGAAGACCATCAGCGCGGCTGCCGCCACGGCCGGGGCCAGCGCGGGCAGGGTCACCCTCCGCCAGGCGGCGAGGCGTCCGGCGCCGAGCACTCGGGCGGCCTCCTCCTGGCGGGGGTCGAGCTGCGACCACAGGCCGCCGACGGTCCGTACGACGACCGCGTAGTTGAAGAACACGTGGGCGAGCAGGATCGCCCACACCGAGGTGTCGAGCCGGACCCCCCACAGCTCGTCGAGGAACCCGCCGCGCCCCAGCACCGCCAGGAACGCCGTCCCCACGACGACGGTCGGCAGGACGAACGGCACGGTCACGACCGCACGCAGCAGCTGCTTACCGGGAAAGTCGAACCGGGCGAAGACGTAGGCGCCCGGCAGCGCGATCAGCAGGGTGAGCGCGGTCGACGCGAGGGCCTGCCAGGTGGTGAACCGGAGGACGTCGAGGATGTCCGGCCGGCTCAGCACCTGGCCGATCCGGCCGAACTGCCAGACGCCGTCCGTCCTGAGACCCCGGCCGACGATCGCGACGACGGGGTAGGCGAAGAACAGCCCGAAGAACGCGACGGGCACGGCCATCAGGCCGAACCGCACCGCGTTCCCCCGTACGCTGCCGTGGCCGGTCTTCCTGCCCCTGCCCCTGCCTGCGGGCGGGGTGGCTACTTCACGACGAGCGAGGACCATGACTGGACCCACTGCTCACGGTTCTCGGCGATCTTCTCCGGGGCCACCGTCGCCGGCGCGTCGACGGTCGCACCGAACTTCGTGAAGAGTTCCGGCAGCTCCGCGTCCTTCGCGACCGGGTTCACGAACATGTTCAGCGGCATGTCCTCCTGGAACTGCTTGCTGATCAGGAAGTCCAGCAGCGCCTTGCCGCCGGCCTCGTTCTTCGCGCCGTTCAGCAGGCCGGCGAATTCGATCTGGCGGAAGCAGGTGCCGGTGGCGACCCCGGTGGGCGCCTCGGCCGGCTGCGGCTCGGCGTACAGCACCTCGACGGGCGGGCTGGACGCGTAGGAGACCACCAGCGGCCTGTCCGCCTTGCTCTTCCTGCCGCCCGCGGAGCCCGAGAACTCCTCGTTGTAGGCCTGCTCCCAGCCGTCGACGACCTTGACCCCGTTGTCCTTCAGCTTCTTCCAGTAGTCCTCGAATCCGGTCTCGCCGTAGGCGGCGACCGTGCCGAGGAGAAAGCCGAGGCCGGGCGAGGAGGTCGCCGCGTTCTCCGTGACGAGGAGGTTCTTGTACGCGGGCTTCAGAAGGTCGTCGAAGGACTGCGGCGGGTCGAGCTTCTTGTCCGCGAAGTACTTCTTGTCATAGTTGACGCAGACGTCGCCGGTGTCGACGGGCGTGACCCGGTGCTCGGCGGAATCGAGCTGGGCGCCGGACGCGACACGGTCGAGGCCCTCAGCCTCGTACGGTGTGAACAGACCGTTGTCCAGGGCGCGGGAGAGCAGCGTGTTGTCGACGCCGAAGAACACGTCGCCGCGCGGGGAGCCCTTGGTCAGGATCTCCTGGTTGAGCGCGGCGCCCGCGTCACCGCTCTTCAGCACCTTGACCTTGTACCCGGTCTCCTTCGTGAACGCCTTCAGGACGGCGTCCGAGGCGTTGAAGGAGTCGTGGCTGACCAGGGTGACCGTCTTCTCGGAGCCCTCGGAACCGGAGGCGTCGCCGCCCGAGCCCCCGCAGCCTGCGAGCACGGTGACGCCGAGCGCGGCGGCGAGCGCCGTCGCGGCGTACTTCGTCGTGGTGTTCATGTGATTCCTCCTGGAGATGACCAGGAAGAGACGCGGCCCCGCCCGCTCGTGAGCGGGCAGGGCGCAACAGCTTGAGTAAGGTCCGAACTTCCTACCCGGAATGACCCGGGCGAGGTTCAGAGGGTCTGCGGCCGACCTGTTCCGGTGCCGCACTCTCAGCGCTGTGGCGCTCCCCTGTCGGAATATGAAGTTGATTTTCGGACCAGGCTACACCGGCCGTATCGGCCCGGGGCACCGGCCGTATCGGCCCGGGGCACCGGCCGTATCGGCCCGGGGCACCGGCCGTATCGGCCCGGGGCACCGGCCGTATCGGCCCGGGGCACCGGCCGTATCGGCCCGGGGCACCGGCCGTATCGGCCCGGGGCCGGCACTTCGCCCGGCCGGCGGGCCGGTGCCCGCCGGCCGGGCGAAGTGAGCCTGCCGGGCCTGTGCGGGCCGGACGCACCGGGCCGACCCGGATCTCAGCGCTCGAGGGCGGCGAGCTGTCCGCAGGCTCCGTCGATCTCCTGACCGCGGGTGTCCCGGACCGTGACGGGCACACCGTGGGCGGCGATCGCCTCGACGAACGCCTTCTCGTCCTCGGGCCGCGAAGCGGTCCACTTGGAGCCTGGCGTCGGGTTCAGCGGGATCAGGTTGACATGGACCCGCTTGCCCTTGAGGAGCCGGCCCAACCGGTCGCCGCGCCACGCCTGGTCGTTGATGTCGCGGATCAGCGCGTACTCGATGGAGATGCGCCGGCCGGACTTGTCCGCGTACTCCCATGCCGCGTCCAGCACCTCCCGGACGTTCCAGCGCGTGTTCACGGGTACGAGGGTGTCGCGCAGCTCGTCGTCCGGGGCGTGCAGCGAGACGGCGAGGCGGCACTTGAAGCCCTCGTCGGCGAACCGCAGCATGGCGGGCACCAGACCCACCGTGGAGACGGTGATCCCGCGCTGCGAGAGCCCGAGGCCGTCCGGCTCCGGATCCGTCAGCCGCCGGATCGCCCCGACCACTCGCTTGTAGTTGGCGAGGGGCTCGCCCATGCCCATGAAGACGATGTTGGACAGCCGCGCGGGCCCGCCCGGCACCTCGCCGTCACGGAGCGCCCGCATACCGTCCACGATCTGGTGCACGATCTCGGCGGTCGACAGATTGCGGTCGAGTCCGGCCTGCCCGGTCGCGCAGAACGGGCAGTTCATCCCGCACCCCGCCTGTGACGAGATGCACATCGTCACCCGGTCCGGATACCGCATGAGGACGGACTCGACGAGCGTCCCGTCATGCAGCTTCCAGAGCGTCTTACGGGTGGTGTCGTCGTCACAGCTGATGTGGCGCACCACGGACATCAGGTCGGGGAACAGCGCCTCCGCGAGCTTCTCCCGCGAACCGGCCGGGATGTTGCTCCACTCCGCCGGCTCGTGCGCATACCGCGCGAAGTAGTGCTGCGACAGCTGCTTGGCGCGGAAGGGCTTCTCGCCGGTCGCGGCGACTGCTTCCTTGCGCTCGTCGGGGGTGAGGTCGGCGAGGTGCCGCGGCGGCTGCTTGGCTCCGCGGGGCGCGACAAACTGGAGTTCTCCGGGCTTAGGCATGGTTCTTCCAGTGTCGCAGACATACGAGTGAGGGCCCGCCGCCCTGTGGACAACGGACCCTCATTCGAAAAACCGCAGGTCAGGCGGAGTGCGCAGGAAGGCCGATCAGCCGGATCCGACGAACAGCACCAGCAGCAGCCACACGACCGGCGCGGTCGGCAGCAGCGAGTCGAGCCGGTCCATGATGCCGCCGTGGCCCGGGAGCAGCGTGCCCATGTCCTTGATGCCGAGATCCCGCTTGATCATGGACTCGCCCAGGTCGCCGAGCGTGGCGCTGGCGGCGACGGCGAGACCCAGCAGCAGACCCTGCCACCAGCGGCCGTCGTCGATCAGGAACTCCATGCAGAGCGCACCGGCGACCATCGCGAAGCCGATCGCGCCGAGAAGGCCCTCACGGGTCTTCCCGGGACTGATGCGCGGTGCCAGCTTGTGCGTGCCGAAGCGCCAGCCGACGGCGTACGCACCGGTGTCGGCGACCACCGTGAGGAGCAGGAAGGTCAGGACTCGCCACGAACCGTCGTCCGCGGTGAGCATCATGCTGACGAACGTCGCCAGGAACGGCACGTAGAACACGGCGAACACACCGGCCGTGACGTCCTTGAGGTAGCCGTCCGGCGGCTCCGTCATCCGCCAGACGAGCACCGCGAGCGCGGTGAGCGCCATGGCGACCCAGGCGCCCTCCGCGTCCCGCACGTAGCCGGCGACCACCATGGCGGCGCCGCCGACGGCGAGCGGCACCAGGGGGGCGTTGATCCCCTTGCGCTCCTTGAGGCGGGAGGTGAGCTCCCAGAGCCCCACCACCACCGCGACCACGACGACGCCGACGAAGGCGGCCTTCACGACGAAGAGCGACCCGGCGACGACCGCGCCGAGCCCGAGACCGACCCCTATGGCGGCACGCAGATCACGCCCCGCGCGCTTCTTCGGCGGCGGGGGCGACGGCAACGGGGTGGACATGGGCTCCTGCGGCTTCTCGTCACGGAACAGGGGGCCGCCGACACGCGCGGCGGCGTCCCTGTTCCGGTCGTCAGCGTCTCTACCTGCGTCGGGAACGTCCGGCACGATGGGCATGGGCCGAGTCTGCTGGGCGCCGTGCACATCGTATGCAGGACCCGCCGGGGCGGCCCCCATCTCGGGCGCGCCCCAGTAACCGGCTCCCTGCGGGGCGCCCCAGGAAGAGTCGTTCATCAGACCTCGAGCAGCTCGGCTTCCTTGTGCTTGAGCAGCTCGTCCACCTGCGCGACGTACTTCGCGGTGGTGTCGTCGAGCTCCTTCTCCGCGCGGCGGACCTCGTCCTCGCCGGACTCCTTGTCCTTGACGAGCTTGTCGAGCGTCTCCTTGGCCTTGCGGCGGATGGCCCGGATCGAGATCTTGGAGTCCTCGGCCTTGGTCCTGGCGACCTTGATGTACTCCTTGCGACGGTCCTGCGTGAGCTCCGGGAACGTCACTCGGATGATGTTGCCGTCGTTGCTCGGGTTGACACCGAGGTCGGAGTCACGGATCGCCTGCTCGATGTTGCGCAGTGCGGTCTTGTCGAACGGAGTCACCACGGCCATCCGCGGCTCGGGAACCGAGAACGAGGCCAGCTGGTTGATCGGGGTCAGCGCGCCGTAGTAGTCGGCGACGATCTTGTTGAACATCGCCGGGTGCGCACGGCCGGTACGGATCGCGGCAAAGTCCTCTTTGGCGACCACGACCGTCTTCTCCATCTTCTCCTCGGCCTCGAGGAGGATTTCTTCGATCACCACGTGCTCCTGCGTGTCTTGTGTGGACCCGGCATCATCGGGCCCTGCGGATCCTGCGTCGCGTCCTCACCTGCACGGTGTCCGACCGGCAGGCCGTTGTCCATCCTTTGGGCCGTCAGGCCCGGGTGCTCACGTCACTCACGAGCGTGCCGATCTTCTCACCCTTGACCGCGCGGGCGATATTGCCCTCGGTGGTCAGCTCGAAGACGAGGATCGGGAGCTGGTTGTCGCGGCAGAGCGTGATCGCGGTGGCGTCGGCGACCTTGAGATCGCGGGCGATCACCTCGCCGTACTCCAGCGCGTCGAACTTCACCGCTGCGGGGTTCGCCCTCGGGTCGGAGTCGTAGACCCCGTCCACCCCGTTCTTGCCCATCAGGAGCGCCTCGGCGTCGATCTCCAGGGCTCGCTGGGCGGCCGTCGTGTCGGTGGAGAAGTACGGCATCCCCATACCGGCACCGAAGATCACGACTCGCCCCTTCTCCAGGTGCCGTACGGCACGGAGCGGGATGTAGGGCTCCGCGACCTGGCCCATGGTGATGGCGGTCTGGACGCGCGAGTCGATGCCTTCCTTCTCCAGGAAGTCCTGCAGCGCCAGGCAGTTCATGACCGTGCCGAGCATGCCCATGTAGTCGGACCGCGCCCGGTCCATGCCGCGCTGCTGGAGCTCGGCTCCACGGAAGAAGTTGCCGCCGCCGATGACGATCGCGATCTCCGCGCCGTCGCGTACGACCGCCGCGATCTCGCGGGCGATGGCGTGCACGACGTCGGGGTCGACGCCGAGTCCCCCGCCGCCGGCGAACGCCTCGCCGGACAGCTTCAGCATGAAGCGCCCGGAGATCGAGCCGTCGTCGCGCTTGTGGTCGGCCTGGGTGGCGTCCGCGCCCTTGTTCATGGAGATTCTCCTCGTGCACATACGAAGAAGGCCATTGCCGTGGGTCTGTTGTCCCTCAGCGGCAATGGCCTCCTCGTCAGTTCTGCGGTCGTCCGGCATGGGTGCGGCCGACGACTGCACCAGACCCTATCGGGGTCCACCGTTGTTCGCGGACGGACTCAGATGCCGACCTTGATGCGCGCGAAGCGCGTCAGGCTGACACCGGCTCCGTCCAGGACCTTCTGGACCGACTTCTTGTTGTCCTTGGCGAAGGCCTGCTCGAGGACGACGACGTCCTTGAAGAAGCCGTTGACGCGACCCTCGACGATCTTCGGGAGGGCGGCCTCGGGCTTGCCCTCCTCACGCGAGGTGGCCTCGGCGACACGACGCTCGTTCTCGACCGTCTCGGCCGGGACCTCGTCGCGGGTGAGGTACTTCGGGGCGAAGGCGGCGATGTGCTGCGCGACGTCCTTGGCAACCTCGGCGTCTTCCTTGTCCAGCTGGACGAGGACGCCGACCTGCGGCGGGAGGTCGGGCATCGTGCGGTGCATGTACGCAGCCACGTAACCGCCGGTGAACTGCGCGAAGCGGTCCAGGACGATCTTCTCGCCGAGGTTGGCGTTCGCCTCGTCCACGTACGCCTGGACGGTCTTGCCGGCCTCGATCTCCGAGGCGAGGAGCGCCTCGATGTCGGCCG
Organism: Streptomyces clavifer; assembly: GCA_014651175.1. GTDB lineage: Bacteria > Actinomycetota > Actinomycetes > Streptomycetales > Streptomycetaceae > Streptomyces > Streptomyces clavifer. Next base: position 1,018,285 of record BMWJ01000001.1, on the reverse strand, counting down.
GGGAGGTCGCGGCGACGTGCGCGGCGAGCGTGTTGGCGACGGTCTGGAACTTCTCGCCCTTGGCGACGAAGTCCGTCTCGCACTTCAGCTCGAGCAGGACGCCGGACGTCTTGTCCTCGGAGATGAGGGAGACGACGGCACCGTTCTCGGCAGAACGGCCTTCGCGCTTGGCGACGCCCTTCTGGCCCTTGATACGGAGGGCCTCGACGGCACCGTCGACGTTGCCGTCGGCCTCGTCGAGCGCCTTCTTGCAGTCCATCATGCCGGCGCCGGTGAGCTCGCGGAGCTTCTTGACGTCAGCGGCGGTGTAGTTCGCCATGAGTCTGTTTTCTCTCTCGAAGTCTGAAAGATCTACGGGTGAACGGCGGGGGCGGTGCCTGCGCACCTGCCCCCGCCGTCTTCAGCCGTGACTGACGGGTGTCAGGCCTGCTCGCCGTCCGCGGCCGGAGCCTCGGCCTCGGCGGCGGGAGCCTCGGCAGCTGCGGCCTCGTCCTGCTCGGCAGCGGCGGCGGCCGGCTCGGCGTCGGCGGCCTTCTCGGTCTCGGCGGAGGACTGAACCTCGGCGTCGTCCTTCTTCTCGCCCTCGAGCAGGTCGCGCTCCCACTCGGCGAGCGGCTCGCCGGCGGCCTTCTCGCCCGGCTTCGAGTCACCGGTGGCGGCACCGGAACGGGCGATGAGGCCCTCGGCGACGGCGTCGGCGATCACGCGGGTGAGCAGGGTGACGGAGCGGATCGCGTCGTCGTTGCCCGGAATCTTGTAGTCGACCTCGTCGGGGTCGCAGTTGGTGTCGAGGATCGCGACGACCGGGATGTGGAGCTTGCGCGCCTCACCGACGGCGATGTGCTCCTTCTTGGTGTCGACGATCCAGACGGCGCTCGGCACCTTCTGCATCTCGCGGATACCACCGAGGGTCTTCTCCAGCTTGGTCTTCTCGCGGGAGAGGACCAGGAGCTCCTTCTTGGTGAGGCCGGAGGCGGCCACGTCCTCGAAGTCGATGAGCTCGAGCTCCTTCAGACGCTGAAGGCGCTTGTAGACGGTGGAGAAGTTGGTGAGCATGCCACCGAGCCAACGCTGGTTGACGTACGGCATGCCGACGCGCGTCGCCTGCTCGGCGATGGCCTCCTGCGCCTGCTTCTTCGTACCCACGAACATGATGGAGCCGCCGTGGGCGACGGTCTCCTTGACGAACTCGTAGGCGCGGTCGATGTACGACAGCGACTGGAGCAGGTCGATGATGTAGATGCCGTTGCGCTCGGTGAAGATGAAGCGCTTCATCTTCGGGTTCCAGCGACGGGTCTGGTGACCGAAGTGGACGCCGCTTTCCAGCAGCTCCCGCATCGTGACGACGGCCATGGCCGTACTCCTTGAGGTGCTCGGTTATCGCGACCGCGGGTTCGCTGTCGCGCCTGACGCCCCGACGCGCCGTGCCACGAGGGACCGAGGGGCGCGGCCACCCCCGTAGAGAAGGAGGTGGCGGGGCGTGCGAAGTCGACCCGGTGACCCGGATCGCCAGAAGAAGTGTACGGGACCCGTCGGGTGCCGGGTGACGGCGATGTCCACAACCGCTCCGTCGTCCACAGATCCGGACCATGGTCCCCCGCGGCACGGGTTGCCGGGAGATCGTTACGTCATGGACCGCACACCTGGAGCGACCACCCGCCTGCCCGGATCCGGACGGTGGGCACGACCCGCCGCACTGGCGGCACTGCTCGCGGTGCTGCTGGGAGGTTCCTGCGCCCGGGCGGCGGCCGTGCCGCGGATGACGGAACCGTCCGGCGACCGGTCCTGGCCGCTCGCCGGACGGCCCCTCGTCGTACGGGGGTGGGAGCCGCCGCCCGGTCCGTACGGGCCTGGCCACCGCGGCGTCGATCTCGCCGCCCCGGCGGGAGCTCCCGTGCTGGCGGCGGCCTCCGGCACGGTCGTGTTCGCCGGGCAGGTGGCCGGGCGCGGGGTCCTCTCCGTCGAGGTGGCCGGGAGTGGTGATCCCCCGCTGCGCTTCACGTACGAGCCCGTGCGCGCGCAGGTCGGGACGGGCGACGAGGTGACCGCGGGGCAGCCGGTCGCAGTGGCCGGCCCGGGGCCGTCGCACTGCGCCGCCGGCTGTCTGCACTGGGGGCTGCGGCGCGGTGACGTCTACCTCGATCCGCTGTCCCTGCTCCCCCCGTCGCTGCTGCGCAGAGGGCCGTCCAGGCTGCTGCCGGTGTTCGGCGTACCGCTGCCGCGCCCACCCGCCGCCCGGCGGACGGCCGGTCACGACATGTCCGGTCACGGCTCGACGAGGTACGGGGCGGACGGGTACCGCGCGGTGGACCACGGCACCGCGGGGCCCTGGACGCCGAGGCACGGCACCGTGGCGTACGGCACCGCGGGGTACGGGCCGCTCGCGGTGCTGCTCACAGCGAGGTCCGCGCGGGGGCAGGCCGGGCTCAGCCCCGTACGCCGCGCAGAACCATGGCCACGGCGGCGTCGGCGACCACGGCGGGCTCCTCCGCGCCCAGCTCGATGCGGCGCACCGCCGCGTCGACGGAGCCCTGCAGCAGCATCGCGGCGAGCCTCGGCTCGGCGTGGCCCAGATCGCCCAGGGCCTCGACGATCATGACGATCAGCCCGCCGTGCGCGGCCCGGATCTTCTCCCGTGCGCCCGCGTCCAGCTCGCTCGCGGAGATCGCGACGACGGCCCTGTGCCTCCGGTCCCCGACCAGATCGAGCTGCCGGCGCACATACGCCTCGATCTTCTCCTCGGGCGCACCGGCCCGGGCCATCGCGTTCTCGACCTCGGCGGCCCAGACGGGGAAGTCGACGGCGCAGAGCTCCTCCACCACGGCGGCGCGGGAGCGGAAGTACTCGTAGACGGAGGACCTGGCGAGGCCCGTGCGCTCGGCGAGGGCGGGGAAGGTCAGCGCCTCCGTACCGCCCTCGGACAGCAGGGAGCGCGCGGCATCCAGGAGGGCGCCGCGCTGCATGGTCCGGTGCTCGGCCACGGAGGCCGCTCGAATCCTGGGCACGCCTCCACTCTACGGCGGCAGCTGTGCGGCGGGATGTGCGTGTCTGCGATCGGGTGGCCGAAGCCGCCCCGGCTCAGCGTCCGGCGTCGGCCAGTTTCGCGCGGAGCTGCAGCACCGACTTCGTGTGGATCTGGCTGACGCGGCTCTCGGTGACCCCGAGGACGTTGCCGATCTCGGCGAGGGTGAGGCCCTCGTAGTAGTAGAGGGTGACGACGGTCTTCTCGCGTTCCGGGAGCGTGTTGATGGCACGGGCGAGCAGCCGTCTCAGCTCCCGGTCCTCGGCGACCTCGACCGGGTCGTCGGCTGCCGTGTCCTCCAGGGTGTCCATCAGGCTCAGGCGGTCGCCGCCCTCACCGCCGACGTGCAGCAGTTCCTCCAGGGCCACCACATTGGCGAGGGACAACTGGCTGAAAACAGCGTGCAGTTCCTCCAGGGCGACGCCCATCTCGGCGGCGACCTCGGCCTCCGAGGGCGTACGCCGCAGCTGCGCCTCCAGCGTGGCGTAGGCACGCTCGACGTTGCGCGCCTTCTGGCGCACGGACCTCGGGATCCAGTCGAGTGCCCGGAGTTCGTCGATCATCGCGCCGCGGATCCTGGTGATGGCGTACGTCTCGAACTTGATGGCGCGCTCGATGTCGAACTTCTCGATGGCGTCGATCAGCCCGAAGACCCCCGACGAGACGAAGTCCGCCTGCTCCACATTGGACGGCAGACCCACGCTCACCCGGCCGGCCACGTATTTGACCAGGGGCGAGTAGTGGAGGATCAACTGCTCCCTCAGCCGCCCGTCCCCCGTGGTCTTGTAGGAACGCCACAACTCGTCGAGCGAGGAAGGGCCGGGCGGGCGCACAGTGCCACGCGCAGCCGGTGGTACTGCCGCGCGGTCAGACCCGGAGGTGTGCTGGGGCATGTGGTGCCTTGAGCCGTTCTGCCGTGAAGTGCTGGGGACGTGTCTCTGGGGCGGATTCCTTGTGAGCGTAGCGTGACTGAAGTGTTGCGGTGCGCGCTGGAGCGTGGATCCGCGCTGTGTGATTCCGTTTCATTTCCGACGCCACCGGACAGGGCCGGCCCTCCGGTCCGTCGCCGAAATCCGGCTCCGGAGGCCCGACCAGGCACCGCCGAGGTCGTCGGCATCACCTTTTCACCCGAATGCCCCGGGTCAAGTACCGCCTCGCCGCGCGTCCCCGTTGCGTGTGGGTCCCGGCGTCAACCTCCATCCGTCGCCCTCGCGTTCGACGAACCCCAGTGAGTGCAGTTCGTACAACCGTCCGAGCGCTTCGTCCGTCGACGTACCCGCTGCCCGCGCCACGTCCCGCCCGCCCATCGTGTCCTTCCGGGGCAGCGCGTCCAGGACCCGTGCGGATACGTCGTCGAGCAGGTCCCGGGGCAGAACGGGGCCTCGTCCTTCGGGGGCGAGGTCGCCCATCTCTCCCACCAGCTCGGAGATTTCGGCGGCGCCGGTGACCAGGACGCCCTCACCCCGGAGGAGCTCGTGGACACCCGCCGAGAGCCCGCTGGTGGCGGGACCCGGGACACCCATCGTGAAGCGGCCCAGACGTTGCGCGTTCCGGGCGGTGACCAGCGAACCGCTGCGGTATTCGGCCTCCACGACGACGGTCCCCCTCGTGAGTGCGGCGATCACCCTGTTCCGGAGGATGAACCTGCTGCGCGTCGGGTGTTCCGAAGGCGGCAACTCGCCGATGACGAGTCCCTGTTCCACCATCCGTCCGATCAGCTCGGTGTGCCCCCGGGGGTAGCAGACGTCCACCCCGCAGGCCAGCACGGCAAGGGTCGCCCCGCCGGCGGCCAGCGCTCCGCGATGCGCCGCACCGTCGACCCCGAACGCCGCGCCGGACACCACCACCCAGCCCCGCTCGGCCAGTCCCGCACCGAGGGTCGCCGCCATGTGCGCGCCGTACGGTGTGCAGGCCCGGGCGCCGACCACGGCGACCGAACGCAGCGCCCAGAGCCGCAGGTCGGGCCGCCCGCGCACCCAGAGCCCGATGGGCCGGGCGTCCCCGAGGTCGTTGAGCTGGGTGGGCCACTCCCGGTCACCCGGACAGAGGAACCGCCCGCCCACCGCGGCCATGTCCGCCAGGTCCCGGCCGGGGTCGGCGGTCGCGGCCCGCAGCCGGTAACCGCCCAGCCGCGCGGCGGTCATCCCTCTGAGCGTCTGGGCGGAGCCGTCCACGCAGTTCAGACGCCGTATCAGCTCGACGGCCCCGATCTCGCGGAGCCAGCCGCCCCCTCGCTCGTCGCCCGGCTCGAACACACGGGTCAGGGCGGCACGCGCCAGCCGCTCACGGTCGCTGACGGCCCGCGCGCCGTCGACGTCCGGCGCGCCGTCTACATCCGGCGGTCCGGCAGTTGCCGGCAGGCCGGTGGTGACCGGTGGACCGGCGGGGGCCGGTGGGCCGTTGACGCCGCGCGTAAAGTCAGCCGGGGGGCCGCCGCCGACCGGTGGGCCGTTCACCGCGTGCCCGCTTCCATGGGAACCCCTCGGTGAATGCCTGTCCGCAGCTCCAGGGCCACCGCGATGTCCGAGGCGTCCGGGCGGTCGGCGGCTCTCAGGTCGGCCAGCGTCCACGCCACGCGCAGGACCCGGTCCAGGCCCCGGGCGGTGAGCAGGCCCCGCTCCATGTCCCGCTCGGCGGCCATCAGCGCTCCGGGGGCCGCCAGTAGCCGGGTGCGCAGCTCATGGCCAGGCACTTCGCTGTTGGTGGTCCAGGGGGTGCCCGCCAGCCGCTCCGCGGCCCGCACCCTGGCCTGGCGTACCCGGGCGGCGACCTCGGCCGAGGATTCGCCCCGGCCTCCGCGCCCCATCAGGTCCGCCCGGCCGACCGGTTCGACCTCGACCCGCAGATCCACCCGGTCCAGCAGCGGCCCGGAGAGCCGGGCCTGATACCTGCGGACCACGGAGGGCGGGCATTCGCAGCCCGCACCGGCCAGCGTGTGCCGACCGCACGGGCAGGGGTTCGCGGCAAGGATCATCAGGAAGCGGGCGGGCAGCCGCACCACCCCCGCAGCCCGTGCGACCACCACCTGTCCGGATTCCAGGGGCTGACGCAACGCGTCCAGCGCCCGCACGGAGAACTCCGGGGCCTCGTCCAGGAAGAGCACGCCCCGGTGTGCCAGGGACACCGCTCCGGGCCTCGGCAGACCGTTGCCGCCCCCGACGAGCGACTGCATCGTCGCCGAGTGGTGCGGTGCGCAGTACGGCGCCCTGGTGACCAGGGGCTCGCCCGGCGGGAGGATGCCCGCCACCGAGTGCACCGCCGTCACCTCGAGGGATTCCTGCCGGGTCAGCGGCGGGAGGATATCCGTGAGCCGCTCGGCCAGCATGGTCTTGCCCGCACCGGGCGGGCCCGACAGCAGCAGATGGTGCCCGCCGGCCGCGGCGACCTCCAGCGCCTTGCGCGCTCTGGCCTGACCCGCGACGTCGGCCAGGTCGGGCCGGTGCCCCGTGGCTCCGGAGCCGAGCAGGGCGAGTCCCGCACCGACGCCCGCACCCGGAACCATCAGCCCGGAGGGCACGGCGTCGGGACGGCCCCGGTCGGCGACCGGTTCGTCCGGAACGGGTTCGTCACCGAGCACGGCGATCAGCTGGCGCAGGCTCCGTACACCCAGGACGGAGACGCCCGGCACGAGCGCGGCCTCCCCCGCGGTGTGCTCAGGAACGACGACCTGGCGGTATCCCGCCTCCGCGGCCGCGAGCACCGCCGGCAGCACCCCGCGCACCGGGTGCACCCGGCCGTCCAGGCCCAGCTCCCCGATCATCACCACATCGGCGATCGCCGCCGGGTCGATCCGCTCCGCCGCCCCGAGCACGGCGCACGCGACAGCGAGATCGAAACCCGATCCGCTCTTCGGTACGGAGGCCGGGGAGAGCCCCACCGTGAGCTTCTTCTGCGGCCACTCGGCCCCGGAATTCACGACGGCGGCCCTGACCCGGTCCCGGCTCTCCACGAGGCTCTTGTCCGGCAGCCCGACCAGGGTGAACGCCGCCACGCCGGGTTCGAGATCGGCCTGGACCTCCACCACCACACCTTCGACGCCCACCAGCGCCACCGAACACGCCCGCGCGAACCCCATCAGGCCACGCCCCGCACGTGCTCGGCGACCGGCGCCCCTCGCCGGGGCAGGATCACGCCGACCAGATCGATCCGGACACCGCCGGGCGGCGGCCCGCCGTGCCGGTCGAGCCAGATCTCGGCGAGCCGGCGCAGTCGGTCCGCCTTCGCGGGCGTCACAGCCTCCATCGGATGCTCGAAGGAGCCCGCCCTGCGGGTCTTCACCTCACAGACGACCACCGCGTCGCCGTCCCTGGCCACGATGTCGATCTCTCCCGTGCGACAGCGCCAGTTGCGCTGCACCACGGACATGCCTGCGTCGGCCAGCAGCCGCGCCGCCACATCCTCGCCGTACCGCCCGAGTGCCCCCCGTGCGTTCATATCGGCACCACCTCCGGTGCCGACTCTGACGTGCCCCGCCCGATCTGTTGGATCTTGGTGGATAACCCGGTCGTTGTGTATATCCCGGCCACACGGACGAGTGAGACGGCCCCCGGACGGCGCCCGGAGCGACGCCCCCGGTCACACGACAGCGGGCCGGCGAGCGACACGGGACCGACGCGGCACGAAGCATGTACGACGCCGGACCGACGCGGATCGCAGGCGGTGCGGCGAAGGACTCGAGGGACGTCGACCGGCGCGGGGGTGCCGACACGGGAGGTGTCGACCGGCGCGAGCGCCGGTCAGCTGCCCGGAAGTTCGAGATCGCTCTTGTTGAGCTCCTCGATGTTCACGTCCTTGAAGGTGAGCACGCGCACCTGTTTGACGAACCTGGCGGGCCGGTACATGTCCCACACCCACGCGTCCGCCATGGACACCTCGAAAAAGACCTCGCCCTGGACCGAGTGCACCTGCATCTCGTAGTCGTTGGTGAGGTAGAAGCGCCGCTCGGTCTCGATCACGAATTTGAACAGACCGACGACATCGCGGTACTCCCGGTAGAGCTTCAGCTCCATCTCGGTCTCGTACTTCTCGAGGTCCTCGGCGCTCATGGCATGTTCCCCTTCAGCCGTGCGTCCCCCCATTGTGCGTCAGCCGTCCGCACCCCTCGCCGATTAGGCGATTTCGGGGGCGAGAACCAGCGGAACGCGTGGGGGACCCTCGTCGAGCAGCGTGCGCAGCAGCCCGGCGAGCCTGGTCGGGTACACCGTCTCACGCGTCGTGAGAAGTTCGGCGGAAGTCCACCACCTCAGACCGGCAACACTGCGCCGCTCCAGTTCCGTGAGGCCCCTCTGATGCGTGGTGGTCCGTGCCGTTCGAGCCAGGAAGTACCACTCGTCCTGGTCCCAGCGCCGCCCGTCGAACGGGAAGGAGCAGGTCCGCGTCCACACCACGGGGCCGAGCTCGACGTCCGTGAGGCCCGTCTCCTCGGCAAGCTCACGCAGGGCCGCGGCCTCCCGGCTCTCGTCGCCCTCCAGGCCGCCGCCCGGTGTGAACCACCAGTTCGTCGCCGGGTCCGCCGGCTCGAATCCGTGGAGCAGGAGGATCCGGTCGTCGGGGTCCAGGAGCAGGACGCGTGCGACCTTGCGCGCCTCAGCGGCCACCGGGGGACACTCCCGGCCGGCTCCGGCGGGCGGAGCGGGCCGCGAGCGGCCCGTAGGCGGCTCCTCCGAGGATGAGGAGCACACCGGCCGCCAGGGCCCCGACCTGAAGCGGCAGCGGCCCGCTGGACGACACTCCACCGGGCAGTGCGGCGAAGGCCGCCGGCCGGTCGAGCATGCCCCTCATGGGCCATGCCACGGCGTCCACCCGTGCCTCCACGGCGCTGCGCGACACGGAGCCGTGCCCCGGGTCCTCCAGGTGGACCCGGGAGTCCAGGGAGGTCGCGCGCTCGTCCCCCAGGAGGAAGAGCTGCCCCTCGGGCACGACAGCCGTGAAGTTCTGGACGGAGGCCGGGGCCCCGCCGTCGTCCGGGCCGGGCGCGGCCCCGCCCTTCGCCTGCAGATACGGTTCCTCGACGGGCTCGCCGTTGATGGTCATCCGGCCCTCGTCCTCGCAGCAGGCGACCTTGTCGCCGCCCACTCCGACGACCCGCTTCACCATCGGCACGTCGCCCCAGACCGGATCCGTGAAGACGACGACGTCACCACGCCGTACGTCGGCGCCGTCGATCCGCTGCGCGAGCACCCGCTCCCCGGGGTTCACCGTGGGGGACATCGAGTCCGTGGGCACGGTGTACGGCTTGTACACCACCGCTCCCCAGGCGAAACCGCCGAGGAAGAGCACACAGCCGACGGCCACGGCCAGGTTCGACACCATGGTGCCGAGCCGGCCGCGGCCGCGCTCCGTACGTCCTGTTCCACTCATCCCAGCGCTCCCCCGTCGGAGATCGACAATCGCTGATCCGAGTCGGCACCCTACCCGGCGGTACGCCCGCTGGTCAGCCTCCGGCGGCGCCAGAACACGAGGGGCAGCGCCCCCGCTACACCCAGTGCTGCCGGCGCTACGGCGGCCGCGGCGTTCAGCCCGGGCTGGTCGAACGTGCTCGGGACCGGCAGGGTCGCCCAGCGGTTGACCGGCCAGGCGATGACGATGGCCCGTCCGACCACCTCGTCGGTGGACACCGTGCCCTGTCCGGGCAGCTCCTGGTGGTAGCGGGAGTCCAGCGAGTTCTGGCGGTGGTCACCCATCACCCAGATCCGGCCCTCGGGCACGTTGATCGGCCCGAACGGCTCGTCGTCGCACGCGCTGTTGCCCTCGAAGATGAACGACTTGTCGTCCAGCGCCTTGCCGTTGACCGTCACCGGTCCGTTCTTCTTGCACTGGACCGTGTCACCGCCGACCGCGATCACACGCTTGATCAGGTCCTTCTCCTCCGCGGACGGCATCAGCCCGATGAAGCTCAGGAACTTCTGCACCGCGTTCGGCTCGGGAGTCACGGTGTCCTCGAGCCAGCCGCCGGGGTCGTGGAAGACGACGACCTCACCGCGCTCCGGCTCCGAGCCGAACCACGGCGTCAGCTTGTCGACCAGCACCCGGTCGCCCCGCTGCAGCGTGTTCTGCATGGAGTCCGAGGGGATCGAGAACGCCTGCACCAGGAACGTCTTGATCAGCAGCGCGAGAATGAGCGCGATGCCTACGAGGAGCGGCAGCTCCTTCCAGAAGGAGCGCGGCTTCTTCTGCGCCGTGCTGCCGCTCCGGGAGTCGTCGTCACCCTCCGCCTCCGCCGGGATCCCGCCGTTCGCAGGCCGGTCCTCGGGTTCGTCGTGTCCGGATCGTGCGCCGACCGCCAAATCCCCCACATCCACTCCTCACTCCGTGCCACCGCCCGCGCACGATTCGGCGCAGGCCCACCACTCCCATAACGAGCGGGAGTTCCGCAGGGGTCGGGAGCAGGACCATTCCGTTGCGATCCTGGGAGGACACACTATTCGACGGGACCGCTTCCGCCGCCGTCCCGGCGCTCACGTCGGGGACCGAGGCGAACGCCCCGGGTTCCTCCAGCCTCCGCCAGTGGCCGAGCGGCCAGGCGATCACGACGGCCCGTCCCACGACCTCGTCCTCCGAGACGGTGCCCTTGCCCGGTTCGTCGAGGTGGAAGCGGGAGTCCGCGGAATTGGACCGGTGGTCGCCCATCACGAAGATGCGGCCCTGCGGAACCTTTACCTCGAATTGGAGCGCGGACGGCTCGTTGCCGGGATGCAGGTAGGGCTCCTCGAGCGGTACCCCGTTGACGGTGACCTTGCCGTCCGAGCCGCAGCACTTCACGGTGTCGCCCCCGACCGCCACCACACGCTTGATCAGATCCTGCTCGTCGTCGGAGGGCAGGAGCCCGATGAACGTCAGGAGCTCCTTGGCCTGCTTGATGCCGACGGGCGGGTCCTCGGTGTCGACGTTCTCCTGTTGCAGCCAGCCGCCGGGGTCCTTGAACACGACGACGTCCCCGCGCTGCGGTTCGGAGCCGAACCACGGTGTCAGCTTGTCCACCAGCACCCGGTCGCCGATCCGGATGGTCTGCTCCATCGACCCGGACGGGATCACGAAGGCCTGGACGAGGAAGGTCTTGAGCACCAGCGCGATCAGCAGCGCCACCACGACGAGGAGAGGGATCTCCTTGATCGCGGACCTGCGCCGGCGGCGCTTCACCCTGCGTGCCAGCTTCCGGCGTTCGGCCCGGGTCGGCAGCGAGCGGGCCGTGGTCGGCCGGCTCCCCGTGGGCAGCGGAACATCCGTGTCCGGCACTCCCCGCCTGCGCCCCCGGTTACCCATGCGAGGCGCCCGGCGGCCGTATGCCGGTGAAGGCGCCGGTCCCCTCCAGGGAGCCGAGCCTGCCGAGTGGCCAGCCGAGCCAGTCGACGCGCCCGATCACCCGGTCGACGGGCACCATGCCGCCCCCCGGCTGCCCCAGGTGGTCGCGGGAGTCGCGCGACTTGCCCCGGTGGTCGCCCATCATCCACAGCGTGCCGTCGGGCACCACGATGTCGAAGGCGACCTCCGACGGCTTGTCGCCCGGGTGCAGGTACTCCTCGTCCACCGAGCGGCCGTTCACCCCGAGTCTCCCCCGCTCGTCGCAGCAGACCACGCGATCGCCCCCCACCCCCACCACCCGCTTCACGAAGTCGGTCTCGGCGGGTTCGGCGAGCCCCAGGGACGCGGCCGCCCCGCGCAGCAGCGCGGTGACGGCGTCCCCCTCGGGCGTCTCCTGCACGAAGGAGCCGGTGCCGTCGAAGACCACCACGTCGCCGCGCTGTGGTTCGGAGCCGAAACGGTACGCCAGCTTGTTGACGAGCACGCGGTCCCCCACCTTCAGCGTGGGTTCCATCGAGCCGCTCGGAATGAGGAAGGGCTGCAGCACGAATGCGCTGAACAGCAGCAGGGCGACGGTGCAGAGCATGCCGAGGAAGACGGCCCGCCCCCAGGACATCGAGTCGGCGGAACGATCGGGGACATGCGTGAAGCGCGACCCCTCCTCCGCCCCGTCTGCGGGGGCGGAGGAGGGGTCGCGCTCCATGTGCTGTGCTTCCGTGTCCATCGGAGCCGGATTCTATCCGGCCGCGCTGTGGACGCCGGAGGTGAATCAGCGGTCGCGCTTCTCCTTGATCTTCGCGGCCTTGCCGCGCAGCTCACGGAGGAAGTACAGCTTGGCGCGACGGACGTCACCGCGGGTGACGAGCTCGATCTTCTCGAAGATCGGGCTGTGCACCGGGAAGGTGCGCTCGACGCCGACGCTGAAGGAGACCTTGCGGACCGTGAAGGTCTCGCTGACGCCCGAGCCCTGGCGGCGGATGACGACGCCCTTGAACTGCTGGATACGGGAGCGGTTGCCCTCGATCACGCGCACGTGGACGTTGACCGTGTCACCGGGGCGGAACGCCGGGAGGTCGGTACGGAGCGAGGCGGCGTTGACGCCATCGAGCAGGGAAGCCATGTTGTCTGCTTTCTTCGCCGATGCCACAGGTCATCGACGGGAGAGAGTGAAGTTCGGATGCTGATCACATCGGGCGGGCGTCTTTCCCCCTGTGGCAGGGGCGCACACCGGACGTACAGCGGCCTTATTCTTCCACGGCCTCGGGCCTGCGCCAAAATCGTCCACCGGGCTCGGGGGACCAGCCGAGGATGGAGAGGATCTCGCGGTCCTTCTTGTCGAAGCCCGCGGCGTCGCAACGCTCAATGAGGTCGGGCCTGTTGAGGGCGGTTCTGCGGAACGCCTCGTCCCTGCGCCAGCGGGCGATCCTGCCGTGGTGGCCGCTGAGCAGGACGTCCGGGATACCGCGCCCGCGCCACTCGGGCGGCTTCGTGTACACGGGGCCTTCGAGCAGGTCGGCCATGGCTCCGGGCGCGAAGGAGTCGTCCCGGTGCGATTCGGCGTTGCCGAGCACTCCGGGCAGCAGGCGGGCCACCGCCTCCGTGATCACCAGGACGGCGGCTTCCCCGCCGGCCAGGACGTAGTCCCCGATGGACACCTCCACGACCGGCATGCGGGTGGCGTACTCCTCCGTCACCCGGCGGTCGATGCCCTCGTACCGGGCGGGGGCGAAGATCAGCCACGGCCTCTCCGAGAGCCCGACGGCCAGCTCCTGCGTGAACGGCCTCCCGCTGGGGGTCGGCACCACGAGTACCGGGGAGTGCGCCCCGGCCTCGTAGCCTTCGGCCAGCGCGTCGTCCAGGGCCTCGCCCCAGGGCTCGGTCTTCATGACCATGCCGGGGCCGCCGCCGTACGGGGTGTCGTCCACCGTGTTGTGCCGGTCGTGCGTCCAGTCGCGCAGGTCGTGGACGTGTACGTCCAGGCGGCCCCGGGAGCGTGCCTTGCCGACGAGCGAGACGTTCAGCGGTTCCAGGTACTCGGGGAAGATCGTGACGACGTCGAGCCGCATCACGCGCCGCCCTTCGCAGTCCCGCCGGCAGCTTCGTCGCCCCCGGCTCCCGGGGCCTCCTCTGCCGCTCCGTCGCTGTCGCCGTCCTCCGCGTCCCGGGTGGACGCGACGACGGCCTCGCTCTCGTCGATCAGGCCGGGGGGCGGCGTGATGACGACCCGCTGCTCCTCGAGGTCGATCTCGCCGACGATCTCCTCGACGAACGGGATCATCACCTCGCTGCCGTCCGGACGCTCCACGATGAAGAGGTCCTGGGACGGCAGGTGCGTGATCTCGGTGATCCGGCCGATCTCGGTGCCGTCGGCGAGGACCACGTCGAGGTCCATCAGCTGGTGGTCGTAGAACTCCTCGGGGTCCTCGGGGAGTTCCGCCGGGTCCACGTCGGCGATCAGCAGGGTGTTGCGGAGTGCCTCGGCCGCCGTGCGGTCCCGTACGCCCTCGAACCGCAGCAGCAGCCTGCCGCTGTGCACCCGGCCCGTCTCGATCGTCAGGGGCCCCGTCTCCGCCGGCTCCGTGGCCAGGACGGCCCCGGGCCCGAGCCGGAGCTCGGGCTCGTCGGTGCGCACCTCGACGGTGACCTCGCCCTTGATGCCATGGGCGCGACCGATCCGCGCAACTACCAACTGCACGCTACTTCTCCCGGTGGTGGTGTAGGGACGACAAAGGCCGGGGAAGGCTCGAAAGCCCTCCCCGGCCCCGGCCGGTGTTCAACTCTTCAGCGAACCTGGTCCACATCGACGAGGTCGACACGAATACCACGGCCGCCGATGGCACCCACGACGGTACGCAGGGCGCGCGCGGTGCGGCCGTTACGGCCGATCACCTTACCGAGGTCGTCCGGGTGAACCCGGACCTCGAGCACGCGTCCACGGCGCAGGTCACGCGAGGCGACCTGCACATCGTCGGGGTTGTCGACGATGCCCTTCACGAGGTGCTCAAGAGCCTCCTCGAGCATGCTCAGGCCTCGGTCGACTCGGTGGACGCAGCAGCGTCGGCCGCCTCGTCCGCCTTCTTGTCCGACTTCTTGGCCTTCTGGGTGATGGCCTCACCCTTGGCCTCGTCGCCGTCCGTGGTGAGAGCCTCGAACAGGGCGCGCTTGTCAGCCTTGGGCTCCGGCTGCAGCAGCGGCGCGGGGGCCGGGAGACCCTTGTGGGCCTGCCAGTCACCGGTGAGCTTCAGGATCGCGAGGACGGCCTCGGTCGGCTGGGCGCCGACGGAGAGCCAGTACTGCGCGCGCTCTGCGTTGACCTCGATGCGCGAGGGGTTCCGCACCGGGTGGTACAGGCCGATCTCCTCGATGGCCCTGCCGTCACGGCGGGTACGGGAGTCGGCGACGACGATGCGGTAGTGAGGCGAACGGATCTTGCCCAGACGCTTCAGCTTGATCTTGACTGCCACGGAAGTGGTGTCTCCTGGTCTCTGACGTGGTTGGGCACAACTAGATGCCACGTGGGGTTGCGGTACTCGGAGTGCCCGATGGACGCGTCAGCCGGAGGAGAGAGGGGTCCTATGCGACTGTCGAGTACAGCTAGCCATTGTGCCACACCACATCGGGTCACCCCACCGCGACCGCTGCTTCGGGGATACGGAAGGGCTTGCCGCAGCCGCCGCAGACGATCGGCGCCTGGGCGAGGACCGAGGGCACGACCCGGACGTTGCGCCCGCAGTCGCAGACGGCCTTGACCCGCACACCTCCCCCGGAGGAGCCGTGCCGGGCGGCGGGGCCGCGGAAGGAGCGCTTGGTGTCGGCGGCGGTGGCCACGGTGTGCGCCTTGAGCGCACGCTGGAGCCGTTCCGTCGTCGGGCGGTATCTGCGTTTGGCCTCCGCGTTCAGCGTCA
Organism: Streptomyces clavifer; assembly: GCA_014651175.1. Lineage (GTDB taxonomy): Bacteria > Actinomycetota > Actinomycetes > Streptomycetales > Streptomycetaceae > Streptomyces > Streptomyces clavifer. The sequence continues at coordinate 1,003,057 of BMWJ01000001.1, read as the reverse complement.
CCAGCGAGAATCCGCTGCTGGGGTGGGGCTCCTCGGCATGGTCGAGGCCCAGCTCCTCCGCGATCGCGAGGAAACGCCGGTTGTGGTAGCGGCCCGCCCGCGAGGTGTCCCGGACACCTCGTGCGGCGGCGATGCCGTGGACTGCCTCGTGAAGCAGTCGTTCGAAGGAGAGCTCGGCGCCACAGGCGGACGAGGACTCTCCGATCAGGGACTCTGGCGCGGCAAGATCGGGCAGCTCGGAGTGGTACCGCTGAATGTCGGCCCACGCCTGTGCCAGCTCTGCGGCAAGTACAGGTGGTGTCGTGCTCACGTCGTGATAACGAGCCTGAGGGCTCCGGTGTTCCTATTCCGGGGCATCCCAAATAATTTGCACGTACCAGTCAGTTGCCGCTGATGCGCTCGGACGAGGGCGGGTGCGCAGATCTGCGGAGAAGTCACACAGCTCGCATCAAGACGGTACGTAGCGTGTCGTACGCGCCGGACCGTAGAAGGGCCTTCGTGGGCGACATTACCCGGCATGGAGCAGCCGGCACGAACCCGAGCCCGGCGGGGCCGGAGCCCTCGACGTGCTGCCCCCCGCATGTCGGGTAAGACTGTGAGGAGCGAGCCTCGGGCGCACCGGTCCCGGCGCCCGCCGTCACGACCCGGAGCCGGGGGCGCACGACCGGAGCACGCAAGCAATGCCACCCGACCCCTGGACGGGACCGCGGATGCGGAGTTCTCTGGCATACGGGGGATGCGGGCGCCCAGGACGCGGCACACGCATCACGGAACGCGGCATGCGCACCACCTGCCGCACAGAGCACGGCGCACGTACACATGGGGGACCTCACTCGGGCACGACCGACCTCTCGGCGGATTGGGGCGCATTCCATGACACCCACGCTCGTCCGGCACCACAGGTATGCGGACTCGACCGCCACGGTGGACGCCGGTACCCGTGCCCGCGACTGGGCCGAGATCCAGGAGCGCATGCTGGCGCCGCTGTACGAAGCCGTGTTCGAGCGGCTCGAAGTCGGGGCCGGCACCCGGATGCTCTCCCTCGGCTGCGGTTCCGGGCTCGCGCTGCTGATCGCGGCGTCCCGGGGGGCACACGTCACCGGCTGCGACACCGACCGTGAACGTCTCGCCCTGGCGCGCGAGCGCTTCGCGTCCGGCGCGGGACAGGAACCGGCCGGGACGGCGCCGCGGGTGCGGGCCAGGCTCGTGGACGACGTCCCGTCGGCGGCCGCGCCCGCCGGAGAGGCGCCCTACGACCTGCTCACCGCGTTCGATCCGATCGGTTGCGCCGCCGGCGACTGTGACGGTCTCGCACCCGCCCTGACCTCCGCCGTGCCGCTGGCCGCTCGAGGGGCCACCGTGGTGCTGACCGGATGGGGGCCGCCGGAGCGCTGCGCGACGGCCCCGGTGCTCCGGGTGGCGGCCCGGCTCGCCGAGTCGTCGCGCACCGCGCGCTCCGGGAGCGGCTGGCGCCCGCCGCTGCGGGACGACCTCGAAGAGGTGGCCGCGCGGGCAGGGCTGAAGCCGGACGGTTCCGGCCGGGTCTCCTGCCCGTTCGGCTACGCCGACCTGGACAGCGCCGTGCGCGGCCTGTTGTCGACCGGGCTGTTCGACGCGGCGATCCGGGCGACGGACCGCTCCCAGGCGGAGAAGGAGGTCGCGGAAGCGCTGCATCCGCACCTGCGGCCCGACGGCACGGTCTGGATGCCGAACGTCTTCCGCTACCTGGTGTGCGTCACCTGACGAGAACGGTGCGGAACGGCGAAGGGGCGCCCGCGAGCGGGGCGCCCCTTCGTCATGCCGACGGGCCGGTCAGCCCATGAACTTCTTGAACTCGTCCGGCAGCTCGAAGTTCTTGTCCTCCTGGGCCGGCAGCCCGAAGGCACCGCCCTGCGCCGCCGCCTGCTCGCGGCGGGCCGCGGCCGCCTGCTCCTCGGCCTTGCGCTTCATCGGGTTGCCGCTCTTGCGCTTGCCCTTGGCCTGCTTGATCTGCTTCTTCTGACGGCCGGGACCGCCGCCCATGCCCGGCATCCCGGGCATCCCCGGCATGCCGCCGCCCTGGGCCATCTTCGACATCATCTTGCGGGCCTCGAAGAACCGCTCGACGAGGTTCTTCACCGCGGAGACCTCGACGCCCGAACCCTTGGCGATACGGGCCCGGCGCGAGCCGTTGATCACCGTGGGCTCGGCACGCTCGTGCGGTGTCATCGACTTGATGATCGCGGCCGTGCGGTCCACGTCCCGCTCGTCGATGTTGCTGATCTGGTCCTTGATCTGCCCCATGCCGGGCAGCATCCCGAGCAGCTTGGAGATGGAGCCCATCTTCCTGACCTGCTCCATCTGCGCCAGGAAGTCGTCGAGCGTGAAGTCCTTGCCCTTGCTCGACGCCAGCTTGGAGGCCATTTTGGCGGCCTCTTCCTGGCTGAAGGTCTTCTCCGCCTGCTCGATCAGGGTGAGCAGGTCACCCATGTCGAGAATGCGGGACGCCATGCGGTCGGGGTGGAACGCGTCGAAGTCCTCGAGCTTCTCACCGTTCGAGGCGAACATGATCTGCTTGCCCGTGACATGGGCGATCGACAGGGCGGCACCGCCGCGGGCGTCGCCGTCGAGCTTGGAGAGCACCACGCCGTCGAAGCCGACGCCGTCGCGGAAGGCCTCGGCGGTGTTGACCGCGTCCTGGCCGATCATCGCGTCCACGACGAAGAGGATCTCGTCGGGGCTGACGGCGTCGCGGATGTCCGCGGCCTGCCGCATCAGCTCCTCATCGATGCCGAGACGGCCGGCGGTGTCGACGATGACGATGTCGTGGACCTTGGCCTTGGCGAACTCGATGGAGTCCTTGGCGACCTTGACCGGGTCGCCCACGCCGTTGCCGGGCTCCGGCGCGTACACCGCGACACCCGCGCGGTCGGCCACGACGCTCAGCTGGTTGACGGCGTTGGGGCGCTGGAGGTCGCAGGCGACGAGCAGCGGGGAGTGGCCCTGGCCCTTGAGCCAGAGACCGAGCTTGCCGGCGAGGGTCGTCTTACCGGCACCCTGGAGACCCGCGAGCATGATCACGGTCGGCGCGGTCTTGGCGAACCGGAGCCGCCGGGTCTCGCCACCGAGGATGCCTACGAGCTCCTCGTTGACGATCTTGATCATCTGCTGCGCCGGATTCAGCGCCTGGGAGACCTCGACCCCCCGCGCCCGCTCCTTGACGTTGGCGATGAAGGACCGGACGACGGGCAGCGCGACGTCGGCCTCGAGCAGGGCGATTCGGATCTCGCGAGCCGTGGCGTCGATGTCCGCCTCGGACAAGCGGCCCTTGCCCCTGAGGTTCTTGAAAGTCGCGGCAAGGCGGTCGGAGAGAGTATCGAACACGGCGCTCGTCGGTCCTCAGGGTCGGGGGTGGTGGCAGGTCAATCGCCCTCCAGGGTATCCGGACCCCGCCGAACGCAAAGACCTCGCCCGATTCTCGTGGTGAACGGCCCGGTACCGAAGGCCACCACTCGTGACGAACGGCCGGTGCCGGGGGGCCGCCCCCGGGCGTGGACGGCCCGGCGCCGGGGGTCACGCCAGCGCCTTCTCCACCTCCCTGGCCAGCGCCGCCGCACGCTCCCCGGCCAGCGGCGCACCGTCCGCGTCGGTGACGTAGAAGGCGTCCACCGCGTTCGCGCCCAGCGTCGAGATGTGTGCGCTGCGGACCCGTACGGCGGTCTGTTCCAGCGCCCGGCCGATCCGGTGCAGCAGTCCGGGGGCGTCCTGGGCGCGCACCTCGATCACCGTGGCGAGCCGCGAGCCCGCCGCCGCGACGGTGACTCTGGGCGGCGGCGCCTTGACCCCGCGCCGCCGCGGGTAGGCGGCCTCGCGTTCGGCGAGGCGGGCCCGGATGTCGAGGGAGCCGTCCAGGGCGCGTACGAGGTCGGCGCGGAGCCGGGAGGCCTGCGGGAGGGAACCGTACTCCGCGGCCACCCGCCAGCTGAGCACCAGCAGACCGGCCGACTCGCCCAGCTCGGTGGGGAGCTCGACGGCCCGCAGGTCCGCCGCGCGGACGGTGAGGCGGTGCAGGGCGAGGACGCCGGCCGCCGCGGGGAGCACTCCGGGCCGGTCGGGCAGCGCGATGAGGAGTTCCACGCCGACGGGTTCCGGTTCGCCGTCCCCGGAGGCGGGTTCGGGCTGGGTGTGCAGGGACAGGACCGGTTCGCCGGTGCGCAGTGCCTCGACGGCGAGGCGTTCCTGCTCGGCGCTGGGGGCGAGCGGTTCCGGTTCGGCGGGCTCCTCGCCCGCGAGGAGCGAGGCGGCCCGCCTGACCAGGTCCGTGACCAGGGAGGCGCGCCAGGAGCTCCACGCGGCGGGGCCGGTGGCCAGCGCGTCGGCCTCGGTGAGGGCGTGCAGGAGCTCCAGGGTGGAGGCGCTGCCCACGGCGTCGGCGACGGAGCGGACGGTCGCGGGGTCGTCCAGGTCACGCCGGGTGGCGGTCTCGATGAGCAGCAGGTGGTGTCGTACGAGGGTGGCGACGACCCCCACGTCCTGTTTGTCGAAGCCGATGCGGGCGGCCATGTCGCGGGCGATGACCTCACCGGCGACGGAGTGGTCCCCGGGCCAGCCCTTGCCGATGTCGTGGAGCAGGGCCGCGACCAGGAGGAGGTCGGGGCGGCCGACGCGGCGGGTGAGGGAGGCGGCGCGCACGGCCGTCTCGACGAGGTGGCGGTCGACGGTCCAGGTGTGGACCGGATTGCGCTGCGGACGGCAGTGGACCCGCTCCCAGTCGGGCAGCAGCCGGGTGATGATGCCTTCCGCTTCCAGGGCTTCCCAGACGCCGACGGTGGATTCACCGGCGCCGAGCAGGGTGACGAGCTCCTCGCGGGCCTCCGCGGGCCACGGCACGGGCAGCGGCTGGGCGGCCGTCCGGAGGTGGCGTACGAGGTGGCGGGAGAGCGGCAGCCCGGACTCGGCCGCCGCGGCGGCGGCCCTGAGAGTGAGGACGGGGTCCTTCTCGGGGCGGGCGGTGCGGGCGAGGACGACTTCGCCGTCGGCCTCGACCACGCCCTCGGCGAGCGGGGTGCGCTCCGGGGCGGCCTTGGCGCCGCCGCCGAGGATCGCCCGCAGCCGGGGCCGCACGGAGCGGGCGCGCAGCACGCGGTTGACCTCGCGCCAGGTGACGTCGGTGGCGTACGAGACGGTCCGGGCGGCTTCGTACACCTGGCGCAGCAGGGCGTCGGCGTCGAGGAGGCCGAGCGCTCCGGCGACCTGGTCCTGCTCCTGCAGGGCGAGGCGGTCGGTGGCCCGGCCGGTGCTGAGGTGGAGGGCGTCGCGCGCGTCGAGAAGGGTGCGGCGGGCTTCGGCGAGTCCTTCGCGGGGGGCGTCGGCGACCCAGGAGGCGGCGACGGCGCGCAGGGCGGTGGCGTCGCGGAGACCGCCGCGGGCCTCCTTGAGGTCGGGCTCCAGGAGGTACTGGAGCTCGCCCATGCGCTCGGCGCGTTCCCGGCAGAGCTCGTCGAGGGCGGGGAGGCGTTTGGGTGCCTGGTTGCGCCAGTCGGCGAGGATCGCGGTGCGCAGGCCGGCGACCAGTCCGAGGTCTCCGGCGACGGGGCGTGCGTCGAGGAGGCCGAGCTGGACCTTGAGGTCCTCCCCCGCGGTCCCGCGTGCCTCGCCGGGGGTGCGTACGGAGTGGTCGAGGGCCAGGCCGAGGTCCCAGACGGGGTACCAGATGCGGTCGGCGAGGGAAGCGATGGCTCCGGCGTCGGCGCTGCCGTCGTGCAGGAGCAGGAGGTCGAGGTCGCTGCGCGGGGAGAGTTCGCCGCGGCCGTACCCGCCGACGGCGACGAGGGCGGCGCCCCGGACGCCCGACTCCTCTGCGGCCGCCGTGAACAGCGCGGTCAGCCAGTCGTCGGTGAGGCGGGCGAGGGCCGCACGGCGCGGCGGCCCGGACTGCGTCTTCTCCTGGAGAAGACGCAGCCGGGCCGCCGCGTAGCCGCTGGGTCCCGAGTCCTCGGATTCGGTGGTCACTTCGGTGCTCGTCACCCAGCTGCCTTTCCGTTCACGGGGACCGTCGGTCAGAGTGCGTCCGGACCGCGTTCGCCGGTCCGTACGCGGATCGCGGTCTCGACCGGGACGCTCCAGACCTTGCCGTCACCGATCTTGCCGGTCCGGGCGGCCTTGACGACGACGTCGATGAGCTGTTCGGCGTCCTCGTCCTCGACGAGGACCTCGATGCGGATCTTCGGTACGAGGTCGACGGTGTACTCGGCGCCCCGGTAGACCTCGGTGTGTCCGCGCTGCCGCCCGTAACCGCTGGCCTCCGTGACCGTGAGGCCCTGGACGCCGAAGGCCTGGAGGGCCTCCTTGATCTCGTCCAGCCTGTGCGGCTTCACGACTGCGGTGATGAGCTTCATGCGTCCACCTTCTTGTTCGTCGGGGTTGCCGGGGTACCGGGGGCCGGGGTGTTGCGCGGGGCCGCTCCGCCGCCGGCGCCGCTGAAGTCGTAGGCCGTCTCGGCGTGCTCGACCTGGTCGATTCCGGAGATCTCGTCGTCCTCGGAGACGCGCATCCCGATCGTCCTGTCCAGGATGAGGGCGAGGACCGCGGAGACGACCAGAGAGTACGCGAGGACCGCGAACACTCCGACGGCCTGCTTGCCGAGCTGCTCGAGGCCGCCGCCGTAGAAGAGGCCCTTGGCGTCGGACTGCACTCCGCCGGTGGCGAAGAAGCCGACGAGGAGGGAGCCGATGATGCCGCCGACGAGGTGGACGCCGACGACGTCCAGGGAGTCGTCGTAGCCGAACTTGTACTTCAGGCTGACGGCCATGGCGCACAGGACACCGGCGATGACGCCGACCGCGATGGCGCCCAGCGGGCTGACCGCACCGCCCGCGGGGGTGATGGCGACGAGTCCGGCGACGGCGCCGGAGGCGGCGCCCAGGGTGGTGAAGGAGCCGTGGCGGATCTTCTCGTAGGCGAGCCAGCCCAGGACGGCCGCACCGGTGGCGACCTGCGTGTTCACGAACATGACGGCGCCGACGCCGTCGTCGTTGCCGAGCCACGAGCCGGCGTTGAAGCCGAACCAGCCGAACCACAGGAGGGCGGCACCGAGCATGACGAGCGGCAGGCTGTGCGGCCGCATCGGGTCCTTCTTGAAGCCGACCCGCTTGCCGATGACGAGGATCACGCCGAGGGCCGCCGCACCCGCGTTGATGTGGACGGCGGTACCGCCGGCGAAGTCGATGACACCCAGCTCGAAGAGCCAGCCGCCCGCGCCCCACACCCAGTGGGCGACGGGGAAGTAGACGACGGTGACCCAGAGGGTGATGAACAGGGCCCACGAGGTGAACTTGACCCGGTCGGCGAGGGCGCCGCTGATGAGGGCCGGGGTGAGCACGGCGAACATCAGCTGGAAGACCGCGAAGACGTAGGTCGGGATGGTGTAGCCGTCCCAGAGCTCGGTGACGCCGATTCCGCTGAGTCCGACGAAGTCCGAGCTCCAGCCGATGACGGAGCCGACGTCCGTGCCGAAGGCGAGGCTGAATCCGTAGAGCACCCACAGGATCGTGACGATCCCGAGGCTGATGAAGCTCATCATCAGCATGTTCAGGGTGCTCTTGACGCGGACCATGCCTCCGTAGAAGAAGGCCAGACCCGGGGTCATGAGCATCACCAGCGCGGAGCAGATGAGCATGAACCCTGTGTTGGCGGCAGACAGCTCGGGGGCGTCTGCGGCAAGCGTCGTGATGCCTGGGGGCATCGGCGTCTCCTCGTCGTCGGTGCGGCCACGTGCGGGGGTGCGGGACCACGGTGAAAAGGTGCGGGCCGGTTATGCGCCATGAGATTCGCGCAGCGCGGTTTCCACGAATGCCGCACGGTGTTTCACCGCAGTGACGAAGGGGCGTGAAGTGTTACGTCCGAATGAACCGCGGGCGTCGGACCCGGTGTGCTGCCTACCATGCCGGTTGCGCCGCATACGGTGCGGTTGGGACGCCGAGGACGTGAACCGGCCACGGCAGCCACCCGCTGACCTGGCGATGGGGGAGCCGAGTCGGGATGTACGGGATGGCTGCCGTGGCCGGTGGCGGGAGGGCCGGTCAGACCGCTTCGGCGGTCTCCGGGAGCTGCTCGGTGAGCAGGTCGGTGAGCCGGGCGACCTCGGGAATGTCGCCGAAGTCCCTGGCAGCGGTGTCGACGGTCTTGCGGAGCCGGGTGTTGACGCGCTCCGACCTGACCTTCTTGGCGATCTTCAGGGCCTTGGTGGCCAGCACGGTCGACTCCTCGGGTTCCCGCTGGAGGAGGTGCACGGTGGCCATGCCGATCAGATTGAGCGCGTAGGACCTCTGGTGCTCGTCGTCGTCGCCGAAGAGCTCGACGGCGCGGGCCATGACGGGCTCGGCGAGTGAGGCGTACGTGGGGCTGCGGCCCGCGACGTACACCAGGTCACGGTAGGAGTGGGCGTTCTCGCCGTGCAGTTCGGCGTCGGAGAAGAAGCGGATCCAGTCGGGCTCGGGCTCGTCGTCGAAAACGGCGTCGGCGAAGGTGTCCTCGGCCATCCTGACCGCTCTTCTGCACTTGCTGGGCTGGCCCATGTTGGCGTATGCGCGCGCCTCCATCGCATACAGCATGGCCTGGGTGCGCGAGGTGGCGCACTCGCGGCTGCCGTACTGGGCGAGATGGATGAGTTCGAGGGCGTCGTCGGGCCGCCCGAGGTGGATCATCTGGCGGCTCATGCTGGACAGGATGTAGGAGCCCAGCGGCTTGTCCCCGGCCTCCTTGGACGCGTGCAGGGCGAGGACGAAGTACTTCTGGGCGGTGGGCTGGAGGCCCACGTCGTAGCTCATCCAGCCCGCCAGCTCGGCCAGTTCGGCCGCACACCGGAAGAGGCGGCGGGCGGTCTCCTCGGGCTGGGGTTCCTGCAACAGGTCGGTGACCTCGTGGAGTTGACCGACGACGGCCTTTCGGCGCAGTCCTCCCCCGCACTGGGCGTCCCACTGGCGGAACATCGCCGTGGTGGACTCCAGCAGGTCGAGCTCGGGCAGGGAGAGCCGCGAGGGCCGGCTCCCGGCCGCCGCCGGCACCGGCTCCGGCCGCCCCGAGGGGGGGGCGGGCACCAGCCAGCGCTGCATCGGCTCGATGAGGGTGGGGCCCGCTGCCAGGGCGAGGGAGCTGCCGAGGAAACCGCGCCGGGCCAGCATGAGGTCGCTGCGGGAGAACTCGCTGAGCAGCGCGACGGTCTGCGGGCCCGCCCAGGGCAGGTCGACCCCGGCGACCGACGGCGACTGATGGGCGGTGCGCAGCCCGAGGTCCTCCACCGCGACGACGGCTCCGAAGCGTTCGGAGAAGAGCTCGGAGAGGATGCGCGGGATCGGCTCGCGGGGCTGTTCCCCATCGAGCCACCGCCGCACCCGGGAGGTGTCGGTGCTGATGTGGTGGGCGCCCATCTGGCGTGCCCGCCGGTTCACCTGGCGCGCGAGCTCGCCCTTGGACCAGCCGCTGCGCACGAACCACGATCCCAACTGCCCGTTGGGGCGCCTCCCGGCACTCGTCTCGCCTGCGCCGCTGCCACTCACTGGAACGCCCCCATCCCGCTGAAACCTGTCGCGCGAACCTCTATCAGAATGCCGTGCATCAGCGCTGCCCGTACGGACGTTGCGCGCCACCGAACAGAGGAGCGGGTTGCCCGGGGCATACCCGTGAGCGCGCATGCAATTGCAGGGTCCGGGTACCGACGGTAATCCTACGATCACCGCTCCGGCGAGGGCGATCGTGGAAACGCCACCATTCGCCACCCCTTCGGATGAACCCGCTCCGGGCCGTCCGCGATTCACTTGACATGCTGCGATCAGGAACAAGCGGAGTGAAGCATTCAGGGGCGCGCGGCGGGATCACGCACCCTCCTGGAGCCCGCTCAATGCGCCGTCCGGTCCGTGGCGACGGCACAGGACGCTCAGGGACTCCGGGTCGTAACCACCGGTGAGTCGGACCCGTTGGAGGGGGCATGGGCTTCACGATCGGCGGCATCCGCGAGATGCGTTCCGGCTCGCGGCGGCGCGACCGCGCGGCAGCCGGCGCGACCGCGGTGGCGGAGTACACAGGACTCTGGGGATGGGCGGTGGCTCCGGGCGCGCGGGCCGCGGCCGGCGTCTGCTCGTGCGGCGACGCCGGGTGCGCCGCCCCCGGTGCCCATCCGTTGGACTTCGCCCGCGAGGTCCCGGCGGGCGCCGCGCCCGGCGTCGCCGCGGAGGTCTGGGCAGAGGTGCCGGGCGCCTCGATGCTGCTTCCGGTGGGCCGCACCTTCGACGTGCTCGACGTCGCCGAGCCCGCGGGCCGGCACGCGCTGGTCCGGATGGAGCGGATGGGCCTGCCGCTGGGCCCGGTCGCCGTGACACCGACGGGCCGGACACAGTTCCTCGTCGCCCCGGGGGCCGCGAACGGCCTGCCCGGGCTGCTCTACCGGATGGGCTGGGACGACGCGGACCTGGATCTGCGGGCGTTCGGCCCGGGCTCGTACATCACCGCTCCCCCCTCCGACCTGGGCGGCCTCGGCCCGGTCCGCTGGCTGCGCCCGCCGGTGACGGACACGGCCGTGACACCTCCGCAGGCGCGGCTGCTGCTCGGCACCCTGGCCTACATATGCCACCGCTCCTGACGACGCAAGGGCGGTGGACCCCCTCGGGGTCCACCGCCCTTGTGCCGTACACGGTATGTGCGGTCAGTCGCCGATCAGCGCGTCGACGAAGGCCTCCGGCTCGAACGGAGCCAGGTCGTCCGGCCCTTCACCGAGGCCGATGAGCTTCACGGGTACGCCCAGCTCGCGCTGGACGGCGATGACGATGCCGCCCTTGGCGGTGCCGTCCAGCTTGGTGAGGACGATGCCGGTGATGTCGACGACCTCGGCGAACACCCTCGCCTGAACGAGTCCGTTCTGCCCGGTCGTGGCGTCCAGGACGAGCAGGATCTCGTCGAGCGGCCCGTGCTTCTCCACGACCCGCTTGACCTTGCCGAGCTCGTCCATCAGGCCCGTCTTGGTGTGCAGCCGGCCTGCGGTGTCGATGAGCACCACGTCGGCACCCTCGGCGATGCCCTCCTTCACGGCGTCGAAGGCGATCGACGCGGGGTCGCCGCCCTCGGGCCCGCGGACCGTACGGGCGCCGACCCGCTCGCCCCAGGTCTGGAGCTGGTCGGCAGCCGCGGCACGGAAGGTGTCGGCGGCGCCGAGCACGACGCTGCGGCCGTCGGCGACGAGCACCCGGGCCAGCTTGCCCGTCGTGGTCGTCTTGCCCGTGCCGTTGACCCCGACGACCATCACGACACCGGGCGTCTCGGCGCCGCCCTCCGTCCGGACCGCACGGTCGAGGTCGGGGCCGAGCAGGGCGACGAGCTCCTCGCGCAGCAGCGCGCGCAGTCCGTCGGGTGTACGGGTGCCGAGGATCCGGACCCGCTCCCGGAGCCGCTCCACCAGCTCCTGGGTGGGGGCGACGCCGACGTCGGCCGTGAGGAGCGTGTCCTCGATCTCCTCCCAGGTGTCCTCGTCGAGGTTGTCGCGCGACAGGAGCGTGAGCAGCCCCTTGCCCAGCGAGTTCTGCGAGCGGGCCAGCCGGGTGCGGAGCCGCACGAGACGGCCCGCGGTGGGCTCGGGGACCTCGAGCGCGGGGACTTCCGGCTCGATGACCACCGGGGCTTCCCCGACGGGGGTCCCGGCCTCCTCGATGGTGCGCCGCGCTTCGTCGCGCGGCGCCTCGGCTTCCTCACCGACGTGGGGTTCGGCGGGAGGAGTGATGGTCGGCGTGCTCGACGGCGCCGAGGGCGGCAGCTGCTTCTTCTTGCGGCTGCTGACCACGAGCCCGCTGATCAGGCCGACCGCGACCAGGGCGATGATGACAGCAAGGATGACGATTTCCATAACCTGTCCAGTATCGGCCACGAAAGGTGGGGAATCGCAGAAGGTGCGAACCCGTGACTGTACGCGTACGGGCAATCACGACCCCCCTGAGTCCCTCCGGCAGAACACCTCTGATCTGCGTCTCTGGTGCAGTCGAGCGTGTGTGTGCACGTCGACGCAGGGCTGCGTCCGCCCTTTCGGTCTCCATCGACACAAGGTCATGACCGCGCGTGTCCTTGCCCTGACCAGCGGCGTTCGCGGAACCTGCGAGTTTTTCGCGATGTGTGCGAGGCGGCCCATGGTGCCCATGACGGATCGGCTCACCTGTGGTCCGGCGTCCGGTGTGCCCCTGCTGCACCCGGGCCATGAACGGCCGCGCACGTGGACGAGTTCGCCACCGAGGCGCTCACGGTGCGGCACCCTGCTCACGAACGCGGTGATGCCGGGGTGGCCCGCCCTCCCCGGACGGCTACGGCCGGGCGCCCGCCGCCGTCCGGGGAGGGCCTGAGGCTCCGCAGCGCCGCCCGCGCACGTCGACGAGGCCGGGACCGGCCACGACGCCCTGCACCTGTACGCCACCGGGGAGCCCTTACCGGTGAACGGGCGACCCGGGTGACAGCTGGCCAGTCGGCACTTCGCTCCGGTTGTCCAACGGTGTGTTTGTCGTGATCGTCCGGGGCGGCCGTTTCACGTCGTGCGCGGTGGGCCGACTGCGTCGGCGGCAGCGATGCCGGTAGCAGGGCGAGGGCTGCGAGTCCGGCGAGGACCCTCGGGGTGGGGTCCAGCCGGGATACGCGCCGAAGGGGCCATGAGTCGATCTTGATGTGACTTCGCACGAGGTCGGCACAGGGAAGCCGCAGTAGACGCGTACGCCTCGCCCCGACGGCCGGAACGGACCGCCGCAGGCCGCGACGATCACGACAGGGCTCCGTCGCAGGAGATCCGGTATTCACTGCGGCAGTGCGGACGTGCTTGTGCGATCGAGCATCCGCCCGCATGCGGTTCTGCTGTGCGGACGTGAGGGGAGGGGACCGTCAGTGCCCGGCGCCGGCATCCTCACCTGGGTCGTGCCCCGGATCCTCCGTCGCGGGCAGGCACTCGGCGAGCAGGTCGACGACATCGCGCCAGGCCCGCTGCGCGTGCCGCGGGTGGTAGCCGACGCCGGGGACCACAGGGTGGCCGACCGGCGGGTGGTGGAAGGCGTGCAAGGCGCCGCCGTAGACCGTGAGGCGCCAGTCGACGCCCGCGGCCTGCATCTCGGCGGTGAACGCGTTCCGTCGCGCGGGCGGCATGATCGGGTCCTCCGACCCGACCCCGGCCCACACCGGGCAGCGAATGCGCGCCGCCTCACCCGGTCGGCCCGTGGTGGTCGCGTTGACTGTCCCGATCGCGCGCAGGCCGACGCCATCGCGCCCGAGTTCCAGCCCGACGGCGCCCCCGGTGCCGTAGCCGATGGCGGCGATCCGGTCGGGGTCGGTCCGCGGTTCGGTGCGCAACACGTCGAGCGCCGCATGGCCGATGCCCCGCATCCGGTCGGGATCAGCGAGCAGCGGCAGGCAACGGGCCAGCATCTCCTCGGGGTCGCCCAGATAGCGCCCACCGTGAAGGTCGAAGGCCAGCGCCACATATCCCAGCTCGGCGAGAGCGTCGGCCCGGCGGCGCTCGACGTCGCTGAGCCCCATGCCCTCCGGTCCGAGCAGCACCGCAGGCCGGCGGTCGACACCGGCCGGGAGCGCGAGGTACCCGATCATCGTCAGACCGTCGGCCGGATACGCGACACCACGCGTCGTGATCGTCGTCATGGGACTGGACTGTAGTGATCGTCGAGCCCGGTTTTGCCGGTGTTCTGCTGCTGGCAGAGCAGCGTGCGTGTCCCTCCGGACCAGAGGGGCAAGCGCAGCGCTCAGAGCTTCAAGACCATCTCGGTGCCCCTTCGGCGCGCACCTCGGTCACACCCGGGGTGGGACCCGTTGCCGAGGCGGACGTTGCCCGGGTCACGCCCGCGGTCCGGGCCGCGGCAGCCCATGTTCTCAGCAGCGTGATGCCGTCAGCGACGGCGATCCCGAGGGACGGGCCGACGTCATGGCGGTGGCGAATCCCGCGCCGAGGCAGCAGAGGCCACCTGGCAACCGCCCGCGTGCCGGCTGAGCCTCGATACCCGACGCCGTCAGTCGCCGTGCTCCGGGCGCGGTCGCGGCGGACCGCGCGGGCCACCACTAGGGCTTTATGTGCCCTTTTGGGGGTAAAGGTACGCTGCTGTCCGTGGAGAACCGTGGCCTGGATCCCGTCCCCGATTCCGAGCGCTCCGGCCGGGTCCGCAGCCTCTTCCCCACCTGGGTGGCAGCCAACATGACGGTGCTGCTGCTGACCGTGGGCGCCGGGCTCACGGTCTTCAACGGGCTGAACCTGTGGCAGGTGCTCGCCGTCGCGGTCACGGCACCGGCGCTGTCCTTCGGCCTCGTCGGCCTCGTGTCGGTCGCCGGGAAGCGTGGCGGCGCCCCGGGCATGGCGCTCTCCCGTGCGGTGTTCGGACAGCGCGGCAACCTCCTGCCCGGCGCCCTGCTGTGGGTGGCCCGGTGGGGCTGGGAGACGCTCAACGCGGTCACCGGCTCCTACGCCCTTCTGGCCGTGCTCGACCTGCTGTTCGACGTCCGGACCACGAGCACACTGATGCTGGTGACCCTCACCGTCTTCGTCGCGTGCAGCTTCCTGGTCTCAGGGCTCGGAATCCGGGCGCTGGCGGTGTGCTGCCCCCTCTCCGCGTACCTGTTCGGGGGCGCCGGTGTCCTCGTCCTGGTCCATCTGATCGGCTCGACGCCGTGGAGGACCGTCCTGGACCGGCCGGCGGGCCCGGTGGCGATGCTGGTCGCGGGGATCGGGACAGTGGCCGCCGGGGGCCTGAGCTGGGTTCCCTCGGCTCCGGACTTCGCCCGCTACCTGCCGCGTTCCGCGTCCGCCCGGGCGATGGTCGCCGCAGCGATGGGCGGAGCCCTGGTGACGGTCGTGCCGATGGTCCTGATGGGCGCGGTGATGGCGGTGGGCGCACCGGAGCTGGCCGTCGCGAAGGATCCGGTGGCGTTCATCGGTGCGCTGCTGCCGGTGTGGATCTCGGTGCCGTACCTCCTCTTCGCCGTCGTCGGCATGGTGCTGATCAACGCGATGTCGATGTACTCCGCCGGCTTCACCGCGCAGACGCTGGGCTTCGCGATCCCCCGCGCCTGGGCCGTGGGCGTGAACGCCACGATCAGCCTGCTCCTCGGCGGGCTGCTGATGATGGTGGCGACCAGCTTCATCGACACGTTCGTCTCCTTCCTGACCCTGCTCGGTGTGACGGTCTCCGCCTGGATCGGGGTCTTCGGCGTGGATCTGCTGCGCGGACGGACGTACGACGCCGCAGCGCTCCTGGACACCACACCCCGCAGCGCCTACTGGTACACGTCCGGCTACTGCTGGCAGGCCGTCACCGCCTGGGCCTCGGCCCTCGTCGTGGGGCTGCTCTTCACCGGGGCCGGGTGGTTCACCGGACCACTGGCCGCCACCTGGATCGGGCGGGACGGGCTGGGCTGGGCCGCGACGATCGTGGTCGCGGCGGGTGTGTACGCGCTGCTGCCGCGCCCCTCCGAGGACAGAACCGCAGAACCCGCCGTCTTCTGAACGCCGCGCGCCGCGCCGCCACGGCCCGCCCGTACCCGTACTCGCGCAGCGGCGGCCCGCCCGTACCCGTACCCCGGCGCAGCGCTGCCCCGGTCCGGCATGGGCCGGACCGGGGCAGCGCCCGGTACCGAGGAGAGGGGCAGCGGGGACTAGCCCATCTCCTCCAGCGCCTTGCCCTTGGTCTCCTTCACGAACTTGAGCACGAAGGGGATCGAGAGCACGGCGAAGCAGGTGTAGATGATGTAGGTGCCCGACAGGTTCCAGTCGGCCAGGCTCGGGAAGCTCGCGGTGATGGCCCAGTTGGCGATCCACTGCGCCGACGCGGCGACGCCGAGCGCGGCGGCGCGGATGCGGTTCGGGAACATCTCGCCGAGGAAGACCCAGACGACGACACCCCACGACAGTGCGAAGAAGAGCACGAAGACGTGGGCGGCGATCAGGGCTACGGTGCCCTCGGTGTTGGGAAGCTTGCCGTCCACCAGGTCCGCGGAGAAGGCCCATGCCTCGAAGGCCAGCGCCACGGCCATACCGACCGAACCGACGAGCGCGAGCGGCCGACGGCCCACCCGGTCCACGAGGATCATGGCGATCACGGTGCCGATGATGTTGATGATCGACGTGGTGAAGGAGTAGAAGAACGAGTCGGTCGGGTCGATGCCGACGGACTGCCACAGCGTCGCCGAGTAGTAGAACGCGACGTTGATGCCGACGAGCTGCTGGAACACGGACAGTCCGATACCGACCCAGACGATCGGCAGGAAGCCGAAACGGCTCCCGAGCAGGTCGCTGAACTTCGACTTGTGCTCGCGGTGCATGGCCGTTTCGATCTCGTTCACCCGTGCGTCGAGGTCGACGTTCTTGCCCTCGACCTCTTCCAGGATCTTCCGGGCCCGGTCCTTCTTGCCTACGGAGATCAGGAAGCGCGGCGACTCGGGGATCGCGAAGGACAGCAGCCCGTAGAGGATGGCGGGCACGACCATGACACCGAGCATCCACTGCCAGGCCTCGAGGCCGCCGATCTCACCGCGCTGGTCGCCGTCGGCGATCTGCAGGATGCCGTAATTGACCAGCTGCGAGATCGCGATGCCGATGACGATGGCGGCCTGCTGGAAGGATCCGAGGCGGCCGCGGTAGGCGGGCGGCGAGACCTCGGCGATGTAGGCCGGACCGATGACCGAGGCCATGCCGATCGCGAAGCCGCCGATGATCCGCCACATGGCGAGGTCCCACAGGGCGAACGGCAGGGCGGATCCCACGGCGCTGATGGTGAACAGCACCGAAGCGATCTGCATGCAGCGGATACGGCCGATCCGGTCGGCGATGCGTCCCGCCGTGGCCGCCCCGATGGCACAGCCGATCAGGGCGATGGCGATGACCTGGGCCAGCGTCCCGGAGCCGATGTCGTACCGGTCGCGGATGGCCTCGACAGCGCCGTTGATGACGGAACTGTCGTACCCGAAGAGGAAGCCGCCCATGGCCGCGGCTGCCGTGATGAAGATGACATGGCCGAGATGGTCCGGGTGGGCATCCCGGGATCCGGACTCCGGTCCGCGCGCTGTGCTGGTCACATGAGACTCCTGATACCTGGCCGCAACGTCAGGCGTGGGGGGTGAACCCTCCCAGTGGCGCACAACTGACGGCCGACCACCACTTGAAGGTAAAAACAACATTGCTGAGGTTATGCGTTCAAGTTTCGAAGTCAACACCCGGGTGGATGCCGAGCTGGACCCACACGTACCCGGTGTCGCCGTGAAGGCACGTCCAAGTGTTGAAGATTCTGTGAAGAGTGCATGACCACGCCGTTCTCGGCGCGACCGACCCTCAGCGCAGTCGCTGGCTGATCACCTTGGAGACTCCGTCTCCCTGCATCGAGACGCCGTAGAGCACGTCGGCGACCTCCATCGTCCGCTTCTGATGCGTGATCACGATGAGCTGGGAGCTTTCCTGGAGCTCCTCCATGATCCGGATCAGACGCTGCAGATTGGTGTCGTCGAGGGCTGCCTCGACCTCGTCCATGACGTAGAAGGGGCTCGGCCTGGCCTTGAAGATGGACACCAGGAGGGCAACGGCCGTAAGGGATCTCTCGCCGCCCGACAGCAGTGAGAGCCGCTTGACCTTCTTGCCCGGCGGCCTCGCCTCGACGTCCAGTCCGGTCGTCAGCATGTCGTCCGGGTCGGTCAGGACGAGCCGGCCCTCGCCTCCGGGGAAGAGCCGGGAGAAGACCCCCTCGAACTCACGCGCGGTGTCCCGGAACGCCTCGGTGAAGACCTGCTCGACCCGTTCGTCCACCTCCTTGATCACCTGCATCAGGTCGGCCCTGGTCTTCTTCAGGTCTTCGAGCTGCTCGGACAGGAACTTGTGCCGCTCCTCCAGCGCCGAGAACTCCTCGAGGGCGAGCGGATTCACCTTCCCGAGTTGCTGATACGCCCGTTCGGCCGACGTGAGCCGCTTCTCCTGCTCGGCCCTGACGAACGGCCGCGGCTGGTTGCGCGGGTGCTCCGGGTCCTCCGGCAGCTCCTCCCCGTCCGCCGCCGGGGACGGTGGGACCAACTGGGCCGGCCCGTACTCCGCGGCGAGGCCGGCCGGCTCCACGCCGAACTCCTCCAGCGCCTTCGTCTCCAGCTGTTCCACGCGCAGCCGCTTCTCGGCACCGAGCACCTCGCCCCGGTGCACCGAGTCGGTCAGCCGGTCCAGATCGCTCTTGAGGCCGCGGCCCCGGCCGCGTTCGGCCGCCAGCTCCCGTTCGCGCTCGGCCTTCGCCGCCTCGGCCGTGGCCCGTTCCTCCCCGGCCCGTACGACGGAGACCTCGACGTGGGAGAGCAGCTGCCGGGCCCCGGACGCCACGGCGGAGGCCACGGCTGCCTCGTGCCGCAGCCGGGCCCGGCGCTGCTCGGCACGCGTGCGGGCCTCGCGCTCGGCGCGGGCCCCCCGGTCCAGCGCGTCGGCCCGCCCGGCGAGTCCCTTGACGCGTTCCTCGTGGGTACGGACCTGGAGGCGGGCCTCCATCTCGGTCTGGCGGGCATTGGCGCCGTCCGCGGCGAGCCGGTCCCGCACGGAGGTGTCCGGTTCCTCCTCGACCGGGGTCTCCTCCGCGACCAGCAGCCGTTCCGCGAGTTCCTCGGCCTCCTCGGTGGCGCGCTCCAGCGCCTCCTGGGCCCTGGTCGCGGACGCGGCCGTCCGCTCGGCCTCCCCGGCGGCGCCCCGTGCCTGCCCGGCCAGCCGGCCGAGCTGCTGGGCCACGGTGGACTTCTCCCGTTCGGCCGCCCTGCGCCGGTCCCCCAGCACCTCCACACGGGCGGCCCCCTCGCGGCGCCGCTCGGCGGCGAGCCCCTGGGCCCCGGCGAGGTCCTCGCACCGTACGGCGAGATCGGCCAGCTCGGCGGCGGCCTCGTCCACGGACGCCTGCACCTCCAGGAGGCTGGGCGCCCCGGCGGATCCGCCGTGCGCGAAGTGCGCGCCCAGCACATCGCCGTCGCCGGTCACCGCGGTCAGCCCGGGATGGGCGGCCACCAGGTCCTCGGCGTCCTCCAGGGTGCTGACGACGACCATGTCGCGCACCAGCGTCCTCACGGCCGCCATCAGTTCGGCGGGGCCCTGTACCAGCGAGGCGACGGCCGGAGCAGCAAGTCCTTCGGCGACGACGGCCGGAGCGGTGGCGGCCACCGCTCGCTGCTGCCGCGCCTCCCCGTCCGCTGCACCGTGCGGGGAGCCCTGCCCCGGCACCGGAGCCTGGCCCACTGCGGGCACGCGGTCCGGCTCGGCACCCTGAGCGGGCACCTGCCCACCTCCCGCGCCGGCCGCCAGCAGCGCCGCACGCCCCGCGTCCCGCTTCCGGAGCAGGCGGATCGCCTCGGCGGCCGTGGCCGGATCGCGCACCGCGATCGCGTCGGCCGCGGTCCCCAGCGCCGCCGCCACCGCCACCTCGTGCCCCGGAGCCACCGTGAGCAGCTCCGCGGCCGGCCCGAGCAGCCCCGGCAGCCGGTCCCCCGCACCGAGCAGCACCCCTGTACCGTCCTTGCGCCGCAGTCCCAGCGAGAGCGCCTCGTGACGGGCGGCGACCGCGGCACGCTTGCGTTCCGCGACGGTGGCCTCCTCCCGTGCCCTGCCGAACACCGCCTCCGCCTCCGCGAGCTCGCGCTTCGCCGTGTCGTGCTGTTCCGCCAGCTCCGCGTCGTCCGCGTCCAGCCCCGCGACCTCGGCCTTGAGCTGCTCGTACTCCTCCTGCGCAGCGGCCGCCCGCTCCCCCGCCTCGTCGCGGGACGCCGCCAGCCGGTCGATCTCCGCCTGCGCCGAACCGGCGCGGCTACGGGCGGCGTTGACCTGTCCGTTCAGCCGGGCGAGCCCTTCGCGCCGGTCGGCGATGGCACGGGCGGCGTCCCTGAGCCTGCGTTCCTCGGCCGCCAACTCCCCTTCCAGCCGCGCCCGGTGCGCCGTGGTGTCCTCCAGCGCGTGTTCCGCCGCCTCGAGCGCAGCCCCGAGCTCCGCCTCCTGCTCACGGATGCGGGCGGCCTCGCGCTCCATGTCCTCGGGGTCCCGGCCGCGCCGCTCCTCCTCCGGTGCGGCGGTGGCGCTCTTCACCCGGGCGTCGGCGAGCGAGACCGTGCCCCGCACGCGCTCGGCCAGCTGCGAGAGTTCGTACCAGGACTGCTGGGCCCGTTGCAGCCGCGGCGCCAGGCGCCGCACCTCGTCCTCCAGGTCAGCCTCGCGGGCGAGTGCCGCCTTGAGATCGGCCTCCGCGGCCTCCCTGCGCTGCTTGAGGGCCGCTTCGTCGGCGATCTCGCTGCGCAGCGCCTCCCTCAGCCGCACCAGGTCGTCGGCGAGCAGCCGCAGCCGGGCGTCCCGGAGATCGGCCTGGATGACGGCGGCCCGCCGGGCCACAGCCGCCTGCCGTCCCAGGGGTTTGAGCTGGCGCCGGAGTTCGTCGGTGAGGTCCTGGACGCGAGCGAGGTTGGCTCCCATCGCCTCGAGTTTCCGGAGCGCCTTCTCCTTGCGCTTGCGGTGCTTGAGCACACCCGCCGCCTCCTCGATGAAGGCGCGGCGCCCCATCGGATCGGCGTGCAGTACGGCGTCCAGCCGGCCCTGGCCGACGATGACGTGCATCTCACGGCCGATACCGGAATCCGAGAGGAGTTCCTGGATGTCGAGCAGCCTGCAGGTGTCACCGTTGATCTGGTATTCGCTGCCGCCGTTGCGGAACATGATCCGGGTGATCGTCACCTCGGCGTACTCGATGGGCAGAGCGCCGTCGGAATTGTCGATGGTCAGCGACACTTCGGCCCGGCCGAGCGGCGGTCTGCCGGTGGTACCGGCGAAGATCACGTCTTCCATCTTGCCGCCGCGCAGGCTTTTGGCCCCCTGTTCGCCCATGACCCAGGAGAGCGCGTCCACCACATTGGATTTTCCGGACCCATTGGGACCGACGACGCAGGTGATCCCCGGTTCGAACCGCAGCGTCGTGGCGGAAGCGAATGACTTGAAACCACGCAGGGTCAGGGCCTTGAGGTGCACGCCGCCGGACTCTACCTTTCACTCTCGGTTTCGCTGATGAAGGTGCAGGGCACATCAGACGGTAAGCCAAGAGCAATACGTCGGGGGCAGGCCGGGGGGAAAGAAAAAAGGGACGCCGTGGCGTCCCTTGTGATCTCGCGCAGTTGAATCTCGCACAGTCCTGCGTGACGGATCGCGAACAGGTGGATCACGAGCAGTCCCCGGTTTTCGAGGACGACGGTTGTGTTCCGTGACAGCGATCCGTGACGAGGACATTCCGGTGGTGATCCCGAGCAGCCCGACATGCCCCGGCGGGGCAGTGGGTCAGGTCAGCGCGGGCTCCGCCTGAGGTACGTCGATGTCGATGCTGTCGAGCAGCGAGTCCTGGTGCTGAGCGGCGGCGTTGAGCGCGTCGTTCTCGTCCTGGATCCGTACGAGCTCGGATTCCAGGTCCTGGACGCGCTGCTGGAGCCGTCGCATCTCGGCGAGGAGTCGCGGGTCGGAACCGCCGACGTAACCGAGAAGCGCCTTTGCCATGATGGATGGTCCTCCACACTGAGTGACCGACCGATGCGGTGTGGGTCGTGAGGGAATCGCACCCGCGGTGCTCGGCAGTGCTCTGTCGCCACTGCGGTTATGCTGCCAACCAGCTCTGCCAAACAGCTAAGGTGCGCGGGGTTTTCAGCGTCTCACCAAAAAGTTTGACGGTCAACACGATCACACGCCGTGGTGGCGGGTGTCCCGGGGGTGCGCGGCCGGTCGATCATGCGGCGCGACTCTCCTGCGGGGTCCCGTAGGGCGTGGAGATCTTCGTCAATGCCGCAGCCTGGCACGACATACACGTCTTCGCAACCACGCCCCGCCACCGGGTTGTTTCGCAGGTCATTTCGGGTGCGCGGTCTTCCCGGCCTTCCCCGTCACCCCCCGCCGCACGCCGGATACGGAGCGGATCCACACACCCTTTACCGGGCCGCCTCAGCGGATCGCGAATCCGTCATAAACCCCGCGCGGCGTGTCCCAGATCTCAGTCACGCCGTCCACGCGGCCGGGTGTGTCGTCGGACGCGAGCCACTCGAGCAGACGGTGGCAATTGTCACGCGGCCCCTCGGCCACCACCTGCACCCTGCCGCCGTCGAGATTGAGGGCAAAGCCGGTGAGGCCTCCGATCTCCAGAGCATTTGCCCTGGTGAACCAGCGGAACCCTACTTGCTGTACTCGGCCGCGTACCCAGACGACGAGCCGTGCGTCTTCGTTCATGCTCGAACGCTAACCAACCAATTGCTCGAGGAGCACATGGGCCCAATACGTCATGGCGTACAGTCCCGTCGCAATAGCCTCACCCGAACGGGTGAGACCGACGGTGAACACGGTGACGTCGCAGCGGCGCCGCCGAGCACGAGGAAGGCACAGCGCATGGGACGCCATCGACGCGCAGGCGCAGCCCCCGCCGCTGAGCAGCAGCCGGACGGCGCGGCAGGCGGGCACCGCGGTGCCCGGCGGAAGAAGCGGGCCGGAGTGCCCCTGCGCACCGGGCTTATCGGCGTTTCCGCCGCAGTGGCCGTGGGTGCGGTGGCCGTCGCATCCGGTCTGCTGCCCGGTGGTGACACCTACAGCGTCAGCGGCGGCCCCGCCGCCGACCAGGTCCGCGCGGGCGGCGCCCCCGACCTGCTGACCCAGGGCGGCTCCTCGGCGGAGCCGACCGACCGGGCGTCGGCTTCCGCTTTCGCCGAGGCCACGCGGGGTGGCGATCGTTCCGCGGCGCCCTCGAAGTCCGCCTCTGCCGACCCGGGCAAGAAGCCCTCGGCCTCCGCTTCGAAACAGGTGGAGAAGAAGGAGAAGCCGGACCGGACCACGGCGCCGACCACGGAGTCGCAGAAGAGTTCGACCCCGGCCACCAAGGCTCCGACCGCTCCGAAGACCTCGTCCGCCTCGCCCAGCCGTACGGCGGAGGCCCCGGCCGGCACCTCCGCGCAGGCAGCCGTGATCGCCCTGGTCAACCAGGAGCGCGCCAAGGCCGGCTGCAGCCCGGTCACCGCCCGGGCCTCCCTGACCGCGCTCGCCCAGGCCTTCAGCGAGGACATGGCGGCCCGCGGCTTCTTCGACCACACCGACCCCGACGGGGCGACCCCCTGGGACCGTGCCGCGAAGGCCGGCGTCGAAGGTCTCGGTGGCGAGAACATAGCCCGCGGCCAGGCCGACGCACAGGCGGTCATGGACGCCTGGATGAACAGCGACGGCCACCGCGCGAACATTCTCAACTGCGACTACACGACGCTCGGCGTCGGTGTGCACATGGGTTCCGGCGGCCCCTGGTGGACGCAGGACTTCGGCTTCTAGCCCTCAGCAGGCCCGTGAGGCCCCCGCAGGGTCGACAATCTCTCAGCTTTTCCGGCCGCCCCCGGAGCCGTCATCGGCGACCGGGGCGGCCGGAGCCATGTCCGGGGCCCGCCCCGCGTCGGGGTCCGGTTCGGATCAGGTGACGGGTGGCGTCCGCCGTCAGTGGCAGTCGAGGCCCCGGTCCCACAGGAGGCCGGGGCACCGGCGGCAGGGGAAGAAGGGCACGCCGCCGCAGTCTCCCGGCCGCATGTCGCCGGTGGTGGCCAGAAGGTGTTCCCTCCGGTGTCCGGCCAGTCGGAGGGCTGGGTCCGGGCGGGCCGGCCGCCTTCGTCCCGAAGGAGTCGGGGGGCCACGTGCTGCCGCCCGTCGCCGTCCGGAGCATCGGTACGGGGCACCGGCGCGATGCTTACGCCTGTGCAGCGCTCACTACGAGTGAGCGCTGCACAGGCGTAAGCTGACGAGCATGAGCGAGGCAGAGGCAGCTACGGAGCTCGACGGCAGCGCCCCGCCCTTCGACGTCTTCGCACGGCAGTGCCCCTCGCGGGGAACGCTGGAGCACGTCACCGGCCGCTGGGGCAGCCTGACCCTCGGCGCGCTGTCCGGGAACCGGCTCAGGTTCAACGAGCTGCGCCGCCGCGTCGACGGCGTCAGCGAGAAGATGCTCTCCCAGACGCTGCACGCGCTGGAGCGCGACGGGCTGGTGCACCGCGAGGCCCAGCCCACCAATCCCCCGCGCGTCGACTACGAGCTGACCCCCCTGGGTCACGAGGTCGCCGGCCGGCTGCTGGGGCTCATCCAACTGGTGGAGGGCCGGATGCCCGAGGTGCTCGATGCCCGCGGGCGGTACGACGGAGCCCGCGGGGCCTGAGCCGGTGCGTCCCGCCGGACACGTCAGCCCGCGCGCGGCGGCCGCTGGCAGCGTGGGCAGAAGTAGCTGGACCGGTTCATCCACGGCCTGCGGCGCATCGGCGTCCCGCAGCGGTGGCAGGGTTCGTCCTCCCGGCCGTAGGCGTCGAGCGACCGGTCGAAGTAGCCGGACTCACCGTTCACGTTGACGTACAGGCTGTCGAAGCTGGTGCCGCCCTGGTCGAGTGCCTCGCGCATCACGTCCCGGACATGGCCGAGCAGCTCCGCCGTCCTCGGCCGCGTCAGCGTGGCGGTCGGCCGCTCGTAGTGCAGCCTGCTGCGCCAGAGGGCCTCGTCCGCGTAGATGTTGCCGACCCCGCTGATCAGGGACTGGTCGAGCAGGGCACGCTTGACCGTCGTCCGGCGCAGGCGCAGCGCCGTGTGGAACGCGGCGTCGTCGAAGTACGGATCGAGCGGGTCGCGGGCGATGTGCGCGATGACGTCGGGGAGTCCGTCGGCGGTGTTCTCGTGGAGCGACAGCCCGCCGAAGGTCCGCTGGTCGACGAAGCGCAGTTCGGTGCCGAGGCTGTCGTCGAAGCGGATCCTGATCCGCAGGTGCTTCTCGTCAGGGGTCTTGGCCGGCTGCACGAGCAGTTGGCCGCTCATGCCGAGGTGCCCGAGCAGTGAGGCCTCCGCCTCGTCCAACGGCACCCAGAGATACTTGCCGCGGCGCATCGCCGTGCCGAAGCGCATGCCGCGCAACCGGGCCGCGAAGTCCGGACCGCCCGCGAGGTGCCGCCGGACCGCACGCGGGTGCAGGACCTCGACCTCGTCGACGGTCCGCCCGGCGACCCAGCGCTCCAGGCCCCTCCGTACGACTTCGACCTCG
Source organism: Streptomyces clavifer (assembly GCA_014651175.1). Taxonomy (GTDB): domain Bacteria; phylum Actinomycetota; class Actinomycetes; order Streptomycetales; family Streptomycetaceae; genus Streptomyces; species Streptomyces clavifer. Next base: position 977,996 of record BMWJ01000001.1, on the reverse strand, counting down.
GGCAGTTCGGGCACGGCGGGACTCTCCTTCGGCACGGGGGAAGACAGCGAGAGCCCCCCGGCGCACAGGGCACCGGGGGGCTCTCGGGTGGTTCAGGCAGGAGCTGCGTCCGTGTGCGGCGACGGGTCGGCAGGGGTGTCGGCGGCCCCTCCGTCGGCAGCGGTCTTCGCCGCGGCCTCCCGTGCTTCCGCGGCGGCGCTGATCTCGCGCCAGGCGGATTCCGCCGCCTGCTGCTCCGCTTCCTTCTTGCTACGGCCGGTGCCGGTGCCGTACGAGACACCACCGACGCGAGCAGCAGCAGTGAAGGTCTTCTCGTGATCCGGGCCGGTCTCCGTGACGAGGTACTCGGGGACTCCGAGGCTCTCGCTCGCGGTGAGCTCCTGGAGACTGGTCTTCCAGTCCAGGCCGGCACCGAGGTTCGAGGACCTGTCGATCAGCGGGTCGAAGAGCCGGTGTACCAGCTCCGAGGCCACGCCGAGGCCCTGGTCGAGATAGACGGCGCCGATCACCGCTTCAAGGGTGTCGGCGAGGATGGAAGCCTTGTCCCGGCCACCCGTGCCCTCTTCACCGCGGCCGAGCCGGATGAAGGAGCCGAGTTCGAGGCCGCGGCCCACTTCCGCAAGTGCACGTGAGTTGACCACCGCGGCCCGCAACTTGGCCAGCTGGCCTTCGGGCAGGTCGGGGTGGGTGCGGTACAGCGTGTCCGTGACCACCAGGCCGAGCACCGAATCCCCGAGGAATTCGAGCCGCTCGTTGGTGGGGAGACCGCCGTTCTCGTATGCGTACGAACGATGGGTCAGCGCACGCACCAGAAGGGCGGACTCGAGGTGATACCCGAGCCGCCCTTCCAGAAGCGTGTGGGACGAGGCTGTGTTGACGTTGTCTGCCTGCTTCTTGGCGCTGGACAACTCAGACATCGTGCCTCTCACCAGCCGCTCAGACCTCGAGGACCTGGCGCTTGTTGTAGGTGCCGCAGCTCGGGCACGCAATGTGCTGGAGCTTCGGCTCCTGGCAACGCTCGCACGAAACCAGGGTGGGGACCGCAGCCTTCCACTGCGACCGGCGGTGGCGCGTGTTGCTGCGCGACATCTTCCGCTTCGGAACAGCCACGGCTACTTCTCCTGCTTCTCGTCGACGCCAGGTTCGGCGCCGCCCATGTTGTCCTTCTCGCCGTCCTGAACGGTCTCGGCGAGTCCTTGCAGTGCCGCCCAACGAGCATCGACGGCATCGTGGTGGTGGCCCGGATTCTCGTCCAGCCTGATTCCGCACTCGGAACACAGACCGGCACAGGTCTCCTTGCACACCGGCTGCAGCGGCAGTGCGAGCACCACCGCGTCACGCAGCACAGACTCGAGGTCGAACAAGCCGTCCTCGAGGAAGAACCTGTCCTCGTCGTCCTCGGCGTCGTCGACCGGATCCGCGGTCCTGCTGCGGTTCCGGTCATCGGCGTCAGGGTACGAGAACATTTCCTGGAAGTCCGCTTCGACCCGAAGGCGCAGCGGCTCCAGACACCTTACGCACTCCCCCTCGGCCGTCGCACGGGCGGTGCCTGTGACAAGCACCCCTTCCATGACGGATTCGAGTCGGAGGTCCAGCTCCAGGGGCGCGTTCTCCGGCACGCCGATGACCCCGTCGATACCGAGGTCCTTCGGCGCTTCCACCGAGCGGGTGAGCCGCTTCAGGGCACCGGGACGCCGACCCAGCTCGCGCGTATCGAACACGAGGGGGTTGCGGTGGTCGAGGTGACCGTTCAGGGCTTTTCCTGCTTTCGAACTCATGTGCAATGTGCAGCTTCCGGACGGACCGCCCCCGATCCGAAGGGAAAGCGGGCAGCCGGGATCGCGGACATACGCGCGACCGAGGATCCAGGATACTGGACGTACCGCCCAGCTCCCAATCCGGTCCTTCCGCCCTGCGGCAGCCCGGCTCCGCTCCGGCTCAGCGACCCTGTTCGTACCGGCGCAGCTGTTCCAGGTCGATCATGCTGGTGTCGAACAGGCTGGTCTCGTCGAGCGTGCTCCCGCCCTGCTGCGCGGGCGCCTGGGCCTGCTGCTGCTGCTGCTGCCAGTCGTACTCCTGCTGGGGCTGCCCGTGCACCTGGTTCGGGTCGTAGCCCTGCTGCTGGTAACCGGCGTACGGGTCGGGCTGCTGCTGGTAGCCGGCGTAGGGGTCGGCCTGGAGCGGCTGGTCCTGGTAGGCGTACGTCTGCGCGTACTGCGGCTCGGGCTGGGCCTGCGCCGGGAAACCGGTCTGCGCGGCGTCCTGGTAGTCCGCCACCGGCGCGTAGTCCGGCTGTGCGGGCTCGGCGTACCCGGGCTGCTGGGGAACGTGCTGCGGTTCCGGGGTGGACAGCTCGGCCAGACCCGCCCAGTGGTCCTCGTCACTGGTGCGCAGGTGGTTTCCCGCGGCGTCCTGGGCCGCCATGTGCGCGCCCAGGTCGTCGGAGGCGACCCTGCCGTGGAGCTTCTGCCGGCCGCGGCCGACCGCTTCCAGGGTCTTGGCCAGTACGGCCTCGAAGGCACCGAACTTGGCGTCGACGTAGTCGTCCGCGCGGCGCTTGAGCGTCTCGGGGTCCGCGCTGCGCTCCGGCGCCTCGGCGAAGTCCGGGTCCTCGTAGCCCTGCGCGTCGACCCCGTCGCTGCGGCCCAGGAGCTTCTCCCTGCCCCGGTCGACGGAGCCGATGGTCTTGGTGAGGACCACTTCGAAGTTGGCGAGCTTGCTGTCGACGTACTCGTCGGCCTCGCCGCGGACCTCGTCGGCCTCCCTGCGGGCCTCCGACAGGATGCGGTCGGCCTCGGCCCGGGACTGCCGGGCGATCTCGGTGTCGGAGATCAGCGAGCCCCGCTGGGCCCGGGCCGACTCGACGATCCGCTCGGCCTCCTGCCGGGCCTGCTCGACGAGCTGCTCACGGCCGCCGATGAGCTCCTGGGCGTGGGCGAGCGAGCCGGGCAGGGCCTCCCGGACCTCCTCGAGCATCGCGAGCAGCTCGGCGCGGTTGACCACGCAGGATGCCGACATGGGCATGGAGCGGGCGTTCCCGACCGTTTCGACGATCTCGTCGAGCTTCTTCTGCACGTCCACCGTGTGCTCGCCACTCTCTGCTGCTGTTGGAGACGGACGGGACGACTGTAAGGCCAGGCGCCTCCCGTCCGACACCTGGTGACGGTCGGTCAGCACTTCACTTCTGGCCGAGCCGCTCCACGAGGGCCGTGTGGACCGGGGGCGGCAGCAGGTGCGACACGTCGCCGCCCCAGGTGGCGACCTCCTTGACCAGCGAGGACGACAGGAAGCTGTAGGTCGGATTCGTCGGCACGAAGAGCGTCTCGACCCCCGAGAGCCCGTTGTTCATCTGGGCCATCTGCAGCTCGTAGTCGAAGTCGCTCACGGCGCGCAGGCCCTTCACGATCGCCGGGATGTCGCGCTGCTTGCAGAAGTCGACCAGCAGGCCGTGGAAGGACTCGACCTCGACGTTGCCGCAGTCGGCGGTGACCTCGCGGATCAGCTCCATCCGCTCGTCGACCGTGAACAGCCCCTTCTTGGACTGGTTGATCATCACGGCGACGTGCACGACGTCGTACAGCTTCGAGGCTCGGCCAATGATGTCGAGATGCCCGTTGGTGATGGGGTCGAACGACCCCGGACAGACGGCGCGGCGCAACGTGGTTCCCTCCCTCTCCGATGCGGTCATCGTGCGTCTTCGCACGTAGAGGCGGCGCGACCGTACCAAAGCGTTCCCTCGCCGTAGCGACGGGCCCGCAGCGGCTCGAATCCCTCGGGCCAGTCGAATTCTCCGCCTCTGGTGCTCCGTTCCACCGTGACGAGGGCATCGGCCGTGAGCCACCCCTGAGCACGGAGTGTGAGCAGTATCTCGCCAAGATCGCCATCGGTGACGGCGTACGGCGGGTCCAGGAACACCACGTCGTACGGGTCCGCCGGCGCCGGTCCTGTCACGATCTGCTCCGCTTTGCCCGCACGGACCTCGGCACCCGGAAGACCCAGCGTGCGGACGTTGTCACGGATGGTGCGCACGGCCCCGGCGTCGGCCTCGACGAGCAGCGCTTGGACCGCCCCGCGGGAGAGCGCCTCCAGGCCGACGGCACCGGATCCCGCGTACAGGTCGGCGATACGGATGCCGTCGAGGGTGCCCAGGAGCGCTCCCCACGTGGAGAAGAGTCCCTCGCGCGCTCGGTCGGAGGTGGGGCGGGTGCCGGTGCCGGGCGGTACGGCCAGGCGGCGTCCACCGGCCGAGCCGGCGATCACGCGGGTCATGGGTGTGTGGTCCTCGGGTCGCGGGCGGCACGCAGGACGGGACGCGTGCCGTGCCCCCACGATATGGCGTCGGTGCGGATCCGCCCCCGGTCACCCCTTGTCGAGGTACTCCTCCCTGTCCTTGTCCAGGAGCGCGTCCAGCGCGGTGCGCAGCTCGGGGAGCCGCTCCAGCGCGGGGTCGTCCGCGACGACGCGGACGGCCTCCTCGCGGGCCGCCGCGATGACCTCCTCGTCGTCGATGACGCTCAGCACCCGCAGCGAGGAGCGGACGCCGGACTGCGCCTGGCCGAGGACATCGCCCTCGCGTCGCTGTTCGAGGTCGATCCGGGACAGTTCGAAGCCGTCGAGCGTGGCAGCGACGGCGGAGAGCCGGGCCCGGGCGGGACTCGCCTCGTGGGCCTCGCTGACCAGCAGGCAGAGCCCGGGGGCCGAGCCGCGCCCCACGCGGCCGCGCAGCTGGTGCAGCTGGGAGACGCCGAAACGGTCGGCGTCCATGATCACCATCGCGGTGGCGTTCGGGACGTTCACCCCGACCTCGATGACGGTGGTGGCGACCAGGACGTCGGCCCGGCCGGCGGCGAACCGGCGCATCACGTCGTCCTTGTCGTCGGGGTGCATCCTGCCGTGCAGCACTTCGACGCGGAGGCCGGCCAGCGGGCCCTTGCGGAGCTGTTCGGCGATCTCCAGCACGGCGAGGGGCGGGCGCTTCTCCGCGCCGTCCTCCGGGGCGGCCTCCTTCTTCCCCTTCTTCTTCTCCGCGGCCTCGTCGGCGTCGTCCCCGATGCGGGGGCAGACCACGTACGCCTGGTGGCCGTTCTCCACCTCCTCCCGGACGCGCTCCCAGGCACGGTCGAGGAAGTGCGGCTTGTCCTTGGCGGGCACGACGTGGCTGGCGATGGGAGACCGGCCTGCCGGGAGCTGGTCGAGGACGGAGGTCTCCAAGTCCCCGAAGACGGTCATCGCGACCGTACGGGGAATGGGTGTGGCCGTCATGACGAGCAGGTGCGGCGGCTGCTTGCCCTTCGAGCGCAGGGCGTCCCGCTGTTCCACGCCGAAGCGGTGCTGCTCGTCGACGACGACCAGGCCGAGGTCGTGGAACTGCACCTTGTCCTCGATCAGCGCGTGCGTGCCGATGACGATCCCGGCCTCGCCGGTGACCAGATCGAGCAGCGCCCGGCGGCGGGCGGGGACTCCCATCGACCCGGTGAGCAGCACCACTTTGGTGCCCTGGTCGGAGCCACCGAGCATCCCGCCCTCCGCGAGTTCGCCCATCATCTCGGTGACGGAGCGGTGGTGCTGCTGGGCGAGCACCTCGGTGGGGGCGAGCATCGCCGCCTGGCCGCCCGCGTCGACGACGGTGAGCATCGCGCGCAGGGCCACCATCGTCTTCCCCGAACCCACCTCGCCCTGCAGCAGCCGGTGCATCGGGTGCTCGGTCGCCAGGTCACCGAAGATCTCCGCCGTGACCTTGTGCTGGCCCTCGGTGAGCGTGAAGGGCAGCTTGGCGTCGAAGGCGTCGAGCAGCCCGCCGGGGACGGATCTGCGGGCCACCGCGGGCAGCTGCGTGTCCGCGTAGCGGCGGCGGGCGAGCGCGACCTGGAGGACGAAGGCCTCGTCCCACCGGAGGCGCTCCTTCGCGGCCTCGACGTCCGCCCTGGTGCGCGGGCGGTGGATCTTGAGCAGTGCCTCGGGGAGCGGGACGAATCCGCGTCCGTCCCGGAGCGTCGCGGGCAGGGGGTCGACGGCGTCCTGCGCGCTGGGCAGGACGGTGTCGACGGCCTTGGCGATCCGCCAGGAGTCGAGCTGCTTGCAGGCGGGGTAGATCGGCAGGAGCTGCCCGGCGAAGGCGTCGACGGCCTCGGTCGCCTCGTCCTCGTCCTGGGCGTCGAGGAGCTGGTACGTGGGGTGGGCGAGCTGCATCTTCCGGTTGAACACGGAGGCCTTGCCCGCGAACATCGCGCGCCGGCCGGGGAGCAGCTCCTTGTGCGGTTTGTGGACGCCGTGTCCGAAGAAGACCAGCTGGAGCCTGCCGCTGCCGTCGGTGAGGGTGACCTCGAGGCGTTTGCCGCGGCCGTTGTTGAACATCATGATCCGCGCGTCGGCGACCTGCGCGACGACCGTCACGTGCTCGTCCAGCGGGAGTTCGGTCAGTGCGGTGAGGCGGCCCCGCTCCTCGTAGCGCCGGGGGTAGTGGTGCAGCAGGTCGCCGACCGTGTGCAGGTCGAGGTGCTCGGCCATCACCTTCGCGGTGGCTCCGCCGAGCAGCTTCTTGAGGGGTTCATCGAACGCGGACACGTGGTCCATTGCACACCACTGCACTGACACCGCCGAAGGGCGCCGCACCGGGCACCGGCTACTCGACGCCGATCAGCAGGGGCGCCGCCTGGTGGCCGCCCCGGTAGACGACGGTGTCGACGGCCGGGTGTCCCTCCCTGACGTGTTCCCGCAGTGCGTCGGCCAGGGCGTCGGGGACGTCCTCGCCCAGGACCAGGGTGACGAGCTCGCCGCCCGCCGACAGCATCCGGTCCAGGACCGTACGGGCGGTGCCGGGGACCTCCTCGCCGATGACGGCGACGTCCCCGTCGATCAGACCCAGGATGTCGCCGGCCTGGCAGATGCCGGCCATGGTCCAGGACTGGCGTTCGGCGACGGCCAGTTCGGCGTACCGGGTGGCGCCGGCCGCCGCGGTCATCGCGACCACGTCCTCGTCGAAGCTGCGGTCCGGTTCGTGGACGGCCAGCGCGGCGATGCCCTGGACCGCGGCGCGGGTGGGCACGAGGGCGACGCGGACGCCTTCCGCCCTGGCCTGCTCGGCGGCCGCGGCGGCGGTGTGGCGCAGGTCCGCGTCGTTGGGCAGGAGGACCACCTCGCGGGCGTGGGCCCGGCGGATCGCGTCGACCAGTTCGCCGCTGGCGGGCGGCTCCCCGGGGCGGGCCAGCACGGTGGTCGCGCCGGCCTCCGTGCAGAGGACGGAGAGCCCGTCGCCGGGGACCACCACGACGACGGCGCGCTGGGCGGGCTCCCGGCGCGCCCGGACGCGGTCGGCGGCGAAGTGGGTGATCCGGATCCGGTAGGGCCGGCCTGCCTCGACCCCGGCCTCCACGGCCGCCCCGGCGTCGTCGACGTGGACGTGGACGTTCCACAGGCCGTCGCCGCCGACCACGACGAGGGAGTCGCCCAGCGCGTCCAGCCGGCTCCGCAGCCGGCCGACGGCCTCGTCGCGGGCCTCCAGCAGGTAGATCACCTCGAAGGCGGGACCGTCGTCCGGGCCCTCCGGGGCGCAGTCGCCGGTCCTGGGCAGGGTGTCGGGGGCCGGCTGCGGGGTGCGCGGCGGGGCCTGTCCGCCGACCGCTTCCAGCAGCGCCCCGAGCACGGTCACGAGCCCTTGTCCGCCCGCGTCCACGACGCCCGCGCGGCCGAGGACGGCGAGCTGGCCGGGCGTCGCGGCCAGGGCCGCGCGCGCCCCCTCACAGGCGGCGTCGAGCACGGCGGTGAGGCCGGCGCCGGCCTCGGTGCCCCCGGCGGCCTCGGCGGCCGCGGTGGCGACGGTCAGCACCGTGCCCTCGACGGGGTGGGCCACGGCCAGCCGGGCGGCGGCGGCGGCCTCGGCGAGGGCGGTGCGCAGGTGATCCGCGTCACCGGCCTCGGCCAGTACGCCCGCCATGCCGCGCAGCAGTTGGGCCAGGATGGTGCCGGAGTTCCCGCGGGCGCCGATCAGGGCGCCGTGCGCCATGGCGCGTACGGCGTCGGCGGGGGCCGGCACGGTGGAACCGGTCGCGTGGGCCTCGAAGACGGCTTCGACGGCCGCCGCCGCCGATTCCACGGTCAGGTAGAGGTTGGTGCCGGTGTCCCCGTCCGCGACGGGATAGACGTTGATCGCGTCGATCGCCTCGCGCTCGCGTCCCAGGGCCTCCAGCGCCAGTGAGCACCAGGTGCGCACCGCGACGGCGTCCAGGGCGTCGGGGGACTGCGGCACCGTGGGTCCTCCTTGGGGCGGCCGGGGGCTGGCTGCACCGCAGAGTAGTCCTCGCGCGGTGCCCCGGGCGGGGACAGGGGCGGGGCCGGCGGCCCGGCCAACCGTGGTAGTTTCGTATCCCCGACGCAGGCGTTGTATGCTGCTTCGGTTGCCCGGCGAGAGTCGGGCCATTCCTCCGGTACCGCCACTTCAGTAAAATGATTCCGGCGCGCCGGAATTCACTGTAAGTGCATCTGAAGTCTTTGGAGTGACCCGTGGCTGCCAACTGCGACGTTTGCGGCAAGGGGCCGAGCTTCGGCAACAGCATTTCGCACTCGCACCGCCGTACGTCCCGTCGCTGGAATCCCAACATCCAGCGCGTGCGTGCCGTGGTCGGTCGGACGCCGAAGCGGCTCAACGTCTGCACCTCGTGCATCAAGGCCGGCAAGGTCGCGCGCTGACGTCTCGTCGTAGCGCAGCCTTCCGGTTGCCCAAAAAGCCGGTCCACCTCGGTGGACCGGCTTTTTGCTGTGCCCTGTGCGGTCAGCGGGTGCGGGACGCCCAGCCGTGGTCGACGGGGCCTATGCCGCCGCCCAGTGCGAATCCCGCCGCGATGGCACCGGTGACGTAGTCCTTCGCCGCCCGCACCGCCGTCGGCACGTCCTGGCCGCGGGCGAGTCCGCAGGCGATCGCTGAAGCCAGGGTGCAGCCCGTGCCGTGGGTGTGCCGGTTGTCGTGCCTCGGGGCGCGCAGCCAGTGTTCCTCGCTGCCGTCCGTCAGCAGGTCCACGGCCTCGCCCGGCAGATGACCGCCCTTGACGACCACCCACCGCGGCCCGTAGGAGAGCATCGCGGCGGCGGCCCGCCGCATGCCCGGCTCGTCGGTGACCGTGAGACCGGTGAGCTGGGTCACCTCGTCGAGGTTCGGGGTGGCCACCGTCGCGACGGGCAGCAGTCGTTCGCGTACGGAGTCGAGGGCCTCGGCGGCCAGCAGGGCGTCCCCGTGCTTGGAGATCCCGACGGGATCGACGACGACGGGTGCGTCCGTCTCCGCGAGGAGTCCGGCGACGGTGTCCACGAGTACGGCCGATGCCAGCATTCCGGTCTTCACGGCCTGAACGCCTATGTCGTCGACGACGCTGCGGTACTGGGCGCGTACGGCTTCGGCGGGGAGCTCCCACGCGCCCTGCACGCCCAGTGAGTTCTGCGCGGTCACCGCGGTCAGCACGCTCATTCCGTGGGTGCCGAGCGCCAGCATCGTCTTGAGGTCGGCCTGGATGCCGGCACCGCCGCCGGAATCGGATCCGGCGACGGTGAGCACGCGGGGCGGTACGGCGAGGGGTGCGGTCATGCCCCGGAATCTACTGGGCGTCCTCGATGGACCCGAAATGGTCCCAGCCGCCCTTGCTCGTCCAGGGCGCCCCGTCGACGGTGACCTGGGGCAGCGCGGAGGGGTTGAGGACTTCGCCGATCACCTTCCAGCGGGCCGGGAGCTTCACGTCCGGCGGGAACGTGGCCACGATCGCGTGGTCCTCTCCCCCGGTGAGCACCCACTGCAGCGGGTCGACGCCGACGGCCTGCCCGATGTCGGACATCTGCGAGGGGATGTCGATGAGTCCGGAGCGCAGATCGATCCGGACCTGGCTGGCGTCGGCGATGTGCCCGAGGTCGGCGACGAGCCCGTCACTGACGTCGGTCATGGCCGTGGCACCGAGTCCGGCCGCCGCGGGGCCCGCGTGGTACGGCGGTTCGGGGCGCCGGTGTGCCTCCACGAAGGCACGGGGCGAGCGGAATCCGCGGGAGAGCACGGCGAACCCGGCGGCGGACCAGCCGAGCCAGCCCGTGACGGCCACGACGTCACCGGGCCGAGCGCCGCCCCGGGTGACGGGTTCGTGGTTGCGCAGGTCACCGAGCGCGGTGATCGCCACGGTGATGGTGTCGCCGCCGACCACGTCACCGCCGACGACCGCCGCACCGGCGACCTGGCACTCGTCACGCAGCCCGTCCATCAGCTCGGCGGCCCAGGTGACCGGGAGGTCGGCGGGTACGACGAGTCCGAGGAGCAGCGCGGTGGGCACGGCGCCCATGGCCGCGATGTCGGCCAGGTTCTGTGCCGCCGCCTTGCGGCCGACGTCGTACGCCGTCGACCAGTCGCGGCGGAAGTGCCGCCCTTCCAGCAGGATGTCCGTACTGGCCACGACCCTGCGGTCGGGAGCGGCCACGACCGCGGCGTCGTCGCCGGGTCCCAGCCGTACCGCCGGAGTGGTGGTGAGCCGGGAAGTGAGCTCTCTGATGAGCCCGAACTCCCCCAACTCGCCCACGGTTCCCTTCACCGAGTCTCACCTCTCATTTATCGCACCGGACACCTGTCCGGGCTGCTTCAGCGGCCGGAGGTCCGGACCGCCGACAGGCCGACGACGGGAGCCGGCAGCCCCGGGACGTACGGGCATCGCTGTCCCTCTTCCGCTCCGGCGGGCTTGCGGTCGCGAGCCCTCACTGCTGTCGGTACCGTCAAGAGATACGTCAACTTCTGTGGTGCGAGCGCCACGCTGGGGCGTCAACCGGCCCGCAGGTCTCCCCGCGGCCCTCGGCGACGCGATAACGTGGCGTCCCTTTCCCCCACATGATCCTCGTGGCCGCCCTGGAGGTTCCGTGGTACAGGCGTACATCCTTATCCAGACCGAGGTGGGCAAGGCGTCGATCGTCGCCGAGACCATCGCCAAGCTTCCGGGAGTCATCCAGGCAGAGGACGTCACAGGCCCCTACGACGTGATCGTGCGCGCGCAGGCCGACACGGTCGACGCGCTCGGCCGCATGGTGGTCGCCAAGGTCCAGCAGGTGGACGGCATCACACGGACCCTGACCTGCCCGGTCGTTCACCTCTGACCCCCGTCTACGCTGGTCCGGTGACGCACACCCGCCCCCGGTCCCGCCGCTCCGCACTTCTCGGTCCGTCCGCCGCCCTGGTCGCCCTGACCGCGGCGGGCTGCTCCCTCGCCGGTGCGCAGCCCTCGGTCACGGTTCCCACACCGTCGTCGGAGGCCGCCGCGTACTGCGGGGAGCTGCACAAGGAGCTGCCGAAGACCATCACTGGTCTGGAACGGAGTGATCCCGGACCGGATTCGGTGCTGACAGCCGGCTGGGGGGACGGGGCGATCGTACTGCGCTGCGGCGTCCCCCGGCCCGCGAAGATGGACGATGCCCAGTCCAAGGGGATCGACGCGGACGGCGTCAACTGGCTGCTGGAGCAGCGGGATGGCGCCGGTCCGCGGTTCACGACCACGTACCGCAAGGCGTATGTCGAGGTGACGCTCGGGGTGGAGTACGCCCATGACATCACTCCGCTGTCCGCGTTCGCCGTACCCGTCGGAAAGACGATTCCCGAGAGTCTCTAGTGCCTCTCCCCGCCGGTGTGCGGGGAGAGGGGCACGGGAGTCCGGGTCAGCGGAGCCCGGTGGAGCGGCCGAGAGCCGCCTGGATGAGCCGGTCCACCAGCTCCTGGTAGCTCATGCCGCTCTCCTGCCACATGCGCGGGTACATCGAGATGGGCGTGAAGCCGGGCATGGTGTTGATCTCGTTGATGACGAACGTGCCGTCCTCGGTGAGGAAGAAGTCGGCGCGCACCAGGCCCTCGCAGGAGGTGGCCTCGAAGGCCTCGACGGCGAGGCGCTGGACCTCGGCGGTCTGCTCCTCGGTGAGCGGCGCGGGCACCAGGCCGGCCGCCGAGTCGATGTACTTGGCCTCGAAGTCGTAGAAGTCGTGCGCGGTGACCGGCGGGATCTCGGCGGGCACGCTGGCGCGCGGACCGTGCTCGAACTCCAGGACACCGCACTCGATCTCGCGGCCGCGCAGCAGGGACTCCACGAGGAACTTCGGGTCGTGCCTGCGGGCCTCCTCGATCGCCTCGTCGAGTCCGGCGGCGTCGTCGACCTTGGTGATGCCGACGGAGGAGCCACCCCGGGCGGGCTTCACGAAGAGCGGCCAGCCGTGTTCGGCCGCGAACTCCATGATGCGCTTACGGGCGGCGGGGCGGTCCGACTCCCATTCACGGGGACGGACGACCTCGTACGGGCCGACCGGCAGCCCGAAGGAGATGAACACCCGCTTCATGTACTCCTTGTCCTGGCCGACCGCCGAGGCGAGGACGCCGGCGCCGACGTACGGCACACCGGACAGCTCCAGGAATCCCTGGAGCGTGCCGTCCTCGCCGTACGGGCCGTGCAGCACGGGGAAGACGACGTCGACCTCGCCGAGCACCGTGGGAACCGCGCCCGGTTCGCTGTACACGACCTCGCGGTTGCCGGGGTCCACGGAGAGCGCCACGGCTCCTGCGGAGTCGGCCAGCTGGTCCACGTTCGGTACCCGGCGGTCCGCGATGGCCATGCGGGCCGGATCGTCGGCCGTGAGGGCCCAACGGCCGTCCGTGGTGATGCCGATCGGCAGGACGTCGTACTTCGTCCGGTCGATGGCGCTCATCACGGCACCGGCGGTGACGACCGAGATTCCGTGTTCGGAGCTCCGGCCGCCGAACACGACCGCCACGCGCGGCTTGCGGCGCTGCTCGGGGCTCACGGCGCTCTCAGGGCTCTGGGGGAGGTTCTGGCTGCTCATATCGCGACGAGCGTACCTGCTGGTAAGGGCGGAGTCAGCGCCGCTCGGGCTTGGCGCTGCGCGCCATCAGTTCCTTGAGCGCGACCATCGGCGGCTTGCCCTCGTGGACGATGCCGACGACGGTCTCGGTGAGGGGCATGTCGACGCCGTGCCTGCGCGCCAGATCCAGCACGGATTCGCAGGACTTGACGCCCTCGGCGGTCTGCTTGGTGACGGCGACGGTCTCCTGGAGCGTCATCCCGCGGCCGAGGTTGGTGCCGAAGGTGTGGTTGCGCGACAGCGGGGACGAGCAGGTCGCCACCAGGTCGCCTAGACCGGCGAGTCCGGAGAAGGTCAGCGGGTCGGCGCCCATGGCGACGCCCAGGCGGGTGGTCTCGGCGAGGCCGCGGGTGATGAGCGAGCCCTTGGTGTTGTCGCCGAGGCCCATGCCGTCGGCGATGCCCACGGCGAGGCCGATGACGTTCTTGACGGCGCCGCCGAGTTCGCAGCCGACCACGTCGGTGTTGGTGTAGGGCCGGAAGTACGGGGTGTGGCAGGCGGCCTGGAGGCGCTGCGCCACGGACTCGTCCGAGCAGGCCACGACGGCCGCGGCGGGGCGCCGCTCGGCGATCTCCTTGGCCAGGTTGGGACCGGTGACGACGGCGATGCGGTCCGGGGCGACCCCGGTGACGTCCTGGATGACCTCGCTCATCCGCTTGGCCGTGCCGAGTTCGACGCCCTTCATCGGGGAGACGAGCACGGTGCGGGACTCCAGGTGAGGTGCCCAGTCCGCGAGGTTGGCGCGCAACGTCTGCGAGGGCACGGCCAGGACCGCGAAGTCGGCACCGCGCAGCGCCTCGGCGGCGTCGGTGGTGGCCCGGACGGAGTCCGGAAGCTCAATTCCCGGCAGGTAGTCCGGGTTGGTACGGGTCGTGTTGATGGCGTCGGCGACCTCGGAGCGGCGGCCCCAGAGGGTGACCTCGCATCCGGCGTCACCGAGGATCATGGCGAATGCCGTACCCCATGAGCCGGTTCCGAAGACGGCCGCTTTTGCGGGGTGCGTCACGTGGGTCCCTTTCCCTCTGCCTTGCGCCGCTGTTCAGCACGGGCCTTGCGGTGATCGTAGAGCGCCACGGGTGCCTTCTCGCCGCGTACCTCTTCCAGCTGGGCGGTGATCGCGGCCATGATGACCTCGGTCGCCTCGCGCAGCACCTCGGGCGTCGGCTCGATCCCGTGGAAACGGGAGAGGTCGACCGGGGGTCCCGCCTGCACCTGGAGGGTCTTGCGGGGGAACAGCCGGAGCTTCTCCTCCCTGGCGTACGGCGGCATCGCGAGGTTGGCGCCCCACTGCGCGACGGGAATGACGGGCGCCTTGGTCAACAGCGCGACACGGGCGGCGCCGGTCTTGCCGGCCATCGGCCACATGTCGGGGTCGCGGGTCAGGGTGCCCTCCGGGTAGAAGGCGACGCATTCACCCCGCTCGATGGCGGCGACGGCGGCGCGGAAAGCGTCCAGCGCATTGGTCGTCTCGCGGTAGACGGGGATCTGTCCCGTGCCGCGGAGGATCATTCCGACGAAGGGCGTCCTGAACAGTCCGGCCTTCGCGAGGAGCCGCGGGACACGGCCGGTGTTGTACTGGAAGTGCCCATACGAAAGCGGGTCCAGATACGAGTTGTGATTGACCGCGGTGATGAATCCGCCGTCGGCGGGAATGTGCTCCATTCCGCGCCAGTCGCGCTTGAACAGAACCACCAGGGGGGGTTTTGCGATGACGGCCGCCAGCCGGTACCAGAAGCCGATTCTACGGCGGGACACTCGGATGCCTTTCTCTAGGAACTGACCTCTGCCCGGCTTACCGCGGCGATCTCGCGCCCCCAGGCCCTGCTGTGTGGAGAACACCGTACGCCTCACGTGCGGGGGCGGACCTCCGGGTTGTCGCACCGGCAGGCGAGAATAAGTCCTGACGCGTACGGAGGGGGAGATCGCCACGAACACCGACCCGACCGGTTCCTGGTCCCTGGTCGTCCCGCTGAAACCGCTCGCACGGGCCAAGAGCAGGTTGGGGCGGGCGGCGGGCGAGGATCTGCGTCCGCGACTCGCCCTGGCGTTCGCCCAGGACACGGTGTCCGCCGCCCTGTGCTGCCGGGCGGTGCGGGATGTGGTGGTCGTCACGGACGACCCGGCGGCCGGTGCGGCGCTGGCCGCGCTCGGTGCGCGCACGGTGGCGGACGCGCCGGCCGCCGGGCTCAACGCGGCTCTGGAGCACGGCGTCCGCTCGGTGCGCGCCCGTCGTCCCGGCGCCGCGGTGGCCGCTCTCAACGCGGATCTCCCGGCGCTGCGCCCGGAGGAATTGGCGCGCGTGCTCGATTTCTCCTCCGCATTCCCTCGCGCATTCGTCTCCGACGCACAGGGAATCGGCACCACTTTCCTTTCGGCGGCGCCGGGTACGGAATTGCGGCCGGTTTTCGGCGGGCCGTCCCGTGCCGGGCATCTCGCGTCGGGCGCGGTGGAGATCACGGCTCCCGGTCTCGACTCGGTCCGCAGGGACGTGGACACGGGTGACGATCTGCGGGAGGCGCTGGCGCTGGGTGTGGGGCCGTACACCGCGGGGCTGAGCGCTTCGATGGCGCCCGCCGCGGACCGATAGGGTTCCGCCCATGCAGGCGACCTCGTTCACGTACGACTCCGAGAACCGCACCGGCAGTGTCCTGCTCGACGACGGCACCCCGGTGGACTTCGACGCCCCCGCCTTCGACGCGGGCGGCCTGCGGCTGTTGCGCCCGGGACAGCGGGTGCGGATCGAGACCGAGGGCACGGGCGCGTCGATGCGCATCACCCTGGTGACGCTGCAGACGTTCTGAGCCGCTCCCCCGGTGCCCTGACAGCCCGCGGGCCGGGCTCCCCTCGGGGAGCCCGGCCCGGCGCGTGTGAGGAACGAGCGGTGCCCGGTCTCACTTCTTACGTGCGGTGACCTTCTTGGCTGTGGTCGTGCGTGCCGTGGTCTTCTTCGCGGGCGCCTTCTTCGCCGTGGTCTTCTTGGCGGGCGCCGTCTTGGTGGCGACCGCCTTCTTGGTGGTCGCCGCCTTCTTCGCCGGCGCCGCCTTCTTCGCCGTCGCCGTGGCCTTCTTCGCCGTGGCGGTGGTCTTCTTCGCCGTGGTCTTCTTCGCCGCGGCAGCAGCCGTGGTCTTCTTCGCCGCCGCCGCCGTGGTCCTGCGCGCCGTGGCCTTCTTGGCGGTGGCCTTCTTGGCGGCCGCCTTCGCCGTCGTGCGCGTGGAAGATCCGCCGGAGAGGCTGCCCTTGGGCGCCTTCTTCACCGCGACATCGTTCTTGGGGAGCTTCTTCGAGCCGCTCACCAGGTCCTTGAAGCCCTGTCCCGCACGGAAACGGGGCACGGACGTCTTCTTGACCCGGACGCGCTCACCCGTCTGCGGGTTGCGGGCGTACCGGGCGGGGCGGTCGACCTTCTCGAACGAGCCGAAGCCGGTGACCGATACACGATCCCCCGCGACAACCGCACGGACGATCGCGTCGAGCACCACATCGACAGCGTCCGCGGCCTGCTGACGGCCGCCGACCTTGTCTGCAATCGCTTCTACGAGCTGCGCCTTGTTCACGTCTTCCCCTTCGGAGACATTGCCGGAACGATACTGTTCAGGCTTTTCGCACGTTAGGCAGATATATACCGCAAATCAAACACGAAACGGGCTAATCACCCTAGTGCCGCAACGAAGTCGACCGCTGCGCTGTTCCGCAGAGTCAGTCACCTTCGGGGAATCGGCCCTCGTCGAGGTCCTTCATCAACCGGTCCAGACGCCTTGCCGCGTCAGGGAGATCGTGCTTAGCCGCGGCCGTGACGACCAGCAGCTTCCGGGACAGCGCCATCCTTACGCCCTCCGGGACTTGCAGTGTGCGCACCCTTGCGTGCGCTTCCTTCAATCGGTCGGCGACGAGGC
Source organism: Streptomyces clavifer (assembly GCA_014651175.1). Classification (GTDB taxonomy): domain Bacteria; phylum Actinomycetota; class Actinomycetes; order Streptomycetales; family Streptomycetaceae; genus Streptomyces; species Streptomyces clavifer. The sequence goes on along the minus strand of BMWJ01000001.1, from coordinate 961,230 downwards.
CATAGAGCTCGAGTTGGCTGTCGCGTTCCATGCACCGATTGTGCCATCTGGGGCGAGTTGTCGCCCGAGGGGGTCTCAACAAGCGACTGCGCCCCCTGCCGGAAGGCAGGGGGCGCAGTTCGGGAAAAGCGCTGCTCAGGCGTTAATGGTGCGCGGCTTGTGGGACGGCCGGGCCGCCTCGTAAGTCGCAATGTCCGCTTCGTTCTGAAGGGTGAGGCTGATGTCGTCGAGACCGTTCAGCAGTCGCCAGCGGGCGTTCTCGTCGAGCTCGAAGTCGGCGGTGATTCCCTCGGCGAGGACCTGCCGCTTCTCCAGGTCGACGGTGATCTCGGCCGTCGGATCGGCCTCGGCGAGGTCCCACAGCGCGTCGACGACCTGCTGGTCGAGGACGACGGTCAACAGACCGTTCTTCAGCGAGTTACCGCGGAAGATGTCGGCGAACCGGGAGGAGATGACCGTCTTGAAGCCGAAGTTCTGCAGGGCCCAGACCGCGTGCTCACGGGACGAGCCCGTGCCGAAGTCGGGACCGGCCACCAGGACCGAGGCGCCCTTGCGCTCCGGGCGGTTGAGGACGAAGTTCTCGTCCTTGCGCCAGGCCTCGAAGAGCCCGTCCTCGAAGCCGTCGCGGGTGACCTTCTTCAGCCAGTGCGCGGGGATGATCTGGTCGGTGTCGACGTTGCTGCGGCGCAGCGGGACGGCCCGGCCGGTGTGTGCGGTGAATGCTTCCATGGCTCTCAGACTCCGGCGGGCGTACGGACGTCGGACAGGTCGGCCGGCGAGGCCAGATGGCCCAGCACGGCGGTGGCGGCGGCGACCTGCGGGGAGACCAGGTGGGTGCGTCCGCCCTTGCCCTGCCGGCCCTCGAAGTTGCGGTTCGAGGTGGAGGCGGAGCGCTCACCGGGGGCGAGCTGGTCGGGGTTCATGCCGAGACACATCGAGCAGCCCGCGTGCCGCCATTCGGCGCCCGCGGCGGTGAAGACCTTGTCCAGGCCCTCCTCGACGGCCTGCAGGGCGACCCGGACCGAGCCCGGGACGACCAGCATCCGTACGCCGTCGGCGACTTTGCGGCCGTCCAGGATCGAGGCCGCGTTGCGCAGGTCCTCGATGCGGCCGTTGGTGCAGGAACCTACGAAGACGGTGTCGACGTTGATCTCACGCAGCGGCTGGCCTGCGGTCAACCCCATGTACTCCAGGGCCTTTTCGGCGGCGTTGCGCTCCGAGGCGTCTTCGTACGAAGCGGGGTCGGGGACGTTGGCCGACAGGGGCGCGCCCTGGCCGGGGTTGGTGCCCCACGTGACGAACGGCGCCAGCTCGGTCGCGTCGATGACGACCTCGGCGTCGAAGACGGCGTCGTCGTCGGTGCGCAGCGTCTCCCAGTACGCCACGGCGGCGTCCCAGTCCTCGCCCTGCGGCGCGTGGTCGCGGCCCTGCAGGTAGTCGAAGGTGGTCCGGTCGGGGGCGATCATGCCCGCGCGGGCGCCGGCCTCGATCGACATGTTGCAGATGGTCATCCGGGCCTCCATCGAGAGCTTCTCGATGGCGGAGCCGCGGTATTCGAGGATGTAGCCCTGACCGCCGCCGGTACCGATCCGGGCGATGACCGCCAGGATCAGGTCCTTGGCGGTGACGCTGTCGGGGAGTTCGCCCTCGACGGTGATCGCCATGGTCCTGGGGCGGGCCAGGGGCAGCGTCTGGGTCGCCAGGACGTGCTCGACCTGGCTGGTGCCGATACCGAAGGCCAGCGCACCGAACGCGCCGTGGGTGGAGGTGTGCGAGTCGCCGCAGACGACCGTGGTGCCGGGCTGGGTCAGGCCCAGCTGCGGGCCGACCACGTGCACGACGCCCTGCTCGACGTCGCCCAGGGAGTGCAGCCGCACGCCGAAGTCCGCGCAGTTCTTGCGCAGGGTCTCCAGCTGGACGCGGGACACCGGGTCCGCGATCGGCTTGTCGATGTCGAGGGTCGGGGTGTTGTGGTCCTCGGTGGCGATGGTGAGGTCGACGCGCCGGACCGGGCGCCCCGCCTGCCGCAGGCCGTCGAACGCCTGGGGGCTGGTCACCTCGTGCAGCAGGTGCAGATCGATGAAGAGAAGGTCGGGCTCGCCCTCCGCGCGCCGGACGACGTGGTCGTCCCAGACCTTTTCCGCGAGTGTCCTACCCATCGCTTTCCCTCCGGCCGGCGTCTTCGCCGGCCCAACTAGAGATTCGGTGCGCCGCCGTCCGGACCCCCGAGCGGGGCGGTGGCTACGGGCCGTCGTGTGGCCGCACGTACAGGTTCGCAACTTCCGGAGAAAATTGAACTTGCGTTTCACAGAGTGAGACGCGAGTATCGTCGTATGGACAACTCTAGTGGCGTCGGCGTTCTCGACAAGGCAGCTCTGGTATTGAGCGCCCTGGAGTCCGGTCCGGCCACCCTCGCCGGGCTGGTCGCGGCGACAGGGCTCGCACGGCCCACGGCACATCGGCTGGCCGTGGCACTCGAACACCACCGCATGGTGGCGAGGGACATGCAGGGCCGTTTCATTCTCGGTCCCCGGCTGGCGGAGCTCGCTGCCGCGGCCGGCGAGGACCGTCTCCTCGCGACGGCCGGGCCCGTACTCACCCATCTCCGCGACATCACCGGCGAGAGCGCGCAGCTCTACCGCCGGCAGGGCGACATGCGGATCTGTGTGGCGGCGGCGGAGCGGCTGTCCGGGCTGCGGGACACCGTGCCGGTCGGCTCCACGCTCACCATGAAGGCGGGATCCTCCGCGCAGATCCTGATGGCGTGGGAGGAGCCGGAGCGCCTGCACCGCGGTCTGCAGGGGGCCCGCTTCACGGCGACGGCCCTGTCGGGCGTACGGCGGCGTGGCTGGGCCCAGTCGATCGGTGAGCGCGAGCCGGGCGTGGCCTCGGTGTCGGCACCCGTGCGCGGGCCGTCGAACCGGGTGGTCGCCGCCGTCTCCGTCTCCGGACCGATCGAGCGGCTGACCCGCCACCCGGGCCGGATGCACGCCCAGGCGGTCATCGACTCGGCGGCCCGCCTGAGCGAGGCCCTGCGCCGCACGGGCTGAGTAGCGCCCGTCCCTCCCTCCGCTCCCGAGGCTGCCCCAGTGTCGTGGCGGCCCCCTACTTCCGACACACGCCCCTCCGCCGTCCCCCGGCGTCCCGGTGCCCGCTCCCCGGACGTACGGTGCGCGAGACGGCCCGCCCGGCCGGAAGTCCCCGCCGCGGCAAGGCATCCGCTTCTCCTCCGTCTTCCGCTACCGGACGCTGACGTACGTCCGTGGCGGGCCGGACAGCCGCACGGAACCGGGCAGGCCCCGGTCCGGCTTCCTGCCCAACTCCCCGCAGCAAGCCCGGTATCGCCGACCGGACAGCCGGCACGTGATGCGCACCGGCATGGCCGCACAGGACGCGGACCGTGGCCGGCGCGGGCGCCGAAGTGACCCCGGGACGGGCCGGATTGGGCCGGTCGGCTGCGCGTGGGGCGCGCAGCGCATCGGGGGCGACGTCGCACACGAAGAAGGCCCTTCACCGAGGTGAAGGGCCTTCTCGAATCGATCTGTTGTACCCCCGACCGGATTCGAACCGGCGCTACTGCCGTGAGAGGGCAGCGTGCTAGGCCGCTACACAACGGGGGCTTGTTACTTCGGTCTTGCGCTGGGCTACCAGGACTCGAACCTAGAATGACGGTACCAGAAACCGTAGTGTTGCCAATTACACCATAGCCCATGGTGTTACAAGTACCCCCGACCGGATTCGAACCGGCGCTACTGCCGTGAGAGGGCAGCGTGCTAGGCCGCTACACAACGGGGGCCCTAGCGATCCTGCATCAAGAACGTGGGTGCGACCCAGGTGTTCTCGCGGGAAGGATCTGTACCCCCGACCGGATTCGAACCGGCGCTACTGCCGTGAGAGGGCAGCGTGCTAGGCCGCTACACAACGGGGGCTTGTTACTTCGGTCTTGCGCTGGGCTACCAGGACTCGAACCTAGAATGACGGTACCAGAAACCGTAGTGTTGCCAATTACACCATAGCCCACTGAAACGCAACCCTTGAGGGTTCTGTTTCTGTCTGCGCTTCCCGGCCGGATCTTTCGGCCCGCTCGGGCGGCGCAGGAAGAACATTACCTGAAGGTGTCCGGCGCTCCAAAACGGGTATTGGCCGCGAGCAGCCCGGGGAGTTCGCCGAGGCCCGTGATCCGCACGAGTTCGGGCCGTCCGCCCCGCCCCCGCCGGTCCAGCCAGACCCCGGTGAGTCCGGCGGCCACGGCTCCGGCGGCGTCGATGTCGGGCTCGTCCCCGACGTAGACCACCTCGTGGGGATCGAGCTCCATCGCCTCGCAGGCCGCGCGGAAGGCCCTGGCGTCCGGCTTGTAGACGCCGAGCTCCTGCGCGCACAGCAGCACCTCGAAGCGGTCGCGCACCCCGAGCGCCCGCAGCTTGCGCTCCTGGTGGTCGAGGGAGGAGTTCGACAGGATCGCGTGCCGGTGTGTGCCGGCCAGGGCGTCGAGCACCGGCACCGTGTCCGGGAAGAGCTCCCAGGAGCTCTCGTAGTGCCCGACGTACCGGGTGAACCACGCCTCGGCGTCCCCGTCACTGAGCTCCGCGTCCAGGAACTCCCGCACCCGGTCCCGGCAGTGCGCGTGCCAGTCGGACTCCCCGGCGGCGACCCGCGCCCAGTGGACGGAGGCGATGCGCATCCAGCGGTCGTGGTGGTCCTCGTCACTGTCGGGCAGGCCTTCCGCCCGCAGATGCCGCAGCAGACCGGTGCGGTCCGATCCCGCGTAGTCGAAGATCGTGTCGTCCACGTCCCAGAGGACCGCGCGAATCGCCATGCCCCAGAACCTACCCGCCGCGAGGCTTCCCGGTGCCGGTTCCGCCGCCCGCGCGCCCGGAGGGGGTGGGCCGCGGAACCGCCGGGGGCCGTACCGGCCCGCAGGTGCCGTGAACGGCCGGAGGCCGGGCTCCCCCTGGGGAACCCGGCCTCCGGCGTGTGCGGAACAGCTACGCGGCGAGCTTCGCCAGCGCGGCGTCGACGCGGGCGATCGTCTTCTCGCGGCCCAGGATCTCCAGGGACTCGAAGAGCGGCAGGCCGACCGTCCGGCCGGTGACGGCCACGCGGACCGGGGCCTGCGCCTTGCCGAGCTTCAGGCCGTGCTCCTCACCGGCGGCGAGGACCGCGGCCTTGAGCGCCTCGGCGTTCCACTCGGCGGCGAGCAGCTTCGCGCGGGCCGTGACGAGCAGGGCGTCGGAGCCCGCCTTCATGGCCTTCGCCCAGGACGCCTCGTCCTCGACGGGCTCGTCCAGGAAGAGGAAGTCCACGTTGGCCGTGATGTCCGAGAGGACCGTCACACGCGTCTGGGCGTGCGGGGCGATCTCCGCGAACTGCGCCGCGTCGAAGGCCTCCGGCGCCCAGGGGGCGAACGGAGCCTTCAGCCACGGGCCGCAGGCCTCGGTGAAGGTCTTCACGTCGAGCATCCGCAGGTGCTCCGCGTTGACGTGCTCGGCCTTCTTCAGGTCGAAGCGTGCCGGGTTGGCGTTGACGTCCGCGATGTCGAACGCGGCCACCAGCTCGTCACGGTTGAAGATGTCGCGGTCCTCGGCGATCGACCAGCCGAGGAGCGACAGGTAGTTGACCAGCCCCTCGGCCAGGAAGCCGCGCTCGCGGTACAGGTTGAGCGAGGCCTGGGGGTCGCGCTTGGAGAGCTTCTTGTTGCCCTCCCCCATGACGTACGGGAGGTGGCCGAAGGCGGGGGTGTCCTTGGCGACGCCCAGCTCGATGAGCGCCCGGTACAGGGCGATCTGGCGCGGGGTGGAGGACAGCAGGTCCTCGCCGCGCAGGACGTGGGTGATCTCCATCAGGGCGTCGTCGACCGGGTTGACGAGCGTGTAGAGCGGGGCGCCGTTGGCGCGGACGATGCCGTAGTCCGGCGTGTTCTCCGGCTGGACGGTGATGTCGCCGCGGACCAGGTCGGTGAAGGTGATCGCCTCGTCGGGCATCCGGAAGCGGACGATCGAGGTGCGGCCCTCGGCCTCGTACGCCGCGGTCCGCTCGGCGGTCAGGTCCCGGCAGTGGCCGTCGTAGCCCGACGGCCTTCCGGCCGCGCGGGCGGCGTCGCGGCGGGCGTCGAGCTCCTCGGTCGTGCAGTAGCAGTGGTACGCGTGACCGGCGGCCAGCAGCTTCCCGGCGACGTCCTTGTAGAGGTCCATCCGCTGTGACTGGCGGTACGGGGCGTGCGGGCCGCCGATCTCGGGGCCCTCGTCCCAGTCGAGGCCGAGCCAGCGCATCGAGTCGAGCAGCTGCTCGTAGGACTCCTCGGAGTCCCGGGCCGCGTCGGTGTCCTCGATGCGGAAGACCAGGGTGCCCTGGTGGTGCCGGGCGAAGGCCCAGTTGAAGAGAGCGGTCCGGACCAGGCCCACGTGGGGGTTACCGGTCGGGGAGGGACAGAAACGTACACGGACAGGACCGTTAACCACGCTTGATCACCTTGTTGGTGAGAGTGCCGATGCCTTCGATGGTGACGGCGACTTCGTCGCCGACGTGCAGGGGTCCGACCCCTGCGGGGGTTCCGGTGAGGATCACGTCGCCCGGGAGCAGCGTCATGGCTTCCGTGATGTGGACGACCAGGTCCTCGATGGAGCGGATCATGTCGCTCGTGCGGCCCAGCTGGCGCTGCTCGCCGTTGACGGTGGCCTGGATGGCCAGATTGCCGGGGTCGACGTCGGTCTCCACCCAGGGGCCGAGCGGGCAGGAGGTGTCGAAGCCCTTCGCCCGGGCCCACTGCTTCTCGCGCTGCTGGACGTCGCGGGCGGTGACGTCGTTGGCGCACGTGTAGCCGAAGATGACGTCCTTGACACGCTCACGCGGAACCTCGCGGCACATGCGGCCGATCACCACGGCCAGTTCGGCCTCGTGGTGGAGGTCGTCGGAGAAGGAGGGGTACTCGATGGCGTCGCCCGAGCCGATCACCGAGGTGGTGGGCTTGAAGAAGGTGATGGGGACATCCGGGACCTCGTTGCCGAGCTCGGCGGCGTGTTCCGCGTAGTTGCGGCCGATGGCCACGACCTTGTTGGGAAGCACGGGCGGCAGCAGCCGGACCTTCTTCAGCGGGACCTTGGTCCCGGAGAGCTCGAAGTCGGCGTACGGGATGCCCTTGATGATGTCGAGGACGAGGCTGTCGGGGCTGTCGCCCTCGACCGCGCCGAAGGCGACATTGCCGTCGATGGAGAACCTGGCGATGCGCACGGGATGCTGTCGCCCCTCACTTGCTGGCTGGCTGAAGACTGACGCTTCAGGCTAGCGCCTTGCCCGGGCGGGGTTTGCCCCGAAAGGGGCGCCGTCCGGCGCGTGCGGCCACCAGGGGGAAGCCCTCGGTCAGCGCCTTCCCCGCCCACGGGACTCGAACGGGGCAGGGACGCCGGGAAGGGCCGACGCGGGCTCGGGGCCGGCGCCGGGAGCGCGCGGCGGGACCTGTCCCCCCGTCGTACCCGCGCGGGCGTCGCGACTCAGCCGCCGACCGCGGCGGGGGCTTCCATGAGGATGGTGCGGCGGGGGTTGGCCGTCTGGGTCGGCAGATCGACGGCGTGCTCCGGCTGCTCCGGCCTCTGCAGCGCCTCGGCGTCCTTGAGGTGCGCCAGGGTGGTGCGCCGGGGGTTGGCAATGTTGCGGAACGTCATCGTCGTCTTCATCTGCCGTGTGGACCCTTGTCACTGGGGCGCCCGGAGGGCGCCGGTTGTCGGATTCGCTATCCCTGTAAAGCGCCAGGCTAAACATCCGATTCCCCGGGCAAGCCGGGAAGAGACGACGATCATCATGTGAGTTTGCTCACGAAGTTGCCGACAAACGGGCCATTACGGGCAGCGGGTCACTGGAATCAAAACGGACAATGCGTCACTGAATCTCTTATTCCGCTCCCGATCATGCCGTCTGGGACACCGGGCGCACCCCCGAGGACCGCCCCTCTTCGGACGTTTTGCCCCCGAACGCCTTCCACGGCTTGTTACTCATCCATCACACCGTGTCATCCAGGTCACAGCCCGGTACGTGGGCCTTGTTGGAGATCCTCCTCTGTGCTGGAATTCCACGCACCGCCGCGGGTTTCAGGCCCGGCGCGCAGGGGCGCAACGCAGCGCCGAGTGGCGGCGGGAGGGGGAAGTACGCCGGTCACTCACGACCACCATGGGGCGCGTCCAGCGCCCCACGACGCCGACACCGTCCCACCCGCTCAACGCGGAGGGGACGCCTGGTCCAGAGGTTGCGACGCTAGTGCAGGGACGTTTCAAGAGGGATGGCACCGCTCCGGCGGAACAGGAGCCGCGCGGCGGGACGGACCGCGGTTCCTCGCCCCAGCGCGCCCAGAACCCCGGGCCGGCCGCAGCCGGCGACAGCGGCGACCGCACACAGCGATCGGGCACGACGAGCGGCAGTGACGCGGAGACGCCCACACCCTCCACGGCCGCAGGTCCCAACAGCACCGGCTCACGCCTGGCCCTGCGCAACTGGCGCATCAGCACGCGCCTCGTCTCCCTGCTCGCCCTTCCCGTGGTCGCGGCGACCACCCTGGGTGGAATGCGCATCAACCAGTCCATGAACGACATGGACCAGTTGGAGCACATGCAGATCCTCACCGAGATGACCAAGCAGGCGACGGCGCTCGCCAACGCGCTCCAGGAGGAGCGCGACAAGTCGGCCGGCCCCCTGTCGAACGGCGTGAAGGCGACCGACTTCAAGGTCACCGACCCCCGGAAGCGGACCGACCGGGCCAAGGACGCCTTCTTCGAGGCCACCGACAAGATCGGCAACACGCCGGGCGACGAAGCGCTGGACAGCATCCACACCAGCGTCAGCCAGATCGGCAACCAGCTCGGCCAGATCATCAGCATCCGCAAGGACGCGTACGCCGAGGGCGCCCCCAGCCTCAACACGGTCGACCGGTACAGCCAGCTGATCAACTCGCTGCTGAGCCTCTCGCAGGACATGGCGCAGGCGACCAGCAACCCGGACATGATCAAGCGCACCCGCGCCCTGGCGGCCTTCTCGGCCTCCAAGGAGTACGCGTCGGTCCAGCGCGCGATCATCGCCGCGGCCCTGCCGGGGGGCGACGGCTCCAAGGCGGACCTCGACGAGAACGACAAGACCTTCGGACGCAACGCGCTCAGCAAGGAAGACCTGACGCGCAAGACGTTCGAGGCCACCTACGCGAGCACCGGGGCCGACGCCACGGAGCTGCTGGCCTCGCTGGACAACGGCAACCCCGAGATCACCTCCGCGGACATGTACGCGAAGAAGGTGCTCGACAGCCCGCTGGGCATGCAGGGCAGCGCCGCCCGTACGTACATGGACTGGTACGACCAGAGCTCGAACAAGATCCAGGCCATGAAGACCATCGAGGCCTCGCTCCTCGGTGAGATGGAGACCAAGGCCCGCGAACTGCGTGAGGAGTCGCAGCGCGACGCCCTCATCAACGGTGCGGTCATCCTCATCGTCCTCGGTGTGTCGCTGGTCGGCGCCTTCGTCGTGGCACGGTCCATGATCCGGTCGCTGCGACGGCTGCAGGACACCGCGACGCGGGTCGCCCAGGACCGGCTCCCCGAGCTCGTCCGGCAGCTCTCCGAGACCGACCCGCAGGACGTCGACACCTCCGTCGAATCGGTCGGTGTGCACTCCCGGGACGAGATCGGCCAGGTGGCCGCGGCCTTCGACGACGTGCACCGCGAGGCGGTCCGACTGGCCGCCGAGCAGGCGCTGCTGCGAGGCAACGTCAACGCGATGTTCACCAACCTCTCGCGCCGCAGCCAGGGCCTCATCCAGCGTCAGCTCTCGCTCATCTCCGAACTGGAGGCGCGCGAGGCCGACCCGGACCAGCTGTCCTCCCTCTTCAAGCTCGACCACCTCGCGACCCGTATGCGCCGTAACGGCGAGAACCTCCTCGTCCTCGCGGGCGAGGAACCCGGCCGCCGCTGGACCCGCCCCGTCCCGCTGGTCGACGTGCTCCGTGCCGCCGCCTCCGAGGTGGAGCAGTACGAGCGCATCGAGCTGGCCGCGGTGCCCGCCACCGAAGTGGCCGGCCGGATCGTCAACGACCTCGTGCACCTCCTCGCCGAGCTGCTGGAGAACGCCACCTCGTTCTCCCCCCCGCAGACGAAGGTCAGGGTCACCGGTCACGCACTGCCCGACGGACGTGTGCTCGTCGAGATCCACGACACCGGCATCGGCCTCTCCCCCGAGGACCTGGCCGCGATCAACGAGCGGCTCGCCTCGCCGCCCACCGTGGACGTCTCGGTCTCCCGTCGCATGGGTCTGTTCGTGGTCGGCCGGCTGTCCCTGCGTCACGGCATCCGGATCCAGCTGCGCCCCTCCGACTCCGGTGGTACGACCGCACTGGTCATGCTGCCCATGGAGGTCGCGCACGGCGGCAAGCAGCCGCCGTCCAAGCAGGGCCAGCAGCCCGGCGCTCCCGGCGGACTCCTCGCCGGTGGCGGCGCTCCCGGCGGCCAGCGTCCCGGTCCCGGCGGTTCACCGGCCGCTCCCGCCAAGGGCCTGGGTTCCGGTTCCGGGCCGCGCGGGCAGGTCGGCGCGGGCTCCGGTCCGCGGGCCGCGCTGCCCTCGCGCGACGGCGGACCCCGTCAGCCCCAGCAGCCGGGCGCCGGATTCCCCGGCCCGGGCGGCCAGCAGGCTCCCGGTCTGCCGAGCCAGGGCAGGCCCGAGGGCCCGCGTCAGGGCGGCGGACTCTCCGGTGCCTTCGGCGGTGCCCGGATGGGCGCACGCGGTCAGCAGGACTCCGCGGGTACGGACCCGAGCCGGCCCAACCTGTTCGGCCACTCCGGTCCGGGTCAGCCGGGCCAGCAGAGCGGTCCGCCCGCACGGCAGGCTCCGCAGCCGCAGCAGGCCCAGCACGGACAGGGCGACCAGGGCGGCTTCCAGCAGCCCGGCCGCCAGCTGCCGCCCACCGGGGCGCCGCGGGCCGAGCTGCCCGGCGGCAACCCTCAGCAGCAGCGTCCCCAGAACACGAGCTGGGGCGTCGAGGAGCAGGCCGCGCCGGGGTATACGCCGTTGGACGCTCCGCGCGGGCACGAGGAGCCCGACTCCGGCAGGTTCGCCCGCCCGGGTACCTCCGCCCCGCACCAGCCCTTCGACGCGCCGCACCAGCGTCCGCCGATGAACGACCGTCAGGGCCCAGCCGCCACGTCGGAGTTCGCCCGGCCGGACTTCTCCGCGCCGCAGGCACCGCAGGCGCCGGACCCGGCGAGCACCGCCCAGTTCGCCCGCCCCGACTACGACGCCCCGCTGCCGCAGGACCAGGGCTACGGAGCCCAGCCTCCGCAGTACCAGCAGATGCCCGCACCCCGTCAGCGCGACAACGCCGACTTCGGCGCACCTCTCCCGCCGGCTCCGGCCGGCGGAGAGCTGCAGCAGCGCCCTGCGCTGCCGCAGCAGCACGAGGCCCTGCCGCCGGCCGGTCCGGGGGACGGGCGTACGCCGCTGTACGACACGCTGGAGACGAACTGGTTCCACGGCGTGCAGCAGGGCGGCCAGCCGCCCGCTGCCGAGCAGCCGCAGGCACCGGCCGCTCCGGAGGCGGCGGACACCCCCGCTCCGCCCATGCCACGGCGTGGTGCGGCCGACACCGCCCCCACCAGTTCCTGGCGCACTTCGCCGAACGACGAACTCGTCCGGCAGGCGGAGCGCGTCAAGAAGCCCGCAGCGGGCGGGATCACAACGTCCGGACTTCCCCGCCGTGTTCCACGTGCCAATTTGGTGCCGGGCACTGCTCAGCAGCAGAATCATCAGTCCGGACCCCAGGTCTCGCGTGCGCCCGATGACGTACGCGGCCGTCTGACCAATCTCCGCCGGGGCATCCAGCAGGGACGACAGGCCAACAACGGTCCGTCTACCGGCAGTATCCATCTCGGCCCCACTCACCAGCAGGAGCGTTAGTTGAGCCCCATGAGTCAGGCCGCGCAGAATCTGAACTGGCTGATCACCAATTTCGTGGACAACACCCCAGGGGTGTCGCACACGGTGGTGGTCTCCGCGGATGGCCTGCTGCTGGCGATGTCCGAAGGTTTCCCGCGCGACCGCGCCGATCAGCTGGCGGCCGTCGCCTCCGGCCTGACGTCGCTGACGGCGGGCGCCTCCCGGATCTTCGAAGGCGGCGCCGTGAGCCAGACCGTTGTGGAGATGGAGCGAGGATTCCTCTTCCTCATGTCCATCTCCGACGGATCGTCCCTCGCCGTCCTCGCCCATCCGGACGCCGACATCGGTCTGGTCGGATACGAGATGGCACTCCTCGTCGACCGCGCGGGGACCGTCCTCACCCCCGACCTCCGCGCTGAACTACAAGGCAGTCTGCTCCACTAGGCGGCCATGCAGCAGACAGCTGACACGATCCCCCCAGGTACTACTCAAAACCCTCACCCGTCCGGCCGCCCCAGCCCCCTCACCGGCCCCTTTCGACGGCAAGGCGACACCCTGCTGTCACGCCCGGAGGATTCATGACCCCGCCACCCGCCTCACCTGATCCGTACGGCGCACTGCACCACGCGTCGTACGACGGTGAAGGCGACCAGCCGCTGGTCCGTCCCTACGCAATGACCGGCGGCCGGACACGGCCCCGCTACCAGCTCGCGATAGAGGCGCTGGTCAGCACAACAGCGGACCCCGCTCACCTCGGGACCCTGCTCCCGGAGCATCAGCGGATCTGCCACCTCTGCCGCGAGGTCAAGTCGGTGGCCGAGGTCTCGGCCCTGCTGTCCATGCCTTTGGGCGTGGCCAGGATCCTCGTTGCGGACCTGGCGGAAGCCGGCATGGTGGCCATCCACCAGCCGGGCAATGGAGAGGCCGGCGGCGCGCCGGATGTGACACTGCTCGAAAGGGTGCTCAGTGGACTTCGCAAGCTCTAGTGGCGGCACGGGCCGCGCTACCACTTCGGCGAAGATCGTCGTGGCGGGCGGCTTCGGCGTGGGTAAGACCACGTTCGTCGGTGCCGTTTCGGAGATCAACCCGCTGCGCACCGAAGCCGTGATGACGTCCGCGTCCGCGGGCATCGACGACCTGACCCACACCGGGGACAAGACCACCACCACGGTGGCCATGGACTTCGGACGCATCACCCTGGACCAGGACCTGATCCTGTACCTGTTCGGAACCCCCGGACAGGACCGCCTCTGGTTCATGTGGGACGACCTGGTCCGCGGCGCCATCGGCGCCGTCGTCCTCGTCGACACCCGCCGCCTCGCCGACTGCTTCCCCGCGGTCGACTACTTCGAGAACAGCGGCCTCCCCTTCGTCATCGCCCTCAACGGCTTCGACGGACACCAGCCCTACACCCCCGAGGAGGTGCGCGAGGCCTTGCAGATCGGACCGGACGCACCGATCATCACGACGGACGCCCGTCACCGCGCCGACGCCAAGAGCGGTCTGATCACGCTCGTGGAGCACGCACTGATGGCCCGGCTCAAGTGACCGCAATTCGGGATTGATCTACGGAAGTTGTTGTAGTCGAGCGGGGGCGGACTGTGTCCTATGACACGATCCGCCCCCGTGTTCATAACATTTCGACAGAGAATCGGAACCACAACGCCACCCGACGCATCCGATCAGTACCACTGCGCTCACCTGAGCCCCGCCTTTTGACGGGGCTCGCTCTTTATGCCCGTTTTATGCGAGACATGGGCCACCCGGAATCAAATATTCCGACTGTTTGGAAGGCGGCCCGTCCGCATGCTGCAATGCCTCGAACTACTGAGCAGTACGGCCCTGAACGAATAATCCGGCACAACGTTGGTGCCGACGCCGAGAGGTTGTTGGTCGAGTGAGGCGAAGCAACGAGGGCTCCGCGGCGCAGCCGGAGCGGGGAAACTTCACCCCGCCGCCGCGCGCTGACGCGTCGCCTGCGGACACGTCCCTGCCGGAGCCGGCAGGTGGCAGCACCAGCCGGCTGGCCCCGCGCAACTGGCGGGTGCCCACCCGGCTGAACGCGATCCTCCTGATACCCGCCCTGGTCGGCCTGGTCATGGGCGGCTTCCAGGTGAAGGGGTCGATCGACACCTGGAACGAGGCCCAGGACGCGGAGAAGACGGCGCAGGTCGTGCGAGCCGCCTCCGCGTACGGACAGGCGCTGCTGAACGAGCGTGACCTCACCGCCCAGCCGCTGCTGTCCAACGAACGCACCGCCGCCGAGGTGGAGCAGGTGCGCGCGAAGACGGACGAGACCGCGGAGCAGTTCGACGCCGCCGTGCAGAACATGCCGGAGAAGCAGGGCCTAAAGCGCCGCCTCAAGCTGTTCAAGGTGGAGGAGCCGCTGCTCCCCGAACTGCGCAAGGCCGCCTACGCCGAGGCGATGGACCCGGTGAAGACGGAAGAGGGCTACACCAAGGTCCAGCACTCGCTGATGGAGTTCTCCAACGAGCTCGGCCTGGGTACGGGCAACATCACCAGTTACGGCCGGACCGTCTACGCGATCGAGCTGGCCAAGGCCGCAGAATCGCTCCAGCGCTCGATCGGCATGCACCTTCTGGTGCGCCCGAGCCAGGAGCAGGGCAAGTTCAACGACCAGGTCAAGGCGTTCGGCTCGTACAACTACCTGGAGCAGATCGCCCTCGGCGAGTTCGTCTCCGGTGGTACGGAGGCCGACGCGGCCCGGCTCAAGGAAGTCATGGCCGGCAAGGCCGCCGAGGGCGCCACGCAGCTCAAGGAGGCCAGGACCCGGGCCGAGGCGACCGGCGAGCCGTTCGTGATGCCGCCGAGCATCGACGGTTCGGTCTTCGACGGCATGGCCCAGCAGATCGGTCTGGGCAAGAGCCCCGAGCAGCTGAAGGCCAAGGGGATCACCCCCGAGACCTGGATGGCCGCTGCCACGGCGAAGTTCGACGGCTACACCACGGTCGAGGACGAGCTCGTCGACAAGGCGGTGACCGAGGCCGCTGAGATCTCCTCCAGCGCCAGGAACGACGCGATCATCAACGCCGCGATCGTGATCATCGCGCTGCTGGCCGCCTTCATCATCGCCGGTCTCATGGCCCGCCAGATGAGCCGCTCGATGCGGCAGCTGCGCACCGCCGCGTTCGGCATCGCCGAGCAGCGCCTGCCGATGCTCGTCGACCAGCTGTCGCGGACCGAGCCCGGCCGGGTGGACACCCGGGTGCAGCCGATCCCGATCAACACCCAGGACGAGATCGGCGAGGTCGCCCGCGCCTTCGACCAGGTGCACCGCGAGGCGGTCCGGCTCGCTGCCGAGCAGGCCATGCTGCGGGGCAACGTCAACGCGATCTTCACCAACCTGTCGCGCCGCAACCAGTCGCTCATCGAGGGCCAGCTGACCCTCATCACCGACCTGGAGAACAACGAGGCCGACCCGGACCAGTTGGACAGCCTCTTCAAGCTGGACCACCTGGCCACCCGTATGCGCCGCAACGGCGAGAACCTCCTCGTCCTCGCGGGCGAGGAGCCCGGCCGCCGCTGGAACCAGCCGGTGCCGCTCGTCGACGTGCTGCGCGCCGCCTCCTCCGAGGTGGAGTCCTACGAGCGCATCGAGCTCACCGGTGTACCGGAGAGCGAGATCCACGGCCAGGCCGTGACCGACCTCGTGCACCTGCTGGCCGAGCTGCTGGAGAACGCCACCACGTTCTCCTCCCCCCAGACCAAGGTGCGGGTGACCGCGACCCGGCTGCCCGACGGCCGTGTCATGGTCGAGATCCACGACAAGGGAATCGGCCTCACCGCCGAGGACTTCGCGGACATCAACCACAAGCTGGCCAACCCGCCGACCGTGGACGCCGCGGTGTCCCAGCGCATGGGCCTGTTCGTGGTCGGCCGGCTGGCCGACCGGCACGGCATCCGCGTCCAGCTGCGCCCCTCGGGCGAGCAGGCGGGGACCACCTCGCTGGTCATGCTGCCGGACCCCATCACCCACGGTGGCGGTGGCGAGTCCACTCCGCAGAGCGACTTCACCGTCTCCTCGATCATGGCCGAGCAGCAGCAGCCGCAGCCGCAGGCGTTCGAACCGATGCCGCAGCAGCAGCTCCCCATGCGCACGGCGGCGGAGCTCGGCTTCGACGACTCGCGCTACGACACCCCTGCGGCGGACTCGCCTCGGCTGGACCCGGTCAACCGCTCGCTGATGCGTGAGGAGCGGCGGGCCGCACTGGAGGCGCAGACGGGCGGCGAGCGTCCGGCGTTCCAGGATCCGGCCGCGCAGCAGCAGTTCGCCCAGGAGACCTACGGCGGGCAGCCGTACGCCCCCGAGCAGCCGTACGCGCAGGAGCAGCCGTACGCGCAGGAGCAGCAGCAGGGCTACGCGCAGCCGGGCTACGACGGCGGCTACGACCAGTACGCCCCCGACGGCGGTTACCAGCAGCAGCCCCAGCAGCCCCAGCAGAACGGCTATACGGAATCCGCGTACGCCGCCCCGGAGGCCCAGCAGGAGCAGTACGCCGATCCGTTCACACCCGGCTCCGAGCAGCCCGACCAGGGCGAGTGGACGGATCAGGGCACGTATCAGGGCGGGTACGACCCCCTCGGGCAGCCGCAAGCGGAATCGGCGCCGAGCACTCCCGAAGAGGCGCCGGAGCCCGTAGGCTTCGACCCGTCGGGTCCGGCCCCGAAGGACGGCCACGAACTGACCGACGCGGGTCTCCCGCGCCGGGGTGCCGGGCAGCAGCACTGGCAGCCCACCGGCCGGGGCAACGATCAGCCCGCCCCGCCGGAGCAGCGGCAGCGCCCCCAGCAGGAACAGCGGCACGAAGAGCAGGCGAACGGGGACGGCACCGACGACTGGCGCTCGGCCAACGACGAGCGCTGGGAGCGTGCCGAGAAGCTCCGGGAGCCGAAGGCGGGCGGCATCACCCCGTCCGGGCTCCCCCGGCGCGTGCCCAAGGCCAATCTGGTCGAGGGCACTGCGGAGCAGACCCAGCAGGGCGGCCCACAGGTCTCCCGCGCACCCGAGGACATCCGGGGCAGGTTGAGCAACCTGCGCCGCGGCGTACTGCGGGGACGTACCGCGGGGTCGGACACAAGTACTACCTACAACCAGGAGCGTTAGTGTGAGCCCGATGAGCCAGGCGGCGCAGAATCTCAACTGGTTGATCACCAACTTCGTGGACAACACCCCAGGGGTGTCGCACACGGTGGTGGTCTCCGCCGACGGACTCCTGCTGGCGATGTCCGAAGGCTTCCCGCGCGACCGCGCCGATCAGCTGGCGGCCGTCGCCTCCGGTCTGACGTCGCTGACGGCGGGCGCCTCCCGGATCTTCGAGGGCGGCGCCGTGAATCAGACCGTTGTGGAGATGGAGCGAGGATTCCTCTTCCTCATGTCCATCTCCGACGGATCCTCACTCGCCGTGCTCGCCCACCCGGAGGCCGATATCGGCCTGGTTGGGTATGAAATGGCACTTCTCGTGGACCGTGCAGGAAGTGTCCTCACGCCGGACCTCCGCGCCGAACTCCAGGGAAGTCTTCTTAACTAATAGACAGACAGTGCGTTTCTCGTCACCGCGCCATAAGGTGCGGTGGCGCGGCACCACTGGAATGGCGACAGGCAGTCGGAGGAGGAAACGTGACAGCACCCACAGGTGGACACCCGTACGAGGGTGGTCAGCGGGTTCCGGGTGAGCAGGGTGGCCACCGTTTCGACACCCCCTCCGTGCCCGGCAGACAGGGTTCGAACGAGCCTTACCAGCCATACCGGCCGTACCAGCAGCAGGACTCCCAGGGCGGGTGGCAGCAGCCGCAGCAGCAGCCGCAGCGGTCAGGGTGGCCGCAGCAGCAGCCCCAGCGGTACGACGACCCGTCGTCGCGCATCCAGCCGGTCCAGCGTCAGGCTCCCGAGCCGTCGGCGCCGGAGGCGCACAACCCGCTGGTCCGTCCGTACGCCATGACCGGTGGCCGGACCCGGCCCCGGTACCAGCTCGCCATCGAGGCACTGGTCAGCACCACGGCGGATCCGTCCCGGCTGCAAGGGCAGTTGCCCGAGCACCAGCGGATCTGCCGGCTCTGCATCGAGATCAAGTCGGTGGCCGAGATTTCGGCCCTTCTCTCGATCCCTCTCGGCGTTGCCCGGATCCTCGTCGCCGACCTGGCCGAGGCCGGACTCGTCGCTATCCATCAGCCCGGCGGCGACGAGACCGCCGGCGGCCAACCAGATGTGACACTGCTCGAAAGGGTGCTCAGTGGACTTCGCAAGCTCTAGCGGCGGAGCAGCCCGCTCCACTACCTCGGCGAAGATCGTGGTGGCAGGGGGCTTCGGCGTGGGTAAGACCACGTTTGTCGGTGCCGTTTCGGAGATCAACCCGCTGCGCACCGAAGCCGTGATGACGTCCGCGTCCGCGGGCATCGACGACCTGACCCACACCGGGGACAAGACCACCACCACGGTGGCCATGGACTTCGGACGCATCACCCTGGACCAGGACCTGATCCTGTACCTGTTCGGAACCCCCGGACAGGACCGCCTCTGGTTCATGTGGGACGACCTGGTCCGCGGCGCCATCGGCGCCGTCGTCCTCGTCGACACCCGCCGCCTCGCCGACTGCTTCCCCGCGGTCGACTACTTCGAGAACAGCGGCCTCCCCTTCGTCATCGCCCTCAACGGCTTCGACGGGTACCAGCCCTACACCCCGGACGAGGTGCGTGAGGCCCTGCAGATCGGACCGGACACGCCCATACTGGTGACGGACGCCCGTCACCGCACGGACGCCAAGAGCGCGCTCATCACGCTCGTCGAGCACGCCCTGATGGCCCGCCTGCGCTGACGGCGGCGGTGTGACGAAGGCCCCGTACTCCTGAGGAGTACGGGGCCTTCGTCATACCGCGGGCGCCGGGCGGACCCGGAAACGGCCCGGGGGGCCGCTCTCAGCCCTGCCAGCTGTGCGGGGCACGGAAGCCGGGGGTGCGCTCCAGTCGGCGCCACCCGGCGGTGTCACGGCCTCGGTGGGCAGGGGCGTCGGGCTGGGCGGCGGCGCGGGCGAGCAGGACCGCGGTGATGGCCGCGAGCTCCTCGGGGCCGGCCTGGCCCTTCTCGACGCGCAGGACGGACTCGGCGGAAGTGGCGGTCATGGTGTCTCCGTCTTCTAAGCAGTGGGGTCGTGGACGCGGGCGGGGTCGCCGCGGCGGCTGCGACTACTGCGGCGGGTTGCCGTGCTTGCGGGACGGCAGGTCGGCGTGCTTGTTGCGGAGCATCGCGAGGGAGGCGATCAGCACCTCGCGCGTCTCGGCGGGGTCGATGACGTCGTCGACCAGGCCGCGCTCCGCGGCGCAGTAGGGGTGCATCAGCTCGGCCTTGTACTCCTTGACCATGCGGGCCCGCATGGCTTCCGGGTCCTCGGCGTCCGCGATCTGACGGCGGAAGATGACGTTGGCGGCACCTTCGGCGCCCATCACCGCGATCTCGTTGGTGGGCCACGCGTAGGTGAGGTCGGCCCCGATGGACTGGCTGTCCATGACGATGTAAGCGCCTCCGTATGCCTTGCGCAGGATCAGCGAGATCCTCGGCACGGTGGCGTTGCAGTACGCGTACAGGAGCTTCGCACCGTGGCGGATGATTCCACCGTGCTCCTGATCGACGCCGGGAAGGAAGCCGGGTACGTCCAGGAGAGTGACGATCGGAATGTTGAAGGCATCACACATCTGGACGAATCGCGCGGCCTTCTCGGACGCCTCGATGTCCAGGACACCGGCCAGCGCCTGCGGCTGATTGGCCACGATGCCGACGACCTGGCCGTCGAGCCGGGCCAGGGCGCAGATGATGTTGCGGGCCCAGCGCTCGTGGATCTCCAGGAAGTCGCCGTCGTCGACGAGCTCCTCGATGACCTTGTGCATGTCGTAGGGGCGGTTGCCGTCGGCCGGGACCAGGTCGAGCAGCACGTCGCCGCGCCGGTCGGCCGGGTCGTCGCTGGGTACGACGGGCGGGTTCTCCCGGTTGTTGGACGGCAGCATCCCGATCAGGTAGCGGACCTCGGCGATGCAGGTCTCCTCGTCGTCGTACGCGAAGTGCGCGACGCCCGAGGTCTCGGCGTGCACGTCGGCGCCGCCGAGGCCGTTCTGCGTGATCTCCTCGCCGGTGACCGCCTTGACGACGTCCGGTCCGGTGATGAACATCTGCGAGGTCTCACGGACCATGAACACGAAGTCGGTGAGGGCGGGGCTGTAGGCCGCGCCGCCCGCACACGGGCCGAGCATCACCGAGATCTGCGGGATGACGCCGGAGGCGCGGGTGTTGCGCTGGAAGATCCCGCCGTATCCGGCGAGCGCGCTCACACCCTCCTGGATGCGGGCGCCGGCGCCGTCGTTCAGCGAGACCAGCGGGGCTCCGGCCGAGATGGCCATGTCCATGATCTTGTGGATCTTGGTGGCGTGGGCCTCGCCCAGCGCGCCGCCGAAGATCCGGAAGTCGTGCGCGTAGACGAAGACCGTGCGGCCCTCGACCGTGCCCCAGCCGGTGATGACACCGTCGGTGTACGGCTTCTTGGTCTCCAGGCCGAACCCGGTCGCCCGGTGCCGGCGCAGCTGCTCGACCTCCTTGAACGTGCCGGGGTCGAGGAGCAGCTCGATGCGCTCCCGGGCGGTCAGCTTGCCCTTGGCGTGCTGTGCCTCGGTCGCCCGGTCGCTCGGTCCGCGCCGTGCCTGCTCGCGAAGCGCCAGCAGTTCCGCCACGCGGCCACGCGTGTCGCTCGGCTCGCCCGGGATTTCGTCCACAACGGTCATGCATCGACCCTACGAACCCGACCGAGGAAACCCTGCCGTCGATTCCGAACAGTCTCCTGCCTCGTTTCCTGGTGGCACCTGACAGAAGGCTGGGGTCGTGCAACCCATCTGCCAGCTCATGGGGCACTTCCTTTGTAGGGCCCCGACAAAGGGGGTCTGTGCCGTGGAGCACACACAGCGGTCCGCGCGCCACGCCGTGGAAGCACCGGTAGGGGTGCCCCCGCACACCAGAATGGCAGAGGGCGACAGCGGCCCGGCGCCCGGGCGCGGGGGCGGTGCCGGGCGGTCCACACGGACGGCACCGGGTCGACTGCGCAGACGCGGTGAAGGCACGAAAGGCACCCGGCGGCGAGCTCCCCCGCCGAGCCGGTGACCGCGGCGGATCGGCGGCTGCACCGGGGAGCCTCGACCCCCGCAGGACGAGGGGACCGCGACCGAGCCGGCGACCCCGGCCTCCGGGCGGCCGGGGCGCCGAGCGGCCCCGGATCCGGACACCGGGTCGAAGGGCCCACGGCCCCGGGCCCCGCCGGTGCGACGACCGCCGCGCGCCGCACCGGGTCGGGTCGACACGCGTCGCTGCCGTGTTCGGTTCCCGTGCACCGCGCGCGTACGGCGGGCGGCCCAGGGTCGCCATCGCCTCGGCGGCGACGTCGAGTTGTGAAGAAGTTCAGCCCGTGAGAGCGCTCTCAGCCCTAAGTCTTGACGCTTGCGGTGGGCATGACGAGAGTGGTGCGCACCGCAGACACCCCCCACCGCTCCACCTCCCCACGCCACCCCCCATGACTCCGTCTGCGGCCCCCCACACCTCAGGAGTCCCTTCGTGATCTCGCGCAGAATGTTTCTGACCGGCGCCGCCGCCTCCGCGACCGCGCTCAGCTATCCGCTCTGGGGCAGCGCCCTGAGCCCGCGCGCCTCAGCAGCGCCGGCCACCTGCGAACTGGCCCTGGAGAACCGGTCGTTGCCGGGCACGGTGCACGCGTACGTCACCGGCCACGAGCAGGGCACCGACCGCTGGGTGCTGTTGCGGCCCGACGGCGGCGTCTACCGCCCTGACTCGCCCGGCGCCCCGCAGACCCCGCTGCCGGTGGACTGCGCCATCCCGCTGAAGGCGGCCGGGGCGGGCCCGGTCGTGCTGACACTGCCCCAGATGTACGGGGCGCGGGTCTACTTCGTACGCGACGACAAGCTGGACTTCTACCTCAACCCGGGGCCGTCGCTGGTCGAGCCGGCCTTCGCGACGCCCACCGACCCGAACTACGGGCGGACCTGGTCGTTCTGCGAGTTCACCTTCAACCCGCAGCAGATCTACGCGAACATCAGCTACGTCGACCTCGTGACCGCGCTGCCGATCGGGCTGACCCTGGAGGGCGACACCACGCACACCGTGGCGCCGCTGCCGGACGGAGCGGTGGAGCGCATCGCCGACGACCTCACAGCACAGGCCGCCGCCGACGGGCAGCCGTGGGACAAGCTGGTGACCCGCGGCTCGGACGGCGAGGTCCTGCGGGTGGTCTCACCGCAGAACCTGATGGCACCGTTCTTCGACCGGCCGGACGAGATGCCGTTCCGCGACCTGTTCACGGCGCAGATCGACGCGGTATGGGAGAAGTACCGCTCCACGGATCTGCGGATCGATCTCCAGGGCGGCCGGGGCACCCTGGCGGGACGGGTCAGCGGTGAGACGCTGACCTTCGAGGGCGGGCACACGTTCACCAGGCCGACCTCGAAGGACATCTTCACCTGCAACCACGGGCCGTTCACCAACAACCCGGGTGACTCGGACGACAAGAAGGCACTCCTGGCCAGGATCGCGGCGGGCTTCAACCGGTCGATCATGCTCAGCCATCCCCAGCAGCCCGACGGCACGACGGTGGCGGACTACTACACGGGCGTGGTGACCAACCACTGGTCGCGCGTCGTCCACGCCAACTCGCCGATCGGGTACGCCTTCCCGTACGACGACGTGCGTCCGGACGGGCAGCCGGACGTCTCCGGCGCCGCACACGACGGCAACCCGCGGCGCTTCACGGTGAGCGTCGGCTCCTGACGCGGACCGTCCCCCCGCACGCCTGGTGCCCCCGTCCCGCCGGACGGGGGCACCTCGTGCGTGCGGGAGTCAGCAGCCGCCGCAGTTGTAGTACGTGACGTCCCAGTGGTTGCCCTCGTCCGCGTAGACGTTGCCGGAGCCGGACCGGTACTGGGGGGCGCCGTCGCCGCGCACACCGATGTAGGTGAACACACCCTTCACGTAGTTGGTCAGACAGGTGCTCTTGCCGAAGTCGAGCTTGTAGCCGTTCCAGTGCGAGTACGTACCACCCGCGTGGCCGGTCTCGGTGCCGCCGGTGATGTTGAGCGCGCAGCCCGTGGCGCTCTTCAGCGTCTGGGCGCCCTGGGCGCTGGTCAGGTTCAGCTGGTCGAAGGACGTGCAGGTGGAGACGTTCCGGTCGGAGCAGCCGCCGGACGACGACCAGGTGACCCCGGACGAGGTGAAGCGGGACGTGGCCTGGGAGTGGGTGAGCTTGGTGACGGCGTGGGCCTCGGTCGCGCCGCCGCCGAGGGCGCCGACGCCGGGCACGAAGAGTGCGCCGAGGACGAGGACGAGTGCGGTCAGGGCCGAGCGGAGTCTCGGACGGGTCAGCATGGGGGGATTCCTCCTGCTCATGACAATTTTTGGGACGCGCTGCGCCGTGCGGGTCGAGCAGGGAGATCCTGCCGGGTTCTACGCGCGTCCGCCAGAGGGGCGCCCGTGACCGTTCGGCGAACGTCCTGACACCCGGACCGCCCACCCGGCCTAGATGTTGAACTTTGAACAAGATGCCGCTACAGTAAATCTCGTTGAAGGTTAAACAAGAACTTCGACGGCCACTCGTTTCACACGTCCCCCGAGGAGGAGCCATGGCTCTGTTCAACCGCAAGAACAACGTCGCCCCGTCCACCACCGCCACCCTCGTGGTGGACCCGGCGCTGGCGGCCCTGACCGGTGACTACACGATCGACCCGGCCCACAGCAGCATCGGTTTCACCGTGCGCCACGCCATGGTCACCAACGTCCGCGGCTCCTTCGGCGAGCACGAGGGCACCCTGAAGCTGGACGGCGCCGACCCGGCCAACTCCTCCGCGTCCATCGACGTCAGGATCGCCAGCGTCGACACCGGGATCGCCGACCGTGACGGCCACCTGGTCAGCGGCGACTTCTTCGATGCCGAGAAGTTCCCCCTCATGACCTTCCGCTCCACCCGGGCCGAGCAGCTGGGCGGCGACACGTACCGCGTCACCGGCGACCTCACCATCAAGGACGTCACCCGTCCGCTCTCCATCGACCTGGAGTTCAACGGCTCCGCCACCGACGTGTACGGCGCCGAGCGCGTCGGCTTCGAGGGCAGCGCCGACATCCTGCGCTCCGACTGGGGCCTGACCTGGAACGCGGCGCTGGAGACCGGCGGCGTGATGGTCAGCGACAAGGTGAAGCTGACCTTCGACATCTCCGCGATCAAGGCCGCCCCGCAGGCCTGACCCCCACAGCGCCCGGACCGAGCGCGCCCGCCGCCACTCCCGATCGGGGAGCGGGGCGGGCGCTCGTCGTCACGGGCCTGCCGTGCGGCGGATCTTCAGCGTGTTGTCGGTGCGGGTGGTGGGGCGGCCCTCGGGGTCGTTCTGGGTCCGCTGGTGCTCCTCGCTGAGCAGCACCTCCCACTCCGCCTCGGGGAGCTCGAGGGAGGCAAGGACCTCGTCCGGGGTCGGGAACACCACCTCGGGATGCGGATTCTCCTCCCACGCGGGGAAGCCGGAGTGTCCGACGACCAGGAGGACACCACCGGGCGCGACGGCCGCGGCGGCCCTGCGCAGGATCTCCTCGCGCGGCAGATCAACCATGGAGTGCAGGAACTGGGCGGAGACCAGGTCGTACTCCCCCTCGGGGAACGAGGCCCCCAGGTCGTGCCACTGCCAGTCGATCCGCCCCGCGACATCTGCCTCGGCTGCGTGGACCGCAGCCCGCTCCAGGGCGACGCGGGAGATGTCGGTGGCGGTGACCTGCCAGCCCCACCGGGCGAGCCAGACCGCGTCCGCACCCTCCCCGCACCCGAGGTCGAGGGCGCGTCCCGGCTTCAGGCCCTCCACTTCACGCACGAGGGCGACGTTGGGGTTCCCGCTCCAGATCCGGTCGCTCTCCCGGTAGCGGTCGTCCCAGATCTCCGCGTCGGTGCGGGTGCTGTCGGTGGTCATCGTGATGTCTCCTGAAGTCCGTGACGGCGGTCTCCGAGCACACGCTCGGCGACCTGTCGCTCGGCCTCGGCCGAGAAGGGTGTGCGGCGGGCGTCGACCGCGCGGCGGGTGTCCTCGTTGACGAGGTCCATGTTGATCATCGAAGCCGCCTTCAGCCCGGCGGCCGCCGCTCCGACGACCTGCTCCATGAGGTTGGCGACGTTACCGGCCACCCACAGGCCGGGCACCTCGGTCGCCCCGGCGGGGTCGGCCGCGATGTACGTGCCGACGACGTGGCCGCCGATCTCCATCTCGGTGGGCCGCAGGCCAAGGGCCTCCAGGACCGCCGAGCGGGCGGTGAAGCGTGGCTGGACCACGAGCGCCGCGCGCGGGATCACCGTGCCTCCGGTCAGCCGCACACCGGTGACCCGGTCGTCGGTCACCTCCAGCGCGGCCACCTCGCCGTCCACGACGGAGATGCCGCGGGCGGCGAGCTGCTCGTACTCCTCGTCGCTGAAGTCG
The DNA here is from genome assembly GCA_014651175.1 of Streptomyces clavifer. GTDB lineage: Bacteria > Actinomycetota > Actinomycetes > Streptomycetales > Streptomycetaceae > Streptomyces > Streptomyces clavifer. The sequence goes on along the minus strand of BMWJ01000001.1, from coordinate 935,823 downwards.
GGCTGGTCGTGCCGGAACAGGACCACGTCGTCGGACCACTGCCGCCAGAGCAGGGCGTGGTGCAGGGCCATGGGGCTGACCGCCAGAATGCCGATGGCCCGGTCCCGCACCTCCCACCCGTGGCAGTACGGGCAGTGCAGCACCTCCTTGCCCCAGCGCTCGGCCAGGCCCTCCACGGCCGGCAACTCGTCGACGATCCCGGTGGTGACGAGCAGGCGGCGGGCGTGGACGGTGCTTCCGTCCTCCCGCACGACACGGAAGCCGTCGGAGAGTTTCTCGGCCGAGACCACGTTGCCCCGGACGATCTCGGCGCCGTAGTCCGCCGCCTCGGCCCGGCCGATGGCCAGCAGCTCCGCGGGCGGGGTGCCCTCGCGGCCCAGGTAGTTGTGCACATGGCCCGCGGGCGCGTTGCGCGGGCTGCCCGCGTCGATCACGAGCACGGAACGCCGCGCCCGGGACAGTGTCAGGGCCCCACTCAGACCGGCGGCACCGCCGCCCACCACCACCACGTCGTACCGCTGGTTCTTGTCGCTCATGCGAAACACCTCCATCTACCGGAGATGATGCGCGCGACGCCCTGCTTCGACAAACTTACTTGCCGAAGCGGCAAACCTGCCCCGCCTCGGATCCCGCTCCCCACGCCCCGGGCGTCCGCTGTCGTGCAGGAGCGGGGTCCGTGAGCGCGCTCTACGCGACAGGCGCCCCGCTCCGCGCCGCCTTGTCGTGGCGCGCGGTCAGGCGGGAGCCGGACTCGCGGCGGGCGGCGCGGCGCAACAAGGGGACTGCCAGGAGGAAGCCGAGGACTGCCCAGGCGGTCAGCACCAGGGCGACCATGGGCAGTTCCCAGGAGCCGGCCGGCTCGGCGGCCCGTGCGGAGTCCGGCAGCAGGGACGAACGCAGGCCCTGCGCCATCCACTTCAGCGGGAAGACGGAGGCCACCTGCTGGACCGGCACGGGCAGCGAGGTGATGGGGAACACCGTTCCCGAGGTGATCAGCAGCCCCATCGTCGGCAGCATGATCAACGCCAGTGCCTCACGCGGGTTGGGCAGCACGGCACCGATGGCCGCGCCCAGCGGTACGACCGCGAGCAGCCCCAGCGTGGTGACCCACAGCAGCGTCAGCCAGCCTGCCGCCCCCTGCGGCAGTGGTCCGTCCGCGAACAGCGCCGCGGACAGCAGGAGCAGGAGCAGGGTGCCGACCGCGGTGACGACCACCAGCAGGCACTTGGCGACGAGGTAGGCCGGTATCCCGCCGGGTGTGGCGCGCAGCCGCAGGAGGGCTCCCTCCTCCCTTTCGGTCACGAGCATCTGCGGGAGGTTGACGAGCCCGACCTGGAACAGCAGATAGGCGGCGAAACCCGCGAGCACCAGGTGCGCCATCGGGGTGCTGGTGCCGGGCACGTCGTCGCTGACGTAGGCGGCGATCAGCAGGGCGACGACGACATTGAGCAGGTGGCCGGACATCTCCTTGGGATTGCGGAGCAGGTGCCGCAGCTCGATGCCGCCGCGGAGGAGGCCGGCCCGCCAGTAGCGGCGGGTGGGGCGGCGCGGCCCGTTCGTCCCGCCCGGTGCTTCGTCCACGTCGGCCGTGTCCGGCTCGTTCGTCACGCGTGTCCCCCTCATGCGGCCCGTACCTTCCCGTTCACGGCGCCGTCCGTGCCGTCGTTCTCCTGATGCACCATGTGCAGATAGGTGTCCTCCAGCGTCGGGCGGCGGACCTCGAGCCCGGCGATCGGTCCGTCCGCGTCGCGGTGGAGTTCCCAGACCAGCCGCGAGGGGTCCTCGGTGCGTTCGCGGCGGGGCGTTCCGTCGTCGGCCGTCCAGCGGACCTCGGCCTGCGCGGCGGCCCGCAGGGCCAGTTCCGTCGGGGTGCCGCAGGCCCGGATCCGGCCGCCGACCAGCATGGCTATCCGGTCGGCGAGCCGCTCGGCCTCCACCAGGTCGTGCGTGGTGAGCAGCACGGTGACACCTTCCTCGCGGGCCAGCCGTTCGACCAGGACGTGGAACTCGTGGCGGGCCTCGGGGTCGAAGCCGGTGGTCGGCTCGTCCAGGAAGAGGAGTTCGGGGCGGCCGACGATGCCGAGTGCGACGTCGAGCCGTCGGCGTTGGCCGCCGGACAGCCGGTCCACCTGCTGCCCGGCCTGGCCGGTGAGGCCCACCAGCGCCAGTAGTGCGGCCGGGTCGCGCGGGTCGGGGTAGTACGTCGCGAAGTGCGTCAGCAGCTCGGCGACCCGCCAGCGGCGGTGGTCGCGCCAGGACTGCAGGACCAGTCCGATGCGGCCGCGCCATGCGTCGTCGCCCCGCTCCGGGTCCGCGCCGAGGACGCTGACCTCACCGGCGGAGCGCCGCCGGAAGCCCTCGAGGATCTCGACGGTGGTGGTCTTCCCGGCGCCGTTGGGCCCGAGCAGTGCGAAGACCTCACCGCGGTGGATGTCCAGGTCGACGCCGTGGAGGACGTCGATGCCGCCGTACGACATGGTCACGTCGCGTGCCCGGACGACAGGTCGGGCGGTCGTGGTGGGCGTCGTCATCGTCCTGCCTCCGCATGGTCCTGCCGTGGTGGTGTCGAGCCGCTCGCAGTCGGCACGGGGATGCCGTCCGCCGCTCCTGCGGCGCCGGCCGCCGCGGTGAGCCCGGCGCCCTCGACGATCGCCCGGAGCGCCGAGACATGGCCGTCGAAGGCGGTGCGGCCGTGGTCCGTCAGCCGTACCCTCGTGCGTCGCTTGCGGCCGCCTCCCTCCTTGTGGATCTCGAGGTAACCGGCCTCTTCCAGGGTGTGGAGCTGTTTGGAGAGCGCGGAGTCGCTGAGGGAGAGGCTGTCGCGGACGAACGCGAAGTCGGCCCACTCGGTGGTGGCGAGCAGGGCGACGAGCGACAGCCGGGTGGCCGGGTGGATCAGCTCGTCAAAACCGGCGGGGGCACTCATCGGTCCGCTCCCGCTCGGTAGGTCCGTGCGCCGGGGCGTCGCAGCGAGCCGACCGCCCAGCGGCTCGCGGGCCCGACGAACAGCAGGAACGCGGTGGCCGAGGCCGTGGCCTGGATCAGGCCGGCGGTCATCGGCGCCAGCGACTCCGTCAGGCGCCCGGACAGCAGGGCCGTCCCGCCGGTCACCACCGCCCCCGCGGCGAAGGTGGCGAACATCCGCCAGGTGCAGTGGGAGTGGTGCAGCAGCACCTGGCTCCTGCGGTGGTGGTGCACGGCCGGCACGCTCAGCAGCACGAGGTAGGCGGCCACCATCAGCCAGACGCCCCATCGGGGCAGGTCGAGGCCCAGGCCGGCCAGGAAGACCCACATGATCGCGGCCGTGGCGTATGCGGCGCGGCGGCCGCCGGAGGCGGACCGCTCCACTTCGTCGTACACCCGTTCCTGCGGCACCCGGATGCGCTGCAGGTCCCTCCACGCCTGTTCGGCACTCATCGGTGTGCTCACAGCCGTCGCCTTCCCTTGACGATCACGTCGGTTCACGGCACTTCGGTGCGGTGCCGGGTGGTTCGAAAGAGCTGCGGGAGGGTCCGGGACGGCGGCGTACACCCGCGCGGAACGACCACCCCCCGACTTTCCCACCAGGAAAGCTACCTTCGGCTTTCCTCTCAGGCAAGTCGGGGGGCAGGACCGCGAAGATCGCGCCGAGGGGCTGTCCGGGCGTGATCGGACAGCCCCTCGGGCCCTGCGCGGACCGGAGTGCGGTGCCGGGCGCGGCGGTGCGGGTCTTCGCCTTCCCCTGTGGTCAGGGGGAGAGGCGCAGGGGCTGCCCCGGCGCCTCCGCGCTTCGGCCGGCCGCGATCAGCGCACGGAAGGGGAACGCGATGAGCAGTGCGAGGGCGACCAGGGACCCGCTCGCCCACAACGGCCCGAGGTTCCCGGCTGCGGTGCCGAGCGTGGCCGCGGCGACGAGGGGGCCGACGGCGGCGCCGACGTTGAGTGCCGCCGTCGCGTACGAACCGGCCATGGTGGGGGCTCCTGCGGCGGCGTAGAGGACCCGTGTGATCAGCGTGCTGCCCAGCGCGAACGACAGAGCGCCCTGGACGAACACGAGGACGAGCAGGGCGGCCGGCCTGTCGGCCAGCACGGCCAGGGCCGGCCACCCGATGAGCAGCAGCGGGCCGGCGACCGCGACGACCGGACCGGGGTACTGGTCGGACAGCCGCCCGGCAACGGTGACGCCGACGAAGGAGCCGAGACCGAAGAGCACCAGGGCGACGGAGATCCACAACGCGCTCAGCCCGGCGGTGCCGGTCACGACGGGGGCGAGGAACGTGAAGCCGGCGAAGGTGGCGGCGTTCACCAGCGCGCCCAGCAGCATCATCAGGATCAGCTGCGGCCTTGCCGTCTGGGCGAGCTCGGCCCGCAGGTCCGGCCCGTCAGTGGCCTGTTCCCGCGCACGTACGTCCTGGATGCCCTTCAGGACGCCGAGAGCCGCGGGCAGGCAGAGGACCGCGACGGCCCAGAAGGTGGCCCGCCAGCCGAACAGCGTGCCGAGCACCGAACCGCCGGGGACACCGGCGATCGTGGCGAGCGTGGTGCCGGACAGCAGCACGGCCAGCGCGCGTCCCTTCCGGTCGGGCGGGACCAGGGTGGCGGCAGCCGTCAGAGCGACGGCGAGGAACCCCGCGTTCGCCAGCGCGGCGGTGATCCGGGTGGCCAGCAGCACGGGAAAGCTCGTGGTGCAGGCGCCCACGGCGTGAGCCGCCGCGAAAGCGAGGAGGAAACCGAGCAGGCTGGAGCGCCGGGGCCAGTTGCGGGCCAGTGCGGCCACGAGGGGCGCGCCGACGACCATGCCGATCGCGAAGGCGGAGGTGAGTACGCCCGCGGTCCCGACGGTGACATCGAAGTCCGAGGCGATGTCCGGCAGGAGGCCGGCGAGCATGAACTCGGAGGTGCCCATGGCGAAGACCGCCACGGCAAGCAGATACAGCGGGAGTGGCATCGAGTGGCTCCGGGGTGAGGAGGAAACGAGAGGGTCATCTCGTCACCGCGGTCAACCCCGGCAGCAGCGCCTCGTCCCGTCCGCGGACGCGGCGCGACGACAGGGCTTCGAGCTCAGTGGTTCAGGGGGCTGACGGCGTGACCGAAAGCCCCCACCTCGTCCGACTCAGGACTCGACATGTCCCGCACGCTACCCGACCGACGCCCGTCGCGGCACGTGGTTATACGGGGGCCGGCGGGTGCCGCGGCGCCATGTCCCGCGCCGGCTAGGCGTCTCCCGCCGCCCCCCGCTTGCCCGCTTCGGCCCGTCCGCGTCGCCTCCGTGCGGCGATCGCCTCCGGGTCGATGTCCGGCATGGACCACCGGGCGGCCAGGGCCAGGCTGGCCGGGCGTCCGTCCGCGACGTGTTCGTGCGCCAGGCGGGCCGCACGGTCACCGTCGCGAGCGGCGATGGCCTCGTACAGGCGCTCGTGTTCCGCGCACTGCTGGGCGGGATCGCGCTGGGCCGTCAGGTGGAAGAGCCAGTGCATGCGCGCCTCCAGGGGGCGCATCACCCCGCTGAGCAGCGCGTTGGCCGCGAGATCGACGATGTCGGTGTGGAAGGCCGCGTTGGCGGCGGCGATCGTGGGGCGGTCGTGCTCGCGGGTCGCCGTGCGGGCGGCGTCGAGGCGGGCCGCGAGGCGCCGCAACCCCTCCTCGTCCGCCCGTTCCGCCGCCAGACGGGCCGCGAGGGACTCCAGGGACTCGCGTACGTCGAAGAGGTCACGGACGTCGCTCGGGGTGAACGGCGCGACCAGGGCGCCCCGGTGCGGCACCAGCAGGACCAGGCCCTCGGCCGCCAGGAGGCGCAGTGCCTCGCGCAGCGGGATGCGCGAGACCCGCAGCTCCGTGGCCAGGTCGCGCTCCACGAGCCTTTCCCCCGGCCGGAGTTCGACCTCGATGATGCGTCGCCGCAGGGTCTCGTACGCGTGGTCGCGCAGTGAGCGGCGTCCCGGGCCGGACGGTTGCGCTGCTGACTCCAAGGCTTCCTCCGCGGTCGGAACGCTCCCACCGTAATCGGACCGGGCATCAGGTCCACTACTGCTAACCGCTCGCTAACACAGCGGCAACATCCCACCCGGAAACTGGGGCCACATAGCGGTATACCACTAACCGGCTCGCGGGCCCCGTCTCCTGGAGGCACCCCAGTGGCACCTTCCCGAACTCTTCCCTCCCCCGTCGCCGTCGCCGCCGCGGTGGCGGGTCTCCTCCTGCTGACCGGTTGCAGCGGCTCCTCTGCGGCCGACGGCGCGGACGGCGGTGACACGCTCGAGGTCGGCGTCCTCTTCCCCGGTTCGCTCTCCGACGACGGCTTCATGGAGTCGGCGTACCTCGGCTACCAGCGGGCCGCGGAGAAGCACGCCGGCGCGGTGCGGTTCAGCAAGGTCGAGCAGGTGGCGACAGCCGACTACGAGAAGGCCCTGGTCCGCTTCGCCACCACCTCGGACCTGGTGATCTCCCTCGGCGGGCAGACGGACGCGGACGTCCGCAACGTCGCGGCACGCTTCCCGAAGGTGAAGTTCGCCGAGATCGGGGGCCCCGCCGACGGAAAGCCGGGGGCGAACCTCTCCGTGTACGACCCGCAGCAGGCCGAGGCGGCCTTCCTGTCCGGCGCGGCCTCCGCGCTGCTCTCGAAGACCGGCACGGTCGGGTTCATCGGCGGTGCGGAGCTCCCGGCGATCGTGAACGCCGCGAAGGAGTACCGGAAGGGGGCCGAGGCGGCCGACCCGGACGTGAAGGTCCTCACCCCGCAGTACGTGGGCGACTTCAACGACGTGGCCAAGGCCAAGCAGTCCGCTCTGGCCGGCTTCGGCGCGGGCGCGGATGTGCTGGGGCAGATCCTCAACCTCGGCCACAAGGGGGTCGCCCAGGCCGCCGGGCAGCGCGACGGGGCGCTGGTCGGCGGACCCATTGCCCGGGAGTGCGGGTCCGACCCGGCGTTCGCCGCGTACGTGGAGACGGACGTCGGCGCGGAGATCGAGTACGCGGTGGACCACCTCGTCGCCGGGGACTGGAAGGCGGAGGCCGTCCACTTCGGGCTGACGTTCGCGGAGCCGCACAACGACATCGTGCTCTGCGGCGACCCCGGCCCGGCCGTGGGCGAGAAGCTCGACGAGCTGAAGCGGAAGATCACGGCCGGGGAGATCACCACCCGATGAGCGCGACGGCACCCGCACTGGAGATCTCCGGGCTCACCAAGTCCTTCGGCACGATGCGGGCCCTGGACGATGTGCGCCTCGTCGTCGAGGCAGGCACCGTGCACTGCGTGCTCGGGGAGAACGGCGCCGGCAAATCGACCCTGTGCCACGTGGTGGGCGGCTCCCTCGTCCCGGACAAGGGCGTGCTGCGGCTGTACGGCACGCCCTACGCGCCCCGTCGCCCCGCCGACGCGCTCGCTGCCGGGATCGCCATGGTCCACCAGCACTTCAGCCTCGTGCCGACCCTGACGGTCGGCGAGAACCTGCGCCTCCTGCGGCTGCGGGACCTGCCGCGGCGGGTGGCGCGCGTGCGCGAGGAGTACGGCCTCGAACCGGACCTCGACGCGCGGGTGAGTGATCTGCCCGTCGGCGTGCGACAGCGCGTCGAGATCGTCAAGGCGCTCCTGCGGGAGCCCCGGCTCCTCGTGCTGGACGAGCCGACCGGTGTCCTCGGGCCGGCGGAGACGGACGCCCTGCTGGCGACCTGCCGCCGGATCGCGGCGGCGGGGCACGCGGTGGTCCTGGTGACGCACAAACTCGGCGAGGCGGCACGGGCGGGGGATGCGGCGACCGTCCTGCGCGCGGGACGGGTGGCCGGTGGCGGACCGCTGGCCGAACTGCCCCCGGAACGGCTGGTCCCGCTGATGATCGGACGGCCCGCCGCCTCGCTGGACGCGGGGCTCGCGGGCACGATCGGCCTGACGGAGGACAGGCCCTCCCCCGGGGCCGGGGCGTCGGCCGGGCCGGGGACCGGGGCCTCCCCCGAGACCGGCACGTCCGGCGCGGAGCGCCGCCGCGGGCCGGGGGCGCTGCGCCTCAGCGACGTCGGTGTACGGCGCGCCGACGGGTCGTACGCACTGGACAGGACCTCCCTGGACGTCGGGTTCGGGGAGATCGTCGGGATCGCCGGGGTCGAGGGCAACGGGCAGAGCGAGCTCATGGCCCTGCTCGGCGGCGCGCTCGCCCCCGACACCGGGCGGGTGGAACTCGCCGGACGCGACATCACGCGCGCGGCCCCGCGGGAGCGGACCCGGGCGGGTCTGGGCGTGGTGCCGGAGGACCGCCACCGGGAGGGATGCGTCCCTCAACTCCCGGTGGCCGAGAACCTCTTCCTCGGCCGGCTCGACCGGTTCCGCAGGTACGGGGTGTTCCTGGACAGGCGGGCCATGAACCACGCAGCCGATGCCGTGCTCACCGGGCACGGCATCCGGTCGGGCGGCCCGGGGGCCCTCATGTCGTCGCTGTCCGGCGGCAACCAGCAGAAGGTGGTGCTGGCCAGGGAACTGGCGCTCGACCCGCTGGTCTGCCTGGCCGCCGCCCAGCCCACCCGCGGCCTGGACATCGGGGCGGTGGGCGCCGTGCACTCCCGTATCCGCCAGGCGTCCGCGAAGGGAACGGCCGTGCTGGTGGTCTCCAGCGAGCTGTCCGAACTCCTCGTCCTGTGCGACCGGATCGTCGTGGCCTACCGCGGGAAGCTGCTGGGCCCGGTCGACCCGTCGCAGCCGGATGCCCGGGAGCGGATCGGCGCCCTGATGCTCGGCGCCGACCACCCTGCGGGATCCGGTACGGAAGGCGCCGGCCGCGCGGCCGCGACCGCCCCCCGGCCCGTGCCCGGCGACGCTCCCCGGCACTGAACCACCCACGCCTCAGCCACCCCACGGCGCCTTCCCGGGGGACGTCCCCCGGGAAGCCGAACCCCGAACCCCGCACCACGTACGCCGCACCCGCGCGCCGGCACTCCCGCGTCCGCTGCCCGGCCGCGCGCACCCCCGCACCGTCCGAAGGAGCCGCCATGCCTCCCCCACCGCTTCCCCCGTCCGCCCCCGCTCCCTCCTCCGCGCCGCGCGCGGCGCTGCCCCGTCTCGCCCCTCTCCTCGGGCACCCCGTCAGCGTCGGCCTGCTCGCCGTCGTGCTCGCGGGCACGGCGGGCCTCGGGCTCGTGCTGGGAGCCGGGACCACGCCGGCGACCGCCTGGAACGCCCTGGCCGAGGGCATGTTCGGCTCGCCGTACGCCATCGGGAGCTCCCTCAACTCGGCGGCCGTGCTGGCCCTCATCGCCACCGGCTTCACCGCCGCGCACCGTGCCGGGCTGGTGAACGTCGGCGGCGAAGGACAGCTCTGCGCGGGCGGGCTGGCAGCCGCGGCCGTCGGCCTGGCACTGCCCGCGGGCGTGCCCGCCGTGCTCGGAGTGCCGTTGGTCCTCGTGGCCGGTTTCGCGGCGGGAGCGGCCTGGGCCGGGATCGCCGCCCGGCTGCGCACGAGGAGGGGCACCAGCGAGGTCATCACGACGCTGCTCCTCAACTTCATCGGCGTCGGCCTCGTCTCGGTGGCCGTTCACGAAGAGGCTCTGCTGCGCCAGCCCGTGACGTCGTCCGAGACGCTGCCGCAGTCCGCGCCCCTGCCCGAAGGGGCCCGGCTGCCGCTGATCGGCGGAATCGAGTCGCCCGCCACCGCGATCGTGGTCATCGCGGCGCTGGCCGCCGTCATCACCGGGGTGGTGCTGCGCCGCACGGCCGTCGGTCTGCGTCTGCGGTCCGTCGGGCACTCCCCCGCCGCGTCCGCCCGACTGGGTCTGCCCGTGGCACGGCTGGAGACGGGCGGTCTGGCCTTCGCCGGGGGCGCGGCGGGCGTGGCGGGCGCGGGCCTCGTCGCCATGGCCCCGTCCGTGCTGGCCGAGCACTTCTCCTCCGGGTACGGCTTCTCCGGACTGGTGGTGGGCCTGCTGGCCCGCGGATCGCTCACCGCCGTGGCCGCCGTGTCACTCCTCTTCGGCTTCCTCACCAACGGCGGCATCAACCTCCAGTTGGCGGCCGGGGTCCCCGCCTCCTCCGTACAGATCGTGCAGAGCCTGCTCGTGCTGTTCGTCGCCGCGGCCATGTTCGCCACCACACGTAACCGGAGTACCTCATGAGTGCGGTCCTGGACGAACTCGCCGCGGGCGGGGTGCGCCTGGCCATCCCTCTCCTGCTCGCCTCGTCGGGCGAACTGCTCAGCGAACGGGCGGGCGTACTCAACCTCTCCGTCGAGGGCATGATGCTGACCGGTGCCTTCGCGGGTGCCGCCGGGGCCCTCGCCTCGGGGAGCGCGGGCGTGGGGGTGCTGACCGCCCTCGCCGCGGGGTTGCTCTTCGCCGCCCTCCAGGCGCTGCTCAGCGTCGTCCTGCGCGCCGACCAGATCGTCACGGGCATCACCGCGAACGCCCTCGCCCTCGGCGCGACGACGTACGGATCCCGTCTCGTGTTCGGCGATGCCTCCGCCGACTCGGTGCCCGGGTTCGATCCGATCCCCGTGCCCGGCCTGCACCGAATCCCCGTCCTGGGGCCGGCCCTCTTCGAGCAGACGGCCCTCGGCTACGCCGCCTTCGCCGTCGCCGCGGCCCTGGCCCTGGGATTCAGCCGCCGTACGGGGTGGGGCCTGGCGGTCGACGCGATCGGCGAGGACGCGACCACCGCGGACCGGTGCGGCCTCCCGGTACGGGCCGTCCGCTTCGCGGCCGTGCTGCTCACCGGCGCCGTCTCGGGCCTGGCGGGCGCCCAGCTGGCGCTGTCGGAGGTGCACGCCTTCAGCGACAACATCACCGGGGGCATCGGCCACCTGGCGGTCGTCGCGGTGATCGCGGGACGCTGGCTGGCCTGGCCCACGATCCTGGCCTGCCTGTTCTTCGGCGTGGCGCAGTCCCTCCAGTTCGCGGCACCGGCTCTCGGACTGCACGTGTCCGCGCCGCTCCTGACGACGCTGCCGTACGTCGTCGCGCTGCTCGCGGTCAGCGGACTGGTCGGCCGCAGCCGGGCGCCCTCGGGGCTGACCGTCCCCTTCCTGCGCGGCAGCTGACCGCGCCCACCGCACCCGGACGCGCACCCGCACGCGCGCAACTCTCCGTAAGGAACGAAGACATGACACTGATCCTGACCCGCTCCGACGTCGTCGCCCTGCTCGCGGACGCCCTGGAGGACGTCGAGGCGGCGGTGGAGCGGTGCCACCTGGATCTCGCCGGGGGCAGAGCCGTCCTGCCGCCCCCGCCGGCCATGCGGCTCCAGGGCTCGGACGGGACCTTCCTCGCGATGGCGTCGGCGTCCGGGCCGGCCGGGCTGGCAGCGGTGAAGCTGCTGGCCGACCTGCCCGGCAACCGCGAACGGGGGCTTCCCGTGCAGCGGTCGGCCGTCCTCGCGGTGTCGGCGCGGACCGGTGTGTGCGAGGCGCTCGTCGACGGGGCCGAGATCACTCGCGCGCGGACCGCCGCGGCCACCGCGGTCGCCACCCGCGTACTCGCCCGGCAGGACGCCCGCGTCCTCGGACTCGTCGGCACCGGTCCGCTGGCCCGCGCCCACGCCCGCGCGCTGCTGCCGGGGCGCGCCTACGAGCAGGTCGTGCTGTGGGGCCGTACGCCTGCCCGGAGCCGGGAGCTGGCCGGCTGGATCACCGCCGAACTCGGCGTCGAGGCGCGCGTGCTGGCCGGACCGCAGGCCGTGACGGAGTCCGCGGACGTCCTGTGCACGCTGACGCCGTCGCGCGAGCCGCTGATCCGGGGTGCGTGGCTGTCCCCGGGCCAGCACATCAACGCCGTCGGCGCCCCGCCGCGCCCTGATCACCGGGAGATCGACACGGAGGGCGTCGTCCGCTGCCGGATCGTCGTCGACGCCTACTCCACGGCCCGCGCGAAGTCCGGCGAGGTCCTGATCCCGCTCGCCGAGGGCGCGCTCGGCGAGGACGACTTCCGCCGCGAACTGGGTGACGTACTCGCGGGCCGCGAGCCGGGCCGCACAGCCGACTCCGACCTCACCCTCTTCGACTCGGTGGGTGTCGGACTCCAGGACCTGGCCGTGGCCCGGCTGCTGATCGACCTCGCCCACGAGCGGGGTTCGGGAACCCGGATCGACCTCTCCGGCTGACGGCGGCCCCGGGCGCGCGGGGGACGAACCCGTAGAGTCGCGGGGGCGGCCGAAGCCAGTTGCGTTGGCTTCGGCCGCCCTCCGCGTTCCCCGTCAGTTCAGTCGGCGGCGCAGCCACCAGGCGCAGAAGCCGGTCACAAGTCCGGCCATGACGAGGAAACCGCCGTCTCGATCCACTGGAACGTCCAGTAGCGGTCGGCCGGCTGGTAGGCCACCTCGACGTGGAGGTCGGACCTGGCGAAGCAGTTCACGGGGTCGGCCTCCCGCTGCGCGCAGCCCTCGGGCCCCCGGACGGACCGGCCTGCCGAAAGTGCCGCCCTCGGGAACCGCGCTCGCCGGTCAGGTCTACGGATGTGCTCCCGGACCCTCGGTGTGCCCCGCGAGCGGGGTGGGTGACAGCACCGTGTCCTCCTCGCCCGGCTCCAGCAGGGTGGCTGCCGGGCCCACGACCAGGGGGTCGGGCGCACCGACGGCGTCGGCGTCCTTGGGCGTGTAGTCGATCCGCGCGAGCAGGCTGCGCATGGCTTCGAGGCGGGCACGCCGCTTGTCGTTGCTCTTCACGACGGTCCAGGGAGCGTGTCCGGTGTCGGTGGCCCGGAACATGTGGATCTTCGCCATGGTGTAGTCGTCCCAGCGGTCGAGCGAGTCGACGTCCGTCGGGGAGAGCTTCCACTGGCGGACGGGATCGACCTGGCGTATCGCGAAACGCGTGCGCTGTTCGGCCCGGGAGACGGAGAACCAGAACTTCACCAGGATGACGCCGTCGTCCACCAGCATCTCCTCGAACGCCGGGCACTGCCTGAGGAACAGCTCGTACTCGGGCGGGGTGCAGAAGCCCATGACGCGTTCCACGCCGGCCCGGTTGTACCAGGAGCGGTCGAAGAAGACGATCTCACCGCGGGCCGGCATGTGGGCCACGTACCGCTGGAAGTACCACTGCCCGCGCTCACGGTCCGTGGGCTTGTCCAGGGCGACGATGCGCGCGCCACGGGGGTTGAGGCGTTCGGTGAAGCGCTGGATGGTGCCGCCCTTGCCGGCCGCGTCACGGCCCTCGCACACCACGACGACCCGCGCCCCGGTCTCCTTGGTCCAGCGCTGCAGCTTCAGCATCTCGATCTGCAGGACGCGCTTGGCCCGCTCGTACTCCTTGCGGCGGACCTTGCGGTCGTAGGGGTAGTTCTCCCGCCAGGTCTTGATCGGCCGGCCCTGTTCGTCGAGCAGGATCGGCCGTTCCGGCCTGCTCGTGTCGACGGTCAGCCCGTCCAGCAGTTGCTTGCCCACTTGATCACGGTCCACCTGCCCAGCCTGACACCCGTTCGGCTCGATTGCCACAGGGCCCCGGTATCCGTCCGGGCGGCCTCGCCGCCCTCGGGCCCCGGGGCCGCACGCCGGACAAGTGGTCGCGGAGGGCTGCCCGGACAGGCGGAAGGGGCCGGCCCCCTGGACGGAGATCCGGCCCCTTCCTCGACGGCGGGCGGTGCCGCGGGCCCCGCAGGGCCTGGACCGCGGCCCGCGGCCGCCCGCCGAAGTCGTAGCCCTCCCGGGCGGTTCAGCCGGCCAGCAGGTGCTCCCGGCCGAACATGGCCGCGGCAGCCCGTGCGCTCGGCGTCCCCGCGTCGAGGTCGGCACCGGCCGCGCGCAGCAGGGCGACGATCTCGTCCTCACCCTTGAACAGCGCGCCGGCGAGGGGAGCCTGGTCGCGCGCGTTGCGCAGGTCCGGATTCGCGCCGCGGTCGAGCAGCGCGCTCACCGTCCCGGCGTGCCCGTGGTAGGCCGCGAGCATGAGGAGCGTGTTGGCGTCCGGGTCGGCCGAGTCGACCGGGAGCCCGTGGTCGACGAACTCCGCCAGTTGCTCGGTGCGGCCCGACCGGGCCAGCTCCATGGCGATGTCCACGACCTGGCCGGTCTGTTCGGGGGTGAGTCCGGCGTCGTTCATCGGTACCTCCGCTCAGAGCGTTCCGGCGGCCAGCGCGTCGATCGCCTTGCGCACGCCTTCGCCGTAGGCCGGGTCGGCCTGGGTGCAGTTGCCTATGTGCCGCTCGACGGTCGCCTGCGAAGCGCCGTCGATCGCCCGCGCGGTGTTCGCGAACAGCACCTGCTGCTGCTCGGGGCTCATGTTGCGGAACAGGATGCCGGGCTGCTCGAAGTAGTTGTCGTCGTCCTCGCGGAAGTTGAACCGGTCGGCGATCGCTCCCACGGCCTGGGCCGGGTCGCGGTAGGCGGGCTGCTCCCGCCAGCGGCCGTACGAGTTCGGCTCGATGCCGGGGGTGGCGCCCTGGTTGCCGTCGACGCGCATGGCGCCGTCGCGGTGGTAGGAGTTCACCGGGTTCTTCGGCGCGTTGACCGGGATCTGGTGGTGGTTGACGCCCAGGCGGTAGCGCTGGGCGTCCCCGTAGGAGAACAGCCGGCCCTGCAGCATGCGGTCGGGCGAGTAGCTGATGCCCGGGACCACGTTGGCCGGGGTGAAGGCGACCTGCTCCACGTCGGCGAAGTAGTTGTCGGGGTTGCGGTTGAGCTCCCACTCGCCGACCTCGATCAGCGGGTAGTCCTTCTTCGACCAGACCTTGGTGAGGTCGAAGGGGTGGTACCGGTAGTTCTCGGCGTCGGCCTCCGGCATGACCTGGATGAACAGCTTCCACTTCGGGAAGTCGCCGTCCTCGATCGCGTCGAAGAGGTCGCGCTGGTGGGACTCGCGGTCCTTGCCGACCAGGGCCTCCGCCTCGGCGTCGGTGAGGTTCTTGATGCCCTGCTGGGTGCGGTGGTGGAACTTGACCCAGAACCGCTCGCCCTCGGCGTTGATCAGGCTGTAGGTGTGCGAGCCGAAGCCGTGCATGTGCCGGTAGGACGCGGGGATGCCGCGGTCGGACATCACGATGGTGACCTGGTGCAGCGCCTCGGGGAGGTTGGTCCAGAAGTCCCAGTTGTTCTCGGCGTCACGCAGGTTGGTGCGCGGGTCCCGCTTCACGGCGTGGTTGAGGTCGGGGAACTTCAGGGGGTCGCGGAAGAAGAACACCGGGGTGTTGTTCCCCACGAGGTCCCAGTTGCCCTCGTCGGTGTAGAACTTCAGCGCGAAACCGCGGATGTCGCGCTCGGCGTCCGCCGCGCCCCGCTCGCCCGCAACTGTGGAGAAGCGCGCGAACATCTCGGTCTTCTTGCCGACCTCGGAGAAGACCTTGGCACTGGTGTAGCGGGTGATGTCATGGGTCACCGTGAGGGTCCCGAACGCGCCCGATCCCTTCGCGTGCATCCTGCGCTCCGGGATGACCTCGCGGTCGAAGTGCGCGAGCTTCTCCAGGAACCACACGTCCTGCAGGAGCATCGGGCCCCGCGGACCGGCGGTCAGGGAGTTCTGGTTGTCGGGAACCGGTGCGCCGGCGACCGTGGTCAACGGCTTCTGGTTGTTCTCGGGCAAAGCTCGCTCCTCGGTGAGTTGTTCGTCGCGTGCGTCGAGACCTGCTGCCTCGCCGGTCGCGCAACCGGCCGGCCCGGACACTGCGCGTACGGCCGACCTGATGGTGTGGTCGTCCGCCCGGACGGTGCTCCGCCCCCTCGGCGTCTGCCGGGACCAACCCTACATTGGACTCGATCCAAGTCAAGCAGTCATCCAAAGCCATATCCGTTCGGGAATTATTACTGGTCACTGTTAGGCTGGCTCGTATGAGTGACCTCCTGGCACGACTCCGCGTACGGGGCTGGCGCATGACCGCACAGCGGCGTGTGGTGGCCGAGGTCCTCGACGGCGACCATGTGCATCTGACCGCCGACGAGGTGCACGCGCGCGCCGTGAAGAGGCTTCCGGAGATCTCGCGGGCGACCGTCTACAACGCGCTGGGCGAGCTGGTGAGCCTCGGCGAGGTGCTGGAGGTGTCGACCGACCGCCGTGCCAAGCGGTACGACCCGAACGCGCACCGCCCGCACCAGCACCTGGTCTGCGCCCGCTGCGGCGCGATCCGCGACGTGCATCCGGTGGGCGACCCCCTGGCGGCACTGCCGCAGGCGGAGCGTTTCGGCTTCACGGTCTCCGAAGCGGAAGTGACGTACCGGGGCGTGTGCCCCGGCTGCGTGACGGCGTAGCCGGACGCCCGGTCGCTTCACCGGCCCCTGTCCGTGCGATGAGCCGGGCGGCCGGGGTCGCTCACAGGACCGGCCACGCGTCGAGCTCCTAGAACCCGCCGCCGTCGAAACCGCCACCGCCGAAACCGCCACCGTCGCCGAAACCGCCGCCACCGCCGAAACCGGACGAGTCGAAGTCGGAGCCGGAGAAGTCGCCGCCGCTCCACTCCCCGCCGCCACCGCCGAAGTCACCGCCGCCGTACTCCGCCGCGTACGCCGGGGTCGCGAGCATCGAGCCGAGCACCGTGCCGACCAGCAGGCCCGGCAGCAGGCCGCCGCCGAAGTAGCCACCCGCCCAGGGGCCGTACGCCGGGCCCGCCTCCCAGTACGGGCGGCGCCGCCCGTCGCCGACGTCGACCGTGCGGCCCATCGGCTCCTCGCCCTCGCGCAGCCGCACCGCGTCGGCGCCGCAGACCGGGACCTCGCGGGCCGCGCCGCCGGACGGGGTCCACCGGACGTCGGCGACGGAGGGGCCGTGGCGCGGGTCGAAGAAGCAGGGCGGGCGCCTGGCCGGGAGTTCACGCCCCCTGCGCCGCGCCTCCAGGACGGCGAGGGAGAAGCGGCCGTCCTCCAGGGCCCTGGTGACTCCGCGTACGTCGGAGGGGTGCCGGGCGTCGCCCATCCGGGATTTGGCGTCCTCGTACGAGTCGAGCGCCCGTTCGTAGTCCGCGCGCATCTCGTCGTCGGCGCCCGCCTCGCCGGGGTGGAAGTCGAGCCGGTCCAGGGTCTCCCCGTACGCGGTGATGTCCTCGTCGACGACGACCCGGAGCTTCTCGAGGGAGGCCCGCTCCTCCTCCTCCTTGCGCCTCCGGTTGCGGCGGACGACCGCGTACGCGCCGGCACCGCCCGCCACGGCCACCGCGCCGAGCACGACGAGGCCGGTCGTGGCCGTTCCGCCCGCCGTGTCGCCGCCGCCGTCCGACCAGGAGGCGGGGGCGCTGCCCCGGGCCTGTTCGACGGCCCGGTCCACGAAGGCGTTGAGCTGGGTGACGGTGTCCGTGTCCACGGCGGGGGCCTTCACGGCCGTGGTGAGGTTGTCGACCGCCCGGACCGGCATCACCTGCGGGTCGGCGCCCGCGTCGAATCCGTCTCCCAGGCGTACCGCGTAGACGCCGGTGATACCGGTGTCGGTACGGATGTTCTGGAGGAGGTTCTGCTCGGGGAACTCGGAGGTCGCCGGGAGCACCGCCACGAACACGGGCTTGTCGGCGTTCAGGATCTTCCGCTCCAGGGCACCCTCCTGGGCCGCCGAGAGCCGGCCGGCCGCCGCCGGGTCCACGTACACCGGATCCTCGCGCAGGGCCTGGCCCACCTCGTCGACCGTGGCGGGGGCGGCGGCCGGAGCAGCCGGGGACATCGCCAGCACGGCCGCCGTGAGGATCAGCAGCAGGCAGGCCCACAGGGGAGCGAACAGCCTCTTCCGCATACTCCGAAAGTAACCCGGATGGGCGACGGATGCACCGCCCACCCGGGTCACTCCCCCGCGGTTACACGGCGCGGTACGCCGTGCGCAGCTTCGCCACCGCTCCGGTGAGGTCACCGGTGAGCAGCAGGTGGTCGGCCTCGGCGAACGGCTTGGACACCGCCGCGGTCGGCTTCCCGCCGGTCTTCTGCTGGACCAGCAGCCTGGCCCGGTCCACGATCTCCTTGCCCGCCGCGGTCCTGCCGAGGCCCGCCTTCTCCGCGAGCTTCGCGGCGGCGGCGAGGGCGGTGAGGGTGAGCTCGCCGCCTCCCGGGGCCTTCTTCAGGGTGGTCAGTCCCCAGCCGTACGGGAACTGCGGGTCGTAGGCCGCGTCGCCGACGTTGATCGGCAGCTGCGCCTCGGACTTCGGCCAGGTCACCGGGAGCTGTCCGGTGAAGGCCTTCTTGCCGTAGAGCACGTCGGCGACGCCGTCGCCCTCGGTGCCCGGCAGCCAGGAGGCGACCAGGGCGTCGATGCGGCCGAGCCGGTCACCGATGAGCTGCGGGCGGCCGGACACGATCAGGACCGCGCACTTCATGGCTGCGCAGACGGTGTCGACCGCCGCCTTGTCGGCGTCGGACAGCTCCAGGTCGTGGCCGTTGCCGACGTCCCCGATGCCCTCGGCGTACGGCTTCTCCCCGACGACCACGACTCCGGTGTCGTACCCCTCGGTCGGGGCGGAGGCGTCCTTGGAGAAGGTGGCCGACGAGGTGTTCTTCTCGATGCCCTGCAGGATCGTCGTGCCCGTGGTGGTCGCGCCGGAGGCGCCCTGCCAGCTGACGGTCCAGCCGCCGGCCTGGTTGCCCAGGTCGTCGGCGTTGGATCCGGCGACGTACACCTTCTGGGACGGCTTGAGCGGGAGGACCGCGCCGTCGTTCTTCAGCAGGACCTGGGACTTGGCGGCAGCCTCACGGGCGACGGCACGGTGGGCGGCCGAGCCGACCCTGTCCAGGTTGGAGGTGTCGGCGTACGGCTTCTCGAAGAGGCCCAGGCGGAACTTCTGGGTCAGGATCCGGGACACCGCGTCGTCGATCCGGGCCTGGCCGATCCGCCCGGCGGTGACCTCCTCGCGGAGGGTCTTCGTGAAGTCCTGGTACGCGGTCGGCACCATGATCATGTCGAGTCCGGCGTTCACGGACGTCCGCACGTCACTGGCGTAGTCGCCGGGGATCTGGTCGATGGCCTGCCAGTCGCTGATGACGAAGCCCTCGAAACCCATCCGGTCCTTCAGCACGCCGTTGATCATCTCGTCGTGGGCGTGCATCTTCAGCGGGCCGGCGTCGTCGCCGATGATGTCGAGCGAGGAGTACGACGGCATGACCGTGCCGACGCCGCGCTTGACGGACTCGGCGAACGGTGCGAGGTGCACCGCTTCGAGCTCCTCGCGGGTGACCTTCGTGACGCCCTGGTCGATGGTGTACGAGCCGGTGGTGGACGAGCCGAACTCCGTGCCGCCGTCACCGACGAAGTGCTTGGCGCTGGCCAGCACCTTGTCGTTGCGGTCCAGGTCCTCGCCGGAGGGGCTGCCCTGCATGCCGGTGATGACCGTCTCCATGGCTTCCACCAGGGCCGGGTCCTCGCCGTAGGCCTCGTAGGAACGGCCCCAGCGCTCGTCGCGGGTCACGCACACGCAGGGGGCGAAGTCCCAGGGGATGCCGGTGGCGCGCACCTCGCTGGCGGTGACGGCCCCGGTCTTCCCGGCGAGCTTCGGGTCGCGGCCAGCGCCGATGCCGATGTTGTGCGGCATGATCGTCGAGCCGATCACGTTGTTGTGGCCGTGCACCGCGTCCACGCCGTAGATCAGCGGGATCTGGAAGCGGGTCGTCTGTGCGCGCAGCTGGTAGGCGTCGACCATCTTCGCCCAGGCGGCTGCCGTGTTGGGGGTGGGTACGGAACCGCCGCCGGAGAGCAGCGAGCCGAGGTCGTAGGTGGCGATGTCGCCCGGGGACCGCAGCGCGTTGCGCTCGGCCTGGGTCATCTGGCCGGCCTTCTCGGCGGGCGACATCCGGGACAGCAGGTCCGCGACGCGCTTCTTCACCGGAAGCTTGGCGTTCTGGTACGGAAGGCCGTGGGCGTCGATGACGACCTGCGGATTCTCCTTGGGCGGCTTCGCACCGGTGACGGTGAGGGCGAGCGGGACCGTCTCGGCCAACTCGGCGCCCCTGTCCTTGGCGGTGGCCACGGAGACCGTGTGCGTGGTGCCGGAGGCGGTGCCCGCCGGGAAGGTGTGGGTGCCGGTGACCGGGGTGTAGTCCTTGCCGGACTCGGCGCTGCCGCCCTCGGTCGTGTAGGCGACGGTGACGGGCTCCTCGATGGGGACGGAGCCGGTGGTGGCGACGGAGATCTTGATGTCCGCCGTGCCGCCCTCCTTCACCGGGTGCACGGCGGAGTCGACGACGACGCTCGACTTGAGGGCCGGGTCGGCCTTCCCGTACAGCTCGACGGCGTCCATGGCGAACGCGCCGGGGGCGCCGGTCGGCAGCGTGAGGGCGTAGCCCCACATCTCGTCGAGGCCGAGGACCTGGTCGATGCCTCCGACGGGCTGGTAGTCGGCGCGGTAGACGAAGTCCGCGAACGGGATCTCGATCTGGTGCCAGCCCTCCCAGTCGTCGGTGAAGGAGGTGGTCCAGAGCTCGGACGCGCCACCGTTGGCGCCGCCGTCCTTGATCTCGAAGTTGACGCGCTTGCCCGAACCGGGCGGCAGCGGCGCGGTGTTCTGCCCGTACCACCAGAAGCGGATGCCCTTGTGGGCCGTCCAGTTCTTGGGCGGCTGGTCGACGGCGAACTCGTGGCTGAGCCCGCCCCAGGCGCTGATGTCATAGGTTCCCTGGAGGACCTTGGCCCCCTCGGGGGCGTCGGCGCGCTCCTTGAGTTCCAGGGCGGGGTGGTCGTCGGCGTCGCCGCCCCAGGTGAAGAGGGCGTCGGCGGGCGGGTTGCCGAGCGGGACCTCGCCCTCGAAGCGGTCGACGAGGACCGGTGCGGGCTCGTCTCCCTCGGCCGCGGCGCTGGGGACCGCCCCGGCGAGCAGTCCCGCGAGGACGGTGACGGCGGCGAGCGCGGCCGTGGCCGGTCTCGCCCTGCGACGTGCGCTGTGGTGCGGTGTGTGTGGCATTGCGACTCGTCTCTTCCGGTGTCCGGTCTGTGGTGTGGCTTGCTTCCGCCCGCCCCGCACCCGGCGGTCTCCGTAGGTGGGGGCGTGGAGGGTGCTCCGGTGCGGTCAGTCGCGACGGGCGTTGCGGGTGAGGCGGATCGTGTCGCGGTACCACTTGGCGCTGTCCTTGAGCGTCCGCCGCTGGGTGTCGTAGTCGACCCGGACGATCCCGAACCGCTTGTCGTAGCCGTAGGCCCACTCGAAGTTGTCCATCAGCGACCAGGCGAAGTAGCCGCGGACGTCGGCGCCCCGGAGGCGGGCCTCCGACACGGCTGCGATGTGGTCGGCGAGATAGGCGGTGCGGTCGGCGTCGGGCACGGAGCCGTCGGGCGCGACGGTGTCGTCGAAGGCCGCCCCGTTCTCGGTGATGACGGTCGGCAGCGCGTAGTCGCGCTGGAGCCGCAGCAGTAGATCGGTGAGCTCGGTGGGGGTGATCTCCCAGTCCATGGCGGTGCGGGGCAGGTCGCGCTCCACACCGCGCGTGACGGGGAGGCCGTCGGCGTCGGTCGGCGATCCGTCCTCGGTGACTCCGGAGAACAGGGCGCCGCGGTAGAAGTTGACGCCGAGGACGTCGAGGGGGGTGGCGATGGCGGCCAGGTCGCCGTCCCGCACGGGCAGTTCGATGCCCTGGGCCGCGAGATCGCCGACGATGTCCTGCGGGTAGCAGCCGCGGACGATCGGGTCCAGGTAGAGGCGGGTTCCCATGCCGTCGGCACGGCGGCAGGCCTCGCGGTCGGCCTCGCTGCCGGTCTCCGGGGTGGCGGTGCCGAGGTTCAGGGTGATGCCGAGCTCCAGCGGGTTGCCACCGGCCGCCTCGCGCATCTGCCGGGCGGCGAGACCGTGGCCCAGGAGCAGGTGGTGGACGGCGGCCATGGCGTCGCCCAGGTCGGTGCGGCCGGGCGCGTGCGCCCCGTAGGCGTAGCCCAGCATCGCCGAGCACCACGGCTCGTTCAGCGTCGTCCAGTGCTCGACCCGGTCGCCGAGCGCCTCGTACGCGAGCATGGCGTACTCGGCGAACCGGAAGGCGGTGTCGCGGGCGGGCCAGCCGCCGGCGTCCTCCAGCTCCTGCGGCAGGTCCCAGTGGTAGAGGGTGATCCATGGGGTGACGCCGCGGCCCCGCAGCTCGTCGACCAGCCGCTTGTAGAAGTCCAGGCCCTTGGCGTTGGCGGGACCCCTGCCGCCCGGCTGGATGCGCGGCCAGGCCAGCGAGAAGCGGTACGTGTCGACGCCGAGGCCCGCGATCAGCTCCACGTCCTGGGGCATGCGGTGGTAGTGGTCGCAGGCCGTGTCGCCGTGCTCCGCGTTGTGCACGGCGCCCGGGACCCGGCAGTAGGTGTCCCAGATCGACGGGGTGCGGCCGTCCTCCCGGGCGGCCCCCTCGATCTGGTACGAGGAGGTGGCGACGCCCCAGCGGAAGTCGGCGGGGAGTCCCTGGACTGCGGTGGGCTGCAGGCCGCTGCGGGACGTGGCGGGATTCATGGCTCTCCGTAACTCCGTGGGTCCGGTGGGCGTGAAGGGTCAGGCGGGCCGGGTGTGCAGCCAGCAGGCGACTTCCCTGTCCTGGCCCGCCTCCGGCCGGGCGAGGACGGGGATCTGGTCGGCGCACGGGTCGTGGGCCTTGCCGCAGCGCGGGTGGAAGGCGCAGCCGGCCGGCATCGCGGACAGGTGCGGGGGTGTGCCGGGGATGCCGGTCAGCTCGCGCCGGGGACCGTGCAGCGCGGGGAAGGAGTGCAGCAGCCCCTCGCTGTAGGGGTGGCGGGGGTCGCGGTAGATCTCGGAGGCGCCCGCCTGTTCCACGATCCGGCCGCCGTACATGATCGCGATCCGGTCCGAGAACTCGATCAGCAGGGAGATGTCGTGGGTGATGAACACGACGGAGAAGGAGAGCTGCTCCCTCAGCCGGACCAGCTGCCGCAGGATCTGACGCTGCATCACGACGTCCAGGGCAGTGGTGGGTTCGTCCATGATGACGATCTCGGGTTCCAGGGCGAGCGCCATCGCGATCATCACGCGCTGGCGCATGCCGCCGGAGAGCTGGTGCGGGTAGGCCGTCAGCCGGTCCCTGGAGATGCCGACCAGGGTCAGCAGCTCCTCGGCCCGCGCGGTCCGTTCGGCGGAGCGCATGGCGGGGCGGTGCGCCTTGAGCACGTCCGTGAGCTGGCTGTGGACGGTGTGCACCGGGTTGAGCGAGTTCATCGCCCCCTGGAACACGATCGACAGCTCCTGCCAGCGGAACGCGCGCAACGCGTCCGGGGAGAGGGAGAGGATGTCGACGGGGCCGGCGCCCGGCCGGTGGTAGTGGACGTCCCCGCCGGTGATCACCCCGGGCGGGGAGAGCAGCCGGGTGACGGCGTAGGCCAGGGTGGACTTGCCGGAGCCCGACTCGCCCGCCAGGCCGAGGACTTCGCCGCGGTGCAGGGTGAGGTCGACGTCGCGCAGCGCGTGCACGCCGGTCGGCCCGGTGCCGTAGTCGACGTTCAGTCCACTGATCGTGAGGATCGGCTCGGCGGTCATTCGCTCTGCTCCTTGCTGGGCTTTCCGGGTGTGCCGGTCCGGGCCACCGGGGTGAAGCCGACGCGCATCCGGACCTTCCGCGAGCCGCCGGCCGAGGAGCGCAGCCGCGGGTTGACGAACTCGTCGATGCCGAAGTTGATCAGCGTGAGGGCGGTCCCGAGGAGGGCGATGCACAGGCCGGCGGGGACGAACCACCACCAGGCGCCCTGGGCCAGGGCCTGGTTGGACTGGGCCCAGAAGAGCACCGTGCCCCAGTTCCAGTGGGAGATGTCGGCGACGCCGATGAAGGCGAGGGTGATCTCCGAGAGGATCGCGAAGATGACGGTGCCGACGAAGCCGGACGCGATGACCGCGGTCAGGTTCGGCATGATCTCGAAGAGGATGATCCGCCAGGTGGACTCGCCGGTGGCCCGGGCCGCCTCCACGTAGTCGCGGCGTCTGAGCGACAGGGTCTGGGCGCGCAGGATGCGTGATCCCCACGCCCAGGAGGTGAGGGCGATGACGGCGGCGATCAGCAGATCGGTCGTGTCCTCGACGAAGCTCGCGATGATGATGATCAGTGGCAGTCCGGGGATGACCAGGAAGATGTTGGACAGCATCGAGAGGGCCTCGTCGGCGGCACCGCCGAGGAAGCCGGACGTGACCCCGATCAGCACGGACAGGACCGTGGCGAGGAAGCCTGCCAGGAAGCCGACGACGAGCACGCCGCGGGTGCCGACGAGGATCTGGGAGAGGACGTCCTGGCCGGTGTGGGTGGTGCCGAACCAGTGGGCGGCGGACGGCGCCTGCAGCAGGTCGTCGCTCATCGCGTCGGGGTCGTACGGGGCGAGCCAGGGCCCTGCGACGGCGAGGACCGCGAAGAACGCGAGGATCAGCAGCCCGGTGCGGGTCTTCCCGCCGCGCAGGAAGCGGAGCCTGGCCCGGCCGGGCGCCGCCGGGGCGGGGACGTCGGCCGGCGCGGTGACGTCGGTCGTGATGACGGACACGGGATCAGGCCTCCTTCCGGGTACGGGGGTCGAGGAGGGCGTACGCCATGTCCGCCAGCAGGTTCGCGGCGAGCACGGACAGCGTGATGATGAGGAACACTCCCTGCATCAGGGGGTAGTCCTTGGCGCCGACGGCCTGCAGCAACTGGAAGCCGATGCCCGGATAGTTGAAGACCATTTCGACCAGGAGCGTGCCGCTGACGATGAAGCCCAGGGAGAGCGCGAAGCCGGAGATGTTGGGCAGGATCGCGTTGCGGGCGGCGTAGCCGAACATGACGCGCCGCTCGGAGAGCCCCTTGGCCTGCGCCACCATCACGTAGTCCTCGGAGGAGACCGTGACCATCATGTTGCGCATGCCGAGGATCCAGCCGGCGATGGCGCTGAGCACGATCGTCACTCCGGGCAGCACCCCGTGGTACAGCGCGCTGGAGATGAACGGCCAGTCGAAGGCCGGGACGAGGGAGTTGTCGTAACCCCCCTCGAAGGGGAAGATCGGCCACTTCACGGCGAACAGCGCGATGGCGATGAGACCGAGCCAGAAGTACGGGACGGCGGAGATGAACGTGGTGACGGGCAGCAGCGCGTCCAGCCAGGAGCCGCGCCGCCAGCCGCTGTAGACACCGATCCCGGTGCCGAGCAGGAAGCTGATCAGGGTCGTGATGCCGACGAGCGCGAGCGTCCACGGCAGTGCCTGGGCGATCACCTCGCCGACCGGGGTGGGGAAGAAGGTGAACGACAGCCCGAGGTCGCCGTCCAGGAGGTGGGACCAGTAGTCGGTGTACTGCTCCCAGACGGACTTGTTCTCGTCCAGGCCGAACAGCGCCTTCAGTGAGGCGATGGCGCTGGTGTCGAGCTGTCCCTGGTAGCGGCTCATGAGGGCCTCGACCGGGTCGCCCGGCATCAGGCGCGGGATCATGAAGTTGATGGTGATCGCGGCCCACGCGGTGACGGTGTAGAAGGCCAGTCGCTGCAGTACGTACGTCACTTCCCGGCCTCCTGTCCCTCGGCTCCGTCGTACAGCCAGCAGGCGGCCCACTGACCGTCCGCCAGGTCGAAGCGCGGGGGCGGTTCGGTGCGGCAGCGCTCCATGGCCTTCGGGCAGCGGGGGTGGAAGCGGCAGCCGTCCGGCGGGGTGATCAGTGAGGGCGGCTCACCGCTCCCGGCCTCTTCCTGCGCCTCCTCGTCCGCGACCCGGTCGGGGTCGGGTGCGGAGGCGATCAGCAGCTGGGTGTAGGGGTGGGCGGGGTGCTGGGTGACGGTCTCGCTGTCCCCTCCCTCGACGATCCGGCCGGCGTACATCACCAGGGTCGTGTCCGCGAAGTAGCGGGCGGAGGCGATGTCGTGGGTGATGTACAGGATCGCGAGGTGCAGCCGCTCCTTGAGGTCGCGCAGCAGGTTGAGCACACCGAGCCGGATCGACACGTCGAGCATCGACACCGGCTCGTCGGCCAGCAGGACCTGGGGGTCGGCGCCGAGCGCGCGCGCGATCGCGACGCGCTGGCGCTGCCCTCCCGACAGCTCGTGCGGGAACTTGTCCAGGAACTGATGGGGAGGAGTCAGCTGGACGCGTTCCAGCAGGGCGGCCAGGCTCTTCTGCAGGTCCGCGTCCCCGTCCCCCGCCCGGCCGTGGATCTTCAGCGCCCTGGTGAGGTGGTAGCGCACGGTGTGCACCGGGTTGAGCGAGGCGAACGGGTCCTGGAAGATCAGCTGGACCTGTTTCACGTAGGTACGGAAGGACCGGCCACGTCCGGCCCCGACCGCCTCGCCGCCCAGCTGGATCTCGCCCGCGGTGAGCGGGTACAGCCGGGCGAGCAGCCGTGCGACGGTGGACTTCCCGGAGCCGGACTCCCCCACCAGGGCCGTGACGGTGCCGCGCCGGAGCTTCAGCGAGACGTCGTCGACGGCGTGGACGGTGCGGCGTCTGCGGGCGAGGACGTCGCCGCCCGTGCGCCGCACGGGGAAGTGCTTGGTGACTCCGCGTGCTTCGAGCACCACATCGGTCCCGGTGTGCGCGGCTGCGGACTGTTCGGTGGTCATGGCCGGTTCTTCCCCGTGCTTACTTGGCGGGCTTGAGGTTCAGCACGATCTCCAGCGCGGTCGGCTGGGTGTGCTGCGGCGGCGCGTAGGGGTCGGCCTCGGTCGGCCAGCCCACCCAGTTCTTCGTGGAGTACTCGGCGCCGATGGGGGCTGCCGCCGTCGGGATGACCGGCGCCTCCTCGACCATGATCTTCTGGAGGAGGTTCATGGCCTTCGTGCGTGTGGCGTCGTCCGTGGCGTTGGCGTAGTCCTTCAGCGCCGCGGTGGCCTCGGGGCTCTTGAAGCGGCCGAAGTTGCCGAGCTGGGAGCTCTTGCCGACGGGCTGGAGGATCGCGCCGTCCATGATGTTCTGGTACATGTCGTACGGCGTGGCACCGCTGTTGGTCCAGTGCAGGGTGGCGTCGAAGTTGCCGGTGGCGACGTCGTTGCCCCAGGCTTCGGCGGTCTGCGTCTTGACCTTGGCCTCGATGCCGAGCTCCTTGACGCTGTCCTTGATGATCGAGAGCCCGGTGATGTAGTCGTTCCAGCCGGCCGGGTCGGTGAAGGTCAGCTTCACCGGCTTGCCGCCCGGGTCCTTCAGCACTCCTCCGCCGAGCGTGAAGCCCGCCTCTTCGAGGAGCTTCTTGGCACCGGCCACATCGGGCTTCGTGGTGGCGCTCTTGTACTCCGGCGCAAGGAACGGGTCGCCCGCGGGCAGCGGGATGCCGGTCGGGTTGGTGATCTCCGGGTAGAGCGTCGCCTGGGCCTGGACGTGGATTGCCTTGCGGTCCACGACCATGGCCATCGCCTTGCGGAGCGCCGGGTTGTCGAACGGCTTGCGCGCGGTGTTGAACCACAGCCCGTGGATGCCGAGCCCGGAGGGGAACCACAGCTTGTGGTTCTCCGGGTCCTTCGCGATGTACAGCTGCTTGTAGTTCGGCATGAAGACGAACGACCACTCGACCTTGCCGTTGGCCAGCGCCGTGGTGGCCGCGCTGTTGTCGTTGTAGGCCGTGTAGCGGAGCTCCTTGACCTTCGTCTCGCCCTTCCAGTAGGTGGGCGTGGCGGTCAGGGTGGTGGTCTGCGGGGTGAACGTCTTCAGCTTGTACGGGCCGGAGCCGACCGGGGTGCGGTTGGGCCAGGTCTCCGGGTTCTCGACCTTCTCCCAGATGTGCTTGGGCACGATGTAGGTCTGGATGATCTTGTTCTGGTTGACGAACTGCGATTCCTTGAAGGTCAGCACGACCTTCTCGCCCTCCACCGCGACCCCGTCGAACGGGATGCCGTTGCCGTTGAGCGCCGGGTGCTTCTTGAGCAGCTCGAAGGTGTACCCGACGTCGGCGGCGGTGAGCGGCTTGCCGTCGGCCCACTTCGCCCGGTCGTCGAGGGTGAAGGTGACCTTCGTGAAGTTGGACTCCCACGCCCAGGCGGTCGCCAGCCAGGGGTCGGCCTTGTCGGTGGGGCGGATCTGGTTCGTCATCGCCAGCGGCTCGTAGATCATGTGCCGGTAGCCGAGCGTCGCGCTCGCGGAGGTCGACAGGAACGGGTTGCTGTTGTTCGTCTGCGGCCCGTCCGGCTTGCCGAGGGTCAGTACACCGGAGGCACCGGCGCCTTGCCCCTTGCTGGCGCCCGAGTTGGCGTTCGAGCAGCCGGTGGCGAGTGCTGCCACGGCGATGGCGGCCGAGAGCGCTCTCAGCGTGTGGCGACGGCTGTGTACGGACATGTCGACTCCAGGAGACTGCGGGTCAGGGAGATCCGGGACGTGGGCAGCACTCGGCGCGCCGGGTGCGGGCGGGGCGGTGTCCTGCGGGCGGGACGGGGCGGTGCGTGTCGGAGGACTCAGGGACGGGCGGGCCCATGGGCCCTTCCGTTACGGCGCCGAGTGGCGCACGACCAGTTCGGTGGGCAACACGACCGGCCCGTCCGGTACGGCGGTGCCGCTGAGGTGGGAGAGCAGGAGACGGGCCGCCGTCTCTCCCATCTGCCGCGTGGGCTGGTGCACGGTGGTCAGCGGGGGTTCGGTGTGTTCCGCCATCGGGATGTCGTCGAAGCCGACCACCGCGATGTCGTCCGGGACCCGGCGGCCGGCGCCGCGCAGGGCCCGCAGGACGCCCGCCGCACTGATGTCGTTGTGAGCGAAGACCGAGTCGAACTCCGTCCCGGCCGCGAGGAGCCGCTCTACGGCGAGCCGGCCGGAGCGCTCGGTGAAGTCCCCCTGCACGACCAGGCCGGTGGGCAGGACCGACCGGAATCCCGCGAGCCGGTCGCGTACGCAGCCGAAGTGCTCGGGTCCGGTGAGGACCAGGGGTCTGGTGCGTCCCGAAGCCCGCAGATGGCGGGCCGCCGACGCGCCTCCCTCGTGGTTGGTGGTCACGACGGAGGGGAATTCGGGGTGGTGGCCGCGGTCGTCGATGAGGACGATCGGCAGGCCGGACCGGTGCAGCGCGGTCAGGTGGTCGAGGGTGTTCTCCGGCTCGACGACGACGAGTCCGTCGAAGGCACGCGCCGACACCTGGCTGGTGAAGCGCTCCACGGACTCGGCGCCCCGGTTGCAGGTGAAGAGCAGCAGCCCGTAGTCGGCGGCCTCGACCGTGTCCACGACGCCCTGCAGCACCTCGCCCATCCACGGCCAGGTCAGCGAGGGCACCAGCATCCCGACCGTACGACTGCTGCCGCGGGCCAGCCCCACGGCGCCCGAGCTGGGCACGTAGCCGAGATGAGCGATCACTTCACGAACGCGGGCGGCCGTGGAACCGTCCACCTCACCCTTGAGGTTGACGACCCGTGACACGGTCGTCTTGCTGACGCCGGCCTGGCGGGCGACATCGGCGATGGTGACACGCAACGGGCCTCCAGGGACAAGGCAGGACAGGGCGGGGCAAGCGGATGGTCACGGCTTCGGTACCGGTTCCGCAACCGGTACCGGAACCGGTACCGGCGTTGCGGCTGGAGTTAACCCCGCTGGAACAGGAGCGTCAATACTTCACACCGACATTGGTCCGTACCGTTGATCTCGGCGGCTCCGGGGAACGATGTGTTCACTTCCTGAAGGCTGCGCGCACCCTTCATCACCCGCGCTCGCGACCGCGGTTCCGACCGGGCTCTCCTCCGGTACCACGCAGGCCACGGGCGGGACCGCTGCCGTGGCGCTCACCACCACGTCCGACGGCGGCGGCCACATCTCACCCGCGGCCTTGATGCGCGGACGCCGACCGCCCTCGGCGCCGACCACGGGACCAGCGCTCCGGCTTCCGGCTCCGGCATCACCGCCGACGGGAACGCCCGCGACCGGACCTGCACGGGCGGCGGCGCCGCCTCGTACGGGGACACGGCCACGGACATGACGTTCTGGCTGACGAAGGGCAGCCGTGCGCTCAGCCGGCCGACCCGTGACGACACGACGCGGGGCTCCGCTCCCCCACGCAGGGCATCGGCCGCCTCTCGCTCGGCTCGTACGCCATTCCGACAGGGCTCCTCCCCCGGGCTTCCCGATCGCACATGGTCGGCAGGACTCACCGCCGCTCACCAGGCAGGCCGAGCAGCTCGGCCCGGCCCGACGGCGGCTGCCCCACCGCGGACCGCGCCGTCCACATCGCCTCCACCGCGCCGCACGCGGCCTGGCTCAGTCCGGTCCGTTGCACACGGCGCACAGTGGCATTCCGGTTCACACGGTGCACAGTCCGCTTCCGGGACCGCACGGGTGCGGGCACCCGGCACCGGCCTGTCTCCGCGGGCGCCCCGGTCCAGGTATTCGGCGCCTGCCCGGTCGCCATCCCGGGGTCGGCATCCCGGGGTCGGCAGACCGACGCGGCAAAGGCCCGGCTGCACACCTGCAACGGGTCGGAAGCGCACCACCGGACGTACCACGACACGACACGGCCGGGGACGTGGTCGACGCCTAGGCGCACAGGCGCCTCGACGTGACCGGCGGGTCCTCGGCGAACGGCATCCGCGCGCCCGGTCCCGGACCTGCACCGGAGCCGCCGGCCGGAGGTGGCGGCTCCGGTGACGACGTCCGTCAGTCGGTCGGCTCGACGCCGGCCCGCAGCAGCCCGTAGGTGTACGCGTCCTCAAGGGCCTGCCAGGACGCGGCGATGACGTTCTCGGCCACGCCGACCGTCGCCCAGTCACCGGATCCGTCGCCCGTGGTGATCAGCACCCGGGTGGTGGATTCGGTGCCGGTGCGGCCCTCCAGGATGCGGACCTTGTAGTCGACCAGCTCCAGCTTGGCCAGCTGCGGGTAGATCCGTTCCAGGCCGACGCGCAGTGCCCGGTCGAGGGCGTTGACGGGGCCGTTGCCCTCGGCGGTGGCGACGATCCGCTCGCCCTTCGCCCAGAGCTTCACGGTCGCCTCGTTGGCGTGGGTGCCGTCGGGGCGGTCCTCGACGATGGCCCGCCAGGACTCGATGCGGAAGTAGCGGCGGGGCCTGCCCTCGACCTCCGCGCGCAGCAGGAGTTCGAAGGAGGCGTCGGCCGCCTCGTAGGTGTAGCCCTTGAGTTCGCGCTCCTTGACCCGCTCGACGACCCGTGCGACGAGCGCGCGGTCGTCGCCCAGGTCGATCCCGAGCTCCTTCCCCTTCAGCTCGATGGACGCGCGGCCCGCCATGTCGGAGACGAGCATCCGCATGGTGTTGCCGACGAGTTCCGGGTCGATGTGCTGGTACAGGTCCGGGTCGACCTTGATCGCGGAGGCGTGCAGTCCGGCCTTGTGGGCGAAGGCGGAGACACCGACGTACGGCTGGTGGGTGGAGGGCGTGAGGTTGACGACCTCGGCGATGGCGTGGGAGACGCGGGTCATGTCGGCGAGCGCGCCCTCGGGCAGGACGGTCTTGCCGTACTTGAGCTCCAGCGCGGCGACGACGGGGAAGAGGTTGGCGTTGCCGACCCGCTCGCCGTAGCCGTTGGCGGTGCACTGCACATGGGTGGCGCCCGCGTCCACGGCGGCCAGGGTGTTGGCGACGGCGCAGCCGGTGTCGTCCTGGGCGTGGATGCCGAGCCGTGCACCGGTGTCGGCGAGGACGGTGGCCACGACGGCCTGGACCTGGGCGGGGAGCATGCCGCCGTTGGTGTCGCAGAGGATGACGACGTCGGCGCCGGCCTCGGAGGCGGTGCGTACGACCGACTTGGCGTACTCGGGGTTGGCGCGGTAGCCGTCGAAGAAGTGCTCGCAGTCGACGAAGACCCGACGGCCCTGCTCGCGAAGGTGGGAGACGGTGTCGCGCACCATCTCCAGGTTCTCCTCCAGGGTGGTGCGCAGGGCCAGCTCCACATGGCGGTCGTGGGACTTGGCCACCAGGGTGATCACCGGGGCGCCCGACGTCAGGAGGGCCTGGACCTGGGGGTCCTCGGCGGCCTTTCCGCCCGCTCTGCGGGTGGCGCCGAACGCGACGAGCTGGGCGTGCTCGAAGGTGATCTCCTGCTGCGCGCGGGCGAAGAACTCGGTGTCGCGGGGATTCGCCCCCGGCCAGCCGCCCTCGATGAATCCCACACCGAAGTCGTCCAGATGCCGGGCGATGGTCAGCTTGTCCGCGACCGTCAGGTTGATGCCTTCACGCTGCGCACCGTCGCGCAGGGTGGTGTCGAAGACATGGAAGCTGTCGTCGGGGGCCGTGGCCTTGGTGGTCATGCTGTCTGACTCCTGTCGGTGAGCGGATCCGGACGAATCGGCTCCACTTGCCCCCATCATCCCGTGTGCCTCGCCCCGGCCGTGGTGGGGGCCGGAAAACGAAAAAACCCCTCGCGGGTGCGAGAGGTCTGCGCGCGGGTCTGGGGCACGATGGCCGTGCCGTACGTGGTGGTACGGACGGTCACTGCGGACCGGCGCGCCTGCTGCCGATAATCATGGCGAACGAGGACACGCGGGAAGTCTCCCACAGCCCCCCGCCCCCGCTCCGCCCCGTCTCACCATGCGGGCGTGGGGGTTGGGCGCGGGGGTGGGCCGACGGCCGCTGTGAGCCAGCGGACAGGAAAGTGGGCGTTATGCCGGATTTTCCTGTCCCCTGCCTCACAACGGCACCTCAAAAGGGTCAGCCGAGGCGGTGCATCCAGCCGTGGGTGTCCTCGGCGGTGCCGCGCTGGATGTCCAGCAGCCGCTCGCGCAGCTTGAGCGTGACCTCGCCCGGGGTGCCGTCGCCCTGGGTCCACTCGCCGTCCGCGGACTTGACGGTGCCGACGGGGGTGATGACCGCGGCGGTCCCGCAGGCGAAGACCTCGGTGAGCGTGCCCTTCGCGGTGTCGTCACGCCACTGGTCGATGGAGACGCGCGACTCCTCGGCGGTGTAGCCGAGGTCGCGGGCGACGGTGAGCAGCGAGTCACGCGTGACACCGGCGAGCAGCGAGCCCGTGAGCGAGGGGGTGACGATCCGCTTGCCGCCGTCCTCCTGCTCGTAGACGAAGTAGAGGTTCATGCCGCCCAGCTCCTCGACCCAGGTGTGCTCGACGGCGTCGAGGTAGGCGACCTGGTCGCAGCCCTTCGCGGCGGCTTCGGCCTGGGCGAGGAGGGAAGCGGCGTAGTTGCCGCCGGTCTTGGCGTCGCCCATACCGCCGGGGACGGCGCGGACCCGGTCCTGGGAGAGCCAGATCGAGACGGGCTTCACACCGCCGGGGAAGTAGGCGCCGGCCGGGGAGGCGATGACGAGGAAGAGGTACGAGTTGGCGGGCTTCACGCCCAGGCCGACCTCGGAGGCGATCATGAACGGGCGCAGGTACAGGGACTCCTCGCCGCCGTGCGCCGGAACCCACGCCTTGTCCTGCTGGACGAGGGCGTCGCAGGCCTCGATGAACGTCTCGGCCGGGAGCTCGGGCATCGCGAGCCGGGCGGCGGACCGCTGGAACCGCGCGGCGTTGGACTCCGGACGGAACGTGGCGACCGTCCCGTCGCCCTGGCGGTAGGCCTTGAGACCCTCGAAGATCTCCTGCGCGTAGTGCAGGGTCATGTTGGCGGGGTCGATCGACAGCGGTCCGTACGGGACGAGCTGGGCGTCGTGCCAGCCGCGGCCTTCGGTCCAGCTGATCGTCACCATGTGATCGGTGAAGTGGCGGCCGAATCCGGGGTTGGCCAGGATCGCCTCGCGCTCCGCGTCGGACAGCGGGTTCGAGGAGGGCTTGAGCTCGATCGTGGGCGTCGTCATGAGTGCGTGTCCTTCACCGGTCTTGTGTGTGATGGACCGCGCTCACGCCCGCTCCCGTCCCGCACTTCGCAGGCAGGTCGTAGGACGTCCGAGCTCTACCGCAAGCCACGGCCCCGCGTTCGATTATCTCTCGCGGGCGGCCGTGCACGAAATGACGTGTTTGCGGTGACGTGAAATGCGGTCCGGGGTCGATGGTGGCACCCGGAGACCGCAAGGTGAAGCCGCCGGGTGCGGATGCGACCCGGCGGCTTCGAAGTAAAGGCGTCGGGTCAGCTCGCTACGCGTACTGCGAGCGCGTCACCGATCTCGTCGGTGGTGCGGGCGGCCTTGCCTTCGCGCTCCGCGAGGTCGACGGAGACGGCCTCCTCGATGCGCAGGGCCTCGGGCTCGTAGCCGAGGTGGCGCAGCAGAAGGGCGACGGAGAGGATCGTGGCGGTCGGGTCGGCCTTGCCCTGGCCCGCGATGTCGGGGGCGGTGCCGTGGACCGGCTCGAACATCGACGGGAAGGCACCCGTCGGATTGATGTTGCCGGACGCGGCCAGGCCGATGCCGCCGGTCACGGCCGCGGCGAGGTCGGTGAGGATGTCGCCGAAGAGGTTGTCGGTGACGATGACGTCGAAGCGCTCCGGCTGGGTGACGAAGAAGATCGTCGCGGCGTCGACGTGCAGGTAATCGGTGGTGACCTCGGGGTTCTCGGCCGCGACCTTGTCGAAGATGTTCTTCCACAGGTGGCCGGCGTGCACGAGGACGTTGTTCTTGTGGACCAGCGTCAGCTTCTTGCGCGGGCGGGCAGCGGCACGGGCGAAGGCGTCACGGACGACGCGCTCGACACCGAAGGCGGTGTTGACGCTGACCTCGGTGGCGACCTCGTGCTCCGTGCCGGTGCGCAGGGAGCCGCCATTGCCCGTGTACGGGCCCTCGGTGCCCTCGCGCACGACGACGAAGTCGATGTCGGGGCGGCCGGCCAGCGGCGTCGCGGTGTTCGGGAAGAGCTTCGACGGCCGCAGGTTGACGTAGTGGTCGAAGGCGAAGCGGAGCTTGAGCAGCAGCCCGCGCTCCAGTACGCCCGACGGCACGGACGGGTCACCGATGGCGCCGAGCAGGATGGCGTCGTGGCCTTTGAGGGCCTCCAGCTCCGCGTCCGGGAGGGTCTCACCGGTGCGGTGCCAGCGCTGGGCGCCGAGGTCGTACTCCCTGGTCTCCAGCTTCACATCCTGCGGGAGAACAGCGTTGAGGACCTTGAGGCCCTGGGTGACGACCTCCTGGCCGATACCGTCGCCGGGGATCACTGCGAGATCGATGCTGCGAGACATGGCGGCACCCTAGCCTTCCGTCCCACCCCATGACATCCGCCGTCCACGATCCGGACGGCCGGAGCGGTTCGCGCGAGTGGTGCGCGAGTCCCGCACAAGCGCTGGACCAGGGATCATCGGTGCCACAAGGTGGGAACCCGGGCATCAGTGGCCGGTCGACCCGCCGTTGTCCCGGCGGTCGAGGGCACGCTGCAGGGCGGCTGCGGCGTTCTTGCGCTCCGACTCGGTCGGGCGGGGGGTGTGACGGACACGGCGTGCAGTGGTCTGGGCCATGATCGACTCCTTGGGATCGCGTGGATATCGGGATCGGGACGCTTCACGTCACGCGGTACGGGCCGCACGAAGGTGACGGTCGGGATCGGGATTTCGAGGCGCCGGAAGGGGCGGGGAGCGGCGCCGCAGGGGTTGCCTGCTTCGGGGCACGTGCTCGCGACCGCCAGTCGCTGGATCATGCGAGTCGTTCGGCTCCTACAAAGTTAGGACAGCTGGGGCCATCTGTCTCTACAGGTACTCGGACTTCCTACTATCTGAGACGGCGACGCGAGCACCACGTGCTACGGAGGCGTGCCCCGAGTGCGTCCGTGACCCGGTGTCGGCCCGGTGGCTGCCCCGGGTGTCGGCCCCGGATGTCGGCCCACTGCGGGGGCGTTCGGGTGCCCCGGGGCACGCTGGCTGAGGGGCGGACGCGGTTGCGCGGGTGCGGTGTGGGACGCCGGCCGGGTGTGCGGGAGGTGGGCGTCGGCCGATCGAGCAAACCCGCGACCCGCACGTTCTAGGCTCCCGCTCGCCGGCAGCGGCGTGCGGTCGTGCTGTGTGCGCAGGGGGACGAGCCCTCTGTACGTGCCGGGTCCGTTCCCGGAGAGGACGCCGGGCGGACCGGGCACGGTTCTCCGGAGTGTCCGCCTCGGCAGCGCTGTTGTCGGAGGGCCACGAGGCCGAGCCGTCCTCACCGGGCGTGTACGCGCCCGGTGAGGACGGCTCGGCCCGCTTGCGGGGTGGTCGCGGAGCGGATGGAGTCGAGCACCGCGCTGGCGCTGGAGGGGCCTTGGCGATCTGCGGGTCGGCGCGAACCGGCTGTCGACGCCCGCCCGGTACGGCAGGTGCAGGGGACGGACGCGGCAGCGGATCCCGGAGCGGCCCCATGGAGCCGGCGGCCTCCGAGGCGGACAGCACGGGGCCGCGTCCGTCGTGTGGAGCGGTACCGGCCCGATGAGACGAGGTGTCACCGGTCCGCCAGAACGTCGCCCCACCAGCCCCACCAGTGACCCGCGCTCGGCCGGTCTGCCGGCCCGCCGGTCCCGCTGCCCAGTGGCCGGCGGCAGCTCTCCGTCACACCAGGAGTGCCTCCAGCGCCACCGCCGTATCCGGGTGGCGGCCGACGAGGGCCGCACCCGACGGGTCGGGGGCCGCCGTCTCCCACGTCCCGTCGCAGCCCAGCAGGCCCGCGAGGGCGTCGCAGGATGCGGGATGGGCGGCGAGCAGGACGCAGCCGCCGCCCTCGGACGGCGCCGGGGGCCCCGCGTCCGGCACCGGCTGCGCCTTCCACGGCGGAACCCACTGGTCCAGGGTCGCGAGCCGGCCCGGGAAGATCCGTCCGGCCTCGCGGATCAGCAGCGGAGCCAGCTCGGCACCGTCCGCCCGCAGGGTGGTGATCAGCGTCGGCAGCCACGGCAGGAGCACCGGGTCCGGCAGCCGCCCGAAGGCGTTCGACACCGCCTCCACCACGAAGTCGGTGAGGCCGGGCACCGGCTCCAGAGCCTGCACGAAACCGCTGAGGTAGCGCGGATACGCGGGTACCACGAGGGGGTTGCCGAGCAGTTCGTCGCACTTCGCCCGGAGGTCCTCACGGGTCAGGTGCCCCAGGTGGACCTGGGCGGCCCACAGCAGCGCCGTCCTCGAAGGCTCCTGGGGATGCGACTGTGCCAGGGCCAGCTCCAGCTGGGTCCGGTCGCATCCCAGCGACAGCGCCAGGTTCTCCATGCTGAAGAGGAAGCCCAGCATCGCCGCCACCTGCCGGACCGTGGCGTCCTCGTCGGTGAACGCGGTCGGCAGCAGGGTGCAGTAGTGCGCGTACCCCGCCTTGGTGAAGGCCTCGATCCACGGAGGCAGGACCGGTTCGCTGGTGCGGTAGTACGCCAGCAGCCGCCGCACCCGGCGCAGCACCTCCGGTGCGCCGTCGACGGTGCGCTCGGCCGAGAGCACCTCCAGGGCGCGGTTGCCCAGCTCGTCGGCGAGTCTGCGGCTGCGGAGGTACAGCGTCGCGTCCTCGACGGCTTCCAGGACGGTCGCCGCGGTCGCCTGCGGGCCGTACGCGGTGCGGCGCAGGCGCTGCTCCAGGACCTGCTCGATGCTCACGCCCTCGTAGCCGAGCTCGATGAGCGCACGCTGGTGGGTGCCCAGCGCGAGGTCCCACGACTCCTGGATGGGCCGCTCCCCCAGCTTCCGCTCGCCCATGACCGTGCGGGCTGCGCCGCCCGGCATCAGGTGGCGCAGCATCCACAGCACGTCGGAGCACCGCTCCAGCTCCGGCCGGGAGGCGATGTCCAGCAGGGCCCGCTGCACCCCGCGCTGCTGGAGCTTGAGGTTCAGCGGAGCGAGCCGGTCGTGCACGTCGCGGGCGAGGGGCGGCAGTGCCTCGTAGCCGACCTGGCCGACCCGGTCGCCGCCCATCATGATCTCCACGAGACGGCGTACGTCGCGGCGGCCGGGCACCGAGTCCTTCTCGATGCAGGTGACGGCCGCGTCCTGGAAGTCGTAGGGCGTGGGCCTGGCCCTGTCGCGCATCCCGGCCAGCAGGATCGACGTCTCGAACACCGCGATGGCGTCGGCGGTGGAGGCGAGGTAGCCGTTGCGGCGGGCGGCGCGCACGATCTCCACGGACCAGCCGAGCAGTTCGGCCTCGTCCAGCCGGTCCAGGACGGGAGGTTGCTGCAGGAAACCGGTCAGCTTGTCCGAGGCCGGGAGGTCCGGCACGGGAGCGGCCGTGGTCTTCGCGGGCCTCGGTTTCTTCGTCCCGGCCTGCCCTGCGAGGACGAAGGGCTTCACACGGGTGCGCCGGAGGTTCTTCGCCCAGAGGGTCGCGGCGATCGACACGGAACCGGAGGCGAGGCCGAACTGTGCCTCGATCGCCGCGTGGCTGGACGGGATCAGGCCGTGCAGCCACGTGGTCGCGCTGCGGGGGGTGATCTCGAAGGTGTCGCTGCCCGCGACGCCGAACTCCTCGACGCGGCTGGCCGCGTGGAAGGCGCCGCAGACGTAGAGGCAGTCCTCGGGATCGGTGCCGGTCGCGGCCAGGTGCTCACGCATCCTGGTCCACATGTAGCGCTCGCGGTCCTCGTCCACGCGCACCCGGTGGGGGTCGCCGGGGGCGAGGCGCCGGAAGAGGCTGCCGATCAGGAGCATGACCTGGCGGTAGGTGTCGTGGTCGCTGTCGCCGAGCGGCAGCTCGACGTACTGGTGCCACCACTCCGACCAGTGCCGGACCTTGCCGTGGCGCAGCAGGTGCTCCTCCAGCTCGGCGAAGCGCGGGCGCAGGTCGCCGATCTCCACGCCCACCGCGTCGCCGTGGAGCGCGGCCTCCTCCTCCGGGGGCGGGGCGTCCGGGCCGGCCGGGCCTGCGTCGTACCCCGCGCGCGCGTCCCACTGGAAGACGTGGTCCGAGGAGCGGTCGACGAGGACCAGGTCGACGCCCGGGGTGTCCAGCGCGTAGGCGATCGCCTGGTATTCGGCGGAGGCCTCGGTGATCGGCGCGACCACCGACAGCGGGGACCACTCGGCGGGGAAGCCGTCGACCTCGGAGGCGAAGGACTGGACCGCCACCGGCAGCCGGCAGTTGCGCAGCTCGGTGAGCAGCGGTGCCATGTCCTCGCACAGCTCCAGGTACACGACCTTGGGCTGCTTCTCCCGCAGCCGGCGTGCCATCGCGATCGCCGACGCGGGCGAGTGGTGGCACACGGGGAAGATCTCCAACGGCTCGCGCACCGCGCGGTCGACGTCGTCGACGAGGCCGAGGAGGATCCCCTCCAGCGCGTCGGGTCCGTCGGCGAAGGCAGTGGCGGCCTCCTGCAGTTGCCCGCGCAGCTCTCCGAAGGTCTCTTCGGGCGCGCCGCTCATGACAGGGTGGCGATCGCGTCCCGGCCGCCCTCCAGGAACTCCGGCCACGAGCCGCCCTCCGCCTTGCTGCGCGGCTCGACGACACCGTGCAGGTACTTGTTGAGGATGGCCAGGTCCTCGGGCTCGCGCCGGGCCAGCGACCCGACGAGCGAGGAGGCCAGCGTGTGGGCGGTCAGAGCGCGTTCGCCGAAGAAGTTGCTGTGGAGGATCGCGTCCTCCAGTACGCCGATCTGCTCGGCGGTGGACAGGGCGGACTCCAGCTTCTCGTCGTCGCTGCCGGCCGCGGCCGCCGTGGCGCGCAGGTCCGCGAAGCTCTGCAGCAGCACGTCGAGGAGTGTCGGCGGCACGTCCAGCTCGATCTGGTGACGCCGCAGCAGCTCCTCGGTGCGGAAGCGGACGATCTCCGTCTCGCTCTTCTTGTTCGTCACCACCGGGATGCGGACGAAGTTGAAGCGGCGCTTGAGCGCCGAGGACAGGTCGTTGACACCCCGGTCGCGGCTGTTGGCGGTCGCGATGACCGAGAAGCCGGGCTTGGCGAAGACGATGCTGTCGCTGTCCAGTTCGGGCACCGAGATGTACTTCTCGGACAGGATCGAGATCAGCGCGTCCTGGACGTCGCTGGTGGAGCGGGTGAGCTCCTCGAACCGGCCGATCGCGCCCGTCTCCATCGCGGTCATGATCGGCGAGGGGATCATCGACTCCCGCGACTGTCCCTTGGCGATGACCATGGACACGTTCCACGAGTACTTGATGTGGTCCTCGGTGGTGCCGGCCGTGCCCTGCACCACCAGGGTGGAGTTGCGGCTGATCGCGGCGGACAGCAGCTCGGCCAGCCAGCTCTTGCCGGTTCCGGGATCGCCGATGAGCAGCAGACCGCGGTCGGAGGCCAGCGTGACGATCGAACGCTCGACGAAGCTGCGGTCGCCGTACCACTTCTGCGCTATGTCGCGGTCCAGGCCGTCCGAGCGCTCGGAGCCCAGGATGAACAGGCGGACCATCTTCGGGGAGAGGCGCCACGAGAAGGGCTTGGGGTTGTCGTCGATGGACTCCAGCCAGTCCAGCTCCTCGGCGTACTTGATCTCGGCGGGGGCGCGCAACAGGTCGGACATGTGAGGGCCTTTCTAGGCGAGGAACGTCTTGAGCTCGTGGACGAGCTTGCGGATGTGGCCGGAGAGCACCGGCGTGCCGAGATCCTTGAACCGTTCCCGGAACCACGGATTGACGACGCCGCGGCCGGAGCTGGTCACCGAGCCGACCGGGATGAATTTGGCACCCGAGCGGTGAATGGCCGCCATGCTTTCGAACAGCGGTTCCGTCTGCCACTCGTAGAAGTCGGATATCCATACGACGACGGTGTTGCGCGGCTCGGCGATCTTCGGCTGGGCCAGCGCCATGGCGACCGTTCCGTCGGTGCCGCCGCCGAGGTTGGTGCGCAGCAGGGTCTCGAAGGGGTCGTGCACCCAGGGTGTGAGGTCGAGCGCCTGGGTGTCGTACGCGATCAGGTGGACGTCCACCTTGGGGAGCCCGGCGAAGATCGAGGCCAGGATGGTGCAGTTCACCATCGAGTCGACCATCGAGCCCGACTGGTCCACGACGACGATCAGCCGCTGGGGTGTCGTGCGGCGGGCGGTGTGCCGGTAGTAGAGGCGGTCGACGTACAGCCGCTCCTCCTCCGGGCTCCAGTTGACGAGGTTCTTCCAGATCGTGCGGTCGATGTCGAGGTTGCGGAACACCCGCTTGGGCGGGACCGAGCGGTCCAGGGCTCCCACCGTGGACTTCTCCACCTGGGTGCGCAGCACTTCGGCGATGTCGTCCACGAAGCGGCGGATCAGGGCCTTGGCGTTGGCGAGGGCCACGCCGGAGAGGTTGTTCTTGTCGCGCAGCAGCTGCTCGATCAGCGACATGCTCGGGGTGAGCTGTGCGGCCAGTCGGGGGTCGGCCAGCACTTCGCGCAGGTGCATGCGCTTGACGAGGTCGGCCTCCAGCGCGCCCAGCGCGGGGCCGATCGCAGGGATCAGCCGGCCGAGGTCGGGGGTCGCGCCGCGGCCCCCGGTGCCCGTCGGGCCGACGCCCGGCCCGGTCCGCCCGCCCCGCAGTTGGCCGGGGGTGCAGCCGAGCGCGCGCTCCAGCCATCCCGCGTCGGACTGCCAGCGCGCCAGCTGTCCGGCGGTGACCGTGCCGGAGCCGGAGGCGAAGACGTTGAGCAGCACCTTCGACGCCAGAGCCGCGCGCCGTACTTCGGCGGCCCGGTCGCGGGAGGCGCCGGCGGGATCGGTCTCGGGACCGGGCGCCATCAGGCCGTCGAACTCGTCGGCCAGCTCCGGGTGGCGTTGCACGACGGAGTCGACCGAGGCCTGCGGGTCCAGCAGCGCGGACGGCAGGCCGATGTCGTCGACGACGGCCAGGCTCGCCGATTCGAGGGTGGCCTGCTCCTCCGGGTCGAAGAGGCGGGCGAGGAGGCGCCAGTAGAGGACCTGGCGGCGGTTGTCGTGGTGGTCGGGCCCGGCGTCCTGCGGGGCCTCGGCCGGGGGCACCGGCTGGGATCCGGTCGTGTGGTCCGTCATTTCCGCAGCAGCCTCCCTGCCCGCTCCCGCAGCACGGCCACGGCGTCGGTGGCGGCCTTCTCGGCCCGGACGCCCGCCTTGTCGGCCGTGCCTCCGGCCCATCCGCCGGCGTGCAGCGCGACGGCCTTCTTCCGTACGGTCCGCTCCACGGCGAGCGGCTGGACGCGATACGTCCCGGCGTCCCAGCGGAGCAGCGCGATGCAGGCACCGGAGGCAGCGACCGCCTCGGGGGTGAGGGGGCCGGCGGCCGGGATCCGGTCGGTGTCGACAGGAAGCGCGTGACCGGCGACGGTGAACGTCAGTGTGCCGTCGTCGTCGGTCCCTGCCTCGTAGCCCTCCAGGAACACGGGGACGGCGATGCGCGCCGGGTGCCGGTCGAGGGGCACGGTCGCGGCGTCGGTGGCGGCGGGCAGGGCGACGCGGGCGGTGGCGAACGCGTCGGCGGGGTCGCCCCGGCGGGCCTGCCCGTCGTCCCAGACCAGGTCCCCGTCGGCGGTGACCGGCATGTCGGTGAGGTCCATCGAGCACCCGTCGCCGACCGCGGCCAGCAGTGACATGTGGGGGCGGAGCAGCTGCCATAGCCCGGCCCCGACGACCGTGTCGGGCTTCGGCACGGACACGCCCGCCCGCACGAGACGGGGCGCGGTCCCGTCCGCGGGCTCGAACACGGCGTGGACCTGGGCCTGTACGGCGGTCGCGTGCTCCTGCAGGTCGACACCGAGGGGCAGGAGCCTGCCGGTGGCCGTGCCGGACAGGGGCAGGGCTGCGGCCCCGGGCAGGGTGAGCAGCATCCCGCGCGACCACAGGTCCGCCCAACGGCGTGCCGGTACGCGTTCGAGTGAAGCGCCCGGGCAGGACGCTGCCAGCTCCACCGCGAAGCCGTCCAGGAGCGTCGCCAGGCGGCGCATGGCCGGGTCCGGAAGCATCGCGGAGACGACCGGCGCCGCGCCGGAGACCAGGTCGTGGTCGATGCCCTGCCACCCGGAGCGGGCCAGGTCGGCCAGCCAGGAGCGGGCGGCGAGGTGCAGGTTGGCCGCCTGCCCCCCACCGGGGTGCGGGACGGTCTCCTCGCCGCGGGGCCGTCCGGTCGCCTCCCCGACGCGCGTGGTCAGGGCGTCGTGGACGGATCCGAGCAGGGCGGTCCGGGCGGCGGCCAGGGCCACGAAGTGGTCCTCGCCCGCCGCTCCCGCCACGGCCTTCCCGGCCGCCTCGGCGACCCTGTCGGCCAGCGGGCTGCCCGCGACGGCGCGTGCGAGCCCGGCCGGGCCGGCGGACAGCTCGGGCCGGGGACGCGACAGGCCCTCGACGAGGGTCCGGTCGAAGGCGTCGACGGCGGCCAGGGCCTCGTCGAGCCCGGGGACGGGTCCGGCCAGCAGATCGGCGCGCATCACGCCACCGCCCTGCTCGGCGGGAACCACTGCATCTCGGGCAGCGGCGCGGTGGTCGGTGCCAGCTCCAGGTAGGCGAGGTGGCGCAGGAACCTGCTGAAGACGGGCGCGGCGGCCGTGGTGTCCCCCTGCGACGGCCGGGTGCTGCTCATGCCGCCGGTGATGGTCTGTGCGCTCGGCTCGCCGTCCGCGCTCTCGACTCTCAGGTAGCGGGCGACGCGCTCGGCGCCGTACTGCAGCACCGCTTCGGTGATCAGGGCCCGTATGTGGTTGCAGAACGAGCCCCTGGCGCCGCCGCAGGGACGGTTGTTGTTGGTGCTGCACGCGAAGGCGTAGGTACCGGCGACGACCGACGAGACGTAGACCCGCTCGATGTCGGAGCCGCTGGACACCACACCCTGCAGGCGTCCGTCGGCCAGCTCGACGAACGGGACCTTGGCGAGCTTGCGCGGTCGTGCGGGCGCCACCACCCGTACCGTGCTCGACCGCTCCCAATCTGAATCCGACAACGCGCCATCTCCAATGCACACCGGGGGGCGTCCTCACCACGTCGGCGGGACACCACTGAACCTAATGGCGACCACTGACAACCACGGGCGCCGGGGCGGGGCGGGGGCGGTTGGCATACGGACCCGTGCGGCACCGTGACCCGCGCGAAGGCCCGCGCCCACGCCGTCCGGCGGCCTGCGGGCGCCCGCCCCGGCACCGCGCGCGGTGGTGCCGCGGGTGCCCGCCCGGCACCGCGCGACGGACCTGCGAATACCCGCCGGGCACGGCGTGCGCGGATGCCGCTTGTCACCGGACGCTGAACTGCGCGGGGGTGCGCGGGCGTTCAGCAGCGCACGTGGCGTGCGGTGGCGTGCGGTGGCGTGCTGCGGCGTGCGGCAGGAGCAGGGAGGCGTCCAGCGGGGCGCGGCGGCGTGCTGCGGCGTGCGGCAGGAGCAGGGAGGCGTCCAGCGGTGCGCGGTGAAGTACCTCCGCTCACGCCGGAGTCGGAGGTCGCCTCACCGGTGGACCGGTCCCTCGCGCAGTCGCGTTCAGAGCCGCACGGTGAGCTGTGCCTGGATGTGGGCGCGCAGCACGCCCGCCATGTCCGTCGCACAGTCGGCGAGCAGCCACTGCACCTGGAGCCCGTCCATCAGGGCGATCAGCTGCTGCCCCGCCGCCTCGGGATCGATGCCGTCCCGCAGTGCGCCCTCGTCGCACGCCTGGAGGTAGGCGAGCCCGGCGCCGGAGACGGAATCGCGGTAGCGCCGCACGAAGTACGCGTGCGCCGGGTGGTC
This sequence comes from Streptomyces clavifer, assembly GCA_014651175.1. GTDB lineage: Bacteria > Actinomycetota > Actinomycetes > Streptomycetales > Streptomycetaceae > Streptomyces > Streptomyces clavifer. Next base: position 891,738 of record BMWJ01000001.1, on the reverse strand, counting down.
GGCAGCGGTGGCCTCGGCGGAGACCACGGTGAACAGCTCGACGATCCCCCGGCGCGTGGCGTTCAGCGCGGCCAGCTCGGCGAACCGGCGCAGCCGGTCGACGCCCGTGGTGCCGCCCACCGACAGCCATGCGCCGTCCGCCTCGTCACGGTGTTCGAGCACGGCGAGCAGCAAGGACTCCTTGGTGGGGAAGTGGTGCAGCAGGCCGGGGTGCGACATGCCGCACCGGGTCGCGATCACGCGCAACGAGGCACCCCGGTAGCCGGCCTCGCCGAACAGCGACATGGCCTGGTCGAGGATCTCGCGTCGCTTCGCCCGGCCCTTCGCGTAGCCACGCTGCGCTTCGGCGGTCACGCGCCACTCCCTCCCCCGGTCCTGTCGGCAGCCGGCTGCCGAGTCAGCCGTCGTCGGTGATCAGATTCGCACACGGGGTCCGGGGCCCGCGAGAGATACTTACCAGGTGGTCGGTATTGACCCTAAGGTGGACCCGAACCGTGTCGCGAAAGGACCCCCCGTGGCCCCCTCCCTGCCCTACCTCGACCCCGCGCTGCCCGTCGCCGACCGGGTCGACGACCTCCTCGGCCGCATGACCCTGGCCGAGAAGACCGGCCAGATGCTCCAGCTGAACGCCAAGGACGGGGTACGGCACCTCATCGAGGACCTGCACGTGGGTTCGATCCTGCACGCCTCGCCCGAACGCGTCCTCGAAGCGGCGGCCCTCACCGAGCGGACGCGCCTGCGCATCCCCCTGCTGGTCGCGGAGGACTGCATCCACGGGCACTCCTTCTGGGAGGGGGCGACCATCTACCCCACACAGCTCGGCATGGCCGCCACCTGGGACCCGGAGCTCGTGGAGCGCATCGCCAGGGCGACGGCCGTCGAGGTCGCCGCGACCGGTGTCCACTGGACGTTCTCCCCCGTCCTCTGCATCACCCGCGACCTGCGCTGGGGCAGGGTCAGCGAGACGTTCGGCGAGGACCCCTTCCTGATCGGCGAGCTCGCCTCGGCGATGGTCCGCGGCTACCAGGGCGACGGTCTGGCCGACCCTACGGCGGTCCTGGCGTGCGCCAAGCACTTCGCGGGCTACTCCGAGACGCAGGGCGGCCGTGACGCGAGCGAGGCCGACATCTCCCGGCGCAAGCTGCGCTCCTGGTTCCTCCCCCCGTTCGAGCGGGTCGCCCGTGAGGGCTGCCGTACGTTCATGCTCGGCTACCAGTCCATGGACGGCGTCCCCGTCACCGTGAACAACTGGCTGCTGAACGAGGTGCTGCGCGGCGAGTGGGGCTACACCGGCACCCTGGTCACGGACTGGGACAACGTCGGCCGCATGGTGTGGGAGCAGCGGATCTACGCCGACCACACCCAGGCCGCCGCCGCGGCGGTCCGCGCGGGCAACGACATGGTGATGACCACGCCGAAGTTCTTCGAGGGCGCGCAGCGGGCGGTGGAGCAGGGCACCCTCGGTGAGGCGGAGATCGACGCGGCGGTCCGGCGCGTCCTGACGCTGAAGTTCGAGCTGGGCCTGTTCGAGGATCCGCGCCATCCCGACACCGCGCGGCAGGCGGAGGTCATCGGCAGCGCGGGGCACGCCGTGCTCAATCTGGAGGCGGCCCGCCGCTCCCTGGTCCTGCTCACCAACGACGGCGCCCTGCCGCTGGCCGGCGGCTTCGAGGCGGGCGCCGACGGACGCGCCCTCTCCGGCCCCGTCCCGGCGCCGCGCACGGTCGCCGTCGTCGGGCCCAACGCCGACGACGCGCAGACCCAGCTCGGCGACTGGGCCGGTTCCTCGGGCCAGGCCGACTGGCTGCCGGACGGCCACCCGCGCCCGATGATCCGTACGGTGCTCGACGGCTTCCGCGCCCACGCCCCGGCCGAGTGGACCGTCTCGTACGCGCGGGGCGCCCGGATCCTCACCGTGGGGCCCGACCCGGAGGGGGAGTTCTTCCCCGACGGGCAGCCGCGCCCCGAGGTCGTCGTGCCGGCGGAGCCCGACGAGGCCCTGATCCGTGAGGCGGTCGCCGCCGCCGAGGCCGCCGACCACGTGGTCGCCGTCGTGGGCGACCGCATCGAACTCGTCGGCGAGGGACGCTCCACCGCGACCCTGGAACTCGTCGGCGACCAGGTCGCGCTGCTCGACGCGCTGGCCGCCACGGGCAAGCCTCTCGTCGTCGTGGTCATCAGTTCGAAGCCGCTGGTCCTGCCGCCGTCCGTGCTGGGCGCCGCGGCGATCGTGCACGCCTTCAACCCGGGCATGCAGGGCGGACGTGCCGTGGCCGAGGTACTGCTCGGACTCGTCGAGCCGTCGGGGCGGCTGCCGGTCTCCTTCGCCCGGCACGCGGGCCAGCAGCCGACGTACTACAACCAGATCCGCGGCCAGCACGGCACCCGGTACGCCGACCTCACCCAGCGTCCTGCGTTCGTGTTCGGCGAGGGGCTGAGCTACACGACGGTCACGTACGCGGACCTGGAGGTGCTCACGACGAGCGTCGGGACGGCCGACACGCTGCGTGCACGCGTCACGGTCCGCAACACCGGGTCCAGGCCCGTGCGGGAGACCGTGCAGGTGTACATCAGCGACACGGTGACGTCCGTGACCTGGGCCGAGAAGGAGCTGAAGGCGTATCAGCAGGTGACGCTCGCTCCGGGGGAGGCGCGCGAGGTCCTGGTGGAGCTGCCCGTCGGGGCGTGCACGCTGGTGGACGCCGAGGGCCTCCGCGTCGTGGAGCCGGGCGACTTCGAGCTGCTCGTCGGCCCGTCCTCGCGCGACGACGCCCTGCTGCGGGCGGGCTTCACCGTGAAGGGCTGAGCCCCGCGGGGCTCAGCCCGCGACGCGCCGTGCCTCCCCGCCCTCGGCACGGTACCCGGAAGTGGAAACCGCCTCCCGGCCGGCGGGGGGAGCCGGTCGGGAGGCGGTGCGCGGGGCGGGGCGCCGGTGTACGGCGCCCCGGAGGGCGTCAGCCCTGGTGGGGGTAGGTGTAGTCGGTCGGCGGGACCAGCGTCTCCTTGATGGCGCGGGTCAGCGTCCAGCGCTGCAGGTTCTGCGGGGCGCCCGCCTTGTCGTTGGTGCCCGAGGCCCGGCCGCCACCGAAGGGCTGCTGGCCGACGACGGCACCGGTCGACTTGTCGTTGATGTAGAAGTTGCCCGCGGCGTAGCGGAGCTTGTCCATCGTGTACGCGGCCGCCGCACGGTCGTTGGCGATGACCGCACCGGTCAGCGCGTAGTCGGAGACCGACTCCATCTGCTCCAGCATGGCGTCGTACTTCTCGTCCTCGTAGACGTGGACGGCGAGGATCGGGCCGAAGTACTCGGTGGTGAAGACCTCGTTGGCCGGGTCGTCGCACACGATGACGGTCGGGCGGACGAAGTAGCCGACGGAGTCGTCGTACGTGCCACCCGCGACGATCGTGCAGGACGGGTCGGCCTGGGCGCGGTCGATCGCGGCCTTGTTCTTCGCGAAGGAACGCTCGTCGATGACGGCGCCGATGAAGTGCGACAGATCGGTGACGTCGCCCTGGGTGATGGAGTCGACCTCGGCAGCGAACTCCTCCTTGAAACCGGAGTTCCAGAGGGAGGCCGGGACGTACGCCCGGGACGAGGCGGAGCACTTCTGGCCCTGGTACTCGAAGGAACCACGGGTCAGGGCGGTCTTCAGCACGGCGCGGTCGGCGCTCGGGTGCGCGACGACGAAGTCCTTGCCACCGGTCTCGCCGACGAGCCGCGGGTAGGTGCGGTAGTTGGCGATGTTGTTGCCGACCGTCTTCCACAGGTGCTGGAAGGTGGGGGTCGAGCCGGTGAAGTGGATGCCGGCCAGGTCGCGGTGGTTCAGCGCCACCTCGGAGACGGCCTTGCCGTCGCCCGTCACCAGGTTGATGACGCCCTTGGGCAGACCGGCCTCCTCCAGGAGCTGCATCAGCAGCACGGCGGCGTGGGTCTGCGTCGGGGACGGCTTCCACACCACGACGTTGCCCATGAGGGCGGGCGCGGTGGGCAGGTTGCCCGCGATGGCCGTGAAGTTGAACGGCGTGATCGCGTAGACGAAGCCCTCCAGCGGACGGTGGTCCATACGGTTCCACACGCCGGGAGAGTTCGCCGGGGGCTGCTCGGCGAGGATCTGGCGCGCGTAGTGCACGTTGAAGCGCCAGAAGTCGACGAGCTCGCAGGGACAGTCGATCTCGGCCTGCTGGGCGGTCTTCGACTGGCCGAGCATCGTGGACGCGGCCAGCGTCTCGCGCCAGGGGCCGGCCAGCAGCTCGGCGGCGCGCAGGATGATCGCGGCGCGGTCGTCGAAGGACATCGCGCGCCAGGCCGGGGCGGCGGCGAGGGCGGCGTCGATCGCGTCCTGCGCGTCGGCCTCCGTGGCACCGGCGAACGTGCCGATGACGGCCTTGTGGTTGTGGGGCTGCACGACGTCGAAGCGCTCGCCGCCACCCATCCGCTTCTCGCCGCCGATGGTCATCGGCAGGTCGATCGGGTTCTCGGCGAGCTCCTTGAGCTTCGCCTCCAGGCGGGCCCGCTCGGGGGAACCCGGGGCGTAGGAGTGGACCGGCTCGTTGACCGGCGCGGGGACCTGGGTCACAGCGTCCATGAGTGCCTTGTCTCCTTGGTTGGGGTGGGTGGTCGGCCGGGCGGGTCAGCCCTTGGTGAGGATGGAGCGGGCGAAGAACAGCAGGTTGGCCGGCTTCTCCGCGAGGCGGCGCATGAAGTAGCCGTACCAGTCGGTGCCGTACGCCGTGTAGACGCGCATCCGGTGGCCCTCGGCCGCGAGGCGGATCTGCTCGTCGCTGCGGATGCCGTACAGCATCTGGAACTCGTACTCGTCCAGTTTGCGCCCGGCCTGGTGGGCGAGCTCCTGGCCGATGGCGATGAGCCGCGGGTCGTGGGAGCCGATCATCGGGTAGCCCTCGCCCAGCATCAGGATCTTCAGGATCCGGACGAAGGCCTTGTCGATCTCGGGCTTCTGCTGGTACGCGACGGAGGCGGGCTCCTTGTACGCGCCCTTCACCAGGCGGACCCGGCTGCCGGCCGCGGCGAGGCGGCGGGCGTCGTCCTCGGTGCGGAACAGGTAGGCCTGGATCACACAGCCGGTCTGCGGGAAGTCCTTCCGCAGCTCCTCGTGGATGGCGAACATCGAGTCGAGGGTGGTGTGGTCCTCGGCGTCCAGCGTGACGGTGGTGCCGATCGCGGCCGCCGCCTCGACCACCGGGCGGATGTTGGCGAGCGCCAGCTCGTGGCCGTCGTCGAGGGACTGGCCGAACATCGACAGCTTCACCGACATCTCGGCGCCGGTGCCCAGACCGAGGTCCGCGAGGTGGCCGATCAGCTCCAGGTAGGCGTCACGGGCCGCCGCGGCCTGCTCGGGGGTGGTGATGTCCTCACCCACGACGTCCAGGGTGACCTCGAGGCCCTGGTCGGCCGAGTCCTGCACGATCCGGATGACCTGGTCGACCGTCTCACCGGCGATGAACCGGTCGACGACCTGCTTGGTGCCCGGGGCGGCCGAGACGAAACGACGCATCTTGTCGCTGCGGGACGCGGCGAGAATCACGGGACCCAGCACGGGGCACCTCCACGGAATGTACGAACGGGGGCCGTATCGGTATGCACACGAACAGACCGGGACGGCACGGAGAACCACCGTGAAATCTAGGGATCCATCCGATCCTGTGCCATCGACACCTGTCACGCATCTGTGGCCGCCACCTCAGACATATGTCTGAAGGGGTGCGAGAATGGCCGGGTGAAGGGCGATTACCAGGAGCTGGTCGACGAGATCTCCGCGCTGCTCGGCGCCCCGGCCACCCTGGAGGACCGGGATTTCGGCCTGGTCGCCTTCGGGGCCCACGACAGCGACGACGACACGGCCATGGACCCCGTCCGTACGCGCTCGATCCTCACCCGGCGCTCCACCCCGGCCGTCCGCGCCTGGTTCGAGGGCTTCGGCATCACCCGCGCGACCGGCCCGGTCCACATCCCGGCCGCTCCGGAGGCCGGGGTGTTCCGCAGCCGGATCTGCCTGCCGGTACGCCATCGGGGTGTCGTCCTCGGGTACGTATGGCTGCTGGACGCGGATCCGGCACCCACCGACGCGCGACTGACGGCGGCGATGGAGGTCGCGGCGCGGATCGGGGCGCTCCTCTCCGACGAGGCGCGGGCGGGCGCGGACCTGTCCCGCGAGTTCGGCGCGGTGCTCGCCGCCGGCCGGGGCTGGCAGCACGACATGGCCGTCGCCGCCCTGAGCGAGGCTCTCGGCCCGGACGCGGAGGGGCTGCACACGGTGGTGTGCGTGACGCCGTGGCCGGAGGAGACACCGTCGGCTCGTACGGTGCCCTCGGCAGCGGCCCTCGCCACGGTCATGGGGGCGGGGACGGGAGCCGGTGCGGGCCCGGGGACGGGAGCGCCCTCGCTGGCCGCGCTCGTCAGGCTGCGCTCCCCCGACGCCCTGGACCCGGCGACGACGGCCGCGGACCGGCTGCGCGCGGCAGCGGGTCCCGCCGCCACCGCCGGCGTCGCGGTCGCCCGCCGGGGCCTGACGGAGCTGGCCGACTCCTGGCACGAGGCCCGGTCCGCGGCCCGCGCCGCGGCGGCGGAGTCCCGCTTCGGTCCCGTCGCCGGCTGGCCGGCCATCGGCCCGTACCGGCTGCTGGCGTCGCTGCCCCGGCACCCGGGAACCGCGCCGGACCACACGGTGGCCACCCTGCTCTCCCCGCCGCACGCCGAACTGGCCCGCACCGCCGAGGTGTTCCTCGACTGCGCGGGCCAGGCGAGCCGGGCGGCGGCCGCGTTGGGCATCCACCGCCAGACGCTCTACTACCGGCTGACCCGGGTCCAGCAGCTCACCGGACTCGACCTGAACGACGGTGAGGACCGGCTGCTGCTGCACATGGCGCTGAAGTCGGCCCGGCTGTGATCCGGTGCGCACTCTGCAGGGCGCGGGCCCTGAATGTGCGGGCCCTGCCGGGTCCGTCTGTCGCTGTGCGGGACCTGCCGGGGCCGGCCATGAGGACGTGCCCGCTGTGCCGGGGCCGGCCGGACGGGCCCTGTGGGGAGGTGGCGCGGGCTCGCGCGGAAGCGGGCCCGCTCCTCAGGCGCGCTCACGGGTGGCCGGAGCTGCGCTGCCGGTGACGCGCAGATCCCGCCGCATCGCCTCGCGCAGCTCGTGGAGCGGACCCCGGGCGTCGTCGATCCGGGCGCCTATGACGTCCAGCGCCTCGCCCTCCCCCGCCGTTCCGCTCTGCTTCGTCTTGAGCATCCCGTACGCGGAGCTCAGAGCCGCGTTGGTCCGCCGGGCCACCTCGAGCAGGGTGTCGGGGACGATCATCTGGGCCTCCGCGTACGACTCCAGATAGGCGGTGCGGCACTCCTCCACCTCGTCCCTGCCCGGCTCCGGCCAGGTGCCGCGCCGCAGCGCGTGGACCCGGTCGCGCAGGGCGGTGAAGTACTGGCGGGCCGTCGTGTTCAGCACCACGTAACCGGCCCTGCGGGCTTCGAGCGCCGCCTCCCGGGAACGCTCCTCGTGCTCTGCGCGACGCTGCCGCTCGGCGTGCTCCAACTCCCGCCGCTTGACGCGGTCGGCGCTGCGCTGGGTCAGCCAGGTGGCGGCCAGCGTTCCGCAGACGCCGATCAACGCGATGAGAATCGCACCGGTCTCCACCGTCCAGCCCCCCGTCGGCCGTCGCCCCCGTACCGGAGGCCGACCCTATCGCGGCCCCGGCCCCGCCGGGGTCCGTACCCGGACAGCGGCGCACCCGGCAGTGCGGACCAGTGTCCGCGCTGCCGGGTGCGCCCGCCGCTCAGCGGTGGGTCAGTCGGTGAGGTTCACCGAACGGGCCGAGACGGCGCCGATCTCCTCGGCGATCTCGGTCAGCACCGACTGCGGGATGGTGTCGTCGACGGTGAGGACGACCAGCGCCTCGCCGCCCGCGTCCTGCCGCGAGACCTGCATGCCCGCGATGTTCAGGCCGGCCTCGCCCAGGATCTTGCCGACGGCGCCGACGACGCCCGGACGGTCCTCGTAGCGCAGGACGACCATGTGGTCGGCGAGCGCCAGGTCGACGTCGTACTCGCCGATGCCGACGATCTTCTGGAGGTTCTTGGGGCCGGCCAGGGTGCCGGAGACCGCGACCTCCTCGCCGCTGGACAGCGTGCCGCGGACGGTCACCACGTTGCGGTGGTCCGGCGACTCGGAGCTGGTGGTGAGGCGGACCTCGACACCGCGCTCCTGCGCGAAGAGCGGGGCGTTGACGTACGACACCGTCTCGTCGACGACGTCCTCGAAGACGCCCTTGAGCGCGGAGAGTTCGAGCACCTTCACGTCGTGCTGGGTGATCTCGCCGTAGACCTCGACGTCGAGCCGGGCCGCGACCTCGCCCGCGAGCGCGGTGAAGATCCGGCCGAGCTTCTCGGCGAGCGGCAGTCCGGGACGGACGTCCTCGGCGATGACACCGCCCTGGACGTTGACCGCGTCGGGCACGAGCTCACCGGCGAGGGCGAGACGTACGGACCTGGCGACCGCGATGCCCGCCTTCTCCTGCGCCTCGTCGGTGGAGGCACCGAGGTGCGGGGTGCAGACCACCTGGTCGAACTGGAACAGCGGGGAGTCCGTGCAGGGCTCCTTCGTGTACACGTCCAGACCCGCTCCGGCGACGCGGCCCTCCTTGAGGGCGGAGGCCAGCGCCTCCTCGTCGACGATGCCGCCGCGGGCGGCGTTGACGATCCGCACCGAGGGCTTCACCTTGTGCAGGGCCTCGTCGCCGATCAGGCCCAGCGTCTCGGGGGTCTTGGGGAGGTGCACCGTGATGAAGTCGGAGACCTCGAGCAGCTCGTCCAGCGTGAGGAGCTTGACACCCATCTGCGCGGCGCGCGCGGGCTGCACGTAGGGGTCGTACGCGACGATCTTCATGCCGAAGGCCGACATGCGCTGGGCGACCAGCACGCCGATGCGGCCGAGGCCGACGACGCCGAGCGTCTTCTCGCTGAGCTCCACACCCGTGTACTTGGAGCGCTTCCACTCGCCGTTCTTCAGGGCGGTGTTGGCCTGCGGGATGTTGCGCGCGGTGGCGACGAGCAGACCGCAGGCGAGCTCGGCCGCGGTGACGATGTTGGACGTCGGCGCGTTGACGACCATCACGCCGGCCTTGGTGGCCGAGGAGACGTCGACGTTGTCCAGGCCGACGCCGGCCCGGGCGACGACCCTGAGCTTCTTCGCGGCGGCGATGGCCTCGGCGTCGACCTTGGTGGCGGAGCGCACCAGGATGGCGTCGACATCGGCGATCGCGGGGAGGAGCGCGGCGCGGTCCGCGCCGTTGCAGTGCCGGATCTCGAAATCCGGACCCAGAGCGTCGACCGTGGCGGGCGACAGCTCTTCAGCGATGAGTACGACAGGTTTCGAGCTCACGTGTTGTCCTCACAAGTCCAGTGCGGACGGCCGTCCCGACGGCCGCAGGCGGTGGAGGGGCTAGCCGCGTGGAGACGCACGACACTGTGGGCCCTGACGCGTATATGTGTTGAGCAGTGTAGTCATGCGACCGGGCGCGTAGAGCGCTCCAGTGGAAGGATCACCCGCACGGGGTGGACGGTCTGTACGAACGTACGGTGCCGTTCCCGCCACCGGCTCTCCCCGCAGTGACACGGGGTGTGAGGCCGGCCCGGGGGCGGATCCGTGCGGACCCGCCCCCGGCAGGAATCAGGCGTCGTCGTTGTCGACCCAGCTCATGAGCTTGCGCAGCTCCTTGCCGGTGGTCTCCAGCAGGTGGTCGCTGTCGGCCTTCTTGTACTCGTTGTACTTGGGCAGACCGTTGTGGTATTCAGCCATCCAGTTCTTGGCGAAGGTGCCGTCCTGGATCTCGGCGAGAATCTTCTTCATCTCGGCCTTGGTGGCATCCGTGATGATCCGGGGGCCGGTGACGTAGTCGCCCCACTCGGCGGTCTCCGAGATGGACCAGCGCATCTTCTCCAGGCCGCCCTCGTACATGAGGTCGACGATGAGCTTCAGCTCGTGGAGGCACTCGAAGTACGCGATCTCCGGCTGGTAACCGGCCTCGGTCAGCGTCTCGAAGCCGGCCTTGACCAGGGCGGCGGTGCCACCGCAGAGGACGGCCTGCTCACCGAACAGGTCGGTCTCGGTCTCCTCGGTGAAGGTCGTCTTGATGACGCCGGCGCGGGTGCCGCCGATGCCCTTCGCGTAACTGAGGGCGAGCTCCAGGCCCTTGCCGGTGGCGTCCTGCTCGACGGCCACGATGCACGGGACGCCGCGGCCCTCCTCGTACTGGCGGCGGACGAGGTGGCCCGGGCCCTTCGGGGCGACCATGCAGACGTCGACGTTGGCCGGCGGCTTGATGAAGTCGAAGCGGATGTTCAGGCCGTGGCCGAAGAACAGCGCGTCGCCGTCCTTGAGGTTGTCCTTGACGGACTCCTCGTAGACCTGGGCCTGGATCGGGTCCGGGACGAGGATCATGATGACGTCGGCCTCGGCGGACGCCTCGGCCGGGGTCACCACGCGCAGGCCCTGCTCCTCGGCCTTGGCCTTGGACTTCGAACCCTCGTGCAGACCGACACGGACGTCGACACCCGAGTCGCGCAGCGACAGCGCGTGGGCGTGGCCCTGGCTGCCGTATCCGAGGACCGCGACCTTGCGGCCCTGGATGATGGACAGGTCGGCATCGTCGTCGTAGAACAGCTCGGCCACTGGGTCTTCTCCTTGGTGTGCAGGTGTTGCGTCCCACCGTACGGCGGGGTGCGTCGATACGTTGTCGGGTCTCGCGATGCGAGCGGTCGGGTCCGGTCCGGCGGACCGGACCCGGTGCCGCCCGGAACGGTTTACGCGGTGCGGTCGAGCGCGCGCAGGGAACGGTCGGTGATCGAGCGCGCGCCGCGCCCTATGGCGATCGTGCCGGACTGGACGAGCTCCTTGATGCCGAACTGCTCCAGCATCTTGAGCATGGCTTCCAGCTTGTCGGCACCTCCGGTGGCCTCGATCGTGACGGCCTCCGGGGAGACGTCCACGGTCTTGGCACGGAACAGCTGGACGATCTCGACGATCTGGGAGCGGGTCTCGTTGTCCGCGCGGACCTTCACCAGGACGAGCTCCCGCTGGATCGCAGCGGACGGCTCGAGTTCGACGATCTTCAGAACGTTGACCAGCTTGTTGAGCTGCTTGGTCACCTGCTCCAGGGGCAGACCCTCGACATTCACGACGATGGTGATGCGGGAGATGTCGGGGTGCTCGGTCGTACCGACCGCGAGCGAGTCGATGTTGAAACCGCGCCGGGAGAACAGGGCCGTGATCCGGGCGAGGACACCCGGCTTGTTCTCGACCAGGACGGAGAGCGTGTGCTTGCTGGACATCAGTCTGTCTCTCTCGGTCTCTCAGTCGTCTTCGTTGTCGCCGAAGTCGGGGCGGACACCGCGGGCTGCCATGACCTCGTCGTTGGAGGTGCCGGCGGCGACCATCGGCCACACCATGGCGTCCTCGTGGACGATGAAGTCGATGACGACCGGGCGGTCGTTGACCGCGTTGGCCTCGGCGATGACCTTGTCCAGGTCGGCCGGGTCCTCGCAGCGGATCGCGTGGCAGCCCATGGCCTCGGACAGCTTGACGAAGTCCGGCACCCGGGTGCCCTTCGCCGGGGCGCCGTCCGTGTCCGCGCCGGAGTGCAGCACGGTGTTGGAGTACCGCTGGTTGTAGAAGAGGGTCTGCCACTGGCGGACCATCCCGAGCGCGCCGTTGTTGATGATCGCGACCTTGATCGGGATGTTGTTGAGCGCGCAGGTGGTGAGTTCCTGGTTGGTCATCTGGAAGCAGCCGTCGCCGTCGATCGCCCAGACCGCGCGGTCCGGCATGCCGGCCTTGGCGCCCATGGCGGCCGGCACCGCGTATCCCATCGTCCCGGCACCGCCGGAGTTCAGCCAGGTGGACGGCTGCTCGTACTTGATGAAGTGCGAGGCCCACATCTGGTGCTGGCCGACGCCGGCGGCGAAGATCGTGCCCTCCGGGGCGAGTTCACCGATGCGCTCGATGACCTGCTGCGGCGAGAGGCTGCCGTCCTCCGGCAGGTCGTAGCCGACCGGATAGGTCTCGCGCCAGCGGTTGAGGTCCTTCCACCAGGCGTCGTAGTCGCCGATGTTGCCGTCGGTGTGCTCGGCCTGGACCGCCTGGACGAGGTCGGCGACGACCTCGCGCGCGTCACCGACGATCGGCACGTCCGCGGCACGGTTCTTGCCGATCTCGGCCGGGTCGATGTCGGCGTGCACGATCTTGGCGTACGGGGCGAAGCTGTCCAGCTTGCCGGTGACGCGGTCGTCGAACCTGGCTCCGAGCGCGACGATCAGGTCGGCCTTCTGCAGCGCGGTGACGGCGGTGACCGAACCGTGCATGCCGGGCATTCCCACGTGCAGCGGGTGGCTGTCGGGGAAGGAGCCGAGCGCCATCAGCGTGGTGGTGACGGGCGCTCCGGTGAGCTCTGCCAGGACCTTCAGCTCCGCGGTGGCGCCGGCCTTCATGACGCCGCCGCCGACGTACAGCACCGGGCGCTTGGCCTGGGTGATGAGCTTGGCCGCCTCGCGGATCTGCTTGGCGTGCGGCTTGGTGACCGGGCGGTAGCCGGGCAGGTCCATCGACGGCGGCCAGCTGAAGGTCGTCTTCGCCTGCAGCGCGTCCTTGGCGATGTCGACCAGGACCGGACCCGGCCGGCCGGTGGAGGCGATGTGGAAGGCCTCGGCGATGGTGTGCGCGATGTCCTCGGCGCGGGTGACCAGGAAGTTGTGCTTCGTGATCGGCATCGTGATGCCGCAGATGTCGGCTTCCTGGAAGGCGTCCGTACCGATGGCGGCGGAGGCCACCTGGCCGGTGATCGCGACCATCGGCACCGAGTCCATCGCCGCGTCGGCGATCGGGGTGACCAGGTTGGTGGCGCCGGGACCCGAGGTGACCATGCAGACCCCGACCTTGCCGGTGGCCTGGGCGTATCCGGTGGCGGCGTGACCGGCGCCCTGCTCGTGGCGGACCAGGATGTGGCGGACCCGGGTGGAGTCCATCAGCGGGTCGTACGCCGGCAGGATGCAACCACCGGGAAGGCCGAATACGGTGTCGGCGCCGACTTCCTCGAGAGAGCGGATGAGGGACTGCGCGCCCGTGAGGTGCTCAACGGAGGCGGAGGACGGTCCGCCGTTACGGGCCCGCGGCTGCGGGTGCTGGGCCCCGGTGGCCTGCTCGGTCATCGGCATTCTCTTCTCGAAGCTGAGGGTTTATGCGGGGTGTTTGTGGGGTTTTGGGTGTTGCTGGTGCAACAAAAAACCCCTCGTGCCGTGAGGCAAGCGAGGGGAGCGCGCCGGTGCGGTCTGCAAGGTGTCCATGAGTGACCCTGCTTCAGCCGACGCGCTTTCCAAGTACGAGAATTCGGGTGCGCATGGCATTGACCCTCTCTCCGGCACGCGTACGGTGTCAAGTGGGTGGGACGGGCGTCTCATCATGTGAGCGGCATTGCAGCGGGATCGAGCCGCCCGCGAGCACCGGCTGAGCGGCCGGACCGCCGCCCGGGACGGGGAACTTCCCGCGGATGAGGGTGCGTCGCAGCCGGTACTCGTCGAGCGGCCCGGAGAAGGCCATGCCCTGCCCGTGCGTGCACCCCATGGCACGCAGGGCACGCACCTGCTCGGGCAGGTCCACCCCGTCGGCCACGGACTGCATGCCGAGGTCGCCGGCGATCCGCAGGAGACCACTGGTGATCTTGTGCACCCGCGCGGACTCCGCGATGCCCTCGACGAGGCCCCGGTCCAGCTTCAGCACGTCGATGGGGAGCCTGCGCAGGGCGTTGATCGCGGCGTATCCGCTGCCGAAGCCGTCGAGCGCGATCCGGACGCCGAGCCGGCGCAGCGCGACCAGCCGCTGTTCCAGGTCCTCGAAGGAGACCCCGGGGTCGTTGTCCGACACCTCGATCATCAGGGCGCCGGAGGGCAGCCCGTGCCGGGTGAGGAGCGCCTCGACGGAGCTGAAGGGCAGCGCCCGGTCCAGGAGCCTGCCGGCCGATACGCGGACCGAGACGGAGACCGGGTGCCCGGCCAGGGCCCGGTCGGCGGCCTGCTCGACGGCCTCCTCCAGCAGCCAGCTGCCCAGCTCGGCGGCACGGTCGCTGTCATCGGCGACCCGGAGGAATTCGGCGGGGGTGAACAGGATGCCCTGGGCGGAGCGCCAGCGCGCCTGGGCGGCGACGGCCGCGACGGTGCCGCTGGCCAGATGGACGACGGGCTGGTGCAGCAGGGCGAACTCACCCTCGCGCAGGGCCGTGCGGAGCCGTGCGGCGAGCTCGGAGCGGTGCACCACCTCGGCCTGCATCTGGGGGGCGTACAGCTCGACCCGGTCCTTGCCGCCCGCCTTCGCGCGGTACATCGCGAGGTCGGCGTTGCGCATGAGGTCCTTGGGCGTGATGGAGGGCTCGGCGAACGCGACGCCGATGGAGGCGGCCACGCGGACCTCTCCGGTGCCGATCCGGTACGGCTGGGAGAGCGTGAGCCGCAGCCGTTCGGCGATCTCGTGGACCTGGTACTCCCTGGCGGCCTGGTCGCGGGTGCCGTCGCCGACGATGAGCGCCGCGAATTCGTCACCTCCGAGGCGTGCCGCGGTGTCCGAGGCGCGGACGGACTCCTGGAGGCGGCGGGCGGCCTGGATGAGGAGCTCGTCCCCCGCCTGGTGGCCGATGGAGTCGTTGACGGCCTTGAAGCCGTCGAGGTCGATGAAGAGGACGGCTGTGCCCGGGTCGCCGGCGCGCCTGCCGCCCAGCGCCTTGCTGACCCGGGCGGTGAACAGCGCGCGGTTGGGCAGGTCCGTGAGCGGGTCGTGCTCGGCGTTGTGCTGGAGCTGTGCCTGCAGCCTGACCCGCTCCGTCACGTCGCGGCTGTTGAGCAGCAGGCCGCCCTGGTGGCGGTTGACGGTGGACTCGACGTGCAGCCAGTCGCCGGTGCCCGATCTGAAGCGGCACTCGATCCGGGTGGTGGGTTCCTCGCAGGACGGGGCCGCGAGGAACCGCCGCACCTCGTGGACCACTCCCCCGAGATCCTCGGGGTGGATGATCGACGCCAGCTCGGCTCCGACGAGGTCCTCGGCCTCGCGCCCGTAGACGCCGGCCGCCGCGGGGCTCACGTAGCGCAGGACTCCGGTGGGGGCGGCGATCATGATGACGTCGCTGGATCCCTGCACCAGGGAGCGGAAGTGGTTCTCCTTCTGCGCCAGCTCCTGGGTGAGGGCGATGTTGTCGAGGAGCATGATGGCCTGGCGCACGACCAGGGCGAGCACGACCGCGCAGCCGGTGAGGACGACGACCCGGTCGGTGCTGCGGTCCTCGACCACGTTGTAGAGGATGCCGAGGGTGCAGACGGCCGCGGCCAGGTACGGCGTGAGCGCCGCCAGGGAACCGGCGATCGGCCGGCTGGCGGTCCGCGGCTCACGGCCGGGCTCGACAGCGTTGTCCTGGACGTGGCGGGCGCCCCAGGGTGCGTACGCCAGGAGCAGGGAGCCGGCGAACCAGCCGGCGTCCAGCAGTTGGCCGGAACTGTAGGCCGAGCGCAGCAGCGGCGAGGTGAAGAGGGCGTCGCACAGCACGGTCAGGGCGAGCCCTGCGATGGCGGTGTTCACCGCGGAGCGGTTGCCGTGGACCCGCCGGAAGTGCAGTGCGAGCACCATGGAGACCAGCACGATGTCGAGCAGCGGGTAGGCCAGCGTGAGCGCGGCCCGGGCCACGCTCTCGCCCTCGGCGTTGGCCACGTGGGCGGTGTGGGCGAGTGCGAGGCTCCAGGAGAGCGTCAGCAGGGAACCGCCGATCAGCCAGGCGTCCAGGACCAGGCAGACCCAGCCGGCCCGGGTGACGGGTCGTTTGGCGAGGACGAGCAGTCCGACGATGGCGGGCGGCGCGAAGCAGAGGAAGAAGAGGTCGGCGAGCGACGGGGAGGGCACGGGGCGCCCCAGGACCACCTCGTACCAGCCCCAGACCGCGTTGCCGCCGGCGGCCATGGCGGAGGAGAGCGAGAACAGCAGCCAGGCGGGCCTGTAGCGGATACCGCTCGTGCGGGCGTAGAGGAAGCACGACACGGCGGCGATCAGGGCGGCGACACTGAGCCCGAAGTCGCCCATGAACAGGGCGAGTCCCGGTGAGCCCCAGCCGGTGGCCGCCCCCACGGCGTACCCCGCGCAGATGGCGGCGAGAATCAGCTGGGAGCGCAGCCCCGCGTTCCGGCCGGTGGCCGGCCGCCGGGAGAGCAGGGCCCCGAGGGCGCTCACCGCAGAGCTCCCCGGGCCGGGCCCGGCGCCCTGGGCGTCGTCGACCGCACCCGTGCGCCCTGCCGCACCTGACCGTCCGTCCACTGGCCGCACACCACTCGTCGCCCCCTCGCGTTCCGCTTCCTCCCCGGCGCCGTCCCTGCCACGACGCAGCCCCCTCCGGACGATACACCAGAGTCGTCACTCAGGGACATAGCTTCTCTACGCTCCGTGACCATGGGGGGTGTTGCGGGAACGGTGTGCAGCCGAACCGATTCGCAGCGTGCTCAGTCGGTCGTGAGTACGAGGTTGTCGACCGGCTGCCCTGCGGCGAACCGGGTGAGCTGTCCGGCCAGCAGACGCTTGGCGCGCGGCAGGAACGCCGAGGTACTGCCGCCCACATGGGGCGTGATGAGGACGTGGGGAGCATGCCAGAGGGGGTGACCCGCGGGCAGGGGTTCGGGGTCGGTGACGTCGAGTGCGGCCCGCAGGCGCCCGGATTCGAGCTCGGAGAGCAGCGCCGCGGTGTCCACCACCGGCCCCCGCGCGACGTTCACGAGGAGCGCGCCGTCCCGCATCGCCGCGAGGAAGCCTGCGTCCACCAGCCCTTGTGTGGACGGGTTCAGCGGGGTGGACAGGATGACGACGTCCGCCGCGGGCAGCAGGGCGGGCAGGTCCTCGAGCGCGTGCACGGGGCCGCGCCCGGTTGCCCGTGCGGAGCGTGCGACGCGCACCACCCGCGCGCACTCGAAGGGTTCGAGCCGGTCCTCGATGGCCGCGCCGATCGACCCGTAGCCCACGATGAGCACGGACTTGTCGGCGAGCGCCGGATAGAAGCCGGACCGCCACTCCTCCCTGCCCTGGCCCTGTATGAAGCCGGGAAGGCCCCGCAGCGAGGCGAGGACCAGCGCGAGCGCGAGCTCGGCGGTCGATGCCTCGTGCACCCCCTTGGCGTTGCACAGCCGCACTCCGGCGGGCAGCAGCCCGAGCCCCGGCTCCACGTGGTCGATACCGGCGGAGAGCGTCTGCACCACCTGGACCGCGCTCATGGCCTTGAGCGGGCGGACCGCGACCTCCGCACCCTTCATGTACGGAACCACGTAGAAGGCGCAGTCCGCAGGGTCCGACGGGTAGTCCCGGCCGCCGTCCCAGAAACGGTAGTTGAGACCCTCGGGGAGTCCGTCCATCTCGGCGGCCGCGATCGGCAGCCATACGTCGGTCGCGGGTGTCGAAGTCCGTGTCGAAGTCATGGTCAGGAGGCTATGCGAAGGGCGCGGGGCGGCAGAGGTTACTTTGGGGGCGGTGTGGTCCCGTGACGGCGGGACCGAGGGAGGGTTCGGGGAGTTGGAGCGCAGGACAATCGGCTCGGCGGCGCTCGCCGTGGGCGCGGTCGGGCTGGGCTGTATGCCGATGAGCTGGGCCTACAGCACGTCGCAACAGCGTGGTGACCGTTCGCTGCGGACGGTGCACGCGGCACTGGACGCGGGCGTCCAACTGCTCGACACGGCCGATATGTACGGTCCGTTCACCAATGAGCTGTTGGTCGGGCGCGCGGTCAAGGGGCGCCGGTCCGAGGCCTTCCTCTCCACCAAGTGCGGTCTGCTGGTGGGCGACCAGCACATCGTCGCCAACGGGCGGCCCGGATATGTGCGCCGGGCCTGCGACGCCTCGCTGCGGCGGCTGCAGACCGATGTGATCGATCTGTACCAGCTGCACAGGGCCGACCCCGAGGTACCGGTGGAGGAGACCTGGGGCGCGATGGCGGACCTGGTCACGGCGGGCAAGGTGCGGGCGCTGGGCCTGAGCGCGGTCGGGGCGCGCGCCGGGCGCCGGCCGGGGGCGCGGATGCATGACGGAACGATCCGGCAGCTGGAGCGGGTCCAGCAGGTCTTCCCCGTCAGCGCGGTCCAGGCGGAGCTCTCCGTGTGGTCGCCGGAGGCGCTGGAGGACCTGCTGCCGTGGTGTGCCGCGCGGGGTGTGGGCATACTCGCCGCGATGCCGCTCGGCAACGGCTACCTGACGGGGACGCTGAAGCCCGGTCAAGGCTTCGAGCCGGACGATCCGCGGGCCAGGCACCCCCGCTTCACCGCGGAGATGATGGCGGCCAACCAGCCGGTGGTGGCGGGTCTGCGGCGGATCGCGGAGCAGCACGGCGCGACTCCGGCGCAGGTGGCGCTGGCGTGGGTGCTGCGGCAGGGGCGGCACGTGGTACCGGTGCCGGGCACGAAGCGCGAGCAGTGGGCCGTGGAGAACGCCGGTGCGGCGGCCGTGGCGCTCACGGACGGGGATCTGGCGGAGATCGACGGGCTGCCGCGGGCGCGCGGGTCGTGGTACTGATCACGTGGCGGGGAGAATGGGCGGAGACCGGAACCCACGGCGGAGCAGCCGTGTATGAACGGTAGTCACGCTCACCGTCGAAAGGATCGGTGCTGTGCAAACTCCTGCGGTGCGCAAGGGGATGGTGGCCGCGTTCGCGTCGGCCTCCCTGCTGCTGTCGTCCGCCTGCTCGTCGGACGCCGGCTCGGCGGCCGGAGGGAAGGACCCGTCCTCTCCCCCGGCGAACACCTCGTCCGCTCCCCCGGCCTCGTCGAGCCCGCCGGCCGACCTGCCGCCGGCCAAGGGGTCGGTGGACGTCGTGTCGACGCTCACGGAGGACCTCGCGTCCCCCTGGGGCCTCGCGGCGCTGCCCGGCGGTGATCTGCTGGTGGCCTCGCGCGACGGGGCGACGATCAGCCGGATCGACGGGGACAGCGGCAGGAAGACGCTGCTGGGCTCCGTGCCCGGAGTCGCACCGTCCGGAGAGGGCGGCCTGCTCGGCCTCGCGGTCGCGCCGACGTACGGCGCGGACCATCTGGTGTACGCGTACTTCACCACCGCCTCGGACAACCGCATCGCCCGCCTCCAGTACGACGAGGGCAAGCCGGCGGGCCGGCAGCTGGGCGCCCCCGACACGATCCTGCGGGGCATCCCGAAGGGCTTCGTCCACAACGGCGGCCGGATCGCGTTCGGCCCCGACCGCATGCTGTACGCGGGCACCGGCGAGACGGGTGACACCGGCCTCGCCCAGGACAAGGCGTCACTGGCCGGCAAGATCCTGCGGATGACCCCTGACGGCGAGCCGGTCCACGGCAACCCGGAGGCCGACTCGGTCGTGTACTCGTACGGACACCGCAATGTGCAGGGTCTCGCCTGGGACGGGGAGAAGCGGCTCTGGGCGGCCGAGTTCGGCCAGGACACCTGGGACGAGCTGAACAGGATCGAGCCGGGGAAGAACTACGGCTGGCCCGAGGTCGAGGGCAGGAAGGGCGAGGCCGGGTTCGTCGACCCGGTGGCCCAGTGGAAGACCTCGGAGGCGTCCCCGAGCGGCATCGCGTTCGCGGAGGGCTCGGTCTGGATGGCGGGGCTGCGCGGCGAACGGCTGTGGCGGATCCCGCTGTCGGGCACGGTGAAGGAACCTCTGGCACCGCCCCAGGCGTTCCTGGAGGGGACCTACGGCCGGCTGCGCACCGTGCTCGCGGCGGGCGGTGACAAGCTGTGGGTGGTCACGAGCAATACGGACGGACGCGCCACCCCGAAGCCGGGCGACGACCGGATCCTGCTGCTGAAGGTGCGGTAGCGGCCGGCCGGGGCAGCACGTCGGAGGGAGCACGACCGGTGTTCAACTTCTTCGAGGAACTGTTCGCTCCGGGCCGCAAGCACACGGCCGCGGAGCAGAAGCGGCTGGAGCTGAGCCGGGTGGACCTGGGCATCGGCGACCCTGCGAGGGGCCCGATAGACCTCACGGCGGGCAAGGTGACGCTCCGGCGCCCGCCTCCGGGGCCGGGCGCACCGGACGGGCCGGGCGACGTCCCGCCCGAGCCCCCGCCGGGCGGCACCCGCCCCGGCACCGTGCCGGGCCCGCCCGGCGCGGCCGAGGACGCCCCGCGCGGGCCGCACGGCTGACCGCCCGGCATCCTCTCGGCCCGCCCGGAGCCCGGGACGCCGAGCCCCGACCGGCTCACCCCACGGCGTACGGCCGGAACCGAAGCACACCGGCGTACAGCCGGAACCGAAACGCGCGTACGGCAGCCGCGGCGCGGCGTCCGCGGCACGACAGGGCACGGCGTCCGCCGCACGACACGGTTCGGCGGACGGTGCGCCGCCCGCCCACCGGGGCGGAACGGGTCGGGGAACAGGAACGGCAGGAGCGGCCGCGCTACCCCGCCGCGGTGGGCAGGCCGACGATGAGGTCGAAGTACATCCCCACGGAGATGAGGACTCCGAGCACGCCGAGCGCGATGCCCGCCAGGGCGACGGAGCGGATCCAGCCCGGCTGCGGGCCGGCGGCGGGGGGACCGAAGGCGGGGCGGACCAGGACGAGGACGCCGACCAGCAGCGCCAGGAGTGCGAACAGCCCGTTGACGAGGGCCGTGGTGTGCCAGGCGTCGGCGTAGATCTCGGAGATCTGCTGGGCGGCGCTGCCGCCGCCGGAGGTCTTGATCTGCCCGATCAGGGTCTCGCGCTCGGCGGCGACCCGGCCGGACCAGGCGCCCGAGAGGGAGATGACACCGAGCGCGGCGGCGACGACGGCTGCGGCGCCCGTGCCGGCCGAGGAGGAGGCGACGGCCTCCGCGTCCTCGTAGGGGTCGGACTCCAGGTCGTCGTCCTCAGCCGCCGCGTCGGTGGCGGCCTCGGTGGCGGGGGATGCGTCGGCGGGTCCGGACTTCGTCAGGTCCGGCGCGGCGGCCTCGTCCGTCGCCGTCCTCTCCTCGGTGTCGTCGGCAGCGGATGCGGGTGTGGAGGGGGTGGTCTTCATGCGCCGCACGCTAGGGGGCCCGGATGAGAACCTCCTTAACGCGCCGTTCCCCCATGCCCGTACGGCACGCCAGTCCGCGGCCGGCACGGACCAGATCTCCCGGCCGTGGCGCTCTCCCCGGTACCGGTACGCCTCGCGCGGCACGCCGCCGCGCTTCACGCCGAGCCGCTCGGCCACCGCGATGCTGCGGAGGCCGGCGGCGGAGGCGATCCACTCCGCACGGTGCGTGCCTCGGTCTCAGTGGATGCGCTGCGTGACGAGCCGGTCCTGGTCGTCGGCGCGCTCCCCCGGGATCCCCGCACGCGGCGCCGTCCGGTCCGGCGGCTCGATGCTGATGCGCGGGAGCAGGCGGTCCAGCGGGGCGGGCAGCCACCAGTTCGCACCGCCCAGCATGTGCATCAGGGCGGGCACCAGCAGGGTGCGCAGGACGAAGGCGTCGAGTGCGACGGCGGCGGCCAGCGCGATGCCGAACATCGCGATGACGCGGTCCCCGCTGAGCACGAAGGCGAGGAAGACCGAGATCATGATCACGGCGGCGGAGTTGATCACCCGGCCGGTCTCGGCGAGGCCGACCCGGACCGATCTGCGGTTGTCGCCGGTCTCCAGCCACTCCTCGTACATCCGGCCGACGAGGAAGACCTGGTAGTCCATCGAGAGCCCGAAGAGCACGGACACCATGATCACCGGCAGGAAGGGCTCGATCGGGCCCGCGCTGCCGAGTCCCAGCAGTTCGCTGCCCCAGCCCCACTGGAAGACCGCGACGACGACCCCGAACGAGGCGGCGACGGCGGCCACGTTCATCACGGCCGCCTTCAGCGGGATGGCGAGGGACCGGAAGGCCAGCAGCAGGAGCAGGCAGCCGAGGCCGATGACGACCCCGACGAAGAGCGGGAGCTTGCCGATGATGATCTCGGCGAAGTCGTCGTAGCTGGCGGTCACACCGCCCACGTGGACCTGGAGGGACGTGTGGTCCTGTACCGGCGGCAGGACGTCGTCGCGCAGCCGGTCGACGAGTTCGCTGGTCCGCTGGGACTGCGGGGCGGACTCCGGGACGACGGTGACGAACGCCGTGTCGCCGCTGCTGTTGTACGTGACCGGGCTCACGGAGGCGACACCGTCGGTGTCCCGCAGCACGCCGGGCAGGCCGTCCAGGGCGAGCCGGTCGTCGGCTCCGTCGAGGTGGGCGGCGATCGTCAGCGGCCCGTTGACACCGGGGCCGAACCCGTCGGCCAGCAGGTCGTACGCCTGCCGGGTGGTCGCCGTGGCGGGGTTGTTGCCCTGGTCGGAGGTGCCCAGGTGCAGCCCGAGGGTGGGCAGGGCGAGCACCGCCATGACGGCGGCGGCGACCGCTCCGAGCAGCTTGGGGTGCCGTTCGACGAACGCGGACCAGCGGGCCGCGAAGCCGGTGGTCCGTTCGGGCTGCGGTCCGTGCTCGGCGAGCTGCCTGCGCTCGCGCCGGCTCAGCGCCCGCATGCCGATGAAGGAGAGCAGGGCGGGCAGCAGGGTCACGGACGCGGCGACGGTCAGCACCACGGTGAGGGACGCGGCGATGGCGACGCCGTTGAGGAAGCCGAGCCGCAGGACCAGCATGCCGAGCAGGGCGACGCAGACGGTGGCTCCGGCGAAGACGACGGCGCGCCCGGTGGTGACTACGGCGTTCTGTGCGGCCTCGGGGACGGACAGGCCGCGGCGCAGTCCGGTGCGGTGCCGGGTGACGATGAACAGCGCGTAGTCGATGCCGACACCGAGACCGATGAGCATGCCCAGCATCGGTGCGAAGTCGGCGACGGTCATGACGTGCCCGAGCAGCACGATGCCCGCGTACGCCGTCCCGACGGAGACGAGGGCGGTGGCGACGGGCAGCAGGCTGGCGGCGAGCGAGCCGAAGGCGAGGAAGAGGACCAGGGCGGCGACGACGACCCCGATGGCCTCGCTGAGGTGGAGGGCCGGTGCCTCGGTCAGGGCGACGGCGGTGCCGCCGAGCTCGACCTGGAGCCCGTCGCTCGCGGCCTCCTTCGCGGTGTCGACAACGGCCTGCGCCTGTTCCTGCGGGATCTCGTCGGCCCGGTGGTCGAAGGTGATCGTGGCGTAGGCGGTACGGCTGTCCGCGCTGACCTGCCCGTTGCCGGCCGCACCGTAGGGGCCGGTGACGTCCCCGACGCCGGGCAGGGCCTCGATGGCCGCCAGTGTCCTGGTCATCGTCCGTTCGACGTCGGTGGCGCGGACGGTGGGGCCCTCGGTGTGCCAGACCACCGTGTCGGTGTCGCCGCCGAGATCGGTGAACCCCTCCTGGAGGAGCTCACCCGCGCGGCCCGACTCGGTGCCGGGCACCTCGTAGTCGTTGGAGTACGCGGACCCCGCGAAGCCGGCCGCGGTGGCGGCGCCGCCGAGGGCGATCAGCCAGATGAGGACGGCGGCGAGGCGGTGCCTGAGACACCAGCGTGCGATGGCGGCCAACGGAGGTGCTCCTGAGGGTTCGTGGACCCGCGCGGGGACATAAGGGGGAACATCCCGCAAAGGTCGCATGACCTGAGATGCCTCACTCTGTCAGCCAATCGTGATCATTTGCCCTTTTCGTGGCCATGGTCACAGGACTTGACGGTAGCCACAGCGGTCACACGGAGGGCGGTGCACCCCCGTGGTCCGGGGTGCACCGCCCTTTCGTTCACACAGGTCCGCCGACGGCCTGGGCCCCGGCTCGGGACGCTCCGGGGGCAGTGTCCGCCCCCGCGCCCCACCCGTTCAGCCCTCGACGCCGAGCTTCTCCAGGATCAGCTCGCGCACCCGCGCCGCGTCCGCCTGGCCGCGGGTGGCCTTCATGACCGCCCCGACCAGCGCACCCGCCGCGGCGACCTTGCCACCGCGGATCTTGTCGGCGATCGCGGCGTTGCCCGCGATGGCCTCGTCGACCGCGGTGCCCAGCGCGCCCTCGTCCGAGACGACCTTCAGACCGCGCTTCTCGACGACGGTGTCCGGGTCGCCCTCGCCCGCGAGGACACCCTCCAGGACCTGGCGCGCCAGCTTGTCGTTGAGGTCGCCGGAGGTGACGAGCTCGGCCACCCGGGCGACCTGCGCCGGGGTGACGGGCAGCTCGTCCAGGCTGCGGCCGGTCTCGTTGGCGTTACGGGCGAGCTCGCCCATCCACCACTTGCGGGCCTGGTCGGAGGGGGCGCCCGCGTCCGTGGTGGCGACGATCAGGTCGACCGCCCCCGCGTTCAGGATGGACTGCATGTCGTGCTCGTTGACGCCCCACTCGTCCTTGAGCCGCTTACGGCGCAGCCGCGGCAGCTCGGGGAGCCCCTGGCGGAGCTCCTCGACCCAGGCGCGGGCCGGCGCGACCGGCACCAGGTCGGGCTCGGGGAAGTAGCGGTAGTCCTCGGCGTTGTCCTTGATGCGGCCGGCCGTGGTGGAGCCGTCCTCCTCGTGGAAGTGCCGGGTCTCCTGCACGATCGTCCCGCCGGAGTTCAGCACCGCGGCGTGGCGCTGGATCTCGAAGCGGGCGGCGCGCTCGACGGAACGCAACGAGTTGACGTTCTTCGTCTCGGAGCGCGTACCGAACTTCTCGGTGCCGTGGGGACGCAGCGACAGGTTCACGTCGCAGCGCATCTGGCCCATCTCCATCCGGGCCTCCGAGACACCGAGTGCCTTGATGAGCTCGCGGAGCTCGGCGACGTACGCCTTGGCGACCTCGGGGGCACGTGCGCCGGCCCCCTCGATCGGCTTGGTGACGATCTCGATGAGCGGGATGCCCGCACGGTTGTAGTCGAGCAGCGAGTGCGAGGCGCCGTGGATGCGGCCGGTGGCACCGCCGACGTGCGTCGACTTGCCGGTGTCCTCCTCCATGTGGGCGCGCTCGATCTGCACGCGGAAGATCTCACCGTCCTCCAGCTGGACGTCCAGATAGCCGTCGAAGGCGATCGGCTCGTCGTACTGCGAGGTCTGGAAGTTCTTCGGCATGTCCGGATAGAAGTAGTTCTTCCGGGCGAAGCGGCACCACTCGGCGATCTCGCAGTTCAGCGCGAGCCCGATCTTGACGGCGGACTCGATGCCGATCTCGTTGACGACCGGCAGCGCGCCGGGCAGCCCGAGGCAGACCGGGCAGGTCTGCGAGTTGGCGTCCTGCTTGAGCTCGGTGGAGCACCCGCAGAACATCTTGGTCTTGGTGCCGAGCTCGACATGGACCTCGAGGCCCATGACGGGGTCGTACGTCGCGAGGGCGTCCTCGTACGACTCCAGGTCGATGACAGTCACGGTGAAACTTTCCCTCTCAGCCCAGCAGGACGTCGTCGTCGCCGAGACGCTTGAGTTCGCGGTAGAGAATCGCGAGTCCGGTCACGATCGCGGCGGCGGAGACCGCGGCGTCGATCAGGCGCAGCGTGTCGCTGTCCTGGCGGGCCATCCTCGCCTGCTTGACGACGCTGAGTGCGCCGAAGGCGGTGGTGCCCAGGGACACGTACACGCCGGACTTGGACTTCTTGAAGTTCTTGGCCTTCTTAGCCATTGCGCTCATAGTGACGGAGCCTCCTCAAGCAGCGGGTGCCCCCACTTTTCCACGAAAGCGGCCTCGACGGCTGCTCCGACCTTGTACAGCCGGTCGTCCTTCATGGCGGGGGCGATGATCTGCAGTCCGACCGGCAGGCCGTCCTCCGGAGCCAGACCGCAGGGGAGCGACATGGCGGAGTTTCCGGCGAGGTTGGTCGGGATGGTGCACAGGTCCGCGAGGTACATCGCCATCGGGTCGTCGGCGCGCTCGCCGATCGGGAAGGCGGTGGTGGGCGTCGTCGGGGAGACGATGACGTCCACCTGCTCGAAGGCCTTCTCGAAGTCCTGGGTGATGAGGGTGCGGACCTTCTGGGCCGATCCGTAGTACGCGTCGTAGTAGCCGGAGCTGAGCGCGTACGTACCGAGGATGATGCGGCGCTTGACCTCGTCGCCGAAGCCCGCCTCACGGGTGAGGGCGGTGACGTCCTCGGCGGACCGGGTGCCGTCGTCGCCGACGCGCAGGCCGTAGCGCATGGCGTCGAACCGGGCCAGGTTCGAGGAGCACTCGGACGGCGCGATCAGGTAGTACGCCGAAAGGGCGAGGTCGAAGGACGGGCAGTCCAGCTCGACGACCGTGGCGCCGAGCGACTTCAGCAGCTCGACCGACTCGTTGAAGCGCTGGACGACACCGGCCTGGTAGCCCTCGCCCGCGAACTGCTTGACGACACCGACGCGCATGCCCTGGACGGAGCCGTTGCGCGCGGCCTCGACGACCGGCGGGACCGGGGCGTCGATGGACGTCGAGTCCATCGGGTCGTGTCCGGCGATCACCTCGTGCAGCAGCGCCGCGTCCAGGACCGTACGGGCACAGGGGCCGCCCTGGTCGAGGGAGGAGGAGAAGGCGACCATGCCGTATCGGGAGACGCCGCCGTAGGTGGGCTTGACGCCGACGGTGCCGGTGACGGCGGCGGGCTGGCGGATGGAGCCGCCGGTGTCCGTGCCGATGGCCAGCGGCGCCTCGAAGGA
The DNA here is from genome assembly GCA_014651175.1 of Streptomyces clavifer. Classification (GTDB taxonomy): domain Bacteria; phylum Actinomycetota; class Actinomycetes; order Streptomycetales; family Streptomycetaceae; genus Streptomyces; species Streptomyces clavifer. The sequence continues at coordinate 865,188 of BMWJ01000001.1, read as the reverse complement.
GGCCAGCGCCGCGGCGGAGCCGCCGCCGGAGCCGCCCGGGATGCGGGTGAGGTCCCAGGGGTTGCCGGTCGGACCGTACGCGCTGTTCTCGGTGGAGGACCCCATGGCGAACTCGTCCATGTTGGTCTTGCCGAGGATGACGACGTCGGCCGCCTTCAGCTTCTTGGTGAGGGTCGCGTCGTACGGCGGGACCCAACCCTCGAGGATCTTCGAACCGACGGTCGTCGGCATGTCCTGCGTGGTGAAGATGTCCTTGAGCGCGAGCGGGACGCCGGCCAGCGGGCCGAGCTTCTCGCCCGCCTCACGCTTGGCGTCGACGGCGCGGGCCTGCGCGAGCGCACCCTCGCGGTCGACGTGCAGGAAGGCGTGGACCTTCTCGTCGACGGCGTCGATCCGGGCCAGGTGGGCCTCGGTGACCTCGACGGCCGTCAGCTCGCCGGAGGCGATCTTCGCGGCGGTCTCGGCCGCGGTGAGCTTGATGATGATGCTGATGTCCGTCATGGCTGTTAGTCCTCCCCCAGGATCTGCGGCACCTTGAAACGCTGCTGCTCCTGGGCCGGGGCGCCGGAGAGTGCCTGCGCGGGGGTGAGAGACGGACGGACCTCGTCCGCGCGCATGACGTTCGTCAGCGGCAGCGGGTGGGAGGTCGGCGGTACGTCTTGGTCGGCGACCTCGGAGACGCGGGCGACCGCGCCGATGATGTCGTCGAGCTGACCGGCGAAGTGCTCGAGCTCTTCGCCCTTCAGCTCCAGACGCGCCAGCCGGGCGAGGTGGGCGACCTCCTCGCGCGTGATGCCAGGCATGCAGCGATCCTCAGGGGTTGGTGTGCGGTTTTCGCCCAATCCTATGGGGTCGCGGCCCACTGCCCCGCCTGCTGTCCCGGCTGCGGCCCGGTGACCCCGCTCCGGCCGCGCCGAGCCCTCACCGCGATTGAGGACAAAACAGCCACCGGCCCACCCCGGCACCCGTGCTCACGCCCCCACCGGGGCCACCCCGGTGCGTGTCCTCAGGCCGTCGCCGGGCCGGTCACCGCTCTCCCGGCCGGGCGCTGCTGCTCCGCCTCGGGCTGCATCGCCGCCGCCGCGGCGGCCGCGGCCGCCAGCTCCGCGGGCCGCCGCCACCCGTGTTCGCCACGCGCCCGCAGCCAGGCCGTCGTCTCCTGCGGCGGCATCGCGGCGGCGACGAGCCACCCCTGCACCGCGTCGCAGCGCAGGTCCCGCAGCCGTTCCCAGGTCTCGTCGTCCTCGACGCCCTCGGCGACGACGAGCAGGCCGAGCGAGTGGGCCAGGTCGATGGTGCAGCGGACGATCTCCGCGTCCTCGTTGTCGACGGCCAGCCGGGCCACGAACGAGCGGTCGATCTTCAGTTCGCTGACCGGCAGCTTGCGGAGGTGGACCAGGGAGGAGTAGCCGGTGCCGAAGTCGTCGAGTGACATCTTCACCCCGTGCCCGGTCAGGCCGGCCAGGGTGTCGGCGGCCCGCTGCGGGTCCTCCAGCAGGACGTGCTCGGTTATCTCCAGCTGCAGCGCACCGGCCGGGACGCCGTGCCGGGCGAGCCGGGCGGCGACGCTGCCCGCGAAGCCAGGTGTGTGGACGTCGCGCGGCGACACGTTGACGGCGACGGGCACGAACAGTCCCTGCGCCCGCCACCGGGCCACCTGGGCGAGCGCCGTCTCCAGCACGTACTCGGTGAGGTGCGGCATCAGACCGGACGATTCCGCGATCGCGATGAACTCGTCCGGGGGGACTCTCCCCCGCTCCGGATGCACCCAGCGTACGAGCGCCTCGAGGCCGGCGACCTGGCCGTCGAAGCGGACCTTCGGCTGGTAGTGGAGCTCCACCTCCCGGGCGTCCAGGGCACGGCGGAGATCACCCAGAAGACCGAGGCGGTCGGGGGTGTTGCTGTCCCGCTTCGACTCGTACACCTCGACGCCCGTGCGGTCCCGCTTGGCCTGGTACATGGCCACGTCCGCCCGCCGCAGCAGCCCTTCGGCGTCCAGCGCGTGGTCGGGGTGCACCGCGACACCGGCGCTCGCCTCCAGCACCAGCGTGAGCCCGTCGAGGTCGAGGGGCGAGGAGAGCTCGGCGACCAGGTGGCGTGCCACGCGCTGGGCGCTGGTGATGGAGTCCGCGGTCGGCAGCAGTACGGCGAACTCGTCGCCGCCCAGCCGCGCGGCCTCCGCCCCGCGCGGCAGGGCGATCCGCAGCCGGTCGGCGATCTGGAGCAGGAGCCGGTCCCCGGCCAGGTGGCCGAGGGTGTCGTTGACGGCGCGGAACCGGTCGAGGTCGATGAGGACGAGGGCCGATCTGGTGCCGGTGTTCCCGGCCTCCTCCAGCGCCGTCCACGTCCTCTCCAGCAGCCACTGACGGTTGGGCAGACCGGTCAGAGGATCCCTCAGCTGCTCCTCGGCCCGTGCGCGGGCGATCCAGAGCGTGGAGTCGAGGGCGATCAGCGGGATGGCGAAGAGCGGCAGCAGCACGGGCACGGCCGAGGCCACGACACAGATGAGCGGGGCGATGCCGAGCAGGGCGACCGCGACGAGTCCCTGACGCAGGAGCGCCGTGCGGGCGATCGTCGGCAGCCCGCCGCTCTGGGACGCCTGTGCGCACCAGAGCAGGGCCCGGGTGACGAGGAGGTACGTCGACGCGGCGAGCAGGACTTCCGGTACGGCGCCGATGCCCCAGTGGAGTGGCTGCCAGGGGTCCTCGACGGTCGGTACGTTCCCGAACGCGGACAGGACGAGCGCGGCGGCCCCTATGCCGAGTATGTCGACGGCGCCGTGCAGCAGGCCCTGCCGCCAGCGGTGCCGCCTGGCCGTGCCGACGAGCACCACGACGACGAGGCTGACCAGGCCGGCGGGCACCCAGCCGTAGAGCAGCAGCACCGCAAGGGTGAGGGCGGCACCGGAACCGGTGCCGCCCCACCAGCGGTCGCGCCCGAGGGCCACCAGATGCCCGACGATGATCCCGGTGAGCAGGGCGAGCGACCAGCCCGCTGTGCCGTCCGGGAAGAGTGCGTGTCCGTCGCGGACCGTCCGGTAGAAGCCGGTCGCCAGCTGGACGGCGGCGACCGCCACGACGACGGCCCCCACTTTCGAAGTGAGGCCCGCGAAACCTCGCAGCCGCGACACCACCGCGGCGCTCTCGGTCGGTTTCATTCCGTCCCTCTCACAGCCGGCGGTGCCGATGTCCCACAGTGGGCCCCGCTCCCATGCCACCACGACCCGATTCCCACCACGCGGCCGGGCACGGCAGGTGCACGCTCAACAGTAGGCCGCCGAGGGCCCGCAGGGGCAGCGCTCTGCAGCTCTTGCCCGAATGCGGACCTGGCACCCCTCACCCTCTGATATGCGCCGAACGGGTGGTACCGGCCGGACCTCTCGGTCCCCTCACGTCCGCTTTCTTCCCCCGTCGCCCACGGCCACTCCCCGGCTGCGTCTCGATCGCGCCTCGATCACGCATCGGCGGGCACAGCGGCCTCACGTGCCGCGTCCGGCCCCTGGGCGAGGAGCACGGCGAAGCCGTCCTCGTCCAGGACGGGCACCTTCAGTTGCATCGCCTTGTCGTACTTCGAACCAGGGTTCTCCCCGACCACCACGAAGGACGTCTTCTTCGAGACAGATCCGGTCACCTTCGCTCCACGGCTCTGGAGCGCGTCTTTCGCGCCATCCCTGGTGTGCGTCGCGAGGGTGCCGGTGACCACGACGGTGAGGCCCTCGAGCGGCCGGGGTCCTTCGTCCTCGCCCGCGCCCTCGTCCTCCGTCCGGACCCCGGCCTCCCGCCACTTGCGCAGGATCTCGCGGTGCCACTCCTCGGCGAACCACTGCTTGACCGAGGCCGCGATGATCGGCCCGACCCCGTCCGCCGCGGCCAGTTCCTCCTCGGACGCCTCGTCGATGCGGTCGATGGACCGGAACTGCCGGGCCAGCTCCTCGGCGGCCACGGGGCCGACGTGGCGGATGGAGAGCCCCGTGAGGATCCGCGCCAGCGGAGCCTGCCGGGCCGCCGCGATGCCCTCCAGCATGCCCAGGGCGTTCTTCCTCGGTTCGCCCTGCTGGTTGGCGAAGACCGTCGCGATCTTCTCCTCACCGGTCTTCGGGTCGCGCTTGGGGAGTCCGCTGTCCGGATCCAGCACATAGGCCCGGATCGGCAGCAACTGCTCCACCGTCAGGCCGAAGAGGTCGCCCTCGTCCCGCAGGGGCGGCTCGGCGGGTTCCAGCGGCTTGGTCAGGGCGGCGGCCGCGACATAGCCGAAATGGTCGATGTCCAGGCACTTGCGGCCCGCGAGATAGGCCAGCCGCTCCCGCAACTGGGCAGGGCAGGAACGCGCGTTGGGGCAGCGGAGGTCGATGTCGCCCTCCTTCATGGGGCGCAGCTCCGTCCCGCACTCGGGGCACTCGGACGGCATGACGAAGGCGCGCTCGCTCCCGTCACGCAGATCGACGACCGGTCCGAGGATCTCCGGGATGACGTCGCCCGCCTTGCGGAGCACCACCGTGTCGCCGATCAGGACGCCCTTGGCCTTCACCACGTTCTGGTTGTGCAGGGTGGCGAACTCGACCTCGGAACCGGCCACCTCGACCGGCTCCACCTGCGCGTACGGGGTGACCCTGCCGGTGCGCCCGACACCGACCCGGATGTTGACCAGCTTGGTGTTGACCTCCTCCGGCGCGTACTTCCACGCGATCGCCCAGCGCGGGGCACGGGAGGTGGAGCCGAGCCGGCCCTGGAGCGGGATCTCGTCGAGTTTGACGACGACCCCGTCGATCTCGTGCTCCACGGAGTGGCGGTTCTCACCGAAGTACGCGATGAACTCCCTCACGCCGTCGAGGGAGTCGACCACCTTGTTGTGCCGGGCGGTCGGCAGGCCCCACTCGCGCAGCAGCTCGTAGGCCTGCGACAGGCGGTCGATGTCGAAGCCCTCGCGGGCGCCGATGCCGTGCACGACCATGTGGAGCGGGCGGGTGGCGGTGACCTTCGGGTCCTTCTGGCGCAGCGAACCCGCCGCCGCGTTGCGCGGGTTGGCGAAGGGTTTGTCGTCGGCCTCGACCAGCCGGGCGTTGAGCCCTTCGAAGGCCTCCATCGGGAAGAAGACCTCGCCGCGGATCTCGACGAGCGCGGGGATCCGGTCGCCCGTGAGCCGGTGCGGGATCTCCGCGATCGTGCGGACGTTGGGGGTGATGTCCTCGCCGGTGCGCCCGTCGCCGCGGGTCGCGGCGCGGGTCAGCCTGCCGTGCTCGTAGGTGAGGTTGACCGCGAGTCCGTCCACCTTGAGCTCGCACAGGAAGTGGTGGCCGGGTGTGCCCACGTCCCTGGCGACGCGCTCGGCCCAGGCGGCCAGCTCCTCGTCGTCGAAGGCGTTGTCCAGGGAGAGCATGCGCTCGCGGTGCTCGACGGAGGTGAATTCCGTGGTGTACGGCCCCGCAACCTTCTGGGTCGGCGAGTCCGGCGTGCGCAGCTGCGGGTACGCGTCCTCGACGGCCTCCAGCGCGCGCATCAGCCGGTCGAACTCGGCGTCGCTGACGACGGGCTGGTCCTTCACGTAGTACCGGAAGCGGTGCTCCTCGATCTGCTCGGCGAGGAGCGCGTGCTGCTCCTGCGCCTGTGCCGGCACACCGGTCAGCCGCTGTGCCTGCTGTTCGCCCGCCATCGTCCCGTTCCTCCCGTTGACCCGTTACTCAGGGTTGTCTGCGAGCGACCTCGCGGCCCGGGCGCAGTGGGCGAGCGCGGCGCGCGCGTACGCGGGCGACGCCCCCGCGAGCCCGCAGGACGGGGTGATCACGACGGACTCGGTGAGAGTCCCCGGATTGAATCCCAGCCTGCTCCACAACGTCCTGACACCCATGACGCTACCGCCAGGGTCCGACAATGCGGTCGAGGCCGCGTCGACTCCGGGAACCACGCCGAGGAAGAGCTGGGTGCCGCCTTCGACGGCCTCACCGATCGCCTCCTCCTCACGCTCGGTGAGGAGGGAGAAATCGAAGGAGACGGCGTCGGCCCCGGCGCGGCGCAGCAGGGCGAAGGGCACCTCGGGGGCGCACGAGTGGACCGCCGTCGGTCCCTCGCCGTTCACCGCGAGCAGATCGCGCAGGGTTCCTTCGACGACTTGTCGGTCCACGGCTCGGTAGGTGCGGTATCCGCTCGCCGACCTGACCCGGCCCAGCAGCACGGCGGTCAGGGAGGGCTCGTCCAGCTGGAGGACGACCTCGGCGCCGGGCACCCGGCGCCGGACCTCGGCGAGGTGGCCGCGGAGTCCCTCTGCCAGCGAACCGGCCAGGTCACGGCAGGCGCCCGGGTCCGCGAGCATCGCCTCGCCGCCCCGCAGCTCCAGGCCCGCGGCCAGGGTCCAGGGGCCGACGGCCTGGACCTTGAGCAGCCCTTCGTAGCCCTGGGTGTACTCCTCCAGGGCGTCGAGGTCCTCGCCGAGCCACGACCGCGCGCGCCGGGTGTCGCGGCCGGGACGGTCGCTGATCCGCCAGCCGCTGGGCTCGACGTGGCCGTACATCTCGACGAGCAGTCCTATGGTCCGCCCGGTCATGTCCGCACCGGGGCCGCGCGCGGGCAGCTCCGCCAGGTACGGCATGCCCTGTCCGTCGCCGAAGGACCCGGCGACGGTCCTGGCCGCTTCCCGTGCGTCGCCGCCCGGCATGGACCCGATACCGGTGGCGGCGCACTCGCTGAACTTGCTCTTCTCACTCACGCGGAGAGCCTACGGGCCGCGCGGTCCCCGGACTGTCAGCGGCCGGGGCGGACCGTCAGGTTGTTGATCTCGGCGTCGCGCGGCAGGTCGATGGCCAGCAGGATCGTAGTGGCCACGGACTCCGGGTCGATCCAGCGGGAGGCGTCGTACTCCTTGCCCTCCTGCTGGTGGACCTTGGCCTGCATGGGGCTGGCGGTGCGCCCGGGGAAGACGGACGTGACCCGCACGCCGTTGCCGTGCTCCTCGTGGCGCAGCGAGTCGGCGAGGGCCTTGAGGCCGTGCTTGCTCGCGGCGTACGCGCCCCACTCGGCGTGCGCCTCGAGCCCGGCGCCCGAGTTCACGAAGACGACCTGGCCGTGCGAGACGCGCAGTTGCGGCAGCAGCAGCCGGGTCAGCTCGGCGGGGGCGATCAGGTTGGCGTTGAGCTGGAAGTGCCAGGCCTTGGGGGTGAGGTCGCCGATCCGGCCGAGCTCGACGACGCCCGCGATGTGCAGCAGCGAGTCGAGGCGTTCGGGCATCGGCTGCTGCCCGAACGCCCAGGAGAGCCGGTCGGGGTTGCCGAGGTCGCCGACGAGCGTGCGCGCCCCCGGGTGGAGTGCGGCGAGCTCCTTGGCGCGTCCCGCGTCCCGGGCGAGCAGCACGAGGTCGTCGCCGCGTTCCCGCAGGCGCCGGGCGACGGCTGCGCCGATACCGGAGCCGGCGCCGGTGATGAGGTGAGTAGGCATGGCCTCATGCTGTCATCCCGGCCGGGCGTCACAGCAGGCCGGCCCGGTGCGTGACAGCCGGCCGGCCCGGTGTGTCAGAGCGGACCGGCCTGGTCCGTCACAGCAGGCCGGCCGACTCCTCCAGGTAGGCGAGCGCCCCGACGCCGTCCTTGGCGAAGAAGACGAGCTCGGTGAGGGGCAGCGGCAGGAAGCCCTCGTCCTCCATGCGCTGGAACTGCTGGCGCAGACCGTCGTAGAACCCGGCCGTGTTCAGCAGGACGACGGGCTTGGTGTGCTTGCCGTGCTTCTTCAGCTCCAGGATCTCCGTGGCCTCGTCGAGGGTCCCCGTGCCGCCGACCATGATCACGATCGCGTCGGACTTCTCCAGGAGCAGCGCCTTGCGCTCGGCCAGGTCCCCGGCGATCACCATCTCGTCGGCGTTCGTCCGCGCCTTCGCCGCCAGGAAGTCCACCGACACCCCGACCAGCCGCCCGCCGGACTCCTGCACCCCGTCGGCGACGACCTTCATGAGTCCGCTCTCCGATCCGCCCCAGACCAGGGTGTGCCCGCCCCGGCCCAGCAGCTCGGCGAATTCCCGGGCCGGCACGGTGTAGCGCTCGTCGAGGTCGGCGGCGGAGAGGAAGACGCAGATATTCATGGAGACACCGTACGACCGGCCCGCGCCCCGGGAAGAAACCGGCCTGCCGGGCGGCTGAAGCACATATGACCTCCACCGCAGGACACACCATCACCGTCGAACCCGCTGCCGTGCACGTGCGTGCGGTGCACGACGGGCAGGTGCTCGCCGAGAGCCGCCGCCCGCTGGTGCTGCGCGAGACGGGCTGTCCCGACCGCTACTACCTGCCGCCCGGGGACGTCCGTACCGAACTGCTGACGCCCTCCGGTACCCGTACGCACTGCCCCTTCAAGGGCGACGCCTCCTACTGGTCCCGGCCCGGCGCGGCGGACCTCGTCTGGGCCTATCCGGAGCCCAGGGAGCAAGTCGCCGCGATCAAGGACCACTTCTGCTTCTACGCCACGGATGTGGTGACCGGCTGACCGTCGGAAATATTTCTCCGCCGCACCGATGAGTTCCTTGCGCCGGTGCGGTCCACCCCCACATGGACATGACTCTCTCCCGCGACGGCACCTCGATCGCGTACCGCCGGCGGGGCGACGGGCCGCCGGTCGTCCTGGTCGGCGGGGCACTGAGCACCGCGGCGACCGAGGAACCGCTGGCCGCCCTGCTGGCACCGCGCTTCACGGTCGTCACCTACGACCGCCGGGGACGCGGCGCCAGCGGTGACGGCGGGCCGTACGCGGTGCGCCGGGAGGTCGAGGACCTGGCCGCGGTGATGAGCCGGGCGGGAGGGCGGGCGTCGCTGTTCGGCATGCTGTCGGGCGGGGCGCTGGCACTGGAGGCGCAGGCCTCGGGGCTGCCGGTGGATCTCCTCGCGGTCTACGAACCGCCCTACTCCCCGGGGCCGGCCGGTCTCCTGTACAAGTCACGCTGCACGGCGCGGCTGCACCGGATGCTGTCCATAGGGGACCGTGACGGCTCCGTCGCCCTGTACATGTCGCAGACCGGTGTCCCGGAGACGACGATCGCCCGGATGCGCCACGCCCCGGTATGGGCCGGTCTGAAAGCGCTGGCACACACCCTGGCGTACGACGACGCGCTGCTGGGCAACGGCGCACTCCCGGCCGGCCGGTTCTCGTCCGTCACGGCGCGCACGCTGGTGGTGAGCGGCGGCTTCAGCCCCACCCCGATGCGCGAGATGACGCATGCCCTCGCGGCGGCGATCCCCCGCGCGCGGCACCGCACCCTGACGGGCCAGACCCGGGAGCTGGCGCCGCAGGCGATCGCCCCGGTCCTGGCGGACTTCTTCGCCCGGGACGTGATCGCGCACCGGGCGTCGTAGGCGTGGCACCGGGCCGGGTCGTCGCAGGGGAGCGACCCGCCCCGGTGCCCGTGGATCAGCCGGCCGCCGCCGCCTTCTCGCGCCTGACCGTCGTCGCGATCGTGGCGGACCCGACGACCCGGGTGCCGTCGTACAGCACGACGGCCTGGCCGGGAGCCACACCCCGTACGGGCTCGGCGAACGAGACGTGCAGGGTGCCGTCGACCAGCTCCGCCGTCACCTCGGTCTCGCCGCCGTGCGCGCGGAGCTGCGCGGTGTACGTGCCGGGGCCGGACGGGGCCGTGCCGCACCAGCGGGGCTTGATCGCCGTGAGGGCGGTGACGTCGAGGGCCTCGACCGGGCCGACCGTCACCGTGTTGTTCACCGGGGAGATGTCCAGGACGTAGCGGGGCTTGCCGTCGGGGGCCGGGTGGCCGATGCGCAGGCCCTTGCGCTGGCCGATGGTGAAGCCGAAGGCGCCCTCGTGGGTGCCGACCTTCGTACCGGCCTCGTCGACGATGTCACCCTCGGCCGGGCCACCGAGCCGGCCGGCCAGGAAGCCCTGGGTGTCACCGTCGGCGATGAAGCAGATGTCGTGGCTGTCGGGCTTCTTGGCGACCGCCAGGCCCCGGCGCTCGGCCTCGGCCCGGATCTCGTCCTTGGTGGTGAGGGTGTCGCCGAGCGGGAACATGGCGTGCGCGAGCTGCTTCTCGTCCAGGACACCGAGGACGTAGCTCTGATCCTTGGCCATGTCCGAGGCGCGGTGCATCTCCCGGGTGCCGTCCTCCCTGAGCACGACCGTCGCGTAGTGGCCCGTGCACACGGCGTCGAAGCCGAGGGCCAGCGCCTTGTCGAGCAGCGCGGCGAACTTGATCTTCTCGTTGCAGCGCAGGCAGGGGTTGGGCGTGCGCCCTGCCTCGTACTCCGCGACGAAGTCGTCCACGACGTCCTCACGGAAGCGTTCCGCCAGGTCCCAGACGTAGAACGGGATGCCGATGACGTCCGCCGCGCGGCGGGCGTCCCGGGAGTCCTCGATGGTGCAACAGCCGCGCGCCCCGGTACGAAAGGACTGCGGGTTCGCGGAGAGGGCGAGGTGCACACCGGTCACGTCGTGGCCTGCCTCGGCGGCACGGGCCGCGGCGACGGCGGAGTCGACTCCGCCGGACATGGCGGCGAGCACGCGGAGGGGGCGCTGGGAGATCTGAGTCATAGCTCATCCAGAGTACGGGGCCCCGGGAACCGAATGCGCGCGGATAAGCGTTGACGATCACATGGGGACACGAGGGAAGGCCGAAGGATCCGGAAGCGGATCGCGCGGCGTCAGCAGACGCACGCTGCTGATCGGCGGCGGCGCGGCTGCCCTGGGCACGGCCGCGCTGGCGGTGGACGACGTCCGGCGCGTCTGGTGGCGGGTGCCGGGCGTGGAGAAGCCCCGCAAACCGGGTGAGCTGGACTACGCGGGCGCCCGCTGGGTGGCGGCCTCCGAGGCGAACTGGCGGCGGGCCGACCGCCCCGACGACTACGGCGTGGACCGGGTCATCGTCCACGTCACCCAGGGCAGCTTCGCCAGCGCGGTCAAGGTCTTCCAGGACCCGGCGCACCAGGCGGCGACGCACTACATCGTCGGCCAGAACGGCCGCGTGACCCAGATGATCCGCGAGCTCGACGTGGCGTACCACGCGGGTAACCGCTCGTACAACGAACGCAGTATCGGCATCGAGCACGAGGGCTTCGTGGACCGCCCGCAGGACTTCACGCCGGAGATGTACGCGGCGTCGGCCCTGCTGACGGCCGAGATATGCGCGCGGTACGAGCTGCCCGTGGACCGCGAGCACATCATCGGGCACGTCGAGGTGCCGGGCACGGACCACACCGATCCCGGGCCCCACTGGGACTGGGACCGCTACATGAAACTGGTCCGCGCCGCCCCGCAACCCCCACACCCCAGCTAACCCCCCCGCCCCCCGCCCCCCGGGTCACGCCGGTCAGCGGGAGCCAGGGGACCAAAAACCGGGCGTTATGTCCGATTCCCGCGTCCCATCGCTCCCAACGACCAGCGGGCGGACGGGGGGGCGGGGGGGCGGGGCGGGGCGGGGTTAGCTGAGGCCGGCTGTTCTGGCGCGTTCTACCGCGGGGGCGATGGCCCGGGCGACCTCGGCCACGTCCTCCGCCGTCGAGGTGTGCCCGAGCGAGAAGCGCAGGGTGCCGCGCGCCAGGTCGGGGTCGGTGCCGGTGGCCAGGAGCACGTGGCTGGGCTGGGCGATGCCGGCCGTGCAGGCGGAGCCGGTGGAGCAGGCGATGCCCTGGGCGTCGAGCAGGAGCAGGAGGGAGTCGCCCTCGCAGCCCGGGAAGCTGAAGTGGGCGTTGGCGGGCAGTCGGCCGCCGGGGGCCGGGTCGCCGCCGAGGATCGCGTCGGGGACGGCCCGCAGCACGGCTGCGGCAAGCTCGTCGCGGAGCGCGCCGACCTCGCGGGCGAAGTCCTCACGCCCGTCGTCGGCGAGCCGTCCGGCGACGGCGAACGCGGCGACGGCGGGCACGTCCAGGGTCCCGGAGCGCACCTGCCGTTCCTGCCCGCCGCCGTGCAGCACGGGCACGGGCGTGAAGTCACGGCCGAGCAGCAGTGCGCCGATGCCGAACGGGCCGCCGATCTTGTGCGCGCTGACGGTCATCGCGGCCAGCCCCGACCGGGCGAAGTCGACCTCCAGCTGACCGAAGGCCTGCACCGCATCGGCGTGCATCGGGATGTCGAACTCACGCGCCACTTCGGCCAGTTCACGAATCGGCATGATCGTGCCGATCTCGTTGTTGGCCCACATCACCGTGATCATCGCGATGTCGTCGGGGTCACGGAGGATCGCCTCGCGCAGCGCGTCGGGGTGCACCCGGCCGTACCGGTCGACGGGAAGGTATTCGACGGTCGCGCCTTCGTGCGTGGCGAGCCAGTCGACGGCGTCGAGCACGGCGTGGTGCTCGACAGGGCTCGCCAGGAGCCGGGTGCGCCGGGGGTCGGCGTCGCGGCGGGCCCAGTAGAGGCCCTTCACAGCGAGGTTGTCGGCCTCGGTCCCGCCGGAGGTGAGGACCACCTCGCTGGGGCGTGCGCCGAGCGCGTCGGCGAGAGTCTCTCTGGACTCCTCGACGGTACGGCGGGCCCGGCGCCCGGCGGCGTGCAGTGAGGACGCGTTGCCGGTGACGGCGAGCTGCGCGGTCATCGCCGCGATCGCCTCCGGCAGCATCGGCGTGGTCGCGGCGTGGTCGAGGTAGGCCATGGTGGACCCGATTCTACGAGCCCCCGGCCGGGCGCATCGCGGGCGCATCACGCAGCGGCCCGTCGAGGGCCTCGGGAGCGCGCGCCGCCGCCGCTCATTCCCGGAGCCCGATCCGCCGCCGGACGAGCCGTCGGCCCACCCCTGTCAGCCCCCCAGGCTCCAGGAGACGGTGCCGTTGGCGGTGACCAGGACGCCGAGGACGACGAGGTCGGCGATGCCGAGGGCCAGACCGAGCAGGGCGCGGCCGCGGCGGGCGGTGGAGCGCGCGAGGGCGATGACCGCCATGACGATGGCGGTGGGCCCCAGGAGGATATTCATCACAAGGAGGCCGAGCAGGCCGAGGACGAACGAGGCGACGGCCAGCCCGTCTGCCTCGCGGGAGACCTTCCCGGCCTCACGCCGGGTGCTGCGGGTGAGTGCGGTGGCGAGGGTCATGATGCGGGCTCCTTCGGTTCCGAAGACGTACGGAGGCGGGCCCCGCGCTCAGTGGGGGCGGCGGGCAAGGTGTTCTCGGAGACCGAAGAGTGCGAGCCAGAGACCGATCACGGCCGCGGCGGCGAGGGTGAGAGGGAGCGGAAGGTGCGCGACCGCCCCGAGAACGACCCCCAGCAGGAGCAGGGCGGCGACGAGGACGAACATGTGCGGCCTTTCTGCGAGCAATTGAGAGTACGACTGTTCACTGACTATCGAGTCTAGTCCGCCTACCCCTTCCGGGCCCCGGAGAACGGTTGTTTACTCAATGGCATGAGTCACACCACCGGCATCCGGCAGGTCCAGAAGCAGAAGACGCGTCAGGCGCTGCTCGACGCGGCGCTGCGGCTCCTGGAGCACCAGAGCCTGAGCAGCCTGGGTCTGCGCGAGGTGACGCGGGCCGTGGGTGTGGCCCCGACCGCCTTCTACCGCCACTTCGACGGCACGGCGGCTCTCGGTGTGGCCCTCGTCGAGGAAACCCTGGGCAGCCTGCACGGCATGATCGGCGCGGTCCTGGCCGAGACGGGCGACAGCGAGGAGCGGCTGGACCGCGGCGTCGAACTGATCGCCCGCCATGTCGCGGCCCAGCCGGCCCACTTCCGCTTCATCGCCCGCGAGCAGCACGGCGGCGTCGGCCCGGTCCGCGAGGCCATCACCGCCCAGCTCCGCCTGTTCGCCGAAGAGGTCGCGGCGGCGCTCGCCGCCGAGCCGGACTCGGCCGGCTGGGACCCGGCGGATCTCCTGATGCTGGGCGGCCTGTACGTCGACCACATGGTGATCACGGCATCGGCCCTGCTGGACGCGGGCCCCGGCGGCGAGGAGGAGGTCGTCCGGGTGGCGCGGCGCCGGCTACGACTGGTCACGCTGGGCCGGGCCCACTGGCTGGACGAGGCCCCGTAGGGCCGGGAGACCCGCCGGGGACGGCGCTCTCCGCCGGGTGACCGGTTCCCGCCGGGCCCGGGACCGGGAGGATCACCGGGACGCGGCCGGGGAGCCGGGCGAGCGCGGCCCGTGTGCGTACGGAGCCCTCGTCACCGGTCGGGCACCGCCACGTCGGAGCGCCGTCCAGCGCCGCGACGCCTCCCCCGCGCAGGTGGACGCCGGCACTCCGCCGCCGTAGGCGAGGGCGAGGCATCCGCTGACATCGGCGCTCCCGAGGCTGCCGCCCGATCCCGCGCACCACGGGCGCGGGGCCTACTGGCCACGCAGGCGCCTGTGAGGACCGCCTGGTTGGGCATGTTCGCGGCAGGCACTGCCTGGTCGCCTTCGGTGCCGGCCGCGGGCGCCTCTCTCGCCACCCCGGCAGCCTCGAAGGCCTCTTCGCCGCCCTTACCGGCCGCCGGCTGAGCCGGCTCCTCGGCGAGCCGGCCACGGCGGCTTCCTGTCGAGCCGGCCACGGCGGCCTCCTGGCGGGCCGGCACGGCTTTGCCGAGTGCCCACCGGCCCGTCCGGGCAGCCGGGTCGTCGTCCGGACCCATCTGGCCTTCGTCCAGGAGAACCGGGGGCCGCCCTGCTCCTCCACTCCGCCGCAGCCGTGCCGGCGGGGGCAGGGTGCGGGGCAGGGAGCTCCGCGACGCCCAGGAGGCCGGGGTGTCGGCGCCGACCCTGTGGATCCAGGCCCGCATGCGTGTCCGGCGAACTCGATCCGCCCGCCCGCCCCTGATCGAGCCACAGGTCCTGGGCCCGACGTCGGTGTCGCCCTGCGCCGGGCTCCGGGATCGAGGACACCGACCTCGCCGAGGCCGGCCGCATCCTGCCGGACCGATTCCGGCGGTCCGCGCCCGGGTCCGCGTGCCGGCCACAGCGCGGCTCCGCCCGTCGCACGGGCGGCGGGCGCGGGGTGGGTTCGCGCCCGCTCAGCCGCGCGGTGCGCGTGCGAGCTGGCGGGACTGGGCCACCAGGCGGTCGGCGCTGTCCCAGACGTCCGCGTCCTCCTCCAGGAAGCCGCCCGCCAGGTTGCGGGTGGTGATGGAGACGCGCAGCGGTCCGGGGGCCGGACGGCAGCGGATGTGGGTGGTGAGCTCGATCGTGGGCGTCCAGCCCTTCAGCCCCAGCTCGAACGAGGTCGGCGGCAGCGCGTCGACGGTGAGCAGCAGCGACAGCGGATCCGCGTCACGGCCGTCCGCGAGTCCGAACCAGCCACGCATCTCGCCCCTGCCCGACGGCGCGCCGATGGCCCAGCCGATCGTCGCCGGGTCGAGCCTGATGTCGAGCCGTTCGGTGATGGCGGAGCTGCCGGGGATGGGCGCCGGCCCGTCGGCCGGGCCGAGGCAGTGCTGCCGCGGCGGGATGGCGGGCGGCTCCGCGGAGGTGCGGACGTCGTCGGTCAGGCCGTCCAGGTCGCCGTAGGTGGCGAGTACCCGGATGCGCTCGACCTCGGTGCCGTCCTCCGCGTACTGGTAGAGCGAGGCCTCGCCGGTGGAGAGGGTGCGGCCCGTGCGGACGACCTGGGTACGGATCACCGCGGGCCCCGGAACGGATGCCGTCAGGTAGTGCGCCGAGACCGAGAAGGGGTCGGGGTGCGGCAGCGCCTCACCGAGCGCACGGCCGAGCACGGCCAGCAGGTAGCCGCCGTTGACGGCGTGGATGATGGTCCAGCCCGCGGAGAGCTCCGCGTCGTAGACACCCTCTTCGCGAAGGGTGACGGCGGTGTCCCGGTCGAACTCGCTGTCCCCGACGGTCGCCTGCGGGGTGCGCTGCGCCTGCGCTGCTGCCTGTGCCATGGGCTGCACCGTACACCGATTGCGTTACTAAGCGGTAGCTTTATATTGCGGTCAGATGACGGCCGGGGCTTCCTCGGCCGTGGCCGAGCGGCGGTTGTACGCGCGCGGGGCCCTCCAGTGGTAGCGCAGCGCCAGGAGCCGCAGGACGAACGCCGTGATCACCGCCGCGCCGCTCGTGTAGGCGTTGAGGACGTCGAAGCGGATGCAGAGCACCACCATGGTGGCGCCCACGATGGCGGGCACCGCGTACAGGTCGCGGTCCCAGCGCAGCAGCGAGGGCACCTCGTTGGCCAGGACGTCGCGGAGCACACCGCCGCCGACCGCGGTGGCCAGCCCCAGCGCGGCGGACGCGGTGAGGCCGAGGCCGTAGTCGTACGCCTTGACCGTACCGGCGACGCAGAAGAGTCCCAGGCCGGCCGCGTCGAAGACGTTGACGCCGACCTGGATCCGTTCGACGTGCGGATGCAGGAAGAACACCAGCCCGGCGGCGAGCAGCGGGGTCAGGAAGTAGCCGAGGTCCGTGAAGGCCGCCGGGGGCAGGGCCCCGATGATCACGTCACGGAAGATCCCTCCGCCCAGCGCTGTCACCTCGGCGAGCACCGCGATGCCGAAGACATCGAAGTTCTTGCGTACGGCGAGCAGAGCGCCCGAGATCGCGAAGACGAAGATCCCGATGATGTCGAGCGCATGCTGGACGGAGGGAGTGAAGAGTTCGTTGAGCACCGGACAGTTCTACAACGTCCGGTGCCCACGATGTCGCCGGGAACCGTCAGGCGGAACCGGTCTTGCCTCCGGCACCGGTCCCGGCGGCGTCCGCCACCTCGTCCGAGGCGGGCTTGTCCTCGGGGACGGCCTTGTCCTTGTCCACAGCCTTGTCCTCGGGGACGGCCTTGTCCACGGCCTCCTCCTCGGGGGCGGCCGCTTCATCGGACTCGTTCTCCGCAGCAACGTCCGCGTCGGTGTCCACGTCGGCGGGCTTCTCCGCCACGGACTTCCCCGCGACCGGAGCCTCGACGGCGACCGGGGTCTCGACGACGACCTCATCCTCGACGGCAACCGGCTTCGCGACGACGACCGCATCCTCGACGGACGCCTTCTGCGCGGGCACCTTCGCCGCAGGCACCTTGTCGGCGACCGGCTCCGCCGCGTCCACGTCCGCGCTCTTGTCCGTACCCACGACCGCCTCGATGCCCGTGGCGCGGGTCAGGCCGATCGTCCCGTTCTCGATCTCGGCCGCGAAGTGGCAGGCCACCTTGTGCCCGTCACCCAGGTCCGTCAGGACCGGGCGCTCCAGTGCGCACTTCTCCTGCACCCACGGGCAGCGGGTGTGGAACCGGCAGCCGGCCGGCGGGTTGGCCGGCGAGGGCAGGTCGCCCTGGAGCAGGATCCGCTCCCGCCGGTCCTCGACCTCCGGGTCGGGCACCGGCACCGCGGACATGAGCGCCCGGGTGTAGGGGTGCTTCGGCCCGGCGTACAGCGCGTCGCTGGGCGCCTCCTCCACCAGGGAACCCAGGTACATGACCCCGATGACGTCGGAGATGTGCCGGACGACGGCGAGGTCGTGGGCGATGACGAGATACGTGAGCCCGAGGGACTCCTGCAGCTCCTCCAGCAGGTTGATGACCTGCGCCTGGATGGACACGTCGAGCGCCGACACCGGCTCGTCGCAGATGATCACGTCCGGCTCGAGCACCAGGGCACGGGCGATACCGATGCGCTGGCGCTGTCCGCCGGAGAACTCGTGCGGGTAGCGGGACAGCGAGTTCGCCGGCAGTCCGACCCTGGCGAGGATCGCCTTGATCTTCTCGCGGCGGTCCGCCCGGTCGGTGCCGATCCCGTGGGCCGCCATGCCCTCGGAGAGGATCGACTCGATGTTCTGCCGCGGGTTGAGGCTGCCGAGCGGGTCCTGGAAGACCATCTGGAGCCGGCGGCGGAACTGGCGCATCTCCTCGTCCGGCAGCTTGGCCAGGTCGGTGCCGTCGAAGACGACCTCACCGGAGGTGATGTCCACGAGCCGCAGCACGGCCCGGCCCAGCGTCGTCTTGCCGCAGCCCGACTCGCCCACGAGCCCGTACGTCTGTCCGGCCTCGACGCTCAGCGAGATGCCGTCCACGGCGTACACGTGTCCGACCGTACGGTCGAAGAAGACACCCTTCTTGACGGGGAAGTGGACCTTCACATCGTCGAGTTCGAGCAGGCTCATGCCGAAACCTCCGCCTTGGGCAGGACCGGGTTGACACAGCGCACCTGGTGTCCGGCCGTGCGTGGTTCGGTCAGTTCGGGAGTGCCCGTGAGGCACTCCATCGTGTAGTAGTCGCAGCGGGGCGCGAAGGCGCAGCCGTCGGCCCAGGCGATCTTGTCGTTGATCGACCCGCGGATCGGGCGGAGCGGCTCCCCGCGCGGTGCGTCCAGACGCGGGATGGACCCGAGCAGTCCGTGCGCGTACGGGTGCGTGGGTGCCGCGAACAGCTCGCGCCGGCCCGCGGACTCCACCGCCCGTCCCGCGTAGAGCACGTTGACCTCGTCGCAGATGCCTGCGACGACCCCGAGGTCGTGGGTGATCATCAGGAGGGCGGTGCCCTCCTGGTCGACCAGTTCCTTGAGGAGTTCCAGGATCTGGGCCTGGATGGTCACGTCGAGCGCCGTGGTGGGCTCGTCGGCGATGAGCAGCCGGGGTGCGCAGGCCACCGCCATGGCGATGAGCGCACGCTGCCGCATACCGCCGGACAGCTGGTGCGGGTACTCCTTAAGCCGCCGGCGCGGGTCCGGGATACCGACCCGGTCCAGCAGGTCGGCGGCCTCCTTGCGGGCGGCCTCCCCCTTCAGGCCGCGGTGGCGCTGGAGGATCTCGGTCACCTGGATACCGATGGGGATCACCGGGTTCAGCGAGGACAGCGGGTCCTGGAAGATCATCGCGAGCTGGCTGCCGCGCATGTCGCGGAGCTTGCGCCGGCTGATGGTCAGCAGGTCCTGGCCGTCGAACTCCACGCGTCCGCCGACCTTGACGCCCTTCTCGGGCAGCAGGCCCATCAGGGCGAGCGAGGTCACGGACTTGCCGCAGCCCGACTCGCCCACCAGGCCGACGACCTGGCCCTGGTCCACGGTGAAGGAGACACCGTCGACCGCGATGGAGTCCTTGCGGCCGCGTCCCCCGAAGGTGACGCTGAGTTGGTCAACATTGAGCAGTGCCATGGGAGATCAGCCTCGCAGCTTCGGGTCGAGGGCTTCGCGCATGGCCTCGCCGAGCAGGGTGAAGCCCAGTGCGGTGATGATGATCCCGACGGCCGGGTAGGCGGCCATCATCGGCTCGTTGTCGAAGAACCGCTGCGCCTGGGAGAGCATGACGCCCCACTCCGGGATCGCCGGGTCCGGGTTGCCGAGGCCGAGGTAGGACAGGGCCGCGGCTTCGATGATCGCGGTGGCGAGACTGAGTGTCGCCTGGACGATTACCGGGCTCAGCGAGTTGGGCAGGATCTGTGTGAGGACGATCCGCTTCTTCCGGATGCCGAGCGCCTTCGCCGCCAGCACGTAGTCCGCGCCGCCCTGGGCGAGCATCGAACCGCGCAGCAGACGGGCGAAGACGGGGATCTGGACGACACCGACGGCGATCATCACGGTGGTCAGGGACTGGCCCATGACCGCCGCGACGGAGACCGCCAGCAGCAGGGAGGGCAGCGACAGCATGAGGTCGGTGATGCGCATGATCACGGTGTCGATGCGCTGTCCGACCTTGCCGCCGAGGGTCGCGGCGGCTCCGGACAGGATGCCGACGACAGCGCCGATGACCAGGCCGATGAGCATGGAGACCACGCCCACGAGCAGGGTCTGGCGTGCCCCGACGAGCATGCGGGAGAAGAGGTCGCGGCCCAGGTGGTCGAGGCCGAACCAGTTCTCGCCGCGCATACCGACGAACTTGCCCTGGTTGGCGAAGACTTCTCCGCGCCAGGTCTGGGCGGTGGGGCTGTACGGGGCGACCCACGGTCCCACGATCGCCATCACGACGAACAGGCCGATGACGACGGCGCCGATGATGGCCATCTTGCTGTTGCGGAGCCGTCGCAGCGCCTCGCGCCACAGGCTCGCGCCCGAGGTCGACTCGGTCTGCTGGGTCAGCTCGGCGAGCCGGTCGATCTTGTCGGCCCTCTTGGTCAATGTCGTCACGTCAGTGCACCCGCACTCTCGGGTCGATGATGCTGTATGCGAGGTCGACCAGCAGGTTGATGAGGACGTACACCATCGCGATGAAGAGGATGAACCCGACCAGCACCGGGTAGTCGCGGGCATCGATCGACGTACGGATGAAGGAGCCGATGCCTCCGAACGAGAAGACCGACTCGGTCAGGACCGCACCCGAGAGCAGGCTTCCGGTCAGCAGACCGACCGCGGTGACCACGGGAAGCAGCGCGTTGCGCAGCACGTGACGGCCGCGCACGACCCGCTTGTCCAGGCCCTTGGACTCGGCGGTGCGGATGTAGTCCTCGCCGAGGACCTCCAGGACGCTTGCCCTGGTCATCCGCACGATCACGGCGAGCGGGATGGACGCGAGGGCGACGGCGGGCAGCACCAGGTGCATGATCGCGTCCCATGTCGCGTCGAGCTCGCCGGTCAGCAGGCCGTCCAGGGTGGCGAAGCCGGTGATGTCAGTGGCGTCGAGACCGGTGGAGAGCCTGCCGTAGCTCGGGAAAAGGCCCAGTTCGACCGCGAAGATGCCCTTGAGCATCAGCGCGAGGAAGAACACGGGGATACAGATGCCGATCAGCGATCCGGAGACCGAGGCCACGTCGAGCCAGCCGCCGCGGTGGCGGGCGGCGAGGTAGCCGAGGGGGATGCCGACCAGGACCGCGATGACGATCGCGGCGACGCTGAGCTCCACGGTGGCCGGGAAGCGCAGGACGAATTCGTCCCACACCGGCTGACCGGTCTGGGTGGAGGTGCCGAGATCCAGTTCGAAGATGCGCTTGAGGAAGCGCCAGTACTGGACGTAGACGGGCTCGTCCAGTCCCAGCGCCCGGTTGATACGCGTCACTTCGGCTTCGGTCGCCCGCTCGCCCAGGATCGCTGAGGCGGGTCCGCCGGGCAGCCGGTTCAGCCACAGGAAGAGCAGAACCGACAGGCCGAGCAGGGTGGGTATGAGCTGTAGCAGTCTTCGTACGACGAGTCGCAGCACCCCGCGTGCCCCTTTCTTACGTGTCGAAAAGTGGGCCCGCCCGGCCACCGGGAAGCTGTGGCCGGGCGAACCCACTGATGTGCGGTTACTTGAAGGAGACCTCGGCGAAGTTCTCCTGCGTCAGCGGGGAGACCTTCGGCGGGTTGACGTTCTTGGCGAACGCGATGGCGGGCGGCGACGACGAGATCGGGAGACCCGGCAGGTACTCCATGATGGTCTCGTTGGCCTTCTTGTAGGCCTCGACGCGGGCGGCCGGGTCGGTCTCCTTCGACGCGGCGTTCACCGAGTCGAAGACCTTGGCGTCCTTGAAGCCCCACTGCTTGTCGGCGCCGGCGAACCAGGTACCGATGAAGTTGAAGCCGTCGTTGAAGTCACCGGTCCAGCCCAGCATGTGCAGCGCGCAGGAGCCGGCCTCGGTGGCGTCCAGGTAGTCCGGGGCCCACTTCATGGCCTTCGGGACGACCGTGATGCCGGCCTTCTCGAGGTCGGCCTTCATCAGCTCGAACATGTCCTGCGGGGCAGGCATGTAGGGGCGGGTGACCTCGGTCGGGTAGCAGAACTCGAGAGAGAGCTTGCTCTCGCCGGCGTCCTTGAGGAGCTTCTTCGCCTTGTTGGTGTCGAAGGCGTACTGCTTCACCTGGTCCGAGTAACCGGCGACCGTGTCGGGCATGAACTGCGTGGCGACCTTGCCGCCCTCGGGCAGCTGGGTCTTGACGATGTTCTCGCGGTCGATGGCGTGCGCGATGGCCTGCCGGACCTCGGGCTTCTTCAGCGCCTTGTTCTTCGACTGGGTCATGCCCACGTAGAAGAGGTTGAAGACGTCACGGGTCGGGACCTCGTAGCCCTCACCCTCCAGCGTCTTGATGTCCGCGGGTGCGACCAGGTCGTATCCGTCGATGTCACCGGCCTGCAGCGCCTGGCGGCGGCCTTCTTCGGTGTCGATCGTGCGGAAGACCAGGTTCTTCACCTTGGCCTTGTCGCCCCAGTAGCCGTCGAAGCGCTCGAGGCTGACTTCCTTGTTGCTCTTGTTCCACTTGGTGATCTTGTACGGGCCGGTGCCGGCGACCGTGCCGGCCTCCTGGCTGTACTTGGGGTACGTGATCGCGTCGCCCTTGGCGGTCGCGTCCTGCTTCTCGTACTCCTTGATGGCCTTCGGCGAGTGGATCGCCAGGGCCTGCAGGGAGAAGCCGCCGGGCAGGTTCGCCGAGGGCTCGTTGACCTCGATGACCGCCGTGTTGGCGTCCTTCGCGGTGCAGGACTTGTAGTTCGCCTTCGGCGCCTCGGCGTCCTCGTTCTTCGCGAAGCCGCCCATGATGGACTGCCAGTAGTACGAGACCGCGCTGGACTGGTACGTGCCCGCCCAGTTGAACCAGTGGTCGTAGTTCGCGCAGACCGCGTCGGCGTCGAACGTCTCGCCGTCCTGGAACTTCACGTTCTTGCGCAGGTTGAACGTCCACACCGTGCCGGCGTCGTTGCTCTCCCACGTCTCGGCCAGTCCGCCGACGAGCTTGCTGCCGCCGGACTCGTGCTCGAGAAGGGCTTCGAACGCCTGACGCGTGACCCGGAAGGTCTCACCGTCGCTGGCGAGCGCCGGGTCGAGGGACCCGGGGTCGCCCGCACCGGCGAAGACGAAGGTGTCCTTCGCTCCGTCCTTGGCATCGTTGTCCCGCTCACTGGAGCAGCCCGTGGCGATCAGACCGACAGCAAGTGCCGCCGTGATCGCCCGAACGGTTCGGGACGTGTTTATTCGCATGGTGGGTCCACCCCAGGTCAGCAGTGTGTGGAGAGGTAATGATTCGCCCGAACCCTACATTCGCGAAGCAGTGCGGAGAACAGTCCGCATAGCGGTGATACCTACCTGAGACCCGGACACTCAACAAACCGGTCAGATACGGGACATCCTGCCGAGGATTGTTAACCCGTTCGAAACCAGGGGGGTTTCAGTGCAGCTGTGACGGTGGGTAGCCGTACCCGGGCGCGGCGGTGGGCGGCGGGCCGGCCTGGGCATGTGCCTCGCGGTCGTAGAACGGCCGGGAGTTGGCGCGCAGCCACATGGCGACGGGGTCGTACTCGTCGGACATCGAGACGGTGGAGACCGGCAGCCCGTCGGGGACGACGCCGATCGACTGCTGCATCATCGCGCGGACCGCGTCGACGGAGGGCCGGCCCGTGTCGTAGAGGTCGAGTCCGATCGCGAGGTACGGAGCGCCGAGCGCGGGCTGCACCCAGGCACGGCGCAGCGCGCGCACGGCGGGGGTGCGGTGGGCGTTGTGCGACAGCAGGGCGTAGAACTGCGGGATCTCGATGGCGGGTTCGGAGAGCCGCAGCGGGCCGGCCGGCATCCGGTCGAGACCCGTCGCGATGCGGCGCAGGTCCAGCCAGGGGATTCCGACGCCGCCGTCGGGGGCGTGCGGGTTGAGCCAGATGCCCCAGCGGTCGGGGAAGAGGGCGCGGGCGATGTCACGGCCGGTGATCAGCTCGTGGGCCCTGTTCCAGCCACTGGCCGAGAGCTCCTGGGCGGAGGTCACACAGGGGGCGTAACCCAGCCCGTCGACCTCCATGTTGCCGTACTGGGCATCGGGCGATCCCGCCGTGCCGTGCCAGAGCAGCATCCAGATCCGGCCGTCGGCCAGGGCCTGCAGCAGCTGCTCGTACGAGTCGAGGCGCCCCGGGGTCACCTGCCGCAGCATGTGCTCGACCTGTCCGGCCGCCGCGGTGCCTGACGCACTCACCCTGGGTCCCGCCCCTCTTCGATCCGCTGTCCCGCTGTCCCGCGGGTGCCGTTCCGCCGCTCCCGGGCACACGGGGCGACCTCGCCATCAAACCAGCTTATGCGCCGCCCCTGACACCGGCTCGACGCCACGGGTGACGTGTGCTCAGTGCCCCTCGCGCCGGTAGAACGGCCTCACCTTGTCCAGCATCCAGTCCCCCACGGGGTCCTGTGTCACGTCGAGCAGGACGAGATTGACCGGCCAGGGCGACCCCGCCCGGCCGAGGGCGCGGCCCAGAGCCTCCATCGGCGCGCTCTGCCCGGCGCCGTCCCAGGTGGCGAATTCGACGCCGACGAAGAGGACCGGGTCGCCGCCCTCGATGCTGGCCAGCGCCCGGCGGGCGGTGCTCACCACGCCGGTGTCCTGGAATTCGGCGGCGACCGCGGAGAGGAAGTCGACGGGGTCCTCCTTCCAGTCCGGCTCGTACAGCCGGACCCTCCCCCCGCCGCCGGGCCCGTCCAGCGGGGTGCGGCCGGCCCTGCAGAGCTCGGCGACGGCGGGCGGCGGCATCGGCACGCCGACCGCTCCGCCCGGGTTGACCGCGATGCCCAGCTGCGGAGGGAGTCCGCGGGCGAACTCCCGGGCGGGCGCGACGGCGAAGGACATGTGGGAGCCGACGCAGTGGAGGAACTGCGCCTCGGAGCTGAAGACGGGCACGTACGCGCCGCCGTCGATGTCGACCGTCGGCAGGTCCAGGTCGGGGCTGTCGGGTCCGCCGCCGTTCGGGAGGGGCACCCAGAGCAGGCTGCGGCCGAGCACTTCGACCAGCCGGCTGCCGGCCCCGGGCACGCCGAGCGAGGCGCTGAGCACTTCTTCGAGCTCGTTGGCCGGCCATCCGTGCTGCGGATG
Organism: Streptomyces clavifer; assembly: GCA_014651175.1. Classification (GTDB taxonomy): domain Bacteria; phylum Actinomycetota; class Actinomycetes; order Streptomycetales; family Streptomycetaceae; genus Streptomyces; species Streptomyces clavifer. The sequence goes on along the minus strand of BMWJ01000001.1, from coordinate 840,637 downwards.
GACGTGGGCCTGGGCCGGAATGTCCACGGTGTCTGTGTCCCCTTCTCGCCATGCTGTGCGGCAGAAACCTTAGACGAGCCGCGCCCGGACGGCAGTGCCGCGGGCAGCGGCGCAGGCCGGGGCCTGCGAACCGTCCAGATTCCGGACACCCGGACAGCACTTCTCGGCCTATGCGTCCGCAAACGAGATGCGGGTGATCACTGCGGCCGCGTCGCGGTCCAGGAGCACCGCGGAGGCGCAGCCGGGTGGCAGCAGGCCGCTCTCCGTGTCACGCAACAGGCGTCCCACCGCGCGCCGGTGCCGGGCGAAGGCGTAGCCCGACACCCCTCGGCCGCGCTCCCGCTGGCCCGCTCTGGCCACCTGCGGGGTGACGTCGAGCAGGACGAGGTGCAGGGTGCGTGCGCGGCGCCGGACCTCCCGCGTCAGCCACCGGCGCACCCAGGCCTGCGTACCGCAGTCGTGCACGACGACGGAGCCGCCCGAGCGCAGCGCCCGCCACAGCCCGAGGTAGTGCGCGGCACGCACCAGGGGGCGGTACAGGGCGTACGGCAGTAACCCGGGCAGGGAGCCGGCCCAGCGGTCCCTGGTGTCCTGGGAGTCGATCGCGTGCTCCTGGACCGCGCGCCGGATCAGCGTCGACTTCCCGCTGCCGGGCAGGCCGGAAACCACCACCAGGTCACCCGCCGCGAAGTCCAGGCTGCGCGGGCCGCGCCCGCCCGTGCCCCGCAGGTCACGCACCACCGGGGCGTGCGTGCCGGTGAGCTCCCTGGCACGCACGCCCTGCTGAGCGGGCATCGCACCGCGCGCCGCCCCCGTGGCCGCCACGTCGCGCTGCAACGTCATCGCCGTCCCCCTGCCGATTCACCCACACCTGACCTGCCCAAGAAGTGTAAAGAAAAGGTAATGCGACACAACCGGTTCCGGCCGTACGGGTCCGCACCGGGCGTGCCGCCGTGTCAGCACCTGCCCGGCCGCGGACCTGCCGTACGGATCCGGACACCCACTCTCCCGCAATGCGTGCGATGATGACCCCGCCAACTCCATACCGGCCGTTTGAATCCGCGCGGGAGAGTCCCGGTCACTGTGTGCACCGGGCGCCGAAGGAGCAAGATCCTCCCTTGAATCTCTCAGGCCCCGTACCGCGCGGATGAGGCAGATCTGAAAAGCGGGCCGTTCTGCGGCTCCACCCAAGGTGCAAGCCGACCCCGGAGGGGCTGACTCGTTCAGGCCCCCTCCAGGACCCTTTCAGCGGGTCCCGGCGAACCTCTCAGGTTCCGATGACAGATGGGGAGGGATCGTCCTCCGTCGTCATGCCCTGGAGCCGTATCCATGAGCACTGCCCCCGCTTCCCGTCTCACCGCCCTCGACGCGCTGCACCGGTCCCTGGGCGCGACCATGACCGATTTCGCGGGCTGGGACATGCCCCTGCGCTACGCCAGCGAGCGCGACGAGCACCACGCCGTACGTGACCGGGCCGGGCTCTTCGACCTGTCGCACATGGGCGAGATCACCGTCACCGGGCCGCAGGCCGTGGACTTCCTGAACCACGCCCTGGTCGGCAACATCGCCACCATCGGCCGGGGCCGGGCCCGCTACACGATGATCGTGGCCGAGGACGGCGGGATCCTGGACGACCTGATCGTGTACCGCCTGGGCGCGGCGGAGACCCCCGAGTACCTGGTCGTCGCCAACGCGGGCAACGCGCAGCTGGTCCTGGACACGCTCGTCGAGCGTGTCGGGGCCTTCGACGCCGAGGTGCGGGACGACCGCGACGCGTACGCGCTGCTCGCCGTCCAGGGCCCCGAGTCCTCCGCCGTACTGAAGTCGGTCACGGACGCCGATCTGGACGGACTGAAGTACTACGCGGGCCTGCCGGGCACGGTCGCCGGCGTCCCGGCGCTGATCGCCCGTACCGGGTACACCGGCGAGGACGGCTTCGAGCTCTTCGTCGCCCCCGAGCACGCCGAGCAGCTGTGGAAGGCCCTCACCGAGGCGGGCGCCCCGCACGGCCTGATCCCGTGCGGCCTCTCCTGCCGCGACACGCTGCGCCTGGAGGCGGGCATGCCGCTGTACGGGCACGAGCTGACCACCGCGCTGACCCCGTTCGACGCGGGGCTCGGCCGGGTCGTGAAGTTCGAGAAGGAGGGCGACTTCGTCGGCCGCGAGGCGCTGCTGGCCGCTGCCGGGCGCGCCGAGTCCGCTCCCCCGCGCAAGCTGGTCGGCCTGGTCGCCGGGGGCCGCAGGGTCCCGCGCGCCGGGTTCTCCGTCGTCGTCGCGGGACAGGTCGTGGGCGAGGTCACCTCCGGCGCCCCCTCGCCCACACTGGGCAGGCCGATCGCCATGGCGTACGTCGACGCGGCGTACGCCACGCCCGGCACCGAGGGCGTGGGCGTCGACATCCGGGGCACGCACGAGCCGTACGAGGTCGTCGCGCTGCCCTTCTACAAGCGCGAGAAGTAGTCCCGCCCGCCCGGACGTGACGTAGTCCCGTCTCACCACGCAAGACCACCGTTCATCAGCACTCCCCCGCGTACAGGAGAATTCAGACCATGAGCAACCCCCAGCAGCTGCGGTACAGCAAGGAGCACGAGTGGCTGTCGGCCGACGAGGACGGTGTGGCCACGATCGGCATCACCGAGTTCGCGGCCAACGCGCTCGGCGACGTCGTCTACGCCCAGCTCCCGGAGGTCGGTGACACGGTGACCGCGGGCGAGACCTGCGGTGAGCTGGAGTCGACCAAGTCGGTCAGCGACCTGTACTCGCCGGTGACCGGCGAGGTGACCGCGGCGAACCAGGACGTCGTGGACGACCCGTCGCTGGTGAACTCCGCTCCCTTCGAGGGCGGCTGGCTGTTCAAGGTGCGCGTCGCGGAGGAGCCGAAGGACCTTCTCTCCGCCGACGAGTACACCGAGTTCTCCGGTAACTGAGACCCCAAGGGACCACCTGATGTCGCTTCTGAACTCCTCCCTCCACGAGCTGGACCCGGACGTCGCCGCCGCCGTCGACGCCGAGCTCCACCGTCAGCAGTCCACCCTCGAGATGATCGCCTCGGAGAACTTCGCTCCGGTCGCGGTCATGGAGGCCCAGGGCTCCGTCCTCACCAACAAGTACGCCGAGGGCTACCCGGGCCGCCGCTACTACGGCGGCTGCGAGCACGTCGACGTGGTCGAGCAGATCGCCATCGACCGCGTCAAGGCGCTCTTCGGCGCCGAGGCCGCGAACGTCCAGCCGCACTCCGGTGCGCAGGCGAACGCCGCCGCGATGTTCGCGCTGCTGAAGCCGGGCGACACGATCATGGGCCTGAACCTGGCCCACGGCGGTCACCTGACCCACGGCATGAAGATCAACTTCTCCGGCAAGCTCTACAACGTGGTCCCGTACCACGTCGACGACACCGGCGTCGTGGACATGGCCGAGGTCGAGCGCCTCGCCAAGGAGTCCAAGCCGAAGCTGATCGTGGCCGGCTGGTCCGCGTACCCCCGTCAGCTCGACTTCGCCGCCTTCCGCCGCGTCGCGGACGAGGTCGGCGCGTACCTGATGGTCGACATGGCGCACTTCGCGGGCCTGGTCGCCGCGGGTCTGCACCCCAACCCGGTGCCGCACGCCCACGTCGTCACGACCACCACGCACAAGACCCTCGGCGGTCCGCGCGGTGGCGTCATCCTGTCGACGCAGGAGCTCGCGAAGAAGATCAACTCGGCGGTCTTCCCCGGTCAGCAGGGCGGCCCGCTGGAGCACGTGATCGCCGCCAAGGCGGTCTCCTTCAAGGTGGCGGCGACCGAGGAGTTCAAGGAGCGCCAGCAGCGCACCCTGGACGGCGCCCGCATCCTCGCCGAGCGGCTGGTCCAGCAGGACGTGACCGAGGTGGGCGTGTCCGTCCTCTCCGGCGGTACGGACGTCCACCTGGTCCTCGTCGACCTGCGCAACTCCGAGCTGGACGGCCAGCAGGCCGAGGACCGGCTCCACGAGCTGGGCATCACGGTCAACCGCAACGCCGTCCCGAACGACCCGCGGCCGCCGATGGTGACCTCGGGCCTGCGGATCGGTACGCCGGCCCTGGCGACCCGTGGTTTCGGGACCGAGGACTTCACCGAGGTCGCGGAGATCATCGCCTCCGCCCTGAAGCCGGCCTACGACGCCGGCGACCTCAAGGCCCGCGTGATCGCGCTCGCCGAGAAGTTCCCGCTGTACTCCGGCCTCAAGTAGGCCACCCGCAGTTTGCACGTCGGGTGGGGGCACCGCGCACACTGAAGAGTGAGCACGGTGCCCCCACCCTTGTCCCCGCGCTCTTCGTGCCCACCGGCCCGTCCCGCACCACCCGGCAGACAACGGCGTCTACCAACCCCTTAGGAGTACTCCCGTGGCCATCTCGGTCTTCGACCTCTTCTCGGTCGGCATCGGCCCGTCCAGCTCCCACACCGTCGGCCCGATGCGCGCGGCCCGCATGTTCGCCCGCCGCCTCAAGAACGAGGGCCTGCTGGCCCACACCGCGTCGATACGGGCCGAGCTGTACGGCTCCCTCGGCGCGACCGGCCACGGACACGGAACACCGAAGGCCGTCCTGCTCGGCCTGGAGGGCGAGTCGCCCCGCACCGTGGACGTCGAGGGCGCCGACTCCCGCATCGAGGAGATCCGCTCCACCGGGCGCATCAACCTCCTCGGCATGCACGAGATCCCCTTCGACGCCGACGAGCAGCTCGTCCTGCACCGCCGCAAGGCACTGCCGTACCACGCCAACGGGATGACCGTCCTCGCGTACGACCACGAGGGCGCCCCGCTCCTGGAGAAGACGTACTACTCGGTCGGCGGCGGCTTCGTCGTCGACGACGACGCGGTGGCCGGCGAGGACCCGATCGTCCCGGACGACACCGTCCTCCGGCACCCCTTCCGCACCGGCGACGAGCTGCTGCGGCTCGCCCGGGAGACCGGCCTGTCCATCTCCTCGCTGATGCTGGAGAACGAGAAGGCCTGGCGCACCGAGGACGAGATCCGCACCGGCCTCCTGGAGATCTGGCGCGTCATGCAGGCCTGCGTCTCGCGCGGCATGTCCCGCGAGGGCATCCTGCCCGGCGGTCTGAAGGTCCGCCGCCGCGCCGCGAACACGGCCCGCCAGTTGCGCGCCGAGGGCGACCCGCAGGCACACGCGATGGAGTGGATCACCCTCTACGCAATGGCCGTCAACGAGGAGAACGCCGCCGGCGGCCGTGTCGTGACGGCCCCGACCAACGGCGCCGCGGGCATCATCCCCGCCGTCCTGCACTACTACATGAACTTCGCGGCCGGCGGCTGCACCGAGGCCGAGAAGGACGACAGCGTCGTCCGCTTCCTGCTGGCCGCCGGAGCCATCGGCATGCTCTTCAAGGAGAACGCCTCGATCTCCGGCGCCGAGGTCGGCTGCCAGGGCGAGGTCGGTTCCGCCTGCTCCATGGCCGCGGGCGCCCTCGCCGAGGTCCTGGGCGGCTCCGCCGAGCAGGTGGAGAACGCCGCCGAGATCGGCATGGAGCACAATCTCGGCCTGACCTGCGACCCGGTGGGCGGCCTCGTCCAGATCCCGTGCATCGAGCGCAACGGCATGGCCGCCGTGAAGGCCGTCACGGCGGCCAGGATGGCGCTGCGGGGCGACGGCAGCCACAAGGTCTCGCTCGACAAGGTCATCAAGACGATGAAGGAGACGGGCGCGGACATGAGCGTCAAGTACAAGGAGACGGCGCGCGGCGGGCTCGCGGTGAACATCATCGAGTGCTGAGAGGGCGGGCCCTGAACAGCGCGTTTGTTACTTCCAGCGCTGTCAGGGCCTTCCTGCCTACGCGGCGGAAAGTCCCTGCAGACGCCCTGGGACAGACGTGAAAGTCCCATGGGATGGGCATCTGACCTGCGGGTTCGTGACGCATAGTCAACGATGGGAGCCCTGCCCCCACCATCTGGATGTATCCAATCGATCCCCTAGGCCAGCTAGAGGGGTATCATTCGATACATGAGTGCTGCGGAAATCTCGCGCTTGAACCAGCGGCTGGCCGACCTCTCCCCGACGTTCACGACAGCGCAGGCACGTCAGGCCCTGCTCTCCGCTCGCGATCTGGCGCACCTAGTCACCGAAGGGGAGATAGACGAACTGTCCCGTGGTGTGTATCGGCGGGCAGACGCGCCGGAGACCGCATACGCAGACCTACTGGCCGTATGTACGCGGGCGCCTCGCGCTGTCCTGTGCGGGGAGTCCGCCCTGGCTCTGCACGAGCTGATCGACGACATCCCCAGCGCCGTACACATCGCCGTGCCACGCGGATCACGTCGTCCCACGATCTCCTATCCCCCGACCGTGGTGGCGCAGTACGCGGCGAAGACGTTCAACCTCGGCGTCGAACGGTTCGAGGCCGCACCGGGAGAGACCATTCCCACATATAGCGCCGCCCGCAGCGTCGTCGACGCGATGCGCCACCGTGGCAGAATCGGCGAGACCATGGCCCTGTCCGCACTCGGCCGCTACCTACGTCGCAGCGGACGGAGCGGAGTCGGCGAACTCCAACTCATCGCCCGCGAGCTGGGCGCGCTCTCCGTCATCCGCCCCGCCGTAGAGGCGGTGCTTGCCTGATGGTCAACCCCACTCGGGATACCACCGCAGGCCGCGTCTACAACGACCTGCGCAATCTGGCTCGTCGCAACGGCCGTTCAACGGACGAGGCCATGGTCGAGTACGTACTCGAACGATTCCTCTACCGCCTGGCAGCATCCCCCCTCGGCCGCGAGCACTTCATCCTCAAGGGCGGCCTTCTGCTCGCCCAGTTCGGCGCCCGCCGGATGACCCGTGACATCGACATCCTTGGCCGCGCGTTCTCCGGCGAGGAAGCCGAGATCATCCGCAGAATCGCCGCGATCGCCACCACTGAGGTCGACGACGGCGTGGCATACGACTCCGCCACGCTCAGAACCGTACCCATCCGAGAGGAGGACGAGTATCACGGCGTACGGCTGTCCATGGCCGCATCGATCGCCCGTGCGCGTCTCAAGCTCCAACTGGACATCAGTTTCGGCGACCCCGTCACTCCCGGGCCTCAGATCATCAACTACCCGCAGCAGCTCACCACGGACAGCTTCCAACTCTTCGGTTACCCGCTCGCCACCGTCATCGCCGAGAAGCTCTCCACCGCCATCTCGCTCGGCGATCTCAACACCCGCGATCGGGATTACGCGGACCTCTACCGCCTGCTGACGCTCAACAATCTCAACGGCGAAGAACTGGCCGCAGCGCTGACTGCCACCGCCACACACCGTGGCATCGAGCTGAAGCCCCTCAGCGCCGCGATCACCGACCTCGCCGAGCGCCGCCAATCCTCCTACACCGCCTGGCGCCGCCGACAGGGATCTTCCTCGGCCGGCTATCCGAATCTCTTCACTGACGTGGTCGGGCTGGTCATCGCGTTCGCGGACCCACTGCTCGCAGGCACCGCCGCGACACGGAGTTGGAACAGCTCAGCCAGTACGTGGACTTGATCTCACTCCCTCACAAACCGCCGGAGATGCCTCGCACCCCGAAGCGTCAATGAGCCTCTGTCATCCTGTGCTGGCAGGTGAACGGACTGGTCAGCAGGTGTGGCAACGAGACAGGGCCTCTCGTCGTCGGCGTGGTGATCTCACACATGAGCGTCAAGTACAAGGAGACGGCGCGCGGCGGGCTCGCGGTGAACATCATCGAGTGCTGGGCACGTGTGCCCACCGGCGCTCTCGTACCCTTCAGCGTTGCCGGTCGGCGCGTGGTGTCCCCGCCCCTCGACCCGGGGCCGAGGGGCGGAGGTAGGCGTACTGCCCCGAGCCGAGACAGCCCCGTGAGGCCTTGGCCGCGCCGCTGCCGGTGCCGTAGTGGATGACGGTGGCGCCGGCCCGGGCCGCGGCCTCGACCAGGTGGTAGAAAAGCAGGTCGAAGTAGAGCGGCAGCCCGCGCTGGGCGGCGTAGTCGAAGCCGGCGCGGTGCGCGAACCAGCGGTCGCCGTGGACCACGATCAGCGCGAAGCCGATGATCTCGCCGTCGAGACGGGCGGTGGCCGCCAGCGCGTCCGGACCGCAGGCGCCGAGCGCGCGCTCCAGGACGGTCACGGAGCGCGCGGGGGTCCAGGCGTTCATCCCGTACTTGCCGAGGAGTGCGGCCTCCAGCTCCGCGAAGCGGGGGATGTCGGCGGGGTCGAGCGGGGCCGAGGTGATCCGGACTCCGGCGTCGCGCACCGCCCGGCGCTCGGCGCCGATCCGGCGGCGGCGGTGGGCGGAGAATCCGGCGAGGTACTCCGCGAAGCCGCCCTGCGGCACCGGCAGCCAGTGGTAGTTCTCGGAGTGGAAGGAGCGGTAGCCGCGGCGGGCCAGCAGGGTCCGCAGCACGGTGTCGTGCTCGTCGACATGGAGGAAGGCGACGCTGCGCAGGCCCTCCTGGTCCGCGAGCCGTTCGGCGGCGCCCAACAGCCGTTCACCGGTGCCGTCCTCGTCCTCACGCCGCAGGAGGGTGGTGCGGCCGAGGTGCCGCCCTCCGCAGACGAGGCCGGGCAGCAGGGCGCCGGCAAGGTCTCCGGGCAGGTCCGCGACCAGTTCCTGTGCTCCCTTCCGCCCCTCTTCCGCGGACTGCCGCAGCACGGTGTCGGGGCGGCCGGCTAGCCACGGGGCGGTCGCGTCGGCGACTGCGGTGGCCAGCGCACCGGCCAGGCCCTCGGCGTCGGTCAGGGTGAGGTAGCGCATGGGCGCGCCGGAGGTGTCCTCCGCCACGTCGAGCCAACGGGCCGCCAGGTAGGCGTGGTCGGGGCCGGCCAGGCGGTCCCAGGACGCGCGGGGAAGGTGCACGGCCCGCCGGACGACGTCGAGCCCGGGGAGAGGGGCGGGTAAGTCGACCGGGGCCGGCTGCCCCTTCGCCAGGAGCGTCGACCACGTGCTGGTGTCGGCGCGTTCGGTGGTCCCGACGTCCGCGTCCGGTGTCTGCATGGTGGTCTCCTCCTCGTCGTCACGGCGGCCGGTGACGGTGCCGTCGTGTGCGGGCCCGGCGGCCGGACGGGCCCGCGAGCCTTCGGCGGGTCCCCGCGGCCGGTCTCTTCCGGCTGAGCTGAGCCGTTCTGCTGGTCGGTGGCGCCGCACAGTCGGGCCCGCCCACGGCGACGTGCCGCGGGTCAGCGCACTCCCCGCCGGCCCTGACGGCCGGGACCCCCGCCGCACGGGGCGTACGGGGCGGGCGGAGCCGTCGTGGGGCAGGGCGGGGCACGGGACGGAAGGGCGCCGCGCCCTGCGGGGCGCGGGGAGGGGCACCGCACCCGCACACGGCGGGAGGGCCGGGATCAGGGGTGCGGGGCTGGACGAACCGTAGCGAAAGTGGTCCTGCCGTCACCCGTGGAGCGACGGCGAGGACAAGTTAGGGCAGTGCTCCTCTGGGACGCAAGCGCCCGTACGCCGGCGGAGGGGCACCCGGCCACTGTCGTCGTTCGTCGGCGGATATCGGCGGAAAACCGATGGGGGAGATGACCTGGCGCTATACCGGAAGGTTCATGAGGTGTCCCCCAACTGCCGTGCACTTCACGCCATTTCATGCCTCTCTCCCCCCGCTCTCCGCCCCCTCGTCGCCGCTTGTGGCACCCCCGTGCCGCCTCTAGCATCGTCGCACTCCCCGGCGGGCCCGGGGTGGCCGCGTCCCGCACCCCGGAGACCGCCGCCCATGGCCCCGTCGTCGGTGTGCTCCGCACCACGGCCCCGTGACGGCACGGGACCGCGCCCCTCGGAAAGGCCTGGTGATGGTCGGACCACCCCGTTCCCCCGTCGGCGGAGGCGAGGTGGGCGCCCTGCGCCTGCTGCTGGCCGCCCAGGCGCTGAGCCAGCTCGGTTTCCGCCTGCTGGGATTGGCGATGCCGATCCTCGCCACCACCACCCTGCACGCCTCCGCATTCGAGGTCAGCGCCGTCGCGGCCTGCCAGACGGTGGCGTTCCTCGCCATCGGGCTGCCCGCGGGCGTGTGGGTGGACCGCATGCGCAAGCGGCCGGTGATGGTCGTCAGCGACCTCGGCCGCGCCGTGGCCCTCGGCAGCATTCCGGTGGCGTGGGGCCTGGGCACCCTCGACGTGCTCCACCTGTGCGTGGTCTCGCTCGTCAGCGGCGTCCTCACGGTCTTCTTCGACGTCGCCGCGCAGAGCTATCTGCCGCATGTGGTCGGCGGCGACCGCCTCCTCACCGCCAACGCCCGGCTGACCGGCGTGGAGGAGGTGGCGGGCGTGGTCGGTCCCAGCGCCGGCGGTCTGCTCATCCAGCTGGTGACCGCGCCCCTCGCGATCGTCGCGACGGCCTTCGGGTACGCGTGGTCCGCCTTGTTCGTCGCCCTGATCCGACGGCCGGAGCCGCTTCCGCCACGCAAGGACCGCCCCCGGCTGGTCCGGGGTGTCGCCGAGGGCGTGCGGCTGGTGACGCGGCACGCACTGCTGCGGCCCATCGTGCTGTGCTCCACGACGATGACCTTCTTCTGGAGCATGTCCTACGCGATGCTCCTGGTCCTGCTCGCCCGCGATCTCGGGGTGCCCGCGACGACCGTGGGTCTGCTGCTGACGGCGGGGAGCCTCGGGGGCGTCCTCGCCACGCTGGTGGTGCGCCGGCTCATCGAGGCGCTGGGGGACGCGACGGCGGTGAAGTACAGCGTCGCGTGCGGCGCCCCGCTCACCCTGCTCGCCGCCCTCGCCCAGCCGGGATGGAGGCTCGCGCTGGTCAGCGTCTCGCTGTTCGGCCTGGGGGCGGCGCTCGTGGTCTACAACGTGGCCCAGGTCAGTTTCCGGCAGCGGGCCGTGCCACCCGACTTCCTGGGCCGCGTCAACGCCACGGTGCGGTTCTTCGCCTGGGGCGCGCGCCCCATCGGCAGCCTCTGCGGCGGTGTGCTGGCCGAGGTGTTCGGTGCGCGGGGGGCCGTGCTCACGGGGGCGGTCGGCACCTCGCTCGCCTTCCTCTGGCTGTTCCTCTCCCCGCTGCGCCGGATGCGGACCCTGCCCACCGGCACACCGCCCGTCGAACCCCTGGTGGCCTCCTGACCCGGGCCGCCGTGCCCGCCCGACCGCACCACCGGGCCGAGCCACGCCGTTCGGCCCGCCCCCGTACGCCCGACGAACGGAAGCCCTACCGTGACCGACGCACTCCCCCCGACCGGCACGCCCGGCACGCCCGCGATCGTGTGGATCACCAACCCGGACAACTACGACCCGCGACGCCACCTCCTGCTGCAGAAGGAGGGCTCCAAGCGCGTGGACCTCTTCGAGCGCAACGGCCTGCCCGTGCGGGTGGTGCACTCCGGGGACCTCGTGCCGGCGTGGTCGGGCGGGGCGCCGCGCCTGTATCTGGACGAGGAGGACCTGCTCGGCGGCGGTCATGCCTTCCTGCTGTCGGACTGGACGTGGGACGCCGGCATCGGCCGCCACGTCCAGGCGATCACGCGGACCATCAGGGCGGCCGGCCGCGTGCTCCTGAACGACGGCATCCGTGACGCCGAGTCGCTGGGGTCGGACAAACTCGCGATGTGCCACGAGGTGGCGGCGCTCGGGATCCCGGTCCCGCCGACGATCGCGGTCCCCTTCGGCCGGTACGCCCGCCGGGTGCTGCCGGTGGTCGGCCGGGAGCTGGGCACCGGCCCCTACGTGGTCAAGCCCCGGGCCATGGCCATGGGCTTCGGGGTGCTGAAGGCCGAGGGCCCCGAGCAGCTGACCGCCGCGGTGGACCTCCTCACCCCCGCGGCGCTGGGCGCGGTGGTGCAACCGTTCCAGGAGAACGACGGCGACGTGCGGGTGTACGTCCACCGCGGGAAGACGGTCGCCGTGATGCTGCGCAGCCCGAAGGAGGGCTCCTACCTCGCCAACGTGAGTGAGGGCGGCTCCGGCATGTCCTTCGACGGGGACGGCGAGGTGCGCGCGCTCAGCGAACGGCTGGCCACGGGGGTGGACGCGGACTACCTGTGCGTGGACTGGCTCCTCACCCGCGAAGGGCCCGTCTTCAACGAGTGGATGACGGTCTCGGCGGCCTACGAGGACCTGCCGGAGCCGGACCGCTCCCGGGTGGCGGCGGCGCTCGTCAGCTATGTACGGGACCGGATCGCCGCGGGCTCCTGACGCGCTCGTCCGGGGAGACCGTCGGCCGGTCGCCCCGGACAGCCTGCGTCCGGGCACGGCAGCGGGGTCCGCTGCCGTGCCCGGACGAGCGGAGCCGGAAGCCGTCCGCGCAGGATCAGCGGCCGGTTGCCCCTGGTCACGCCCTGCCACACCGCCCCCACCGGAGTGATGCGGAGGACGCCGGCGGGCAGCCGCCCCGAGCAGCGGCGGCCGGTCACGGAGGCCCTGCGCACCGACGCCGGCAGCCCGGCGTCGGACAAGCGTTTGACATCCATGCCCCGCACTGACCATGATTCCATTAATTGACTAATGGAATCGAGGCGAAGCGCGTGGCGGACACGAGCATTCCGAGCGGACTCCCGGGCGCATGGGCCCTGGAGGCCCGCGGCCTGGGCAAGCGGTACCGGCGCGGCTGGGCGCTGCGCGACTGCTCCTTCCGGCTTCCCGCCGGCCGGATCTGCGGCCTGGTCGGGCCCAACGGGGCGGGGAAGAGCACCCTGCTGGGCATGACCACCCGGCAGGTCGAGCCGACCGAGGGCGAGTTGCGGATCTTCGGGGTGGCGGTGGGCGAAGCCTCGGTGATGCCGAGATTCGCCTTCCTCGGACAGGACAAACCGCTGTTCAAGCGGTTCACGGTGGCGGAGACCCTGCGGATGGGCAGCGAGCTCAACCCCGGCTGGGACATGGCGGCGGCGGAACGGATCGTCCGCTCGGGCGATGTGCCGCCGCACGCCAGGGTCGGCACCCTGTCCGGCGGCCAGCGCACCCGGGTCGCGTTCGCGCTCGCCTTCGGCAAGCGGCCCGACCTGCTGCTGCTCGACGAGCCGATGTCCGACCTCGACCCGCTGGCCCGCGACGAGATGAGCACCCTGCTGATGGCCGAGGCCGTCGAGCGCGGGACCACCGTCGTGATGTCCTCCCACATGCTCACCGAGCTGGAGGACATGTGCGACTACCTGCTGGTCCTCGCCGGGGGCAGGATCCGGATGGCCGGCGACGCCGACGCGCTGGTCCCGGCCCACACCCTGGTGACCGGAGTGACCCGGGACGGGCGGCTGCCCGCCGGGCTCGACGGCCACACGGTGATCGAGAACCGCGTACAGGGCCGGCAGTTCCAGGCGATGGTCCGGCCGAACGGCCCTCTCTCCGGGGACTGGCAGACCTCCGAGCCCAGCCTCGAGGAAGTGCTGCTCGCCCATCTCCGCTCACCGGACGCACCCCCGTTGTACACACCCGGCGCCCGCGTCGGCGCCGAAGGGACCAGGACCGCATGAGCACCACCCCGACCGGGACGCCGGCCGCACGGACCACCCGGCCGAGGTTGCTGCGGGGGCTGAGCTGGCTCGTCCTGCGCCAGCACCGGACCACCCTGATCTGCCTCGCCGCGCTGGCGGTGCTCGGCTCCCTCTGGATCGTGTACCAGCGCGGCCGGCTGATCGGCCTGCTGGACACGGCGGGCTGGCCCGAGCAGGACGTGGCGCTGCCGGTCGTGGGCCAGCAGTACTCCTATCTCACCCTCCTGCTGGGCTCCCTGCCCGGCGTCCTCGCCGTGTTCCTCGGCGCCCCGCTCATCGCGGCCGACAGCGAACAGGGCACCGCCCAGCTCGTCACCACCCAGTCCGTGACGCGCCGCCGATGGCTGATCGCGAAGCTCGGCTGGTGCTTCCTGATCACGCTGGCGGTCTGCACGACGCTCTCCGCGTTCTTCACCTGGTGGTGGACGCCGTACCGTTCGGTGCTCTCCGACCAGTGGATGGACGGCACGGTGTTCGACAACACCGGTCCGGTCCTTCCCGCGCTCGCCCTGTTCCTCACCGCGGCCGGGGTCACCATCGGTGCCCTGCTGCGCCGGGTCCTCGCCTCCATGGTCGTCACCTTCGCCTTCTGCGTGGCCGCCCAGGTGGCGTGGGACGTGTCCAGGGAGTACCTGGCCCCGGCGCGCAGGCTCACGTACCCCCTGGACGAGGAGCTCCCGGCCCGCCTCTCCGACGCGTACGAGCTGGACAGCTGGATCGCCACCGCGGACGGGCAGCTGTACGGGTGGGGCACCTGCGTCGAAGCGACGGAGAAGGCCTCGGCCGCGTGCATCGCGGACACGGGCATCGTCAGCAACGTCTACGAGTACCTCGACTACAGCCAGATGGCGGCCATGCAGTGGACCGCCGCCGGCATCCTGCTCGCCGGGACCGCGCTCCTCACGGCGTTCGTCCTGTGGCGGTCCTCCCGGCGCCCCCTGTAGAGCGGGCTCTTCCCACCTACGTAAAATATCGACATCCGAGCGGAAGGTGATGTACGTGGTCGTGTTCCGCATCGACCGGCGCAGCGGTGTGGCGACGTATCTCCAGATCGTGCGCCAGGTCGAACAGGCCCTGCGGATGGGCGCGCTGGAGGAGGGCGACCGGCTGCCCACGGCGGCACAGGTCGCCGCCACCACGAAGGTCAACCCGAACACGACGCTCAAGGCCTACCGCGAGCTCGAACGTGCGGGGCTCGCAGAAGTGCGCCAGGGAGCGGGCACCTTCATCACCCGCTCCCTCACCGAGCCCGGGTCGGGCCCCGACTGGCCGTTGCGCACCGCGCTGAACGAGTGGATGCACCAAGCGCGCGGCGAAGGGCTCGGCGGCGCGGAGGTCGAGGCCCTCTTCCGGACGGCCTTCGAGGCCGCTTATCCGCCGGGCACGGACGGCGTGGACGGCTGACCCCGTCGTCGCACACGGCCCCCGGGGACCGTTGATCGTGATCAGCTCGAGTCCGGATACCGAGGACGGAATGCGGACGATCGACGACGATCGTGTGAAGGTGTCGGTCGAACACGACTGAATCTTTCGAGCTGCCGGAGTGGCAGCCGGCATCCTCGGGGGTCCCACGTGCGAGTGAAACGAAGAACATGGGCCACGGCCGCCGTCGCGACGGCGGCCGTGGCAGGCGTCCTGGTGCTCGAAGGGGGGACCGTCACGTCCGGGGCACTCGCCGGCCCGGACGCCAAGTCCGCCCCGGCCCGGGCCGATGTGCGCCGGACCGCGCTGGAGGTGTCGGCGGACGGAGACACCGCGTCCCTGCGGCAGCGGGAGTCCGGGCCGTTCAGCATGCTCGGCGTCACCTGGACCGACCCGTCGGCCGAGGTGACGGGCACGGTGGAGGCGCGCACACGATCGGCCTCCACCGGCGACTGGTCGGCGTGGCTGCCCCTCGACACGGAGGTCGACGGCCGTACGGAGGCCGGGCGTCCCGGCGTACGCGGCAGCACGGAACCCCGCTGGGTGGGACCGTCCGACGGTGTGGAGGTCCGGGTGTCCGCCGGGGACGGTACGTCCGCCGGACTCCCCGCGGGCCTGCGGCTGGACACCGTGGACCCGGGCAGGGCCTCCGGGGCCGCGCCCGCCGCGTACGCCCTCGACACCACCGACGACCCGACGGCGGCGGATCCCTCCGCCGGCTCGTCCGAAGAGCCCCTTCCCGGGCTCAGCACGGAACCCGCCACCGGAACCACGGAGCCGGCGCCCGGGGAGACGGGCCCCACCGACCCGGTGGAGGAGCCTCCGAGCACGAGCACGGATCCCGGCACCGGTGGGTCGCCTTCGGCTCCCGCCGAGTCGCCGTCGCCCAGTACCGAGCCCACCACGACGCTGCCGCCGCCGCTGCCCTCCACGGTGCCGCAGCCGCCCATCGTCTCCCGCGCGGGCTGGAACGCCGACGAGTCCGTCAACGACGAGGCGCCGGACTACATGGACAGGGTCAAGGCCGTCTTCGTCCACCACACCGCGCAGACGAACTCGTACTCCTGTGCCGACTCGGCGGCGATCGTGCGGGGCCTGCACGCCTACCACGTGGAGGCGAACGGCTGGAAGGACCTCGGCTACAACTTCGTGGTCGACAAGTGCGGCACGGTCTTCGAGGGCCGCAGGGGCGGTGCGGACCGTGCGGTCATGGGCGCGCACACCTACGGCTTCAACCGGGAGACGGCGGGCATCGCCGTCATCGGCATGTACACGGACTCCTCGGCCGCGAGTGCCGCGACGACGGCGGTGGCCCGGGTCGCCGCGTGGAAGCTGGGCCAGTACGACGGCGACCCGGCGGGCACGACGACGCTGACCGCGGGCGCGGACGGGGTCGACTTCACCGGCAGGAGGTTCACCGCCAAGCAGGACTACTCGTTCAGCCGGATCTCCGGGCACCGGGACGGCTTCAACACCCAGTGCCCCGGTGGCGCCCTCTACGCCCAACTGCCCGCCATCCGCGGCCACGCGGCGGGCCCCGTCGCCGGACTGGCCATCACGTCGGTGACCGGCGCCGCCCTTTCGGGCACCAGTCACCACACCAGGGCGGACATCACCGTCCGCTGGTCCGCGACCACGCCCGCCGCCTTCGTCACGAAGTACGAGCTGCTCGTGGACGGCAGGTCCGTCGCCTCCACCACCGGCGGCGCCACGTCCGCCGCGGCGACGCTGACCGCCGGCAGCCACAAGGTGCAGGTCCGGGCCACCCACCAGTCGGGCAGAACGTCCGTGTCGGCCACGGCGACGGTGGTCGCCGACCGGACCGCGCCGGTGTTCACCACCAAACCGTCCCTGTCGCTGCGCACCGGCACCGTGAACACGGCGGCCGTCCCGATCGCACTGAAGTGGAAGGCGTCCGACGCCGTCCTGCTCAGGGACGTGCGCCTGACCGCGCCGGTGGCCGGGACCTACGGCCCCACCGTCACCACCGCCTCGCACACGGCGAAGTCCGCGGTGGCGACGGCCTGGCGGATGACGGCGTACGACCGTGCGGGCAACGCCTCGGCCGCCTCGGTCACCGGCACGCCGGTCATCCTCCAGGAGTCCTCCGCGAAGAGGTCCGGCACCTGGACGACGAAGTCCTCGGCCGGTTACCTCGGCGGTGGGTCGTATGCGAGCGGTACCAAGAACGCCGCCCTGACCTGGACGTTCACCGGCCGCTCGGTCGCCTGGGTGGTGTCCCGGGCCGCGACGTCCGGACAGGCGTACGTCTACGTGGACGGCGCGAAGGTGGCGACGGTGGACCTGAAGTCCTCCACCACCCTGTACCGCCAGGCGATCTGGACGAAGTCCTGGACGTCGTCCGCCAAGCACACGGTCAAGATCGTGGTGGTCGGCACGAAGGGCAGGCCCACCCTCACCACCGACGGCCTCGTCTACCTGAGGTAGCGGGACCGCCCGCCGCACCGGCCCGGCGCATGCCGCGCCGGTGCGGTTCAGCCCTTGTTCTGCGAGGCCCAGAACTCGTCGAACGTGAGCTCGCCGTCGCCGTTGCCGTCGTGGGTGTTGATGATGGCCTGAGCGACCGTCTCCGTGACGAACGGGTCACCGAGCTGCGCCATGGCGCTCTTGTACTCGGACGCCGTGATCCGGCCGTCGCCGTTCTGGTCGAAGTGCTCGAATGCCTTGCGCGCCGACTCGATGTCCGCCACTGTTCCGCCCCTTCGTAAAGCATTGCTGACGGGGGTCAGATTATCGGGCACGTCCGGTGGCGGATCCGGCGGGCGCCCGGGTCAGCGGAAGACGCCGGTGTGGCCGAGCGAGTAGCGGCCGGGCTGCGGGTAGACGGCCAGTCCGTGAGGTCCGCTGCCGACGGGGATCCTGGCCAGCTGCTTCCCGTCGGTCGTGTCGATCGCGTACACCTCGGCGTCGTAGCGCCCGGACAGCCAGAGCACCTTGCCGTCCGCGGAGACGCCGCCCATGTCCGGGCTGCCGCCGTCGGGGAGGTGCCACTTCTTCGTCAGCTTGTTCTTCGCGAAGTCGAACACCGAGACGGATCCCTCGTTCCGATTGGAGATGTACATCTCCTTGGAGTCCCGGCTGACGTAGAGCCCGTGGCAGCCCTTGCCGGTGGGCAGCAGCTTCGGGGTGGTGAACGCCTTGCCGTCGAGCACCCACATGCCGTGCGCCATCATGTCGGCGATGTAGAAGGTGCTGCCGTCCGGGGAGAGCTTCACGTCCTGCGGCATGGCGCCCTGCATCGGCAGCTTCTGCTGTCCGACGACCTTCATCTTCTCCGTGTCGACCTTGAGGAGCTCACCGGAGAACTCGCAGGAGACGATGAAGTAGCGCCCGTCGGCCGAGAAGTCCGCGTGGTTGACACCCGCGCAGTCCACGGGCACGGTCCTGACCCGGTCCATGGTCCTCGGGTCGCGGAAGGCGAGCTCGCGGTCCATCGAGGCCATGACGACGGCGTACTTGCCGTTCGGTGTGAAGTAGAGGTTGTACGGGTCGGAGACCTCGACGGTGCGGCCCGTCTTCCCGGTGGCCGGGTCGATGGCGGTCAGGCTGTCGCCGAGGTCGTTGTTGACCCAGAGCGTCTTCAGGTCCCACGAGGGCACGACGTGCTGGGGCTGGTGGCCGACGGGAATGGTCTCGACGACCTTGTACGTCGCGGGGTCGATCACCGACACCGTGTTGGAGTTGGTGTTGGGCACGTACACCCGGGACGGGAAGTCCTTGACCGCCGGTGACAGCTTTCCGGCGTGGTCGGCGGCGTAGACGTCACGGGGGTCGAGCACGGGCGGCATCCCGGGCAGTCCGGACGGGGCCGCGGCCCGTGCCTGTTCGGCGGGGACGGCCGAGCCGGTACGGGTGGGCGAGGGCCGGGCCTGGTCCGCGGCGGACCCGCAGGCGGCGAGCGCGGCGACGAGTACGCCCCCGAGGAGGGCCGTGACGGTGGTGGTGCGCGTGGAGGGAAGCATCAGGTCAGCAGCTCCGTCGTGGTCACCGCGCGCAGCTGGCGCCGGCCGATTTCGGTCAGGAGGAGGGGCAGTGCGGCGACGGAGTCCCGGTAGCCGAAGTGCAGGCTCACCACGGATCCGTTGCGGAGCTCGCCGGCGACCTTGCGGGTGACGGCCGCGACGCCGGGCGACGTGAAGTCCAGGGAGTCCACGTCGTAGGACAGGACGTGCGGGTAACCGGCCCGGCGGGCGAGGCCCTGGACGAGCGGGGTGGCGTACCGGGCGCGCGAGGGACGGAACCAGGTGCCGATGGAGCCGGTGAGCCGCCGCAGCCGCTGGGCACAGCCGGTGATCTCGGCGTACGCCCGCGCCTCGTCCATCGCGTTGATGTCGAGGTGGCTCTGGGTGTGGTTTCCGAGGTCGTGGCCGCCGTCGAGGATCCGGCGGGCCATGCCGGGGTGCTCGTCCAGCCAGCTGCCGACGGCCAGGACGGTGAGCCGGGCTCCGGCCCGTTCGGCTTCGGCGAGGACCGCGCGGGCGAGGGCCGGATCGCCCGCGCCGTGGAAGGTGAGGGCGACGCGGGCCCGGTCGCGGGGGCCGTGCTCGACCTGGACCGGCTGCCCCGGGAATCGCCGCGGCACGGGGGCGGGCCGCGGAACCGCGCGGGCCTCCGGCGTGTTCCGTGGTTTCTGCGGAGCGTGGGTGACCCCGCCGTTCGCCGCGCAGCCGGGGGTGACGGTGCCTGCCAGGAGCGCCCCTGCCGCGGCCCGCAGGGCACCGCGACGGGGCACGGGCGTCCTGCGACCGTTCATGGGCCGTCCACCTCGTGGGCCGGTTCGGGGTGCTGATGCCCCGAGACCCGAGACACAGTAGGGCGGGACGGCCGAGATGCGATGCGTGACACATACAGGAGGCGGTCAATGAAATACCCGCCAGATCAGACGGAAACACAGAGAATGCCAGGCGAGTGACCCATAACACCTGGGATCCAGAAGCGAAATTCACGCTTTTCAAGCGTATTGACCGATTTGCAACTTTGGCGCCCGGGTCGCCCGTCTGCCATAGTCGGGGACACGACCTCCTCCGACCCGAGCCAGGTCCCACGAGCGGCCGTGGACACACCCCCCATTCCACGGCCCCCACAGAAGCCCCCGAAGCGCCGCACCCCGGCCGACCGGGGGCTTCTGCGTATACGGGTTCCCGGGCCCACGGGTGTCGGGAGGGGCGGCTCAGCGGTCCGAGGTGCGCATCTCGAACCAGGTGGTTTTCCCGCGCGGTAAGAGGTCCACACCCCACCGGTCGGACAGCTTGTCGACGAGGAAGAGCCCGCGCCCGCTGACATCCATCTCCCGGACCGGCATCAGGCACGGCAGCCCGCGCGAGGGGTCGCGCACCTCGATCCGGATCCAGCCGCGGCGGCGGAGCATGCGCAGCCCGAAAACCCGCGCACCGGTATGCCGCACCGCGTTGCCGACGAGCTCGGAGACGAGGAGCACACCGTGCTCGGCGGTCTGCGGGGGCAGCGCCCACTGACGCAGCATCACGCACGAGGTGATCCGGCGGGCGGTGGCCGCGGACTCCGGACGCGAGGGCAGCCGGACTTCACCCTCCGTCGGATTTCCGAACAACTCCAGCGCTTTGAACGCCTGTTCGTCCTCGATCGCCGACGTCCAGCGCGCCGCGGGCGCACCAGCGCGCGGTCGCGGCTGTTCCACACCCTCCAGGCCCGCCATGCCCACCATCATGGCCGCACGGACCGCCCTCCGTGACCGTTCCCGCGGAATCCCTCCCCCGGAACCAGTCATTCCGTGCCGGTCGTCCGGCATATGCCAGAGGCAGAATGCCGCCCTCCGTAACCACGCCCATCTGCGTCGACACCCACCGGTCGGGCACGCACGCGGTCAGGGAGAGCCCCGGACCTTAAGACTCTCTTAAGGTCCGGATGATCCGCCCACACGGATGAACGATCGTCACCGCGTACCGACCGGCGTCCGGTCAGAGGAACTCGGCCTTGCCCGGGCCCTCCTCCACGAAGCTGCGCATGCCGCGCTCCCGGTCCTCCGTGGCGAACAGACCTGCGAACCAGTTCCGCTCGATCGTGAGCCCCGTGTCGATGTCCGTCTCCAGTCCGGCGTCCACGGACTCCTTCGCGGCCCGCAGCGCCAGGGCGGGCCCCCGGGCCAGCCGGACGGCCCAGGCGCGCGCCTGCTCGTACACCTCGGCGGCGGGCACCACGCGGTCCACCAGACCGATCGTCAGCGCCTCCTCGGCCCTCACGTGACGGCCGGTGAAGATCAGGTCCTTGGCCTTGGACGGCCCGATCAGCCGGGCCAGGCGCTGGGTGCCGCCGGCGCCAGGGATCAGCCCGAGCAGGATCTCCGGCTGGCCGAGCTTCGCGTTGTCGGCAGCGATCCGGAAGTCGGCGCAGAGAGCCAGTTCGCAGCCCCCGCCCAGGGCGTAGCCGGTGACGGCGGCGACGACAGGCTTCGGGATACGCGCCACGGCGGTGAACGAGTCCTGCAGCGCCTTGGAGCGCACGACCATCGCCGCGTGGTCCATCGCCTGCATCTCCTTGATGTCCGCACCCGCCGCGAACACCTTCTCGCCGCCGTAGAGGATCACTGCCCGGACGTCGTCGCGCCGGGTCGCCTCTCCGGCGAGCTCGTGCAGCCGGTCCTGGGTGGCGATGTCCAGGGCGTTCATCGGCGGCCGGTCCAGCCGGATCGTGCCGACGTTGTCGCTTACTTCGAGGGAAACGGTCATGGGAGGCAGGTTAACCAGGACTAACGGCGGTGGGCCCGGTGCTGTTGGTCACAGCACCGGGCCCACCGGGAGAGGGACCTGCTCGGCCCGCTCTGCGGACCTACGCGGTCCCCTCCGTACCTACTTGGTCCACTCCGACCAGTCCATGTTCCAGCCGTTGAGGCCGTTGTCGGGCTGGATCACCTTGTCGTCGGAGTTCTTCACGACCACCACGTCACCGATGAGGGAGTTGTCGAAGAGCCAGGCGGCCGGGGTCTTGCCGTCCCAGGCCCCGCGCACGTCCCGCAGACCGACACAGCCGTGGCTGGTGTTGGTCGTGCCGAAGATGCCCGACGCACCCCAGTAGTTGCCGTGGATGAAGGTGCCCGACGTGGACAGGCGCATGGCGTGCGGCACGTCCTTGATGTCGTACTCACCGCCGAAGCCGACGGTGTCGCCGTTCATCCGGGTCACCTTGAGCTTCTCGCTGATGACCATCTGGCCGTTGTACGTGGTCGTCGACGGCGCGCCCGCGGAGATCGGGATGTCCTTGATCTGCTTGCCGTCACGGACCACCTTCATCCGGTGGGAGCTCGCGTCGACGGTGGAGACCTGGCTGCGGCCGATGGTGAACTTCACGGTCTTGGCCTGCTTGCCGTAGACCCCCGGCCGCCCCTCGACACCGTCGAGGTCCAGACGCAGGGTGACCTTCGTGCCCGCCGCCCAGTAGTTCTCGGGACGGAAGTCGAGCCGGTCGTTGCCGAACCAGTGGGGCTCGATCCGGACGGCGGGAACCGCCGTCACCTTGACGGCCTTCTCGACGGCCTCCGGGTCGGTGATGCCCCGGGTGAAGTGGATCGACACCGGCATGCCGACGCCGACGGTCGAACCGTCCTCCGGCGTGTACTGCCCGATGAAGGTGTTCTGCGGGACCAGCGTCGTGAAGGTGGTGTCCTTCGCCGACTGGCGCCCCTTCCCGTCCTTGGCGACCGCGTGCACCGTGTACTTGGTGGCCGCGGCCAGATGCCGGTCGGGCACCCAGCTCAGGCCGTCGGCCGCGATCTTGCCCTCGACCTCGGTGCCCCTGGGGTCGGCGACCTTGACCGTGCTCAGCTTGCCCTGGGCGGCCGAGACCTTCAGCGCTCCGCTCGTCGCCACGTCATCGGCACCGTCCTTGGGCGCGATGGTCACCACCGCCTGCGAGGCGCTGGTGTCGTCGACCTTCGCGCCCGCCCCCTTGCCGTCCTTCGCCTCCGCGGCGTTGCCGTTCCCGCCGCACGCCGTCACCAGCAACAGCAGCGCTCCCAGTACCAGTGCGAGGAGTCCGGGGGCTCCGCGCCCGCGCCGTCCCCTGCTCGCCCCGGCCGAGGCCCCCGATATCGGCTGCCCGTTCAATGTGGTCGTCTCCCCTCGCACGGCCTGGCCCCGCCATGGCCCGCACCCCCGCGCGCTGTACATGCACGCCCGGCGCAAGATAATCACACCGCGCGTGGGGAGAACTTCCCCGGAATGTCACTGTTCCGTCCCAAGTCGTCCCGTGCCTCCGCCGGAGGGGCCCCGGAGCATGCCTCCGGGGCCCTCGCAGGTCGGGCCCGGGGCCGGCCGTCCGATGCCGAACGCCCCCTGGCTCACGTCCTCTCAGCGCAGTGCGGAGCCCGCCTTCCACCGGCTCCACCCGAGGTTCCAGCCGCCGAGGCCGTTGTCCGGCGCGACGGTCTTGTCGGCGGAGTTGACCACCTCGACCACATCGCCCACGAGCGTCCGCTCGAAGAACCAGCCGGCCGGGGTGTCGGAACTGCCGCCCTTCACGTCACGCAGCCCGATGCAGCCGTGGCTGGTGTTGTCGGAGCCGAAGGTGTCGGGCGACTCCCAGTAGTTGCCGTGCAGGAAGGTGCCCGACTTGGTCAGCCGGACGGCGTGCGGGACGTCCTTGATGTCGTACTCGCCGCCGAAGCCGACCGTGCGGCCGTCCATCCGCGTCACCTCGTGCAGCTCCGAGACCACCATCTTCCCGTTGTACGTGGTCGTCTTCGCGGCGCCCGCGGTGATCGGCACCGTGCTGACGAGCTCACCGTCCCGGCGTACCTGCATGGTGTGGGCCCTGGCGTCCACCAGGGACGTCTGGGAACGGCCCACCCGGAAGGTGAACTTCTTCCGCTGGCTCCCGTACACGCCGGGCGCGCCCTCGACGTCGCGCAGCCCCACGTCGACGGTGACCTCGGTGCCCGGCTCCCAGTACCTGGCGGGGCGGAAGTCGAGGCGCTCGTCGCCGAACCAGTGGCCGGCCACCTCCACCGCGGGATCCGTGGTGATCCTGATCGCCTTCTCCACCGCCGCGCGGTTCCTGACGGGCCGGTTGAAGTCGAAGGAGACGATCATGCCGGTGCCCACCGTGGACCGGTTCTCCGGCTTGAAGTAGCCGATGAACCGGTCCGCGGGGACGAGGGTGGTGAAGCTCGTGTTCCGGGCCGAGCGACGGCCGCCCCCGTCGACGGCCACCACCTCGACGCTGTACTTCCCGGCGAGCCCCAGCCGCCGTGCGCCCTTGTCGGGAGCCCAGGAACGGCCGTCCTCGGCGATCCGGCCCGGCACCTGACCGTGCTCCGCGTCCTCCATCCGTGTCACCTTCACCCGTTCGAGCCGTCCGTCGGGGACGGTGACCTCGATCCGGCTGTCGGCGCCGACGTTCTCGGCCCCGTCCTCGGGGAAGATCCGGATGGCGTCCCCGGGCGAGCGGTTGTCCCCGAACAACGGCGTCGACCCGGTGCAGCCCGTCAGTACGGCCAGCACGGTGAGTAGTCCTGCCCATGTCAGCACGGCGGCCGAACCCGCCCGTGCTCTCTTCGCTACGTGGTTCACGCTCCCCCAACGACAGGGGCCGCCCGGGGGAAACGTGAGTGCGGGCCCCGCCGTGGGCAGAACAGAGGGAAGGACCACACCAGGAGGGCCGCGGCCGGGACGCCGCGCGCCCTCCTCCCGGGTGGCCGGTCCGACGAGCCGCGGGAGGCTGAGGGTGTCGAGCACAGCCGAGCAGGAGGAAGCACCGCGTACGACGGGCCGGGCGGCGGCGGGCGGACCGGCGCCGCGGGACGAACCGGACGCACCACCCGTATGGCCGGGTGCGCCGATGCCACTGGGGGCCCGCTTCCGGATCGGACCGGACGGGGTGGCGGGCACCAACTTCGCCCTGTGGGCCGGTGGGGCGGAGGCCGTCGAGCTCTGTCTCTTCGACGAGCGCGGCAGCGAGACCCGGCTCCCGCTGACCGAGCTCACCCACGAGATCTGGCACGGCTTCGTCCCCGGCGTCCGCGCCGGACAGCGGTACGGCTACCGGGTGCACGGCCGCTGGGACCCCTGGACGGGCGCCCGCTGGAACCCGGCGAAGCTGCTCCTCGACCCGTACGCGCGCGCGGTGGACGGTTCGTTCACCCTGCCGCCCGAGGTGTACGGCCATGTGAGGGACTGGCCGCAGCAGCACGTCGCCGACACCGTGCGCGACGACCGCGACTCGGCGCCGTTCGTGCCCAAGGGCGTCGTCGTCCACGACGACGACGACTGGGTGGAGGACCGCAGGCCCAAGACCCCCTGGGCGGACTCGGTCATCTACGAGCTGCACGTACGCGGCTTCACCAAGCTCCACCCGGACATCCCGCCGGAGCTCCGGGGCACCTACGCGGGCCTCGCCCACCCGGCCGCGATCGGTCACCTCCAGCGGCTCGGCGTGACGGCCGTGGAGCTGCTCCCCGTCCACCAGTTCGCCCACGAGGACCATCTGCTGCGGCGCGGACTGCACAACTACTGGGGCTACAACTCGATCGGCTACTTCGCCCCGCACGCCGGCTACGCGGCGAGCGGCACGGCGGGCGGCCAGGTCGGCGAGTTCAAGAAGATGGTGCACGCCCTGCACGACGCCGGGATCGAGGTGATCCTCGACGTGGTCTACAACCACACCGCGGAGGCCGGCGAGCTGGGTCCGATGCTGTCCCTGCGCGGCATCGACAACCGCGGCTACTACCGCCTCCAGGGGGACGCCCGCCGCTACGCGGACTACACGGGCTGCGGCAACACCCTGCACGTGGTGCAGCCGCAGGTCCTGCGGCTGATCACGGACTCCCTGCGCTACTGGGTGACGGAGATGGGTGTCGACGGCTTCCGCTTCGACCTGGCGGCGGCGCTGGCCCGCTCGATGCACGACGTCGACATGCTCTCCCCGTTCCTCGCGGTGATCGCCCAGGACCCGGTGCTGCGCCGCGTCAAGCTGATCGCCGAGCCCTGGGACGTCGGCAACGGGGGCTACCAGGTGGGCGCCTTCCCCCCGCTGTGGACGGAGTGGAACGACCGCTACCGGGACGCCGTACGGGACTTCTGGCGCGGAGCGCTGCCCGACGTACGGGACATCGGCTACCGGCTCACCGGATCGAGCGACCTGTACGCCTGGGGCGGCAGACGCCCGTACGCCTCGGTCAACTTCGTCACCGCGCACGACGGTTTCACCCTGCGCGACCTCGTCAGCTACCAGAGCAAGCACAACGAGGCCAACGGCGAGGGCAACCGCGACGGCACGAACGACAACCGCGCCTGGAACTGCGGCGCCGAGGGGGAGAGCGACGACCCGGACGTCAACGCCCTGCGCCGCCGGCAGCTGCGCAACCTGCTCACCACCCTGCTCCTGTCCACCGGTGTGCCGATGCTCGTGGCGGGCGACGAGATGGGGCGCACCCAGGGCGGCAACAACAACGCCTACTGCCAGGACAACGAGGTGAGCTGGCTGGACTGGTCGCTGCTGGAGCAGCCCGAGTGGCGGGAGCTCACCGAGCTGACGTCCCGGGTCCTGGCCCTGCGCCACCAGCACCCGGTGCTGCGCCGCCGCGCGTTCTTCTCCGGGACGCCGCAGGCCCCTGACGGGCTGCGGGACCTCGCGTGGTTCACCGCGCAGGGCGCGGAGATGACGGAGGGCGACTGGTACGCGCCGGCCGCGACGCTCGGCCTCTACCTCTCCGGGCGCGACATCCCGGGCCGGGACGCCCGGGGCGGCCAGATCACCGACGACAGCTTCCTGGCGGTCCTGCACGCCGGGCACGCCCCGTGCGCATTCCATCTGCCCGGCCCGCCCTGGGCCGCGTCGTACGAACTGGTCCTGGACACCTCCCGGGAGGACCAGTCCGCGGCCCCCGGCAGGATCCACCGGGGCGGCACGACGCTGACGGTGCCGGGGAGGTCGGTGCTGCTGCTTCGGGTGGCCGGGTGACGGGCGGGTCAGCCGAGGATGCCGCGTTCGTAGGCGACTGCGACGGCCGCGGCGCGGTCCTTGGCCCCCAGCTTCGCGAAGACGTGGGTGAGGTGGGTCTTCACGGTCGCCTCGCTGATGAACAGCTCCGCGGCGATCTCGCGGTTCGACGTCCCCCTGGCGACGAGGGCGAGCACCTCCCGCTCGCGCCCGGACAGCGACTCGCCGCCGGGCGCCGCGGAGGGGGTGCGCACGCGCGAGACGAGCCGGGAGGCGACGGCGGGCGAGAGCACCGTACGGCCGTCGGCGGCGGCGCGGACGGCCGTGAAGAGCTCGTCGCGGGGCGCGTCCTTGAGCAGGTAGCCGGTCGCGCCCGCCTCGATCGCGGGAAGGGTGTCGGAGTCGGTGTCGTACGTGGTGAGGACCAGCACCCTGGACCGGGCGCCGAGCCGGGCCAGCTCGGCGATGGCCGCCACTCCCCCGCCGCCCGGCATCCTGAGGTCCATCAGCACGACGTCGGGGTCCAGCCGGGTGGCGAGCTCGACCGCGGCCACCCCGTCGGCGGCCTCACCGAGCACGTCGAAGCCGGGGGCCGAGGCGAACATGCCGCGCAGGCCGTCGCGTACGACCGGGTGGTCGTCGACGACGAGGAGGGTGATGACGCGTGCGGTGCCCGTGGCCTCAGTCATGTCGTCCCACCGTACTGTCCGTCATCCCCGGTGGACCAGCGGGACCCTGGCGCAGACGGCGGTGCCCAGCCCCGGTTCGGACTCCACCGTGACCGTGCCCGCGATCCGTTCGGCGCGCGACCGCATCCCGCCGAGGCCGAATCCTCCCGAGCCGCCGTAGGGCGGGAGGGCCGCCGGGTCGAAGCCGCGGCCGTCGTCGCGCACGTCCAGGGTGATCTCGTCGCCCATGTAGGAGAGTGTGACGCCGACCCGTGAGGCCCCGGCGTGCCGGGCGGCGTTGGCCAGGGACTCCTCCGCGATGCGGAGCAGGGTGGCGCCGACCTCGTCGTGGAGCGGCTCGACGGTCCCCGTGACGGTGAGACCGGCCCGCACCCGGGTGCGTTCGGTCCATCCGGCGACCGTCTTCGTGAGTGCCCCGGGCAGGTCGTCGTGCTCCAGCGCCGCGGGCACCAGGTTGTGAACGGAGCGGCGGGCCTCGCCGAGGCTGTGCCTGGCGAGGCCCGCGGCACGGCCGAGGTGCTCACGGGCCAGGACGGGGTCTCCGGTGGAGGTGGCGGCCTGGAGCTGGGCGATGATGCCGGTCAGCCCCTGTGCGAGGGTGTCGTGGATCTCGGCGGCCAGCCGGCGCCGCTCGTCGGCCACCCCGGCCTCCCGTGCCTGGAGCAGGAGCTGGGCGTGCAGGACGGCGTTCTCGGCGAGAGCCTGTTCCAGCCGGGTGTTGGTCCGCTCCAGTTCGCCGATGGTCTCGGCCTGGCGAAGCGCCTTCTCGGCCTCCCGGGCGCCGAGGTTGCCGAAGAGGAGCACGAGGGAGGCGTGCAGGACGAACAGCGCGCCGAAGGCCGCCCAGTTGATGGGGGAGACCGGAGGCATGCCGCCGCCGGACTGCGAGCCGGCCATCGTGACGGCGGTGCAGAGCAGTCCGGCCCGGACGAGGCGTTTGGGCAGCAGGGCGTCCGCGTCGAAGTAGCCGACGACGGCGTAGACGGAGAAGAACGGGTTGCACCAGCAGAGGGCGAAGGCCAGCGCGGTCCGCAGGACGTAGTAGACCCGTCCGGCCCGGGTGTGCTCCGCCGGGTGCCGGGTGCGGTCCCACCACAGGTGCAGGGCGGCGGCCGCGGAGACCAGCACCCCGGCGGCGTACAGGTCCGCCTCCGTCATCCCGATGGGACGGGCGGACAGGGCCGTCATGAGGACGGCGAGGGCGAGGAGCGCGTACGGCCCGTGCCGGCGGAACTGCTCCCAGCGCTGCTCGATCGTCGTACCGCCGCTCGTCATGTCTCCCCCGTCGCGCATGGGCCCAGTGTCCCCGGCCGGCCGTGCCCGGGTCACTCCCAGCGGAAGAGCCGGGTGGCGGCCGCCCCCAGCGCCGCGGTCCACACCGCCATCACCAACAGGTGTGCCCAGTCGGGCCAGTTGCCCGAGGCCGCCTGGTCCAGGGCCTGGGAGGCGGCGCCGAACGGGGTCGCTTCGACGATCCGGCGGAGCAGGCCGGGCATGGTCTGGACGGGGACCCAGACGCCCGCGGTGAACATCATCACGAGGTACGCCACCGACCCGACGGCCGCCGAGGCCTTCGTCGTCCGCGACAGTGCGCAGATCGTGGCGCCGAGGGCGAGGACGCAGGCGACCGCGAGGAGCAGGGCCAGCAGATAGCCGACGGGCTGCCCCGGCAGCCGTACGCCGAAGGCCATCCGTCCGACGGCCATGGCGAGCAGGGCGGAGCCGACGGACGCGGCTCCGTGCAGCGCGATCTGCGCGGTCAGCAGGGCGGAGGGGCGTACCGGCGTGGCGGACATCCGGCGCAGGATGCCGCGTTCGCGGTAGCCGGTGAGGACCGGCGGCATGGCCTGCAGACCGGCCATGATCATGCCGAGCAGGACGGCCACCGGTACGTACAGGTCGATGACGCTCCGGCCGCCGAGGGCCGCGTCGTCCTCCCGGAAGGAGGGGATGAGGCCGAGGATCGTCAGCAGGACCGTCGGGAAGGCCAGGATCCAGAAGAGGCTCCCCGGCTCCCGCAGGAAGAGGCGCGTCTCCGTCCTGAGGACGGCGGCGAGCGGGCTGTTCGCTCCCGTGGTGCGCGCGGTGCTCGTGGCTGTGGTCATGTCCGGGCGTCCTGCTCCGTGAGGTCGAGGAAGGCGTCGTCCAGGCTGGTCTCCAGGACGCGCAGGTGGCGGGCGGTGACGCGGTGCCGGGCCAGCAGCGAGATGACGGCGTTGGCGGTGTCGTCAGTGCCGTGGACGAGGACCCGGCCGTCGGACTCCGCGACGGAGACGGACGCGGCACCGGGCAGTCCGGCGAGTTCGGCCGCAGGGAGGGGTTCCGACGGGGTGAAGGAGATGACGGTGGAGCCCGCGGTCCGGTCGATCAGGCCGGCGGGGGTGTCGAGCGCGACCAGCCGGCCCTTGTCGATCACCGCGACCCGGTCGCAGAGCCGCTGGGCCTCCTCCATGAAGTGGGTGACCAGCAGGACGGTCACCCCGCTGTCCCGGATCTCCTCGATGAGCTGCCAGGTGTCCCTGCGGGCCCGGGGGTCGAGGCCGGTGGTGAGTTCGTCGAGCACGACCACCCGCGGGTTCCCGATGAGGGCGAGGGCGATGAACAGCCGCTGCTTCTGGCCTCCGGACAGCTTGGCGAAGCGGCGGTCGAGGTGGCTGTCCAGCCCGAGCCGTTCGGCGAGCGAACGCCAGTCGGCGGGGTGCGGGTAGAAGGCGCTGTAGAGCCGGAGCGCCTCGCCCACGGTGAGTTTGGGCTGCAGTTCGCTCTCCTGGAGCTGCGCGCCGAGGAGGAGGGTCACCCGGTCCCGGTCGGTGGCGGGGTCGAGTCCGGCGACCCGGACGGTGCCGGCGTCGGGGATCCTCAGCCCTTCGACGCATTCGACCGTGGTGGTCTTCCCCGCTCCGTTGGGCCCCAGGATCCCGAAGATCTCCCCCTCCTCCACGGAGAAGCCGACTCCGTCGACCGCGACCCGCCCCGCGTACGCCTTGCGTACCCCGTCCACTTCGATGATCGGCATGCCCCCCAGCATTCCGGCGGGCGGAGCGGCGCGGCATCCGCCGTACCGCCAGGACCGGCATCGGCCGATCGGTTGATGCGGCGCTCCGATCGGGGGATGCGGCGGGGGCGGGGCCGGAACGGCCGGAAAACCAGGTGAGCGATGTCAGTGGTGAACCATAGGCTCGCTCCTGATGCCCGAAAAACCTGCAGAGCACACGGACCGGTCCGCCGTGCGCTCACTCATGCGTCTGTGGCCCTATGTCCGTCCGGTGCGGATGCGCTGGTTCGGCGCCGCCTTCGTGGCGGTCCTGGCGTCCTGTCTCGGCCTGGTGATCCCCCTCGTCCTGAAGTGGATGGTGGACGGTCCCGTCGCGGACCGGGATCCGGGCGGGGTGTGGCTGGGCGCGCTGTACCTGCTGCTGCTCGGCATCGCGGAGGCAGGGCTCTTCGGGCTCCGGCGGTGGCTCGTGGCACGGCCGCTGGCGGGGGTGGAGGCGTCGATGCGCGCCGATCTCTACCGGCATCTGCAGCGGCTCCCGGTGGCCTTCCACGACCGCTGGCCCTCGGGGCAGCTGCTCTCGCGCGGGACCACCGACCTGATGCTGATGCGGATGTTCCTGGCTTTCCCGCTGACGTTCCTGCTGGTCAACGGCACGACGATCCTCGTCGGTTTCTTCATTCTGTTCGCACAGGACTGGTCGCTCGGTCTGGTGCTCCTGGCTCCCGCGGTGCCCCTGGTGGTCCTGTGCTCGGTCTTCGAGACGAAGTACTCGGTGGTGGCGCGCACGGCGCAGGACCAGGTCGGGGATCTGACCACGGTCGTCGAGGAGAGCGTGCTGGGCATCCGCATCGTGAAGGGGTTCGGCCGGCACCGCAGCCAGGCCCGGGCCTTCCGCGCGCTCGCGCAGCGGCTGCGCGGCACGGAGCTGGGCAAGGCCCGGCTCCTCGCCGGGATCTGGGCGCTCATCACGGCCATCCCCGAGCTGGCCATCGGTGCCGCGCTGGTGCTGGGCACGGTCCAGGTGGCGGACGGCGAGCTGTCGGCGGGCACGCTCGTCGCGTTCCTGTCGACGGCGCTCGCGCTGCGCTGGCCGGTCGAGTCGATCGGCTTCCTCCTGGCCATGAGCCAGGAGTCGGCGACCGCGGCCGACCGGTACTTCGAGGTCATGGACGTGGCGGAGGAGCTGGACGCGCACACCTCCGCCGGCGAACCCGGTGAGGGGGGCGGGCCCGGGGACGCTCCGGGCATCGTCTTCGACGGGGTCGAGTTCCGCTATCCCGACGCCGATCCCGGCTCCGAACCCGTACTGGCCCGGATCGATCTGCGGGTCCGTCCGGGCGAGACGATGGCCCTGGTGGGGGCCACCGGGTCCGGGAAGACGACGCTCACGGCGCTCGTCCCCCGGCTGCACGAGGTCACCGGGGGCCGGATCCTGCTGGACGGCGAGGACATCGCGGCCATGGAGCGGACCCGGCTGCGCGAGCTGGTGTCGGTGGCCTTCGAGGAACCGACGCTCTTCTCGGCGACCGTCGGGGAGAACGTGCTGATGGGCGCGGAGGGGGCGGGCGAGCAGGAGTTGCGCCGGGCCCTGTCCGTCGCACAGGCCGGCTTCGTGGACGACCTGCCCCACGGCATCGGGACGGAGGTCGGCGAGCAGGGCCTGAGTCTCTCCGGCGGCCAGCGCCAGCGCCTCGCGCTGGCGCGTGCCGTGGTCGGCGAGCCCCGCTTCCTGGTGCTCGACGACCCGCTGTCCGCCCTGGACGTGCACACGGAGGCACTGGTGGAGGCGGCGTTGCGGCGGGTGCTGGAGAGGACGACGGCCGTGGTCGTGGCGCACCGGCCGTCCACGGTGATGCTGGCGGACCGGGTGGCGCTGCTGTCCGGGGGCCGGATCAGTGCGGTCGGCACCCATCAGGAACTGCTGCGCACCAATGCCGAGTACGCCTGGCTGATGTCCGGGGCCGAGGACGGTTCCCGGGTGCTCGCCGCCGAGGAGGGAAGCACCCGATGACGACGACCACCACCGACGGCCCCGCCCTCGCCGACGAGGACCCGAAGGGGACACAACCGCAGGGCGCACCCCACGGGGACCCCTTCGACCAGGACGACCTGCCCACACCGCGGGGTGCGACCCGGGCGCTGCTGGTCTCGCTGCTCGGTCCGCTGCGGGCCAGGGTGGTCGTGGCCTCCCTCGTGCTGCTCGTCCAGCAGGTCGCCGTGCAGGCGGGGCCGCTGCTGGTCGCGTACGCCATCGACAGCGGCGTGCCCGCGTTCCGGGACCACGACTACGGGCCGCTGATCGCCGTGGGTGTGGGGTACGCGGTGTGCTCGGTCGGCGCGGGGGTGCTGCAGTACGCGTTCATCCGGGCCGCCGCGCGGATCAACCAGGACGTGCTGCTCGATCTCCGCGGCCGGATCTTCCGTCATGCGCAGGCGCTCAGCGTGGACTTCCACGAGCGCTACACCTCGGGCCGCCTGATCTCACGCTCGACCACGGACGTGGAGTCGCTGCGGGAGCTGCTGAGCGAGGGGCTGCAGGAGCTCATCGGGGTGGTCCTGTCGTTCGTGTCGATCTCCCTCATGCTGCTGTGGCTGGACCTCGGCATCGGTGCGATCGCGGTGGCCTCCTTCCTCCCGCTGTACCTGCTGGTGCGGCTGTACCGGAGCCGGGCGTCCCAGACCTACTCGGCCCGTTCCTCGGCCATCGCCGGGGTCATCGTGAAGTTCGCGGAGACGATGAACGGGATCCGGCCCGTGCAGGCCTTCCGCAGGGAGCGGGCCAACGACGCCGACTTCGCGGTGCTCAACCGCCGTCACGAGCTGCGGAACGGGGACGCGCTGCTGGAGATGGCCCGCTATGTCGTCGGCTCCCGGCTGGTCGCCAACACGGCGGTGGCCGCGATGGTGCTGTGGGGCGCGTACCGGGTGGCGTCGGGGACGCTCGCGCTCGGTGTGCTCGCCGCCGCGGTGCTGTACCTGCGCCGGCTGTACGACCCGATCGACCGGCTCGCGATGTTCCTCAACTCCTACCAGTCGGCGGCCGCCTCGCTGGAGAAGATCGCGGGCCTGCTCGCGCAGACCCCCGCCGTTCCCGAGCCCGCGGCTCCGAAGGAGCTGCCCGCCCCGGCCTGCGACCGGCCGGGCCGCGAGGTGGCCTTCGACGGGGTGCGGTTCGCCTACCGGACGGGTGGCGAGGTCCTGCCGCGCTTCGACCTGACGATCCCGGCGGGACAGACCGTGGCCGTGGTCGGTTCCACGGGTGCGGGCAAGTCGACGCTCGCCAAGCTGCTGGCGCGCTTCTACGACCCCACGGAGGGCCGGGTGCTGCTGGACGGCACCGACCTGCGGGATCTGGCGACCGCGGAGCTCCGGCGCGGCGTGGTGATGGTGACCCAGGAGGCGTTCCTGTTCTCGGGGACGATCTCCGAGAACATCGCGATCGGCCGCCCGGACGCGACGCCCGAGGAGATCGAGCAGGCGGCCGCGGCCATCGGTGCGCACGACTTCATCAGCGCCCTGCCCGACGGGTACGCCACGGATGTCCGCAAGCGGGGCGGCAGGATCTCCGCCGGGCAGCGGCAACTGGTGGCGTTCGCACGCGCGTTGCTCGCGGATCCCGCGGTGCTGATCCTGGACGAGGCGACGAGCTCGCTGGACGTTCCCGGTGAGCGGGCGGTGCAGCGGGCCATGGACACCGTCCTGCACGGGCGCACGGCGGTGGTCATCGCCCACCGGCTGTCGACGGTGGAGATCGCGGACCGGGTGCTCGTGATGGAGCACGGCCGGATCGTGGAGGACGGCACTCCGGCCGGACTCATCGGTGGCGAGGGCCGCTTCGCGGGGCTGCACCGGGCGTGGCGGGAGAGCCTGGCCTGAGGCCCTCCGGCGGCACGGCCGCCGGCCGGCGAGGGCTCCCCGCACGCCGCGGGGAGCCCTTTCCGTGGGGCGTGCGGGGAGCCCGGCCGACAGGAGTGGTGGGCGGGCGCGGGCGGGCCCGAGGGCTCGGGGCCGCGCCCCGGGCGGGGCGGGACGCACGGCTCCTGACAGCGGCGGCCGCGAAGGACTGCGCGGAACTGGCCACAGTTCCATGCTGTCTCAGCACGTGGTCATCGTCCGTTTCCCGATTTGTTGTTCGAACGTGCCCAATTCGAACGAAATCTCAACCCACCCTGGGAATTCCGGCCTCCGGCCTCCCCGGGAGCACTCCGGGTCACAGAGATGACACGCGGCGAAACGTCCGCTTAACGAACATGACCATTCCGGCAACGGACGAATTCCAGCCATTGTGTTGACGCGGTCCTGACATGCCCACGGTTGGGCTGGCACTCTTCCCCCGTTCTGCGCACCGCTTGCTCTGCCCGGACGGCTCACCCAGGCCGGCCCGTCACCCCCCTCGCAGAAGGAGTCCGCGTGAGATCCACGCCCAGCCGTCGTGCCACCGCGACAGGCGCTCTGATAGCCACCGCAGCCCTCCTCGCCGTCGGCGTACAGACCGGCGGCGCGACCGCCGCTCCCGCCACCGGCTCCAGCGCGGCCCCGGCCGCCGCCGCCAAGGGCGCCGACCCCGGCTCCCTGCCCGCGCAGCTCTCCCCCTCCCAGCGCGCGGAGCTCATCCGCAAGGCCGACTCCACCAAGGCGGCCACCGCCCAGGAGCTCGGCCTCGGCGCCACGGAGAAGCTCGTCGTCCGCGATGTCGTCAAGGACGTCGACGGCACCACGCACACCCGGTACGAGCGCACGCTCGGCGGCCTCCCCGTCCTCGGCGGCGACCTGGTCGTGGCCGAGACCAAGGCCGGGAAGACCGAGAGCGTCACCAAGGCGTCCAAGGCGACCGGCGCGCAGCTGAAGGCCGTCGGCACCACCGCGGACATCACGGCCGCCGCCGCCGAGAAGCAGGCCCTGGGCGCGGCGAAGGCCGAGGGGTCGAAGAAGACCGAGGCGAGCAAGGCCCCGCGCAAGGTCGTCTGGACGGCGAGCGGCACCCCGCAGCTCGCGTACGAGACCGTGGTCGGCGGCCTGCAGCACGACGGCACCCCGAACGAGCTGCACGTCGTCACCGACGCCTCGTCGGGCGCCAAGCTCTACGAGTGGCAGGCCATCGAGACCGGTACCGGCAACACGATGTACAACGGCCAGGTCACGCTCGGCACGTCGGGCTCGTACAACCTGACCGACACGGCGCGCGGCAGCCACAAGACGTACAACCTGAACCGCGGAACGTCGGGCACCGGGACGCTGTTCTCCGGCACGGACGACATCTGGGGCAACGGCTTGCCGTCGAACCTGGAGACCGCGGGCGCCGACGCCCACTACGGTGCGGCCGAGACCTGGGACTACTACAAGAACATCCACGGCCGCAGCGGCATCCGGGGTGACGGTGTCGGCGCGTACTCCCGCGTCCACTACGGCAACAACTACGTCAACGCCTTCTGGTCCGACAGCTGCTTCTGCATGACGTACGGGGACGGCACCGGCAACGCCAAGCCGCTGACCTCCCTCGACGTGGCGGCCCACGAGATGACGCACGGCGTCACCTCCAACACCGCCGGCCTGGTCTACAGCGGTGAGTCCGGCGGCCTCAACGAGGCGACCAGCGACATCTTCGCCGCGGCCGTCGAGTTCTACTCCAACACCGCCGAGGACCCGGGCGACTACCTCATCGGCGAGAAGATCGACATCAACGGCGACGGCACCCCGCTGCGCTACATGGACAAGCCGAGCAAGGACGGCGCGTCCAAGGACTCGTGGTACTCGGGCATCGGTTCGGTCGACGTCCACTACTCCTCGGGCCCGGCGAACCACTGGTTCTACCTGATCTCCGAGGGCAGCGGAGCCAAGACCGTCAACGGTGTCGCGTACAACTCCTCGACCTCCGACGGCCTCCCGGTGACGGGCATCGGCCGCGACAAGGCCGCGCAGATCTGGTTCAAGGCGCTCACCACCAAGTTCACCTCGACGACGAACTACGCCGCGGCCCGCACCGGCACCCTCGCCGTGGCCGGTGAGCTGTACGGCACCACGAGCGCCGAGTACACCGCGGTAGCCAACGCCTGGGCCGGCATCAACGTCGGCACGCGCCCCGGTGGCGGCGACCCCGACCCGGGCGGCTCGGTCTTCCAGAACACGACCGTCAAGGCACTCGCCGACCGCAGCACCACCAACATCCCGGTGGTCGTCACCGGCGTCACCGGCAACGCCCCCAGCGACCTCTCGGTCGCGGTCAACATCAGCCACACCTACCGCGGTGACCTCGTGCTCGACCTGGTCGCCCCGGACGGGACGGCGTACCGGCTGAAGAACTCCTCGTCGAGCGACTCCGCGGACAACGTGGTGGCGACCTACACGGTCAACGCCTCGTCCGAGGTGGCCAACGGCACGTGGAACCTGAGGATCCAGGACGCCTACACGGGCGACACCGGCACCTTCAACAGCGTCAAGCTCACCTTCTGAGCGCCCGCCGAGGGCACTGAGCAGGCAGTGCCGCAGAACAGGCACTGACGCGTCGTGGCGGAACGGCCCGGGATCTCCCTCCCGGGCCGTTCCCGTGCGTCGGGCCGGTTGTTCCCGATGGTCGGGCCGGGCCGTTCCCGTGCGTCAGGCCGGGTTGTTCGCGTGCGTCAGGGTCTCCCAGGCCACGAACAGGTTGTCCGAGCCGGCGGGCCGCTGCTGCTCGGTGAGGGCCTGGGTGTTCGTCATCGCGTAACCCATGCGGTGGTGCAGGGCGTTGAAGCCCACCTCGGTGACCGGGCCGAGGCGGTCCTTGAGCGAGCCGCCGCACAGCGAGGACGGAACCGCCGCGCCCAGCTGGTACTTGGCGTGCAGACCCAGCGCGTGGCGGAGACGGTCGGCGACCTCCGGGTAGAGGTCCTGGCCCTGGATGCGGCTGGTCTCGGCGATGTGGGAGATGGCCGACAGCCCGTAGCCGGTGTGGGTGAGGTCGCGGCAGGTCTCCTGGGACAGCCCGTCCATGAAGGTCGACTGGCCCTGCCAGTACGTGACGATCTTGTCGCGGGTGTCGAGACCGCTGCCGGGGGCGGCCTTCGGCAGGGCGCCGTCGGCGGTCACGTAGATGTACGCGGGAACGCGCCCGCGGAACTTCGCGACGGCCTTGTCGTACGCGGCCCGGTCCTCCAGGAAGACCGCGATGCCGAGGGCGGCCTCGGTCATGGACAGTTCCCAGTTGCCGTTGCTGTGCGAGCCGTTGGTGACCTCGGGGAGGTACACGGAGCGCAGCATCGTGCCGAAGCGGCCGGAGTTCGGCCAGCTGCTGTAGGTGTACTTGATGATCTCGGCGGCCCGCGGCCAGGAGGAGCCGGCCCAGCCGGTCTGCAGCGGCGCGTTGCTGTTGGTGTGGTCCGTGATCACGCCGGACCAGGCGTCCATGATCTGGATGGCCTTCTGGGCGTAGCGGCTGTCCTGGCTGATGTACCAGGCCAGCGAGAGCGTGTACGCCGCGATCGCGTCCTCGCGCTCGTCGGTGCAGCCGTTGTTGGGGTTGGAGTAGGAGCCGCACTCGACGACGGCGCGGGGCTTGGCGGTCCGGCCGAGCGAGGCGTACTTGCTCGCCAGCATCTGGTCGTACGCCCCCTTCCAGGGCTGGGCGCCCGACTGCACCTTCGCCCGGACGAAGTCGAGCTGGGGGCGGCTGACCAGCACGCCGGGGTGGGTGAACGCCGCGGGCGCGGCGGCCCGCTCGGGCGCCGCCCGCCGGGCGTCGGGCCCGCCGGCCGCGGCCGGGGCCATGAGGGCCGTGGTGATCAGTGCGGACAGGGCGGCGGCGGGGCCGAGAACGCGCGCGATGGTGCCGGTACGCATGTGGGGGTGCCTTCCGGTGGGAGTGGTCCAGGCGTCACGGGCGACCCGTGATTCACGCATATGAACAACGAGCCGAAGTGTGAACCCTGTGATGAGTGAGGAACGTAAAGCCATCCCATGGACACGTCAAGAGAGCGCGTTCAGGGAAGCCCGGACAGCGGGAGCGGGCCGGGTCAGCCCGTGATGTTCTGCTCGGCCCAGACGACCTTGCCGGTCGCCGTACGGCACGAACCCCACCTGCGGCACAGCAGGTTGATCAGCTGCAGACCGCGGCCGCCCTCGTCGCTCACGTCGGCGTGCTGGATCTGCGGGAGGTCGGGCCCGGTGTCCGCGACCTCCACCCGCAGCCGGTCGTCGCACAGCAGCCGGAGCCGGCCCGGCCCGCCGCCGTACCGCAGGGCATTGCCGACCAGTTCACTGACGACCAGCTCGGTCACGTCGGCGAGTTCGGAGAGGTTCCACCGCTCGAGCTGCTCGGTGACCAGCTTCCGGGCCGTGGAGGCGGGGTTCCCCTCCGTCGGCAGGTCCCACACCTGCAGCCTGACCTCCGGGGACAGCGCACGGCCCCCGGCGACCAGCAGCACCGCCTCGTCGAACCGGCCGTCGTCCGACTTCGGCGAGGTCAGCAGACCGCCGTCGTCGAGCTGCTCGGGCGTCATCGCGGACACCGTCCGGCGCAGCCCCTCCAGCTGGACGTCCACGTCCTCGACGCGCGTCTTGATCAGGCCGTCGGTGTAGAGGACCAGCCGGCTGCCCACCGGACCGCGCAGCCTCAGCGGGTCGTACGGGATGACCCCGGCGCCCAGCGGCGCCCCGACCGGCACGTCGACGAACCGGGCCGCACCGTCGCCGTCCACCAGCAGCGGCGGCGGGTGGCCCGCGCTCGCGATGGTGTAGCTGGAGTCCGCCGGGTCGTAGACCGCGCACAGGCAGGTGGCGACCTGGTCGTCCTCCAGGTCGCGGGTGGCCAGATCCAGCCGGGCGAGCACCCGGTCGGGCGCGATGTCCAGCGTCATGAGCGTGCGGGCCACGGTGCGCAGCCGGCCCATCGTGGCGGCGGCCGGCAGGCCGTGTCCGGTGACGTCGCCGACGACCAGGGCCGTACGCCCGCCCGGCAGCGCCACCACGTCGTACCAGTCGCCGCCCACCCCGTGGGCGTCGAAGGCCGGCACGTAATGGGCGTGCACCTGCAGGCCGGGGGTGTGCGGCGTGGCCCGCGGGAGCAGGCTGCGCTGCAGCGAGACGACGTGCTCGCGTTCGCGGCCGTAGAGCCGCGCGTTGTCCATGAA
This sequence comes from Streptomyces clavifer, assembly GCA_014651175.1. Taxonomy (GTDB): domain Bacteria; phylum Actinomycetota; class Actinomycetes; order Streptomycetales; family Streptomycetaceae; genus Streptomyces; species Streptomyces clavifer. Next base: position 801,103 of record BMWJ01000001.1, on the reverse strand, counting down.
GACCGCGGCCATGGCGGCGAGCTGCCCGGCGAGCTCCACGTCGGAGCGGTTGAAGGGCGGGCTGTCGCCGGCCCGCACGAAGTCGGCGGAGCCCAGCAGGACACCGCGGGCGATCAGCGGCACGGCCATGTAGCTGTGGACGCCCTGGCGGCGCATCGCCGCGGCGGCGCTGTCCGTCGGCGCGACGCGCGTGTAGTCCCCGTCGGTCATCCGGCTGACCAGGACCGGCCGGCCCTTGCGCAGGCATTCGGTGATCAGCAGCGTCTCGCGGCGTTTGCGGCGGTCCACCACTTCGCCCACCGGGGAGGGTTCGAGCTCGGCCAGCGCGTCGATGGCGGTGACGGCCATGGCCCGGATCACGGGCACCGCCGCACCCGTGACGCGCTCGCCCTCCTCACCGAGCATGACGGACTCCAGCAGGTCGACGGCTGCGGCGTCCGCCAGACGCGGGACGCTGAAGTCGGCCAACTCCTGTGCTGTGCGCTCCAGATCGAGGCTCGTGCCGATCCGGGTGCTCGCCGCGTGGAGCCAGCGCAGCCGGGCGGCTGCCGTGAAACGGTCCGACCGCCGGGCGCCCACGGTCGCCGCGCGGCGGGGCTGCAGCAGCCGGGAGGTACCGCTCTGTGCGGCCAGCCGACGGGTCAGGCGTCTCGCAGGGCCTCCGCCGCCGTTCACCGTGCAGACCTCCACTCGCGCCCGGGGGACGCCTCGCTGTCACCTGGGTGGCTTCCGAACCACCCGGCACCGGCTGTCATGTTAGCCAGATCACGGTGAAATAACCCCTGCCGGTCCCCGGGGATACCGGGGACCGGGCCGAGCCGGCAGCGGGCCCGGCGCCGCGTCGGACGCCGGGCCCGCCGGGAGGACCGGCTGGGTCAGCGCAGCAGCACGCCCCCGCCCTCACCGGTCGACGCGTTCGGCACCGCGACCAGGCCGAGCTCCGCTCCCGAGGCGAGCAGCGGATGCGACGGCAGGACCCGCACCGTGTACCCGTAGGGTCCCGTGCGGTCGAGGGCCAGCGGGCCCTCGTACAGCCAGCGGCCCTCCAGGTCGTGACCGCCGGCCGGCTTCAACGGGAACGTCTGGACCTCGGCGATCGCGTCCGCCGAGTCGACCCGCCCGGCGACCACCTGCACCTCCACGTCGTCCGGTTCGAGTCCGCCCAGCGCGATCCGGACCCGGAGGGCGAGGGTGGACCCCAGCTCCGCGGAGCCGCCCACGACCGTGTCGGCCGCGGCCTCCACATGGTCGACGGCCACATCCGGCCAGGCCGCGTGGATCCGGGCCTTCCACCCGGCGAGTTCGCGGGCGGTGGCAGGCTGCAGGGCCCGGCGGGCCAGCGCGGCGGGGGCGTAGAGCCGCTCCACGTACTCGCGCACCATGCGGCCCGCGAGGACCTTGGGCCCCAGCGTGACCAGGGTGCGGCGGACCATCTCGATCCACCGTTCCGGAAGGTCCCTGGCGTTGCGGTCGTAGAAGCGCGGGGCGACGCGGTCCTCGATCAGCGAGTAGAGGGCGTTGGCCTCCAGCTCGTCGCGCCGGTCCTCGTTCGTGGCGGACCCGTCGGCGGTGGGGATCGCCCAGCCGAAGTCGGGCTCGAACCACTCGTCCCACCAGCCGTCGCGCACGGACAGGTTGAGGCAGCCGTTGAGCGCCGCCTTCATCCCGCTGGTGCCGCATGCCTCCAGCGGGCGCAGCGGGTTGTTCAGCCAGACGTCGCAGCCCGGGTAGAGCTTCTGCGCCATGGCCATGCCGTAGTCCGGCAGGAACACGATGCGGTGCCGGACCCGCGGGTCGTCGGCGAACCGCACCAGCTCCTGGACCAGCCGCTTGCCGCCGTCGTCGGCGGGATGGGCCTTGCCGGCGACCACGATCTGGATCGGGTGCGTGGGATGGAGCAGCAGCGCCCGCAGCCGGTCGCGGTCGTGCAGCATCAGCGTGAGGCGCTTGTAGGAGGGCACCCGGCGGGCGAAGCCGATGGTCAGCACGTCCGGATCGAGTACGCCGTCGATCCAGTCCAGCTCGGCGGTGCCCGCGCCGCGCCTGCGCCAGGAGGCGTAGAGGCGTTTGCGGACCTCGGTCACGAGTTGTTCGCGCAGCCCCCGGCGGAGGTCCCAGATCTCCTGGTCGGGTACGGCGGCCACGGCTGACCAGCGCCGGGGGGTACCGGTCCGGCCGCCGTCGTCGGTCTCCGCACCGGACGTCTCCCCGACCTCGGCGCCCGCCAGCGCGTTCCCCGCCCGCTCGGTGCCGAACTTCCTGGCACCGAGCCGGAGGACCTCGGGCGCCACCCAGGTCGGCGCGTGCACCCCGTTGGTCACGGAGGTGATCGGCACCTCCGAGGGGTCGAACCCCGGCCACAGCCCGGAGAACATCTCCCGGCTGACGGCACCGTGCAGGGTGGAGACGCCGTTGGCGCGCTGGGCGAGCCGCAGTCCCATCACCGCCATGTTGAAGAGTCCCGGCTCGCCGCCGGGGTAGGTCTCCATGCCGAGAGGGAGGATCCTCTCCACACCGACGCCGGGCAACTCGCCGTCGTCACCGAAATGACGTGCCACGAGTTGGCGTTCGAATCGGTCTATCCCGGCGGGGACCGGGGTGTGCGTGGTGAAGACCGTCCCGGCCCGCACCACTTCGAGGGCGGCGTCGAAGTCGAGGCCGGTCTCGGAGAGCTCCCGGATCCGTTCGAGGCCGAGGAACCCGGCGTGCCCCTCGTTGGTGTGGAACACCTCGGGGACCGGGTGCCCAGTGAGCCGGCAGTAGGTCCGCACGGCGCGCACCCCGCCGATGCCGAGCAGCATCTCCTGTAGCAGCCGGTGGTCGCTGCCGCCGCCGTAGAGCCGGTCGGTGACGTCGCGTTCGCCCGGGGCGTTCTCCTCGACGTCCGAGTCGAGCAGCAGCAGGGGGACGCGGCCGACCTGGGCCTGCCAGATCGAGGCGTGCAGCGAGCGTCCGCCCGGCAGCGCGAGCACCACCCGGCTCGGACTGCCGTCCGGCTCCCGGACGAGGGTGAGCGGCAGCTCGTCGGGGTCGAGGACGGGATAGTGCTCCTGCTGCCAGCCGTCCCGGGACAGGCTCTGGCGGAAGTAGCCGTGACGGTAGAGCAGGCCGACCCCGATGAGCGGTACGCCCAGGTCGCTGGCGGCCTTCAGATGGTCCCCGGCCAGGATGCCGAGCCCGCCGGAGTACTGCGGCAGGGCCGCGGTGACCCCGAATTCGGGGGAGAAGTAGGCCACGGCCGCGGGGAGTTCCGCGCCCTGGGAGAGCTGGTTCTGGTACCACCTCGGGCCGCTGACGTACTGCCGGAGGTCATCGGACACCTCGGCGAGCCGGCGCAGGAAGTGCTGGTCCCCGGCCAGCTCGGTGAGGCGCCCGGCGGACACGGCGCCGAGCAGCCGCACGGGGTCGGCGTCCGCGGGCCGCCAGCCCTCCGGGTCGGCCGCCTGGAAGAGCTGCTGGGTCTCGGTGTGCCAGGACCACCGCAGGTTGCGGGCGAGGTCGCTGAGCGGTTGGAGGGGTTCGGGGAGGACGGGACGCACGGTGAATCGACGAATGGCCTTCACGTATCCCACCTTTACAGGGGACGTACGGATCCGAGGGGACGCACCACGGTGTACGCCCTCTCCGTCACCCTCGACGGTAGCGGCGTGCACCCGTACGCGACCACGGCGCACGACCGGCTCAGTGGGCCCGGCCGCCCTCGGCCCGCCCGCCCCCGGCCCGGCCGTCGCACCGGGCGCGCCCGCCTCCGTATCACCTCGCGCACCCCCTGCCGCCCCGGTACCCCTCACCCCTCCGGCCCCAACGACCGCATGGGCCAGATGCGCACACATCCGTCACGGGCGATATGGCTGATTTCCCCTCTCACGCGGCCTTGTGGCACTTCGCACCACAGGCAAGGCTGCGTGGTGCGCCCGTACGACGGCCGGGGGACCGGTGCACGGCGCGCACAGCGCGTGCACGGGAGTGCACCCAGGAGTTAACACGCCGCCGGGTTGGCCGCCCGGAAACGGTGGGAAGGCTTCCCCGGTACTCAGCACGACCACGGCCCGCGCAGCACACCCCAGGTGCCCCGATCCGAGCACGGACCCCCCGCGCACCTGCCATTCGAGTGCCATTCGAGTGAACGCGGACAGGAGCGGCCATGCACACAGCCCGCCAGCCGACAACCGAGCAGCTACAAAGGACGCACCCCCTCCATCGCGGCGCGCGTGGCCAGCCCCTCACGCCCACGCCGCGCCCCGTGCATGCCGAGCTACTGCCCCCAGGTGATTCCGTGATCGGTCGTATTCCCGTCCTGGACGTCCACCCCCTCGTCGACTGCGGCCGACGGCCGGCCAAAGCCGTGGCGGGCGAGACCTTCCAGGTCAGCGCCACCGTCTTCCGCGAAGGCCATGACGCGGTGGCCGCCGACGTCGTGCTGTGCGACCCGAGCGGACGGCCCGGCCCCTGGACGCCGATGCGCGAGCTCTCCCCGGGCACGGACCGCTGGGGCGCCGACGTCACCCCGGATGCCGAGGGGCACTGGACGTACACCGTGGAGGCGTGGAGCGATCCGGTCACCACCTGGCGCGGCCACGCGCGGATCAAGATCCCCGCCGGCATCGACACCGCGCTGGTCCTCGACGAGGGGGCCGCCCTGTACGAACGCGCCGCCGCCGGCGTACCGAAGCGGGACGGGCGCGAGGCGGTGCTGGCCGCGGTCGACGCGCTGCGCGACACCGGCCGTCCCGCCGCCCTCAGGCTCGCCGCCGCGCTGACCCCCGAGGTGGACGAGGCACTCGGACGCCACCCCCTGAGAGAGCTGGTCAGCGCGTCCCGCCCGCTGCCGCTGGTCGTCGAGCGCCGGCGCGCCCTGTACGGCTCCTGGTACGAGATGTTCCCGCGCTCCGAGGGTGCGCGGACGGAGCCTGCCGCCCCGGTGAAGCCGGCCCGCGCGGCGAAGGCCGCCAAGACCGTGAAGACGGCGAAGGCCACGAAGACCGCCGCGGCGGCGAAGAGGAAGGCCGCCGCGGTGAGGGCGGAGCTGCCCCCAGCGCCGCCCGGGATCGTCAGCGGCACCTTCCGTACCGCCGCGGAGCGCCTTCCGGCCGTCGCCGCGATGGGGTTCGACGTCGTCTACCTCCCCCCGATCCACCCCATCGGCACCACCCACCGCAAGGGCCCCAACAACAGCCTCTCCCCCGGTGCCGGGGACCCGGGTGTGCCGTGGGCGATCGGTTCGGCGGAGGGCGGGCACGACGCCGTCCACCCGGATCTCGGCACGCTCGAGGACTTCGACCACCTCGTGGAGACCGCCCGCACACTGCGGATGGAGATCGCGCTGGACTTCGCGCTCCAGTGCTCCCCGGACCACCCCTGGGTGGAGGAGCACCCCGAGTGGTTCCACCACCGCGCCGACGGGTCCATCGCCTACGCCGAGAACCCGCCGAAGAAGTACCAGGACATCTATCCGATCGCCTTCGACCGGGACCTGCGGGGAATCGTCGCCGAGACGGTCCGCATCCTGCGGTTCTGGATGGACCACGGCGTACGGATCTTCCGGGTCGACAATCCGCACACCAAGCCGGTGGTCTTCTGGGAGAAGGTGATCGCCGACGTCAACCGCACCGACCCCGACGTGATCTTCCTGGCCGAGGCCTTCACCCGCCCCGCGATGATGCGCACGCTGGCCGCCGTCGGCTTCCAGCAGTCCTACACCTACTTCACCTGGCGTAACACGAAGCAGGAGCTCACCGAGTACGTGACCGAGCTTTCGGGCGACAGTGCCTCGTACATGCGGCCCAACTTCTTCGTGAACACGCCCGACATCCTTCCCGGTTACCTCCAGGACGGCGGACGTCCGGCCTTCGAGGCGAGGGCCGTGCTCGCCGCGACCCTGTCCCCCCCCTGGGGCGTGTACGCGGGATTCGAGCTGTGCGAGAACACCCCGGTGCATCCCGGGAGCGAGGAGTACCGGGACTCGGAGAAATACCAACTCAGGCCCAGGGACTGGGAGTCGGCGGAGCGTGAGGGCCGCTCGCTGGCACCCCTGATCACCGCCCTCAACCGGATCCGGCGACGCCATCCGGCGCTCCAGCAGCTGCGCGACGTCCACTTCCACTCCGTCGACAACGACGCACTGATCGCGTACAGCAAGCGCTCCGGTTCGAACACCGTTCTGGTGGTCGTCAACCTCGACCCTCACCACACCCGCGAGGCCACGGTCTCGTTGGACATGCCGCGCCTCGGCCTCGACCGGCACGAGAGCGTGCCGGTGCGCGACGAGCTCACCGGCGCCACCTATCACTGGGGCAGAACCTTCTATGTGCGCCTGGAACCGGGTGTGACACCCGCGCACATCGTGGTCCTGCGACCGTCCCCGCCGACCGGAGGGTCACCCACACCATGATCGTCAACGAGCCTGTCCACGACCTGTTCGAGGACACTCCCGCCAAGGACCGCGATCCCGACTGGTTCAAGCGCGCCGTCTTCTACGAGGTACTCGTCCGGTCCTTCCAGGACTCCAACGGCGACGGCGTCGGCGACCTCAAGGGTCTCACCGCCAAACTGGACTACCTGCAATGGCTGGGCGTCGACTGCCTCTGGCTGCCGCCGTTCTTCAAGTCCCCGCTGCGTGACGGTGGTTACGACGTCTCCGACTACACCGCCGTACTGCCCGAGTTCGGTGACCTCGCCGACTTCGTGGAGTTCGTCGACGCCGCGCACCAGCGCGGCATGCGCGTGATCATCGACTTCGTCATGAACCACACGAGTGACCAGCACGACTGGTTCCAGCAGTCCCGCACGGACCCGGACGGGCCCTACGGCGACTACTACGTCTGGGCCGACGACGACAAGCAGTTCCCGGACGCGCGCATCATCTTCGTCGACACGGAGACGTCCAACTGGACCTTCGACCCGGTGCGCAAGCAGTACTACTGGCACCGCTTCTTCTCGCACCAGCCCGACCTCAACTACGAGAACCCGGCGGTCCAGGAGGAGATCGTCTCGGCCCTCCGCTTCTGGCTGGACCTCGGCATCGACGGCTTCCGCGTCGACGCCGTGCCGTACCTCTACCAGCGCGAGGGCACCAACTGCGAGAACCTCCCGGAGACCCACCACTTCCTCAAGCGGGTCCGCAAGGAGATCGACGCCAACTACCCGGACACCGTGCTGCTGGCGGAGGCCAACCAGTGGCCGGAGGACGTCGTCGACTACTTCGGCGACTACCGGGCCGGCGGCGACGAGTGCCACATGGCGTTCCACTTCCCCGTGATGCCGCGGATCTTCATGGCCGTACGGCGGGAGAGCCGCTATCCGGTCTCGGAAGTCCTGGCGAAGACGCCCCAGATCCCGTCCGGCTGCCAGTGGGGCATCTTCCTGCGCAACCACGACGAGCTCACGCTCGAGATGGTCACGGACGAAGAGCGCGACTACATGTACGCGGAGTACGCCAAGGATCCGCGGATGCGGGCCAACATCGGCATCCGCCGGCGACTGGCACCCCTGCTGGACAACGACCGCAACCAGATCGAGCTGTTCACGGCGCTGCTGCTGTCCCTGCCCGGCTCCCCGATCCTCTACTACGGGGACGAGATCGGGATGGGCGACAACATCTGGCTGGGCGACCGCGACGCCGTGCGCACCCCGATGCAGTGGACGCCGGACCGCAACGCCGGCTTCTCCTCCAGCGATCCGGGGCGGCTCTACCTCCCCACGATCATGGACCCGGTCTACGGCTACCAGGTCACCAACGTGGAGGCGTCGATGGCCTCACCGTCGTCGCTGCTGCACTGGACGCGGCGGATGATCGAGATCCGCAAGCAGAATCCGGCCTTCGGCCTGGGCACGTACGACGAGCTGCCCTCGTCGAATCCCGCGGTGCTCGCGTTCACCCGCGAGTACAAGGACGACCTCGTGCTGTGCGTCCACAACTTCTCGCGGTTCGCACAGCCGACGGAGCTCGACCTGCGGGCGTTCGACGGACGCCATCCCGTGGAGCTGATCGGCGGGGTCCGCTTCCCGGCCGTCGGCCAGTGGCCCTACCTGCTGACGCTCGCGGGCCACGGTTTCTACTGGTTCCGGCTGCGGAAGACCGCCCCCGCCGCCGGCGAGGGGCTGTGACGGACAGCTGACGGAGCCTCGGTTCCGGCACCCGTGCGGGGCGGTTTCCGCCGCCCCGCACGGGGCACCCTCACCCCATATCGAGCGCTTCCGGGCCCTTCTTGGCTCTTCGGGCCCTTTGATCGAGTCCGTACGGACTTTCCTCACCCGACACGTCCCGCACAGCCGGACAGCCATTGCCGCAATCCGGGACACTCTTCGCATCCTGTGGTGTGCCCGGGGAAAGGACGCGATGCCATGTCGGAGGCTGCATCCACTCGAGTCGCCCTGGCGAAGAGCACGACACAACGAAAGACGACAAGAAGAGGTACGACGAGCACCGCGGGCACGACGGCCCTGCTGCCGTCGCTCGCCCCCCTGCTCCACGAATGGCTCCCCCGGCAGCGGTGGTTCGCCGGCAAGGGACAGCCGGTCACCGGCTTCTCCCTCGTCTCGGCGACCGAGATACTGCCACTGGACAACGCCGCCGCGGGCCCCGGACTGCTGCACCTCCTCGTCCGCGCCCACCAGCCCGGCGGTCCCGCGCAGACGCACGGCGACTGCTACCAGCTGCTGCTCGGCGTACGCACCGCACTGCCCCCGCACCTGGCCCCGGCCCGTATCGGCCAGGTGGCGGACGGACCGCTGGCCGGCCGCACCCTGTACGAAGGCCTGCACGACCCGCGCGTCGCCGGGCTCCTGCTGGAACGATTCCGTAACCCCGGATCCCTCGGCACCCTCCGCTTCGACCGCACGGCCCCGGTCCCTCCGGGGCTCGCGCCGCGCCTCCTGGACACCGAGCAGTCCAACTCCTCGCTCGTCTACGGGGACGCGTACATCCTGAAGATCTTCCGCCGGGTGTTCCCGGGCACCAACCCCGATCTCGAGCTGCCGCTCGCGCTGAGCCGCGAGGGCTGCGGCCGGGTGCCCTCCCCGGTGGCCTGGTTCGAGGCGACGGCTCCGGAGCCGCTCACGCTCGGTGTGCTGCAGCCGTTCCTGCGGGGTGCGCAGGACGGATGGCAGCTCGCCCTCGCCGCGCTCGGCGCGGGGCGCTGCTTCGTCCCGGAGGCGCGGGCGCTCGGCCGGGCCACGGCCGAGGTGCACACGGCACTCGCCGCCGCGCTGCCGACGCCCGCCATCGCCCACGACCGGACCCGGAGCCTGGTGGCCGGGATGACCCACCGGCTGGAGGCAGCCGCGCAGGCCGTCCCCGCACTCGCCCCCTACGTACCGGGGCTGCGCGCCGTCTTCGACGCCGTCACCGCACCGGGGCACTCCGGCCGCGGCTGGGCCGCACAGCGGATCCACGGAGATCTGCACCTGGGCCAGACCCTGCGGGGCGACGACGGCTTCTGGTCGCTGATCGACTTCGAGGGGGAGCCCGCCAAGCCCCTGCCCGAACGCCGCAGTCCGCAGCCACCGGTGCGCGACGTCGCGGGGATGCTCCGCTCCTTCGACTACGCGGCCCGCTCGCACCGCCCGTGGAACCCGGAGTGGGCGGCACGCTGCCGCGACGCGTTCTGCGAGGGCTACGCCGGGGCGTCGGGCGCCGACCCGCGCGCCGAGCCGGAGCTGCTGCGCGCCCACGAGACCGACAAGGCGGTGTACGAGGTGCTGTACGAGGCCCGGCACCGCCCCGACTGGCTGCCCGTCCCGATGGCCGCCATCCACCGCCTGGCCACGACGACCGGATGATCCCCCGCTCCCTCCCCCTCCCACCTCTCCCCCTCCGAGGAGGCCGTCCCTGTGACCGCCCGCAAGCCGTCCCGCAAGTCGCCCGAGCCCATCGAGGTCCCGCCCGCCCCGCAGCCGGTGACCACCGAGGTCGGCGCACCGGCCCCCGACCCCGTCGCCCCTCCTCCCGCCAAGCGCGCCCGGGCCAGGAAGACGGCCGCCGCGCCGCCCCGGCCCCGGCGCGGCGGCGGCGGCAAGGGGGTCCTCCCGGCCACGGCCCTGGACGACGGGGACCGGGGCAGGCTGCTCGCCGGCGAGCACCACGCCCCGCACGACGTCCTGGGCGCGCATCCGGCCGGCGGCGGGGTGGAGTTCCGGGTGCTGCGCCCGTTCGCGCACTCGGTGACCGTGCTGGCCGAGGAGCTGCGGGCCGAGCTCCAGAGCGACGGCGACGGCTTCTTCTCCGGGGTCCTGCCGCTGCCCGCCGTGCCCGCCGCGTACCGGCTCCAGGTCGCCTACGACGACAACACGATCGAGGTGGAGGACCCGTACCGCTTCCTTCCCGCGCTCGGTGAACTCGATCTGCACCTGATCGGCGAGGGCCGGCACGAGGAGCTCTGGAAGGCACTCGGCGCGCAGCCGATGGAGCACCAGGGCGTGCCGGGCACCCGCTTCACCCTCTGGGCGCCGAACGCGCGCGGGGTCCGCGTCGCGGGCGACTTCAACTACTGGGACGGCACGGCCTTCCCCATGCGGTCCCTCGGCTCCACCGGTGTGTGGGAGCTGTTCCTCCCCGGCGTGGGCGAGGGCGCGGTCTACAAGTTCGACATCTGCCGCCCCGACGGTTCGCACACCCAGCGCGCCGATCCGATGGCCCGCCACGCGGAGGTGCCGCCCGCGACCGCCTCGGTGGTGGCCGCCCCACATCACGCGTGGCAGGACGGCGACTGGATGGCGCACCGGGGCGACCGCCCGGTGCACGAGTCCCCGTTCTCGGTGTACGAGGTCCACCTCCCTTCCTGGCGCCCCGGCCTCACCTACCGTCAGCTGGCCTCCCAGCTCCCCTCCTACGTACGGGAGCTCGGCTTCACCCACGTGGAGCTGATGCCGGTCTCGGAGCACCCCTTCGGTGGCTCCTGGGGCTACCAGGTCACCGGCTTCTACGCGCCGACGTCCCGGATGGGCACCCCCGACGACTTCCGCTTCCTGGTCGACGCGCTGCACGCGGCGGGCATCGGGGTCCTCATGGACTGGGTGCCGGCGCACTTCCCGCGCGACGACTGGGCACTGGCCGAGTTCGACGGCCGCCCCCTGTACGAGCACTCCGACCCGAACCGGGCCGCACACCCGGACTGGGGCACCCTGGAATTCGACTACGGCCGTACGGAGGTCCGCAACTTCCTGGTCGCCAACGCCACGTACTGGTGCGAGGAGTTCCACATCGACGGCCTGCGGGTCGACGCGGTGGCCTCCATGCTCTACCTCGACTACTCCCGCGAGGACGGGCAGTGGTCGCCGAACGAGCACGGCGGCCGGGAGAACCTGGACGCGGTGGCCTTCCTCCAGGAGATGAACGCGACGGTCTACCGGCGCAACCCCGGTGTCGTCACCATCGCCGAGGAGTCGACCGCCTGGGAGGGCGTCACGCGCCCCACGGACCGGGGCGGCCTCGGTTTCGGCCTCAAGTGGAACATGGGCTGGATGCACGACTCGCTGGTGTACATCGGCAAGGAGCCGGTGCACCGCAAGTACCACCACGACGAGATGACGTTCTCGATGGTGTACGCCTACAGCGAGAACTACGTCCTGCCGATCTCGCACGACGAGGTGGTGCACGGCAAGCAGGCGCTGGTCAGCAAGATGCCCGGCGACTGGTGGCAGCAGCGCGCCAACCACCGGGCCTACCTCGGCTTCATGTGGGCGCACCCCGGCAAGCAACTGCTCTTCATGGGGCAGGAGTTCGCCCAGGGCGCCGAGTGGTCCGAGGGCCACGGCCCCGACTGGTGGCTGCTCGACCCGGCGTACGAGGCCTCCGGCGACCACCTGGGCGTACGCACCCTGGTCAAGGACCTGAACGCGGTGTACGGGGCGCTGCCCGCGCTCTGGCAGCGTGACACCTCCCCGGAGGGCTTCGCCTGGATCGACGGCGGCGCGGCGGAGGACAACGCGTTCGCGTTCGTCCGCTACGACGCGGACGGCTCGCCGCTGCTCGCGGTCTCCCACTTCTCCCCGGTGGTCCGGCACGACTACCGCATCGGCGTACCGGACGGCCCGGAGGCGTGGGTGGAGGTCCTGAACACGGACGCGGCGCGCTACGGCGGCGGCGACGTGCACAACGAGGAGCCGCTGAAGCCCGAGGCGGTCCCGGCCCACGGCCGGGAGACGAGTGTGACGCTGACACTGCCGCCCCTGGCGACGGTGTGGTTCCGGCCCGCCTGACGGGTGCGTACACCGGGGCGCCCGCCCCTCCAGGTACACGGCACCCCCGGGCGGCAGTCCCGCCCGGGGGTGCGACCGGAAAGCGGACTTCTCGCGATTCTCGACGCTCCGCCCGCGCGGATAGCCGGAGAGGTCGATCAGTTGTCCCGGTCGTCCGACATACCGCGCTGGACTTCGGAAATACCCGGCGCGCAGGGCGCCAGGAGCTGGTGCGGATCCTGCGCGCCTGTCACCGCACGGTCCTCGCACCGCACTGGGAGCACATACAGGCCCGCGTCGAGGCGGAGCGCGCCGCCCGTCTGCGGGCGCTGCTGGCGCGGGGGGTGGAGAGGCTGCCGGCCGATCCCGGACCCACGATGCGCCGGGAGAACCCCGTCCTGCCCGTCACATATCCCGCCGAGGAACGGGACCTGCATCTGAACGGCCGTGGGCTGCGTCTCGTACCGTCGTACTTCTGCTGGGGTGCCCCGGTCAGCCTCGCCGATCCGGAGCTGCAACCGGTCCTGTGCTATCCGGTCCTCCAGGAACCGGCCGCTCCCTGTCTCGACGCGGCGTGGGGCGGACAGGAGAAGGCACTCGCCGCCCTGATCGGCCAGGCCCGCGCGGCGGTCCTGGCCGATCAGGGCGAGCGGCGCCACGACGGGCGAGATCGCGCGGGCCATCGGCGTCTCCGCGTCCTCCGCGAGCAGGCACGCGACCGTGCTGCGGGATGCCGGTCTGGTCACCAGCAGCCGGCACGGTGCGAGTGTGCTCCATACGCTCACCCCGGTGGGCGCTTCGGTGCTGCGCGCGTCCACGCGCCGCACGCGGAAGCCGACGGCCGACCACACGGAGGTGTGACGGCGGCGGTTCCGCCGCCGGTGCCGAACATTCCGTCCGACAAGCCCCGAGCTGGGGCTTGTCGGCCACGTTCACGCCCGTGCCCGGCGGTGGCGGCGCGTTCGGCACGACCGGCCACCTACCCGTCGACCCCGTCCCGCACGATCTGCCGGGCCACCTGTCCGCGTGCGTCGGCGAGTTCGGCGGCGATCCGTTGTTCACGGTCGGCGTCAGACACGACGGCCGCGGGTACGGGCGCCCCGACGAGCAGGCATGCGCGACGCTGATGTGTCGGCGGATGGGTGTCGTCGACGCTGTGCCCCCTCCGCGCGCCGACGCGCCGCTGCCTCTCGTACTCGTGCTCCGGAATCGACTCGACGTGGGCCGCGAGGACCTCCCACAGTCCGTCCTGCCGCCCCTCGGACCGGCCGGCACTGCGTGGGAGGGCGCGGAGTCTGATGCTCTCGCGCCGCAGGGCGATGTGGACGGACTCCGCGACGAGCAGCCGGTCCAGGAGTTCCACGGCCGCCTCGGTGGAACCGGCCTGGGCGGCAACGGAGTCGGCGAGGTACTCGGCGCGCTGCTTGGACCGCAGGGTCAGCTGGTCGAGCAGCATCAGCAGGCCCGAGACCAGCGAACGGGGCACCAGGTAGACGAGGTTCGCCAGCATCTCCAGCGGCGCGGGGTCCTCGGTCGGCTCCAGGTAGTAGTGCCAGATGGTCAACGAGCGGTACGCGGTGCCGAAGACGGCTCCGCGTCGGGTGTCACCGTTGCTGTAGTGCCCCAGCTCGTGGCCCAGCAGGGCGATCCGCTGCCGGTGTTCGAGTGTCTCCCACAGGGGCAGCCCCAGCGTCAGGAGACGGTGGCCGCGCACACCGCAGGTCGTCACGCTCGCGTTGACATCGGCGTCGACCGCGATCACGTCCACACTCCTGGTACCGGCCACCCGGGCGATCTCGTCGATCAGTCCGTACAGGGCGGGCGCATCGGCGCGGTACAGCAGGAGCGCGTCCTTGGGCAGCCGCGGCAACCGCGGCCTGAGGCTCCATCCCAGCGCGACGAGGAAGAGCCCCGCCACCACCACGACGGGGTTGCCCCATCCGCCCACCACACACCAGACGCCCCCCGCCACCAGGGCGACGGTCACTCCGTGAACCGCGAGCGCGATCCCGTGGGCCAGCAGGGCGGAGGTGTCCTTGCCCGGACGGAGTGCCCCGCCGGCACTCACCTCGGCGAGCAGCCGCTCGCCGTGCCGGCGGGCCAGTGTGCGGCGCACCCTCGCGAGCCGGCCCGGTTCCTCCGCCGGTTCAGCGGGGTCCACGTTCCAGTCGCAGACGCCGCACCAGGCCGCGAACCGGCTGTCCACCGGCATCCCGGCCCCACACTCCGGACACAACCGAGCACCCTCACCCACAAAAACCCCCACCCATCCCGCCCCGAACCCGCCAACCTACCCAAGCGCCAGGTCGGCGGGAAGCTACGGACGGACACACTGGGGCATACGGCACGTAGGGGTGTCCGCGATCCCCCAACGACCTTCCTACGGTGCCGCGAAGACGTCCTCAAGGTCCTGGAGGAGGCGGCGCTTCGGGCGGGCGCCGACCGTCGGCGTCAAGGCAAGGGCCGGGCCGTGCGGAGCCCGCCTGCGGAGCGCGAACCGCCCGCACCGTGACGGTGCGGGCGGTTCGGGGCGAGGCGGCCGAGGTCCGGGGGGAAGCCCTCGGCGGGGTGCCTCGCGGACTGTGGGGCCCAGGGCCCCGGGCCCCACAAGGGCCTCGGGCCGTCGTGGGGCCGGAGACCCTCTGGCCGGAGTTGCAGACCTCTGGATTCCCGGGGCGCCGCTAGAACTTCCCGGGGCCCGAGAGCGTCCCGGGGCCGGGCCTTCCGTGCCTCAGACCTTCGCGAGCGACGGCTTGTCCTCGCCGCTGTCCCTGGCCTCCGGGACGTCGGCGTCCGCGTCGGCGGGGTGGTGGTCGTCCGTCATCGTCTTCTCGTCGAACGGGAGGGCGCCGGAGAGGACCTGGTCCACCCGGGCCCGGTCGATCTCCTTGGTCCAGGTGCCGACCAGCACCGTGGCGACCGCGTTGCCCGCGAAGTTCGTCAGGGCGCGGGCCTCGCTCATGAAGCGGTCGATGCCGACGATCAGGCCGACGCCGTCGACCAGGTCGGGGCGGTGGGACTGCAGGCCGCCCGCCAGGGTGGCCAGTCCGGCGCCGGTGACGCCGGCTGCGCCCTTCGAGGCGATCACCATGAAGATCAGCAGCGAGATCTGCTCGCTGATGCTCAGCGGGTCGCCCGTCGCGTTGGCGATGAAGAGCGAGGCCATCGTGAGGTAGATCGCGGTGCCGTCGAGGTTGAAGGAGTAGCCGGTCGGCACGGTGATGCCGACGACGGGCTTGCTGACGCCCATGTGCTCCATCTTCGCGATCAGCCGCGGCAGGGCCGACTCGGAGGAGGAGGTGGAGAGGATGAGCAGGAACTCACGGCCCAGGTACTTCAGCAGGGCGAGGATGTTGACCCCGGCCACCAGTCGCAGGATCGCGCCCAGGATCACGAACACGAAGAGCGCACAGGTGACGTAGAAGCCGATCATGATGACCGCGAGGGACTTCAGCGCGTCCAGGCCGGTCTCGCCGACCACCGCCGCGATCGCTCCGAAGGCGCCGACCGGGGCCGCCCACATGATCATGGCGAGGATGCGGAAGACGAGGCGCTGGATGTGTCCGATGCCGCGCAGGATCGGCTCACCGGCCGAGCCCATGGCCTGCAGGGCGAAGCCCGCGAGCAGGGCGATGAGCAGGGTCTGCAGGACCTCGCCCTCGGTGAAGGCCGAGACCATGGTCGTCGGGATGATGCCGAGCAGGAAGTCCACGGTGGACTCGCTGGCTCCCGACGCCTGCTTCTCGCCGGCGGCACGGGCCGCCTCGGTGAGGTGGAGGCTGGAGCCGGGCTCCAGCAGGTTGCCGACGACGAGGCCGATGGCCAGGGCCACGGTCGACATCACCAGGAAGTAGCCGAGGGCGAGGCCGCCGACGGCGCCGACCTTGGCGGCCTTGCGCACGGAGCCGACGCCCAGCACGATCGTGCAGAAGATGATCGGCGAGATCATCATCTTGATGAGGTTGACGAAGCCGGCGCCGATGGGCTTGAGCTCCACGGCGACACCCGGGGCGACGAAGCCCACCGTGATGCCCAGCACCACGGCGGCGATCACGGCCAGGTAGAGATAGTGCGTACGGTCCCGTCGTGCGGCTTTCTCTGCCACGGGGGTCTCCTCGGGGTTGCGGTCGCTCCCCGTCCCTGGGGGCCCCGGTGACTATTCACTTCCCTGTGACGGCGGTCACCCTTGCGTTCATATCGTTCACGGACGCTTTCGAGCCACCTTGGGCCGGTGGGCCGCGGCAGGCAGACTGGGGCCATGCGCCTGTCCCGCACGCTCCCCCGCAGTCTGGCCGGCCAGCTCTTCGCGATGCAGGCCCTGCTCGTGGCCGCGGTCGTGGCCGGGTGCGCCTTCTTCGCGTACGCCTCCGGCAGGGCGCAGGCGGAGGAGACCGCGGACCGGCAGGTGCGGACCGCGGCCCTCGCCCTGGCCGGATCTCCGACCGTGCGGGAGGCGATCCGTACCCCGGATCCGTCCGCCGTACTCCAGCCGTACGCGGAGCGGGTCCGTGCGGACACCGGCATCGCGTTCGTCACGATCATGGATCCGGACCGCGTGCGCTGGACCCACCCGCACCCCTCGGAGATCGGCCGGACCTTCATCGGGAACACCGCCCCGGCCCTGCGCGGCGAGACCTTCACGGAGACGTACACCGGCACCCTGGGGCCGTCGATACGGGTCGTCACGCCGATCCGCGACGGGGACAGGATCGTCGGCCTGGTGAGCGCCGGCATCACCGTCGAGCGGGTCTCCACCCAGGTGCGCGAACAGCTCGGCGCCCTGGGGATGGCGGCGGGTGCGGCGCTGGCGCTCGGCGGGCTCGGGACGTACGTGATCAACGCCAGGCTGCGCCGGCACACGCACGGGATGAACGCCCGCGAGCTGGGCCGGATGCACGACTACCACGAGGCCACCCTGCACGCGGTGCGCGAAGGACTGCTGATGCTGGACGGGCAGCGCCGGATCGCGCTGATCAACGATGCGGGCCGGGAGCTCCTCGGCCTGACGCACGCGTCGGTGGGCCGCAAGGTCGACGAGCTCGCCCTCCCGGCGCCGCTCACCGGGGCCCTGCTGGCGGCCGAGCCCCGGGTCGACGAGGTGCACCTGACGTCGGACCGGGTGATCGTCGTCAACACCAGCCCCGTGGTCGGCGGCGAGCAGCGCGGCACCGTGGTGACCCTGCGGGACCACACGGAGCTGCAGGCCCTGTCGGGCGAGCTCGACTCGGAGCGGGGTTTCACCATGGCCCTGCGCTCGCAGGCCCACGAGGCGGCGAACCGGCTGCACACCGTGGTCTCGCTGATCGAGCTGGACCGGGTCGAGGAGGCGGTGGAGTTCGCGACGGCGGAGCTGGAGCTGGCGCAGGTCCTCACCGACCGGGTCGTGGGTGCGGTGGCCGAGCCGGTCCTGGCCGCGCTGCTGCTCGGCAAGGCGGCGCAGGCCAACGAGCGTGGTGTGGAGCTGGTGCTCGCGGAGGACAGCCTGATCGACGACGGGGCGCTGCCGCGGTCCATGGCACCGCGCGACCTGGTGACGATCCTCGGCAACCTGATCGACAACGCGGTGGACGCCGCTTCGGAGGCGGGGACGGGCGGCGAGGCGCCGCTGCCCGCGCAGCGCACCGCGACGCGGGCCCTGGTGACCGTGACCGCGCTCACCGAAGGCGGGGAGCTGTTGCTGCGGGTCGCGGACACCGGCGGGGGGATCGGTCCGGACGACGCGGACGAGGTGTTCCGGCGCGGCTGGACGACGCACGGCACGGGGCGCGGGCTGGGGCTGGCCCTGGTGCGCCAGGCGGTCCACCGCAACGGGGGGACGGTCACCCTGGACCGGGGCCCGGTCGGCGGCGCGGAGTTCACGGTGCGGCTACCGCTCGCGGGCCGTACGGCGGAGGTGGCCACGGCATGAGCGGGACAAAGGGCGTGAGCGACCCGGGCGGCCGGGGCGACGCACCCGGCAGAGACGGCATCACGGGTGCGGACGGCGTGATCCGGGTGCTGGTCGTGGAGGACGACCCGGTGGCGGCGGACGCCCATCAGCTGTACGTGGGCCGGGTGCCGGGTTTCGAGGTGGCCGCCGTCGCCCACACCAGGGCGGCGGCCGTGCGGGCCCTGGACCGCATGCCGGTGGACCTCCTGCTGCTCGACCTGTACCTGCCCGACGGGCACGGCCTCCAGCTGCTGCGCTCGCTGCGGGCCGCCGGACACGGTGCCGACGTCATCGCGGTGACGTCGGCGCGCGATCTGGCGGTGGTGCGGGAAGGCGTGTCGCTCGGCGTCGTCCAGTACGTGCTGAAGCCCTTCACCTACCCCACCCTGCGGGACCGGCTCCTGCGCTATGCCGCGTTCCGGGCGGCGGCGGGCGAGGCGAGCGGCCAGGAAGAGGTGGACCGGGCGCTGGGCGCCCTGCGGGTGGCGGACCCGGCCAGCCTGCCCAAGGGGCTGAGCGGCCCGACGCTGGCGGCCGTGACACGGACACTGCGGGAGTCCCCGGACGGGGTGACGGCGTCGGCCGCCGGGGAGGAGCTGGGGATCTCCCGGATCACCGCGCGCCGCTATCTGGAGCATCTGGTGACGGCGGGCCGCGCCGTGCGGCGGCCGAGCTACGGTCAGGTCGGCCGGCCCGAGCTGCACTACACATGGGTGGCCGAAACCCGCCCCTAGGCGACGACGTCGGGCGAAACTCCCCCTAGGAGGATCATACGAAGGGTGAACTGTTAGGAACAGCCTGTAGCCAGGCGCTTCTTGTGCTCATACGGTGAAGCCGTGCACACGACTCCGCCCTTCAATGCTCCCGCCGCACGCCGACTTCGCGAAGCGCTGGGAATGGCTCCCGGACATGTTGCGTACGGCCTGGGCGCCCAGTACGGACTGCAGATAACCGCCGAGACCGTCATGGCCTGGGAGCGTGGTGTGGCCCTGCCGGGCGAACGCGAACTGACGGCCCTCGCAGGTGTGCTGTGGTGCGCCCCCGGCGAACTGCTGGCTGCCGCGAGCACGTTGCGCGAGCACCGGCAGTCCCGCGACATCGGGGTGGAGGACCTGGCGCGGACGCTCGGGATGACGGCCGCCGCGTACCAGCGGATCGAGGATTCGGGCCGCTGGCGCGGCAACGAGCGCCAGGCCGTGACCCTCTGCCAGACGCTGGACATGTCGGCCGCCCAGTTCCTCACCGCGACCGGCCGCAACGAGGAGCTGGCGGAGCTGCTGAGCAAGGCCGTGGCGACGCGCTGGCAGGCGTACGTCAAGCCGGTGGCCAAGATCGTGCCGCTGGACCGGGTCCTGGTCCAGAACGTGCTGGAACAGCTGCACACCGACTACCAGGCGCTGATCGTGTCGACGCAGGCGTGGAACAGCGCCGGCCGCGAGCGGACCGAGGCGGAGATCGACGCGCGGGAGTTCCTGGTGCGGGTCGTCGAGCAGTTCTGGCGGACCGCGGGGATCTGATCCGGCCACCCGGGGGCGCCTGCTCCGGCCTCCCGGGGGGCGGCTCCGACCCTCCCGCGGGGGCCGGCGAGTGGCCGCCCGCGGGAGCGACGCGTGCCCCGACCGTCCGGGGAATCGGCACGTGAACCCGATCGTCCGAGGAGACGACGAGTGGCCCCGGCCGACCGCGAGGGACGGCCGGGGCCACTCGCGGGCCTTCCGGCCGGCGGGGAAGGGGCGCCGCGCGCCGCTCCGGTCAGAAGACCGACTCGGCCTCGTACATCCGGTCGCCGGGCACGGTCTTCAGCCGGGTCACGGCGTCCGCCAGCGGGACCATGGCGATCTCGGTGCCGCGCAGGGCCGTCATCCGGCCGAAGTCACCCCGGTGCACGGCCTCCACCGCGTTCCAGCCGAAGCGGGTCGCGAGGACGCGGTCGTACGCCGTCGGGGTGCCGCCTCGCTGGACATGGCCGAGGATGACGGGCCGGGCCTCCTTGCCGAGCCGGCGTTCGAGCTCGCCGGCCAGCTGGTTGCCGATGCCCTGGAAGCGCTCGTGGCCGAACTGGTCGATCTCGCCCTTGGCGTAGGTCATGGAGCCCTCGGCCGGGTGCGCGCCCTCGGCGACGCAGATGACGGCGAACTTCTTGCCGCGCGCGAAGCGCTCCTCGACCATCTTGACCAGGTCGTCGACCTGGAAGGGCCGCTCCGGAAGACAGATGCCGTGGGCACCGCCGGCCATGCCGGACTCCAGAGCGATCCAGCCCGCGTGGCGGCCCATGACCTCGACCACCATCACGCGCTGGTGCGATTCGGCGGTGGTCTTGAGACGGTCTATGGCCTCGGTGGCGACGCCCACCGCGGTGTCGAAGCCGAACGTCCGGTCGGTGGCGGAGATGTCGTTGTCGATCGTCTTCGGGACGCCGACGACGGGCATTCCCGCGTCCGAGAGCATCCGGGCCGCCGTGAGGGTGCCCTCGCCGCCGATCGGGATGAGGGCGTCGATGCCGTAACGGCGGGACAGCTCCTCGCAGTTCTCCGCGGCCTCGCGCAGGCGGTCGCGCTCCAGCCTGGCCGAGCCCAGGATCGTGCCGCCGCGGGCCAGGATGCCGCTGACCGCGTTGAGGTCGAGAGGCCGGAAGTGGCCGTCGAGCAGCCCCTTGAAGCCGTCCTCGAAGCCGATGACCTCATCGCCGTGCCCCACCACGGCACGGTGGACGACCGACCGGATCACGGCGTTCAGGCCGGGGCAGTCGCCGCCTGCGGTGAGAATTCCGATGCGCATCGTGCTCTTTCTCCTGCTCGCTAGGTCCGGTCCGCTCAGGGTGCCTCTCGGGAACCCCCGTACCGTGAGCCATCACGATTGTCCCACGCCGGGTCCCGCCACCGCGCTCCCGGCTGCTCCGGCACCCGTCGGAGCAGCGCGCGCGGCGGCCTCCTCCCGGCGGGCGGCGTACCTGCCCCCGTAGGTATCGTCAAGGGGGCATTACCAGCCGAACAGGACGGGAGAGCACGCGTGGCGCGCAGCGTGTACGTGACCGGTATCGACCGGGGAGACGGCCGACAGGTCGTCGATCTGGGAGTCATGGAGCTACTGACGCGTCAGGTGGACCGGGTCGGTGTCTTCCGGCCACTGGTCCACGACGGACCGGACCGGCTGTTCGAGCTGCTGCGGGCCCGTTACCGGCTCTCGCAGAGTCCGGAGACCGTCTTCGGCCTGGACTACCACGAGGCCTCGACGATCCAGGCGGAGCAGGGTACCGACGAGCTGGTCTCGCGGCTCGTGGAGCGATTCCACCGGGTGGCCCGCGACTACGAGGTCGTCCTGGTCCTCGGCAGCGACTTCGCCGCCACCCAGCTTCCGGACGAGCTGGCGCTGAACGCCCGGCTCGCCAACGAGTTCGGCGCCTCCGTGATCGCGGTGGTGGGCGGCAAGGGACAGGACGCGGAGTCCGTCCGGGCCGAGACGCGCAACGCCTACCGGGCCTACGCGGGCCTGGGCTGCGACGTGCTGGCGATGATCGTGAACCGGGTGGCGTCCGAGGACCGTGCGGAGATCGCCGAACGGCTGGCGGCCCGGCTGCCGGTCCCCTGCTCGGTGCTGCCGGACGATCCGGCGCTCTCCGCGCCGACCGTCGCCCAGATCACCACGGCGCTGGGCGGAACGGTCCTCCTCGGCGACGACTCGGGCCTGGCCAGGGACGCGCTGGACTTCGTCTTCGGCGGCGCGATGCTGCCCAACCTCCTGAAGGCCCTGACCCCGGGCTGCATGGTCGTGACCCCCGGCGACCGCGCGGACCTGGTCATCGGTTCGCTCGCCGCGCACAGTGCGGGGACCCCGCCCATCGCCGGTCTCCTGCTGACCCTGGACGAGCGCCCCGGCGAGGAGATACTCAGGCTGGCCGCCCGCCTCGCCCCCGGCACCCCGGTCGTCGCGGTGTCCGGCGGCTCCTTCCCCACGGCGGCCGAACTCTTCGCCCTGGAAGGCAAGTTGAACGCGGCCACGCCCCGCAAGGCGGAGACCGCGCTGGGCCTCTTCGAACGGCACGTGGACACCGGCGCCCTGCTGGAGCGGATCTCCGTGGCGCGCAGTGGCCGTGTCACCCCCATGATGTTCGAACACGAGCTGCTGGAACAGGCCCGCTCGAACCGGCGCAGGGTCGTCCTGCCCGAGGGCACGGAGGAACGCGTCCTGCGCGCCGCCGACGTGCTGCTGCGCCGCGACGTGTGCGACCTGACCCTCCTCGGCGATGTGGACGTCATCCGCAAGAAGGCCGCCGACCTCGGCATCGATCTCGCCGACACGCAGCTGATCGACCCGCAGACCTCCGAGCTGCGTCAGAGCTTCGCCGAGCAGTACGCCCTGCTGCGCGCGCACCGCGGTGTGACGGTGGAGCTCGCGTACGACGTCGTGGCGGACGTGAACTACTTCGGCACGCTGATGGTCCAGGAGGGTCTGGCCGACGGCATGGTCTCCGGGTCGGTGCACTCCACCGCGGCGACCATCCGCCCCGCCTTCGAGATCATCAAGACGAAGCCGGACGCCTCGATCGTCTCCTCGGTCTTCTTCATGTGCCTCGCCGACAAGGTCCTGGTGTACGGCGACTGCGCGGTCAATCCCGATCCGGACGCGGAGCAGCTCGCGGACATCGCGGTGCAGTCGGCGGTCACGGCCGCACGCTTCGGTGTGGACCCCCGGATCGCGATGCTGTCGTACTCGACGGGCACCTCGGGCACGGGTGCGGACGTCGACAAGGTGCGGAAGGCCACGGAGGGGGTACGCGCGGCCAGGCCGGACCTGAGGATCGAGGGGCCCATCCAGTACGACGCGGCGGTCGAGCCCTCCGTCGCCGCGACCAAGCTGCCGGCGTCGGAGGTGGCGGGCCGGGCGACCGTGCTGATCTTCCCGGACCTCAACACCGGCAACAACACCTACAAGGCCGTCCAGCGTTCGGCGGGCGCCGTCGCGGTCGGCCCGGTCCTGCAGGGGCTGCGCAAGCCGGTCAACGACCTCTCACGCGGCGCCCTCGTGCAGGACATCGTGAACACCGTGGCCATCACGGCGATCCAGGCGCAGGACGAGGAGCAGACCGGATGACCCCCACGCACACCACCGACGGCCGGGCGAGCCGGGTGCTGGTCCTCAACTCGGGGTCCTCCTCGGTGAAGTACCAGCTCCTGGACATGCGCGACCGCTCCCGGCTGGCGACCGGCCTGGTCGAACGGATCGGCGAGGAGACCTCCCGGCTGGTGCACACGCCGTCGGCCGGCGGCGGCGCGCCCCGCGAGCGCACCGGCCGGATCGCCGATCACGAGCAGGCGCTGAAGGCGGCGGCCGAGGAGCTGGCTGCCGACGGGCTCGGCCTGGACTCGCCGGAGCTGGCGGCGATCGGCCACCGGGTGGTGCACGGAGGGCTGAGGTTCAGCGAGCCCACCGTGATCACCGACGAGGTGCTCCAGGAGATCGAGCGGCTGGTCCCGGTGGCCCCCCTGCACAACCCGGCGAACATCACCGGGATCCGTACGGCACAGGCGCTGCGGCCCGACCTTCCGCAGGTGGCGGTCTTCGACACGGCGTTCCACACGACGATGCCGGAGCACGCGGCGCGGTACGCGATCGACGTGGAGACCGCCGACGCGCACCGGATCCGCCGCTACGGCTTCCACGGCACCTCGCACGCGTACGTGTCCCGCCGGACGGCCGAGCTGCTGGGCCGCCCGGTGGCGGACGTGAACGTCATCGTGCTGCACCTGGGCAACGGCGCGTCCGCCTCCGCGGTGGCCGGCGGCCGGTGCGTGGAGACGTCCATGGGACTGACCCCCTTGGAGGGGCTGGTCATGGGTACGCGTTCGGGGGACGTCGACCCGGCCGTCACCTTCCACCTCAAGCGCGTGGCGGGCATGTCGGTGGACGAGATCGACGACCTGCTGAACAAGCGGAGCGGCCTGGTCGGCCTCTGCGGTGACAACGACATGCGGGAGATCCGGCGCCGGGTGGAGGAGGGCGACGAGCGTGCCGCACTCGCCTTCGACGTCTACGTCCACCGGCTGAAGAAGTACATCGGCGCCTATTCGGCGGTCCTCGGCCGGGTGGACGCCGTGGTGTTCACGGCGGGGGTCGGGGAGAACTCGGCGCCGGTGCGGGAGGCTGCGATCGCGGGACTGGAGGGATTCGGCCTCGCGGTGGACCCGGACCGCAACGCCGTTCGGTCCGGCGAACCACGGCTGATCTCCCCCGATGACGCCCGGGTGGCCGTCGCCGTGGTGCCCACGGACGAGGAACTGGAGATCGCCGGCCAGACCTTCGCACTGGTCCACAACTGAGCGGACCCGCGCCCCTTTGTATCTTCCACCAGACGGAATATTCCGCAGCGAAACAAACCGATAGGATCCGCCTCATGCGCCGTTCCAAAATCGTCTGCACCCTCGGTCCCGCCGTCGACTCCCATGAGCAGCTCGTCGCTCTGATCGAGGCCGGCATGAGTGTGGCCCGCTTCAACTTCAGTCACGGCTCCCACGAGGAGCACCAAGGCCGTTACGACCGGGTCCGCCAGGCCGCCGCCGAGACCGGCCGCGCGGTCGGGGTGCTCGCCGACCTCCAGGGCCCGAAGATCCGCCTGGCGAAGTTCGCCGAGGGCCCCGTCGAGCTGGTCCGCGGGGACGAGTTCATCATCACCTCCGAGGACGTCCCGGGCGACAAGTCGATCTGCGGCACGACCTACAAGGGGCTGCCGGGAGACGTCACCAAGGGCGACCCGATCCTGATCAACGACGGCAACGTCGAGCTCAAGGTCGTCTCCGTCGACGGCCCCCGGGTGACGAGCATCGTCATCGAGGGCGGTGTCATCTCCGACCACAAGGGCATCAACCTGCCCGGTGCCGCGGTGAACGTGCCCGCACTGTCCGAGAAGGACGTCGACGACCTGCGGTTCGCCCTGCGGATGGGCTGCGACATGGTCGCCCTGTCCTTCGTGCGGGACGCCGAGGACGTCAAGGACGTGCACAAGGTGATGGACGAGGAGGGCCGCCGGGTCCCCGTCATCGCCAAGGTCGAGAAGCCGCAGGCCGTCGAGCACATGGAGGGCGTCGTCGCCGCCTTCGACGGTGTGATGGTCGCCCGCGGTGACCTCGCCGTCGAGTATCCGCTCGAGAAGGTCCCGATGGTGCAGAAGCGCCTCATCGAGCTGTGCCGCCGCAACGCCAAGCCGGTGATCGTGGCGACCCAGATGATGGAGTCGATGATCACCAACTCGCGGCCCACCCGCGCCGAGGCGTCCGACGTCGCCAACGCGATCCTGGACGGCGCGGACGCGGTCATGCTGTCCGCGGAGTCCTCCGTGGGCGCGTATCCGATCGAGACGGTCAAGACGATGTCGAAGATCGTCGTCGCCGCCGAGGAGGAGCTCCTGTCCAAGGGCCTCCAGCCCCTCGTCCCGGGCAAGAAGCCCCGTACGCAGGGCGGTTCGGTGGCCCGCGCGGCCGCCGAGATCGCGGACTTCCTGGACGGCAAGGCGCTGGTCGCGTTCACCTCGTCCGGTGACACCGCCCGCCGTCTCTCCCGCTACCGCGCCGCCCAGCCGATCCTGGCCTTCACCACGGACGAGTCCACGCGCAACCAGCTCGCGCTGAGCTGGGGCGTCGAGTCCCACGTGGTGCCGCACGTGAACAACACGGACGCGATGGTCGACCTGGTCGACGAGGAGCTCCTGAAGCTGAACCGCTACAGCACCGGCGACGTCATGGTGATGACCGCCGGCTCGCCCCCCGGTGTCGCCGGCACCACGAACATGGTCCGGGTCCACCACCTGGGCGGCGAGAAGCGCGACTGACGCTCCCTCCTACGGCTGTGGCCCGCACCCCCGATCGGCATGTGCCGGGGGTGCGGGCCACAGCCGTACCCGGCGCGAGCGTCCGCGCCGGGACCGGTCCGCCCGCCCCGCCATGTCTTCCGCGGTCCTGCGAGAGGGCCCGGCCTCCGGGAACAGGCCGGGGACGCCGGACGGTGCGCGCGGCGGTGGCCGAACGCTCCGGGCCGCACGTCCCGGCGGTCCGGTCCAACAGCGAAGTCGGACGGCGCCCAGGGGATCGGTCCCGGACGCGGGGTCAGACGGGCTGGACCCGGGCACGGAGGAGGCAGAACTCGTTGCCTTCCGGGTCGGCCAGGACGTACCAGCCCTCGGTGCCGGTCTGGCCGACGTCGGCGGGCCTGGCGCCGAGGGCGAGCAGTCGCTCCAGCTCGGCGTCCTGATCGCGGTCGGTGGCGTTGACGTCGATGTGCAGGGGCAGCTTCCCGGGCCTCGGGTCGCTGCCGGGGCTGAGGACGAGGGTGGGCTGCGGGCCTCCGAAACCCAGGTCCGGCGGCCCGATCTCGATGCTCCCGTCGTCCTCCCGGCCGAGTTCGACGTAGCCGAGGACCTCGCTCCAGAAGGCGGCGAGCCGGTCGGGATCGGCTGCGTCCAGGACCAGTTCACTGATGCGGCATGCCATGCCCGTCAGTGTACGTAGCCGGCCCGGGAGCCGGCCGCGTCCGCGAGGGCGCCGCGTTCGCACGCGGTGACCGGCTCCCCGGCGCGACACGGCTGCGGGCCGCCCCCCTCGGTGAGGGGGGGCGGCCCGCGGTGCTGTGCGGCTCCCGAACGGGTCGGTGGGGTCTAGCTGTTGCCGCCGGTGAAGTAGTTCTGCAGGCCGGGCACCGTGAGGGTGCCGCCGAACTGGCCGGCCTGGGTCACCTTCACGTCGGTGAAGAAGGCGAACGGTACGTTCAGCGGCGGCGGGGTCTCCGGGCTGAAGGTGATCGGGATGAGGCCGAAGAGGTTGCCCTTCAGCTCCTCCGTGTACATCGTCACCTCACCGTCGCGGATCGTCGACGTGGAGCCGCCGCGCGCCTTGACGTGACCGGTCGCACCGGCCGGGCCCGTCGTCAACTGGTGCAGGTCCTTGATGTCGATGCTGCCGGCGGTGAACTTCAGCGCCTTCTTGACGGTGCCGTTGTACGTCTTCACCTCGACGATGCCCGCGTAGTCGAGCCCGTTGAGCGTGAGCCGCGACGACTCCAGGATCCACGGGTCGTCCGGGAGCAGCGGAAGGCCCTGCTCCAGATCGGCGGCGGCGAGCGCCTCGGGGTCAGCGGTCGGGCAGGGGAAGCGCTCCTTGGCGCCGTCCGGCACGTCCTCGTCCTTGACGGGGTCGAGACCCTTGACGTCCTCGTCGAGCTCCTCGACGTCCTTGCCGGCCTTGTCGGCCGCGTCCCGGATGGCGTCGGCGGTCTCGTCGGCCTCGTCCTTCGCGCCGTCGGTGGCCTCCTCGACCGGATCGGTGGTCGCGGTCTCCGTAGGCTTCGGATCCGGGGCCCCGGTGGTGGCGCTCGGGGACGGGCTCGCCGTCTCCTTGTCCGGTCCGTCGAGCAGGTCCTTGAGGGCGTCACCGACACCGAGCGGGTCGAGCGGGTTCACCGGCTTGGTGGGCGTCGGGGTCGCGCTGGGCGTCGCCGCTGCCTTGTCCTCGGACGTCGGGGCCTCGGCCGGGGCACTCGCGCTCGCCGACGGCTTCGGGGCCTCGGTCCCGCCCGTGTCCGGCTCCTCGCCCGTGTCCGGCTTCTCGCCCGTTTCCTCGGCATCGCCGGTGGACGTGGCGCCGGGTGTCGGCGTCGCCTTCGGCTCCTCGGATTCGCTCGGTTCGTCGGAGCGCGTCACACAGGGGCCGGGGGCGAAGGGGATGTCGTTGTCGTCGGCCAGCGCGAACCTGGGAGTGAGTCCCATGCCGACGAAGACCGCCGTGGGCATCGCGGCGAGCGCGAACGCCTTCTTGCCCGCGGGCATGTGCAGCTTCGTCAGCAGCGACTTCCTGGGCGCCGCGTGGCGGGGCCCTTTCGGCTCGCGAACGTTCTCGGGCCCGAAGTCGCCCGTCCCTGTCTCGTCACCCCGCACGATGCCCCCCGCTGTCGACCTCGAGCGACTTGTCGTACGGCGACGGCTGCTGCGGGACCGCGGTCGGGTCGTAGTACTGCGGCGCGGTCCCCTCCGTCCCGGGTACGCCTTCGGCGGTCTGCGCCCTCGGGCGGGCGGCGTCGAGGTCTGCGGCGGCCTCGGGACCGCCCGGGGCCCAGGAGACGGACAGGGCTCCGCCCAGGAGGGCGAAGACGAAGCCGATCAGGAATCCGCCGATGTTGGCGACGGGGATGGAGATCAGCGCCAGCAGGATCGCCGCGACTCCGGCGAACACCCTGACGATGGGCTGGAACCACATGGTCAGGCCCAGCGTGATGAGCAGGACCCCGATGATCAGCGACCCCGCACCGGCCGTGGTGGACATCGCCAGCGTCATGTTGCCGAGGTGCATGTTGGCGTACGGGAAGTAGGCGATGGGTACACCACCGACCATGGTGAACAGGCCCGCCCAGAACGGCCGGTTACCCCGCCAGGTGCGGAATCCCCGCCGGAAGACGGTGAGGTAGTGCTCGTTCTGCCCTGTGGACTCGGGGCTCATGGAAAACAGCTCCCTGGAACCGGTACTGCGGTGAGAAGAAGGGGTGGGCGGCCGAAGGCCCTGGGAGAGCACTCCGGCCACCCGGTCACGTGCCTCAGAAGCACTGCTCGTCGGTACCGCTGTGCAGCCGCAGCTTCAGGTCGCTGAGCTTGAAGGTGCCGGCGGTGGTCGCCCACGCCGTCTGCTTGACGTCGGTCAGGACGGCCTCCTCCGCACGCTGCGCGAATCCGTTCGCATTCGCCTGCGTGCCCGGCTGGATGCCGATCGATCCGGGCCTGTTCGGGTTCTTGAGGGAACCCGCCGCGACACCGATGTCGATGTTCTTGAACGACGCGTCGGCGTCGAGCTGAGCGACGTCCAGGTACAGATTCGTCGCCTCGACCGGCTTCTTCGCGTTGGTACCGGCCTCCAGCCTCAGCGTGACGCTGCCAAGGTCGAACGGAAGGTTCGGCGTGACGACCGACTGGCACATGTTGGTGATCGTCGCGCTGCTGAAGCCCGACACCGCCACCGCGTGCGCCGCCTTCTCACCCTTCATGTCCGTGCCGACAGCGACGCTGCCGTACTGGACGAAGTCCTTGCCGACGAGACTGTCGGTGCGGACCTTGAAGCTCTGACCCGACACGCTGAACGACGCGGCCAGCGCGCCCTGCGCCAGACCGACGCCGACTGCGGCGGTCGCGACGACGCTCGGCACCATGACCAGAGCGAAACGCTTCCATCTGGTGCCACCGCGAACCTGGGAACTCATAAATTTCCTCCTTCTCGGACGTACATCTCCGGTACGGGCATCGTGCCCGTCCTGGGATGGGAGAAGTGCTACGTCCTCGGGAAGGAGAGCGCCCGGACCGGAGGCGCGTACCGCATCCGAGTCACCGGCGATCACCCCCGAGCGACAACCACTGGCCGCGCGTCTGCGCAACCGGTTCGGACAGGCCCTGCCGAGGGCAGGAACCCCCCTGTCCGCGATCGGCGGCACTGCCGCCGACCACCCGGTGGGGACCCAACAGGCCGCCGGAGCCGACTGGCTGTCGGGCTGGCGGGCGTCGGACCGGGCGTGGCCGATCGTGGTGCATTCCCGCCCGTGACACAAGGGGGGTCGTTACTCGCTAGTAACGACCCGATAACCGGGGTGCGACAGGCGGATACCGCCCGGCCACACAGGGTGGCGCCAAAGGTGCGCTCGAATGGGCAAATTGGGGTCCGAAAGCGGACAGATCCCAGGGTGCGCTTTACTGCCAGTAACAGCGCGTACTTTTGTCAAGTTTTGGTAAAGCACAGGCGTCCCTTGTCGTCCGCCCGCGAAAACGGCCGCGGCGCCCCGGGGGGCACCACGGCCGTGTTGTCACATCAGAACAAGACCCGCGCCAGGGCGGTCCTCGCGGCGGTGACCCTGGGGTCCTCGGGGCCGATCACCTCGAAGAGCTCCAGGAGGCGCACCCGCACCGCGTCCCGGTCGTCACCGAAATTGCGGCGGACCGTCTCGACCAGCCGTCCGAAGGCGTCCTCGACGTGACCGCCCACCAGATCCAGGTCCGCGGCGGTCATCTGCGCCGCCGGGTCGGCCGGATTCTCCGCGGCGTCCTTGCGGACCTGCTGCGGGTCCAGGCCCGCGACCCTGCCGAGCAGGTCCGCCTGGGCCAGGCCCAGCTTGGCCTCGGTGTTACCCGGATCGTCGGCGAGGACACTCCGGTACGCCTGCACGGCACCGTCGAAGTCATTGGCGTCCAGTGCCGCCGCGGCGGTCTCCAGGAGCGCGTCGTAGGGCCCCGCGGGCACCTCGGCCGGGACGGCGTCCTCGGCTCCGGCGACGGCGGCGTCCGGGTCGACCACGATCCCGGTGAGGCCGAAGCGCTCCTCACCGACCTGGATCAGCTGGTCCAGCGTCTCGCGGATCTGACTCTCGGGGGCGGCCCCCTGGAAGAGCGGGAGGGCCTGCCCCGCCACCACGGCGAAGACCGCGGGGATGCCCTGGATCCCGAACTGCTGCATCAGCATCTGGTTGGCGTCGACATCGACCTTGGCCAGCACGAAGCGGCCGTTGTACTCGGCGGCGAGGCGCTCCAGGAGGGGGCCGAGCTGTTTGCACGGCTCGCACCACTCGGCCCAGAAGTCGATCACGACGGGGACTTCGGTGGAGCGCTGGAGGACGTCGGTCTCGAAGCCGGCCTCGTCGACGTCGATCACCAGGGAGGCAGGGGCGACGGCGCCGCCGCCACCCTGCCGGGCGGACTCCGCGCGGGCCTGCTCCGCCTTCACCTTGGCCTCGCCGGCCGCCTTGACAGCGGCGAGGTCGACGACGCCGCTCATGGACATGTTCCTAGGCTGCATACGTACATCCTCCCCCCTGGGCGCACCGTTCCGGAAAGCGATCCGCGAACCGTCCCCGTCCACAGCCACGCCGGTGTGCGGGGCGGACGGACGGACACGGTCACCGGGGCCCTGAAAAACCCCGTACTCGATGCCGGGTCCCCACCCGGCACGTGGTTGTCGATCAGTCGTGGCGAGGACGACCGGCGGACCGTCGTCCTTACGCTACGACCCGTAGCGTAACTGTCCGGACCCCCTCCCGGGCAAGAGCGCCCGGTGATCTGTCTCACGGGTCCCGGGGCCGGTCAGCGGTACTTACCGGCCGGTATGGTCGCCGCATGCCGAGCCGCCCCCCTGCCGAACCCACCCGATCCGGACGTCCCCGCAGCGCCGCGGCCGACGCCGCGATCCTGGAGGCGACCCGTGCGTCGCTGGTCGACCTCGGCTGGTCGAAGCTGACGATGGGGGACGTGGCGACGCGGGCGGGGGTCGCCAAGACGACTCTCTACCGCCGCTGGGCCGGCAAGAACGAGCTGGTCGTGGACGCGGTCGCGGTCCTGTTCGACGAGTTGGAACTGCCCAACCTCGGCAGCCTGGCGGCCGACGTGCAGGCCGTGGTGCTGCAGTTCGCGGCGCTGCTGGAACGGCCGGAGACCAAGACGTCGCTGATGGCGGTGGTCGCGGAGTCGACACGCGACGAGGCACTGCGGGGCCGGATCAGGGATTCGATCGTGGCCCGGCAGAAGCGGCTGGTCCTGCGGGGGCGCGAGCGCGCACAGGACCGAGGCGAACTGCCCGCCGAACCGGACCCGGCGATGGCCGCCCGTACGGCTGATCTGGTCTTCGACGTGATCGCCGGCGCGGTGGTGCACCGGGCGCTGGTGAGCGCCGAACCCGTCGACACCGACTGGGCCCGGCGCTTCACCCTGCTGCTGCTCTCGGGGCTGGGAGCCGCGGCCCAGCCGGCGCTGACGACAGGTCAGAAGCCGGGCGGCTCCGTGTAGGTGCCCCACTCGTCGCGCAGGACGCCGCAGATCTCCCCGAGGGTCGCCTCGGCCCGTACGGCCTCCAGCATCGGCGCGATCATGTTGGAGCCGTCGCGCGCGGAGGCCAGCATCGCGTCGAGCGCGGTGCGCACCCGTACGTCGTCGCGGCCCTCCTTGCGACCCGCGAGCTCGCGCACCTGATCGCGCTCGACCTCGTGGCTGACCCGCAGAATCTCCAGGTCGCCGGTGACGGACCCGTGGTGGACGTTGACGCCCACGACCCGCTTGTCGCCCTTCTCCAGCGACTGCTGGTACTGGAAGGCGGATTCGGCGATCTCACCGGTGAACCAGCCGTCCTCGATGCCGCGCAGGATGCCGGAGGTCATCGGGCCGATCGGGTGCTTGCCGTCGGGGTGGGCCCTGGTGCCGCGCTCCTTGATCTGATCGAAGATCTTCTCGGCCTCGGCCTCGATGCGGTCGGTGAGCTGCTCGACGTACCAGGAACCGCCCAGCGGGTCCGCGACGTTGGCGACGCCGGTCTCCTCCATGAGCACCTGCTGGGTGCGCAGGGCGATCTCCGCCGCCTGCTCGGACGGAAGGGCGAGCGTCTCGTCCAAGGCGTTGGTGTGCAGGGAGTTGGTCCCGCCGAGGACGGCGGACAGGGCCTCCACGGCCGTGCGCACGACGTTGTTGTACGGCTGCTGGGCGGTCAGCGAGACCCCGGCGGTCTGGGTGTGGAAGCGGAGCCACTGCGCCTTGTCGGTGCGCGCGCCGTACGTCTCCTTCATCCAGCGGGCCCAGATGCGCCGGGCCGCACGGAACTTGGCGATCTCCTCGAAGAAGTCGAGGTGCGCGTCGAAGAAGAAGGAGAGCCCCGGGGCGAAGGTGTCGACCTCCAGGCCGCGGGAGAGGCCGAGCTCCACGTAGCCGAAGCCGTCGGCCAGGGTGTAGGCGAGCTCCTGCGCGGCCGTCGCCCCGGCCTCACGGATGTGGTAGCCCGAGACCGAGAGCGGCTTGTAGGCGGGGATGTCCCGCGCGCAGTGCTCCATCAGGTCGCCGATGAGGCGCAGGTGCGGCTCGGGCTGGAAGAGCCACTCCTTCTGCGCGATGTACTCCTTGAAGATGTCGGTCTGCAGGGTGCCGTTGAGCACGCCCGGGTCGACGCCCTGGCGCTCGGCGGCGACCAGGTACATGCAGAAGACGGGAACGGCGGGTCCGCTGATCGTCATCGAGGTGGTGACGTCGCCGAGGGGGATGTCCTTGAAGAGGACCTCCATGTCGGCGGCGGAGTCGATGGCGACCCCGCAGTGGCCGACCTCGCCGAGTGCGCGGGGGTCGTCGGAGTCGCGGCCCATCAGGGTCGGCATGTCGAAGGCGACGCTGAGCCCGCCGCCGCCGTTGGCCAGGATGGTCTTGTACCGCTCGTTGGTCTGCTCCGCGTTGCCGAAGCCGGCGAACTGGCGGATGGTCCAGGTCCGGCCGCGGTAGCCGGTCGGGTGGAGCCCCCGGGTGAACGGGTACTCGCCGGGCCATCCGATCCGCTCGAAGCCCTCGTACGTGTCACCGGGGCGGGGCCCGTACGCGGGCTCCACCGGGTCCCCGGAGAGCGTGCTGAAGTCCGCGTCGCGCTTGCGGGCCTTGTCGTAACGGGCCTGCCAGCGGCGGCGGCCTTCCTCGATCGCGTGAGCGTCCATGGTTCAAATTTACTAGGACGTCCTAGTAAATGTCGATGGCAAACCGCCCGGCGCTTGTGCGCGGGGCGGTTCGGGGTGATGCGGTTGCGCCGTACGGCCGGACCGTGGTGGCGCGGTCACGCCTGGGCGTCAGACCTTGACGGGCCGCGCGGCGCCGTCCGTGATCAGCGGCTCGACCTCGCGGACGACCTTGCGCTCGACGAAGAACGCGGCCGTCGGGATGGTGCCGGAGATCAGCACCCACAGCAGCTTGCCGATCGGCCACTTCGCCTTGGAGCCCAGGTCGAAGGCGAAGACCAGGTAGATGATGAACAGGACGCCGTGGAGCTGCGAGACCGCGAAGGTCACGCTCTCACCGGTGTCGAATCCGTACTTGAAGACCATGCACACGCACAGGATCATCAACATGACGGCGGTGACGTAGGCCATCACCCGATAGCGGGTCAGCACGCTGCGTTTCATGCCGTCGAGCGTATCCGGCCGGTCCGGGCGATCTTGCAGCGCCCTGCCCCTGCGGCTACCGGTCCTCGAAGTCCTGGGCGGCCACCCGCAGGGGGCGCAGCATGGCGAAGATCTCGGCGCATTCCTCGGCGTCGTAGGCCCCGAGCCCGAAGTCCATCGCCATCAGGTCCTGGGTGGCGGACTCGACGACCTCGCGGCCCTTCTCCGTGATGGAGGCGAGGGTTCCGCGTCCGTCGTTGGGGTTGGGGCGTTTGTCGACCAGTCCCGACCGCACCAGCCGGTCGACGGTGTTGGTCACGGAGGTGGGGTGCACCATCAGCCGCTCGCCGATCTTGGACATCGGCAGCTCACCGGCCTGCGAGAAGGTGAGCAGGACGAGCGCCTCGTACCGGGCGAAGGTCAGCCCGTACGGTTTCACCACCGCGTCCACCTCGGCGAGCAGGATCTGCTGCGCCCGCATGATCGAGGTGATCGCGCCCATGGAGGGCACCGGGCCCCAGCGCCGGTTCCAGAGTTCCTCGGCGCGGGCGATGGGATCGAAGGGAAGACTGAGCGGCTTCGGCACGGGACGACCTTACCCACTGGTCACATACTGGTCCGCCCTGTCTCGCACTTCGGTACCGCCCCTCTGTTCCAAGGGCCTCGGCCACGGTGGCCGGCACACGCCGCCCACGGCGCCGGGGGCCGCGACCACCTGGCGCTCCGGGGGAAGGCGCGTCACGCCGGGGTCGCGGACCCGTGAACGGCCTCAGCCCACCCTGACCCACTTCGCCACGGACGGTGTCCCCTCCGTGTCCGTGAGGAAGAGCATGTACCAGCCGGGCGGTACCAGCGCCGGATCCTCCGGGACCGCGACCGTCACCCTGCCCGGGGTCTTCCTCAGGCCGAGCTCGATCGAGCGCTGCTCGACGTCGGTGGTGTGCGTGACCGCGCTCGGCCGCATCAGCCGCGCCGTCGCGATCCGCCCGGAGCCCTCCGCGGCGTACGTCGCCGAGCCGCCGCGGGTGACCGTCTCCGGTCCCTTCCCGATCACGGGCCGCGTCCCCCCGCTCCGGTGCAGCGCGGGCGGTGTGTAGACCTCCATCCGCTGCTCGAACCTGCCGAGCCGGGTGTTGGCCCGGTCGCCGTACAGCGAGTCGGAGCCGAAGGTCGCCACCCGCCCGTCGGGCAGCAGGAGCGCCTCCGAGTGGTAGTTGCGGCCGACGGTCGGGGCGGCCGCCGCGGTGAACGCGCCGGTCGCCGGGTCGTAGGACTGCGCCTTGAGGACGTTGCTGGCGCCGCGCCCCCGGTAGTCCCTGGAGCCGCCGGTGGTGAAGACGGTGTCGTCCGGCATGAGCACGCTGTTCAGATAGCGCGTGCCCTGCGGGAGGTCGGGTCCCCGTTCGAAGACGGGACGGTCCTCCGTCAGGTCGACGACGGCGGTCCGGGCGGTCGACTTCCCGGACTCGCCCACCCCGCCGCCGCCGAGGACCATCACCTTCTGGTCCTGCGCGGGCGGCAGCATCAGGGCGGCCGCGGTCTCCAGTTCGTCGGCGTCGGCCAGCCCGCCGACCTCGGTGAAGGTGTTCTTCTCCGGATCCCACAGCCCGGGGACCCGGCCCTTGTCCGCGGGCCCGTAGCCGGCGTTCGCCCCCGGGTAGAAGAGCTTGCCGCCCTTGGTCAGGAAGAGCGCGGGGTAGGTCGGGAAGTAGCGGAAGGGCCCCTCGGACCACTTCTTCGCCTTCGGGTCGTAGATCTCGTTGCCGCCCGCGAGGATCTCGCCGACGTCGTCGAGGCCGGACACCGCGAGCACTCGGCCGTCGTCGAGGCCGACGAGCGTCGGGTACCAGCGGGCGTCCTTCATGGGGGCGACCGGGACGTACTTCTCGGCGACCGGGTCGAATTCGTAGGCCGCCCTGATCCCCTGGAAGTCCTGCTTGTCCAGGGTGATCCTCTCGGCGAGGCCGTAGGCGTTGTCCGCGGCCCTGCCCGTGAGTCCCTCGATCCGGTACTGGGCGGCCCTCCCGGTCACCGCCTGCGGCCCCTCCTCGACCGCCTCCACGAAGACGCGCTGCTCGGAGGCGGTCACCTTCGTCCTCCACGGCTTCATCGCCCCGTTCCTGAAGCGGTCCACCTCGAACGTGCGCTTCGCCTTCGGCACGGTCACGTCGAACCGGGACACGTACGCGGTACCGGCCGGAGACCTGAAGACGGTGCCCCTGCGGAGGGTGAGAGGTCTGTCCGGGTCCTCGTTCTTCACCCGCATCCCGCCGCCCGCGTGCCGCACCTCGCCGTCGAGGACCTCGTAGCGGGCGGTACCGCCCGCGATCAGGAGGCGGCCGTCGGGAAGGGCCGCGTGGCCGCCGCAGAAGAAGTCCTCGGGGGTGTCGATCCTCTTGAAGGTGCCGGCCTCCGGGTCCCACAGCACCGTGTCGAAGGTGCCCGCGCCGAAGTGCTCCTCGTCGTTGCCGGAGCCGGCGACGATCAGCACCTTCCCGGTGCGCAGGAGGGCCGCGTGAACGGCGTTCGTACGGAACTCCTCGGGGATGCGCACCGTGCCCCAGGAGCCGTACCGCGCCTTGTAGGCGGGCTGGTCGATCTTGTACGCGTGGTACGTGCTCTCCGCGAACGACAGGGCGGCCGGCGCGTTGAGTCCGGCCAGCACCACCATCGCCCCGCCTCCGAGCAGGGTCTTCCTCATGCGTTGCGTGGGCCGGTAGGACATGCGCACGGTCAGTTCCCTCCTGCGGGGGTGCTCATGGTGGTGGTGACGGCGGCCGGCGTGCCCTCCACACGGGCGGCGGGCACGGTGCGGACCGGGCGGACGCGCTGTCCGCGGAGCCGTGTGACGGACCAGACCGCGACCGGTGAGAGGGCGACGGCCAGGGCCAGCACCGCCCATGTGCGCATCGCCGCGTGGGTGTGGCCGAGCACCACCGACGCGGCCAGCGAGATCAGCAGCAGGGCGGCCCAGGCGAGGTGCACGCGGAAGGTGAGCAGCCGGTCGGGACTGGTCGCACCGCCCTTGGGGGTGACGACGAACCGCCCTTCGGTGCGCAGCACCGCGGCGCCCAGCGACTTCAGGTAGATCGGCGCGCAGAGCGCCGACATCCCCATGCCGGCCAGCCCGCCCGAGCCCTCGGGTTCGTGCGGGGAGACGTTGTGGCGGCGGTTCCACAGGTAGAGCCCGATCTGGAGGGCCGCGGCATCGCTGTAGAGCATGAGCCAGAGCGAGGCGGCGACCTGGGTCCCGGAGGCGCCGAGCCAGAGGAACAGCAGGCAGCTCAGCACGCCGAGCAGCCAGTTGACAGCGGTCATGGGGTAGTAGACGAGCATCAGCGTGTAGCTGAGGAGACGGCCGGGCGGCATCCGGAACAGGGCCCTGCCGTACTGCCGCAGCAGCGTCTCGTACGTCCCCCGCGACCAGCGGAGCTGTTGGGTGAAGAAGTCGGCCCAGGACGCGGGGCCCTCGCCGACGGCCAGCACGTCCGGGGTGTAGACGGATCGCCAGAACCGCCCGGTCAGCGGGTTGCGGCGGCGGTGGATCTCGAAGCCGGTGGCCATGTCCTCCGTGATCGAGTCGTAGAGCCCGCCGGCCTGGCGCAGCGCCGCGACGCGTATGACGTTGTTGGTCCCGACGAACATGGGCGCGCCGTAGCGGTTGCCGGCGCGCTGGATCAGGGCGTGGAAGAGGAACTGCTGGGACTCGGCCGCCTTGGTGACGGCTGCGTCGTAGTTCCCGTAGACCTGCGGCCCGACGACGAAGGCGGTGTCCGGGTCGCGGAAGTAGCCCATCGTCCGCTCCAGGAAGTTGGGCTGCGGTACGTGGTCGGTGTCGACGGAGGCGACGTAGCCGTAGGCGTCCCCGTGCCCGGCCATCCAGGCGTTGTAGTTGCCGTGCTTGGTCCGGGCCTTGTGCCGGCCCCCGGCCAGGTTCCACTCGGGCACCCCTCTGCGGGTGAAGTGGCGCACGCCCAGTTCGGCGCAGAGCCTCCTGGCCTCCGGATCGTCGCCCTCGTCGAGGAGCCAGACGTCCAGCGGTCCCGGGTGGCGCACCCGTACGGCGCCCTCCAGGGTGGCCCGCACCATGGCGAGGGGTTCCTTGCCCGGTACGTACGTGGTGAGGAAGGCGACCCGGGTTCCGGGCTCGGCCGTGACGGGGACGGGGTCCCTGGCCACCATCGCGGCGTGCGCGACGGAGACCACGTTGACCAGCATGAACAGCTCGACGAGGCCGATGGACAGCAGCATCGCCGTGTCCGCGGCGACCAGCCACGCCTCACCGTTCTCACGCGAGGTCCAGTGCGTGGGCCAGACCAGGTAGGCGAGCAGCAGGCCGGTGAGGGCGGGGGCGAGCGTCATCAGGAGGACGGCTCGTGTCCGGTGCTTCTCGGTGGAGAGGAGGCTGCGGTAGCCGACTCGGTACCCCGTCGCGGGCGGCTGCGTGAGCGGCCCCGCGAGCCTGCTGTAGCGGTCGTAGTCGTAGTCCTCCGAAGGCACCGCACCTCCAACGGTCGAACGGGTGGATATCACCACACAAGGTGATATCCGGTCACGTGTCGACCGACAGGCCCGGGCAGGGGCCTTTCCTCCCCCGAACGGAACGGACCCCCGGGCCGATTGGCTCCGGGGGTCCGTGTTGCGCACGAACGGGGGCTGATGGTGCGTCAGCCCGCCAGGTGGCGTTCCACCGTCTCGACCTTGGAGGTCAGCCCGTCGGTGACCCCGGGCCTGATGTCGGCCTTCAGCACCAGGGAGACGCGGCCCGCGCGGGCCTCGACCGCGGCCACGGCGCGCTTGACGACGTCCATGACCTCGTCCCACTCCCCTTCGACGGAGGTGAACATCGCGTCCGTGCGGTTGGGCAGCCCGGACTCCCGGACGACCCGGACGGCGTCGGCGACGTACTCACCGACGTCCTCGCCGACACCCAGCGGGCTGACGGAGAAGGCGACGATCATGCGCTGACCGTACCTTCGGCGCGGGCACGGGCCGCGATGACGCCGTCCGCCTCGTACTTCTTGAGCAGCTTGTCGCCGTAGAAACCGCCGAAGGGCACGACCGCGAGGAGGAAGAACAGCGCGACGCGCTTGAGCGGCCACTTCGCCTTGACCCACACGTCCAGCAGGAACACCACGTAGATCGTGAAGAGCAGGCCGTGCAGGGCACCCAGGGGCGGCATCAGGAAGTCGATGTCCGAGACCCGCATCAGGAGGGAGCCGAAAATGAGCAGCGCCGGGAAGGAGAGCGCCTCGGGAACCGAGATGAGGCGCAGCCGGTGCAGGGCGGAAGCGGTCTTGATGTCCACGAGGGCACCTTCGGTGGGAGGGGGCGGTTCGGCTTGTGAACGCAGGCACAAGCACGGCCATTGTGGCATCGTCCGCGTCCGGCTCCGATAGCGGGGCCCGTTGGCCGCCACCCGGACCCCGTGGGCACGTATCGGCCCATATCAGGGTCCGGCCGGGGTCCGGATCCTCCCCCGGGCCCTGTCCGCCGGGCGCCGCTGCGACTACCGTCGGTCCGTGGCAATGTTCCGGCTCCAAGGCAGCAAGACGCTCGCCGTCGACCTGACGGGCGACGCCGTCAAGGCGAAGAACGGCTCGATGGTCGCGTACGACGGCCAGATGACCTTCAAGAAGATGTCCGGCGGCGGTGAGGGCATCCGCGGCATGGTGACCCGCCGGCTGACCGGCGAGCAGATGACGATGATGGAGGTGAAGGGGCAGGGCACCTGCTACTTCGCCGACCGGGCGAGCGAGATCAACCTGGTCTCGCTGCACGGCGACAAGCTGTACGTCGAGGCCAGCAATCTGCTGGCGACGGACGCCGGGCTGCGCACCGGCACCACCTTCACCGGGCTCCGCGGCGGGACGAGCGGCAACGGCCTGTTCACCACGACCGTCGAGGGCACCGGCCAGGCGGCGATCATGTCGGACGGTTCGGCCGTGGTGCTGCGGGTGACGCGCCAGTACCCGCTGGTCGTCGACCCGGGCGCCTACATCGCCCACCAGGGCAGCCTGCAGCAGCACTTCCAGTCAGGGGTGAACTTCCGGACCCTCATGGGGGAGGGCTCAGGCGAGTCCTTCCAGATCCGCTTCGAGGGCGACGGCCTCGTCTACGTGCAGCCGAGCGAGCGGAACACCGTCGGAGGGGATGTCTGATGCCGTTCCGTGAGATCAACTCGAAGATGGTCGAGGCCACGGTGGTTCCCGGCCAGAAGATGTACAGCCAGCGGGGCGCGATGCTCGCGTACCGCGGCGACGTGTCGTTCACGCCGAACATCCAGGGCGGCCAGGGCGGCCTGGCGTCGATGATCGGCCGGCGGGTGGCCAACGAGGCGACCCCCCTGATGACGGTCGAGGGCAGCGGCACGGTGATGTTCGGCCACGGCGGCCACCACATCCAGGTGATCGGCCTGTCCGGCGACACCCTCTACGTGGAGGCCGACCGGCTGCTCGCCTTCGACGGGACGCTCCAGCAGGGCACCATGTTCATGGGCTCGCAGGGCGGGGTGATGGGCATGGTGCGCGGCCAGGTGACCGGGCAGGGACTGTTCACCACGACGCTCAAGGGCCACGGCGCGGTCGCCGTGATGGCGCACGGCGGGGTCGTCGAGCTGCCGATCACGCCGGGCCGCCCGGTCCACGTTGACCCGCAGGCGTACGTCGCCCACCACGGTGACGTACGCAACAAGCTGTCCACCGCGCTCGGCTGGCGCGACATGGTGGGGCGGGGCTCCGGCGAGGCGTTCCAGCTGGAGCTCAGCGGCAATGGCGCGGTGTACGTCCAGGCGTCGGAGGAGAAGCTGTGAGCACGCCCGTGATCCACGATCCGACGACGCTGCCGTCGGACGACAACGTCAACGCGTACACCTTCTGCGTGGAGCTCAAGGGGAGCCAGTGGTTCCTGCAGAAGGGCAAGATGATCGCCTACTACGGGCAGATCGACTTCAACGGCATCGGGCACGGCCGTTTCGACCGGCTGATCCGCACGAGCTTCCACTCCCCGCTGCACGCGAGCGACTGGGTGGTGGCCGAGGGCAGCGGCAAGATGCTGCTGGCGGACCGCGCCTTCGACGTGAACTCCTTCGACCTGGAGAACGGGAATCTGACGATCCGCTCCGGGAACCTGCTGGCGTACCAGCCGACGCTGGCACTGAAGCAGTCGATCGTGCCGGGCTTCCTGACCCTGATCGGTACGGGGAAGTTCGTGGCGGCGTCCAACGGCCCCGTCGTCTTCATGGAACCGCCGCTGCGGGTCGACCCGCAGGCCCTGGTGGGCTGGGCGGACTGCCCCTCGCCCTGCCACCACTACGACCACGGCTACATGACGGGCGTGCTGGGCGGGCTTCGGTCACTGACCGGGATGGGCGGCACGTCGGGCGAGGAGCACCAGTTCGAGTTCGTCGGGGCGGGCACGGTGCTGCTCCAGTCGACCGAGGTGCTGATGCCCGAACAGGCGACGGGAGCGACCCCGCACGAGCCGGGCGTCCCGGGCGGCTCCGCCGGTGCGGGTCAACCCGGCTCCGCACCCCGCATGCCCGGTCAGCTGGGGGACCTCCAGCGTCGCTTCGGATTGTGAACGGTACCCTGCGGAGTGTGACGCCGGTCCGTGCGTGCGCGGCGTCACACGCCCCTTTTTCGTCCGTCTTTCAACTTCTTAGGTAGAATCCATACATGGAGACCGAGACGGCCACCAGCTGGCTGACCGATGCGGAGCAGTGCGCCTGGCGCACCCACCTGGACGTCAGCAGGCTGCTGACCCACCAGCTGGAGAAAGACCTGCAGCCGTTCGGGCTGACCATGAACGACTACGAGATCCTGGTCAATCTCCCGGAGTCGGACGACCAGCGCATGCGGATGAGCGACCTCGCCGCCGCCACCCTGCAGTCCAAGAGCAGGCTCTCGCACCAGATCACCCGCATGGAGAACGCGGGCCTCGTGCGGCGCGAGCACTGCGAGTCGGACCGCC
Source organism: Streptomyces clavifer (assembly GCA_014651175.1). Lineage (GTDB taxonomy): Bacteria > Actinomycetota > Actinomycetes > Streptomycetales > Streptomycetaceae > Streptomyces > Streptomyces clavifer. Next base: position 759,117 of record BMWJ01000001.1, on the reverse strand, counting down.
GCGGGCTGTACGCGGTGCTCACCGGCCCCGGTGCGGACACCATGCGGAAGGTCGCGCCGCACCATGTCGATTCGGTGCGCAGGCACTTCATGGACCTGCTGTCGCCCGAGGCGCTCGCCGAGCTGCACGCGGCGCTGACCCCGATCGCCGACCACCTGCGCGGACGGCGCGGCAAGCCGTAGGTCCGCGGGCCGTGTCCGGCCTGCAGCCCCGCCGGCTCTCGGTCCCCGTTCGGCTCTCAGCCCCCGGCCCGTCCCTCCGCCGGTGCGGGCAGCCGCAGCGTGAAGCGCGCCCCGCCCTGCGGTGCCCTGCCCACGTCGAGCGTGCCGCCGTGACGGCCCGCCACGTCGCGGGCGATGGCGAGGCCCAGGCCCGCCCCGCCGTCGTCCCGGCTACGGGCGTCGTCGAGGCGCACGAAGCGCTCGAAGATCCGCTCCCGTTCGTCCGCCGGGACACCCGCACCGTCGTCGGTCACCTCCACCAGGACGTCCGCCCGGTCCCGCGTCACCGCGACGGCGACGGCGCTCTCCGCGTGGCGCTCGGCGTTGTCCAGCAGATTGCCGATCACCCGGGCCAGCTGGCCCCGGGATCCGGTGACTCCGAGGGCGCCGTCCGCCACGGACACCTCCACCGGAATCCGGCCGCCGGCCCGCTGCGACACCTCCTCGCGGACCAGGGCGCCCAGGTCGACCGCCGTCCGCCCCGGCCGCTCCCCCGCGTCCAGCCGGGCCAGCAGCAGCAGATCGGCGGCCAGCCCCTGCAGCCGTACGGTGTCGGCGACCGCCCCCGGCACGTCCAGCAGGTCCGGGTGGGCGGCCCCCACCTCCAGCTGCGTGCGCAGCGAGGCGATCGGGCTGCGCAGCTCGTGCGAGGCGTCCGCGACGAAGCGCCGCTGCCGCTCCACCGACGCCTCCAGCACGGTCAGGGTCTCGTTGGTCGTCCGCGCCAGCCGGGCGATCTCGTCGCGCGAGTCCGGTTCGGGCACCCGGCGGCGGAGGTCCTCGGACGCGGTGATCGCGGCCAGCTCCCGTCGGATGCCCTCCACGGGCCGCAGGGCCCTGCGGGTCACCAGCCAGGTCACCCCGGCCACGACGGCCAGCAGGACCGGCAGCCCGGTCAGCATGGCGCCGCGCACCGTGCCCACGGCCTCCTGCTCGGTCGCGAGCGGAGCACCCGCGTGGACCGTCAGGGTGACCCCGTCCGACGTGGTCCCCTCGACGCGGGCGAAGCGGTAGTCGGCCGTCTCTCCGTCGATCGTGGCCGTGCCGTTGGAGAAGTCCGGGTCGTCGGTGGAGACCTTGCCGCGCGCCGGGTCGACGCCCCCGTCGTCATCGTCACCGCCGTCGTCATCGTCGTCGTCACCGGGACTCGCGACCGGTGCCGGGGGCACGGGGGTGACCCGCGGCGTGGCGGTCCCCGTGACCGCCTCCAGGTCCTCCGAGACGGCCACCACCCGCCCCTCCCCGTCGGTCACCTGGACCGGGTGGAGGTCCTCGTCGCCGAGGTCCAGGGAGGCGTACGGCACGTCCAGGGCGAGCTGGCCGGCCACCTCGCGCGCCGCCACCTCGGCCTCCAGACCCGCCTGGTCGATGAGATTGGCCCGCAGGACCATGAGGACGGCGAGCCCCGCGCCGACGAGGGCGAGGGCGACGACCAGCGTCGCCCCGATCGCGGCCCTGGCCCGTACGGACCTCACAGCGCCTCCAGCCGGTAGCCGGCACCGCGCACCGTACGGATGGACGCGGCGCCGAGTTTGCGCCGCAGGGTGCTGATGTAGACCTCGACGATGTTGGGGTCGCCGTCGTACGCGAAGTCCCAGACGTGCTCCAGGATCTCCGCCTTGCTCACCACCTGGCCGGCGCGCAGGGCGAGCTGCTCCAGGACGGCGAACTCCTTCGCCGTCAGGAAGAACTCCTCCTCTCCCCGGTGCACGCGCCGGGCGGCGGTGTCCATCCGCAGGGTGCCGACGGCGAGTACGGGCGAGCCGGACCCGGTGGACCGGCGGCGTAGCAGGGCACGGACCCGGGCGACGAGCACGACGTAGCTGAACGGCTTGGTCAGGTAGTCGTCGGCACCGGTGTCGAGCCCTTCGGCCTCGTCGTACTCCCCGTCCTTCGCCGTCAGCATGAGGATGGGGACGTCATGGCCCGCGGCACGCAGCGCGGCGCACACGCGGTAGCCGTTCATCCCGGGCAGCATGATGTCCAGGACGACGAGGTCGTACCGCCCCTCCCCGGCCCGGTGCAGCCCTTCCAGGCCGTCGTGCACGACATCGACGGCGAAGCCCTCGGCGGTGAGTCCCTTCGCCAGGGACACCGCGAGGCGCTTCTCGTCCTCAACGATCAGCAGACGCATGTGCACAGCGTCGCAAACCGAACCTGAAGGCGCCTTCAGCCGCCTTCAGGCTGGGTTCAGCATCACCTCGGCATGGTGGTTCCCATCGCACCGCACAACCACTCGGTCGCACCGCACAACCACTCGGAGGAACCCCATGAAGCGCAACATCGCCATCGCGGCCTTCACCGCAGCCGTCCTCGTCGGCGGCGGCGCCGCGGCCACGGTCGCCTTCGCGGACGACGACAGCAGCCGCCGGACCTCCGGGACGGCGGCCGAGCCGGCCGGCGGCCGGGACGACGACGGGCGGGACGACGACGGGGGCAGGGAGGCCGCCCGGGGTGCCGGCACCACGGTCTCCCTCGACCGGGCCGTCGCGGCCGCACTGAAGGCGGTGCCGGGCACGGTCACCGAGGCCGAGCTGGACGACGCCGACGACGATGACGGTCGGACGGTCTGGGAGCTGAACGTGTACGGCTCCGACAAGAAGTGGCACGACGTGGAGGTGGACGCGCGCACGGCGAAGGTCGTGTCCGACCGCGAGGACGACGACAACGACGACCGCGACCGGCACGCGCCCCGCTCCGCCTCCGTCTCCCTGGACGCGGCGGCCCGGGCGGCACTGCAGAGCGTGCCGGGCAGCGTGACGTCCATCGACCTGGACGACGACGATGACGACGACCGCCGGGACGGCGTCCTGCGCTGGGACGTCGAGGTGGCCGGCAAGGACGGCACCCGGCACGAGCTGCACGTCGACGCGAAGAACGGCAAGGTGTCGGTGGACCGCGACGACCGGAACGACGACCGCGACGACGACCGGAGCGACGACGACCGGGACGACCGCGACGACGACAACTGATCCTCCGGTGGCCGGGCGCCCCGCCGCAGCGGTTCCCGGGCGGTCCGCACGCCGCCCGGGAGGTCCCCCGTCCGGATCACGCCGGGCTCGCGTACCCCCGGCCCGGTCCGGACGGGGGACCCTGGCTGTCACCCGGGAGCCCGGTGAGTCCCGCCACCAGCTCGTCCGCCGCGGCGTACGGGTCGAGACCGCCGGACACGATGCGCTCGGCGAGCGCGTCGAGCCGGCGGTCGCCGTGCAGGTCGGCGATCCGCTCGCGGAGCGCGGTGACGGCGATGGTCTCGACCTCGCGGGCCGCCCGGGCCGTGCGCCGCTGTGCCAGGACGCCGTGCTCCTCCATCCACGCCCGGTGCTTCTCCAGAGCCTCGACGCCCTCGTCGACGCCCTCGCCCCGGGCCGCGACCGTCTTCACGATCGGCGGCCGCCAGTCGCCGGGCTCCCGGGACTCCCCGAGGCCCAGCATGTGGTTGAGCTCGCGGGCGGTGGCGTCCGCGCCGTCCCGGTCGGCCTTGTTGACGACGTACACGTCACCGATCTCCAGGATCCCGGCCTTCGCCGCCTGGATGCCGTCACCCATGCCCGGGGCCAGCAGTACGACGGAGGTGTCGGCCTGGGAGGCGATCTCCACCTCCGACTGCCCGACACCGACCGTCTCCACGAGGACCACGTCGAAGCCGGCCGCGTCCAGCACCCGGATCGCCTGCGGTGCCGACCATGCGAGACCGCCCAGGTGGCCGCGGGTGGCCATGGACCGGATGTAGACCCCGGGGTCGGAGGCGTGCTCCGACATCCGGATCCGGTCCCCGAGGAGCGCGCCCCCGGAGAACGGCGAGGACGGGTCGACGGCCAGGACCGCGACCCGCTTGCCGGCCTTCCGGTAGGCCGAGACCAGCGCCGAGGTCGAGGTCGACTTCCCGACACCCGGTGATCCGGTGAGCCCGACGACGTACGCGTGGCCCGCGAGCGGTGCCAGGGCCGCCATCACCTCGCGCAGCTGGGGCGAGGCCCCCTCCACCAGGGAGATGAGCCGGGCCACCGCACGTGGCCTGCCCAGGCGCGCCTGCTCGACCAGGGTGGGGACGTCCACCTTCACGCTCGGTCTCCTCGCTCGCTCGTACCTGCGGTGGACTACTTGCCCGGAACGCGGATGATCAACGCGTCGCCCTGACCGCCGCCGCCGCACAGCGCCGCCGCTCCGGTGCCACCGCCCCGGCGCTTCAGCTCCAGCGCCAGGTGCAGCACCACACGGGCGCCGGACATGCCGATCGGGTGGCCGAGCGCGATGGCGCCGCCGTTCACGTTGACCTTGTCCGAGGTGACGCCGAGGTCCTTCATCGACTGGACCGCGACGGCCGCGAAGGCCTCGTTGATCTCGATCAGGTCGAGGTCCTCGACGCCGATGCCCTCCTTCTTCAGGGCGTGGCGGATGGCGTTGGACGGCTGCGACTGGAGCGAGTTGTCCGGGCCGGCCACGTTGCCGTGGGCACCGATCTCGGCGATCCAGTCCAGGCCCAGGGCCTCCGCCTTGGCCTTGCTCATGACGACGACCGCGGCGGCACCGTCGGAGATCTGCGAGGAGGTGCCCGCGGTGATCGTGCCGTCCTTGGCGAACGCGGGACGCAGCTTGCCGAGCGACTCCGTGGTCGTCTCGGGGCGGATCCCCTCGTCCTGGGAGAACAGGACCGGGTCGCCCTTGCGCTGCGGGATCTCGACCGGGGTGATCTCGGCCTCGAAGAGGCCGTTCTTCCGGGCGGCGGCGGCGCGCTGGTGGGACAGGGCGCCGATCTCGTCCTGGGCACCGCGGTCCAGGCCGAGGCGGCTGTTGTGCTTCTCGGTGGACTCGCCCATCGGAATGTTCTCGTAGGCGTCCGTCAGGCCGTCGTACGCCATCGAGTCCAGCATCTCGATCGCGCCGTACTTGTAGCCCTCGCGGGACTTCGGCAGCAGGTGCGGGGCGTTGGTCATCGACTCCTGGCCGCCCGCCACCACGACGTCGAACTCACCCGCGCGGATCAGCTGGTCGGCGAGCGCGATCGCGTCCAGCCCGGACAGGCACACCTTGTTGACGGTGAGCGCCGGAACGTTCATCGGGATCCCGGCCTTGACCGCCGCCTGGCGCGCCGGGATCTGCCCCGCCCCGGCCTGGAGCACCTGGCCCATGATCACGTACTCGACCTGGTCGCCGCCGATCCCGGCCCGGTCCAGCGCGGCCTTGATCGCGAAGCCTCCGAGGTCGGCTCCGGAGAAGGTCTTCAGCGAGCCGAGGAGCCGGCCCATGGGCGTCCGCGCGCCCGCGACGATCACTGAGGTGGTACCGGTCGTTCCTGACATGAGGCGCAGCCCCTTGGATTGGTTGTGAACGAGGGTTTACCTGAATGTACTGAGCGGTACCGCGCCCGTCATCCGGCAGCGGGTGTGATCGCGCGCACGTTGCGTAACCATCCCCGGAGCGCTGCACTGGTTCCATGCTGACGCGAATCGACCACATCGGAATCGCCTGTTTCGACCTCGACACGACGGTGGAGTTCTACCGCGCGACCTACGGCTTCGAGGTGTACCACTCCGAGGTCAACGAGGAGCAGGGCGTGCGGGAGGCCATGCTGAAGATCAACGAGACCTCGGACGGCGGGGCCTCGTACCTCCAGCTGCTCGAACCGACCCGCGAGGACTCGGCCGTGGGGAAGTGGCTGGCGAAGAACGGCGAGGGCGTCCACCACATCGCCTTCGGGACCGCGAACGTCGACGAGGACGCCGCGGACATCGGGGGGAAGGGCGTCCGGGTGCTGTACGACGAGCCCAGGACCGGGTCCATGGGGTCCCGGATCACGTTCCTGCACCCCAAGGACTGCCACGGCGTACTGACGGAACTGGTCACGTCCGCAACGGAGCACTGACCCGACGGATACCCGGCCCGGTAGAGTGGGCGGTTCCGGGCCGGGGCCGGGCCGGGGGCGTGCCGCGTCCCCGCCGTTGATCTGTCACCATTCCCCGGGAGACCGCTCGCCCGCGAGCGGTACTCGCATGGAGAATTGCGACCAGGGTTGGGGCCTCCCCTGCTCAGTGGGGCATCCCCTGCTCGAACGAAGTTGCGAGCTTGGGGAAGAAGTTCAGAGCTCGGGGAAGGATGGGACCGCGCAGTGCGGGGCTACGAAAGCCAGCAGAGCCACCGAGCTGACGACGACCATCTCTCGCGGTTCGAAGCCGAGATGGACCGGCTGAAGACCGACCGGGAGAAGGCCGTCCAGCACGCCGAGGACCTCGGCTACCAGGTCGAGGTCTTGCGCGCCAAGCTGCACGAGGCTCGGCGCAATCTCGCGACCCGTCCCGCACACGACAGCGCGGACATCGGCTACCAGGCCGAACAGATGCTCCGCAACGCCCAGGTCCAGGCCGACCAGATGCGTAACGACGCCGAGCGCGAGCTGCGCGAGGCCAGGGCCCAGACGCAGCGGATCCTGCAGGAGCACGCGGAGCACCAGGCCCGTCTGCAGGCGGAGTTGCACACCGAGGCCGTGCAGCGCAGGCAGCGGCTCGACCAGGAACTGGCGGAACGCCGCCAGACCGTCGAGTCCCACGTCAACGAGAACGTCGCCTGGGCCGAGCAGTTGCGGGCCCGGACCGAATCGCAGGCCCGCCGGCTCCTGGACGAGTCGCGTGCCGAGGCGGAGCAGTCGCTGGCCGCCGCCCGCGCCGAGGCGGCCAGGCTCGCCGACGAGACCGGTCGGCGCGTCAACGCCGAGGCGGAGGCGGCCCGTTCCGAGGCCGAGAACACGTTGCTGCGGGCCCGCCGGGACGCCGAGCGGCTGCTCGACGCCGCCTCCACCCAGGCCCAGGAGGCCGCCGGCCACGCCGAGCGGCTGCGCTCGACGGCCACGGCGGAGACCGACCAGGCCCGGCAGCAGACCGCGGAGCTCGGCCGCGCCGCCGAACAGCGCATGCAGGAGGCCGAGACCCGGCTGCGCGAGGCACGGCTGGAGGCCGAGAAGGTCGTCTCCGAGGCCAATGAGGCCGCCGCCAAGCGGCTGGCCGGTGCCGAGTCGCAGAACGAGCAGCGCACCCGGACCGCGAAGTCCGAGATCGCCCGGCTGGTCGGCGAGGCCACGAAGCAGGCCGAGACGCTCAAGGAAGAGGCCGAGCAGGCACTCGCGGACGCCCGGGCGAAGGCCGAGCGGCTGGTCGCCGAGGCCTCCGAGAACGCCCGCACCCTGGCCGCCGAGGACGCCGCGGCCCAGCTCGCCAAGGCGGCCCGCAGTGCCGAGGAGGTCCTGACCAAGGCGTCGGAGGACGCCAGGTCGACCACCAGGGCGGCCGGCGAGGAGGCCGACCGGATCCGCCGCGAGGCCGAGGCCGAGGCGGACCGGCTGCGCGGCGAGGCCGCCGAGCAGGCCGACCAGCTCAAGGGCGCGGCCAAGGACGACACCAAGGAGTACCGGGCCAAGACCGTCGAGCTGCAGGAGGAGGCGCGCAGGCTGCGCGGCGAGGCCGAGCAGCTGCGCTCCGAGGCCGTCGCCGAGGGTGAGCGCATCCGCGGCGAGGCCCGCCGCGAGGCCGTCCAGCAGCTGGAGGAGGGTGCCCGCACCGCCGAGGAGCTGCTGACCAAGGCGAAGGCGGATGCCGAGGAGCTGCGGACCTCCGCGAGCACGGAGGGTGAGCGTGTCCGGGCCGAGGCCGCCGAGCGCGCCGGCACGCTGCGCAAGCAGGCCGAGGAGGCGCTGGAGCGCAGCCGCGGCGAGGCGGAGAAGCTGCGCGCCGAGGCCGAGGAGCAGGCCTCCGCGCTGACGGCCGCGGCCGAGCAGGCCTCCGCGGTCCTCCGCGAGGAGACCGAGCGGGCCATAGAGGCCCGCAGGGCCGAGGCGGCCGACGAGCTGACCCGGCTGCACACCGAGGCCGAGTCCCGGGTCACTGCCGCCGAGACGGCGCTCGGAGAGGCACGCACCGAGGCGGAGCGGATCCGCCGTGAGACGAGCGAGGAGACCGAGCGGCTGCGCACCGAGGCCGCCGAGCGCCTGCGCACACTCCAGGAGCAGGCCGCGACGGAGGCCGAGAGGCTGCGCACCGAGGCCGCCGCCGACGCCGCCCGCTCCCGTGCCGAGGGCGAGTCCGTGGCCGTACGGCTGCGCACCGAGGCCGCCACCGAGGCGGAGCGGCTCAAGACCGAGGCCCAGGAGAGCGCCGACCGGGTGCGCTCCGAGGCCGCCGCGGCCGCCGAGCGGGTCGGCACGGAGGCCGCCGAGGCCCTCGCCGCCGCCCAGGAGGAGGCGAACCGCCGCCGCCGGGAGGCCGAGGAGACGCTCGGTGCCGCGCGCGCCGAGGCGGAGCAGGAGCGCGAGCGCGCCCGCGAGCAGAGCGAGGAGCTCCTCGCCTCCGCCCGCAAGCGGGTCGAGGACGCGCAGACCGAGGCACAGCGCCTGGTCGAGGAGGCGGACAGCCGGGCGACCGAGCTGGTCGCCGCGGCCGAGCAGACCGCGCAGCAGGTCAGGGACGCCGTCGCCGGCCTCCAGGAGCAGGCCGAGGAGGAGATCACCGGCCTGCGGTCGGCCGCCGAGCAGTCCGCGGAGCGGACGCGCACGGAGGCACAGGAGGAGGCGGACCGGGTCCGCGCCGACGCCTACGCCGAGCGCGAGCGGGCCGCCCAGGACGCCAACCGCATCCATCAGGTCGCGCACGAGGAGTCGGAGGCCGCGAAGGCCCTCGCCGAGCGGACCGTGTCCGAGGCGATCACCGAGTCGGAGAAGCTGCGCTCGGACACCTCGGAGTACAGCCAGCGGGTCCGTACGGAGGCGTCCGACGCCCTCGCGTCGGCGGAGCGCGACGCGGCGCGTGCCCGGGGCGAGGCCCGCGAGGACGCCAACCGCATCCGTTCCGAGGCGGCGGCCCAGGCCGACCGGCTCGTCGGCGAGGCCACGAGCGAGAGCGAGCGGATCCGCTCCGAGGCCACCGAGCAGTCGGAACGGTTCCTCGGCGAGGCGACCGACGAGGCGGAGCGGCTGCGCGCCGAGGCCGCGCAGGCGGTCGGGTCGGCGCAGGAGCACGCGGCCCGCACCCGCGAGGAGTCGGAGCGGCTGCGCGCCGACGCGGAGTCCGCGGCCGAGCAGATGCGTGCGGAGGCCCGCCAGGAGGCGGACCGAATGCTGGACGAGGCGCGCGAGGCCGCGGCGAAGCGCCGCGCCGACGCCGCCGAGCAGGCCGACCAGCTCGTCGAGAAGGCTCAGGAGGAGGCGCTGCGCGCCGCCACCGAGGCCGAGGAGCAGGCCGACAGAATGGTCGGCGCCGCGCGCAACGAGGCCGTACGGATCACTTCGGACGCGACCGTGGAGGGCAACACCCTGGTCGAGCGGGCCCGTACGGACGCGGACGAGCTGCTCGTCGGCGCCCGGCGGGACGCCACGGCGACGCGGGAGCGGGCGGAGGAGCTCAGGACCCGGCTGGAGAGCGAGATCGAGGAGCTGCACCAGCGGGCCCGCCGGGAGACGTCCGAGCAGATGAAGACGGCGGGCGAGCGCGTCGACAAGCTGATGAAGGCGGCGACGGAGCAGCGCACCGAGGCCGAGGAGAAGGCCAAGGAGCTGCTGGCCGACGCCAATTCCGAGGCGAGCAAGGTGCGTATCGCCGCGGTGCGGCGCGCCGAGTCGCTCCTCAAGGAGGCCGAGACCAAGAAGGCCGAACTGACGCGCGTCGCCGAGAAACTGCGCGCCGACGCCGAGGCCGAGGCGAAGCAGATGGTCGACGAGGGCCGTCGCGAGCTGGATCTGCTGGTCCGCCGGCGTGAGGACATCAACTCGGAGATCTCCCGTGTCCAGGACGTGCTGGAGGCGTTGGAGTCGTTCGAGGCTCCGGGCGGCGGCAAGGCTGCCAACGGCGGCACGGGGGCCGTCAAGGCAGGCGCGGCAGCGGGCAACCGGTCCGGCGGAAAGGCGTCGGATGGGTAGCGGATCCGGCACCGCCGCCTGTTCCGGCGTGACCATTCGGCCCTTCGCGTGGCAAGCGCTGCGGGGGCCGGCCACTCAAAAGGGGGGTCATTCTCCATACCAAAGCGGCATCTTCACGTGGACACGCCGCTCAGGCCCCTAGGATTCCCTCTAACACCTCACCGGTCTCATTCGACAGGAACCCCATGAGCGACCCTTCCTCCCCCTTCGGCTTCGAGCTCGTGCGACGTGGATACGACCGCGGTCAGGTGGACGACCGCATTAACAAAATCGTCGCCGACCGTGACAGTGCCCTCGCCCGTATCACCTCTCTGGAGAAGCGGATCGAGGAGCTCCACCTCGAGACGCAGAACGCCCAGGCCCAGGTCAACGAGGCCGAGCCGTCGTACGCCGGGCTCGGTGCCCGCGTCGAGAAGATCCTCCGCCTCGCCGAGGAGGAGGCGAAGGACCTGCGTGAGGAGGCCCGTCGCGCGGCCGAGCAGCACCGCGAGCTGGCCGAGTCGGCCGCCCAGCAGGTGCGCAACGACGCGGAGTCGTTCGCTTCCGAGCGCAAGGCGAAGGCCGAGGACGAGGGCATTCGCATCGTCGAGAAGGCCAAGGGCGAAGCGGGCACGCTGCGCTCCGAGGCCCAGAAGGACGCTCAGCAGAAGCGCGAGGAGGCGGACGCCCTCTTCGAGGAGACCCGCGCCAAGGCCGCCCAGGCCGCCGCGGACTTCGAGACGAACCTCGCCAAGCGCCGCGAGCAGTCGGAGCGCGACCTCGCGTCCCGTCAGGCGAAGGCCGAGAAGCGTCTCGCGGAGATCGAGCACCGCGCCGAGCAGCTCCGCCTGGAGGCCGAGAAGCTCCGTACGGACGCGGAGCGCCGTGCCCGCCAGACGGTGGAGACCGCGCAGCGCCAGGCCGAGGACATCGTGGCCGACGCGAACGCCAAGGCCGACCGGATCCGCAGCGAGTCGGAGCGCGAGCTGGCGGCGCTCACCAACCGCCGCGACTCGATCAACGCCCAGCTGACCAACGTCCGCGAGATGCTGGCGACGCTGACGGGTGCCGCGGTGGCCGCCGCGAGCTCCCCGGTGGACGACGAGCCCGCCACCCGCGGGGTCCCGGCCCAGCAGGGCCGCTGACACGTCCGTACCTCAGCCGTACCCGTTGCGCGCCCGGTTCCGCCCCTGTGGTGGCGCCGGGCTCGCGGCCGTTCTAGCGTGAACGCATGATCGAGCTCGACGGTCTCACCAAACGCTTCGGCAACAAGGTTGCCGTCGACCATCTGTCATGCCGGATCAGACCGGGCATGGTGACGGGTTTCCTGGGCCCGAACGGGGCGGGCAAGTCCACCACCATGCGCATGATGCTCGACCTCGACAATCCGACCGGCGGATCGGTGCGCATCGACGGCAAGCACTACCGGGAGCTGCAGGAGCCGCTCAAGCACATCGGGGCCCTGCTGGACGCGAAGTCGATGCACGGCGGGCGCAGCGCGTACAACAACCTCCTCTGCCTCGCGCAGAGCAACCGCATTCCGGCGAGCCGGGTCTCGCACGTACTCGACACCGTCGGGCTGAGCGCGGTCGCCGGGAAGAAGTCCAAGGGGTTCTCCCTCGGTATGGGCCAGCGGCTGGGAATCGCGGCCGCGCTGCTCGGTGATCCCGAGATCCTGATGTTCGACGAACCCGTCAATGGTCTGGACCCCGAGGGAATCCACTGGATCCGCAATCTGATGAAGGCACTCGCCTCCGACGGGCGGACGATCTTCGTTTCCTCGCATCTGATGAGTGAAATGGCCCTGACCGCCGATCATTTGATTGTGATCGGGCAGGGAAGACTGCTCGCCGACACCTCGATGGCGGATTTCATCCAGGAGAACTCCCGCAGTTATGTGCGGATGCGCTCCCCGGAACAGGAGCGGCTGCGCGACGCGCTGCATTCCGCGGGCATCGTGGCGGTCGAGGCGGGCAACGGCACCCTGGAGATCGACGCGGCCACCACGGAGCAGCTGGGCGAGTTCGCGGCGGGGCACGGGATCGTGCTGCACGAGCTCAGTTCCCAGCGGGCCTCCCTGGAGGAGGCCTTCATGCAGATGACGGCGGGCTCCGTGGAGTACCACGCGCACTCCGACAGCGACGGACGGCAGCCGCCGCCGGTGGGCCCCCACTGGGGCGACCAGTGGAACCAGCAGGCCGGCACGGCGCCCGGCGACGACCCGAAGGGGGTGTGACGGCGATGGCATCGGTGCCCGCGGTCCTGAACTCCGAATGGACCAAGATCCGTACGGTCTCCTCCACCACCTGGACCCTGGTCGCCGCCTTCGTCGTCACCGTCGCGATGGGTGCGGCGCTCAGCGCCCTGCTGAACGCCCAGTTCGACGACCTCTCGGACGCGGAGAGGGCCACCTTCGACCCCACGTACGTCGGATTCTCCGGGATGATCCTGGGTCAGCTGGCCATGGTGGTGTTCGGCGTCCTGGTGGTCGGTACCGAGTACAGCTCCGGCATGATCCGCACCTCGCTCGCGGCCGTGCCCCAACGCGGTTCGTTCCTCTTCAGCAAGATCGCGGTGGCGGGCGCCCTGGCCCTCCTGGTCGGCCTCGCCACCAGCTTCGTGACCTTCTTCCTCAGCCAGGCCCTGCTGGGCGACCACAGCACGGACATCGGTGCGGACAACGTGCTGCGCGCGGTCTTCGGCGGCGGCGTCTACATGGGCCTGATCGCGGTCTTCTCCATGGGCGTGGCCACGATGCTGCGCAGCTCCATGCTGTCGCTCGGCATCCTGATGCCGTTCTTCTTCCTGGTCTCGCAGATCCTCTCGGCGGTCCCGGGTGCCAAGAGCGTCGCCCGCTACTTCCCGGACCAGGCCGGATCCAAGATCATGCAGGTGGTCCCGGACGCCATGAACAGCGATCCGGCACCGTACGGGCCGTGGTCCGGGCTCGGCATCATGGCCCTGTGGGTGGTGGCGGCGCTGATCGGCGGCTACCTCGTCCTGAAGGAACGGGACGCCTGACCCCGGGGAGCGGTACCCGCGGCCGTGCGGCAGGTACGGGCGCTCACCGCGACGGCTTGGCCGGAACCGTCACGGGCTGGTTATCCTCCTAACTCTTACGGGGGCGTGCGGCCGGGTGGCCTGGGCCCCGACGGCAGACAAGTCGATGGGGCTCTGGAGAATGATCGAGGCAGTCGGCCTGACGAAGCGCTACGGCGCGAAAACGGCCGTGTACAACCTTTCCTTCCAGGTGCGGCCGGGGGCCGTCACGGGGTTCCTCGGCCCCAACGGGTCGGGCAAGTCCACCACCATGCGCATGATGCTCGGCCTCGACCGGCCGACCGCGGGGCATGTGACGATCGGCGGGCACGCCTTCCGCAGTCTTCCGAACGCGCCGCGCCAGGTGGGCGCGCTGCTGGACGCCAAGGCGGTGCACGGCGGGCGCAGCGCCCGCAACCACCTGCTGTGCCTGGCGCAGCTGGCGGGCATCCCGGCGGCCCGGGTGGACGAGGTGCTCGGGGTCGTCGGCCTCCAGGACGTCGCGAAGAAGCGCTCCAACGGCTTCTCGCTCGGCATGGGGCAGCGGCTCGGCATCGCCGCGGCACTGCTCGGCGACCCGCAGGTGCTGCTCTTCGACGAGCCGGTCAACGGGCTCGACCCCGAGGGCATCCTCTGGGTCCGCAATCTGATGAAGCAGCTGGCGTCCGAGGGCCGCACGGTCTTCGTCTCCAGCCACCTGATGAGCGAGATGGCGCTCACCGCCGACCACCTGATCGTGATCGGGCGCGGGCAGCTGCTGTCCGACATGAGCATCAAGGACTTCATCTCCGCCAACTCCGCGGACTTCGCCCGGGTGCGCATCCCCGCCGACCGGCCGGAGCAGCGGGAGAAGCTGACGGCCTCGCTGACGGAGGCGGGCGGCGGGGTCATGCCGGAGCCGGACGGCGCCCTGCGCGTCACCGGGCTGCCGCTCCCCCGGATCAGCGATCTGGCCCATGCGTCGGACGTCCGGCTGTGGGAGCTCTCGCCGCACCAGGCGTCGCTGGAGGAGGCGTACATGCGGATGACGCAGGGCGCCGTGGACTACCGCTCGACGGCGGACGCCAAGGCGGGGCTCCAGCCGCCTCCGCCCGGTTACGGACCCCATCCGGGCTACGGGGATCCTGCGCAGCAGCCCCGGCTTCCCGCCGAGGTGCCGCAGCAGGGCTGGTACGCCCCGCCGCCGCCCGGACAGAACCCGTACGCCGCCGCACCGGTGGCCCCCGCGCCCGCCGCACCGGCGCCGGTGCCCCCCGCAGCCCCTGCACCGGCGGCCCCCGCGGCCGTCCCCGCAGACCCGACCGCGCGCCAGACCAGCGAGGACCCCCGATGACGACGCCGGCCACTCCGCCGCCTCTCCCGCAGGCCCCCCGGGCGCCCCACCAGCACCCTCCGCAGGGCTGGGAGGGCGGGGGCCCCGGCCTGTACGCCTCCCCCATCCCGGTGCGCACTCCCGGCCTCGGTGACGCGATCGCCTCCGAATGGACGAAGATCCGCTCGGTGCGTTCCACGATGTGGACCCTGGGCGTGATGGTCGTGCTGCTGCTCGGCGTCGGCCTGCTCGCCGCGTTCGCCGTGAGCAAGTCGGACGCCGAGATGGACGGCACCCCGGTGCTCAGCCTCGGTTTCTTCGGTGTGCTGCTCGGCTCGATCTGTGTGATCACCCTGGGCGTGCTGACCATCGCGTCCGAGTACGGCACCGGCATGATCCGTACGACCCTGACCGCCTGCCCCAGCAGGGCGCGGATGCTGATCGCGAAGTCGGTCGTCTTCTTCCTGCTCTCCTTCACCATCACCACGGTGACCACCGGAGTCGTCGGCGTCCTGCAGACGGCCATGCTGGACGGCGGAACACCGTCCGCCGACGACTGGCTGCGCTCCACGGTGGGCGTGGGTCTCTACGTCGCCATGCTCGGGCTGCTCTCGCTCGCACTCGGTGCACTCATCCGGCACTCGGCGGGAGCGATCACGATCATGATCGCGGTGGTGCTGCTGCCGCTCGTGCTGGCGATGTTCATGTTCTCGCAGTCGTTGGCCCGCGTGCAGCAGGCGCTCTTCGAGTACTCGATCCCCAACCAGCTCGGCGCGCTGTACGACGCGTCGATGACAACGTCGGGGCCGTCCGGCTGGGAGCCGCTGTGGGTCATTCTCGGCGTGACCGCCGTGGCGATGGCCGGTGCCTTCGTCTCGCTGGACCGACGCGACGTCTGACTCAGTAGCGCGGTGCGTTCCTGGACCGCTGCACCCGTGTGGTGCGGCGGTCCTTCGCGTTCCAGCAGGCCTTGTGCCAGTGCCTGCGGTCGTCGACCCCGCCGTATTCCGGCCAGGCGACCAGGTGCGGGACACCGGACGCGATCTCCTGGTCGCAGCCGGGGCAGCGGTAGCGCTTGCCCGCCGCATGGGCGCCGCTCACGGGGCGCACCGACCACTCCTCGCCCTGCCAGCCCTCCGTGGCACCGTCCCCGCCGTAGCGCTCCGCAGCCTCTCGTGCGTTGCCGGCAGGGCTCTCGCCGGCTCGGGGGCGGTTGCGGCGCGGGGACACGTGACACCTCACGGGGGTACGGGCAGTTTCCGTCCAGCCTAGAGCCATCGGCAGCGGGCAGGCGTCGCACGGTGACGGGTGAGCGCCCGCGGGACGGGTGGGTTACCGGAAAATCGCAACAACTTCGCGGTGGACCGTGCCTTTGGCACGTGTCAGACGTTGTTGCCGGTAGGGGGAGAGCCGCGTCGGCCGCAAGGAGGTAGAAGGCGATGCGCGTAGGAACGTTCGTACTGGCAGCGCAGTTTCCCGGTCAGGGGCAGGGTGAGGCCCTCCACCGGGCCGTCCGGTCCGCCGAGGTCGCGGAGGAGTCCGGGCTCGATTCGGTCTGGCTGGCAGAACATCATTTCGTGCCGTACGGGGTGTGCCCCTCGGCCGTGACGCTGGCCGCGCTGCTGCTCGGCCGCACCCGCAGGATCCGCGTCGGCACGGCGGTCAGCGTGCTGCCCACCCAGCATCCCGTCGCGCTCGGCGAGCAGGCGGCCCTGCTGCACCTGACCAGCGGAGGCCGGTTCTCCCTGGGCGTGGGGCGCGGTGGTCCATGGGTGGATCTGGAGGTGTTCGGAGGAGGTCTCGCGGCGTACGAGAACAGCTTCCCCGAGTCGCTGGGGCTGCTGCTCGACTGGCTGGGCAAGCCCCGGGTGACGGGCCGCGGGGAGCGCTACGGGTTCCGCGAGGTGGCGGTGGTGCCCCGGGCGGACGAGCTGCTCGGCGACGGCCCCCCGGGCCCCGAGGTGATCGTTGCGTGCACCTCCCCGAAAAGCGTGAAACTCGCCGCCGAGAAGGGTTTGCCGATGCTTCTCGGGATGCACTGCGGCGACGAGGAGAAGGCCGACATGGTCGCGCTGTGGCGAACGGCCGCCCGGGAGGCGGGCCGGCCGGCGGACGTCGTGGAACGAAACGAACATGTGTCCGCGGGGGTGGCCCAGATCTCGGACCGGCCGGCGGACGCGGTGGAGACGCTCGTGAAGGCGATGCCGGGGTGGCTTCGGCAGGGGCTCGGCGCCCATGTGACGGTCGACGGCAGGCACCGGGTGATGCGCGACCCCGTCGCGTACACGGAGTTCCTCTGCGGCCTGCATCCGGTGGGCCCGCCCCGCCTCGCGGCCGACCGGCTCGCCGCCACGGCGGAGCGCACGGGCATCACCCGCTTCGCCCTCCTGGTGGAGGGTTCGGGCGATCTCGCGGCTACGGAGGAGAACGTGCAGCGGCTGGGCACGGACGTGCTGCCGTTGCTGAAGTGACCCGTGCATACAGGAAGTCCTGGTGGTGCGGTGGTACGGGAGCTGCCGCCCCGGAGCCAGTTGCACCTCCCGCGGCCCGAAGCGGCAGCAGAAGCGCTCAGCAGTCCCGGAGTTCGGGCGACTGGTTGAGCAACTGGCCTCTCACCGAGGTGAATCGGGCCAAGCGCTCGTCGACCGAGGCGTCCAGCGGGAACACCGCGACGCGGTGGCAGTTCTGGAATGCGAGACGCACTCCGAAGTGCCGCTGCAGCGCGCCGCGTATCGCATCACTCGCGAGCGCACGCAGCAGCTGACCACGTGCCTGCTCGTCCGGCGGCGGCGTCTGATTGTCGGCGAACTCTCCGCCGTCGACCTTCAGCTGTGCCACCAGAGAGCTGATCATCTCCCATGCGAAGGGCAGGGAGGTCCGGACGCAGTCGACGAAGTCGGCTTCGTCGACCTCGCCTCGCTCGGCCTGTTCCAACAGGGCCGGTGAGACGTCGAGCGACATGGGTTCTCCTCTCGCGACCCCGGCAGGTGGCCGGGGCCTTACGGGCAGGGAAGGAGGACGGCGACGCTGTGTACACAGACGGCGACCTCCTGCTTCCACGGTAAGGGCGCAGTCCGGGCCGCACCAGGAGATTGGGAACACAACCGGCCAATAACGAACGGTCGCAAAGAGGGGCAAGCCAACATGGTGTCCGTCAAGGGGCCCGGGGCACCCGGTCCGGGAATCGCGTGGGGGGCGGGTCGTCGAGTAGCGTTGCCGACCATGCGTCTCGTCATCGCCCGTTGCTCCGTCGACTACGCGGGCTGGCTCACCGCCCACCTGCCCTCAGCCCCCCGTCTGATCCTGGTGAAGGCGGACGGCAGCGTCTCGATCCACGCCGACGACCGGGCGTACAAACCCCTCAACTGGATGTCGCCGCCGTGCACCCTGAAGGAGGGCGCCGACGACAGCGAAGGCGTCTGGACCGTGGTGAACAAAGCGGGCGAGAAACTGATCATCACGATGGAGGAGGTCCTCCACGACTCGTCCCACGAGCTGGGCGTCGACCCGGGGCTGATCAAGGACGGTGTGGAGGCGCACCTCCAGGAACTGCTCGCCGACCGGATCGAGACGATCGGCGAGGGGTACACCCTGATCCGCCGCGAGTACCCCACCGCGATCGGCCCGGTGGACATCCTGTGCCGGGACGCGGACGGGAGGACGGTGGCCGTGGAGCTGAAGCGGCGCGGTGACATCGACGGTGTGGAGCAGCTGACCCGCTACCTGGAGCTGCTCAACCGGGATCCGCATCTGGCGCCGGTCAGGGGTGTGTTCGCCGCTCAGGAGATCAAGCCGCAGGCCCGTGTGCTGGCGACGGACCGCGGGATCGGGTGTCTGGTCCTGGACTACAACGCGATGCGGGGCATCGAGGACGACAAGCTGCGGCTGTTCTGACCCGCGGCGGCGGACCGGCCGGCTCCCCCGGCCCGCCGCGGACATGCGAAACCCCTCGAAGGCCCGGATCCGGGCCGTCGAGGGGTTTCCGCGTTCAGGCCACCGGTGGGCCGTCCGAGCTCTCCGGGCCGGATCCCGTGGTGGTCGCCGAGGCGGTCGCCGACTCGGCCGGGCCGCTCGCCGAGTTGGAGGTCTCCGGCTCCGTCGTGGTCTCCGACGGCGACGGCTCCGTCGTGGTCTCCGTGGGCGTCGGCTCCGTCGTGGTCTCCGTGGGCGTCGGGCGCGTGGGAGTCGGCTTCGTCGGCTTGCCCGTCGACGACGGGTCCCCGGAGGTCGGCCGGCTGCTGGGGCTGCCGCTCGACGGGGCACCCGACGTCGGGCTCGCGTCGGGGCCCGACGTACCCGGGGATGGGGTCTCGCTGCCCGACGGGGTGGCCCGGCCCGAGGTGCCCGGGGCCGGGGGCCCGCCGGGCTCGCCGCCACCGGAGGCGTCGTCGGTCGGCTCGTCCGCGGAGAGGCCGCTCTCGCTGTCGTCCTCGTCCGCCGACTGCTCCGTCGTGACGTTGCGGCCCTCGGGGTCCTCGCTGCCGGAGGTCGCGCCGAGCGTGACCACCGTGCCGAGTACGGCGGCCAGCAGCGCGCCCGCGCCCACGGCGACCATGTTGCGCCTGGCCCCCCGGAACACGGCCGCGCGACCGCCGAGGACGTGGGCGGCCCTCGCGGCGGGCACTCCCTGGCGGGAGACCAGGGTGGGCTGCTCCTCGGTCTGCCGGGGGAACAGCGGCATGGCCGCCGGTACGCCTCCGGGCGGCGGGGCCGGTTCCTCGTGGCGGGCCGTCGGGACGAGCTCGCCGGACGGGGCGCGGCCGCCCGGCACCGGTCCGCCCGAGCGGTCCGCGACCAGGGCGAGTGCCCGGCGTCCGGCCACCGCGCCGGCCTTGTCGGCGAGCGCGCCGCGCATGCCGATGGAGGTCTCCAGCTCGGCCCTGGCCCGGTCCAGATTTCCGGCGCACAGGGCGAGGACGCCCAACTCGTGGTGGAAGTAGGCCTCTTCCGCCACCTCGCCGGCGATCCTGGCAGCCTCCTGGCCGGTCCTGAGGACCTTCTCCCAGGCGCCCCACTGGAGCCCCGCCGCGAAGGCGGGAGCGGCGCTGCGTGCCAGCAGGACGGCGGCGCTGGTCCGGCCGGCCTGGTCGCCCGGCACGAGGAGCGTCATCGAGGCGAGGACGGCGTCCGCCTCGGCGACCGCCCGCTCGGGGGTGACCGACGGGTGCCCGGACCACCAGGCGTAGTGCTGGGCGGCGGTGAGGGCGTGCGCCGCCGCGTCCGCCCCGTATCCGCTCGCCTCGAGCTGGGCCAGGACACCTGCGGCGAGCCGGTAGCGGGGGCCCGCCGGGGAGAGCAGGCCGCACAGGAACAGCTCACCCAGTGCGGCATCGGCATGGGTGTCCCCCACGAGCGCCGGCAGGTGCGCCTGGTGCGGCAGCTCGCCGCCGAGCGCGACGGCGAAGCGCAGGGTGTCACGGGCGGCTTCGCTCACCCGGGAGGCGAGCAGCGCCGCGGGCGCCGCTCCCTCGCCGAGGCTGGGCAGGGGCACGTCGGCCGGCCCGGGCTTGCCGAAGGGCGCGTCGGCCGCCTCGTCGTCGTAGCCGTCGAAGGCCTCCGGGTCGGTGCGCAGCTGGTCGCGCTGGCGCAGCAGGGCGCCGGCCTGGACGAAGCGCAGCGGGAGCCCTTCGGACTCGAACCAGAGGTCGCCCGCCCAGTTCGCCTCCTCGTCGGTGAGCGTGCGCTCCACGACGCGTTCCAGCAGCTCGATCGAGGAGCTGCGGCCGAGACCGGCGAGGAAGACCTCCTCGATGCCGGAGTCGGCGGTGGGAGCGGCCACGTCGGGGGTGGTCCCGAACAGGAAGGCGCACTCGGGCGTCGCGTCGAGCAGCTCCTGGAGCGCGGTACCGCCGATCTCCAGGTCGTCGAGGACGACGACCGCGCCGATGCCGTGGACGAGGGCCAGGAGCCCTTCGCGGTCCGGCCGGTACAGCGAAGCCCGGTAGACGGCTTCGAAGAGCCCGTACAGCAGGTCCGTGGTGGTCCGCTTGTATCCCGAGAGCCGTACGACGCCGTCGGGCGCGAGGTCCGCGCAGTCGTCGCCGACGGCGTTCAGCAGGGCCGTGCGGCCCGAGCCCGCGGGGCCCGTGACCCGGACCGAGCGGCCCCGCGCCAGCAGCCGTACGAGCCGCTCACGCTCCTCCTGGCGCTCCAGGAGGGGCAGCGGCGGGCCGGGGGGCCCCGGAGGCACCGGAGGCGCGGTGGCGCGCTCACGCTCGGTGCGTTCCGCGGCGGTGTGCCGTAGCGGCGCAGCGGGCCGCGCCCCGGGCCGGCAGGGCTCGATCTCGCTGCCGTCGACCGGATTCACGGTGAGTACGAAGTCGCCCGATATCAGCTGCACGGTGCGGGCCTGGTGCCCGTACTCGGGCGTCAGCGGATCGCGGGACTGGCGTCGCCGCCCGGCGTCCTCATCGGAACGGTCGTACTCTTCCGGTTCCCGGTTGGTCGGGTCCATCGTCAAAGTCCCCCAGACGCGTAGCGCACGGTTGTCCCTCCCGGCCTCGCACGCCCCGCTGTCGTTTCCGGTCCGGTGTCCGCCCAGTGGGTCCGTGATCGGCAGACGGCCGAACCCTAAACCTTCGCACAGTATCTACGAACCAGCGGGGGGCCGCGCCGCCCCGGACGTCACGGTCTCGTGAGGATTGTGAGTGAACTGCCGGTCGGTCGCCCTTATACGCGCGGCAGCGAGTCTGCGGCGATTCCACCCTCGATGGCCAGAATGCGGTGCAGCCGCGTGGCCACCAGCAGGCGCTGCATCTGCGGCGGCACACCGCGCAGCACCAGCCGCCGGCCGGCCCGGCCGGCCCTGCGGTGCGCGCCCATGATGACGCCGAGTCCGGTGGCGTCCCACGAGTCCAGCTCGGTCAGGTTCAGCACGAGGTCGTCGGCGCCGTCGTCGATGGCCGCGTGCAGAACCGTACGGGCGTCCGCCGCGCTTCGGACATCGAGGCGGCCCCCGACGACCAGCTCGGCGTGGTCGCCCCTGATGTGCATATGCGCTCCCCGGAAGTGCTCCGTAGCAATTCGGACGGTCTGTCTGGATCTCTTCTGCCTCTGCAACCACTGACTGCCGCAGCGACGGAGAAGTTGCCGCCTATGGGCGAACCGATACCGAATTCACCCTGAGGAGTGATAGAGGTCCGCGGGAACCGCTGGTCCGGGGCGCCTGGCGGCGTCGGACCCACCGGCCCCCGCGTACCCGGCCGACGGCGGGCCGGGCGCACGGGGACACGGAAGCGATCAGTAGGTGTAGAAGCCCTGCCCGCTCTTGCGTCCGATGTCACCTGCGTCGACCATCCGGCGCATCAGCTCGGGAGCGGCGAACTTCTCGTCCTGCGACTCGGTGTAGATGTTGCCCGTGGCGTGCAGCAGGATGTCGACGCCGGTCAGGTCCGCCGTGGCGAGGGGGCCCATGGCGTGGCCGAAGCCCAGCTTGCAGGCGGTGTCGATGTCCTCGGCCGAGGCGACGCCCGACTCGTACAGCTTGGCGGCCTCGACGACGAGCGCCGAGATCAGCCGGGTGGTGACGAAGCCCGCGACGTCGCGGTTGACGACGATGCAGGTCTTGCCCACGGACTCGGCGAACTCCCGTGCGGTGGCGAGGGTTTCGTCGCTGGTCTTGTAGCCGCGCACCAGCTCGCAGAGCTGCATCATCGGCACCGGCGAGAAGAAGTGCACGCCGACGACGCGCTCCGGGCGCTCCGTCACCGCCGCGATCTTGGTGATCGGGATGGCGGAGGTGTTGGAGGCGAGGACGGCGTCCTCCCGTACGACCTTGTCGAGCGTCCGGAAGATCTCGTGCTTGACCTCGAGCTTCTCGAACACCGCCTCGACGACGACGTCGGCGTCGGCCACGGCGTCGAGGTCGGTGGTCGTGGTGATGCGGGCGAGCGCGGCCTCGGCCTCGGACGCCTCCAGCCTGCCCTTGGAGACGAACCTGTCGTAGCTGGCCCTGATGCCGTCGCGGCCGCGGGTCAGGGCCTCGTCGGTGACGTCACGCAGCACGACGTCCCAGCCCGCCTGGGCGGAGACCTGTGCGATACCGGACCCCATGAGTCCGGCGCCGATGACGGCGAGCTTCCTGGCCACGTTGGCACCCCTATGCATTCTCAGCGGTTCTTCCACATGCTCTCCGGCGGAGATTAGTCGCCGTGAGGGGCACTGGGGCCTCGAAGAGATGCGCGTCACGTCTCACATGACGGACATCACACCCGCGGGCGTCACCCGGCGGCGTGCCGCGCGCAGTTGGGGGCCGACCCGCCGGGAAGGCCCTCGCCGCCGCCGGGCGACGCCGAGCGCCGACCGGACCTCCGCGCCGCCCGAGGACCGGCCGGCGCGGAGCCGGAGGACCCGCGTGCGCCGCGACGGGCACGCGGGTCCTCCGCGGGGCCGGAGCTTAACTACGCTGGCCCCATGGTCAATCTGACGCGCATCTACACCCGTACCGGCGACAAGGGCACGACCGCCCTCGGCGACATGAGCCGGACCGCCAAGACCGATCTGCGGATCTCGGCCTACGCCGACGCCAACGAGGCCAACGCCGTCATCGGCACGGCCGTCGCGCTCGGGAACCTCTCCGAGGACGTCGTGAAGGTCCTCGTCCGTGTGCAGAACGACCTGTTCGACGTGGGTGCGGACCTCTCCACGCCGGTGGTGGAGGACCCGGAGTACCCGCCGCTGCGGGTGGAGCAGTCCTACGTCGACAAGCTGGAGGCGGACTGCGACACCTTCCTGGAGGAGCTGGAGAAGCTCCGCAGCTTCATCCTTCCGGGCGGGACGCCGGGGGCGGCCCTGCTGCACCAGGCCTGCACGGTGGTGCGGCGGGCGGAGCGGTCCACCTGGGCGGCGCTGGAGGTGCACGGGGACGTGATGAACGCGCTGACGGCGACGTACCTCAACCGCCTCTCCGACCTCCTGTTCATCCTCGCCAGGACGGCGAACAAGGAGGTCGGCGACGTGCTGTGGGTACCGGGCGGCGAGCGCTGAGCCAGGCGGCGCGTGACGGCGGGCCGGCCGGTGCGGGGCGCCGGCTCACCGGCCCGCCCCGACCCGGTCCTTGGGCTCCTGCTTGGGGAACAGCGTGTAGCCGGCGGCGATGACCAGGTTGATGCCGATCAGCCAGAGCATCTTCTGCTGCCACATCCGCAGCGAGCCGGTGTCGCCGTCCCCGCCGACGTACCAGACCGCGGCCTGCAGCAGGGCCGCGGCGGTCAGCGCGGCCACGATCCACCGGGCCGCGGTGCGCCATTCGTGTGCGGCCCGCGCCATCCCGTACTTCGGGGGCTTCACCGGCGGCGGCCCGCCGGCGAAGCGGTGGGCGACCCTGGCGTCGACCCACTTGACGGTGGAGTGGCCGAGTCCGACGGTGAAACCGATGTAGACGGCTGCCAGACCGTGCCTCAGGCCCGGCTCGGCGCCGTTCTTCAGATCGATGGCCGTCACCACCAGCAGCACGACCTCCAGCAGTGGCTCGCACAGCAGTACGGCAGCGCCCAGCCGCGGCTTCTTCGCGACGTACCGCAGTGCGAGTCCGGCGGCCAGCAGGACCCAGAAGCCGACCTCGCAGAGCACGATCAGAGTGACGATCACGGCATTCTTCCTTCCGTCCCTTCCAGGCTCCCGTCCACGGGCCGCCGGATCGTCGTCGGCAGTGACGAAACGGGACTGCATCCTTCGATGTAGCCGTGCCTCACTCCCCGTACGGACGTCCCGCAGCCGTCCGCCGTGTTGGATGGAAGGGTGTTCTCCCTTGCGCGCCCGCATCGCGACGACGTACTGCTCTCGGCCGCCGGGCTGGCCGGCGGTGTGATCCTCTGGCTGGTCGGCATCCACATCCAGAACGGCCGGCTGTTCGACAGCCCCTGGGTGTCCCTGCTGCCCCTCGCGGTGATGTCCGCGCTGGAACTGCTGCGCCGCAGCGCCCCGCAGACCGCCCTGGCCGTCGGCACGCTCGCGCTGGTGGCCGACCAGTTCACCGTGGGCAGCCTGGCGACCCTGCTGATGTTCACCGACCTCGTGTACGCCGCCGTGCTGTACGGGCGGCCCGCCGCGGCGCGCCGCATCCCGGTGATCGCCCTGCTGCTCACGGCCGCCACCACGGTCGTCTTCGCCGCCTGGATCCCGTCGGCGGACGCCCTGCTGATCGGCATCGTCACCGGCATGGTCTTCTTCGGGCCCTCCCTCACCGGTGCCAGTGTGCGCAACCATCGCGACGCGGCCGAGGCGGCCCGGCTGCGCGCCGACCAGACCGCGCTGCTGGCCGAGATGGACCGGGCCCAGGCGGTGACGGCCGAGCGGTCGCGGATGGCCCGCGAGTTGCACGACATGGTGGCCAACCACCTCTCCGCCATCGCCATCCACTCCACCGCCGCGCTCTCCATCGACGACCCCGACACCTCCCGGGAGGCCCTCGGGGTGATCCGGCGGAACAGTGTCGACGGGCTGGCCGAGATGCGGCGGCTGATCGGACTGCTGCGGGAGAACGGTGCGGGCGGGCCGCCGAGAGCGGCACCGACCCTCGCCTCCCTGGACGCCCTCGTCGGACAGGCGGGCGCGAATTCCGCGGCCAGCGGGCTGACCGTCTCCCTGGCCGACAGCCGCGAGGAGACGGCGGCACTGCCGGCGCCGGTGGAGCTGGCGGCGTACCGCATCGTCCAGGAGTCCCTGACGAACGCGCTGAAGCATGCCGCGCCCGGGCCGGTGGCGGTGCGGCTGGGGCGGTCGGGGAACCTGCTGACGGTCGAGGTGAGCAGCGTGCTCGGCGACCGGGCCGGCCCGCGCGCACCGGGCTCGGGGGCCGGACTGGTGGGGATGCGGGAGCGGGTGGCCCTGCTCGGCGGGACGATCGGCGCGGGGCCCGTCTCCGGGGGCGACGGCACGGAGAGCTGGCTGGTGCGGGCGGAACTGCCCGTGGAGGAGAGGATTTCGAGGAGATGACGATCCGGGTACTGGTCGCCGAGGACCAGGCGGCCGTACGGGCGGGACTGGTGCTGATCCTGCGCAGCGCACCGGACATCGAGGTCGTGGGCGAGGCGGAGGACGGCGAGGCCGCCGTCCGCCTCGCCCGCGCGCTGCGCCCGGACGTCGTGCTGATGGATGTGCAGATGCCCCGGCTCGACGGGGTGTCGGCGACACGGCAGGTCGTGGCGGAAGGGCTGGCGGACGTGCTGGTGCTGACGACGTTCGATCTGGACGAGTACGTCTTCGGGGCGCTTCGCGCGGGTGCGGCGGGCTTCCTGCTGAAGCACACCGAAGCGCGCGATCTGCTGGAGGCGGTGCGCACGGTGGCGCGCGGCGAGGGCATGATCGCCCCCGCCGTGACGCGCCGGCTGATCGCGGAGTTCGCCGGGACCACGCCGGCGCGGACCGCCGATCCGGCGGTGCTGGAGGCCCTGACCCGGCGGGAGCGGGAGGTGCTGAGCTGCCTGGCCGAGGGGCTGTCGAACGCCGGGATCGCGGTGAGGCTCTCGATGGCGGAGGCCACGGTGAAGACGCACGTCAGCAGGCTGCTGGGGAAGCTGGAACTGCGCAGCAGGGTCCAAGCGGCGGTGCTGGCTCAGGAGTTGGGTCTCTGAAACAGCTCATGGACTTTGGTCTGGACCTCTTGACGATTGGTCCAGACCTTCCTAATCTCACCGGACACGCACGCTGCGGTGAGTACGCCATGACAAAGCGCGCTCAGGGCGACGCAGGGTTTGCAGTCCACGGACCACCCCCCGTTTGTCGGACCTCACCCGAGGAGCACCGTTGAGCACTGAAACCCCCCAACGCCGATCCGGACTCAGATGGAGACTCGGAGCCGGTGGGGCCACCAGATCCAAGGCGGTCGCGGGCTTCACCGCGCTGCTTCTGCCGCTCGCCGCGATGGTCGGACTCGCCTCCCCCGCCGAGGCAGCCACGTCGGCGACCGCCACCTATGTGAAGAAGTCCGACTGGGGCACCGGCTTCGAGGGGCAGTGGACGGTCAAGAACACCGGCACCACCGCCCTGTCCTCCTGGGCCATCGAGTGGGACTTCCCCTCCGGCACCGCGGTCGGCTCCGCCTGGGACGCCACCGTCACCAGCTCCGGTACCCACTGGACCGCCAAGAACCTCGGCTGGAACGGTACGGTCGCCCCCGGCGCCAGCGTCAGCTTCGGCTTCAACGGCACCGGTACCGGCTCCCCCACCGGCTGCAAGCTGAACGGCGCCTCCTGTGACGGCGGCAGCGTCCCCGGCGACAACGCCCCGTCCAAGCCCGGCACCCCCACCGCGAGCAACGTCACCGACACGTCGGCGAAGCTCACCTGGAGCGCCGCCACCGACGACAAGGGCATCAAGAACTACGACGTCCTGCGGGACGGTGCCAAGGTCGCGACCGTCACCACGACGACGTACACCGACACGGGTCTCACCAAGGGCACCGACTACTCCTACACGGTGCAGGCCCGCGACACCGCCGACCAGACCGGTCCGGTCAGCTCCTCGGTCGCGGTACGCACCACCGGCACCACCGACCCGGGCCCCGGCCCCGGTGGCAAGGTCAACCTCGGCTACTTCACCGAGTGGGGCGTCTACGGGCGCAACTACCACGTCAAGAACCTGGTGACGTCCGGTTCCGCCGCCAAGATCACACACATCAACTACGCGTTCGGCAACGTCCAGGGCGGCAAGTGCACCATCGGTGACGCCTACGCCGACTACGACAAGGCCTACACCGCCGACCAGTCGGTCGACGGCGTCGCCGACACCTGGGACCAGCCGCTGCGCGGCAACTTCAACCAGCTGCGCAAGCTCAAGGCGAAGTACCCGAACATCAAGGTCATCTGGTCCTTCGGCGGCTGGACCTGGTCCGGCGGCTTCGGTGCCGCGGCGCAGAACCCGGCCGCCTTCGCCCAGTCCTGCTACGACCTGGTCGAGGACCCCCGCTGGGCCGACGTCTTCGACGGCATCGACATCGACTGGGAGTACCCGAACGCCTGCGGCCTCACCTGCGACACCAGCGGCCCCGCCGCGCTGAAGAACCTCTCCTCCGCGCTGCGCACCAAGTTCGGGACGAACAACCTGGTCACGGCCGCGATCACCGCGGACGGCACCGACGGCGGCAAGATCGACGCCGCGGACTACGCGGGCGCCGCGACGTACTTCGACTGGTACAACGTGATGACCTACGACTTCTTCGGCGCCTGGGAGGCAAAGGGTCCGACGGCCCCGCACTCCCCGCTGACCTCGTACAGCGGCGTACCGAAGGAGGGCTTCAACTCCGCCGCGGCCATCGCCAAGCTGAAGGCCAAGGGCGTCCCGGCGAAGAAGCTGCTGCTCGGCATCGGCTTCTACGGCCGCGGCTGGACCGGCGTCACCCAGGCGGCACCGGGCGGCACGGCGACCGGAGCGGCCCAGGGCACGTACGAGGCGGGCATCGAGGACTACAAGGTCCTGAAGAACAGCTGCCCGGCCACCGGCACGGTCGCCGGCACCGCGTACGCGCACTGCGGCACCAACTGGTGGAGCTACGACACCCCGGCCACCATCACGTCCAAGATGGCCTGGGCGAACAACCAGGGCCTGGGAGGCGCGTTCTTCTGGGAGTTCAGCGGTGACACCGCGAACGGTGAGCTCGTGAGCGCCATGAACAGCGGACTCAACTAGAGCCTTACGGCCCGGATCGGGCACCGGGTCACGCCGGGCCGGCGTGACCCGGACGAGAGGCCGCGGATCCCCACGCGGCAGGCACGTCCCCGCACAAAGCGCCGGGGAGACGGGTACGCCCCCCGTCTCCCCGGTTTCGCACGTCTGCGGGCCCTCAGGCCACGTTCACCCGCTGGCCGGGCGGAGCCGCCTCCAGCCAGGCGAGGAAGCCGGTCAGGGCGTCCTCGCTCATCGCCAGCTCCAGGCGGATCCCCTGGTGGAGGCATCCGAGCACGACGGAGTCGGACAGGAGTGCCAGCTCCTCCTCGCCCTCGGGCAGCCGGCGGGCGACCACCTCGATGGCGGAGCGCTCCAGACCGCGGCGCGGGCGGGGCGCGTAGGAGAAGACCCGGAACCAGTCGACGCGGTCACCGCTGTAGCGGGCGACCCCGTACACCCAGCCCTTGCCGGACGGGTCCGGCTCCTGCGACACGTCCCAGCGCAGGCTGCAGTCGAAGGTTCCACCGGAACGCTGGATCAGCCGCCTGCGCAGACCGAAGACGAACAGACCCACCGCGACCAGTACGACGACCAGACCGCCGACCCACAAAGCGAGGACCATCTCCACCGACCTCCTCGCAACGTCGAGTAACGGATACCGAACCGAGCCGAACCGAACTGCACCTGCATCGCCTCAGCCGCGACACGGTCTGGATGATTCCAGCTCGGGCCGCGGCTGAGTAAAAAACACTTCGTGGGGTGCGCTAGTGCACCGCCACCGCACGCAGTCGCACGTCCGCGCGCCGCTCGGCGGCACCGTCCGTGTCCGACTTGGCACGCTCCAGCGCACGCTCGGCGCGCTGGACGTCGATCTCGACCGCGAGTTCAGCAATCTCCGCCAGCAGCGAGAGCTTGTTGTCCGCGAACGAGATGAATCCGCCGTGCACAGCGGCCACGACAGTGCGGCCGTCACCCGTACGGATCGTCACGGGGCCCGATTCCAGCACACCCAGGAGCGGCTGGTGACCGGGCATGACGCCGATGTCGCCCGACGTGGTACGTGCGACAACGAGGGTGGCCTCGCCGGACCAGACACTGCGGTCCGCGGCGACCAGCTCGACATGCAGCTCAGCAGCCAAGGGTGGCTCCTCGGGTCACCACCCGGCGGTCGTGCCGGGTGTCGGTTCAATTCTACGGGGCGTGGTGAGGGGGGTGGGACGCACCCACCCCCCTCGGTGAGCCGGAGGCTCAGGAGACGCCGAG
Organism: Streptomyces clavifer; assembly: GCA_014651175.1. Lineage (GTDB taxonomy): Bacteria > Actinomycetota > Actinomycetes > Streptomycetales > Streptomycetaceae > Streptomyces > Streptomyces clavifer. Next base: position 729,797 of record BMWJ01000001.1, on the reverse strand, counting down.
CTCCTTGGCGTTGGCCTTGAGGTCCTCGATGCCACCGCACATGAAGAACGCCTGCTCGGGGAAGTGGTCGTAGTCCCCGTCGCAGATCGCGTTGAACGCGGTGATCGACTCGTCGAGCGGCACGTCCGAACCGTCCAGGCCGGTGAACTGCTTGGCGGCGTGGGTGTTCTGCGACAGGAAGCGCTCGACGCGACGGGCACGGTGGACAACGAGCTTGTCCTCCTCGCCCAGCTCGTCGATACCGAGGATCGCGATGATGTCCTGGAGGTCCTTGTACTTCTGCAGGATCCCCTTGACGCGGCTGGCCGTGTCGTAGTGGTCCTGCGCGATGTAGCGCGGGTCCAGGATGCGGGACGTGGAGTCCAGCGGGTCCACGGCCGGGTAGATGCCCTTCTCGGAGATCGGACGGGAGAGAACCGTCGTCGCGTCGAGGTGGGCGAACGTGGTGGCCGGGGCCGGGTCGGTCAGGTCGTCCGCGGGGACGTAGATCGCCTGCATCGAGGTGATCGAGTGACCACGCGTCGAGGTGATGCGCTCCTGGAGCACACCCATCTCGTCGGCCAGGGTCGGCTGGTAACCCACTGCGGACGGCATACGGCCGAGCAGCGTGGAGACCTCGGAACCGGCCTGCGTGAAGCGGAAGATGTTGTCGATGAAGAGCAGCACGTCCTGCTTCTGCACATCGCGGAAGTACTCCGCCATGGTCAGGGCGGACAGCGCGACCCGCAGACGGGTGCCCGGCGGCTCGTCCATCTGGCCGAAGACCAGCGCGGTCTTCTCCAGGACGCCCGACTCGGTCATCTCGTCGATGAGGTCGTTGCCCTCACGGGTGCGCTCGCCGACACCGGCGAACACCGACACACCGTCGTGCAGCTTCGCCACACGCATGATCATTTCCTGGATGAGGACCGTCTTGCCGACGCCCGCACCACCGAACAGACCGATCTTGCCGCCCTTGACGTACGGGGTCAGCAGGTCGACGACCTTCAGGCCGGTCTCGAACATCTCGGTCTTGGACTCGAGCTGGTCGAAGGCCGGGGCCTTGCGGTGGATCGGCCAGCGCTCGGTGATCTGCGCCTCGGCCTCGGGCTCGTTCAGGATCTGACCGAGGGTGTTGAACACCTTGCCCTTGGTGATGTCACCGACCGGCACCATGATGCCCTTGCCGGTGTCGGTCACCGGGGCCTGGCGGACCAGACCGTCGGTGGGCTGCATCGAGATCGCGCGGACCACGCCGTCACCCAGGTGCTGGGCGACCTCGAGGGTCAGCGTCTTACGAGCGCCGGCCTCGGCCGGGTCGTCGACCTCGACGTGCAGGGCGTTGTAGATCTCCGGCATCGCGTCGACGGGGAACTCCACGTCGACGACCGGGCCGATGACCCGGGCGACGCGGCCCGTGGCAACGGCCGTCTCAACTGTCGTCGTCATTACTTGTCACTCCCCGCGGACGCGTCGGCCAGCGCACCTGCACCGCCGACGATCTCGCTGATTTCCTGGGTGATTTCGGCCTGGCGGGCCGCGTTGGCAAGCCGGGAGAGGCTCTTGATCAGATCCCCGGCGTTGTCGGTCGCCGACTTCATCGCGCGGCGGCGGGCGGCGTGCTCGGAAGCGGCTGCCTGCAGCAGTGCGTTGTAGATGCGGCTCTCGACGTAGCGCGGCAGAAGGGCGTCGAGGACGTCCTCGGCCGACGGCTCGAAGTCGAACAGCGGAAGGATCTCGTCCTTCGCGCCGCTCTCCTCCACGACCTGGTCGAGCGAGAGCGGCAGCATCCGGCCGTCGACCGCGTTCTGCGTCATCATCGACACGAACTCGGTGTAGACGATGTGCAGCTCGTCGACGCCACCCTCGGCCGTGTCCTTCGTGATGGACTCGATCAGGGGCGCGGCGATCTTCTTGGCGTCCCCGTACTCCGGGCTGTCGGTGAAGCCGGTCCACGACTCCGCGACCTTGCGCTCACGGAACCCGTAGTAGGCGACACCCTTGCGGCCGACGATGTACGTGTCGACCTCCTTGCCCTCGGCAGCCAGCCGCTCCCGCAGCCGCTCCGCAGCCTTGATGGCGTTGGAGGAGTAGCCGCCGGCCAGACCGCGGTCGCTCGTGAGGAGCAGGACCGCGGCCCGCGCCGGGGCGTCGGCCTCGGTGGTGAGCGGGTGCTTGGTGGTGGAGCCGGTCGCCACCGCGGTCACCGCGCGGGTGAGCTCGGTCGCGTACGGCATCGACGCCGTCACCTTGCGCTGCGCCTTGACGATGCGCGAGGCGGCGATCATCTCCATCGCCTTGGTGATCTTCTTGGTCGCGGTGACGGCTTGGATGCGGCGCTTGTAAACGCGAAGCTGAGCGCCCATCGATCAGCCCTCGCCCAGGAGCTTGCCGTCCGAGGTCTCGAACTGCTGCTTGAAGGCGGCGATCGCGTCGGCGACCGACTGCAGCGTGTCGTCGGACATCTTGCCGCCCTCGGCGATGCCGGTCAGGAGGTCCTTGCGCTCACGGCGCAGGTACTCCAGCAGCTCACCCTCGAAGCGGCGGATGTCCTCGACCGGGACGTCGTCCATCTTGCCCGTGGTGCCGGCCCAGACGGAGACGACCTGCTCCTCCATCGGGAACGGGGCGTACTGCGGCTGCTTCAGCAGCTCGACCATGCGCTTGCCGCGCTCCAGCGACGCCTTGGAGGCCGCGTCCAGGTCGGAACCGAAGGCGGCGAAGGCCTCCAGCTCGCGGTACTGGGCGAGGTCCACGCGCAGACGGCCGGAAACCTGCTTCATGGCCTTGTGCTGGGCGGAGCCACCGACTCGGGAGACCGAGATACCGACGTTGAGCGCCGGACGCTGACCCGCGTTGAACAGGTCGGACTCCAGGAAGCACTGGCCGTCGGTGATGGAGATGACGTTGGTCGGGATGAACGCCGACACGTCGTTCGCCTTGGTCTCGACGATCGGGAGGCCCGTCATCGAACCGGCGCCCATGTCGTCGGAGAGCTTGGCGCAGCGCTCCAGCAGACGCGAGTGCAGGTAGAAGACGTCGCCCGGGTAGGCCTCTCGGCCCGGCGGACGGCGCAGCAGAAGCGACACGGCGCGGTAGGCGTCGGCCTGCTTCGAGAGGTCGTCGAAGATGATCAGGACGTGCTTGCCGTCGTACATCCAGTGCTGGCCGATGGCCGAACCGGTGTACGGCGCCAGGTACTTGAAGCCGGCCGGGTCGGACGCCGGGGCGGCGACGATGGTCGTGTACTCGAGCGCGCCGGCCTCTTCCAGGGCACCTCGCACGGAGGCGATGGTGGAACCCTTCTGACCGATGGCGACGTAGATGCAGCGCACCTGCTTGTTCACGTCGCCCGAGCGCCAGTTGTCGCGCTGGTTGATGATCGTGTCGACGGCCAGAGCGGTCTTACCCGTCTGACGGTCGCCGATGATCAGCTGACGCTGGCCACGGCCGATCGGCACCATGGCGTCGACGGCCTTGTAGCCGGTCTGCATCGGCTCGTGGACCGACTTGCGGACCATGACGCCGGGGGCCTGCAGCTCGAGGGCGCGACGGCCTTCGGTCGCGATCTCGCCGAGACCGTCGATCGGGTTGCCGAGCGGGTCGACGACGCGGCCGAGGTAACCCTCGCCGACGCCGACGGAGAGCACCTCACCGGTGCGCTGCACCGGCTGGCCCTCCTCGATTCCGCTGAACTCGCCGAGGACGATCGCACCGATCTCGCGCTCTTCGAGGTTGAGTGCGAGACCGAGGGTCCCGTCCTCGAACTTCAGCAGTTCGTTCGCCATGGCGGAGGGAAGACCCTCCACCTTCGCGATGCCGTCGCCGGCAACGCTGACCGTACCGACCTCCTCGCGCGAGGCCGCGTCCGGCTGGTACGACTGGACGAAGTTCTCCAGTGCGTCCCGGATCTCCTCCGGCCGGATCGTGAGCTCCGCCATCTGGGTTCCCTGCTCTCCTTGTTGGGCCCGAAGTTTCTAAGGGGGTCTGGGGGCGACCCCCAGGAATCTTCTGCAATTTCTGCACGGCCCAACCGGGCCGCAGTACTTGCTCGTTCAGTTGGTGCGGGTGCTGCGTCGGACGCTGTCAGCCGGCCATGCGCCGGGTCGCCTCGTCGAGACGGTCCGCGATCGTGCCGTTGATGACCTCGTCACCGACGCGCACCGAGATCCCGCCGAGGACCGCGGGGTCCACGTCGAGGTTCAGGTGCATCTGCCGGCCGTAGATCTTCGCCAGAGCTGCGCCGAGGCGCTGCTTCTGCCGGTCGGACAGCGGCACCGCCGAGGTGACGACGGCGACCGTCCGGTCCCGGCGCTCCGCGGCGAGCTTGGACAGGGACTCGAGTCCCGACTCCAGGCTACGTCCTCGGGGCTGGGTGACCAGGCGCACGATGAGCCGCTCGGTGACGGGCTGTGCCTTGCCGCCGAGCAGACTGCGAAGCAGCTCGCCCTTGGCGGCGGGGGTGGCCGCCCGCTCGGTGAGCGCGGAGCGCAGTTCCTTGGCGGAACCCACGATCCGGCCGAACCGGAACAGCTCGTCCTCGACGTCGTCGAGCGCGCCGCCGCGCTGCGCCGCGGTGAGGTCGGCGGTGTCCGCCAGCTCCTCGACCGAGTCGACCAGGTCACGCGAGTACGACCAGCGGGAACGGACCATGCCGGAGACCAGGTCCACGGCTTCGCCGCCCACCTGTCCGCCCAGCAGTCGCCCGGCCAGCTCGGCCTTGGACTCGCCACTGCGCGCGGGGTCGGTGAGGACCCGTCGCAGTGAGACCTCGCGGTGGAGCAGCGACGTGACGGAGGCGAGCTCCTCGGCGAGCTTCGCCGCGTCGACCGACGTGTTGTCGGTCAGCGCGTCGAGACGCTCACGTGCGGCAGCCAGTGCCTCGCGGCTCGCGCTGTTCATCGGACGGCCTCGGCCTTCGCCTCGAGCTCGCCGAGGAAACGGTCGACGGTGCCGCTCTGGCGGGCGTGGTCCTCGAGGGACTCGCCGACCAGCTTGCCGGCCAGGACGGTGGCGAGTGAGCCCACGTCCTGACGCAGTGCGGACGCCGCGGCCTTGCGGTCGGCCTCGATCTGGGTGTGGCCTGCGGCGATGATCTCCTCGCGCTGCCGCTGACCTTCCGCCCTCATCTCCTGGATGATGACAGCACCCTGCTCCTGCGCCTCCTGGCGCAGACGTGCGGCCTCGTGCCGGGCCTCGGCGAGCTGAGCCTTGTACTGCTCAAGAACGCTCTGGGCCTCGGCCTGGGCCGCATCGGCCTTCTCGATACCGCCTTCGATGGCCTCGCGACGCTCTTCCAGAACCTGGTTGATGTTCGGGAGGAGCTTCTTCGCGAAGACGAAGAAGACGATGGAGAAGCAGATCAGGCCGATGACGATCTCGGGCCACACCGGGAGCAGAGGGTTCTGCGCTTCCTCGGCTGCCAGGTACATCATGGTGGACCTTTCCGTCGAATCGGGCTACAGCCGCAAACGATCAGAGGATGAACGGAACGACGAAGCCGATGAGGGCAAGCGCCTCGACGACGGCGAAGCCGAGCAGCATGTTCTGGCGGATGAGGCCGGCGGCCTCGGGCTGGCGGGCGATGGCCTGCACACCGTTACCGAAGATGATGCCGATACCGATACCGGGGCCGATCGCGGCGAGGCCGTAACCGATGGTGCCGACGTTGCCTTCGATGGCCGCAAGGGTCTCAAGAGCAGACATGTCCTTGGTTCCTTCTCTTCATGGGCCGGTGGAGGTGTGTCCACCGGGCGTCTTGGGGTGGGGCGGAAAGAGGGCTTCGGGCTCTCAGTGCGCTTCTTCGAGCGCCTGGGAGAGGTACGTGGCGGTCAGCACGGTGAAGACGTACGCCTGGAGCGCCTGGATGAACAGCTCGAAGACCGTCAGGACCAGCGTCAGGACGAACGATGCGGAGGCGTAGACCGTGCCGAGCACGGTGCCGAGCATGTACCAGGTCGCGATCGTGAAGATGAGGATCAGGATGTGACCGGCGAACATGTTGGCGAAGAGTCGGACGGCGAGCGTGAAGGGCCGTACGAAGATGTTCGAGATGAACTCGATCGGCGTCAGGATGGCGTAGATCGGCTTCGGCAGGCCACTGGGCACGCAGAGGTTCCGGATACCACCGACGAAACCATTCGTCCTGAAGGTCACCGTCATGTACGTGACCCAGACGATCAGGGCCAGGCCGACCGGGTAGGCGATGATCGAGCTCGCCGGGAACTGCGCCAGCGGGATCACGGCCCAGAGGTTGAGCATCCAGACGAAGAAGAAGAGGGAGACCAGCAGGGGGACGAACGGCTCCCCCTTCTTGCCCATGATCTCGCGGGCGACACCGCGGTGCACGAAGTCGTAGAGGGTCTCCGCGACCATCTGCAGCTTGCCCGGCACCACCTTCGGCTTGGCGAAGGCGGCCCAGAAGAAACCCATGATGACAATGCTGCCGATGACGGCGAGCAGCATCGGCTTGTTGATCTCGACCGGTCCGACTGTGGCGATGGGTTCGAAGATGAACGACCACACGCTGGGAGCCGGGAAGCCGCACCCCTTGAAAAGGTGGCAATCGGTCTCGAAGGCGAGCAACTGGTCAGCACTCACCGCGAGCTCCTTCGATATGACGCATAGGTACGGCTTCCTCGATGTGTCGGCGTGGCACGCGGCCACGTAGCGGCACTGGACTGGATATCGCGGGAGGACGGCACGGCCGGCGCAACGCCAGGGCCGTCCGAAGAAAGGTGGTGAATACGCGGTGCTGTCCCGCACAGCATCCGCTGCTTCACACGACGCGCTCTCGAAGTCGGACGATAGCAGCCCTCGGACCGGGCCCTTATCCGACCCCTACCGAGGACGGGCGGGCAGCCGGACATCACGAACGATGCTCCGTTCCGGTCGAGGACTTGTCGGAATCGGGCACGACATAGGGGGTCTTGACCCGCATGTTCGACCTGGCTTGACCGGCGACCCACACGAGCACGCAGCCGAGCATCGTGATGCCGAACACCCGGCCGTCCATGAACGTCACATCCCGGAAGACCCGCAGGAGAAGCAGCAGCACCAGGATCTGCGTGGTGTACACGAGGAGGCCCGCGCCGAGGAACAGCTCGGGCATCCGCCGTCCCACCGCGCTCATCCCGTACAGGCCCGCGGCGAAGAACGCCAGGACCAGGACGGTACCGATGACCGCGCCGATGGCGCCGGCGGATCCCACCGTGACCGCGCCCACCACAACACCGATCAGACCGGCGCATGCTGTGGGAATCGCGGCGCCTCGGAGGATTCGGGCGTCGTTCGACTGCATGAATGCTTCTCCAGCAAGGGGGCAAAAAGACTTGGGGTGATCACTGATGAGCGTATCCGGAGGCGCGATGCGCACCGGTGCACGTCCATGACGCTACGGAATACCGAGCTCTCAGCTGACTCTCGTGAACGCTATCACAAACTATTTGATGAGGTCTTTACTCAAAAAGTGTGGCAGCCGTCACACGTGCGGCCTAATCTCCGCGCGTCTACGAGCAGTGTGCACGCGACGTGCTGTATGACCCCCCTGCGCGGGGCCGCGCAGGCGTGCCACGAGAGCCCTCCGTCAGCGTGGAGAACCCGCCTTCCGGCGGTCCGGGTGGTGCACGCTCGCTCCGATCGCGGTGGCCCCGTTGGCGCCGGAGACTCCCACGGCCACCGGGGCGCGCACGCCGTCGTCCGCCTCATCCCTCATCTGCCCCTCACGAGGCTCCTGTTGGGCCTGTGAGGGCTCCTGGAGGGCCTCCCCGCCTGCAGGCTCCCCCATCCGGCGCCGGCGCCGGTAGCGCGGCGGCACGAACGCCTCGGCCCACCGCGGGGCGCGCGGGGTGAACCGCGGCATCAGCAGCAGGATCAGGCCGACGGCGCTGAGCCCCACGATCACCAGGACGATCCACAGCGACGCCGAGTGCACGGAGTAGCCCACGGCGCCGAACGCGATCAGCGCGGACCAGAAGTACATGATCAGCACGGACCTGCTGTGCGAGTGCCCGATCTCCAGCAGCCGGTGGTGCAGGTGCCCGCGGTCGGCCGCGAACGGCGACTGGCCGTTCCAGGTGCGCCGCACGATCGCGAGCACCAGGTCGGCCGCCGGGATCGCGATGATCGTGAGCGGCAGCAGCAGCGGGATGAAGACCGGCAGCATCGCGTGGGCGGCCTCGCGCTCGCCGCCCTCGAAGATCTTCATCAGGTCCGGGTCGACCTGCCCGGTGACGGAGATCGCGCCCGCGGCCAGCACCAGGCCGATCAGCATCGACCCGGAGTCGCCCATGAAGATCCGGGCGGGGTGCATGTTGTGCGGCAGGAAGCCGAGGCACATGCCCATCAGGATCGCCGCGAAGAGCGTCGCGGGGGCCGCGGCCTCGATGCCGTACCCGTACCAGAGCCGGTAGGCGTACAGGAAGAACGCCGCGGAGGCGATGCAGACCATGCCGGACGCGAGACCGTCCAGGCCGTCCACGAAGTTGACCGCGTTGATCGTGATCACGACCAGCGCCACCGTCAGCAGCGTGCCCTGCCACTGGGTGAGGGCGACGGTGCCGACGCCGGGGATGGGCAGCCACAGGATCGTCAGACCCTGGATGACCATGACGGCGGCGGCGATCATCTGGCCGCCGAGCTTGATCAGGGCGTCCAGCTCGAACTTGTCGTCCAGGACGCCGATCAGCCAGATCAGGGCCGCGCCGGAGAGCAGGGCCCGTGGTTCGTTGGAGAGCTCGAAGACCCCGTTCAGGTTGAACAGGTGGTCCGCGACGATCAGCCCCGCGCACAGTCCGCCGAACATGGCGATGCCACCGAGCCGCGGTGTCGGTTCTCGGTGTACGTCACGCGCACGGATCGCGGGCATCGCCCCGATCGCGATGGCGAACTTCCGCACCGGTCCGGTCAGCAGATAGGTAACCGCTGCCGTGACACAGAGCGTCAGCAGGTAATCACGCACGGGCTGCCCCACAGAATTCGCCGGCCATCTCAGCCCCACACCCTAGTCTCATGAGCAAGGACACAAAGGTACGGGTGATGGTTGCACACCCTTCGCCTACCCCGGGTACGGCGGATTCCGCTCGGCCAGTTCGCGGACCTCGGTCCGCAGCCGCCCGGGGTCGCCCTCGTTCCTGACCGCCGCTCCGAACAGCGCGGCGATCCGTGCCATGTCGGCCTCGTCCATGCCCTGGGTGGTGACGGCAGCCGTGCCGAGCCGGATCCCGCGGGCGTCCCCGTACGGCAGGGCGCAGGTGTCCAGCACCATGCCGGCGGCCATCAGCCGCTCCCTGGCGGTGCGGCCGTCCACGCCGAGCGGTCCGGGGTCCGCGACGACGATGTGGGTGTCCGTACCGTCCGTGGTGACGTCGAAGCCCTCGGCCTCCAGTCCGGCCGCCAGGACGCGCGCGTGGGCGACCACCTGGTGGGCGTACAGCGCGAAGGCCGGGGTCGCCGCCTCGCCGAACGCGACGGCCTTCGCCGCGACGGTGTGCATCTGGGCGCCGCCCTGGGTGAACGGGAACACCGCGCGGTCGATCCGCTCCGCCAGCTCGACGCCGCACAGGATCATGCCGCCGCGCGGCCCGCGCAGCACCTTGTGCGTCGTCGCGCACACCACGTCCGCGTACGGGACGGGGCTGGGCGCCGCTCCCCCGGCGATCAGGCCCATGGGGTGGGCGGCGTCGGCGATCAGATAGGCGCCCACCTCGTCGGCGATGGCGCGGAACGTCTCGTAGTCGGGGTGCCGGGGGTAGGAGATGGAGCCGCAGACGATCGCCTTGGGCCGGCGGGCGCGGGCCAGGGCGCGCACCTGGTCGTGGTCGATGAGCCCGCTGTCGGGGTCGACGCCGTAGCCGACGAACTCGAACCAGCGCCCGGAGAAGTTCCCCGGGGCGCCGTGGGTGAGGTGTCCGCCGTACGGGAGCCCCATGGCGAGCACCGTGTCGCCGGGGCGCAGCAGGGCGGCGTAGGCGGCGAGGACGGCGGAGGAGCCGGAGTGCGGCTGCACGTTGGCATGTTCGGCGCCGAACAGTGCCATGGCCCGCCGGACCGCGATGCGTTCGGCCGCGTCGGCGTGCTCGCAGCCGCCGTGGTGGCGGGCGCCGGGGTAGCCCTCGGCGTACTTGTTCGCGAGGGGCGAGCCGAGGGCGGCGAGGACCGCGGGCGAGGTGAAGTTCTCGGCGGCGATGAGCTGCAGCGTGCTCGACTGGCGGCCGGCCTCGGCCGTCAGGACGCCGGCGATCTCCGGGTCCTGGCGCAGCAGGGCGCCGAAGTCCTGGGGCATGGCGGCGTCGGGGGAAGGGACGGCTGCGGGCGCGGCTGGAGTGGTGACCGGCATCTGACGGCTCCGGGCCTGGGGAGGGGTGCGTGCGCTGGTGTCAGCACCAATGTAGGCCCGCACCGCGCGCCCTGCCCGCTGCCGTGCGGCCCCGTACGCCGGTCGGCGCACGGGGCCGGCCGGTGCGGACGGTGTCAGTGCGGGTCGCGTACGCCCGTCAGCGCCGTGACGACCGGGTCGAGTGCCTGGTTGATCTCGTCGCCGATGGAGCGGAAGAAGGTGATCGGGGCGCCGTACGGGTCGTAGACCTCGTCCGCCTCGGCGGTGGGAGCCAGCAGCCAGCCCCGCAGGGCCGCCGCGGCGCGCACCAGTGTGCGGGCGCGTTCGACGACGCCCTCCTCACGGGCGTCGGGCAGCGTGGCGGGGTCGATCGCCCGGACGAGCCGGGTGAACTCCTTCAGCGTGAAGGTCCGCAGTCCCGCCGAGTGGCCCATCGAGATCACCTGGGCGCGGTGGTCCCGGGTGGCGGTGAGGACCAGGTCCGCACGGATGACGTGCTCGTCGAGCAGTTCCCGGCCGACGAAGCCGGTGGCGTCGGCGCCGAAGTCCGCGAGGACGACCTCCGCGTTGGCCTCCATGGGTGCGCCCTCGTGCCCCCAGGTGCCCGCGCTCTCCACGATCACGCCGCGGCTGAGCGGGTCGCCGAGGCGGTCCACCAGGGCATGGCGGGTCAGCCGCTCGGTGATGGGCGAGCGGCAGACGTTGCCGGTGCTGACGTGGAGGATGCGGAAAGTGTCGTGCTGCCCCGCTATGCCACGCCCCTCAGGGGCGGTCAATTGGCCACCTCGAGGTCGGGTACCACCTTGCGGAGGTCCTCGACCGAGAGGGCGCCGGCCCGCAGCAGCACCGGGACCGTGCCGGTGACGTCGACGATGGAGGACGGGACGATACCCGGGGTCGGTCCGCCGTCGAGGTAGACGGAGACCGAGTCGCCGAGCATCTCCTGGGCGGCGTCGCAGTCCTCGGGTGAGGGGTGTCCCGAGAGGTTGGCACTGGAGACGGCCATCGGGCCGACCTCCGTGAGGAGCTCGATGGCGACCGGGTGCAGGGGCATGCGGATGGCGACGGTGCCCCGGGTGTCGCCGAGGTCCCACTGCAGCGAGGGCTGGTGCTTGGCGACGAGCGTGAGGGCGCCCGGCCAGAAGGCGTCGACGAGCTCCCAGGCCTGCTCCGAGAAGTCGGTGACCAGGCCGTGCAGGGTGTTCGGGGAGCCGATGAGGACGGGGGTCGGCATGTTCCGGCCGCGGCCCTTGGCGTCGAGCAGATCGGTGACGCCCTCGGTGCTGAAGGCGTCCGCACCGATCCCGTACACGGTGTCGGTGGGCAGCACGACCAGTTCGCCGCGGCGGACGGCGGACGCGGCTTCACGCAGGCCGGTCGTACGGTCGGTCGCGTCGTTGCAGTCGTATCGCCGTGCCATCAGCCGGCCTCCTGGGACATGTACGGGTATGACGGGCGGGGGTCGTGCGGTTCCGGTGTCCCGGTGGTCACGGCATGGCCTTGCGGGCCGTCGCGAACCGGGGCCGGTTGTTCAGGTCGGGGTGGTCGGCCGCGTCGGCCCAGCCCCGCTCCTCGGTGAAGATCCACGGCACCTGCCCGCCCTGGGTGTCGGCGTGCTCGATGACGACGAGCCCGCCGGGCCGCAACAGGCGGTGCGCGGTGCGTTCGATGCCCCGGATCGTGTCGAGGCCGTCCTCGCCCGAGAACAGCGCCATCTGCGGGTCGTGGTCGCGGGCCTCGGGTGCGACGTACTCCCACTCGGTGAGCGGGATGTACGGCGGGTTGGAGATCACCAGGTCGACCTGGCCGTCGAGCTCGGGAAGGGCGCTCAGCGCGTCTCCCCGGTGGACGTTGACCCTGGAGCCCTCGGCGTTCTTCCGGGTCCACCGCAGGGCGTCCTCGGACAGCTCCACGCCGTGCACGCGCGAGCGCGGCACCTCCTGGGCCATGGCGAGGGCGATGGCGCCGGACCCGGTGCAGAGGTCGACGATCAGTGGTTCGACGACGTCCATCGCGCGGACGGCGTCTATCGCCCAGCCGACGACCGACTCGGTCTCCGGGCGGGGCACGAAGACGCCGGGGCCGACCTGGAGCTCCAGGTAGCGGAAGAAGGCGCGTCCGGTGATGTGCTGGAGCGGCTCGCGGGCCTCACGCCGGGCGATCGTCTCCCAGTAGCGGGCGTCGAAGTCGGCGTCCGGCACGTGGTGCAGTTCGCCCCGCTTGACGCCGTGCACGAACGCGGCGAGTTCCTCGGCGTCGAATCGCGGTGAGGGGACACCGGCGTCGGCCAGCCGCTGGGTGGCCTGGGCCACCTCGGCGAGCAGCAGGTTCATCGCGGTTCTCCGTACAGGTTACGAGCGGGGCGGGGCGGATCGTGGCGGCTTACGCGGCGGCGAGCTTGGCGGCGGAGTCGGCGTCCACGCAGGCCTGGATGACGGCGTCGAGGTCGCCGTCGAGCACCTGGTCCAAGTTGTACGCCTTGAAGCCGACGCGGTGGTCCGAGATCCGGTTTTCCGGGAAGTTGTACGTGCGGATCTTCTCGGAACGGTCGACGGTGCGGACCTGGCTGCGGCGGACGTCGGAGGCTTCCTGCTCGGCGGCCTCCTGGGCGGCTGCCAGCAGCCGGGACCGCAGGATGCGCATGGCCTGCTCCTTGTTCTGGAGCTGGCTCTTCTCGTTCTGGCAGGAGGCGACGACGCCGGTCGGCAGGTGCGTGATGCGCACGGCGGAGTCGGTGGTGTTGACGGACTGGCCGCCGGGTCCCGAGGAGCGGTACACGTCGATGCGCAGGTCGTTGGCGTGGATCTCGACTTCGACCTCCTCCGCCTCGGGCGTGACGAGCACGCCGGCGGCGGAGGTGTGGATGCGGCCCTGGGACTCGGTGGAGGGCACGCGCTGCACACGGTGCACGCCGCCCTCGTACTTCATCCGCGCCCAGACGCCCTGGCCCGGCTCGGTGGCGCCGTTGCCGCCCTTGGTCTTCACGGCGACCTGGACGTCCTTGTAGCCGCCGAGCTCGGACTCGGTGGAGTCGATGATCTCGGTCTTCCAGCCGACGCGCTCGGCGTAGCGCAGGTACATGCGCAGCAGGTCACCGGCGAACAGGGCGGACTCGTCGCCGCCCGCACCCGCCTTGATCTCCAGGAGCACGTCCTTGTCGTCACTGGGGTCGCGCGGGACCAGCAGGAGCCGGAGCTTCTCGGTGATCTCCTCGCGCTGCTTCTCCAGGACCTTGACCTCGGCGGCGAAGTCCGGGTCGTCCGCGGCGAATTCGCGGGCGGTGCCGATGTCGTCACCGGTCCGCTTCCAGGACCGGTACGTGGAGACGATCGGGGTCAGCTCCGCGTAGCGCTTGTTGAGCTTGCGCGCGTTGGCCTGGTCGGCGTGGACCGACGGGTCGGCGAGCTTCTTCTCGAGATCGGCGTGTTCGCCGATCAGTTCCTCGACCGCCTCGAACATCGGGGGCTCCTGGTTCCGTGCGTGATACGTCTGCGGGCCTGCTGGACGACGTGCTGCCGGTACGTGCCCCGGTGGGCACCCGGCCGCACAGCCGGAAAAAACGCCGGCCCCGACGCCCCCGCAAGAGGGCGCCGGGAACCGGCGCAGTGGCTCGCTACTTGCTGGCGGAGCCTGCGGCCTTGCCGAAGCGGGCCTCGAAGCGGGCCACACGGCCACCGGTGTCGAGGATCTTCTGCTTGCCCGTGTAGAACGGGTGGCACTCGGAGCAGACGTCGGCACGGATCGCGCCGCCCTCAAGGGTGCTCCGGGTGGTGAACGACGCACCGCAGGTGCAGCTGACCTGCGTCTCGACGTACTGGGGGTGAATCTCGCGCTTCAAGGTGTCTCCTAGTTTCGGGAGGGCTCCGGGTCGCACGCGCGGATTGCGCGTCCGTGAACCGGGGCCGACGTACCAGTCTGCCAGGACCGGCCGTATCTCCCAAAACGAGAGGTGGGCCGCAGGTATTCCCGCGCGGTGCGGGGAACGCTTCGCGTCCGTACGGTGACGGAAGGTGCGGCTACCGCGGCCGCGGGGTGCCGCTCACCACGGACGGAAGGTGCCGGTGCCGCGCGCCGGACGGGGCGGCCACCGCATGCCGGAAGGTGCCGTCACCGCACGACCTCGCCCGCCTCGCCCTTGTCGCCGGCCGACTTCGCGGTGGCGGACGCCGGAATCGGCTTGTCCTGCTTGAGCGCCGCCCAGACCTCCCGGCCGGCCTCCTCCTGGGGCAGCACCCGGTTGGGGTCGGCGGGGTCGTACTCCACGGGCAGCGTGACCATGTCCACGCCCGACGAACCGAGGCCCTTGAGACCGTTCGCGAAGGCGGTGAGCTTCTTGACGGACGCCAGTTCGGAGTCGGTGGTGACGGACTTGGTGGCGGTGTCGGCCAGCCCGAAGAGCGTCTTGGGGTTCGAGAACACCCCGACGCTCTTCGCCTGGTCCATCAGCGCCTTCACGAACGCCTGCTGGAGCTGGATCCTGCCCAGGTCACTGCCGTCGCCGACGCTCTTGCGGGTGCGGACGAGGCCGAGCGACTGCTCCCCGCCGAGGGTGTGGGTGCCCGGCTTCAGATGCAGGTGGCTCTTGGGGTCGTCGATCGCCTGCGCGGTGGTGATCTCCACACCGCCGAGCTCGTCGACGACCTTGGTGAACCCCGTGAAGTCGACCTCGACGTAGTGGTCCATGCGGATGCCGGACATCGCCTCGACGGTCTTCACCGCGCAGGCGGGGCCGCCGACCTCGTACGCCGTGTTGAACATGGCCCGCCGTTCCGCGCCGACCTGTTCGCCGGTGGTGTCGCTCGTGCAGGCGGGGCGGTCGACGAGGGTGTCACGGGGGACGGAGACCACGCTCGCGGACGTGTGGCCCTTGTCGACGTGCACGATCATCGCGGTGTCCGAGCGGGCCGCGCCCTCGTCGACGCCGTAGGCGGAGTTGGCGCCGGAGCGGGAGTCCGAGCCGAGCACCAGGACGTCCTGCGAGCCGTTGTCGACGTCGTCGGGGCGTTCCGTGCCCAGGGCTGCGTTGATGTCGACGGCCTTGAGGTTTCCGTTGAGCGTGACGTAGGCGTAACCGAGCCCGGATCCTCCGGCGACGACCACCGCGGCGGCGGTCCACAGGGCCGCGGTCTTCATCCGGCGGCCTGTCGAGGGCTTCCTGCGGCGGCTGCCGGTGCCACGTATGCGGCCGGTGCTCCTGCTCTGTCCGCTCATGCGTCTCCCTCGTCCGTTCCTCGCTGGTACCCCCTGCCGTGGCGCCCGCACGGTCCGGCGTCGTGCGGGGGGACGCCGGAGCAGCGAGAAGCGTTGCACAACGTGCTGTGGCCCCCGTCCGGGGACGGGGGCCACAGCGAAGGTGGGCGGTGGTCCGGTTCACCCGGCGCTCACCTGGGGTTTCAGCCGATGGTGTAGTAGCTGTTCCAGCCGGTTCCGAGCTTCACCTGTGTGGCGAAGATCTCGGACGTGCCCTGGCCCGTGCCCTTGAGGAGGTACAGGTCGCCCGTGGTGGAACGCGCCACGAGGTCGGACTTGGCATCGCCGTTCACGTCACCCGGCGTGACCAGGAGGTTGTAGGAGGACCAGTTGCTCCTGACCTTGACCGGGGTCTCGAACGGGGCGGTGGACTTGCCGGTGCCCTTGGCGAGGTAGAGGTCGTCGGTGCCGCCGCGACGAAGAAGCAGGTCGTTCTTGCCGTCGTAGGTGAAGTCGCCGTGGCCGCGGACCTGGTTGTAGACCTGGTATCCGGTGGCCGCCTTGACCGCGGTGTTGAACTTCCCGTTGCCGTAGCTCGGGTACACCATCAGGTCGCCGGTCGAGGTGACAGCCAGGATGTCGCCCTTGCCGTCGTTGTTGACGTCACCCGGGGCGACGATGGCCCGCACGGTCTTCCAGCCGCTGAAGATCTTCGTCTTCGCGTACGTCGAGCTGCTCGCCGAGCGGTGCAGCCAGTAGACGTCGCCCGTGGAGCTCTGGCGGGCGACGAGGTCCTCGTAACCGTCACGGTTGAGGTCCGTCTGGATGATCAGGTTGTACGCGCTGTACGAGCCCGCGAAGGCCTTGCGCGCGGCGAGCGCCTCACCGGTGGAGTTCATGGTGTAGCCCGTCGCCCCGGTGGTGCGGGCGAAGAGGTCGGCGCGGTGGTCGCGGCTGAAACTGGTGTCGTCGATCCGCGGCTGGATCGAGCGGTAGTACGTCGCGACCTTGGTGTAGGCGTCGTACGTGCCCTGGATGTTGCAGGCCTCGAAGTCGCTGGCCGGCCCCCAGGAGGTGATGCCGATGACCCGGCCGCTGACGAACATCGGGCTGCCCGAGTCGCCGGGGCAGGTCGCCTTGCCCGTGGTGTCGTTGCCGGTGCCGCCGATGCCCGCGCAGATCATGTGACCGGGCTTGTAGGCGCCCGGGACGTTGACCGCGGTGTCGAGGTTCTCCGAGCACTCGGCGTCCGAGCGCAGCGGCTGCTCCAGGCGCAGGAGGGTGTCCGACAGCGGGGAGAAGTCCCAGTCGGAACCCGTCATGCCCCAGCCGTACGTGGTGGCCACGGTGCCCGGCTGGTAGCGGGCGGTGTCGCCGTACGAGGCGGGCTGGGCCGGCGTGTAGGACAGCGGCTTGGAAAGCGTCAGCAGGGCGATGTCGTTGTCGATCGCATCCGCGTTGTACGTGCCCGCGAAATAGGAGCGGGTGATTCCGACGGCGGTTCCCTCGTCATTGGGACCGCCCGCGAGCTTGGCGGTGCCGGCGAGCACCATTCCACGCCCGACCATGTCGAGTGCTTTGCCGTTCTCGTCGGTGACGCAGTGCGCCGCCGTCATCACCTTGTTGGGGGCTACGAGCGTGCCGCCGCAGGTGAAGTAGAAAAGGCCGTCGTTGTCGTACTCGAACAGGAGCTGCACCATCCAGGGAGCGCTACTGAACGAGGTGTTGGTGCCGCCGATTATCTTCGGCGACATGTTCTTCGGGCTGACCACCTTGGCGCCCTTGGGCGGCAGGAACTGCTCGCCACGGTCATCGGCCTGGGCGGTGGCCGTCAGGCCGCCCCCCAGAAGTGCCAGCGCGGCGACCCCGGCAGCGAGGTATCTGCTGAGTCTTCCTACCGGTATGCCACGACGCGACATGCGCACGCAAGTCTCCCGTTGTCCAAAGCTTTTCGGAATGTGGTGCCGTATGTGGGGGGAGAGTGACGGCGAGTTGAATGGTACATGCAGAAATCCGCCCCGTCACCGAAGTAACGAGGCGGATTCCAGAGACGGTTGAACTGTCCCGGTTCAGGCGTTCAGTCAGTCATTCCCATTGCCGCTGCCGGGAGTCGTCTTCTGGATCTGAAGCAGGAACTCCGCATTCGACTGCGTCTTCTTCATGCGGTCCAGGAGCAGTTCGATGGCCTGCTGCTGGTCGAGTGCGTGAAGCACCCGGCGCAGCTTCCAGGTGACGGCCAATTCATCGGTGCCGAGGAGGATTTCTTCCTTACGGGTGCTGGACGCGTCGACGTCCACCGCCGGGAAGATCCGCTTGTCCGAGAGCTTCCGGTCGAGCTTGAGCTCCATGTTGCCGGTGCCCTTGAACTCCTCGAAGATCACCTCGTCCATGCGCGAACCGGTCTCGACGAGCGCGGTCGCCAGGATGGTCAGCGAGCCGCCATCCTCGATGTTGCGCGCGGCACCGAAGAAGCGCTTCGGCGGGTACAGCGCGGTCGAGTCGACACCACCGGACAGGATGCGGCCGGAGGCCGGCGCCGCCAGGTTGTACGCACGGCCCAGACGGGTGATCGAGTCCAGCAGGACGACCACGTCGTGACCCAGCTCCACGAGGCGCTTCGCGCGCTCGATGGCGAGCTCGGCGACCGTGGTGTGGTCCTCGGCGGGACGGTCGAAGGTCGAAGAGATGACCTCGCCCTTCACCGACCGCTGCATGTCGGTGACCTCTTCCGGACGCTCGTCGACCAGGACGACCATCAGGTGGCACTCGGGGCTGTTGACCGTGATCGCGTTGGCGATGGCCTGCAGGATCATGGTCTTACCGGTCTTCGGCGGGGCCACGATCAGGCCTCGCTGGCCCTTGCCGATCGGGGCGACCAGGTCGATGATCCGGGTGGTCAGGACGTTGGAGTCGGTCTCCAGACGGAGCCTGTCCTGCGGGTACAGCGGGGTCAGCTTCTGGAACTCGGGGCGGCCGCGGCCGGACTCCGGCGCCATGCCGTTCACCGAGTCGAGGCGGACCAGCGCGTTGAACTTCTCGCGGCGCTCGCCGTCCTTGGGCTGGCGCACCGCACCGGTGACGTGGTCACCCTTGCGCAGGCCGTTCTTGCGGACCTGGGCGAGCGAGACGTACACGTCGTTCGGTCCCGGCAGGTAGCCGGAGGTCCGAATGAACGCGTAGTTGTCGAGGATGTCGAGAATGCCCGCGACGGGGATCAGGACATCGTCGTCGGCCACCTGGACGTCGGTCGCGAAGTCGTCGCGGCCACGACGGCCACGGCGGTCGCGGTAGCGGCCCCGACGGCCGCGACGGCCGCCCTCGTCGTCGTAACCGTCGTCGTGCTGGCCGCCCTGCGGGCCCTGGCTCTGGCCCTGGCCACCGCCCTGCTGGCCCTGACCCTGCCCCTGGCTCTGGCCCTGCCCCTGGCCGCCGCCCTGCTGGCCCTGACGGCGTCCGCCGCCCTGCTGGCCCTGGTCGTCGCCCTTGCCGCGCCGGTCGCGCTGGCGGTCACGGCGGTCACCGCGGTCCTGGCGGTCACCGCGCTGACGGTCCTGGCGGTCACCGCGACGGCCCTCGGCGGTGTCGGCGGCGGACTCCGCCTTCGCGTCGCCCTTGGCCTCGCTCTTCGTCTCGCCGCGCTCCTCGGCGCGGTCCTGACGGGCCTCGGCCTGCGGCTCGGACTTCGCCTCGGTCTTGGTGTCGGGGCTGCCCGCCTGCGCGGTCGCACGGCGGCGACGCCGCTCGACCGGAGGCTGGTCGTCGCTGGCCGGCTGGCCGGGAATGTCGATCTGCTGCTGGGCCGCGGCCTTCTCGGCGGGCTCGGCGGCGGACTCGTCCCCGGTGCGCGTCTTGGACGTGGCACGCCTCTTGGGCTTGCTCTCGGCGTCCGTACCGGCGGGGGCCGCGGCAGCCTTGGAGGAGGCCTTGGGCGCGGAGGATCCTCCGGCCTGCGCCTCCTTGATGACCTCGATCAGCTGGCTCTTGCGCATCCGCGCAGTCCCCCTGATGCCGAGGCCGGACGCGACCTGCTGCAGCTCGGCCAGGACCATGCCCTCGAGGCCGGTGCCGGAGCGGCGGCGCCGTGCGGTGGTGCCAGTGGCAGCACCTTCGGCGGACGCGGAGCTGTCGACGCCCTTGTCGGCAGTCACGCCCATCAGATCGGTGGTGTCGCTCACGAAGGGTCCTTCCCTGGAGCGGACGTCGGCCTTCTGGCTCGGCGACCGGTTGTGCTGTCCGACTGCGGTCTGTTGATCGTGTCGATCGCGGACCGTGCCGGGGCGGTGGTCCGCCGGGTACGGCGGAGAGACGAATGTGCGGGGTTCCGGCGCGAGATCCCCCTGCTCGGCCCACTCCTGGACGAGCAAGAGGGTGTCGTGCCGGTTCCGGAGCGTGCTCGAAAGCTCAGGCAGGCTGCTCAGGCAGTCGGGGAGGCTCCCGGAAGAGTGGTGGTCCCGAAGGGGGACACGAAGCAACGCGCCACAAAGACGTCGATTGCTGACTTGAGGTTAACACTACCGGCTCCAACAAACATTCCCCCTCTCGAGCACCGGCAATCACGTGCGACTACGGGGCGAGCGGCAGCACGCTCGCCCCCGCGGCGTCGAGGGCGAGCCGGTTCGCGGCCCATCCCTCGCCCGCCAGCCGGGCGACCTTGTCGGCCGAACCCTCATCGGTCAGTGCGAGCACCGTGGGCCCCGCGCCGGAGATGACGGCGGGGACGCCGTCGGCGCGCAGCCGGGCCACCAGCTCCACGCTCTGCGGCATCGCCGGCCCCCGGTACTCCTGGTGGATCCGGTCCTCGGTGGCGGCGAGCAGCAGCTCGGGACGCCTGGTCAGGGCCTCCACGAGGAGGGCCGCACGACCGGCGTTGGCCGCGGCGTCCACATGGGGGACGCTGCGCGGCAGCAGACCGCGGGCGGTCTCGGTGAGCACCGGCGTCGCCGGCACGAAGACCACCGGAACGACGGAATCGGCGGCGTCCATCCTGATCGCCCGCGCCGCTCCGCCGTCCATCCAGGCGAGCGTGAAACCGCCGAGGAGGCAGGCCGCGACGTTGTCGGGGTGGCCTTCGATCTCGGTGGCCAGCTCCAGCAGGGCGGCGTCGTCGAGACGGGCCTCGCCCCCCGTCGTCACGGCGCGGGCCGCGACGATCCCGGCGCAGATGGCCGCGGAGGAGGAGCCGAGACCGCGACCGTGCGGAATCCGGTTGGCACAGACGATCTCCAGGCCGTGGGGCTGTCCGCCGAGCAGGTCGAAGGCCGTGCGCAGGGAGCGCACGAGCAGGTGGCTCTCGTCGCGGGGCAGCGTCTCGGCGCCCTCACCCGCGATGTCGATGTGCAGCCCGGAGTCGGCGACGCGGACGACGATGTCGTCGTAGAGCCCCAGGGACAGGCCGAGGGCGTCGAAACCCGGGCCCAGATTGGCACTGGTTGCGGGGACGCGCACCCGGACGGCGGCGGCTCGGAACGCGGGACCGGCCATCGGTTGGACGACTCTTCCTGTACGGCGGCGGGGATGTTGTGCGAGGTGGTGCGACATGCGTGGGGGTGCCGTTGTGCCGGGATCGGGGGACCCGGCAGTCACTACGGCGACTGCTCCGCGGCCTGTGCGGCGGGGCGGGTTGTGTACAGCTTATCGAAGGAAGGTTCCGTGGCGACATAGGGCGCACAGGAGGCGCACGATGCGTGTCGCATCCGGCCCATGCGCTCTCCGCCCCGGAAGGGGCGAACGGACCGCTCCGCCGCCCGGCGGTGCCGGGCGGCGGAGCGGCGCGGCCTCTACGCGAGGCCCAGCTTCTCCGCCGCGGTGGCGGCGTCGACGGGGACCGTGACGGGCTGCGGCGCACCCGCGACGGCCCAGTCGGGGTCCTTGAGGCCGTTGCCGGTGACGGTGCAGACGATCTTCTGGCCGCGGTCGAGCCTGCCGTCTTCGGCGGCCTTGAGGAGACCGGCCACGGAGGCGGCCGAGGCGGGCTCGACGAACACGCCCTCCTGGGAGGCCAACAGCCGATATGCGGACAGGATCTGGCGATCCGTCACCTCATCGATGAAGCCACCCGACTCGTCCCGGGCGTCCAGCGCGAACTGCCAGGACGCCGGGTTCCCGATGCGGATCGCGGTGGCGATGGTGGCCGGGTCCTTGACGATCTCGCCGCGCACGATGGGCGCGGAGCCGGAGGCCTGGAAGCCCCACATGCGCGGGCTGTGGGTGGACAGCCCGTCCACCGCGTACTCCTTGTAGCCCTTCCAGTAGGCCGTGATGTTGCCCGCGTTGCCGACCGGGAGGACGTGGATGTCGGGGGCGTCGCCGAGCGCGTCGACGATCTCGAACGCGGCGGTCTTCTGGCCCTCGATCCGGACCGGGTTGACCGAATTGACCAGCGCCACCGGGTAGTTGTCCGAGAGGCTGCGGGCCAGGGTCAGGCAGTCGTCGAAGTTGCCGTCGACCTGGAGGATCTTCGCTCCGTGGACGAGGGCCTGCCCCATCTTGCCGAGCGCGATCTTGCCCTGCGGGACGAGGACGGCGCAGACCATGCCGGCCCGCACCGCGTACGCGGCGGCGGAGGCGGAGGTGTTGCCGGTGGAGGCGCAGATGACGGCCTGCGCGCCCTCCTCCTTGGCCCGGGTGATCGCCATCGTCATGCCGCGGTCCTTGAACGACCCGGTGGGGTTGGCGCCCTCGACCTTGAGGTGCACCTCGCAGCCCGTGCGCTCGGAGAGGACCTGCGCCGGGACGAGCGGCGTGCCACCCTCACGGAGTGTGACGACGGGCGTGGTGCTCGTGACCGGAAGGCGGTCCCGGTACTCCTCGATGATGCCGCGCCACTGGTGGGTGCCCTTGCTGGTCATGGGTCCTTACTCCCCTTCAACACGCATGATGCTGGCGACACCGCGCACGGTGTCCAGCTTGCGCAGCGCTTCGACGGTCCCGGAGAGGGCGGCGTCGGGCGCGCGGTGGGTGACGACGACGAGGGATGCCTCGCCGTCTCCGCCCACACGTCGCCCGCCGCCACCCTGCTCGATGGCAACTTCGTCGCCGCTGCTCGAATGTCGGCTCTGCTGGCGGACCGTATCGATGGATACGCCCTGTTCGGCGAAGACCGTCGCGACCTGGGCGAGCACGCCAGGCTTGTCGGCCACGTCGAGACTGATGTGGTAGCGCGTGACGACCTCGCCCATGGGGCTGACCGGCAGGCGCGTGTACGCGGACTCACCGGGTCCGGTGGTCCCGCCGATCTTGTTGCGGCAGACCGCGACCAGGTCGCCCAGGACCGCGGACGCGGTGGGGGCGCCACCGGCGCCGGGGCCGTAGAACATCAGCTGCCCGGCGGCCTCCGCCTCGACGAAGACCGCGTTGTACGCCTCGCGGACGGAGGCCAGCGGGTGGCTGAGCGGGATCATCGCGGGGTGCACGCGGGCGGTGACGGACTTGCCGTCGGCGGCACGCTCGCAGATGGCGAGCAGCTTGACCGTGCAGCCCATGCGGCGGGCGGAGGCGATGTCGGCCGCGGTGACCTCGGTGATGCCCTCGCGGTGCACCTCACCGATCTTCACCCGGGTGTGGAAGGCGATCCCCGCGAGGATGGCGGCCTTCGCGGCGGCGTCGAAGCCCTCGACGTCGGCGGTGGGGTCGGCCTCGGCGTACCCGAGCGCGGTGGCCTCGTCGAGCGCCTCCGAGTAACCGGCTCCACTCGAGTCCATTTTGTCGAGGATGAAGTTGGTCGTGCCGTTGACGATGCCGAGCACCCGGTTGACCTTGTTGCCCGCGAGGGACTCGCGCAGCGGGCGTACGAGCGGGATGGCACCGGCCACGGCCGCCTCGTAGTAGAGGTCGCGGCCGTGCTTCCCGGCGGCGGCGTGGAGGGCGGAGCCGTCCTCGGCGAGCAGTGCCTTGTTGGCCGAGACGACACTCGCGCCGTGCTCGAAGGCGGTCGTGATGAGCGTCCGGGCGGGCTCGATCCCCCCGATCACCTCGACGACGACGTCGATGTCACCCCGTTTGACCAGGGCGGTCGCGTCGGTGGTGATCAGCGCGGGGTCGATGCCCTCCCGCACCTTGGAGGGCCGGCGGACGGCGACGCCCGCGAGCTCGACCGGCGCACCGATGCGCGCGGCGAGGTCGTCGGCGTGCGTCGTCATGATGCGCACCACCTCTGAGCCGACCACTCCACAGCCCAGCAGCGCCACCTTCAGCGGACGCGTACGCATCATCCGACCTCGTTTCTCATACTTCTGATGTGTGGACCAGTCTCACTCACCGGACGGGGGTTTCTGCCACCCGTCCGGATCCTGAGACCCTTATTTCATCAACCGACATCGAGACGCAGGAGATCTTCCTCCGTCTCGCGCCGGACGATCACCCGGGCCTGCCCGTCACGCACGGCGACGACGGGCGGGCGCAGGGCGTGGTTGTAGTTGCTCGCCATGGAGCGGCAGTAGGCGCCGGTGGCGGGCACGGCGATCAGGTCGCCGGGGGCCAGGTCGGACGGCAGGAACGCGTCCTTGACCACGATGTCCCCGCTCTCGCAGTGCTTGCCGACGACGCGTACGAGCATGGGCTCGGCGTCGGAGCTGCGCGAGACGAGGGCGACGCTGTACTCGGCGTCGTACAGCGCGGTGCGGATGTTGTCCGACATGCCGCCGTCGACGCTGACGTACGTGCGCAGGCCCTCCAGCGGCTTGATGGTGCCCACCTCGTACAGCGTGAACGCGGTGGGTCCGACGATCGCCCGGCCGGGCTCGACCGAGATGCGCGGGGTGCGCAGGCCGGCCGACTCGCACTCCCGGGTCACGATGTCGCCGAGCGCCTTGGCGATCTCGTGCGGTTCGCGGGGGTCGTCCGCGGAGGTGTACGCGATCCCGAGGCCACCGCCGAGGTCGATCTCGGGGAGCTCGACGCCGTGCTCGTCGCGGACCTCGGCGAGCAGCTGCACCACGCGCCGGGCGGAGACCTCGAAGCCGGCCATGTCGAAGATCTGCGAACCGATGTGCGAGTGGATGCCGACCAGTTCGAGGCCGTCCAGGGTGAGCGCCCTGCGGACCGCCTCGGCGGCCTGTCCGTCGGCCAGCGCGATGCCGAACTTCTGGTCCTCGTGCGCGGTCGCGATGAACTCGTGGGTGTGCGCCTCGACGCCCACGGTGACGCGGATCTGCACGCGCTGGCGCTTTCCGCGTTGCTGGGCGATGTGCGCGACGCGGACGATCTCCTGGAAGGAGTCGAGCACGATCCGGCCGACGCCCACGTCGACGGCCCGCTCGATCTCGGCGACCGTCTTGTTGTTGCCGTGGAAGGCGATGCGCTCGGCGGGCATTCCCGCGTCCAGCGCGGTGGTGAGCTCGCCGCCGGAGCAGACGTCGAGGTTCAGCCCTTCTTCCTGGAGCCAGCGCACGACGGCGCGCGACAGGAAGGCCTTGCCTGCGTAGAAGACGTCGGCGTCCCGCCCGAAGGCGTCGGCCCAGGCGCGGCAGCGGGCCCGGAAGTCGCTCTCGTCGAGGAAGTACGCCGGGGTGCCGAACTCCTCGGCCAGCCGGGCGACTTCGATCCCGCCGACGGTGAGCGCACCGTCCGCGTCCCGGGAGACGGTACGGGACCACACCTTCTCGTCCAGCACGTTCAGGTCGGGCGCCGGGGCGCTGTAGTGGCCCTCGGGGAGGACATCGGCGTAACGGGGCCCGGCGGGGTGTGCGGATCGGCTCATCGTTCTGTTCTCTCAGGTTCTCAGAGGTGTTCGGGCGCACTGATGCCGAGCAGGGACAGGCCGCCTGCCAGCACCGTCCCGGCGGCTTCGGCAAGGGCCAGCCGGGAGCGGTGGGCGGCCGAGGGTTTCTCGTCGCCGGCGGGCAGCGGCCCAGTGGCGTCGAGGAGGTCGAAGAAGGCGTCGGCCACCGTCTCGAGGTGCCTCGCGAGCCGGTCGGGTGCCTGGTGACGGGCCGCCGCGGCGAGGACGCCGGGGTGGTCGGCGAGCGCGGCGTGCAGTGCGGGCGCGTCGACGGGGTGCTCGTACGCGCCGGTGAGACCGAGCCGCGCTCCCTCCCGGGTGAGCGCGCGGGCGCGTGCGTGGGCGTAGCGGACGAGGAAGAGGGCGTTGCCCTCACCCTGGACGAGGAGTTCGTCACCGAGGGCGGCGCGGTCGTGCCCGGCGGGCCTCAGCAGACCCCACCGGGCGGCGTCGGCGCCCAGACGCTCCAGCAGTTCGCCCGCCGTGGCTCCGGCAGGGACGGGCCGGGTCTCGGTCACCGGAACGGAGGGCGGCCCGGACGCGTCGACGGTGACACCCAGACGCACCCAGTCGGGGTCGGGCTCCTCCGCACAGCTGGTGCGCACCGGGGCGCCCTGGGACCGCAGCAGTCGCTCCACCGAGTCGGCCGTCACGGCGGCCCGGACCTCGCGACGGTGGTGGAGCTGGTGGGGCCGGCCGGGGGACGCGGGTGCCCAGCCGTACCGGAGCCCTTGCTCCAGCACCTCGCGCACGAGCGCGGTGTGGGCGGCCGCGTCGGCCGAGGCGTCGAGGTGGAAGTTCAGGAATCCGGGCCCGGTGATCTCGACCCGGCCGATCCCGGGCTCACTCATGACCCGCTCCCGGAGGATCGCGGCCACGCCTCGCGCCGGGATCCCGGCGGGGCCCGCCAACTGCAGGGCGACGGCGCAGGCGTAGTCGCCGCTGCCGCCGGGCCGTGTCCGCTCCACTCGCACGCGCGCGGGCACGGGCGCGCGCAGAGCGTCCTCGTCGACCGCGCGGCGCACAGCGTGCAGCACGGTTCGGGAGAGATCTGCGGGGGTCACGGGACCAGCGTATGGGAGAAAGGGGGGCACTTCGCGACCCTGTTTCGCCATGCGGTCATCCGTACGGGCCGTGCGGTGGGTGGCGTCGGTCACCCGGCCGTGCTTCCGGCCCTCCCGGCGCCGTGTCTGCCGTCGAACGACGGCGGGTCCTCCCTGCGCATCAGCCGGTGGACGATCCGCACCAGTTCGCTCGGCTCGAACGGCTTGGCCAGGAACGCGTCGACCCCTGCGGCCACCCCGGAATCCACCTCGTACGGTGTGCAGGCACTGACGACGGCGACGGGCAGGTCGCAGGTCCTCGGGTCGGCGCGGAGCCGGATCGCGGTCT
The DNA here is from genome assembly GCA_014651175.1 of Streptomyces clavifer. Classification (GTDB taxonomy): domain Bacteria; phylum Actinomycetota; class Actinomycetes; order Streptomycetales; family Streptomycetaceae; genus Streptomyces; species Streptomyces clavifer. The sequence continues at coordinate 703,182 of BMWJ01000001.1, read as the reverse complement.
GGATCCCGTCGAGCCGGGGCATCACGACGTCGAGCGTGATGACGTCCGGGCAGACCTGGTGCACCAGGTCCAGGCACTCGGCACCGTCGGCCGCGGTCACGACCTCGAAGCCCTCCAGCTCGAGATTGACCCTGATCAGCTGCCGGATGACCTTGTTGTCATCGACAACAAGCACGCGGCCGTTCGCCCCTGACACCCTTCGAGGGTAGGTCGGCCGGAGGGGCCGCGTCCGGCTTTCGCACACTTCCGACCCCGGGGGCCGGCCGGCGGCCACCCGGAACGGACTCGGCGCCCGGTTCTCCGCGGGGCTGCCCGACCGCCCCGGACCGGGGGCCCTGCCGCGTGAAATACCCGTTCCCGGACACCCCGTCGGAGCTGGTAGGGTTTCACTCGTCGCCGCCAAGTGCGGCGACAACGCCCCCGTAGCTCAGGGGATAGAGCATCGGCCTCCGGAGCCGGGTGCGCAGGTTCGAATCCTGCCGGGGGCACTTCGCAGGAAGTGCCGAAAGGCCTTCTGACCAACATCACGTTGGACAGAAGGCCTTTTCCATGCCCCCGACCCGCTGACCAGCGTCACTGGGTGTTCACAGACAGTCAAACCTGACATTTCGAGCCGATTCCTGCCCGCAGCCTCCCAACGGCACCCCAGCAAACGTTTTGCACGGTGCGCAAAATTGCATAGTATGCATCTTCATGAGTTCCGACGACGCGCCCCTCGGGCTGCGTGAACGCAAGAAGCGCGCGACGCGCGACGCCCTCGCGGACGTCGCGCTGCGCTTCGCCGCGGAGCGCGGGATGGAGGGTGTGACCGTGGAAGCGGTCACCGATGAGGTCGGCGTCTCCGTGCGTACCTTCTTCAACTACTTCTCGTGCCTGGAGGACGCGATCACCCGGCCCGACCAGGGCAGCGCCGAGCGGATGCGGCAGGCGGTGCTCAACGCGCCGCAGGAGCTCTCGGCGCTCAACGCCCTGCGCGAGGCCATCGGTCAGGAGCTCGCCCACATCGACCAGGACCACGAACGCTGGGAACTGCAGACGGCCGCGCTCCGGAAGAGCCCGTCGCTGATGAACGGATTCGTGACCGCCCGGTGCGCGGACGAACGCGCGCTGGTGGCCGTCCTGGCCGAGCGTCTCGGCAAGGACCCCGACTCCGACCTCTCCCCCCGGCTCCTCGCACACGTGTCGAACGCCGCCGTGCGTGCCTCCGTGGAGCTCTGGGTGGCCTCCGGGCGCACCCGCACGTTCCAGAGCATCTACCGGCAGGCCTTCGCCATGTTGGCTGCCGGCCTGAGCGACTGAAGCAGATCCGAGGCCCCCGACGGGGCCCCTTCACCTTTCACCAGAGAATGAGGAACGTCAGCCGATGTCCGCTGCCGTCACACCCGAGACCGGTCCCCCCGGTGCGTTCGAAGCGGCCCCACCGGCCATGACGCGCCGCCAGATACTCCAGGCGATGTCCGGCCTCATGGCCGGCATGTTCGTGGCCATCCTGGCCTCCACCGTCGTCGCCAACGCCCTTCCCAGGATCATCTCCGACCTGAACGGGAGCCAGTCGGCCTACACCTGGGTCGTCACGTCGGAGCTCCTGGCGATGACGGCCACCGTCCCGATCTGGGGCAAGCTGTCCGACCTGTACGACAAGAAGCTGCTCATCCAGCTCTCGCTCGCGATGTTCGTCGTGGGCTCGCTCGTCGCCGGATTCTCCGAGAACGTCACCGTGCTCATCATCAGCCGGGTGCTCCAGGGCATCGGTGCGGGCGGTCTCACCGCACTCGCCCAGGTCGTGATGGCCTCGATCATCCCGCCGCGTGAACTCGGGCGCTACAGCGGCATCTTCGGAGCCGTCTTCGCCGTCGGCACCGTCGCCGGGCCCCTCATCGGCGGTGTCCTCGTCGACACCTCCTGGCTGGGCTGGCGCTGGTGCTTCTTCATCGGCGTGCCGTTCGCCCTGCTGGCGATCGTGCTGCTCCAGCTGACGCTGAAGCTGCCCACGGTCCGCAGGGAAGTGAAGATCGACTACGTGGGTGCCGTCCTCATCATGAGCGGTGTCAGCGCACTGCTGCTGTGGGTGACCCTGGCGGGCAACCAGTTCGACTGGCTGTCGTGGCAGACCGCCGCCCTGGTCGGCGCCGGTGTGATCCTGCTGGTCGCCGCGGTCCTGGTCGAGGCCAGGGTCGAGGAGCCGATGATCCCGCTGGACATCTTCCGCAACCGCACCGTCGCGCTGACGACGGTGGCGAGCATGCTGGTCGGCGTGGCCATGTTCGGCGGCACGGTCTTCCTCTCGCAGTACTTCCAGACCTCGCTCGGCAAGTCGCCGACCGCCGCCGGTCTGATGAGCCTGCCGATGATCCTCGGTCTGATGCTCTCCACGACCATCGCCGGGCAGATCATCTCCTCCCGGGGCAAGTGGAAGGGCTTCCTGATCGCCGGTGGCATCACCATGACGGCGGGCATGTGCCTGCTGTCCACGATCAGCGCGGACTCCTCGTTCGGGGTGCTCAGCGTCTACATGCTGGTCCTCGGCGTCGGCGTCGGCATGCTGATGCAGAACCTGGTGCTGGCGGCCCAGAACGACGTACCCGCGTCGGAACTCGGTGCCGCGACGTCGGTCCTGTCGTTCTTCCGCAGCCTCGGCGGCGCGATCGGTACGAGCGCCCTGGGCGCCGTGCTCGCCCACCGGGTCTCCAGCGAGATGGAGAAGGGCCTTCCCGGCTCGACGGGCAGCGGGGGCGCCGGGCACAGCGTGCCCGACCTCACCACCCTTCCCGCACCGGTCCGGGAGGTCGTCGAGCAGGCGTACGGGGTCGCGACCGCCGACGTCTTCCTGATCGGAGCGCCTTTCGCGTTCCTGGCGCTGATCGCGGTGCTGTTCATCAAGGAGAAGCCGCTCAAGACGCAGAGCGGCCTGGAACGGCTCGCGGAGGAGAACGCCGCCGCGGCCAAGGCAGCGGCCACCGCTCCGACGCACTGATCCCCCGCCCGCAAGGGCCCGTCCGTCCACCGCGCGGTGGACGGACGGGCCCGTCCGCTGCGCAAGGCGGCCCGTCGGGTGCTCGCCCCCGGCGCCCGGACGGCCGCCGTCCGGGGTCAGGCCCGCATGAAAGGCACGTCGTACTGAGGAATCCAGGCGTTCCGGGTGACCAGGACCAGGTGCTCGGCCTGCGCCTGCGCGACGAGCATCCGGTCGAAGGGATCGGTGTGCAGCATGGGCAGCCGCCCCGCCCGCACCCCGTGGGCGGCGGTGACCGGCACACTGGTGAAGGGCAGGTCACGCACCTGCTCGGCCAGGTCGCCCGGCCCCTCGAACGCGCCGAGGAACTGCTTGACGGTGATCTCCCACGGAGACACCGCGCTGACATGGACGGCGGGTTCGGTGTCGATCAGGCCCTTGACGCGGTCGGTCAGTTGCGGGTCGTCGGCCATCCACCACAGGACGACGCGGGTATCGAGCAGATACGTCATCACCGCACCCCGAACGCCTCGGCGATGCCGCCGCGCGGGTCGTCGAAGGTCGCGGGGAGACGAATCCGCCCGCGAAGCGCACCACGGCCCGGCCGGCACACCGGTCTCATCGGCGGCACCTCCGGTACGGGCACACCCGCCCTGCTGATCACGACCAGGGAGCCGCCGACCACCTGCTTCAACGTGCCGGAGAACATGGGCCCGGCAACCTCCGCACGGCACCGGCGAGGGCGGAGCCTTCCCCACAGCCACCTCATGACGAGCTCACCGGACCCGCCACGGAACGGACCCGCGCCTCCGTGGCGCGCGAGGCACTCGCTCCGCCGGTCCGCACCGTCACCGCCTCTCCTGCTTGCAGCCGCAGGGCAGGGCCCTCCTCCAGGCCGATGACGACGAAGAGCCCTCCCGAGGCGTACCGCTCACTCCGCACACCGCAGACCGTTCGCCAGGCTCCGTCGACTCGTACGCTCTGGCCGGCCCGGACGGTCACCGCCGCCACGTCGGCTTCGCCCGGCCCGGGGACGACGCCCGGGGCCAGCAGCTCCGCCCACACCGTCTTACCGATACCGCCCCGCCGCTCGTCCACCCCCCAGCGGTGCGCCAGGGCTTCCACGAGCACCAGCCCACGCCCGGCCGTATCCAGCGCACCGACCCTTCGCACCACGGGTCGCCCCTCCCCCGCGTCACTCACCTCCAGCCGCAGCAGCCCGCCCCGCTCCCTGCACTCGATGCGTACGCCCACCATCCGATCGCCGGACGCGGGAGCGCGCAGCGCGTTGGTCACGAGCTCGGACAGCACCACCTCGCCCGCTTCGGCCAGCGCTTGGCCTGCCCGCCACTCGCCGAGCCTGGCCCGGAGAGCTGCCCGCGCTCTCGCAACACTGCTGCGACTGCGTACCAGCCGGAAGCCGAATTCGGGGTAGGCGGAGGGCTCTGCCATGACGCTCCTTGAAAATTCGCGAGTGCAGGGGCTCGGGCACCTCACGCCGGTGACGTTCAGTGCCCTGACCACTACAGACTGCATGCGCATCTCGTATTGGCGCAACGTTGAATGGGTTCCTGTCTCTCAATTCATCCCTTCGTGCGTTTCGGAGACGCGATGCCTTGGCCGCTGATAGGGAGGGCTTCATGCCATCCGTTAAGCCATCCACCGTCCTCGGGCGCCAACTCGGCGACGAACTACGCCGATTCCGCGAGCAAGCGGGGTTGTCCACAGCAGAGGCGGCCGACGTCCTCGACTGCACGAAGGGCAAGATCAGCCGCATTGAAAACGGACACGTACCTGTTCGCACGCCCGACCTCATCGCCCTGATGCACGCTTACGAGGTTGCCGATCCGGACGCCCGCGAGCGGCTGGCGTCGCTTGCTCGCACAGCCAACAGGCGCCGACGCGAGGGCTGGTGGCATCAGTACGGTTCGGTGCTCGCAGACACCTATCGCGACTACATCGAGATGGAAACGATCTGCGACAGCATCAGGACATACCAGGTTCAGCTGGTTCCCGGGCTGCTCCAGACACCGGAGTACGGGAGAGCGGTGACCGTCGCTTCCCGGGCATGGCAAACACCGGAGGAGATCGAACAGTTCGTGCAAGTTCGACTGGCCAGGCAGGAACGTCTGACCGGTGCCGACCCGCTGGAACTCTGGGCAGTCCTCGCAGAAGGCGTCCTGCACCAGCAGGTCGGTGGCCGTTCCGTGATGCGTGCCCAGCTGGACCACCTGGCCAGTCTCGCCGAACGCCCCAATGTCACCGTCCAGGTGCTGCCGTTCTCCCGCGGCGCACATCCGGGTATGTTCGGTCCGTACCTACTGTTGAGCTTTCCGCGGGTGTCAGCGCTCGATCTCGTACTGACTGAGACTCCAACTGGCAACATCTGGATGGAGCGGGAGTCCGAAGTCTCTCGATACCGCGATCTCTTCGACGACGCTCGCACCTCAGCGTTGCCGCCGACGGACTCACTCAGCCTGATCCGACGCATCGCCAAGGAGTACAGACCATGAGCCAGGAACGCTGCGTGCCTCCGGACCTCGCCAACGCCACCTGGCGGACGAGCAGTTACAGCGGGGGGCAGGGCGAGTGCGTCGAGGTCGCCCCCAACCTCCCCCGCCTCGTCCCCGTACGCGACAGCAAGCGTCCCGCCGGCCCCGTCCTCGCCTTCGGTCACGGCGCCTGGCGTGCGTTCGTCGGCGAGCTGGGCTGACCCCGGACGGTCACGCTCACCAGGCGGTCCCGGCCCGGACCGGAGTCACCCGCCCGCGCCGGACGGTCAGGGCGCGAAGGTGAACGGACCCGGGCCGTGAGCGGGCGGGAAGCGCACCGCGGACGTGGCGGAGCCCGGGAGTCGTATCCAGCTCCCGGGCCCCTGGGGATGCCACCCAATTGCGCGTGCCAGCGCCGTTTAAGAGTGCGGATCAGTCGTCAGACCGTCGCGTTCTTCCCTTGAACTACCGCACCACGGAGAGGTGCAGGCCGGATTCGAACCAGCATTCAACGGTGTTCGTCCGTACTCGGTCGATCTGGCAGTCGGTGGCGATACTGAAGCTTGAGCGAGAGTCTGAGTGTGATCGCGGTTGCCTCTGCCATGTTGGGCCACCCCGGCCAGTGGTGCCGGGGGAAGGACTCGAACCTTCACCTGTGCCGCGTCTTCAGGCTGAACGTCAGTTTCAGTCTGCGCTCGTCACCCGGACCGGTCCTCAACCGGCCGAGCGATGTCACGCACCCCCACGACATCGCGTGGGGGCGACTTGGGATGCTACCCGCGTCCGGTACTAGCCGAACAGGTAGCCGAACACCGCGCCGCCGACCCGCTGGTCGGTGACCTCGGCACCGTTGGCCTCCTCGCGGGCGAACTTGACCGCGTGCTGCAGCTTCTCGACCCGCTCCAGCAGCTCGTTCACCCGCTTCGCCGGAAGCGCTCCGGAGAACTTCACGGTCGTCCAGTACCCGATCGGGACGTCCTCGTAGTACACGTCGACCTGCGCCGGGTGCTTCTCGGTCGCCTCGGCCTTGACGTGATTGCGGGGGACCTTCTTCGTCCGGATCGTGCGGACCGGGTCCGTCTTCCACCAGTCCGTCGACGGGTCGAGCGACCAGGACTCGGAGGCGTCGAGCACGGGGAGCTTCTTCACGAAGGTGTGCAGGTCGGTGAGCTGCTTCTCCAGGAAGAGCAGGTAGCTCACCGGCACTTCGCCGACGATCGTCCGTCCGTCGACGGTGACGTCCGCGCGGGCGGAGCAGTTGGCCCAGTCCTTGGTGGCGGTCACGTCGAACAGCCGGGTCAGCGTCGCGGACATCTCACGCAGCACGTCCTCCGCCTGGACCTGTACGCGTGTGGACTCGGGGGGCAGCTGCTCCCCCTCCTCGTCCTTCGGCTGGTACGTACGCGAGATACCGGCCAGCGGTACGGGCTTCTGCACCTTGTGGTGCGCCGCGGTGATGTCCTGGAGCGACTTGCTCTTGACACCCTTTTCCACGGCGATGATCTGGTTGAGCTTCGCCACTTCGCCCCCCTTCGGACGAGAGGAACGTACCTCACCGGACGTCGGACCTTCGTATGGTTTTCCCCCGGGCCGGCGCACGCCCGCCCGCACCTCGCCCGGTCCCTCGCCTCAGTCCGACGCGGGCCGCAGCGGGCCCCGGGCCAGGCGGAGGCCCAGGTCGTCGATGGCGAAGGTGGGGTGGCTGCGGCGGCGTACGGTGGCGCCGCAGCCTCGCTCCGACTCGGCCCAGCCGCCGCCGCGGAAGATGCGGTAGGCGCCGTAGACCTCCTCGTCGTAGACGTCCCAGCACCATTCCCAGACGTTGCCCAGCATGTCGTGCAGCCCCCAGGCGTTGGGCTCCTTGGCGCCGACGTCGTGGACGCGGCCTCCCGAGTTGCCGTCGTACCAGGCGATGGCGTCGATCTCCCCGTACCGGTATCCGGTGGTGCCCGCCTTGCAGGCGTACTGCCATTCGGCCTCGGTCGGCAGGCGGTACCCGTCGGACGCCCGGTCCCAGGTCACCTCGTCGGACCGCACGTCGTGGGAGTAGGCGGGGCCCAGACCGGCCCCGGCCGAGATCCGGTTGCACAGGCCGACGGCGTCGAGCCAGCTGATGTTCGTGAGGGGCGCGGCGCCGCTCGCGGCGGGTGACGGGTCGGAGCCCGTGACCGTCCGGTGGAGTCCGGCCGTGACGGGGTGCCTGCCGAGCAGGAACGGGTCGATCCGCGTCTGCCAGCGGGTGCCGCGGCGGTCGTCCCGCAGATCCACCGTGCCGCCGGGGATCCGGACCATCGAGGCGACCAGCGGGTCATCGGTGAGCGGGTGCACGCGGGGCCTCTCCGTCCGGGGCGGCGGCCTGCAGGCCGCTCGCCCGCCCACGATACGGCCGCGGCCGTGGACCGACGACGAATTCCGGCCGGTGCGACGGGGCGCGAGGGACACCGTGCCGGTCCACCCGCCCCCCTTTGACAAAGCGGAACCTTGCTCCGTATCGTAATCGGAACAACGATCCGCTTTGGTTCCTGGCGAAGCAGGACGCTGCCGACCGTCTCACCGTCGGCCGAACAGGCCGGACGACAGAGGCCATTGAAGGGACACACGCACCATGAGCGAACACTCCGACGTCACCGCAGGCGCCCCCGGCTCACCCGTTCCGGTCCTCTCCTTCGGGCCTCTCGTGCTCCCGGCTCCCGGCCGGGCCGTGGATCTGGAGATGCGGGTGTCCGCTCCCGCGACCGGGAGCGGCCTTCCGGTCATCCTCCTGTCGCACGGTCAGGGCTACTCGAACCACCTCTCCTCGCTGAACGGCTACGCCCCCCTCGCCCACTTCTGGGCGGCGCGCGGCTTCGTCGTGATCCAGCCCACGCACCTGAGCTCGCGGACACTGAGCCTGGATCCCGCAACCCCCGGCGCACCTCTGTTCTGGCGGTCGCGGGCCGAGGACATGACCCGCATCCTCGACGGACTGGACCTCGTCGAGGCCGCCGTCCCCCAGCTCCTGGGCCGCCTGGACCGGAGCAGGGTCGCCGTGGCCGGGCACTCGATGGGCGGGCACACCGCGAGCCTGCTGCTGGGCGCCCGGCTCACCGATCCCGAGGACGGCACGGTGGTGGACCTGGCCGATTCCCGGATCACGGCGGGTGTGCTGCTCGCCGCGCCCGGACGGGGCGGCGACGCCCTCAGCGCATCAGCGGCGACGAACCTCCCCTTCTTCCTGACCACGGACTTCTCCGGGATGACGACGCCCGCCCTGGTGGTCGCCGGCGACAAGGACTCCTCCACGCACCTGACGGTCGCGGGCCCGGCCTGGCACGCCGATCCGTACGTCCTCTCACCCGGCCGGAAGTCCCTGCTCACGCTGTTCGACGCCGAGCACGGGCTCGGCGGGATCTCCGGCTACGACGTCGCCGAGACCACGGACGAGAGCCCCGAGCGGGTGGCCGCGGTCCAGCGGCTCACCTGGGCCTACCTCCGCACGGAGCTCTACCCCGGGGACGGTGCCTGGCAGGAGGCGCAGGACGCCCTGGCGGCCGGCCCCGCACCGCTCGGACGGGTCGAATCCAAGTAGACGGGACCGGAGGCGGCCCTGTCGCAGCCGTTCCGAGAGACCGCGGAACTACGCCTTTGGTACCGGTCCGACTCGGCCCGGAGTCCGATTCGCCGAATCCCGGGGGCGGTTAGCTTCGCACCATGCGTATAGGACTACTCAGAACAGGCAATGTCGCCCGGGCACTTGGTCGAGGCTGGGACGCCGCAGGACACAATGTGCTCCTCGGTTCGCGCCGACCACGGGAGCGGACGGGGTCAGGTCTCCCGGTGGCGGGACTGAGTGAGACGGCGGCCCACGCGGACGTGCTGGTCAATGCCACACCGGGGGCCGTCTCCGTGGAACTGCTGCACTCCATCGGGGCACCGGCGCTGGCCGGCACCCTGCTGATCGATGTCGGGGTCGGCCTCTCCGACGACTTCACCGAGCTTTCGCACCCCAACAGCAGCCTGGGGGAACAGATCCAGGAAGCCTTCCCTCTGACCCCCGTCGTCAAGACGCTGTGCACCATGGACTCCACCGTGATGACCGCCCCGGACGGTCTCGTCGGTCCGAGCACCGTCTTCCTCTCCGGGGACGACGCCGAGGCCAAGCGAACCACCGGACGCCTGCTCACCGACCTCGGCTGGCCCTCGTCGTCCCAGCTGGACATCGGCGGCATCACCACCTCGCGCGGCCAGGAGCACTTCGCGCTGCTCTTCATGGGCATCGCGAACGGCCTGGGATCCCACACGTTCAACATCAGCGTGGTCACCCGCCCGTCCACGTAGTCCCGACCGGTGGACCGGGAGGGGGTGATCGGCCGTCACCCGTGCTGCGCGCGAGAGGGTCCGGGGCCCCCGGACCCGCCCGTGAGCTGCCGTTGAAGCGCCGTCTCCCCGGGTGTCAGGGGGACGTCGGGGCGGAGCCGCTCCGGATGGCCCTCGGGCGGCCCGGTCAGGGGCGGGTCCGCCGTCGGCGGGGGCGGGCCCGTGACGGAGAGGCCGAGCCAGGTCCAGCCCGCCACCGTCAGCGACATGCGTATCTCGTACAGGGCCCGGCTCACGAGTCTCATGCGAGCTGCGCCTGCGCCTGCGCGGGGACACGGGGTGCCGCCGGGGCCGTCTCCTCCTCGCTCCATGTCCAGAGCCTGGCCACCGCGTTCAGGTCCAGGTCGTGGCCCTCGGTCCAGAGGCGGGCCGCTGCCGTGAGGACCGACTGGCGGTCGGCCTCGGGTGTTCCCGCCCGTGCGGGGAGGATCGGGCTGACCGCGCCCGCGCCCAGCCGGACCGAGCGGTGCCGTCGGGCGAACGCGGTGAGCGTCTGGCGGGGTCCCACCTCGATCAGCAGGACGTCGTCGGCGGCGAGGAGCTCGTCCAGAGCCTTGCGGAAGTAGACCGTGTCGGTGATCTGGCGGGCCCAGAAGCGGGGGCTGCGGGCCTCCTCCGGACTCATCAGGGCGCCGGTGTAGCCGGAGTAGAGGGGCATCTTCGGCTCGCGCAGGGGGATCGCGCGGTAGGCGACCTCCACCGCGTCGGAGGCGGGGGCCATGGCCGGGGAGTGGAAGGGACTGGTGGCGGGGACCGTCACCACCGTGTGCCCGTCCGCCTTGAGGCGGGCGGCGATCTCGGTGAGCGGGCCCTTCGAACCGGCCAGCATCACCTGCTGGTTGGCGTTGACGGCCGCGACGGCGACGTCGTCGGTCAGATACGGGAGCACCCGCTCCTCGCTCGCGGCGACGGCGAGCATGCCGCCCGCCGGGATCTTCACGGCTTCCCGGACCCGGGCCATCACCATCGCGACCGCGTCGCGCAGCGACACGACTCCGGCGAAGGTGGCCGCGACGAGCTCGCCGGCGCTGTGGCCGAGCAGGGCGGTCGGGCGGACGCCCCAGCTCAGGACGAGCCGGCCGAGTGCGTAGTCGATGGCGAACAGGAGGGGCTGGGCGCGCCGTACGTCGTCGATGTCGATGGCGGCCCGTGCCGGGTCGAGCCAGTCGGCGCGGATGCGGGGGCCCTCCTCGCCCATGTGGGAGAGGGCCGCGTCGACGGCGGCGGTGAAGACGGGTTCGCGGCGGTAGAGGCCGGCCGCCATGCCCGCGTGCTGGGAGCCCTGGCCCGGGAAGAGCAGGGCCACCGGCCGGGGGTGCGAGGCGTCGGTGGTGCGGGCCTTGTGCACGGAGCGGGCGGCTAGCGCGGAGACGGTGACGGCGGCGCCGCGCACCGGACCGGGCGGGGTGCCGCAGGGGACGGTGGCCGGCAGGGCGGGGAAGACCTCCCGGTGGACGCCGCTGAGCATCGGCAGGAGTTCGTCGCGTACCCGCATCTCGTCGTCGGCGTTCCGTCCGGACCAGCAGACCAGCCGGTGCCGGTCGGGGTCGGTTCCGCGTGGGTTCCCGCGCAGGGGGCGCAGCGGCGGGACGGTGTCCTCGTCCGCGGGTGTGGTGACGTCGAGTACGCCCAGGACCGCGTCCCCGTCCGCCACGGCTTCGGCGGCCCGCTTCACGGCGTACACGGTGATGGTCCAGGGGTCGGGTTCGCCGAAGCCCGCGACCAGGGCGAGGTCGGCGGTGCCTTCGTGGAGTTCCCGGTGGGCCCGGCGCAGGGCGCGGCCGGGTGTGGCCTCGGTGCGGACGGTGAAGCCCTCGTGTGCGGGCCCGACGCCGTCGAAGGCGGTCGCGCCGAGGAGCACGACGGTCCGGGCGGGCAGGTCCTCGGGAGGGCGGCCGAAGGCGCGCAGTACGGCTGATACGGCGGCGGCCGAGGCCACGGCCGGGGCGGTGCTGTGCTGCGGCGCGGAGCCGGGGCTGACGATCAGCCGGCGGACCACCGCACTCCGTTGCGTGAGCGACATGGTTCCTCCTCGCGGGCCGCGGCTCGGGCCCCCGTCGGTCGGGTGTGGTGAAGGCCGGTCGGTGACGGCCGCCCCGCCCACGGGGGGACGCGGGGCGGGGCGGCCGTCCGGTCGCCGGTCAGGCCGCGGTGGCCCGGCCGGAGTTGATGAGGGCGAGCAGGGCGCCCGGGGTCTCCGCGTCGACGACGGCGTCGTCCGGGATCTCGATGCCGTACTCGCGCTGGATCTGCCCGATGACCTGCAGCAGGGCGAGGGAGTCGTAGCCGAGCTCCATGAAAGGGGTGTCGATGACGTCACCGTCGAGGTCGATGCCCTCCTCCTCGCCCGCGCTCTCACGCAGCATGCGGGTCAGGTCGGCCAGGGTCACTGTGGCGGTCGTGGTGCTCATGGTCGGTGCCGTCCTCTCGGTTGGGCGTATGGGTGGTTCCGGTGTGGCGGTGGTTACGGTGGTGCGTGGGGGGCTGTGGGGTGTGCGCGTGGCGGTTCAGCGGCGTACGACGAGTGCCGCGTTGAAGCCGCCGTGGCCCCGGGCGAGGACGAGTGCGTGGCGCAGGTTCGCCTCGCGTGCCTCGGTGACCAGGTCGATGGTGTGACCGGGGTCGGCCGCGCCGACGTTGGCGGTCGGCGGGACGACGCCGTCGCGCAGGGCGAGCAGCGCGGTGGCCACGTCGAGGGCGGCACCGCCGGCGAGCAGGCGTCCCGTCATCGTCTTGGGCGCGGTGACGGGGACCCCGTGGGCGCCGAACAGCGCGGTGAGGGTCTGTGCCTCCGCCCGGTCCAGATCGGGTACGCCGGCGGCGTCGGCGAAGACGACGTCGATGTCCCCGGCGGTGATCCCGGCGTCGGCGAGGGCGTTCTCGGCGGCTCGGCGCAGGCCGGGCGGGCGGCCGGTGCCGGGGGCCGGGTCGAGGGTGGCCGCGTATCCGGCGATCTCGCCGTAGACCGTGGCGGCGCCGCGGGTGCGGGCCGACTCGGCGTCCTCGACGAGGAGGATCGCGCCGCCCTCGCCGGGTACGTATCCGCCCGCCTCCTCCGAGAAGGGCAGGTAGGCGCGGGCCGGGTCGTTCACGGTGCTCATCAGACCGGAGGCGATCTGCGGGACCCAGCCCCAGGGGCAGATCGCGGCGTCGATGCCGCCGGAGATGACGGCCGGGAAGCCCTTGCGGATGTGGCGTCGGGCGTGGCCGAGGGAGTCGATGCCGCCGGCCTGCTCGGTGAGCAGGACGCCGCTGGGGCCGCGCAGCTTGTGCCGGATGGAGATCTGGCCGGTGTTGACGGCGTAGAACCAGGCGAACGACTGGTAGGCGCTGACGTACTCCTTGCCCTTGCTCCAGAGGTTCTGCAGCTCCCGCTGGCCGAACTCGACGGCGCCGCCGGACGCCGCGGTGACCACGCCGATGCCGTACTCGGGCATGTCGGTGGTGTCGATGCCCGCGTCGGCCAGTGCCCAGTCGGCCGCGGTCAGCGCGAGGCGCGTCATGTGGTCGGTCTGCGGCATCAGCCGGCTGGGGATGTGGTCCTCGGCGACGTAGTCGGACACCTCCCCGGCGATCCGGGAGGGGTACTGGCCGGCGTCGAAGCGGGTGACGGGTCCGAGACCGGACTCGCCGGCCAGCGTGGCCTTCCAGTAGTCCTCGGTTCCCAGGCCGTTGGGGGCGGTGATGCCCAGGCCGGTCACCACTGCGGTGGTCATGAGGTGCTCCTCTCCGGGCGGGCCAGCACCATGGCGCTCTGGAATCCGCCGAATCCGCTGCCCACGCTGAGGACCGCGTCGGTCTTCTTCTCTCGGGCGACCAGCGGGATGTAGTCGAGGTCGAGCTCGGGATCGGGCTCGTGGAGGTTCGCGGTGGGCGGCAGGATGCCGTGCTCCATCGCGAGGGCGCAGGCGGCGATCTCCAGGGAGCCGATGGCGCCGAGGGAGTGCCCGATCATCGACTTGATGGAGCTGACCGGGGTGCGGTACGCGTGGTCCCCGAGGCTGCGCTTGAAGGCTCCGGTCTCGTGGCGGTCGTTCATCTTGGTGCCGGAGCCGTGGGCGTTGATGTAGTCGAGGGTGTCCGGTGCGAGGCGGGCCTCGGCCAGGGCGGCGTCGATGGCCTCCGCCATTTCGAGGCCCTCCGGCTTGAGACCGGTCATGTGGTACGCGTTGCAGCGGGAGGCGAAGCCGGCGATCTCGGCGTAGATGTGCGCGCCGCGCCGCCGGGCGCTCTCCAGCTCCTCCAGGACCAGGATGGCCGCGCCCTCGCCGAGGACGAGGCCGCTGCGGGTCCGGTCGAAGGGCCGGCAGGAGCTTTCGGGGGTGTCGTTGCGCGGGGTGGTGGCGTGGATGGCGTCGAAGCAGGCCGAGGTGATGGGCGAGATGGGCGCCTCGGTGGCACCGGCGATCATGATGTCGGTGGTGCCTTCGCGGATGAGCTCCACGGCGTGGCCCAGCGAGTCGAGACCGGAGGTGCATCCGGTGGAGACCACGGCCGCCGGTCCCTCCGCGCCGGCCGCCAGGCCGACTTCGGCGGCGATGGAGCTGGGTACGAAGTGGCGGTACAGCTCGGGTACGGCGTACTCGTGGTCCACGTTCCACTTGCGGCCGCCGTCGCTGACGACCGCGTACTCGCGCTCCAGGCTGGTGGTGCAGCCGACCGCGCTGCCCACGGCCGTGCCGACCCTGCCGGGGTCGAGGGCGGAGAGGTCGAGGCCGCTGTCGGCGATGGCCTCCCTGGTGGAGACGACCGCGAACTGGGCGGCCCGGTCGAGACGGCGTATCTCCTGGTGGGAGAGGCCGGCGGCGAGGGCGTCGAAGTCGCACTCGGCGGCGACCTGCGAACGGAACGGCGAGGGGTCGTAGAAGGAGATCCTGCGGGTGGCGGTGCGTCCCGCCGTGAGCAGGTTCCAGTACTCCTTGACACCGACCCCACCGGGGGCCACGACGCCCAGGCCGGTGATGGCGACTCTGCGCATGGTCTACCTGGCCTTCGACGGGGCCGGGTGCGGCTGGGCGCACCTGCCGGCCGGCTTTGTGGGGGTCACTGTCGATCCCTTCGTCCGTGTCACTGCTGGGTCGTGAGTCGGTATCGGCGGCCGGAGGGTGTCCGGGGTGTGAACCCCTCCGGCCGGCCGGACCGGGCGGCAGCACGCTCGTAACGAGCCGCCGCTTCCGGTGCAGCTATGGAACGTCCGCGCCCTAGACCCGGACTCGTGTGCGCGTGGACCTGCCTTTTCGCCCCGTTAGGTAGGGACATTTCCATGCTTGCGCGACGGTACTTCGGCCCGTTTGGCACGCAGCATGGCCAGGGAGCGGATGAGGATGCGGCGGGTCTCCGCGGGCTCGACGACGTCGTCGACGAGGCCCCGCTCGGCCGCGTAGTAGGGGTGCATCAGCTCGGTCCGGTACTCGTCGATGCGCCGGGCGCGCACCGCCTCCGGGTCGTCGGACGCGGCGATCTCGCGGCGGAAGATGACGTTGGCGGCGCCTTCGGCCCCCATCACGGCGATCTCGTTGGTGGGCCAGGCGAACGCCAGGTCGGCGCCGATGGAGCGGGAGTCCATGACGATGTAGGCGCCGCCGTACGCCTTGCGCAGGACGAGGGAGATCCGGGGCACGGTCGCGTTGCAGTACGCGTAGAGGAGCTTGGCCCCGTGCCTGATGATCCCGTTGTGCTCCTGGTCGACGCCGGGCAGGAAGCCGGGCACGTCGACGAGGGTGACGAGCGGGATGCTGAAGGAGTCGCACGTGGAGACGAAGCGTGCGGCCTTCTCACTGGCGTGGATGTCGAGCACACCGGCGAGTGCGGCCGGCTGGTTGGCGACGATGCCCACCGTGTGGCCGTCGAGACGGGCCAGCGCGCACACGATGTTGGGCGCCCACGCCTCGTGGACCTCGAAGGTCTCCCCGTCGTCGACGATCTCCTCGATCACCGCGCGGATGTCGTAGCTGCGCCCCGGGTCGGCCGGCACCAGGTCGGCGAGGCCCTCGGTCAGCCGGTCGGCCGGGTCGTCGCAGGGCACCGCGGGAGGCATCTCCCGGTTGTTGGACGGCAGCAGCGCGATGAGGAAGCGCACGTCCTCCAGGCACTCGGCCTCGTCGTCGTAGGCGAAGTGGCAGACGCCGGAGGTGGTGGCGTGGACGTCGGCGCCGCCCAGGCCGTTGTGGGTGATCTTCTCGCCGGTCACGGCCTGCACCACGTCGGGCCCGGTGATGAACATCTGCGCCGTGTCCCGGACCATGAAGACGTAGTCCGTGAGGGCCGGGGAGTACGCCGCGCCGCCCGCGCACGGGCCCAGCATCACGCTGATCTGCGGGATGACGCCCGAGGCCGCGACGTTGCGGCGGAAGATCCCGCCGTAGCCCGCGAGCGCGGTGACGCCTTCCTGGATACGGGCGCCCGCCCCGTCGTTGAGGCTGACCAGCGGGGCGCCGGCGTCCGCCGCCAGGTCCATCACCTTGTGCACCTTCTCGGCGTGCGCCTCGCCGAGCGCTCCGGCGAAGACCCGGAAGTCGTGCGCGTAGGCGAACACCGTCCGGCCGTGGACCAGGCCCCAGCCGATCACGACACCGTCGCCGTGCGGCTTGCGGTCCTCCAGCCCGAAGCCGGACGCCCGGTGCCTGCGCAGCGGCTCGATCTCCGTGAACGTCCCCTCGTCGAAGAGGAGTTCCAGCCGCTCGTGTGCGGTGAGCTTGTTCTTGTCGTGCTGCCGCCGGGTGGCCTCCGGATCGGGTCCACGGCTCACCTCCTCCTTGAGCCGTCGCAGTTCGGCGGCGGCACGCCGGAGGTCGGGGGCGGCCTGGGTCACCGTGAGGTCGTCGAGGATCGTCATCGGCCGAACGTAGGAACGGCGGCTAGAGACGTGCTGGAGAGCCTGCCGCGGCACGCTCCCCGGCCGGTGCCGTGCGACGGCACCGACGGCGGGACGGCGTCAGCCGGAGGCCTGGACCTGCAGGTCCAGGGCCGGGTCGGCGGAGAGCACGGCCTGGTGGAGGCGCTGGAGCCGGGCCGAGGGTTCCAGGCCCAGCTCGTCGACGAGCGTCCCCCGCAGACGCTGGTACGCCTCCAGTGCGCGCCAGGCCCCGCCCGCGCGGTGCAGCGCGGTCATCAGCTGGGCACAGAAGTTCTCGTGCATCGGGTGCCGGGCGGCCAGGACCCGCAGTTCCGGCACGATCTCGGCGTGCCGGCCGAGGATGAGGTCGGCGTCGATGCGCCGCTCCAGGGCCGCCATGCGGTCCTCCTCCATGCGGAGCACCTCGAGCTCCAGCACGGTGCCGATGCGTACGTCGACGAGTGCGGCGCCCTGCCACATCCGCAGGGAGCGGCCCAGCAGGTCGGATGCCGCGAGGTAGTCGCCGGCCTCGTGTGCGGCCCGCCCCGACGCGGTGAGCTGCGTGAACTCGTGGGCGTCCACCTGGCCCGGCTGCACCTGGAGCAGGTAGCCGCCGTGCTGGGTGACCAGGACGTCCTTGGCCTGACGGGCCGGGTCGCCGTCGAGGGCCGCCGCGATCTTTCGGCGGAGCTGCAGGATGTAGGTCTGCAGCGTGGTGGCCGCGCTGCGCGGGATGTCCTCGCCCCAGATCTCCTCCATCAGGGTCGCGACGGTCACGACCCGGTCGGAGTGCAGGGCGAGCAGGGACAGGATCTGGCGCGGCTTGGCCGCGGTGGGCACGACGGACACCCCGTTCTCACGGGCCGTCAGTGGTCCCAGGACTTTGATCTCCATAGTGGTGCCCTCCCCTTCATGCGCTGTGAGGCCGGCCCGGTACCGGGCCGGCACAGGCTCTGGAGTCTTGGGCGAGCCTCGCACCGGTGGCGTTCGAGTCCCAGTGAGGTGGTCATGAGCGCGCACATGAAAATGTCATGCCCCAGTGGTGACCCCGGCACTGTGCCGGGGTCGGCGGCACGTCGCAGAATCCTGGCACTCGGTGCAACGAACTCGAACTCGTACCTACCGACCCGGGAGGGAATCCCCATGACCGTCTCCACGCACGCCGCCACCGTCACACCGCTCGCCCCGCAGGCGGCCGGCCACGGCGCCGCCCCGATGTCCTGCGACCACCGCTTCGCCCTGCTGACCGCCCGTGCCGGTCTGGAGCCCGAGCTGGCCCAGCGCTACACCAGCGACCCCGTCTCCGTCCTCGCCGAGTTCGGCCTCGCGGCGACCGAACCGGTGTACGGGGACCTGTTCGTGGGCGCCCACGGTGGCAGGGGCGCCGCCGGCGGCCTGCTGATCGACGAGCTGGACCGTCCCGGCACCACCACGCTCTACGGCTGCTACAGCGGCATGACGCCGCTGCCCGGGGAAGAGGCGCCGGCGGCCCGTGCGTGATCGCTTCCGGGGGGACGGGCAGCGAGCTGCCGGTGGGATTCAAGAGACATCTGCGGGTCGAGGCGATCGAGGGCGACGCCGTCTACCTGCTGTCCGAGCGGGGGACGACCGCACTGCAGGGCCGTGAGGTCCAGGAGCTGGCGGCCCTGCTGGACGGCACCCGGACCCTGTCCGGGGTGCTGGAGGAGGCGGCGGCCTCGCTGGCCCCGTCCACCACGGCCCGGATGATCGCCGAGCTGGCGAGGGCCGACCTGATCGGCTATCACGATCCGGCGGCGGACGCCCCGACGGCCGCCTACTGGGAATACTCCGGCCTCGACGGCCCGAGTGCCACCGCGTCGCTGCTGACGACGGAGGTGGAGCTGGTCGTGCTGGGGCGGGTGGACGCCGCCGCGGCCCGGACGGAGTGCGAGGCCGCCGGGCTGCGGCTGACGGCGGGCCCCGGGGACCCGGCGGCGCTCTCCCTCGTCCTGTGCGACGACTATCTCGACCCGCGCCTGGCGGAGACCGCGGCGCGCCACCGCGCGGCGGGCCGGCCCTGGCTGCTGGCCAAGCCGTGGGGGGCGGAGACCTGGGTGGGTCCGGTGTTCGGCGACGCCGAGGGGGCCTGCTGGGAATGTCTGGCGCACCGGCTGCGCGGACACCGGTCCTCCCGGGCCCCGGTCATGCACGCCCTCGGCCTGGCGGGCACGGTTCCGGTCCCCGAGGCCGCACTCGCGTCCGTGCGGGCCATGGGGCTGCACACCGCAGTGCTGGAAACATCGAAGTGGGTGGCGGGACTGCGGTACGAGGGGCAGCGGGCCGTGCGCACACTGGACTCCCGTAGCCTGCGCACCCGGCAGCATCCGGTGCGGCGGCGCCCGCAGTGCACGACGTGCGGGGACCCCGGGCTCGTCGCGGCGCGGGTGCGCAGCCCCTTCGTCCCGCGGTCCAGCCCCAAGACGCACACGGTCGGCGGCAACCACCGGTCCGGCAGCGCCTCGTCGGTCCTGGAGCGCTACCGGCACCTGGCCGACCCGGTCACCGGGATCGTGTCGGAGCTGCGTCCCGCGCCCGGCTCCCCCGAGGGCCTGAACCGGTACGTCGCCGGGCGCAACATGGCCCTGGGCGAGAGCCGTTCGCTCGCCGGACTGCGCGGCGGGCTGCGGGGGCAGAGCGGGGGCAAGGGAACCACTCCGCAGGAGGCCGAGGTGGGTGCGCTGTGCGAGGCGCTGGAACGTTACTGCGGAACCCGCCAGGGAGATGAGCCCACCGTCCGCGACACCCTCGCGGGGCTCGGCGCGGCGGCCCTGCACCCCAACGACTGCCAGCTGTTCGCCGACCGGCAGTTCCGCGAGCGGGACGGCTGGAACGCGCGGAACTCGCGCTTCCAGCAGGTGCCCCCGCCGTTCGACCCGCTGGCGCCGGCCGACTGGACCCCCGTGTGGTCACTCACCGCGGGCGCGCACCGGCTGCTCCCCACCTCCATGCTGTACTTCGGCGCCGGGCCGGGCGGCGTGCCCGCGGCGCCCTGGGCCGACTCCAACGGCAACGCGGCGGGCAGCAGTCCGGAGGACGCCGTCGTGCAGGGCTTCCTGGAGGTGGTGGAACGGGACGCGGTCGCCCTCTGGTGGTACAACCGCACCCGTCAGCCCGCGGTCGACCTGGACGCGTTCGACGAGCCGTGGCTGACGCGGACCCGGGAGGCCTACACCCGGCTGCACCGCGAGATGTGGGTGCTCGACCTCACCGCGGACTTCGGCATCCCCGTGATGGCCGCGCTGTCCCGGCGCACGGACGGGGGCGCCCAGGGCATCTCCTTCGGATTCGGGGCGCACTTCGACCCGCGGCTGGCCCTGCGCCGGGCCGTGACGGAGATGGCTCAACTGCTCCCCCCCGAGGAGGACTCGCCGGAGCTCCGTTCGGCGGACCCCGGCCTGGCGCACTGGTGGCGCTCGGGGACGGTGGATAACCAGCCATACCTACGCCCGGATCCAGCCGAAGGTCCGCGTACTCCGGGGCACTATTCGTATACGGCCCGAGGTGATCTACGGGACGACGTCGAAGCGGCGGACTCGCTGGTACGTGCCCACGGAATGGAGTTGCTCGTCCTCGACCAGACCCGTCCCGACGTGGGACTTCCCGTAGTGAAAGTGATCGTTCCGGGAATGCGGCACTTCTGGGCCCGATTCGCCCCCGGCCGGCTCTTCGACGTACCGGTGCGGCTGGGACGTCACCAGCACCCTGTCCGGTACGAAGAAATCAACCCCGTACCACTCTTCGTCTGAATCCGGACGGCGTCGGCAACCAGTGGCTGACGGCTGACCGAACGACATAGCATGCGGTCCGCCACTACTGGTCCTGGCAAGGAGGCGGCAGTGCCGACGAGTCGTGATGGCGTGAAAGCACCCTTGGATCAAGGGGCGACGACCGGGGGGTCCGTCACGAAGATGTCGTCCACGCACCACGGCACGCCGGGGGCCACGCCCTCCGCCGCCCCGATCTCGCCGCGTTCGCAGCCGCCGGCCCCGCGGCTCGCGCGGGCGGTGATCCTGGTCGCGCTCGCCTGTTACTGCACCATGACCGTCCTGAACGTCGTCAGGACCAGGCCCGGCACCACGCAGCTCGTCGTGTGCGTCGCCCTGGTGGTCGCGCTGTTCGGCGTCCAGGTGGCGGTTTCGTCGGGCGGCGCCCGGCGCTGGCCGACCCGCTGGAAGGCCACCGCGGTGGGCGTCCAGGCGGTGCTCACCTTCGCACCGCTCGTGTGGTTCGGGACCAACTGGGGCAGTCTGCAGGGCCCGTTGGCCGCCACCCTGCTGCTCACGCTGCCGGCACGGTACGCCTGGCCGGCCTACGGGACGCTCATCGCGTTCATCCCGGTCTACAACCTGCTCGCCGGGGCGTCGGTCGACCTGGTCCTGTACTTCACCATCGCGGGCACCCTGACCGGTCTCGTCATCTACGGCCTGACCCGGCTGACGGACCTGGTGCACGAGGTGCACGCGACGAGGGAGGAACTGGCCAGAATGGCCGTGACACAGGAACGGCTGCGGTTCGCCCGTGATCTTCACGATCTGCTCGGATACAGCCTCTCCGCGATCGCGCTCAAGGGCGAACTGATCCAACGGCTCATCAGCAGTCGGCCGGAAAAGGCCCGTGAGGAGACGGCGTCGCTGCTCCAGGTGGCGCGCCAGGCGCTGTCCGACGTGCGACTGGTCTCCAGCGGGTACCGCGACATGTCGTTGTCCGAGGAGGCCGAATCGGCGGGAACCGTACTCGCGGCCGCGGACGTCCGTGCGGATGTGGACGTGGCGTGCGGACGGCTGCACCCGGTCGTCGACACCGTTCTGGCCACCGCACTCCGGGAGGGAGTCACCAACATCCTCCGCCACAGCGGTGTCCGGGTCTGTTCCATCAAGGCCGAGACCGACGGAGAAACGGTCCGCCTCGGGCTGACCAACGACCACCCGTACGAGCTGCCCGACGTCTTCTCCGCGCGGACCGGCGGGAGCGGACTGGACAACCTGCGCGCCCGTTTCGCCGCCATAGGCGGTGGACTCAGCGCGGGTCTGGGCGGGGACGGCAGGTTCCACCTGGAGGTCTGGGCGCCGGCCAGGCCCCGGAACGACAACGAGTCACCGGTGGCCGGGCCCGCGGGCCCGGAGAGAACGGCCGTGGCCTAGCCGCAGGCCCGTACGCACAGAGCCACACATCATCCGACCGGGGGTAACGATGCTGTCCGTGAGAATCCTCCTCGCCGAGGACGTCCACATGATCCGTGGCGCGCTGGTGGCACTGCTCCAACTGGAACCGGATCTGCACGTGGTGGCCGCGGTGGACCGCGGTGACACCATCGTGCCGACCGCGCTGACGTCCAGACCCGACGTGGCGGTGATAGACATCGATCTCCCGGGGATCGACGGTCTCACCGCCGCGGCCGAACTGCACGAGCAGCTGCCCAGTTGCCGCACCCTGATCCTCACCAGCCTCGGGCGTCCCGGCACCCTGCGGCGCGCCCTGTCCGCGCACGTCTCGGGCTTCCTGCTCAAGGACTCGCCACCGGACCAGCTCGCCCTCGCGGTACGGTCGGTGGCCACCGGACGCCGGGTCGTCGACCCCCAGCTGGCGCTGACGGCCTGGGACTCGCCGGAGAACCCGCTGTCACCGCGCGAGCTCGAAGTACTACGACTGGCGGCCCGCGGGGCCGACGCCGCCGAGATCGCCGGCTGCCTGTACCTGTCGAAGGGCACGGTGCGCAACTACCTCACGGCCATCGTCGGCAAGCTCGGCGCGCGCAACCGCATCGACGCGATCCGGATCGCCGAGGACGCGGGCTGGCTCCCCTGACCCGGCCCCGGGTGCGCCCAGCAGGGTGTCGAGCATCCCGGCGTCCAGGGTCGTCGCGACCGACAGGTCGGACAGCTCCCCGAATCCGGTGTCGCACACCGCGACGCTCACGACGTAGCCGTCCCCGGCCGGGAAGGTCGCGAACTGCCACTCACCTCCCTGTACGGGCGAGCCGTCCGGCCTGACCAGCCGGGTGACCCCGTCCTCCGTGGAGAAGCCGAACCCGGTGAACCGGAACCTCAGCCCCTGCCCCAGCGCCTTGCTGTAGGCCTCCTTGAGGGTCCACAGCCGGACCATCGCGTCGTTGCGCGCCCCTTCACCGCCCGCGTCCAGCAGCGCCTTCTCGTACGGGGTGCAGGCCTGGTTCTCCGAGCCGGTGTGCGCGAGCCGCCGGTCGGCGCGCTCCACGTCCACCCCGATCCGGCCGAGACGGGTGATGCCGACGACCATCATCTCCTCGGTGTGACTGAGGCTGATGTCGATCTGGTCGCAGCCGCGCACATAGGGGCGGCCGCCCGGCTGGTAGGCCAGGTCGACCAGCTCCGGGGCGGTGTGCAGCACCGCGGCGGCGGCGTGCCGCAGCAGCAGCCGGGACGCGACGAACCGGTCGCGCATCAGGGGCCGGGTGAGGGTCTCGTAGCGCTGCCAGTCCCGGCCCAGCCGGCGTCGCAGCTCCTCGTCGGTGCCACCGGACGGCAGCCAGGCCGGCATCGTCCCGTGGATCAGGGCGGTCCCGGTGCGGAGCAGTTGGGCGTGGACGGCGTCCCAGGGTCCGCCGGGCCCGTCCGCGTGCAGCGGCTGCCCGATCCCCGTCCGCACGTCAGGCCCCGCCGTCGCGGGCGCCGCTGTCCCGGGCGCCGCTGTCCCGGGCGCCGGGGAAGGCCGCGGTCAGCGGTCCGGCGTCCAGCGCGGAGATGACTCCTGCCAGGTCGACGGCATCGCTCCCCGGGCCCTGGCAGACCGGCAGGCAGACGGGGCCCCGCCGGCCCCCGCCCATCCGCCGCAGGTACGGGGTGAGCACGGCCCGCGGTCCGATCTCGACGACGTGGGTGGGGGCCTGCTGCGCCAGCATGCTGCGGGCGGCGTCCGCGAACCGGACGGGCGAGGTGATCTGCTCGGCCCAGTACGGGGCGTAGAGCGGCTCGGTGGCGAGCCTGCCGTACACGGTCGAGTAGAACGGCAGGCGGGCGGCCCCGCCGGGCAGGCGGCGCAGCACCGCTTCGAACCCGGGCACCATCGACCGCATCAGCGGCGAGTGGAAGGCGTGGGCCACGGCCAGGTACCGGCAGCGCACGTGCCGTTCCGCGAGGACCGCCTCGATGCGCTCCAGTGCGGCACGGTCGCCGGAGAGCACGACCGACTTGGCGGCGTTGACGGCGCCGATGCCCACGTCCGGTTCGCCGGCGACGAGCTCGGCCGCCTCCTGGGGGGTGATGCAGGTGGCCATCATCCCGCCGCCCGGTGGCAGGCGCTGCATGGAGGCGCCGCGCAGCGACACCAGCCCGGCGGCGTCGTCGAGCGTGAGCGCACCGGCGACGGTGGCGGCGGCGAACTCCCCGATGCCGTGACCGAGCACCGCGACGGGCTGCACGCCGGCCTCCTGGAGGGTCCGCGCCAGGGCGTACCCGACGGCGAAGAGGGCGGGCTGGGCGAGCGCGGTGCGGTGGATGCGCGGGTCGTCGCCGAGGATCAGCTCGGCCATGGACTGCCGGGTGTGGGGCAGCAGCGCCGCGTCGGCCTCCTCCAGGAAGGTGCGGTAGCCGGTGGAGTGCAGATGGAGGCCGGCGGTCATGCCGGGGTGCTGGGAGCCCTGTCCGGTGAAGACGAAGGCGGCCCGGACCCGGCCGGCCTCCCGCCTCGAGTCACGCATGGCCAGGAAGCCGGCGAGCTCGCGCACGGTGGGGTACGTCCAGATGTCCTCGGGGTCGATGAGCGTGCCGAACTCGTCCTCGATGTCCCCGTAGAGGCTGAGCGCGGCCACCGAGTCGAAACCCTCCTCGTCCAGCGGTGCCGTGTCCGGTACCGGCCGGCCGAGGTAGTGGGCGACCCGCTCGCGCAGCCATTCCCGGTGGGCCACGGCGAAGTCGTCGTCGGCGGAGCTCGGGTGTTCCTGCATGGTCGGCTCCTCAGGCGAGCGGCGAGCTGTAGAGGTCATAGCTACGGCGGTCGTGCAGTCGGGCGACGGCCTCGTCCAGCACCTGGCGCTCGCAGGCTGCCGGCCGGTCCGGCAGGGGCAGTCCGAGCCGTCTCGCGAGCCGGTAGAGGACCGCCGTGGCCCAGGCCGGGTCCGCGAGGAACGGGTCGGTGGCGCCCGCGGGCGCGGACTGCTGCTCGCGCCACACCCCGAGGCAGGCCGCCGCGGCGAGCACCAGGGTGTAGCGGTCGGCCAGGCCGAAGCTGTGGGGGCTCGACAGTGCCTCCCGGTCGCCCTGCCCAATCGCCTCGAACGCCTTCTTGAGTTCCGCGAGTTCACCGGTGAGGGAGCGGGCCAGGAAGCGCAGTGCGTGGCCGGCCGGTCCCGGCGGCCCGGCCGACTCGAGCCGGTCGGTGCAGGCGACCAGGGTCGCGGCCAGCGGGTCGCCGTCGCCGAGCAGGGCCGGGAGGGTCAGGTCCAGCGGGGGCAGCGGCTCATGGGGCCGGAACAGTCCGGGCGGCGGTTCGGGGTCGGCGAACCAGGCGTGCCGGGCGAAGAAGGGCAGCTGCGGCAGGATGCTCACCTGGCGGCCCGCGCTGCCGGCGTGGCCCAGCGAGGTGACCGGCAGGTCGCGGCGCTGCTTCTGGAACATGCCGTACGCCCCGTCCTGGGCGAAGGTCTCCTCGCCCAGGACCGCCGACATCTCGTCCATGCTCTCGGAGACGAGCCTGGGCGCCAGATAGGCGGCGGCCGCCGCGTAGGCGCTCATCTGCCGGGGCAGCAGGTGCAGTGCCCGTGTCGCGACGAGGGCGAGGCAGTCGATGAGCAGCAGGTCCAGGAAGCCGCCCGTCAGCACGTCCCGTACGTGCTGCACGTCCATCGAGGACCGGCCGTCGGCCCGGGTACGGCCGGCGAACCGGGTGACGGTGCGCAGGGCGGTGTCGGCTCCGGCGAGGACGATGGACGGGATGAGCCCGCGGATGAGCAGCGAGGAGCGCAGCGACAGTTCGTAGCCGTCCCCGGCGGCGCCGAGCACCGCACTGTCGGGAACATGGCAGTCGGTGATCCGCAGGCCGCCGAATTCGGCGCTGCGCATGCCGTGGGTGGTGCGCCGGGCCAGGTCCTCGACCCGGTCCGCGGGCAGTTCGTCGCGGTCGAGCAGCAGCACCGTGTGGCTGCGGCCGCGGGCGGCGGCCTCCGTGCGGGCGAAGACCACCAGGCCGGTGGCGCGGGAGGCGTTGGCGATCGCGGACTTGCTGCCGTCGAGCCGCAGTCCGCCGGGGACGGGGAGGGCGGTGAACTCGTCGCGGACGAAGTCGTTCCCGTGGGCGACCTCGTGCCGGGCGACGGCGATCCTGCGGCCGTTCAGGAGCAGCCGGGCGGCCTGCTGCTGCTGGGCTGTGTTCCCCGCGGTCCACACCGGGGTGGCGGCGAAGAAGCAGTTGAGCCCGTAGCCGAAGCCGAGGGAGGCGTCCCGGCGGAAGACGGGGCGCAGGATCCGCCCGAGCAGGTCCATCCGCTCCAGCCGGCCGCCGAGGCTCGCGGGGACGAACTCCGCGTTGAGGTCGTACGCGTCCAGGACCTTCTCGGCGCCGGGCAGTACCTCTCCGGCCGCGTCTGCGGCCAGCAGGGCCTCGGCACCGAGGGGGTTGGCGGGGTCGTCGAACGGACCGAACGCCCGCTCCAGGGCGTCGATGCGCTCCTCGGGCGGTGTCATCGCGCTCTCCCGGCCGCGAGCAGCCGCTCGACGTCGCTGTCGAGGCGCTGGTGCAGGGGCGTGAGCTCGCCGCGCAGGAAGAGCCGCCGCATCGCCGCCCGTTCCACCTTGCCGCTGGTCGTCCTGCGGACCGTGCCCGGGCGCACGAGCAGCACGGCCCCGGCCTTCACCTCGTACTCCTGGCTGAGACGCTGCTGGACGGCGGCGGCGAGTGCGGCCAGGTCGATGTCGTAACGGCTGCGGGCTCGCAGCTCCTGCACGATGACGATGCGCTCGCGGGAGTCGGGCACGGCGAAGGCGGTGGCGGCCCCGAACAGCCCGCTGACCTGCTGGACGGTGCGTTCCAGGTCCTGTGGGTAGAGGTTGCGCCCGGCAAAGATGATCATGTCCTTGATCCGGCCGGTCACGTACAGCAGCCCGTCGTCCAGGGCGCCCAGGTCACCGGTGCGCAGGTATCCGGAGCCGCCGCCCTCGATGCGGCAGCCGAAGGACGCGGCGGTCTCCGCCGGGCGGCCCCGGTAGCCGGGGCCGATGCTCTCGCCGCGGACCCAGATCTCGCCGATCCGTCCGTCGGGCAGTTCCCGGCGGGTCTCGGGGTCCACGATGCGTACGTCGGCCGAGGCGGGCGGGCCGCAGTGGGTGAGGACCCGGCCGGTGCCCGCGGGTGCGGGCACCAGCCGGCCCGCCTCCAGGGCGGCGGCGTCCACGGTGCGCGACGCGGCGGCCGGCGCGGTGCGGGTGCCCGAGACGAGCAGGGTCGCCTCGGCCAGCCCGTAGCAGGGGGCCAGTGCTCCGGGGCGCAGACCGGCGGGCGCGAACCTCTCGGCGAAGGCCTTCAGGGTGGCTGCGTCCACGGGTTCGCCGCCGCTGACGGCGACCTCCCAGCGGGACAGGTCCAGAGCGGCGATCTGGGAGTCGTTGATCCGGCGTACGCACAGGTCGTACGCGAAGTCCGGGGCCCCGCTGACGGTCAGTCCGTACCGCGAGACCGTCTCCAGCCAGTTCGCCGGCCGCTTGACGAACGCGGCCGGGGAGAGCAGGACGGCGGTACCGCCCAGCCACAGGGCGTGGAGCAGCTGGCCGGCCAGGCCCATGTCGTGGTGGAGGGGCAGCCAGCCGCCCATCCGGATGCCGGGGCGGGTGCCGAGCGCCTCGCGGATGGCGCGCTGGTTGGCGAGCAGGCTGCGGTGGGTGACGACCACGCCGCGGGGTTCGCGGGTGGAGCCGGAGGTGTACTGGAGGTACACGGGCTCGTCGGGCTCGGCCGCGTGGGGCTCCACGTCCTGCCCGGGTGCGGCGCCCGCCGGGGCGGGCCCGTCGGCGAGCAGGCAGACGACGTCGCCGTGTCCGGTGCGGGCGAGCAGCTGCGAGGCCTCGGCGGCCTCTGCCACGGAGGTGATCAGGCACGCGGCGGCGGCGTCCTTGACGATCCCCGCGATGCGCTCGTCGTGGTGCCCGCGGCCACCGGGCGGCGCGACGGGTACGGCGACCGCACCGGTGTACAGGCAGGCGAGGAAGCCGGTGACGAACAGGGCCCGGGATCCCGGCGCGATCAGCACCCGGTCTCCCGGCCGCACGTGCCGGCGCAGCCGGCCGGCGAGGGTGCGCGCGGCCCGGTCGAGCTCCGCGTACGTGACCGTCTCCGGCCGGAGGCCGCCGTCCCGCTCGGTGAGGAGGATCAGCGCTTCCCGGTCCGGTGTCTCGGCGGCCCGGGCCCGGATGTGTGCGGTGAGCGTCCGGTGTCCTGTCATGCCTCCCCCTCGCATGTCGTGCGGCCGTCGTGCGAACGCCCGCTCATCGTCCGGACCAGGCCACCGGGGTCCGGTGGCCGCCGTTCTTCACGGTCCAGCCGGCGTAGGCCGCTGCGACGTCGCCGTCCGGTTCGCCGGTACGGCGGACGAGGGCCAGCAGGACGGCGGTGACGGCTGCCAGCTCGGCCTCGTCGGGCCTGCCGCGGACCACGGTGATGCGCATCGGATTCGCCATGGGACCAGCGTGCTCCACGCCGCTCGCAGCGGACTCGTGCCCGGGACGCACGGGAGCCGAGGACCCGTGGTCCTCGGCTCCTGTGCGGGTGGAGCGGCGGCACGCCCCGGCGTGTCAGCTCAGGACGCGCTCGTACGCCACGTGCCGGGTGCGTTCCACGGAGAGTTCGGCGTTCCGTGCCAGCATCCGCGCCGCGGCGCGGTGGCCGCTGTCGTCGAGGGCACGTTCGCACGCGTCGCTGTCACGCCACCACTGGATGGCCGTGTAGACGTCGGGGCGCAGCGTGGAGCGCAGGAGATCGCTCCCGCCGAATCCGCCCAGCCGTGCCAGGTGCTGGTTCGTCTCGGCGAACTGCCGCTCGAACACGTGCGGGTCCCCGTGCACCGTCGCCCGGGTCAGCACGACGTTCGCCGCCCCGACCACGGCGTCCTCCGTGACCGTCCGGACCACGCTCACCGCCTGGTCGGCCTCGGTGTCCACCATGGGGGCGAGCTTGCGGACCTGGGCCTGGAAGGTGTCGTCGTGGACGGTGTCGAGGAAACCCCGCATGGTCCGCCAGTGCCCGAGGTGCACGTACACCTGCGGGTGCTCGACGAGCTGCACGGTCACCAGGAAGTGGAAGTCCTCGCGGGTGCGCAGGTACTGCGAGTGGTCCCGGAACGCGCGCTCGAAGCGCTCGGTGTCCCCCTTGACGTCGAACCGGTTGACCACCGTGATCGGGGCGTCGTGACTACGCTTCGGCACGTACTTCCTCCGCGAACTTCTTGGCATGGCGCAGTGTGGTGGAGCTGTTGGTACCGAGTGCCTTGCGTACCAGGGCACGGGCGTCGGCGAGCGTGGCCCCGGGGCCGAGCGCGGTGCGGACACCGGCCGGGTCCAGGGTCACGGTGTGCCACGAGGTGGCCCGGACCGTCCCGTCCCCCAGTGACTCGATGACCCAGCGCCCGGTGTGACCGCTCATCGCGACCGGCACCCGGAGCTGCTTGTAGACGATGACCTTGCGGTCCTCGAAGCAGACGCGGACCGAGGTGGTGTTGTGGGTGGAGCCGTCCGGGCTGCGGGTGTCCATGTCCATCTGCTGGATGCCCTGTTCGTCCTCGCTGAGGTCCAGCCGGGCCACGTGCGGCAGCCGCTGCGGCCACAGGTCGGCCCGGTCCAGGAAGGCGAAGACGTCGCCGGCCGCGCCGAAGACGGTCTCCGAGTCGCTGAAGGTGAAGTGGAGCTCCTCGCGGGCCCCGCCCTGCTCGGCGGTGTTCTTCAGGGCGAGGAGCTCGGCACGGCTGTTGCGGTCGACGGCCTGCTCGATCAGCGCCTCGGCGTCCGGGGCGTCGTCGACGGCGCGGTAGTCGTGCAGCGGCGTGACCCGGGTAGTGCCGTCCTCCAGCTCCTGGACGCGCCACTCGCCGCCCATCGACTCGACGGGCGGCGCCGTGACGACCTGGCGGAAGGTGATGGTGCGGGCGGCCGGGTCCAGTACGCGGCGTGAGGTCCAGGTGCGGACCTTGTCGCCGGCGATCGCCCAGATGCGCAGGAGCTGCTCGCCGCCGTCGTCGGGTGCCTCCTCCAGCACCTCGACGTGCACGGTGGGGCCGAACACCTGCGGCCACTCGGCGACGTCGGCCACCAGCGCGTAGACGGCGGCGGGTGACGCGGCCACGGTGATGGAGTGCTCCGTGACATGCAGTGCTCGGGTCTCGGACGTAGCGGTGGGCGCCACGGCAAACCTTCCCTTCGGACAGTCCGCAGCAGGGCGGATCACAAGGCTGACATGAAGTGCTCAAGCGGAACTTGAGAACCGGTGGACCGTTACGGGGCCGCCCAGTCCGGGCGTCGCAGGATGTCCACGACGGCGCAGCCCCAGCTGTATCCGGCACCGACGCTGACGAGGACGCACCGGTCGCCGGGCGAGGCGCGGCCCGAGACCAGCAGGTGGTCGAGTCCGGCGAACTGGTCGCCGGCCCCGAGGTGACCGACCGTCCGGCTGTAGTCCCAGGTGGTGCGGTCGGGATCGATGCCGAACGGCTTGTAGTAGATGGCCTGCAGACGCCGGCGGCCGAAGTGCGGCAGCACGACCCAGTCCGCCTCGCCCAGCTCGGACCCGGCGTCGGCCAGCGCCTGCTTGATCACCGTCTGCTGGCCGTTGTGGGCCCGGGTGATCGCGTACGAGATGCCGGTGCGGCCGACGAAGGCGCGCTTGGCCTCGTCGAAGTCGACGGGCATCCGGTGGGCGAAGGGTGCGGGGGTGAACGGGTCGTCCCCGCGGTGCAGCGGCTCCAGCTCGGGGTCCGCGTACAGGGCGAGCGAGACCAGCCGGGCGAAGCCGCCGCGCCGGGACAGTACGAGGGAGGTGGCACTGTCGGCGTACGGGGTGCCCGGGTCGGTGTTCCAGCGGTCGATGCCGGGGGCGCAGAACCGGTCGGCGGTGGTGATCAGTGCGTCGCCGTGGCCGTGCCCCGCGGTGAGGTAGGCGGTGGCGAGGTCGAGTGCGGCGAGTCCGCCGTTGGACATCTGCCGGATCTCGACGGCCTGGCAGGTGTTGCCGAGCGCCTCGCGCTGGATGTACGAGGCGACCGGCCACAGGTCCTGGCCCTGGTGGTAGGTGTCGGCGTGCAGCAGCAGATCGACGTCGCCACCGTGGCTGTCCGCCCGGTGCAGGGCGGTCCTGGCCGCGGCCGCGGCCATCTCGGCGGCGGACTCGTCGGGTGAGTACGCCACCGACTCCATGCCGGTGGCCGCTGCCACCCGGGGCGGGCAGGCCCCCGAGGCGACGGCGTCGGCTACCGCCAGGCGGGAGGGAAGCCGTGTGGAGGTCCCCCGTATGTAGACGTCTTCCAGACGCACTGTCACTCCAGAGAGGTTCGGGGCTCAGCCCGGTACGGCGGCGGCCAGGGGCGGGGCGTCCTCGACCCGGCCGGGCGGCCCGTCGAGCAGGACGTAGTGGACGGCGTCGAGGAGCGCCTGCCAGCTGGCCGCCGTCGTGTTGCCGTCCACGCCGACGGTGCCCCAGCTGCGCTCCCCGTCCCGGTAGGAGATGAGCACCCGGGCGGCGGCACCGCTGCCGGTCTCGCCGCTGAGCACCCGCACCCGGTAGTCGGTCAGTTCGAGGCGGGACAGGGCGGGGAAGCAGGGGTCCAGCGCCGTGTGCAGCGCGGTGTCCATGGCGTTGACGGGACCGTTCCCGTGGCCGGTGGCGGTGACGGACCGCCCCTGGACGGTCAGTCGTACGGTGGCCTCGGTACGCACCTCGTCACCGGTCCCGGTCACTCCGACGGACCAGGACTCGACGTCGAACGGGCGGGGCCGGGGTCCGCCGTCGAGTTCCTCGCGCAGGAGCAGCTCGAAGGAGGCGTCGGCGGACTCGAAGCTGTAGCCGTCGCTCTCCATCTCCTTGACCCGGGTCGCGGCGCGGGCCACTTCGTCGGAGCCCGCTTCGACGGCGTATCCCAGTTCGCGTGCCTTGAGCTCGATCGACGAGCGCCCGCCCATGTCGGAGACGAGGGTGCGCATGGTGTTGCCGACGAACTCGGGGGTGGTGTGCTGGTAGAGGTCGGGGTCGACGCGCAGCGCGGAGGCGTGCAGGCCGGCCTTGTGGGTGAAGGCGGAGCCGCCGATGTACGGTGCGGCGGCACTGCCGGGCACCTGGGTCAGCTCGGTGACCGCCCGGCCGGTCCGGGCCAGTTCCCGCAGCTTCTCCAGCGGGATCACCTCGCGGCCTCGCTTGAGCACCAGATTGGCGATGACGGTGAACAGGTCGGCGTTGCCGCACCGTTCGCCGTAGCCGTGCGCGGTGCCCTGGGCCTGGACCGCGCCGGCGTCGACCGCCGCCATGGTGTTGGCCACGGCGCAGCCGCTGTCGTTGTGGGCGTGGATGCCGAGCGGTACGCCGGTGAGGTCGAGCGTCTCGGTGACGACGGTCCGCACCTCGTCGGGCAGCGACCCGCCGTTGGTGTCGCACAGGACGACGGTCTCCGCACCGGCCTCGGCCGCCGCGCGGACGACGGCCAGGGCGTACTCGCGGTTGAGCTGGTATCCGTCGAAGTAGTGCTCGGCGTCGACGAAGACCCGCCGGCCGGCGTGCACCAGGTGGCGTACCGTGCCGCTGATCATGGCCAGGTTCTCGGCGAGCGTGGTGCGCAGGGCGTTGCGCACATGGCCGGTGTGGCTCTTGGCGACCAGGGTCACCACAGGGGTCTCGGCCTCCAGCAGCGCGCGCACCTGCGGGTCCAGGGAGGCGGGCACCCCTGGGCGGCGGGTGGCTCCGAAGGCCGCGAGCACGGCGTTCCCCAGGTCGAGTTCGGTACGGGCCCGGCGGAAGAACTCGGTGTCCTTCGGTACGGCTCCGGGCCAGCCGCCCTCGATGAATCCCACCCCGAGGTCGTCGAGCCGGCGGGCGACGGCGAGTTTGTCCTCGACCGTCAGCACCATGCCTTCCTGCTGGGTGCCGTCGCGCAGGGTCGTGTCGTAGAGCTGGAACTGCTCAGCCATCGCCGCTCCCTTGGTCTGGTGCCGACCGGCCGGCGGATGTTCCGACGGCACCGGCCGACAGGTCCGGCTGTTCGCCCCAGGTTCGGGCGGGTGCACGGAGGACCGCTGGAGCCCAGGTGGACCTCCGGCGCAGTGCCGGAGTGCGGCTGAAGCGGGGCGCGGGAGCGGCCGGCCCGCCGCCGCGGGCCCGCTGGTGCGGGTGCGCCGGGGCCTCGTCGATGCGCAGCACGGGGGTGACGCAGGCCTCCGTTCCGTCGAACAGCCGGGCCCAGGTGTCCCGGTCGTGGAGCAGGAACCGGCCGGCGAACTTCCGTCGCAGGGCGGGCCAGTTGGCGGGGTCGGCGCGGTCCGGGAGCCGGTCGGGGCCGATCCCGAGTCCGGCCAGCAGGGCGCCGTAGAACCGTTCCTCCAGGGCGCCCACCGCGACATGGCCTCCGTCGGCGCACACGTAGCAGGTGTAGTAGGGAGCGCCTCCGTCGAGCAGGTTCGCCCCGCGCTCGTGCCGCCAGTGGCCGGCGTCGGCCATGCCCGTGGCCATGGCCAGCAGGGTGTTGACCCCGTCGACGATCGCCGCGTCGACGACCTGTCCGAGGCCGGAGGAGCGGCGCTCGTGGAGCGCGGCGAGGACGCCGGTGACCAGGAACATCGCGCCGCCGCCGAAGTCGCCGAGCAGGTTGACGGGCGGCACCGGAGGGCCGCCCGCCTCGCCGATCGCGTACAGCGCCCCGGTCAGGGCGAGGTAGTTGATGTCGTGGCCGGGGGCGTCGGCCAGCGGGCCGTCCTGCCCCCATCCGGTCATCCGGGCGTAGACGAGTCCGGGGTTGCGCTCCCGGCAGACGTCCGGGCCGATGCCCAGCCGCTCCGCGACCCCGGGCCGGAACCCCTCCACGAGTACGTCGGCGCCGTCCATCAGGCGCAGGAGGTCCGCGACGCCGGACGGGTCCTTCAGGTCGAGGGCCACCGTGCGGCGGCCCCGGTCCAGCTCCCGGTGCCAGTCGGTGAAGGAGCGCCTGCCGTCCGCCCGGTCCACCCGGACCACGTCGGCGCCCAGGTCGGCGAACATCATGCAGGCGAACGGGGCGGGTCCTATCGCGGCGAGTTCGAGGACCCTCAGGCCGTGCAGGGGGCCGTTCCCGGGCCGCCCGCCGGGCCCGTCCGCGCGCCTCGCGCCCGGCCCGTTCCCGGTTCCGTTCCCGGTCCCGTCCGGCTCCGGTCCTGCGGGGGGTGTGGTCATCGCTGGTCCTCCGGGTCCTCCTGGGTCGCGGCCCCGGCAAGCCTGCGCGCCCCGGCTCGCGCCCGGCATGAGGCGGGCCGGACCACGGCTCCCCCGGACCCGGTACCGCTCCGCGTCCGCTCGACCGGGGCCCCAGCCCCGTTGGGTGTACTGCTGCCCGGCCGCTCCCGCTGCCCCGACGTACCCCGGAGAGGATCGATCCGCTGTGACCATCAGTGATCTGGAGTCAGCTGCCCCTGCCGAGGCGGAGGCGGCGACGTTTCCGTACAAGCGCACGTGCCCGTTCACCCCGCCGGCCCAGTACGCCGACATGATCGAGAAGGATGTCTCGGAGGTCACGCTGGACGGCTCCGGCCTGCGCATCTGGACGGTCACGGGCTACGAGACCATACGGACGCTGCTCACCGACCCCCGGTTGAGCGCGTCGCGCAGGCACGACAACTTCCCGTTCTACTTCGTCGCGCCGCCGGAGTACCGGACCGAGACCTCGTTCATCGGCTACGACGGGGCCGCGCACAGCAGCACCCGGCGCAAGGCCGCGCTCACCTTCACCCACCGGCAGGTCCAGCGGCTGCGTCCGCGCATCGAGGAGATCGTCGACGAGCACCTGGACAAGCTGCTGGCGATGGAGGCCCCGGCCGACTTCCACCGGGTCTTCTCGCTGGCCGTGCCGATGACCGTGATCTGCGAGCTGCTGGGCATCCCGCAGGACCAGCACGAGTTCTTCATCAAGCACGGCACGGCCCTGCTGGGCGGCCACAGCTCCACGGAGGAGCGGCAGGCCGCGATCGTCGAGGTGAACGCGTACATCAGCGAGCTGATCAAGCAGAAGAAGGAGGAGCCGGGCGAGGACCTGCTCAGCCGGGCGATGGCCGACTACGAGGCCTCCGGCGAGGAGTACACCGACCGCGACCTCTTCAACATGGTCCGGCTGCTGATGAACGGCGGGCACGAGACGACCGCCAGCCAGATCTCGCTGGGCACGGCCTGCCTGCTGGAGAACCCCGACCAGCTGGAACTCCTGCTGAACGACCCCTCCCTGGTCAAGCCGGCCGTGGAGGAGCTGGTGCGGTTCGCGACCATCGGCGACACCGCCGTGCCGCGGGTCGCGCTGGAGGACATCGAGGTGGCCGGCCAGGTCATCCGCAAGGGCGACGGCATCCTCTGCCTCGGCCTGGCCGCCAACCGGGACCCGGAGGTCTTCCCCGAGCCGGAGAAGCTCGACATCCGCCGCGGCAGCCGCAAGCACCTGGGCTTCGGACACGGCGTGCACCACTGCATCGGCGCGGACCTGGCCCGCCTCGAACTGGAGATCGTGTGGAGCAAGCTCTTCCAGCGGATTCCGACGCTCCGGCTCGCCAAGCCCTTCCTGGAGATCCCACGCAAGGAGGGTGCCGTCATCTACGGCCTGTGGGAGCTGCCGGTCACCTGGTGACCCCGGCCCGGTGATCCCCGCCCCCGGGCCGGCCCGCACGACGGCGGCCGGCGGGGCGGGGATCACCGGGATCCCGCGGAAACAGCACACCCCCACGGCCGACCGACATTCCACGAGGAGAGCACGCCATGGCCAAGATCACCTACAAGCATCCGAACGGTACCGTCACCGTCGTCGACGTCCGGGCGCCCGGCACGGTCATGCGCGGTGCGAAGCTCAACAACATCGACGGCATCGAGGCGCAGTGCGGCGGCTCCGCCCAGTGCGGCACCTGCCACGTGTACGTCGACGAGGCGAACACGCTGCCGCTGCCCGCGATGGACTCCGTCGAGGACGACGTGCTGTACGGCACCGCCTGCGAGCGCAACGAGTTCAGCCGGCTGAGCTGCCAGCTGCCCATCTCCGAGGAGCTCGACGGACTGCTGGTCCACCTGCCCGAGGCGCAGAGCTGATGGCCGCGCACCCGGTGGTCGTCGCCGGAGCGGGCCAGGCGGGCTTCGACACCGCGTGCGCCCTGCGCAGCCGCGGATTCCAGGGGCGGATCACACTCGTCGGCGACGAACCGCCGGGCCCCTGCCACCGTCCCCCGCTGTCGAAGGGCTACCTCACGGGCTCGGTGACGGCCGACGAGGTCCTGCTGCGGCCCGCGTCGTTCTTCGCCGAGCAGGACATCGAGCTGCTGACGGGCGACCGGGTCGCCTCCGTCGACCGGGACCGGCACACCGTGCTGCTGGAGTCGGGTCTCCGCCTCCCGTACGGTTCGCTGGTCCTGGCGACCGGATGCAGGCCGCGCACCCTGCCGGTGCCCGGGGCCTCGCTGACCGGGGTGCTCTCGCTGCGCGGGCTCGCGGACGCCGAGGACCTGCGGCTCCGCCTGACCGGGCCGCCGCGGCAGCTCGTCGTGGTCGGGGCGGGGTTCATCGGCCTCGAGGTCGCGGCCACCGCTCGCGGACTCGGCCACGAGGTGACGGTGGTGGAGGCGCAGCCACGGGCCCTGGCCCGCGCCCTGACACCCGTGATGTCGGACCGGCTCGTCGCGGAGCACCGCGCCCAGGGGGTCCGGCTGCTGCTCGGCCGCGAGGTGGCGGCACTGCACGGCGACGGCGGGGGCCGGGTGCACGTCGTGGAGCTGGACGGCGGCGAGCGGATCGCCGCGGACCTGGTCGTGGTCGGCATCGGGGTGCTCCCCAACACCGCGCCCGCGCTCTCCGCGGGGCTGCTCGTCGGTGACGGCGTCGTCGTGGACGAACGGCTGCGGACCGAGGACCCGGACATCTACGCGCTCGGCGACTGCGCCCGCTTCCCCGGCCCGCAGGCCGGCCGGCACATCCGCCTGGAGTCCGTGCAGAACGCCTCCGACCAGGCGCGGTGCGTCGCCGCGGCCATCTGCGGCGAGCCCTACGCGTACACCTCCGTCCCGTGGTTCTGGTCGGAGCAGTACGCCCTGCGCCTGCAGATCGCCGGGCTGACGGCGGGCCACGACACGACGGTGACCGTCGGCGACCCCGAGGGCGGGCGGTTCTCCGTCTTCTGCTTCCGGGACGGCCGGCTGACGGGCGTCGAGTCGGTGAACCGCCCCGCGGACCACGGCATCGCCCGGCGGCTGCTGACGGCGGGCACGGATCTGACGCCCGCGACGGTGCGGCAGCCGGGGTTCGACCTCAAGAAGCTGCCCCGCACCGCCCCGCGGTCCGCGGCGGCCGCGGGCGGACGGCAGTCCGTACCCGCCTGAGGCGCGCGCGAAGGGGCGTCCGGGACCTCTCGTCCCGGACGCCCCTTCGCCGTTCCCGCGCCTCTTCGCCGATCCCGCGCCCCGGTCCCCGCTCAG
This sequence comes from Streptomyces clavifer, assembly GCA_014651175.1. Classification (GTDB taxonomy): domain Bacteria; phylum Actinomycetota; class Actinomycetes; order Streptomycetales; family Streptomycetaceae; genus Streptomyces; species Streptomyces clavifer. The sequence continues at coordinate 665,901 of BMWJ01000001.1, read as the reverse complement.
TTCTTCGGGCCGAGCAGTACGGCCGCGTAGTTCTCGCGCGCGGCCGTGTCGTACTGGAGTGCCACATGGCTGGTGGCCGAGGTGACGTCCCGCCAGAACCGCTGCAGGGAGTGCCCCTCACCGAGGCCGGAGGTACCGGCCGCGCCGACGAGCAGCGTGACCGCCTCCCGCAGGGTCTCGGCGGCGAAGGCGGCGTTGCGCTCGTTCCGTGCGAGCTCCCGCGGGGCGAACAGCCGCCGGTCCAGCGCGCGTGCGCTCTCCTCGACGAGGTGCCGTGCGGCATCGATCCGCCCGGACGCGCGGACGACGTCCAGTTCGGCCGTCGGGCTGCGCCTGCGGCCGGTGAGCGTGGCGGCGCAGGCCGCCAGGGCCCCGGCGGCGGCGCCCACGACCGGGGCGACGAAGGTCAGACCGCCGACACCCCGGAACGGCACGTTGTGCGAGGCCACGCGGGAGGTGGGATTGCGTCCGGTGAGGGTGGCGGCGCGCTCGAAGGACAGGTGCCGCGGTACGAACACGTCATCGACGACGACGGTGTGGCTGCCGGTGGCCCGCATCCCGACGCTGTCCCACGTCTCGCGCACGGTGTACGCGCCCCGGGGCACGGCGAAGAAGCGCAGCCCGGCCGGCTCGTCGCCGCCCGCCGCCGCGGCGCAGACGACGGCCCAGTCCGCGAAGGCGATGCCGCTGACGTACGCCCAGCAGCCGGTGACCCGCCATCCGCCGTCCGCCGGCCTCGCCCGTCCGGCGGGCATCAGACCGGTCGCCAGCAGCGTGTCGGGGCCGGCGCCCCACAGCTCCTGGTGCCCCTCCTCGGGCAGATGGGACGCCAGTCGGGCCGCGTACGCGGCGAGCGAGGCGCACCACGCCGTCGCCGCGCAGCTCTCGCCGACCGGGAGGACGGCACGGGTGAGGTCCTCGAAGGTCCCCTCCGCGCCGCCGAAGCGCGCGGCCACGAAGTGCCGGGCGAACCCGTCCTCGCGGATCGCGTCGGTGACCTCCCGGGCCAGGCCGCGCCGGGTGTCCGCTTCGGCGGCGTGCAGCGCGGCGAGGGCGCGCAGGCGGCCGGCCGCGGGGGCCTGCCCGGTGCCGGGGAGCGACGCGGCCCCCCGGGCCGCTGCCGCGCCCGCGGCCGGGACGGCAGCCGGCTCCGGGGCCGGCTCCGTCCCCGTGGCGGCCGGAGCGTCCAGGACGCCACGGCCGACGCTCACGCCCCCGACCCGTCGGCGACCGCCTGCGCGAAGCGCTCCAGCGTCTCGCCCGGGCTCGGTCCGTCCAGCGCCTTGAAGATCCGCTCGGCGCCGGGCCCGTGCCGGTCCAGGTCCACATGGGCCAGCGACACCCGGGTGCGCCCGCCGTCGACGGCCTCGAAGTCGACCTCGATCCGGCTGGCCCGGTCGTCCGTGGGGATCGACTGCCAGTTGGGGTCGACGCGCCAGGTCATGGCGACGCGACGGCCGGGCACCCACTCCAGCACGCGGCCCCAGGCGATCTGGGTGCCGTCCACGTCCCACTCGTAGTAACGCCCGCCCACACCCGGCTCGAAGGCCAGGCCGGCCCGCTCCTTGCGCACCAGGACGTGGCTCGGCGGCCACCAGTCCACGGGACGCTCGGTGAAGACCTTGAAGCACTCATCGGGCGTCGCCGCCACGGTGACCGACTTCCTGACATCGGGCAGGGTCTGCGTCTGCTCGGGCACGGGGTCTCCTCGCTCCAGCCGGGCGTCCGTCCGGTCGCCGCATCGAATGCGCCCACGCTGACCGGCCGCGCTAGGCCGCGTGTCGAGTCCCGCTCGACACCCCGTGCTCCGGCCCCGCTCCACCGCCGTACGAGATCCCCGCAAGGCGGCGGGCCCACCGTCGAGCCGATGGGTCCGGGATCCGCCGGCACGAACGATGGGGAGAGCACGATGACAGACGCAGGACGGCGAGTGGCCTTCGTCACCGGGGCGACCAGCGGGATCGGCCTGGCCGTGACCGAACTTCTCGCCCGGCAGGGTGTCGCGGTGTTCGGTGTGGCGCGCAGCGCGGAGAGCGTGCGCACGGTGGTCAAGGAACTCCGGGAGCAGGGGCTCGAAGTGGCGGGCACGGTGTGCGACGTGACGTCCGTGGAGCAGATCCGGGAGGCCGTGCGGGCCGCGGTCGCCGAGTACGGGCGCATCGACATCCTCGTCAACAACGCGGGCCGCGGCGGCGGCGGCGTGACCGCCGAGATGGAGGACTCCCTCTGGGACGACGTCATCGAGACCAATCTGAACGGCACGTTCCGGGTGACCCGGGAGGTCCTGAGCACCGGCCTCATGCGGGAGGGCGACTGGGGGCGGATCATCAACATCGCGTCCACCGGGGGCAAGCAGGGCGTCGAGCTGGCCGCGCCCTACTCGGCCTCCAAGCACGGGGTCATCGGCTTCACCAAGGCCGTCGGCAAGGAGCTCGCCCCGACCGGGATCACCGTGAACGCGGTCTGCCCGGGCTATGTCGAGACGCCGATGGCCCAGCGGGTGCGGCAGGGCTACGCGGGCCACTACGGGGTGACCGAGCAGGAGATCCAGGACAAGTTCAACGCGAAGATCCCACTGGGCCGCTACTCGACCCCCGAGGAGGTGGCGGGCCTCGTCGGCTACCTCGCCTCCGACACCGCCGGGTCGATCACGGCGCAGGCGCTGAACGTCTGCGGCGGGCTCGGGAACTACTGATGGCGACCGGTACGCACGAGGTGCGCACGGCGGCTCCGCAGGCCGCGCGGACCGCGGGACCGGGTTCCCTGATGCCGGTCGCCGACGGGGTGTACGCCTTCGTCCAGCCGGAGGGCGGCTGGTGCCTGAACAACGCGGGCCTGGTCGCCGGCGGCGACCGGTCCGTCCTGGTGGACACGGCGGCGACCGAGTCACGCACGCGGCGGCTGCGGGAGGAGGTGGCCCGGATCGTGCCCGACGGTCCGGACTACGTCGTCAACACGCACTTCCACGGCGACCACACCTTCGGCAACGGCCAGTTCGCCCCGCGCGCGGTGGTCGTGGCCCACGCGGGGACCCGGGCGGACACGCGGGAGGCGGGCCTGGGGCTGCGCGGGCTGTGGCCGGACGTGGACTGGGGCGAGACACCGCTGACCCTGCCCACCCTGACCTTCCGGGACGAACTGACCCTGTACGGCGACCGGTTGCGCACCGAGCTGCTCCATGTCGGCCCCGCCCACACGGCGAACGACGTGGTGGCCTGGGTCCCGGAGCGCGCGGTCCTGTTCACCGGGGACGTGGTCTGGTCGGGGGTGACTCCGTACATCCTGATGGGGTCGGTCACCGGTTCGCTGCGCGCCCTGGAGCGGATGCGGGCGCTGCGGCCGGAGGTGGTGGTCCCCGGGCACGGCCCGGTCGGCGGGCCGGAGCTCATCGACGCGACGGAGTCGTACCTCCACCTGCTCCAGGCGCTGGCACAGGACGGCGCGCGCCGCGGCCTGAGCCCGCTGCGGGCCGCGAGGGAGGCGGACCTCGGCGCCTTCGCCTCCCTGCTGGACTCCGAGCGGCTCGTCGGCAATCTGCACCGTGCCTACGCGGAAATCGAGGGCCTGGCCCCCGGTGCCCGCATCGATGTGGCGGCCTCGTTCAAGGAGATGGTCGCCTTCCACGGCGGGCTGCCGGCCTGTCATGCCTGACTGCGCACCCCGCGCATCCCGAAGGAGGATTCGTCGATGGAGACGATGCTGCTGGACCGCGAGACGGTGGACCGGGAACCGCTGCCACCCCCGCCACTGACCGACGTTCCGCACTGGGTTCCCCTGCTGCTGGCCGGGGACCACGACGACGACGGGAGCGAACCGCACATCTGCCGGGGCATCGACTGACCGGCGGCCGGACGGCATCCGGTACGTGGACGAGGGGCCCTGCGCGCAGGGCCCCTCGTCCACGTACCGGATGCGACGCTCAGGAAGCGGGCGGGGCGACCGGGGTGTCGCGGTGGATGACCCGGGACCGGGTCATCAGCCGGCCGTCGCGGCGCACCAGCACGTCGTCCACGGTGAAGGTCGGTTGGAAGGCGACCTTCCCCTCGCGGTCGGTCTGCGTGACCAGCGAGTAGTACGAGACGCGCAGGGTGTCCTCGTCGGCCGCGTCCGGCTCGATGATCAGATGCCCGAACCAGTGCCGCACGGCGATGTCCCGGTAGCGGGGCAGGCTGGCCCGCATCCCGGCGATCATCTCCTCCCGGCCGCTCTGCCGGTGGCCGCCCGCGTGCACGACCTCACCGTCGTCCGTGAACGTATCGGCGAATCCCTCGATGTCGAGGGCGTCGACCCGTCGCATCTGCTGAGCGTAGAAGGTCTGCACCTCGGCATACAGGTCACCCGTGACCTGCTGACGGAGGGTCCCGACCGGCTGAGACATGGCAACTCCCTTCGCGACGGCCGCCCTCATGGCTGCGCCGTCACCACCAGCCTGCCGGGCGCGGCTGCAGCCCCACTGGAGACGCGCTCGCTTCGGGCCCCGTCCCCGGCCCGGGACGCCGGGCGTCAGCCGAGCAGGCGGACGGGCGCACCGTCGAGGAAGGCCCGGATGCCCTCGACGGCGTGCCGGTAGTACGTCGCGTAGTTGGACTGCGACACATAGCCCAGGTGCGGGGTGGCCAGCAGGCGCGGCGCGGTCCGCATCGGGTGGTCCGCCGGGAGGGGCTCGGTGTCGAACACGTCGAGCCCGGCGCCCGCGATGGCCCCTCTGCCGAGTACGTCGAGCAGGGCGTCCTGATCGACGATCGCAGCTCTGGACGTGTTGATCAGATAGCTGCCGGCCCTCATCAGTCCGAGCTCCCCGGCCCCCAGCAGTCCCCGGGTGCGGTCGCTCAGCACCAGGTGGACGGAGACGAAGTCGCTGGTCGCCAGCAGTTCCTCCAGCGACGGGGCCAGGACCGCCCCGGCCTCCTCGGCGCGCTCCCGGGTCAGGTTCTCGCTCCAGGCCACCACGTCCATACCGAAGGCGAGCCCGACCCGGGCGACCCTGCTGCCGATCTTCCCCAGTCCGAGGAGTCCGAGCCTCCGCCCGGCCAGGTCGGCCCCGACGGTGGACTGCCAGGGGCCGCCGCTCCGCAGGGCGTTGGCCTCGGGCACGATCCCGCGCGCCAGCGCGAGCAGCAGCGCCCAGGTGAGCTCCACGGGCGGGGTGGACGTGCCGGCCGTACCGCAGACGGTGACGCCATGCCGCTCGGCCGCGGCGTAGTCGATGACGGAATTGCGCATGCCGGAGGCGATGAGGAGCCGCAGCCGGGGCAGCCGTTCGATCAGCCGCGCGGGGAAGGCCACGCGTTCCCGGAGCGTGACGACGATGTCGAAGCCGGCGAGCGCCCCGGCCAGTTCGTCCTCGGTGGCGAAGTGCCCGGCGAAACTCACGACGTCGACGTCGTCGGCGACCGGCGACCAGTCGGCGGCGGTCGTCGCGACGGACTGGTAGTCGTCGAGCACGGCACAGCGAAGCCTCATCTGTCTTCTCCCTCGGTGGCGGCACCGGAAACCTACCGGTGCCGCGCCGGGCTCACGCGTCCAGCCAGGCCTCCCGGTTGCGTGCGATGTCGTAGACGCGTTCCACCTGGGTGGCGGTGAGCACGCCGGTCAGCGGGGCGAGGGCGGACACGTGGCGTTCCCGGCAGACGCGGACCCCCGGCGGGGTGGCGAGTACGTCCAGGGTGGTGACTCCGACGAACACCAGCACGGTCTGGACGGGCACGGCGAAGGTGCAGTGCGCCTCCAGCACCGCCTGGACGCGACAGGACTCGGGGCGGTCGTCCAGTACGTACGGCTCCGGGGCGCCGTCCCCGATCTGCAGGGTGCCGTCCCCGAGCCGTACGGCTGTCTGCGGGTGGTGCTCGGTCCGCACGGCGAACACACCACCGGGCCCGATGAGCAGGTGCCCGATCTCCGTGCCGTCCGGCAGCGGCACGGAGTGCAGCACCCGCCAGCCGTGCCGGGTCAGACGCTTCAGCTCGGCCCCGACCCGCCGCTCCCCGGTCAGCGCGGTCCGGCGAGGATCCGCGTCCCGGTGCCGCCGCAGCGCCCCGGTCGCGGCACGTACGAGCGCACCCGGCCCGGACGCGTCGAGCTGCTCCCTGAGGGCGGCACCGGGCCGCCGCGTGGAGAGATCGCTCGCGGGAGTGAGGGCGGGCAGACCGTCCCGCCGGTCCCGCCGCGTCACCGGAGCCGGCTCCTGCTCGGGCGCCCGCGTCCGCGGCGGTGGCGGTGCCTGCTCGGGCGCCCGCGACCGCTCCGGTGACTGCTGCGGCATCCGTGTCCGCTGCGGTGGCGGCGCCTGCTCGGCCGTTCGCGTCCGCTGCGGCGCCCGTCCCTGCTTCGGCACCCCTGCCAGGTAGGGATCCGCGGCAGGGGCCTGCCCTCCACCCCCGCTCCGCTCACCGGCGTGCCCGGCCGCGTCCGCACGCGTGCGCGGGGCCCGCCCCGGCCGGGGCCCGGCTTCCGCTTCCGGTGACGCTCCTCGCTGCCTCGGCGCCTGCACCACGGCCCGGTCCGGTACCGAGGCCGCCCCCGGGAGCGCTTCGGGGGGCGCGTCCGGCACCGGGAGCGCTTCGGGGGGCGCCGCGTCCCGGTCCGCGCCCCGCTTCCGCATCCGCCGCAGCGGCGGGATCCGCGGGACCGGCGGGGGCGCCGACGGCGCGGGCGGTCCCGGAGGGGCGACCTCACCGAGCGCGGGGATGTCCGGCACCTGGCGCGCGAGCGCGTCGGTGACGGCGTCGCGGTAGCGCGGGTGCAGGACCGTTATCGTGCCGCTGCCCAGGTCCGCCCATCCGATCGCGGTGCCGTCCGGCAGGTTCACATAGAGCCGGTCGTACCCGAAGAGCTGCCATGACGTGACCTTCAGATCCTGCATCGTGCCCCCTCGTGTTCGCCCTTCGACGTCCTGCTCCCCCAGCCTGTGGGGCGGTGCGGCCACCGGACAGGGCGCAGAGCGGGCGCGCGGAGTCGAGGGCACGGCGTTCCGTATCCGGCCGGGGCCGGAGTGCCCCGGACCGCGACGGCGTCCCCGGTCGGACCGGGGGAGGCCGGGCGCCGGACGGACGTCCATCATCGTCCGTGCCTCCTCCCCCACCTGGGAAACGGTGTGCGCGTCACCTGTACGAGCGGCGTCGGCCACGAGAGCGAGGCCCCCGTGCCGGCCGGTCACCGAGGGCAGGGCGTGGGCGACGACTGGACGGACGGACGCGCCGGCCGCCTTGACGGGTGCGGTCCGGCGTTCCGCGAAAGTCCGGAACACGCGCGTGGACGAGCGCGAAACGGGGCAACTTCCCGGGGACTGATGAAGTTCAACGGTGGGGGGACCGTATGGATGAGCGCGACCGGTGGAGTGTGCCCGAGCCCGGACCGGGGTCGGGGCCGCAGCCCGGACCCAGGTACGACGGGGTGCCGCCTCCCCCTCCCCCGGCCGGTCCGCCCACGATCGGTCCGCCCCCGCAGGGGGCCGCGCTGCGTGCCGTCGCCGCCGGTCTGCTCAGCCTCTCCGGGCTGGGGCTCGGCCACGTCCTGCTGCGCCGGTGGCGCAGGGCCGCGGTGAGCTGGGCCGCGACCGCGGTGCTGCTGGTCGTCGCGCTGCCCGCGGACCCGGACGGGGTGCCCGCCCTGCTCGTCGCCGCCTATCTCCTCGTGCTCCTCCTCGCCGGCGCGGACGCGGCGCGGCTCGCGCTGCGTGCGGACTTCGCCCGCGGGGTCCGGCCGGTCCTGGCCGCGGCGCTCGGTCTGGTGCTGCTGGCCGTCCCGGTGACCGGCACCGTGGTCCACGCGTCGGCGCGGGACGAGGCCGTCGAACAGGAACTGCTCGGCAGACTGGAGGAGGGCGACGGCCTGGTCGAGAAGGCGTCGAAGCACCCGTTCGCCCTCTCGGCGCCGGACTACCGGTACGCGCTCACCCTGTACCGGGAGCTGGGCGAGGACCATCCCGGCTCGCGTGCCGCCGCGCTCGTTCCCGCCCGCCTCAAGGCCTATTACGACGCCGTCTCCACGCCGTACAGCGAGAAGAAGTACTGCTCGGCCGTGGACCCCCTGACCTATCTGCGGACCGTGCCCGGCACCGTGGACCGGAAACTGCTGGGCGACCTCGCCGGCCGTCCCGACACCCCGCTCGCGGAGTCGCTGTACGCCTGCGGCGTCTCCCGGCTGAGCGGCACGGGCACGGAGTCCGGCAGCAAGGAGCTGGAGACACTGCTGCGCACGTTCCCCGAGTCCTCGCAGGCCGGGCAGGTGGGCCCGGCCGTCAGCGGGGAGATACGGCAGCGGGTCGCCGCCCTGAAGGGCGCGGACCCCTGCACGGTCACGGCAGGGCTGCGCCGGATGAGCACCCTGGTCACGGGCCTCCCTCCGACCTCCGTGCCCTCGCTGGGCGCGCAGGCCGACGCGGGGGTGCGTGACGGCGTGTACGCCTGCGGTGTGGACGAGTTCAAGGAGAAGCGTTTCCCGGAGGCGCGGCAGACGCTGACGGACTTCGCCGACACCTACAAGGACGACCGTCGGGGGCGGCAGGCCCGCGACATCGTCATAGCCGCCGAGATCGCCGAGGAGAGGCCCTCGGCCGGCAAGCGGCTGCCCGGGAGCGGCAGGCCGGGCGGCGCCCGCATGGAGCTCGTCATCAGCAACGACGCACCGAACGACGTCGAGGTGCTGTACACCGGTCCGGTCACCGGCACGGTGAAGCTGAAGGCCTGCGGCAGCTGCGAGCGGTACAGCGGCGAGTCCGCAGGCGCCGCACGGGCCTGCAGGGCGAGTGGCACGTCGTATCCGAAGGCACGCCTCCGGCTCCCGGCGGGTGAGTACCACTTCCTCTACAAGCACGGCACGGGAGCGACGTCGGACGTGGACAGCTATGCGTCCGGTTCCAGCGTCAAGCCCGGTTACTCGTACACGAGTTGCACCTATCTCATCGAACGGGACAAGTACGGCCTGGACCTCCCGTCCCTGTCGGACCTGCTGAAGCCCTCGTCCTTCGACCGGTGAGAGCGGCGGCGGACGTCGCGCGGTCGCGGAACAGCCGGTGAGGGGTAGCCGGGTACTCCGCGGCGGACTGCCTCGCCCGCCTGCCGTTCCCGCCGCGGCGGACGGGACGGGACCGCTCATCGGTGGCGCGCCGCCCGGACGGGCATGCCGTCCGGGCGGGAAACGCGCCTCAGGCCGAGGTGCGCCTGCGCGACGCCGGAGCCTGCTTCGTGGCTGCGGCGTCCTTCGTCGCCGTCTTCCGCGCCGACGTCTTCTCGGCGGCGGACTTCCCCGCCGTCGTCCTCTTGGCCGTCGCCTTCTTCGCCGTCGTCTTCTTCGCAGCGGGCTTCTTCCCCGGGGCCCGTTTCGCCGTGGCCCTCTTCGCCGTGGACTTCTTCGCGGGCGCCTCACCCGGAGAAGTGTGCTCGCCGGCGGCTTCCTTCTTCGGTGCCGCCCGCTTCGAAGCGGGCCGCTTCGAAGCCGTCCCGGTCTTCGTCGTGCCGCCACTCCTGCCGGACTCGATGGCGTGGACCTCCGCCATCCCTCCCCCGGCGCCCCCGCCCTCCCCGTGGGCCTCCTCCGCCGCCCGCACGCTGCTCTCCAGCGCCGCCATGAGGTCGATGACCTGGCCGCCCCCGTCACCCTCGTCCGCCTCCGCCTCCACGGGCTCCCCCGCGGCCTTCGCCGCGACGAGCTCCTCGACCGCCTCACGGTAGTCGTCGTGGAGCGTGTCCAGGTCGGCCTCGCCGAGGGTGTTCATCAGGGCGTCGGCCAGGTCGAGTTCGGCATCGCGGATCGTGACGCCCGAGTCCGGGGCGATGTCCTCCGGGGCGCGGATCTCGTCCGGCCACAGCAGGCCGTGCATCGCGATGACGTCGTCGACCACCCGCAGCATGCCGAGCCGTTCCCGCCCGCGCAGCGCGTACTTGGCCACGGCGACCTTCCCGCTGCGCTTCAGCGCCTCGCGCAGCAGGGCGTACGGCTTGGCCGCCGGGACTCCGTTGGCCGAGAGGTAGTAGGCCGAGTCCAGCTGGAGCGGGTCGATCGCGGAGGCGGGTACGAAGCCCTCGATCTCGATCGTCCTGGCCGTGGGCAGCGGGAGCGAGGCGAGGTCCTCGTCGGTCACGGGGATCACCGTGCCGTCGGCGTCCTCGAAGGCCTTGCCGGTCTCGGCGCTCGTGACCTCCTGCTCGTCGAGTTCGCAGACCTTGCGGTACCTGATCCGGCCACCGTCGGCGGTGTGGATCTGGCGGAAGGAGATCGAGTGGTTCTCGGTGGCGTTCATCAGCTTCACCGGGATGCTGACCAGCCCGAACGAGATGGCTCCGTTCCAGATGGACCTCACCGTTCACCCCTTACTCACGCAAGGAACCCATACGTCCGATTTCATGTGATTCTTATCGTATGACGCCGATCACAGTGGTGGAGGGGCGGCGCCTGGCGCTCAGCAACCTCGACAAGGTGCTGTACCCGGCGACCGGCACCACCAAGGGCGAGGTGCTGCACTACTACGCGGCCACGGCGGCGGACGTGATGCTCGCGCACCTGCGCGACCGGCCGCTCTCCTTCCTCCGGTACCCGGACGGCCCGGAGGGGCTGCGCTTCTTCACCAAGAATCCGCCGCCCGGTACGCCCGACTGGGTGCGGACGGCGCCGGTGCCCCGCCGCGACGAGCCGGAGGCCCGCCAGGTGCTCGTGCAGGACCTGCCCTCGCTGATGTGGGCGGCGAATCTGGTGGTGGAGTTCCACACCCATCAGTGGCGGCAGGACACACCGGCGGTCGCCGACCGGCTGGTGTTCGACCTGGACCCCGGACCGCCCGCGAGCATCGTGGAGTGCTGCGCGGTGGCCCTCTGGCTGCGCGAGCGGCTGGCGGCCGACGGGCTGTCCGCGTACGGGAAGACCTCGGGGTCCAAGGGCCTGCACCTGCTCGTCCCCCTGGAGCCCAGCCCGTCCGACGACGTGACGGCGTACGCGAAGGCGCTGGCCGTGGAGGCCCACGGGGCACAGCCCGAACTGGCCGTGTACCGGATGACGAGGGCTCTGCGCCCCGGGAAGGTGTTCGTCGACTTCAGCCAGAACGCGGCGGCGAAGACGACCGCGGCCCCCTACACCCTGCGGGCGAAGGGCAGCCCCGCCGTCTCCGCACCGGTCACCTGGGACGAGATCGAGGCGTGCGGGGCGCCCTCGGAACTGGTCTTCCTCGCCGGGGACATGGAAGGCCGGATCGCCGCCCACGGGGATCTGCTCGCTCCGCTGAACGACCCCCGGCGGGCACACCCCCTCCCCGCCGGCTGAGGCGGACGACGGGAGCACAGCCGGGCCGCGACTGTGCCGACCCGACAACAGGAAAGGCCACAAGTGGACGGTGGATTGTCCTGGTGGTGGTGCACACTCTGCGCAGACGCTGCTTCATGAACACGGTATCGGCCGGGTTCGGAGCAGAAGACGACACGGGGAGGGAATGGCGTGTTCGCGGGGATCGACGAGGTCGACTGGGCCTCGATGGAGCATGCCTACGGGCCGGCCGACGATGTGCCGGGGCTCCTGCAAGGACTCGCCTCCGCCGACCCGGCGGAACGCGAGAGCGCGCTCGACGGGATGTACGGCGCGGTGCACCACCAGGGCGACGTGTACGCGTGCACGCTCGCCTGCATCCCGTTCCTCTTCGAGCTGGTCGTGGATCCCGGCATCCAGGACCGGGGCTCCGTCGTCGAACTGCTCACCAGCATCGGCGGCATCGATCTGGACGAGGACGACGAGGACGACCTGGACGAGGACGAGATCGAGGGCGCCGCGAACTACGCGATGGCAGCAGCCGCCGTCACCGCGGGCGCGGGGGTCTTCTTCGAGCTGATCGCCGACGAGGACCCGGGTGTGCGGCTGGCGGCCCCCCTGGCCCTCGCCACGCTCCACAGCCACCCGGTCAGGGTGCTGGCACTCCTGCGGGAGCGCCTTCCGGTGGAGGCGGACGACGAGGTGCGGCTGGCGCTCGTCGAGGCGGCGGGGCGGGTGGCGCTGCGCCACCGTCCGCTGGCCGGGCAGGCCGCGGACTGGCTGGGCCGGCTCGCCGCGGAGGCGTACGCGCCGGGGCTGCGGCTCGCGGCCCTCGCGCAGCTGGCCCGGTGCACCCCGGACGCCCTGCCCGGCGACGTCGTCCGGGTGGTGGCGGGGCTGCTGCGGGAGCTGCGTTCCGGGCCCGCCCGGCCGGAGCCGCAGCCCGTCGAGGCGTCCGGCCCCGACGCGCAGGTGACGGAGCGGACCGCCGCGCCGACCCTGGTGGGGCAGTTGCGGGCCCTGTCCGCCGAGGAGACGGCGGGGCGCAGCACCCCCTGGGCGGCCGATCTGCTGCGGACGCTGCACGTCGGCCTGGACGACCGCGTGGACGACCGCACGGAGCTGCTCATGGACCAGCTGCGCAGTCCGGATCCCTGGCAGCGCATCGACGCCGTGCGGATGAGCGGCGGGCTGATACGGGCCTGGCGCGGTTCGTACGAGGGGCTGGTGCGGCTCGTCGGCGCCCAGCTGACGGATCCGGAGCCCAGGCTGGCGGAGGCCGCCTCGCACGTGCTGGAGGAGCTGTTCGGCCTGGCCGCGCCGGCCGCCGACGCCCTGGCCGAGCGGGTGGCCGCCGATCCCGGCGGCTGGGTGCGGGAGTGGGCGAGCGGGCCGCCCGGGCTGGGTTCCTCGGTGAAGGCGCTGGCCAGACTGGGCGACGCCCGGGTGCTGCCCGCGCTGGCGGCGGCGCTGGAGCGGCCGGAGGTGCCGCACGACGTGGGTTTCACGATCGGGTATCTGGGCGGCACGGCCGCCCCGCTCGCCGGGGCGCTGCGGCGCAGGCTCGGTGAGGTCGGCCTGGACGAGGGCGCCTACGACCGGGCGAGCCCGCTGCTCGCCGGGCTGACGGCGCTGCGCGCGGGCGAGGCCGCGCCGGAGGTACTGCGGGTGCTGCGGGGGGCACCCGAGTACCGGGGCGAGTGGCTGCGGTCGGCGGCGCTGCGCGCCCTGGGCTCGTTCGGGACGGCGGCCGGGTGCGCCGTGCCCGAGCTGCGGGCACTGATCCGGCGTCCGGGCACGGCGGCGGCCACGGAGGCCGCCGAGGCCCTGTGGGCGATAGACGGGGACGCGGAAGCGGTCCTGCCGGTGCTGATCGAAGGGCTGCGGGCGGAACAGGTGCACGACTCCCGGGCGGCGGCGAGCGCGCTGGGCGGGCTCGGGGAACGGGCCGCGGTGGCCGCGCCCCGGCTGCGCGCCCTGCTGGCGCACGACGAGCTGTGGCTGCGGGTGGACGCGGCGATCGCCCTGTGGGAGGTCACCGGGCAGACCGGCGGGACGGTGCCGGTGCTCCTCGCGGCCTGGGAGAAGAACCGTCACGTCAGGGTCAGGGTCGCGGAGTGCCTGGCGCGGATGGGTGCGGCCGGCGCGGGCGCGGAGGCCACGCAGGTGCTGCGCGCCGAGCTCCTCGCCGTACGCCGCCACAACGCGATGGACGGCGGCTACGGCAGTCACGACACTTATGAGGACGAGAACCTGCTGGCACTCTGCCGACGGGCACTACTGGGCACCACGGGCAAAGGAACCACATCATGATCATTTTCGGTACGCGGGGCTATCTGCATCAGCTGGCCATCCTCACGATGGTCTGCGGCTGGTGCGGCAATCCCGCCGCGCACACGCTGCGCAAGCGGGTCACGAAGTTCACGCTGTTCTTCATCCCCCTGTTCCCGTTCTCCACGAAGTACGCGACGCAGTGCACCTTCTGCGGCGGCGAACGGCAGATACCCAAGGAGCAGGCCGACCAGCTGCTCGCCCAGGCCCACGCGGGGCAGGACGGCAATCCGCACGGCACCGCGCAGCAGCAGCCCGGGTACGCGCCTCCCGGCCAGAACCCGTACCAGAACTGAGAGCGCAGGCCACGAAGCCGACATAAAGGAAATAACACCTGCCTCTTGCTACGTTGCGGGGCATGACCGCAACGACCGCGGAGGCGCGCCCGCCCGAGCTACGCCTGCCCAAGCGGCGCGGGGTCGAGCTCTCGCTCCTGATCGGAGCGGTGCTCATCTCCGTCTACGGCTACGCCTCCGTCGGCCTGGCGAGGAACAACGCCGTACCTCCCGACGCCGCCGGTTACGGCGCCGGTCTCGGCCTCCTCGCCCTGCTCGCCCACCTCGCGGTCCGGTTCCGCGCCCCGTACGCCGATCCGCTGCTGCTGCCCATCGCCGTCCTCCTCAACGGACTGGGCCTGGTGCTGATCTACCGGCTCGATCTGGAGACCCCGAGGGACCAGGCGGCGACGACGCAGCTGATCTGGTCCACCCTCGGGGTCGCGCTCTTCATCGCCGTCGTGGTCCTGCTGCGGGACCACCGGGTGCTCCAGCGCTACGCGTACCTCTCGGTCGCCGTGGCGCTGGTCCTGATGATCGCGCCGATCTTCTTCCCCGCCGTGAACGGGGCCAAGATCTGGATCCGGTTCGGCGGACTCTCCTTCCAGCCGGGCGAGTTCGCCAAGATCCTGCTCGCCGTCTTCTTCGCCGCGTACCTGGCGGCGAACCGCAACGCCCTCGCGTACACCGGCCGCAGGGTCTGGAAGTTCCAGTTCCCCACCGGCCGGGTGCTGGGCCCCATCGTCGCGATCTGGCTGATCAGCGTCGGGGTACTCGTCCTGGAACGGGACCTCGGCACCTCACTGCTCTTCTTCGGCCTCTTCGTCATCCTGCTCTACGTGGCCACGGGCCGGACCGGCTGGATCGCGGTCGGGCTGCTCCTCGCCGCCGCGGGTGCCTTCGTCGTGGGGTCGTTCGAACCCCATGTCCACAGCCGGGTGGAGGACTGGCTGGACCCGTACGCCACCATCAACGCCGGTGAGGGCCCCAGTCAGCTCGCCCAGTCGCTCTTCGCGTTCGCGGCGGGCGGCATGCTCGGCACCGGCCTCGGGCTCGGCCACTCCATCCTCATCGGCTTCGCCGCCAAGTCCGACTTCATCCTGGCGACGGCGGGCGAGGAGCTCGGCCTGGCCGGGCTCACCGCGATCTTCCTGCTGTACGCCCTGCTGGTGGCCCGCGGCTACCGGGCGGGCCTGGCCCTGCGGGACCCCTTCGGGCGGCTGCTGTCGATCGGTCTCGCCTCGATCCTGGCCCTCCAGGTCTTCGTGATCGCGGGCGGAGTCATGGGGCTGATCCCGCTGACGGGCATGGCGATGCCGTTCCTGGCCCAGGGCGGTTCGTCCGTCGTCACCAACTGGATCATCGTGGCGCTGCTGATCCGGGTCAGCGACGTGGCCCGCACCCCGTCGCCCGACCGGTCGGCGGCCGGTGCCGTCGGCCCGGTCGCCGAGGACGAGCGGTGAAGGCCGGCAGCCCCGGGGGCGCCTCGTGATCCCGTACATCCGGCGGGCCGCCGCCTTCTGCCTGCTCCTCCTCGTGGCGCTGCTGGCGAACGCCGCCCGCGTCCAGCTCTTCGAGGCCGACGAGCTCAACAGCAGCTCGGCCAACCGCCGCACCACGATCGACCGTTACGACCAGCCGCGCGGCGACATCCTGGTCGACGGCAAGTCCGTGACGGGCTCGAAGGACACCGGCGAGCAGCTCGCCTACGAACGCACCTACCGCCACGGCCCGCTGTACGCACCGGTCACCGGATACGCCTCGCAGACGTACGGCACCACGCTGCTGGAGAACGCCGAGGACGCCATCCTGTCCGGCACGGCCCCGATCCTGGCGCCGCTCCCCCTGTGGGGCGACATCACCCGCAGCCGTCAGCCGGGCGGCGATGTCGTCACGACCGTCGAGGACTCGATGCAGCGGGCCGCGTACGACGGCCTGGCCGGCCGGCGCGGCGCGGTCGCGGCCCTCGACCCGGCCACCGGAAAGATCCTGGCGCTGGTCTCCTCGCCCTCGTACGACCCCGAGGTCCTCTCCGGCACCGGATCCTCCGTCACCGACGCCTGGGCGCGGCTCAACGGGGCCGCAGGCCTGCCGATGCTCAACCGTGCCATCCGGCAGACCTACCCGCCCGGCTCCGCCTTCAAGATCGTGACAGCCGCGGCAGCCCTGGACGCCCGCGTGGTGACCGATCCGGACGCGGCGACGGACACGCCCTCCCCGTACCTGCTGCCGGGCACCTCGACGACGCTCCCCAACGAGGCGCGCGGCTGCGGGAAGGCGTCGCTCGCCGAGGCGATCCGGGTCTCCTGCAACACGGTGATGGCACATCTGGGGGTGGAGGTGGGCCTGGAAGGCATGCTGAAGGCGGTGGGCAGGTTCGGCTTCAACGACGACGATCTGAGGATCCCCTCCGGGGTGGCGCGCAGCAACTTCGACTCGGACATGAGCGACGACCAGCTGGCCCTGTCCTCGATCGGGCAGTACGACACGACGGCGACCCCGCTCCAGATGGCGATGGTGGCCTCGGCCGTGGCCAACGGAGGCGACCTCAGCCGCCCCCACCTGGTGAACCGGGTGACCACGGCCGACGGGGACACGGTGCGCCAGCGGGGCGCCGAGACGTACCACCGGGCGATGAACCCGGCAACGGCCATGCAGCTGCGGCGGATGATGGTCGACGTCGTGGAGAACGGTACGGGCACGAACGCGGCGATCGACGGGGTCACGGTCGGCGGCAAGACGGGCACCGCGCAGCACGGCGTCGACAACTCCGGTACGCCGTACGCCTGGTTCATCTCCTGGGCGCAGGAGCCCGGTTCGGGACGGCCCGCGGTCGCCGTGGCCGTGGTGGTCGAGGACGCGTCGGCGAACCGGGCCGACATCAGCGGGGGCGGCAGTGCGGCGCCGATCGCGCGGGCGGTGATGGAGGCGGCGCTGAAGAGCCGGGGCTGACCCGTGCCCCCGGCGACGACGGAGGGCCCACACTGCTCCCATGACGTCGGAGGTGGCCGCGGCCCTGGCCCGGATCGGTGAACTGGACCCGGCGCTGTGCGCCTTCACGGAGGTCTGGCACGAGAACGCGCTCGCCCGTGAGCGGGCCGCCCGGGACCTCCCGCTCGCCGGGCTGCCCTTCGCGGTGAAGGGCCGCACGGGACTGCGCTCGTATGCGGCCCGCCGTCTGAGCGACGCCGGCGCCGTCCCGGTCGGCGCCACATCCGTCCCCGGTCCCGGCACCCCCTGGCAGACCTGGGGGCAGGGCGCGCACGGCCGTACGGTCAACCCCTGGCGGCACGACCGGACCCCGGGCGGCTCGTCGGCGGGCTCGGCGGTGGCCGTCGCGGCGGGCATGGTGGAGCTGGCCACGGGGAACGACGGGGCGGGGTCGGTTCGTGTCCCGGCGGCCTGGTGCGGGGTGTTCGGCCTGAAGACGACGACGGGCCTGCTGCCCTCCCCGGACCGCACGGGCCTCGCCTCCCCCGGCGTGCTCGCGAGCTCGGCGGCGCGGGCGGAGACGTATCTGCGCCACGTCCTGGACGGGTACGCGCCCCGGCCGGCCACGCTCCCGGTCCCGGCCGCCTACAGCCCGGACCTGGGCTTCGCGTCCGTCGACCCGGTGGTGGCGGAGGTGACGCGCGGCGCGGTGGAGCGGCTGGCCGACGCCGGAGTGATCCGTCTCGTCCGGGATCCCGTCACGCTGCTCGACCCGGCGGACACCTGGATGGCGGTGCGCGGGGGATCGACGAGCCCCGCCGCCCGGGCGCTCCGCGCCGCGAACGACCGGGCCCTCGACGCCTTCTTCGCCCGTACGCCCCTGCTCCTCACCCCGGTCACGCCCAACACGCCGCACGGGCACGAGGGCCCGGGGGACGTCTACTCCACGGCCCTCACCTGGGCGTTCAACCTCAGCGGGCACCCGGCGGCGAGCGTGCCGGCCGGATTCACCCCGGACGGCTGCCCGGCCGGTCTCCAACTGGTGACCGACCGGGGGACGGACGCGGAGCTGCTGGGCACGGCCATGGCCGTCGAGCGCGTCCTGCCGCCGCCACGCCTCAGCTGATCGGCTTGCGGATCTCGGACCGGACCTTGGCGGTGTCCTCCGCCGTCCGCGCCAGGTCGAGGGACTTCGCGTCCTTGCTGAGATCGTCCGGCCGGAGCACGGCGACCATTCCGGCGGTGTTGCCGTCGCTCCACGCGCACATGGGCGAGTTGACGGTCAGGCCTATCTCCTTGGACTGCACGACCTGGCACTCCACAGTGATGTCGTAGCCGTCGGGCGTGAACTCCTTCGGGGGCACGGCGACCGTCGCACCCTCCGCCCCGGCCGCGCCCTCCAGCATCTTGCTCCGCATGAGGTCCGGGGCGGCGAGCCGCCCGTACATGCCGGAGAGCACGAGCATGCCGTTCTCCTCCGAACCGTACTGCGCGACGACTGCCTTGCCGTTCCGGATGCTCGCGTCGGGGGTGTCCTCGATCTTCTTGCCCTCGGTGCCGGACATGTCCTTGTTGAGGGTGAACTCCCCGTCCAGCACCGCCTTCTCCACCACCAGCCTGTGCGTGGCCTCGGGGAACACGGTGTCGGCACCCTTGTCGATCAGCTCGTGGACGCCGAAGCCGATGGCCATGACGGCGACGAGCGACCCGGCGACGATGCCGACGACGAGCCCGGTGCGCTTCTTCCGGGGCGCCTGCGGCGGCTGTTGCGGCCACCCGGCCTGCGTCCCCGGCTGCCCCCACCCGGCCTGCGGGCCCGGCTGCGCCGGGCCCGGCTGCCCCCACCCGCCGGTCGCACCCTGGGGCGGTTGCGCCGGGTAACCGTACGCCGGGGGCGGGGCCGGGTAGCCGTAGGCGGGCGGCTGCTGCGGGTAGGGGGTGCCGGAGGGCTGCTGCCCGTACGGGTTCTGCTCAGGCGGAGGGGGCCCGTACGGGCCCTGGGGCGGCTGCGGCGGCATGGTCATGTGCTCACGTTACGTCACCTCAGTGAACGTATATTCGATACCTCGGGCCGGTGACGCGAGGCCGGAGGTACGTCCCCGTCAGCCCAGCGGCTCGCGCCGCTGACGCCACTCGGCCGGCACCCCGTCCACCCCGGTCACCGCTCCGACCACTCCCCCCGTGATCGCACAGGTCGTGTCCACGTCGCCGAAGCCCTCCGCCGTCGCCCACAGCGCCTCTTCCAGGTCACCCGGGTGCCGGGCAGCGGTCCACAGCGCGAAGGGCACCGTGTCGTCGGCCCGGATGCGCTGCCCGTTGCCCAGGAGATCGGCCGCCTTCCACGGCTCCGTGGTGAACGGCACCTCCCCGGCACGCCGCAGCCCCTCCCGCACGAGCCCTCCGGGCGTGCGCCCTGCGACCGCGGCCAGCGTGAACTCCCCGCGCACCGACAGGGCCGCCGCGACGGCGACGGCCACCGCGCCGGCGATCCCCTCCGGGTGAGCGTGGGTGACCTCGGCAGACAGCACGGCCTGCTCGACCACGTGGTCGATGTCCTGGTGGAAGCGGGCCCCGAGCGGCGCGACCCGCATCGCGGCGCCGTTGCCGAGGCTGCCGCCCTCGAACAGCCCGGGGGCCAGGGTGCGCCAGTCGCCCGGCGACGTCAGCAGCTCCGGCAGCAGCATGTGCATGCCGTGCCCGTACCCCCGGGCACGGTCCGCCTCGAAGGCCAGGGCGAAGAAGAGGGCGAGCCGGTCCTGATCGACCTGCCCGCACTCGTCGAGCACCCGGTGCAGGGCGCGCGCCAGGGCCGTGTCGTCGGTCCAGTGCCAGACGGGCTCGTGCGGGGTCCGGCGGGCCCGCACCTCGCCGTACGCCTGCCGGGGCGGACGGAAGAGGGGGAACCACCGCTCCCCGAACGCGTCGCCGAGGGCGAGCGCCTCGAGACTGCGGCGGGCGGCTGCCGAATCACCTGTGCCTGAAGCGGAGTTCATGCCCTTCATCCTCCGCCCGCGCACGCGGTACGTACACCGGATATGAGTACGCGTGCTCAAGATCCGCACCCATGGCCACGGCAGGCTGAACCCCGTCAGCCACACACCAGAGGGAGCCCGACCATGAGCACGGCCACCAGACTCCGCCCCCCGTTCCGCACCACGATCGGGCTCGCCCTGGCGGCCGCCACGGTCGCCCTGCTCACCGGCGCCTGCTCCACACAGCAGGCGACCTGCGGGGGCGACGAGTACCCGGTCCTGTCCGTGGGAGCCCCCGGAAACGCCTGTGTGTCCCACGACGAGGAGCCTCCCAAGGGCTACGCCCGCTACCCGGAGGGCAAGGTTCCCCAGCACGAGGGCGACACGTGGTCGACCTACTGGAGCACCCGGACGCTCGACGAGAACGGCAGGACGATCGAGCTCCCCGACGAGAACTAGCGGGCGGGCGCGGGTCGGCCGGGCGGGCAGGGGTCAGCCGCCGGCCCCTCCCGCCGCGATCGCGTCCGCGACCTCCGCCACCCGCGCCTGCTCCTCCGCCGCGAAACGGTCCCTGTCCAACTGCTCGGCCACCTCCTCGTCCTGGGCCATCAGCGCGTCGAGGCTGGAGTCGCCGAACTCGAGGACGCCCATGTCGACGTACGCCTTCTGCAGGCGCGGACCCCACAGGCCGATGTCCTTGACGCACGGGACGATGCGGCTGAACAGCAGCTTGCGGAACAGCTGCAGGTACTCCGAGTGCTCGGAGAGGTCCTTGGCCTCCTGCTTGCCGATGCCGAAGTTCTCCAGCACCTCGACCCCGCTGAGCCGGTCGCGCATCAGGTAGCAGCCCTCGATCACGAACTCCTCGCGTTCGCGTAGTTCCGCGTCGCTGAGCTGCTTGTAGTAGTCCCGCAGCGCCATCCGCCCGAAGGCCACGTGCCGGGCCTCGTCCTGCATGATGTAGGCGAGGATCTGCTTGGGCAGCGGCTTGGCCGTCATGTCGCGGATCAGGCCGAACGCGGCGAGCGCCAGGCCCTCGATGAGGACCTGCATGCCGAGGTAGGGCATGTCCCAGCGGGAGTCGCGCAGGGTGTCCCCGAGCAGCCCCTGGAGGTTGTCGTTGATCGGGTAGAGCATCCCGACCTTCTCGTGCAGGAAGCGCCCGTAGACCTCCGCGTGCCGGGCCTCGTCCATCGTCTGCGTCGCGGAGTAGAACTTCGCGTCCAGGTCGGGGACGGACTCCACGATGCGGGCCGCGCAGACCATCGCGCCCTGTTCACCGTGAAGGAACTGGCTGAACTGCCAGGAGGCGTAGTGCTTGCGCAGTTCACCCCGGTCCCGCTCGGTCATCTTCGCCCAGTGCGGGGTGCCGTAGAGCGTGAGGGCCTCGTCCGGGGTGCCCAGCGGGTCGGCGGGGTCGACCTCCAGGCTCCAGTCGATGCGCTTGTTGCCGTCCCACTGCTTGTCCTTGCCCTTCTGGTAGAGGGCGAGGAGGCGTTCGCGGCCGTCGTCGTAGTCCCAGCTGAAGCGGGCCGCACCGGTGGCGGGAACCTGCCACGACGGTGCTTCGGGGGCGGTGATGTAGAGGTCGTGTGTCGACACGGACAGCTCCTTCGCGTGGCGAGGATCGTACGTTCCGTGGTGCTGGCGTCAGTTGGCAGGTTCACACGCTGGTAGACGCGCAGTCAACAAGTCGTGCGCAGGGGATTGACGGTCTTACTGACAGGCCGTCTCATAAAGCATGACCGCCGGTAACCCATGTGCGAGGTGCCTTCAGCCATGACGACAGTGCCCGAAGAGGACGTCCAGGTGCTGCGCGATGCACTCGGCCCGCTCAGGGACCGCGAACAGATCGCCGCCCGCCTGCTCGAAGCCTCGGCAAAGCACTCCTTCGACCCCGACACCGAGCTCGACTGGGACGCGGCCGTCGAGGAGGGCAAGTGGTTCTGGCCGCCCGAGCTCGTCTCCCTCTACGACACCCCGCTCTGGCGGAAGATGTCCGAGGAGCAGCGGATGGACCTGGCCAGGCACGAGGCGGCGTCACTGGCCTCGCTCGGCATCTGGTTCGAGATCATCCTGATGCAGCTGCTGGTCCGGCACGTCTACGACAAGTCCGTGACCAGCAATCACGTCCGCTACGCCCTCACCGAGATAGCGGACGAATGCCGGCACTCGATGATGTTCAGCCGCATGATCCAGTGGGGCGGAGCACCCGCGTACCCGGTCCCGCGGGTCTACCACAACATGGCGAGGATCCTGAAGGCGGTCTCCACCACCCCGGGCTCCTTCGCCGCGACACTGCTCGGCGAGGAGATCCTGGACTGGATGCAGCGGCTCACCTTCCCCGACGAGCGCGTCCAGACGCTCGTACGCGGCGTAACCCGCATCCACGTCGTCGAGGAGGCCCGGCACGTCCGCTACGCCCGCGAGGAGCTGCGCCGTCAGATGGTGACCGCGCCCGCCTGGGAGCGTGAGCTGACCCGGCTGAGCTGCGGGGAGGCCGCACGCGTCTTCTCCGTCTGCTTCGTCAACCCGCGGGTGTACGAGAGCGTCGGCCTGGACAGCCGCGAGGCCGTCGCCCAGGTGAAGGCGAGCGGCCACCGGACCGAGGTGATGCAGACGGGAGCGAAGCGCCTGACGGACTTCTTCGACGACATCGGGGTGCTGAACGGTGTCGGGCGAAGGCTGTGGCGGCGCTCGGGCCTGCTGGCGTGAGCCGACGCCCACGGGGATGACGGGGCCCGGGCGGACGGACGGGGCGGTCGGGCGGGGCGGTCGGGCGGGGCGGGAGCGTCCCGGCCGGCCGGGACCGGACACGCGTACGGGCCGGCCCGGGGCGGAGGGCCGAGGCATGACGGAGTCCGCCGGCCCCGGGGCGGGTGCGCGGCGGACCGCTGGACGCTCCACGTCGTGCGACGCTCGGTCTTAGGCTTCGGAGTATGACCTCCGTCCCCGCAGCACCTCCTTCCCGCGCCTACCGACGGCTCGGTGTCGAGGAGCGCCGCGCGCAACTCCTCGGCGCGGCGCTCACCCTCTTCGCCCACCGGGCGCCGGACGACGTGTCGATCGACGAGGTCGCGGTCGCGGCCGGCGTCTCCAGACCCCTGGTCTACCGCTACTTCCCGGGCGGCCGGCAGCAGTTGTACGAGGCCGCCCTCGGGTCGGCCGCCGAGCAGCTGACGCTCTGCTTCGCCGAACCCACGACCGGTCCGCCCACCGAGCGGGTGGGCCGGGTCCTGGACCGCTACCTCGGCTTCGTCGACGAGCACGACGCAGGCTTCAGCGCACTGCTGCGCGGGGGCAGTGCCGCCGAGACCTCGCGCACGTCCACGATCGTGGACGGCGTGCGCCGGGACGCGGCCGAGCAGATCCTGCTGCACCTGGGCAGGGGCCCCGGGCCGGACCAGGTGCCCGCCGGCCCCCGGCTGCGGATGATGGTGCGCACCTGGATCGCGGCCGTCGAAGCGGCTTCCCTGATCTGGCTGGACGAGGGCAAGCAGCCCCCGGCCCCCGACCTGCGCGGCTGGCTGGTCGACCATCTGATCGCCCTGCTCGCGGCGACCGCCACCTCGGACGAGGAGACCGCGTCCGTGGTGGCCGAGCTGGTGGGCCAGGAGACCGCGGAGGGGCCCGTCGGGCGGCTGGCGGCACTGGTGACCCCGATGGCCGAGCTGTTGAACCCGTAGGACCCCTGCGGGCACGCGTTCCCCGCCCCCTCGCCCGGCCGGGCCGGTCCGGAGGAAGGGCCCCGGGTCCGTGAGGGTCCGTCCGGCCGCTCCCTTGTGCGCCTCGCACCCGGCGACGTAAGTTACCAACCAGTAGGCGCCGGGTCCCCACGGGCCCGCCCCTCGCCCGTCACCGCTCCGGTCCGTCCGCCCGAAGGAGTCACCGTGCCCACACTCGAACGCCGGGACAGCGTCTTCGTCCTCCACCTCGGGGACGGCGAGAACCGCTTCCACCCCGACTGGATCGCCGCCGTCGGCGCCGCACTGGACGAGGTGGAGAAGGCGGAGGGGCCCCGGGCCCTGGTGACCTCGGCGACGGGCAAGTTCTACTCCAACGGCCTCGACCTGGAATGGCTGTTCGCCCATGCCGACCAGCACCAGGACTACGTCGTCTCCGTCCACGGACTCCTGGCGCGGATGCTGTCCCTCCCGGTGATCACCGTGGCCGCGCTGCAGGGACACACCTTCGCAGCCGGTGCGATGCTGTCCCTGGCCCACGACTTCCGTGTGATGCGCGCCGACCGGGGCTACTGGTGTCTGCCCGAGGCCGACATCGACATCCCGTTCACCCCGGGCATGTCCGCGCTGATCCAGGCACGGCTGACCCCGCGGACCGCGCACGAGGCCATGCTCACCGCCCGCCGCTTCGGAGGCGGTGACGCCGCTGCTGCCGGGATCGTCGACCAGGCGGTCGACGAGGAGGCGGTCCTTTCCACCGCCATCGGGATCGCGCAGTCCCGGGCGGAGCGCGCCGGTGCCACCATCGCCACCATCAAGGCCCGCATGTACGCCCCCGCCCTCGCCGCACTGCGCGAGCGGGACAACCCGCTCGGCTGACCCGGCGCGGGGCCGGGAAGGCGCTCCGGCTCCCGCCTGGGTCAGACTGACCTGGTGAAAAGCGAGAACACCCCCTTCACCGGCGGGCCCCTGGACGGCCGGGTCCTGCCCGTGCTCCTCGGCCCGACCGGGCATCCGCCCAAGTGGTACGAGGTCCCCGTGCCGGACGCCGGCGGCGGCCCCGCCACGGTGCACGCCTACCGGCGCGCCCCGTCCGGCTACACCAAACGGCTCGGGCTGCAGCGTGGCTGGGTGTACGAGTACGTCCCCGGAGGACGGGAGCGCCGGACGCTCAAGTGGCCCTGGACGAAGCCCCGCAGCGGCACCTGAGCGGCACCCCGCCCCGACGCGCCGCACCCTCTAGGATCGTCGGTCAGGTGCCGAGGGCACGGTCATGAGGGGGGTGCGCCATGGAGGCGCTGCGTCAGGACGATCCACGCCACTTCGGCCCGTACACCGTGCTGACACGCTTCCGTGAGACCGCGAGTGCGGTGCAGTACCTGGTCAGGGACTCGGACGGTGGCGACCTCGCGGTGGTGACGGCCGCGCGGCCGGCCCTTGCCGTGGTGCCCGCGTTCCGGCGGCGCTTCCGGACCGAGTCCCTGACCGCCGAACGCCTGTCCGGGGGCTGGGTACAGCCACCGCTCGACACCCCGGGCGACGGTGACGTGTGGACGGCGGCGGCGTACGTGCCCGCTCTGACGCTGGCCGAGGCGATCGCCCTCGCGGGCCCGCTGCCCGAGCGTGCCGTACGGATACTGGGCGCGGGCCTCGCCGAGACCCTCTCCCGGGTGCACGCCACCGGGGCCGTGCTCCAGGGGCTGGCGCCGGGGACGGTGCTGCTGGCCGAGGACGGCCCCCGGCTGACGGCGTTCGGACCGCTGGGCGCCGCCGCCTCCGCCGAGGCCAGGGCGGGCGGGCAGTTGTCCGTACGGCTGAACTACCTGACGCCCGAGCAGGTCGAGGGCAAGGACGTGGGGCCCGCCTCCGATCTCTTCGTCCTGGGGCTGCTGCTGGCGTACGCGGCGACCGGGACGACCCCGCTCGCGGACGGACCGGCGGACGAGGCTGCCGCCCGGATCGCCCACGCACCGGCTGAACTCGGCTCCGTACCGGCCGAGTTGCGCGCGCTGATCGCTGGCTGCCTGGTGAAGGATCCGGCCGAGCGGCCGAGTGCGGGATCGGTGGCGGCGGAGCTGGCGCTGGAGGGTGCCGCGGGTCTCGCCAAGGGCGGCTGGCTCCCGGACGTCCTGGCGGCGGCGGTCGCGGACCAGGCGGCACGGGCACGGGCGCTGGAAACACCGGTGGACCGGAGCCCGGCCGTCGCGGCGGAAGCCGGACCGGCGGTGGAGGAAGATCCGAGGCGTGCGGAGCCGGACGACGCCCGTCCGGACCGGGGACCGTCGGGTGCGGGACCGGAGGCCGGGTCGCCGGGGGCCCCCGGCGACCCGGCACACGCGGACCCCGGCACGCGGTCGCCGGGGGGCCAGGACGGTCCCGGCGACGGGTCCGGCGGCACGGACCCGGGCGGCGACGGCAGCGGCGGGGACACCGGCACCGCCCGTCTTCTGCGCACCCCGCCCGCCGACCGGGCGACGACCCAGCTGGCCGTCCCCCGTGAACCGGTCGGTGCCCTGCCTCCGCATCCCGCCGTACCCGGGTCGCCCACCGCGCCCGCCCAGCCGTACCCCGCGTACGCCTACCCGGCCGCGCCTGCCCTGCCCGCACCGGCGCCGGAGCCCGCTCCCCCCGCCCCTCCGGCTCCCGGCCGGCGGGCCCTGCTCACCGCTGTCGCCGCGGGGGCGGCCGGACTCGTCGTCGGAGGGGGCGCCGTGTTCGCCCTCGGATCCGAGGACACGGCCTCCGCCTCCGCCTCCGACGACAGGCCCACGCCGAAAGCGCGTACGACCGTCCCCGGCCGGGCACCGGAACCGCGGTGGATGTACACCCACCCGGTCACCGAGCCCGTCCCGCTCACCGCCGGCGTCTGGCAGGACGAACTGCTGGTGCTGACCACGGCGGCCGGGGCCACCGGAGTCGGCCTGCGGACCGGGCGGAAGGTCTGGCAGCAGCCGGACGCCGCCGGGGCCCAGGCCGTGCTGCCCGCGGGCGACGGGCTCTGCTTCCTGGCGAGCCCGACCGAATTCCTCTGGCTGGCGCCCGGGGACGGGACGGTCCGGCACCGGGTCCGGTATGCGGACCAGTTCCCCGGCGTGCCGAACCTCAGGGTGGCGACGCTCACCGGCCGGTCCGCGTCCGTCGTCTGGTTCACCGGCTCCCACACGGTCACCGTGAAGGCGCCGAAGCCGAAGAGGGGCAAGAAGGCCGGCAAGGACACGCAGGTCGCCAGGGCGTACTTCTTCGCCTACGACATCGTGCGGCGCAAGGAGCTCTGGCGGATCGCCGTGCCCGCGGGGCGGGCCCCCGGCACTCCCGCGTACCGGCTCACGGCCGTCCGGGAGACCGACGTCGTCGTACGCCAGGACGCCGCGACCCTCACCCCCGCCGACGTCACGGCCGGAAAGGGCAAGGCGTACTTCCGCTGCTTCGACCGCGCCACCGGCAAGCTGTTGTGGAACCGGCAGTTCGGAGCGGTCACTCCGGGCGGGGCGGCGCTCGGTGACGAGGAGGGCCGGCTGTACGGCGCGGTGGGCGACGATCTGCAGGCCTTCGAGACGGCCACCGGGAAGCCGGCGTGGACGCTGCACGGCACCGCCGCCTCCGTGTTCGGCACCCCGGTGCGGGCCGGGGAACTCCTCCACACGACGAACCGCAACCAGGAGGTCGGCGCGGTCGAGCGGGCCACCGGCAAGGTGCTGTGGCGGCGGTCCACCGAGGTCCCGCTCGGCGGCAACGCGCCGGCCCTCGCGCTCAGCGGCGGAGGAAAGACCCTGCTCGCCGCGGACCTCTCGCAGGTGACCGCGTTCGCGGCGGCGGACGGGCGGCGGCTGTGGAAGTTCCAGGACGTCGGGGTGCAGGAACCCGGGGGCGCGACCGTCCAGGTCCCGTACCGGGTGCTGGCCGCCGGGAGGACGGCGGTCGTGCAGCGGGACCGGGTCTTCTACGCGTTCCCCGTGGAGTGACGCGGAGCGGGCCCACCGCCGTCCCGCGCTCGCCGTGGAGCGACGCGGCGCGACGGAACCCGGCCTCCCGCATTCGCCGTGGGGCGGCCGTCCCCTCCCTCCGCCGTTCGGGGGTGCCCGGGGCGCCACGCGGGACGGTCCTTGCTTCGCCCGGCACCGAGTGACCGGATGGACAAGATCCGAGCACTTGTGGGGTAGTCCGATTTAAGGATGGCACCCCGCCCCCGTCACCGGAGGTGATGTCGTGTCAGGCAGACTCGCGCGTACCCTCTGCACCGCGGCCCTGGCCGCGGTCGCCGCCGTCTCCCCGGCCACCGCGGAGCCGGCCGCCCCGGAACCCGTTCCCGCCGCCGGTGCCCCGCAGACCATCGCCGGGATGCTGACGCGGCTGCAGACCCTCTACCAGGAGGCCGAGGAGGCCGGCGAGCTCTTCACCGGCGCCGAGGAGGAGCTGAAGAGGCAGACCGCACGGGCTGCGAAGCTCGGCACCGAGCTCACCGCGGCCCGCTCGGCCCTGGACAGCAGCCGCCGGGACGCCGGCCGCCTGGCCCGTGCCCAGTACCAGGGGCACACCGACTTCTCCGTGTACCTGCGGCTCCTGCTCGCGCCCGACCCCCAGCGCGCCCTGGAACAGAACCATGTGATCGAACGCGCGCAGGCGGGACGGGCTGCGACGGTCGACCGGCTCACCGGCGCCGAGCGGCACGCGGACGCCCTCGCGTCCAGGTCCCGCGCGGTGCTGGCCCGGCAGCGGAAGCTGGCGGCACAGCAGAAGGAGCAGCGGGACACCGCACGGTCCCGGCTCAGGGACGTCGAGGCGCTGCTGGCCTCGCTCTCCCCGGAACAGCTGGCGGAACTGTCGGAGCTGGAGCAGCGGAACACCGCCGCGGCCCAGAAGAAACTGGTCGCCTCGGGGGCGCTGAGCTCGACGCGACTCCCGTCCGGGCCCGGCAGCGAAGCGGTCCGGTACGCGATCGGTCAGATCGGCAAGCCGTACGTCTGGGGGGCGGAGGGCCCGGACGCGTACGACTGCTCCGGACTCACCTCCCGGGCCTGGTCGACGGCGGGCCTGACCATTCCGCGCACCTCGCAGGAGCAGTGGGCGCGGTTGCCGAAGGTACCGGTCGCGTCGCTGCGCCCCGGTGACCTGGTGGTCTACTTCCCGAAGGCGACCCATGTGGCGCTGTACATCGGGGACGGCCTGGTGGTGCAGGCGCCCCGGCCCGGAGCCTCCGTGAAGGTCTCGCCCCTGGCGTCGAACCCGCTGCTGGGCGCGGTCCGTCCGGACCCGGACGGTGAGCCGCTGTCCTCCTACACGCTCCCCGAGCTGCCGGAGGGAGCGTCCTTTGGATCGGACACTGGGTACAACGCCCCGCAGACATAGGGCACTCGGCCCCCGGACCGGGGCGCCGCGCCTTCGTGACGGGCGCGGCGCCCCGGCTGCCGTGGGGTGCGGGTGTCAGGCCTGTGCGCCCGACACCTCGGCCAGGTACGCGTTCGTCTTCTCCGGCTCGAAGAAGAAGTGGTCCAGGTCCGCCGGGTCGTTGAACGCGTTGGCGAACCGGTCGGCGACCGGCGGGAGCTGACCGGCCGCGCCGATCAGGTTGAGCACGTGCTCCGGCGGCGGGGCGAGCATCGCGTTCGTCCACTTCACGGCGTGCCGGGTGTCCTCCCAGTGCCGGTCGAACGTGGCCTGCATCCACTTCTCGTCGAACTCGCGCTCGCCGTGCTCGACGATCGAGTCCAGGTAGGAGTGGGCACACTTGGAGGCGGTGTTCGAGCCCTGCCCGGTGATCGGGTCGTTGGCGACGACCACGTCCCCGACGCCCAGGACCAGGCCGCCACCGGGCAGCCGGCCGACCGGACGGCGTACGGTCGGGGCGTACCGGCCGGCCAGCGTGGCGTTGGCGTCGGTCAGTTCGACCTTGGTGGCGCGTGCGTACTCCCACGGGGTGAACCGCTCCATGAGCTCCAGTGTCCTGGCCAGGTGCTCCGAGGGGTCCTTGACGCCCTGGAAGGCGTCGAGCGGGCCGCCGGGAACACCTTCCCAGAACAGGATGTCCGCACGGCCCGACGTCGTCAGGGTCGGCATCACGAAGAGCTCGCCCACACCGGGGACCAGATTGCAGCGGACCGCATCGAAGTCCGGGTGCTCGGGACGCGGGCCCAGGCCGTGGACGTACGCGACGGCCAGGGCGCGCTGCGGGGCGTCGTACGGCGAACGGGACGCGTCCCGGCCGAACATGGAGACGAGTTCGCCCTTGCCGGCCGACACCATCACCAGGTCGTAGGTGCGGGAGAAGTAGTCCAGGTCGGAGACGGCCGCACCGTGGATGACCAGCTGACCGCCCCGCTGCACGAAGGTCTCCATCCAGCCGGCCATCTTCACACGCTGGTCGACGGACTGCGCGTGACCGTCGAACCTGCCGACCCAGTCGACGGCCCGCGAGGAGTCGGGGGCGGCGACCGAGACGCCGAGGCCCTCGATGCGCGGAGCCTGCGACTCCCAGAAGTTGAGCTGGAGGTCGCGCTCGTGCTGGAGAGCCGTGTGGAACATGCACTGCGTCGACATGACCCGGCCGGACCGGATCTCGTCCGCCGTGCGGTTGGACATGAGGGTGACTTCGTAGCCCTTGGACTGCAGTCCGAGAGCCAGCTGGAGACCGGACTGGCCGGCTCCGACTATGAGCATCTTCCGCATGGCACTTCTCCGTTGTGTGTACGTAGGTGCGTGTGGCGGTTACGCGGGTGCCACCTCGAGCGCGTGCCCCACCAGGGCGAGCAGCGCCTCGACGACCGTGATCCTCTGACGCGCATCCATGATCACGACAGGCACGTGCGGTGGCACGGTCAGTGCCTCCCTGACGTCCTGCTCCTCGTAACCGGGCGTTCCCTCGAAGTGGTTGACGGCCACGATGTACGGGAGCCCGCAGCTCTCGAAGTAGTCGAGGGCCGGGAAGCAGTCGGCGAGTCGGCGGGTGTCGGCGAGCACGACCGCGCCGATCGCGCCGCGCACCAGGTCGTCCCACATGAACCAGAAGCGCTGCTGACCGGGGGTGCCGAAGACGTACAGGACGAGGTCGTCGTCGAGCGTGAGACGGCCGAAGTCCATCGCGACGGTCGTGGTGACCTTGTCGGGCGTGGCGCTGAGGTCGTCGGTCTCCTCGCTGGCCCGCGTCATCAGCGCTTCGGTCTGCAGCGGGGGTATCTCGGAGACGGCTGTGACGAAGGTCGTCTTGCCGACGCCGAAGCCGCCCGCGACCACGATCTTGGTCGCGGTCGGCGCACGGGTGTGGTCGAGCTGCCAGGGCTGCGCCGGACCCTCGGTCTGGTCCTGCGGCCCCGGCTGACGCGGGGCGAAGAGCGGCGCCTCAGAGACGGCGGAGTCCATTGAGCACCCTTTCGAGCAGTGCGCGGTCGGGCTGGCCGGTGCCGTGACCGCTTCCGTACACGCGGATCTTTCCCTGGTCGGCCAAGTCGCTGAGCAGCACCCTGACGACGCCGAGCGGCATCTTCAGGAGGGCCGAGATCTCGGCGACCGTCCGCATACGGCGGCAGAGTTCGACGATGGCGCGGAGCTCCGGCATGACGCGGGAGGCGAGGTTTCCGTTCGTGAGCTCGCGGCGCTCCTCGGGAGCGTCCAGCGCGGCGACGAACGTCTCGACGAGCAGCACGTGGCCGAAGCGGGTACGGCCGCCGGTGAGGGAGTACGGACGGACCCGTGCGGCCTTGCGGTCGGAACCCCGGACGGGGAGCTTGCGTACGGGTTCAGCAGCAGACGTCACTGGGCGCTCTCCATCGATTTGCGCAGCTCACTGCGGAGTTCGGGGGTGAGTACGTGTCCGGCACGGCCGACGAAGAGCGCCATGTGGTAGGCGATGACGCTCATGTCGCAGTCGGGGGTGGCGTGCACGCCGAGCAGCGAACC
This sequence comes from Streptomyces clavifer, assembly GCA_014651175.1. Lineage (GTDB taxonomy): Bacteria > Actinomycetota > Actinomycetes > Streptomycetales > Streptomycetaceae > Streptomyces > Streptomyces clavifer. Next base: position 634,587 of record BMWJ01000001.1, on the reverse strand, counting down.
GTCGCTGATCGACATGACGAAGACGCTGCCCTCGTCCATCGCGACCATCGTCTGCTTGACGCCGCCGCCGTCCATCAGCTTCGCGGCACCGATCGTGAGGGAGCCGATGCCGGAGACGATGGTGGCGAGGTCGGCGCTGGAGCCCCTGGGGCCCTTCGGGCCGTCATGCTGCCGTCGGCCCTCCGGGGCGAGCGCGAGACCGGGGTCGGAGGAGAGCAGCATCAGGCCGTCGGACGAGACGACGGTCACGGAGTGGACCCCTGGCACCTCCTCCACCAGGTTGCTCAGCAGCCAGTGAAGATTCCGGGCCTCGGTACTCAGTCCCAATGTGCTGGGCGCAGTCAACTGCGTGCCTCCTCGACTGTATCCCCCGTCTCATCGATGCGACCTTCGGTCCGGTCGGTCAGCTCCGTGTTGTCGGTCTCTGGTGCGCCCTCGGCGATCTCGGCCTCGACATCGCGCCGGCCGTCCTCGGCCCCCTGGTGGAAGCCGCCGAGCCTGCGGCGCAGGTCGTCCTTGTCCAGGCCGCCCGTGCGCTCGGCCGCCGGGGCGGCGGCGGGGGAAGCGATGCCGGGGGTGCGCTTGGGCAGCCCCTTGTCGGTGAGGCGCTCCGGCACGGGGGCCGGATCGGGCACCTCCTCGCCCAGGCCCTGGGAAGGGGTGCCGGTCAAGGGCTGCCTGGGCCCGGGCAGCGCGTCGGCGACCGACGACGGGCCCGGCGCGGCGGGACTCGTGTCGGCGGCACGCTCGTGGCGGTCGGGGCCGATGGCGTACGGGCCCGGCGCGTCCTGCGGCCTCGGCAGCCGCACCTGCATCGTGGTCTCGGCCTCGGACTCGGCGGGGACCGCCGTCGTCCCGGGGGCTGCCGTGTCCGGGGAAGGCGTCCGGGAGGGCTCCGTCACGGGGGCGGCCGCCGCGTGCGTGGCCTCCTCCGCAGCGGACTCCTGCACCGGTCCCTCGACGACGGGCTCGGCCGGCTCCTCCGCGGCAGGTCCCTCGGGGGCGGGCGGGGTGAGCTCTCCCGCGGCAGGCCCTTCGGGGGCCGGCACGGTGGGCTCCTCCGCGGCAGGCCCTTCGAGGGCGGGCGCGGTGAGCTCCTGTGCGGCAGGATCCTCGACGGCGGGCACGGCGGGCACGGCCTCCGGGGAAGGCGCCGGGTCCGTACCCGATTCCCTGAGCGTCCGTTCGGCGGCCTCGATCAGCGGGTCCGTGCCGTCGGCCGAACGGGCGGGCAGCGCGTTGGAGTTCGCCTCGGCCACCGAACCCGGAAGGTTCAGCGTGGGCGCGTCGCCCGGCAGCTGCACGGGCGGCGGGGACGCCGTCGGCGGAGCCTTCGGCAGCAGGGCTCCGGGAAGTACGACCACCGCGGCCACCCCGCTTCCCTTCTGCTCGCGCAACTCCACCCGGATGCCGTGGCGCGCGGCCAGCAGCGAGGTCACCTGAAGTCCCAGTCCTGCCCCGTCCGCGGCCTGTTCACCCGCCTCGAACGATGCCGGGTCCGCCAGCCTGGCATTGAGCTCACCCATCCGGACCGCCGACATGCCGATGCCCTCGTCCTGCACGGAGAGCATCACCTCACCGGTCTCCAGCACCCAGCCGGAGAGCTCGACATGGGAGTCGGGCGGGGAGAAGGACGTCGCGTTCTCCAGGAGTTCGGCGACCAGGTGGCTCAGGTCGTCGGCGGCGAAGCCCGCGATCCGGGCGTGCGGCGGCAGGGACTGGATGGTGACCCGCTCGTACCGTTCGATCTCGCTGACCGCTGCGCGCAGCACGTCGACCAGCGGGATCGGGTCCGGGTGTCCCTGACCGTGCTCGGTTCCCGCCAGGACCAGCATGTTCTCGCTGTGGCGCCGCATGACGGTGGCCATGTGGTCCAGCTTGAAGAGCGTCGCGAGGCGCTCCGGGTCCTGCTCGCGCTCCTCCATGCCCTCGATGACCCCGAGCTGGCGCTCGACGAGACCGAGATTGCGCAGGGAGAGGTTTACGAAGGTGTGGTTGACCGTGTTCCGCAGCTTCCTGAGCTGCTTGGTCAGCTCGACGACCTGGACCTGGAGTTCGTCGCGCTGGAGCGTGAGGGTCTCGCGGTCCGCGACCAGTCCGGACCGCTCGGTCCGCAGGCCCTCGGAGCGGCCGGTGACGTCCTGCTGCAGCGCGTGCAGCTTGCCGTGCACGGCGTTGATCGACCGTACGACCTGGGCGAACTCGTCGTTGCGCCCGGTGTAGCGGACCGGTTCGGCGGTCTCCGGTTCGGCGGCGATCCGGCCGGCACCGATCCGCAGGACGGCGAGCGGCTGGGTGAGCGTGCGGGCGACGGCGGTGGAGACGCCGACGGCGATCAGCAGACAGCCCCCGAGCAGCGCGAGCCGGAGCTCCAGCGCGGTGACGTCGTCGTCGCGCAACTGCTCCAAGCGCTTGACCTGGGCGGTGCCCAGAGCGGACTCGACGCTGCGCATCCGGTCGATACGGGCGGAGAGCGCCGCGCTCACCTTCCCGGCGTCCACGGCACGGTCCGTGTCGGAGAGCTCGGGGCGGTCGGTGAGCCGGGTGAGGTACTTCTCCGCGCTGTTGATCTCGGGGCCGGTGACCGTGGAGGCGAGCTTGTCGCGGGCGGCGGGCGCGGCGGCCTGGTCGAATTCGGCGAGGGACGCGAGCTCCTGCACGCGCGTCTGCTGGGCGGCGGCGCTCAGCTCGTCACGGTTGCGGTCGTCCTCGCTGCCGCCCTCGTCCTGGTTCTGGACGGGCAGACCGGTGAACGGGTCGATCTGCGGCTCGGCCTGCTGCGTGCCGGGCACGGCGAGCGCGGCCAGGAGCAGGCCCCTGGTGGCGGACGCCTGCTCGACGGCGCCACCGAGGGCGAGCGGTGCGCGGGTGGCCTCAGCGGCCCGCGGCGGTGTCTTCTCGGCCAGCTCGTCGGCGAGGTCGTGGAGCTTGGCGATGACCTCGGAGTACGCCTGGTGGGCCTCCATCGCCGTGCCCTTGCCGGTGAGGGCGGTGCGGCGCAGCGCAGGGATGGTGGAGAGGTCGCGGCGCAGCGCGGCGGGAGCGGCCTCCCGGATCTCGTCCACCTGCTGGTCCACACGGGCCGCGGGATCGCCTTCGCCGTCCTTGCCGCCCTTGTCGTCGTCACGGCCGGCCGCGATGTGCGCCGTGACCCTGTCGCGCTCGTCCGCGAGGGAGTGCGCGAGCGTGATCGCCTGCTGGTTCAGCTCGGCGAGCGTGACCAGCCGCTGGGACTCGTTGAGGTCGGAGGACGCGCCGAGGGCCGCCGGGGCTCCCGCGGCGACGACGGTGATGCCGACGACGGCGACACCGGCGACGAGCCGGCTGCGCACCCGTACGGTCCGCTTTCCGGCACCCGCTGCCGGAGGCATGGCCCCGGACTCCTCACGCGTGCTGTCCTTGCTCCGAGGCCGCTTCTTCTGCACCGGTGCTCGCAATCTTGACTCGTCCACCCATGAAGCAGAGGTGACGCACGGTCATGTGAAAGGGCGCCCCCGACCCCCCTGGTATGGCTTCCGACCATTCCAGCGCTTTTGAGAGGGGGGCGCGCATCAACCGCTCCGCCACTCGAAGGAGTGAACATCACTCCGGAGTTGGCGAACAAGTCTCCCCACGGGCGCCCCCTGGCATGCCTGGACCGCCGGGTGGAAGTTCGGCCCAGGCTTTGGCAAGATGCCCGCCCGCATATGCACGGAGCCCCACCCTCCCTACCCGTGGGCCCTGCTGACCTGCTGGTTCGAGCCAACGGCCGGATCATGGAGGGTCCGTGAAGCCATCGTGCAGACTGACCGGATGCGCATTGAACTCGCCACTGAGCCGGGCACCCCTCAACGCCCCAACGAGGACTGGGCATCGACTGCGGCCCCGGCCGCCGGCCAGGGCGGTGTCCTCACCCTGCTCGACGGTGTCACGCCGCCGGCGGGCGATGACGGGTGTGTGCACTCGGTCCCCTGGTTCACCGCGCGACTGGGCGGATCACTGATCGAACTGTCCGCTTCGCGACGGGATCTGACTCTGACGGAGGTCCTCGCGGAGTCCATCGGGCGCACCGCCGCCGCCCACCGTTCGGTGTGTGACCTTTCTCACGTGCGAACGCCCCAGGCGACAGTGGTCCTGGCACGGTGGGACGAACGGGTGGTCGAGCACCTGGTGCTCTCCGACTCGGTCCTGCTGCTCGAGGCCCCCGACGGAGCGGTCCTGCCGGTGGTCGACGACCGTCTCGACCGGCTTCCGCCCGGCTCCCTCGCCTCCGAGGCCGTCGCGGACGCCCGCGCGCGGAACAAGGAGGGCGGTTTCTTCACGGCCGCCGCCGACCCCCTGGTCGTCTCACGCGCGGTGACGGGCGAAACTCCGCGTGCGGACGTCCGGGCGCTCGCGGCGCTGACCGACGGTGCGTCCCGCTGGACGGAGACGTTCGGGGAGGGCGACTGGACGGCCACCCTGGGGCTGCTGCGCAAGGCGGGGCCACAGGGGCTGATCGACCGCGTCCGGGAGCTGGAGCGGGCCGACACGGACCGCAGGTACCTGCGCCGCGGAAAGACGCACGACGACGCGACAGCGGTCCTCGTCGAGCTCTGACCCGGTCCGACCGGAGGCCGTCGGGCCCCGCTGCCACCGGCCTCCGGCCGCCCCGCGCAGCCGGCCGTCAGCCCTCGGCGCGTTCGTTCAGGTGGTGCAGCAGTCTCGCCAGCTCGGCGACCTCGGCCCGGTCCCAGTCCGCCAGTTTGCGGGCATAGCGTCCGCGGCGGGCGTCACGCACACTGCGGAAGCGCGCGAGGCCTTCGCCGGTCAGGTGGACCAGTGAGGCGCGGCCGTCCGCCGGATCGTCCTCGCGCGCCACCAGGCCGAGGACCTCCAGGGCCCGCAGCTGACGGCTCATGGTCGCCTTGCCGACACCGAAGTAGGCGGCGAGATCCGTGGCACGCTGCCGCCCGGCCGACTCCAGCCGGACGAGAAGGCCGTAGGCCGCGGACTCCAGGTCCGGGTGGACCTCACGCGCCATCTCACCGGAGTTGGCACGCGCCCGGCGCAGGAAGACCGCCAATTCCCGCTCCAGCGCGAGGAACTCGTGGTCCACACCGCTCCCGGCCGCCGCACCGGGCCCACTCCCGATTCCGCTCCCGTGCACGTCAGCACTCCTCATACGCTTTCCTGCCGATGAAAGTCTCTTTCAACTCCGGCCATCACCGCAGCTCCGCCAGTATTTCGCAGGATCAGACCTCCGGCAGGTGCCGGGCCCCTTCCGGAGCAGGGGTCTGCCTGCGTGGCGTCGCTGACGCCACGGACGCCGTGGCAAGGACGTCGAAAAACCCCTGCGGGTGGCGCGCCACACCCCGCGGGTGGCGCGCTACAGCAGCACGGTCGGCGAACTCCCGGCCGGCTGGGACCGCCGTGCGATGTGGCAGTACACGTCGTCCGGCCCGACGGCCGGCGACCACAACCACATCAACGACGCCCTCGACCGCGCGCAGGCGCTCGCGAACGGCTGATCCCCCCAGTGACGACCGGCCCCCGGAGGCGAGCCCCGCGCCCGGCGGAGCTCCGCCCCGACCCCGCTATGCACTGAGCGTATACGCGCTATGTATAGTCACACCGTTCCGCACCGCCGGTGTGCGGCCCGGCCCTGGGGAGTGACCTGCTGTGCATGGAAAGACGAAGTCGTCCGGTGCGGGGTTGGCCGCCGCTCTTGTGACCGTGCTCACTCTGACGCTGAGCGGCTGCTCCACGGAGACCACGGCCCCCGCGACGGCCCGCGGCGGCGCCGCCGCCGACGCCAAGGGATCGTTCGGCCCGGTCGACTGCCGGAAGGCGAAGTGCATCGCGCTGACCTTCGACGCCGGCCCGGCCGAGGACACCCCGCGCCTCCTGGACGTCCTCAAGGAGAAGAAGGTGCCGGCCACCTTCTTCCTGCTGGGCAAGAACCATGTCCTGAAGCACCCGGACACGGTGCGCCGGATCGCTGCCGAGGGGCACGAGGTCGCCAACCACACCTGGACACACGGCATCCTGACGGACAAGGAGCCCGACGAGATACGCGCCGAGCTGGAGCGGACCCAGCTCGCCATCGAGGAGATCACGGGGAAGAGGCCCCGGCTGATGCGCCCGCCGCAGGGCCGTACCGACGACACCGTCTCCACGATCAGCAAGGAGCTCGGGCTGGCGCAGATCCTGTGGAGCGCGACCGCCAAGGACTACTCGACCAACGATTCCGCGCTGATAAGAAAGCGGATCCTGGACCAGGCGGGCAAGGACGGGATCATCCTGCTGCACGACATCTACAAGGGCACGGTCCCCGCCGTACCGGGCATCATCGACACCCTCAAGGAGCGCGGCTACACCTTCGTGACCGTGCCTCAGCTGATGGCCCCCGCCGAGCCGGAGCCGGGGACCGTCTACCGCCCGTGACCCGCTCCGCACGGGTACGCGGAACGGCCCACCCCTCCCGCGAGGGAGGGACGGGCCGTCCGTACCGGCCGTGTCCGTGGTGCCGCGCCCGTCACTGCGTGGCGCCTACGCCGCGGCCGGGATCCTGTCCCCGGTCCTGGCCGTGGCCGTGGCCGGAGCGAGGGCGATCTCGAGGACCTGGCGGACATCGGTCACCGGGTGGACCTCCAGGGTGTCGAGAACCTCGGCCGGGACGTCGTCCAGGTCGGCCTCGTTCCTCTTGGGGATCACCACGGTGGTGATGCCGGCCCGGTGCGCGGCCAGCAGCTTCTGCTTGAGACCGCCGATCGGCAGCACACGTCCGGTCAGCGACACCTCACCCGTCATCGCCACGTCCGTGCGGACGAGCCGCCCGGAGAGCAGCGAGGCCAGTGCCGTCGTCATCGTGATGCCCGCACTCGGACCGTCCTTGGGGACGGCGCCCGCCGGGAAGTGGATGTGCGCGCCGCGGTCCTTCAGGTCCGCGACCGGCAGCTCCAGCTCCGCCCCGTGCGACCGCAGGAAGCTCAGCGCGATCTGCGCGGACTCCTTCATCACGTCGCCGAGCTGGCCGGTGAGGGTCAGTCCGGACGCCCCGGTCTCCGGGTCTGCCAGCGACGCCTCGACGAACAGCACGTCGCCGCCCGCCCCGGTCACCGCGAGGCCGGTGGCCACGCCGGGCACCGCGGTACGGCGCTCGGCCGGTTCCTGGGCGGACTCGGGAACGTGGTGGGGCCGCCCGATGAGGCCCCGCAGGTCCTCGTCGGTCACCGTGAACGGGAGCTCGCGGTCGCCCAGTTCGTGCTGGGCCGCGACCTTGCGGAGCAGCCGGGCGACGGCCCGCTCCAGGTTCCGTACGCCGGCCTCCCTCGTGTACTCACCGGCGAGCTTGCGCAGCGCGGACTCGTCGAGGCCGACCTCGTCGCCCTCCAGGCCGGCCCGCTCCAGCTGGCGCGGGAGCAGGTGGTCGCGGGCGATGACGACCTTCTCGTCCTCGGTGTAGCCGTCCAGCCGGACCAGCTCCATGCGGTCGAGCAGTGCCTCCGGGATGGCTTCGAGGACGTTGGCGGTGGCCAGGAACACCACGTCGCTGAGGTCGAGTTCCACCTCCAGGTAGTGGTCGCGGAAGGTGTGGTTCTGCGCCGGGTCGAGCACTTCGAGCAGAGCGGCGGCCGGGTCGCCCCGGAAGTCCGAGCCGACCTTGTCGATCTCGTCGAGCAGGACCACCGGGTTCATCGAACCGGCCTCCTTGATGGCGCGGACGATGCGTCCGGGGAGCGCGCCGACGTACGTACGCCGGTGGCCGCGGATCTCCGCCTCGTCGCGGACACCGCCGAGCGCCACGCGGACGAACTTGCGGCCCATGGCGTGCGCGACGGACTCGCCGAGCGAGGTCTTGCCCACGCCGGGCGGCCCGACCAGGGCCAGCACGGCACCGCCGCGCCGGCCTCCGACCACACCCAGTCCGCGGTCGGCACGCCGCTTGCGCACCGCGAGGTACTCGGTGATGCGCTCCTTCACGTCGTGCAGGCCGGCGTGCTCGGCGTCGAGGATCTCCCGGGCGCCCCTGATGTCGTACGCGTCCTCGGTCCGCTCGGTCCACGGCAGTTCCAGGACGGTGTCCAGCCAGGTGCGGATCCACGAGCCCTCGGGGCTCTGATCCGACGCGCGCTCGAGCTTCTCGACCTCCTTGAGGGCGGCCTCGCGGACGCTCTCCGGAAGATCGGCGGCCTCGACGCGTGCCCGGTAGTCGTCGGACTCGTCGCCGGAACCGGCTTCCCCGTTGAGTTCGGAGAGCTCCTTGCGTACGGCGTCGAGCTGGCGCCGCAGCAGGAATTCGCGCTGCTGCTTGTCGACGCCCTCCTGGACGTCCTTGGCGATGGACTCGGCGACGTCCTGCTCCGCGAGGTGTTCGCCGAGCCACTGGATGGCGAGCTTCAGACGGGCGACCGCGTCCACGGTCTCCAGCAGCTGCACCTTCTGCGCGGTGGTGAGGAAGGGCGAGTATCCGGAGTTGTCCGCCAGCGCGGAGATGTCATCGATCTGCTGCACCCGGTCCACGACCTGCCAGGCGCCCCGCTTCTTCAGCCAGCTGGTGGCGAGCGCCTTGTACTCCTTGGCGAGCTCGGCGGCGGAGCCCGGCAGGGGGTCCGGGACGGACACGTCGATCCTGGTGCCCTCGACCCACAGCGCGTTCCCGGGGCCACTGGTGCCGGCCCCGATGCGCACCCGGTCGCGGGCCCGGATGAGGGCGCCCGGGTCCCCGTCCGAGAGCCGGCCGACCTGTTCGACGGTCCCCAGGACACCCGTCCCCGTGTAGTTGCCGTCGATGCGCGGCACGAGCAGCACCTCGGGCTTGCCGCCGCCCTGTCGCGCGACGGCCTGTGCCGCCTCGACGGCGGCGCGCACCTCGGTCTCCGACAGGTCGAGCGGCACCACCATTCCGGGCAGCACGACCTCGTCGTCGAGGGGCAGCACGGGCAGGTCGACCGGCGTGAAGGCCTCGGACGCATGGGACTCGGCAGTCATGATCTCCCCTTCGGCAGGTAAGTTGAGCTATACGGACTCAATGCCAGGGAGTCGCCGGATGTTCCCCTCGTCGCGTTCGCTCTGAGCGATCACCCACTTCGAGGGGCAGCGCCTGCGAGGATCCGCAGATGAACGAAGCGACTGCGTGCGAAGACACGGACAAGGGCCTCGCGCCGGACGGGACGATCCTCCGCGAAGGCGCCCTCGACCGCGCACCCGGGCCGTTCGTCCCGGTGGTCGAGGCGGCCCGCGACCGCATCGTCGGTACGTTCGGCGCGACCCGGCTGCACAGCGCCTACCTCTACGGCAGCATTCCGCGGGGCACGGCCATTCCCGGTGTCTCCGACCTCGATCTCCTCGTCGCCCTGCACGACGCCCCCACCGGCGCGGAACGGACGGTGGGCGAGGAGGCGGGGGCCGCCCTGGACGCCGCCTTCCCGGTGATCGACGGGGTCGGCCTGCTCCTCGACTCAGCCGGCGCCCTGCTCGGCGAGGTGGAGCGCCACGACGGAGGATTCTTCGTCGCCTGCCTCTGCACCCCGCTGATCGGCCCGGACCTCGCCGCGCAGCTGCCGCGCTACCGGCCCACCTCACTGCTCGCCCGCGAGACGAACGGCGACCTGGCACTCGCGCTCCCCCGGTGGCGCACCATGGCCGCCGAGGCCGTCACGGACGAGGCACGCCTGCGGCTGAGCCGCGGCGTCGCCCGCCGTCTCGTCCGGACGGCGTTCACGCTGGTCATGCCCCGCTGGGGCGGCTGGACGAGCGATCTGCGCCGGTCCGCCGAGCTGTTCGCACGGTTCTGTCCGGACCACCCGGAACGCGCGGCGCAGGTCCGGGCCGCCGCCGGGACAGCACGCACCCCTTCGCCGGATCCGGCTGTACTGGCGATGCTCATCGAGAGCCTGGGGCCCTGGCTGGCGGCCGAGTACACCGCGGTCCACGGGGTGAAGGCACCCCGCCCCTGAGGGTGAGTCTGCGGGAATCCACTGGTCCCGGCGGGCCGGCTGCGGGAAGGATGGGCCGGATCAGGAGCGCCGCCGCCCGGAGACCGGAGACCTCGCCCATGCCCAGCGCAGAAGCCCGCCCCGTGGTACTCGACCGGCGCGAGGGGCCGTTCGGCGAGGTCGTCCTCCGTGAACGCGGCGACGACTTCGAGATCATCGCCAACGGCTGCTTCCTCATGGACACCTCGGACGGCCGCTCCGAGCGGCTGCTGATCGACGCGGCGCTCGCCGCACTGCCGGCCGGCCGACGGGATCCCGCCCTGCTCATCGGAGGTCTCGGCGTCGGATTCTCACTCGTCCGCGCCGCCGCGGACCCGCGCTGGGGACGGATCGCCGTCGTCGAGCGCGAGCCGGCCGTCGTGGACTGGCACCTGGAGGGGCCGCTCGGCAGGATCTCCGCCGCGGCCCTCGCCGATCCGCGGACCGCGATCCTGCGGGAGGACCTCGTCGAGCACCTCCGGACGACCACGGAGCGTTACGACGCCCTGTGCCTGGACATCGACAACGGGCCCGACTGGACCGTCACCGAGGACAACGAAGGGCTGTACTCACCCGCCGGTCTGGCGGCCTGCCGGGCCCGGCTGACGCCCGGCGGGGTCCTCGCCGTGTGGTCCGCGCAGCCGTCCGCGGCCTTCGGCGAGGCACTGCGGAATGCCGGATTCCGCGCGGTACGGGCCGAAGAAGTAGCGGTTGCCCGAGGTGTGCCGGACGTGGTCCATCTCGCACTGCGGGGCCGTTGAACCCCCACCCGGTATGCACGGCCCCGGCGGGCCACGGGCCAAGTGGCACAAGGCCGACGATCCGCCTCCTCCGCGGGGGTAACACCTTCACGTCGGACAACACCCTGCGTAGCCGGGAGCCGTCTTCTGCCTCTACGCTGCTGACCGGCACAAGGGATCACCGACGACATCCACAAGCGATAACCGTGCCTCCGGGGGAATGGCCCCCGCGAGAACGGGCAGGGGCGGGGCGATGGAACAGACACACACCACCCACAACGGCGTCGCGGCCACCCCAGGGGCTCAGCGCCGGGTTCTGGTGGTCGAGGACGACCCGACGATCGTCGACGCCATCTCCGCCCGGCTGCGGGCCGAGGGCTTCCTGGTGCAGACCGCACTGGACGGGCCGGCGGCCGTGGACGCGGCCGAGGCCTGGCAGCCCGACCTGATGGTGCTCGACATCATGCTTCCGGGCTTCGACGGCCTGGAGGTCTGCCGCCGCGTGCAGGCCCAGCGCCCCGTGCCGGTGCTGATGCTCACCGCGCGCGACGACGAGACCGACATGCTGGTCGGGCTCGGGGTCGGCGCCGACGACTACATGACCAAGCCGTTCTCCATGCGCGAGCTGGCGGCACGGGTGCACGTCCTGCTGCGCCGGGTGGAGCGGGCCGCGCTGGCCGCCGTGACCCCGCGGAGCGGCATCCTGCGCCTCGGCGAGCTGGAGATCGACCACGCGCAGCGCCGTGTCCGGGTGCGCGCCGACGACGTCCACCTGACGCCGACCGAGTTCGACCTGCTGGTCTGCCTGGCCAACACGCCCCGGGCGGTGCTCTCCCGGGAGCAGCTGCTGGCCGAGGTCTGGGACTGGGCGGACGCCTCCGGGACCCGCACGGTCGACAGCCACATCAAGGCCCTGCGCCGGAAGATCGGCGCGGAGCGGATCCGCACCGTCCACGGAGTCGGTTACGCCCTGGAGACCCCCGCGCCATGACGCGGCCCGGCTCCGGACTGCGGCCGTTCTCGATCAAGGCCAAGCTGGGCACGCTCGTCGTCGTCTCCGTGTTCATCACGACCGGACTGCTGATCGTGGCCCTGCGGACCAGGACCGAATTCCGGTTCATCACGGTCTTCTCCGTGATCGCCACGCTGCTGATCACGCAGTTCGTGGCGCACGGGCTGACCGCACCGCTGGACGAGATGCGGGCCGTGGCCCGGTCCATCTCGCACGGCGACTACACCGGACGGGTGAGCGGCGCCGGCCGGCGCGACGAGCTCGGCGACCTCGCGCAGACGATCAACCGCATGGCGGACGACCTGGAGGCGGAGGACCGGCACCGCAAGGAGCTGGTGGCCAACGTCTCCCACGAGTTGCGCACGCCCATCGCCGCACTCAGAGCCGTTCTGGAGAACGTGGTGGACGGGGTGTCCGCCGCCGATCCCGAGACCATGCGCACGGCGCTGAAGCAGACCGAACGCCTGGGCCGGCTGGTGGAGACCCTGCTGGACCTCTCCCGGCTGGACAACGGGGTGGTGACGCTGAAGGCGCGGCGCTTCGAGGTGTGGCCCTATCTCTCCGGCGTGCTCAAGGAGGCCAATCTCGCGGCCTCGCGCCGGCAGCTCTCGTCCGGCTCCGGGAACCACTCCCGTACGGACGTCCATCTGCACCTCGACGTGTCGCCGCCCGAACTGACGGCGCACGCGGACGCGGAACGACTGCACCAGGTGGTCGCCAACCTCATCGACAACGCGGTCAAACACAGTCCCCCGCACGGCCGCGTCACGGTGCTGGCGCGACGGGGCGCCCAGCCCGAATCGCTCGAGCTGGAGATCATCGACGAGGGTCCCGGAATCCCGGAGGCGGAGCGCCACCGGGTCTTCGAGCGCTTCAACCGCGGTCAGGTCCCGTCTCCGCACGGCCCCGGGAGCGACGGGGGTACGGGACTGGGGCTGGCCATCGCCCGCTGGGCGGTGGACATGCACGGCGGCCACATCGGCGTGGCCGAATCGGTCCGTGGCTGCCGGATCCGGGTCACCCTTCCGGGCACCCCTGGCTTCCGGGGTTGACCCGAGGTCCACCCCGGAGCGTCACGCTGCGCGTGCGGAAGGTCACATTCTACGTCGCGACCGGGAACGCGATACGGTCCAGGTGGGCCGCAACACCGGCCCTGCGTACCCGAAGTGCAGCGGAACCCCGCTTGTTTCCCGCCATTTCATGCGCCGAAACCCGGTTTCCGATGTGATGTGCACGACGAAGACCGGCCCGGCCTGCACGTTACGGCTGGGGAGGCGTAGCCTTGATTTCCGCTGTCCATCACCTTGTGAAGCGGAAGAGGGCGGTTCACGCCGTGTCGTCTCAGTCCCCCAGTAACTCGAGCATCTCGACCGATCAAGAAGCTGGTTCCGGGTCCAACCCCGCAGCCGCTTTCGGCCCCAACGAGTGGCTTGTCGACGAGATCTACCAGCAGTACCTCCAGGACCCCAATTCGGTCGATCGCGCCTGGTGGGACTTCTTCGCCGACTACAAGCCGGGTACGTCCGGCACGGCGGACAAGCCCGTCCCCACAGATGCGGGAGCGGTGACCCCGGCCCCGGCCGCCGCCGCTCCGAGCACGGTCAACAACTCCGCACCGGCCCAGGCCACCGCGCCGGCACCGGCGGCGGCGCCCGCGGCTGCCGCTCCGGCGAAGGCCGCGGCTCCCGCCCAGGCCGCACCCGCCGCTCCGGCGAAGGCGGCGGCGGCTCCGGCCGCACCCGCCAAGGCCGCCCCGGCAGCCGCCAAGGCCCCGGCTCCGGCCGAAGCCCCGGCGGGTCCGGAGTACGTGACGCTGCGCGGCCCTTCGGCCGCTGTCGCGAAGAACATGAACGCCTCGCTGGAGCTGCCGACGGCCACGTCCGTCCGTGCCGTCCCGGTGAAGCTGCTCTTCGACAACCGCATCGTCATCAACAACCACCTGAAGCGCGCCCGCGGCGGGAAGATCTCCTTCACGCACCTCATCGGGTACGCGATGGTGCAGGCCCTCAAGGCCATGCCGTCGATGAACTACTCCTTCACGGTCAAGGACGGCAAGCCGACCCTGGTCAAGCCGGAGCACATCAACCTCGGCCTGGCCATCGACCTGGTGAAGCCGAACGGCGACCGCCAGCTGGTCGTCGCGGCCATCAAGAAGGCCGAGACGCTCAACTTCTTCGAGTTCTGGCAGGCGTACGAGGACATCGTCCGACGTGCCCGCGTCGGCAAGCTCGGCATGGACGACTTCTCCGGAGTCACCGCCTCGCTGACCAACCCCGGCGGCATCGGCACCGTCCACTCGGTGCCCCGCCTGATGCCCGGACAGGGCCTCATCATGGGCGTCGGCGCGATGGACTACCCGGCCGAGTTCCAGGGGACCTCGCAGGACACCCTGAACAAGCTGGGCATCTCGAAGGTCATGACGCTGACCTCGACGTACGACCACCGGGTCATCCAGGGTGCCGCGTCCGGCGAGTTCCTGCGTGTCCTGGCCCAGCTCCTGCTCGGCGAGAACGAGTTCTACGACGAGATCTTCAAGGCGCTGCGCATCCCCTACGAGCCGGTCCGCTGGCTCAAGGACATCGACGCCTCGCACGACGACGACGTCACCAAGGCCGCACGGGTCTTCGAGCTGATCCACTCCTACCGGGTCCGCGGCCACGTCATGGCCGACACCGACCCGCTGGAGTACCGCCAGCGCAAGCACCCCGACCTGGACATCACCGAGCACGGCCTCACCCTGTGGGACCTGGAACGCGACTTCGCGGTCGGCGGTTTCGCCGGCAAGACGATGATGAAGCTCCGCGACATCCTCGGCGTCCTGCGTGAGTCGTACTGCCGCACCACCGGCATCGAGTTCATGCACATCCAGGAGCCGAAGGAGCGCAAGTGGCTCCAGGACCGGGTGGAGCGTCCGCGTCCGGCCCCGGAGCGCGAGGAGCAGCTGCGGATCCTGCGCCGCCTCAACGCCGCCGAGGCGTTCGAGACGTTCCTGCAGACCAAGTACGTCGGCCAGAAGCGGTTCTCGCTGGAGGGCGGCGAGTCCGTCATCCCGCTGCTCGACGCGGTCATCGACTCCGCCGCCGAGGCCCGCCTCGACGAGGTCGTCATCGGCATGGCCCACCGCGGCCGGCTGAACGTCCTGGCGAACATCGTCGGCAAGTCCTACGCGCAGATCTTCCGGGAGTTCGAGGGCAATCTCGACCCGCGGTCGATGCACGGTTCCGGCGACGTCAAGTACCACCTGGGCGCCGAGGGCACCTTCACCGGTCTGGACGGCGAGCAGATCAAGGTCTCGCTGGCCGCCAACCCCTCGCACCTGGAGGCGGTCGACCCGGTCCTCGAGGGCATCGCCCGCGCCAAGCAGGACATCATCAACAAGGGCGGCACGGACTTCACGGTCCTGCCCGTCGCGCTCCACGGCGACGCGGCCTTCGCCGGCCAGGGCGTCGTCGCCGAGACGCTCAACATGTCGCAGCTGCGCGGCTACCGCACCGGCGGCACCGTGCACGTGGTGATCAACAACCAGGTCGGCTTCACCGCCGCCCCGGAGTCCTCGCGCTCCTCGATGTACGCCACGGACGTGGCACGCATGATCGAGGCGCCGATCATCCACGTCAACGGTGACGACCCGGAGGCCGTGGTCCGCGTCGCGCGGCTCGCCTTCGAGTACCGGCAGACGTTCAACAAGGACGTCGTGATCGACCTCATCTGCTACCGCCGCCGCGGTCACAACGAGGGCGACAACCCGGAGTTCACCAACCCGCAGATGTACACGCTGATCGACAAGAAGCGCTCGGTGCGCAAGCTCTACACCGAGTCCCTCATCGGTCGCGGCGACATCACGCTGGAAGAGGCCGAGCAGGCGCTCCAGGACTTCCAGGGACAGCTGGAGAAGGTCTTCGCGGAGGTCCGCGAGGCCACCTCTGCGCCGGCCCAGCCGCATGTCCCGGACGTCCAGGCCGAGTTCCCGGTGGCGGTGGGCACAGCGGTCTCCTCGGAGGTCGTGAAGCTGATCGCCGAGTCCCAGGTGAACATCCCGGACGAGATCACCGTCCACCCGCGTCTGATGCCGCAGATGCAGCGTCGTGCCGCGTCGGTGGAGAACGGCACGATCGACTGGGGCATGGGCGAGACCCTGGCCATCGGTTCGCTGCTGATGGAGGGCACCCCGGTCCGGCTCGCCGGACAGGACACCCGCCGCGGCACGTTCGGCCAGCGCCACGCCGTTCTCGTCGACCAGAAGACCGGCGAGGACTACACCCCGCTGCTCTACCTCTCCGACGACCAGGCCCGTTACAACGTCTACGACTCGCTGCTCAGCGAGTACGCGGCGATGGGCTTCGAGTACGGCTACTCGCTGGCCCGTCCGGAGTCGCTGGTCATCTGGGAGGCCCAGTTCGGTGACTTCGTCAACGGCGCGCAGACCGTCGTCGACGAGTTCATCTCCTCCGCCGAGCAGAAGTGGGGTCAGACGTCCGGCGTCACCCTGCTGCTTCCGCACGGCTACGAGGGCCAGGGGCCGGACCACTCGTCCGCCCGTCCGGAGCGTTTCCTGCAGATGTGCGCGCAGGACAACATGACGGTCGCGATGCCCACCCTCCCGTCCAACTACTTCCACCTCCTGCGGTGGCAGGTGCACAACCCGCACCACAAGCCGCTGATCGTCTTCACGCCGAAGTCGATGCTGCGCCTCAAGGCGGCGGCCTCGAAGGTGGAGGAGTTCACCACCGGCGGCTTCCGTCCGGTCATCGGCGACGAGTCGGTCAGCGCCGAGGCGGTCCGCAAGGTCGTCTTCTGCGCGGGCAAGCTCTACTACGACCTGGACGCCGAGCGCGAGAAGCGCGGTGACACGGAGACGGCGATCATCCGTCTGGAGCGTCTGTACCCGCTGCCGGGCGCGGAGATCCAGGCCGAGATCGCCAAGTACCCGAACGCCGAGAAGTACCTCTGGGCCCAGGAGGAGCCGGCCAACCAGGGTGCGTGGCCGTTCATCGCGCTCAACCTGATCGACCACCTGGACCTCGCCGTCGGCGCCGACGTGCCGCACGGTGAGCGCCTGCGCCGCATCTCGCGACGCCACGGCTCGTCCCCGGCGGTCGGCTCGGCCAAGCGTCACCAGGCCGAGCAGGCGCAGCTGGTCACCGAGGTCTTCGAGGCCTGATCAGCCGTTGTACGCACCGGAGGGCCCGGTCCCGCGAGTCGAATCTCGCGGGACCGGGCCCTCCGGCGTCGCGGGGCGTCTCCCCCGTCATGCGCGGGCGGATCATCCGCCGCCCGAAGCCCCGGAACGGCCTGTCGCGCCTGTGCGGAAGCGATGTACAGGCGACGGTGGAGGCTGATGAAGCCCGACACCGCATGCGCGCCCGGTTTCCGGTGGCCCGCCCCGGAGGCCACGGACGAACGCCCCGGCGCACGGCATACCCTGGCGGGAGCAACCGACGTCCCCACCCGGAGCGAGCACAGGCATGTATTTCACGGACCGTGGTATCGAGGAACTGGAGAAGCGGCGCGGCGAGGAGGAGGTCACCTTCGAGTGGCTCGCCGAGCAGCTGCGTACGTTCGTCGACCTCAACCCCGACTTCGAGGTACCGGTCGAGCGGCTGGCGACCTGGCTGGCCCGGCTGGACGACGAGGACGAGGACGAGTAGTCACCGCCCGCCCCCCGCGTCACCCGCTTCGTGCCTGAACCGGTTGTACGCGAACCCCAGGGCACCCTGCGCCAGCAGGACCAGCCCCGCCGCGATCCAGCCCCCGCTGCGCCTGCGGGCACCCCACAGGGCGAGCGGCAGCCCGGCGGCGACCTGTACGGCTGCGACCGCCCGGGCCCGCGGGCCGATGATCCAGGGGCCGAGGCTGCCGCTCTCCACGGCATCGAGCTCCACCCGTACGGCGTCGCGCCAGCCGGCCCACTCGATCACCTCCGCTTCCCGGTGCGCCCCGGCGGCCGCGCGGAGCCGGTCGGCCGGTTCGCCCGGGGTGAGGCCGGGCGGCATGGACACCCCGGCCCGTGTGAGGACGGCGAGCAGACCGCGCAGCCGCGCGTCGGCGTCCGCTTCCGGGTCCTGCTGGGTGAGGGCCTCCAGTGCCTGGAGGTCGAGGACCGGGTCGAGGCCCAGCCGGGCGGCGAACGTACGCATGGCCTCGTCCTCGCCCGCCGGGGTGCCGTCCGCCAGCCAGATGTAGCCGACCGGGCGGCGGAAGCCCGCGGCGAGGGTGAAGCCGGACCGCTCGCCGTCCCACCAGAGCGCGAGCACCGGCCAGGTGGACCCCACCGCGAGCGCGGTGGCCCAGCCGCCGAGGACCCGGTCGACGGGCTCGGCGCCCGTGTGGCCCGGCCCGCCGCTGCCGTGGCCCGCACCGCCGTTGCCGTCGTGGCCGTCATGACGCCAGGGCTTCCGATCGGGGACGAGGGCACTCCAGCCGTCCCCGGCCGGGGTCAGCAGCATGCGCTCCTGCAGTAGACGGGCCACGGGCCGTACGGTCTCGGGGTCGGCCCGGCACAGCAGCAGAGCACCCACGGATGCAGCGGTCATGCTGCACACGCTAGGGCAATTCATCACCGTATGACCGCCTCCCACCACTTACACCCCCTCCCGGATTCCCCTTGACTTCCCCAATCCGCGATATATCGTGTTCTTACGAGACGCGATATATTGCGTCGTGCCCATGCTGTCGCGGAGGTCAGATCGCATGTCCGAGTCCACATGGACCGTCGCCGAGCCCCGGAAGCTCACCTTCGATGCACCCGTGACATCGCTCAACGTGCGCATCGTCAACGGCACGGTCAACGTCGTCGGTACCGATGAGGCGAGCGCCCGGCTGGAGGTCTCCGACGTCACGGGCCCGCCGCTGATCGTGACCCAGCGGGACGGCACCCTCACCGTCGCCTACGAGGATCTCCCCTGGAACGGTTTCCTCACCTGGCTCGACCGCAAGAGTGCACGCCGGAGCGCGGTCGTCTCGCTCTCCGTGCCCGCCGGTTCCGCGGTGGAGGTCGGCGTGATCGGCGCCGGCGCCGTCGTCTCGGGGATCCAGGGGCGGACGGAACTGCGCGGCATCACGGGTGACACCACTCTGGTGGGGCTCTCGGGCGTGGTCCGCGCGGAGACCGTCGCAGGAAGCCTGGAGGCCCAGGCCGTCACCGGCGCCCTCCACTTCCAGTCGGTCTCGGGCGACCTGACGGTCGTCGAGGGTGCGGGCACGTCGGTGCGCGCGGAGTCCGTCAGCGGCCACATGGTGCTGGACCTCGACACCTCTCCCAAGCCGACCGACATCCGGCTGACGACGGTCTCCGGCGAGATCGCCATCCGGCTGCCGCACCCTGCCGACGCGAAGGTCGAGGCGAACACCGCGAGTGGCGCCGTCTCCAACGCCTTCGAGGATCTGCGTGTCGGCGGCCAGTGGGGCGCGAAGAAGATCACGGGCACGCTCGGCGCGGGCACGGGGAAGCTGAGGGCGACGACCGTCTCCGGCTCGATCGCGCTCCTGCGCCGGCCACCGGCCGAGGATGCCCCGCACGCCGCCGAGCCGACCGGAAAGGTGCTCTGACATGCCTCCCGTATTCGCCCATGGACGCCTCCGCCTGTACCTCCTCAAGCTGCTGGACGAGGCCCCGCGCCACGGCTACGAGGTGATCCGGCTCCTGGAGGAACGCTTCCAGGGCCTCTACGCGCCCTCGGCCGGCACCGTCTACCCCCGCCTGGCCAAGCTGGAGGCCGAAGGCCTGGTCACCCACGCCACCGAGGGCGGCCGCAAGGTCTACTCGATCACCGACGCCGGCCGGGCCGAGCTGGCGGGCAGGAGTGGTGAGCTCGCCGATCTGGAGCTGGAGATCCGCGAGTCGGTCTCGGAGCTGGCCGCCGAGATCCGCGACGACGTACGCGGCGCTGCGGGCAAGCTGCGCAGCGACATGCGGGCCGCGGCCTCCGAGTCCCGTCACGACGGGAGCAGCGGGAAGAGCGGCTGGGAGTCCCCCCTGGGGGACGGCGACGCGTGGCGTACGGCGAAGGAGGAGCTCCGCAAGGCCCAGCAGGAGTGGAAGGAACAGGCCCGCCGGGCGAAGGACGAGTCCCGCCGTGCCCGCGAGGACGCGGAGCAGGCCCGTCGTCAGGCCCGGGAAGCCCACGAGAAGGCGCGCGAGCAGATGCAGAACGCCGCCCGTCAGGTCCAGGAGCATTTCGCTCGGGGTGACTGGCCCACGGGCGTGCGGGAAGGGCTGGCCGAGATCACGGGCCAGCTCGGCGGCTTCGCCAGGACCGGTAGCTGGCCCACCTACACCAGGCCGGACCCAGCCGCTCCGGACGTCGAGTGGGCCGCCGACACAGCAGCCACGGGCGACCCGGCCCGCGATCTCGACCGCTTGCTGGACCGCTTCCGCGACGACGTGCGGGACGCGGCCCGGGACCGCGGTGTCACCGAGACCCAGCTGAAGGAGGCCCGGCAGCACCTGGCCACGGCCGCGGTCCGGATGGACAGGCTGCTGCGGGGCGCCGACGACGCGGCGGAGGGCAGCACGCCACCGAAGAAGCCCTGATGCCCTGCGGCCCGTGCGGCCCCGGCCCACCGGACCGCGCGGGCTGCGGCAACGAAGGCCGCGCGGCCCGACGGGCCGGGGGCCGGTTCCGCCCGGTCCGGGGCGGAACCGGCCCCGGACGCGGACGGGCCTGACGATCAGCTCGCCCTGGCCTGACCTTCTCCCCCGGCTCCGTACAGCGCCCGCTCCACGGTCGCGTACGTCGCGCCGTGGTCCGCGAGCACATCGGCGACCACACCCGGACAGGCGGTCAGGGCCAGCAGGACATGCTCCTCGCCGATGAAACGGTCACCGCGCCCCAGTGCGACGCGCAGGGACTTCTCCAGAATGCCCTTCGCTCCGGCAGTGAACGGACGGTGCGCCGACCACCACCGGCGGCTCCTGCGGTCACCTGCCAGTGCTCCCTCACCGTGCGCGCCCTCGACCTTGGCGACGATCTCGGTGACGTCGATGCCGATGCCGGCCAGCGCCTCCGCGTCCGCCTTGGTAAGCCCTCCGCGGCGCCGGGCTTCGGCGAACGCCGACTCCATCGAGGCGCGGCGGTCGGTGAGACCCAGGGCGACGACCGCGAAGGAGGACCGACCGCCCTTCTGGTCCAGGAGAGAGAGCAGCAGATGCTCCTCGGTCACCGAGTCCGCCCCCGCCCGCTCGGCGTGGGTCACCGCGCCGGTCACGGCAGCCCGGGCGCCCTTCGTGAATCGCTCGAACATCAATGCCTCCCGTACTTCTTGTGCACGGCCTGCCGGCTGACACCCAGCTCGGCAGCGATCTCCTGCCAGGACCATCCCTGGGCGCGGGCGCTCCTGACCTGTACGGCTTCGAGTTGTTCCAGCAGCCGCCGCAGCGCGGCAACGGCCCGCAGCCCGACACGCGGGTCACGGTCACCGGCACGTGCGGCAAGATCCGTCGCTTCGGTCGTGGTGTCAATCTACGTTGACACTCGACACGCGTCAACCGATGTTGACAGGATCGGTGGCCAGACGGGCATGGCGCTCGACGTCGTACCGCACCTCCCCGTAACGGAGCTTCGCCCGCTCGATGCCCTCCACGGCGAACCCGGCCCGTCGGGCGACCGCGCAGGACGCCGGATTGTTCGTCCGATGTCCCAGCTCCAGCCGGTACAGCCCCAGATCGTCGAAGGCCCAGCGGGACAGTGCCCGTACCGCCGCAGCCGCGACGCCCGTGCCGCGCGCCGCCTCGACGGTCCAGTACGAGATCCAGCCGGTGTCGTGGACGTGGTTCACCGCGGTGACGGCCACGCAGCCGAGCACCGCACCTTCCCGGACGACGGCCCGCGCGTGCCCGGTGCCGGCCGTTCGCGCGCTCTCCCGTTCGGCGATCCACTCCAGCGCCTCGGCCCGGTTCGTGACCGGGCGCCCCGCCTGGCGTGCCATCTCGGCCGACGCGAAGGCGCGGAGCACCGCGGGGGCGTCGGACGGCCGCCAGGGACGCAGCGTCAGTCCTTCCGGTGTCCGCAGGTCCGGCACCGTCGTCACGAGACGGTGAGCACGATCTTCCCGAAGAGGTCGCCGGCGGCGAGCCGTTCGAACCCTTCGCGGGCCCGGTCCAGCGGCAGCGTCTCGTCGATGACGGGCCGCACACCGGTGGCCGCACAGAACGACAGCAGATCCTCCAGCTCGTCCCTGGAGCCCATGGTGGAGCCGACGACCTTGAGCTCCAGGAAGAAGATCCGGGTCAGTTCGGCGTGCGCGGGGCGGTCACCGCTGGTGGCCCCCGAGATCACCAGCGTGCCTCCGGGCCGCAGCGACTTCACCGAATGGGACCAGGTGGCGGCCCCGACGGTCTCGATCACGGCATCGACGCGCTGCGGCAGCCTCGCCCCGGGCTCGTACGCCTCGACGGCACCCAGTTCGACCGCCCGCTTCCGCTTGGCCTCGTCCCGGCTCGTCGCGAACATCCTGAGCCCGGCGGCCTTGCCGAGCACGATCGCGGCGGTCGCGACACCACCGCCTGCCCCCTGTACGAGGACCGAGTCGCCGGGGCGCACTCCCGCGTTGGTGAACAGCATCCGGTACGCAGTGAGCCAGGCGGTCGGCAGGCAGGCGGCCTGCTCGAAGGTGAGCTCCTTCGGCTTGGGCAGCACATTCCAGCTGGGAACGGTGACCTGCTCGGCGAAGGTGCCCTGATAGCGCTCGGTGAGGATGGAACGCGGCTCGTCCGGGCCGACACCGTGCCCCGTCTGCCCGATGACGGAGTGCAGGACGACCTCGTTGCCGTCCTGGTCGATCCCCGAGGCGTCGCACCCGAGGATCATGGGCAGCTTGTCCTCACCGAGGCCCACACCGCGCAGGGACCAGAGGTCGTGGTGATTGAGCGACGCGGCCCTGACCCGGACGGTGGTCCAGCCGGGTCGCGCCCCGGGTGCGGGACGCTCGCCCAGCTCGAGGCCGTCGAGGGGCTGGTCACGGTCGATGCGTGCGGCGTAGGCGGCGAACATGGCCATGACGATAGGCCGTGACGCCCCGTGACGTAACCGTCCGGTGGTGTGACACACACCCCAGCGTCCTCGAGGGAAGTGGGCCGACGGCGGCCGAGGCCCGAGCGGAGCCCGGGCAGAGGAAAGGGGCGGGCCGGGGGTTCGGCTCCGCACCGCGGACCTGCCGACCCCGTCCCGCCCCCACCTCACGGCATCAGCGCCGTGCCACGCCCTCGGCCCGCGCGGCGGCGGCCACCGCGGCGGTGACCGCCGGAGCGACCCGCTCGTCGAACGGCGACGGGATCACGTAGTCCGCGGCCAGTTCGTCCCCGACGACGTCGGCCAGCGCGTTCGCCGCGGCGATCTTCATGCCCTCGGTGATCCGGGAGGCCCGGACCTGCAGCGCACCGGCGAAGATGCCGGGGAACGCCAGCACGTTGTTGATCTGGTTCGGGTAGTCCGACCGCCCGGTCGCCACGACGGCCGCGTACTTGTGCGCGACATCGGGGTGGACCTCGGGGTTCGGGTTGGCCATGGCGAAGACGAACGCGCCGGGCGCCATCGAGGCGACCGCCGGCTCGGGGACCGTACCGCCGGAGACACCGATGAAGACGTCGGCGCCCGCGAGAGCCGTCTCCAGCGGGCCGGAGATGCCCGCCCTGTTCGTGAGCTCGGCCAGTTCGCGCTTGACGTCCGTGAGGTCGTCCCGGTCCCGGCTGACGATGCCCTTGCGGTCGGCGACGGCGACGTCTCCGATGCCCGCCTCCAGCAGGAACTTCGCGATGGCCACACCGGCCGCACCGGCGCCGGAGATGACACCGCGCAGATCGCCGAGCGTGCAGCCGGACAGCTTCGCGGCGTTGCGCAGGGCCGCGAGCGTCACGACGGCCGTTCCGTGCTGGTCGTCGTGGAAGACCGGGATGTCGAGGCGCTCCTGGAGCCGTCGCTCGATCTCGAAGCACCGGGGCGCCGAGATGTCCTCCAGGTTCACGCCGCCGAAGGACGGCGCCAGCCGCACGACGGTCTCGATGATCTCGTCCACGTCGGTCGTGGCGAGCGCGATCGGCACCGCGTCGACTCCGCCGAACTGCTTGAAGAGGATCGCCTTGCCCTCCATCACCGGGAGGGACGCCTCGGGACCGATGTCCCCCAAACCGAGCACGGCGGTGCCGTCCGTGACGACCGCGACGACCTGCGACTTCCAGGTGTAGTCGTGGACCAGCTCGGGATTCTCGGCGATGGCACTGCACACCTTGGCCACGCCGGGCGTGTACGCGAGGGACAGGTCGTCCTTGTCGCGGATCGGGACGGTGGCCTGCACGGCCATCTTCCCGCCGCGGTGGAGGGCGAAGGCCGGATCGAAGGGCTCTTCCGCACCGCTGATGCCGTCCGCACCGGCCGCACCGTGCGTCTTGCTGTCGCTGCGAGGATTGACGATCTCCGCTGCCATTGTGTTGACCCCTTAAGTCTTCATCGTTTGAGGGTGGCCACTCCTGGTTGAGGAGGGGTGGGCGGGCACCGCGTACGTTCCCGGCACTGGGCAGGTTGGCCCGCCCGGCAGGGGATGTACGTACGCGCGGGCGCGCCGCACACGCGCCCTGAGCCCCTGATGAGGGGTGTAAAGGTCTTTTTTACCCGACGGACTGTGCCCCGGACGAGTCCATATCGACGCGGTGACATGACTCATAGCTGAATATTCGGACAAGTCCACTAAGAGACATAAAGGTCGGCCGCGACTCGTGGCGCACCGGAGATTCTCCGGAGTAAAGCTCGAGTTCCAACAGATGGTCCGGCCTTGCAGTACCGGCCCGTTGGGGATCGGGGGTCGCCCGTTACCCGATTTTGACATGCCGTGGCCCCTGATTGGGCTAGTCCGAATGGCAAGATGCCCTAATCACACAGAGTGGCAGCACTCGAAGATGCGTGCGTAACCATCTGCCCAGCGTTCCCTCACTGCCGGAGGATTCCGATCATGACCGCAAGCACGATCTGTCGTAAGACCGCGAAGTCCCGGATTGCCGCGGTCTGCGCAGTCGCGGTCGCGGGCACCCTGCTGCTGACCGCGTGCGGCGACCAGACCGACAGCGGGGCGACGAAGACCGGTGACAGCACCGCGTCCAAGAGCGACGCCCCGCTCTTCGACAAGCTCCCGGCGAAGTACCAGAAGTCCGGCGTCATCAAGGTCGGGACGAACGCCGAGTACGCACCGATGGAGTCCGTCGAGAACGGCAAGATCGTCGGTGTCGACCCCGACATCGCCGCGGCCCTCGGCAAGCAGCTGGGTGTGAAGTTCGAGTTCACCTCCGGTTCGTTCGACGGCCTGATCACCGCCCTGAACACCGGCCGCCACGACATCGCCATGTCGTCCATCACGGACAACAAGCAGCGTCAGGAAGGCCTGGACGACAAGGGCAAGAAGCTCGGCAAGGGTGTCGACTTCGTCGACTACTTCCTGGCCGGCACCGCCGTGTACACCAAGAAGGGCAACCCCGAGGGCATCAAGTCCATCGAGGACCTGTGCGGCAAGGTGGCGGCGGTCCAGCGCGGCACCACGTACGAAGAGGCCCTGAAGAAGCAGTCCGCGGCCTGCACGGACGGCGGCGAGAAGGCCGTCAAGATCGAGTCCTTCGAGAACGACACGGAGGCCCAGACCCGCGTGAAGTCGGGCGGCGCCGTAGCCGGTGTCAACGACTACCCGGTCGCGGTCGACCTGGCCCGCAAGGCCGGCGGAGGCAACGACTTCGAGGTCGTCGGCGAGCAGGTCGACGCCGGACCGTTCGGTATCGCCGTGAACAAGGACAACACCGAGCTGCGTGACGTCCTCAAGGAGGCCGTCGACGCGATCATCGCCGACGGTTCCTACCAGAAGGTGCTCGACAAGTGGGGCGCCGGCACCGGAGCGATCGACAAGGCCGCCGTCAACGGCGGCAAGTGACCGGCGCACCACCGAAGGGCAGTCACCGTGACTGACAAGTTCGACAAGGTGCCCGGCGGCCCATCGGCCGCCGCCGCACCCGTCTCCACGGCCACCACCGTCGCACCGGAGACCATCAAGGCCATTCCCGTACGCCACTACGGCCGCTGGATCAGCGGCGTGGTCGTGGTGGGTCTGCTCGCCGCCCTCGTGTATGCCTTCTCGCAGGGCAACATCCAGTGGCAGGCGGTCCAGGACAAGGTGTTCGACGACACCGTCCTGGCGGGAGCCGGCCGCACGCTGCTGATCAGCGTGCTGGCGATGATCCTCGGTGTGGCGCTCGGCGTGATCCTCGCCGTCATGCGCCTCTCGAAGAACCCGGTGACCAGCTGGGTCGCGTGGCTCTACATCTGGTTCTTCCGCGGCACTCCGGTCTATGTGCAGCTGCTGCTCTGGTTCAACCTGGCGCTGATCTTCCCGGTCCTCAACATCCCGTTCATCTACAAGGACGAGATGACGGACGTGATGACCCCGTTCATGTGCGCCCTGCTGGGGCTCGCACTGAACGAGGCCGCGTACATGGCGGAGATCGTCCGCGCGGGCATCCAGTCGGTGGACGAGGGCCAGACCGAGGCCTCGCACGCACTGGGCATGACCCAGGCGAAGACCATGCGCCGTGTGGTGCTTCCGCAGGCGCTGCGGGTGATCATCCCGCCGACCGGCAACGAGTTCATCAACATGCTCAAGACCTCGTCGCTGGTGTACGCGGTCACCTACAACGAACTGCTGCGCTCCACCTCGCAGATCGGCTCCACCTCGTACGCGGTGATGGAGATGCTCTTCGTCGCCTCCATCTGGTACATCGTGATGACCAGTGTGTTCAGCGTGGGCCAGTACTACCTGGAGCGCCGTTACGCCAGGGGCAGCCTGCGCAGCCTTCCGCTCACCCCCTGGCAGCGGGTCAAGGTCAACCTCGCCGCCTTCAGCAACCGTCCCTCGGGGGGTGTCTCCGCATGACCGCCATGGTGAAGGCCGAGGGCGTACACAAGTCCTTCGGCGCCGCACACATCCTCAAGGGCATAGACCTGGAGGTCGCCCCGCGTGAGGTCTTCTGCCTGATCGGCCCGTCCGGTTCCGGCAAGTCGACGTTCCTGCGGTGCATCAACCACCTGGAGCAGATCAACGCCGGGCGGCTGTACGTCGACGGCGACCTGGTCGGCTACCGCCAGAAGGGCGACCGGCTCTTCGAGCTCAAGGACAGCGAAGTCGCCCTGCAGCGCCGGGACATCGGCATGGTCTTCCAGCGCTTCAACCTGTTCCCGCACATGACGGCTCTCGAGAACGTCATGGAGGCCCCCATCCAGGTCAAGGGTGAGGCCAGGGCCGTCGCCCGGGCACGCGCCGAACAGCTCCTGGACCGGGTCGGCCTGTCCGACAAGGCGAGGAACTACCCCTCCCAGCTCTCCGGCGGACAGCAGCAGCGGGTGGCCATCGCCCGTGCCCTGGCCATGGAGCCGAAGCTGATGCTCTTCGACGAGCCCACCTCGGCGCTCGACCCGGAGCTGGTCGGCGACGTCCTGGACGTCATGCGGGGGCTGGCGGAGGACGGTATGACGATGATCGTCGTCACGCACGAGATGGGCTTCGCCCGCGAGGTCGGCGACGCCCTGGTCTTCATGGACGACGGTGTCGTGGTCGAGTCGGGTCATCCGCGCGACGTACTGACGAACCCGCAGCACGACCGGACGAAGTCGTTCCTGTCCAAGGTGCTGTGAGCGGAAGCGAAACGCGCCCCGGGCCGAATCGGCCCGGGGCGCGTCCGCAGATCTCCGATCACCGGCCCGAGGCCGGCCGGAACGTGTGCGTCGCTGCATGGGCCGGCCCGCCGAGGAAGGATCGCAGCCGCTGAGGCCGCCACTGTCACCGACGCCGTGATTGCGTTTCGCACCGGCCTGGAGTCTCGGTGAGTACTGATCCCTGAGAGCCGCAGGCTCCTCAGTCGCGCCACATGATCTTCCGCCCTCGGGGGAATCCACCCTGCCTCCGGGGCCGGACGCGTTCCGCAGAGGGACATCGTGGCGCACGTTCTGTCCGGAGAACATCACTCCTCCCGCACTGTTTCCCACGGGTGGGAAACCGGCGGCCGAGGACGCGAAAGGGCAGGACACCACCGCCTGAGCAGCACCCTCCCGCCGACCCGCGGGCGCGGGACGCCTCCCTCCTCCGAGCGGCCGCCCTCCTCCGATCGCCGGACCCGGCGAGGTGCGTACGGCCGGCGACGGCGGAAGGGAGACAGCGGTACGGAGCGAGTCCGTACCACCGTCTCCCACCACAGCGCGGCGCCCGTCTACTTCACCGCGAGCACCAGGCTGTCCGACGGCGAGGCCCAGACCGTGCGCGCCTCCCCGAAGCCCGCCTCGCGGAGGGTGCGGGCGTGCCACCGCGGGGAGGGCATGTCGCCGTCCGCGTGCTCGCCGTAGATCCTGAAGCGCTCGGCGGTCGGTGCCGCGAGGACCGGGTCCTTGGCGGCGAGGGCCCACCACTGCGCCCAGTCGAGCGCTCCGTCGGCCCTGGCACGGTCCATGGCGGCGTGCCGCTGGGCGCGTTCGGCGGCGTTGATGCGGGGGGTGTCGGTATCGATCATGTGATCGGCGTTCATGAACACACCGCCTTCCCGGACCAGCTGTCCGAGTTGACCGTAGAGCGCGGCGAGCGGTTCGCTGTGCAGCCAGTGCAGGGCCGTGGCGGTCAGGACGGCGTCGTACGAGGTGTGCGGGAGCTTCCCGGGCCAGGCGGGGTCCTTCAGGTCTGCGGTGACGAACGCGACCCGGTCGTCACCGTCGAAGGTGCCGCGGGCGATGGCGAGGAGGGCGGGGTCGAGGTCGACCCCGGTGCTGCTCGCCCTCGGGAACCGCGTGAGGAGCCTGTCCGTGATACTGCCCGTACCGCATGCCAGGTCGAGCACCCTCGGCTCGGGCCCCACGACGGCCTCGACCATGTCCAGCATCACCCGGAACCGCTCCTCGCGGTCCGGCATGTACCACTCCTGCTGACGGTCCCAGCTCTGCTGCCAGGACTGCCAGTCGGTGCCCGTCGCCGTCTCCGTCACCCGAACCTCCAAGTAATACCTGTTGATGGCGACCACCTATTACACTGGCCGCACGACGACCATAGACCGACGCCGTAAGGACTACAAGTGGAACTGGCCTATTACTCGGACTACGCCGTTCGTCTGGTCAACACCGAGGAGCCGGCCCGCAACAAGGACTCCCTCACCACGGTCGAGTCCGTGCGCGACCTCTTCGGCGCCAACGCCCAGGCCGCCCGCCGCGCGACCGACGCCGACGTGACCCGCTTCCGCTCCGTGCGGGCCCGGCTCCGGGCGGTCTTCCAGGCGGCCGACAGCGGTGACGAGACCCTGGCGGTGGACCTGCTCAACTCACTGCTGCTGGAGTTCCCGGTGAGTCCCCAGGTGTCCGGGCACGACACCCGCGACGCGGACGGCAAACCGGACTGGCACATGCACCTCGCCGACCATCCGTCGAACGCGACGGCGGGATTCGCCGCCATCGCGGCCATGGGCCTCGCCTTCCACCTCACCTCGCACGGCGTGGACCGGCTGGGCCTGTGCGAGGCGGCACCGTGCCGCAACGCCTACCTCGACACCTCCACCAACCGCTCGCGGCGCTACTGCTCGGACCGTTGCGCGACCCGGGCCAACGTGGCGGCCTACCGGGCCCGCAAGCGCCAGGAGACGCTGCGGACCGAGGACACGGGGCGCAGCGCGGACACCACCCAGCCCAGCACGCCGAGCACTGACCGCTGATCCTTGTTCAGCGGCCGGTAGCGGACCCGCACCCGGGCCAGCACGAGCTCCTCGGGGACGGCCCCGTAGTCCGTGCTGTCCCCGCCCGCGAACGAGTTGTCGCCGAGCACCCACCAGCCACTGCCGCGCCGCTCGGCGGCCCGCTTCACGACCAGCAGGTCCTGCTGGAAGGGGTGGCGGAGGATCACCACGTCCCCCGGGCGCACCGGCGCCCCGTGCTGCACGAGCAACCAGTCCCCGTGGTAGAGCGTGGGCACCATCGATGGGCCCGTCACCTCCACCACCTGGAACGCTCCTCGCGCCCGCCCGCTCCCCGGGCCCTGCGTCGCCTCCGGCATCCGTGGCACCTCCCGGTCCATCCTCCAGTACACCGCCGTGTGCGCCGCTCCGCGCATTCGGCCGTCGGCCCATCCTCACCCCGGACTTTTGTCCTAAGCCCATGGGGCAGCCGCTGAAAGCGGCCCCCCACGGAGTAATGTCCCACCTGAGAAGACGATCACGAGGAAGGACAGCTCCATGCTTTCCCGCCTGTTTGCCCCCAAGGTGAAGGTCAGCGCCCACTGCGACCTGCCCTGCGGCGTGTACGACCCGGCCCAGGCCCGCATCGAGGCGGAGTCCGTCAAGGCCGTCCAGGAGAAGTACCAGGCCAACGAGGACGCGGACTTCCGCACGCGCGCCGTTCTGATCAAGGAACAGCGCGCCGAGCTCGCGAAGCACCACGTCTCGGTGCTCTGGAGCGACTACTTCAAGCCCCCGCACTTCGAGAAGTACCCGGAGCTGCACCAGCTGGTCAACGACACCCTGAAGGCGCTCTCCGCGGCCAAGGGCTCGAACGACCCGGCGACGGGCCAGAAGGCTCTCGACCTGATCGCCCAGATCGACAAGATCTTCTGGGAGACCAAGAAGGCCTGACGCCTGTCCGGGCTGTCCGACCCGAGCTTTCACGGGTCGGACGGCCCGACTGTCCGCACCCGGTCCGGAGGCCGCCGGCCACGGCGTCACCGACGGACCGGGTGCGGTCTGCTTTTCCGCTCTTCCACGCCGCGCCGGCCCTACAGCACGGCCACGCTCCCGCCCGGAAGCCACGACCTGTTTCAGGCCGTCGTGCCGAGATCCCGGCTCCGGACCGCGTCCACGGTGAGGATCTGCCCGGCTGGCAAAGCCTTCCGGGCGTCCAGGCCGGTCGGCGTCACCGGGTGGGCGCCGTCCCCGGCCGCACGCTGCTCGGTAACCACGTCGCCCCACGCCCGGGCCCCGAGCGACGCTCCTGCCGCCCCTGCGAAGTGCGCCACGGCCGCCACGTGGCCCAGGGTTCGGACAGCCGGCCCGTCGGCCGACCAGCGCCTGCCGGGTCGCGGGGCCCGCCTCGACGTCTGGTACCAGCGGGCCCCGCCCGGTAACGCAGGCCACGGGCCCGGCCCGATCAGGGTCCCGGGAGAAGGTGGCGGTAGCTGTCCGGGTTCTCCCGCAGGTAGGTGGCCAGGCTCTTGGCCGGATGACCCGTGAGAGCGGGTACGGCGTCCGAGACCACGGCCAGCTCACCCGCCGCGATGGCCTCGTACGACGTTACCCAGCCGGCCACTTCCCAGTCCTGGGCGCCGTAGTGGGCGCGGGAGGCGTAGGCCTCCTCCCTGGTCTCGGGGACGTAGCGGATGGTGCGGCCGGTGCGGCGGCTCAGCTCCTCGGCCGCCTCCGCGAGGGTGAACGCTTCGGGCCCGGTGAGGTCGTACGTCGCACCGTCGTGGCCGGTTCCTTCGTCCAGGAGGACGGCTGACGCCGCGTCGGCGATGTCCTCGTGCGCGACGGCCGAGATCCGGCCGTCGCCGCCCGGACCACGCAGGGCGCCGTCGGCACCCGTCATAGCCGGGAGCCCTGCCAGGTACCAGCCGTCACGCAGAAAGGTGTGGCGCACGTCCACCGTCCGTAGGTGTGCCTCGGTGTGCCAGTGGTCTCGGGCGAAGGTGAACGTGGCGTCCGGGGCGGCGCCGAGGAAGGACACGTACACGATCCGCTCGACACCCGCGGCGACGGCCGCGTCCACCGCCGTGATGTGCTCGCGCACCCGGTCGGGGCTCTCGTGCGCGGAGACGAGGAACAGGGTGTGCGCGCCGTCCAGGGCTCGCCGCATCGCCTCCCCGTCGCCGTACGGGGCAGGCGGTGCGGATACCGCGCCGGGCAGCGTGGGCAGCCGGGAGGGGTCTCGGCCGAGGAGCCGCACGGGGACGCCGACCCGGGCGAGCCTCGCGGCCACCCGGCCGCCGACCGCGCCGGCAGCTCCGGTCACCGCGATGAGTGGGCCGTTCACAGTGCCCCGTCGTCCTCTCGGGTCGTGGTCCCTGTCACGGTCGTGGAGGTGACGGGGGAGGTCCATGGGCGCACCTCCACCACGGCATCCACCGGCAGCGGTCCGTAGATGTGAGGGAACTCCTCGCCGCCGGGCGCCAGTGCCTCGTACCGTACGGGGACCCGGAGCCGATCGGAGTCGATGACCAGCACCACCAGACCGCCCTCGTCGTCCCCGTACACGGCTCGGGCCACGCCGGGCAGTTGGTGCGGCAGGGAGCAGTGGATGAACCCCTCCTCGTGCACGGTGCGGCCACGCGTGGACATCTCGTACGTCCCGGTCGCGCGGGCGGCCTCCCACAGGGGCGCTTCGGTGAGGTGCAGCAGTTCTCGGATCATCGGGCCACGCTAAGCGCTGGCGGCCGCCGCGAGGAGCTTCGCCTCGGTCAGCGTGTCCAGGCCGAGCGCGGGCCGGTCCGGTCTCCGAGGCGCCACGCCACCCCTCTCGCACAGCCAGGCCCACGTGTCGGCGACCGTCTCACCGACGGGTCTGCACCGCAGTCCCGCGGCATGCGCCTTCCGGGTGTCTCCCCGGTACAGGGTGTCGCGGAGCTCGCCCGCCGGCAGCCAGACCGGAAGATCGGTCCAGGGCTCGACACCGGCTGCGAGCAGGTCGTCAGGATCAGTCCAGCGGAGCTCCGCCCGGGAGCCGGTGACCTGGACGCAGGCGTCGAGCAGCTCCCCCATGCTGGCGTGCCCGGGAGGGCTGACCGTGTTGTACGCGCCGCCCAGCCCCTCCGCCGCGGCGTCCAGCAGCCAGTCCGCCAGGTCCCGGGCGTCGATGAACTGGAGCCCCGAGTCCCGCGGTCCCGGCGCGATCACCGGACCGCCGCGGGCCGTCCGGTTCAGCCACCACGGCAGGCGGCCCACGTTCTCGCCGGGACCGAGGATCAGGCCGGCCCGGGCCAGCAGCGCACGGTCGCCGAAGGCCTCCAGCGCCGCGAGCTCTCCGCCCCGCTTGGCCAAGGCGTACGAGACGCCTGCTCCCGCGTCCGGTGAGGCACCGGCCACGAGTGGTCCCTCCTCCGTCAGTCCCGGCGCAGCGGGGTGCGCGTACACGGAGCGGCTGGAGACGTAGGTGAAATGGCCGGCCCGGCCCGCCAGCAGCCCGGCGGCGTCCCGAACGGCCGAGGGAGCGCCGCTCCACGTGTCGACGACCAGGTCCCAGGTGCCCTCGGTCAGGGCGGCGAGGCCCGCCGCGCCCGTCGTGCGGTCACCGATCAGGGCGCGCGCCCCCGGCGGAGGTGCGTGACGACCCCGGTGGAACACGGTGACCTGCGATCCCCGGCTGAGCGCCGCTTCGGTGACGGCCCGTCCGACGAACTCGGTGCCACCCAGCATCAAGATCTTCATGGGCTGATCCTGCCCGTGCCGACCTGCGCCGGAAACGGTCCCTCGCTGTCGGCAGAACCGGGAACTATTCGAGGGCGGCGAGCCTTCGCGGAGGCCGGAAGGAGCTCGGCGCGGGGCTCCCCGGCCCCCGGCACCGGTGAGCCCCGGAGATGTGGGAGGGCCGGTAGGCGCAGGGCGGACGGATCGCGCGCCAGGTCCGGTCCTGTCACGTCCGCGCGGTCACGTCCGCGCGGTCACGTCCGCGCGGTCGGGCCAGCGCGGTCGGGCCAGCGCGTTCAGGCCAGTTGCGCGAGTGGGCTGTGGTGGCGCACCAGCCACTGGTGGTAGTCCGCCGCCCGCTGTGCCGCCTCGCG
Source organism: Streptomyces clavifer (assembly GCA_014651175.1). Taxonomy (GTDB): domain Bacteria; phylum Actinomycetota; class Actinomycetes; order Streptomycetales; family Streptomycetaceae; genus Streptomyces; species Streptomyces clavifer. Next base: position 601,138 of record BMWJ01000001.1, on the reverse strand, counting down.
GTAGGCCGCCTCCAGTTCCCCGTACACCGCGTCCATGTCGGCGCCCGGCCGGGAGACCAGCAGCAGCCGCACGGCCAGCGGATCGCCGCGCAGGGGACGGATCGCCATGTCGTCGCGCGGGCCGGACGTGGGCTGGCAGGGGGCCACCGCCTCGCCCAGCACCACCAGGGAGGCCGCCGTGAGGTAGTCGCCGTGCAGGACGGGCGGGTCGAGACCGGCAGCGCCCAGGACCCGGCGGACCCCGTCCCACTCGCCGTCCACCGACGGGTCGACCATCCAGCGGTCGGTGGCCAGGTCGTCGAGGTCCACCACGGGGCGGCCCGCCGCGGGGTGGTCGCGGGACAGCGAGATGAACTGCGGCTCGCGGTCCAGCAGTACACGCTGCTGCAGGCCGTCCGGGACGGTCAGCGGACAGCCCTCCACCTCGTGCACGAAGGCCACGTCGAGCCGGCCGGCCGCCACGGTGTCCAGCAGCGTGCGGGCCGAGACATCGACCCGCAGCGAGATGTCGGTCCCGGGCAGCCGCAGCCGAAGCCGGCGCAGCCAGCCGCCTATGACCCGGCTGGCGGTGGACCCGATGCGAAGGCGGGGGCCACCGGATCCGGCCGCCTCGGCCTCCGCGACCGCAGCGCCGACGAGGGCGGACATGCCGTCCAGCAGAGGGCGGGCCCGGCTCAGGACGGCGCGTCCGAGCAGGGTCGGCCGGCAGCCGGTCCGTTCGCGGCGGAAGAGCTCCGCGCCCATCGACTTCTCGATGCGCTGGAGCTGGGTGGTCAGCGAGGGCTGGCTGACGCCGAGCCGCCGGGCGGCCTGGTGCAGGCTGCCCGTGTCGGCGATGGCGCAGAGCGCCCTGAGGTGTCTCACCTCCAGCTCCATGAGCCGAGCGTATGGCTGTTCGCGCTACGGGCACCAGATGGCCCAACCCCATTAAACGTGCGCTATTCAGCGGGTGTTGGGGCGAGATGCACGTGCTGGTGCTGTGCGGTTCCTGTGGGGGCGATAGGGCGGCGCTATCACCGGTTGACATCATCCGCCGGGGCCCCGCCGGGCCCGACACTCTCTCCGTACCGCCCACCCGTTCCCCGTCCGGTCTTCCGGACGGGGTTCCTCGGACAGGTAGGAGAACCCCCCATGAGACACCCCAGGACAGCCATCATGTCGGCCGTGGCAGGTCTCGGTCTCGGCCTCGCCGCCGCGCTGGGCACCACCCCGGCAGTCGCCGCACCGGCACCTGTCGCACCCTCCGCCCCCGTCGCCACCGCACAGGCCGGCTATGCCGCGTACGCCGGTTCGAGCGAGAACGCCGCCTCGAACAAGGCCTTCTTCGAGGCCGTGATGAAGTCGGTCGCCGAGAAGCGTGCCGCCAAGCCGGGTGCCCTGGCCGTCACCGTGGTCTACAGCACCGCGAACGCCCCCAGCTTCCGCAGCCAGATAGCGAGCAGCACCAGCATCTGGAACAGCTCCGTCAGCAACGTCAAGCTGCAGGAGGGCTCGAACGCGGACTTCGCCTACTACGAGGGCAACGACTCCCGGGGATCGTACGCAAGCACGAACGGGCACGGCAGCGGCTACATCTTCCTCGACTACGCCCAGAACAGGCAGTACAACTCGACCCGGGTCACCGCTCACGAGACCGGGCACGTGCTCGGTCTGCCGGACCACTACACGGGCCCGTGCAGCGAGCTCATGTCGGGCGGCGGTCCCGGCACGTCCTGCACCAACGCCTATCCGAACGCCACCGAGCGCTCGCGGGTGAACACCCTCTGGCGCAACGGCTTCGCGGCCGCACTCGCCCGCGCCACTTCCTGATCCCCGTAACACCCCGTGGGGCCGCTCCGCGCGAGGAGCGGCCCCACGGGCATGACCGGAGCACACGGGCCCGTCCCTCACCGGGCCGGCTGGTGAAGGGCCCGGCCCCGCCCGCCCGGAAGAACGCGGACCGGTCCCCACCGGCCCGGCAGGCACGTGGTCAGGCGAGCTCCAGCGGGAAGGCGCCCCGGTGGCCGGTGCCCGCTCCCTCCGCCGGACGCGGCTCGAACTCCCGGCAGCTCCAGATCTCCTGGACGAAGCCCGTGCGCCGCTCCCACAGGTCGGCGACGTCGCCACCGCCCGCCGCGCCGCGGTACGCGTCCTTCACGCCGCGGAAGCACGCGAGTCCGCCGGAGAGGCCGCGGAGCGGCGTGGGGAAGTAGTCGGAGAAGGCGCAGGCTATGCAGGTCTGCAGCTGTATACCCGGCGGCAGGATGCGCTGGACCGTGGCCAGTGCTGCCGCGAAGTCGCCCTCGGCGCGGTTCGATTCGTACACCGCCCCGTCCAGGTGGAGGGCGAGGTACAGATCCGGGTCGGCACGGCGCAGGGACAACAGGCAGCTGAGCGTGGCCTGGCGGACCGTGCCGGAGACCAGGACCGGGATCGGAAGGTCCCATTCCAGTACGCAGTCGCTGAGCACGCCGCCCACCAGGTCGAACACGCCCTCCGCGGGCGGAGCGCCGGCCACGGGACCCAGACCGTCGAAGCTCACACCCTCGAAGTCGCTGCCTCTGACCCGGATGCGGAGCTGCTGTCCGTCCGTGGTGAGAATGACGGCCTCGGAGCCATGACGGTCCCGGTACCAGCCTGCCCACGACTCATCTGTCATGAGCAGGGACTGTAGCCCGTGGCCGGCGCCCGCCCCGTGGCGCCCTCCCCTTCCGCGCCCCCGCCCAGGGGGTCGATCAGCCGATCCGCGGTTCACGCCACATGGGCCACATGGCGGGCCCGTCCGGCAGGTCAACGGTCCGCCCCGTGAAGGTGAAGCCGAGCCGTTCGTAGAGGCCGCGACTGCGCATGCTGCTCGCCTCCAGGTAGGCGGGGATCCCCTCGCGGTCGCAGCGCTCCAGGACCCCGCTGATCAGCGCTTCCCCGATGCCTTCACCCTGACACTGCGGGGAGACACCGATCATCAGCAGGTATTCGTGCGCACGGTCGTGCGGGTGGACCGCTCCCGTCAGCCTCCCCACCAGCTCCGCCCGTTCGTTGTCGGGATCCGCGGTCTCCCGCATGAGTGCGGGTGTGTCGTCGGTCCCCTCGGGCGCTCCCGCGGGCACGGAGAACCAGAGAGCCGCGGCCGTACCGTCCTCCAGGAGGTCGATACGGCCTCCCGCCAGTGTGATGTCGGCGAAGACACCGAGGAACGCGCCGTGCACCGCGCGCCGGTGGTCCTCGTCCGGGAAGATCCAGGTGCTGACCGGATCATCGTGGAACGCCTCGTCCAGAATCCGTACGACCCGATCCCTGTCCCGCTCGTCCGCCTGCCGTATGCGTACGCCCACGCGTCCCACCCCTTCGTCCGCGGTGATCCCAACCGACTTACGGGATCCTAGAGTTGCGGCGGATCGCCGGTCATGGGCGGGTGGCACTCAGTGTGTTCTGCGGGTCACGAACTCCGCCAGGGCCAACAGGTCGCCGGCGGCGGCCGGATCGGGAACCGCCCGGGACAGGTGGTGGACCGCGCGGGCCATCCGGTCCGCCGCGCATACCTGCGCCCAGTCACGGCCGCCGGCCCTGTCGACCGCGGCAGCGGCCCGGTTCACCTCGTCCGGGGTGTTCATGGCACCCCGGTAGAGCGCGGCGAGCTCGGCCGCCGCGGCGGTGCCCGACGTGAGGGCTGCCACGACGGGCAAGGACTTCTTGTGGGCCGCCAGATCCGCCCCCACCGGCTTGCCCGTACGCGCGGTGTCCCCCCAGATACCGATCAGATCGTCGATGAGCTGGAAGGCGAGTCCCGCCTCCCTGCCGAAGCCGTCCATGGCACCGACCTCCCGCTCGTCCGCGCCCGCGTAGAGGGCACCGAGCGCGCAGGCGCAGCCCAGCAGAGCACCGGTCTTGGCCGTGGCCATCGTGAGGCACTCGTCGAGCGTCACGTCGTCGGGGCCGCGCTCCTCCATGGCGCAGTCGGCCTGTTGCCCCGCGCACAGCTCGATGACGCAGGTGGACAGACGCGCCGAAGCGCGCCCGGACGCGGGGTGCGTGTCGTCCGCCAGCAGTCGCTGTGCGAGGGCGAGCATGGCGTCACCCGTGATGACCGCGTCCGGCACACCGAACACCGCCCAGGCCGTGGGCCGGTGCCTGCGGGTGGCGTCCTCGTCGATGACGTCGTCGTGGAGCAGGGTGAAGTTGTGCGCCAGCTCCACGGCGACGGCCGCCCGCATCGCCGTTTCACGATCGCCGCCGAGCGCACGGGCCGCGGCCAGGACGAGCGCGGGTCTGATGGCCTTGCCGGCCTGTCCGGAGGCGGGGCTTCCGTCGGCGTTCTGCCAGCCGAAGTGGTACATGGCGACCCGGCGCATGCCCCCGGGCAGCGACTCCACGGCCGCCCGGAGATGAGGATCGACGAGGTCACGGGTGCGCTCGAGGAGCGCCGCGGCCTCGTGTCCTTCCGTCGCGGCGTCCGTACTCGTCATGGTCACGGTCACTCCTTCCGGGCGCCACGGAGGCACCTTGGTGGCGGCCTGCGCGTACGGGCCCGGGCGGCGTCCGCCGCCACCCGGGCCAGGGAGGGTCACCTCCAGCGGCTGACCTCGACGTTCTCCAGGACTCCGAGGGCGTCGGGCACCAGGACGGCCGCGGAGTAGTAGGCCGTCACGAGGTAGGAGATGATCGCCTGCTCGTCGATCCCCATGAAGCGGACCGACAGGCTCGGCTCGATCTCGTCGGGGATGCCGCTCTGCTGGAGCCCGATGACGCCCTGGTCCGCCTCACCGGTCCTCATGCAGATGATCGACGTGGTGCGGGATTCGGTGACCGGGATCTTGTTGCACGGGAAGATCGGGACCCCTCGCCAGGCGGGCACGTGGTGACCGGCGACCTCCACGCTCTCCGGCACCAGACCGCGCCTGTTGCACTCGCGGCCGAAAGCGGCGATGGCCCGCGGATGGGCGAGGAACAGCTTCGACCCGCGCCGGCGCGAGAGCAGTTCGTCCATGTCGTCGGGGCCGGGCACCCCGTCGTGGGGCTGGAGGCGCTGCCCGTAGTCGCAGTTGTTGAGGAGCCCGAACTCGCGGTTGTTGATCAGCTCGTGCTCCTGGCGCTCGCGCAGCGCCTCGACCGTGAGCCGCAACTGCTGCTCTGTCTGGTTCATCGGCTGGTTGTAGAGGTCGGAGACCCTGCTGTGGACCTTCAACACCGTCTGGGCGACGCTCAGCTCGTATTCACGCGGGGCCGACTCGTAGTCGACGAAGGTGTGCGGGACGACGGCCTCCCCCACATGTCCCGCCGACAGGTCGATCTCCGCCTCGCCGTAGCGGTTGGTGCGCTGGTGCGGGATGGCGAGCAGCCGGGCCAGGTGGTCCCGGAGCGAGTCGGCGCGTTCGGCGAGGTTGAGCACATCCGAACGCCGCAGTGTCAGCAGGGTGCAGGCGGTCACGGCACGGGCCGTGTACTCCCAGGCCGCGTCGCCGTCGACCAGTGCGTGGTCACCGAAGTAGGCGCCGTCGGCGAGGACTCCGAGCACCGTCTCGTCCCCGTACGGCCCGGTGCCGACCTTCTCCACCTTGCCGTGGGCCAGCAGGTAGACGCGGTCCGCCGCATCGCCCGAGGTGGCGAGGACCTCCCCGGGGGCCACCTCGCTCTGCTCGCACCTGCGTGCCAGCTCGGCCAGCACCTCCTCGTCCCCGAAGTCCCGCAGGGCGGGCAGTTCACCGAGCTCCGCGGGAATGACCGTCACCTGGTCGCCCGTCTGGACGAACGTCACCCGGCCGTCCCCGACCGAGTGGCTCAGCCGGCGGTTCACCCGGTACGCACCGCCCTGCACCTGCACCCACGGCAGCATGCGCAGCAGCCACCGGGAGGTGATCTCCTGCATCTGCGGGGCCGACTTGGTCGTCGTCGCGAGGTTCCTCGCAGCTGCCGTACCGAGACTCTGCTGCGGCGGCTGCTGCGTGTCGCGAACCTCTTCACCAACGGACATCCGACATCCTCTCGATCACGGGCTGACCTGCGGAAGAAGCCTTTCAGCAGGAGGACTCGGCGCGCTATTACACAAAAGAGTGTGACTAATCGGGCTGCGTTCGGGGCATGTTGCCCAGCGTCGCCGCGCGTACCGCTTAATTTGCATCTCTCATGCAACTTATCTAGTCTGCGTGCATGCGGCTGACGAGATTCACCGACGTGGCACTCCGCGTGCTCATGCGCCTGGCCGTCGCGCCGGAGAGCGAGGACCCGCCGACCACCCGGGAGGTGGCGGCCACGATGCAGGTGCCGTACACCCACGCGGCCAAGGTCGTCGCCCGCCTCCAGCACCTCGGCCTGGTCGACGCGCGCCGGGGCCGCGGAGGCGGCCTCACCCTCACCGGCGCCGGCCGGTCCGCGTCGATCGGCGGACTCGTACGGCAGCTGGAGGGGCCGGGCGAGGTCGTCGACTGCGACGGCGACACCCCCTGCCCCCTGCGCTCCGCGTGCCGGCTGCGCTCGGCGCTCCGGCTGGCCGAGGAGGCGTTCTACGCCTCGCTCGACCCCATCACGGTCGCGGATCTCGTCTCCTCGCCCACCGGCCCGCTGCTGATCGGCATCAGCGCAGGCCGCCCCGCACCCGGCTGATCCCCGCACGCCCACGGCGCGCGGTCCCGGCCGCCCAAAAACATGCATGCGAAATGCAAGTTTCAGATGTCCTTCCGCCCCTCTCCACACCCGAGGAGTCATCGATGCTCTCCGAGACGTCGACCGCCACTGTCCGAGCCACCCTGCCCGCTGTCGGAGCGGCCATCGGCGACATAGCGGACCTCTTCTACCAGAAGCTCTTCGACGCCCACCCGGAGCTGCTCCGCGACCTCTTCAACCGGGGCAACCAGGCCTCCGGGACCCAGCGTCAGGCACTCGCCGGCTCGATCGCGGCCTTCGCCGCCCATCTGGTCGCACACCCGGACACGCGCCCCGACGTGATGCTGAACCGCATAGCCAACAAGCACGCCTCCCTGGGCATCACCGCACCGCAGTACGAGATCGTGCACACGCACCTCTTCGCCGCCATCGCCGAGGTGCTCGGCGACGCGGTCACCCCCGAGGTCGCCGCCGCCTGGGACGAGGTCTACTGGCTGATGGCCAACGCCCTGGTCTCCATCGAGGACCGCCTGTACGCACAGCAGGGCGTCATGGCCGGCGACGTGTGGCGCGAGTGGACGGTGGCCTCGCGGACCGAGGAGGGCGAGGACGTCGCCACCTTCCGCATCGCCCCCTCCGACGGCGCCCCCGCTCCCGGCTTCAGCCCGGGCCAGTACGTCTCCGTACAGGTGGAACTCGCCGACGGAGCACGTCAGATACGCCAGTACAGCCTCACCGGCGCACCCGGATCCACCCTCCGCTCCTTCATCGTCAAGCGGGTACGGGGCGAGGGCACTCCCGACGGCGAGGTCTCCCGGCACCTGCACGCACACGTCCGGGAGGGCGACCGGCTGCGCGTCTCCGCCCCGTACGGCGACCTGGTGATCGAGGACGGGGACGCACCGCTGCTCCTGGCCTCCGCGGGCATCGGCTGCACGCCGATGCTGTCGATGCTGGAACACCTGGCGGACGAGGGCCACCGCTCCCCCGTCACCGTCGTGCACGGCGACCGGTCGCCCGCCGACCACGCCCTCCGCGCCGACCACGCGCTGCTCACCGGCAAGCTGCACGACGCCGTCGCGCACTTCTGGTACGAGACCCCCGGGCCCGGGCACCCCTCGGAGCGCACCGGCACGGTCGACCTGACGGAGCTCGTCGTCGCACCGGGGACCCGCGCCTACCTCTGCGGCCCGCTGCCGTTCATGCGTGCCGTCCGTTCCCAGCTGCTCACGAAGGGCGTGGCCGCGGCCGACATCCACTACGAGGTGTTCGGCCCCGACCTGTGGCTCGCGCAGGACTGAGACCGGCCACCGCTCCCGCACGCGGCGAGGTGTCCGGATCGGCTCGCACACGGTCCGAACAGATGGACCGGAACCCCGCGTTCCGGTACAAGCGCAGTACGGACACACTCCCCACGTACCAAAGGAGTCGGCCATGTCCTCACCCATGTCCGCGAGCAGTTTCCTCAAGGCCCTGAAGGACGAAGGACTCATCGTCGTCCAGGTGGGCGACTGGCGCACACACAACCGCAACCAGCAGGGCCCCTGGGGGCCGGTGCACGGGGTGATGATCCATCACACCGTCACCAGGGGAACCGGCCTCACCGTCGACCTCTGCCGTGACGGCCACGAGGACCTCCCCGGGCCGCTCTGCCACGGCGTGATCGCCAAGGACGGGCGGGTCCACCTGGTCGGCTACGGCCGGACCAACCACGCCGGACTCGGCGACGACGACGTGATGCGCGCCGTCATCGCCGAGAAGCGTCTCCCGGCGGACCACCAGGCCAACACCGACGGGAACCGGCACTTCTACGGGTTCGAGTGCGAGAACGTCGGGGACGGGGAGGACCCCTGGCCCGCCGTCCAGCTCGAAGCCGTCGAGAGGGCCGCGGCAGCGGTCTGCCGATTCCACGGCTGGAACGCCCCCTCGGTCATCGGCCACCGGGAATGGCAACCGGGCAAGGCCGACCCGCGCGGCTTCTCGATGGCCGGCATGCGCACGCGGATCCACAACCGGCTGAAGTAACCGCCGCGCGCGACGGCCGACCCGACGGCCCACAATGAACGCATGCACCATGAAGCGCTCGACCTCTCCCGGCTGCAGCCGGCCCTCCCCTCGCCCCTGCAGCCGGCCGAGGACGAGCGCTTCGCGCGCCACGGTGTGACCCTGCTGCTCAAGCGGGACGACCTCATCCACCCCCATCTGCCCGGCAACAAGTGGCGCAAGCTCGCCCCGAATCTGGGGGCGGCGGCCGGCCGTACCGTGCTGACCTTCGGCGGGGCCTACTCCAACCACCTGCGCGCCACGGCCTCCGCGGGACGACTGCTCGGGTTCCCGACGGTGGGGGTCGTGCGCGGCGACGAACTGGCCCGCCGCCCCCTCAACCCCTCCCTCGCGCAGTGCGCGGCCGACGGCATGCGCTTGCACTTCGTCGACCGCGCGACGTACCGCGCGAAGGCCTCCCCAGAGGTCCTGGACGGCCTGCTGAGCGTCTTCGGAGACTGCGCGGTCGTCCCCGAGGGCGGCAGCAACGCTCTCGCCGCACAGGGCTGCACGGCCCTCGGCGGCGAGCTGCCCGGGACGGTCGCGACGGTCGCGGTCGCGTGTGGCACCGGCGGCACCCTGGCGGGCCTGGCAGCCGGACTCGGCCCGGAACAGCGGGCCCTGGGCATACCGGTGCTGCGCGGCGGCTTCCTGGGAGAGGCGGTCCGCGACCTGCAGCGGGAGGCCTTCGGCGGACCGTCCGGACGCTGGTCCCTGGGCGAGCGCTTCCATTTCGGCGGATACGCCCGCACACCCCCGGAACTGCATGCCTTCGCGGACGACTTCGAGGAGCGGCACGGCCTGCCCGTCGAGCGGATCTACGTCGCCAAACTGCTGTACGCGCTGACCGTGCTGGCCGGGGAGGGCGCCTTCCCCCGGGGGTCGGCGGTCGCCGCCGTCGTCACCGGACGGCCCTGGCCGCCGGACGGCGACCGCGGCCCGTCCCTCTACGCCCCGTCCGACTCCCGGTAGGCCGCGGCCTCTTCCAGGTCCAGCCGGCGCAGCAGGGCCCGCAGCATCTCGTCGTCGATCCGCCGCTCGTCCCGCAGGCGGACGAAGACCTCGCGCTCGGCGTCGATCATCTCCCTGGCCAGCCGCCGGTAGGTGTCGTCCGCCGACTCCCCGGTGACCGGATTGGCCGCGCCGAGCCGCTCCCAGACCGCGTTGCGGCGCCGTTCCAGAACCGTGCGGAGCCGGTCGGCGAGGGGGCCGGGCAGTGCGTTGCGCCGATCGGACAGCAGCTCCTCCAGTCGCTGCTCCGCCGCCGTGGACGCCTCGCTCTGGGCCTGCGCCTCGGCCAGCGTCTCGGCCCGCACGTCACGCCCGGGGAGCTTCAGCACACGCACCAGGAGCGGCAGGCTGAGGCCCTGGACGACCAGGGTCCCGATGACGGTCGTGAAGGTCAGGAAGAGCACCAGGTTGCGGGCCGGGAAGTCCTCCCCGTCGTGCATGACCAGCGGGATGGAGAAGGCGATGGCGAGGGAGACGACGCCCCGCATCCCGGCCCAGCCGACGATCAGCGGCGAGGTCCAGGGCATCGCAGGTTCGCGTTCCCTGATGCGCCTGGAGAGCCACAACGGCAGATAGGTCGCCGGATACACCCAGACGAAGCGGACCACGACCACGGCGACGAAGACCGCGACCGCGTACCGGAGGGCCTCGCCGACGCCGTAGGTGCCGAGGCCCTTGAGCACGAAGGGCAGCTGCAGTCCGATGAGCGCGAAGACCGCCGACTCCAGAACGAACGCCACCATCTTCCAGACCGCGGCCTCCTGGAGCCGCGTCGCGAAGTCGACCTGCCAGGAGCGGTGCCCCAGGTACAGCGCGACGACGACCACGGCGAGCACCCCGGAGGCGTGCACCCGCTCCGCCGCCGCGTAGGCCACGAAGGGGATCAGCAGCGACAGGGTGTTCTGCAGCAGCGCCTCCTTGAGGTGGGTGCGCAGCCAGTGCAGCGGCACCATCAGCACCAGGCCGACGCCGACACCGCCGACGGCGGCCAGCAGGAACTCGCCGATGCCCGCGCTCCAGCTCATGCCCTCGCCGACGGCGGCGGCGAGGGCCACCTTGAAGGCCGTGATCGCGGTGGCGTCGTTCACCAGGGACTCGCCCTGGAGGATCGTGGTGACCCGGGCGGGCAGGCCCACCCGGCGGGCGATCGCGGCGGCCGTGACGGCGTCCGGCGGGGCGATCACCGCGCCGAGCACCAGTGCGGCGGTGAGCGGCAGGTCCGGCACGAGCAGGTAGGCCAGCCAGCCCACGGCGACGGTCGCGAAGAGCACGTACCCCACGGAGAGCAGCGCGACGGGCCGCAGATTGGCCCGCAGGTCGAGGTAGGAGCTGTCCACCGCGGCCGTGTACAGCAGCGGCGGCAGCAGAAGCGGCAGCACGATGTGCGCGTCCAGCGCGTAGTCGGGCACGCCCGGCAGGTAGGAGGCCAGCAGGCCCACGGCCACCAGCAGCAGGGGGGCGGGCACCGGGGTCCTGCGTGCGGCACCGGCGACCGCCGCGCTGACCGCGACGAGTGCCACCAGCTGCAATGCGTCCATCTCACTGTCCTCACATCCGACGTAACGTGGCCATCATGAGTGAGTGCCTGCATCTTCTCGAACTGCCGCGCCCCGAGCCCGGCCCGCTCAGCGAGACCTGCGTGGAATGCCTGGCGGCGGGCAGCCATCCCGTGCAACTGCGGCTCTGCCTGGTCTGCGGACACGTCGGCTGCTGCGATTCTTCGCCGCTGAAACACGCCACGGCACACTTCGAGGACACGGGTCATCCGGTCATGCGCAGTTTCGATTGCGACGAGAGCTGGCGCTGGTGCTTCGCGGACGGTTCGATCGTCTGACGTCTGGGTACGTCAAACCGGCGCCGGTTCTTCGCAATTGACCGCCGCAGACCACTAGCCACTGTGCGTGCTCATGGGCCTACCATGAGTGACGGTCGGGGATGGGGTCTCGGCGACACGGCATCATGGGGCGCGATAGCGTCGCCGAACCACAGAACCGACGACGGACCGCATGGCTCCGGGCACTCGTCCCGGAGCCTCGAACGAGTTTGTGCCACCTTGGAGGTGAGGGTGTCCCAGATCGCAGGCGAGCCCGGTAATCAGGACTTCGTAGAGGTCCGACTGCCCGCTGCGGGTGCCTACCTGTCGGTGCTGCGTACGGCCACGGCCGGCCTCGCAGCGCGTTTGGACTTCACTCTCGACGAGATCGAGGATCTTCGCATCGCGGTCGACGAGGCCTGCGCGATCCTGCTTCAGCAGGCCGTGCCGGGCTCCGTCCTCAGCTGCGTCTTCCGTCTCGTCGACGATTCCCTCGAGGTGACCGTGTCGGCGCCCACGACGGACGGCCGCGCTCCCGAGCGCGACACCTTCGCCTGGACGGTGCTCTCCGCACTGGCCGGGAAGGTCGACTCCACGGTCGCCGACGACCGTACGGTCAGCATCAGCCTCTACAAACAGCGCGGCGCGGGACCCGGTCCGGCGTGAGCGACGGGAACGGGGACGGTCCTGTGCGGGACGAAACGATCCGGTCCGGGGCGGTGCGCCCACCAGCGGTCCCGGAGCAGCAGGCCCGGCCGCATCCGGTGGACGGCGCGGACGGTACGGGCAGTGCGGACGGTACGGACGGGACGCAAGGTCGTACGGTCGCGGTGGAGCAGCCGCAGGCAGAGCGGGCGGGCCAGATGAGCGAGCACAGGCACCACGATCCACATGACCGCAGCGGGGCGCGGGCGCTCTTCATCGAGCTCCGGGAGCTCCCCGACGGGTCCACGGAGAAGGCGGAGCTGCGCAACCGGCTGGTCCGCATGCACCTGCCGCTGGTGGAGCACCTGGCCCGCAGATTCCGCAACCGCGGCGAGCCGCTGGACGACCTCACCCAGGTGGCCACCATCGGGCTGATCAAGTCGGTGGACCGGTTCGACCCCGACCGCGGTGTCGAGTTCTCGACGTACGCCACCCCCACGGTCGTCGGTGAGATCAAACGCCACTTCCGCGACAAGGGCTGGGCGGTGCGGGTACCGCGCAGGCTTCAGGAGCTGCGGCTGTCACTGACCACGGCGACCGCGGAGCTCTCTCAGCAGCACGGCCGTTCGCCGACGGTGCACGAGCTGGCGGAGCGCCTGGGCATCTCCGAGGAAGAGGTCCTGGAGGGGCTGGAATCGGCCAATGCCTACAGCACGCTCTCCCTGGACGTGCCGGACACGGACGACGAGTCGCCGGCCGTCGCGGACACGCTGGGATCCGAGGACGAGGCGCTGGAAGGGGTCGAGTACCGGGAGTCGCTCAAGCCGCTGCTGGAGGACCTCCCGCCGCGCGAGAAGCGGATCCTGCTGCTGCGCTTCTTCGGCAACATGACCCAGTCGCAGATCGCGCAGGAGGTCGGCATCTCCCAGATGCACGTCTCCCGCCTCCTGGCCCGCACCCTCGCGCAGCTGCGCGAGCGGCTGCTCGTCGAGGAGTAGACGGCCCGGGAAGCCTCCGGGGCGCACGCGGAGCCCCGGGCCGCGGCGGTCAGGCCCCGGGGGTCGTCCGCGGCCCCCGGATGCCCAGCGCCTGCGTGGTCGCGGGGCTCAGCAGCAGCACCAGGGCTGTCACGGCGACCACGGCGAGAGCGATCCCCACGGGGATCAACGCGCCCTGCGCCCGCAGCAGGGTCCAGGCCACCGGCAGCGCCATGATCTGTGTGATCAGGGCCGGGCCGCGACTCCAGCTGCGACGCAGCAGCAGCCCCCGGGCGGCGAACAGCGGAATCAGGCCGAGCACCAGCAGGGTGAGACCGCCCATCTCCGCCTGCTGGGGGCTGTCGGGGCTGCCGAGCAGCCCCATGACCAGCATGTAGATCCCGCCGATGACGAGCGCCGCGCCCTCGAGGGCGTTGAGCGCGGCCACGAGGGCGATCCGGCCCGGCTTCTCCGGACCGGCCGAGGGCGACGAAGACGGCGTGTTCTGCTGAGTACTCACGCCCTTCAGACTGGCATCCCGGCCCGCCCGACGCGAAGCCGGGGCCGATGCCGCCACCCCCTGGGGCGCCGATCACTCTCCGTCACCGTCGGGGCACCGGTGGATCACGGCGTCGGAGCGGTACCGCACGGTAGGTACCCTGGCGGACATGCGCGCACTTCTCGTGGTCAACCCAGCTGCCACCACTACCAGTGCGCGGACCCGTGACGTGCTGATCCACGCCCTGGCGAGCGAGATGAAGCTCGAGGCCGTGACCACGGAGTACCGCGGGCACGCCCGGGACCTGGGACGACGGGCTGCGGACTCCGACGACATCGACCTGGTCGTCGCCCTCGGCGGCGACGGCACGGTCAACGAGGTGGTCAACGGCCTGCTGCACCGCGGGCCCGACATAGACAGCCTGCCGAGCCTCGCCGTGGTTCCCGGCGGCTCCACCAACGTGTTCGCACGCGCGCTGGGCATCCCCAACGACGCCGTGGAAGCGACCGGCGCCATCCTGGACGCCCTCGCCGACCGCAGCGAGCGCACCGTGGGCCTGGGCCTCGCGGCCGGCACCCCGGGCACGGCGGACGAGGCCGTCCCCGAACGCTGGTTCACCTTCTGCGCCGGACTCGGATTCGACGCCGGCGTCCTCGGCCGGGTCGAACAGAAGCGCGAGCGCGGCAAGCGCTCGACCCACCCGCTGTACGTGCGCCAGGTGCTGCGGCAGTTCCTGGAGGAGCCGCACCGGCGCAACGGCCTGATCACCCTGGACGTGCCGGGGCAGGACCCGGTCACGGACCTCGCGCTGTCCATCGTCTGCAACACCGCACCCTGGACCTACCTGGGGAATCGCCCGATGTACGCCGCTCCCAGGGCGTCCTTCGACACCGGCCTGGACATCCTCGGACTGAAGCGCCTCACCACCCCCGCGGTGGCCCGGTACGCCACCCAGCTGCTCACTTCGAGCCCCCGGAAGGGCCCGCACGGCAAGCACGCCGTCTCCCTCCACGACCTCAGCGACTTCACCTTGCATTCAAAGGCGCCACTGCCCTTTCAGATGGACGGCGACCACCTGGGACTGCGTACGAGCGTGACGTTCACAGGCGTACGCCGTGCACTGCGTGTGATTGTGTGAGTGGAAGGGCCCAAAGTCCTTTGACTCGAACGTTTGGGCTGGCCCGCACCCCTTAGAAGTACGGCTGTGACCTAGTCGACACCGAGGAATCAAAAAAAACTTTCCAGAAGGGGTTGTATCCGCCGCCGAGGTTTGCGAATCTCTACATGGCGATCGGGACAGCCCGCAACACCGGCATCCACTGAGAGCCAGAACCCCTCCTCACCACAACAGGACCACAACCAGTTCATCTGGGCGTCGGACCTTCGTCTGCGGGGGGATTCGTGAAAGCGTTCACATTCACAAGCATCAGCATGTAATACCAAGGAGAGGTAGCAGCCATGGACTGGCGTCACAACGCCGTTTGTCGTGAGGAAGACCCGGAGCTGTTCTTCCCCATCGGCAACACCGGTCCTGCGCTGCTGCAGATCGAGGAAGCCAAGGCCGTCTGCCGTCGCTGCCCCGTCATGGAGCAGTGCCTGCAGTGGGCGCTCGAGTCCGGCCAGGACTCCGGCGTCTGGGGTGGCCTCAGCGAGGACGAGCGCCGCGCAATGAAGCGCCGCGCCGCTCGCAACCGGGCGCGTAACGCCAGCGCCTGACCGACGCCCCCCGCATGACGAGCCTCAGCCAGGCGGCGCGTACAGAGCGTACGCACAGCCCCGCCTTCGAGTCGCAGCGCGCAGTACCCCCGAAGCGCATAGCAACGTGAGCACAGCACAGTGGGCCCTGACCGTCACCACGGTCCGGGCCCACTGTGCTGTGCGCTGAGGCCACTTGATGCCGCGAGGTGCCGGCATGCGGGGCGGATCGGCTACTTGTCGTTCCGGACCGGGATGTCGAGCACGACCTGCGTGCCGCGCTCGGGTGCCGGGACCATGCCGAAGGTGCCGCCCAGCTCGCCCTCCACCAGCGTCCGCACGATCTGCAGACCCAGATTGCCGGCCCGCTGCGGATCGAAGCCTTCGGGAAGGCCGCATCCGTCGTCCGCAACGGTGATGAGCAGTCGCCCCTCGGTCGGGGATCCGCCACGCACCGCGGACACTTCGACCGTGCCGCGCTCGGCCGGAGTGAACGCGTGCTCCAGCGCGTTCTGCAGCACCTCCGTGAGCACCATCGAGAGCGGAGTGGCCACTTCCGCGTCCAGGACCCCGAAGCGGCCCGTGCGGCGGCAGGTGACCTTGCCGGGGGAGATCTCGGAGACCATGGCGATGACCCGGTCGGCGATCTCGTCGAACTCCACCCGCTCGTCCAGATTCTGGGACAGCGTCTCATGCACGATCGCGATCGAACCGACGCGCCGCACCGCCTCGTTGAGCGCCTCGCGGCCCTGCTCCGAATCCATCCGCCGGGCCTGGAGCCGCAACAGGGCAGCCACCGTCTGGAGGTTGTTCTTCACCCGGTGGTGGATCTCCCGGATGGTGGCATCCTTCGTGATCAACTCCCGCTCACGGCGGCGCAGTTCCGTGACGTCACGGAGCAGGACCAGCGATCCGATGCGGACGCCCTTGGGCTTGAGCGGAATCGCCCGCAGCTGGATCACCCCGCCGGCGCCCTCGACCTCGAACTCCCGGGGCGCGTAGCCACTGGCCACCTTGACCAGGGCCTCGTCCACCGGCCCGCGCGAGGGTGCGAGCTCGGCGGTGGTCGCGCCGAGGTGGTGGCCGACCAGATCGGAGGCGAGGCCGAGGCGGTGGTAGGCGGAGAGGCCGTTGGGGCTGGCGTACTGGACGACGCCGTCGGCATCGAGCCTGATCAGCCCGTCGCCCACGCGCGGGGACGCGTCCATGTCGACCTGCTGCCCCGGGAACGGGAAGGACCCGGCGGCGATCATCTGGGCCAGGTCGGAGGCGGACTGGAGGTAGGTGAGCTCCAGCCGGGACGGCGTGCGCACGGTGAGGAGGTTGGTGTTGCGGGCGATGACGCCGAGGATGCGCCCCTCCCTGCGTACGGGAATCGACTCGACCCGCACGGGGACCTCCTCCCGCCACTCCGGGTCCCCCTCGCGCACGATCCGGCCCTCGTCCAGGGCGGCGTCCAGCAGCGGACGCCGGCCGCGCGGTACGAGATGGCCGACCATGTCGTCCTGGTAGGAGGTGGGGCCGGTGTTGGGCCGCATCTGCGCCACGGACACATAGCGGGTCCCGTCGCGGGTGGGCACCCACAGGACGAGGTCGGCGAAGGACAGGTCGGAGAGCAGCTGCCACTCCGAGACCAGCAGATGGAGCCACTCGAGGTCGGTGTCACTCAGGGCTGTGTGCTGGCGGACAAGGTCGTTCATGGAGGGCACGTGTGCGAGCGTACCTGTGGATACCGTGAGGTTCCGAACCGATCGGCCCGCGCATGCGTGACACTGGGAGGAGCGACCCCGCGGCGACGCCGCGTGGTGCGCCGCACGCCGGATGCGGGCGACCGAGGATGGACACGGACTATTGGTCTAGTCCACAATGCATCCTGTACGAACATCACTCTGTACGAGCATCATGCACAAGACAGACCTCCACTCTCCCCGCACAGGAGAGCGGACCGAGGCAACCGGCGCTCTCTGCCCTGACTGCGCCGGTGCCTCCAGTGGCCGGGGGCACCGCACACCGCCGGCCAGGTAGCTCCGGGCTGCGGTGCCGGACGGGCCGAGGGTCCCGTCCCGGCGCCGCGGCCCGCGGGTGTTTCCGGGGGCCGCTCCCGTCACCGCGGCGACCTTTCCCACCGGCCGGACCCCGCCCGGGCAGCTCCCCCCGCCTCCGCGGCTCCGCGCGTTCGCGTCCGCCGGGCCGGGCGCCCGCCGACGGGGCGACAGGGGCCGCACACGCACGAACGGTTCACCCCCGCGACGCCCCGGTCTGCTAGATTGAATCCCATATTGGTCTATACCACATGACGCCACTCTCCAGATCGGCAGGCACAGCGTGGAAGTTGTCATCGTCCCGGACGCCACGGCAGGCGGCGAGCTCATCGCGGAGGCCATCGGCGCCCTGCTGAGCCGCAGGCCCGACGCCCTGCTCGGCGTTGCCACCGGCTCGACCCCGCTGCCCGTCTACCAGGCCCTGGCGGCGAAGGTCCGCTCCGGCGCCGTGGACGCGTCGCGTGCCCGCATCTGCCAGCTCGACGAGTACGTCGGACTGCCCGCCGGGCACCCCGAGTCCTACCGGTCGGTGGTCCTGCGCGAGGTCATCGACCCCCTCGGTCTCTCCGAGGCGTCCTTCATGGGCCCGGACGGCACCGCCGAGGACGTCCAGGCGGCCTGCGAGGCGTACGACAAGGCGCTCGCCGAGGCCGGCGGGGTGGACCTGCAGCTGCTCGGCATCGGGACCGACGGACACATCGGCTTCAACGAGCCGTGCTCCTCGCTCGCCTCCCGTACCCGGATCAAGACGCTGACCGAGCAGACCCGGGTCGACAACGCCCGCTTCTTCGACGACGACATCGAACAGGTGCCGCGCCACGTCATCACCCAGGGGATCGGGACGATCCTGGAATCCCGCCACCCGATCCTGCTGGCCACGGGCGAGGGCAAGGCCGACGCCGTGGCCCAGACCGTCGAGGGCCCGATCGCCTCGATCGTGCCGGCGTCCGCACTGCAGCTGCACCCGCACGCCACGGTGGTGGTCGACGAGGCCGCCGCGTCGAAGCTGAAGCTCGCGGACTACTTCCGCGCCACCTATGCGGCGAAGCCGCGGTGGCAGGGCCTGTAGGACTTCCGCGACACGAAGGCCGGGCATCCCCCCGCGGGGTGCCCGGCCTTCGTGTCGCCGACCTCGAGCCGGTCGTGTGAAGGGGAGGTGTGGCCGGGGCGGACGCCCCGGCCACACCTCCCCGCACACTCACGCGTCACGCGCTCCCGTGATCGCCTCCGCCGCCGCGACCCCGCACACACGCGCCGCACCGTGTGTGGCGATGTGCGGCGCTCCCCGGGGCGGCGCCTCGGAGAGCCCCATCTCGACCACGATCGTGTCGGGGCGTGCCGCCACCAGCGCGTCCAGGGCCGCGCTCATCCACGCGTGCCGGTGCTCGTCACGGACGACCGCGACGATGCGCCGCTCCCCCGCCGCCCTCAGCACCTCGGCCGCGGGGTCCCCGCTCCCGTTGCCGTAGGTGTCCGTCCCGGTGCCGGGCAGCACCCGGGAAAGCTCGGCCGCGACGCCCCAGGGGGTCTCGTCGCCGACGGCGATGTTCGCCACCGGGGTGAAGGCGGCGACGTACGCGGGCTCGCCCAGCGGCGCGGCGTGGCCCGTGACGGTCACGGCGCGGCGGGCCGCCACGAGCCCGATGCCGGGCGCGGTCCCCTCCTGCGTGTCCGCGCCCGGCTCCGGGGCCGCCCCCCTGGCCCGCTGCGTCCAGGACGCGAGGGCCCGTACCCGTGCTGCCGCGTCGGCCAGCCGTTCCTCGGCCAGTTCACCGGTCCGGACCGCCTCCACGAGCGCGTCGCGCAGCCGCAGCACGGTGTCCTCGTCCGCCAGCCCGCCGCCGACGCAGATGGCGTCGGCACCCGCGGCGATGGCGAGGACCGATCCCCGCTCGATGCCGTACGTGCCGGCGATGGCGTCCATCTCCATGCCGTCGGTGACGATCAGCCCCTCGTAGCCCAGCTCCTGGCGCAGCAGACCGGTGAGGATCTGCGGGCTCAGCGTCGCGGGCCGCGCCGGGTCGAGCGCGGGAAGCAGGATATGTGCACTCATCACGCACTGGGAACCCGCGGCGATGGCCGCACGGAAGGGCACCAGCTCACGGGCGTGCAGGGTGTCCAGGTCCACATCGATGCGCGGCAGCGCGTGGTGCGAGTCGACCTCGGTGTCGCCGTGCCCGGGGAAGTGCTTGGTGCAGGCGGCGACGCCCGCGGACTGGAGGCCCTCGACGTAGGCCGCGGTGTGCCGGGCGACGAGCGCGGTGTCGGCACCGAAGGACCGTACGCCGATGACCGGATTGCCCGGGTTGGAGTTGACGTCCGCGGACGGCGCCCAGTTGAGGTTGACGCCGCACTCGGCCAGCCTGCGGCCGAGCTCCCGGGCGACCTCCCTGGTGAGGTCCACGTCGTCGACGGAGCCGAGGGCGAAGTTCCCGGGGAAGGAGGACCCGTGCCGGACCTCCAGCCGCGTGACGTCGCCGCCCTCCTCGTCGATCGCGACGAGCACGTCGTCCCGCACCGCCCGCAGCTGGGCGGTGAGCGCGGCCAGCTGGGCCGGCGATTCGATGTTGCGGCCGAACAGCCCGACGGAGGCCAGGCCCTCGCCGAGTCTGCGCAGCAGCCAGTCGGGGGCGGTCGTCCCGGTGAACCCGGGCTGGAGGACGGCGAGCGCGTCGCGCGTGACGGTGTCCGTGGTGGATACGAGGGTGGTCATGGCGCGGGTCATCCCTTCACTGCGCCGGAGGTAAGACCCGTGGCCATCTTCCCCTGGATGATCATGAAGAAGATGACGACAGGGATGGAGATGAGCGTGGAGGCGGCCATCAGGGCGCCGTAGTCCGTACCCCGCTCGGTGGTGAAGGTCATCAGCCAGACGTTGAGCGTGTACTTGGAGTTGTCGTTGATCAGGATGTACGCGAAGAGGTACTCGTTCCACGCGTTGACCAGGGCGAAGATGGAAGCGGCCGCGAGCCCCGGGGCGAGCAGCGGGAAGATGACCCGGCGGAACGCCCCCATGCGGGTGCAGCCGTCCACCATCGCGGACTCCTCGAGCTCCACCGGGATGTTGATCACGAACCCGCGGATCATGATGGTCGCGAAGGGCAGTGTGGACACCAGGTAGACGACGATGAGTCCCCAGTACTCGTCGATGCCGCCCAGGGCGTTGAGCTGGAGGTAGATGGGGATCAGCATCGCGGTCGGCGGCAGCATCTGGACCAGGATCATGATCATCATGAGTGCCTTGCGTCCGAAGAAGCGGAAGCGTCCGATGGCGAGCGCGGCGAGCGTCGCGATGATCATGCCGCCGACCACCGCGGTGACCGAGACGATGAGGCTCGACTGGATCGCCGTGGCGAAGTTGTCCTGCTTCACCGCACGCGCGAAGTTGTCGAAGGTGAGGGAGGACGGCCACAGGGTCTGGTCGTACGACCGGATCTCGTGGTTGGGGCGCAGCGAGCTGACGATCAGCCAGTAGACCGGGAAGGCCATGATCGCGGCTGTGACCAGCGCCAGGATGTTGTAGCCGAGGCGGTTCCTCTTGCGGTCGGGCCTCAGGACCTGGGCCGGCGCGTTCGTGGGCGTGGAGGCGCTCATTCGACCTCTCCCGTCTTGATCAGCTGGCGCAGGTAGTACACGGCGACACCGGAGAGCATCAGGACGGTGATCAGAGCGATCGCACTGCCCTGGCTGAAGGAAGTGGACTCGAAGGCCTTGGAGAAGGAGTAGAGGCCGAGGGTCTCGTAGTCGGGCTCGGGCTTGTTGCCGCGCAGCAGCCAGATCTGGCCGAAGACGTTGAAGTCCCAGATGACCGAGAGTGTGGCGACCATCGTGAAGACCGGCTTGATGACGGGCCAGGTCACGAAGCGGTAGACGCCGAAGGCGGAGGCACCGTCGAGGGACGCCGCCTCCTCCAGCTCCTTGGGGACCTGGGTGAGGGCGGCGTACATCGTGATCACGACGAACGGGATGGCCCCCCAGACGACCAGGAGCGTGATGATGCCGAAGCCCTGCCAGGGGTTGAGGAACCAGTTGTGGCCGAGCCACCTGTCCTCGTTGCCGGTGAGGTCGGCGAGCAGGGTGTTGATCAGACCGTAGTCGGAGTCGGAGAGCCATCGGAAGACCGACGCGGCGACCATGAGCGGCATGGACCAGGCGGCGATCAGCGCCACGGTGAGGACGAGCCGCACCCAGGTGGACAGCCTCAGCATCATGAGGGCGATCAGCAGGCCGATGCCCATGGTCAGCACGACGCAGACGGTCATGAAGACGACGGTCCGTCCGACGACCGACCAGAACTCCGGGTCGCCGAGGATGTTGGTGAACTGCTCGAAGCCGACCCAGGGGGTCTCGCCGTTGCCCCAGAGAGCCGCCCGCCCCAGGTCCTGGAAGGACATGATCACGGTCTTGATCAGCGGGTAGACGTAGACGGCGGCGATCGCCAGGATCGCCGGCAGGATCAGGAAGTAGGGGAGGAGCTCCCCCTTCTTCCGCCGCTTCTTCGGGCGTGGCCCGGCGGTTTCCTGCTTGGAGGGCGAGGTCCCGGTCTTCTCCGGGACACGCGGTACGGGGACCGGTGGACCGGCGGCCTGGGTGTCGGCAGCAGTCACGTGACTGACCTTCCATCGGGATTCCGGGGATCTGCACCCGGGAATCACGGCGTTCTCAACCTAAGAAAAGGGGGCGGGGGCCCGGATTTCGCCGGGCCCCCGCCTGGAGAGCCGAAGGCTCGGGACTACTTGTTGATGAGCTCGTTGATCTTCTCGTCGGCCGTCTTGGCGGCGTCGGCCACCGAGGTGCCCTTGAGGATCTCGAGGAGCATGTTCTCCAGGACCTCCTCCTTCTCGATGGAGGTCCAGCCCGGCGCGATCGGCGTGAACCAGGCGTCCGGCACCGCGTTGGCGACGGCGGCCGTCTCGGGCTTCGCCTTCAGCGGCTCGAGCTGCTTCTCGTTGTTCGGGAGGATGTTCTTGGAGGTGAGCACCTCCTGCGACTTCTCGCTGGTGAAGAGCGAGACCCACTCCTCGCCCAGGTCGGTGACCTTGGACTTCGCGGTCACCGCGAGGTCCGAGCCGCCGATGAAGGAGGGGAGGGCCTTGCCGTTCGGGCCGGGCATGCCGGCCGTGCCGATCTTGCCCTCGAGCTTCGGGTTGCCGTTGTTGGCACCGTCGACGACCGAGCCGGCCTCCCAGCCGTTGCCGTAGATCAGGGCCGCCTTCTCGTTGGCCATGACGTTGGCGTGGTCCTGCTCGTCCTTCGTCAGGTCGGCCTTGTTGTACTTCTTGACCAGGTTGACGAAGTGCTCGATGCCCTTCTGGGACTCGGCGGAGGAGAGGTTGCCCTTCCACTCCTTCGCGCCCTCGTCGTACTCGGCGATGGAGCCGCCGTAGCCCGCGACGTAGGACATGGCCGCGTACCAGTAACGGCCCGGCAGGTAGAGGGACGAGAAGCGCTTGTCCTTCTTGTTGTACTCGGCCGAGACCTTGTCGAGCGCCGTGAGCATCTCGGCCTCGGTCTCCGGAAGCGCGTCGCTGCCGGTGCCCTTCTTGAACATGTCCTTGTTGTAGAGGGCGACACGGGCGCCTGCGTAGTAAGGCACGCAGAACTGCTTGCCCTCGAACGTACAGGTGTCCTTCAGACCCTTGATCCAGGTGTCCGAGTTGTCGTACTTCGCGGGGTCGATCTCGGCGAGCGCGCCGTTGAGGATGTACTGCATCGTCTCGGTGTTGCCGAGCTCGACGACGTCCGGGAACTTGTCACCACCGAGCGCGGTGTCGAGCTTCTTGGTCTTGTCCGCCCACTGCTGGTACTGGACGTCGACCTTGACCTTCGGGTACTTCTTCTTGAACTGCGCGTTGACGTCCTTGACCAGCTCCGGCCAGGTGCTCTGCGCGTCGACCATGAGCCAGACCGTCAGGCTCTCGGTACGGTCCTTCGGGTCCTTCGAAGCGTTGTCACCACTGTCCCCACCACACGCCGCGATACCGGTCATCATCGCTGCGACGCCTACTGCCGCTATGAGCTTGCGCTTCATGCCACACCCTCCTCAGGGATACCAGCAACCCCCCGCCCACCGCGGAAATGTACGACCAGTACTGCCTGTGGGGCTGGGACCTGGTCTTTAATGGTTTAGACCAGTACCGGGAGCTTGGCCTAGACCTTTAGGGGTGTCAAGGGTGTATAAGAAGTGCACTCGCGTCCGTTATAGGACCGACATCTAAGGGAGGGCGACGACCCGTGACCGGACCGTGCCACCATGTGAGCCGCGACAGACGGAGGAGCCGGTGACGGCAGCAACGCAGCAGTCGGGAAGGCGGGCCATGGGTACCGACGGGGCCAGCAGTACGGGCGAGACGGGTGCGGGTGCGGGTGCGCGGACGGCGCGCGTCCCCAAGTACTACCGGCTCAAGCGCCACCTCCTGGACATGACCGACACCCTGCCGCCCGGCACCCCGGTGCCGCCCGAGCGGACCCTGGCAGCCGAGTTCGACACCTCGCGCACCACCGTGCGCCAGGCGCTCCAGGAACTGGTCGTGGAGGGCAGGCTGGAACGCATCCAGGGCAAGGGCACCTTCGTCGCCAAACCGAAGGTCTCCCAGGCGCTGCAGCTCACCTCCTACACCGAGGACATGCGCGCCCAGGGCCTGGAGCCGACATCTCAGCTGCTGGACATCGGTTACGTCACAGCGGACGACACGCTCGCCGGACTGCTGGACATCACGACGGGCGGGCGGGTGCTGCGGATCGAGCGGCTCCGGCTCGCCAGCGGTGAGCCCATGGCCATCGAGACCACCCACCTGTCGGCCAAGCGCTTTCCCGCACTGCGCCGCTCGCTGGTGAAGTACACCTCGCTCTACACCGCACTGGCCGAGGTGTACGACGTCCGCCTGGCGGAGGCCGAGGAGACCATCGAGACCTCACTCGCCACCCCGCGTGAGGCGGGACTGCTCGGTACGGACGTGGGCCTGCCGATGCTCATGCTGTCCAGGCACTCGATCGACGGACACGGCGAGCCGGTGGAGTGGGTGCGCTCGGTGTACCGGGGCGACCGGTACAAGTTCGTGGCCCGCCTGAAACGGCCGACCGACTGACCGTCACGTAGGACCGATCCCCTTGCGCCCGCAGGGGGATCAGTCATTTCGGGCGACGCCGGACCGTTGCAGGACCGCAATGCGGACGGGGGGTGACGCTGCCCGTTTCTCGCGCTTAGATTTCCTGCGCATTACTACAGGTGATCAGCGAGGGGACGGAGTCGCCACATGTCAGAAGATACCGAAGTGAAACCGCCGACAGTGACACCAGCGAGGGTGGTCATCGCACTCTGTCTGATCGCACCGTTCGTCGCGATGCTCTGGGTGAGTTCGTACGCGAGGGTTGAACCGACCTTTATCGGTATCCCGTTCTTCTATTGGTACCAAATGCTCTGGGTGCTCCTCTCGACCGCACTCACCATGGTCGCGTACGTGCTGTGGCAGCGTGACCAGCGCGCCCGCAAGGGGGGTGCGTCGGCATGAAGGACGGCGTGAACGGCGTGGCACTCGCCGTATTCATCTTCTTCTTCGTGGCCGTCACGGTCATCGGATTCATGGCGGCGCGCTGGCGCAAGGCCGAGAACGAGGCCAGCCTGGACGAATGGGGCCTGGGCGGCCGGTCGTTCGGTACCTGGGTCACCTGGTTCCTGCTCGGCGGCGACCTCTACACGGCGTACACCTTCGTCGCGGTCCCCGCGGCGATCTACGCGGCGGGCGCGGCCGGCTTCTTCGCCGTCCCCTACACGATTCTCGTCTACCCGCTGATCTTCACCTTCCTCCCCCGCCTGTGGTCCGTCTCGCACAAGCACGGGTACGTCACCACCTCGGACTTCGTCCGCGGCCGCTTCGGCTCGAAGGGGCTCTCGCTGGCGGTCGCCGTCACCGGCATCCTCGCCACGATGCCCTACATCGCGCTCCAGCTGGTCGGCATCCAGGCCGTGCTGGACGTGATGGGCGTCGGCGGCGGCGAGACCACGCACTGGTTCATCAAGGACCTGCCGCTGCTGATCGCGTTCGCCGTGCTCGCCGCGTACACCTACTCGTCGGGGCTCCGCGCGCCCGCGCTGATCGCGTTCGTCAAGGATGGCCTGATCTATCTGGTCATCGCGGTGGCGATCATCTACATCCCGATCAAGCTCGGCGGCTTCGACGACATCTTCGCCAAGGCCGGTGAGGCGTTCTCGGCCAAGAACGAGGCTGCGGGAAAGCCCGTATCGGGTCTCGTCCCGGGCGAGATGGGCCAGTGGGGATATGCCACCCTGGCGCTGGGTTCGGCGCTCGCGCTCTTCATGTACCCGCACTCCATCACGGCGACGCTCTCCAGCCGCAGCCGTGAGGTGATCCGGCGCAACACCACGATCCTGCCGCTCTATTCGCTGATGCTGGGCCTGCTGGCCCTGCTCGGATTCATGGCGATCGCGGCCGGGGTGAAGGTGGACAACGGCCAGTTGGCCATTCCGCAGCTGTTCGAGAACATGTTCCCCGCCTGGTTCGCCGGTGTGGCATTCGCCGCCATCGGAATCGGCGCACTGGTGCCTGCGGCGATCATGTCGATCGCGGCGGCAAACCTCTTCACCCGTAACATTTACAAGGACTTCATCAAACCCGACGCCACACCCGCCCAGGAGACCAAGGTCTCCAAGCTGGTCTCGCTCTTCGTCAAGGTCGGAGCGCTCGCCTTCGTCCTCACCATGGACAAGACGGTCGCGATCAACTTCCAGCTGCTCGGCGGGATCTGGATCCTCCAGACGATGCCGGCCCTGGTCGGCGGCCTGTTCACCCGCTGGTTCCACCGCTGGGCCCTGATCGCGGGCTGGGCGGTCGGCATGCTGTACGGCACCGTGGCCGCGTACGGCGTCGCGAGCCCCACCCAGAAGCACTTCGGCGGATCGTCGAAGGAGATCCCCGGTATCGGCGAGATCGGCTACATCGGTCTCACCGCGTTCGTGCTCAACGTCGTCGTGGTCGTCGTCCTGACGTTCGTCCTCAACGCGCTGAAGGCACCGGCAGGCATCGACGAGACGTCTCCGTCCGACTACACGGCGGACGTGGGCGACCCCGGCGTCCAGGAGAAGCTCCCGCCGGCCACGGTGGGCGCCCCGGGCGGCCACTGACCCCGCCCCGGCACAGGCTTCCGGTCCGGGCCGCCGCGTCCTCCCCAGGGGCGGCGGCCCGCTGCGTTCCCGGTCGCCCTGAGCACCCCCCGCCGCGCCCGTCGACGGCGGCCCCACCCCTGCGGACTCCCGCCCGGGCACTTCCCGCGCGCCGGGCTTCCGGGCCGGTTCCGCGCGCGCCGCACCCCTTGCACGCCGGCCGCCGGCCCCTCTTTCCGTGCCTCGCACCGGCTCCGGAACGGGTACGGAAGCCCATTGCCGACATCCCGCTCCGGACGTTTCACCCGACCCCCGACGAAGCGCGACACAACATGTGGGGGCTGTCTCCCGGGACGGCCCCCACATGTATGCTCGTGCTCGCTGTCGCCGCAGGGGAATCCGGTGCGAATCCGGAACTGTCCCGCAACGGTGTGATCGGTGTGCTTCTGTGCACCCGGGAGTCCGAAGACCTGCCGACAGCGCGTCCGGCTCGACCGAGCCGGAAGCCACACGTCCGGGCCTCGCGGAGGGCCGGTGGACGCCGTACACAGGGCTGCCCCCACCCGGGCACCGTCCTGCCCGGCTCCCCCGCTCCCGCCGGCCCCGAGCCGAGCGAGGGATAGCCCCAGTGACCATCGCGCCAGCCGATCCGGTTTCAGCGATCGATTCAGCCGAGTCCACGCCCGACGGGCCCGGGACCGCACTGCTGCGGACCCTGACCGACCTCACCGTCGATCTGCCCGACACCGACCCCGGACGGGTCGCCGCCGCCGCGCTGCGCGGCCGCAGCGCCCGGTCGGACGAGGCGGAGCTGCGCACGCTGGCCACCGAGGCAGCCGCGGGGCTGATCTCCGAGGACCCCGCCTACTCCCGGCTCGCCGCCCGGCTCCTCACCCGTTCGATCGCGGACGAGGCGGCCGGCCAGGGCGCGGTCTCCTTCTCCGCCTCGGTCGCCACCGGTCACCGTGAGGGTCTGATCGCCGACCGCACGGCCGAGTTCGTCACGCTGCACGCGGCGGCCCTCGACGCGCTGGTCGAGCAGGCGCTCGCCGACCGTGCCGACGACCGCTTCGGATACTTCGGCCTGCGGACGCTGCACAGCCGCTATCTGCTGCGCCATCCGCTCACCCGCCAGGTCATCGAGACCCCGCAGCACTTCATGCTGCGGGTCGCCGCCGGCCTCGCCGAGGACACCTCCGCGCACGCCCTGGACGAAGTGGCCTCGCTGTACGGCCTGATGAGCCGGCTCGACTACCTCCCTTCCTCCCCCACGCTCTTCAACTCCGGCACCCGGCACCCGCAGATGTCCTCCTGCTACCTGCTGGACTCGCCCATGGACGAGCTCGACTCGATCTACGACCGCTACCACCAGGTGGCGCGCCTCTCCAAGCACGCGGGTGGCATCGGTCTCTCGTACTCCCGCATCCGCGCGCGCGGTTCACTGATCCGGGGCACCAACGGGCACTCGAACGGCATCGTGCCGTTCCTGAAGACGCTCGACGCCTCGGTCGCCGCGGTCAACCAGGGGGGCCGCCGCAAGGGCGCCGCCGCCGTCTACCTGGAGACCTGGCACGCGGACATCGAGGAGTTCCTGGAGCTGCGCGACAACACGGGCGAGGACCAGCGGCGCACGCACAACCTGAACCTCGCGCACTGGATTCCGGACGAGTTCATGCGGCGCGTCGACGCGGACACCGAGTGGTCGCTGTTCTCGCCTGCGGACGTGCCCGGGCTGGTCGACCTGTGGGGCGACGCGTTCGACACCGCCTACCGCGAGGCGGAGGCGGCCGGCCTGGCCCGCAAGACGATGCCCGCGCGTGAGCTGTACGGCCGGATGATGCGCACGCTGGCCCAGACGGGGCAGGGCTGGATGACGTTCAAGGACGCCTCCAACCGTACGGCGAACCAGACCGCGGAGCCGGGCCGGGTCGTGCACTCCTCCAATCTCTGCACCGAGATCCTCGAGGTCACCGACGACGGCGAGACGGCCGTCTGCAACCTGGGGTCCGTCAACCTCGGCGCGTTCGTCGCCGGCGGGGAGATGGACTGGGAGCGGCTGGACGCCACCGTGCGCACCGCCGTGACCTTCCTCGACCGGGTGGTGGACATCAACTTCTACCCGACCGAGCAGGCCGGCCGGTCCAACGCCCGCTGGCGCCCGGTGGGCCTGGGCGCGATGGGTCTGCAGGACGTCTTCTTCCAGCTGCGGCTGCCCTTCGACTCGCCGGAGGCCCGCGCACTCTCCACGAAGATCTCCGAGCGGATCATGCTCGCCGCGTACGAGGCGTCCTGCGACCTCGCCGAGCGGTCCGGCCCGCTCCCCGCCTGGTCCGAGACGCGCGCGGCCCGCGGTGTGCTGCACCCCGACCACTACGACACCGAGCTGAACTGGCCGGAGCGCTGGGACGCGCTGCGCGCCCGGGTCGCCAGGACCGGGATGCGCAACTCCCTGCTGCTCGCCATCGCGCCCACGGCGACGATCGCCTCGATCGCCGGCGTGTACGAGTGCATCGAGCCCCAGGTCTCCAACCTCTTCAAGCGCGAGACGCTCAGCGGTGAGTTCCTCCAGGTCAACGCCTACCTGGTGGACGAGCTGAAGAAGCTCGGCGTGTGGGACGCGCGGACCCGTGAGGCACTGCGCGAGGCCAGCGGCTCCGTACAGGGCTTCGCCTGGATCCCCGCGGACGTGCGGGCGCTGTACCGCACGGCGTGGGAGATCCCCCAGCGCGGGCTGATCGACATGGCGGCGGCCCGTACGCCGTTCCTCGACCAGAGCCAGTCCCTGAACCTGTTCCTGGAGACGCCGACGATCGGCAAGCTCTCCTCCATGTACGCGTACGCCTGGAAGCAGGGGCTGAAGACGACGTACTACCTGCGCTCGCGTCCCGCCACCCGGATCGCCCGTGCCGCGTCCGGGACGGCACCCGCGGCCGCACCCATTCCCGTACAGCAGGCCTCGGCACCCGACGCGGACGCCCTCGCCTGCTCGCTCGAAAACCCCGAGTCCTGCGAGGCCTGCCAGTAATGAGCTCCCACGAGAACAAGAACCTGCTCGACCCGGGTTTCGAACTGACCCTGCGCCCCATGCGCTACCCGGACTTCTACGAGCGCTACCGGGACGCGATCAAGAACACCTGGACGGTCGAGGAGGTCGACCTCCACTCCGACGTCGCCGATCTCGCCAAGCTCTCCCCCGGCGAGCAGCACATGATCGGACGGCTGGTGGCGTTCTTCGCCACGGGTGACTCGATCGTCTCCAACAACCTGGTGCTGACGCTCTACAAGCACATCAACTCCCCGGAGGCGCGGCTGTACCTGTCGCGTCAGCTGTTCGAGGAGGCCGTGCACGTCCAGTTCTACCTGACGCTGCTCGACACGTACCTCCCCGATCCGGCGGACCGCGCGGCGGCCTTCGACGCAGTCGAGGAGATCCCCTCGATCCGCGAGAAGGCGCAGTTCTGCTTCCGGTGGATGGACTCCGTCGAGAAGATCGACCAGCTGGAGACGCAGGCCGACCGCCGCAGGTTCCTGCTGAATCTGATCTGCTTCGCGGCCTGCATCGAGGGGCTGTTCTTCTACGGCGCCTTCGCGTACGTGTACTGGTTCCGCTCGCGCGGTCTGCTGCACGGTCTGGCCACCGGCACCAACTGGGTGTTCCGTGACGAGACGATGCACATGAACTTCGCGTTCGAGGTCGTGGACACCGTCCGCAAGGAGGAGCCCGAGCTCTTCGACGACGCCCTCCAGCAGCAGGTCACCGACATGCTGAAGGAGGCCGTCGAGGCGGAGCTGCAGTTCGGGCGTGACCTGTGCGGCGAGGGCCTGCCCGGTATGAACACCGAGTCGATGCGCCAGTACCTGGAGTGCGTCGCCGACCAGCGGCTCACCCGGCTCGGCTTCCCGCCGCTCTACGGATCCGAGAACCCCTTCTCGTTCATGGAGCTGCAGGGGGTCCAGGAGCTCACGAACTTCTTCGAGCGCCGGCCGTCCGCCTACCAGGTGGCGGTGGAGGGCTCGGTCGGCTTCGACGACGACTTCTAGACCCTCGCCCAACTCCCAGCGAACAGGTGCCGCGTGGCCACGACCGGCTGCGCGGCACCTGCCGTTCCCCGTGGCGCCGGGGTCCTGCCGCGCTCCGCCTCCCTCAGTTGGCGGTCGATCCGGCGCTCCTGTGCGTGCCCGACGAAGGCGGGAAGCAGGATAAGGGCGACAAGTGCGGCTATGACCAGGTAGCTCAGGAATGTGTTCATGACTCCACTGTCGTCCCTGCGCCGGGATTCCGGCAGTGGCAGGACTGTCACACAGCATCGAATTACTGCCACACTGGCGTCATGCTGAAGAATGTCGCCGCCCTGCTGCTGGACGAGATCCACCCCTTCGAACTCGGCGTCGTGTGCGAGGTGTTCGGGCTCGACCGCTCCGAGGACGGGCTGCCTGTCTACGACTTCGCCGTCGTGTCGGCGGAGGGACCGGTCCTGCGGACACACGCCGGGTTCTCCATCAGCACCCCCTACGGGCTGGACCGCCTGGAGGAGGCCGATCTCATCGCCGTACCCGCGGGGAGCCACTTCATCGACCGGGAGTACCCCCAGGAGGCCCTCGACGCCCTGCGCCGGGCCGTGGAGCGCGGCGCACGCGTGCTGAGCGTCTGCTCCGGTTCCTTCGTCCTCGGCGCGGCCGGACTACTGGACGGCCGTCGCTGCACCACCCACTGGCGGCACTCCGACGAGCTGGCCCGGCGCTTCCCGAAGGCCCGCGTCGAGCCGGACGTGCTCTACGTGGACGAGGGCTCCGTCATCACCTCGGCAGGCACGGCCGCGGGCATCGACGCCGCCCTGCACCTGGTCCGCCAGGCGCACGGACCGGCCGTGGCGAACGCCATC
This sequence comes from Streptomyces clavifer, assembly GCA_014651175.1. GTDB lineage: Bacteria > Actinomycetota > Actinomycetes > Streptomycetales > Streptomycetaceae > Streptomyces > Streptomyces clavifer. Next base: position 569,833 of record BMWJ01000001.1, on the reverse strand, counting down.
GCGCGCCGCATGGTCGTCCCCCCGCACCGGGACGGCGGCCAGGCGCAGTACATCAAGCGACCGCTGCCGCGCACCCCGTGCGACACGGTCGGCGACACGCTCGCCTGGATGGAACGCCACCTCGACGAGGAGATGACCGTCGAACAGCTGGCCGCCCAGACCCACATGTCACCCCGGACCTTCGCCCGCCGCTTCCAGCAGGAGACGGGCACCACCCCGTACCGCTGGCTGCTCCGGCAGCGCGTCCTGCTGGCGCAGCATCTGCTGGAGAGCTCGGACGAGACCATGGACATGATCGCGGGACAGACCGGCTTCGGGAACGCGGCGGCACTGCGCCACCAGTTCGTACGCGCGCTCGGCACGACTCCGCAGGCTTACCGCCGCACCTTCAGGGGGCCGGCCGGGCTGACCGAGGCCGCCTGACGGCACGGCCCGGCCGGGGTGGTCATGTGATCACCCCGGCCGGGCCGGATCCGCGGAGGGCCCGCGGTCAGATGCCGCACTGCGAGGCCGACCAGAAGTGGCTCGGCCCCTGGTTCACGTGGATGTGGTCGCTGTGCCCGGCGTAGCCCGGGCCGAGGATCCCGTTGAACCCGTGGTTGCGGGCCTGCTTGGCGATGGTGCACAGGGAGTGCGGTCCGGAGCCCAGGTCCACGGCGTCACCGTACAGATGGCGGCTGTTCGCCGCCCCGCCCACCGCGGAGTTGCAGGAGGCGGACCGGAACCCGCTGGTGACGCGGAGGGACTGGTCGCCGAGCGCGTGCCTGAGCGCCTCCAGCTTCCACATGGAGGTCAGGGCGTTGGCCTTGGCCGTTCCCGCGGCGACGGCGCCCCCGGCCCAGGTGCTGTTGCACGTGTTCAGCTCGGGGTAGGTGAAGTGGATCGGCGTGCAGTCGTCGTCCTGGAGCGCGTAGAGCTTGGACTGCGTGGCCGGGCCCGCGACGCCGTCCGCGGCGAGGCCGTACGCGGCCTGGAAGCGCTTGACCGCGGCCGTGGTGGCGGGGCCGTAGGAGCCGTCCACGGCGAGCACGGAGTTGTATCCCGGGTAGCCGGCGACCCGGATCTGCAACTGGGTGACGTCATTGCCGGTGGCACCGGGCGACAGGGTACGGCTCCATGTGTAGCACCCGTCCGCCTGCGCGGTACCCGCGGTGACCAGGGCCCCACCCAGGGCGAATGCCATGGTCATGACAAGGCCGAGCAGGAGGTGTGCGGAACGTCTGAGCATGGGGGTCTCCCAACCACGGTGAGGTGTCGGAGTGAGCCTGTCGGACGAGTCGACGCGCGTCAACCACCCCACTGGAAACACCCGTTGCCCCACCGCCGAAACCTCCGAAGCGGCTTGCACACGGACGGGGCCCCGCTCCGGCAAGCCGGCAGGGCCCCGTCCGGAAGAAGATCAGGCGTGCGCGACGACCTCGTAGCGGGGCGTGCCCTCGGCCATCTGCTTCAGCGCGTCCTTGCGGTCCCGCTTCGACAGCCGGTCGATGTACAGGTAGCCGTACAGGTGGTCCGTCTCGTGCTGGAGGCAGCGCGCGAAGTACCCGTCGCCCCGCACCTTCACCGGCTTGCCCTCGGCGTCCTGGCCCCGCACCACGGCGTAGTCGGGCCGGGCGAGTGCGGCATAGGCCGTGGGGACCGAGAGGCAGCCCTCGTTGGAGTCGTCGAGGTGGCGCTGCTCGGGCGCCAGCTCCTCCAGCACCGGGTTGCAGATCACGCCGACGTGCCGCACCCCGTCGTCGTCCATGCAGTCGTAGACGAAGACCTTGAGGTCCACGCCGATCTGGTTGGCGGCGAGGCCGACGCCCTCCGCGGTCCGCTGGCTGGCGAACATGTCGTCGATCAGCTGCGCGAGGTCGGCGCCGAAGTCCGTGACGTCCTTGCACTCCTTGTGCAGAACCGGGTTGCCCACGACCGTGATCGGGCGGGAGGTGCCGCGCTCGCGGTACGCCGCCTCGCGCGCCTCACAGTCCTCGGTGTCCACGAGGAATCCCTCGTCGTCCACGCCGACCTGCTCGTCCGTCTCCTGCTGCGACATGTCCGCCGTACGCCTTCCTGCAAACCTGAAACCCGTGAGGACCGCACCGGAATCGGTGCCCGTACAGCCTACGGGCACCGGTCAGCAGACTTCTTCCAGATCCCGCCACTCGCGGCTGTCCGGACTGTCGGCGACCCAGCCGTCCAACAGCCCCCGCACCAGCCCGGCCGGCGCCGCTATGCCGCACTCCCGCTCCGGAACCCACAGGTCACCGGCGGTGCGGTGCCCCAGCGGCCCGGGATGCCCCGGCTCGCTGTGGTCGTGCGGGTCCAGGTGCTCCCCATCGCCCTCGTCGCTCTCCATACGGCTCTCCGAACAGGCCCGGCAGAGCAGCCGCACGGAGGACGACCAGTCCTCGGCGGCGAAGCCCGCATCGGACGCGAGCTGCTCCAGCGCGTCCCGGTCCGCCTCGGTGGCCGCCTCCAGGAGCACCACCCAGGTGGGTACGGGAGAAGGCGCCCACAGCTCGATCTCGTCGAAGACCGGGTAGGACGGCCCGGCCGCCGTGACGCGCTCGCCGTTCGGAACCCCGTCGTGCAGGACGACCTCGCCCCAGCGCCGGCCGGACGACGGCAGCGGGATCGACAGCACTTCCATCCGCGCCGGATCCAGCCTGCGGCCCCAGACCACCTCGGCCTCGCCCTCGGGCGAGAGCCGCACGGCCGCGCTGCCGAGCTCCATGCCCGTCGGCTCGCTGTTGGACGCGGCATTGTGCTGGCCGCTGCCCGGCACCTTCAGCCCGTACGCCTGCCAGGCCCGGCGCGCCAGCGGCCAGTCCTGCAGCGCGGTGGCCGCGATTCCGACGTTCCACCAGTCCGGCGCTCCGGACTCCCGGTCGAGCAGGGCGACGGCCCGCAGTCCCGCGGCCCTCGCCTGCTCCCAGTCGTGCCGGAACTTGTGCAGCAGCGCCAGATTGAACCAGGACTCGGAGAGCCAGGGCTCCAGGTCCGCCGCGCGCGTCAGCAACGCCCCCGCGTCCTCGTACCGGCCGTCGCCGATCAGCGTGAACGCGCGGTCCGTGGCCTGCCGCCAAGAGGCGGACGGCCGATGCCGTACCTTCCCGAAGATCCTCACGATTCCCGCCTGTCCCGACTGGACACCCTCGTCTGCCGCTCTCTTCGCATCCAACCATGCCCGGCCGGACGCCCGCTCATTACCCATGGGTTACCCAGACCCGACCGAGGTCAGACCGCCACGCGCCAGGACTCTGGCCAGCGCTTCCACGACCAGCGGCTGGTAGTCGCGGCCGGTGCCGAGCCTGAGCTGCTCCAGCGCCCCCAGAGGCCCTCCTGCGCCTTCCCCGCGCAGGTCGTCGTACGCATTGACCGCACGGACGATCCTGGCGGCGGTCGGCTGTTCCCGGTACGGATCGGCCTGCTGCTCCACCACCACCGCCACCGCGGTGTCCACCCCGGTCTGCCGGACCACCGCGCCCCCGAGCAGCGCGATCCGGCGCTGCTCGGCCGCCGGGAGGCGGGCGGTCGCCCCGTCGGGCACCGGGTCCACGAGCGAGAGCTGGCCGATGTCGTGCATCAGCGCCGCGTACTCCAGGACGGACAGCTCGGGACCCGCGAGGCCGAGCTCCCTGCCGACGGCGGTGGAGAGTTCGGCCACCCTGCGGGCGTGCCCGTGCGGGGTGTAGCCGGCGATCTCCGTGGACCGGGCCAGCGAGGCGATGGTCTGCCGGTAGGTCGTGCGGACGGCCGCGTAGCGGCGGAAGGAGACCTGGGTGAGCAGCAGCGGCACACACAGCAGGGGCAGCGCCCACAGCCCCGCCACGGCAACCCCGAGCGCCATCACGGCACCGGTCGCGCAGACGGCCGAGCCGATGCCGATGAGCGCCCGGAGCTCGTCCCGGAGCAGGGGCCCGAACGGCCGGGGCGTCGTTGCCGTGAGGGCGGCGAGCACCGCCTCGCACAGGGCGGTGAGCGCCAGCAGCAGGACGAGGAAGAGGGCGAAGTACAGCCCCTCGCCGAACCAGCGCTCCGACCTTCCCGAGTGGGAGAGCGGCTGGAAGCACACGGCGGCGAAGCCCACGGCCAGGACGCGGCGCGCGACCAGGTCGGGCCCCGGGCCGCTGCCGCGGGCCGTGTGGGGGACGGAGGCGAGCAGCTGCGCCGCCGCGACGACGGTGACCACCTGGAGGACGCCGTGCGTGGTTGCCTCTCCCCCGCTGCGCCCGAGCAGCGCGTACGCCAGGGCGCCGGCCGCGCCGAGGGGCGCCGGCTCGCGCTCGCCGGGCAGGGAACCCCAGCGGGCCAGCTCGCCGACGGTGACGAGGACCCCGAAGGCGAGGGCGTGCCCGGGTTCGGCGACACCGTTCCACAGGGTGTGACCGAACGCGACGACCGCGAGGAGCATCGCGGCGCCGCGCACCGCGAGCACGGCCGGAGGCGGCGCGGGGGCGTACCTGAGGGTCACCGTCGCCGCCGGCCCGGCCGGTGCGTGGTCCCGGCCGCTGTGGACGGCCGCTTCCCCGGCCGCGGGCGCGGCAGCCCGGGCGGCTGCTCCTCCGAGGTGACCGTGTTGGCCGCGGCGGACCAGCCGTGCCGGTCCAGGGCCCGGGCGAGGGCCCTCACCATCTGCGGATCGAACTGGCTGCCCGCGCAGCGTTCGAGCTCCGCCACCGCCGCCGGAACGGGGCGCCCCCGCCGGTACGAACGCGTCGAGGTCATCGCGTCGAAGGCGTCCGCGACGGCCACGACGCGGGCGAACTCGGGGATCGTGTCACCGGCGAGCCCGTACGGATACCCGCTGCCGTCGAGCCGCTCGTGATGGTGCAGGATCGCGGCGCGCGCCTCGTCGAGGAAACCGATGCCCCGGACGATCTCGTGCCCGTACTCGGGGTGCAGCTCGATGACCCTGCGTTCCTCGGGGGTGAGCGGCCCGTCCTTGCGCAGGATCCGCGTCGGGACGCCGAGCTTGCCGACGTCGTGCAGGATGCCGGCGAACCGGAGCGCTTCCATCCGCTCCTCCTCCATGCCGAGTTCGCGGGCGATCAGCTCGGAGGCGCGGCCCACCCGCTCGCTGTGGCCCCGGGTGTATCCGTCCTTGATGTCGACGGCCTGCACCAGCGCCCTGATGGTGGCCCGGTGCGCCGCGTGCTGACGGTGGTACTGGGCGAACACCCAGCAGGAGATGTACATCGGGAGCACGACGACCAGCGCGGACACCGGCCCGTAGGAGCTGCGCCAGAGGATCGCCATCATCAGCCCCGCGAGTGCGTGCACCAGGTGCGGCCCCACGGAACGCGCCAGCAGCCCTCGCCAGGCGTGCCGGACGGCGACGCGTTCGGCCGTGGCGAGGATGCCGCCGTCCAGGACCGCCAGGACGAGGCTGAACACGAGCGCCGTGGCACCGGCGGGAAGAAGGGCGTACGGGAGGTCGGGGACGGCTCCTCCCCCGGCGCCGCCCAAAGTGGCCGGACCCCCCAGGAACGCGTAGGTCCACGAGGCCGCGCCCACGGTCAGGGCGAGCTGCGCGGTCCGCCAGACGCGGCGGGCCGCGACGGGCTGCTGCTCGACCCGGCCGGCCAGCGAGCCGGGGACCGACACCAGGACGGCGGCAGCCGGCGGCAGCAGGAAGGCCGCGGCCAGCAGCAGGGGGAAGAACGATCCCGCACCGACCGGCACGGAACGGGCGAAGAAGGAACAGCGGCCCGGAAGTTCACAGGCCAGGTAGAGCGCGGCAAGGAGCGCGAGGGTCCCCCAGGGCGTGGCGGCCCCGGGGGTCGGTGCGGGGAGGGCGCAGACAGTCGCGCAGAGCGCCACGCACAGGATGTAGGCGCGCGCAGCCCTCGGTGTGGTCCTCACCCGTACCGCCCGCCCCCAGCCTGGTCAATGAGGGCGCCAGGCTAGCGAGTGGGAGGGCGGCGGGGGTCCAGCTGCGCCGGATTAGCACATTCGGGTGACATGACCGGGGTTCCGGCTGCCGGGACGGAGGTGGCAGCCGTCACTCGGCGGCGGCGGCCGGCCGGTCGGCGCCGCCCAGGGCCACGTCCTGTTCCGGAACGGCCTGCCCCGAACGGATCAGATCGATCCGTCCCATCACCTTGGAGCGCAGATCGGTCGGGACGTCGTCCTGGCCGCAGCAGCGCTTCACCAGTTTCTTCACGGCCTGCTCCAGGCCGTACTTCTCCAGGCACGGGGAGCACTCCTCGAAATGCACCTCGAACTTGGTGCAGTCGCCCTCGGGCATCTCCCGGTCGAGAAACTCGTAGAGATGATCGAGAACCTCTGAGCAGTCCGTCTCGTGCGGCTCTCCGCAGCTCATGAGGTCGTGCCTTTCCTGTCGTCCGACTCACCGGCTCCGGCCGGGACGAGCCCGCGCTCGCGCGCGTAGTCCTCGAGCATGCCGCGCAGCTGGCGACGTCCCCGGTGCAGGCGGGACATCACCGTACCGATGGGTGTCCCCATGATGTCCGCGATCTCCTTGTAGGCAAAGCCCTCTACGTCGGCGAGATACACGGCGATGCGGAACTCTTCGGGGATCGACTGCAGCGCCGACTTCACGTCGGAGTCCGGCAGGTGGTCGAGCGCCTGGGACTCCGCCGAGCGCAGACCCGTGGACATGTGCGACTCGGCACGCGCCAGCTGCCAGTCCTCGATCTCCTCGGCGGCACTCCGCTGGGGTTCGCGCTGCTTCTTGCGGTACGAGTTGATGAAAGTGTTGGTGAGGATGCGGTACATCCACGCCTTGAGGTTCGTACCCTCACGGAACTGGTGGAAGGAGCCGTACGCCTTGGCATACGTCTCCTGCACCAGGTCCTCGGCATCGGCCGGGTTGCGCGTCATGCGCAGCGCCGCCGAGTACATCTGGTCCAGAAATCCGAGGGCGTCCCGCTCGAAGCGCGCGTTGCGCTCCGCGGTCGTCTCCTCGGCACGGCCGTCGTCGGTCCCTGTGTCGGTCCCAGTGACCGGACCCACCTCCTCCAACGATGCGGCGGAGCCGAAACCGGACCCGCTCGCCTTGGAGAATAGTCGACCCGGCTTCTTCGCGGGCTGTCGATCCGGTCCGCTCAGGGCACGCTCGGGAGTGGTCTTGCCCGCGTGCAGCACCGTCCACTCCAGGTCAGCGGTGTTCGAGCGCTGCGGGCAGATGGTCGAACCCATGCGACGGACTCCCTCTCCACGTACGACGTTGTTGTACCGACGTCCCGAACAACAGCCGCCCCGCACGCCGCATTCCCGCGCCCTTCACGGGGCTCCGGGACACGTGGGGCACGTCACGTGCGCGGGAGCCGGTCCAGCCATCCGGCCACCGCGCCGGTGAGCAGTTCCAGCGCCTGATCCCGGGTCAGCGGGGCCTTCTTCGGCACCGCGAATCCGTGGTCTCCGTACGGCACCTCGACGAGGTCGTGCCCGCCCGCGGGGAACTCCTCCGGTCGCCCGAACGGGTCACGGCCGCCCTGCACGACGAGGGTGGGCACACCGGCGCCGAGCAGTTCGTCCTCGCGCGACTTCTCGGGCCTGCCCGGCGGGTGCAGGGGAAAGCTCAGCGCGAGCACCGCGCGGGCGCCCAGGGACTTCGCCGTGCGGCAGGCCACCCGGGCCCCCGCGCTGCGGCCCCCGGCCACCACCGGCAGGCCGGGAACGGTCAGTGCGGGCCACAGGCCCCGCCAGCCGGTGTCCAGGGTCCGGGGCGCCGGTGCGAGCCTCTTCCCGGCGACGCGCCACGGCTGCTCGACCAGGGCGACGGTCACCCGGTGCCCCGGCAGCACCGCGGCGAGCGCCTGGAGATCCCCGGCCTCGATGCCGCCGCCCGCCCCGTGGCCGACGGCGAGTACCAGCCGGGCTTCCCGCGCCGGATGCCAGGTGATCCTGGCCACCCCGGCTTCCGTCTCGACGGTCTCGGTCCTCTGCGCTGTCCCTGTACGGCTCACGGGGCCCATCCTGCCGGGTCAGAACAGCGTGCTCACCTCCGGCGCGGCCAGCTCCTCCAGCAGTTCCGGACCGTTGTTGCGGACGTTGCTGACCGTGGTGGCCACCGGGTAGGCCCGCATCAGCCCGTTGGGCGGCGGTTCCAGCAGCGCCTTCAGCTCGCCGATGTCGGTGCGCGACGGGTCGAGCCAGTCGTCCCAGCGGTCGGGGGTCAGCATCAGGGGCATCCGGGGGTGGATGTCGGCGAGGGCCGCCGGGCCCTCGGCGGGGGCGACGGCGAGCGGGGACGTCTCCGCCTCCGTGGTGATCACGGAGCAGGTCACCCACCAGGCCTGCGGATGGTCGTCGGGCAGGGTCCGGTCGCGCCAGAACTCGTACAGCCCGGCCATCGCGAAGACCGAACCGTCGGCGGGTGTCACGAAGTACGGCTGCTTGCGGGGCCGCTTCCTCTTCCCCTTCTCCTCCAACTGCCGCTCGTCCGCGCCGGTGACCCACTCGTAGTAGCCGTCGGCGGGCAGGATGCAGCGCCGGGAGACGAAGGGGCGGCGGAAGGACGGCTTCTCGTGGACCGTCTCGGCACGGGCGTTGATCATGCGGGCGCCGCCCTCCGGCGACTTCGCCCAGGACGGCACGAGCCCCCACTTCAGGGCGCGCAGCTGGCGAACCGGTCGCTGGTCCTCCGCGTCCTTCACAGGACGCTCCATCACCGCGTAGACCTCTTTGGTCGGCGCCACGTTCCAGTCGGGCTCCAGTGTCTCGGTGGGTTCCCACTTCTCCACCGCGAAGAGCCCGGTCAGATCCTCCGGCCGCCGACTCGCTGCATACCGTCCGCACATAAGTGCCAGACTGCCACGACCCCCACGTCGAGTGGGCGCCGATCCCTCAAGTACCTCAAGGAGCAGCCCGCACCATGGACAGCACCGATCTGGGCGATCTGTGGGATCGCGTCTTCGGGACCCAGCCCGCACCCGAGCAGTGGCTGGTGGTCGTGACGGCCACCGTCGCGCTGATCGCCGTCGTGCCGAACTTCATATGGCGGCTCTCCCGCAACGCCATCACCATCGCGCACGAGGGCGGCCACGGCCTCGTCGCCCTGCTCACCGGACGGCAGCTCTCCGGCATCCGGCTGCACTCGGACACCAGCGGCCTGACCGTCAGCCGCGGCAAGCCGACCGGCGTGGGCATGATCCTCACGGCGGCGGCCGGCTACACGGCGCCTCCCCTGCTCGGCCTCGGCGGCGCCTGGCTGCTGACCAACGGCCGGATCACGCTCCTCCTGTGGCTGTCGACCGCTCTGCTCGCCGTGATGCTGGTGATGATCCGCAATCTCTACGGGGCACTGACGGTCATCCTCACGGGTACGGCCTTCCTGCTGGTCTCCTGGCTGACCTCGGCGGAGGTCCAGTCGGCGTTCGCCTACACGGTGGTGTGGTTCCTGCTGCTGGGCGGGGTCCGTCCGGCGTTCGAGCTCCAGTCCAAGCGGCGCCACGGCGGTGCGCCCGACTCCGACGCCGATCAGCTCGCCCGGCTGACGCAGGCTCCGGCCGCGCTCTGGCTGTTCCTCTTCCACTCGGTGTCGCTCTGCGCGCTGATCGGCGGCGGACGCTGGCTGCTCGGGCTGTGACGGCTCACGGCGCCCCTTACCACCCTTGTATTACGCCCCCATTTCGGGCTATTTGTTCAGGATCCAGGTTTGCGCTGAGCCACTAAAGTGAGGGGCATGACCGAAAGTTCCGTGCACCCCGCCCTCTGGCCCGCTCCCCGTGCGACCGGAGCCGTCGACGCGACCGTCACCGTGCCCGGATCGAAGTCGGTCACCAACCGCGCCCTCGTCCTGGCCTCCCTCTCCTCCGAGCCGGGCTGGCTGCGCCGCCCCCTGCGCTCGCGCGACACCCTGCTGATGGCCCAGGCGCTCCGCGCGATGGGCGTCGGGATCGAGGAGGGCGTCGGTCCCGACGGCTCGGGTGAAGCATGGCGGGTCATCCCGGCCGGGCTGCACGGCCCCGCCTCGGTCGACGTCGGCAACGCGGGAACGGTCATGCGCTTCCTGCCGCCCGTGGCCTGCCTCTCGGACGGATCCGTCCACTTCGACGGGGACCCCCGTTCCTACGAGCGCCCCCTGAACGGTGTGATCGACGCGCTCAGGGCCCTGGGCGCCCGGATCGACGACGACGGGCGCGGCGCGCTGCCGCTGACGGTGCACGGCGCGGGAGCCCTGGACGGGGGCCCGGTGGCGATCGACGCCTCCTCGTCCTCCCAGTTCGTCTCCGCCCTGCTGCTGTCCGCGCCCCGCTTCAACCAGGGTGTGGAGGTACGCCACACCGGCTCCGCGCTCCCCTCCATGCCGCACATCCGGATGACCGTCGACATGCTGCGCGCGGTCGGCGCACAGGTCGACGAACCGGAGACGGGCGGCGAGCCCGATGTCTGGCGGGTGTCTCCCTCCGCCCTGCTCGGCCGCGATCTGACCGTCGAGCCCGACCTCTCCAACGCCCAGCCCTTCCTGGCGGCCGCGCTGGTCACCGGGGGCCGGGTCACCGTCCCCGACTGGCCGTTGCGCACCACCCAGCCGGGTGACGCGCTGCGCGAGATCTTCACCGCAATGGGTGGCAGTTGCGAGCTGACCGAAGACGGGCTCACCTTCCGGGGCTCGGGCCGCATCCACGGCATCGACGTCCATCTGGGGGAGGTCGGTGAGCTGACGCCGGGCATCGCGGCTCTCGCCGCCCTCGCCGACTCCCCGTCGACGCTGAGCGGGGTCGCGCACCTGCGCCTGCACGAGACGGACCGGCTGGCCGCGCTCACCAAGGAGATCAACGCCCTCGGCGGGGATGTCACGGAAACGGCCGACGGTCTGCGGATCAACCCGCGCCCGCTGCACGGCGGCACCTTCCACACCTACGACGACCACCGGATGGCGACGGCGGGGGCCGTCATCGGCCTCGCCGTGGCCGGAGTCGAGGTCGAGAACGTCGGTACGACCGCCAAGACCCTCCCGGACTTCCCGGAGATGTGGACGGGCATGCTCGGTGCGTCCCCGGAGACCGCGGGGGCCGCCCCCGGAGCACCCGGGTCCTCCCCGGAGAGGCGCGGGGTCTGAGGGCATGCGCCGTTACGGGAAGAACCCCGACGAGGACGACATCCGCGTACGCCCCAACCGCAAGGGCAACCGGCCTCGCACGCACATCCGCCCCAAGCACGAGGACGCCCAGGACGGCATGGTGCTCACGGTCGACCGCGGCCGGCTCACCTGCCTCGTCGAGGGCCGCACCGTCATGGCGATGAAGGCCCGCGAGCTGGGCCGCAAGGCCGCGGTGGTGGGCGACAGGGTCTCCATCGTCGGCGACCTCTCCGGCGACAAGGACACGCTGGCCCGCATCGTGCGCATCGGTGAACGCCGCTCGGTCCTCCGCCGCACCGCCGACGACGACGATCCGTACGAGCGGGTGGTCGTCGCCAATGCCGACCAGCTGGCGATCGTCACCGCGCTCGCCGATCCCGAACCGCGGCCGCGCATGATCGACCGCTGTCTGGTGGCGGCGTACGACGGCGGGCTCAGCCCGCTCCTCGTCCTCACCAAGTCCGACCTGGCCTCCCCGGACCAGTTGCTGGAGGCGTACACCCCGCTGGGTGTCCCCTTCATCGTCACCAGCCGCGAGGAGCTGGAGAACGGCGACGCCGCGGACCGGGTGCGCGAGCTGCTCAACGACCGGGTGACCGCCTTCGTCGGGCACTCCGGAGTCGGGAAGACGACCCTGGTCAACGCGCTGGTCCCGAAGGACAGACGGCGGACCACCGGTGTGGTCAACGCGGTCACGGGGCGCGGCAGGCACACCACGACGTCGGCGCTCGCACTGCCGCTGCCGGACGGCCGCGGCTGGGTGGTCGACACTCCCGGTGTGCGGTCCTTCGGGCTCCACCACGTCGATCCGTCCCGGGTCATCAACGCGTTCCCCGACCTGCAGCCGGGTGCGGAGAACTGCCCGCGGGGCTGCACCCACGACAGCCAGCAGACCGAATGCGCCCTGGACGCCTGGGTCGCGGAGGGGCACGCCGATCCGGCGCGGCTCGACTCCCTCAGGCGGCTGCTCTCGACCCGGGAGCGGCGCGAGGGCGACTGACGGCGGGACCACCCGACTCGCGCACGTTTGCGAGCTCTCACGACTGGTAAGGGCATAATCACGCTGAGCGGGACGAAGCACTCACCTAGGCGGGAGGCACCTGACGATGGCGTGGTTGCTGGTCGTGGTCGCCGGACTGCTGGAGACCGGCTTCGCCGTGTGTCTCAAGCTGTCGCACGGATTCAGCCGACTGTGGCCGACGGTCGCGTTCTGCGTGTTCGCCCTCGGCAGTTTCGGTCTGCTGACCCTGGCCCTCAAGAAGCTCGACGTCGGCCCCGCGTACGCGGTGTGGACCGGCATCGGCGCGGCCGGGACCGCGATCTACGGGATGGTCTTCCTCGACGACGTGGTCTCCACCCTCAAACTGGTGTCCATCTCGCTGGTGATCGTCGGCGTGATCGGTCTGCAGCTGTCCGGCTCCTCGCACTGAAGCCGTGCGCCGGCCGGTCCCCGCGTCCGCCGGGGTCGTGCGCCGCGCCAGGGCCTCGCGGAGGAGCGGGACGGCGTCCGCCCCGACCGGCGACGGCGCGGTGACCGGCGGCACCATCGCGTACGAGAGGGCGAGCCGGAGCGCGATCTCACAGGTCACCTCCAGACGCACGGCCTCCCGCGGGTCCTCGCGCGCCAGCGTGGCGACCGCCCTGTCGCGGACGAGCGCGAGCAGTTCCGCGGGGGTCGGAAGTGCGACGTCGGAGTGGCACCGGGCGGCAGCGGCCGGCCGCGGTAGGCGGGCGTCCCAGGCCCCGGTGAGCAAGGCCTTGACCAGGACGTTCGCCCGGGCGGCCCGGACCGTCCAGAGGGCGAGCTCCACCGGGCCGTCACCCAGGGCACCGCAGGCGTCCAGTGCGTGTTCGACGCCGTCCACGTAGCTGTCGGCGGCCAGGCGGAGCAGGGCGCGGGCGAGACCGTCCTTGCTGCCGAACTCGTTGTAGAGGGTCTGTCGCGAGACGCCTGCGGACGCCGCCACGTCGACCATGCGCACCGCGGTCCACGGCAGGGCGGAGAGCGCCGAGAGTGCGGCGTCCAGGAGGGCTTCTCGCGCTGTGGGCATCATCGCCTCCCGCGCCGGGGAACGTGCGATTCAGAGTTGACGCGCCGCCGGAGACTGTCAAGGGTCCGCGCACCCGCCCGCGCCCGGGTGGGCCCGCCGGCCCGCCCGGGGTCGTGTAGCCCGGACGGGTGCCGGTGGATACTGTGACGGCATGCCCGATTACCACGATGATCTGCGCCTTGCCCACGTGCTGGCGGACGCCGCCGACGCGGCGACGATGGACCGGTTCAAGGCTCTGGACCTCAAGGTCGAGACCAAGCCGGACATGACCCCGGTGAGCGAGGCGGACAAACACGCCGAGGAGCTGATCCGGGGGCACCTGCACCGGGCACGGCCGCGCGACGCGATCCTGGGCGAGGAGTACGGGATCGAGGGCACGGGTCCGCGGCGCTGGGTCATCGACCCGATCGACGGCACCAAGAACTACGTACGCGGCGTCCCGGTATGGGCGACGCTGATCTCGCTGATGGAGGCGGGCGAGGACGGCTTCCAGCCGGTGGTCGGCGTGGTGTCCGCCCCCGCGCTGAGCCGCCGCTGGTGGGCGGCGAAGGGCGCGGGCGCGTTCTCCGGCCGCAGCCTCACCTCCGCGACCCGGCTGCAGGTGTCGAAGGTCGAGCGGATCGCGGACTCCTCGCTGGCGTACTCCTCGCTGACCGGCTGGGAGGAGCAGGGCCGGCTCGACGGCTTCATGGATCTGACGCGGGCCTGCTGGCGCACCCGCGGATACGGGGACTTCTGGCCGTACATGATGGTCGCCGAGGGATCGGTGGACATCTGTGCGGAGCCGGAGCTCTCCCTGTGGGACATGGCGGCGAACGCGATCATCGTCCAGGAGGCGGGCGGGCTCTTCACCAGCCTGGACGGGGTCCCGGGCCCGGGCGGCGGCAACGCGGCGGCCTCCAACGGTCTCCTGCACCACGAGCTGCTCGGCTATCTCAACCAGAGGTACTAGGAAGCCGGCCCCCGCCGCCCCCTTGTCCGGTCCCCTCGCGGGTGCCACTCTGAGAGTCCCCCCACTTGTGAACTTGTGAATCGACTCACGAGGGTCGCGTCACGGGTCACGTACCGAAGGAGGCGGCTCCCTTCATGCTCGTCCGCGACGCCATGAGCACGCTGGTCCTCACCATCGGCCCGGCCCACACCCTCCGTCAGGCGGCCCGGCTGATGTCGGCCCGCCGCATCGGAGCAGCTGTCGTCCATGATCCGGACACCTGCGGCCTCGGGATCATCACCGAACGCGACATCCTCGACGCGGTCGGCTCCGGCCAGGACCCCGACACCGAGACCGCGTCCACCCACACCACCACGGACGTGGTCTTCGCCTCCCCCACCTGGACCCTCGAGGAGGCGGCGGAGGCCATGACGCACGGCGGTTTCCGGCACCTGATCGTGCTGGACGGCAACGGCCCCGTGGGCATCGTCTCGGTGCGCGACATCATCCGGTGCTGGGCGCCGGCCAAGCGGCGCCCGGCCGAGCTGACCCTCTGAGGCTGCGGCGACCGCTTCCGCGGACGCCGCACCCACCCCCTCACTGTGGACAACATCCAATTCCGGCACGCGTCCAAAGTCGCACCCATTCAGGGCTCGGTCCCGGCACTGTTAGGCTGACTCCCATGAGTGACCTCCTTGAGCGACTGCGCGGACGCGGCTGGCGCGTGACGGCGCAACGGCGTGTCGTGGCCGAGGTCCTTGACGGGGACCATGTGCACCTGACGGCGGACGAGGTCCACGCGAGGGCGGTGGACCGCCTGCCGGAGATCTCCCGCGCCACCGTCTACAACACGCTCGGCGAGATGGTCTCCCTCGGCGAGGTCATCGAGGTCTCCACCGACCGCCGCGCCAAGCGGTACGACCCCAACGCCCACCGTCCCCACCACCACCTGGTGTGCGCGCGGTGCGGTGCGATCCGGGACGTTCACCCGTCGGGGGATCCGCTGGCCGACCTGCCGTCCGACGAACGTTTCGGGTTCACCGTCTCGGGCGTCGAAGTGACCTACCGCGGCATCTGCCCGAACTGCGCCGCCACGGCCTGAGCGGCGCCCCCTTGAGCACACCGGCCCCGGCGGGCGACCGCCGGGGCCGAGGCTTCTGCTGTTCCCGAACGTACGACCGGGCGCGGACGTACAGCCCTTTTCGGAGAGTCGGCGCCGGGGCGGGCACGCGACTCCTCCCGGAGCGTCGCCTCTTCGCGGGCACACGACAGAGGCCCGGATCCTTGGAAGGATCCGGGCCTCTGTCTTTCAGTAGCGGGGACAGGATTTGAACCTGCGACCTCTGGGTTATGAGCCCAGCGAGCTACCGAGCTGCTCCACCCCGCGTCGTTGTGTTTGCAACAGTACGGGACCCTGTCGACCAGCGCAAATTCATTCCTCGGACACCTGAGCCATCAGCGCCCCGCCCTCCGGACCCGTTCTCATGCGGTCAGTTCCTGGTGGAGGGCCTCCAGCAGCCGCCCGGCCCGCTCGGCCACCTCCGCCGGTCCCAGCTCGACCGCGCGGGCGCACCAGCGCTGCCCCTCCGCGAGTTCGCCCCGGCGAGCGGAGAGCAGCGCGAGGCGCAGGGCCGCCCGGCCGTGTCCGTCGTTGGCGGCGCGGCTCCACCACAGGGCCGCCTCGCGCTCACTGCCTTCACGGGCCAGCAGGAGGCCGAGGTTGAAGGCTCCGTTGCGGCTGCCCGATTCGGCGGCGTCGCGGTACCAGCGGGCGGCGCTCTCCATGTCGCCCCGCGCGGCGGCGAGCATGCCTGCCCTGACCTGGGCACGACGGTGCCCCTGCCCGGCCGCCCGCTCGTACCACTCCTCGCACTCCGTCTTCTCCGGCATCGGCTCGCCCAGCCCGGGCGAGCCGGGCGGCGGCTGCCGCAGGTCGAGCACTCCGGCCAGCCGGAAGGCGGCCTCCGCGCTGCCGCCACCCGCGGCGCAGCGCAGATGACGCTCCGCCTCCTGCTCCTCGCCGTCGCGCAGCAGCGCCATGCCCACCTGGAGCGCGGCGTCGGTGTGACCGGCCGCCGCCGCACGCCGGTACCAGCCCAGCGCCGTACGGTCCTCGTCGCGCCCGGCGTGCAGGATGCCGAGGTTGAAGGCGGCGTCCACGCTGCCCGCCTCGGCCGCCTTGGAGAACCAGGGCTCGGCGCCGGTCGCGTCCCCGGCCTGGAGCAGCAGCACGGCGAGCGCGTTGGCCGCCTCCCTGTGCCCGGCGTAGGCGGCGCGGCGGTACCACTGCTCGGCCTGCGCGATTCGGTCCTGGGCCGCGCAGAGCAGTCCCAGGTTGTACGCGCCGTTGACGTCCCCCGCGTCCATGGCGGCGCGGTACCAGCGCTCGGCGGTCTGCTGCTCCCCCCTGGCCGCGTGGAGCGCGCCCAGGGCGTTGGCGGCGTTGCCGTCGCCGTCCTGAGCGGCACGCAGCCACCACACGGCGGCACTCTCCTCGTCGCCCACGTCCCGCAGCAGGAAGCCGAGGGCGCAGGCGGCACGTGCCTCGCCGCCCTTGGCCGCCGTGAGGTACCAGCGGCCGGCCTCCTTCAGCTCGCCGCGCTGTTCGAGGATGGCGCCGAGGTGCAGTGCCGCGCGCCGGTGGCCGCGTGCGGCAGCCTGGCGGTACCACTGCTCGGCCTCGCCGAGCCGGCCGGCCGCGGGGCCCGCGACGGGGCTGTCACGCCTTCCCGCCACACTGTCCTGGAGGAGGTCCGGGGTGCCCGTGCCGATTCCGCGCTCCGGCCCGAGGCCGCGGCCCGGTCCGATGCCGCGTCCGGAGCCGAAGGCGTCGTACGCGTCGCCCAGGGCCTTGCGCTCCAGGGATCGGGCCAGCCGGTACGCGGCCTCCCGGTGGCCCTGCTCGGCGGCAGCGCGCAACCAGCGCTCCGCGCCGACGTCGCTGCGGTGCTCGAGCAGGTCGGCCAGGGCGTAGGCGCCCAGCGCGTGGCCCTGCTCGGCGGACTGGCGCAGCCAGTACTCCGCACCGGGCTCGTCGCCGCGCTCCCGGAAGTGGCGGCCGAGCGCGTGGGCGGCGGCGGCAGAGCCCGCGACCGCTGCGATGCGCCACCATCCGGCCGCCTCGTCCGGGTAACCCCGCTGGTGCAGGAGGACGCCCAGGTTGTTGGCCGCGGCCCGGTCGCCCTCGGCGGTGGCCGCCCGCAGGTAGGCCTCGGCGCCGTCCAGGTCGCCGCGGCGCAGCAGGAGCGCACCCAGGACGCTCATCGACTCGGTGTCACCGCGGTCCGCGGCACGCCGGTGACGCGCCTCGGTCTCGTCGGCGTGATCCGCGGAATCCGTCGGGTCCGTGGCGAACGCGGTGTCGTCGGCGCAGGGGTCGCCGACGGTTCCAGCGGTCTCGGCGACGGCCGCGGTGAATACCGCATCTGCCACGTTATCCGTCGTCCGAACGCGTCGCTGCACAAACCGCCCTGTCTCCAACAGAGTTGCCCTGTCCCCCATAAATACCATCGTCGCACCACCTGTAACCCGCGTACACCTGGAATACCGCGGCCAGTGAGGTCACTTCAGCGTTTTGTCGACATGCCCACAGAGAGACAAGTCAAACACGTCGGAGCTCAACTCGTGCCCCGCGAAACGCACTTCACTCCGACAACTGGAAAAAGCCCGCCCGACGGCATGACAGAGGCCCGGATCCTTGGAAGGATCCGGGCCTCTGTCTTTCAGTAGCGGGGACAGGATTTGAACCTGCGACCTCTGGGTTATGAGCCCAGCGAGCTACCGAGCTGCTCCACCCCGCGTCGTTGTGTTCAAACCGTACCACGACGCGGGGTGGGACTTTCTCAGCTGCCCTGGTCGTCGCCCTTCTCGCCGGCCTTGTCGGCCGCATCAGCCCCGTCGGCCGCCTTGTCCGGCGCATCGGCCGCGCTGCCGGGCTTCGGCTGGGCCGCCGCCGCGCGCTTGAGAGCGTCCTGCAGCTCCTCCTGCGCCTTGCCGTAGCCGGCCCAGTCGTTCTCCTTCAGGGCCGCCTCACCCTCCGTATAGGCCTTCTGGGCATCGGCGATCGCCCGCTTCAGAGCGGCTTCCCCGGTGGCAGGCGGCTCGGTGGTGTCACCCGGTGGCTCCGTCTCGGGCGGCGTCGTCGTATCGGAACCCTCGACTCCGAAGACGGCGTTGAGCGCCTCACCGAGGCTGTTCTCGAAGACGATCTTCGACCCGTACGAGGCGGCGACCTTGCGCAGCAGTGGGTAGTTCTGCGTACCACCGCGCGTGTACACCGGCTCGATGTACAGGAAGCCACCGTCGAGCGGCACGGTCAGCAGGTTTCCGTACTCGATGTCCGAGTCGGTGCCCTTGAGGTTCCTCACGAACTCGGCGACGTCGTCGTTGCCGTTGAGCTCACTCTGGACCTGGCCCGGACCCTTGACCGTGGTGGTGACTCTCAACAGCCTTATGGTGCCGTAGTCGTCACTCGCCGCGTCCGCGTCCACCGCCATGAAGGCGCCCAGGTCGGGCCGGCCCTTCGGCGTGAACGTCGTGGTGAGGGAGAACTTCTGCTCGTCCTGGCCCGGCATCCTCATGCTCAGGTAGTACGGCGGAACGGCCCCGGGCTCCTTGTTGGTGGGGTCGTCGGGCACCTGCCAGGCGTCACTGCCGCTGTAGAACTGCGCGGGATCCTCGACGTGGTACCGCGTGAGCAGCTCTCGCTGGACCTTGAACAGGTCCTGCGGGTATCGCAGGTGGTCCATCAGTTCCTGCGGAATGTCGCCCTTGGCCTTCACCGTCCCGGGGAAGGCCTTGCGCCACGTCTTGAGCACCGGGTCCTCGGTGTCCCACTCGTAGAGCTTGACCTTGCCGTCGTACGCGTCGACGGTGGCCTTCACCGAGTTGCGGATGTAGTTGACCTGGTTCTGCTGGGCGACGACCGCTCGCTGGTTGGTGGTCAGCGAGTCGGCCGTGGTGTCGCCGAGCGTCGTGCGCGAGGCGTACGGATAGCCGTTGGTCGTCGTGTAGGCGTCGACGACCCACTGGATCCGGCCGTTCACGACCGCCGGATAGGCGTCACCGTCGATGGTCAGCCAGGGGGCGACCGCCTCGACGCGCTCCTTGGGCGTGCGGTTGTACAGGACCCGCGAACCTTCGCCGATGGCTCCGGAATACAGTATCTGCGGCTCGCTGAACGACACGGCGTAGGCCGCGCGGTTGAAGGCGTTGGAGAGACTGACCCCGCTGTTGCCCTTGTAGCTGGTGGTCTTCTCGCCGTCCTCCTCGTAGTCGAGCTCCTTCTGGGGCCCTCCCACGATGGAGTACTGCTCGGTCTTCTCGCCGTAGTAGATCCGCTGCTCGTACTTCGGCAGCTCGCCGGTGGTCGGCAGGCCGGACTCGGTGAAGTCCGGGGAGCCCGTCGGGTTGGTGCCCGTCGTGGTGCCCCGGGCCGCGATGGCACCGTAGCCGTGGGTGTACGTGAAGTGGTCGTTGATCCAGTTCCGCTTGGGGAGACCCTCGAGGTTCAGCTCGCGCAGGCCGATGACGGTGTCCTGCTCCTTGCCGTCCTTGCCCTTGTAGCGGTCGACGTCCAGCGTCTTGGGGAACTGGTAGTAGTTCCTCTTCTGCTGGAGCTGCTGGAAGGCCGGGGAGACGACGTTGGGGTCCATCACCCGGTAGCTGGCGGCCGCGTCCGCGTCGGCCCGGAGCTTGGCGCCGTCCGTGGTCGTGCTCTTGCCGGAGTAGTCGTCCACCTGCGCGTCGTCGATGTCGTAGGCATCTCGTGTCGCGTCGATGTTCTTCCGGATGAACGGCGCTTCCTTGGCCTGCTCGTTCGGCTGGACCTGGAACTTCTGCACGATCGCCGGGTACAGCCCGCCGATCAGGATGGCGGAGAGCACCATCAGTCCGAAGCCGATCACCGGAAGCTGCCAGGTGCGCCGCCAGAGCGTCGCGAAGAACAGCACGGCGCAGATCGCGGCGATGCAGAACAGGATCGTCTTGGCCGGCAGGTAGGCGTTGGCGTCGACGTACCGCAGGCCCGTCCAGTTGTCCGTGGCCTTGAAGTCACTGGACTTCACGGCCAGGCCGTACCGGTCGAGCCAGTACGCCACGGCCTTCAGCGACACGAAGATGCCGAGCAGCACGGAGAGGTGGCCGGTGGCCGCCCCCGTGGCCCGCGCGCCGGGGCTGGTGACGCGCAGCCCGCCGTACAGGTAGTGGGTCAGCGCCGCGGCGATCAGCGACAGCACGGCGGCGGCGAAGCCGAAGCCGAGCAGGAAGCGGTACCACGGCAGGTCGAAGGCGTAGAAGGCCACGTCCAGCTTGAACTGGGGGTCCTTCTGCCCGAACGGCACGCCGTTGATGTACATCAGCCACGTACGCCACTGGCCCGAGGCGGATGCCCCGGCGATCAGCCCGACGAGCGCGGTGATCGCGAGCAGCACCCACTTCTTGTACGGGGCGACGCTCATCCGGTAGCGGTCCAGGCTCTGCTGCTCCAGCGACATCGCGCTCAGCGGCGGCCGGAGCCGGTGCGCGAGCCAGATGTTCACACCGACGGCGACAGCCATCAGCAGTCCGAAGACGAGGAACAGCCCGATCTTGGTCCACAGGGTGGTGGTGAAGACGGATGAATACGCGACCGACCTGTACCAGAGCCAGTCCGTCCAGAACCCGGCGAACATGACGAAGGCCATGGCGAGAACCGCCAGAACACCCAATGTCATGAGCAGGGTACGGACCCGCCGGGACGGGCGGCCGACTCTGATCCGTGGCCCGGTCGGGCCTCCGCCGCGGTCCGGCATCTGGAAAGCCAACGTGCGCACCTCGAAGTTCGCGGTCGTGTGAAGCAGGCCCAGCGATCGTAGAGCCCACCTATGCAACTTACTGAGGCTTTACCTAGTTCCCGATCCCGGGGCGGAAGGAGGCAGGATGTTGGGCATGCCCAACGTTTCCCCTTCCGGCCCTCCGATGGCCGCGAGTCCACTCACCGTCGCCGTCCTCGAAATCGACGCCTACGCCGCAAGCCTCGGCTGGGACCAGCCCGCCCGGCTGTTCGCCCTCGTCGACACCGCCCGGCTGCGCGCCCAGGAGCCGGGCCTCGCCGCCCAGCTCGGCCTCGACGACACCGCGACGACGACCGCCACCCTCACCCCCATCGAGCAGGAGGAGCTGCCCGAAGGCACCGCGCTGGACGAATTCCTCGCCACGATCGCCTGGCCCGACGCCGTGGTCGGCTGTGCCATGACCGTGGAGCGGCTGATGCTGCCGCCGTCCGCCGAGGCCTCCGTACCGGAGGGCATGAGCGACGCCAGGCTGACCGCGTGGGTCGCGAAGCACCCCGACCGGCAGGAGGTGCGGATGACCGTGGCCGTACTGCGGGACGGGGCGCGGGACTCGGCCGTGCGGCTGCGCGAGAAGGACTCCCCCACCGAGGTCCTGACCGGCGCCGGTCTGGTCCCGGGTCTGGCCGAGGCGCTCGCGGCCACCTTCGAGTCCTGATCCGTCCGGTCCGCGGGGGCCGGCCTCAGCCCGCCGAACAGCTCGGCAGGCCGGCCGTGTCCCCCGCGCCGATCTTCTCCATGGACCTTGTCGCGTCGTCCAGGGTCTTCACCCTCACCAGCGTGAGGCCGCTCGGGGTGTCGGACGCCGCGGCGGCGCAGTTGTCGTCCGGAGTCAGGAAGTAGCGCGCGCCGGCGTCGCGCGCCCCGACCAGTTTCATGTTGATGCCGCCGATGGGCCCGACGGTGCCGCTGTCGTCGATGGTGCCGGTGCCGGCCACGAACCTGCCGCCCGTCAGGTTGCCGGGAGTCAGTTTGTCGATGATCCCCAGGGAGAACATCAGGCCGGCGCTCGGTCCGCCGACGTCGGCGAGCTTGATGTCGATGTCGAACGGGAACGTGTGGTCCGTCCCGGCCTGGATGCCGACGACCGCCCGGTCCTGTGCCGCGGGGTCCGCCGGGTCCGCGGGCGCCTTGCGCGTGGTGAGGGTGATCTTCCGGGAGCCCTTCGGCTCCTTGCCCGCCTTCTCCGCCGCGGCCGCCGTCTTGGCGGGAACGATCGTGAAGACCACGTCCTCGCCCGGCTTGTGCCGGGTGACGAGCTTCGCGACGTCCTCGGGCGCCTCGACCGTCGTTCCGTCGACGGCCCGGATCACGTCGCCCGCGTGCAGTTCGCCCTGGGCCGCGCTGTCCTTGAGGACCGTGGAGACGATGACACGGGAGGTGACGGGGATCTTCAGCTCTTCCAGGGCGGCGACCTTGGCACTCTCCTGGGACTGGCTGAACTCCTCGGCGTTCTCCTGCGTCGACTCCTCCTCGGTCTTGCCGTCCGGGTAGAGGGTGTCGTGCGGCACGATCACGCTGTCGTGGGCCAGCCAGCCGTAGACGGCCTCGACGATGTTCATGTCGTAGTCCGCGCCGGTGACGCGGACCGTCGTCATGTTGAGGTTCCCGGACGTCGGGTACGTCTTGTGGCCGGTGATGTGCAGAACCGGCTCGCCACGAGCGTCACCGAGGGTGTTCACGGTCGGGCCGGGAGACATCTCCGAATACGGCACGGGGATCAGCACGCCTGCGCAGAGCAGCGCGATCAGGATGAGCGTGGAGGCGAGCATCGTCGCGGTGCGGCGTGGCATGGAACGACAGTACGGGAAGGGCCTGTCAGTGCACCGTCGGGGCCGGTCCGTACGGGGCCGCCGATCCGGGCTGTGCCGGGTCCTGCCGGGAGCCGTCCTCGGCCCGCTCGCTGCGTGGAGAACACGCGGAAGGGGAGCGGAGGTGCCGCATTGGCAACTGCGTACAGTTGCGTGCTGTTCAGACCGCCTCGGAACCGGAGTGCGATTTCTCCATCGCTTCACGGAACCTGGCGTAGCCGGCGAGTTCGGTGACATCGCCGGTGGTTCGATTACGGGCTGCCCACCCTCCCCATATCGCCGCGCCAAGAGCAGCTATAAGCGGAATCAAGAGCCAAGCGAGAGCTGCCATCACGACCTCCCTGCACCATGAGCGACCGCAACCGACGATCAGAAGATTAACCTCCTGCTGGACCAACGCTCGTGGCAGGGGTGCGGTTACGCAAATCGGGGCTGATGACCCCCGGGCCGGTTTGCGCTCAGCACGCGCCGACCCACTCCTCCGTGCCGTCCGAGAAACGCTGGTGCTTCCAGATCGGAACCTCGTGCTTGAGGTCGTCGATCAGCTTGCGGCAGGCCTCGAAGGCCTCACCCCGGTGGGCGCAGGAGACCGCGACGACCACGGCCAGATCGCCCACGCCCAGTTCACCCACCCGGTGGACGGCGGCCAGCGCCCGGACCGGGAACTGGGCGACGACCCGCTCCGCCACCCGGCGCAGCTCCTCCCCGGCCGTCGGATGACAGGAGTAGCCGAGCGCGCCGACGTCCTGGCCGTCGTCGTGGTTGCGCACCGTGCCGACGAAGAGCGCGATGCCGCCGGCCGCGTCGTCACCGACGGCACGGAAGATCTCGTCGACCGAGAGCGGGGTCTCCCGGATGTCCAGCAGCCTGATCGGGTCCAGGGCTGCCTGCTCGCCGGGGTGGTCGTGGATGCGTGCCATGGGACCCATCGTGCCGTACGGCGCCGACATCCCGGAACAGCACTTTCACCCGGCGGCGGGCCGTCCCCCTTGGAGCCTCCTACAGGGACACCCGCGGGCGGGTGCGGAGCGGGCTAGAAGCGACGGCGCGCCTTGCGGGCCCGCCGCACCAGTGCCGCCGTACCGAGCAGGGCGACGGTCGCGCCCGCCGCACCGGCCGCGGTGGCGTCCTTGCGGCCGAGCCGGCGTCCGGCGACCGTGTGGCGGCCCTCTACCTCCTCCAGAAGGGCTGCGAGGACTTCCTCGTTGGTCCACCGGGGCCGCCATCCCACGTCGTGCAGCCGGCTCACACTGACCACCCAGGGGTGCATCGTGTAGGCGAGGTCTCCCGCCGGCGAGGGGGTGAGGCCGATCCGGTGGAGCCGGGCGGCCGCGCCGAGGGCGACGGCGGACGGCAGCTCCATACGGCGCACGCCGGAGAGCTCCTCGACCTCCTCCTGCTCGAGCCAGCCGTCGCAGCCGACCGCGAACTCTCCGTCGATCTTCTCCAGCGCGGCGTACTCCAGCGCGCTCACCAGGTCGTCGACGTGGCAGAACTGCCACGCCGGACGGGATCCGGCGACGACCAGGAGCCGCGGCGACTCGAAGTAGCGGGTCAGCGCGGTGTCCGTGCCGCCGACGAGGACCGTGGGCCGGACCACCGTGACGTTGAGGCCGGGGTGCGCGCGGGGGGCGCGACGCCCGAGCCGCTCGATCTCCAGCAGGTCGCCGACGCCGGTGGCCTCGGCCGTGGCACGCAGTTCGGCGTCCTCGGACAGCGGGAGGTCGTTGTCGGGCAGGGCCCCGTAGACCATCGCCGAGGTGCACAGCACGACCCGGTGGACTCCCACGGCGGCTGCCGCGGTGAGCACGGTCTGGGTACCGCGCACGTTGTACGCGGTACGGGCGGCGGGGTCGGTCTCGAGGTCGAGGTCGAGCGCCAGGTGCACGACGACGTCCGCGCCGCGCAGCTTCTCCGCGATGGCGGGGTCCCGTACGTCCAGGATGTGCCACGTCGCCCCGGCGACGTCACCCCGGCGCTCGTCGATGGCGATGACCTGCTTGATCTCGTCGGATGCGGCGAGGTGCGCGGTGAGCAGTTCACCTACGCCGGTCGCGGCACCGGTGACCGCGACGACGGGGCCCCGGCTTCTTGAGGAATTTTTCGTGGGCTTGCTTTCGGGCGAGGGGTCGGCCAGGTTTCGCGCTGCGCGAACCTGCGGATCTGGGGAACTCACCGGGCGTCTCCAGCGGTTGTCTTCAGTACGTACCCGAATGACGCGTACGTACCAGGTGGCGTCCATCCTGCCGCAGGCCGGGAGCCGGCGGAGCACTGAGGGCCCGAGCGGGCTTTGGTGTCTACGCTGGATGGTGATGTCGGGCAGTCGCCGTCGGTTCGAGCCGGCGGCCCTACGAGCCGAGGAAACCCGTGAGTGACACCCCATTCGGATTCGGCCTTCCGCCGGAGGAGCCGGAGAACGGCGACGAGGGCAAGAAGAAGGACCCCACCGGAGGTGGGCAGGGCTCGGGCGGGCCGGCGAACCCGTTCGGTATCGGGCCGGGCGCGGGCGGGGACAACCCGTTCGCGGCGATGTTCGGCACGATGAACCCGAACGACCTGGGCGCCGCGTTCCAGCAGCTCGGCCAGATGCTGAGCTACGAGGGCGGCCCGGTCAACTGGGACATGGCCAAGCAGATCGCCCGCCAGACCGTTTCGCAGGGCACGCAGGACGGCAGCAAGGACGCGAGCGTCGGCGCTTCCGAGCGCTCCTCCGTCGACGAGGCGCTGCGTCTCGCCGATCACTGGCTGGACGGTGTCACCTCGCTGCCCTCCGGTTCGGTGTCGACGGTGGCGTGGAGCCGCGCGGAGTGGGTCGAGGCGTCGCTGCCCGCCTGGCAGAAGCTGGTGGACCCGGTGGCCGAGCGGGTCGGGCTGGCCATGGGCGACGTGCTGCCCGAAGAGATGCAGGCCATGGCCGGGCCGCTGATCGGCATGATGCGGTCGATGGGCGGCGCCATGTTCGGCCAGCAGATCGGGCAGGCCGTGGGCGTGCTCGCCGGAGAGGTCGTCGGTTCGACCGACATCGGCCTCCCGCTGGGCCCGGCCGGCAAGGCCGCGCTGCTCCCGCTCAACGTCGAGCGGTTCGGAAAGGACCTGAGCGTGCCGCAGGACGAGGTGCGTCTGTACCTCGCGCTGCGTGAGTCCGCCCACCAACGGCTCTTCGCCCACGTGCCGTGGCTCCGCTCGCACCTGTTCGGCGCGGTCGAGGCCTACGCGCGCGGCATCAAGGTCGACACCAGCAAGCTCGAGGACGTCGTCGGCCAGTTCGACCCGTCGCAGCCCGAGCAGTTGCAGGACGCCCTCCAGCAGGGCATGTTCCAGCCCGAGGACACCCCCGAGCAGAAGGCCTCGCTGGCCCGTCTGGAAACGGCGCTCGCCCTCGTCGAGGGCTGGGTGGACGCCGTGGTGCACGAGGCCGCGAAGCCCCGTCTGACATCGGCGGACGCGCTGCGCGAGACGATGCGCAGGCGCCGGGCGTCCGGCGGTCCCGCGGAGCAGACCTTCGCCACGCTCATCGGGCTCCAGCTGCGCCCGCGCCGGCTGCGGGACGCGTCGAGGCTCTGGGCGTCGCTCACGGACGCCAGGGGCGTCGACGGCCGCGACGGCCTGTGGCAGCACCCGGACATGCTGCCGACGGCCCATGACCTCGACGACCCCGACGGCTTCGTGCACCACGAGCAGCTGGACTTCTCCGAGCTGGACAAGATGCTCGGCGAGGCGGCGAAGGGCCCGCAGAAGCGGGCTGCCGAGGGTGAGGACGGGGCGACCGACGAGGCCTCGGACGGCACGAAGCGCGACGGCAAGGACGACACCGACCAGTGAGCCTGCACGACGACGCCGTTCTCGTACTCGAGCGGTACGGGGAGCGGGATCCGGACCAGGCGGAGCTGCGACGGACGTATCTGGACCACTTGGCCGGGCATCCCGACGGCATGTGGAAGGCGTGCGGGGCCGGGCACCTGACGGCCAGCGCCCTGGTGATCGATCCGGCGCGCGGCCGCGTCCTGCTCACGCTGCACCGGAAGCTGCGGATGTGGCTGCAGATGGGCGGCCACTGCGAGCCGCAGGACGACACGCTGACCGCTGCGGCTCTGCGCGAGGCCGCGGAGGAGTCGGGGATCGCCGGCCTCACCCTGCTGCCCGGTGGGCCCGTGCGGCTGGACCGGCATCCGATCCCGGCGCCCTGCCACTGGCACCTCGACGTGCAGTACGCGGCGATCGCCGCGCCCGAGGCGACGGAGCGGATCAGCGACGAGTCCCTCGACCTTCGCTGGTTCCCGTACGACGAGGTGGCCGCCGTGGCGGACACCTCCGTGGTCCGGCTGTTGGACCGCACCCGCGCACGCCTGGCGCACAGCAGTTAGCCACCGGACACGGGTGAGGGGCGGTCTCCGCGGGGAGACCGCCCCTCTTCCTTCGATGGCTGCCCGACTCAGTTCCAGGAGTTGTTCTGGTTCTGGCCGTGCGCCCCGTGCTGTCCCGCACCGAACTGGGCTGCCGCGCCCTGGCCGATCTGGGCGTTCTGCGGAGGCAGCACCTCGCTGGGCTGTACGAGGGCGAAGCCCTGGCCCAGGAAGCTGAGTTCCCAGCCCTCCCCCGTATTGCCTCGGCGCCGGAACACGCCCGAGGAGTGGGTCTGGGCCTGCATCTGGACTCTCAGCCCGCTCGACCAGGCGACGATCGCATCGGCATCGGCGTTGACGTACTTGTCCGGCGTGACCTGCATCATCAGCGGCTGGCCGGAGGTCATCAGCGCGACCTTGCCGTTCCCTGTGATGTTGAGCTGGTATTTGCCGGTGCCGGAGATCCCGTACTGGCTGTCCACCGCGATGACCTCGGTGTGCAGCGAGGAGTCCAGCGCCAGGACGTAGGCGCTGTCGACCGTCATGCCCTCGTGGTCGACGTCGACCACGTGGATGTACTGGGCGAGATTGGCCAGGTAGACCGTCCCCTGGCCCGAGCAGCGCATCAGGTCCAGGCCCTCACCCGTGTTCCTGCGGGCGCGGCGCTGTCCCTGCGACTGGTACTCACCGTCGAACTCCATGAGCCCCTGGTAGGCGACCATGGCGCCCTTGCGTGCGAGGACGTCGTCGTGGCCGGTCAGCGAGACCCGCAGGAGCTGCGGGTTCTGGACGGTGTACCGGTCCTGCGACTGCTGTTCGGTGTGGCTGAAAAGCGGACTCTGCATGATGTGTTCTCCCCCCGCTCAGTTCCGGACCCGCAGGCGGTCGGTACTGTCCTCGCTCGGCTGGACGACGACGATTCCCTGGCCCGAGAAGGCCATCTGGTACGCCTCTCCGCTGCCGCGCCCGATGAGCGAGCCGGCCTTGAAGCTGCGCTTGCCCTTGACCTTCAGGTTCGGGGACCAGGCGACGAGCGCGTCGGGGTCGACGTACGTCTCGTCCTCGCCCCGGCCGCAGTCGACGACGATCGGCGTGCCGCGTGAGGTGATGGCGACCCATCCCGTGCCCTGGATGGCGACGTTCCACAGGCCCTGGCCGGCGAATTTGGCCAGCCCCTTGACCCGCTCGACACCCCAGGTGAGGTGGCCGTCGAAGGCGAGCAGGTTGGTGCCGTTGACCGAGAGCGCATCGTTGTCGAGGTTGATGACGACCACGTCGGCACCGTAGTCGGCCAGGTAGAGCAGACCGTCACCGGCGCACTTCATCAGGGGCGCCCCCTCGCCGGTGATCCACTGGGACGCGATCTGCCGGACGGCGGGCGGGTTGGGCTCGTACTGGATGAACCCCTCGTACGCCACCATCGAACCGGTGCGCGCGTAGAGGTCCTGCCCGGAGGCCATGGCGACCTTGAGCATCGTGCGGCCGTGGTTCTCCATCCGGGCCGTGACGGGGGTCGGGGCGAAGCCCGCGAGTTGCTGATTCATGACGGGCTCCCTCAGACCTCGTAGGGCTGGACGACGATGAAGTTCCCGGGGGCTCCCCGGAACTGGAGGTTCACGGTCTCCCCGCTGTGCCCCGGATAGGCGTTGCGGCGCAGCCGGACCTGGCTGGAGATGATCACTTGGGACGCGGCCGACCAGGCCACCACGGCGTTGCAGTCGGCGAACGTGGTCGGGGTGACCGGCAGGACCACCGGGACGCCGTGGGTCTTGACGACCACGGTGCCGGTGCCCTGGAACTGCATGGTGAACAGGGCGCCGCCGGGAATCCCGTGGCCCTCGATCCTGCGCACCTCGTACTGCAGCGACTCGTCGAAGGCGAGGACGCTCTCCGCGGAGACGCAGATGGCGTCGCCCTGCAGCTCGATGGGGTGGAGGTGCGACCCTTCCTCGGCGAGGAAGACCTGGCCGCGGCCGGTACAGCGCATCAGCTGCATCTCCTGGCCCGTGGCGTTGCCGACCATGCGGCCCGCGAAGCCCGCTCCCTTGTAGCCGAAGTCGACCTTGCCCTGGTACATCACCATGCTGCCCTGGCGGGCCAGTACCGGGTTGCCGCCCATGGTCAGGTCCACCCGTATGAGCTGCTGGTTCTGCGAGGTCCAGCGCTGCCCGGTGGCCGCCTCCTTGTAGGGCTGGAGGGCGGCCTGCAGCCCCGCACCGGTCCGGGGGGCACCCTGGGGTACACCCTGCGGCGCGCCGGGGGGCTGCTGACCGAACGGCGCCGGAGACTGCTGACCGAACGGCGGAGCGGCCGGAGGCTGCTGGCCGTAGGGAGGTGCGGGCGGTTGCTGTCCGTACGGCGCCGGAGACTGCTGGCCGTACTGCGGTGCCGCCGGAGGCGCGCCCTGGCCCGGGACCTGCCCGAACTGCGGCGGCTGTCCGTACGGGGCGGGCGCCTGGGGTGCCAGGGGCGCCGCTATCGTCGGTGCGGCGTGCACCGGCTGCTGGGGCGCGGGCGCAGCCGGCGCACCGAACGCCGGTGCGGGCTGCGGCGCCGGGGGGGCCGCCGGGGCTCCGAACGCCGGGGGCGCGGTGGCCTGGGCCGGCGGGGCGAAGGACGGGACGGCGACCTGCGGCGATGCGGCGGGTTCCTCCTCGGCGACCTCTCCTCCGAAGTTCTTCAGCAGCGCGTCGAGGCCGCCGTCGAAGCCCTGGCCGACCGCAGCGAACCGCCAGACGTCCTTGAGGTAGAAGTCACCGAGCATGACCGCACGCTCGGTGGTGAACTCGGTTCCGGTGAAGGCGTACTTCACCACTTCCTCGCCGCCCGCGACGATCCGGATGTAGCCCGGACCGACCTGCGACATCTGCCCCGCACCGTCGAGGGTCGCGGTGAAGGACAGCTTGTGGATGTTGGCCGGAATGCGGTCGAGGGTGACGCGGAACGACTCGGTGTCACCGGCCTGCGCGCCCAGGAGCTGAATGGACTCCTCCGGCGATTTCGGCTGGTTGAAGAAGATGAAATACCGGTCGTCCGAGAGCTGTTCATTGGCATCGAGGCCGAAGCAGCTGATGTCGAACGTCAGGCCGGGGCCTGCGATCTGCACACCTACGTACAGATCCGTCCCGGGCGTGAGATCACTGATCTTGGCCTTGTGGCCGCGTTGGAATTCCCTGGCCATGCGTAACGACCGTCCCCCATCCCGAAGGTGAATGCGTCGCGTCAGGCTAACCGCAAACCGCGCCATTGAGCCAAGTCGGTACAGACCCGGTACAGAATCACCGAACGTCACTCATCGCGTGCGGTGGGCAGCTTCGGCAGCCGGCCGGCCGCCACGACCCCTTCGAGATAGCCCCGGGCCCGCTCGGTACGCGGATAGGCGTCCAGCAGGCGCCAGAAGCGCGGGCCGTGGCCGGGGACGAGCAGGTGGGCCAGCTCGTGGAGGAGGACGTAGTCGACGACGTACTCCGGCATGCTCTGGATGCGGTGGGAGAGCCGGATGCTGCCCTCGGCCGGGGTGCAGGAACCCCACCGGGTGTTCTGATTGGTCACCCACCGCACCGAGGCGGGGCGCGCCCGGCCCTCGAAGTACTGGGCCGACAGCCGCTCGGCACGCTCGGCGAGCCCGCTGTCACCGATGACACGCTTGCTCTCCTGCGCGGCGAGCTTGTCGAGCATCACGCCGACCCAGCGCTGCTCCTCCGCCTCCGACATCCGGGCGGGGATCAGCACGATGGTGCGGTCGCCCTCCCGGTACGCGGAGACCGTTCTGCTGCGGCGTGCGCTCCTGCGGACCTCTACGGCGCTCGTCACCGACGCGCTGGGCTGATGGGCGGCCGCGCTGCGCGGAGGGCGTCCGGCACGGCGCGCGGGGGTCGCCCCGGCGGGGCCGGGCGAGGAGTCGGCGGGCACGCCACGACGTTACCCGCTGCCGGTGGCGGAAGTCCCGCCTCCCGGACGCTCACGCATTGATCCACTTCTCGGCACGCACCATTTGAACGACTAATACCCCGGGCTGTGGATAACTTTCCGCCCGTTTCGCCGCCGCGTTGCATTCTGGCAACAGATCGCGAAACCGGACGGAGAGAAGTCATGCATCCCATGTTGAAGCCTGCGCTGCGCAGGGCCTGGCGCGGACGGAACACTGTGCAATTCGGCGTGACCCCCGCACATGCAGTGACGCTGGGGCCGATGGATATCGCGACGGGGAGCTTTCTGGAACTCCTCGACGGAACACGCGGTCTGCCCCTGCTGCGTGAAGAGGCGAGGGCGCTGGATCTGTCGGACCGTCATGTGGACGTCCTGGTGTCGCGGTTGACGGAGGCGGGCCTGCTCGACGACCCGAAGGCCGGCGGCCCGGAAGCCGACGCCTTACGGCAGCGGGCCGAGACCCTGGAGCGCCAGCGCTCCGACGCGGCGTCACTCTCCGTGGTCCATCCGGCTCCCGGCAGCGGTCTGCGCAGGCTCGCGGCACGGCGGGCGATGCGGGTCCAGGTGCGGGGCGCGGGCAGGGTCGGCGCCTCGGTCGCGGCGGTGCTCTCCGGGTCGGGGGTGGGCCGGGTGGAGGTGCTCGACGGGGGCCGCACGGAGCCGTGGGACATCGCGCCGGGCGGCCTCCCGGCGGCGGCCGTCGGGGAGCGCAGGGACACCGCGGCCAGGCAGCTGGTCCGGCGGTCCGCGGTCGGCGGCACGCCCCGGGCGGCGGGGGCGGCTGCCTCGGCGACGGGCGGCGAACCCGCTCTGTCCCTGATCGTGGTGGCCCCCAGGGACGGCCTCTCGGTCTACGCACCGGAGGCGGACACGGCGGCGCAGTGGGTCGCTTCCGGTACACCTCATCTCTACGCGGGTGTGATGGAAGCCACGGGAGTGGTCGGCCCCCTCGTCCTGCCGGGCGGCACGGGGTGCGCGGGCTGTCTGGCCCTGCACCGTACGGAGCGGGATGCGCAGTGGCCCCGGATGATGGCGCAGTGGAGGTCGGGGAGACGCAACGCCGTACCGGCCTGCGATCTGGGGCTGGCGACGGCGGTGGCCGGGCTCGCGGCGGCCCACGCGTTGTCCTTTCTCGACGGGGAGCTGCCGGCCAGCACCGGCGCTCGTTGGGAGGCAGCCATGCCTCTGCTGGACTGGCGCTCGGAGCGGCTGGAGCCGCACCTCGACTGTTCCTGTGGCGCCGCCGGGCAGAGTGAGGGGGAGCTCACCCCCGCGGCCCGCGCCTCACAGGACACAATGGCTGGGTGACCGCCGCCGACGGAGCAGGGCCGAACACTCACGCGGCACGGCAGTCCGGTAACTGGAGGGGCACATGTCTGATCTTCCCCGGAAGGCGGTCACCCGTACCGCGAAGCTGGCCGCGCTGCCGCTCGGCTTCGCCGGCCGTGCCACGTGGGGCCTGGGCAAGCGGATCGGCGGCAAGTCGGCGGAAATCGTGGCCCGCGAGGTCCAGCAGCGCACCGCGGACCAGCTCTTCAAGGTTCTCGGAGAGTTGAAGGGAGGTGCGATGAAGCTCGGACAGGCGCTGTCCGTCTTCGAGTCCGCACTTCCCGAAGATGTCGCCGGTCCCTACCGGGCGGCTCTGACCAAGCTGCAGGAGGCGGCACCGCCCATGCCGGCCCGCACCGTCCATGAGGTGCTGGCGGCGCGGGTCGGAGACGACTGGCGGGAGCTCTTCCTGGAGTTCGAGGACCGGCCCTCGGCCGCCGCGTCGATCGGACAGGTCCACCGGGCGGTGTGGCACGACGGACGCCCCGTCGCCGTGAAGGTGCAGTACCCCGGTGCCGGACAGGCCCTGCTCTCCGACCTCACCCAGCTCAGCCGCTTCGCGCGGCTGCTCGGTCCGCTGGTTCCGGGGATGGACATCAAGCCGCTCATCACGGAGATGCGGGACCGGGTCTCGGAGGAGCTGGACTACGCGCTGGAGGCGCAGTCCCAGCAGGAACACGCCGCGGAGTTCGTGGACGATCCCGATGTCGTCGTTCCCGGAGTGGTGCACCAGTCCGAGCAGGTGCTGGTGACGGAGTGGATCGACGGAATACCCCTGTCCGAGATCATCGCTGACGGTACGTCGGACCAGCGGGACCGGGCCGGCCAGCTGCTGGCGCGCTTCCTGTTCTCGGGGCCGGCGCGCACGGGACTCCTGCATGCCGACCCCCACCCGGGGAACTTCCGGCTGCTGCCCCCGGCGGGCTCGGACGTCGAGGACATGGGCGGTCCGGACGGACACCCCGGCAGGTGGCGGCTGGGCGTACTGGACTTCGGCACGGTGGACCGGCTGCCGGGAGGACTCCCCCGGACCATCGGAGACTCCCTGCGGATGACGCTGGACGGCGATGCCGAGGCCGTGTACGAGATGCTGCGCGGGGAGGGCTTCGTCAAGGACTCGATCGCCCTCGCACCGGACGCCGTACTCGAGTATCTGCTCCCGATCATCGAGCCGGCACAGGTCGACGAGTTCACCTTCAGCCGCTCCTGGCTGCGCAGCCAGGCTGCCCGGATCGCCGATCCGCGCTCCCCCGCTCATCAGTTGGGCAAGCAGCTGAACCTTCCTCCCTCGTATCTGCTGATCCACCGGGTCACGCTCAGCACGATCGGTGTGCTGTGCCAGCTGGGTGCGACGGTGCGGCTGCGGGACGAGCTGGAGTCCTGGCTCCCGGGTTTCGTCCCGGAGTACGAGCCGGACGAAGACGCGCTGGAGGAGATGCTGATGGGCGCACTGGAGGACGTACGGGACGACGCGGCGCCGGAAGAAGACGTGGCGCAGGAGGTTCCGTGCGAGGGGCATGACAGCTCGGGGGGCGGGGCCACGACCGTCCCGTCCGGGGAACGCTGACCGCCCGTCACCACCAGGCGGAGTCGAGCCTGCTCTCGATCGCCCCGAGATGGGTACGGGAGCAGGCGTCGCAGAAGTACTGGCTTCTGCCGTCCTCCACCGAGCAGATCCAGGTCGGAGGTGCGATGTCGCCGTCGGCGGTGGCGCCGCAGCGGGCGCACGTCACCTGTTCGACAGCGGGTTTCGCCGGGTGATGAGTTTCCTCGTCCACCTCGCGACGACAACCCCGCCGACGGGACGGGTGACGTTGCAACGCACTGCGGGGCCGGCCTGTTCGGACCGGCCCCGCGGATGGGGTGGGTGGCTGCGCTACGGGCAGAGCGGTTGCCCCGGCAGCTGTGGTGCGCGTGCCGCTGGTGGGGCGATTACTGCATGACCGCCATGGCGAGCGCGCGGCGGGCGCGCATCGAGGCGCGCTCCGCCCGGCGCTGCATCCGCCGGGCGGTCACCAGGCGCTGGGCCCGGCGGTCCACCTCGGCGTCCCTCAGGCGGTCGTGCATATGCGCACGTGCCAGGGCTTCTGGGATGAGTTGCATCTCGCGGGTCCTGTTCTGGCGCGAGTCGTTCGCGCCGATGATGGTGACGTCCGGGGTCGCGGAGCCGACGGGCTCCCTCGTGGGGGTGATCATTGGTGCCTGATTTCGGGGGTCATGGGTCTGGGGACGGTCGATGGTTCCGATGCGCTTCGTGCGTGTGGGGGACATGACCCCCAGGCCGGCGGTCACGCCGCGACCGGGTTCTTGCGCGGACGGCCACGCGGACGCTTCCGGGCGACGACGACGCCCTGGACGAAGAGCTCGCCGCCCCAGACGCCCCACGGCTCGCGCCGCTCCTTGGCACCGGCGAGGCAGGCCTCGACGAGCGGACAGGTCCGGCAGAGGGACTTGGCGTACTCGACATCCGCGGGCGACTCGGCGAAGAAGACCTCCGGGTCGTACGAACGGCAGGGGACGGGCACACCGAGGTTCTCGATGGCGTCGTCGAGCGCGGTGAGCGCGGTGAGGGGGATCAAGGTGGAGTCCTCCGTGAGGCCGGGCGGGGAGATCGTGTCGGAAAGCGGTACGGACGGGGCGTGCGTCTCGAGTTGCACGGTGGTGTTGTCCTCGTCTGGTCGTGCCGGCCTGTTGGCCGGTTGGCGGCTGGTACCAGGTCCTGCTTGTCCCGAGGCTCCTTCGTCTCGTCTCATCCGTTCGGACAAAACAAAAGGGCCGCGGATCCCGAGTGGGGTTCCGCGGCCCTGAAGGCGCCGGCCTGATTCCGGATCAGGCTGGATCGCTCCAGGGTTCAGGCCCACGGAAGGCCCACATCGTGTGGTGCTGGTGCTGCGTTGCGTGCTTCTTGGATCCGGCACCGGTTGCCGCAAAGGCATAGGCCTGGGCCTGTGTCTTCACTACTGCTGCTGCCGGTGCCTCGGTCGGTCGCTCATTGCGTTCCCGCACGGGCAGGCTCGCCAGGGGCAGGGGGCTGACGGCGGGAACGCCGGACATACCGATGCCACGCAGCGAAAGATCCGAAGAGCAGGCGAGGCCGAGCGAGTGGGCGGAGACGACCGAGAGATCGGTCATTTTGATGGTCTGAATGATGCTGATCACAGGAATCGCCTCCTCTCGGCGTCTCGGGGGACCGGCCGGGGCCGGTCCTGCGGTATTCGGATAAGTACAGCACGGACTCAGGGCTTCAGAGAAGAAGTCGCTGTTCCCGTGGTTAAGAACCTATGGTGATGACTGCTGCGGGCGCAAACTATTTTTTCGACGAGTTTTTCTCACACGTCGCCGTCGTCCTCCGGGGAACCCTCGCCCAGGGTCCGACCTGCGCAGATGGCCAGCACATCGGCCCCGAACCTCGTCAGCTTCCGGTTCCCGACACCGGCGATGACGACGAGCTCGCCCTCGGTGTCCGGCACGGTCTCGGCGATCGCCATCAGGGTCTTGTCGGTGAACACGCAGTAGGCGGGCTGGCTGATCTCCTTCGCCCGGCGCGCGCGCCACTCGCGCAGCCGCTCGTACAGCCCCTCGTCCATGTCCGATGGGCAGTCCTCGCAGCGCATCAGCTTCATCTCACCGGCTTCGGTGAGGGTCCTGCCGCAGACCCTGCAGCGCACCGGGCCACGTCGCCGGCTCACCGCCGCCGGTCCCGTGTTCCCGCCGCGCGAGCCCGTGCCCGTGCCGGAGCCGCGGTCGATGCCGCCGCCTCCCCCGGCGCCGCCCCGGGCGCCGAGCACGGCCGAACCGGGCCGCAGCCCGTTCAGGAAGCGGGTCGGGCGGCGTCCCGCGCGGCCGCCGGGCGAGCGGGACAGGGCCCAGGACAGTGACAGGTGGAAGCGGGCCCGCGTGACACCGACGTACAGCAGCCGGCGTTCCTCCTCGACCTGTTCATCGGTCTTGGCATAGGCGATCGGCATCATGCCCTCGGTGAGCCCGACCAGGAACGCGGCGTCCCACTCCAGGCCCTTCGCCGAGTGCAGTGAGGCCAGCGTGACGCCCTGGACGGTGGGGGCGTGCTGGGCGGCGGCCCGCTCGTCGAGCTCGGCCACGAGGTCGGAGAGCGTGGCGCCCGGCCTGGCCTGTTCGAAGTCCTCGGCCAGCCGCACGAGCGCGGCCAGTGATTCCCATCGGTCCCGCACCGCGCCCGATCCGGTGGGTGGTTTGGACGTCCAGCCCTTGGTGGAGAGCACCGCCCGCACCTCGGACGGAAGGTCGTCGGCCCCGTCGAGCAGGGAGTCGTTGCCCCCCGCGCGGGCCGCGCCACGCAGGGCCACCCCCGCCTCCCGCACCTCGGCGCGGTCGAAGAAGCGCTCCGCGCCGCGCAGCTGGTAGGGCACGCCCGCGTCCGCGAGGGCCTGCTCGTAGACCTCGGACTGGGAATTGACCCGGTACAGCACGGCGATCTCGCCGGCCGGGACACCCGCGGCGATCAGTTCGCGGATGCGGCGGGCGGTGCCCTCCGCCTCCGCGGGCTCGTCCGCGTACTCCGCGTAGACGGGCTCGGGGCCCTTGTCCCGCTGCGAGACCAGCTCCAGCCGGTGTTCCGCGGCCCTTCCGCGGGCCTGGCTCAGCAGGCCGTTGGCCAGCTGGACGACCTGGGGTGTGGAGCGGTAGTCCCGCACCAGCTTGACCACGGTCGCGTCCGGATGGCGCGTGCGGAAGTTCAGCAGATGGTCGGGGGTGGCCCCGGTGAAGGAGTAGATCGTCTGGCTGGCGTCACCGACGACGCAGAGATTGTCCCGGTCGCCGAGCCAGAGGTCGAGAAGCCGCTGCTGGAGCGGGCTGACGTCCTGGTACTCGTCGACGACGAAGTGCTGGTACTGCCGGCGCACGTGGTCGGCGATGTCGTGGCGGTCCTGGAGTATGCCGACGGTGAGGAGCAGGACGTCCTCGAAGTCGATCACGGACCGGTCGCGCTTGAGCTGCTCGTACATCGCGTAGATCTGCGAGAGCTCGGCCGGATCGCGTGGTGCGTCCCGCTGGGTCTTTGCCACCGCGGCCGGGTAGTCGGCGGGCACGGTCTGGGTGACCTTGGCCCACTCGATCTCGCTCGTGGCGTCCCGCAGCTCGTTGCGGTCGAGCCGGACTCCGCAGCGGGCCGCCGCCTCGGCGACCAGCTGGACCTTGCGTTCGACCAGGCGCGGCAGCTCGCCACCGACGGCTTTCGGCCAGAAGTACTGGAGCTGACGGAGGGCCGCGGAGTGGAAGGTCCGCGCCTGCACACCGCTCGCGCCGAGCTGGCGGAGCCGGCCCCGCATCTCGCCCGCGGCCCGGTTGGTGAAGGTGACGGCGAGCACGGTCGTCGGCTGGAGGATCCCGGCCCGCACCCCGTAGGCGATGCGGTGCGTGATGGCTCGCGTCTTCCCCGTACCGGCTCCGGCCAGCACGCACACAGGACCGCTCAGGGCCAGCGCGACCTCGCGCTGCTCCGGGTCGAGCCCGTCGAGCACGGCGTCCGCGGACTCGGGGACCCGGGGGAAGAGGGTGGAATGCGTTGCTGCTGTCACCCTGCCATGCTGCCAGGTCGCGGGGGACGGGTGCGGAGGTTGTCCACAGGGGGTGCCGTTCGTCGTACCGGTACCTCGCGGCCGCTGTGCCGGTCGCCGTAACGGGCGGGGAGCCGCTGTGCCGGTCGCCGTAACCGCCGGAGGGTCTCCGGGAATGGTGGTCAGGTCCCGTACGTTCCTCCCTGCGGGAGCGTGCGCGTACGCGCGGTCCCGCATCCAGCGAGACGGACGAGACAAGGGAGTCCAGCGACATGCCGGGCACTGTGACGATGTACAGCACCACCTGGTGCGGCTACTGCCGCCGGCTCAAGGGCCAGATGGACCGCGAAGGCATCGCGTACACCGAGGTCAACATCGAGCTGGACCCGGATTCGGCGGCCTTCGTCGAGAAGGCCAATGGCGGAAACCAGACGGTTCCCACCGTCCTGGTCGTTCCCGCCGACGGTGGCGAGCACCACGTCATGACGAACCCGAGCCTCGCACAGGTGAAGCAGGCTCTCGCGGTCTGATGCTCCTCCGGCGCGGCGCCCCCTCCGGTCGAGGCCACCGGAGGGGGCGGCGCTGTGTATAGGGGCGGAACGCAGCCCGTACTCCCCACCCCGCGTGATCGGGAGCATCAGGCAGGACATGACCGGAAAGCCTCGGGCGGCGTCGTGCGCCCTGCGCGGCAACGACCCCCGCCGGGGGCGAAATGGATACGAGAGCACGTGAACGTTTCCGCAGGTCGGACACTGTTCCGGTACCCACCAGACGTGCTCTGACTGCCGAACCCCTCGCCGGCCCAGGTCAAGCAGCAGGCCGGCGCCGGGCAGCCGGGCAAGCAGCCGTCAGCGCTTGCGGGGCTTCCTCCGCCACCAGCTCGGGCGGCGTTCCGTGCCCTGGTCCGGGCCCGGTTCCGCAGCCGACTCCGTGATCGGCTCCGCCGTCGGTACCGTTGCCGACGCGGCCGCTTCCCGCACAGCGGTCCTGATGAGGTCGAAGGTCGCTATCCGGTTCTGCTTCTCACCGGGCAGGACGAGCCCGACGCAGACCAGCTTGAAACTGTCGCCCCCGAGCTCGTCCCCCGTGAAGACCGGAGCACCCACGCACCCCTCGGGCACGGTGGAGTCCCAGCGGATGTGGCCGTCCTGCCCGCGTGCCACGTGGCCCACGACGACGGCCTGCTGCCTCTCTCCGCTCGTCTCCCCCACGTCATGGCCCAGGATGTAGGCGGGCAGGGGCCCGTCACCGATCCCGGCGATGTCCTCGTGGTGAGCGGCCAGACCGTCGGTGATCTCGTCGGTCGTCCAGCTCCAGCCCTTCCGCCTGCCGTGGGCGTGCAGGCCCGCCGTGGGCATCACGGCGACCCCCAGGTCACCGAGGACGGTCCATCCGTCGGCGAAGTCCGTCATGAGCAGCTTCTCCGCGCTCATGACCGGTTCGCACAACTCGGGACGCAGCGTCAGCTCGGCCGTGTCGTGGCGCGTCGCCTCCGCCGCCGTCACGAGGTACTGCCTGATGACCTCGGAGTCGGGCGTGGATTCGACGAGATCGTTGAACCAGAAGGCCGTCGCGTACTGGCGGTCCGTGTGCGCCGCCTTGAAGGCCAGTGTCGAACGGCCGGCGTGGGCCATGACGGCGTTGATAGTCGCGTCGCGGAGGACGCTCTGTCCGGGCATGACCGCGGACTCTACAGAGCCGTGCGGGGCACGGACCCGGCCGGGTGACCTCCGGGACCGCACCCGGCACCGTCCGCAGCGCGCGCACACGCACCGCTCGCCCGCACCACCCGCACCACCCGCACCGGCACCACCCCGAGTCGTCAGCCGAAGCTGCCCGGCCTGGGAAGCGGCTTGCCGTACCAGAGCTCGATGAGGCGTGCCGCGATCGACACGCCGAACGGGGGCAGCACCTCGCCCGACTCGAAGGCCGCCGACAGGTCCTCGCGGGAGAACCAGCGGGCCTCCTCGATCTCCTCGCCGTCGACGTTGATCTCCGAGGACGTGGCGCGCGCCATGAACCCGAGCATCAGGCTGGAGGGGAACGGCCAGGGCTGGCTGGCGATGTACTCGACCTCGCCGACGGTGACGCCGGCCTCCTCGAACACCTCGCGGGCCACCGACTGCTCGATCGACTCGCCGGGCTCGACGAAGCCGGCGAGCGTCGAGAAGCGGCCCTCCGGCCAGTGGACCTGGCGCCCCAGCAACGCGCGGTCCTGGTCGTCCGTGACCAGCATGATCACCGCGGGGTCGGTCCGCGGGTAGTGCTCGGCGCCACAGGCCTGGCAGCGGCGGATGTGACCGGCCGCCGCGATGACGGTGCGTTCGCCGCAGCGGGAGCAGAAGCGGTGCAGCCGCTGCCAGTTCTCCAGGGCCACCGCGTGCACCATCAGTCCGGCGTCGCGAGGGCCGAGGAGAAGCCCGGCCTCACGCAGTCCGGCGGGTCGCGCGGACTGGTCCATGCGGCCGGGGAGGGTGTCCTTCTGCAGCGCGAAGTAGCACACGCCGTCCTCGTCGGTACCGAGGAAGTAGCGGTGGGTCTCGGTGAGCGGCGCCTCGAAGGACGGCGTCATGACGAGCTCGGTGCCCCCGTCGGGGGTGTCGTCGAGGAGCGCCTGGCCGCCCGAGACGACGAAGACTCTGGTGGTCGGGTGGCTCCAGGCCGCGGCGAGCCAGGCCTCGTCGAGCCGGTGGTGCGCGGCGCGGTCGATGCCGCTGGGCGCGGTGAGACCGATCGGACGGTCTGCGGTGGCGTTGTCGAAGGTGCTCACAAGTGCTTCCCACTCCCCCGGGGGACGGATCGGGTGTTCAGAGGATTCAGCGCGGTACTGCGGCCAGCTCGCCCCACAGATGGGCGGTCGTCTCCACGCCCTTGAGGAGGAGGTCGAGCTCGACCTTCTCGTTGGGGCCGTGCCAGCCGTCGGACGGTACGGAGATGCCCAGGAAGAGGACCGGTGCGCCGAGTACGTCCTGCAGGTCCGCGGCGGGCCCCGAGCCTCCTTCACGGGTGAAGAGGACCTTCTTCTCGAAGGCCTTGCCCATGGCGCGGGCCACTGCCTGGAGGGCGGGGTGGTCCAGCGGGGTCAGACAGGGGCGGGTGGCGGGGGCGAAGGTGATCCGGTGGCGGATACCGGCCGGGACCTGTGCCTCGGCCCAGGTCCTGACCGCGTCCTGGACCCGGTCGGGGTCCTGGCCTGCGACCAGCCGGAAACTCAGCTTGACCAGAGCGGACGAGGGGATGACCGTCTTGCTGCCCGCGCCCTGGTAGCCGCCGCCGATGCCGTTGACCTCGGCGGTGGGACGGGCCCAGACGCGCTCCAGCGTGGAGTAGCCCGCCTCGCCCGCGGTGGCCCGCGAGGCGGCGGTGCGCAACCAGGCGTCCTCGTCGAAGGGCAGCTCGGCGAAGAGGGCCCGCTCGGTTCCGGTGAGTTCGGCCACACCGTCGTAGAAGCCGGGGACCGTGACCCTTCCCTCCGCGTCGTGGAGCGCGGCGACGAGGCGGGCGAGGGCCGTCGCGGGATTCGGGACGGCGCCGCCGAACGATCCGGAGTGGATGTCCTGGCCGGGGCCGTGCAGCTCGATCTCGCATTCGGCGAGACCGCGCATGCCGGTGCAGACGGTCGGGGTGTCCTCGTCCCACATACCGGTGTCGGAGACGATCACCACGTCTGCGGCGAGGCGCGCGGCGCGCTGTTCGGCCAGTGCGCGGAAGTGCGGCGAGCCGGACTCCTCCTCGCCCTCGACGAGGAGCTTGAGGTGCACGGCCGGGGTGCTGCGGCCGGTGGCGGCGAGG
Source organism: Streptomyces clavifer (assembly GCA_014651175.1). Lineage (GTDB taxonomy): Bacteria > Actinomycetota > Actinomycetes > Streptomycetales > Streptomycetaceae > Streptomyces > Streptomyces clavifer. The sequence continues at coordinate 528,241 of BMWJ01000001.1, read as the reverse complement.
TGTGCCCGGACGCCCAGCGTGTGGAAGAACACCTGGCCCTTGTCGTCGGCCGCACCGCGTCCGTACATCCGGCCGTCGCGGATCACCGGTTCGAAGGGGTCGGTGTCCCAGCCGTCCTCGCGGGCCGCGGGCTGCACGTCGTGGTGGCCGTAGACGAGGACGACCGGTGCGTCCGGATCGTCGGACGGCCACTCGGCGAAGACCGCCGGGGCACCGGGCGTGGACCAGATCTCGGTGACCGGGAACCCGGTCTCGGCGAGCTTGGCGGACAGCCACTCGGCACTGCGCCGTACGTCCCCGTCGTGCTCCGGCTGAGCGGATACGGACGGGATGCGCAGCCACTCGGCGAGGTCGTCGAGAAAAGCCGCGCGGTGCTGCTCGGTGTACGTACGGACGGCGCTGTCCGGGGTGTCGCTCATACTCCTGAGCCTATCGGCCCTGCGCAGGTGGCTCGTCCAGCAGAAGCTTTTCCAGCTCTGTCCGGCCCGGCAGAGCGGTGGGTCGGGCGGTCTCCCCCGTGCGGACGTAGAGGAAGGTCGCGGTGACGGCCTCCAGCGGCAGATCGTGCAGTTCCGCCCAGGCCAGACGGTAGACGGCGAGCTGGAGCGGGTCGGCGGTGCGGTGCCTGGAGGTCTTCCAGTCGACGATCTCGTAGGTGTCGCCCGTGCGGTACACCGCGTCGATCCGGCCACGGATCACCCGGCCGGCCAGCGTGATCTGGAACGGCGTCTCGACGCGGTACGGAGTGCGGCGGGCGTACGCGGTGCGCTCGAAGGCCTCCTTGAGTTCTGCGAGGTCGCGTTCGTCGGCGATCTCCGCGTCGTTCTCGTCGCCCCCGGGGAGTTCGTCCGGGCCGAGCAGGGGCAGCGGCAGCTCCTCGAACCGGGACTCCACCCAGGCGTGGAAGCGTGTCCCCCGGCGGGCCGCGGGCTGCGGGGGCCGGGGCATGGGGCGGGCCAGCTCCCGGGCGAAGCCCTCCGGATCGTCGGCGAGGTGCAGCAGCTGGGTGGCGGAGAGCGAAGCCGGTACGAGGACGTCGCGCACGGTCGCACGGGCCCGGCGCAGCTCACCGGCGAGGGCGTCGAGGTCCCGGTCCCAGGAGGCCAGGGCGCGTGACTCCTCCGGCGTCAGGCCGGCGTCCGCGGGTGCCCGGGCTGCGGGAACGTGCGGGGCGGGGACCCGCGGACGGGAGGGCCCACCGTCCGGGAAGTGGCCGGGGCGGTGCTCGTCGGCCTCTGCGTACGGCGACTCCTCGTACGGGGGCTCCTCGTCGTACGGAGGTTCCTCGCCGTACGCAGCGTCGTCGTACGGGGGTTCCTCGTACGCAGCGTCGTCGTACGGGGGTTCCTCGTCGTGCGCCGGCGCGACGTCGTACAGGTCCGGCACGGGCGTGGCCGCCAGGGCCTCCAGGTGGGCGAGCACCGTGTCCCTCGCGGCGCGGCGGCGGGCCATGGCCGTGCTGTCGAGCGGGAGCGGCCAGGCCTGGTCCGCGTCGTCCTCCTGGAGTGCCGGGTTCTCCTCGTCCTCGCCGGGTTCGTCCGCCCAGACCTCGATCTCCCCGTGTCCGGCCGCGCAGTGCTCGTACAGCGCGTCCAGGAAGGCGGACGGGCCGCGGGTCTTCTTCTGGGAGGGGCCCCACCAGTGGCCGGAGCCGAGGAGCAGGCTGCGGGGGCGGGTGAAGGTCACGTAGCCGAGGCGGAGCTCCTCGGTGTGCTGGTGCGCCTTCATCTCGTCCTTGAAGGCCTTGAGGCCCTTGGCGTCCCAGGAGTGGACGACCGGGAGGGTTGCCGTGTCACCGCGCAGGGCGTGCGGCAGCACCTTGGACTGCGAGGTCCAGGCGTCCCGGGACCGGCCGCTGGGGAACTGGCCGGTGACCAGCCCCGGCACGGCGACGACGTCCCATTCCAGACCCTTGGACTTGTGCGCGGTGAGGACCTTGACGGTGTTCTCGCCGCCGGGGAGGGCGTTGTCCAGTCCCTTCTCGTACTGCGCGGCGGTGCGCAGGAAGCCGAGGAAGGCGAGCAGGGACGCTTCGCCGTCCACCGCGGCGAAGCCCGCCGCGACGTCCAGGAAGTTGGCGAGGGTCTCGCGGCGGCGGGCTGCCAGGGCGTGCGGCGACGCGGAGAGTTCCACTTCGAGGCCGGTGGTGGCGAGGACGCGGTGCAGCACGTCCATGAGCGGGTCGGCCAGCGACCGGCGCAGGTCCCGGAGCTCGGTGGCGAGGCGGGCGAAGCGGACACGGGCCTCGGCGGAGAACGGCAGCCGGTCGTCTTCTGCGCCCCCGGACTCCAGGAAGGTGTCGAGGGCGTCGGCGAGCGAGATGACCTCGGCCGGGTCGATGCCTTCGACGGCTTCGGCGAGGCGGCGGTCGGGGTCGAAGTCGTCGTCGCCGTGCGAGGCCCGGTGGACGAGGAGGCGGGCGCGCCGCCCCAGGAGGGCGAGGTCCCGGGGGCCGATCCGCCAGCGCGGACCGGTCAGCAGCCGGACCAGGGAGGCGTTGGCCCCGGGGTCCTGCAGCACTTCGCAGACCGCGACGAGGTCGGCGACCTCCGGGAGGTGCAGCAGTCCGGACAGGCCGACGACCTCCACCGGGATGTCCCGGGCGACGAGGGCGGCCTGGATCCGGGGGAAGTCCCCGGCGGTCCGGCACAGGACGGCGATCTCCCCGGGTGCGGTGCCGGTCCGCACGAGGTGGGCGAGCGAGTCGCCGAGCCAGTCGATCTCCTCGGCGTGCGTCCGCAGCAGGGCGCACCGGACCATGCCGTCCCGCTCGGCGCCGGGCGCGGGGCGCAGGGCCTCGACTCCCTCGTGCATGGCGCGCAGGGGGTCGGCGAGACCGTTGGCGAGGTGGAGGAGGCGTCCGCCGCTGCGGCGGTTCTCGCTGAGGGAGTACCGGGTGGCCGGCGTGCCGTCGGCGTGCGGGAAGTGGTGGGGGAAGTCGTCGAGGTTGGCGACGGAGGCGCCGCGCCAGCCGTAGATGGCCTGGCACGGGTCGCCGACGGCGGTGACGGCGTGACCTGCCGTGCCCTCGCCCGAACCGCCGAAGAGCGCGGCGAGGAGGAGGCGCTGGGCCACGGACGTGTCCTGGTACTCGTCGAGCAGGACCACCCGGAATTCGTCGCGCAGGACGGCGCCGACCTCGGGCCGGGTGAGGGCCAGCTCCGCCGAGAGGGCGATCTGGTCGCCGAAGTCGAGGAGGTCGCGGCTGCGCTTGGCCGCGCGGTAGCGCCGGGTCAGCTCGAGGAGCTCGCGGCGGGCCCGGGCCGTCTCGGGAATCGTGCGCAGCTCGGCGTTGGTCAGTCGGGCCGTTTCGAGTGTGCGCAGGAGCTCGGTGTCGTACTCCGCCAGTTGTTCGGGCCGTACGAGGTGTTCGGCGAGCTCGGCGTCCAGGGCCAGGAGGTCGCTGACAAGGGTGGGGAAGGACCTGGTCAGCGCGGGGTAGGGGCCGGGGGCCTCGCGCAGCACCCGGGCGGCGAGCTGGTAGCGGGTGGCGTCGGCGAGCAGGCGGGTGGTGGGTTCGAGCCCGATCCGCAGACCGTGGTCGGTGAGCAGGCGGCCGGCGAAGGCGTGGTACGTGGAGATGCTGGGTTCGCCCGGGGGGTTGTCCGGGTCGATGACGTCGGGGTCGGTGACCCCGGCCGCGACGAGGGCCCTGCGGACCCGCTCGGAGAGCTCGCCCGCCGCCTTGTTCGTGAACGTCAGGCCGAGGACCTGCTCCGGGGCGACCTGCCCGGTACCGACCAGCCAGACCACCCGGGCGGCCATCACCGTGGTCTTCCCTGAGCCGGCTCCGGCCACGATCACCTGCGGGGCGGGCGGCGCGATGATGCAGGCCGTCTGCTCCGGGGTGAAGGGGATCCCCAGGAGCTCCTTGAGCTGCTCGGGGTCGGTGATACGCGGGGACACTCCACAGAGGCTAACCGGAGGGACCGACAGAGCCGTCCCGTCCGGACGTCACCGGGGCCTGTCCGGGCAGCTCACCGGGTGGGACGTGCGGGACGTCACTCGATGACCTGCCGACCCTCGGGCTGTGCGCTGCACGAGGCCCGGAAGGTGCAGTGGGCGCAGTGCTGGCCGGTCGTGGGGGTGAAGCGTTCGTCCAGGACACGGCCGGCCGCCGTCGCGAGCAGCCCGGAGACCCACTCCCCGGACAGCGGTTCCTGGGCCTGCACCTTGGGCAGGGCGTCGCCGCCCTCCTTCTTCGGGGCCGGCTGGCGCAGCTGTACGAGTTCGGCGCCGCCTGAATCGGGACGCCGGCCGTCGAAGACCTCGTCGACGGCCCCCTCCCTGACCGCCAGCTGGTACACGGCGAGCTGGGGGTGCGCGGCCACCTCGTCCTTGGTGGGCGCCCCCTTCCCGGTCTTGAAGTCGACGACGTACGCCCGGCCCTCGGTGTCCTGCTCGACCCGGTCCATGGACCCCCGGATGCGCACGGCGTACTCGCCCGCTTCGAGGGTCACGTCGAAGTCGTGCTCACTGGCGGCGGGGGTGCGTCCGGCCCGGTCCATGACGTGCCAGCGCAGGAAGCGTTCCAGGGCGGCGCGCGCCTGGTCCTTCTCCTGCCGGGACTTCCACGGGGCGTCGAAGACGAGGCCGTTCCACACGGAGTCCAGGCGCTCCATCAGGACGTCGAGATCGGCGGCGGTGCGTCCGGAGGCCACCTCGTCGGCCAGTACGTGGACCACGTTGCCGAAGCCCTGCGCGGCCGTGGCCGGGGCGTCGGCCTTCACCTCGCGGCCCAGGAACCACTGGAGGGCGCAGGTGTTGGCGAGCTGGTCGAGCGCGCTCCCGGAGAGCGCGACGGGGTGGTCCCGGTCGCGCAGCGGGATCTCGGAGCGGGTCGGTTCGTCGAGTCCCCACCAGCGGTACGGATGGGCCGCGGGAACGAGCGGATGGCCCTCGTCGTCGGTGAGCGCGGCGAGGCGCGCGAGCCGGTGGGCGGCCGCGTCGCGCAGGGCGGCCGAGGCGGCGGGGTCGACGGTCGTCGCCCTGAGTTCGGCGACGAGCGCGGCGACGGCCAGGGGGCGCCGTGGCCGGCCGGTGACGTCGCGGGGTTCGGCCCCGAGTTCACCGAGGAAGCGGGACGGCTGGTCGCCGTCGTCCGCGGGGGCCTTGACCGCGGTGACGACGAGACGTTCACGGGCGCGGGTCGCCGCGACGTAGAAGAGGCGGCGCTCCTCGGCCAGGAGCGCCCCCGGGGTGAGGGGTTCGGCAAGCCCGTCGCGCCCGATCCGGTCCGCCTCCAGCAGCGAGCCGCGGCGGCGCAGGTCGGGCCAGAGGCCCTCCTGCACCCCCGCGACGACGACCAGACGCCACTCCAGCCCCTTGGAACGGTGGGCCGTCATCAGGCGCACGGCGTCGGGGCGCACATGGCGCCGGGAGAGGGTGTCGGCGGCGATGTCCTGGGCGTCGACCTCTTCCAGGAAGTTGAGTGCGCCACGTCCCCCGGTGCGCTCCTCCGCCCGGGCCGCGGCCTCGAAGAGGGCGCAGACGGCGTCGAGGTCCCGGTCGGCGTTCCGGCCACCGGCGCCGCCGCGCAGCGCGGCACGTTCCAGCCGGCCCGGCCAGGGGGTGCCGTTCCACAGGGTCCACAGGGCCTCCTCGGCGGTGCCGCCGCCCTGGAGGAGCTCGCGGGCCTTCCGCAGGAGTGCGCCGAGGCGCTGGGCGCCCCGGGCGTACGCCGGATCGTGTGTGACGAGCCGCTCGGGCTCGGCCAGCGCCCGGGCCAGCAGCTGCCCCGAGGGGGGCGGTACGCGATTGCCGGCGGCCCGCTCCTCGTCGCGCAGCGCACGGCCGAGACGGCGCAGATCGGCGGCGTCCATGGAACCGAGGGGGGAGGTGAGAAGGGTGAGGGCGGTCTCGTTGTCGAGCCATCCGCCGTCCGTGCCCGCGGCGGAGCCCGCCTCCACGGGCGTGTCGGAGGCCGGATCAGCAGGCGCGTCGGAGGCCGTATCCGCGGGCGTGTCGGAGGCCGTGTCCGCGTCATCGTCCGCGTCCGCGCCGCTCAGGAGGACGGACACCACATCATCGTCATGATCACTGGTGCCGTCGCCGCCCCTGTCGCCGTCTCCGTCCCGATCGCCGTCGCCGTCGCTGCCGCCGTCGCCCCCGTCAGTCGCGGCGGCACCCTCCAGAGCCGCCCTGGCGACCGTGCGCAGCGCGGTCAGCAGCGGGGCGACCGCCGGCTCATGACGCAGCGGGAGATCGTCCCCGTCCACCTCCAGCGGTACGCCCGCGGAGGTGAGCGCCCGGCGCACGGCGGGAATCGATCGGCCGCCGGCGCGTACGAGGACGGCCATGTCCCGCCACGGCACACCGTCCTCCAGATGTGCGCGCCGCAGCAGGTCGGCGATGTTCTCCAGCTCGGTGGAGGCCGTCGGATAGGTGTACGTCTCGACGTGTCCGCCGTCCCGCACGGCGGCCAGTTCCCGGTGGGCGCGGACCTTGTCCGAGGGCAGGCGCGTGAGCGGCATGCGGCGGGTGAGCAGCCGGGTGGCTGCGAGCAGCTGGGCGCCGGAGCGGCGCGAGGTGGTGAGGACACCGACCGGGGCGGGCCCGCCGTCGGCCCGGCGGAAGGTGTCGGGGAAGTCGAGGATGCCGTTCACGTCGGCGCCCCGGAACGCGTAGATCGACTGGTCGGGGTCGCCGAAGGCGATCAGCGTCCGGCCGCCCCCGGTGCCCGGGGCGCTCCCCCGGTTGCCCGCCAGCGCGTGCAGCAGCCGCACCTGGGCCGGGTCCGTGTCCTGGTACTCGTCGACGAACACGGCGTCGTAACTGCGGGCCAGCAGGGCCGAGACCTCGGGCCGCTCGGCGAGCAGGACCGCCCGGTGGACGAGCTCCGCGTAGTCCAGGACGCCCTGGGCGTCGAGGATGTCCAGGTACTCGGCGAGGAACTGCGCGGCGGCGCTCCAGTCCGGCCGGCCGGTGCGGCGGGCGAACGCGGCGAGGGCGTCCGGGCCGAGACCCAGTTCGCGGCTTCGGGCCAGCACCGCACGCACCTCGTCGGCGAAACCCCGGGTGGTCAGACAGGCCCGCAGTTCGTCGGGCCACCGGACATGGGCGAGCCCCGCCTTCTCCAGGCCGAGCTGCCCGGCGAGCAGTTCACGGACCGTGACGTCCTGCTCGGGTCCGGAGAGCAGGCGCAGCGGATCGGCGAACAGGTCGGCGTCCTGGTGGGCGCGGACCAGGGCGTAGCAGTACGAGTGGAAGGTGGTGGCCTGCGGCCCGCGGGTGCCGCCCATCCGGGACGCCATCCGGTCGCGCAGTTCGACCGCCGCCTTGCGGCTGAAGGTGAGGACCAGGATCCGGGCCGGATCGGTCCCCGCGGCCACCCGCGCCGCGACCGCCTCGACGAGTGTCGTGGTCTTGCCCGTGCCCGGTCCGGCGAGAACCAGCAGCGGACCGCCCGGGTGGTCAACCACCGCACGTTGCGGTGCGTCCAGAAGAGGGGGTTCCACGGAGCCCGGCGGGGTGCGCACCAGCCGGTACGCACCCGGGGCCCGCCGCCGTGTCTGGCGGTGCGGGCTGTTCCGGGTGGTGGAGGAGGAGCTCACGTGGATCGCCGGTCCTGGTGGGTGTTCCCGGTCTGCCCGCTCGCCGGGTGCGCCGGTACGACGGGTGGGCCGAGCACGACGGGTGGCTGGGACAACGGGTGTGCGGAAAGGTGGCTGGGACAACGGGTGTGCGGAAAGACGGATGGGACGAGGGAGAGGGGCGCGGGGCGCGTGGACGACGCTACGCCAGCGGCGGGGCGGAACGCGGTGAGTGGGCTGCGTCCCTCGTCACGTGCGGGTGCCGTCGGCTCCGGGCGTCTCGCCCACCGGCCCGGCGCCTGTCCCGGCGGGGTCCGATGGCCGAAGCTGTCGGATGTGAGCTTCCTCGCCCCCGTCCGGACCGTGTCCGCCGGCCTCGCCGTCCCACCTGGCGCGTTTCATGTCGAGGCGCGGAAGGTGACCTTCCGCACTCCGTGGAGCGCCGCGCAGCGGTGTGCCCTCCTCACGGTAGCGGTCCAGCGCCCGCAGCTCGTGCCCCGGCAGCAGGGTCCCGTCGGCCCGCACCACTCGCCACCACGGCACCGCGGAGCCGTACAGCGCCATGACCCGGCCGACCTGTCTCGGCCCGCCGTCCCCGAGCCACTCCGCGACGTCGCCGTACGTCATCACGCGGCCGGGCGGGATCAGATCGGCGACGTCCAGGACCCGCTCCGCGTACGGGGGCAGCTCGGCGGCCTCCCGGGCCGCGGGTGCGGCGCCGCCGCTCGTCCGGTCTCTGCTCATCCGCCCCATCCTGCCGTACGCCACCGACAGCCGTACCGGTTCGGTATCACACTGATCACACAGCGTGCGGGCAGGGGCGAAGGAGCGTATGTTGCCCCTCGCGCGCCCGTGCAATGCACCCTGATGCCCCCCTCTGTCTGCACGCCGTGCCACCATCATGCGGGCGGTGACCGGTGATACGAGAACACGAAGACCAATCAGAGGCGACGAAGGAGCAGGGCGTGCAGCCACCGAAGGCGGCCGACGCCTCTGATGCCGAGCCGCGCCCCGCGGGTGCCGGCGCCCCGGATGCCGAGGGCGCTCCCGAGCCGTCCGAGGAGCATCTCGCGGGATCGACCCTGGCGTCCGCCGGCACCGGGCCGACCGACCGCGTATCGGGCGACGAGCCGCTGCTGCCCGCCCGGGTGCACCGCCCCTCCGATCTGCTGCGGCTCCTGGTCGGTGTCCTCGCGATCGCCCTGCTCTTCTCCATCGCCGCCTTCGCCCAGGGCACCACCACCGGCCTCGAGGACGACATCTCCAAGGGCACGGACCAGGCGCCCGATCTACTGATCAAGCTCGCCGGGCTGGTGTCCAGCATCGCCGTCCTGCTCGTACCGGTCGCGTTCGCGATCGAGCGTCTCGTCAAACGCGACGGGCTGCGCATCGCGGACGGCGTGCTCGCCGCCGTACTGGCCCACGGGGTGACGCTGGCCACGGACCTCTGGGTCGCCAGGTCGGCCTCCGGGACGATCCGGGACGCGCTGACCCAGCCCCAGCCCGGTGACGCTCTCACCGACCCCGTGCACGGCTATCTCGCGCCCGTCATCGCGTACATGACGGCGGTCGGGATGGCGCGCAGACCGCGCTGGCGGGTCGTGCTGTGGGTGGTGCTGCTGCTGGACGCCTTCGCGATGCTGGTCGGCGGGTACACCACACCGTTCTCGATCGTCCTCACCGTACTCATCGGCTGGACCGTGGCGTACGGCACGCTCTACGCGGTCGGCTCACCCAACGTCCGTCCGACCGGCCAGCACCTGATGGCCGGTCTGCGCCACGTCGGCTTCCGTCCGGTCGCCGCCATGCGCGACGAGGACGCACCGGAAAGCGTCGAGCAGAGCGACCGGGGCCGAAGTTATCTGGTCACCCTGGAGGACGGTCCACCGCTCGATGTGACGGTCGTCGACCGTGAACAGCAGGCTTCGGGCTTCTTCTACCGGGTGTGGCGCAGGCTCACCCTGCGCAGCATCACCCAGCGCCGCTCCATCCAGTCGCTGCGCCAGGCCCTCGAGCAGGAGGCGCTGCTCGCGTACGCGGCGATCGCCGCCGGGGCCAACGCCCCCAAGCTGATCGCCACCTCCGAGCTGGGCCCCGACGCCGTGATGCTGGTGTACGAGCACATCGGCGGACGCTCGCTCGACGCCCTGGAGGACGAGGAGATCACCGACGACCTGCTGCAGGGCGCCTGGCGTCAGGTGCGGGCGCTGCAGTCACGGCGGATCGCGCACCGCAGGCTCACCGGGGACGCGATCATGGTTGATCGTTCCGGGACGGTGTTCGTCACGGACCTGCGCGGCGGGGAGATCGCCGCGGGCGACCTGATCCTGCGTATGGACGTCGCCCAGCTGCTCACCACCACCGGTCTGCGGGTGGGCGCCGAACGGGCCGTCGCGGGCGCGCTCGCGGTGCTCGGGCCCGACGCCGTCGCGGACTCGCTGCCCCTGCTCCAGCCGATCGCGCTGAGCCGCTCCACCCGGGCGACGCTGCGCAGGATCGCCCGGGAGCGCTCGCAGCGCGAGCGGGAGGCCGTGCTGGAGGCGTCGCAGGAGGCCAAGCAGGCGAAGGCGGCGGATCACGACGCGTCGGCCTCCGGCGACCGCAAGACGGTTCGCAAGTCGCTGCGCACCGAGAAGCAGGCCGAGAAGCGGGCGATCGACGATGCCCTGGACGAGGCCCGCGAGGAGGACCTGCTCGCCCAGATCCGCCGGCAGGTGCTGCTGATCCGGCCCCAGGCCCCGGTGGAGCCCGTGCGTCTGGAGCGCATCAAGCCGCGCACCCTGTTCAGCTTCATCGCCGGTTCGATCGCCGCGTACTTCCTGATCTCCCAGGTCACCGAGGCGGACTTCGGCACGGTGGTGGAGCAGGCGGAGTGGGGCTGGGTGGCGGCGGCCCTGGGCTTCTCCGCCCTGAGCTACGTCGCCGCGGCCATGAGCCTGCTGGGCTTCGTGCCCGAGCGGGTGCCGTTCCGCAAGACCGTGCTGGCCCAGGTCGCCGGGTCCTTCGTGAAGATCGTCGCGCCGGCCGCGGTCGGCGGTGTGGCGCTGAACACGCGCTTCCTGCAACGCGCCGGGGTACGCCCCGGGCTCGCCGTCGCGAGTGTCGGCGCCTCCCAGCTGTTCGGTCTCGGCTGCCACATCCTGCTGCTCGCCCTGTTCGGTTATCTGACCGGCACGGAGAAGACGCCCGACTCCCTCACCCCGTCGAGGACGGTCATCGCGGGACTGCTCACCGTCGCCGTGCTCGTGCTGGTGGTGACGGCGATCCCCTTCCTGCGGAAGTTCGTCGTGACGCGGGTGCGCTCGCTGTTCGCCGGAGTCGTACCGCGCATGCTGGACGTCGTGCAGCGTCCGCAGAAGCTGGTCACCGGCATCGGCGGCATGCTGCTGCTGACCGGCCTGTTCGTGCTCTGCCTGGACGCGTCGATCCGCGCGTTCAGCGGTCCCGACGTCCCGCAGCTCAGCTACGCCAGCATCGCGGTGGTCTTCCTCGCGGGCAACGCCCTGGGCTCCGCCGCGCCGACCCCGGGCGGTATGGGCGCGGTCGAGGGCGCGCTGACCCTCGGGCTGATCGCGGTCGGCCTGCCCAAGGAGGTCGCGGCACCGGCGGTACTGCTGTACCGCGTGATGACGCTGTGGCTGCCGGTGCTGCCGGGCTGGATCTGTTTCAACCAGCTGACCCGCAGGGGCGAGCTCTAGGGCCACTCGCATGGACCGCGCCCCGCGCGGTCCCTCGCGCCCCGCCGCACGATGGGGCCATGAGGACTTCCCCTGCCCTGCGCGCCGCTGCCCTCGCCGCCACCGTGCTCATGCCGCTGGCCGGCTGTTCGGACGGGGACGGCGGGGGCGCGGACCGGGGGACGCCGTCCACCGCGTCGACCGCGTCCCCCACGGCGACGCCGCGGAAGCTGGCCGACCAGAAGCTGGACTGGCAGCCCTGCCCCGCCCCGAGCCCGGCCCAGGGCAGCGGCACCACGCCCTCGCCCCTGCCGGGCGGAGCGACCTGGCAGTGCTCCTTCATGGACGCGCCCCTCGACTACGGGGATCCGGACGGCCGGACCATCGAGCTGGCACTCATCCGCGCCGCGGCGCGGAACCAGGACCGCAGGATCGGCTCGCTCGTCTTCAACTTCGGCGGCCCGGGCGCTTCCGGTGTCGCCACCCTGCCGTCCTTCGGCACGGCGTACGACACACTGCGGACCCGTTACGACCTGGTGAGCTTCGACCCGCGCGGGGTGGGCCGCAGCGAGGGCGTCGAATGCTCCGACGACGAGACGCTCGACGCGCGGTACGAGATGGACGGCACCCCGGACGACGCCGAGGAGGAGCAGGCCTTCGTCGACGACCTGAAGTCGTACATCGCGGACTGCGAGAAGAACTCCGGGGGCGAGCTGCCCTACGTCGGCACGACGAACGCCGCCCGTGACATGGACCTGCTGCGCCAGGTGCTCGGCGACGACAAGCTGTACTACTTCGGCATCTCGTACGGCACCGAGCTGGGCGGTGTCTACGCCCACCTGTTCCCCAAGAACGTGGGCCGGGCCGTCCTGGACGCCGTCGTCGACCCGACGGAGGACGCCGAGCAGTCGTCGATCGGCCAGGCCAGGGGATTCCAGCTCGCCCTGGACAACTTCACCGCCGACTGCGCGGAGCGCGACGACTGCAAGCTCCCCGGAACGACGGCCCAGGAGGTCCAGGACTGGATGGCGGATCTCCTGGCCGAGCTGGAGAAGAACCCCGTCCCGGGACTGGGCGAGCGGGAGCTGACGCAGACCCAGGCCACCACCGGCATCGCATCGGCCCTGTACTCGAAGGAGACCTGGCCCCTGCTCGAACAGGGTCTCGACGAGGCGGACGGTGGCAACGGCGGACTGCTGCTGGCGCTCGCCGACTCGTTGAACGGCCGCACCGAGGACGGCCACTACGACAACTCGAACGCCGCCAACGCGGCCATCAACTGTGCCGACTCCGCACAGCGGTTCACCCTGGAGCAGACCAGGGCGGCACTCCCCGCGTTCCGCAAGGCGTCCCCCGTCTTCGGCGACTACCTGGGCTGGGGGCTGATGTCCTGCACCGGCTGGCCCGTCGCCGGTGCCTGGAAGACGCCGGACGTCAGCGCCCCGGGCTCGGCCCCGATCCTGGTCATCGGCAACACCGGGGACCCGGCGACCCCGTACGCGGGCGCCAAGGCGATGGCCACGGAACTGGGCAGGGGTGTCGGGATCGAGCTCACCTACAAGGGCGAGGGCCACGGCGCCTACAACGGGGGCAGCGCCTGCGTGCAGAAGGCGGTGGACGGCTACCTGCTGGAGGGGAAGGTACCGGCCTCGGGCACCGTCTGCGACTAGCCCCTCCCCCGCCCCCTGCGCCCGCCCGTCGATCGGCGGTGCGCAGCGGCGATTAGCATGGCGGCTCCATGCAACGCCCGGCGCGTGCCCCACCGCCCTCGCGGTACCGGCCTTCGGGCATCGGGGAGGGAACGCACATGCGCCTACACGGACGGGCCCGGCGGGCCGCGGTCCTGACCGGAGCGGCCCTGCTGGTGACGGGGGTCCTCGCCGGGTGCGACAGTCCGTCTTCGGCACGGCCCGACCAGGCCGGGCCGGGGCAGCCGGACTGGAAGCGCTGCGCGGCCCCGGAGGGCGGCACGGAGCCCGGCGACGCCTGGCGGTGCACCACCGTCGACGTGCCGCTGGACTACACGAAGCCGGACGGGGACACGATCGGGATCGCACTGATCCGCAAAGAGGCCACACGGAAGAGCGAGCGGATCGGTTCCATGCTCTTCAACTTCGGCGGACCCGGTGGTTCGGGCGTCGACATCCTGCCGCGCGCCGCCGGTTCGTACCAGAAGCTCAACACGCGCTACGACCTGGTGGGTTTCGATCCTCGCGGGGTCGCGGGCAGCAGCGGGGTGCGCTGCCGCGACGACAAGGAGCAGGAGGAGGCCCTCCGGGGGATCGACATGACCCCGGACACGCCGGCGGAAGAGGCCGCGTTCGTCGAGGACGGCGCGGACTTCGGTGCCGGCTGCGCGCGCCTCTCCGGCACGGTGCTCCCCCACGTCGGCACGACGAACGCCGCCCGGGACATGGACGCGATCCGGCGTGCGCTCGGCGACCGGAAGCTGTCGTACTTCGGCATCTCCTACGGTACGGAGCTCGGCGGAACCTACGCCCACCTCTTCCCCGAGAACGTGGGGCGGGTGGTGCTGGACGCCGTCGTCGACCCGACCGCGGACACGGTGGGCCACGCGCGCAACCAGGCGACCGGCTTCCAGCGGGCGCTGGAGAACTACCTGAAGGACCGCGGCCAGGACCCGGAGGCGGGTACGCGGCGGATAGCCGAGATGCTGCGGCGGATCGACGGCGACCCGCTGCCGACCTCCTCCGGCCGCCGGCTCAACGAGACCCTCGCCCTCACCGGCATCGTCACGCCCCTGTATTCCAGGAGCAGTTGGCCGCAGCTGACACAGGCGCTCGACGAGGCCGAGAACAGCGGCACGGGCGACGGGCTGCTGCAACTGGCCGACTCGTACAACGGCCGTGACGAGAACGGGCACTACGACACCCAGAGCCACTCCCAGCGGGCGATCTCCTGTGCCGACACCAGGGCCAGGCCGACGGCGGCCGAGGCCCGGGCGCTGGTCCCCGGGTTCCGGGAGCTGTCTCCGGTCTTCGGACCGTTCCTGGCGTGGGACACCGCGGGCTGGTGTGCCCGGTGGCCGGTCGAGGGGGAGCACGACACCCCGGAGGCGAGCGCCCCGGGGGCCGCTCCGATCCTCGTCATCGGTACGACGGGGGACCCGGCGACACCGTACGAGGGGGCGCAGCGGATGGCGGACGAGCTGGGTGAGGGCGTCGGCGTCATGCTGACCAACGAGGGTGAGGGGCACGGTTCGTACGGCGGGAGCGGATGCGTGACGTCCCTCGTCGACGCCTACTTCCTGGACGGGAAGGTCCCGGCCGACGGACGGACGTGCTCCTGACGGTCCCCGCACGCGAAGGGGCCGGCTCCCGTGCGGAGCCGGCCCCCTCGTGTGTACCGCCGCGCTTCTAGTAGACCGGCTTCTCGGGCTCGATCTGGTGGACCCAGCCGATCACGCCGCCGCCGACGTGCACCGCGTCGGCGAAGCCCGCCGACTTGAGGACCGCGAGGACCTCGGCGCTGCGGACACCGGTCTTGCAGTGCAGGACGATGCGCCTGTCCTGCGGCAGGTCCTGCAGGGCGCTGCCCATCAGGAACTCGTTCTTCGGGATCAGCTTGGCACCCGGGATCGAGACGATCTCGTACTCGTTCGGCTCGCGGACGTCGATGATCTCGATCTTCTCGTCCCCGTCGATCCACTCCTTGAGCTGCTTGGGAGTGATCGTGGAGCCGGCCGCCGCCTCCTGGGCCTCCTCGGACACGACGCCGCAGAAGGCCTCGTAGTCGATGAGCTCGGTGACGGTCGGGTTCTCGCCGCAGACCGCGCAGTCCGGGTCCTTGCGGACCTTGACCTGGCGGTACTGCATCTCCAGGGCGTCGTAGATCATCAGCCGGCCGACGAGCGGGTCACCGATACCGGCGAGCAGCTTGATGGCCTCGTTGACCTGGATGGATCCGATGGACGCGCAGAGCACGCCCAGGACACCGCCCTCGGCGCAGGACGGGACCATGCCGGGGGGCGGCGGCTCCGGGTAGAGGCAGCGGTAGCAGGGACCGTGCTCGGACCAGAAGACCGACGCCTGGCCGTCGAAGCGGTAGATCGAGCCCCACACGTAGGGCTTGTTCAGCAGGACCGCGGCGTCGTTGACGAGATAGCGGGTGGCGAAGTTGTCCGTGCCGTCCACGATCAGGTCGTACTGGGCGAAGATGTCCATCACGTTCTCGGCTTCGAGCCGCTCCTCGTGAAGGACCACGTTCACCAGCGGGTTGATGCCCACCACCGAGTCCTTGGCCGACTGGGCCTTGGACCGGCCGATGTCGGCCTGGCTGTGGATGATCTGGCGCTGCAGGTTCGACTCGTCGACCTCGTCGAACTCCACGATGCCGAGCGTGCCGACACCGGCCGCGGCCAGGTACATCAGAGCCGGCGAGCCGAGGCCGCCGGCTCCGACACAGAGCACCTTCGCGTTCTTCAGCCGCTTCTGTCCGTCCATCCCGACATCCGGGATGATCAGGTGGCGGGAGTACCTGCGGACCTCGTCGACGGTGAGCTCAGCAGCTGGCTCGACCAAGGGTGGCAGCGACACAGGAACCTCAACAATGCAGGTGGTCGGTTTCTACGTACTTCATCTACGTACGGTTGTTCTGCCGTAACACTGCCACGCCCCTCCTCATTCCGAGATACCCGGTCCGATCCGCGAGACGAATTCGTCCCAGTAGCTGGGCAGTGCCGCGAATGGATCGGTTTGTCCCCCCGTGCCGTCCCGGTCCGTGAAGAAGATCGTGCCCGCGCCCTGCCAGCGGGCGACGCGCATCGCCTCCTCCAGATGCGTCCGCGGGACCCCGTGGACGAAGTGCGCGAAGCGGGCCGGCTCGTACGCCGCCGTCCACTCGGCCACCTGGGACCAGCGGTAGTCCGTCCAGGGCCCCCGGAAGGTCACCAGCTGGTCGGCGGCCTCGGCGTAGCCCGGGTACGGGTGGGTGCCGGGGCCCAGGACCAGGCGCCCGCCCTCCTCGTCCGCGCTGTCGCTGTCGTCCAGGAGGGCCGCCAGGGTGCTGGTGAGCCGGCGGACGGCGGGGAGGTCCGCGCGATCGGCCGGGCAGCGGTCGAGGTAGAAGCCGCCGACCCGGTACCAGTCGAGGAAGGACCGGGCGTCGGCGACCAGCTCGCTGAAGGGGCGGCTGCCGAAGTCCAGGTCGAGGTGGCCCAGCAGCCTGCCTCCCGCCGCCCGGACGGTGTCGTCCGGGGCCTCGCCGTGCAGGGCCCGTTCGCGTGCGTTGCGGAGCCGGCCGGCCGCCTCCAGGCAGTGCGGGTCGGGGCGGGTGCCCGGTCCGTCGTCGATGTTCAGCACCGCCCAGTGCAGCGGTGTGCCGGGGCGGCCGAGCTCCGCCCATTCGGCGGGGGCGAGCAGCGGATGGGCGTAGCCGGGCACACCGACGCCGAGCCCTTCCGCACCGCTGGTCCGCACGGCGGCACCGGTGCTGGTCAGATACGGCACGCCGCCTCCATCCAGATGTCGGCGAGGGACTCCTCCAGGTTGATCCGGGGGCGCCAGCCGAGCCGGTCCCGGGCCGTGCGGACATCCGCCTGCTGCCAGGCTCCGCAGCCGTCGGGGTAGGGGGAGGGTGTCGCCGAGAGGTGCTCGACCACGGATTCCGCGGAGGCGCGGGGTGCGCCGATGGGGAGCCGGGCCGGGGGCGTGTCCAGCTCGTGGAGCGCACCCGCGTATCCGGCGACCCGGGCGAGGACCGCCGCGGCGTCGCGCAGCCGGACGGCCCGGCCGGTGCCGATGTTGACGACGCCCTGGGCCGCGGAGAGCGAGGCGGCGTGCACGGCCCGCGCCACGTCCCGTACATCGACGAAGTCGCGCTGCACTCCGAGGCCGCTGAGCTTGAGCTCCGGATCGCCGGACTGCATGGCGCGGCGCATCGTCTCGGCGAGCCGGCCGAGCGGGGAGCCCGCCGGGGTGCCGGGCCCGACCGGCGAGAAGACCCGCAGGACGACCGCGTCGAGCCCCGAGCCGAGGACGAGTTCGGTGGCGGCGAGCTTGCTGACGCCGTACGGGCCTCCGGGGCGGGGGACGGCGTCCTCTGCGGTGGACGAGCCGGGCTGGGAGGGCCCGTACTCGGAGGCGCAGCCGACCTGGACGAGCCGCGCGCTGCAGCTGCTGCGGCGCATGGCCTCGCACACCGTGGCGACGGCGACGGTGTTGTGGCGGGTGAGGTCCCGGGCGCCCCCGCGGGTGGCCCCCGCGCAGTTGACGACGACTCCGGGGTGGACGGCGTCCAGGAAGCGGGTGAGCGCTCCGGGACTGCCGCCGGCGAGGTCGAACCGTACGTCGGCGTCGTCACCGCGGCCGAGTGCCGTGAGGTGCACGGCGGGGTCGGCGAGCAGGCGGTCGGCGACGAAGCGGCCGAGGAATCCGTTGGCTCCGAGCAGCAGAACCCTCATCGCGCGCCCCCTCGGTGCCGACGGCGGCCTGCCGGTGCGGGGGATTGGGGGGTCATGTCCGGTGTCTCCTTGAGGAAGGTGGGTGCGGTGACGGGACCCGCGGCGTCGGCTCCGCGGGGTGGGTGGGCGGTCCGGCTACGCCGCGGCGTGTGCGGAGGCCCGGGGCAGGGTGACGGATGCGTGGATCAGCAGCCCGAGGGCCGCGGTGCCACAGGCGAGCGCGGGTACGCCGCCGGTGCCCGCCGCTGCGACGACGGCGCCGACGGGCCGGGCCAGGAGGTCGAGGCCGGGCAGCCGCCCGGCCAGGACCAGGAAGGGGGCGGCCACTTCGACGGCGCAGGCGGCGGCGAGTCCGGTGGCGGCGGGTTCGGGGAAGCCGTGGACGGCGAGGAGCCGGGCCAGGAAGAGCAGGACACCGAGGGCGGCCGGTGCGACGAGGGTTCCGCCCCCTCCGTAGCCGAGGTCGGCGAGGAACAGGAGCGCGGCCAGCGCACAGAGGAAGAGCGCGAGGATGCCCAGAAGAAGAGGGCGCACGCCGGCGCCGAAATCGGCGAGTACGTGGCTTCCGGCCAGCCTGTGGTGCGCCCGCACGGCGAACAGGTGCGCACACCAGGCGGCGGGGGCCACGGCGAGGGATAGCCCGAGCAGGGGGGCCGGGGCGGCGGTCCAGTGTCCGTCGGGGCCGCCGCTGATGACCTGGGCGAGCAGGTCGTCCCCGTACACGGCGTACGCGAGGAGCGAGCAGACGTACGGTGTGACGGCCCCGATGCCGTCCCTGGCCCTCAGTGGGCCGCCGCGGAGACAGAGCCGGAGCCCGAGGAACACGAGCAGCGCTCCGACGGCGGTCACCGCGAACCGTGCTTCTCCGCCGAGCAGCCCCTCGGTGCCCCGGAGCGCCCCCGCGGTCGCGAGGCAGGCGGCGCCGGGGAGCAGTGCGAGGAGCGTCCAGCCCGCCCGTGCCCCGGTGTCGGGCCCGGGGCCGGGCCGCGGTGGGCGGCACGCCGCGTGACGGCCGGCTCCGGGGGCGCGGGCATAGAGCTCCTCCGCCAGCGAGAAGACGTCACGGTGCCGGTAGCGGGCGGCCGTGCGGTCGGTGAGCCCGTGCGCCTCCAGACCCGCAGCGATCTCCAGCGGATCGACGGACCGTTCGCAGAGCTCCCGGTGCCGGTGCATGAGCACCTTCACGGGGTCGGCGGGTCCCCGGCGCGCGGCGGGCCGACGGTCGGGGTGGTACGCGATCTCGGGGGCTCGCACAGCGGCGCGTACCGCTACGGGGGACGCCTCCCCGCCCCCGGGAGCGGGGAGCGCGCCGTCGGCCGCACCGGGCAGCGGGTCCGTGGAGCGCGGGTCCGGCTCCACGTCGGCCGCACCCCCCTCCCGGCCGGCCGGGGCGAAGGCCCGGCTGTTCCCGGCCGCGGCACCGGGCAGCGCCGTGGGGCCGGACGCCGCCGCGGGGCCGGACGGTGCCATGGGGCCGGACGGTGCCATGGGGCCGGGCAGCGCCGTGGGGCCGAGGCCCTCGGCCTCCCCCGGCCGGGCGTCCGCCCCGTCGCCCGGTCCTCGCGGCGGTGCCGGGATTCCGGCCGCCGAGACCGCGGCCGGTGTCCCGGCTCGCTGGTCGAGGTCCTGTGGGGAGGTGCCGGCCGGTCCGCCCATGGAGGCCCCTCCGCGGTCGTGTCCTGTCACGTCGTCACGCATCGCCGTCTCCCGCTCCCCGCGCGCCCGCGCAAGCGCGGTCGGCAGCCGTGGCCCAGCTCGGCAGCCGGGCGGCGCCGGAGGCGACCGGGGTGGGCGGCAGGTGGCCCAGCACATGGGCCTCGGGAGGCGTGGCGAACGGGCGTGGCGGGTACTCGGCGCTCGTCCCGGACGCCCACCTGGCCGGGGAGTGCGCCACCAAGTCCAGGTAGATACCGCGAAACGCCACCAAATTCTGTTCGACGGTGAAGAGTTCGAGCGCCCGGGCACGCGCCGCCGCGCCCAGGCGTGCACGGCGCTCGGGGTCGCGCAGGAGTGTGACGCAGGCATCGGCGAGCGCCCGCGGATTGCGCGGGGGCACCACGAGCCCCGTGCCGCCGACGACCTCCACCACGGCGCCCACGTCGGTCGAGACGGTGGCCCGGCCGCAGAACATCGCCTCGACCAGGCTGATCGGGAAGCCCTCGACCACGCTGGACAGGACGACCACACCGCCCGCCGCGTACGCCTCCGCCAGCTCGGGCGCCTCGGGTCCGCCGATCTCCTCGAAGGTGACCGGGTCGGCGCCGGCCGCGTGGGCGTCCGTCGCCTCGTCGGGGAAGAGCTGGGCGGCGAGCGCTCTGCAGTGGACGAGGTACGCGTCGCCCTCACCGCCCTGCGCCGGGGCTCCGAAGATGCGCAGCCGGGCGTCGGGTTCGGCCCTGCGCACCTCCGCGAAGGCGTGCAGCAGGGCGATCAGGTCCTTGGCGGGCTCGATGCGCCCGATCCACACGAGCGTGTCCGGACCACCGCCGTCGCCGCGCTCGCCCACCGTCCCGAAGCGTTCGGCCTCCATGCCCGGATAGACCGTGCGGAGCTTGTCCCGGTCGGCTCCGCAGCGCTCCTGCCACCGGCGTACATGCGTGTTGCCGGGGGTGATGACCGCGGCCTGCCGGTACACCTCGGAGGCCATCCGTCCGTGGAAGTTCGCGAGCAGGGCGCGCACCGGCGCACTGAACGGGGCTTCGGGCGCGGCGAGATAGTGCGCCCGCAGCGGAACACCGTGCTCCGTCACGAGCAGCGGCACTCCGAAGAAGCGTTTGGCCAGCAGCCCCGGCAGGGCCGCGGCCCCTCCGGAGGCCGCGTGGCAGAGGTCCACCGCGCCGAGGCTCGACTCGTCGTACCAGTCGAGGGAAAGGGGGCGCAGGGCGCGTTCGAGCTCGGCGGTGAAGGCGAGGTAGTCGGGGACGGTGGCGCTGTGGACCGTCCGTCCGGTGCCGGGGGCGCGGCAGGCCGATTCGACCAGCCGCGCGGTCGTCTCGGAGCGCAGGGCGGCGTGCAGGCCGCCGCAGTCCGTGGCCAGTTCGGCGAGGCCGTAGAGACCCTCCGTGAAGAGGTCCGCCGCCTGCTCACCGCCCGCTGCGCCCGGCCCGCGGTCCGCGCCCGCGCAGACCGCGCCGACGAGCGCCGTCACATGCGCCGTGAAGCGCCGTCGGTCACGCCGCCCGTACGAGCGCCCCAGGCCGGTCGCGAGCCGGCCCGACATGCCTTTCGGGCGTGCTCCGCGAGGGTCCTCCCCGTGCGTCCACAGCGGTGCCGTCCTCACCCGGCCGACCCGGTCCGGAAGTCTGACCCAGCCCTGTTGTTCCTGGTGGGCGGAGCGGCTGAGCGCGAACAGGTCGAATTCGTGCTGGGGGAGGCCGCGCACCAGGCGGTCGCACCAGAGCCTGGACTCACCGGTCGCATACGGATAGCCACCGTCCGTGAGGAGTCCGATCCGCACGAGCACACCCCTCGATCTCCCTTGTGGACAGCCGCCGTTGATCGGCGACTCACAGCGGGACGACCGTAAGCGGACACACCGGCGACATGACGGACGGTTGTCCGTCGCACCACCGAAAGGGGTGAACCGCCGTAACTTTCCCTCCCCCGTCGCGTTCTGCCGCGATAAGGGGCCACGACGGTCACGGAGGGTCAGGCTGTGGCCCAGTCCTTGCGGGTCGGGCGGCAGGGTGCGGCGTACGACGGACCGGACCCGGGAACGCCGGTTCGAGCACAGGACCGCCGGCCGCAAGCCGTGTCGCTCAGGGACCGCGAAGATCCGCACGCCCCGTCGGCCACACCCTGCTCGGCGATCCGCACGCCCCGTCGGCCACACCCCGCTCGACGATCCGGCCCAGTCACCTCAACCCGGCCACCCGGGCATCGGGCGCCGGCGCGTCGCACACGGTCCGCCGCGACCGGGCCACGAGCACGCCCGGTCCCGCCCGGCGGACGCCCGTACCGCCACAGGGACGGGACACCCACCCACCGGGTCAACTACCCGGATACACCCAGGGGTTGGGGCGGCACTTGATGCCTTCGATCTCCAGCGTCTTGGTCTGCTGCTGCATCACGGGGGCGAGCGCACCCGGGGTGCGGCAGCTCACGTGATTGTGTCCCAGCCGGTGGCCGACCTCGTGATT
Organism: Streptomyces clavifer; assembly: GCA_014651175.1. Lineage (GTDB taxonomy): Bacteria > Actinomycetota > Actinomycetes > Streptomycetales > Streptomycetaceae > Streptomyces > Streptomyces clavifer. Next base: position 506,472 of record BMWJ01000001.1, on the reverse strand, counting down.
GATCAGCATCTGGCGGTACGCCAGGAGTTTGTCGGGGCCGAATGTCGAGGCGCCCTGTGCCCAGCGATAGGCATTGATCATGACGCGGTCGGTGGCCGCCGAATCGCAGGAGACGTTGTCCTCCGTGGTGTCCAGGCCCGACTTCTCGCACCAGACCCCGGTGGTGCCCGGACTCGCGAGCGTGATCACGAAGCGGGGCTCGCCGGAGGAGATCCGCTCGAAGGTCATGGCACCGTTGTGCGCCCAGCTGCGGTCGTCGTTCAGCGTCTTCTGCACGGCCTCGGCGAACAGCCCGGCATCGAGACCGAGCCCCTTCTCGACGTCGATCCGGTACGTGTACTTCTCGCCCTTCCCCGGGGCCTTCGCGAGCCCGGGAACCGCTTCGAACACCCCGGTCGCCTTGAGCGTCGGAGCGAGCGGGTACGCCTTGGCCATCTTCTCGGCGTACGACATGGGCTTGACCTGCGGCTGCGGCGCCCGGGGGGTCGGGCGTTCGACCGAGCGGGAGGCGTCCTCGGCATCCTCGCGGTCGACGCCTGCCGCCTGCGACACGACCGGTGCGCCGGAGTCCTCCGCCACCTGGCCGGCCACCACGACGGCGAGCACCGTGGTCACCGCGGCGGCGGCGATGCCCGTGAAGGCGCGGCCCTTGCTGCCCCTGCCGTCCCGGCCGCCGTCGTCAGGGGCGCCGTCCGGACCGGCGGGCGCGCCGTCGCCGTCAGAACCCGCCCCGCCGAGCGGTGCGGGTCCTGAGGGAGCGGCGTCGAACGCGTCGACGAACTCCCTGCGCGGGCCCGGCACCAGCGGAAGGCCACCGGTCCGAGCACCGGTCCGGGGCGCCGTACGCCGCTCGGAGGCACGCTGCGCGGCCTGCTGGGCCGCCAGCTGCCGCGCCACGGCCTGTCGCGTGGAGGCGTCCCCGGGGCCCTGCCGGCTGTCGTGCCGGGGCTGCGGACCGGTCCCCCAGCCGCCGCCCGGCTCATGCTGTTCGGGATGACCGCCCCGTACCTGCGGAGCGTCGTGGAAAGAGGTGTGTCCGTCCCCCGCGGGCGGCGTCGCGGAATCCCGTCTGCGCCGGCCGCTGCCGGGCCCGGTACGCGTCGTACCGCGTTCGCCGCCCGTGGCGGCCCCGGTGTCGCGCCCCTTGGCCTCGGCACCCTTTCGGCTGTGTCGTCCCACGCCCCGGATCAGCTCCCGCCGCGTTCGTCGAGCAGGTCCCGGAACGCCTGGGCGATCGTTTCCGGGTACTCCATCATCGCCACGTGCCCGGCTTCGGGCAGTGTCAGCAGGCGCGAGTCGCGGAAGGCCGCGGACGCCCTGCGTGCCATCCGGTACGAGACGAGCTGGTCCCGTCCGCCGTACACGAGGAGGGTCGGTGCGAGCACCCTCTCGGCCTGGCGCCACAACCCGTGCTGTCCGCCCAGCGTGTAGGCATCGACGATGCCCCGTGCCGAGCGTGTCATGGCGTCCCAGAAGTACGGCAGCTCCAGCCGACGCTCCATCTCGGCCACCGCATGGCGGAAGGCCTCCTCGGAGATCCGTGCCGGATCGCCGTAACAGAGTGCCATGACGCCGCGCGTGCGCTGCTCCGCGGTCCACTCCCGGGTGAGCCTGGAGAACAGGGAAGCGACGCCAGGGAGTGCGAGAAGCCCCGTCGGTACGGCCGGCCGCTGCACCCGGATCTCGGGCAGGGCCGGTGAGATCAGCGTCAGGGTGCGCACCAGGTCGGGGCGGACCGCCGCGATCCGGGTGGCGACGGCGCCGCCCAGGGAGTTACCGAAGAGGTGGACGGGTCCCCGCCGGCCGGCGTCGAGCAGCCGGATCACCGCCCGGGCGTGTCCGGTCACCGAGTAGTTGCCGTCGTCCGGCGGCGGGGAGTCCCCGAAGCCGGGCAGGTCGACCGCCTCGCCGTCGACCACGTCGGCCAGCATCGGCATCAGCGCCGACCAGTTCTGGGAGGAGCCGCCCAGCCCGTGCACGTAGAGGGCGGGGGCCCGACCGGCCGCCCGCACGGGGCGGGTGCGCAGCGTGAGGGTGAGGCCCGGCAGCTCGACGGAGCGCAGCTTCTCGCCCTCCGCCACCCGTACGGCACTGACCGTGGGCGCCAGCGCGGCGGCGGCGGCGCGGGTACCGGGCAGCTCGGTCGAAGACATGCGGCAATGTTACGAGACGATCACGCGGTGGTTCATGTGTTCGCGGTCACAGGTCGCATAGCGCCCCCGGAGGGATGCTCCTAGGCTTCGAGTGAGGGAAGGGAGCCACCATGACGGTCGACCCGAGCGACCCGGACACCTTCGAGGACACCGAGGACGTCCGGCCCGAGGAACGGGACCAGGAGGCGCCCGAGGCCGACTCCGCCGAACAGCGCGCCGAGGTCCGGCAGAACCACGACGAGCCGCTCACGGACATCGACCGGGACAGGGCCGATGAGGCGGATGCGGCGGAACAGGCGCGTGTCGTCCCACAGGACGAGGACGATTACCGGTAGAGCGCCCCGCTTTGCGGCGCCACTCGTCCCGCCCGTGGCTACCGGAGTCGTCCGGTCCGTGAAATTCTGCGTCCGCGCCGCGCGCACCCGGGTTACTCAAAAGTACGATGGCCCCACGGCGCAGCGTGCACGGTACGACTGTGTTCGATCACAATTCTTGGGAGGCGGCGTGACAGCCATCGAGCAGACAGAGGCAGCACGCCCGCGGGGTACTCGCCTGCCCCGCCGTGCCCGACGCAATCAGCTGCTGGGCGCCGCGCAGGAGGTCTTCGTGGCGCAGGGCTACCACTCCGCCGCGATGGACGACATCGCCGAGCGGGCGGGCGTCAGCAAGCCGGTGCTCTACCAGCACTTCCCCGGCAAGCTGGAGCTCTACCTGGCGCTGCTCGACCAGCACTGCGAGGCACTGCTCCAGGCGGTCCGCACGGCACTCGCCTCGACGACGGACAACAAGCTGCGCGTGGCCGCGACGATGGACGCCTACTTCGCGTACGTGCAGGACGAGGGCGGCGCCTTCCGCCTGGTCTTCGAGTCCGACCTGACCAACGAGCCGGCTGTCCGCGAGCGGGTCGACCGGGTGTCGCTGCAGTGCGCGGAGGCCATCTCCGACGTGATCGCGGGCGACACGGGGCTGTCCAAGGAAGAGTCGATGCTGCTGGCGGTCGGTCTCGGCGGCGTCTCCCAGGTGGTGGCGCGCTACTGGCTGTCCAGCCGGTCCGCCATTCCGCGTGACACGGCCGTGCAGCTGCTGACCTCGCTCGCCTGGCGGGGCATCGCGGGGTTCCCGCTGCACGGCATCGATCAGCACTGACCGGTCGCCCCGGGCCGACGGCGCCCGGAGGGTGTTCGCTGCCGGCGTTGCCGGTCGACCCGTGGTCGCTCCCTTGACCGGGCTAATGTGTGCTGCGTACGGCGCGGTTCACCGCGCAGAGACGGACCGTCGGAGGGACATAGCCGTGGAGGTCAAGATCGGGGTGCAGCACACGCCCCGGGAGATCGTTCTGGAGAGCGGGCTTTCCGCCGAAGAGGTCGAGAGCGCGGTCGGCGAGGCGCTCAGCGGCAAGGCGCAGCTGCTCAGCCTCACGGACGACAAGGGCCGCAAGGTTCTGGTGCCGGCCGACCGGATCGCGTACGTGGAGATCGGCGAGCCCAGCACCCGACGGGTGGGGTTCGGCGCGCTGTAGGTCGCGCGACGCACAGGACAGAGGTGGAGGCCCGGCGGATGTCCGCCGGGCCTCCACCTTTCCTGTACCGGATCTTCGCTCGGGAGGGTTCCCGGAAGCGCGGGGAGGGTTGTATTCCGCAGGCCCCGGGTAGTACGGCCTAGGACCGATCTGCCCGCCGCGCAATCAAGCGAGGTGACCTTCTGTGTTCTGGGAATTCATCAGCTCCGTCGTGCTCGGACTGGCCCTGTCCTGGGCTGCTCTCCACACGTTGCCGGGCCGGCTCCCGTCCCACTCCACGGTGTTCGTCACCGGTTCGCTCGGAGCCCTCTTCGGCGCGTATCTGACGCACTCGGCGCTGGGCTCCGGGCACCTCCTGGCGACGCCGGCCGGTGCCCTGCTGGTCGGGGCGGTGACCCTCTCCCTGCTGATCCGCCCCCGCGGCAGCAGGCCGGTGCGGTCCGCACCGGCCCAGTAGGGCCGCCCGTCAGGCCGCGAGGCCCAGTGCGGCCATCCGCTTGGTGTGGGCCTCGGTGATCCTGGAGAACATCCGGCCGACCTCGGCCAGGTCGAAGCCGTCGGCCACACCGCCGACGAGCATCGTCGACAGGGCGTCGCGGTCGGCGACCACGCGCTGGGCCTGGGAGAGCGCCTCGCCCATCAGCCTGCGCGCCCAGAGGGCCAGCCTGCCGCCGACCCGGGGCTCCACCTCGATGGCGGCGCGCACCTTCTCGACCGCGAAGTTCCCGTGTCCCGTGTCGTCGAGGACGGCCAGGACGAGGGAGCGGGTGTCACTGTCGAGGCGGGCGGCGATCTCCCGGTAGAAGTCGCTGGCGATCGAGTCGCCGACGTACGCCTTGACCAGGCCCTCCAGCCAGTCCGACGGTGCGGTCTGCCGGTGGAAGTCGTCCAGTGCCTTGGCGAAGGGCTCCATGGCCCTGGTCGGGTCCTCGCCGATCGCGGTGAGCCGGTCGGTCAGCGTCTCGAAATGCTGGAATTCGGCGGACGCCATCTTTGCCAGTGCCGCCTTGTCACCGAGCGTCGGTGCGAGTTTCGCATCCTCGGCGAGCCGCTCGAAGGCCGCCAGTTCCCCGTAGGCGAGTGCGCCGAGCAGATCCACGACCGCGGCGCGGTACTGCGGCTCGGCGGAAGCGGTCACCCAGTCCTGGGCTGCGATTCCAGTGGGTGCGGGCGCTTCGTCGGATGCTTCATTGGCGTTGTCAGGCGTCTCCATGAAGCGCAGAATAGCCCGCTTGTGGGAGGGTGGAAGGGCCCGGCCGGTCGGAGACATCACACCGTTCCGATGAATTCGCCCAACACACATGCACGAATCCGGGGTACAGTGGTATTGCGCTTACTGAGCATTTTCTTGTGCCAGCAGCGCGACCTTGAATGAGGATGCCCGGTCGGTGGCCCGATCGGCTCCGACCCGACAGCCCTCCACGCGGTGTGTGCGATAGGCACTACCCGCAGATGAGGGGCCCCCTCAGCGGCACGAGCGCTCGAGCGACGGCAGTGGTCCCGCGCCACCCGGCCCATCCACGGCCGGACGACCGACCCCGGCACGGTACGACCCCCAGCGTTCGCCTCGGGCCGCGTTTCACAGAAGAGGCAGCACCCTGACTACGTTCCGCGACCTCGGAATCCTTCCCGAGACGGCCGAAGCCCTCGAGGCGGTCGGCATCACGTCCCCGTTCCCCATCCAGGAGATGACGCTCCCCGTAGCGCTCTCCGGGTCCGACGTCATCGGCCAGGCCAAGACCGGCACCGGCAAGACGCTCGGTTTCGGTCTGCCGCTCCTGGAGCGCGTGACCGTCCCCGCCGACGTCGAGGCGGGCCGGGCCGGGCCCGACAAGCTGACGGACGCCCCGCAGGCCCTGATCGTCGTTCCCACGCGCGAGCTGTGCCAGCAGGTCACCAACGACCTGCTGACCGCCGGCAAGGCCCGTAACGTCCGCGTTCTCGCGATCTACGGCGGCCGTGCGTACGAGCCCCAGGTCGAGGCCCTCAAGAAGGGCGTCGACGTGATCGTCGGCACCCCGGGCCGTCTGCTCGACCTGGCGGGCCAGCGCAAGCTCGACCTGTCGCACATCCGCGTCCTCGTCCTCGACGAGGCCGACGAGATGCTGGACCTGGGCTTCCTGCCCGACGTCGAGCGCATCATCACCATGCTGCCGCCGAAGCGCCAGACCATGCTGTTCTCGGCCACCATGCCGGGCGCCGTCATCAGTCTCGCGCGCCGCTACATGTCGCAGCCGACCCACATCAACGCCACCTCGCCCGACGACGAGGGCACGACCGTCAAGAACACGGCGCAGTTCGTCTACCGCGCCCACTCGATGGACAAGCCCGAGATGGTCTCGCGCATCCTGCAGGCCGACGGCCGCGGGCTCGCGATGATCTTCTGTCGTACGAAGCGGACGGCCGCCGACATCGCCGAACAGCTGGAGAAGCGCGGCTTCGCCTCCGGCGCGGTCCACGGCGACCTGGGCCAGGGCGCCCGCGAGCAGGCGCTGCGCGCCTTCCGCAACGGCAAGGTGGACGTCCTCGTCTGCACCGATGTCGCCGCGCGCGGCATCGACGTCGAGGGTGTGACCCATGTCATCAACTACCAGTCGCCGGAGGACGAGAAGACGTACCTCCACCGCATCGGCCGCACCGGCCGCGCGGGGGCCAAGGGCATCGCGATCACGCTGGTCGACTGGGACGACATCCCGCGCTGGCAGCTGATCAACAAGGCCCTGGACCTGAAGTTCCCGGACCCGCCCGAGACGTACTCCACGTCCCCGCACCTGTACGAGGAGCTCAGCATCCCGGCCGGGACCAAGGGTGTCCTGCCGCGCACCGAGCGGACCCGTGCGGGTCTGCGCGCGGAGGAGATCGAGGATCTCGGTGAGACGGGTGGCCGCGGCCGCAAGTCCGCCGCGCCCGCCTCGGCCCCCCGTGAGGAGCGCCCGCCGCGCACCCCGCGTCAGCGTCGTCGCACGCGGGGCGGCAGCACCGCCGAGGAAGGTGCCGTCACGGTGCCGGCACCGTCCACCGAGCCGGCCGGCGAGGACCCGGCGGAGCCGCGCACCCCGCGTCGCCGTCGCCGTACCCGCGCCACCGCGGAGGGTGTCGTGGAGGCAGCCGTGGCCGTGGCCGAGGCTCCGGCCCCCGTCGCCGCCACAGCCCCGCCCGTGACCGAGGCCGCTCCCCTGACCGAGGCCGAGCCGGTGGCGGACGCGCAGCCGCGCCGCCGTCGTGCCCGCGCCGCGGCTGCGACGCCGGTCGCCGAGACGGTGGCCCCGGCCCCGGTCGCCGAGCCCGTGGTCGACTTCCAGACCGTGGCCGTCGCCGCACCGGTGGCGGAGCCCGTGGTCACGCGGCCGCGCCGCCGCACCCGGGTGGTCAAGCCGGCCGACGAGGTCGACTTCCAGATCGCGCCGGCCTCCGAGCCCGCGGTCGAGACCAAGCAGCGCCGCAGGCCCCGCGCCGCCGCCAAGCCGAAGACCGAAGCGGTGGCGTCGGTGACCGTGTCCCCGGCCGCTGCCGAGGACGCCGTGGAGGCCAAGCCGCGCCGTCGCCGGCCGCGCGCCACCGCCGTCAAGGCGGAGGCGGCCGAGACGGTGACGGCCGAGGACGCGGCCCCCGCGAAGCCGCGCCGCCGCCGGGCTCGTGCCACGACGGCGGCCGCCGAGGCGACCGAGGCCTGATCCGGTAGCAGTACCCACGTACGGCCCCGGTTCCCGCACTGCGGGAACCGGGGCCGTACGTCTGCCCGGGCACGGTCGCGCTCCCGGCGATAACCTCACCCCATGAGCCGGCCGCCCACGTTCACCCCGCCCCCCTGCGCCCGTACCCGCGTGCTGCACACCGAGCGTGGCGACTTCGCCGTGCTGGACGCCGCACCGCCCACCGGGGCGCACTCGACCGCCCTCCTGCTGCCCGGATACACCGGCAGCAAGGAGGACTTCATCGCGATGCTCGAACCCCTGGCCGACGCCGGGTTCCGGGTGCTGTCCGTCGACGGCCGAGGGCAGTACGAGAGCGAGGGGACGGGCCGTCAGGAGTCCTATTCTCAGCGCGAGTTGGCTCGTGATGTGCTGGCTCAGGCAGCCGCGGTAGACGACGTGGGGCCCGGAGGCGTCCATCTGCTCGGGCACTCGCTGGGCGGCCAGATCGCCCGCGCCGCGGTGCTGCTGGACGCCGGGCCGTTCCGTTCACTGACCCTGATGTCGTCCGGCCCCGCCGAGATCACGACCGACCAGCAGAAGAAGGCGCAGCTGCTCGGCGACGCCCTCGCCCGCTGGACCATGGCGGAGGTCTGGGAGGCCATGCGCGCCCTGGACCCGCCCGAGGACGCGGACACCGGCGGTGGCGAGGACCTGCGCCGTCGCTGGATGCGCCACGACCCGGCTCAGCTGATCGCCACCGGAGCCCAGCTGTCCGCCGAGCCGGACCGGGTGGCGGAGCTCGCCGCGCTGCCCCTCCCCGTCCATGTGGTGTCGGGCGAGAGCGACGACGTGTGGCCCGTGCCCCTGCTGGACGACATGGCCCGCCGGCTGGGGGCCCCTCACACCGTGATCGAGGGAGCGGAGCACTCCCCCAACACGGCCCGCCCGCTGGAGACGGCGGCCGCCCTCGCCTCCTTCTGGAGGGGTCTCTGATCCCGTCGGCTCAGAACTGGGCCTGCAGGTGCTGCCAGAAGCCGTCACGCAGTGCCCGGCGCAGCGGGGCGTGGCCGCGCAGTGAGTGCTGGAGCAGCCGCTCGGCCTCGACGAGGAGGTCCTGGTCGACCGAGCCCGGCAGGTAGGGGTGTCCGGGCAGCAGGTCGGCGAGGGACTCACGACCGCGCGAGGAGAGCCAGGTGGCGGCGATCTGGGCGCCGACGAAGCGGACGTCCTCGCGTGCCGGGACGGGGCCGTCGTCCTCGTACATCGTGACCGGGCGCCGGGTCACGTAGGGGCGGCAGAAGTCCAGGTCGAAGGTGCGCTGGCTGTCGACCTCCCAGAGCAGCGGCTCGGCCTGGTTGCGCCCCTCGCCGGCCTCGATGCCCCAGAGGTGGACGCGGGCTCCGTAGCCCTGTGCGGCCTCGACGGCCGACACCAGGTCCTCGTCGCCGCCGACGAGTGCCGCGTCGCTGATGGCCCGGTGCCGGGCGAGCGACTCCAGGTCCGTCCGGATGAGTGAGTCGACGCCCTTCTGCTGGTTGTTGGCGTTGAGGTTGCCGAGCCTGGCCTTGACGTCGGGAAGCTCGGCGATGGACTGCTGCTCGACGGTGTGGATCCGGCGCCTGGCCCCGTCGTACCAGTAGACGCGCAACAGCCTGCTGTCCGCGAAGATCGTGCGGGCCTTGTCGATGAACGCATCGATCAGCCCTTCCGCGTCGAGGTCGAAGGACCGGCGGTCCTCGGTGCCGGTGACGAGCAGTCCGGCCGCGGCGTACACGTAGCCCGCGTCCACGAAGATCGCGTGGGTGGAAGGGGTCTTCGACACCTCCGCGAGCACGCGCTGGAGCAGCTCGTTGGTGCGGTCCAGCTGCTCTCTGATGCCCGGCCCTTCGTCCGGCTGTGCGTCCGCGTGATTCATACGGACCTCATTGTCTGCGCATGCTCCATTACTGGCGGGTACTTAGACATCCAAAAAATTTCCTTAGCGTAGGGAATGTTTGCCGTGGGCAAGCCGTTGTACCCCCTGTGGAGCGCGAGGCGTGAACGCCTCGAGCTCCCCATCCTTGTCGGACGGCCAGCCCGTCCTCCAGTAGTTCTCCAGCAGGAGGATCAGACGAAGGGAAGCCTTATGCGCTTCGAGATCATGCGCCTCGACGATGTCGACGGTACCGCCGTGGACAGCACCGTCGTGGACGCCGCCTCCGTCAACCGGATCGTGCAGCAGGCCGCCTCCATGGGCCAGCGCATCTACATCCGGCCGGCCGACGCGTCGGCTTCGTAACGCCTCACACCGCTGTGCGCCGCTGAAGACGATGCGCCCCCGCCCGGAAGGTCCGTGCGGGGGCGTTGTGCTGTCCGGGCCTCAGGCGTTCTGGACGACCTGGGTGACGCCGTTGATGATCTGCTGGACGGCGATGGCCGAGAGCATCATCCCGGCGAGGCGGGTCACCAGCACCACACCGCCGTCCTTGATCACGCGGATGATCAGCAGCGAATACCGCATGGCCAGCCAGAGCACCAGGTGCATGGCGAGGATCGCGGACCAGACGGCGACCTGACCGCCGGCACCGTCGGCGTCCTGCACCGCCAGGATCACGGAGACGATCGCACCGGGCCCGGCGAGCAGCGGCATGCCCAGCGGTACGAGGGCCACGTTGACGTCCTTGGTCTGCGTCGGCTCGTCCGTCTTGCCGGTGAGCAGGTCCAGCGCGATCAGCAGCAGGAGGAGCCCTCCCGCGATCATCAGCGCGGGCACGGAGACGTGCAGGTAGTCCAGGATCTGCTGGCCGAGCAGACCGAAGACGGCGATGACGCCGAAGGCGACGGCGACGGCCTGCAGGGCCATCCTGCGCTGCACCTTGGCGGGGCGCCCCGCGGTGAGGGCCAGGAAGATCGGGGTGATTCCGGGCGGATCCATAATCACAAAAAGGGTGAGAAAGAGGGATCCGAAGACAGCGACGTCGAACACAGTGAGCCTTGCGAGAGAAGAGCGGGTCGAACAGGGAGGGGCGCGGGCCGCGGGACGGCGGCGTGCGGGGCCGCGCCGAGAGGGTGGCGCGGAAGAGGTGATAGCGCGGGGAGCGAGTTACGCGGGGAGCGCTCCGCCGGCGCCCGGCACGGGGAAGGCCCCCGTGGCGCGCCGGGTGATCTCGCCGTAGATCTCGGGGTCGGTGGTGTACTCCCCGAGCCGGACGGTCTTGCGGGTGCCGTGGTAGTCGCTGGACCCGGTGGGCAGCAGCTCCAGCTCGGCCGCGATCCCGCGCAGCCGGGCCCTGGTGGGCTCGTCGTGGTCCATGTGGTCGATCTCGATGCCGTCGAGGCCCGCGGCCGCCAGGCGCGCGATCACGGCTTCGGGGACCACGTCGCCGCGCTTGACGGCGAGCGGGTGGGCGAAGACGGTGACACCGCCGGCGGCCTTGACCAGCCGGACCGCTTCGAACGGGTCGAGTTCGTGCTTCTCCGCGTACGCACGCCCGCCGTTCGCGAGCCAGGCCGGAGTGAAGGCGTCGGAGACCGAACCGACGACGCCGAGCTCCACGAGTGCGGTGGCGATGTGCGGCCGGCCGACCGAGCCGTCCCCGGCGATCCGCGCCACCTGCTCCCAGGTGACCGGTACGCCGAGCTCCCGGAGCTTGCGCACCATGGCCTGCGCGCGCGGCACCCGGTCGTCCCTGACCAGCTCGCGCTCGCGGGCGAGCTCGGGTTCGGACGGATCGAAGAGGTAGGCCAGCATGTGCAGGCCGATGCCGTCGACGCGGCAGGAGAGCTCGGCACCCGTGACGAGGGTCAGGCCCTCGGGGAGGGCCGCGACCGCTTCGGCGTGGCCGCGCACGGTGTCGTGGTCGGTGAGGGCGACGACGTCCAGGCCCGCCGCGGCGGCCTGGGCCACCAGCTCGGCGGGGGTGTCCGTACCGTCCGAGGCGGTGGAGTGGGTGTGCAGGTCGATGCGCACGACGCGTACTCCGGGGCTCGTGGACGGACAGGGGGACGCCCAAGGATAACCGGCGGTCACCCTGCCTCCGGCCCTCGCCGCCCGGCCGCTGACCTCCTCGCCCGGTTCCCGGCCCTCGCCGCCCCGTTCCCGTCACCCCGCCCGCCGGTCACGCGCGGACCGCTTACCGCTTACCGGCGTCCGCACGGCCACCGCCACCGGTCAGGGCTGGGTGAGCAGCCGGGGTGTGAGCGCCCCGCACGGCAGGAGGTCCACCTCTCCGCCGGCATCGCGCAGGTCGGTCAGCACCAGTTCGTCGTACATCATGAGCCCCGACTGCTCGGGCCACACGATCGCCCAGAGCCACAGGCCGCGCGCCTCGCCGGCGAAGACGGCCCGGTCGTCCGGGGCGTCCTTGACGTGCCAGAGCGGGGTGGGCCGCCCCGCGGCGAGCACCTTGGCGTCCGGCACCCCCTGGGCGCACAGGCCGGAACCGGGATCCAGGCCGTCGATACCGGCGTAGCGGGCGCCGAGCCCGACGCCGAGCTCCTCGGCGACGAGCAGCAGTTCGCCCATTCCTCCGAGCGGTCCGGGACCGGAGCAGGCGACGGCGGTCGCCCGGCCGCCGCTGCGGTCGTCACCCGCGTACGCCGCACCGGTGAACAGCCAGCCCACCGGCAGCGGCCAGGGCATCCACACCGGCACTTCGGCCCGGTGCACCACCACACCGAGCGCCTCGACGCTGGGCGGGATCACCGGCTGCATCGGGTGCACCGCTCCGTGCACGGAGCACTGCCAGGCATCGGCGAAAAGACCGGGCGCCCTGACCCGGCCACCGCACTTCGGGCAACTGGGTTCGCCCCTCATACCCCCCAACGGTCCTCTCCGGGCGTCGTGGCGTCAAGGACGATCACCCGTCCGCAGCGCGGCGGCGCCCGACGGGCGGGCTCAGTCGAGGGGGACGGAGGAGCGCAGCGGGTCCCGCAGATCCGTCCCGTGCGACAGCCAGCGCTCCTGGAGTTCCTGGGCTCCCCTGACCCGCTTCCAGGCGGCCTCGTTGTGCGTCATCGGCAGGAGCGGCAGGAAGCGCACCGGATCCATCGGGGCGTCCAGCTGCAGGTCCTCGACGAGACCGCCCGGCTCGGCGACCAGCACGGAGCTGAACGGCGCACCGGACCAGAGGGGGCTGCCGAGGTCCAGCGACGCCCCAGGGGTGACGATCAGCCCCTCGACCTGCGGGGAGGCCGCCAGGACGGCGAGTGGCCTGAGCACCTCGTCGGTGGCGGCGAGTCCCAGCCGTACGGACAGGACCAGTTCCGCCCGCGGACCCTTCACGGGGTCGGCGAGCGGGGAGGTGGGATCGGCCATCGGCTGGGCCGACATGCCCAGCGTGGCGTAGCGCACGACATCGCCGTCGACGAAGCGGAGCACCTCGATGCGGTCCGTGCCCAGGAACGTCACCTCGGCGCGCGCGTCCGGTTCTCCCAGGGCCGTACGGAGCCCGGCCTCGACCAGATCAAGAATTTCTCCCATGCCGCGAGCATAGAACGCGTCTCCAACGGGCAAAGAAAGAGATTGACCCCGAGTCGGCTGATAGCGTGGGCCGCCGGTCGGGACAGCACGCCAAGCGTCGCTCTCAGTCCCGACAACACGTGATCCCCCACGGGGGACCGGCCGGAGGAGGTGGGGCCGCGGTGGATCCAAGTCGACCGTGCAGTACCAGCCGCTCTTCCGCGCGGCGCCGTCCTTCCGTGATCTGACGCCCTCCCAGGACGTGTTCGCGGCAGTCCGCGCACCGGAAGAGCCCCTCGTTTTTGCCTGTCTGTAGCGAACGCCGTCATCGCGCCCGCGCGGTGCCGCCCGCTTTGCGGACGTGAGCGCACGTCCCCATTCCGGGCTGTTCCACGCCCCGCCGACGACGGCCCTCCGTGAAGGAGCCAGCCATGTCGATGATCCGCGACCTGCGCGCTGCCGTGCGCCCGTCCCTGCGCAAGAGCAACACCCCGTACAACAGCTACGACACCACCCGTGACCCGACCGTCTCCAGCGCGGTCGTCGACTGTGCGGTCTACCGGGACGGGCGCCGGCTCGCGGCCGACGCCTGCCAGACCCCGCACGAGGCGATGCTGCGCGTGCGCGAGGAGGGTGGCTTCGCCTGGATCGGCCTCCACGAGCCGACCGAGGAGGAGTTCGCCGGTATCGCGCGCGAGTTCGGCCTCCACCCGCTGGCCGTCGAGGACGCCGTCCACGCCCACCAGCGGCCCAAGCTGGAGCGGTACGACGACACGCTCTTCACCGTGTTCAAGACGATCCACTACGTCGAGCACGCCGAGCTGACCGCCACCAGCGAGGTGGTGGAGACGGGCGAGGTGATGTGCTTCACCGGACGGGACTTCGTCATCACCGTCCGTCACGGCGGACAGGGCTCGCTCCGCGCCCTGCGGCACCGCCTCCAGGACGACCCCGAGCTGCTCTCCAAGGGCCCCTCGGCCGTGCTGCACTCGATCGCCGACCATGTCGTCGACGGCTACATCGCGGTGGCGGCCTCCGTGCAGGACGACATCGACGAGGTGGAGATCGATGTGTTCTCCACACCGGCGAAGGGCAGTCCGCGCGGATCGGACGCCGGGCGGATCTACCAGCTGAAGCGCGAGGTGCTGGAGTTCAAGCGGGCCGTGTCGCCGCTGCTCCGGCCGATGCAGCTGCTGAGCGAGCGCCCCATGCGGCTCATCGACCCCGACATCCAGAAGTACTTCCGCGACGTGGCCGACCACCTGGCCCGGGTGCACGAAGAGGTCATCGGATTCGACGAGTTGCTGAACTCGATCCTCCAGGCGAACCTCGCGCAGGCGACCGTCACGCAGAACGAGGACATGCGCAAGATCACATCCTGGGCGGCCATCATCGCCGTACCGACGATGATCTGCGGCGTCTACGGCATGAACTTCGACCACATGCCCGAACTGCGGTGGACGTACGGCTATCCGATGGTGCTGGGCGTCATCGGCGTCGTCTGTTTCTCCATCCACCGCACCCTGAAGCGCAACGGCTGGCTCTAATAGAGTGCGGGCATGACTGCTGCTGACGTGTCGCTGGGCCGGGCTCTCGTCGAGGAGGCCACGAAGAAGTCCGGTCTGATCTGGGTGCGGGGCTCCGGCCCCGCCCGGGCGCTGTGGCACGTGTGGCACGAGGGTGCGGCCCTGCTCGTCGGCGACGGCCCCGGGGAGCAGCCGCTGTCCGCCGGGCTGGACGCGGGCGGCACCGCCGAGGTGACGGTGCGCAGCAAGGACAAGGGCGGCCGGCTGGTCGCCTGGACCGCCGCCGTCGCCGTCCTGGAGCCCCACTCGCAGGAGTGGGAGGCCGCCGTCGCCGAGCTCAGGGGCAAGCGGCTGAACGCGCCGGACGCCGAGCGGATGACGGAGCGCTGGGCGCGCGAGTGCCGGGTCCTGCGGCTGACGCCGGGAGCGTCCCGTACGGAGCTGCCGGAGACCTCGCTGGCCGCGGCGCCGCTGCCCACCGGGGCGACCACGCGCCACCCGGCACCGGCCGCGCTGCCCCGGCTGCTGCTGAAGCGCCGCGGGAAGAAGCGGTGACGGGTGCCTTCCGTCAGCCGGAGGACTTCGGCAGCTGGCCGCCGTAGTCGACGGTGTCGTCCTCGGGCGGCGGCTCCAGCGCGAACTCCACTCCCCAGTCGGCGAGGGTGACCGTGCCGCCTCCCCCGCCCCGGGCCACGCGCACGGGGTAGGGCGTGCCCTTGAGGGAGACGTCGAGTGCGCCTCCCTCACCCTTTCCGCCCATGATCTGCACCGTACGGATCCCGCCGATCGTGTCCCGGTCGCCCTTGTTGAGCTTTCCGTGCAGGGCGAGCATCCCGTCGAGAAGCGCCTTCTTCTCGGTGAAGCCGCGCAGCTGCTTGTAGGTGGGGTCGTCCTCGGGGACCTTCACGTACTTGCCCTTGAGCTTGTCGGCGGCCCGGACGCCCTCCTCGTCGGCTTCGGCCGCGTTGTCCGTGGCGTGGTTCCAGAAGCCGGCGTCGGCCTTCAGGAAGAGCTCGTCACCGATGCGCAGCAGCGCGAACGTACTCTGCTTCGAGGTGACCGATCCGGTGCCGCCCTCGGCGCTGAGCTGCATGTTCAGGCTGTACGTGCCGCCCTTGCTGACCAGCTTGCCCGTCAGCCGCACCGCGTCGGAGGCGTCCGCGGCGGCCCGTGCCTTCTTGTCGATCTGCGCCGCCGTCAGCTTGCCGACGCCGTTGGTCCCCTTGTCCGGGTCCTCCTCGGCGCAGGCGGTGAGCGCGGCGGTCAGCCCCGCGCAGAGCACGACGGCGAGAGCCGTCCGGCGGCGGGCGCGGACGGCCGGGTCGTAAGAGGTCACGGGCGCACTGCCTCTCGTCTGAGTGTCGGGGGGTGGCAGACGGCAGCGTACCCGTGCCGCGTACGCCTTTCGGCAGAGCGCCGTACGGACGGTCCGCCGGGGCGGCGCCGAGCGGTACGGGCTAGCCTGATCTCGGCAAAGGAGGACGTCGGGGACTCAGGAGGCGCACGGAATGGCAGCAGGCGCTCCCAGGATCTTCGTCTCACACCTGTCCGGCGTACCGGTGTTCGACCCCAATGGTGACCAGGTGGGCCGGGTACGCGACTTCGTCGCGATGCTCCGGGTCGGCGGCAAGCCGCCGAGGCTGCTCGGCATGGTCGTCGAGGTGGTCAGCCGGCGGCGGATCTTCCTGCCGATGATCCGGGTGACCGGGGTCGAGTCGGGTCAGGTCATCACGACCGGCGTCGTCAACATGCGGCGCTTCGAGCAACGGCCGACCGAGCGGCTCGTCCTGGGCGAGATCCTCGACCGGCGGGTGCGTCTCGTGGAGACCGACGAGGAGGTCACCGTCCTCGATGTGGCGATCCAGCAGCTCCCGGCCCGGCGCGACTGGGAGATCGACAAGTTCTTCGTACGCAAGGGGCGGGGCGGCGCACTGCGGCGCAAGGGCGAGACCCTGACGGTGGAGTGGTCGGCGGTCAGCGGCTTCTCCCTGGAGGAGGACGGGCAGGGAGCCGAGAGCCTGGTCGCCACGTTCGAGCGGCTGCGCCCCACCGACGTCGCCAACGCCCTGCACCACCTGTCTCCCAAGCGCCGGGCCGAGGTGGCCGCCGCCCTGGACGACGACCGGCTCGCGGACGTCCTGGAGGAGCTGCCCGAGGACGACCAGGTGGAGATCATCGGCAAGCTCAAGGAGGACCGCGCGGCGGACGTCCTGGAGGCGATGGACCCGGACGACGCGGCCGACCTGCTCTCGGAGCTGCCGGAAGCGGACAAGGAACGGCTGCTGGCGCTGATGCGGCCCGACGACGCCGCCGACGTACGGCGCCTGATGTCGTACGAGGAGCGGACCGCGGGCGGGCTGATGACGACCGAGCCGATCATCCTGCGGCCCGACGCGACGGTCGCGGACGCCCTGGCCCGGGTCCGCCAGCAGGACCTCTCGCCCGCGCTGGCCGCGCAGGTGTACGTCTGCCGGTCGCCCGACGAGACCCCGACCGGCAAGTACCTGGGCACCGTGCACTTCCAGCGGCTGCTGCGCGATCCTCCGTTCACCCTGGTCAGCTCGCTCGTCGACAGCGATCTGGTACCGCTGACGCCGGACACCCCGCTGCCCGCCGTGACCAGCTACCTGGCCGCGTACAACATGGTCTCGGTGCCCGTGGTGGACGAGAGCGGCTCGCTGCTCGGTGCGGTGACGGTGGACGACGTGCTGGACCACCTGCTCCCGGAGGACTGGCGCGAGACCGACTTCCAGGGCGAGGAGGGGATCGCCGATGGCCGGTGAGGACCGTGCGAAGGCGGCGTCGACCGGCTCCTCGGGCATCGTGCGCCCCCCACGCCCGCGGCTCGACCAGCCGAAGGACCCGCGCCGCCGGCTGCTGCCGGAGTACGACCCCGAGGCGTTCGGCCGGTTCTCCGAGCGCATCGCCCGGTTCCTGGGCACGGGACGGTTCATCGTCTGGATGACGCTGATCATCATCCTCTGGGTGGTGTGGAACATCTTCGCGCCGGAGGAATTCCGGTTCGACCAGTACCCCTTCATCTTCCTGACGCTGATGCTGTCCCTCCAGGCCTCGTACGCGGCCCCGCTGATCCTGCTCGCGCAGAACCGCCAGGACGACCGCGACCGGGTCACCCACGAGCAGGACCGCAAGCAGAACGAGCGCTCGATCGCGGACACCGAGTACCTCACCCGGGAGATCGCCGCCCTGCGGATGGGCCTCGGCGAGGTCGCCACCCGGGACTGGATCCGCTCGGAGCTGGAGGCCATGGTCAAGGACATGGAGGAGCGCCGGGTACTCCTTCAGGTCGAGAGTGACGAAGGCGACCGCTGAGGGGCTACCCGCGCGTAGGCACCGGCGCCGTACCTCCCACCCGTCGCCCGCCACCACCCTTCCAAGGAGCGCTGCGCGCACCCGTACTATCGAGGTATGGCTACGGAAGACGCGGTGCGTGAAGCACTGGCGACAGTGAACGACCCGGAGATCCACCGACCGATCACCGAGCTGGGCATGGTGAAATCGGTGGCGATCGATCCTGACGGTGTGGTCGCTGTCACCGTGTACCTCACGGTTTCCGGCTGCCCGATGCGCGAGACGATCACCAAGAACGTGACCGACGCGGTGGCCCGCGTCGAGGGCGTGTCGCGCGTCGAGGTCACGCTCGACGTGATGAGCGACGAACAGCGCAAGGAGCTCGCCTCCTCGCTCCGCGGCGGCACGGCGGAGCGCGAGGTGCCGTTCGCCAAGCCCGGTTCGCTGACCCGGGTCTACGCGGTCGCGTCCGGCAAGGGCGGTGTCGGCAAGTCCTCGGTGACGGTGAACCTCGCGGCGGCGATGGCGGCCGACGGGCTCAAGGTGGGCGTCGTGGACGCGGACATCTACGGGCACAGCGTGCCCCGGATGCTCGGGGCCGACGGCAAGCCCACCCAGGTCGAGAACATGATCATGCCGCCGTCCGCGCACGGCGTGAAGGTGATCTCCATCGGCATGTTCACCCCGGGCAACGCCCCGGTGGTGTGGCGCGGACCGATGCTGCACCGCGCCCTGCAGCAGTTCCTCGCCGATGTGTACTGGGGCGACCTCGACGTCCTGCTGCTCGACCTGCCGCCGGGCACCGGTGACATCGCGATCTCCGTGGCGCAGCTCGTGCCGAACGCCGAGATCCTGGTCGTCACGACCCCCCAGCAGGCTGCGGCCGAGGTCGCCGAGCGGGCCGGTTCCATCGCCGTGCAGACCCACCAGAAGATCGTCGGTGTCGTCGAGAACATGTCGGGCATGCCGTGCCCGCACTGCGACGAGATGGTCGACGTGTTCGGCTCGGGCGGCGGCCTGCGGGTCGCCGAGGGCCTGACGAAGACGATCGGCGCCGAGGTGCCGGTCCTGGGGTCCATCCCGATCGACGTACGGCTGCGCGAGGGCGGCGACGAGGGCAAGCCCGTCGTCCTGTCCGACCCGGACTCCCCCGCCGGCGCCGCCCTGCGGTCCATCGCGGAGAAGCTGGGAGGCCGTCAGCGCGGCCTGTCCGGCATGTCGTTGGGTCTCACCCCGCGCAACAAGTTCTGAGCGCGCATACGGAAGGGGCGGCCTGCGCGCAGGCCGCCCCTTCCGTATGCGCGCTCAGGCCTCGTACGTCCTGATGTCGCCGATCACCGCGAAGCCCAGGCCGTAGGCGCTCATCCCGCGCCCGTACGCGCCGATGTGCACGCCGTCGGGCGCCGACCCCGCGAGGATCCAGCCGAACTCGGACTCGCGGTAGTGGAATTCCACCGGCACGCCGTCCACCGGGAGCGACAGCGTCGACCAGGGAGCCCGGTCCAGCTCGTCGGCCAGCTCGAACGCGGTCTCCGTCTGCTGGTCCAGCCAGTCGCTGCGCAGCGTGTGGTCCATCTGCGGGGGCCATGTGTACGCCAGCAGACCGGAACCCGCCAGCCAGGCCGCCGAGGAGACCGTGGTGGCGTCCAGGACGCCCGTACCGTCCCCGGTGTGCCGCACCGGGCTGCTGGCCACGGTCACGACCACCGCGAAGCGCGCCTTCTCCGCTTCGGCGTCACCGCGCAGGACCGGTTCCTCACCGTGCCCGGTGGAACCGTGCTGCACCGTGCCGTCGGCGGCGGCGGCGACCTGCATCAGCCAGCGCGGCCCCGTGAAGGCCTCGTCCAGCCCGTACCAGGGGAACGGCGCCTTGAGATAGCCGTCGACAGTACGCCGGGCCGTCGGCACCCCCTCTGCGGTGCCCTTCCTGGGCGCACCGTCCGCCCCTACCCGACTCGTCGTCTCCATCTGCCCGGCCGCCTCCTCGATCACTCAGATCCGGAGCGGCCCTCCCCCCTCGGGCATGGGCAACCTCGCAACCGGACAGATGGAGAATAGCCATACCGTCCGGACGAGTCGGGATTGACGTGTCTCAGGTGGCGTCTGCGTCGAAGGGCGGTCGCTCGTCCCTGGCGGGCTGAGCGGGCTTCTTGAGGAGGTCGGGCGCACCCGCCGCGGCCGGTGCGGCTGTCGTGCCCGCGGACGGCGCGGCTGCCGTCCCGGTGGACGGCGCGGCCTCGCGGCCGTTCACCGCGTCGGTGACGTCGGCCATCTCCTTGCGCAGATCGAAGCTCTCGCGGATCTCCTTGAGCCCCAGGTCGTCGTTGCCGTCCATCAGCTGCTTGCGGACGAACGTCTTGGGGTTGAGGTCCTCGAACTCGAAGTCCTTGAACTGCGGGCCGAGCTCCGAACGGATGTCGTCCTTGGCGCTGTCCGAGAACTCACGGATCTTCCGGATGGTGCGCGTGACGTCCTGAATGACCTTCGGCAGCTTCTCCGGGCCGAATACGAGCACGGCGAGAACCACGAGCGTCACCAGCTCGAGCGCACCTATGTCATTGAACACCTTGCTGCTCCTCGTGTCCTCTGCGTGTTCTCCGCGGTTCTCCCGCCACCAGGCCGGCCGGACCGGCTCCACGGTACCCGGCGTAGCTGTCCGGGCGGTACCTGCCGGTGGCTGTCAGGTGCCGCTCGCCGAACCCAGGGTCAACGTCACGGACAGGTCCTTGCCGTCGCGTGTCAGCCGGAGGTCGAGCCGGTCGCCCGGCCGGTGGGCGCGGATCTTGACGATCAGCTCCTCACCGCTGTGCACCCGCCGGCCGTCCACCGCGGTGATGATGTCGCCCGTCGCGATGCCCGCCTTGTCCGCCGGACCGTCCGCCGTGACCGCCGAGCCTCCCCCGGCGCCCTTTCCGCCGACCTTGGCCCCGTCGCCGGTGAACTGCATGTCGAGGGTGACGCCGATCACCGGGTGGGTGGCCCTGCCCGTGTTGATCAGCTCCTCGGCGACCCGCTTGCCCTGGTTGATCGGTATCGCGAAGCCCAGGCCGATGGAGCCGGACTGCCCGCCCTCCGGGGCGGCGGATCCGCTGCCGGCGGCCCGGATGGCGCTGTTGATGCCGATGACCCGGGCCTCGGCGTCGACCAGCGGGCCACCGGAGTTGCCGGGGTTGATCGGTGCGTCGGTCTGCAGGGCGTCGACATAGCTGACGTCGGTGCCGTCCCCCTTCTCACCGCCCGCGGTGATGGGCCGCTCCTTGGCGCTGATGATGCCGGCGGTGACCGTGTTGGACAGGTCGAAGGGGGCGCCGATGGCCACCACCGGGTCGCCGACCTGCACGTTGTCGGAATTGCCGAGCTGCAGGGGCTTGAGGTTGGTCACGCCCGTGACCTTGACGACCGCCAGGTCGTAGCCGCTGTCCTTGCCGACGATCTCGGCGGGCGCGGTCTCGCCGCCGCTGAAGGTGACGGTGATGTCCCCTGCGGAGCCCGCGGGGGCCACGACGTGGTTGTTGGTGAGGATGTGGCCCTTGTTGTCGAGCACGAAGCCGGTGCCCGTGCCGGACTCGGCGGAGCCGCTGACGTGCAGGGTGACGACACCCGGCAGTGCGCTGGCGGCGATGCCCGCGACGCTGTCGGGAGCGCGGCCCCCGCTGTCCCGGCCCGCCTGGGGCAGCTCGACCGTGGTCAGGCCGCCGTTGCGCTCGACATAGGCCCCGATGCCTCCTCCGATACCTCCCGCGACGAGGGCGAGCAGCATGGCTCCGACGAGGACGGATCCCCGGCGGCCCTTGCGCGGCACCGCGTCGTTCCCGAGGGCGGGCCCGGGGTGGCTCAGGGGCTGCTGGGGCGCGCCCCACGGGTCGTAGCGCAGCCACTGCGAGGTCTGCTGCGGTACGGAGGGCAGGGACCCCGGCTGCGGGGGCGCACCGTGCTGCAGCGGCCCCGGAAGCGGCGGGGGCGGGTAGGCGTCGCCCTGCGCGGAGGGCTGGGCGGAGGGCTGGGCGGGAACCGAGGCGCCCGCGTGTACCGGGGGCGCCGGGGCGATCGTCCCGTGGCCGCTCGGCCCGGCGTGGGGCGGGGGCACGGGGGTGCCGTGGGCCGGCGTCGGCAGCGGGCGCTGGACGGGCGGTGCCGGCGCCCACGGCCCCGGCCCGCCGTAGGGCGGGGTGCTGTACTCGTCGGGCGCGTGCAGCGGCCGTGCCCGGGGGCCGGGCGTGAACGGCTCACCCGCCGGAGCGGGTACGGCCTCACCGGCAGCGGTCCCGGGCTCCGCAGCCGGCGCCCCGTTCAGGACCGCCGCGTCGTGGGAGCCGTCCGCGACCGGCATCGCGTCCTCCGGCCCGGCAGGACCGGTACGTTCCGTCGAGGGACGGCTCCACCATTTCGCCTTCGGCCCGCTGGGCTTCCCGTCGTCCATGCTCTCCCCGCCGCTGGCCTTTGCACGCCCCCACAGGGGCGTCCCTCCCGGAATTCAACCAGGTTTGCGAATCCGCGCGCAGGGACCCGGTCAGCGCAGTGGGGAAAGCGGCATCGCGCGGTCACGCAGCGTCGGTGAGGCGGACGCCGTCGCCGAGGGCGCCGCCTGCTTCGGCTTCTCGTCGCCCCCGAGCGCCGCCGAGAGCAGCGGACCCGCGTCGGTCGGACGTATCAGTGGGGGAACGGACACGTTCAGCACAGGGAAGGCGAAGGTGTGCCCGGTGAGTGCCGTGGTGCTGATCAGCGAGGGCGCCGTGGCGAGGACCTGCGGCGCGGTCGATGACGGCGTCGCGGTGGGTGCCACGGTGGGAGCGCCGGGGCGCGTGTCGACCGACAGCGCACCGCCGCCGCTGCGGCTGGCCGCGACGGACGTACCGCCGGTCCGTGTCTCGGTGTCGAGCGGTCTCCCGCTGCTGCCCGCGCCCCCGGCGCTGAGGGGCGCCTCGGGACCGTACTCCAGGGGCAGGGCGCCGCCGAGCGCGATGGCCGCCAGTGAGACGGCACTGGCCGCGGCGAACGCGAAGCGCCGGGCCCGCCAGGGCGAACGGTCGGCCTCACGGCTCACGGCATGGATACGGAAGGCGGACGAAGGCCCGCCGGGCAGTACGGCGCTCGAGCCGTGCGCGGTGGGCAGGTAGCCGAAGCCGTCCAGCGGCGAGGGCTTGGTGGCGGGTTCCGTGCCGGCGCCGGGCGGTGTCAGTGCGGGAAACAGTCCCTCCCCGAAGCGCCGGCCGCCGCCGAAGGGGCCGCCGGAGGAGCTGTCGTCGTTCCCCGGGCCCCCGGGAAGGCCCTGCAGGCGGGCCAGGAAGCCCTCGGAGGGCGACGGAGGAGCCGCGGTCGCGAAGGCGCTCTTCAGGCGCCGCTGCGCATCGGCCTCGGCCTTGCACCTGGAACAGGTCGCCAGATGGGCGAGCACGCGCTCCCTGGCGTCGTGTTTCAGCTCACCGTCGACGAGCGCGGCGAGACGGTCCCCCAGATGGTGTTCCGCGGGGGTCGGACCTGTGCCGCTCACGCCGCTCCGCCCTCCCCTGCCAGGACCGCGTCCGCCAGGGAGCGCTGCTCGGCGCGGGCCTCGGGCGAACGGTGCTGCAGGGCCTTGCGCAGGTGCGAGCGGCCGCGGTGGATGCGGCTGCGCACGGTGCCGAGCTTCACGCCCAGCGTGGCGGCGATCTCCTCGTACGAGAGGCCCTCGATGTCACAGAGCACGACGGCGGCACGGAACTCGGGCGCAAGGGTGTCCAGCGCCTGCTGCACGTCCGCGTCGAAGTGCGTGTCGTTGAATGCCTGCTGCGGGGACGGCTCACGGCTGGGCAGCCGCTCGGCGGCGTCGTCACCGAGCGAGTCGAAGCGGATCCGCTGCTTGCGGCGGACCATGTCCAGGAAGAGATTCGTCGTGATCCTGTGCAGCCAGCCCTCGAAGGTGCCGGGTGTGTAGGTCGACAACGATCGGAAGACGCGCACGAAGACTTCCTGCGTGAGGTCCTCGGCGTCGTGCTGATTACCCGTCAGTCGGTAGGCAAGGCGGTACACACGACCGCTGTGCGTGCTGACGATCTCTTCCCATGAGGGCGGGGTCCACGCCTGTGAATCCGCATCTGAGGCGAAGGTCGCGGTCGGTGCGGAATCGTTGGAAGAACGGTCAGCAATGTTGGTCACAGAGTTCGGCTCACCCGCCGGCCTGAGGAAGCGCCGCAGCACTCCTCCCCGGTCCACAGGCGCAGCCGCACCTCCCCTATCGGCTCTGGTGGTGTCCAGTGGAGCCCCTACCATAGCCACCTCGCCCGTTAGCTCCGGATAAGACTTTTCCCTGCTGGTGCCCGGGTGTCCCCGGGAGCAAGGGGCGCATTCCGGGCCCGGTGACGGGCCCTGTTCCGCGCGTTTTCCCCTGTCCCCTCCTAACGCCCGGTCCCATCTGCGGGTTCCCGGGTTCAGCGGATACAGTCACCGTTGCGCCAACTACGGGGACAGGAGAGGGTCATTACCGCCAACCGGCAGACGAGCTGGGCGTTCGCCGACGCCTTTGTCGCCGAGGAAGAAGCTCTGCTCTGGGCCCGGGACCGGGCCCACGAGACGGGGCTCCGCTCGGTGTCACCAGGCACCGGCGCAGCGCTGCGCCTGCTCGCTGCCACCGCGGACGCCAAGGCGGTGGCCGAGATCGGCACCGGCACGGGCGTGTCCGGCATCTATCTGCTGCAGGGAATGCGTCCGGACGGCGTGCTGACCACCGTCGACCCGGAACCGGAGCGCCAGCAGTTCGCCCGCGAGGCCTTCCGTGCGGCGGGCTTCGCCACCAACCGGTCGCGGTTCATCCCCGGGCGGGCTCTCGACGTGCTGCCCCGGCTCGCGGACGGCGGGTACGACCTCGTCTTCTGCGACGGCGACCGGCTGGAGAGCATGGACTGCCTCGCTGAATCGTTGCGCCTGCTGCGGCCCGGCGGCCTCGTCTGCTTCGAGGGCGTCTTCGCCGACGGCCGCACGATCGACTCGGCGGCCCAGCCGGCCGAGGTGCTCCGCCTGCGCGAGCTGCTGCGGGCCGTACGGGAGAGCCAGGAACTCATGGCGACGCTGCTGCCGGTCGGCGACGGGCTGCTGTGCGCGGTGCGACGCGGCTGATCCTCCGGTCCCCCGGACACACGACTGCCCCGGCACGGAGTCCGTGCCGGGGCAGTCGCGAAGTGTGGGCGCCTCCGCCTCAGCCGACGACCTTCTTCAGCGCGTCGCCGAGTGCATCGGCCTCGTCCGGAGTCAGCTCGACGACAAGCCGACCGCCGCCTTCGAGCGGAACGCGCATGACGATGCCCCGCCCCTCCTTTGTCACCTCGAGCGGGCCGTCGCCCGTCCGCGGCTTCATGGCCGCCATGCTCGTTCCCCTTCCTGAAACCAGCTCATCGCAACCGGCGGCCCCATGACAGGCGCTGCCTCACCGGCGTCGAACACAATGCTTCCTCCGCATTATCCCGCATGGGAGACCCCGATGACCAACATCGGTCGGCATCGCTTGCGCAACGCGCTCTCTCATAACCACCCAATTCGGCGATCCAGCTGCGATACTGCGCCGCCATCGGCCCTCAGCCGAGAGCCAATCGTTAGACGCAGGTCACATATCCCGCCCGCCCGGAGTCGGCCATGCTTGCCTGGACAGGCACAATGCCGGATCCGTAAGGAGACCCTGCGATGGCCGACACGGCCGACACCATGGCTGACACCGTGCTCACGGACGTGAGCGACGGGCTCGCGACGATCACGATCAACCGCCCCGACGCGATGAACGCCATGAACACCGCGGCCAAGGTCGCACTCCGTGACGCCCTTCGGGCCGTCGCGGACGACACCGCCGTACGAGCGGTTCTGCTCACCGCGACCGGGCGCGCCTTCTGCGTGGGCCAGGACCTCAAGGAGCACGTGGCCAAGCTCGCCGAGGCCCGCGACACGGACGGCGGCAACGCGCTGAGCACCGTCCGCGAGCACTACAACCCGATCGTGCGGACCCTCACCGAGATGGAGAAGCCCGTGGTCGCGGGGGTGAACGGGGTCGCCGCGGGAGCCGGCTTCGGTTTCGCGCTCGCCGCCGACTACCGGGTGGTCGCCGACACGGCAGCCTTCAACACGTCCTTCGCGGGCGTGGCGCTGACCGCCGACTCGGGCGTCTCGTGGACGCTGCCCCGGCTGATCGGTGCGAGCCGCGCCGCGGACCTGCTGTTCTTCCCGCGTTCGATCTCCGCCCAGGAGGCGTACGAGCTGGGCATCGCGAACAAGGTGGTGCCCGCAGCGGATCTGGCGAAGGAGGCCCTCGCGGTGGCCCGCGCCCTGGCGGACGGCCCGACGGTGGCCTACGCGGCGCTGAAGGCCTCCGTGGCGTACGGCGCCGGTCACACGCTCGCCGAGTCGCTGGAGAAGGAGGACGAACTCCAGACGAGGGCGGGCGCGTCGCAGGACCACACGATCGCGGTCGAGGCGTTCCTCGCCAAGCAGCGGCCGAAGTACCTCGGCCGCTGAGGGCGTCACCCCTCCCCCGGGGCGCCCCCGCGGGTCAGCGCACCCCGCGGCCGCGGGCCACGCAGTCGGCCAGGTGGTCGTCGACCAGACCGCAGGCCTGCATGAGGGCGTAGGCGGTCGTGGGGCCGACGAAGCGGATCGACCGCTTCTTGAGGTCCTTGGCCAGCGCCGTGGACTCCGGGGTGACGGCCGGTACGTCACCGAGGGTGCGCGGGGCGGGCCGGGTGGCCGGGTCGGGGGCGTAGGACCAGATGAGTGCGTCCAGCTCCCCGGCACCCCAGCCGGCCAGCACCTCGGCGTTCGCGAGCGTCGCGTCGATCTTCGCGCGGTTGCGGATGATGCCGGCGTCGGCGAGGAGGCGCTCCTTGTCGGCGTCGGTGAACTCGGCGACGGCGGGGATGCTGAACCCCGCGAAGGCGCTGCGGAACCCCTCACGGCGGCGCAGGATCGTCAGCCAGGACAGGCCGGACTGGAAGGCCTCCAGGCAGAGCCGCTCGAAGAGGGCGTCGTCGCCGTGTACGGGCTTGCCCCACTCGGTGTCGTGGTAGGCGAGGTAGTCCTCCGTGGAGAGGCCCCACGGGCAGCGCAGCCCGCCGTCGGCGGCGGGTTCGGCCCCGCTCATCGCGGGTCGTCCTCGCCCGGCGGCCGGCCGTTCTCCCCGGTCAGGGGCTCTCCCGGCCGCTTGAACAGGTCGGGGCCGGTCACCGTGGCCGCCTGGGCCCCGGCGAGCGCGGACTCCAGCTCGGCGATGCGGGCGTCGCGCTCGGCGAGCTCGGCGCCGAGCCGGCCCAGCGCCTCGTCCACGTCCGACATGCGGTAGCCCCGCACGGCCATGGGCAGCCGGAGGGCCTCGACATCGGCGCGGCCGACCGGGCGGTCGGCCGGCAGCGGGTCGGTGAGCCGCTCGGACTCCACGTCCTGCAGCACCGCACTTCCGCCTCCGCCTACCACCGCCATCGTGACGGCGGCCACCACCACGGCCATCGTGAGCAGCAAGAACCAGAACACGCGCATCTCCCCGGGAGCGGAAATCTGTCCGGGTCAGATCGTGCCATGCGCCACCGGCGGTTAGGGTCGCAGGCGACCCGACGAGGAGGAACACAGGGATGCGAAGCGATGCGCTCAGGCTGGGGCGGCGGGAGTTCGGACCGCACGAACCGGTGATCATGGCGATCGTGAACCGGACCCCCGACTCCTTCTACGACCAGGGTGCGACGTTCACCGACGAACCCGCGCTGGCCCGGGTGGAGCAGGCCGTGGCGGAGGGCGCCGCGATCATCGACATCGGCGGGGTGAAGGCCGGCCCCGGCGAGGAGGTGTCCGCGGCGGAGGAGGCACGCCGCACGGTCGGTTTCGTGGCGGAGGTGCGCCGCCGCCACCCGGACGTGGTGATCAGCGTGGACACCTGGCGGCACGACGTGGGCGAGGCCGTCTGCGAGGCCGGGGCGGACGTCCTGAACGACGCGTGGGGCGGCGTCGACCCGAAGCTCGCGGAGGTGGCCGCACGGTACGGCGCGGGGCTCGTGTGCACGCACGCGGGCGGCGCGGAGCCGCGGACCCGGCCGCACCGGATCGCGTACGACGACGTGATGGCGGACATCCTGCGGGTGACGGTCGGCCTTGCCGAGCGGGCCGTGGAGCTCGGGGTCCGACCGGACGGGATCATGATCGACCCGGGTCACGACTTCGGCAAGAACACCCGGCACTCGCTGGAGGCGACGCGCAGGCTCGGAGAGATGACGGACACGGGGTGGCCGGTGCTGGTGTCGCTGTCCAACAAGGACTTCGTCGGGGAGACGCTCGACAAGCCCGTCAAGGAACGGGTGCTGGGCACGCTCGCGACGACGGCGGTGTCCGCGTGGCTCGGGGCGCAGGTGTACCGGGTGCACGAGGTGGCGGAGACCCGGCAGGTCCTGGACATGGTGGCGTCCATCGCGGGCCACCGCGCGCCCGCGGTGGCCCGGCGGGGGCTGGCCTAGGCCCGGATCCCCGGGCCGGGCTCCGCCCCGGCCCTCCCTCCTCGATCGCCGGAGAGGCCCGGAGCGTGCCGGAGACGGCCGGGCCCCGGACGGGCCCCGAGGGGCCCGGGCTCATGGCCGGGGCCCGGGCTGACCGGCCGGGCCCCTACCGCCCGACCTCCTTGGTCACCAGCCGGACCGCCTCGTCGACGTCGTCCGTGACGTGGAACAGCATCAGGTCGTGCTCGGACGCCTTGCCCTGGGCCACCACCGTGTCCCGCAGCCAGTCCACCAGGCCGCCCCAGTAGGCCGTGCCGAACAGGACGATCGGGAAGCGCGTCACCTTGCCCGTCTGCACCAGCGTCAACGCTTCGAAGAGCTCGTCCAGCGTGCCCAGGCCACCGGGCAGGACGACGAAGCCCTGGGCGTACTTCACGAACATCGTCTTCCGGACGAAGAAGTAGCGGAAGTTCACGCCGATGTCGACATGTGGATTCAGCCCGGACTCGAACGGCAGCTCGATGCCGAGCCCGACGGAGACCCCCTTCGCCTCCCGGGCGCCCTTGTTCGCCGCCTCCATCGCCCCCGGACCGCCGCCCGTGATGACGGCGAAGCCCGCCTCGACCAGCGCCCGGCCGATCTGCACGCCCGCCTCGTATTCCGGCCCTCCGGCCGGTGTGCGGGCCGAACCGAAGACGCTGATGGCGCTCGGCAGTTCCGCGAGCGCCCCGAATCCCTCCACGAACTCCGACTGGATCCGCATCACCCGCCAGGGGTCGGTGTGCACCCACTCGGAGTCGCCCTCGGAGTCCAGCAGCCGCTGGTCGGTCGTGCCCGGCTGCACCTGCTCCCTGCGACGCAGCACCGGGCCCATCCGCTGCTCCTCGGGCTTGACCGCGCCCTCAGGAACCTGCGCGCCCTCGGGGATCCGTGCGTCCTCCGGGTTGCCCATGACCTGCTCCCTCCGCCGACCTGCGATGTACGTGTCTCGCTTCAGCCTAGATCGGCGGAGGTTACGCGCAGGGGAATGCCGTGGGTCAGCTGGTGAGCCAGGAGCGGAGGCGCTCCTCGCAGTGCGTGATCCGGTCGACCGCCACGTGCTCGTCCCGCTTGTGGGCGAACAGTGCGTCCCCGGGGCCGTAATTCACCGCGGGAATGCCGAGGGAGCCGAAGCGGGACACGTCCGTCCAGCCGAACTTGGGCTGGGCCGTGCCGCCGACCGCCTCCATGAACGCCTTGGCGGCGGGGTGCGAGAGACCGGGCATCGCCGCTCCGGAGTGGTCGTCGATCGTGAAACCGGCCACACCGCAGTCCGCGAAGACCTCGCGGACGTGCGCCTCGGCCTCCTCGGCCGTGCGGTCGGGGGCGTACCGGTAGTTGACCACCACGGTGCAGGCGTCGGGGATGACGTTGGTGGCGACGCCGCCCTCGATGCCCACGGCGTTGAGACCCTCGTGGTACTCGAGCCCGTCGATGACCGGCCGGCGCGGCTCGTACGCGGCCAGCCGGGCCAGCACCGGGGCGGCCGCGTGGATCGCGTTGGACCCCATCCAGCTGCGCGCGGAGTGCGCGCGCTCCCCGGCCAGCCGGAGGTGGACCCGGAGCGTGCCCTGGCAGCCGCCCTCGACCTGTGCGTCGGAGGGCTCCAGGAGGACCGCGAAGTCCCCGTCCAGCCAGTCGGGGTGCGCCTCGGCCACCTGCCCGAGTCCGTTGAGGTGGGCGGCGACCTCCTCGTTGTCGTAGAAAAGGAACGTGAGGTCGCGGTTGGGCTCCGGTACCGTCGCCGCGATCCGCAGCTGGACGGCGACCCCCGACTTCATGTCGGAGGTGCCGCACCCCCAGAGCACCCCGTCCCCGTCGAGACGGGACGGGACGTTGTCAGCGATCGGCACGGTGTCGATGTGGCCGGCCAGCACGACACGCTCGGCGCGGCCCAGCCGGGTCCTGGCCACGATGTTGTTGCCGTACCGCTCGACGGTCAGGTGCGGAAGCGGGCGCAGGGCCGCCTCGATCGCGTCGGCGAGGTCCTTCTCCTGCCCGCTGACCGACGGGAAGTCGACGAGCCGAGCCGTGAGTTCCGGTCCGTCCAGGGCGAGGTCGAGCGTGTGTCCGTCCATGCCCCCGACCCTAAGGGACTACGGTCGCGGCCCGGCTCGTACCCTCCAGTACGGTGGGCCCCGTGCCCCGGACCGCCTCGCCCTCCCGTCGTAGCCGCCTCTTCCGTTGCGCGGCCGCCTTCGCCGTGCTCGTCGCCCTGGCCGGCTATGTGGCCGTGCAGTACGTCTCCGGCCACAAGGGCTCGCCCCGCTGCACCGTGGGCCCCGCGGACGGCGGGGAGGGGCGTACCTACGAGCTGAGCCCCGAGATGGCCGCGAACGCCGCGACCGTCTCCGCCGTGGGCACCACCCGCGGGATGCCGGAGCGGGCGGTGACCATCGCGCTGGCGACCGCGCTGCAGGAGTCAGCGCTGCGCAACATCGACTACGGCGACCGGGACTCGCTCGGACTCTTCCAGCAGCGCCCCTCCCAGGACTGGGGGACGCCGGAGCAGATCATGGACCCGGTCTACGCCTCCGGAGAGTTCTACAAGCATCTGGCGGAGGTGCCGGGCTACTCGCGGCTGCCGCTCACCGAGGCGGCGCAGCGGGTGCAGAAGAGCGGGTTCCCGCAGGCGTACGCCAAGCACGAGCCGGATGCCACGCTGCTCTCCGCCGCGCTGACCGGCCGTGCGCCCGCCTCGCTGACGTGCTCGCTGCCGACGGAGACCGCTTCCGGCCCCGGCGACGCGACCGAGGTGCGGGCGGACCTGGTGCGCGCCTTCGGGAAGGACGTGCTGCCGGCCACCGGGACGGCGGGCTCCTCCGCCGGGGGCACGGTGTCGGTGCCCGTCGGGGCGGCCGCGAAGGCCGACGGCGACGCGTCCCGGCGTGGCTGGGAGCTCGCCCACTGGGCGGTCGCCCGGGCCGGCACGCTGCGGATCGACGAGGTGTCGTACGCCGGCCAGGTCTGGACCGCCGACACGGGCTGGCGGACGGAACGTAAGGAATCGGGCACGACAGCGGTCCGAATGCGGCTCGCTCAGTAGTACGGCCAGTCACCCCTGCGGGCCTACCGGCACGCTCACGACCCTCGCCCGCAGCACCGTTTCGCCGGCCTCGGCAGCATGCCCTCGATCCCTTGCGGGCGCAGGGAAGTGACGATTCGGCACTTCATCGCCGGAGACATCCTCCGACCGGGGATCCCCGCTGCGGATTATCTGACGCGTTGCCGACTCTTTACCTCGGTGCCCCGCAACCTTCCAGGCCCTCGGACCGGTTGTTCAGTGCGTCCGATCACCGGACAGGCAGTTTCCACCCCTGCCGAGACCCGTTGAAGTCCCGTCGAAGGAGCATCATGTCCCTCACCCTGACCCGTCGGATCGCTCGTGCCGCGCTGCTGATCGCCGCAGGTGCGGCACCCGTGGTCGGCGCCGCCGGTGTCGCGGGTGCCGCTGTGCTCCCGCAGACCCCGGCCCTCGGCGGCCTGACCTCGCTCGACAGCGCCGGCACCACCCTCGACTCCACCGCGAAGCAGGGTTCCGAGGTCGCGAACAAGACCGGCGGCAAGCTCGTCGGCACGACCCTCCCGGTCGCCGGCAAGGCGGCCGGCTCCGTCACGGACGGCTCGCTGGCCTCCGGTGGGCTGCCCACGGGCGGGCTGCCCACCAAGGGCCTCCCCACCGGCAGCCTGCCGATCGGCTGACCCCACCCGCGGGATCGCGCGTGAAGGGGCCCGGGGAGTGCGCACTCCCCGGGCCCCTTCACGCGCCGCCCGGACTAGGACAGCCGCTTGACCGCCGCGTCCACCCGCTCGTCCGTGGCCGTCAGCGCGACCCGCACGAAGTGGTCCCCCGCCGGTCCGTAGAAGTCGCCCGGCGCGACGAGGATGCCGAGCTCCGCCAGCCGCGCGACGGTCCGCCAGCACGGTTCGTCGCGTGTGGCCCACAGGTAGAGGCTCGCCTCGCTGTGCTCGATCCGGAAGCCGTGCGCCTCCAGCGCGGCCCGCAGGACCGTGCGACGCCGGGCGTACCGCGCCCGCTGCTCGGCCACGTGCGTGTCGTCGCCCAGGGCCGCGACCGTCGCCGCCTGGACCGGTGCCGGGGTCATCATCCCGCCGTGCTTGCGGATCAGGAGCAGCTCGCCGAGCACGGCCGCGTCGCCCGCGACGAAGGCCGCCCGGTAGCCGGCGAGGTTGGAGCGCTTGGAGAGCGAGTGGACGGCGACGACGCCCTCGTAGGAGCCGCCGCAGACGTCAGGGTGGAGCACCGAGACCGGTTCGGCCTCCCAGCCCAGCTCCAGGTAGCACTCGTCGCTGAAGACCAGCACGCCGTGCTCGCGCGCCCAGGCCACGATCCGGGTCAGCTCGTCCTTGGGCAGGACGCGGCCGGTCGGGTTGGACGGCGAGTTGAGCCAGAGCAGCCTGAGCCCCGCCGGGTCCAGCTCGGTGGGGTCGTCGTAGACGACGGGCTCGGCACCGCAGAGCCGCGCGCCGACCTCGTACGTCGGGTAGGCCAGCCGCGGGTAGGCCACCTTGTCGCCCGCGCCGAGGCCCAGCTGGGTCGGCAGCCAGGCCACCAGCTCCTTGGAGCCGACGACCGGCAGGACGTTCTCGTGCACCACTCCGACCGCGCCGAGCCTGCGCTCCACCCAGCCGGTCAGGGCGTCGCGCAGGGCCCCGGTCCCCCACACCGTCGGGTAGCCGGGGCTGTCGGCTGCGGCGATCAGCGCCTGCTGGATCAGCTCGGGCACCGGGTCGACGGGCGTGCCGACGGACAGGTCCACGATGCCGTCCGGGTGAGCGGCGGCCGTCGACTTGTACGGCGCGAGCTTGTCCCAGGGGAAGACCGGGAGACGGGAGGAGACGGGGACTGCTGCGGACACGGAACTCTGCTTTCTCGTACGGGCTTTCGCGCACGCCGTACGGGCTTGCGTACGGGGACGCGGCTGCCGGGAAACACCTCGGCCCCGCACGGTGGCGAGCCGTACGGGACCGGGCGGCGCTCGTGGTGCCGCTTCTACTGGTTCTGCGGCGGCAGCGCGGCGATGAACGCGTGGTCGCGCTCGATGAGACCCAGCTTGGAGGCACCGCCCGGCGAACCGAGGTCGTCGAAGAACTCGACGTTGGCCTTGTAGTAGTCCTTCCACTCCTCCGGGGTGTCGTCCTCGTAGAAGATGGCCTCCACCGGACAGACCGGCTCACAGGCTCCGCAGTCGACGCACTCGTCCGGGTGGATGTACAAGGACCGGGAGCCCTCGTAGATGCAGTCGACGGGGCACTCTTCGATGCAGGCCTTGTCCTTCACGTCGACACAAGGCTGCGCGATGACGTAGGTCACGCTG
This sequence comes from Streptomyces clavifer, assembly GCA_014651175.1. Taxonomy (GTDB): domain Bacteria; phylum Actinomycetota; class Actinomycetes; order Streptomycetales; family Streptomycetaceae; genus Streptomyces; species Streptomyces clavifer. The sequence continues at coordinate 473,076 of BMWJ01000001.1, read as the reverse complement.
TCGTTCCTCCTCGGTAGGGCGTTGGCTCTCGCGCGGGAGCGCGGCGTCGTCGATGCCCGCCCCTAGTATCTCCGTTCCGGGGCACGATCCGAACAGTAGGGGCGTACAGAGCTGTGGAATTCACCGTCGGCGGACGACTCGAGGTTCGCATGACACCTGCTGACGTGGGCAAACGCGTATCCGTGCGGCGCGTCGCCGATGCCCCTGACACGGGTGCGAAGTTCACCGACACGGTAGGCGTTCTCACATCGTGGGACGACGGCGTGCTCTCGATCACACCGAAGAGCGGGGACAGCGTCCGCATCGCGGAAGCGTCGCTGGTGGCGGGCAAGGTCGTCCCCGCCGCTCCGGCTCGCCGCCGCGGCCCCGCGGCCTCCTTCGAGGAGCTCACCCGGGTCGCCGCGCGGGCGTGGCAGCCCGTGGAGAGCGAACCGCTGGGCGACTGGCGGCTGCGCGCCGCAGGCGGTTTCACCCGCCGCGCCAACTCCGTGCTCCCACTCGGCGATCCGGGGCTCCCGCTCGGCGAGGCGCTGAGGCGCGTACGGCAGTGGTACGAGGAGCGGGGCCTGCCCGCGTACGTCCAGACCGGCACCGGCGCCGACGGCGCGCAGGAGCGGCTCTGCGCGGACCTGGAGCAGCACGGGTGGCTGCGCGAGGTGTCGGCGGAGCTGCGGATCGCGGCCCTCGCCCCGGTCGGCGACCTGGACGCGGACGTCTCAGCGGTGCGCCTGTCGCGCACGGCGGACGATGCCTGGCTCTCCCGCTACCAGCGCTTCGACACCCCGGGTCCCCATGTCCTGGAGGTGCTGGGCAGCGGCCCGTCGGTCTGGTTCGCCTCCGTGGCCGGTGACAGCGGTGACGCGGCCGGCGGGGTGCCCGCCGCGATCGGGCGCTGTGTGGTGGACGGCCGCTGGGCGGGGTTCATGGCCGTCGAGGTGGGCCCCGAGCACCGGCGGCGCGGCCTCGCCACGGCCGTGATGGCGGCGCTGGCCCGCAAGGCCCTGGACGAGGGTGCGTCGGCCGCCTGGCTCCAGGTGGAGACGGACAATGAAGGGGCACGTGCGCTGTACGACGGCATGGGCTTCGCCACCCACCACCGGTACCACCACTTCCGGTCCGCGTAGCGGAAACAGCAGCAGAGGGTATGTGTCGCAGATGAGCGCTCAGGATTCCGGAACGGCCGAACGCCGGCGGAGGTTCGCCGACGAGGCGCGCGCCGAACGGCCCGACCTCGCGCTCCTCTGCCTCCTGCTGGGCGCCGAGGCGGGGCCGGCCGCGCCCGCCCCCGCCGCCGACCCCTACGGCATCGACGCGGCGCAGATCGAGCTCGACCGGCTGGCCGGGCTTCTTCCGTACGGGACCCGCGGGGCCCGCGAGTGGGCCTCCGCCCTCGCGGAACTGCTCGGCGGGCGCTGCGGTTTCGCGGGCTCCTCCACCGACTACCAACGACTGGACTCCTCCCTGCTCCAGCAGGTGCTGCGGCGCCGCCGCGGGCTGCCGATCCTGCTCTCCGTCGTCTGGATCGAGGTCGCCCGGCGGGCCGGGGCCCCGGTGTACGGGGTGGCGCTGCCCGGCCACTTCGTGGTCGGCTTCGGCGATCCGGTGGAACGGGTGCTGGCCGACCCGTTCGCCGGAGGCGCACCCCTGAGCGGCGAGGACGCGGAGCTGATGGTCGTGTCAGCGACCGGGGCGCCGCTGGAACGGTCGATGACGGTGCCTGCCAGGCCCCTGGAGACGGTGCTGCGGATCCTGAACAACATCAGGGCCTGGGCGTCGGCCCGGCCCGAGCGCACGGATGTGGCGCTCTGGGCGCTCGAACTCTCGCTGCTCCTCCCCTCGCACCCGGCCAGGCTCCGCTACGAGCGGGCCCAGCTCCTCGTCCAGCGCGGGGAGTTCCTGCGCGGAGCGGCGGAGATGGAGGAGTACGCGGAGGTCGTCGACGGCATCGAGCCGACGGCGGCCGAGGCCATCCGCCACCGGGCCCGGGCCGCGCGTGCGCTGCTCAACTGAGAACGGGCCCGAGCGGCCACCCTCTGCCGTCATGAGCGGCCCGGACCGACACCCGGGCCGTCACCGCCGGGCTGCGGCTGCCGGTTGTCGCGCACACCGGTGAACGACCGAGGCCCCTGACGCACGGAGTCCCTCCCCTCCCGCCCCGGCGCGCCCCCGCGCCACGACGGCCGCGGAGTGTCCGGGCCACAACGACGCCGCCCCCGTCCGGAGGATCCGGACAGGGGCAGTCGTGCGGTGGAGGGGCTGCCGGTCAGCCCGTGCCGCCGAGGTCGATCGCGACGGTGCGCTCGGCGGGGGTCTTGCCGAGCAGCGCGGTCTGCATCGCGTGCGCCACGTCGTCGGCGCTGACCGGGTGCTGCTTGCCGTCGCCCTTGGTGATCATGACGCCGTCGAAGACGCCGTCCAGCAGGGTCTCGATCGCCTTCTTGTCGTAGACCTCGACCAGCCTGCCGTCGACCGGCTTCATGGACAGGATCTGCGGCAGCGACCTGGCCGGGCCGAAGTCGATCGCCTTGGGTCCGGCCTTGATCGTGACGAGTCCGGACATCGCCGGCTCGGCGAACTCCTTCATCGCCCGGTCCAGTTCGGCCTGGTCGATGGTGGGTTCGGTCTCGGCGACGGGCAGTTCGACCACGGCCGCCTTGCCCGTCTGGACCTGCGCGCGGTAGGCGTCGCGTACGGAGATGATCGAGCGGTTGACGTCCAGCGCCTTGCCCGTCTTGCCGGGCACGGGCACGGCCTTGTCGGGCTCGAACCGGATCGTGCCGTCGTTGGCCGATCCGGAGATGCCCGCCAGGTCGGTCAGTGCGACGCCGAGCTTCTCCTCGTCCACGGGGATCACCGGGTCGGCCGAGCGTGCCCCGCCGAACAGGGAACCGATCACCGAGACCGGGTTGTAGTCGCTGCCCGCGGCGCCGCGGACGGTCTCCTGGCTGTCCAGGGTGAGACCGGCCTTGTCCGGGACGAGCTGCTCCTCCTTGCCGTCCACGGACAGCTGAAGGGGTGCCTGGGCGCGCTTGCCGAGGGCGGACTCCAGCTTGCCGACCGCCTCCTCCTTCGTGCCGCCGCCGATGTCGACGCCGAGGACGGTGGTGCCCTTGGGGATCTCGGAGTGGTTCATCAGCAGTCCGGCGCCGTAGGCGATGCCGAGCACCACGAAGACACCGACGCCCAGCAGGACCAGCTTGGAGCGGCCCTTCTTGGCGGGCGGCGCGGGCTTCGGCTCCGGACGGGGAGCGGGAGCGGACGCCGGGGTGCCCGGGCCGCTGCCCATCGGGCCGCTGCCCATCGGACCGTCGGGCCGGCCGCCCAGGTCGGCGCGCGGGCCGCCGGGGGCACCGGGGCCACCGGGGAACGGCGAGCGGGACTCCGGCGGGATGACGGGGATGCCGCTGGTGAGCGTGTCACCGGAGACGTGGCCTCCGGCACCGGGCACGGCGGTCTGCGGCGTCAGGATCGCCGTGTCGTCGGACAACCGCGGCGGTACGCCACCGGCGCCCGCGGGGCCGCCGGGCCGGGGCCCGGACGACGGCCCGCCAGGACCTGAGGGGCCGCCAGGACCGGAGTGACTGCCGGGACCCGTGGGCCCGCCGGGACCACCGGGGCCGGCCGGCCTGCTCCTGCCGGTCAGCACGTCGAGGTTCGGCGTCAGGGGCGAACTCCCGGTGACCGGGCCCGTGGTGGGCCCGGAGGGGCCGGGTGTGCGCACACCGAGGTTCGGCGTGCTCCGCCGGTCGCCGGGACCGTCCGTCCCGAACTCGTCGAGGGCACTCCGGTCGCCCGGCTGCTGCGGGCCGTCGGAGAAGTACGGCGGATCGGCACGGCCCGGTACCGGCGCCGGGCCGCCACCCGCGGCGGGCGGGCCGGGAAGGGCTGCCGCACCCGCGGCACCGGCCGGCGGGGCCTTGCGCGGCGCGAACCAGTCGCTGCCGCTCTTCTCCCTGGCCGGCTTGTCCGCAGAGGCCTCGGCCGCGGGGGCGTCGTCCCTCGCTTCAGGACGGGCTCCGCCGCGCTCGCCGGCACCGGGTGCCGCACCGGAGGGCAGCGCGGGCGCGCCGGGCCTCGGGGTGCTGCCGGTGCGCTCGGCGTCCGGACGGCCCGCGTCGGTGTCACTCATCGGCGTACGCATGACGACGGGGGGGATCGGACGGGAACCCGGGATGTTGATCCGGATACGCGTCGTCAGCGTCGTCTCGGTTCTGGGCTCCTCGGGCTGAGGCGGATCCGCAGGCTCCGGAGTTCCCTCCGGTCCGTCCTGGGACGGATGCAGCGACGGATACTGGCGTGATCCGTACGGCGGCGTCCCCGACGGGTACGCGGCTCCGCCGCGCCCCTGGGGCCCGGAGGACGAACTGTCAGTTTCACGACTCAAAGCAGGTTCTCCCGATTGGCTCCGCCGCCCGTACTTCCCCCATGCCGCAGGCCAGGGGACGGCTCGGCGCGCGCACCACCATACTGGCCGCCGCCGCGCGACTCTGCGCGCCCGCAGGGAACAAGGATGCACCCACCCCTCCCCAGGACCGCAATCCGGGAGGGGTCATAGCACATCACGTGCCGGATCGACCGGTGCCGGTGGCCGGATAAGACAGTCGGGACAGGGTGGCACACATCACAGCGACGGCCATCCCCCCGAGCATGAAGAGGGTCAGACCGATCTCGTCGCCGAAGACGTAGTCCCCCTCGGGCCGCCCGCCGAGCAGGCCGACGAGCGCGATGAACCAGCCCACCGCCGGTGCCAGCGCGCCGAGCTGGGTCCCCGTGAGCACCCGGCCCCCGAGGAACAGCCCGGCCGACGCGGCGAGCGCGAGCAGCAACCCTCCCGGGAACAGGGCTCCTTGGACCAGCGTGCCCGCGATCCCCACGACCGCCCCCAGCACGGCGAGACCGATGTACAGGGCGATGCGCCGCGGGTTCGGGGGTGCGGCGAGGCCGGTGGACGCCGGGCCCCTGGGAGGGGCGTTGGTGCGTGGCGCCCGCGAGGAGGCGCGCTGTCCCTGCCTGCTGCTCATGTCCGTACCCCCGGTGCGCCCGCCGCGTCCGGCACGCCCGCGAAGAGGTCGTGCTCCCGGGCTCCATCGTCCCCGCCCGCGGACCCCCGCACCAGTTCGTAGTACTCGGTGGTGAGGACGGGCTGCCCCAGATCGTTCGAAAGGGCGAAGAACGGACCGTCCACGGCGATCTGGGTGGCGTGTGCCCGCATCGCGGCGGTCTTCGCCGCCGCATACGCCGCGCCGTCGATCTCCGCCGTGATCCGGGCGTCGTCCACCACACCGGGCACGTCGTCGATGGCGGCGATGCCCGGGAAGGCGTCCGGGGCCGTGTCCCGCAGGTGCGCGAAGGCCTGTTCGACCACGGAGCGGGGCACCCGGTTCCAGTAGATCTTCGCAATCGCGTACGGGTCCCCGGAGCCTTCGCCGTACGCGGGATCGGCGGCCAGCGAGGCCGCGCGCATCGCGACGCGGTGCGCCTGGATGTGGTCGGGGTGGCCGTAGCCGCCGTCGGGGTCGTACGTGATCAGGACCTGCGGGCGGACCGACCGGATCACCTGGACGAGGTGGCCGGCCGCTTCGTCCGGGTCCGCGGCCCAGAAGGCGCCGGGCCGGTGGTTCTGCTCGGTGCCCGTCATCCCGGAGTCGCGGTACCGGCCGGGGCCGCCGAGGAAGCGGTGGTCGGTGACGCCGAGCTCCCGCATGGCGGCGGCGAGTTCACCGACGCGGTGGGCGCCCAGGGTGTCGTCCCGGTCCGCGGCGAGGTGTGCGAGGCCCGGTGGGATGACCTCGCCCTCCTCGCCGAGCGTGCACGTCACCAGGGTGACGTGGGCGCCCTCGGCCGCGTACCTGGCCATGGTGGCGCCGTTGTTGATCGACTCGTCGTCGGGGTGCGCGTGCACCAGCAGCAGACGGCGGGCGGGAAGGTCCTTCATGGGACCAGCCTACGAGCCCCACACCGCACGGACCGACCGCCCCACGGAAGGGGCGGCGCCCGGGCACCCCGCGCGCGTCCGGCACACCCGGTCCGGGCACCCCGCGCGGGTCCGGGTGCCCGGCGTGCCGGTCAGAACTTGATGCCCCCGATCATGCCTGCCACGTTCGACGTCACCTCCGAGATGGTCGGGGCGATCGACGAGCTCGCCATGTAGAAGCCGAGCAACATGCAGACCACCGCGTGTCCGCCCTTGAGTCCGGATTTCCGGATCAGCAGGAAGACGACGATCGCCAGCAGCACCACCGCCGAAATCGAGAGTGCCACGGCGGTTCACCTCCATCAGTACGGTCGGGACGGGCAGCACACATGGAGCCAGCAGGTTCATACCCACCGAGCGCTACGGATCATAACTATCCGTGCCAACGCATTGATCGGGGCACAGCAGCACGAGGGGCGCACGGACCGGTACGACGCGGGCTAGGTTCGGTGCCATGACCTCGCAGAAGCTGTCTTTTCCCCGTCAGCACGCCCGGACCCAGCGGTTCACTCTCGGCGCACCCCGCGCGTTCACCGTCTCACCGGATGGGACGCGGGTGGTCTTCCTGCGTTCGGACTCCGGCACCGACCGGACGAACCGGCTCCGGGTGCTGGACACCCGGACCGGCGAGGAGCGGGTGGCCGCCGATCCCGAGGCGCTGCTGGGCGGTTCGGCGGAGAAGCTGTCTCCGCAGGAGCGGGCCCGGCGCGAGCGGGTCCGGGACGGTTCGGCGGGCATCGTGGGCTACGCGGTGGACGACGCGGTGGAGCTGGCGGCGTTCGCCCTCTCCGGCAAGGTGTACGTGGCCGAGCTGTCGGCCGGCACCGCACGGGCCCTGCCGGTGCCGGGCCCGGTGATCGATCCGCGCCCCTCCCCCGACGGGCGGCTCGTCGCCTACGTCACGCGGGGCGCCCTGCGGGTCGTGGGGGCCCAGGGCGACGGGGACCGCGCGGTCGCCGAGCCGGAGGACCCGAACACCTCCTACGGTCTGGCCGAGTTCGTGGCGGCCGAGGAGATGAGCCGCTACCGCGGTTTCTGGTGGTCGCCGGAGTCGGACCGCCTGCTGGTCGCCCGCGTCGACGACAGCGCCGTACAGCGGTGGTGGATCGCCGATCCGGCCCACCCCGGCAGCAGGCCCGCCGAGGTGGGCTACCCGGCCGCGGGAACGGCCAACGCGGAGGTGCGGCTGTTCGTGACGGACCTGGACGGCGGCCGCACCGAGGTCGTCTGGGACCGGGACCGCTTCCCGTACCTGGCCCGCGTGCACTGGTCCGCGCACGGCGCCCCGCTGCTCCTGGTGCAGGCCCGCGACCAGCGCAGCCAGCTGCACCTCGCCGTCGACACGGAGAGCGGGGCGACCCGCACCGTGCACGCCGACGAGGACGAGATCTGGCTCGATCTTTTCGCCGGGGTGCCCGCGTGGGCTCCGGACGGGCGTCTCGTGCGGATCGCCGACGAAGGCGGTGCACGGGTGCTCTCGGTCGGCGACCGGCTCCTGACCGGGCCCCGGTTGCACGTCGTGTCGGTGCTGGACATCGGGGATTCGGACATTCTGGTGTCGGCCACGGCAGGCGGGAAGGCGCCGGACCCGGAGACCGGCCAGACCCATGTGTACCGGGTCAACGAGCTGGGCGTGGAGCGCGTTTCCGAGGGCGTGGGAGTGCACTCCGCGGTGCGTGCGGGCGGCGTGACCGTGCTGGTCTCGGCCTCCCCGGAGCATCCCGGATCGGTCGTACGCGTGGTGCGGGACGGCAGGCGGATCGCCACCGTCGCGAACCTCGCCCAGGAACCCGTCCTGACGGCACGGGTGCGGCTGACCGAGGGGGGCGCACGGCGAATTCCGTGCGCCGTACTGCTCCCCACGAACTATGTGGAATCCGACGGTCCGCTCCCCGTCCTGATGGATCCGTACGGCGGGCCGCACGGCCGCCGGGTCGTCGCCGCCCACAACCCGCATCTGACCTCGCAGTGGTTCGCCGACCAGGGCTTCGCGGTGGTCGTCGCGGACGGCCGGGGCACACCCGGACGCTCGCCCGGCTGGGAGAAGGCGATCAGGGACGACTTCGTCCTGACCCTCGACGACCAGGTGGACGCCCTGCACGCACTGGCGGAGCGCTTCCCGCTGGACCTCTCGAAGGTGGCGATGCGCGGCTGGTCGTACGGCGGCTACCTCTCCGCGCTCGCGGTGCTGCGTCGACCCGACGTCTTCCACGCGGCCGTCGTCGGCGCGCCGGTGGCCGACTGGCGCCTGTACGACACCCACTACACGGAGCGCTATCTCGGCGACCCGGCGGCACGGCCCGAGGTGTACGCGGACAACGCCCTGGTGACGGACGAGGGGCTGTCCCGGCCGGCCGGGACGGTGCGGCCGATGATGATCGTCCATGGCCTCGCCGACGACAACGTGGTCGTCGCCCATGCGCTGCGGCTGTCGTCGGCGCTGCTGTCCGCGGGGCGGCCGCACGAGGTGCTGCCGCTGAGCGGGGTGACGCACATGACCCCGCAGGAGCAGGTCGCCGAGAATCTGCTGCTGCTCCAGGTGGACTTCCTCAGGCGGTCGCTGGGACTGCCGCGGGCGTAGGCGCCGTCACCAGCCCGGCGGCGGGGACGAGGGCGGCGGAGGGCCGAACTGCCCCGGGCCGCCGGGCGGGCCCTGCTGCGGGTGGCCGTGGCCGGGCGGAGCTGCGGGCGGGTAGCCGTAGCCGGGCGTCCCGGCCGGCGGGTAGCCGTATCCGGCGGACGGCGGGTAGCCGTATCCGGCGCTCGGCGGGTAGCCGTAGCCGCCGTACCCCTGACTCCCTCCGTCGGTGTCCTCCTGACCCTTCCGGGACAGCGCGAGGAGCCCGGTCACCCCGGCGAGGGCGAGGAAGAACGAGGTGAGGACGAGGAGCTGGTACTCGGTCCCCAGGCCGCCGAAGTCGTCGAGCATGCCGTGGTGGACGGCGCGGGCGATCCCGAGGCACCCCGAGACCAGTACGAATCCGGCGGCGATCATGCCGAACGGCCGGGCGTGGACGGCGCGGAAGAGCGCGGTGAACGCCACCACCAGGCAGAGCACCGCGAGTGCCACGCTGCTCCAGCCCGGTGGCGGGTCGGTCAGCCCCGACCGGACGGCTCCCCCGCCGGTGAACCAGTCGGGGTAGAAGGCGGAGGGGAGCGTGACGAACTGGCGGATCTCCCAGGCGATCAGGACCGCTCCCGCCGCACCGAGCACCAGGAACACGGCGACCGACGCCCCGCGCCCGGGCCGGGTGGGCCGCGGTTCGTCGAGGTCCACGGGCTGCCTGCGTCCCGCGGCGCCGGTGATGACCAGTGCGAGGGCGGCGGCGAGGGCGACGAAGGTGCCGATCAGTGCGCGGGTGCGCAGCTCGTCGGCGTACTGGCCGTCCCTCCAGGAGGCGCTGATCGTCCAGAGTCCGGGCAGCCGCAGGGCGAGCGTGACCACACCGGCGGCCACCAGTGCCGACGCGGCCACCCGGGAACGCAGTGCGGCGAAGCCGGTGAGGACGTAGACGGCGAGCAGCACCGGGTCGCCCTGCGAGGTCGCGGGCAGTGCTTCCGGGCGCGCGTCGGCGTATCCGGCCCAGAAGCGCAGCAGCTCCAGCGGTTCACCGACCGCCCGGACGTCACGCACGATCCAGCCCGCGACGACGGCTCCGAGCACGGCGCACAGCACCGCTCCGGTGATTCCGGCTCCCCGTGTGAGTATCACCCCAGCGATACTCCACCGCCCCGTGCCGATGGACAAGAGGCCCCGGGGGCACGGGGGAACGGGAAACCGGCCGGGGCGACGTGATGAATCGCCCCGGCCGGTTCACGGCACCCGCACGGCCGTACGCTCATCATGGTGGGGCGTCCGTATATCGGAGCGACGACGGACACGTTGCCCGCGCGTTAACGAAGGTGATGCCCCTTCACCGGTCCTCCTCCCCCGGTTCCCTCCTGTCCGGGGAGGGCGTGTCCGGGGACGGCCCGGCATCCGGCGACGGCGCGGCACGAGGGGGTTTCGGCGCGTCCTGCGGTTCCGGGGTCTCCAGCGTCCCCTCGGGCGGCACCACGCGCTTCTCCTCGGCGAAGTGGCAGGCCGAGTCGTGCCTGGCCGGAGTGTCCGTGTCCCGGAACACCGCGGGTACGGCGAGCAGGGGCACCTCCAGCTCGCACCGCTCCTGCGCCTTCCAGCAGCGGGTGCGGAAGCGGCAGCCGGAAGGGACCGCCGCCGGGGACGGCACGTCGCCGTGCAGGATGATCCGCTCGCGGTACTCACGGGCCGTCGGGTCCGGCACCGGGACGGCCGACAGCAGTGCCTGGGTGTACGGGTGCGTGGGGTGGTCGTAGATCTCCTCGTCCGTGCCGATCTCGACGATGCGGCCGAGGTACATGACGCCGACCCGGTCGGAGATGTGCCGGACGATCGACAGGTCGTGCGCGATGAACACGAAGCTCAGACTGAATTCGCCCTGCAGCCGGTCCAGCAGGTTGACCACCTGGGCCTGCACCGACACGTCGAGCGCGGAGACGGGCTCGTCGGCCACGATGATCTCGGGGTTGAGGGCGAGGCCGCGGGCGATGCCGATGCGCTGGCGCTGGCCGCCGGAGAACTGGTGCGGATACCGGTTGATGTACTCGGGGTTCAGGCCCACGACGTCGAGGAGGTCCTGCACCTTCTGCCGCCGGCTCCCCTTGGGCGCCACCTCGGGGTGGATCTCGTACGGCTCCCCGATGATGTCGCCGACCGTCATGCGCGGGTTCAGCGAGGTGTACGGGTCCTGGAACACCATCTGGATGTTGCGGCGCACGGCCTTCAGGGCCCGGCCGGACAGCTTGGTGACGTCCTCGCCCTTGTAGCGGATCACGCCTCCGGTCGGCGGCTCCAGGTGCACCAGCATCTTCGCGACGGTCGACTTGCCGCAGCCGGACTCCCCCACGATGCCGAGCGTCTCGCCCGCCGCCAGGTCGAAGTCCACCCCGTCGACGGCCTTGACCGCGCCGATCTGCTTCTTGAAGAGGATGCCCCGGGTCAGCGGGTAGTGCTTGACCAGGCCGCGCACCTCCAGGATCGGTTCGCCCTCCGCGTACGGCCGCGCGGCGATGCTCTCGCGCGCCTCGGAGACCAGGGTGGAGCCCCCGGCGGTGCCGTCCCGACGGCTCGGGTCCTCAGCGGGCATCGAGCGTCTCCTTCCAGAAGTGGCAGGCGCTCCGGCGGTTCTCGTCCACGGTGTACAGCGGCGGTACGTCCGTGCGGCACACGGCCTGGGCCATCGGACAGCGGGGGTGGAAGGCGCAGCCGGGCGGGATGTGCAGCAGGTTGGGCGGCAGCCCCTTGATCGCGTAGAGGTCCTGGCCCTTCTGGTCCAGGCGCGGGATCGACCGGAGGAGGCCCTTGGTGTACGGGTGGGCGGGGGCCCGGTAGATGTCGTGGACGGGTGAGGTCTCGACGATCCGGCCCGCGTACATCACGGCGATCTTGTCGGCGACGTCGGCCACCACGCCGAGGTCGTGCGTGATCAGGATCAGGCCCATGTCGAGCTCGCGCTGCAGTTCCGCGAGCAGCTCCATGACCTGGGCCTGGACCGTCACGTCGAGGGCGGTGGTCGGTTCGTCGGCGATGATCAGCGAGGGCTCCAGCGCCATCGCCATGGCGATCATGATGCGCTGGCGCATGCCGCCGGAGAACTGGTGCGGGAAGTTCCCGACCCGCTCCTTGGCCGCGGGGATGCGCACCCGGTCCATCAGCTCGATGGAGCGGGTCTTCGCGTCCTTGCGGGACATCCCGCGATGGACGACGAACATCTCGCCCAGCTGCTGCCCCACGCTCAGCACCGGGTTCAGCGAGGAGAGCGCGTCCTGGAAGATCATGGCCATCTCCTGGCCGCGGATCTTCCGCCGCTCCTCGTTCTTGAGCGTCAGCAGGTCGCGGTCCTTGAAGAGGACCTGGCCCCCGCTGATCCTTCCGGGCGGCATGTCGAGGATGCCCATGATCGCCTGGGCGGTGACCGACTTGCCCGAACCCGACTCGCCGAGGACGGCGAGCGTCTCGCCCTCGGCCACCGAGTAGTTGACCCCGTTGACGGCCTTGGCCACCCCGTCCCGGGTGTGGAACTCCACGTGCAGATCGCGCACTTCGAGCAACATGGCAGCGGGCTCCTCAGCGCAGTTTGGGGTCGAGGGCGTCGCGCACCGCGTCGCCGAGCATGATGAAGGCGAGCACCGTGACAGCCAGCGCACCTGCGGGCCACAGCAGCATATGCGGGGCGTTGCGGACGTACTGGGAGGCGGCGGAGATGTCGATGCCCCAGGAGACGGTCGGCGGCTTCAGTCCCACGCCCAGGTACGACAGGGTCGCCTCCAGCGAGATGTACGTGCCGAGGGCGATGGTCGCGACGACGATGACGGGGGCGACGGCGTTGGGCGCGATGTGCCGGAGCATCATCCGGCCGTTGGAGGCGCCCAGCGCCCGGGCGGCCTGGACGTAGTCGTTCTGTTTGGCGGTGATGACGGATCCGCGGGCGATGCGGGCGATCTGGGGCCAGCCCAGCAGCACGATGAAACCGATCACCGGCCAGACGGTGGAGCTGGTGACCACCGACAGGAAGACCAGACCGCCGAGGACCACCGGGATGCCGAAGAAGACGTCCGTGACGCGGGAGAGGATCGCGTCCCACGTCCCCCCGAAGAAGCCGGCCAGGCCGCCGAGTACGCCGCCCAGCAGGGAGACGCCGAGGGTGGAGCAGACGCCGACCGTGACCGAGGTGCGCGCCCCGTAGACGGTACGGGTGTAGACGTCGCACCCCTGTCCGTCGAAGCCGAAGGGATGGCCGGGCTGGGAGCCCTCCTGGGCCTTGGCCAGGTCGCAGTCGAGCGGGTCGAGGTCGGTGATCAGCTGCGGCCAGATCGAGATGATCACCAGGAACAGGATGACCAGCCCCGAGATGATGAAGACCGGGTTGCGGCGCAGGTCGCGCCAGGCGTCGGACCACAGGCTGCGCGGCTTGCCGGCCGGCCCGGTCCCCTCGGGACCGCCGGGTGTCTTCTCCAGCGTGGTGCCCTCGTCCATCGCGAGGTCCATCGCCCCGCCCGCGCCGGCCCCCGAGATCGCCCCGCTCCCGCTCGCGTCGTCCCACGGCTGCTGCTCAGGCATAGCGGATCCTCGGGTCGAGTACGGCGTAGAGGAGGTCGACGATCAGGTTGGCCGCCAGGAAGACCAGCACCAGGACGGTGACGAACCCGACGACGGTCTGGGTGTTCTGGCGCAGGATGCCCTGGTAGAGCTGGTAGCCGACTCCGTGGATGTTGAAGATGCGCTCGGTGACGATGGCCCCGCCCATCAGGGCGCCCACGTCCGTACCGATGAAGGTGACGACCGGGATGAGGGAGTTGCGCAGCAGGTGCCGTACGACCACGCGGCGCCTGGGGAGCCCTTTGGCCACGGCGGTACGGACGTAGTCGGCGCGGGCGTTCTCCGCGATCGAGGTCCGGGTGAGCCGGGTGACGTAGGCCAGCGACACGGAGGCCAGCACGAGTCCGGGGACGATGAGCTCGTCGACCGGCGCCTGGGGGGAGACGGACGGCTTGATGATGCCCCACTCCACGCCGAGGAGGAGCTGGAGCAGCAGGCCGGTGACGAACGTCGGTACGGAGATCACGACGAGGGTCAGGATGAGCACGCCGGTGTCGACGGGCCGGCCGCGGCGCAGGCCGGTCACGACGCCGAGGGTGATGCCGATGACGACCTCGAACACGATCGCGATGAGGGTGAGCCGGATGGTGATGGGGAAGGCGGTGGCCATCAGCTCGGTGACCTTCTGCCCGTTGAACGCGGTGCCGAAGTCGCCGGTGAAGACGTTGCCCATGTAGGTCAGGTACTGCTGCCAGACGGGCTTGTCGAGGCCGAATTCGGTGCGCAGCTGGGCGGCGGTCGCGGGGTCGCACTGGCGGTCGCCGCAGAGGCCCGCGATGGGGTCGCCCATCACGTTCACCATGAGGAAGATCAGCAGCGTGGTGCCGAAGAAGACGGGGATCATCTGCAGCAGCCGCCGGATCACATAACGTCCCATGAGGGGCTCCGGGGGTTGGGGCGAACGGGCGGACGGCGCGGTCCCCGTCCGGGGACCGGAAAGCCGGGTGGCCGGTGCGGGCACGCCGCACCGGCCACCCGGCCTCAGCGGGTCACTTGACCTTGATCTGGTCGTACACCGGGACGCTGAACACGTTCAGCGCGACGTTCTCGACCCGGTCCGAGTAGCCGGCGCTGCCGTTCTGGTACCAGAGCGGGATGACGGGCATCTGCTCGGCGAGGACCTTCTCCGCGTCCTGGAAGGTGCTGACGGCCGTGGCCTTGTCGGTCTCGGCGTTGGCCTTGTTGACCAGCGCGTCGAACTCCTCGTTGCTCCACTTGCCGTCGCTGGACGGGGCGTTGGTGTAGTACAGCGGCTGCAGGAAGTTCTGGATGAGCGGGTAGTCCATCTGCCAGCCCGCACGCCAGGCACCGGTCAGCTTCTGGGTGGAGACCTGGTTGCGGAAGTCGGCGAAGGTTCCGACGGGGCTTCCGACGCACGCCTTGTTGTTGCCCATGACGCTGTTGATGCTGTTGCAGACGGCGTCGACCCACTCCTTGTGGGAGCCGGTGTCCGCGTTGTACGAGATCTTGAGCTGGCCGCCGGGGATGCCGCCGCCCTCGTCGATCAGCTTCTTCGCCTGTGCCTTGTCGTACTCGCACGGGGAGCCGCAGAGGCCCTTCTTGAAGCCGCCCTCCGCACCGAGGACCGGGGAGGTCCAGTCGGATGCCGGGGTGCGGGTCTTCTGGAAGATCTGGTCGGTGATCTGCTGACGGTTGATCGCCATCGACAGGCCCTGGCGGACCTTGACCGCGTCGGGGGTGTCCCACGCCTTCACGAAGAACGGGAAGGCGAGCGTCTGGATGATGCCGGCCGGGGTGTTGATGTACCGGTCGCCCAGGTCCCCCGCGACGTTCTTGAGCTGGGAGGCGGGCACGTCGTCGACGAGGTCGAGGTTGCCCGCCGTCAGGTCGGTGTAGGCCGTGTTGTTGTCGGTGTAGACCTTAAGGTCGATCCCGCCGTTCTGCGCCTTGTCCGGGCCGGGGTAGTCGTCCCACCTGCGCAGGTTCATCGAGGAGCCCTTGGCGTACTCGTCGATGGTGTACGGGCCGTTGCCGACGGGCTTGGCGAGCCACGCCTCGTGGTCGGAGTAGAAGGTCTTGGGCAGCGGCACGAAGGCCGCGTAGCCGAGGGTGTCGGGCCAGAGCGAGAACTTCTGCGACAGCTTGACCTTGAAGGTCGTGTCGTTGACCACCTCGAGGCCCGAGAGGGTGTCGGCGGTGGCCTTGCCGGTCTCGGGGTGGGCCTGGTCGTAACCGTCGATGTAGGCGAAGAAGTAGGCGTTCTTCTGGTTGTTCTTCAGCGCCGCGCCGTAGTTCCAGGCGTCCACGAACGACTTCGCGGTGACCTTCTCGCCGTTGCTGAAGGTCCAGTTGTCCTTGATGGTGATGGTGAAGTTCTGCGAGTCCTGCGACTCGATCTTCTCGGCGATCTCGTTCTTCGCCTCACCGGTCTTGGAGTCGTAGCGCACGAGCCCGCGGAAGACCATGTCGAGGACCTTGCCGCCCTGCACCTCGTTGGTGTTGGCGGGCTCCAGCGGGTTCTGCGGGTCACCCCAGGAAGAGCTCACGATCCCGTCGGCGCCACCGCTGCCACCGCCGCTGTCCCCGCCGCCGCAGGCCGTCGCCGCCAGGGCGACGGCGACCGCGCATGCGGCCCACCTGGCGTGTGTGGCTCCGCGCATGGAGTGCCTCCTAGGGGTCCGTTGAGTGACTCAATGCCTTATATCACCCCATTTGCCCCTCCCTCGCATGTTTACTTCCGCCGCACGTGGCAGGCGGCGGACGGTAGGCTCCCTGCTGTCGACGAGCGGTCCGGAGGGCACCCATGACGGGGCAGCACATACCGGCTCCGCCGTCCCCCGGCCCGGGCTCGGCGAGCGCACCGGAGTCCGGAGAAGCCGCCGGCGGAATGATCGTCTTCTTGAACGGCACCTCGAGCTCGGGCAAGTCCAGCCTCGCCGGGGAGCTCCTGGCAGTCCTCGACGCACCGTGGTTCCACATGTCCGTGGACGCCTTCCACGCCATGCGGTCCCGGCCGGAGCTCACCCCGGACCAGCTCCACGTCACCCTCGGGAAGACCTGGAGGGGGTTCCACCGCGCCGTGGCCGGCATGGCCGCGGCGGGCAACAACGTCGTCGTGGATCACGTCCTGAGCGAGCCGTGGCGGCTTCACGACTGCCTGGACCTGTTCGCTCCACGGGACGTCGTGCTCGTCGGAGTGCACTGCCCCCTGCCGGAGCTGGAACGCCGCGAGCGGGCACGGGGCGACCGCCCGGAGGGACTGGCCGCCCGCCAGTTCGACCGTGTCCACGCCCACGGCGTCTACGACGTCGAGTGCGACACCAGCCGGGCGAGCCCGCTGGAGTGCGCACACCTGATCAGGGACTTCCTCCCCCACCGGCCGAGTCCGACCGCCTTTGAACGCATGCGGCGGGACTGACGGCCGCTCGGTGGGCCGGACACGAAGAAGCGGCCTTCGCCCTGAGCGTGCGTCCCCATGAGGGAAAACACGTTCAGCGCGAAGGCCGCGGTCTCGCGGTCACGCGACGGCCGGGCTCCACCGGAGCCCGGCTGCTCTACTTCTCGACCGCCCTGTCCTCCAGCTGTGCGAGTGCCGGGTCGAGGATGATGTCCTCGCCACGCTTCTCGATCGTGGGGTCCTCCGGGAAGTGGCAGGCCGTCAGGTGGCCTTCCCTGCTGCCGGAGATCTGCACGAGCGGCGGCTCCTCGGTGGCGCACTTGTCCTGCGCCTTCCAGCAGCGGGTACGGAACCGGCAACCGGACGGGGGCGAGATCGGCGAGGGCACGTCCCCCTCGAGCCGGATGCGCTCCCTGTTCTCGCCGTCGGGGTTCGCCTCCGGAACGGCCGAGAGCAGGGCGTGGGTGTAGGGGTGCCGGGGCCGGTTGTAGAGGGAGTCGCGGTCCGCGACCTCCACGATCTTGCCCAGGTACATCACGGCCACGCGCTCGGAGAAGTGCCGCACGATCGCCAGGTCGTGCGCGATGAACACGAAGGCGATGCCCATCTCCTTCTGCACCTTCTGCAGCAGGTTCACCACCTGGGCCTGGATCGACACGTCGAGGGCCGAGACCGGCTCGTCGGCGATGATCAGCTTCGGCTGGAGCGCCAGGGCACGGGCCACGCCGATGCGCTGGCGCTGGCCGCCGGAGAACTCGTGCGGGAAGCGGTTGTAGTGCTCGGGGTTGAGACCCACGAGCTCCAGCAGCTCCCGCACCCGGTTCTCCCGGCCCCCGGCGGGCTTGATGCCGTTGACCTCCATCGGGCTCTTGATGATGGTGCCGACGGTCTGCCGCGGGTTCAGCGACGAGTACGGGTCCTGGAAGATCATCTGGATCTCGGACCTGATGGGCGCCAGCTGCTTGCGGCCGGCGTGGGTGATGTCCTTGCCGTCGTAGACGATCTTTCCGCCGGTGGGCTCCAGCAGCCGGGTCATCATCCGGCCGGTGGTCGACTTTCCGCAGCCGGACTCCCCGACGAGACCCAGGCTCTCGCCCTCGTAGACCTTCAGGTCGATCCCGTCGACGGCCTTGACGGCGCCGACCTTGCGCTTGAAGGGGAAGCCTCCGTAGATCGGGAAGTGCATGGCCATGCCCTCGACGGACAGCAGCTCGCGTCGTTCACGAACCGCATCCGTGGAACCCTGCTGTTCAGGCAGAGTGACGTTCTCACTCATTGTCTCTGCGTCTCCCTAGCCCAGCCGGGGCTTGATGTGATCGATGAAGATGGTCTGCTTCTGCTCCGGCGTGAGGTGGCAGGCCGAGGCCCGCCCGTCGCCCAGCGACGGTCGCTCGCCACTGCACAGCGAGCCGCTCACCTTGTCGGTGAAGGCACAACGCGGGTGGAAGGCGCAGCCCGAGGGCGGGTTGAGGAGACTCGGCGGGGAGCCGGGGATCGGCAGGAGCGCCTCGTTGATGTCGCCCCCCAGGCGCGGCATCGAGCTGAGGAGTCCCCAGGTGTAGGGGTGCTCGGGAGCCCGGAGCACCTCGCGCACGCTGCCGCGCTCCACCGCCCGTCCGGCGTACATCACCAGGAGGTCGTCCGCCATGTTGGCGATGACTCCCAGGTCGTGGGTGATGAAGATGATCGCCGACCCGAACTCCTGCTGGAGGTCCTTGAGCAGGTCCAGGATCTGGGCCTGCACGGTCACGTCGAGCGCGGTGGTCGGCTCGTCGGCGATCAGCAGTTCGGGGTCGCACATCAGCGCCATGGCGATCATCACGCGCTGACGCATACCGCCGGAGAACTGGTGCGGGTAGTCGTCGAAGCGCATGTTGGCCTGCGGAATGCCGACCTTGGTCAGCATCTCGACGGCCCGTGCCTTCGCCTCCTTGCGGGAGGCGCCGGTGTGCTTGCGGAACGGCTCGCTGAGCTGGCGGCCCACCGTGTAGTACGGCGAGAGCGCGGTCAGGGCGTCCTGGAAGATCATCGCGGCCTTGTTCCCGCGGATCTTCTCCATCTGCTTCTCGGAGGTCGCGGTCAGGTTCTGGCCGTCGAGGATGATGTCGCCCTCGACCTTGGAGCTCTGGGGGTTGTGCAGACCCAGAACAGCCAGGTTGGTCACGGACTTCCCGGAGCCCGACTCACCCACGATGCCGAGCGTCTTGCCACGCTCGACGTCGAAGGAGAGTCCGTCGACCGCGTTGACGATGCCGTCCTCGGTGGAGAACCGCACCCGCAGGTCGCGTACCGAGAGGAAGGCCTCGGGCCCGGTCGGGGCCGGAGTGTCTTCGGTCTTGGTCAGTGTGGTCACGGTCGTTCTCCTAGGCGAGGCGCACGCGCGGGTCGATGTAGGCGTAAGCGAGGTCCACGACGATGTTCAGGAGCAGGATGAAGAAGGCTCCGAACAGCATCACGCCCATGGTCACCGGAAGGTCCTTGGACATCGAGGAATCGACGGCGAGACGCCCGATGCCCGCGAGGTCGAAGGTGAACTCGGTGACGACACCACCGGCGAGCAGCCCGCTGAGGTCCATGCCGAGGATGGTCACGATGGGTGCGAGCGAGCCACGCCAGGCGTAGCGGAAGAAGACGTACCTCTGGGGCATGCCCTTCGCGCGTGCGGTGCGGACGTGCTCTTCCTGGAGCTGCTCGATCATCGTGGAGCGCGACATTCGAGTGTACTGGGCGGTGAAGATCGTCGCCATGACGGCCCACGGGATGAGCAGGGCGACGGCCCAGTCGATCGGGCTTTCGAGGAAGGGGACGTACTTCGGATTGTCCATCCAGCCCGTGCTGTAGACGAAGATGCCGAGGACGATCGGGCCGAGGAAGTAGATCTGGAAAGAACTGAGAACCATCGACGCGCCGCTGACAGCCTTGTCCACGACGGTGCCGCGCTTCCAGGCGGCGAGCATGCCCGAGCCGAGGCCGATCACGAGGAAGATCACCAGGGAACCGACGGTCAGCGACAGCGTCAGCGGGAAGCGGTCCATGATCGAGTCCCACACGAAGTCGCCCGTGTCGAAGGACTGTCCGAGGCAAGGAGCCGAGCAGTGGCCGACGGCGAAGTCACGGCCGGCGACGATACCGCGCATGAACTCCCAGAACTGCGTGGTGATGGGCTTGTCGAGGCCGAGGTTCTCGCGGATGACCGCGATGTTCTCCGGCGAGCAGTTCTTGCCGCAGGAGAGCTGGGCGAAGTCCTGGGGGACTGTGTAGAACAGGAAGAACGTGAAGGCGCCGATCAGGAACATGATGACGACTGCGCCGATCAACCTGCGGACGAGGAACTGAAGCATCGCGGGAGGCTGCTCTCTTCGGAAGCGGCGGGTTGTAAGGGTGGGGGGTCCACGGGGGTGCGCTCCGCCTGGCGCGCACCCCCGTGGATCAGCCGTTGATCAGGGTTACGGCTGGATCAGGTACAGACGGTTGATGTCGATGTAGCTCGAGTTGGTGCTGTAGCGAGCGCCACCGATGTTCGAACCGAAGAGCTGGAGCTGCTTCGAGTAGTAGACCGGAGCAGCCGGGTTGATCTCCTCGACGATGCGCTTGTGCGCCTCTTCCCACTTCTTGGCCGCGGCCTCCGGCTCCAGGACCAGGGCCTCCTCGATCAGCTTGTTGACCTGGGGGTCGTTGATGTGGGAGTAGTTCGGCTGACCGTCGGCGACCAGGGTGCCGTCGTAGACCGGGGTGACGACCGTGGACTGGGAAGCCCAGTCCTGGCCCCAACCGGTCATGTACAGGTCGAAGCCGTTGTCGATCTTGCCGATCTGCTCGTAGAAGGTCGCGCGGTCGATCTCCTTGGCCTGGACATCGAAGCCGATCTTGGCCAGCGCGTCCTTGATGATGACCATCTGCTTCTGGCCACGCGGGGTGTTGGAGTAGGCGTAGGTGAGCTTCGTGCCCTCGGCGACACCCGCCTCCTTCAGCAGCGCCTTGGCCTTCGCCGGGTCACCGTTGGGCTTCTTCAGCTTGCCGAACGGGTCGTACGTCGCGTCGAAGCCCGGCAGGGTCGGCGCGAACAGACCGCCGGCCAGCTCGCCGCCGTACTTGCCACCGTCAGCCTGGATCATGGACTGGTTCGGGATCGCGTAGGTGATCGCGTCACGGACCTTCTTGTCCTTGAGGCGGTCCAGGTTGAAGCTCATCTGCCACACGTAGGGCTGGTAACCCTTGATCGTGCGCTTGTTGACCGCCGCGTCACCGATCACGGTCGACGTCTGGGCCGGGTCCACGGAGTCCGTGAACTGCATGGCGTTCTTCGCTTCGCCCTGGTCGGCGATCAGACGCTTGGTCTGGCTGGGCTGGTCGATCGTGGTGGTGAAGTCGTAACCGTCCACGTACTGGTGGCGGACGGCGTCCGTCTTCGCGTCCCAGTTGGTGTTCTTGACCAGCTTCAGGGACTTGCCGGGCTTGTGCTCGGCGATCTTGTACGGGCCGAGGGACTTGGGAGCCTTGTCGTACTTCTCCTTCGTGTCCGCCTTCTCGGGCACGATGGCGTAACCGGCCATGGACAGTGCCTGCGGCAGGTCCGGACGCGGCTTGTCGAAGTTGAAGACGACCGTCTTGGCGTCCGGCGTGGAGAGCACGCTGTCGGGCAGGTGCTTGCCCTTGTACGGGCCGTCCGGCAGCGCCTTGCGGTAGTCGGAGCCCGAGAGCCAGGTCTGGACGAAGGACGGGCCGTCGAAGATGACCTTCGAGTACTGACGCTCGATGGTGTGACGGACGTCGGCCGAGGTGATGGCGTTGCCATCCTCGTCCTTGATGCCGTCCTTCAGCGTGTACGTCCAGGTCTTGCCGTCGTTGGAGGACTTGCCGGCGTCGGTGGCGATGTCACCGACGACCGTCAGGTTGCCCTTGTCGTCCTCCTGGTAGTTCGTCAGCTTGCGGTGGACCAGGTTGGCGAACTGGCCCGCGTCGCTGACGTAGATCTGACCCGGGTCCATGTGGGACAGGTCGGACTGCGTGTAGATGTTGATGGTGCCGCCGGGCTTGGCGCCCGGGACCTCGGCCGCCGGGCCGGTCGAGGCACCGGCGTCGCCGTACACGACAGGCTTCGACTGGGACGCGGCGTCCTGCTTGGACTTGGACTGGTCCTTGGCGTCCTTGCCGCTGTCGTTGGACGAGCAGCCTGTGAGCGCCAGCGAGCCGGCAGCGGCCGCGATGACTATGGCGCGTGCGGAACGCGATCGAATGGGATTCATGATGCTCTGTGCACCTACCTGTCGGTTGTTATCCAGAGAAGTGCTGCCTGACCGTCCGGTTGCCCGGTGCGGGGGGCGGCAGCCACCCCCACCCATGGACGTCAGCGTCCGGTCTTGGGGTCGAACGCGTCCCGGACTGAGTCACCAAGGAGGTTGAAGCAGAGAACGAAAACCACCATGGCGATGCCCGGGAAGAACATGAAGGCCGGGTCCTGCTCGTAGATCTCGGCGCCGATGGCGAACATCCGGCCCCAGTCGGGCGTCGGCTCGACGAAGCCGACACCGACGAAGGAGAGGAACGCGATGCTCAGGATGGAGCTGGGCAGGGTGTACGTGCCCTGCACCAGGATCGGCGTCACGATGTTCGGCAGGATCTCCTTGCGGACGATCCGCCACCGCGAGGCGCCCGAGACCTTGGCGGCCTCCACGAACTCCCGCTCGCGCAGGGAGAGCACCGAGCTGCGCACCAGACGGGCCATGCCCATCCAGCCGAGGAACCACATCACCAGCAGGATCGCGACGGCCCGCAGATAGGTCGGCGTCTCATCCGTCGGGGAGACGAACAGCGCGGTCACGATGGGCATGAAGGCGATGAAGAAGAGCTGGCTCGGGAAGGAGAGGAAGAAGTCGGTGACCCGGCCGAGCCAGTAGTCGACCTTCCCGCCGAAGTAGCCGCCCACCATGCCGACGATCACGCCCGTGAGGACGCTGAAGAACGTCAGGACCAGGGCCATGAACAGCGAGGTCCGCATGCCGTAGAGCAGCATGGTGAACACGTCCCGGCCCAGGTTCGGCTCGACACCGAACCAGAACTCCGAGGAGACGCCGCCGAAGGAACCCGAAGGCATGGCGAAGTCGTCCAGCAGGAACGGATAGTCCGGCTCCTGCGCGTAGAGCGTGTACGGGTCCTTGCCGTAGAGGCTCGAGATCACCGGTGCGAGCGCGGCGACGGCGAAGAAGAAGAGCACCACGATGGCGGAGACCACGCCCGTGCGGTCACGCTTGAACCGCATCCACATCAGCTGCCCGGGAGAGCGGCCGACAGGTGTCTCGGCGCTGTCCGCAGCGGTGGTCTTCGTCGCGGTCTTCTCGTCCAAGGCGACAGAGGCCGTGGCGTCCTCGGCCTCGATTGGACTGGTCATGGTGTGTCCATTCACAAATGTCGGGTACCGGCGCCCCGGCAGGCTGCGGCGGTGAGTCGGCTGCACTCATTGCGTCATGCCTGCTGTGTGACGGTCCCCTGATGCCAGCCGTCACCCCGGGAGGGGACCGGTGACATGCCGACGCCTGACGGAGATCGCCTCAGGGCGGCAGGGAGCGCCAACAGAAGTGGGTTTCACTCCCGGGAACGCGAGTTGAGCGGTTTGACGGGTCTGGGAATCGTCAGCCGTTGCCGGCGACAGGACCAGGTGCATCGCTATGAACGAAACCGGCCTGATGCGCCGTCCAGGACGGCGCGCCCCCACTGGTGCTCAGAGCACCGCACATGGGTTCCTCCTCGTGAGTCCACGTAACGAATGTCGGTACCTCATCCGTCGACACCCCTGACGACGGAAAGCGCGGTACCCCGTGTGCTCGTGAGTCGGCACTCCACAGTGCATGACCCATTGACCCGAGCTCAATAGGGCAACTATTAAGTACGACCGGGCTGTAAACCACACTTAAAGGGTCTCGGTTTGACAACATCAGGAACCCCTGGTTGCCCGAAATCCGGACAAAGTGATCCCAGACAGACACCCGCGAAACGGACCGTTAACACATGTTCCGGAGAGCGAGGCTCGATATCCGGACAGGTCGGTCAGGAAAAACGCTTGACGGAGAGCCCGGATCTCCACACTTTCCGAGGGGTCGGGGCCGCCTGTCGATGGTACGCACGACCCTTCGGTCCGAGCCGGTGCCGGGGGAAGCGTACGACCGTCCGCCGCGCACGCGCCGACGGCCCGGACCCCCTCCTCTCGAGGGGGTCCGGGCCGCGGTTCACTTCACCGTCCCGGCGGTTACGGGCACCACGCCTTGGCGGCGCGCTGGACCGAGCCGGCCTTGGTCGACTGGGAGCACTTGATGGCGCCCTCCGCGGTCTTGCTCCAGCTGCGTGCCTTGCCGTAGCCCACCTTGGTGAAGCCCGTCCCCTTGCTGTTGCAGGTCTTGGCCTTGTAGTAGCCCTGGGCCGTGTAGGCCCCGCTGAACGCCACGTACGTGCCCGACTTGTTCAGGTTCAGCGTGACGCTCTCCGTCTTCTCCTTCGTCTTCTCGCCCGCCTTGGCGAGGGTGCCACTGACGTTGACGTCGAGGCTGGAGACGACCCAGGCGGCCGAGTAGCTGACTCCCGCCGTGATCTCCCTGCTCGACGTGACGACGGCCCGCTTGGTCACGGACACGGTCCGCGACAGGGTGCCGCCCGTGGGCACGACGTACCCCTTGGCGTGCGTGATCTTCCAGCCCCGCTTGACGCTCGTCCACGCCCCGTGCTTGTAGCCGGGCTCGCAGACGATCGGTGCCGCCTGCGCGGCGGACGCCGTCAGCAGTGACGCGGCGACTCCCGAGACGGTCATCATCGCGACGAGTCTCATGCGCATATGAACTCCAGGTCCCCGTGAGGGCACCCCGGGTCAGTGAGGTGCCCGTCGGCCGTTTCGGCCGTACGCGGTCAACCTATCGGGCGGCGGCGGCCTGAGAAAGGAAGATTCGCAGCGGGCATGCGTCCGGGCGCGCCGACGGCCCGCCGACCGCCTCAACGAGCGGTCGACGGGCCGTGATCCGGCGCATCGAGGTCAACCCGGGCCTGGGGCCCGGGTCCCCCACGGCGTCAGTTGTTCTTCGCGCGCGAGGCCGAACGGCCGCGCTGCTTCTGGTCCAGGACGACCTTGCGGATACGGACCGTCTCCGGGGTCACCTCGATGCACTCGTCGTCGCGGCAGAACTCGAGGGACTGCTCCAGCGAGAGCTTGCGGGCCGGCACCACGTTCTCCGTGGTGTCGGCGGAAGCCGCACGCATGTTGGTGAGCTTCTTCTCCTTGGTGATGTTCACGTCCATGTCGTCGGCGCGCGAGTTCTCACCGATGATCATGCCCTCGTAGACCTCCGTGGTGGCCTCGGTGAAGATGACACCGCGCTCCTGGAGGTTGACCATGGCGAACGGCGTCACGACGCCCGCGCGGTCGGCCACGAGCGAGCCGTTGTGACGGGTGCGCAGCTCGCCGAACCAGGGCTCGTGGCCCTCGAACAGGGAGTGCGCGATGCCCGTGCCACGGGTCTGGGTCAGGAACTCCGTACGGAAGCCGATGAGGCCTCGCGACGGGACGATCCACTCCATGCGGACCCAGCCCGAACCGTGGTTCGTCATCGTCTCCATGCGGCCCTTACGGGTCGCCATAAGCTGCGTGATGGCGCCGAGGTGCTCCTCGGGCGAGTCGATGGTCATGCGCTCGATCGGCTCGTGCGTCTTGCCGTCGACCTGCTTTGTGACCACCTGCGGCTTGCCGACGGTGAGCTCGAAGCCCTCGCGGCGCATGGTCTCGATGAGGATCGCGAGCGCGAGCTCACCGCGGCCCTGGACCTCCCAGGCGTCGGGGCGCTCGGTCTCCAGGACGCGGAGCGAGACGTTACCGACCAGCTCGCGGTCCAGACGGTCCTTGATCTGGCGGGCCGTGACCTTGTGGCCCTTGCCGCCCTTGCCGACGAGCGGCGAGGTGTTCGCACCGATGGTCATCGAGATGGCCGGCTCGTCGACCGTGATCAGCGGAAGCGCGATCGGGTTCTCGGTGTCGGCCAGGGTCTCACCGATCATGATGTCCGGGATGCCGGCGATGGCGCAGATGTCGCCCGGGCCCGCCTTCTCGGCGGGCTTGCGGGTGAGCGCCTCGGTCATCAGCAGCTCGGTGATGCGCACGTTGGACATCGTGCCGTCACGCTTGATCCAGGTGACCGTCTGGCCCTTGCGGAGCTCACCCTGCTCGACGCGGCACAGTGCGATACGGCCGAGGAAGTTGTCGGCGTCCAGGTTGGTGACGTGCGCCTGGAGGGGGGCGTCCTCGTCGTACTCCGGGGCCGGGACCGCGGAGAGGATCGTGCTGAAGAACGGCTCCAGGCTGTCGCTGTCCGGGGGGACGGTGCCGTCCTCGGGCTTGGTCAGCGAGGCGATGCCGTCACGGGCGCAGGCGTAGACGATCGGGAACTCGATCTGGTCCTCGTCGGCGTCCAGGTCCAGGAAGAGGTCGTACGTCTCGTCGATGACCTCGGCGATCCGGGAGTCCGGGCGGTCCGTCTTGTTGATGCAGAGGATGACCGGCAGCCGGGCCGTGAGCGCCTTGCGGAGCACAAAACGGGTCTGGGGGAGGGGCCCCTCGGAGGCATCCACGAGGAGGACGACCGCGTCCACCATCGACAGGCCGCGCTCGACCTCACCGCCGAAGTCGGCGTGGCCGGGGGTGTCGATGATGTTGATGGTGATGACGTCGCCGCCATCCTTCGGGTGGTACTTCACGGCCGTGTTCTTGGCCAGGATCGTGATGCCCTTCTCACGCTCCAGGTCGTTCGAGTCCATCATGCGTTCGTCGAGGTTCTCCGCGGCGTGGGCCGCGAAGGCGCCCGCCTGCTTGAGCATGGCGTCGACCAGCGTGGTCTTGCCGTGGTCGACGTGGGCGACAATGGCTACGTTACGGATGTCGTGGCGCGTGGGCATGGGTGGCTTGCGCTTCTCTCGGATCGTGGGATCAGGCGTCTCACTCGGTCTCAAGCACTCGTACGCCCCGCCGGGCGGACACGCCACGGCTAGTCCAATGGTACGGGCCCTGCGCGCCCGAGGCTTCCCGGCCCGATCCGCGAGACCGGTCTCCAGCCACTGTTCAGCCGAAATTCAGCAGGTATTACGCCATCGTCCGGCGGCCGGAAGACCCGGCGGAGGGGGTGTGGGGTGGGGGGAGCAGCCCGGGTCGGGGCAGGAACGAGCCTGCCCGCCGGGGGTACCGGCGGGCAAGGGAATTGAGCTGATCCTGAGCTTTGCCTGTACTCCTGACCTGCTACTTCTTGGGATCCGCGGGGGAACCCGCCGCCTGCCCTCCGGTGAATCCGATGTCCTCGTAGCGGGGTGCGGCGAAGCCGAAGGCACCGACGTTGGCGAGCTTCTTGTCGACGGCGACCAACTGTGGCCTCTGATACAGCGGAATCGATCCGGCGGCGGCCCAGATCCGGGCGTCGGCCTGCTTCAGCAGGTCCCTGGAGGCGTTCGCGTCGAGCTCGGAGACGGCACGGTCGAAGAGCTGGTCGATGTGGTCGGAACCGACCCGTGTGTAGTTCTGCTCGACGAGCAGCGACCCGTCGGTGGCGGGCTCCGGCTTGGCGAAGATCGGACGGCCGTCGGTCGCCGGATAGGCGGTGGCGGGCCAGGAGTACAGCGCCAGGTCGTAGTCGCCGGAGGCGACGTGGTCCTTGAAGTAGCTGTCGTCGGCGACCTTGGTGATCACCGTGCCCACCCCGATCGCGTCCAGCATCTCGACGATCTTGTCACCGACGCTGCGCAGCGACTGCGACCCGGGCCCCGACGGCAGGACGAAGCGCAGGGTGAGCGGCTTGCCGTCCTTGCCGAGGCGGCCCTTGAGCGAGGCGGGCGCCGGGGCCGCGGTGCCCGCGGGGGCGTAGGCGCCGGCGGCACCACCGGGCTGCTTGTCCTGGGCGGCGACCCTGGCGTCGCCGTCGCCCGCGCGGGGGGCGAGGCGGTCGCCCGGCTTCTCGTCGCCGACGATGTACAGCCCCTCCTCGCGGGACGCCTTGTCGTCCTTGTCGGCCTTGTCGTCCTTATCGGACTTCTCCTCCTTGGATGCCTTCTCCTCCTTCGCCGTCTCCTCCTTCTGCTTGCCCTCGGGCGTCCCGTCCGCCTTCTCGGCCCCGGCCCCACCCTCCGCGTCCGCCTTCTTCTCCGTGTCGGACTTCTTCGTCTCCGCGTCGGTCTTCTTCTCGGCGTCGGTCTTCTTCTTGCCGGCGTCGGTGTGGTCGGCTTCGCTGCCCGCCTTGGTGTCCTTCGGCTTCTGGACGGCCCCGTCGAGGGTCCAGCCCGCGTCGGCCAGGAGTGCCTGCGCCTCCTCGGTGTCCTGCTCGCCCAGCGCACCGCTGCCGTCCTTGTACGCGGGCTGACCGGCCAGTGCCAGGTGGCTGCCCGGCGGTTTCGCGGGCAGACCCAGCGGCTTGAGCACGGCGTCGGCGAGCTCCTGGCGGTTCAGGGCGCGGGCGATCGCGCGGCGGACGCGGTCGTCGGAGAGGGGCCCGGACCCGCCGTTCATCGCGAGCTGCGTGTAGGCAGGTTCCAGGGACTTGCGTACGGCGAAGCCCTTCAGCGACTTCTGCTCGGCCGCGTACGCCGCGACGGCCTCCCTCGTCTTCGCGCGGGTGGCCTGTGCGGTCTCGGCCGCCTCCTCGTCCGACCCGTGGGCCAGCGCCCAGGAGCGCAGTGCGGCGGCGGGGGTGATATCGGCCCCGGGACCGTGGGCGGGTGGCTGTCCGTTGCCGCTCCGGTAGCGGGCCGCGCGTGCGATGCGGTTCGCCGTGGCCGGGTCGATGTCGGCGACGTGCACCGTGCCCCCGGTGAGCGCCTCGGCGCGGTCCTCGGGCTTCACGGCCCGGAAGACGAGCGATTCGAGTTTGGCCTCCTCACCCCACCAGCGCGGGTTCCGGTCGAGCGTGACCGTCCCCTTGTCCTTGCTCACACCGCGCAGCCGAAACGGTCCCGCGGTGTTCTTGAGCGTGGCCCTCGCCCCGTCGTTGAAGGTGCCGGGGGTGCCGGTGACCTCCTTCGGGTAGAGCGGTGAGAAGAGCGCGCGCCAGTCCGCGTACGGCTTGGAGAAGGTGACCCTGACCTGCAGGTCGTCCTTTCCGCGTTCGATCTTCTCGATCCGCTCGTAGCCCGCGTTGCGAGCGGTCCAGAACGCGGAGTCCTTGCCGCTGAGCGCGCGCCACTGGGCGACGAAGTCGGGGGCCCCGATCTCGCGGCCGTCGCTCCACACCGCCTGCTGGTTGAGCTTGTAGAGGACGATCTGCTTCGGCTCCTGCTCGATGACCTTCGCCGACTCCAGGTAGTCGGGATTGAGCCGCGGCTCCCCCTTCGCGTCCATCGGGAAGAGCGAGGGCAGCAGGGCGCCGGCGATGCGCGTGGTCGCGCTGTCGGCGTCCGCCTGGAACGTGTTGAGGGTGGCGGGCACCGCGTCGATCGCCCAGGTGAGTGTCGACCCCTCGGTGACTCCGTCCCGGGAGGTCGCGGCGATGTCCTGCGGGACGGCCACCGCGACGGGGCCCCCGCCGCCCGAACTGCACCCCGCCAGCACCGGGATCGTGAGCACACCCGTCGCCAGGAGCGTGACCGAGCGGCGCTTTCGGGCTGTCCCGCGCGGGACTCCGACGTGGGCCATGGCTGATACCTCCGGGGCCGGC
The DNA here is from genome assembly GCA_014651175.1 of Streptomyces clavifer. GTDB lineage: Bacteria > Actinomycetota > Actinomycetes > Streptomycetales > Streptomycetaceae > Streptomyces > Streptomyces clavifer. The sequence goes on along the minus strand of BMWJ01000001.1, from coordinate 443,902 downwards.
CCGGACCACCCCGTACCGGAATGGACCGGAATATGCTTATTGGTGGCATTTGCAGTTGATCACACTGGTTCGCTGATCCACTGAACGCACCTCCCCGCGCGAGAGCGCGCAGGCGCGGCCGCCGGGGCCGCCGATGTCACCCGTGCGGCCCCTGTCCCTGCGCCCCCGGCGGCGCCCGGCAGGGGCCGCTCGACGAGCCCAGCGGCTCGACGGGCGCCGCGGTCGTGCCGGTCCCGCCGGGCCCTCGGGATGTCGTCCCGGGGCTGTCGCGGTGGGCGCGCGCTTCGGCGGCCGGGCCCCCGGACACGGCTCCCCGCCCGCGGCGCGTACCACGAGGGCTTCGGCTTCCGTGACTCCGTCAACGTCGGCACCGGGCGGGTCAGTGACTGCATGCTCGCGCTCCACCAGGGCATGATCGCCGCGGCTTTGGCGCAGACGATCCGGCCGGGGTTGCTGCAGCGGCCGTTCCGGGTGGCTTCAGGTCCGGCCTCGGTACTGGTGGGCTCGCGTATTCAACTGTCGCCAGTTCCTCGGGGGTCCGTCCTGCCGATCACCCTCTGTAGCCCTGATAGGCCGTGTTTGAGATGTCGATCAACACAGGTCTTGATCGACATTTCGAGCACCGCATAGCGTCAGGACGGTGGAAACAACGCACCGGCCCGCCGCCCGGGTCATCTGCCTGGACGCTGCCCACCGCCTGCTTCTTCTGCACTGGCGGGATCCGTTCGACGGGACATGGCTCTGGGAGCCTCCCGGTGGCGGCATCGAGCCTGGCGAGACGCCGCTGGTGGCGGCACGACGTGAACTGGCCGAGGAAACCGGACTCGACCCGGCTGCCGTCCTTGACCGGTCGGTGCTCGTAGACCGTGATGTGCAGTGGAACGGCAAGCGGCACATCGGGACGGAGCGTTTCTTCGTGGCTCAGTTTGCCGAGGAGCAACCATCCCTGGTGCGGACCGGCCTGCTCCCCGACGAGCAGGCCAACCTGGACACGCATGCCTGGATCGCATGGCCGGATCTGGACTCGCTGCCGGACCCGGTTGAGCCGCCGCAGTTGCTGACCGTGCTCGACGCCCTCGTGCCAGACGGCCCGTGGTGTGATCGTGCATGAGGTGCGGCCACCCCTATTTTTTCAACCGTCGCCGGCTCCCCGAGGAACCCAGCCCGCTGGTGACCTGGCGTGATCCCCCGGGGCGTATCGGCTCCATGTTCCGCCGGTCTCGTTGCGGAGCCGGGTGGTGGTCTTGTCGTGGTAGCCGAGCGCGTCGGCGACGACGGGGGCGGGCAGTTCGAGGAGTTGCTGCCGGATGGCCGCGCCGCGGGCTGCGGAGGCCGGGACCCCGGCCTCGTTCAGGAGCGCAGACAGGTGATCGGGGCGGAACGGCTGGCCCGCCCGACGGCCCGGGAAGAGCCAGCGGGATGCGGGGTTGGTGGCGGTGTTCATGTTGTCGCGGTTTGCGATGTGCTCCAGCAGCAGGGCAGCGACCGGTGCCGGAACGGGCGAAGCTGGCTCCCCGAGCCGTAGCAGCACCGTGTCGCCGTCGCGGATCACGTCGTCGACGGTGAGCCGGACGATGCGGCTCACGGGCTGCGCGTAGAGGAGCACGATGACTCCCGCGACACGCAGACGTGTCGGTATTTTCGTGTCGGTCAGCAGTCGGCCGAGGACGTCGAGGCGCTCGTCTTCGCTCAGTGCGGCCCGCCGGGAGACCTTCATCGCGGGGATGGAGAGGGAGCGTCGGCAGTGGCGGCTCTGCATGGCCCAGTTGAGGAAGGCTCGCAGACAGGTGCGGCCGTGTTCGGTGTTTTCGGCATACCAGGCGTCGACATCGATCTGGCCGCAGGACGCGAGGGTGCTGTTCCGCTCACCGAGCCATTGCAGGAAGGCGGTCGCGTACTTGATCTGCTCGGCGGCGAACCGTCGGACGCTGGGTGTGATGTGGCTCCGCTCGGCGCGGGCCCGCAGTCGAGGGAGGACGCGCCAGGTTGCGAAGAGCCTGATCGTCTTGACGTGCTCGGGGTCAGCGATGCCGGCCAGATGCCCGGGAAGCCAGCGCTGGAAGGAACACAGGTACTTGTCGACCGCGGGCAGGACTCCGCACGTCATCAGGAGTTCTTCCAGGTGAGCGGCGGTCCGCCAGGGCCGGAGCTCGTGGAAGGCATCGTGGGTCAGCGGGATCTCGCCGAGGCCGAGCCGACGCAGCAACTGGGAGGCGTTTCCCGGCTGGCCGCGGCGCATCTCCAACCAGGCCAGCCCGCTCCTGGGCTTGTCCATCGCCACCAGCAGGCCGAACAGCGGGACCAGCGCGGGGCGGATGCGGCCGGTGCCGTCGTCCAGGAGCGCGGTGAGGCGGTCGGTGAGCGTGCAGCGTTCACATAGCCGCCCGCCCAGGAGCTTTCCCTCGAAGCCGCAGCGTGAGCAGTCGAAAGTCTGGGAGAAGCCGGCGCAGGTGGTGCAGATCGGGGCCCCGTCACCAGGGCGGAGCCCGGGAAGAGCACGGTCCTGACCGCATCCTGGGCAGGTGCCCCGTGTCCGGACGGCGCGGTCAGAGCAGGTCCGGCATACGTATCCATCCGGCCAACTGCCGGCCTTGTGCCTGCGGCGGCCGCAGCGGCAGCACTCGGCCATGAACCAACGTTCGTACTGGTCGTCGGTGGCGTAGGCGCGGGTCATGCGTCGGGCAGGATACGGGCGGCGCGGGGCCGCAGCTTCGCGACGTTCGCGGGCGGGGCGGGCAGGTCTCCGGTGGCGGTCTTGCGGACTCCGGCGTTCTCGGCGGTGGTGGCCACCAGGTCGGCCGGAGTGCAGGACAGGATGTCGCATAGCGCGGCCATGACCTGCAACGACAGGCGTTCCGGGGTGCCGGAGACAAGACGGTGGACCTGGGAGGCGGACAGGTCGATGCCCCGTTCGCGCAGCAGCGGCACCAGTTCGGTGGCCGTGAAGATCTGGTGCTGGGCCATGACCTCGCGCAGCCGCCACGTGTATCCGACCTTGCGTTTCATGCTTGCCTCCCGGTCTGGGTCTCAAGAGCCGCGGCGATGGTGGAGTCCAGGTGCCGCCGCAGGGTGCGGGTGCGGAAGTCTGAGGACACGCAGGTGTAGAGCGAGGTGGTGCTGGCGTGCTCGTGGCCGACCTGTTCCTGGACGAAGCGCGGGTCCCAGCCGTCCTCGATGAGGTGGGTGACGTAGGACCTGCGGAAGGAGTGGAAGTCGAGTCCGTCGTCCAGGCCCAGGGCCTTGCGGTAGGCGATGAAGCGGGAGTTGAGCCGCTGGCAGCCGATCCGCAGGCCCCGTTCGGACGGCCAGGCCGCCGGGTTGTTGTCGGTGCCGAACAGCGGGCGGACCTCGGTGAACCACTCGTCCAGGACGTCCCGGGTCCAGTCCCACACGGTCAGCACCCCGCGGCGCTTGGGCGGCGAACCCTTCTTGGCCTTGCCGAACCGGACCTGGCAGCGGCCGTACTCGCCGAACTCTCCCCCATGCGGGTTGCGGCCGAAGTCGGCGGCGTCCAGCATCCGCGTCTCGTTGCGCCGCAGCCCGTAGGCGTAGGCGGTCTTGAACAGCGTCGCGTCACGGAATGCCGGCAGCCAGCCCTTGCGGCCGAAGGCCCGGATGCGGGCGACCTCGTCGTCGGCATGGGAGAAGAAGGCGTGCAGCTCGGCCTTGGTGAACGCGCGCTTCTTCGGGTCCGCCTCGTTGTCCTGGACGTGCACCGCGGTGTTCCACTCGTGCACCACCTGCACCGGGTGGGTGCCGAACCGTTCCTCACACGTCGCGGTCCACTCGTAGAGCGGGTCGGTGACGAAGTGGCAGAACGCCCGCACGGCCTCGGAGTACGAGCGGATCGTCGACCGCTTCAGGTCCCGCAGCGAGCGCAGGTCACCGAGCCACTCGTCGACCATCGCCGGCGTCCAGTGCCAGGGATAGGTGTTCACGTAGGCGGAGAACGCCTTGACCGTGTTCTCCCGGCCCTCCACGGTCGTCCGTGCCAGATTCCGTGCCAGCTGCTGGTTGGCGAACCCCGTCAGCATCGCCGCGAAGACCTGTTCCTCCGGCCGCAGCAACGCGACCCCGTCGACCAGGTGCAGCCTCGCCACCCCCGGTATCGACCCGTTGAACCCCACCGCTTCACCACTCTCCGTGACTCGCATTAAATGCGAGAAAACCGCATCCTATGCGAGCCGCCAGAAGAGCCCAGGTCAGCCCCCTGTGCGCGTCGCCGTGGAGCCCTGCGGACGGGTATCGTCACCGCCAGAAACCGCACTCAAATCCGCACAGCCGCAACGTGGTTGCTCCCTTCACCCGGTCAGATTCGCCGACTGTCGCGAGTTCGCATCCGATGCAATTGGCGGCGGTTGGAACATCGGTACGGCGGTTATCGGTGAGAACGATCATGGCCGCCTAGCACAGTGATCCGCTTCGCCGCTGGGGTTCGGCGAAACGCCTCCAGGCCCGGTCCGGGGCTGGCTACGGTCCGGCTCGTGCCGGTGGAATTTCTGAGCGATGAGCAGGCCGAGGCGTACGGGACGTTCGCCGAGGAGCCGACGAGGCCCGAGCTGGAGCGGTTCTTCTTCCTGGACGACGTGGACCGGGGCCTGATCGCCCTGCGGCGGACGGAGCATCACCAGCTCGGCTTCGCGCTCCAGATGTGCACGGTTCGGTACGTCGGCCTGTTCCTGGAGGACCCGCTCGCGGTGCCGTGGCCAGTGATCGTTACCTGGCCGTGCAGCTCGGCATCGAGGACCCGTCGGTGGTCAAGCGGTACACGGAGCGGCGCCGGACGTTGTACGACCATGCGTGGGAGATCCGGGACGCCTACGGCTACCGCCCCTACGAGGACGTCGAGTGGGGCCGGCGGTTCCGTACGTTCCTGCACGGGCGGGCGTGGACGCATGCCGAGGGTCCGAAGGCGCTGTTCGACCACGCGGTGGGCTGGCTGCGCCGTCACCGGGTCCTGCTGCCGGGCGTCTCGGTGCTGGCCCGGCAGGTGTCGGAGGTGCGGAAGGTCGCGGACAAGCGGCTGCCGGCGCTGCCCGGGGATCTGGTGGCGACGCTGAAGACGCCGGAGGGTTCGCGGTTCTCGGAGCTGGAGCGGCTGCGCCGGCCGCCGACGCGGACGACCGGTACGGCGTTCGCCCGCGCGCTGGAGTGGGTGGACGAGATCGGTGCGTACCGGCTCGGGCGGTTGAGGTTGTCGCAGATCCCGCCGAACCGGATGGCGGCGCTGGCCCGGTACGCGCTGGGGTCGAAGGCGCCGCTGCTGGAGCGGGCGGTGGAGCCGAAGCGCACGGCGATGCTCACCGCGGTGATGCGGCACCTGGAGGCGAAGGCGATCGACGAGGCCCTGGACCTGTTCCAGGTCCTCATGGCCACCCGGCTGCTGAACACGGCGAAGCGGAAGACGGAGAAGGAGCGGCTGTCGATGCTGCCGCAGTTGGAGAAGGCGTCACGGGTGCTCGCACGGGCGGCGAAGGTGCTGTTCGAGGAACTGGAGCTGGTCGAGGAGCAGGAGACGGACCTGGACGTGGCCGCGCTCTGGGCAGCTGTGGAGGAAGTCGCCCCGCGCGCCGCCGTGATGACCGCGGCGGCCACCGTGGTGACCCTGGTGCCCAAAAACAAAAACTCGGCCGAGGTCGCCATGCGGGCCGCGCTCGCGAGCCGGTACGCCACCGTGCGCCCGTTCCTCGCGTTGCTGGGTGAGTCGAAGGCTCTGGACGCGGCGAGCGCCGGGAAACGCGTCCTGGCCGGGGTCCGGGGTCTTCCGGCGCTGGCCCGGCGGAAGGTGGGGGTCAAGCCGCTGCTGCCGCGCGAGGTCGACGACAAGCTCGTGCCGCCGGCGTGGCGCAAGGCGGTGTACGCCAATCCGGATCTGCGCAGGGCGCGGTGGACCGGGACGCGTACGTGGTGTGCGTGCTGGAGCAGCTGCACCGGGCCTTGAACAACCGCGACGTCTTCGCCTCGCCCTCGCACCGCTGGTCCAACCCGCGGGCCCGCCTGCTGGACGGGCCCGACTGGGATGCGGTCGAGGAGGACGTCCTGGCGGCCCTGAGCCTGGACATGCCCGTCACCGAGCACCTGGCGGAGCTGGTGCGGGGCCTGGACGTCGGATGGAAGCAGCTCGCCGAACGCCTGGAGGATGCGGGGCCGGCGGCGAAGGTCTCCATCGAGGTCCAGGACGACGGGCGGGTGAAGCTGAACGTCGACAAGCTCGGCGCCCTCGGCGAGCCGAAGTCCCTGACCTGGCTGCGCCAGCGGGTCGAGAAGATGCTCCCGAGGATCGACCTGCCGGACCTGCTGTTCGAGGTGAACGCCTGGACCGGGTTCCTCGACGCGTTCGTCCACCTCGGCGACGGCACAACCCGGATGAAGGACCTGCCCACCTCGGTGGTCGCGCTGCTGGTCTCCGAGGCGTGCAACATCGGCCTGGCCCCGGTGGTCAACCCCGGCTACGAGGCCCTGACCCGGGCCCGGCTCGTGCACGTCGACCAGTACTACCTGCGCGCCGACACCATTGCCGCGGCGAACGCACGGCTGATCGCCGCCCAGGCCAGCATCCCGATCGTGCGTTACTGGGGCGACGGACTACTCGCCTCCGTGGACGGGCTGCGCTTCCAGGTGCCGGTGCGCACCATCGACGCTGCCCCGTCGCCGAAGTACTTCGGGTTCAAGCGGGGCATCACCTGGCTCAACGCCGTCAACGACCAGGTCGCGGGCATCGGGCAGATGGTCGTGCCCGGCACCCCACGCGACTCCCTGCACATCCTGGACGCCCTGCTGAACCTCGATGGCGGGGTCAAGCCGGAGATGGTGGCGACCGACAACGCCTCGTACTCCGACATGGTGTTCGGCCTGTTCAAGATCCTCGGCTACAACTTCAGCCCCCGGTTCCGCGACCTGGACGATCAGCGGTTCTGGCGGGCCACCATGCCCGGAGTCGAAACCGGCAGGTACGGCGCGGTGGAGGACCTGGCCCGCAACCGCGTGAACCTGAACAAGGTGATCACGCACTGGCCGGACATGCTGAAGATCGCCGGTTCCCTGGTCACCAACCAGGTCCGCGCCTACGACCTGCTGCGCATGTTCGGCCGCGACGGCCGCCCCACCCGCTGGGCGCCGCGTTCGCGGAGTACGGGCGGATCGCCAAGACCGAACACCTGCTGCGCGTCGTCGACCCGGTCGACGACACCTACCGCCGGCAGATGAACCGGCAGCTCACCGTGCAGGAATCCCGCCACAAGCTCGCCCGGGACGTATGCCACGGCAAGCGCGGCACCATCCACCAGGCGTACCGCGACGGCATGGAGGACCAGCTCGGCGCGCTCGGCCTGGTCCTCAACGCCATCGTGCTCTGGACCACGAAGTACATCGACGCCGCCGTCACCCAGCTCCGCGCCGAGGGCCACGAGATCCGCGACGCGGACATCGCCCGCCTGTCCCCGCTCAAGCACCGAAACCTGAACCTGCTCGGCCGCTACAGCTTCACCGCAAGCGTCCCGGCCGCTGGCGTCCTGCGACCACTGCGCGATCCGGACACGCCGGAGCTGGACGAGGACGACGGCGGCGAGGATTAAGACACGTCGTGCCAACCTTGCAACGCGCTGATCGGCTTGAGTGCCTGTTTGGCATCCGATGCACTTCCAGAGAGGCCGACGCTGAAATCGGGGATTACCTGATCTGGGTGTTCGTCTCGACCCAGTGACGCAGGTGTGCCAGCGGGGCTGCAGCACCGTGTCCGAGGTCCGTGAGGGCATAGTCGACGCGGACCGGGACTTGCGCGATCACGGTGCGGGTGATGAACCCGTAGTCCTCCAGTTGGCGCAGGGTCCGGGTCAGAACTTTCGGGCTGACGCCCTGCAGGCAGTTCTGAAGGCTGGTGAACCGACGCGGGCCTTCTTCGAGGGCTCCGATGGCCAGGGCCGACCACTTGCCGGACAGAACGTCCAGGACGTCGCGAGCCGGGCAGAGCGCGGCATAGACGTCTGCGGTGCGGCTGAGGGGTTCGACGGGTGTCGTTGTCATGAAAGATGCCTCCTGCCTGCGACTCTACCCAAAGGGAAGCAAGGGTGCTTGCGGGTCACCAAGGGTGCCGACCTACCGTGGACCGCATCACCACTGCGGTCGCCCGAGGATTGTTGCCGCCCTTACTGGAAGAGTCGTACATGTCTGATCAGAACGCCGGTTCCGCGATGCGGGCCGTGGTCTTCACCGACTTCGGCGGCCCGGAGGTTCTGGTGCCGACGACGGTGCCACGCCCGGAACCTCTGCCCACTGAGGTTCTGGTTCGGGTGCACGCTGCTGGGATTAACCCGCTGGACCTGCGCACCCGGGCTGGTTTCCCTACCCCCGCCAGGGCGGCCCTCGGAACGGGGCCGCACATCTTGGGCTGGGACGTTTCGGGCACAGTGGTGGGGATCGGACCAGGTGAGTTCCTCTACGCGCCCGGCGACGAGGTCTTCGGCCTACTCTGGCTGCCCCGGCCCGCCGGCGCCTACGCGCAGTACGTCACCGCGCCCTCACGGCAGTTTGCTCGGAAGCCCGCGAGCATCGACCACGACCACGCTGCCGCACTGCCCCTGGCCGGGCTGACAGCCTGGCAGTCCCTGACCGACATCGCCCAGCTCGACGGCGGCGAGCGCGTACTGATCCATGCCGCGGGGGGAGGTGTCGGCCACCTCGCCGTCCAGATGGCCAAGCACCTTGGGGCGCACGTCATCGCCACCGCTACCGCCGGCAAGCACGACTGGCTGCGCGCTCTGGGGGCCGACGAGGTGATCGACTACCGGGCCACGCCATTCGAGGAGGCCACCGGAAACATCGACGTGGTGCTCGACCTCGTCGGTATCGCCCAGCCAGATACCGCTACCCGCTCCCTCACCGTCCTGAAGCCCGGCGGGCTCTTCCTGGGTGTGGCTCCCGGCCGGCCGGCAGGCTTCACCGAGGCAGCCGCAGCAGCCAGCGTCCACGTCGCGCCCGAACCGCTGGTTGAACCCGACGGACACGGTCTCCAGGAGATCGCCCGGCTGGTGGAGGCCGGCGCGCTGGCCGTTCACCTCGACAAGGTCTTCCCTCTCGACGCTGCTGCCGACGCCCACACCTATGCGGAGACCGGGGCACGCGGGAAGACAGTCTTGCGTGTGATCTGACGACGCAGAGGCCGACACCGGCCACCTCCCCGCCGAGCTCCGCTGGACTGGCTTCCCGCCAGAGCTCCACGTCTGAGGCCCGTAGATGAGATCGATGTTGAACCGTCGGAGAAAGCATCTGCCCCTGTCGGAAAACGATCGAATGACGACAGGCACGGCGGGCGTCCAATGAACCCAGGCTTTCCGGGTCCCGACGGCCGTGCAGATCCAATCAGATCCGATGACGGCTGCTGACAGGGTTTGCTGACAGCTAGGGTCGAATGCCAGCACCGACACGGGGAGCGGCATGGCCAACCTGGTCTACAAACGGGTGTCGACCGACCAGCAGTCGACCGACCGCCAGAACCTCGTCCTGGCCGAGGCCGGGATCGAGGACCCGGTCGCCTTCGAAGAAGCCGCGGGCACCTCCAGCCGCCTCCACCCGCTCCAGCGCCCGAAGTTCGCCGAACTGCTCGTGTACGCGCGGCCGGGCGACACCGTCCACATCTCCGAGATGTTCCGGCTCGTGCGCGGCACCGGGCACATCCTCGACGTGCTCGACGTCCTCCACCGCGACCGTCTCGCCCTGCGCATCCACGACGGCGCGTTCTCCGCGATGGACCTCACCGCCCGCCACCCACGTACCGGCGAGCTGCTGTCCACCGTGAAGTTCATGGTGCAGACCCTCGCCGCCGCCGGCGAACTCCAGCGCGACCTCCAGCGCGAGCTGACCTACGACGGACTGCGAGCCGCCGAGGCCAAAGGCAACAAGGGCGGACGCCGCCCGGCCATCCCGGACGGGAAAACCCAGGTCGTACGCGCCGCGTACCTGGAAGGCCGGTCCATCGCGGCCCTCGCCCGCGACCACGACGTCAGCCGTGGCACCATCCGCACCGCCGTCGCCGACCTCCTGCCCAAGTACACGGCCGCCGACCCGGACACCTAAACCCCTGAACTGCCGGTCGTCCTCGACATGCCGGGCAAGGTCGCCGACTTCCTCCGCGCCACCGAACTGGAGCCCGCCGAACGCACCACACTCGACCAGGGCGTGACCGTCCGGCGCGGACAGGGCTACACCCTGCGCGTCACCGCCGTGCCCGCGATCCACCGCCGACTCCTCGACCTCTGCCAAACCCTCGACGGCACCGCGGCGGTCCCGGCCCAGCGCAAGGCCCGTCGCGAGTACGAGAACCGGGTCAACCTGCATGCCCCCGCTACGAACCTCGGAAGTCAGTCACGCTCCGCTACATGACGGGTAACGGCAGCTTCACGAGTACAGGGCCGACCATGATCGTTCTCACCGATATCCGCTGTACCGATGTTCCCCGAGGTCGCGGGTGCGTCCGCTGCTCGCGAAGGAACGCTTCGGCATCTGGCCACCACAGCACGGCGCCCTTGGCCGCCCGCTCCCGCACTCCGGGTCGCGGGCGGCAAGGGGCGGACATAACCTCCCCCATGTGATGCCCCATGCGCGCCGCACCCGGGATTCCCGGCCGTCGACAACCGGCAGGGCACTCCTCGCCGTACTGACCGTGCTGTGCTGGGTCGCCCTTCCGGCGGAGCCGGACGCACGGGCCGAGGACCCCGTCACCCTGTCCCGGGACGGGCAGATCACCGACAAGGTGGGGGCGCTGGGAGACCGCGAACCGCAGGTCGACGCCGCGCTCGACCGCTTGTTCGAAGAGCGTCGGGTCCAGCTGTTCGTGGCGTACGTACGCGATTTCTCCGGCCGCGCCGCGCAGACCTGGACCGACGAGACCGCGAACCGCAACGGTCTCGGGCAGGAGGACGTGCTGCTGGCCGTCGCCACGCACGACCGGCAGTACGCCTACTCGGCCGACCGGGGCTCGCGACTCACCGACGGACAGCTCCAGGACGTGGCGAACACGGCGATCGAGCCGGCCCTCAGGGAGAACGACTGGGCGGGCGCCGCGATCGGCGCCGCCGACGGCTACACGGCGGTGCTGGGCGGCGATCCCGTACCGGCACCCGCGATCACGCCGGGCCCCGCCGACCCGGGGACGGGCAGTGACTCCGGCAGTGGCGGCGCCGGCAACCTCATCGTGCCCCTGGCGGTCCTCGCCGCGGCGGGCGCCGTCGCGGCCTTCGCGTACACCCGCCGCAAGCGGCGTGCGGCGACCCGTACGACCCCTGCGGCGGGCGGCTGGGGCGGCAGCGGCGAGGGAGCGGAGCCGCCCGTTCCGCTGCCCGAGCTCGATGCCAGGTCCGAGGCGGACCTGGTGGACACGGACGACGCCGTGCGCACCAGCGAGGAGGAGCTCGGCTTCGCCACCGCCCAGTTCGGCGAGGAGGCCGCGGCACCGTTCGCCGAGGCCGTCGAGTACGCCAGGGCGGAGCTGACGGCCGCGTTCCGGCTGCGGCAACAGCTCGACGACGCCTTCCCGGAGGACGACACGACGAAGCGCCGCATGCTCGACGAGATCGTCCGGCGCTGCGCGGACGCCAACGAGCGGCTGGACGGGGTGTCCGAGGACTTCGACCGGCTGCGCGCCCTCGAACGTACGGCCCCCGAGGCCGTGGCCACCGCCGAGACCACGTTCCGCGATCTCACCTCACGCGTCTCCACGGCGCAGGCCACCCTCGCCGGTCTGCGGAGCAGGTACGCGGAGTCGGCCGCCGCGGCCGTGGCCGGCGACGTCGACCAGGCCGAGGACCGGCTGGTCTTCGCGGCCACCGGTCTCACCAAGGCGCGGCAGGCCGTGGACAGCGGCGACAACGCCGAGGCCGCGGTGTACGTGCGCGCGGTCGAGGGGGCGGTCGGCCAGGCATCCACCCTCGTCGACGCCGTGGACCGGCGGGCCATGGAACTGGCCGAGGCGGCCGGGAAGCTGCCGGGCGCTCTCACGGAGACGGAGACGGACCTGGCCGATGCCGGGGGGCTGCTCGAAGGTACGGCGGAGGGCGTGCCGACCGCCGACCTGCGGGGCCGGATCGCGCGGGCCGAGTCGGTGCTCCGCGATGTGAGCAGTGCTCTGCGGGCCGGTCCGTACGACCCCGTCGACGCGCTGCGCAGGGTGGAGGAAGCCGACGCGGCACTGGACGAGGCCCTTGCCGGGGCCCGCGAACAGGAGCACGGCAACCGGCGGGCGCAGTCGCTCCTCGGTCAGTCGATGCTCACCGCGCGCTCGGCGATCGGAGCTGCCTCGGATTTCATCACGACCCACCGCGGCGCGGTCGGCGGCGGGGCCCGTACCCGGCTGGCGGAGGCCCGGCGCCGCTGGGAGCAGGCCCGGGAGCTGGCAGACGCGAACGATCCCCAGGGCGCCCTGGCCGAGGCACAGCAGGCGGACGCGCTGGCCGCGCAGGCGCGGAGCCTGGCCGAACAGGACGTGCGGGAGTACCTCGACCGGCAGGGCCCCGGCGGGCCGCAGGGAGGGGGCGGCGGGATGGGAGGCGCCGTTCTGGGCGGCATCATCCTCGGCGGGCTCTTCGGCGGGGGCGGCCGGGTCGGCGGAATGGGGGGCGGCTTCGGCGGCGGGCCGGGCGCCGGCGGATTCGGCGGACCGGGCAGCTTCGGCGGCGGGGGCACCCGTGGCCGAAGGGGTGGCGGCGGCCGTTTCTGACTCACCCCACCACCGGAAGCACCTTCCGACCGCCGCCCGCCACCTTCCGCCCGCTGCCCACCGCGACCCTTCGTCCCGTACCCACGGCCCGTGCCCAGCGTCCGTCCGATCCCCCCGCAGAACGCCCCGCGTCGCATGTCGCATGTCGCATGTCGCACAAGGAGAGGTGCCATGACCAAGCAGACCGTCCTCGGCCGCGTCACTCAGCTGGCGCGTGCCAACATCAACGCCCTGCTCGACCAGGCCGAGGACCCGCAGAAGATGCTGGACCAGCTGATCCGCGAGTACACCGGCAACATCGCGGAGGCCGAGCAGGCGGTGGCCGCCACCATCGGCAACCTCAGGCTGATGGAGCAGGACCACCGCGAGGACGTCGACGCGGCCCGGGAATGGGGCCAGAAGGCCCTGGCGGCCAGCAGGAAGGCGGATGCGCTGCGCGCGGAGGGGTCGTCGACGGACGCCGACACGTTCGACAACCTCGCCAAGGTGGCGCTGGGCCGGCAGCTGCAGTCGGAGCAGGAGGCGAAGACGGCCGAACCGACCATCGCCTCGCAGACGGTGGTGGTCGACAAGCTGAAGGCCGGCCTGGAGCAGATGAAGGCCAAGCTGACGCAGCTCACGTCCAAGCGCGACGAGCTCGTCGCACGCGCGAAGTCGGCACAGGCGCAGAACCGGATGATGGACGCCGTCAAGAGCATCGACGTCATGGACCCGACCAGCGAGCTCGGCCGCTTCGAGGACAAGGTGCGGCGCGAGGAGGCGCGGGCGGTGGGCAAGCAGGAACTGGCCGCATCGTCCCTGGACGCACAGTTCGAACAGCTGGACAGCCTCGGGGACAGCGCGGAGATCGAGGCGCGGCTCTCCGCCCTGAAATCAGGCACCTGACACGGCCGCGCACCCGCCCGTCGGCGATACGGCCGCGCACCCATCGGCACCGGCACGTCCGCCCGCCGGAGCGCCCGCCCGGTCGGCGGGACCCTCCCGGCGGCCGCACCCGCCACGGCCACCTCCGCCCGGCAGGTGCGGCCGTCCCGGCCGCGGCGCCCATCGGGTTCGAGTACCCCCGGACCGACCCGGGACCCGACCCGAGCCGGACCGACACGGGGCCCGTCCGGACCGACCCCGACGGGTCCCGGGCCCGGAGCATCCACCGAGTCAGTACATGCTCAGCAGCTCTTCGACCGAGAGCTCGGGGGCAGGCTCGCCGTCGGGCAGTGCCAGCTCGAACCACACCGTCTTGCCGCGCGGCGTGCGCCGCGACCCCCAGGCGGCGCTCAGCAGCCCGACCAGTTGCAGGCCGCGCCCGCCCTCGTCGGTGTCACGCGCGCGTCGCCGCCGCGGCTGGACGAGTCCGGCGTCCCACACCTCGCACACGAGCGTGCGGTCGCGCAGCAGTCGGAGCCTGATCTCCCCCTCGCCGTAGCGCAGGGCGTTGGTGACGAGTTCACTGACGAGGAGTTCGGTCGTGTCCACCAGGTCGTCCAGACCCCAGGCGGTGAGCTGGACCCGGGCCAGCTCACGGGCACGGCCGACGGACCGTAGCTCGCGGGGCAGCCGCCAGTCGCCCACCGCGTCCACCGGGAGTCCCTGGATACGGGCCATGAGCAGGGCGATGTCGTCCTCGCCGTGACGCGTGTCGAGGGTGGCGAGCACGTGGTCGCAGACGTCCTCCAGCGGCTCGGCGGGGGTGGCGAGGGCCTGCCGGAAGGCTTCGAGGCCCTCGTCGAGCGGGTGGTCGCGGGATTCGACGAGCCCGTCGGTGTACAGGGCCAGGAGGGCGCCTTCCTTGAGCTCCACCTCGACCTCCTCGAAGGGCTCGCCGCCGACACCGAGCGGCATGCCCGGCGGTACGTCGAGCAGCAGCGCGGCTTCGCCCGGCTCGACCACCACGGGAGGGAGGTGACCGGCGTTGGCGAAGGTGCAGCGCCGGGTGACGGGGTCGTACACCGCGTAGACGCAGGTCGCCAGATAGACCTCCGAGAGGTCTGCCTCGCGTGACTTGTGGGCGGCCCGCGAGGGCCACTGCGCGCCACCGCCCCCGCCGAATCCGGCACTCCGCTCGCCGCCGCCGGGGGTGCCGAGCCCGCGGGCGACCTCGTCGAGGGCGGAGAGCACCTCGGCGGGTTCGAGGTCCAGGAGGGCCAGCGTGCGTACGGCGGTGCGCAGTTCGCCCATGGCGACGGCGGCCCGCAGTCCGCGGCCCATGACGTCGCCGACGACCAGGGCCGTGCGGTGCCCGGGGAGCTCGATCACGTCGAACCAGTCCCCGCCGACCTCGGTGGCCGTGTTGCCGGGAAGGTAGCGGCAGGCGATGTCGAGGCCCGCCGCCTCGGGGTCGCCCGGCGGCAGGAGGCTGCGCTGCAGTATCAGCGCGCGCTCGTGCTCCCGGCGGTAGAGGCGGGCATTGTCGATACAGACGGCGGCGCGGGCGGCGAGTTCGGTGGCCAGGGCCCGGTCGCGCTCGCCGAAGGGCTCACTGCCCTTCGTGCGCGAGAACTGGACGAGGCCGACGACGATGTCGTGCGCGACCATCGGTACGGCGAGGGTGGAGTGGACGAGGCCTCGTTCGTCGCCGGGTACGTCCTCGACACGGCTGGTGCGCAGGGCGACGGCACAGGGCGAGTGGAACGGATAGCGGTGCACCGAGCCGAGCGCGGGCGGACCCGTGTCCCCCTCGGTACCCGTGCCGCCGCCCGGTCCCGCGCCGCGCCGGACGCTCGGCACGGCGTCGGACACGGCACTGGCCTGGGCGACCCGACGCAGCTCCGCGGAGCCGCTGCCGGACTCCTGGTGGTGCCGGCCCCAACTGCCGGGCGAGGCCTCCTCGCCGGTGAGGAGCCCCTGGTACAGGTCGACGGAGGCGAGGTCGCAGAAACCTGGCACGGCGACGTCGAGCAGTTCGCGGGCGGTGGTCTCCAGGTCCAGGGAGTTGCCGATGCGGGCACTGGCCTCGTTGAGCAGGGCGAGGTTGCGCCGGGCACTGGCGGCCTCCCGGGCGGCGATGTGCCGTTGGGTGACGTCGGTGGCCAGTCCGGCGATGCCGACGGGCCGCCCGGAGCCGCTGTGCACCCGGTAGAGGTTCATCGACCAGTGGCGCCGGTCGCTGGAGCCGGGCGTCGTACCGACGAGTTGGAGGTCGGTGACGGCTTCGCCCGTCTCCAGGACGCGCTTGAGCGTGAGGGTGAGCCGGTCGGCCTCCGGGCGGGCCAGATAGTCGCCCACCGTGCGGCCGCGGTGGTCCTCGGCCGCACCGCCGAAGACGGTGGCGAACCGCTGGTTGGCGCGCACGACGGCGAAGTCCGTACCGAAGAGCACGAAGCCGAAAGGAGATTGGCCGAATATCGCCTGCGAAGCCGCCAGGTCGGTTTCGATGCGCCGCAGGGCCCGGACGTCGACGACGATGCAGAGAGCGGCCCGTTCACCGCTCGCCGTCTCACTCGGCATGACGTAGATCTCGGCAAGGCCCCGAAGGCCGTTCTCGCCCGGTATGCGGAACGGGACGAGGCCCGTCCACTCCTTGCCGTCGAGGATCTCACCGACCCTCCGACGGGCACCGGAGCGCAGCTCGTCGGGCATGAAGGCCTCGACCGGATCCTTGCCCACCACCTCGTGGGAGGCCATGCCGAAGAGACCGGCGGCCCGCCGGCTCCACTGCTCGATCAGCCCGTCGGCCCCGATCGAGAAGGAGGCGACCCTGATGTGGTCATAGATCGAGCCAGGCGGGCTGCTCTGCCACACGACGTCGCCCGCTGTCCCAGGTATTTCGCTCACGCGACCGTCCCCTCCAGCTCACGCACCGGACCGGTCCTGCCCGCAGTATTCAGCACTACGGGCCATACAGGCACGGCGTTCACGATCACAGCACGGTCTCAGTCCCTTTCAGCCAGGTTCTGCCCGACTTCTGTGATCGCTTTCCTTCTCTCCCACTCCTAACCAGGGAGAGCGAGCTCGAACCACACCGTCTTGCCGCTTTTTCCGCGCCGAGTCCCCCAGCGGCGTGCGGAACAAGCCACGAGCTGCAGTCCCCGCCCGCCCTCGTCCTCGGGTCCGGCAGTGCGTTCGGTGGGCGGATCCGGAAGCGGATCGGAGACTTCTACGAGCAACCCCTGCCCGCCCTGCCCCTTGTCGGCCCCGGCACCCCCGGGGTCCTGCCACACCAGCCGGACGCCGATGGGACCGGACGCGTAGCAGAGCGAATTGGTCACGAGTTCACTGACGAGCAGTACGGCGACGTCGCCCGTGGCCCCATCGAGGCCCCAGCTGTGCAGTGCGTCACGGACCGCGTGCCGGGCGCTGCGCACGGAGCCCGGCACCGCCGGGAATCTCCACTCGGCACAGTCGCCTTCGGTATCGGTCACGCCGATCACTTCCCAGGGCCGACAGCGGGGTCTCAGCCCCCGTCCCGAGGGGCTAATCAGCACATACCCGATATTTGGGGCAGCTATCGCGTGACGTCCCGGGTGGGCGTACGGGTGGTGGAGACCCGGCTCAGCGCAGCTCGCCCGATGCCCGGAGATCGTCGAAGAGCAACTGGTCGACGGGAGGGACGAGAGGGCGGTCCGCGAAGGAGAACCAGGTCATCTCGTCGATCTCACCACTGACGGTCAGCGTGCCGCTGTAGTCGCCGTAGTAGCAGCTCATGCGCACCACCACACCGTCCGGATGGCCGTGCGCCTGCGCCTCGTAGGTGCCCGCATGGCTGACGCTCGACGGGACGATGGCCACGGTCAGCTCCTCCTCGACCTCGCGCAGCAGCGTCTGCAGATCGGACTCACCCGCCTCCCGCTTACCCCCGGGAATGTAGAAGACGTCCTTCCCTCTCGGTCGCGCGCAGAGAATCCTCCCGTTCTCCACCCGGACCCAGGCCACCGTGTCGATCAGCACCGTCATCGTTCCGTCCTCATCCGTCGGCGTTCGCCGCACGGGACCATGGTGGCGCACGGCTCGGCCGCCGGTTCCCCGGGTGCCGGAGCGTCTCCGGAGCGGATCAATCCCACCGGGAAGCCGACGGTGCGGCGCGGATCGGGACCGGGAGAGTCGCCTGACGGCCCGTCCACTCCTGCTCGGCCTCCCCGGGAGTGCACCCCGGGACCCAACCGGACGAGCCGGCCAGTGATGCGGGGCGCCTGCCCGAGGCGCCGACGCGGTCTCCCGTCCGGGCGGGGCAGCCCTTCGCCCGCGTACCTCTCGACCGGCGGGAGGGGTCAGCCGCCACCACTGCGCCATGCCACGGATCACTCCGCCGGGAGAGGGCCCGGACGGCATCGAAGGCGCACCCGATGGCACCGCGCGGCGACGGCGTGGCCGACGCGCCGTCGGACAGGGCGCGGAAAAGGACTGCCGGCGATCAGCACGTGCGCGGAGAGGGCAGGCGTGGCAGCCCGGACGACGGGCGGTAGCCGTGACCGTCCACGGTGACGGACAAGCCCCGCCCCCGCCCCGCCCCTCCGGAAAGCCCCCCGGGAGCCCGCCGTGTCCCGACCACGGGCGGGCAAGTCGGCGCCCCGGGGCCCGCAGACGTCAGGGGCGCGCGCTCTGGCCCGCGCGCTCCACCCAGTAGAGCTGCTCGTGGCCGTGGCGGTGCAGGCCGTCCGCGATCTTCTGCGCCTCGTCCTGCGTCGCATAGCGGCCGACGCGGTACCTGTTGCCGTTGTCGTCCTGCCTGATCACCAGCCAGGGGAGCACGGCGCCGCTGTCGGTCATCGTGTTCCTCCCCGGCATGTCGCCCCTCCCCCTACTGCCGTGCACGTCTCTAAGGATCCCCAGGAAACCGCGGTGCGCATATGCCCGAGCGTACGCCTGACCTTTACTCAGCGGATGCGTGTTTGCACAAAGAGATACGCATCCGGCCAAACCAAAGGGGGCGCATCCTGCCGGATGCGCCCCCGAACACCGAGATCCGGGGCGGCTGCGGGCACCGCCCGCCTCAGCCGCCCCCGTCCACAAACTCCTCGCCCTCGGCACCCTCCGGCACCCCTACCCAGGCACGACGCGTCGCCCGACACACGACAGCCCTGCCGGACCGGTGCCCCGACGGCGCACCGGCTCCCTCACCGAAGGCCGCCGGGCCGCCCTCCGCAGCCGTGGCCGCGGCCACGGCGAACGCCCCTCATCTGACCGGCAGATGGTAGGCGATGCGGTAGCGGTCGGCGGGGACGACCACATCGGCCGTCTCCACGGCCCGCCCCGACGCGTAGTAGGTCCGCCCGATCACGATCACCACATGGCCGGGCACACCCCCGAGCGCCAGGAGCTCCTCCGCGAGCCCCGGGCGGGCGCCGACCTCCTCCGCCACGTTGTCCACGACGACGTCGATGGCGGCCATCCGGTCGACCACCCCGCAGCCGCCCAACGGGCCCTCCTCGGGCAGCATCACCGGCGTGCGCCCCGTGACGGCCAGGGGCTCCCACGACGTGGAGATCATCATCGGCTCGCCCCCCTCCCGGAAGAGGTACCTCGTACGCATCACGCGGTCGCCCGGCTCGATGCCGAGGCGCTCGGCGACCTCCGGGCCCGCATCCTCCTGCTCGCTGCGGGACTCCCAGGTTCCGCGCGCTCCGTCCGCCGTCTGCTCCTGGCGGAACGGACTCGCTCCCGCGCCCGGCCGGTAGCCGGAACGGGCGATCCGGCGCGGAACCGGCCGCTCCCTCACGTACGTGCCCGAGCCGGACCGCCCCTCGACGAGACCTTCGGCCATCAGCACCTTGCGCGCCTCCAGCGCGACGGTGTCCGAGACCCCGTACTCCTCGCGGATGCGTGCCTGCGACGGCAGACGGGTGTGGGGCGGCAGCGCGCCGTTGACGATCTTCTCCCTGAGATCGCTCGCCACGCGCAGATAGGCGGGCTGCTCACCGAAAGGCACAGGCCACTCCCAACAGGTTGACAGACAGCAACAGCGTGGCAACCGTGGGTTGATTCCCGCAAGCACGGGCCAAAGTTTCACCCGAAGTGATGATTCCGCGCCGACCAGCGCATACCTCGTGCGGGCGCCGTCAAACCCTTGACCGCTTTTGGTCCAGACCAATACCTTCCTGTGCACAGCACAGCACGGCTCCAGCTGTCCCTCCAGCCACGGAACACGCACAGGAACGAGCCCCATGCGCCGAAGAAGCCTGTCCAGACTGACCATTGCGGCCTGCGCCTTCACGCTGCTGGCCGGCATCGCCCCCGCCGCCACGGCGGACGGGGCCGGCCGCGGCGCCGCCCCGGGTGACCGCGGACACCACGACCGCGCGTACAAGACCGTCGGCTACTTCACCCAGTGGGGCGTCTACGGACGCGACTTCCAGGTCAAGGACCTGGAGACGAGCGGGACAGCGGCCCGGCTCACCCACATCAACTACGCCTTCGGCAACGTCAGCGCCGAAGGCAGGTGCTTCACCGGCAACGTGCCCGGCGAGGCCGACGCCTGGGCGGACTACGCCCGCCCGTTGGACGCCGCCGGATCGGTGGACGGGATCGCCGACACCGACACCCAGCCCCTCGCAGGCAACTTCAACCAGCTGCGCGAGCTCAAGGCCGCGCACCCCGGCCTCAAGGTGATGATCTCCCTCGGCGGCTGGAGCTGGTCCACCCACTTCTCGGACGCCGCCCGCACGGCCGCCTCCCGCAAAGCGCTCGTCTCGTCCTGCATCGACCTGTACATCAAGGGAAACCTGCCGCAGGACGGCGCGCGCGGGGGCGCCGGCGCCGCGGCCGGACTCTTCGACGGCATCGACCTCGACTGGGAGTGGCCCGGCTCCGCCGGCGACACGGACACCGTCCACCGTCCCGAGGACAAGCGGAACTTCACCGCCCTCGTGCACGAGTTCCGCACCCAGCTCGACGCCCACGCGAAGAAGCAGCAGACGAAGGCGCAGCAGGGGAAGGGGAAGGGGAAGCACTACGAGCTCTCCGCCTTCGTCCCCACCGCCCCCGAGAAGATCGACGCGGGCTTCGACGTCCCCCGCATCATGAAGGATTTCGACTTCGTCAACCTCCAGGGCTACGACTTCCACGTCTCCGGCGAGAAGACGACCGCCCAGCAGTCCGCGCTGTTCGCCAAGGGCGACTTCAGCGTCGACCAGACCGTCCGCGACTGGATCAGGCGCGGAGCACCGGCCCGCAAGCTGGTGGTGGGGATGCCGTTCTACGGTCAGGGCTGGACGGGGGTCACCGGCGGCGGTGACGGTCTCGGACAACCGGCCACGGCCCCGGCACCTGCCACCTACGCGGCCGGCTACGAGGACTACAAGGCTCTCAAGAAGCTGGCCGACTCCGGGCAGTACACGGTGCACCGGGACGCCCGCAACGGCCACGCCTGGCTGTTCGACGGCACGACCCTGTGGACGTACGACGATCCCCAGGTGCTGCGCACCAAGACCTCGTACATCCGGGACCGCGGTCTCGGCGGGGCGATGTTCTGGTCGCTGGACGGCGACACGGACGACGGCGAGCTGATGGCCGCCGTCGACCGCGGGCTGGGCCGGCGCTAGGGGGACGCACGCCCCGGCCCGCCGTCTGCCGCGGGCCGGTCCCGGCGCCGGGAGCACACCTCGGGGACGGGATCGCGGGGCGGCTGCCGTCGGCAGCCGCCCCGCTCGCGTTCACCGGCTCATGGAGCGGTGCGCGTCAGAACTGCAGGGCCCAGGAGTTGATCCTCCCGGTGTCGGCCGCGTAGTTGTCGCTGACCCGGAGCTTCCAGACGCCGTTGGCGACCTCCGACGAGGCGTTCACCGTGTAGGTGGTGATCACGTTGTCGGTGCTGCCGCCGGTCCCGTAGGCCTTGAGGTTGTAGACCGAACCGTCGGGTGCGACCAGGTCGATCTTCAGGTCACCGGAGTAGGTGTGGGTGATGTTGACGGGGACACTGAGCGCGGACGGCGCGTTGCCGCTGACACCGGAGACGGTGACCGGCGACTCGACCGTGGCGTTGTCGGCGATCGCGTAGGCGGTGGTGTTCTCGAACCTGGCCCCGGTGGGCGGCGGCGTGGTGCCGCCGGTGCCGACGTTCAGCAGCTTGTTGGGTGAGCCGGTGCCCGGGTTCGTCACCACACCGCTCGTGGCGGCGGCGACGAGCCCGGCGGAGACCTGTGCCGGCGTCTTGCCGGGGTTGTCGGCGAGGTACAGGGCGGCCGCGCCGGCGACGTGCGGGCTCGCCATCGACGTGCCGGAGATGGTGTTGGTGGCGCTGTCGCCGGTGTTCCAGGCCGAGGTGATCGAGGAACCCGGGGCGAAGATGTCCACGACACTGCCGTAGTTCGAGAAGCTCGAACGGGCGTCGGTGCTGGTCGTGGAGCCGACCGTGATCGCGTCGGCGACGCGTGCGGGCGACTTGGTCGAGGCGTTGGTCGACTCGTTGCCCGCCGCGACGGCGAAGGTGATCCCCGAGTTGACGGCGCTCTGCACGGCGGCGTCCAGGACGGAGTCCGCACCGCCGCCGAGGCTCATGTTGGCGACGGCCGGCTTGACGGCGTTGGCCGTCACCCAGTCGATGCCCGCGACGACCTGTGCGGTCGTGCCGGAGCCGCTGTTGTTGAGGACCCGGACGCCTACGATCTTCGCCTTCTTGGCCACGCCGTACGCGGTTCCGGCGACGGTGCCCGCCACGTGGGTGCCGTGGCCGTTGCCGTCCTGCGCGACGTTGTCGTTGTCGATCGCGTCGTAGCCGTTCGATGCCCGCCCGCCGAAGTCGCTGTGGCTGATGCGCACACCGGTGTCGATGACGTACGCGGTGACGCCCTCGCCCGCCTTGTCGGGGTAG
This sequence comes from Streptomyces clavifer, assembly GCA_014651175.1. Classification (GTDB taxonomy): domain Bacteria; phylum Actinomycetota; class Actinomycetes; order Streptomycetales; family Streptomycetaceae; genus Streptomyces; species Streptomyces clavifer. The sequence continues at coordinate 421,451 of BMWJ01000001.1, read as the reverse complement.
GTGTAGCTCTGGTTCAGCGGGAGCGCCGTCTGGTCGATCCGGTCCAGGCCCCAGGAGGGCGGTGACGGCTGGGTGCCGGAGATGGTGAACGTCCGGTTCTGCACGACGGACTCGACGGCCGGGTCCGCGGCGAACTTCTTCGCCTGGGCGGCGGAGAGCTCGACGGCGTATCCGTTGACGGCCGCGCGGTACGTCTTCCTGATCTTCGCGCCGTACTCCGCGGCGAGCGCCCTGCCTTCGGCCGAGTCCGCTTCGGCGGCGGACTCGTCGAGCGTGACGATGTAGCTGCCGCTGATGACGCCCGGGGCGCCGGCGTTCTCGATCACGCCTTCCGGTGCGCTGCCCGACGCCAGGGCCGGAAAGGCCGCTGCGGTCGAGAGGGCCAGGGCGGCGCCCGTCATGACGCTCGTCGCGGTCAGTCTTCGCGCGTAGCGGTTCCTCTTCTGTACTGCCATGTGAGGGGTCCTCCTCGGTTGCGGTGCGCTGGTGGGGAATGCATGGGGGTGCATGTCCTGCATCGCTGTGCATGGGGGCGCAAGGGGTGGAACAAGGCATGCTCATGACAATCCGGACATGGGGGTTCCGCGCTCCACGAGGGTCCATGTGAGCGGCATGCCCTGCTGCCAGCGAAAGATTGGCGGATCCATAGGAATCGCACAAGAGTGTCTTCTCCGCCGCAATGCACGGGTCACATGCCTGACATGCTGGCGGGCGTGGCCACCTACCTCTGCCCGCAGGACGGGACCCGCGCCCGGACGGACACTCTGACCTGGTGCTGTCCGGTCTGCGGTGGACCGTGGGACCTGGACGCCGGCGTTCTGTCGTCGGCGCCCCTCAACTCGCTCACCGGCCGCGTCAATTCACTGTGGCGTTACGAAGAGGCACTCCCGCTCGCCGATCCGGCCGTCTCCCTCGGTGAAGGACGGACCCCTCTGGTCCCCCTCACCGCGAGCGTCTCGGCCAAGCTCGACTTCCTGATGCCCACGCTCTCCTTCAAGGACCGGGGCGCGGTGATGCTGGCCGAACTGGCCCGCCGCCTCGCCCCGGAGCGGGTGGTCGCGGACAGCAGCGGCAACGCGGGGACGGCCCTCGCCGCGTACTGCGCCCGCGCGGGACTGCCGTGCACGGTCTACGTGCCCGAGGGAACGTCACCGAAGAAGACCGAGCAGATCCGGGCCCACGGCGCCCGGCTGGAGATCGTCCCGGGCGACCGCGAGGCGACGGCCCGGGCCGCCCGGGCGGCGGCCGGCTCCCCGGGCACGTTCTACGCCTCGCACGTCCACAACCCGTACTTCCTGCACGGCACCAAGACCTACGTGTACGAGATGTGGGAGGACCTGGGCGGCACGCTGCCGGACGCGATCGCCGTACCCGTGGGCAACGGCACCCTGCTGCTCGGCGCCGCCCTCGCCACTTCGGAGCTGCTCGCCCAGGGCCTGATCGACCGCCGCCCGGCCCTGATCGCCGTGCAGGCCGAGGCCGTGTCACCGCTCGCGACGGCCTTCCGGGCCGGCTCGGACGGGCTGCTCGACGCCCCGGACACCGCGTCGTCCACCCTCGCCGAGGGCATCGCCATCCCCCGCCCGCCGCGCGCCCGGCAGATCCTGGCGGCCGTAAGGGAGTCGGGCGGCACCTTCCTCACCGTGTCCGAGGACCGGATCCGTGCGGCGCAACTGGACCTGGCGGCCCGCGGCTTCTTCGTGGAGACGACCGGAGTCGTCTGCTGGGCGGCCGTGGGCGACTGGACCGACCGCAGCGTCGTCGTGCCCCTGTGCGGGGCGGGTCTCAAGACGGGTCTCGCCCCACCGTGACCGGCCGCTCTCAGTCCGTCCAGTACGTGTCGTGCCTGAGGAAGAACTCAGCCCGCTCCTCCTCCGGCCAGTCGGCGACCTGCGCCACCTTCTCGAAGTACTCCTCGCGCGGCGCGCCGGGGGTGAACAGCAGCAGCATGGAGGCGGGTGCGTCGGCGTCGTTGCGGAAGGCGTGCAGCCCGCCCTGCGGCACCTGGAGGAAGTCGCCCTCGGTCGCGTCCACCCAGAGCTCCCCGTTGAAGATCCGCACCGTCCCGCCGAGGATGAAGAAGGACTCCGAGATCGTCCGGTGGAAGTGCGTCGCGGGGCCGCCGGCCCTGGGCGCCATGTCGATCCGGTAGAGGCCGAACTCGCCGTGCGTCTGCTCCGTCGTCGCCAGGTAGTGCGTGGAGCCGCCGCCGCGCGTCAGCAGATTCGGCGCGGTCTCCGCGGGCCGGTACCGCGCACTGATCTCGCCCCCGCCGTCCCTGTACGTCGCTTCCGGATACGACATCCCACTCTCCCAGTCCTGGTCCCTGCACCGGTCCGCGCGCCGTAACCGCACCGGCGCCGTCGTCTTCCCTACCTTCGTACGGTGAGCCCCAAGCGCTTCCCCCTCCTCGCGTCCCTGGCCGCCTGCGCAATGATCGCGCCCCTGCCGCCGCTCTCGTACGCCGCCGCGCCGCCGCCGTCCGCCCCTGTCTGCGGGCAGCCGAGGACACCCGGCGCCCCCTCCCCCGACGCCTCCTGGGCGCCGACGTCCACCGTCTTCGGTGAGGCCGAGGGATACGACCCCTATGTCGGGAACGGCTACCTGGGGCACCGGGTGCCCGCCACGGGTGCCGGATACGCGGCGACGGGCGGGAAGACCGGCTGGCCCCTCTACACCCCGCGCTACGACGGCGCCTTCGTCGCGGGGCTCTACGCCCGCGACAAGGACCTCGCCGCGGGCCGGGAGGTGATCGCCGCACTGCCTAGCTGGACCACCCTCGACGTACGCGTCGGCTCGGAGACGTACGGCGCCTCCACCCCGGCGGGACGCGTCTCGCGCTACCGCCAGACCCTGTTCCTGCGCTGCGGCGTCGTGGTCACCTCCCTGCGCTGGACCACCGCCGACGGCCGTGCGACCGACCTCACCTACGAGGTGCTGGCCGACCGCTCCGACGTGCACGCCGGGGCCGTGCGCCTGCGGATGACCACGCACTGGAGCGGCACGGCGACCGTGACGGGCCGACTGGACGAGCGCGGGGCGCGCCGGGTCACGGTCGCCGGGGACGGGACGTTCCGCACGCTCGGTACGGGCACCGAGGGCGCGATCGTCCAGACGGGCTCCGGCGAGGGCATCCACCCCACCCGCGTCGAGGCGGGCCGCTCGTACACCTTCGAGAAGTACGTGGGCGTCGACTCCGCCCTCACCTCCCACACCCCGCTCGCCTCGGCGCGCGACGCCTCGCAGCGCGCCGCCCGGCGGGGCTGGACCGGGGTCCTCGCCGACAACGCGGCGGCCTGGCGGACGGCCTGGGCGTCCGACATCGCCGTGCCGGGCAGTCCGGACCTGCAGGCCTGGCTGCGGGCCGCGCAGTACGGGCTGCTCGCCAACACCCGGCCCGGATCCTCGGACAGCATCGCCCCGGCCGGGCTGACCAGCGACAACTACGCGGGCATGGTGTTCTGGGACGCCGAGACCTGGATGTTCCCCGGGCTGCTCGCCACCCGCCCCGAGCTGGCCCGCTCGGTCGTCGAATACCGCTACCGCACCCGGGGCGCCGCCCGCGCGAACGCCGAGCAGCTCGGCCACGAGGGCCTGTTCTACCCCTGGACGAGCGCGAGCAGGGGCCGGCTCGACTCCGAGTGCCAGAGCTGGGACCCGCCGCACTGCCTCACCCAGAACCACCTCCAGGGCGATGTCGCGCTCGCCGTCTGGCAGTACTACCTCGCCACCGGTGACCGCGCCTGGCTCGCCGGCCGGGGCTGGCCGCTCCTGAAGGGCATCGCGGACTTCTGGCAGTCCCGGGCCACCGCCAACAGCGACGGCAGCTACTCGGTGGAGAACGTCGCGGGCCCCGACGAGTACAGCAACGGCGTCACCGACGGCGTCTTCACCAACGCGGTCGCCGCCACCGCGCTGCGCAACGCCACCCGCGCAGCCGAGCTCCTCGGACATCCCGCACCCGCCGGGTGGACCCGCGTGGCCGACGGGCTCCGGATCCCGTACGACGCCGAGCGGAAGCTGTTCCTCCAGTACGCCGGGTACAACGGCTCGACGATCAAGCAGGCCGACACCGTCCTGCTCGTCCACCCGCTGGAATGGCCCATGGAGAACGGCGCCGCCGCCGCGACGCTCGACTACTACGCGGCGCGCACCGATCCGGACGGTCCCGCGATGACGGATTCGGTGCACGCGATCGACGCTGCGGCGATCGGGAAACCCGGCTGCGCCACGTACACCTACCTCCAGCGCGCCGTACGCCCGTTCGTCCGCGGGCCGTACAGCCTGTTCTCCGAGGCACGCGGCGAGAAGTCCGGGGCGTCGGACCCGCTCTCCGGCTTTCCGGCCGAGGACTTCGTCACCGGCAAGGGCGGCTTCCTCCAGGTGTTCACCCACGGTCTGACCGGGCTCCGGCTGCGCGAGGACGGGGTGCGGCTGGACCCGCTCCTGCCGCCGCAGCTCCGCGAGGGCGTGGAGCTCACCGGACTCCGCTTCCGCGGTCGCACGTACGACGTCTCCATCGGCGCCCGGAGCACCACGGTCCGGCTCACGGACGGCGCCCCCTTCACGGTCCACACCCCCGCCGGCCCCCGTCTGCTCTCCACCACCCTCACGCTCCCCACCCGGCGGCCCGACCTCACGCCGACGTCCGACGCCGCGCGCTGCCGCGCGGCGACGGCCACCTCGGAGTCCCCCGGCCTGTACGCCGAGGCGGCGGTGGACGGCAGTCCGTCGACGGCCTGGTCCCCGGACGGTGCGACGGGCACGCTGACGGTGGACCTGCGCGGGGTGCGCCGGATCTCCTCCCTCACCCCGCGCTGGACCGACGTCGCTCCGGCCTCCCACGCCCTGGAGACCTCGCTGGACGGTCGGACCTGGCAGCCCTTCCGGACCGGCCACGCGGCCAGGAAGGTACGGGTGACGGTGACCTCCCCGGACCCCGAGAAGCCGACGGGCGTGACCGAGCTGACCGTCGGAACACAGGAATAGGAGCCGGTCCGGGAACTCCCGGGCCCTCGCGGACGACTACTGGTTCGCCACGGCTGCGGCCGATGCCCCCCACGCGACCCAGGAGTCCCCCATGCCAGTCGAACCAGCAGTCCTGGCCCCCGACGACGGGGACCAGGAGGCCGGGCCGCAGCGACCCGGCCCCGTCCGCGGCGAACGGTCCGCCTGGTCCACCCTGCGCCCGCTGGTCCTCCGACTGCACTTCTACGCAGGCCTGCTGATCGCCCCGTTCCTGCTGGTCGCCGCCACGACGGGGCTGCTGTACGCGGGGTCGTTCCAGGCCGAGAGGTTCCTGTACGCCGATGAGCTGCGGGTCCCCGCGGGCGACCGCGAACTGCCCGTGTCACAGCAGGTGGAGGCGGCCCGCAAGGCCCATCCCCGGGGCGAGATCAGCGCGGTGCGCCCCTCACCGGAGAAGGGGGCGACGACACGGGTGCTGCTGAGCGGGGTACCGGGCGTCGGCGCCGGGCACACCCTGGCGGTGTTCGTGGACCCGTACACGGCCGAGGTGCGAGGCGACCTCGAGCAGTACGGATCGACCGGTGCCCTCCCCCTGCGGACCTGGATCGACGAGCTGCACCGCGATCTGCATCTGGGCCAGCCGGGCCGCCTCTACAGCGAACTCGCCGCCAGCTGGCTCTGGGTGATAGCGGCCGGCGGTCTGGTGCTGTGGTTCGGCCGCCGCAGGGCACAGCGCGCGCTGCGCGGGTCGAAGGGCCGGCGGCGCACGCTGTCGCTGCACGGCACGGTCGGGGTGTGGGCCGCGATCGGACTGTTCATGCTGTCGGCGACGGGGCTCACCTGGTCGACGTACGCCGGTGCGAGCATCGGCGACCTGCGTACGGCGCTCGACCAGACGACACCGACGGTCACCGCCACGGTCGGCGAGCACGCCGAGCACACGGGTGCGGGTGGCGCGGCCACGGGCGGGCCCGAGGGCGTGGGACTGGACGCCGTCCTGGCGTCCGCCCGCGCCGAGGGGCTCTCGAACCCGGTGGAGATCGTGCCGCCGGCCGACGCCTCGTCCGCGTACGTCGTGCGGCAGATCCAGCGCAGCTGGCCGGAGAAGCAGGACGCCGTGGCGATCGAGCCCACGTCCGGCCAGGTCACCGACGTACAGCGGTGGGCCGACTACCCGGTGCTCGCCAAGCTCTCCCGGTGGGGTGTCGACCTGCACACGGGGAGCCTGTTCGGCCTGGCCAACCAGATCGTGCTCGCCGCGCTGGCCCTGTCCCTGATCGTGCTGATCGTGCTCGGCTACCGCATGTGGTGGCAGCGCGGCCGCGGTTCCTCCTTCGGCCGCCCGCTGCCGCGCGGGGCGTGGCAGCACGTGCCGCCGTACGTCCTGGTGCCGCTGATGGCCGCGATCGCGGTGCTCGGCTACTTCGTACCACTGCTCGGCATCCCGCTGACGGCCTTCCTGCTCGTCGACGTCGTGTGGGGAGAGATCGAGTACCGGAGGGGACGCCGGCCGGTGGCTCCCCCGGTCTGAGGGGAGGCCTCGCGCGAGGGCGCCCGGAGGTGAAAGACCGGACGGAGACTGCCGATCACTACCGTCCACGTCACAGGAGCACGCCTTCGGCGTGCCGCGGGTTCTTCGCGGCACAGGGCCGGGGTCCGTGCCGTCTCACGCCGAGAAGGGATCGATGTTGGACGAGAAGGTCCTCGACGCTCAGAAGTGGGTCAACGCGACCTATGGCGGCGTCTCCGGTTACGCACGAAGTCCCGAGGACGGCCGCACCGGCTGGTCCACCATGAACGCCCTCGTGATGGGCCTCCAGCACGAACTGGGCATCAGCCCGGTGGTCGCCAGCTTCGGCCCGACCACGATGTCCAAGCTCCAGGCCCTCGGCGACATCGGCTTCGGCTGGGACAAGAACACCAACATCGTCCGCATCATCCAGCACGGCCTGTTCTGCAAGGGCTACTGGGGAGCCAACGGCTACGGCGGCTACGGCGCCGTGACCACCGAGGCGGTCAAGAGCCTCCTCCTCGACATGGGCCTGCCCGACGGAGGCACCGGCACGGCGGGCGGCGTCACCACCCCGAAGATCTTCAAGTGCATCCTGAACATGGACGCCTACACCAAGGTCAACGGCGGTTCGGACGAGGTCCGCACGATCCAGCGCTGGCTCAACAGCCGCTACTGGACGAGGGACGCCTACACCATCGGCCCCTGCGACGGGATCTACTCCCGCGACGTGCAGAAGGCCATGATGATCGCCATCCAGTACGAACTCGGCATCGCCGCACCCAACGGCAGCTTCGGTCCCGCCACCCAGGCCGGGCTGAAGACCAAGGAGTTCGGCGAAGGCGCCTCCGGCCTCTGGGTCGAGCTGTTCTCCGCGGCGTGCGTGTTCAACTCCCCGGTCCCGACGGGCACCAGCGACGCCGGCACCCCCACCACCTGGCGCAGCACCTACGACGGCAAGCTCCGCGAATGGGTCCAGGTCTTCCAGAGGTTCTGCAAGCTAGAGGACACCGGTCGCTCCGACTACCGGACGTGGGCGCAGCTCCTGGTCTCGATGGGCGACCCGGACCGGCCCGCGACGGGCTCGGACACCCGTTTCGAGATCACCGCCTCCCGGGCCCAGTGGCTGCGCAACAACAAGTACGAGGTGGTCGGCCGGTACATCTACGACCCGCCGGGCTCCACCCTGGACAAGGAGATCAAGCCGGGCGAGCTCGACACGATCTTCAGCAACGGGCTGAACGTGTTCCCGATCTACCAGGACAACGCCCGCGAGTTCGGCGACTTCACCTACAGCCAGGGCTACCAGCACGCGCTCAACGCCCACAAACTGGCCTCGGACTACGGCTTCAACCGTGGCACCGTCATCTACTTCGCGGTGGACTACGACGCCACCCGCGAGGAGATCGACGCGGCGATCGTGCCGTACTTCCACGGGATAGCCGCCGGGCTCTCCTACAACGGCAAGCGCTACGTGCACGGTGTCTACGGGTCGCGGAACGTGTGCACCGTGGTCAGCCGGCAGACCGGTGCCCGCTTCTCGTTCGTCTCGGGCATGTCCTGGGGCTTCTCCGGCAACCTCGGTTTCCCGATCCCCGCGAACTGGTCCTTCAACCAGATCAAGGAGTTCAAGGTCACGAACGGGTCGGACACCTTCGACCTCGACCGCGACGTGATCTCCGGGGTCGACCTCGGTCAGAGCAGCGTGAAGAAGCCGTCCGGTCCGGCGGACGACTTCATCAACTACGTCCAGCGCCTGTACGACCACGCGGTCGCCTACACCGGCGACCGGAACCCGAACCAGCTGGTGATGGAGTACATCCGGCACAAGGCGTACGGCGGCGGCGACTGGGACTTCCTGATCGGCTCCTACGACAAGGCCTTCGTCGCGTACGCCGACGGCAAGGGCATGTCGGTCATGGCGGACTTCACCGACCCCTACACCGCGTACGAGCTGAACGCCGAGCACCTCATGGCGTCCGCCAACGGGCACTTCGTCGCCTGGATGCCGTCCAACCCGCGTTCGGTGAACGAGGGTGACGTCGCGGGCTGGGGCGGCGACCTGCTCACCCTCTACGTCGACTGGCGCCGTGCGACGGGCGAGTACCCCAACGGCCGCAACTTCGTGCAGCTGAAGATGGCGAAGGTCGGAGTGGCCTCCAGCTTCGGCTACAACGACCTGATCGAGGACGCCGACGCGTGGCTGCTGGCCAAGGCGGTGCGCGACGGCAAGACGATCGTCCAGGCCGTCCGCGACCTCTACAACGGGGGCGGTGGTCTGACGCGGTTCAGCCGCTACTGGACCGGCCGTTTCAGCGGTAAGGCGGAGGACGCCAAGTTCCTCGCACACAATATTCTTACCGCCGCGGACGACAAGGAGGTCGTGGCCGCCCAGGTCGGCCTGGTGACCGTCCGGGGCGGGATCAAGACGCTTCCGGCCATGCTCGGGTACGACGAACTGGAGCCGTTCGAGCAGGGGTTCGTCGATGTGCTGCTGGCTCGCACCGGGACCGAGCAGCGCCTCCGCGCCACGTACGAGGCGAACCACGAGAAGTACATGAAGGCCGCCAGGAACCGTGCGGCCCGTAAGTGAACGAAGGGACCACCCGTAAGTGAACGCAGTCTCGGCACTGGCCGCCATCGCACTCCCCCCGCTCGTCCTGGCCGTGTTCGTGCTGAGCGTCTGGAAAACCGCACGTGGACTGCCCACCCGCCGGTGGCGAAGCCCCGGGTGGTGGGCGTACCCCGCGGTCGTACTGATCGGCCTGGGCTGCGTCGCCTGGTTCATCGGGACCTTCTCCGGCGGCCTCGACGTCAGGGAGGCCTGCGCTGCTGCCGGTGCTCCCTACGACGACGCCTACCGGACGGAGCACTGGCGCGAGCCCTCCCAGTGGTTCCCGCTGCGCAACAAGTGCAACGCCGGTCACGACCTGGTGCCGGCCTGGGTCAACCCCTCTCTCGTCGTCTTCGCAGTGATGCTCGTCGGCTGTGCCGCGGGTGCCGTGGCGACGGCGGTCATCGGAAGGAAGCAGAGTGAGAAACAAGATTGACCGACGCGGCGTCCTCATGGCGGGCGCCGCACTCGGGGCCACCACGGCCCTGGCCGCGCTCCCCGGCACCGCGTACGCCGCCCCGGGCGCCCCGTCGGCAGAAGGGACACCCGGGAGCCGGCGCTGGTCGGGCGCGAAGTCGGCGAACGGCTGGCCCGTACTGGAGGAGGCGGAACTCTTCCGGATCGAGGGATCCGGCCGGTCCGTGCGTCTTGCCGGCGGCGACGCGGCGGTGATCCTGCTGCACGTGGCCCGCCGCTTCCACTACGAGATCGACCAGCTGCGGGACGGCGACGTCACCGGACACTCCACGACGCGCGGGGCGATCCAGGACTACGAGTCCAACTACCTGTCGGGTACGGCCCTGGCGATCCGGCCACTCGCCTATCCGGTCGGCGCCAAGGGCGGCCTGTACCCGCACGAGCTCGTCGTCGTGCGGGACATCCTCGCCGAGCTGGACGGCGTGGTCGGGTGGGGCGGCGACCTCCCCACCCCGAAGGAATCCCACTTCGAGCTCGCGTACGGCCCCGGCCACCCGAAGGTGAAGGGCGTGGCACGCACGATCCGCGCGTGGCAGGCGGGACCCGGCAGTGCGGGGGCGGGCGCCGTCGACGCCTTCGACCCGGAACGCCGCAGCAGGTCCCGGGCGTTCGCCCGCCGGACGGCCTAGCCGTCCACGCTCGACACCGGCGGCGAGGACCCACCGGCCGGTGAGTTCCACCGACGGTGAGGTCCTTCCGCTCGTCCGCCGACACACCCGGCCGATGAGCGGGAGGGCCTCACCGTCGGCGCACCCGCGGGCCCGGATGCCGGGCGTCGTCTCGGCGCACAGGCTCCGCCCACATCCCGGCATCGGCATCGGCGGCCGGCCGCGTACAGGACTCTCCTCCCGCCCCGACGAACGACCGTGTGCGGGGTAGCCCGGATGCGTCGTCCCTGTGGTGCACCGGCCCGACGGCGGCGAGCGTGAGGGTGGCCGTGGGCACCTGCGGCCTTTCCCGCGGTGAGGAGCAGCGATGTCGGAACGCAATACCGTCCTGCGCAGCGTCCACGATCTGGGCCTGGCGGCCTGGTTCGGTGGGTCCTTGATGGGCGCAGTCGGTCTGAACGGCGCAGCCCGGAGTGAGGGGCGCACGGCGGATGAGACCTCCAGGATCGCCAGTGCGGGCTGGGCGAAGTGGACGCCGGTGAACGCCGTGGCGATCGGTGCCCACCTGATCGGCGGCACCGGCCTGCTCGCCGCGAACGCCGCCCGTGTCCAGACCCAGCAGGGCGTCGCCGCCTCCACGCTGGTCAAGACCGCGCTGACCGGGGCGGCGCTGGCCGCGACCGCGTACAGCCGGGTACTGGGCAAGAAACTCGAGCTCGCCACCTCCGAGGACCCGAGCGACCTCCAGAAGGCGGTCGACCACCCCGTCGACCTGGACAGGGCCCGCAGTCACCTGACGCTGATGCAGTGGACCATCCCGGCGCTGACCGGTGCCGTCGTCGTACTGAACGCCCTGCACGGAGAGCAGCAGCGCCCCCTCCAGCAGAAGATCGGCATGCTGCAGAGGGCCGCGTCGTACGCCCCCGTGCCCGTGCCACACCTCGGCCACCACTGCTGAGCGGGCTCACACGCTGACCGTGCGTGGCGGGGCCGGTCGCGAGGCTCGGCCACCGCGGGGAGCGCCGGCCGGCTCAGCCCTGCTCCGTGGAGCGGGGCCGCGCCGGGGCGTGGGCACGGTGGTCCGGGCCCGGGGCGTACGTCAGTCGCCGACGGCCCGGTTCCGTGTCCCGGCGCCGGGTTCGAGCCGGAACACCTGGTCGAGCCCGGTGACGCGCAGGATGCGGAGTACGGGGCCGGGCACGGAGACCAGCGCGATGTCTGCTCGGGCGGCGGTCGCGTGGTTGCGGGCGACGATCAAGGCGGTGATGCCACTCGAGTCGCAGAAGTCGAGCCCTCCCAGATCGAGTACGAGCAGGCGGCCCGGACCGAGGTCGATTCCTGTCACCACCCGTCGCAGTTCTGCGGCGGTGCTGTAGTCGAGCTCTCCCGCGACCAGCAGCACGGGGCCGGTCCCGGTGTCTCGGACGGTCGTCGTCAGTGGGCTCATGTCGGGGTGCCGTTCGCAGGGTGAGGCCGGTTGGTGGGTACGCCGAGGGCCAGGAGGGCGGTGTCGTCGTCCAGGCCGTCACCGAAGCTGTTGAGCAGGCCCGTCAGCGCCGTGACGACCTGCTGAGCACCGGTGTGGGGCAGGCCTTTCGCGAAGTCGCGCAGCGCCTCGTCCCCGAACAGTTCGCGTTTCTCGCCGATCCGGGCCTCGGTGAGGCCGTCCGTGTAGAGCAGGAGGGTGTCCCCCGCCGCCAGCACGGTCCTGGCGGAGGTGAAGGGAGCTGTGGGCAGGATGCCCACGAGGAGGCCGCCTGGGGTGGGCAGGTAGTCGGCCCGCCCGTCCTGGCGCAGCACGAGCGCCGGGGGGTGACCGCCGGAGGCGAGTTCGACCTTGACCTTGTCGCCGACGGGTTCGAGGACGCCGAAGACGGTGGTGCAGTAGCGCGGGTCGCCCATGGCGTAGCGCTCGTGGAGCACGGTGTTGAGGGTGGTGAGCGCGGCCACGGGGTCCGGGTCGTGAAGTGCCGCGGCCCGCAGGGTGTAGCGGGTCAGGGAGGTCACGGCGGCGGCCTGGGGGCCCTTGCCGCAGACATCACCGAGGAAGAAGGCCCAGCGTGTGCCGTCCAGCGGGAAGAGGTCGTAGAAGTCTCCGCCGAGACGGTCCGGTGAGGTGGTGTGGTAGTGGGAGGCGGCTTCCATGCCCGGCACCGGGGGGAGGGCCGCCGGCAAGAGGCTGCTCTGCAGTACCGCGAGCGCTTCCTGGAGCCGCGCGCGGTCTTCCTCCACCTGCCTGCGGGCCTCTTCGGCGACTCGGCGCTCGCGGAGCAGTTCCTGTTCGTAGGAGCGCCGGGCGCCGGCGTCGAAGACCGTCGTACGGATCAGCAGGGGCCGGCCGCCGCTGTCGGTCTTCGTCACTGAGCTGACGAGCGCGGGGAGCCGGCCGCCGTCGGCCGTTCTGAGGTCCAGGGCGATGCCGCTGATGCTGCCCTGCATATTGAGGAGGGGGGCGAAGTGCGTGTCGTGGTAGATCCTGCCGCCGGCGGTCAGCAGGTCCATGAAGCGCATGCGGCCCACCACTTCGTCCCGGGAGCGGCCGAGCCAGGTGAGCAACGTGGTGTTGATCTTGGCGATGGTTCCGTCCATGAGAGTGGACAGGTAGCCGCAGGGGGCGGACTCGTAGAGCTCCTCCGCGCTGTCCTCCAGCAATGCGGTGAACGCCGCGTCGGTGGAGGTGGCCTCCTCGCCTTCCGGACGGTCGGGGCCCGGACCGATGGGGCACATCACGAGCGGTTTCCGGCGAAGTCGACGATGGCGGCCGCGGTCGCCTCGGGGGCGCTCAGCTGCGGGCAGTGGCCGGTCGCCTCCAGGGTGACCAGGCGGCTGCCGGGGATGGCCGCGTGGACGTACGCGCCCACTTCCCGAGGAGCGATGGCGTCCTGCGAGCACTCCAGGACCAACGTGGGGACGCTCACCGTCCCGAGGTCCCCGCGGGTGTCGGACAGGAACGTGGTCCGGGCGAAGACGCGGGCGACGGCCGGGTCGGTGGCGCAGAAGCTGTTGGTCAGTTCCTCACCCAGTTCGGGACGGTCGGGGTTACCCATGATCACCGGGGCCATGGCCGCCGACCAGCCGAGGTAGTTGGCTTCCAGGGATTCGAGGAGCTCGTCGATGTCCTCGGCACTGAATCCGCCCCGGTATCCGGGGCCGTCGATGTAGCACGGGGAGGGGCCGATCATGATCAGCGAGGCGAACCGGTCCGGTGCCGCGGCCGCCGCCAGTACGCCGATCATGGCGCTGACCGAATGTCCCACGAACCGGACCTCGCGCAGGTCGAGCGCTTCGACTATCTCCACCACGTCGCGGGCGTATCCCTCCAGCGCGCCGTAGCGTTCCTCACTCCAGGCCGTGAGGTCCGAGCGACCCGATCCCACGTAGTCGAACTGCACCACGCGGAAGCTCTCGGCCAGGACCGGTGCCACCAGCCGCCACATGTTCTGGTCACAGCCGAAACCGTGGGCCAGGAGGAGAACCGGCCCGCCCTCAGGACCGGACACGGTGACGTTGTTCCTGCTGCTGATGTCCATACGGTCATCCTCGCACTCCGGCCCTGCCCGGCCCTGATCCCTCGGCGCCGCCCGACCGGACGCGCCCGCCCCGCGCGGAAGGCGGGTTGGCGGAGGACCTGGACCGCCTCCCGGAAGCACCGCGCCACACCGAGCTGATCGACGGAGCCCTCGTATTCATGGCGTCCCCGCAGCGGTGGTGGCACGGCCATCTCGTCACGATACTCACCGTGGCTCTCATGGAGCAGGCGCCGGCCGGCGTAAGGGTCGGACGGGAGATGACCATCAAACTCGATCAACGCAATCGGCCCGAGCCGGATCTGCTGGTGACGACGGCCGACTTCGACGGTGACCGCACCTGGTTCGCACCGGATGAAGTACGACTCGCCGTCGAGGTGGTCTCCCCCGAGTCCGCACACCGGGACCGCACGGTGAAGCTCCACAAATACGCAGAGGCCGGCATCCCGCACTACTGGCGCATCGAGGACGAGGACGGAACACCCATCGTCCACGTCTACGAACTTGACGAGCCAACCGCCACCTATGTACCCGTTGGCATCTTCAGGCGCTCGCTCAACCGTCCGGTGCCCTTCGAGATCAACCTCGACCTGGAGAAGCTCGCTCCACCCCGCCGCACCTGAGTGAGCACCAAGTCAGCACGGAAATGCGGTGGGGCCGGACTTGCCCAAGTCCGGCCCCTCTGACCGGCATTTCTTGAGAAATGCCAGCTTGCAGTAACCAACTCACTACACGTTGAAGCGGAATGCCTGACGCAGGGCTCCCACCCGCGAGGGAGCCCCATCCAGGGCCCTGACCAGCCATTTCTTCGTTGGCTCGCGTTGGCCTGCGACGGGCGCTTACGGGTGTCCTGCGGACTCTATGCGGACCGGACGGATACCCGTCCGCACAGTCCGCGCGGCCACGACCATTTACACCCAGAGACTTACGACCACCGGTAGCATGGGCTCCATGAGCGGTAGCAAGAAGTACTCGATCAGCCTGCCCGAGGACCTCGCCGAAGCCGCACGCGCCCACGTCGGGCCCGGCGGTTTCTCCTCCTACGTCGCCGAAGCCCTCGAACAACGGGTCGCCATGGACAAGCTCCGGGAGATCGTCGCCGACTTCGCGACCGACAATGACGAGCTCACCCGCGAGGAGGTCGAAGCCGCCCGCACGCTGCTGCGCCATGACCACCGGCAGGTCGGCGGGGCCGCAGCCTGATGCCCGGCACCCTACTGCTCGGCAGCGAAGGCCTCTCCAAGCTCTACCGCAAGGACCGCACCGTCATGGCCCTGATCCAAGCGGCATCGGAGGAAGGCATCCGCGTGGCCACAAGCGCCATGACCACCCTCGAGGCCGACTACGAGCGCATTCACCCCGCCCGGATCAAGTGGGTCCTCTCCCGCGTCGACGTTCACGACGTCACCAAGGAGATCACCGATCAGGCCGCAGCCCTCCTGCGCAGCCACCGCCTCCACGGCCACAAGTACGCCATCGACGCCGCCTTCGCCGTCATCGCCCGCACCGCACCCCAGCCAGTCACCGCCCTGACCTCCGATCCCGAGGACCTGACACTCCTGTGCGGCTCCACCGTAGAGGTCATCAAAGTCTGAACGCCGATCGCAGTCGTATCGACCGGACCCATCACCAACACCTCAGCGCTTTGCGGGACGTGGGCCCACACGGACAAGCACCCGTGTCCGGCCCACCAACAAATGGGCCGGACACTTTCCTTGATGGGGCGTCGTACGTTGAAGCGGAATGTCTGAGGTCTGATCCTGACCTGCGGCGGAGCCCCGGCAGGGCGCTGACCTGCATTTTCGCCGTTTGGTGCGTTGACCTCCAACGGTCACTTTCGGGTGTCCTGCGGACTACCTGCGGACTGCGGGACAGCCGGGACTGCTCAGTCACCGGTTCAGCGGAACGTCTTGAGTGAGCTCGTGGTAGGCATCCATGACGTCGCCCACATGCAGCGTGGTGACCTCGCCCTGCGACGGGACTCCGGAGCTGCCATGCAAGTCGTAGATCCGCAGATCCCGCTCCGCGGCAGCCTTCCGAGCGAATTCCCGCGCGAAGCGACCGTTGCCGAGTCGGTCGATCAACCCGCTGGCGACGGCGAGCTCACATGACGTGCGCAGCGCAACCGCAGCCTCATCAGTAAGGGCGTCCCCCTGCGATCGCAGGAACGACTCCGTGATCAGCACAAGTTCGTCTGCTGAATAGGCGGGAAAGTCCACCCGCGTATTGAACCGGGAGGCGAGACCCGGGTTGACCGACAGGAGCTCGGCGATCTCGTTCGGATACCCGGCAAGGATCACAACCAGACGGTGCCTGTCGTCCTCGGCTCGCTTGAGGAGCACCTGCAAGGCTTCCTTACCAAAGGCGTCACCGCCCGAGTACCCGGTGTTGGACAGTGCGTACGCCTCGTCGATGAAGAGGACGCCGCCCAGAGCCTCATCGATGATCTTAGACGTCTTGATCGCCGTCTCTCCGAGGTGCTGTCCCACGAGGTCAACGCGCTGGGCCTCGACGACGTGGCCCTGGGCCAGCAGACCGAGCCCGGCGAAGACCTTGCCGACGACGCGGGCAACCGTGGTCTTGCCTGTACCGGGCGGCCCGGCAAATACCAAGTGCTGTGGAGCTGGAGCCGCAGCCAAGCCCTGATTTCTGCGCACCGCCGCCATTCTCAGCTGTGCCGAAAGGCTGCGCACCTGGCGTTTCACCGGAGCGAGGCCAACCATCTCGTCCAGCTCGGTCATCGCCTCGTCCAACAACGTCGAACGCTCCCCCTCACTCAAGGTGACATCGGAGGAGTCGTCACTCTCTGCCCGCACAGCCCCAACAGCCTGGGCGGGCACGCGCGCAGCAGGCGAGGCCACCACCTTCGCTCGCTGGGCCACATCACCCAAGGTCGGGCTGTACCGGAAGGCTGTCTGGAACTGCTTCAGAGCTTCCTCGGCCCGGCCGAGCTGCTCATATGCACGGCCGCGTAGATAAGCAATCTCCCCGAGAAAGCCGGCGTTACCAGCAAGCGCATGCGGGAGCGGGTTCAGTACGTTGAGCGCCTCATGGGATACGCCTTGGGCGATGAGACTGGCCGCAACGCAAAGCTGCGACTCATCCCGTAGGAAGGAGTCCCGGATTCCCTCGGCGAATGTCAGAAGGAGTGGCCAGTCTTTCTTCAGGACGGCGTAGCGTGCGCAGACGAAGCGGGTCTCGTCGCAGTCGAGCACTGCGTGGGACAGCATGTTCCATGCTTGATCGAGTAGGCCGTCGTCCAAGAGTTTCGCCGCCCTCGCGAGCCACAGGTCGCGGGGCGTCTCCAGACGGAAGGTCACGTAGCCCCCGATCTGGAACCGAGAGGACAGCGGGGCCTGGAGCTTCGTGCGCATGGCGCCGAAGGACTGAGCCTGGCCGTGCATGGCCTCGATCGCCTGGCCCTGGAGCTGCCCCGTAGCGTGAAGTCCCAGCCAGGCATCGGCGGCAAGCGGGTTGTGCGCGACGGCCGCGTGAAAGGACTCAGCCGCAGCGGCCCGATTCCCAAGCCTCAACTGCGCCACCCCTTGGAGCCACGCCTGCTCGCACTTCTTGATCGAACGCTGTGGTGGTACGGACGGCCCCGGCACCCAGGTCTCCCCTGCTGTCGTCGGTTGATACAGGATTCGCCCCCATGGGCTATGCAGCCTGGTTCCACCCGTCAAGTGATACCTGAGAGCTGCCATCCAAGTACTGATGAAGGGCACTGGCGGTGGTACCGACGAAGGCATCGGGGATAGCGTCGGTGTCGATCCAGCAGACCTGGGAGTGCTTGCGGGGTTCGCGGTTTTCGGGTTCGCCGGTCCACTCGTGGGTGGCGAAGACGACCGTGAGGAAGCCATTGGGGGACTCAACGCCCCAGGCTCCGTGAATGATGTGCGCGACCTTGAGGGACTCGGGCTTCACGGTGAGGCCGGTCTCCTCGTAGAGCTCGCGGACTGCGGTCTCGGTGATGGGCTCGCCCGGTTCGCTCTTTCCGACGGGCAGGTCCCACATCCCCTGGGCGAACTTGGCGTTCTCGCTGCGTTGGAGGAGCACGACGCGGTTGGTGGCCTTGTCGTGGACGATGACGGCCGCTACCAGCAGCGTCATCGATTCGAGCGCCGGCTTGAGGGCTGGGGGGCGGTTGTCGGTCTGCTGGGCCACGGGGTTCCCTTCGTCGGGCAGGTTGTTGGGCATGTTAGGCGGGGGCCTCGCGGGCGCGGCGGGCGAGATCGGCGGCGCCGGGGACGCGGCGGCGCTGGTAGATCGTGAGTGTGGAGCGGATCGAGGTGATCGCCTTGCGGGTGCGGTCTGAGGTCATGCCCTGCATGAGGGCCAGGGCCTGGGTCCAGGCGGCGACCGCTTCGTCGGCGCGGGCCTGGGCGGCGAGGCTGTCGCCGAGGTCGGCGTGGGTGAGTGCGTGGACGCGCTTGTACTTCTCCGGGTCCCAGCGGGTGAGCGCGTCGCGGTGCTGTTGTTCCGTGCCGATGTGGTCGGCGAGGTCGGTCAGCGTGCGGGCGGTGTGGCTGGCCACGGTGCCGGCGGCGGGGCCGCTGACGCGGGAGAAGCTGGGCTGGGGACCGTCCTCGCGCAGGAGGGCGTCTTCGGCGGCGAGGAGAGCACGAGCGGCCAATGGGTTTTCGCCGACGGCTGCGTAGGCGCGGGCGTGCGTGATGTGGAGGAGCGCTTCCGTCTGGCCGTCGACGTGGCCGAGGCCGCGGGTGAGGGCTCCTTTGACGAGGTCCACGCAGTGGTGGGGTTGCTTGAGGCTGAGGGACTGGTGGGCGAGGGCGCGCATCATCCAGGCGGCATGGCCGTGGGGGTCGGCTTCGCAGGCGAGCTGG
This sequence comes from Streptomyces clavifer, assembly GCA_014651175.1. GTDB lineage: Bacteria > Actinomycetota > Actinomycetes > Streptomycetales > Streptomycetaceae > Streptomyces > Streptomyces clavifer. The sequence goes on along the minus strand of BMWJ01000001.1, from coordinate 402,903 downwards.
TAGCCGACCTGGTAGTAGCGCTGGGCAGCGCCTTCGTGGCCGAGGTCGTGGTGCTTCCACCCTGCGAGGTAGGCGAGTTCGGCGACGGCGCCGAAGGCGGCCTGGCGTAAGGCTTCTGTGGGGAAGCGGCCGCGCAGTATGGGGGCTGCTGTGTCGGCGAGGTACGCGGTGACCGTGGTCAGGCCGTGCCCGCCGCCAAGCCTTTCGTCGGCGGCGCTGAAGGCTGCCGTGATCTGCCGTACGACGTCGATGTCGTCGCTGCCGATGAGGGAGCGTGCGGTGCGGGCACGAAGCATCCGCGAGGTGGCTTCGTGGTCGTGCAGGAGCGGCATGGCCACGCCGGCCGTGGTGAACGCGGCGATGGCGAGGAAGCGGCGGCGTTCGACGTCCGCGCGGCCGAGGTCGGTGACCGCGGTGACGGGGTCGGTAGCCGATGGCGACTCCGTGTCGGGCGAGTGGAGGCCGAGTTCGGTTCGGGTGACAACGCGGCCCAGCCGTCGGGAGAGCGCTTCGGCGAGGTACTGCCCTGCCTGGCCGGACGGCGCACGTGCACCGCCCACCCAGTGGGAGATGGCCGACTTGTTGGTCTGGAGCAGTTCGCCGTTCTCGGCGGCGATGCGGCGTACGTCCTTGGCGAGTGCGTCGTATGTGCACCCGGCGGCGTTGATCGTTTCGCGCAGGCGGGAGTTGGCGCTGGTCGGTGCCGGCACGATCGCCTCCGCTCCGGATCCGTAAACCGTGTATACCGCTTGGCCTCGCTCACACCGTACCCACTCTGCGTAGCGGACGGTTCACTTATCGACAGCCGCCTCACCCACGGCATCGCGGGCCGGGCGGCCCCCTAGTTCCGTACGCCCCAACGGGCTCGGGCATTCCTGTGCCCCGGCCCGGACGATCAGAGACGGAGACACGGTGACCACCATCGACACCGCAACCATCGCGGTCGAGCTGCCCGACGCCTTCGACCCGCGCTGGAACCGCCTGCCCGGCATCCAAGTGGACGGCCGGCGCATCACCATCGACCCGGCCGAGTACTTCTTCCGCTTCGAGTCCAGCACCTGGCTCGTCGCCGACTGGGAGTTGGTGAAGGCTCAGCTCCTGGACGTGGGCGAGACGACCGAGAGCGCGGTCGAGCAGCTCGCGCTCGACTTCATCAAGAACCACGGCGAGTCCACCTCGGACGCGGCCCGCGTGCTGGCGACGGCGTATGGGGTGTACTCGTACCTCTTCCGCGAGGAGCACCTGGCCGGCCTCGGCCTGCCGCAGATCACTGCCGATCATCTGCGCATGCTGCGCGAGGCGGCCACGTTGATGGCGCTCAACAAGGTGGAGCTGGACGGGCACATCTCCAACGTCGGCCCGTGCTGGTTCTTTCCCGCCGCCACGTCCGTCGTTTTCGACCTGGACGACGAGACGGGCGGAATGCTGGACGAGGTCTACCACGGCGGCTGGTTCAACGAGCACCGCCGGATCGAGTCCATCAAGGCCCACGCCGCGCTCGGCGGCCGGCTCGTGCACGGCTGCCAGTCCGTGCCGGACCAGTCCGGCGGCGTCGTCGCGCCCTACGGTGCCTCGATGGCCAACTTCCGAGACGACCTGGCCAGTTCAAGGCGGGCTGGATCGAGCAGGTCTACGCCCGCCGCGTTACCGCAGCCGAGTAACCCACCCCAGTACGGCTCCGGGGCGGGCCAGCTCGCGCGCGCCCGCCCCGGAGCCCACCAGCCCCTGGAGACCCCCATGGACCAGAGCCTGTCCGCCGCCCTGCTGGACGACCTGTGCACCCTCGTAGGCAAGCCCCTCCCCCACCGTGCCGAGATTCGTGTCTGGGGCATGTCCGGCGTCGAACGCGTCACCTTCCCCGACGGCACCACAGCTGTTTTCAAGTACGCCAAGGAGCCCTTCGACCGCGAGGCGCAGGCCCTGCGGGTGGCCCACCAGCGAGGGCTCCCGGTCCCTGCACTCCACGGCACCGCCATGCAGGACAAGTGGATCGGGATGCTCATGGACGACCTCGGCACCCCCGTACGGGAGGCAGACGACCTCGACGGTGTCGCCGCCGCCGTGATGCTCCATGCCGCCCGCCCGGCCACCGGTCTGCCCCTCCTCGACGGGGCGGGCCTCGCAGCCCTGCCCGGCCGAGCCCTCGATCACCTCCAGCGGCTGCGGAAAGCAGACCGCTGGGCGGACTGCGACGACATCGAGACCGCGCTGGGGAAGATCTCCGCCGCGGCCGAGGCTCGTGTCCAGGGGGCGACACTCGACCCGTTCGGCTGGGTGCACTCCGAGTTCCACCCCACGAGCGTCCACATCGGGGAGAACGGCTGGCACCTCCTCGACTTCGCACGCGCCTTCACCGGGCCCGGCCTGATCGACCTCGCCTCGTACCACGGCACCACCGACGTGCCGAGCCCCTTCCGCATGCGGGTGTTCCTGGAGCAGTACGTCACCGCAGGCGGTCATGAGGACGCCCTCGCCGCGCGGGGCGGACTGGCCGCAGAGGCATGGGCCCTGGGCTGGCACCGCATGTGGGCCGTGGAGTGGTTCATGGAGCAGGCCATTCGCTGGATCGACGATCCGGCCAAGGACCCCGCGTACATCCCCGTTGTCCGCCGCCACCTGGGCGATGTGGTCCAACTCCTGGAGGTCTAGGTGCTCGCCCAGGTCTCCCCCTGGTACACCCATGCAGCCCAGCGCACAGCCGCTGCCCCCGCGCACGCCCTCACCGCGCCTGCCCGGATGGAATGGAGCACCCACGCGGGCATCGGTCCCGGCGCCGAGATTTTGGGACGGGACCTCTGCGGCAAACGCGTCCTGGAGCTGGGCTGCGGCCCCGGCCACAACGTGGCCCACCTTGCGAAGCACTACCAGGCCCGCGTCACCGGCGTGGACCTGGTCGGCCTCCAGGTACGCCGAGCTCGCTCCCACTACGGCTACATCGACGGCGCCACCTTCGCCGCCGGCCACGCACTGCACCACCTGCAAGCACCGGCCAGACCTTCGACGCGATCTACTCCGTCTTCGGCGCCGTCGGCCTCGTCGCCCCCGAGCTCCTCCTCGCCGCTATTTCGCGACGCGTGAAGCCTGGTGGTGTCCTGGCCTTCTCCGTCCCTCACCCGGCACGGGCCGGAAGACATCCATCCACGGACGACCGTCCGCGCGAGGACTACGTCACCATGCCCGACCGCACCCGACTGCCCCTCGCGCGGTGGGAGTTCGACGCCCGCCGCTGGGGAGCCCACCTCTCCCGGGCGGGCCTGCGCGTCACCTCGACGGCGGAGCTGCGGCACCCGCGCCGCGACTCGTGGCCCACCACCCTCCTGATCACCGCCCGCAAACGCTGACCGACGGAGGTAACGATGCCCCTGCCCTACCTGCTTCTCGACATCGACGGCGTCCTCATTCCATTCCCGGCCCCCGACGGCAGCACCCCGCCCACCCACGTCCGTCACACCGTCCTGCCTACTGGTCGGCATCCCGACGACCCCGTGCCCATCTGGCTCGACCCGAGCCAGGGCGGCATTCTCACCGACCTCCTGACCAGCGGACTCGTCACCCCCGTGTGGTGCACGAGCTGGCGCAGGGACGCCACCACGATCATCGGCCCTCTCCTGGGGCTGCCCGACTTCCCTTACCTCGACCTGCCTCGCCCTCAGATCACCACCAGCCACCCCGACGGCTACCTCTGGAAACGCGACCACGTCGACACCTGGCTCGGCAGATCTCCCGCCGTCTGGATCGACGACGACTTCACCGGCCTCGACCACGCCTGGGCGGCGGAGCGCACTGCCAGGGGAACGCCGACCCTTCTCGTTCAGCCCGCCCCACATTTCGGGCTGCAGGCCGAGCACCTGGCCGAGCTCGCGACATGGGTCTCGCAGCTACCCACAGCCCGCGCCGTCTGACGACTGATGCCCTCGCCGCCACGAGCAGCGAGGGCATCAGGATGCGCTGTGGGGTCTGACTCCCTGGTGCCTGTGGAGTCGGGACCCACCTCAGGCGGTGCCGACTATCCTCCCGGACCTACGGATCGGCTGACCGAGAAGCTTCTCTACCTCCGCGGATGCGGCGTTGAGGAATTCCTGACCGAACAGACAGAGGGACTCTTCCCAGGGGTGCCCAAAACTGCCCATACGGAAGTCTTCCGAGAGGTAAATGTAGTAGTCCCCATCAGGGTACGGACTCAAAGGCCAGGCCAGCCGCCCAGGGCCACCGACGTCCTGCGGTGCGAAGCGATACGACGTGTGCTGCCAATCGAGCGCGAGCAGCGTTCCGCTCGGGCCAATGCAGAAAGTCAGCCCCTGCTCGACCACCTCGACCAGGCGGTCCAAACGCTCGTATTCGGGATCGTCGTCAAGCGCGGCAAGACTCCAGGTAACCGACGCGCCGGGCTCCTTGATGGCTGGCCACTTGAAAGAACTCGTACTCGGCTGGAACTTGAACTCGTCGTAGAAGCGGTCCCAAACGCGTCGGTACTCGTCCTCAAGCAGCTCGAACACGGGACTCTCCATCATGGCCCGATCCTATCGAGCCAACCATGATGCCCCTCGGGGAACGTGCCGCACGAGGGCTGTAGCTGGCCTTCGCCTGCCGGTCCCGTCGTCGGGAATCTGGCTGGGTGAAGCCGGGGTCAGTAGTGCCGACTGCGCTCTTCGGGCCTCGTAGCCACTGGTGTGGCCGGAGGGCGCAGCGTGGCCGACATGGATGACGTTCCACTGATAGTGCTTCGGCTGCGAGCCGCTTGCGTCCGCCGGTTCTGCTGAGCGGTGATGCGCCAGTTGAAGGCCTCGGCGGGGTGCTCGCCGTCGAGCTCTCGCTGACAGCCCACCTCGATCAGGAGGCGTCGGGGGCCGTGGCCGGCGGTCTCGGCATGGGCGAGGGTGGTAGTCAGGGCAGCCCAAGCAGGGTCGGCGAGGATCCTGTCGGCGTGGCCGGGGAGGGCCGCGCGAACGTCCTGTTCGAAGCGGCGGGCGGTTAACCGCCCGCCACCTGCCGGACCCATCCAGCACACTGCGGACTCCGTGTGGACCACAAAGGCCGCCCGGCCCACTCCATCGCAGGTCAGACGGCCTTTCGCCGAACGTATTAGACGTTGAAGCGGAACTCCACCACGTCGCCGTCCTGCATCACGTAGTCCTTGCCCTCCATGCGGGCCTTGCCCTTCGCACGGGCCTCGGCGACCGAGCCCGTCTCGACCAGGTCCTCGAAGGAGACGATCTCCGCCTTGATGAAGCCCTTCTGGAAGTCGGTGTGGATCACACCGGCCGCCTCCGGGGCCGTGGCGCCCTTCTTGATCGTCCAGGCGCGGGCTTCCTTCGGACCTGCCGTGAGGTAGGTCTGCAGGCCGAGGGTGTCGAAGCCGACGCGGCCGAGGGTGGCCAGACCGGGCTCTTCCTGGCCCATGGACTGGAGGAGTTCGAGGGCCTCGTCGTCGTCGAGCTCGATCAGCTCGGACTCGATCTTGGCGTTGAGGAAGATGGCCTCGGCCGGTGCGACCAGGGCGCGCTGCTCGTTCTTGAAGTCCTCGTCGACCAGCTCGTCCTCGTCGACGTTGAACACGTACAGGAAGGGCTTCGTGGTGAGCAGATGCAGCTCGTGGAGCAGGCGGCCCTTCTCGGTGCCGGCGGTGATGCCCCGGGAGAAGAGGGTGTCGCCCGCTTCGAGGATCTTCTGGGCCTCCTCGACGGCGGCGAGGACCGCGACCTTCTCCTTCTGGAGGCGGGACTCCTTCGTCAGGCGCGGGACGGCCTTCTCGACGGACTGGAGGTCGGCCAGGATCAGCTCGGTGTTGATCGTCTCGATGTCGTCCTTCGGCGAGACCTTGCCGTCGACGTGGACGACGTTCTCGTCCTTGAAGGCCCGGATGACCTGGCAGATCGCGTCGGACTCACGGATGTTCGCGAGGAACTTGTTGCCCAGGCCCTCACCCTCGCTCGCGCCGCGCACGATGCCCGCGATGTCGACGAAGTCGACGGTGGCGGGGAGCAGCTTCTGCGAGCTGAAGATCTCGGCGAGCTTGTTCAGACGGGGGTCCGGGACGCCCACCACGCCGACGTTCGGCTCGATGGTGGCGAACGGGTAGTTGGCCGCCAGCACGTCGTTCTTGGTCAGGGCGTTGAACAGGGTCGACTTGCCGACATTCGGCAGACCGACGATTCCGATCGTGAGCGACACTTTGGCGACTTCCTGAAGTGAGGAGGAGGGGCTGTGCGGGCGGGCCTGGAGTGGACCCGATTCTCCAGTTTACGGGCGGGCCGGGGCGGCCGGTCACAGGTTCGGGGCGGGGTGGCCCCACGGGGACGGAGGACGAGTTTCGGCCCCGTGATATCGAACGCAGTGCCAAGGTCGGCCAAAGCGCGTGTCCAACGCCCGAAAGCACGTATCCCGCGACCTAGGTTGTCCGGGTGGAGCAGCACAGGACACGTACCCCGCAGCGCAGGCAGCCCGCGCCGCCCAAGCAGGCCCCGGTGTCGGCCCAGAGCGGCCTCGGCGACGGCTCGGGCGCCTATCCGGTGTCGGTGGCGGTCTCGCCGGTCGCACTGGGGACGGCCCCGGGCGCGCGGCCGGGCCCGCGCGGGGGGTCGGCCGCGCCCGTGGTGGTCGCGCTCCGCAGATTCCCCAACCCCCGGCTGACCGGCATCGGCGCGGGTCTGTTCGCGTCCCTGGCCATGTTCCTGCTGGCCTGCCTGGACTGGCTGCTCCTCGACGGTTCGGAGCTCGCGTACGGGCTCCTGTTCCTGCCCGTCAGCGCACTCACCGCGCTCTGGGTGCGGCCCGCCGATCTGGTCACCGCGCCGATCAGTGTGCCGATCGCATTCGCCGTCGGTGTCATCCCGATCGCCGGGGGCACGGGCGGCTTCGGGGGGCAGACGATGGCGGTCGTCACCGCGCTCGCCGTCCACGCGGGCTGGCTGTACGGCGGCACCCTCGTCGCCGGGCTGATCGCCACCGTGCGCAAGGTGCGGCAGATGCGGGAGCGGCGGCGGCACGTGCTGAGGTCCCCCCAGGGCGCTCGCCGCCCCCGCCCCTGACCGCCCCCGCGCCGGCCGTACCGCCCCGGCCGCCCCCGCCCTGCGGGCTACTTGCCCGCCGCCGCCATGGCCGCGCCGACGATGCCCGCGTTGTTCTGCAGCTCTGCCGGGACGACCTCGGCCCGTACGTGTTCGATCAGCGGCAGGAACTTCTCCGCCTTGCGGCTGACGCCGCCGCCGATGATGAAGAGCTCGGGCGAGAACAGCATCTCCACGTGGACCAGGTACTTCTGCACCCGGTGTGCCCAGTGCGGCCAGCTCAGGTCCTCGTCCTCCTTGGCCTTCGTGGAGGCGCGCTTCTCCGCGTCGTGGCCGTGCAGCTCCAGGTGGCCGAGCTCGGTGTTGGGGACGAGCCGGCCGTCGATGAAGACCGCGCTGCCGATTCCCGTACCCAGGGTCAGCATGATGACGGTGCCCTTGCGGCCCCGTCCCGCACCGAAGGTCATCTCCGCGATCCCGGCCGCGTCGGCGTCGTTGAGGATCGTGACGGGCTGCCCGATCCGGTCGCTCAGCAGCGCACGGGCGTCCGTGTCGATCCATGCCTTCTCGACGTTGGCCGCGGTCCGGGTGATGCCGTCGGTGACGACACCGGGGAAGGTGATGCCGACCGGACCGTGCCAGCCGAAGTGGCCGACCACCTCGGCCACACCGCCGGCCACGCCCTCGGGCGTGGCCGGATGCGGTGTCAGTACTTTGTGGCGCTCCTGCGCCAGCTCTCCGCGGTCCAGGTCCACGGGAGCGCCCTTGATCCCTGAGCCGCCGATATCCACACCGAAGATCTCCATGGATCCACGGTACGGGCAGGTGGCAAGGATCACTTCCCGGGGCTGCCCTGTCCCGCGGACAGTGCCGCCGCCTCGGCCCGCAGATCGCGGCGGAGTTCCTTGGGCAGCGAGAAGGTGATCGACTCGTCGGCGGTCTTCACCGTCTCCACGTCCGCGTAACCCCGCTCCGAGAGCCACTCCAGCACGCCGTCGACCAGGACGTCGGGCACGGAGGCACCCGAGGTGAGGCCGACCGTGGCGACGCCCTCCAGCCAGGCCTCGTCGATCTCGTCGGCGAAGTCCACCAGGTGCGCGGCGGGTGCGCCCGCGTCCAGGGCGACCTCGACCATGCGGATCGAGTTGGACGAGTTCTTGGAGCCGACGACGATGACCAGTTCCGCGTCCTCGGCCAGCTTCTTCACCGCGATCTGGCGGTTCTGCGTGGCGTAGCAGATGTCGTCGCTGGGCGGGGAGATCAGCTGGGGGAACTTCTCCTTGAGGGCGTCCACCGTCTCCATCGTCTCGTCGACGGACAGCGTGGTCTGGGAGAGCCAGACGACCTTCGACTCGTCGCGCACGGAGACGCCGGCGACGTCCTCGGGGCCGTCGACCAGGGTGATGTGGTCGGGTGCCTCACCGCTCGTGCCGATGACCTCCTCGTGCCCCTCGTGGCCGATCAGGAGGATGTCGTAGTCCTCCTTGGCGAACCGGACGGCCTCCTTGTGGACCTTGGTCACCAGCGGGCAGGTCGCGTCGATCGTGGCGAGCTTGCGCTCCGCGGCCTCCGCGTGGACGGTCGGGGCGACTCCGTGGGCGGAGAACATCACGATGGAGCCCTCGGGCACCTCCGCCGTGACGTCGACGAAGATCGCGCCCTTCTTCTCGAGCGTCTGTACGACGTACTTGTTGTGCACGATCTCGTGACGGACGTAGATCGGGGCCCCGTACTGCTCCAGGGCCTTCTCGACGGCGATCACGGCACGGTCCACGCCCGCGCAGTAGCCACGGGGTGCGGCGAGCAGGACACGGCGGGCAGGAGTTGCAGTCATGGGCCCATCGTAAGGCCGTACCGAACAGGCGCGGGATCGGCGGGGTCGGGAGACTGATGCGTACGCCCCACAGCGACGGAGGGTTCATGACCGGAAGCAGCACCGACCGGGGAGGACTGCGCCGCACGCTGGGATTCCGGGACCTGGTCGTCTACGGGCTCCTGTTCATCGCGCCCATGGCCCCGGTCGGCGTGTTCGGAACACTGGACGCGAAGTCCGACGGCGCCGTCGCACTCGTGTACGTCGTGGCGACCGCCGTGATGGCCTTCACCGCGTTCAGCTACGCCCAGATGGTGCGGGTCGCCCCACAGGCCGGGTCGGTCTTCGCGTACGCGCGCAAGGGCCTCGGGGAAGGGCCCGGATTCATCGCCGGGTGGATGGCGATGCTCGACTACCTGCTCATCCCCGCGGTCGCCTACCTCTTCTCCGGGATCGCGATGAACGCGCTGGTCCCCGAGGTGTCGCGGTGGGTGTGGACGGCGATCGCGGTCGTCGTGACCACCCTGCTCAACCTCTGGGGCGTACGGGCGGCGGCCCGGGTGGGCTTCGCGGTGCTCGCCATGGAGATCGTGGTGCTGCTGGTGTTCGTGGTGTCGGCGGTGGTGGTTCTGGCCCGGGACGGGGCGCAGCGGGGCTGGCTGACGCCGCTCACCGGGGACACCGGCTTCTCGATGACGGCGGTGCTGGGTGCGGTGTCGGTCGCGGTGCTCTCGTACCTGGGCTTCGACGCGATCGCCTCCTTCGCGGAGGAGGTGACGGGCGGCTCCGCGAAGGTGGCGCGGGCGGTGCTGTTCTGCCTGGCGCTCGCCGGGACGCTGTTCGTGGTCCAGTCGTATCTGGCGGCGCTGCTGGAACCGGTGAGCTCCGCGGAGCTGGCGGCGGATCCGGTCTTGCAGGGGTCGGCGTTCTACGACGCGGTGGACGCGTCGATCGGGACCTGGCTGCACGACCTGGTGGCGGTGAGCAAGGCGATCGGGGCCGCCTTCGCCGCGCTGGCCGGGCAGGCGGCGGCGGGCCGGCTGCTGTTCGCGATGGCGCGGGAGCAGCGGCTGCCGTCGTTCCTCTCCCGGGTCGAGGGCAGGTCCGGGGTCCCGCGCGTCGCGATCGCGTGCGCCGCGGTGGTGACGCTGGTGGCGGCGGTGTGGGCCGCCCGTCGCGACGACGGGCTCGACCATCTGGTGTCGGTGGTGAACGTCGGCGCGCTCACGGCGTTCGTGCTGCTGCACGCGTCGGTGGTCGGCTGGTTCGCGGTGCGCAGGATGGAGGGACCGCCGAGCTGGTGGCGCCATGTCGTGATGCCGGTGGTGGGCGCCGGTGTACTGGTCGCGGTGATCCTGGAGGCGACGACGAGCGCCCAGCTGGTGGGCGTGTGCTGGCTGGGGATCGGCCTGGTGGTGCTCGCGCTCCAGTGGGGACGGCGAGCGGCCTGAGGTCCGGCGCGGCGGGCGGGCGCGGGGCCCGGCACGGCGGATGTACGCGGGTCCGGCGCGGCGGACACCCGCCCGGGAGGGTCACGCGGCGGTCCGGTGGCGGATACGCGCGTCGACCCGGTGGCGGATACGCGCGTCGACGCGGGCGCCTCGGACTTCCTGGCCGGGGACGGCGGATCGGCGGATGATTGTCGGTGACGGCCGATACGCTCGCCCGTATGGCTCTCACTACGTCCCCGGAAGCTCCGCTGCCCGTCGGCGACGTGTCGCGGCTGATCGGCGGGTGGATCGACAGGCTGGGCGCGGTCTGGGTCGAGGGGCAGATCACGCAGCTGTCACGGCGGCCGGGCGCGGGCGTGGTCTTCCTGACGCTGCGGGACCCGTCGCACGACATCTCGGTGAGCGTGACCTGCTTCCGGCAGGTCTTCGACCGGATCGCCGATGTGGTGACGGAGGGCGCGCGGGTCGTCGTCCTCGCCAAGCCCGAGTGGTACGCACCCCGCGGGCAGCTGTCGCTGCGGGCGACGGAGATACGGCCGGTGGGAATCGGCGAGCTGCTGGTCCGGCTGGAGCAGCTGAAGAAGTCGCTGGCCGCCGAAGGGCTCTTCGCCCTGGACCGCAAGCGGCCGCTGCCGTTCCTGCCCCAGCTGATCGGCCTGGTCTGCGGGCGGGCGTCGGCGGCGGAGCGCGACGTCCTGGAGAACGCGCGGCGCCGGTGGCCGGCGGTGCGCTTCGAGGTGCGCAACACCGCCGTGCAGGGGGTGCACGCGGTGAACCAGGTGGTCCAGGCGGTGCAGGAGCTCGACGGACTGCCCGAGGTCGACGTGATCGTCGTGGCACGCGGCGGCGGCAGCGTGGAGGACCTCCTGCCGTTCTCCGACGAGCAGCTGATCCGGGCGGTGGCCGCGTGCCGTACGCCGGTGGTCTCCGCCATCGGCCACGAACCGGACTCGCCGCTGCTCGATCTGGTGGCCGACCTGCGGGCGTCGACGCCGACGGACGCGGCGAAGAAGGTCGTGCCGGACGTGGGCGAGGAGCTCGACCGCGTCCAGCAGCTCCGGGACCGGGCGCTGCGGACCGTACGGGGGCTCCTGGACCGGGAGGAGCGGGGGCTGGCGCACACACTGGGCCGGTCCTCCATGGAGCGCCCCCAGCGGATGGTGGACGAGCGGGCGGCGGAGCTCGACGCGCTGACCGGGCGGAGCCGCCGGGTGCTGGGGCATCTGCTGGACCGCGCCGACTCGGAGCTCGCGCACACCCGGGCCCGGGTGGTCGCGCTGTCGCCCGCCGCGACGCTGGAGCGCGGGTACGCGGTGCTGCAGCGGCAGGACGGGCACGTGGTGCGCTCACCCGCGGAGGCCGGGGCGCCGGGCGAGGAGCTGCGGGCGCGGGTGTCCGAGGGCGAGTTCACGGTCCGGGTCGCCGAATGACGGGCTCACGGCCTCACTCCGTTGTCGGACCTCACGCTTAGGGTGGATCACATGACGGACGACGGGACGACGACGGCTGCCGCGACCGGCACGCTCGGGTACGAGCAGGCGCGGGACGAGCTGATCGAGGTCGTGCGCCGCCTCGAGGCGGGCGGCACGACGCTGGAGGAGTCGCTGGCCCTGTGGGAGCGCGGCGAGGAGCTGGCGAAGGTCTGCCGGCGCTGGCTGGAGGGGGCGCGGGCCCGCCTGGACGCGGCGCTGGCACGTCCCGAGGAGCCCGGGGAGGGCACGGACACGGACTGAGCGCGGACGGCGACGGGGGCGGGACACGAAAGGGACCTGCCGGGCGCTGTGCGGTCGGTCACGTCGACCTCGATTTAGTTGAATGTTAATCAACATTCGGGCTACGGTGACGACTCGCTCGACACCCGTCCGTCCGGAAGGCACCCCCACAGATGTCCCTCGTCCTTGACCCCGCCGCCCAGGACCTCCTCTTCCGTGAGGCCCGCACCGCCAACACGTTCACCGACGAGCCGGTGACCGACGAGCAGGTCCAGGCGATCTACGACCTGGTCAAGTACGGCCCCACCGCCTTCAACCAGTCGCCGCTGCGCGTCGTCCTGGTCCGCTCGGCCGAGGGCCGCGAGCGCCTCGTGAAGCACATGGCCGAGGGCAACCGGCCCAAGACCTCCACGGCCCCGCTGGTCGCGCTCCTCGTCGCGGACAACGAGTTCCACGACGAGCTCCCGGCGCTCCTGCCGCACTTCCCGCAGGCCAAGGACGCGTTCTTCTCCGAGCGCCCGGTCCGCGAGCAGTCCGCCACGCTGAACGCCGCGCTGCAGGCCGCCTACTTCATCATCGGCGTCCGCGCCGCCGGCCTGGCGGCCGGCCCGATGACCGGCTTCGACGCCGCGGGCATCGAGAAGGAGTTCCTGGACGGCGACCACAAGCTGCTCATGGCCGTCAACATCGGCAAGCCGGGCGAGGCCGCCTGGCTCCCCCGCCTGCCGCGCCTGTCCTACGACGAGGTCGTCACCACCGTCTGATCCGGACCACCCGCATGGAGAAGCCCCGCGAACGCCGAGCGTTCGCGGGGCTTCTCCATGTCCACGGACGTCCAGGAGGACTCCCGGGTCAGGAAGACGTCTCCAGCGCGGCGGCCATCTCCGCGAGGCTCTCCGTCGGGGCCGATCCGGTGACCACCGTGGTCACGCCCTCGGCCTGCAGCACGAGGGCGTCGTACTTCGGGCCCTCCCAGTGCTGCCACGCCTCACCGGCCACGTCGTACGTGCGCCCGGTGTCCTTGGCCTGCCGGCTCACCTCCGGCACGTACTTCCCGGCCGGGACCGTGGACTGCTCCACCGCTACGTACCTGCCGTCCGGATCGAGGAAGCCCAGGTGCCAGCCCGCACCGTTCCGGCCCTCGTACGAGACCGAGGTCGGCTTCCACTTCTCCGACAGCCCCGCCGGGGCGGCCACCGGGTACGGCGCGGCGCGGCGCGCCGTCGCGAGCTCGACCCGGTAGTCCACGGCCTTGATCGGATCAGCCGTGTCGTCGTGCGGGATGAAGAGGTAGATGACCCCCGCCAATGCGGTGATCACCGTCATCGACAGGAACATGTCCCGGACGGTCTGCTTGCCTCGCTTGCTTGCCACGGGGTCAATGGTGGCATGGGGCCTCCCACGCCCGACCGGGGGGCATCCGCTCATCCGTGACCCGCCCTGCTCATTTTATCGACCTACCGATAGAGTCACAGCACCCTCATTTCCGGTCGTCGCCGTACAGAAAGGTGCGCTCCGATGTCCGAGCATCATCTGCCGTCCCCCCTGGAGGTCTCCCCGGAGGCCCCCGACCGCAACCTGGCCCTGGAGCTGGTCCGGGTCACCGAAGCCGCCGCCATGGCCGCCGGGCGCTGGGTCGGCCGCGGCGACAAGATCGGCGCCGACGGCGCCGCCGTCAACGCCATGCGGACCCTCGTCTCCACCGTGTCGATGAACGGCATCGTCGTCATCGGTGAAGGCGAGAAGGACGAAGCCCCCATGCTGTACAACGGCGAGCGGGTCGGTGACGGCACCGGTGCCGAGGTCGACATCGCCGTCGACCCGATCGACGGCACCACGCTCAACGCCAAGGGCATGCCCAACGCGATCGCCGTGCTCGCCGCCGCGGACCGGGGCGCCATGTTCGACCCGTCCGCCGTCTTCTACATGGACAAGCTGGTCACCGGCCCCGAGGCCGCCGACTTCGTGGACATCAACGCACCGGTCTCCGTGAACATCCGGCGCGTCGCCAAGGCCAAGAGCTCGACGCCCGAGGACGTCACCGTCGTCATCCTCGACCGCCCCCGGCACGACGGCATCGTCCGGGAGATCCGGGAGACGGGCGCCCGGATCAAGTTCATCTCCGACGGGGACGTGGCCGGCTCGATCATGGCCGCCCGCGAAGGGACCGGCGTCGACCTGCTCATGGGCATCGGCGGCACCCCGGAGGGCATCATCTCGGCGTGCGCCATAAAGTGCCTCGGCGGTGTCATCCAGGGCAAGCTCTGGCCCAAGGACGAGGCCGAGCGGCGGCGCGCACTGGAGGCCGGGCACGACCTGGACCGGGTGCTCTCGACGGACGACCTCGTCAGCGGCGACAACGTGTTCTTCGTCGCCACCGGAATCACCGACGGTGAGCTGCTGCGCGGTGTGCGGTACCGCGCGGAGACGGCGACCACGGAGTCCCTGGTGATGCGCTCGAAGTCGGGAACGATCCGGCGGATCGACTCCACGCACCGGCTCTCGAAGCTGCGCGCCTACAGCGCCATCGACTTCGACCGGGCCAAGTAGGACCGGCGCTCCCGAGGGGCCGCCCGGGCGGCCCCTCGCCCGCACGCGCAGGGCTCAGCCGGCCGCGGCTATGTGCTCCGCCGGGGCCGCCGCAAGCTCGATGTCGCGTCTGCGCCGCCGGGCGAGCACGACGCGGCGCTCGGCGGCAGTGAGGCCGCCCCACACCCCGTAGGGCTCGGGCTGCACGAGTGCGTGTTCGCGGCACTCGACCATGACCGGGCACCCGGCGCAGACCTGCTTCGCGGCCACCTCGCGGGACAGCCGGGCAGCAGTCGGCTCCTTCGACGGGGCGAAGAACAGCCCGGCTTCGTCCCGGCGGCACACCGCCTCCGAATGCCAGGGTCCCGCCTGGTCCTCCCGCGCGGGGGCGCGCTGGGACGGCACGGGGGCGACCTGCAGGGGCTGATGCGGCAGTTGCAGCACGGTCTACTCCTGACGACGGCTTCGGCTTCGCGAGCGAGAGACGATGCAGCAGTCCCTACCCGCTGTACGCACGCCTATGCACTGCGTGGCCTTGCCGTACGACTCCTGGAACAGCCGGAGTGCGTTATCTGGCCGGAATTCACAGGGAACCGGGCGACCGGCCTCAGCGGCCGAGACGCTTGCGCAACTGGTCGTGGAGGTTGGCAATGAGCTTGCCACGCTTGGGCTTTGCCTCGACGTGCCCGAAGACGGAATAGCCGTTCACCACGACCACCGGGGCTTCCGGGTCGGTGGATTCCAGTGTGTCGACTTCGAAATTGCCGAAAATGCCCGTACCGCTGCCGCGCAGCGAAATGTTCTCGGGCACCCGGATCTCGACGCTGCCGAAGAGGGACGTCGCGTTGATGACGGTCAGACGCTGACCGAAAAGAGCCTCGGTCAGGTCGATCTCGACGCTGCCGAAGAGGGAGAAGGCGTTCGTGCGGCCCCCGACGCGCCAACGCCCCCTGCGGGTGGAGCTGCTGAAGACCGCCACGAGGTTCTCGGCGGGCCCGGCCGGGCCCTCGGGGCCGTACCCGTAGGGCGTCTCGGCCCGCCGCTCGGGAGGGCCGTGCGCCGGGAGGTCCTGCACCAGCGGCTGCAACTCGCCCACGGTCTTGGCCCGGTAGACCAGGTCGATCCGCTCGGCGTGCTCCTCGGCGGTCAGCCGGCCCTCGACCATCGCCTCCCGCAGGATGTCCGCGATCCGGTCGCGGTCCGCGTCGGAGGCACGGATCCCGGCGGGCGCGGGACCGGCCGGAGCGACGGGCTGCTGGGGCTGCTTCTCGAGGTCCACCGCACCAGCCTACCCAAACGCGATAGATCGCGACCAGTACCCCGGCGGCCCGGCGTCGCGATCCGGCCCCCTGCCGGGCCGCCCGGGTGAGCCTTACCTCACAGGCCCGGCGCGTCGGCGGCGCTCTACCCTGGTGGATGCGCTGCCCAAGGGAGGTCAGCCGCTGTCGCCGAGTGAGGAATGGCCGTAATGCCAGAGTTTGCGTACTCCGATCTGCTCCCGCTGGGAGAGGACACCACGCCGTACCGGCTGGTGACCGCCGAGGGCGTCTCGACCTTCGAGGCCGACGGCCGTACGTTCCTCAAGGTGGCTCCGGAGGCCCTGCGCACGCTCGCCGCGGAGGCCATGCACGACATCTCGCACTACCTGCGGCCCGCCCACCTGGCGCAGCTGCGGCGCATCGTGGACGACCCCGAGGCCTCGTCGAACGACAAGTTCGTCGCGCTCGACCTCCTGAAGAACGCGAACATCGCCGCGGCGGGTGTCCTGCCCATGTGCCAGGACACCGGCACGGCGATCGTCATGGGCAAGCGCGGGCAGAACGTCCTCACCGAGGGCGGTGACGAGGAGGCCCTGTCGCACGGCATCTTCGACGCGTACACCAAGCTCAACCTGCGCTACTCGCAGATGGCCCCGCTGACGATGTGGGACGAGAAGAACACGGGCTCGAACCTCCCGGCCCAGATCGAGCTGTACGCCACCGACGGCGGCGCGTACAAGTTCCTCTTCATGGCCAAGGGCGGCGGCTCGGCCAACAAGTCGTTCCTCTACCAGGAGACCAAGGCGGTCCTCAACGAGGCCTCCATGATGAAGTTCCTGGAGGAGAAGATCCGCTCGCTGGGGACGGCCGCCTGCCCGCCGTACCACCTGGCGATCGTCGTCGGCGGTACGTCGGCCGAATTCGCCCTGAAGACCGCGAAGTACGCCTCCGCGCACTACCTGGACGAGCTCCCGGCCGAGGGCTCCCCGACCGGCCACGGCTTCCGGGACGAGGAGCTGGAGCAGAAGGTCTTCGAGCTGACGCAGCGGATCGGCATCGGCGCGCAGTTCGGCGGCAAGTACTTCTGCCACGACGTGCGCGTCGTCCGCCTCCCCCGCCACGGCGCCTCGCTGCCCGTCGCCATCGCCGTCTCCTGCTCGGCGGACCGCCAGGCCACCGCGAAGATCACCGCGGAGGGCGTCTTCCTGGAGCAGTTGGAGAAGGACCCCGCGCGCTTCCTGCCGGACACCACCGACGCGCACCTCGAAAGCGACGGCGACGTCGTCCGCATCGACCTGAACCGGCCGATGGACGACATCCTCGCGGAGCTCACCAAGTACCCGGTCAAGACAAGGCTCTCGCTGACCGGTCCGCTGGTCGTGGCGCGCGACATCGCGCACGCCAAGATCAAGGAGCGGCTCGACGCGGGCGAGGAGATGCCGCAGTACCTCAAGGACCACCCGGTGTACTACGCGGGACCGGCGAAGACCCCCGAGGGCTACGCGTCCGGCTCCTTCGGCCCCACGACGGCCGGCCGCATGGACAGCTACGTCGCGCAGTTCCAGGCGGCGGGCGGCTCCAAGGTGATGCTCGCCAAGGGCAACCGGTCACGGCAGGTCACCGACGCGTGCGACGCCCACGGCGGCTTCTACCTCGGCTCGATCGGCGGGCCCGCGGCGCGCCTCGCGCAGGACTGCATCAAGAAGGTCGAGGTCGTCGAGTACGAGGAGCTCGGCATGGAGGCGGTCTGGCGGATCGAGGTGGAGGACTTCCCCGCGTTCGTCGTCGTCGACGACAAGGGCAACGACTTCTTCACGGAGCCCGCCCCGGCACCGACCTTCACCAGCATTCCGGTCCGCGGCCCCGGCCTCGGCTGATCCGCACGCGGTTCCAGGGGCGTTCCGGCCGCGGCCGGGGCGCCCCTGCCGCGTTCCCCCGCAGGCCCGCCCCCGCGGATCCGGCCCGCTCCCGGACGAGCCCGCACCCCGTACGCCCGTCGCGGTCCGGGCGCGCCGCGCCGCCCGGTCGCCGCCGTCGGACCGCGCCGGGTATTTACTGGCCGCCGGTGGCGTCGGGGGAATACGGGGAACACGCCACGCGCTCGTCTTCACCAGGAGGTTGGAACACATGAACGGATCGGCCGAGGAAGCGCGGTACCGCGTCGAGCACGACTCGATGGGCGAGGTGAAAGTGCCCGCGCACGCCAAGTGGCGGGCTCAGACGCAGCGCGCCGTGGAGAACTTCCCCATCTCCGGACAGCGCCTGGAACGGGCCCACATCGAGGCCCTGGCCCGGATCAAGGCCGCGGCCGCGAAGGTCAACGCCGAGCTGGAGGTGCTGGATCCCGACGTCGCCGAGGCGATCCGCTCGGCCGCCGCCGAGGTGGCCGACGGCCGCTGGGACGAGCACTTCCCCATCGACGTGTTCCAGACGGGCTCCGGCACGTCGTCCAACATGAACACCAACGAGGTCGTGGCCACGCTCGCCACCGAGCGGCTCGGGCGCGAGGTCCACCCCAACGACCACGTCAACGCGTCCCAGTCCTCCAACGACGTGTTCCCGTCCTCCATCCACATCGCCGCGACCGCCGCCGTCACCGCCGACCTCATCCCGGCCCTGGACCACCTGGCATCCGCCCTGGAGCGGAAATCGGCCGAATTCGCGGATGTCGTGAAGTCGGGCCGTACCCATCTGATGGACGCCACGCCCGTCACCCTGGGCCAGGAGTTCGGCGGCTACGCCGCGCAGATCCGCTACGGCGTCGAACGGCTGCGCTCCGCGCTCCCCCGCCTCGCCGAACTCCCACTGGGGGGTACGGCGGTGGGCACCGGGATCAACACCCCGCCGGGCTTCTCCGCCGCCGTGATCGCCGAGGTGGCGCGCACCACCGGGCTGCCGCTCACCGAGGCCCGTGACCACTTCGAGGCCCAGGGCGCCCGGGACGGACTCGTCGAGGCGTCCGGGCACCTCCGTACCGTCGCCGTCTCGCTCACCAAGATCTCCAACGACCTGCGCTGGATGGCCTCCGGTCCGCGCACCGGGCTGGCCGAGATCAGTCTGCCCGACCTGCAGCCGGGTTCGTCGATCATGCCGGGCAAGGTCAATCCGGTCATCCCGGAGGCCGTGCTGATGGTCGCGGCGCAGGTGACGGGGAACGACGCCACCGTCGCCACCGCCGGTGCGGCCGGCAACTTCGAGCTCAACGTGATGCTGCCCGTGATGGCGAAGAACCTGCTGGAGTCGGTGCGGCTGCTCGCCAACGCCTCCCGGCTGCTCGCCGACCGCACGGTCGACGGCATCACGGCCAACGTGGAACGGGCCCGGCTGTACGCGGAGTCGTCGCCGTCGGTGGTGACCCCCCTGAACAAGTACATCGGGTACGAGGAGGCGGCGAAGGTCGCCAAGAAGTCGCTGGCCGAGGGCACCACGATCCGGGAGACGGTGCTGGCCGGGGGCTACGTCGAGCGCGGCGACCTGACCGCGGAGCAGCTCGACGAGGCCCTGGACGTGCTGCGCATGACCCGGCCGTGAAGCATTTCGCAGCGGGCGGGCGGCGCCGTACCTAAGATCTCTTCATGACAGCCACGGAAGCGGGTACGGGAGCAGACACCGGGGCGGGTGCGGGGGACGGCGGGCGCTGGGCGCCGGGCGACCGGATCCTCTGGCGCTACCGGGACAACGGCGGTGACCGGCCCGTGCACATCTGCCGTCCGGTCACCGTGGTCCAGGACACCGACGAGCTGCTCGCCGTGTGGCTGGCCCCCGGTACCGAATGCGTGAAACCGGTCCTCGCCGACGGCACCCAGGTACATGCCGAGCCGCTCGCCACCCGCTACACGCGTCCGCGCACGACGGTGCGTTCCCGGTGGTTCGGCACAGGTGTGCTGAAGATCGCCCGGCCGGGCGATCCCTGGTCGGTATGGCTGTTCTGGGACCACGGCTGGCTCTTCCGCAACTGGTACGTCAACCTCGAGGAGCCCCGTGCGCGCTGGGCCGGAGGGGTCGATTCCCAGGACCACTTCCTCGACATCGCCGTGCATCCCGACCGCAGCTGGGAGTGGCTCGACGAGGACGAGTTCGCCCAGGCCCAGCGGGTCGGGCTGATGGACGGCGTCACCGCGCAGCGGGTGCGGGAGGCGGGTCTGGCGGCGGCCGACGTGGTCCGGAGCTGGGGCGCGCCGTTCCGGGACGGGTGGGAGCACTGGCGGCCCGATCCGCGGTGGCAGGTCCCTCCGTTGCCCGATGACTGGGACCGCACCCCCGCTCCCGGATCGCCGTGAGACCCTTGATGCACCCCAGGGGGGCAAACGTAGGATCGCCTTCCACGGACTGCACGGCCGGTATGTTTCGTCACAACCGGTGCGCGCAGCACGGGGTCTGACCACAAGTCACCGTACGAACCGCATGAGTCACCGGGGCCACGGAACCGGGTGGGCCGTGCGGTCGCAGGAACCACTACGAGGGGGTGGAGACGTGTTCGCTGCCCGCTGCCCCGTCGCCGGAGTGACCGATATCGGCCCACCGACGGGCGGTTCGGTTTCGGCCCCGCTTACCGGGGCATCCGGTGACAGCCGTTGTTCTCACCGCTCTTGCCGGGGCACAGTGGCGCCCCACAAGGCGATTGCCTCATACAACCGGCCCGGACGGACGGAATCCCACGCGTGACGGAGCATCCCACCTCCCACGAAGGCCAGCAGCCCCTCGCCGCCCGGTCGCAGGAACGCGCCCGGCCCCGGCAGCCGGAGGCCGTAGCGGGAATCGCCGCCACGGCCGCGGTCCCCGGCCCCTCCGCGGCGCCGGGTGCGGCCCCCGGGTCCGCCGCGGCGGACCCCGCCGACACGCAGGCCGTCGCCCGCCGCGAGGGTGACCGGCTGCGCTTCGTCGGCGCCGCCACCCGCCGGATCGCCCGGGGCATAGACCTGGACGAGATCGTGCTCGGCCTGTGCCGGGCCAGTGTGCCGACGTTCTCCGACGCCATACTCGTCTACCTCCGCGACCCGCTCCCGGTGGGTGACGAGCGCCCGGTCAGCCCCTTCGTGCTACGGCTGCGCCGTACCGACAGGCTGCGTTTAACCGATGAGGAGAGTGAGATCGGGCCGGAGGGCGAGCGGCTGCTGAGGCTGCCCGTCTCCGACCCGCAGGCCGGGCTGCTGCCCGCCGCCGACCTGTGCGAGGTCCTGGCGGGCGGTGCGCTCGCCGAGGTGCTGCGCGGGGTGCGGCCCGTCTTCGGGGACTCCGCCGCGGCGCGCGCCGCCCTGCCCGAGCTGCTGGGGGCCGGCCGGACGGTGCCCACCGGACACCGCGCGATCCTGGCACCGCTGCGCGGGCGGCGCCGGGTGATCGGTGCTGCCGTCTTCCTGCGCGGCACGGAACGCCCGCCGTTCGAGGCCAACGACCTGCTGGTCGCGGCTCAGCTGGCCACGCACACCGCGCTCGGCATCGACAAGGCCGTGCCCTACGGCCGCGAGGCGTACATCGCGGACGAGCTGCAGCGCACCATGCTGCCCGACTCGCTGCCGCAGCCGACCGGCGTGCGCCTGGCCTCCCGCTACCTCCCGGCGGCGGAGACCGCCAGGGTGGGCGGGGACTGGTACGACGCGATCCCGCTGCCCGGCAGCAGGGTCGCCCTGGTCGTCGGCGACGTGATGGGCCACTCCATGACCTCCGCGGCGATCATGGGGCAGCTGCGCACCACCGCGCAGACCCTGGCGGGTCTCGACCTGCCGCCGCAGGAGGTCCTGCACCACCTGGACGAGCAGGCGCAGCGGCTCGGCAGTGACCGCATGGCGACCTGCCTGTACGCGGTGTACGACCCCGTCGCCCACCGCATCACCATCGCCAACGCCGGCCACCCGCCGCCCGTACTCCTGCATCTGGGCGGCCGGGCGGAGGTGCTCCGGGTTCCGCCGGGCGCTCCGATCGGCGTCGGCGGGGTGGACTTCGAGGCGGTCGAGCTGGACGCCCCGGCCGGAGCCACGCTGCTGCTCTACACGGACGGGCTCGTCGAGTCACGGCTGCGGGACGTGTGGACCGGGATCGAGCAGCTGCGGGAGCGGCTGGCCGCCACCGCCCAGCTGACCGGGCCGGACCACTCGCCGCCGCTGGAAGCGCTCTGCGACGACGTGCTCGACATGCTCGGCCCGGGTGACCGGGACGACGACATCGCCCTGCTGGCAGCCCGCTTCGACGGGATCGCGCCGAGCGACGTCGCGTACTGGTTCCTGGAACCGGAGGACGCGGCCCCGGGCCGGGCCCGAAGGCTGGCCCGCAGGGCGCTGAGCCGGTGGGGGCTGGACGATCTCGCGGACGAGGTGGAGCTGCTCGTCAGCGAGGTGGTCACGAACGCGGTGCGGTACGCGGAGCGCCCGGTGACGCTGCGGCTGCTGCGCACGGACATCCTGCGCTGCGAGGTCGGCGACGACTCACCGCAGCTGCCCAGGCAGCGCCGTGCGCGGGACACGGACGAGGGCGGACGCGGACTGTTCCTGGTCAACAGGCTGGCCAGGAGGTGGGGAGCCACCCGGCTGTCCACGGGCAAAGTGGTGTGGTTCGAGATGGCCACTCCCGCTCCGTAGACCTTTGCCGCACGTCCGACCGTTTCACGATGTGCCACCTGCTGGACGGCGTGAGCGTGCCCGCCCCGGAGCGTGCGTGGGGGGGCGGTGCCGTTTCTCGGCACCGCCCCCCCACGTCTGCTCACTGGTCCAGGATGCCGGATCCCGGCCGCTCGCCCGGTGGCTGCTCCCCGTCCTCGGGGTCCTTCGTCCCGGTGGGGTCCTCGCTCGGGGTGACCGAGGGCGACTCGCTCGGCGGCCGGCTCGTCGTCGTCTCCTCGCTCGGGGTCTCGCTCGGCGTCTCGGACGGCGTCGCGGTCTCCTCGGACGGCGTCGGGCTCGGGGTCTCCGTCTCGGACGGCGTGGCCGAGGGGGTCTCGGTCACCGCCGTCTCCCCGCGTTCCACGCCCTCCAGGTCGAACCTGGCGTTCGAGCCGCCACCGAGGGCACCGAGGGTGTAGTCCGCCCAGATCTTCGCCGGGAAGCCGCCGCCGTTGGCCCGGCCCGAGTTGGCCGTACCGGTCAGCGTGACCTGTCCGCCGCCCTCCTTGGTGGACTCGCCGTACAGGGCCACGACCGTCGAGAGCTCAGGGGTGTAGGCCGCGAACCAGGCCGCCTTGTTGTTCTCCGACGTACCCGTCTTGCCCGCCGCGTCGTAGGCCGAGGTGTTGGCCTCACGGCCGGAGCCGATGTCGACGACCTCGGTGAGCGCGCGCGTCACGGTGTCCGCCGAGCTCCGGCTGATCACCTGGCCGCCAATCCCGTCGACCGGCTCCATGGCGCGGTCGCGGTGCTCCGCGGACTTGACGATGGTCGGGGTGACCTTCTTGCCGTGGTTGTCGAGGGTGGCGTACACCCCTGCCATGTCCCACGTCGAGGCGTTCATGGTGCCCAGGGTGATGGCGGGGCGCTCGGGGAAGTTCTTGTCGGGTACGCCCATGGCGAGCGCGGTCTTCTTCACGGCGCTCGGGGTGACGTCGACGACCATCTGCGCGAAGACGGCGTTGATCGACTTGTCCATCGCCCGCTGGACGGTCGGGTTGTCGTAGCTGATGTCGTCCTCGTTCTGCGGCGCGAACGGGGTGTCGCTGCCCACGACGGGGCGCTTGCTCGTTCCGTCGTAGACCGTGCCGAGGCCGATCAGGTCGCCGTTCCGGGTCACCGACTCGTTCTCCAGGGCGGAGGCGAGCACCAGCGGCTTGAAGGTGGAGGCGGGCTGGTAGTCCTGCCGGGTGGCGTTGGATATCCAGTGCTCGGTGGCACCGACGCCGCCGTAGAGCGCGACGACCTTGCCCGTCTTCGGGTCGACGGAGGTGGCGCCGGCCTGGACGGTCGCGTCGATCTTGTTGCCCTTGCGGTCGAGCTGGTTCTCCAGCTGGTCGTCGACCGACTTCTCCAGCTGCTTCTGCCGCTTCTTGTCGATGTTGAGGGTGACCGTCCAGCCGCCGGCCTCGCGCATCTCCTCGGTCACGCCCTGCCGCGCCATCTCCTGGTTGGCGGCCTCGACGAGATAGCCCGTCTGGCCCTCCATGCCGGGGGCGGCCTTGGGGGACTTCGGGACGGGGAACGTCAGCTTGCCGCGTTCCGCCCCGTCGAGCCAGCCCTCGTCGACCATGTTGTCCAGGGTGTAGCCCCAGCGCTCCTTGACGAGCTTCTTGCCGGTCGGCGAGGCGACCGCCCAGTCGTACTGGCTGGGGGCCTGGAGCAGGGCCGCGAGGTAGGCGCCCTGGGAGACGTCGAGGTCCTTGGCGTCGACCCCGTAGTAGGCCTGTGCCGCCGCCTGGATGCCGCTCGCACCGCGTCCATAGTACACGGTGTTCAGGTATCCGGCGAGGATGTCGTCCTTCTTCGTGCTCTGGTCGACCTTGAGCGAGATCACCAGTTCCTTGAGCTTGCGGCTGACCGTCTGGTCCTGCGTGAGGTAGTAGTTCTTGACGTACTGCTGGGTGATCGTGGAGCCGCCCTGCTTGCCCTTGCCCGAGAGCGTGTTGAGCAGGCCGCGCGCGGTGCCCTTGAGGTCGACGCCCTGGTCCCGGTAGAAGGACTTGTTCTCGGCGGCGACGAAGGCGTGCTGGACGCCCTTGGGAACGACGGCGAGGTCCACGATCTCGCGGTTGACGCCGGAGCCGGTCCGGGCCAGGAGTGTGCCGTCGCTGTACTTGTATACGTTGCTCTGCTTCTCGGCCTGGGCGTTGGCCGCGGGCACGTCGACGTACATGTAGAGCGCCACGAAGGCGCCCATCACCAGCAGGCAGAGCCCGAAGAACGTGCCCAGGATCTTCCGCCAGGTGAAGAGTCCGCGTATGCCGCCCCTCCCGGCCCGGCGCGCTTCCTGCCCCTGAGCCCGTCGCGCATCCGCTCGCCCCATGACTGTGGTGCTCCTGTTCCTCTGCTCGTTCCGCTCCGGTCAGATCAATCAGCTAACACCGAAGCTGCGGACAAATGGCGAGCGATCCGGTCTTTTCCGGACGTGACAATCAGCACCCGCTCTCCAAGGAACCGACTCACGAAGGGTGCACAAGGTTGCGAAGTCGGTTAATGTGAAATCACATTGATAGCGCGGCTCCGTGCCGCACGAGACGGGGGACCCCATGACCGCACCGCACGACCGTCCCGGCACCACCGACCCCGTCGCCGACCTGACTCCGGACGCACCCGAGATGCCCGCCCCCCAGGTCAGGGAGACGACGGCGCACTCCATCCCCGGCGGCTTCGGACTGCTGCTGACCGTCCTCGGGGTGTTCCTCGGCATCGGCCTGGCCATCGGCGGCGGCGTCCTCGGCGGCAACGGGCACAACGGCGTCGGCGTCCCGCTCCTGATCCTCGGACTGCTGCTCACCGTCGCCTCGTTCTTCTGCATGAGCGGTGTGAAAATGGTCGCTCCGGGCGAGGCTCGGGTCATCCAGCTCTTCGGCCGGTACGTCGGCACGATCCGCGCGGACGGCCTGCGCTGGATCAACCCGCTGACCTCCAGCCGCAAGATCTCCACCCGGGTCCGCAACCACGAGACGGCGGTCCTGAAGGTCAACGACGCGTACGGCAACCCGATCGAGCTCGCCGCGATCGTCGTCTGGAAGGTCGAGGACACCGCACAGGCGCTCTTCGAGGTCGACGACTTCCTGGAGTTCGTCGCCACCCAGACCGAGGCGGCCGTCCGGCACATCGCGATCGAGTACCCGTACGACGCCCACGAGGAGGGCGGGCTCTCGCTGCGCGGCAACGCCGAGGAGATCACCGAGAAGCTCGCCGTCGAGCTCACCGCACGGGTCCAGGCGGCGGGCGTGCTGATCATCGAGTCGCGCTTCAGCCACCTGGCGTACGCCCCCGAGATCGCCTCGGCGATGCTCCAGCGGCAGCAGGCGGGCGCCGTCGTCGCGGCCCGCCAGCAGATCGTCGAGGGCGCGGTGGGCATGGTCGAGATGGCGCTGACCCGCATCGC
Source organism: Streptomyces clavifer (assembly GCA_014651175.1). Classification (GTDB taxonomy): domain Bacteria; phylum Actinomycetota; class Actinomycetes; order Streptomycetales; family Streptomycetaceae; genus Streptomyces; species Streptomyces clavifer. The sequence goes on along the minus strand of BMWJ01000001.1, from coordinate 377,139 downwards.
CGAGCAGGACATCGTCGAGCTCGACGCCGAGCGCAAGGCGGCGATGGTCAGCAACCTGATGGTGGTGCTGTGCGGTGACCGGGCGGCGCAGCCGGTCCTGAACACGGGCACGCTCTACCAGTGACGGACGACGCCTCCACCCCTGCCGGGCGGCCGCGGCGCAAGCAGATGCTGCTGCGGCTGGATCCCTCGGTGCACGACGCGCTGGCCCGCTGGGCCTCGGACGAACTGCGCAGCGCGAACGCGCAGATCGAGTTCCTGCTGCGGCGGGCGCTGGCGGAGGCGGGGCGGCTGCCGGGGGGTGCGGGGCCGATCCCTCGGCGGGGGCGGCCGCCGAAGCCGGCGTCCGGGCCGGAGCCCACACCCTTTGACGAGTCGGACGCGGAGCCCGGTACCGAGGGGTGAGGCCGGGGGCCCGGCGGCTCCGCCCCCGAGCCCCCGGCCCCCGGTCGCCGGACGGGCTCGAGGGGCGGGCCGCACCACCCGACCGGCCTGGAGTGGCCCGTATACACGCGAGGTATACACGACATGTAGAGTGCGCCGCATGTCAATCGGTCACACCCTCCTCGGGCTCCTCGAGTCCGGCCCCCGCCACGGCTACGACCTCAAGCGCACCTTCGACGAGAAGTTCGGTCACGACCGGCCCCTGCACTACGGGCAGGTCTACGCGACCATGTCCCGGCTGCTGAAGAACGGCCTCGTCGAGGTCGACGGGGTGGAGTCGGACGGCGGCCCCGAGCGCAAGCGCTACGCCATCACCGATGCCGGGATCACCGATGTCGGCGCCTGGCTGAGCCGGCCGGAGAAGCCCGAGCCGTACCTCCAGTCGACGCTCTACGCCAAGGTCGTCCTGGCCCTGCTCACCGGGCGCAGCGCCTCCGGTCTGCTGGACGCGCAGCGCTCCGAGCACCTGCGGCTCATGCGCGTCCTCACCGACCGCAAACGCAAGGGCGACCTCGCCGACCAGCTCATCTGCGACTACGCGCTGTTCCACCTCGAAGCCGACCTGCGCTGGCTGGAACTGACCGGCGCGCGCCTCGACCAGCTCGCCGAGGTGATCGCCCCGTGACCCCGGCCGGCTCCCTGCTCGCCGCCCACGACCTGCGCAAGGCCTACGGCTCAACGCCCGCGCTCGACGGCGCCTCGTTCTCCGTCCATCCGGGCGAGGTCGTCGCCGTGCTGGGACCCTCCGGCTCGGGCAAGTCGACGCTGCTGCACTGCCTCGCGGGGATCGTCGTCCCCGACTCGGGCACCCTCACGTACGCGGGCCGCGACCTGTCCGGGATGTCCGACGCCGAGCGCAGCTCCCTGCGACGCGGCGATTTCGGCTTCGTGTTCCAGTTCGGCCAGCTCGTTCCCGAACTGACCTGCCTGGAGAACGTCGCACTGCCTCTCCGGCTGAACGGCGTCAAGCGCAAGCAGGCCGCGCGCACCGCCCTGGAGTGGCTGGAGCGGCTGGAGGTCGACGACACCGCCGCCAAGCGCCCCGGCGAGGTCTCCGGCGGGCAGGGCCAGCGGGTCGCCGTGGCACGCGCCCTGGTCGCGTCGCCCAAGGTGGTCTTCGCGGACGAGCCCACGGGTGCGCTGGACTCCCTCAACGGCGAGCGGGTCATGGAGCTGCTCACCGAGTCCGCCCGGTCGGCCGGCACGGCCGTCGTGCTCGTGACGCACGAGGCGCGGGTGGCCGCGTACTCCGACCGCGACATCGTCGTACGCGACGGACGCGTCCGGGATCCGGAGTTCGCCGTATGACCTGGCTCCGCGACCTCGGTATCGGCATGCGCTTCGCCGCCGCGGGCGGGCGTGAGGGCTGGGCTCGGACCGCGCTCACCGCTGTCGGCGTCGGGCTGGGTGTGGCGATGCTGCTGGTCGCCTCCTCCGTGCCGCATCTGCTGGACCAGCGTTCGGAGCGCGACCGGGCCCGCAAGGAGGCCCCCGTGTCGCGCGCCACGGAGGACGTCCCGAAGTCGGACAGCACGGTTCTGCGGGTCAGTGCGGCGACCGAGTACCGCGGCCTCGCCGTCGAAGGCTTCCTGATGCGCGCCGAGGGTGCCCGCCCGGTCCTCCCTCCCGGGGTCGCGGCCTTCCCCGAATCCGGGGAGATGGCGGCCTCCCCCGCCCTCCGGGACCTGCTGGCCTCGTCCGAGGGCGCGCTCCTCAGGGAGCGGCTGCCCTACCGGGTCACCTCGACGATCGCCGACGCGGGACTCCGTTCCCCGGGTGAGCTGTACTTCTACGCGGGCAGCGACTCGCTGACTCCCGCCACCGGCGGTCACCGGCTGGCCGGGTACGGGGACGAACGCGGGGGTGAGCCGCTGCAGCCCGTCCTGGTCGTCCTCGTCATCCTGATCTGCGTCGTGCTGCTGGCACCCGTCGCGATCTTCATCGCCACCGCCGTACGGTTCGGCGGCGACCGGCGCGACCGCCGGCTCGCCGCGCTTCGCCTGGTCGGTGCGGACATCCGGACGACCCGCAGGATCGCGGCCGGTGAGGCGCTGTTCGGTTCCGTGCTCGGGCTGCTGACCGGAGCGGTCCTCTTCCTCGTGGGCCGCAGGTTCGTCGGCCGCGTCGAGGTGTGGGGCCACAGCGCCTTCCCCTCCGACCTGACCCCCTCGGTCTGGCCGGCGACGCTGATCGGCGTCGGAGTTCCCTCGGCCGCGGTGCTCGTCACCCTGGTCGCCATGCGGGCCGTGGTCGTCGAGCCGCTGGGCGTCGTACGCGGCGGCGGAAGCCACCGGCGCCGGCTGTGGTGGCGGCTGCCGATGCCGGTCGTGGGACTGGCGGTACTGGTCCTGACGGGCAGGGTCGACGAATTCACACCGGTCGACCCCTATCCCATCGCGGTCGGCGCCGTACTGGTCCTGGTCGGGCTGGCACTGCTGCTGCCCTGGCTGGTCGGGGCGTGCGTGGACAGGCTGCACGGGGGCCCGCTGCCCTGGCAGCTCGCCGTCCGCCGCCTCCAGCTGAACAGCGGGGCGGCGTCCCGCGCGGTGAGCGGCATCACCGTCGCGGTGGCCGGCGCCGTGGCCCTGCAGATGCTGTTCGCGGCGGTGGGCGACGAATTCGAGCAGATCACGGGGCAGGACCCGTCGCGCGCCCAGTTCCACACCTTCTCCGAGACGGTGAGTGGGGACGCGGCCACCCGGACCATCGAGGCGTTCCGGTCCACCAGGGGCGTGGAGGCCGTCATCGGCACGGTCGAGACGTACGTGACCAGGCCGGGGAAGTACGGGAAGGACGAGGTCGCCCCCACCACCACCCTCAGCGTCGGCGATTGCGCCACCCTGAAGGAACTCGCCGAGATCGGTTCCTGTGAGGAGGGAGACTCCTTCGTCGTCCATCCCAGGGGCGACAAGGAGGCGAGCGACTGGATCGACGAGACGGCGCGCAAGGGCGAGGAGATCGAGCTCAACCCCACCCGCGACTGGCTGCCGGGAGCGAAGTCGGTGCGCTGGATCCTGCCCGCGGACACCCGGACGGTGACAGCCGCTCCCGACCCGCTCGGCGAGGAGCGCCGGGGCATCATGACCACCGTCGGGGCCATCGACCCCCGCACCCTGCCGAGCGCCCGGACGACCGCGCAGATCAAGGTCGACGAGGGCGTGGAGGACGTCTCCGAGTACGTACGCAACACGGCCGCCCGGATAGACCCGGGGATGCGGGTCGCCACCCTGGCCTCGACGGAACGCGAGCGCCAGTACGCCAGCGTGCAGACGGGCCTGCGGCTGGGCGCGGTGGCGATGCTGATCCTGATCGCGGCCTCGATGCTGATCTCCCAGCTGGAACAGCTCCGGGAGCGCAAGCGGCTGCTGTCGGTCCTGGTCGCCTTCGGCACCAGGCGCGTCACCCTCGGCTGGTCGGTGCTCTGGCAGACCGCCGTGCCGGTGGCCGTCGGCCTTCTGGCCGCGACCGCGGGCGGTCTCGGGCTCGGTGCCGTGCTGACGTGGATGATGGGCAAGACCGTGACGCAGTGGTGGCTGTTCCTGCCGATGGCGGGCGCGGGCGCGGTCCTCGTCGTGGCCGTGACCCTGCTCTCGCTCCCCCTGCTGTGGCGCGCGATGCGCCCGGACGGGCTGCGCACGGAGTGAGGCGGCGGGAGGGGTGAGCGCGTCGGGGGGCGCGCTCACCCCTCTCCGGGCACCCGCACCGGAAGGGCCGCCATGGCCTCGCGCAGCGCCGCCGCGAACTCCTCGAACTCCGCGTGCCGCGCCGTTCCCGTCCGCACCGCGAGCGCCACCCGCCGCGAGGGCGCCGGTTCGGCGAAGTACCCGGTGGTCAGCGCATCGTTCCGCGCGGTCTCCACCGTCACCGCCGTACGCGGCAGCAACGTCACCCCGAGCCCGCCCGCGACGAGCTGCACCAGGGTGGAGAGACCGGCCGCGGTCGTCGTCACCGGCGCCCCCTCCGTGCGTCCCGCCTCGCGGCAGATGTCCAGCGCCTGGTCACGCAGGCAGTGCCCCTCGTCGAGCAGCAGCAGGGGCAGGCCCCGCAGTGCCTCACGCGGGATGTCCGTACGTCCGCCCAGCTCGTGCTCCTGCTCCATGACCAGGACGAAGTCCTCGTCGAAGAGGGGCAGTTCGGTGACTCCCGGCACGCCTAGCGGCACGGCGAGCAGCAGCAGGTCCAGCCGGCCCGCCGCCAGGCCGTCCAGCAGCGAGGAGGTCTGCTCCTCGTGCACCTGGAGGTCCAGCTCCGGGTAGCGCTCGTGGACCAGCCTGAGCACGGTCGGCAGCAGGTACGGCGCGACCGTGGGAATCACCCCGAGCCGGAGCACCCCGGTGAACGGCGCCCGCACCGCCTCGGCCTCCTCCATCAGCTCGCCGACCGCCTCCAGCACCGCCCTGGTCCGCACCGCGAGCCGCTCCCCCGCGGGCGAGAGCAGCACCTTGCGCGTCGTACGCTCGATGAGTTGGACACCGAGTGCCGCTTCCAGTGCCGACACGGCGCCGGAGAGTGCGGGCTGACTCATCCCGATAGATGCCGCCGCGTCCCGGAAGTGCAGATGTTCCGCGACGGCCGCGAAAGCGCGCAGCTGCGAGAGGCTGGGCTGCTTGGACCTATTGGCATGATTTACATACGCCACTGATAGGCACCTCCGATCATCACGACCGAGTGTAGCTATTTCCGCGATCAATGCACTCTGTGCCAAGGTGGTGATCGTCCAACCCCCAGGAACGCCCCCAAAAAGGGATTTCCTACGCTGCAAGGAGAGCGCGTGCTCACTGTCGGTGACAAGTTCCCCGAGTTCGACCTGACCGCTTGCGTGTCGCTGGAGAGCGGCAAGGAGTTCGAGCAGATCAACCACAAGACCTATGAGGGTCGGTGGAAGATCGTCTTCGCGTGGCCGAAGGACTTCACCTTCGTGTGCCCCACCGAGATCGCCGCCTTCGGCAAGCTGAACGACGAGTTCGCCGACCGTGACGCGCAGGTCCTCGGCTTCTCCGGCGACTCCGAGTTCGTGCACCACGCCTGGCGCAAGGACCACCCGGACCTGACCGACCTGCCCTTCCCGATGCTGGCCGACTCGAAGCACGAGCTCATGCGTGACCTCGGCATCGAGGGCGAGGACGGCTTCGCCCAGCGCGCCGTCTTCATCGTCGACCAGAACAACGAGATCCAGTTCACGATGGTGACCGCCGGTTCCGTGGGCCGTAACCCCAAGGAGGTCCTGCGGGTCCTCGACGCCCTGCAGACCGACGAGCTCTGCCCCTGCAACTGGACCAAGGGCGAGACCACCCTCGACCCGGTCGCGCTCCTCTCCGGCGAGTGAGCTGATACCGACATGGCACTCGACGAACTCAAGTCCGCCATACCGGACTTCGCCAAGGACCTGAAGCTGAACCTCGGTTCCGTCATCGGGAACAGCGAGCTCCCCCAGCAGCAGCTGTGGGGCACCGTCCTGGCCTGCGCGATCGCCTCGCGCTCGCCGAAGGTGCTGCGCGAGCTGGAGCCGGAGGCCAGGGCCGCCCTCTCCGCCGAGGCGTACACCGCCGCGAAGTCGGCCGCCGCCATCATGGCGATGAACAACGTCTTCTACCGCACCCGGCACCTGCTGTCGGACCCCGAGTACGGAAACCTCCGTGCGGGCCTGCGGATGAACGTCATCGGCAAGCCCGGCGTGGAGAAGGTCGATTTCGAGCTGTGGTCGCTCGCCGTCTCCGCGATCAACGGCTGCGGCCAGTGCCTGGACTCCCACGAGCAGGTGCTGCGCAAGGCCGGCGTGGACCGTGAGACCATTCAGGAAGCCGTCAAGATCGCATCGGTGATCCAGGCGGTGGGCGTGACACTCGAGGCTGAGGCCGTTCTCGCCGAGTAGGACCGCAGTACCCCTTAAACGAGGAGGGCCCCGTGGACGACCGACCGTCCCCGGGGCCCTTCTCATGTTCCGCGCCGCTCCTGTGGACCGTGGTCCCGCGGCCTCACTTCGGCGACTCGTCCTGCGCGCCCGGCTCGGCGCCCGCGGGCTCCGGTGCGTCGTCGGCCCCGCGGGTGGCGGGGGCCGGCGTCGGCGCCACCGAGATGGCCGTCGCGCCGTGCGGCGGGGGCGAGTGGCGCAGGGCGGTCTCCCGCCCGTACGCCCGCAGGTAGCCGACCACCGTGTTCGTCACGGCGACGAGCGGGACGGCGACGACCGCACCTCCGATACCGGCGATCATGCCGCCGGCGGCGACCGACAGGACGACGGCCAGCGGGTGGACGCGCACCGCGCGGCCCAGGATGAAGGGCTGCAGGATGTGGCCCTCGATCTGCTGCACCGCGAGCACCACGAGGAGCGCCATCAGGGCGGTGAACACGCCCTGGGTGACGAGCGCGACGACCACGGCGAGTGCCCCGGAGATCACGGCGCCGACCAGGGGGATGAAGGCGAAGAGGAAGATGAAGACGGCGAGCGGCACCGCCATCGGCACATCGAGGATGTAGATCCCCAGACCGATGAAGATCGCGTCGATCAGGGCGACGATCACCGTGCCCCGCACGTAGGCGGTCAGCGTCCGCCAGGCGCGCGGTCCCGCGCCGGCCACTCCGGGGCGGGCCTGGGAGGGGACCAGCTTGAGCACCCACTGCCAGATGCGCTTCCCGTCGTAGAGCAGGAAGAGCGTCGAGAACATCGCCAGCAGTATCCCGGTGAGGACCTCCACCATCACGGTGACGCCCTGCAGCCCTGCGGAGGTGATCTCCTCGGTGTTGGTCCCGATGGTGTCGCTGAGGTTCTTCGCGATGTCGTTGATCTGCGACTCGGTGACGTGGAACGGGCTGTCGAGCAGCCAGCGCTTCAGCTCGTCGATGCCGTCGCGCACCTTGTCGGAGAGCGTGTCCAGATTGTCCATCACCTGCCACACGACGAACCAGCCGACCAGGCCCATGACGACGAAGCCGAGCACGGCGGTGACGGCGGTGGCGAGACCCCGCGGCAGCCCGAGCCGCCTCAGCCGTACGACGGTGGGCTGGAGCATCGCGGTCACCAGCAGTGCGGCGACGAAGGCGAGGACGACCAGCTGGACGGCGCTGACGACGCGCATCAGCACCCAGAGCGTGCCCGCCAGGACCAGCAGCCGCCAGCCCGCCTCGGCGGCGACGCGCATCCCCCACGGGATCGCGGCGACCGGGTCGGGCCTGGCGGCGACGGAGGGGGCGTAGGAGGGGGGAGCGGGCACCTGTTCGGCGGCAACGGTCGAGAGCGTCGACGAGGACGTCTCCGCGGCGTCGGCGTCCGCGTCGTCGCGGCGGGCACCCTCGGCGCGCCGTTCTTCCAGGCGCGCCCCGACCGCGGTCAGTTCAGCACCCAGCCGACCGAGCCATCCCGGAAGTTTGGACATGATTTTTCCCTTTCCCCCGTCAGCTCCCCTCACTCCCCCCGGAGCTGCTCGGATCGACCGTACAGCGTGATGCCCCGCACCGTAGGACGGTGCGGGGCATCACGGAGGTCGAGCGCGGGGACCCGGGGGTTCCCTAGTACCAGTTGTTGGCCTGCCAGAACGACCAGGCGCCGCACGGGCTGCCGTAGCGGCCGTCCATGTAGCTGAGGCCCCACTTGATCTGGGTGGCCGGGTTGGTCTGCCAGTCGGCGCCGGCGGAGACCATCTTCGAGGCGGGGAGCGCCTGCATCAGGCCGTACGCCCCGGACGACGGGTTGCTCGCCCGGTAGTTCCACGTCGACTCGTGGTTCACGATGTTGCTGAAGCACTGGAACTGGTCGGCAGGAACCATCCGCCGGGCCATCGCCTGGACTTCGGCCACCGTGTAGGAGCCCTTGGCGGAGAACGAGGAGGCGTCACGGACGGAGGACCGGCTCGCACGCTCGGCGTCGTCCTTGGCCTTCGCCTTGGCCTCGCGCTCGGCCTCCAGCTTGTCCTCGGCCGCCTGCTTCTTCGACTTGGCGTCCTTGGCAGCCTGGACGCGGGCAGTCTCCTCGGCGGACTTCTTGGCTGCCGCGTCCGCCGCGGAGGCCTGCGCGTCGGCCTGCTGTGTCAGCGAAGCGGTCTGCACCTGGGCCTGCTGACCCGCGGGAATGTCTGCGAGCAGCGTGGTGTCGGCTGCGGCCGCCTCGAAGTTGTTGTCGTCGACAGCGGGAGTGCTGCCCGACGCAACGCCTACAACGGCGCCTACGGTGGTTACGGCGGTGGCAGATGCCACGGCGAACCCCCGGACCGAGATCCGGCTCACACGGTGTCCTTCCAGCATCGCCCGCTTAGGTGACCTCGCGGGCGCAATCGTGCCCTTGACACTGGCCTCCCTACTGCTTGGGTCACGGGAGGCACGGGCCCGGTGGGCAACTCCCTTTCGGAAGTGCCGCGTGGTGCTCGCGGGCGGCATACGGACGGCAGGTGTTGAGTTGTGTGGTGCGTGGCGCCTCTGGAGGTGCCCAAGTGCCGTATGCGGGGCCTGACGGAAGCAAGACTCTGCCGGAAGGACACGGCGCGTTGCAATTCTGTGTTGCGTGTTAAAGCTCACACCTCGTTTGGGGCACGTCTTTTCTGGAAATGACGGCGCAGCACGATGCCGCCCGGCTAGGATCCTTGGCTCGCCGGACGGCATCGGGTGGGAACTTCCGTGTCAGATGCGGCCTTCCTCCAGCATTTCGGTCACCAGCGCGGCGATCTGCGAGCGCTCGGAGCGGGTGAGCGTGACATGCGCGAAGAGCGGATGCCCCTTCAGCTTCTCGACCACGGCGACGACTCCGTCGTACCGGCCGACCCTGAGGTTGTCCCGCTGGGCCACGTCGTGGGTGAGCACCACCCGCGAATTCGTCCCGATCCGGGACAACACGGTCAGCAGGACATTCCGCTCGAGCGACTGCGCCTCGTCGACGATCACGAACGCGTCGTGGAGCGAGCGGCCCCGGATGTGGGTGAGCGGCAGGATCTCCAGCATCCCGCGCCCCAGCACCTCTTCGATGACCTCGCGCCCGGCGACCGCCGACAGCGTGTCGAAGACCGCCTGCGCCCAGGGGCTCATCTTCTCGGACTCGCTGCCGGGGAGATAGCCGAGCTCCTGGCCGCCGACCGCGTACAGCGGACGGAAGACCATCACCTTCTTGTGCTGCCGGCGCTCCAGCACCGCCTCCAGACCCGCGCAGAGCGCCAGGGCCGACTTGCCGGTGCCCGCCCGGCCCCCCATGGACACGATGCCGACGTCCGGGTCGAGGAGCAGGTCGAGCGCGATGCGCTGCTCGGCGCTGCGGCCGTGGATCCCGAAGGCCTCCCGGTCGCCGCGCACGAGACGCACACTGCCTTCGGCCGTGACCCTCCCGAGTGCCTTGCCGCGCTCGGACTGGAGGACCAGCCCGGTGTGCACGGGGTATTCGGCCGCCTCGGGGATGAAGAGCGTCTCCTCACTGAACAGCAGGTCGACCTGTTCGGCGGCGAGGCTCAGCTCCGACATCCCGGTCCAGCCGGAGTCGGTGATGGCGAGTTCGGCGCGGTACTCCTCGGCGAGGAGGCCGACCGACGACGCCTTGATCCTGAGCGGCAGGTCCTTGGAGACGACCGTGACGTCGTACCCCTCGGCCTGCAGATTGCGCGCCACCGCGAGAATCCGTGAGTCGTTGTCCCCCAACCGGTAGCCGGCCGGCAGGACGCCGGGGTCGGAGTGGTTGAGTTCGACACGGAGCGTCCCGCCCAGATCCCCGAGCGGGATCGGGGCGTCCAGTCGGCCGTACCGGACCCGGAAGTCGTCCAGCAGGCGCAGGGCCTGCCGGGCGAAGTACCCGAGCTCGGGATGGTGCCGTTTGGCTTCCAGCTCCGTGACGACGACGATCGGGAGCACCACCTCGTGCTCGTCGAAGCGGGCCATGGCGTTGGGGTCGGCCAGCAGGACGCTGGTGTCGAGAACATAGGTGCGCCTGTCGGGCATGCGGCGCTTAGTGCTGGTCACCACGGAAGGACGTACCCCCTCGGACGAGGTCGGGGAGTGCGACGGAGGTCGCGGAACTTCCCGAAGGGAGAGGACGGACCGGGTTCGGACCCCGTGCGCGGGCCGAACGCCGGCCCTCCGCGTCGGCCGCACGGTGTGCGGTCCTTCGTGTGCAAAGGGCCTCCCGGGCGAGCGGGCTGGGTGCCGCTCACTTGGCTGCGACGTCCGCCTGGTTGGTGACCGGACATCGACCTGACAGGGGTATTCCCTCGAACACGCGAAGCCATGCGCGCGGCGTGGACCAGCGGCGCACCCGGGTGGCGCGGGCCTTTACCGTCCGCCGCGCCCTCCGTGGATGAGGACGGGGCCTCAGGTGCCGTAGCGGCGGTGGCGGGCCGCGTAGTCGCGCAGGGCGCGGAGGAAGTCGACCTTGCGGAAGGCCGGCCAGAACACCTCGCAGAAGTAGTACTCCGAATGGGCGCTCTGCCAGAGCATGAAGCCCGACAGCCGCTGCTCGCCGCTGGTGCGGATCACCAGGTCCGGATCGGGCTGCCCACGGGTGTAGAGGTGCTCGGAGATGAGGTCGGTGGAGACGACCTCGGCGAGCTCCTCGAAGGTCGTGCCCCTGGAGGAGTGCTCCAGCAGCAGGGACCGCACCGCGTCCGCGATCTCCTGGCGGCCTCCGTAGCCGACGGCGACGTTGACGATTATCCCCTCGGTACCCGCCGTGGCCTCCTCCGCCTCCTTGAGGACGGTCTGGGTCCGCGCGGGGAGCAGGTCGAGCGTGCCGACGTGGTGGACGCGCCACCGCCCGTCGGCCGCCAGCCGGCGCACGGTGTTCTCGATGATGCCGAGCAGCGGGACGAGCTCCGCCTCGGGCCGGTCGAAGTTGTCCGTGGACAGCAGCCAGAGGGTGACGACCTCGACCTCGGTCTCGCTGCACCAGCCGAGCAGCTCGGAGATCTTGTCCGCCCCGGCCTGGTGCCCCTGCACCGCCGAGCCGCCGGAGGCCTTAGCCCACCGCCGGTTCCCGTCGAGGATGACTCCGATGTGCTTGGGCACCTGGGAGTGGTCCAGGCGTCCCTCCACCCGGCGCGCGTAGAGCCCGTACACCAGGTCGCGCAGATTCACTGAGTTCACCCTCTCGGTTCCGTACGGGCCGACGCGGGCCCGCCCTCCCCGTCGCCGGGGGTCCGGGGCCGTCCCCGGGGGATCGCCGCGCAGTCCGCACACCACGCTCACGCGCCGCAGATCGGCAAGTCCCGAAGGCGCCACATTACTGCCGCCGGGTCACGGGGGCCCACCCCGGCCTGTCACAAGTCCGTGATAAGGAGTGAAACGTGACTGATTACCTCCCCCATCGCGCCGCCGACTCGCGCTACGACTCCATGGAGTACCGCCGCACCGGCCGCAGCGGTCTCAAGCTCCCCGCCATCTCGCTCGGCCTGTGGCACAACTTCGGCGACGACCGCAGCCTGGGCTCCCAGCGGGCCATCCTCCGTCGCGCCTTCGACCTCGGTGTGACCCACTTCGATCTGGCCAACAACTACGGCCCGCCGCCCGGCTCGGCCGAGCTGAACTTCGGCAAGCTCTTCCAGCAGGACTTCGCCCCGTACCGGGACGAACTGATCATCTCCACCAAGGCCGGATACCAGATGCACCCCGGCCCGTACGGGGAGTGGGGCTCCCGCAAGTACCTGCTGTCCTCGCTCGACGCCTCACTGAAGCGGATGGGGCTCGATCACGTCGACATCTTCTACTCCCACCGTTTCGACCCCGGCACCCCGCTCGAGGAGACGATGGGGGCGCTGGCCACGGCCGTACGCCAGGGCAAGGCGCTGTACGCGGGCGTGTCCTCGTACAACGCCGAGCAGACCGCCGAGGCGGCCCGGCTGCTCGCGGAGATGGGTGTGCCGGCCCTGATCCACCAGCCTTCCTATTCCATGGTCAACCGGTGGCTGGAGGCCGACGGGCTGCTGGACACGCTGGAGACGGCCGGTATGGGCTGCATCTCGTTCGCGCCGCTCGCCCAGGGACTGCTGACGGACAAGTACCTCGCGGGTATCCCCGAGGGGTCGCGTGCCAGCCAGGGCAAGTCCCTCGACCCGGATCTGCTCTCCGAGGAGATGCTCCGCCGGCTGCGAGGGCTGAACGGGATCGCCCGGGACCGCGGGCAGTCCCTCGCCCAGCTGGCGCTCAACTGGGTGCTGCGGGACAGCCGTATGACGTCCGCCCTGATCGGGGCCTCGAGTGTGAAGCAGCTGGAGCAGAACGTGGCCGCGCTCGCCGCTCCGGTGCTGACCGCGGACGAGCTGAAGGAGATCGACACCTACGCGGTGGACACGGCACGGACGAACATCTGGGCCAACCGGGGCTGATGTTCCCCGCCCGGTACGGGGCCCGTTCCGCCTGCGTTCGGGGCGGGCCGGGGGCCTCACCGCGGGGCCATGAAAAAACGGGCCGGTCCGTGGGGGGGGTTACGGACCGGCCCGAGGGGGGGTTTCCACCATAACCCTTCGTAAGTGATGCTGCGTGCCACGCCACGAAATAATTACTCTCCGGGTTCGCCGGACTGCGTTGCGAGCACATACCGGCGACCGCGCCCGCCGTCGGTGCGGGCGGCTGCGGGGGCTGCGGGCAGGCAGCCGGGGCCGCGGCGGACGGCTCAGCGGGGGGCGAAGCAGATCGCGACCGTGTCCCCGCCGGTGACCACGAAGTCGCCGTTCTCGCAGCGGATGACCGCCTCGCGCACCTCGCCGTGCTCGTCCCGGCTCTCCTGCGTGCCGATGACGGTCCACGCCCCTCCGTAGGGCGGTGGGGGCAACCGGCTCAGCGGTGCGAACTGCCACTGCCCCGCGGGCACGCACCAGGCGGGCAGCCCGGGCCAGCTGCCGGAGGTGATGCGCAGCGTCCGGCCGGAGGCGCACGTCAGGAGGACCGACTGTCCCGTGGAGAGCACGAACTCGACCGCCTCCGGCTCCCCCGCCCGGCCTTCGGGCCGGTAGAACAGTCCGTGGACGGCGGTGATCCGCTCCCCGGTGAGCCAGCCGGACCTGCCGTGGCGCGGCCGGCTGATCTCCTCGCCGGACGTTTCCCTTCCCACCGTCATGACCCGCTCCTTCGTTGCGCGCTCAACCACCAGGGTCGCACTACCCCGGGGTAGGACGGAGGACCAGGGGTTCCCGTTGCATCCGGCGGCCCATGGGGGGCGAACCGTACCGCTGGGCCGAAGCCGCTTCCGGCGTACGCCCGTTGGCGCTACCCCGGCTTGCGGGCCTCGATCAGGAAGCGGGCGCTGTGCGCGACGAACGGCCCCTCTGACTCGATCTTCCGGTGCAGGGTGCGGAGTTGGGGCAGATACGCCTCGACGGTGAAGCCCGGGACCATCCAGACGACCTTGCGCAGGAAGTACACGACGGCACCGATGTCGAGGAATTCGACACGCAGCCGCTCCGCCCGCAGGTCGACGACGTCGAGTCCGGCCGCCTCGGCGGCGGCCCGCGCGTGCTGCGGGTCCCGGGCGGCGCGTGCCGTGCCGGGCCGCGGTCCGAGGAAGTGCTCGATGAGCTCGAACACGCTCTCCGGGCCCACCTCCTGGGAGAGGTACGTGCCTCCGGGGGCCAGCACCCGGGCGATCTCCGCCCACCAGGTGGCCACCGGATGCCTGCTGACCACCAGGTCGAAGGCGTGGTCCCCGAAGGGCAGCGGCGGCTCGTCGGAGTCCGCGACGACGACGGCACCGCGCGGGTGCAGCAGGGCGGTGGCGCGGGCGATGTTGGGGGGCCAGGACTCGGTGGCCGCGGTCAGCGGCGGCAGCACCGGGGCGGACGCGAGGACCTCGCCGCCGCCGGTCTGGATGTCGAGGGCCGCCCGTGCGTCCGCCATCCGGCCCGCCATGGCGCGCGCGTAGCCCCACGACGGGCGCTGCTCGGTGGCACGGCCGTCGAGCCAGGAGAAGTCCCAGCCGTCGACGGAGACGGCTGCGGCCTCCGCGACGAGGGCGTCGAAGCGTGCGTCGGAGGCGTCGGACGGGGACGGTGCGGACGGTCCGGTCATACGGGGATCGTGCCAGCCGTCCGCGGCGCCCGCGACCGTATATCCGTACGTCAGTGCTCCCGGTGAAGATCAGGCGGCGAGGCCGCCGAACAGAAGGCCGACCAGCGCGCCCGCGATCATGAACGGCCCGAACGGGATGCCCGTCCGGCGTCCGGCACGGCGCAGCAGGATCAGTCCGAAGCCGTACAGGGCACCGAACAGGAAGCCGGCGAAACCGCCGGCGGACAGCACCGCCCATCCGTACCAGCCCAGTGCCACGCCCAGGGCCAGGGCCAGCTTCACGTCGCCGAACCCCATGCCGTTCGGGTTGATCAGGAAGAGCAGGAGGTAGAAGCCGCCGAGCGCGGCTCCGCCGAGCAGCGCGGAGGTCCAGGAGCCACCGGGTTCGGGCAGCAGGGCCGCACCCCCCAGCAGGAGGACGGCGGCGGCGGCCAGGGGCAGCGTCAGCCGGTCGGGCAGCCGGTGGACGCGGCGGTCGATGACGGCGAGGAGCACGGCGACGGGGGCCAGCAGCAGCCAGACGGCGAGCTCGGGCCGGAGGCCGGTGGCGGCGGCGAGGGCCATGCAGGCGAGCACGGTCGTGACGGGAGCGAGCACGGCGGGGGCGTAGCGGGGCCGGCCGGTCTCCGGGGGGCCGTCCGCGGCCGGCCCGGGACCGCCGCTCCCCCGCAACGCGGGTACGTCCGCCGCGCAGGCCGCGCAGCGGGTGGAGCCGAGCCAGCCGCGGCCGGGCCCGGTGAGCGCGTGCCCGGCCGGGCACGCGTCGCGCCAGGGCTCCTCCGGCTCGACGGAGAAGCGGTACGCGGCGCGCGGGAGCAGCAGTCCGGTGACGGCGCCCCAGAGCGCGGCGACCGCAATCAGTGTGGCGTCCACGGGCCGACCCTATTCCGGTCGGGTGCCGGGGTCTTGGGCCCTGGGGCCCACCGCGGTCCGTTCGTGACCCGGCACGGGCCCACGGGGACTACGGTCGGTGCCCATGGGGAGACGGCGCGATGGCAACGGCACACTGACGGTCGGCACGGACACGGGGGAGCGGGAGGTGCCGCTGCGGATCGCGGCCTCGTACGGGTCGCGGTCGCGAGGGCTGCTCGGGGTGGACGGGGTCGTCGGGGCGCTGCTGATCACGCCGTGCGCGAGTGTGCACACGTTCCGGATGCGGTTCGCCATCGATGTGGCGTACCTGGACCGGAAGTTCAACGTTCTGGCGGTCCGCACGATGAGGCCCGGCCGGCTCGGCCTGCCCAGGCTGCGCGCCCGCCACGTGGTGGAGTCGGAGGCCGGGGCGATGGAGATGTGGGGTCTGCGGCCGGGCGCTCGGATACAGGTGTCCGAAGACGCCTGAGGCTGCCCTACGGCAGCTTCGCCGCCTGGGCGGTGACGAGCGCGGCCGGGACCTCCGGGGCCGTCCCGCCGCCCTCGCCGTCGGGGCCGCAGGCGACGGCCGCGAGGCAGAGGACGGCCGCGGTCGCCGCCCTGACAGTCGTACGTACCTTCATCGTTCGCAGCTCCCGCCACCCGCAACGCACCGGACCCGCACGCCAACAACCGGGCCGCTCCAGGCGCGTGGGCCCGTGGGCCCAACTCACGGAGGCCCCGTCCCCAGCAGTGTCCACGCCCCGTACCCGGCGGAGGCGAGGGCCAGCACGGTGACGGCCGCTGCCGTGCCGGCCGTCCGCAGCCGCAGCAGTGCGAGGGCCGGCGGCAGGAGCAGGGGGAAGGCGGGCATCATCAGGCGCGGGCGGGACCCGAAGTACCCGGACCCGATGAGCGAGACGACGACGATCGCGATGCCGTACGCCAGGAGGGGCAGCGGCTGCCGCAGGCGTACGCACAGGAACACCAGCCATCCCAGCAGTCCCAGGGCCGTGCACAGTCCGAGCGCGGCGGGAAGCGGGAGCCCGAGGACGAACGCGGCCAGCGCCCGGCCCCCGTCGATGCTGTTGCCCCACTGGGCCTGGACCTCGAAGTAGGCGAAGGGGCTGCCCTGCCGCACGGCGACGAACACCACGTGGGCGAGCCAGCCCAGCGGGGCGAGGCAGACGCCGGACAGCATGCGCGCGTTCCGGCGCAGCAGATCTTCCCGGTCGCCCGCCCGGTACTCCCGCACCAGGGTGGCGGCGGCGGTGACCGCCAGCGCGGCGATGAGCGCGGCGGCCGAGGGGCGCGTCAGCCCCGCCAGGACGCACAGCGTGCCCGCCACGATCCAGCGGTCCCTGAGCACGGCGTACAGCGCCCAGGCGGCGAGGGCCGTGAACAGGGTCTCGGTGTACGCCATCGACTGCACGAACGCCGTCGGGTACACGCCCCACAGCACGGCCAGCACCACCCCGGCCCGCCGCCCGTGCAACCGTGCCCCGACGGCGAAGATCCCCCAGGCGGCGGCGAGTCCGGCCACCCAGGCGACGGTGACACCCGCGCCCTGGACGGTGAGCGGGGTCAGCGCGGCGAGCGCGCGTTCCAGTGCGGGCAGGAGCGGGAAGAAGGCCAGGTCGGGGTGGATGCCGCCGTTGGGAAGGGTGACGGTGTACCCGTAGCCGTTCTCCGCGATCCGCTGGTACCAGACGGAGTCCCAGCGACCGCCCAGAAGGTGCAGGGCGTCCTTCCCCTCGGCCGAGGCCCACATCTGGAGGACGACGAGCCCGACGAGCCGGACGGCGGCGTAGGCCGCGAGCGCGGGTGCCGCGGCGGCGAGCGCCGCGGCGGCACGGTTCCGGCGGCGGGGCGCGGGGTCCGCCGGGCGCGGCCGGGTCTGCAGAGCGGGCATACGGACAATTATGTGCCCGTCCCCGCACTCCTCCCGCCGGTGCCGGCCGTGGGCATGCCGGTCGGCACCATCCGATTGCGGCCCGGCCCGGCACCGTGGGGGGTGTGCCGGGACGGGCGTCGATCACTTGCTGCAACGACGTTAATTCGCGCGCGGTGATCCGTCTTGGGCCCGGGGACCCATGCCGTGCCCGAAGCACACGGACGGGACCGTCTCGTGTGCCGGACCCCCCGGACCGGGCCCACCGGTCCGTGGAAGGGTTCGTGCGTCCGTACGGTCGTGCGGCGGGAGCACGCGGAACGAAGGGCGGCACAGCGATGCCCGGTCCATCCACACCGGCTGCGGAGGAACGGGCCGAGGAGGTCCTGCCCGACGGGCCCGGCCGAAGGCCGCGGCTCATCCGTGACCTGTCGCTCTCCGCGGTCCTCGCGGGCGTCGTCGCGGTCGTGGTCTCCTACTCCGGCCCGCTGGTCATCGTCCTCGCCGCCGCCCGCGCCGGGCACCTCGACGCCGCGCAGACCGATTCCTGGATCTGGGCCGTCTCCATCGGCAGCGGCCTGACCTGTATCGCCCTCAGCCTGCGTATCCGCATGCCGGTCATCACCGCCTGGTCCACACCGGGTGCCGCGCTCCTGGTCACCAGCATCGGCTCGTACGCGTACGACGAGGTGATCGGCGCGTTCGTGGTGTCCGGCGCGGTGATCGCCCTGATCGGGCTGACCGGGATCTTCGGGCGGCTGATGCGCCTGGTACCGGGGGCGGTCGTCTCCGCCATGCTCGCGGGCATCCTCTTCTCCTTCGGTACGGGGGTGTTCACCGCGCTGGAGGGCACTCCGGTGATCGCCGGGTCCGTGCTCGTCGCCTATCTGCTGGGCCGGCGGTGGCTCCCCCGGTACGCCGTGCTCGTCGCCCTCGTCGTCGGTGTGCTGTGCAGCGCCGCCGCCTCGCGGCTGCACGTACGGCTGGACCACGTCGGTCTGGTGCAGCCGGTGTTCACGACACCGGCCTTCTCCGTCGCCTCGCTCGTGGGTATCGCGGTCCCGCTGACCCTGGCCACGCTGGCCTCGCAGAACGCCCCGGGGGTCGCCGTGCTCTCCGCCTCCGGCTACCGCCCGGACGACCGGCTGCTGGTCGGCTCCACCGGCCTGGTCTCCGCCGCGCTCGCCCCCTTCGGCTCCCACGCCGTGAACCTCGCGGCGATCACGGCTGCGATCTGTACGGGGCCCGAGGCGCATCGCGATCCCCGCCGCCGCTATGTCGCGGGGGTCGCCTGCGGTGCCGTGTACCTGCTGGTCGGCGCGTTCGGCTCGACCCTCGTGGCGTTCTTCGCGGGCCTCCCGAAGGAGCTCGTCGCCGCGCTCGCGGGCGTCGCCCTCTTCGGTGCGCTGGCCGCCGGCCTGACCGGCGCCGTGCGGGAGGACAAGGACCGGGAGGCCGCCCTGATCACCTTCCTGGCCACCGCGTCGGGCGTGACCCTGTTCGGCATCGGCTCCGCGTTCTGGGGACTCGTCCTCGGCGTCGCCGCCCATGTCGCGCTCAACGGCCGGCTGCGGCGCGGGGCTGCTCCCTCCCCCGCCGACCGGCCGACACGGCGACCCGTGTCCTGAGGCCCTGCCGGCCTGCGGCCCACTGGACGCGCGCCCGGAGGGAGGGGTCCCCCTCCCCAGGTTCCCCTCACACGCTGAGGACAGCGCTCCCGAACACCCTCCACGGCGACTGCCCGACGGACTCCATGACCGCCAGCTGCGGGTGCCGCGACGCGATGTCCTCCTGTACGGCGACGGCGTCGGGCCACCCGTCGAGGTAGGCCGTCCCCGTGACGACCACCCCGTCCCAGTCCGTGCCCGCCGTCACGCCCTCGCGGTCGACGACGAACCCGATGCACAGCACGGACGCCCGCCCGACGGTCTCCCTGATGGCGCGTACGGCCGTCTCACGCTCCTCCGGCGGCAGTCCGGCGAGCCCGAACTCGACGGCGACCACCCGGCGGCCCGCCCGGCGTATCCGCATCAGGACGTCCAGGTCGTGGCTCACCCAGAGCCGTACACCGATTCCGTCCAGCCGCTCCAGTCCCGCGATGGACAGCAGTTGGTCCCGGCTCACCGGCGACCGTGTCCCACCGGCACCCGGTGAGCCGGGGTCCCGGCTGTCGAGGACGATGCGCCCGGTGACCGGATGGGCGAGCCGGAGGCCCGCCGCTTCGAGATCACCGAGCAGGTTCCGCGCATCCACACGGGTCCAGCCCAGGTGGTACGAGTGGAAGAAGCCGGCACCCATGGAACACCTCACCCCATCACTGCGTGAACTCTTCGCTCCGGCGCCGGCCGACCGGCTCAGCAGCGAGAGTACGCAGCCGACGTGCCCCGGCGCGTGGGTCCACGGACCCACCTCGGGCCCCCGCCCGACTCCCTGCGGACACCGGTCGCCATTGGGCCCGGAGTTGGGGCCGGGGGCCCAGGTGACCGGCGGAATCCGGCCGTACGCTCACGCCGGTCGGGGCAACGGGCCCGCGTCGGAGAGAGGTTGAAACGTGAGCGGTGGCGGCGGCTGGGGAGACAGGGGCGCGGGCCACATACCGCCGGGGCGAGACTCCCGGCGGGTTGCCGGTGACCGGGGAGGGTGGTTCTTCCCGGTGACCCGCAGCTGGGCCGCCGGCGCCCTCGTCTACATCGCCGCCGGGTTCCTCGTGAGCCGCGCCCTCGTCGAGACGCTCGCGACCGAGGAACGCTTCGAGCTCTTCGGCTGGCGGCTGGCCCTCCTGCACCTGCCGGGCGTCCTCGTCACCGTACTGACGGTCTTGGCCGCCGCGCGCGTCCTCCCCGACGAGCAGCGCGGCTCCCGGGCCCTGTACCTCCTCGGCGCGCTGACCGTCCCGGTGGCCGGGCTCGCCCACGGCTACGTCGTGTCGTGGGACGTCGTGGGCACCGAGGGCATGCTCATGCCGGTCGTCGCCATGGTCACGGGCAGCGCCGTGGGGCTGGCCGCGGACCGGCTGCTGGAGGATCGCGGAACGGACTCCCCGGTCCCGTCGCCGCACACACGCTCGTACAACTGGCGCGACGACGGGGCCACCGCCCTGGAGTACCTGGGTGTCGTCCTCCTGGTCGTCGCACTGGTCGGTGCGCTCGCCATGGCGGGCGTCGGCGGGAGGATCGGCGACCGCATCCGGTGCGCGATCACCTCACTCGCCGGCGACGGCGGCGGCTGCGCGTCGGGCGGGGACGACACGGCGAAGCCCAGGACGGACGCCGACTACGAGCCGACGATGTGCCAGGTCTCCAGCATCTCCGACACCGCGGGCGGCAAGGTCAAGATCGGCTGGTTCGAGTGGGGCGAGGAGTACGGATTCCAGCAGAAGGTGTCGCAGGCGAGGACCGATGTGAACGGGGACGGCAAGGTCGACGAGAACGACAAGCTCGTCCACATGACGTTCACCGACGCCGCCTCCGCGGGCGCGACCGCCGGCACCCCGGGCGTCAAACTCGGCAAACTGGGGAAGGCGGACGTCGACATCGGCGGCGGCATCAAGATCACCAATGGTGACACGTGGGTGTTCAAGAGCGAGGAGGACGCCCAGAAGATGCGGGACGACATCGAGGAAATGAAGATGTGGGAGACCTCGATGACGCACAGCGGCGGCTACGGCGGCAACTGGTACTCCGGCATGAAGTGGGCGGAGAAGATGGAGGACATCGAGAAGAAGATCGGCGACAAGAAGATCTCCTACTCGACCGTCGGCCTCAACGCCTACGCGGACGGCGGCCTCTCCATCAAGGACGGCGACGACTCCGAGCTCGGCGCCAAGCTGGGCGGCAAGGCGACGTTCTCGCCCGAGGTGACCATCACCAACGACGACGTGAACGGCAACGAGTCCTACACGTACACCGCCAAGCTCGAACTCGAGGGCAAGGTCGGGGGCAGTGCGGGGCCGGTGAGCGGCACCGTGGGCGGGAAGCACGACCGCACGGGGGCCATCACCGTCACCCGTGACCAGAAGACCGGGAAGATCGTCCAGATCAACATGACGCAGACGGTCGAGTCGGGTTCGGCGTCCGGCAAGGTCGAGGTCGGCGGTGACAACGGCAAGAAGGACCAGGACAAGCGCGGCGGCAAGGGCAACACCACCGACTCCTCCGGTGACACCGGCATCGAGATCGTCACGAACTCGATCGTCTTCGGCAAGGAGACGGACCAGGCCACCGAGGACAAGCGCGCCATCGCCGAGCAGTGGCTGGACGGTTCCGGCAACAACACCGCCCCGTTCGAATACATGTTCGGCGACCACTCCCTGCAGGAGCGGCCCGCGGGCAGCGACCCCTTCGAGCAGCTGATGTTCCAGGACGGCCTGTCCAGCACGATGCACTACGAGGGCGAGACGGACGCCCAGAACTTCGGCTTCGAGATCTCGCTCGGGATGAGCCTCGGCTTCTCCATCTCCGACTCGCACAAGGAGGAGACGCTGACCGACGCGCGGTTCCTCGGGGCTCCGCAGGGTGACAGGCGCACGTATCTCCCCTACAGCTACTGCGCGCAGTGAACACGCACCGGCACCACGGGCACCACGGGCACCACGGGCACCACGAAGAGGCGATGACGTTGACGAAGTCCCAGACGCTCGGTGCGGCGGTCGCCGCCGCACTCGGTCTGACCCTGCTCACCGGCTGCGGCGGGACCGACGCCGCGACGGTCCCGGAGGGCTGGGGCACCCTCGACACGGAGAGCGTCTCCGTCGGCTACCCCGAGGACCGGGGGTACGCCCCGCAGCCGGCCGCCGAGCGCAGCAAGGCCAACGCCGCCGTCGCCCTCAAGGAGGAGGGCGGACTGCGGACCGGCCTGGTCTCGGTCCAGCTGGACTTCGCGACGGGTGTGAGCGACGCCGGGGAGGCCGCCGCGGCGGCGGGCGCGGGCATCGGCCTCGGTACAACCCGCACGGACACGGCGGACGTGCGGGTCGCGGGCGAGGAGGGCGCCCGGGACGTCCGCAGGATCGACTACGAGTTCACCTCGACGGGCGAGAAGGGGACCCCGAGGAAGGGGACCCGGATGACGGGAGTCCTGGTGGCCGGCGTCGACTCCGAGGGCGTCCCCTTCGCCATCCGCATCAACGCGGTGAAAGGCACCCTCACCCCCGCGGACCTGAACACCTTCACGACCTCGATCACAGCGAAGTAACCCGGGGCGGGGGGCGGTCGCCGGTCGCCGGGAGCGGGTCGCCGGGAGCGCACGGCCCCCCACAACCCCCCAACTCGGACACAATCCCGCCCCTCCCCTCCCAACGACCCGAGTTATCCACAGGGTCCGGAGGCTCGGTGGGGTGCGGGGCATTCTTTGGGCATGACGGGGGATCTGAAGCAATTCGCCAGGTGGGACATTCTGCTCACCCGGGAGGCCGTAGCGGCGGGCGCGCCGTTGCGGCAGCTGGGCCGGGCGCTGAACGCCCAGGGCTGGAACCGGGTCGTACGCGGCGCCTGGGCCGCGCCGGGGTGCGAGCTGACGCCGTGGGTGAAGGCCCGCGCCGTACAGATACTGCACCCGGGGCTGACCTTCAGCCATCGCGGCGCCGCGTCGCTGCACCTGATCGAACTCCTGCGGGAGGCCGTGGAATTCAGCGATCCGGAGAGCCCCACAGGCAGCCGCCACGGCTTCGCGGTGCACCGTACGCCCGTCGCCCCGGAGGAGATGTGCGCACGTCATGGGCTGCGGGCCACCACCCCGCTGCGCACCCTGCGCGACCTGCTCCTGTGCGGCCCGAGGGACGAGGCGCTGGTCGCCGTGGACTCCGCCCTGGGCGCGCGGGTGGTGGGTGGGGCCCGCCGCCCGCGCCTGGTCACCACCGACCTGCTGACCGCCGCTTGCGCTTCGCACCCCACCCGCAGGCACCGTGCGCCACGGGCGGCGGGATGGCTCGCGCTGGCCGATCCGCAGAGCGGCTCCCCGGCTGAGACCGTGGCCCGGTTGCGGATGCACGACGCCGGCCTGCGACCGCTCAGCCAGGCGCAGTTGCTGACACCGGCAGGCCGCACGATCCGGGCCGACTTCCTCTTCCTCCGCGAGGGGGTGGTGGTGGAGATCGAGGGTTACGCCTACCACGGCACCCGTGGGGCGCACCGCCGCGACCTGGACCGCTTCAACGCGCTGAGCACCTGCCCCGGGGTGCGGACCGTCCTCCGCTTCCCCGCCACGACGGTCTTCCGGACCCCTGACCGCATGATCCAGGACATCCGCACAGCCCTGGCGGGGCCGTCCGGTCGGCGGGAGCGCACGGACGCCAATTTCGGACATATAGGCCGCCCATGTGTCCCTGACATCCCAACGACGGGGTCACCATGTGGGGCGGGGGGAGGTGGGGGGGATGGGGTTGAGGGCGCCGGCATCTGTTAGGGCTTGTTGGGCGGTCAGTACTGCCTCGGTGGAGTCGCCGAGGTCCAGGACGATGCCGCCGTGACCGGCCCGGAGGCGGCCTGCGGAGAGATCGGCGGGGACGAGCGCGGCGCGGTTCTCGGAGAGGTACACCGCCCAGCCGCAGCGGGGGTGCGAGTTGCGCAGTCCGAAAGCGGACTTGACCGCGTTGAACAGCTTCCTGTCGTACGTCAGCCCCGTATCTGCGTCCCAGGCGTCGGCCAGCACCGCCAGGCTCTCGGGCAGCCGGTCCACGGGCGGGGCGGTCGTCCCGTCGGGCGCCGGGAACAGCTGGAGCACCGCCGTGAAGGGGGTGTACTCGTCGGAGCCGCCTCCCTGCACGCGCAGGCGAGCGTAGCCGCGGTCCTTCCAGGTGCCGACGACGGCTGCCGTCCACCCGATGATGTCGGCGTCCTCCTCGGGACCTCCCGCCTCCAGGACGGCGGCGAACTTTCCGGCGTCCGCCGGTACGGGCTCGCCCGGACGGTCGCCGTCCCTGTCCCAGCGCCAGTCCACCGGCGTACCGCCCGACAACTCCGCCAGTCCGCCGAGCATCGTCAGCCACCGGTCCGCCAGCTCCCCGGGCGATTCCGGCCGCGGACCCCAGGACACCTTCACCACGACTTCGCTCGCCATCGCGCTTCCTCGTCTTCGTGCTTCGGCTGCCGTCAGTTCTTCACCTGAGTGTGCTTCACGATCACGTCCACTCCGGCGTCGTCGAACGCCTTCTGCGCGGCGTCCGCCACCTTCTCGTTGGAGAAGTTCCATTCGACCGGCTTGTCCCCCGCCGCACGCAGCTGCCGCTGCGCCTGTTCCACGAACTTCGCCGCCTGAGCGGGTTCGAGGGTCCCGTCGGGGCGCACCTTCTTGCCGTACCCGAATTTCGCCTCCTTGTACGTCTGGGAGGCGGAGTCCCAGCCGTCGAAGTCGACGTCGCGACCGGTCCGCGGGTCCTTCACGGCGTACTCCTTGCCGCGTTTCACCCCGGAGACCTGCTCCTGGTAACGCATCCAGCGCTCCATGCCGGGCCAGTACGCCACGGACTTCTTGGCCTTCCACGTGCCGTCGCCCAGGTCCTTCGATCCCTTGCGCGGGTTCTTCAGGTCGCCGTACCAGGAGGGCTTCGCCCACGTGGCGACCTTCTTGCGGCTGGCCTCCTTCGCCGCCTCCCTGGCCGCGTCCGCGTCCTTCTGCGCCTGCTCGGCGGCGTCGATCTCCTCCTGGCTGACCCCCTCGCACTTCTTCTCGGCGAAGAGGCCCACCGGGATGCCGTTGAGGCGGTACGCCACCGGAGCGCGCGCCGCCGCGTTCACCCCGCCCGCGTAGGCGGGCTGCTTCGGTACGCCGCGGCCGAGTGGCCCGGAGCTGATCAGGCAGCCCTTCTCCGCGAGCTTGTCAGCGGCGTCGTCGGCATGCTCCTGGGCCTCGTCGGCGGCCTTCCTGGCACCCTCGACGTCGCCCTTGTCCGCGGCCTTGCGCGCCCGTTCGGCTGCTTTGCCCGCCTTCTGGGCGGCCTCGCCGAGCTTGCCGAGCTTCCCCAGTTTGCCCAGTTTGCCGAGCTTCTGAGCCACCTTCGCTTCGCCGTAGCCGGGGATGAAGAGGGAGCCGATGTTCCAGATGGTGCCGGTGACAGCCCGGGTCTTCTGGCCGTTGTTCCACTGGTCCTTGATCTCGTCGCCGACGAACATGTCGTCGAGGACGGTCACCCCGGTGTCCACCGAGGCTCCGCCCCAGTCGGTCAGCGCGTCCCAGTAGTCGCCCTTGGACCACTTGTCACCAGCGCCCTCGGTCGCCTTCGACCACTCGTCGCCCAGCGAACTCCCGTAGTCCTTCAGCCCTTCCCAGGTTCCGGGGAGGTCTGTGACGGTGTCCCAGATCCCGGTGAGGTCGCCCCAGATTCCGTCGACGAACAGACCGCCGCCGACCTGGGAGATCTGGTCGCCGGCGCAGGAGAGGAACGCACCGAAACCGGAGAAGCACCCCTCGTCGTCCCCCTCGTCGCCCTCTTCCTCGTCGCCCTCCCAGCCGGGCTCGTCCTCCGCGGCGTCGTTCTTGTCCTCGTCGCTCTCGTCCGGATGGACCATGACGGGGTCGGTGACGGTGCCGTCGGCGCTGCCGGATCCTCCTGTTCCGCCGGTTCCAGCGGATCCGCCTGTTCCTCCGGTTCCAGCGGATCCGCCTGTTCCTCCGGACCCGCCTGTTCCGCCGGTTCCAGCGGATCCGCCTGTTCCTCCGGGCCCGCCCGTGCCACCTGTATTGCCGGGTCCGCCCGTGCCGCCCGTGCCGCCCGTGCCGCCCGTGCCGCCGGAGGCTCCGCCGTCGGAGGCTCCGCCGTCCGACCCACCCGTCGCTGAGCCGCCGGTGACCGAACCACCGCTGTCCGACCCGCCACCGCTGTCCGACCGGCCACCATCGGAGCCGCCGCTGTCCGACCCGCCACCATCCGAACCGCCACCGTCGGAGCCCCCACCATCGGACCCGCCGGCGTCGGAGCCCTCTCCTCCGGCCTCCGCCGTCCCCGCCCCCGGTGCAGGGCATGAGCTGCCCGTAAGGGAGCAGATCGCCGCCTGCAGACCGTTGGTTATCTGGCCGCCGACACCTCCCAGCGTCATCGCCAGGATGATCGCCGCGACCACCGTGATCAGGCCGACGTACTCCAACGTCGACTGGCCCCGGTCCCGCCGCCACGTGATCATGCGTGACAGGGAGAACCCGGGCGGCTCGTGGCGTTCCCTGTCCCGTACGCTCAGCCGGAACCACCGACGGCTCTCCGCGCGGCTCAGGAACACCAGGATCACCAGCGGCAGGAACATCTGCGTGAACCCGCGCAGCGAGCCGTCCCGGAGGCTCGACAGGCCGCCGAGGATCAGCCACGCCTGTACGGCGACGAGACCGCGCCAGATCCACGCACCCCCGGTCCAGGCCCTGCGCGCCAGCACCCAGCCAGTGACTCCGGGCGCCGCGCCGTACGCGGCGAGCGCGAGCATGGTGCCGTCCAGGGCGTCGACGCTCGCCGCCGTGAGCAGCAGGCCCACGCCGCCGAACACCGTGATGGCGAACAGCACCTGGACGAGGATGCGCGCCACCCTGAGCAGCTGCGGCATCTCATGGCGCCCGGCAGCGGGCTGCTGCCAGGAGGACCCGCCGAAGTCGGGTGTGGACCCCACGGTGGACATGGCCGGCCTCAACTCGTCTCATCGTGACGGTATTTGGCTGATAACCGTACGATGCCGAGCCTGTTGGGCGCGTGGGCCCACGGGCCCAATCCGAGCCTGAAGCGGCCATGGGTGAGCCAGTCAGACGCGGTGCACCGTGTGCAGGGTGCGCGCGTACACGCCGGTCCCGTCGAGTACGGACGCGCCGGACAGATCGGCCATGGTGGGCCCGTTGACCGACTTGCGGCTGGAGAGGAACCTGCGCCTGCCCTCGGAGTCCGTGCCCAGGTGCATGCCGACGTGATCGACGGTGGGGCTGGCCGCGTCGTCACCGTCGTCGCCCGAGTCGGCGTTGAACAGCACCAGGTCGCCGGGGTGGAGCTGCGCCGCAGCGGGCGGGTTCGTGCCGTCGGTGCGGTCGACGCGCACACCGGGCGAGTGCTCAGCCATCTCCCGTGACCTGCGAGGCAGGAAGGTCCCCGAGGTGTTCTGGCCGGCGGCCATCGGTACGCCCAGGTGGTGGCCGTAGACCATCCGCGTGTATCCGGAACAGTCCAGGTTGCCGGCCTGCCGGGAGGAGGGCCCCGTGTACCCGCCGTCCTCGAAGGTCCAGCCGATGCCCATGTACTCGTGGAAGTCGGCGCCCTCGAGCCGATTGCCCTGGGCATCGAGGTATCCGTAGCCCGCCTCGCCCAGGACCTGGCGCCCCTGCGCAGGCCCGGCGCCCGCGGTGACGGCCGGGGCGCCTGCGAGGAACATGGCGGCGTGGGCGAGCACGTCGGGGGCGGCGGAACCTGCCCAGTCACGCACGGTGCGCTCGATCGCGTCCGTCCAGACCCCGTCGAAGGGCTCGGGCAGTACGCGTACCCAGTCGCTGTGGGTGACCCTCGGCGGGCTCTCCCAGTTGGCCTCGTCCACACGGAAGTTGATTACGGCCAGAGGCATCGGCAGGTTCGTTGCCCCCTGGTTGGCCAGGGCACGGATGCCGACCCGCCCCTTGGTGAAGGTCGTGTCCGTGGTGTCGAATGCCCAGGCATCCGGTTCGGCCGAGGCGGTCGGCCACGCCTTGGCCCGTATGCGCGCGCCCTCACGGCGCACCCGGATCGTCCACTGCGCACCGGGCGCCACGGACGCGGCCGGGGTGAGGGTGGTCCCGAGCTGGGTGACGGCGTCTGCCACCTCCTTCTCGAGGCGGAACTGGACCGCGCCGGAGGTGAGGAAGGACAGCCGGGCCCGGTAGTTGTTGTGGGTGTCCTGGTAGCCGAAGGACAGAGCGAACGAACAGGCTTCGCCCGTCGGGGTTCTGCCGAACGAGGCGGTGCAGCGCACGTCGACGTCTCGTATCTCGCCGTCGCGCAGGCTGGCGTGGCGGCTGGCGTAGTCGGTGGACAGGTTGATCAGGCCCTGCCCCGGTTCCACGAGGTAGTCGCTCGCCGCGGGTCCCAGCGTGGTCCAGCCTCCCCCGCCGGGAGATGCTCCCCAGGAGCCCGCCGGGAGGCTCCGCCGGAAGTCGTCGGAGAAGGGCTTCTTGTTCTCGGTGAAGGTGCGCTGCGGCCCGGTGACCAGGACCGTCCGGGCACCGTGGGTCAGCAGGGCGACCCGGCGGCCTCCTGTCGTCACCTCGGTGCGCGGGGGAGTGCCCGGCAGAACGGCCGTGGTGAGCGGATCGCCGAGCGTGAGGCGAGTGAAGTACGAGGCGTTCAGGTCCGGCATCGTCACACCCGAGCGGGGCGAACTCATGCCGTTCGGCAGCGGCAACGGCTCGACGGAGGCTGCGCCCGGGCCGACTTCGGCTGCCTGGGCGGGAGCTGCGCGCATTCCGACGAGGGGGACCGTCGCGGCGGAGGCGGCGAAGGCCGTGAGCAGGGCACGGCGGGAAGGATTGATCATGGAGTCAGCATCGTTCCTCCTCCCGCCGCGATGAGGCCCAACGGGAAAGAACCCGCGTGGGCCCGATGCCCGCACGCGCCCGATACCCGTACCGGCTCTCTCCGTGCCGCCACGCCCACGGCGCGATTCCTCGACCTGCGCGAACATACGAACACGCGAACACACCATGCCGGACGATAGGGATGTGCTGCCCTACGTCTATCGCGTCACCATGTACGACCCCACCGACCGTGACGAATACGGTCACTACACCGGTCCCAAAGACACCGTCAGCGACCACGGCCGGGTCGAGGACGCCTATCTGCGGGCAGTCGAGGCGTTCGCCGCGGACGCCGGGATCGACCGCCTGACCGTACGCGAGCCGCAGGTCCCCTCCCTCGTGCACTTCGGCGCCGAGCGCCCGGAGGACGGCTTCGGGCTGGACCGTGTCCTCCCCGACGGCCTGACGGGATTCCACGACGGAGCGGAGGTGCCGCTCGGCGTCGCGCTGGAGCTGGTGCGAGGCATGCTGCGCGAGAGCGGCGCCTGGTGCCGGCTGGAGGCGGAGGGTGCTTTCGCCGTGCACGTGGGATGGGATCAGTACCTCTACATCGGCAGCGGCCTGCCCTGCGAGCAGTCGACGGCCCGGGCCCACGCGCTCGGGCTGTTCGTGGAACGCGTCCACGCGTCCCCGTACGACGTGGAGACCGACGAGGGTGCTGTCCAACGGCCGGGGGACGACGACTTCTGGGACGGCCTGCGCCAGGCCGTCGCCACCGGTCGTGCCGGGATCCTGGAGGAAACGTACGTCGAAGGCGCTTCCCGCTGGCACCGCCTCGCACTCGACACCCTGGACGCGGTCCGCACGGGGCTCGCCCCCCGTGCACGGCTGGAAGTGTGGCCGGATCTGTCCTCCGACGTCGAGGCTGTCCTCGGCGCCCTGCCCCGCGAAGGCCTCGTCGAATGTGTCTGGCAGGACCGGAAGGGCCGGATCCAGAGCGTTGTCGCCGACGAGACCGACTTCACGGCCCTTGTCCACCGCGTCACCGGTGCCGACGCCGCCGCACTCCTGCCCATGGCAGCCGATGACCGGGCGCCGCTGTTCACCGCCGTCATGCCGGACCGCGACGGGGTGGTTCGGGCGCGCTGGCGCACCGAACCGACGACGGGCGACCGGCGGTGGGCGTTCCTCACGTCGCTCCACCGGGGCCAGATCGTCTCCGGTCCGGTGGTCCACATCGCCGACTACGGCATCTACGTGAACATCGGCGGCTTGGACGCGCTGATCAACATCCCCGAACTGTCCTGGCGCCACATCAGTCACCCTTCCGACGTCGTCTCCACGGGTCAGGAGATCAGCGCCGAAATCCTCGACATCGACCTCTCCCGCGAACGCGTGTCGATGTCTCTCAGAGCACTGCACGAAGATCCGATGGTGCGCTTGACCCAGCAGACGGGCCGGATCATCGTCGGTCGCGTCACGAGGATCGAGCCCATCGGTGTGTTCGTACGCATCGAGGAGAGGCAGTACGGCTTCGAGGGGCTGGTGCACGCCTCCGAGCCGGCCGAGGGGCCTTCGGATCAGCCGCTGCCCGTCCCCCAGGTCGGCGACGCCCTACGGGTCAGGATCCTGGACGTCGACCCGGCCCGGCGCCGCATCACACTGTCGCAACGACAGGCCGAGGCCTGACCCGGCATTTCCGCAGCAGCGCAGCGGGCATTGTGCTGCCGTCACCCCACCGCGTGCGTGCGCGCCGGGGCATGTCACCGGGGCAGCGTGACCCAGGACTTGGTACCCCGTTGCGGTGGGGACGCCTCGCAGGTGCCCCAATCCCCGCCCCAGTCGTCCACCACGGCCGCGAGCAGCCAGAGGGCCCTGCGACGGCGCCCCCTACACAGGGCTTCCACCGCCGGGACCGGATGGTGCGGGTGCTGGTCCCAGACGAGGAGACGCAGCACGTCGTCGCGGTACCGGAGTGAGAGGTAGAGGTCGCGGCCCGGCGTGAGCACCCCCGCGACGGCGACGAGTTCGGCCGCGATGAGCACGGCGGGCAAGCGGTAGGCGGTCAGCCCGTGCGCCCGGAGCGCGGCGGTCACGGCACCGCGCGCGACAGCGGAGCTACGAGGGTGTCCGGGCAGCGTGAGGCTCACGGCCGCCCGAGGTGATACGAAGCGGGGCGCGGACGCCTCGACGGCGGGGCACGGGGCGGCGCTCGGATACGGAGGCATGGCTGATCTCCCTTGGGAGGGCGACTGTTGGGTGGGATCGCTTCGTTCGCGTCGGAGCGCACGAGGGGCTCGCGACGTGTCCGATGGGCAGTGGCCTGTCTCCCTGACGCGGACCTGCCCCTCCAGGGCAGGAGGGCGCGGGCAGACTCACGCGATGCACTTCTTACCCATCGGAGCGTGAGCGGTGCACCACCGAAAGTAGCGCGCGGGGGGCATATTTGCCACTATCCACCGACCATTTGAACCCTAACGGGCATCAACCCAGCATCCGCACGGCAGACTTCACCGGGGAGAGAGCCACGGAAGGACTGACATGGCAGAGCGCACGTCCCCCACCGAATGGCAGAGGCGGCTGGGAAGCGAAATCCGGAAGATGCGCACGGCAGCCGGGTTGTCCGCGGAGGCCACCGCTCGCCTTCTCGGCGTGGACCGATCCAGACTCTCGAACATCGAGCAGGGTCTGCGGGCCATCAGCCAGGAGCGGGTGCGTACGTTGGCGCAGGCTTGTAATTGCTCGAACGAGAAATTCGTCGAAGCCCTGGTCAGCATGGCTGCTCCCACTCAGCGCGGTTGGTGGAACCGCTATCGCGACACGCTTCCCGCAGGCCTCCTCGACATCTCGGAGATCGAGGCACACGCGCTGCGGATGCGCACGGCGCACTCCGTACACATTCCCGGGGTTCTCCAGACGAGCGACCACGCCCTCGCTGTCTTCCGCGTCGTGGTCCCGGCCCTCCCGGAGCACGAAGTGGCCCTCCGGCTGGCCCACCGCATGGAGCGCCAGCAGATGCTTGACGGCTCAACGCCGCAGCAGTACGTCGGCATCGTGCATGAAGCCGCACTCCGCATGCAGTTCGGAGGCCGGAAGGTGGCACGTCAGCAGTTGGAACACCTCCTCTCGGTGTCCGCACGGCCCCACATCACCTTGCGCGTCATCCCGTTCGAAGCGGGAGCGTTTCCAGGGGCGGGCCAAACGGTCAACTACGCCGAGGGCCCGGTAGCGGGACTGGACACCGTGCAGGTGGACAGCGCCCACGGGCCAGAATTCCTCTACGAGGAAGACCAGTTGGCAAAGTACCGTGCACATCTGGACTGGATGGAGCGGATCGCTCTGACACCTGCCCGTTCGCGGGACTTCATCCACACCGCCGCACACAGCCTCTGAGGGGTCACCATGCCGAACGTCGATTGGGAAGAGCCGTTCTGCGGCGAAGGAGCCAGCTGCTACCGAGTCGGCACGGATGACCAGGGCAACAGCTACATAGCCCTGGCCGGCGCCGAGGACACCTTCCTCGCCGACACCCAGGAAGCACTTCAACAGATGATCCGGGACATCAAGGCCGGCAAGGCCGACCACCTGCTGTAGGCGGGCTCGGCACGCGAAGTCGTCCAGAGGCTGGTCGTGGTGAGCGACCTGGCACTGCTTTCCAGAGAGCACCCGTGAAATTGAAGCGAATGCGGGTGGGCTATCGACGTGCCGCGCAACGCCGACTTGCACGGACACACGTACGCGATCGACACGGTGATGGCCGCGGACGCATTGCGCTACGGACGGCCAGGAATCATTCTCACCCCGGACTCGACGGCAGGCCCACGTTATGCGGCGACCGCGCACCCGTCGAATGCGAGTGTGCACGGGCAGCAGAAGGGCCGGGGCACACATTCTTCCTGTGCCGCCGGCCCTTCCGTGGTCGCGCATTCAGTTCGTCGTGCGCGGGAAGGAGACCTCCACACGCCGGTTCTTCTTCCGGCCCTCTTCGGTGCTGTTGTCGGCGATCGGGTACTGCTCGCCGTATCCACGGATCTCGAACGTGATCGTGGTTCCGAGTTCCTTGGACAGCACACCGTTCACCGCTTCGGCGCGCTCCTTGGACAGCACATCGCCGTGGGCCGACGAACCGAGGTCGTCGGTGAAGCCGAAGATGCGGACCTTCGACGCGTTCTGCTTCTCGATCTCGGCGGCGATGGCGATGATGCGTGCATTGGCCTCGGAGCTCAGCTTGGCACTGTCCTTGCCGAAGAGCACCTCGGCCTGGAGCGCGAACTTGATGTCCGCGTTGGTGTCCTCGCGGCGCTCCTCGCCACCCAGGTCCTCGACTACCTGGATGATGTCGAGGACCTTGCCGGGGGCAAGGGTTCCGCCCTCGGGCATCTTGAGGTCGGGGTCGTTGCCGTCCGTCTTGACCGGCGGCTCTGCCGAGGCCTCCGTGCCGGGCGGCACGCTTGGGCCGTCGTCAGCTTGCGCAGACACAGCACTCATGAACGTCGTACCGACCGTGAACAGAGTCGTGGCCAACGCCACACCGACCGACCTGGATGGCCCCACTCGCCTGCGAAGGTGCGTCACAGCCATCACCCTGAGATCTTCAGCGAAGCAGTGGCGAAGGACGGAAGCGTGAAGTCAACCTCTGTCGTGGTGCTGGGCGGGGCCGGGAACTGCATGAATACAGGAGTGGCACCCCCTGCTGGAACATTCGTCATGGCAGTCGTGCACAGACACCGGTTATCCGTATCCCGCAGCACGTAATAACGCTTCTTGCCGGCCTTGTCGATGAGCGTGGCACCCGCGACGGAGTTGGGGTTCTGCGCCACAACACTACTTTCGGCCCCCTCCATTCCATTCATGCTGCGGGGCTGGTCGCCAGTGTTCTTGATTTCGCCACTCACCGTGACGAAACCACCGGAGTCGCGCTTGACCTCCTGTACGACCAACACCAGCCCCACTTCGCCCTTGATCTCGGCAAGTTTCGCATTCGGATCCGCCTCGTCCCCGGCCGCCGTGCCGGGATTTGGCTCCCCGTCCGCCTCGGCAGGTTCGGCAGAGGTAGAAGATTCGACGCTCTTGGGGTCGCCGTCGTCACCACCACAACCTGTGACCGTGAGGGCCAACGCCGCTGCCATTGAGGCAACCGCCATTACCTTTCGTGACCTTGTGGTGCGCCGAATGCTCATGGGATCTGATTCCTTTACTCGTCGTTCGCTGTCAGTCGTCGATCAGGTGCACGGCAAAGAGCGTCTTGCCCAGCTCGGCCCACAGGTTGCGATCAAGGGGGTCGATCTCGAATTGATTCCGGCCATCACAGTCGAAGGTGATCGGGCCCGGAGTCTCCTCCTTGTCGTCCTCGTCCTTGTCCTCGCCCTGCTGCGGGCCCGTGTCCTTGTCGGGCTCCTCCACCGGCTTCCAAGTGCACCGAAACTCGACGACGGCGGTCGCGTGAGCCGTGGCGTGCGTTGTCTCGGTGCCGGGAATCACCGTGTCGCCCACCGCGTCGCGGGTCTTGACCTTGACGGTGACCTCGTCACGCTGAAAGCCGGACTCCCAGTCGCAGCCATCGACGACGTCAGCACGGTTGTCTGCGGCGAAACGCTGAGCCTGATTGCATGGTTCACCACTGATGTAGTGGTCGCCGAAGAAGTCGTTCAGGCCGCCGGGCAGCAGGAGCGCCCCGAGGAAAGCCGGCCCTATCTCGTCACGGGCCTGCTGCGCCGCAGCAAGGGCCGCTGCGTCAGCGGCGCCCTGAGCACCGTTTCGCGTGGCCGAAGCCTTGCCGACCGCAAAGAATGCGAACGCGAGAAAGAGCAGACCCGCCACCATCACGATGTAGATGGGGAAGGCCTGCCCTCGATCGGTATGCCGAGCTTGGGTCACTTGCCCGCGGTGATGGAGTTCACCAGACCCGTGATGCGAGTCGTGATCGCGCCGCCGATGCCCGAGGCCACCATGCCACCGATGATCGCCACGACCACCAGGATGATGCCCAGGTACTCGAACGCCGTCTGGCCCCGGTCCTTCGCCTCGTAACGCTTCTGGACGGCGCTGACCGCGGTGTTGGCCCAGCCGTTGACGCGGACGGCGGTCTTCAGGGTGATGTTCGACATGGTGTTCCCCTCCAGGTTCGGCCGACCGACTGCCGGCCGACGCACACGTTTCTCGGGTGTCGCTCCCGTTACCGGCTTCCTCCTGGCCGGTGCCGTTCGCGACAGGAGAAATGTACGTCGGAACGCTGGTTCCGCCAGAGGGCCCCAGGGCCCAAAATCGGGCCCAATAAGCCAGTTGGGTCCTTCGGGCCTCGCTCTGGGCCCCAGCGGTCGGTGTTGTGGCTTGCCTGCGGCCCGCTCCCCGTTCGGCCATCGTTACCTGCCTCCCAGTCCGGTCTCGCCGCCCGGTGCCGTGCCGAGCCATCGGGCGATCGCCTCGCTGCGGCTGCTGCTGTGCAGCTTGGTGAAGATCCGGTTGATGTGGTTCTTGACCGTCTTCTCGCTGATGAAGCAGGTGGCGGCGATCTGCTGATTGCTCATGCCGGACGCGATCAGCTCCATGACCTCCACCTCCCGGGAACTCAGGTCGTGCCGCGGTGAGTTGGGGCGCCCCGCGGGGACGCCCACTTCCGATGACTGTCCCACAGGTGGTTGCAGATGCGAAAGACCCTGTGCGAACGGGTCGGGTCGCGTCGCAGGTGGGGGCGTTTCCCGGGTCGGGGCATGTGCATGCGCACCGTGCTGCGGCGCGTGGTCACCCGGGGCGGCGTGCCCGCTGGTCGCGGGGT
This sequence comes from Streptomyces clavifer, assembly GCA_014651175.1. Classification (GTDB taxonomy): domain Bacteria; phylum Actinomycetota; class Actinomycetes; order Streptomycetales; family Streptomycetaceae; genus Streptomyces; species Streptomyces clavifer. Next base: position 341,767 of record BMWJ01000001.1, on the reverse strand, counting down.
GCGGGGGCCCTGGCGTGAGGGCGGCTCCCAGGCCGTCCGGGAGGGGGCCGGTCTGTGGGGCTGAGCCCTGGCGCATGTGGGCGAGCAGGGCGTTCGCGGCGGTGGCCGTGAAGTGGGCCCGCCCGCTCCTGGTGTCGCGTACCGCCTGGACCAGCTGGTCGGCGGTGAACTCGCCGTGCACCAGATATCCCCCGGCCCCGAGGCGCAGCGCCTCGTGGACGATCTCGCTCTCGCGGCTGTACGTCAGCATCACCACGGGGGCCACCTGCACCAGGTGGGGAAGGGCCGAGATGCCGTCGACCCCCGGCATGCGGACGTCGAGCAGGACGACGTCGGGGCGGTGCCGGACGGCCATCTCGTAGGCCTGGCGGCCGTCCGCGGCCTCGGCGACGACGTCGATGTCCTCGCGTCCGTGGAGCAGGACGCCCAGACCGGCCCGGACCACGGGGTTGTCGTCGGCGACGACGACCCGGAGCGGGCCGGGGGTTTCGCGGGGTGCGGGGAAGGGGGGCATCGCCTCGGATGCCGCGGGCTGCTGGGGAGCGGGGAACCCGGAGGGGCTGAGCTCCGAGGAGAACGGGTCGGCGTGCGAGGACGTGTGCTGGGAGACGTGGTGCTGTGCCGCCCGGTCCTGGCCCGACGCACGGGAGACGTCGTCCGGCATTCTGCGACCTCCTCTCAGGATTCTGTGTCTACGGGGACTGTGGTGGTGTGCAGCCGTTCAGCGCGGGCGGACCGGTTCGGGTCGGTGTGGGAGGGACCGGCCCGGGCCGGAGACAGCACGTAGGTAAGCGAGCCTGCGCGGGCACCCGTACGTGTTCGTTCAATGCGCGGCCCCCGCCCGAAGCCCGTTGCTGTCGAGGGAGCCGGTGGCTTCCGGTGCGGGGCCGGTGCCGAGTGCCGCCAGTGGCAGTTCGAGGCGCACCTCGGTGCCCTTCGCCGCTTTCCCCTTGCCGATGCGGATGCGGGCGCCGATGGATGCCGCCCTCTCGACCATGCCGACGAGCCCGAAGTGGCCGGCCCGTCTGAGGTCGTCGAGCGTCGTGCCCGCCGGGAGGCCGCGCCCGTCGTCGTACACCGTGATGCGCAGGACGTCGCCCTTCACGCCGGCGAGCACGACGAGGTAGGTGGGGTGGGCGTGCCGGTGGGCGTTCTCCATCGCCTCGGAGGCCACCGTGAGCAGTTGGCGGGCGACGATCTGCGGTACGGGCGGGACGGGGGTGTCGCTGAGCAGCCGGAAGGTGGCGGCCAGGCCGTGGCGGCGTGTGAAGTCGGCGGCTCGGGACCTCAGTTCGCCGATGACGTCGATGCCGCCGTCGAGTCCGGAGTCGCGGCGCAGGTCGGAGAGCAGTTCGCGGGACTCGGCGGCGGCCCGGCGTGCGGACCGGGCGACCAGTTCCGCCTGGTGTTTCACGGTGAGCGGGTCCATGCGGTCCGAGGAGGTGGCGAGGCCGTCGGCGGCGAGGGCGAGGCCGTGCAGGGTCTTGGCGACCGAGTCGTGCATCTCGCGGGCGAGCCGGGTGCGCTCGCCCTCCACCGCTTCGTTCACCGCGAGCCGGGCCCGCGTCTCGGTGAGGGCCTGGCTGGCCGTCCCGAAGCGGAGGAGCAGATTGCGCAGGGTGACCCCCACCGCTCCGGCGATCACGCAGAAGCCGGGGAGGAGGAGCGAGGTCGCGTCGCTCGCCTCCAGCTCGACGTCGGTGGCGTACACACCGGAGATGATGAGCGCCTGGAGTACGGCGAAGACGGCCGCGCCGCGCCAGCCGTAGACGAGGCCGGCCAGGAGCGGGGTGCAGACCGTGACGTAGGCGAGGGTGGATTCCGGGGTGGCGGTGACGAGGAGCAGCGCGCCGAAGAGCGCGTCGACGCCGAGCAGCCACGGGTGGCGCAGGAAGAGCGGGCCGAAGCGCTCCCAGTCCCGGAAGAGGACGTAGGAGCCCATGAAGGTCACCAGGACGGCCGAGCCGATCAGCCAGGTGGCGAGGCCGGGTGCCGTACGGTCGATCGCGAACGGGGTGGCGATTCCGATCATCGCGAGCCGGAACCCGAACACCTGGCGGCACATGGCCTGCAGGGCGTTCAGCTGGAGGGCGAACGCCGGGGCGGCCCCGGGGTGCGCCATCGCCTGGCGTACCTCACCGGTCAGCCCTGTGTGCGCGGTGCCGAGCTGGAACGGCATCTCCCCCGTCACCTCCCCCTGCTTGTCATGCCCATCATCTCCATCTCCCGCCCGTCACGCAGGCCATCAGCCCGAGAGGAAGCCGAAGTCGACATTGGCTCCGTAGACGAATCCGACCGTCAGGAGCAGGAGGGTCCCGGGCAACAGGAAGGACGTGACGGCGAAGGTCGCCTTCGGTACGGCCTTGGCCGCCTTGCGGCGGGCGTTCTGGGCGTCGGTGCGCCGCATGTCGTTGGCGATCTGGATCAGGGTCTCGACGATGGGGGCGCCCAGCTCCTCGCCCTGCTGGAGCGTCGTCACGAACATCGCGACCTGTTCCGAGTCGTTGCGTCTGCGCAGTTCCTCGAAGGCCTGGCGGCGGCTCACGCCCATGTCCATCTGGCGCAGGGTGATGCGTAGTTCGTCGGCCCACGGGCCTTCGTACTTCTCCGCGACGCGCTCCAGTGCCTGGCGGAAGCCGAGGCCCGCCGAGACGACGACGGCGAGGACGTCGAGGAAGTCCGGGAGGGTCCGCTCGATGTGCTCCTTGCGGACACGGATCGCGGACCAGATGCCGACCTCGACCCAGAACAGCCCGAAGGCGATCAGGAGGAGCGAGATGAAGACCTGGCCCCTGACGATGGTGGTGAAGGCGCCGAACAGCCCGAGCGCGCCGTAGACGGCGCGGCGGGCGGCGTACCGGTCGATGGTGAGTCCGCCGGGGTTGCCCGCCATGTCGATCTGGCGGCGCTTCTTGTTCACGGCCTTGGGGCCCATCATGCGGAGCACCATCGGCGCCCAGCGCATGCCCATCCGGTCGATGCCGGATCCCACGGCGCTGGTGCGGCTGGAGCCGATCTCCAGCGCGATGGCGAGGTCACTGGGGAGTTTGGCGTCGGCGCGGTACATCCGGATGCCGGCGATGGCTCCGTACACCGCGAGGCCGAAGACGAGTGCGAGCAGAAGATCCATGTCCGTTGCCTCCCTCTCAGACGTCGATGCGGGACAGGCGGCGGATCACGATGAATCCGATCGCGTACAGGACGAGGGCGACGATGACGGCGGCCTGGCCGATGAAGGCGCCGGTCATGCGGTCGAGCGCGCCGGGCATCACGGCGTTCATCAGGAGCATCGCGCCGAAGCCGAAGCCCGGTACGGCGTAGGCCGTGACCGTCACCTGCGACAGCTGGGTCTTGACCTCGCGCCGGGTCTCCTTGCGCTCCTCCAGTGTCTCCGTGAGGTTGCGCAGCGAGCTGACGACCGTACCGCCGGCGCGGTTGGACAGGACGAGGGTGGTCACCAGGACGACGAGCTCGCGTGAGGGCAGCCGTTCGGTCAGCTCGCTGAGGGCGTCGTCGAGGGACTCCCCGACGGAGAGCCTGCGGGCGACCCGGGCCAGCTCCTCGCCTGCCGGGTTCTCGAGCTCCTCGGCCGCCATGCCGATGGCGGTACGCAGGGCGAGGCCGGCCTGGGTGGCGTTGGCCAGGATGCGGGAGAGCTCGGGCAGCTGGTTGATGAAGCGGTCGGTGCGTTTGGTCCGCTGCCACTCCAGGAAGGCGTTGGTGCCCCAGAGGCCGATGAGGGCGGCGACCGGGCCGAAGAAGCTGGCCAGCAGGGACGAGGCGACCATCCACAGCCCGGCCATGGCCACGAGCGCGTAGACGAAGAACTCCCCCGGGGTGATGTCGAGTCCGGTGGCGGCGAGTTTGAGCTCGAGCCTCCGGCCGAGACCGGTGGTGCGCAGCTTGCGGTCGACCCCCTGGAAGCGGCGGTGGCGGGCGGCCACGGGGATCTGCCCGGTGTGCGAGAGCCGGTCGACGAGCGCTTCGCGGTCGGCCTTCCCGCCGGAGTACGCGTGGAGGCCCGTCACGCCGAGCACGCAGCACAGCAGGGTGACGCCGATGGTGAGCAGGGGGAGATTGTCCATGGCGCAGTACCTACTTGGCCTCTCGGGTGGCGAGCTGTTCGTCGGACGAGGCGACCCCGAAGGCCTGCGGGATGGGCTGGCTGGCCATGTAGAGGCGCTCGGCGACCTTTCGCGGGAGCGGGAGATACTGGAACTGTCCGTAGATCCGCCCGTCGGCCGCCATCGGCTGCGGGTTGAACCGGGCGACGGTCACGATGCGGTAGTTCTCCCGGCCGTGCGAGTCGAGGACCGCGATCTCCGTGACCTTGCGGCCGCCGTCGGCGAACCGGGTGAGCTGGACGATGACGTCGACGGCGCTGTTGATCTGGTCGTGCAGCGCCTCGAACGGGATCTTGATCTCGGACATCGAGGCCAGGGTCTGCAGACGCATCAGCGCGTCCTCGGCGCTGTTCGCGTGCACGGTGGCCAGTGAGCCGTCGTGACCGGTCGACATCGCCTGGAGCATGTCGAGCGACTCGCCGCCCCGGACCTCTCCGACGACGATCCGGTCGGGGCGCATGCGCAGGGAGTTGCGGACGAGGTCACGGATGGTGATCTGGCCCTTGCCCTCGACGTTCGCCGGCCGGGACTCCAGCCTGATCACGTGGTTCTGCTGGAGCTGGAGCTCGGCGGAGTCCTCGATGGTCACGATGCGTTCGTGGTCCGGGATCAGTCCCGAGAGCGCGTTGAGCAGGGTCGTCTTCCCGGTGCCGGTGGCTCCGGAGACGATCACGTTGAGTTTCGCCTGGACCAGGCCGGAGAGCAGGACCAGCATCTGCTCGTCCAGCGAGCCGAAGCCGATCATCTCCTGGAGGGTGAAGGACCGGGGGAAGCGCCGGATGGTGAGCGTGGCCCCGGTCAGCGACAGCGGGGGGATGATCACGTTGACGCGTTCGCCGCTGGGCAGGCGGGCGTCGACCATGGGATTGGCCTCGTCCACCCGCCGGTTCACCGTCGAGACGATGCGCTCGATGGTCTGCATGAGCTGTTCGTGCGAGCCGAAGCGCATCGGGAGCTGCTCGACCCTGCCACTGCGCTCGACGAAGATCTGGTCCGGCCCGTTCACCATGATCTCGGTGATGGAGGCGTCTTCGAGCAGGGGTTCCAGGATGCCGAGGCCGAGGGCCTCGTCGACGACGCGGCGGATCAGCTGGGAGCGTTCGACGGTCGAGAGGACCGGCCCCTCGCGGCTGATGATGTGGCCGAGCACGCGTTCCAGCCGCGCTCGCCGGTCGGCGGCGGCCAGCGAGGACATCTCCGCGAGGTCGATCTCCTCGAGCAGTTTGGCCCGGTAGGTGGCGACCATGTGGCCGTCCTCCCGCCCCCCGGCGTGCTCCTCGGGGGCGGTGATGCGTGCCCGCAGGCTCATGTCCCAGACTCCTCGGTCAGACGTGCCGGTGGTGCCGTGCCCTGTGCCTGCCCGCCCCGGTCCGCGGGGCGGGCCCTTGCCCCGGTCGGCCCCCCGGGGCAAGCCCGTACTCACACCCCGGTCAGTCCCGGGGCATCGTGGAACTGCGCTCGGCCCAGCCGAAGGCGTTCTCCATCCCCGGGATGACGGACGGGACCTTGACCCTGGCCGTGTACGTGACCTGGTCGCCGCCCCAGCTCGGGGTGAACGTGGACTCGTCGGCGAGCCAGTCGCTGATGGCCCCGCGTCCCGCCGCCGCCGGGTCCGTCTCGGGCCGGTCGTGACTGGCCGTACGAGCTGCCGCGCGGGCGGCGGTTCCGGCCTGGTTGGCCGCGTAGGCCGCCACGCCCAGCTGGATGGCGCAGAGGCCGACGATGAGCAGGAGCGGGATGAAGCCCAGGTACTCGATGGCGACCTGGCCGCGGTCACGGCGTGAGGTGCGTGTGCCCGTCATGTCTCAGCCCTCCTTCACGGCGGCGGCGTCGCCGGTGACCGTCATGGGGAAGTCCAGGACGCCCGGCACGAGGACGGGGACCTTGAGGCGTACCTCGGCCCGGTAGAGGCCGGGCTCCGTCGAGCAGCTCACGTCCGCCGCGGAGGACCAGGCGCCCGGCAGGTCCTCCGTGGCGGCCTGCGCGCATGCCTCGCTCCGGCCCCACTCCGCTCCCGTACCGGCCCGGGCGCCCACGTCGGCGGCGTTGCCCGCGAGGCTGAAGGTGTAGCCGATGAGCGCGCACTGCCAGAGCGCGACCAGCAGCAGGATGATGAACGGGGTGACGCCCACGAACTCGATCGCGGTCTGGCCGCGGTCCCGTCGGGAGGGCCCGGGCCGGAGGCGGACGGAGAGCGGGCTCCGCTCCGACGGCCGGGAGCGGTCGGGCTGCCGGCCGCGCTGCGACGGGCGGAGCCCTTCGGGTCGTCGGGCCGGTCGTCGGACCTGGTCCGCCGGCCGGGAGTCGTCGGGGTGCCGAGTCCCCTCCGACAGGTGGCCGCCGTCAGGCTGTCGGTGCCCCTCCGACGGGCTGAGCCGGTCGGAGGGGCCCCGGTCCGTCGGGCGGACGTGCTCCCGCCCCGCCCGTATCTCCGGGCTGCTCGTATCGGTGACTGCCATCGGTCAGCGTGCCCCCTCGGTCGTCCCGCGGCCCCGGGCGTCGCCGTCGCGCCGTCGGCGCGCGCGCCCGATCGAGCCCCGGTCGTTTCGGAACGTGCCACCGCCTTCGGCGCCCGCCGCGGCCTTCACCAGGCCCAGCTCGCCGGCCAGGGCCCACAGCGCCTGCTTGACGGTGCTCTTCGCGTCGAGTTCGTGCATCCGTCCCGAGTCGACGGCTCCCTGCAGCTCCTTGAAGGCGGCGGGAACGGCCGTGCCCGCCATGCGCGTACCGGTGATCTTCTGGATCAGCGGCGGCTGGATCTCGGTGTTGCGGTTGAAGCGGTTGACGAGCGTGACCGTCTCCTCCGCCTTGCGGATCTGGAGGCGGTCCCACATCCGTACGATGCGTTTGGCCCCGCGCACCGCGACCACGTCCGGGGTCGTCACCAGCAGCGCGATGTCGGCCATCTCGACGGCCGCCGCGTTGGCGCCCTGCATCTGGCTGCCGCAGTCGATCACCACGACCTCGTACCGTGAGCGCAGTGCGCTGACGATCTGGCGGGCCGAGCGGTCGCTGACCTCCTCGCCACGCTCGCCCTCGCCGGGTGCCAGCAGCAGGGACATCCCGGTGGAGTGCGAGTAGACGGCGTCGGACAGGACGCGGGGGGAGATGTCGGTGATCGCGGCGAGGTCGACGATGGAGCGGCGGAACTGGACGTCGAGGTAGGAGGCGATGTCCCCGTTCTGCAGGTCGAGGTCGACCAGTGCCACGTTGTGGCCGGACGCCTGGGCGGCCAGGGCGAGCTGGACGGCCGCGACGGTCGTGCCCACCCCGCCCTTCGCCCCGGTGACGGTGACGACGGTGCCGCCGGGGCCGGTGAAGACGTCGCCGCCCGACCCGAGGTGGCGGCGCACGCCGACGGACCACTGGGCCGCCGCCTGGACCCGGTTGGCCAGTTCCTCGTAGCTCAGCGGGAGGGTGGCGAGCCCTCGTGCGCCGGAGTCCATGGCGGCGGAGAACAGGCCCGGGCTCGCGTCCACCGTGATCAGTACGACCCCGATGGCGGGGAAGCGCAGGGAGACCTCCCGGATCAGCTCCAGGGCCGGCACCGGGCCGATCCGCTCGTGGACCAGTACGACCTCGGGCAGTTCGTCGAGCGACTCGCCCGCGAGGCGGGCGAGCATGTCGATGAGCTGGGTCGAGTCACCGACCGGAGCCGCCGGCTCCGCGTCGGGGAGCTGGCTGAGCAGGGTGGTGACGGACCTGGCCGCGTCTGCGTCACCCACGGCCGGGAGGATCCTGGTGGTCATCCCATCCTCACTTGTCCTTGTCGAGCGTGTAGGTCCGGTCGCCCGGACGGATCGTGCCGTCGCTGCCCGAGGCGAGGAGCGCGAGGCGTACGTGCTGGGCGAACGACTCGGCGTAGGCGATCCGCTGGGTGTCGAGCGTGTTCAGCGCGAAGGTGATCGGCACCGCCTCGGTGGCCCGGTCGGCCTTGTTGTCGTTGCCCGGGTCCAGTGCCGTCAGCTTCCCCACGTCCAGCACCCTGGCGTTGGAGACGATGACCTTGGACTGGGCCGGCTCCCCGTCGTTCTCACCGGCGAAGGTGGCGTAGATGTTGACCGTCGCACCGGGGGTGATCTTGCCCGCGACACCCGTCGCCGCGTCGATCATGATGGCGATCTCCTGTTCCCCGGGGCGCAGCGCGGGGCGCTTCTCGATCATGTCGGACTGGAGCAGCGACCCCTTGCGCAGTTCCGTGACGGCGATCTTGCCGTCGACCTCGGAGACGTCGGTCACGGCGTTCTCCGAGAGCCAGCGCTCGGGCATCTTGATCTTTTCGAACTGCCGGCTGCTGAGCGGGGTGTAGGGCGCAACGTCGGACTTGACCTGATAGGCCGTGATCTCCGGGCCGACCTTCGAGTTGACGTCACTGATCACCGAGAGCACACCGGCGAAGGCGCCGAAGGCGCACAGGACCGACAGGAGCAGGAGTATCACGCCGCGGCGCTGGCGGGAGTTCATGGGCCGGACAACCTCGTTCGATTCGGATGCGTGGGGCAGCGGACGGAGGGAGGGGCGCGGTGGCTGTGCGGGGGTGCGGTCACTGGGTGCCCGGTGGTGCCGGCGTTCCGTGGGTCAGGACACCTTGGGCGTGCGTTCGGTTCTCGGACGGGCTGAGCGGTGACGAGCAGAAGCCGCAGCGGTCTCCGATGAGCTCCATTCCGCACCAGTGGCAGTTCTCCCGGCGGACGGAGGAGACGAGTTGGTAGATGACCGAGATGGCCGGGAGGTAGGAGGCGAACTCCACCATCTTCCCGGTGCCCCACCAGCGCGGGGAGCCGGACGGCAGGGGGCACTCCTGGATGGCCTGGACGTTCCAGGCGGGGGCCAGGGTCTGCTGCACCCAGTCGGACGTCAGCCGGCCCTTCGCGATGAGCAGGTGGGTGCCGAACTCCGGGCCCGGCGGGGGTTCGGTGTCGGGGCCGATCTTCACGAGCCGCGGGTGGGGTCCGGCGAGTACGGCGAACTGGGAGCCCGGCACCCAGGACCTGGCGTGCGTCCTGAGGCTGACGGGCACCCGGTCGAGTCCGGTCACCGAGTTCAGCAGGGCGCCCGCGTGGATGTAGTGGGCGAGCAGCCGGGCGGCCGACGCCACCACTCCGGGGCTGAAGTCGCAGATGGACAGCTGGCGCAACTGCCGCACCAGTACGGCCACACCCAGCGGCGGCAGGTCCACCTTGAGCAGGGCGATGCGGTCGCTCTCCAGTACCGAGCGGATGGCGTGCAGGCGGCGCTCGTGGGCGGGGCTGATCCCCGTCGGGTAGACCGCGATCACATAGCCGTGCTGCTCGAGGAGCAGATGCATGTCGCCGATCGCGAGCTCGAGGGTCTGGGCTTCGGGAGCCTGCAGCAACACCGCGGTCGGTGTCTGCTGATCGGTCGGCGGTAGCACCAGATCAGCGCTGGTCACTGCTATTGCGGTCGGCACGCTCTTCCCCGTTCGGCTCCGGCCGTCGTCGTCGTGACTCCGGCCGCAATCGCTCCTGCTCCGTGCTTCTTCCCCAGCACTTTAGCCACGTCCTACCAGGCAGAGAACAGATAGCGGGACGCAGTACAACAACAGTCGACACACACGTTCGTATCATCCCCTGCACGACAGGGGACGAAAACAAGTCCGGTCAACTCCTGTACCACTTCGGAGGGTTACCGCACCCCTCGGGTTTCGGGTCACCGGGAATTCATCCGTGCACGTCAGGACGTGTTCCCGCCGGCTTTCGCGCCCTATGCGGAAATGCACTCCGTCACGCCTCGGGCCGTCCCGGCCGGCTCACCCGTGCGAGTGCGTCCCGAACACGCGGTACCGCGACTCCGTGACGGATCGGCCCCGTGTTCGACGCATCCCCACGCATCCACTCCGCCAGAGGTCTTGACAACTTGATTGGTCTGGACCAGTTTATCGGCCAACGGTGGCCACCGTCCCGCCAGCACCCCCAACTCCCCCACCGGAGGCAGCAAGTGGCACGCTCCGCAGCCAGATCCAGACGACGCCGTTCCCCCCACCTCCTCGGCGGAGCCGTCGCCGTGCTCGCCGCCGGGGCCCTGACCCTCACCGGGCTCGCCGGCAACGCGTCGGCGGCCGATGTCAACGTCGCCAAGAACGCCGGATTCGAGTCCGGCCTCGCCAACTGGACCTGTTCCGGCGGCAGCGGCGCCACCGTCTCCTCCCCCGTGCACGGCGGCGCCTCCGCGCTCAGGGCCACCCCGGCCGGCCAGGACAACGCCAAGTGCACCCAGACCGTGGCCGTGAAGCCCGGCTCCACCTACACGCTCAGCTCCTGGGTGCAGGGCGGCTACGCCTACCTCGGTGCGAGCGGCACCGGCACGACGGACGTGTCCACCTGGACGCCCGCCTCAGGAAGCTGGACGCAGCTGAGGACCAGCTTCACCACGGGCCCGTCCACCACCTCCGTGACCGTCTACACCCACGGCTGGTACGGCCAGGCCGCCTACTTCGCGGACGACGTCCAGGTGACCGGCCCCGACGGCGGTGGCGGCACGGACCCCGGACCGGTGATCCCCGCCACCCCCGCCGGTCTGGCCGTCGGCGCCACCACGTCCTCGTCGGTCGCCCTGTCCTGGAACGCCGTCTCCGGGGCCACCGGCTACACCGTCTACCGGGGCGGCACGAAGGCGACCACCTCCACCGGCACCTCGGCCACGGTGACCGGGCTGGCAGCCGACACGGCGTACCAGTTCTCGGTGAGCGCCACCAACGCGGCCGGTGAGTCGGTCAGGTCCGCCGTGGTCGGCGGCCGTACGGCCAAGGCCGGCGACACGGGCCCCGTGACGTCCGTGCCCAAGCACGCGGTGACCGGCTACTGGCAGAACTTCAACAACGGCGCGGCCGTCCAGAAGCTCAGCGACGTACCCGCGAACTACGACATCATCGCCGTCTCCTTCGCGGACGCCACGGCGACGCCCGGCGCCGTCACCTTCAACCTGGACTCGGCCGGCCTGAACGGCTACACCGTCGCCCAGTTCAAGGCCGACATCAAGGCCAAGCAGGCCGCGGGCAAGAACGTGATCATCTCCGTCGGCGGTGAGAAGGGGTCCGTCGCGGTGAACAGCGACGCGTCCGCGACCGCGTTCGCCGACTCGGTGTACGCCCTCATCCAGGAGTACGGCTTCAACGGGGTGGACATCGACCTCGAGAACGGCCTCAACTCCACCTACATGACGAAGGCGCTGCGCTCCCTGTCGTCGAAGGCGGGCTCCGGCCTCGTCATCACGATGGCGCCGCAGACCATCGACATGCAGTCGACGTCGGGCGAGTACTTCAGGACGGCGCTCAACATCAAGGACATCCTGACCGTCGTCAACATGCAGTACTACAACAGCGGCTCGATGCTCGGCTGCGACGGCAAGGTCTACTCGCAGGGCTCGGTGGACTTCCTGACCGCGCTCGCCTGCATCCAGCTGGAAGGGGGCCTCGCCCCGTCCCAGGTCGGGCTCGGCGTCCCCGCCTCCACCCGCGGCGCGGGCAGCGGCTACGTCGCCCCGTCCGTCGTGAACGCGGCCCTGGACTGCCTGACGAAGGGCACCTCCTGCGGCTCGTTCAAGCCGTCCAGGACGTACCCGGACCTGCGCGGTGCGATGACCTGGTCGACGAACTGGGACGCCACGGCGGGCAACGCCTGGTCGAACGCGGTGGGCCCGCACGTCCACGGGCTTCCGTAGACCCGGCCCCGGGAACCGCCGCAGCGCCGCCGCTCCCCCGGCGGCGCTGCGGCGGTTCCCGGTGCGCCCGCGTCACACGTACGGGGACGTGCCCGGTGGTGGTTCACCAGGGCAGTTCGCGCACCTGCTGGACGCACAGCACGACGAACAGCAGCCCGGCGGAGGCGAGCATCCCGTTGCTCAGCCAGCCGTTGCGCCATTCCCTGGGCGTGCGCTCGGAGTTCAGCAGCCAGAGCAGGGTCAGGGCCAGGAACGGCATGAAGAAGGCGCCGAGCACCCCGTATCCGATGACCAGGCCGAACGGCTCGTCCAGCCAGAGCAGGCTCATCGGCGGGAAGGTCAGCCAGAGCAGATAGGCGCGGAAGGCCGTGGACCGCTCCTGCCGGCCGATGGTCTCGCTGCCCGCCTTCCCCGCGTTCGCGTCACCGCGGGCCGCCCGGATCCGCTCGACGAAGTCGGCGAACATCAGGCTCACGCCGTGCCAGACACCGATGAGCGACGAGAACGAGGTCGCGAAGAAGCCGACCAGGAACAGCTTCGCGGTACCCGCCCCGAAGCGGTCCTCCAGGACCTGGCCGAGGTCGATCAGCCCCCGGTCGCCCTTCGTCAGGGCGATCTGCGAGGAGTGCAGCAGCTCGGCCCCGACGATCAGCATGGCGACGACGAAGATTCCGGTGGTGATGTAGGCGGCCCGGTTGTCGAGGCGCATCACCTTCATCCAGGAGGTGTCGGACCATCCCTTGGCGTTCACCCAGTACCCGTACGCCGCCATGGTGATGGTGCCGCCGACCCCGCCGATCAGCCCGAGCGTGTAGATCAGCGAACCGTCCGGGAGCACCGGGAGCAGCCCCGCGAAGGAGGCGCCGGCGTCCGGCACGACCCGGATCGCGACATAGACCACCACGACGAACATGACGCCGATCAGGACCGTCATGACCTTCTCGAAGACGGCGTACTGGTTGAACCAGACGAAGACCAGGCCGACGAGCCCGGTGATGATCGCCCAGGTCTTCAGCCCCGGCCCGTCGGGGAAGAGCGCCACGATGGGCAGGGCGCTGGAGGACATGGCCGTCGCGCCGTACACGAAGCCCCAGACGACGACGTAGACCGCGAAGTAGCCCGTGGTCCACCCGCCGATGCTGCGCCAGCCGTCGAAGAGGGTGCGGCCGGTGGCGAGGTGCCAGCGGCCGACCGCCTCGGCGAGGGAGATCTTGACGAGGCAGCCGATCACGGCCGCCCACATGAGGGTGTAACCGAACTTGCTTCCCGCGATGAGTGTCGCGACCAGGTCCCCGGCGCCCACGCCGGTCGCGGCGACGACGATGCCGGGGCCGATGTACTTCCAACTGGACTTGCGGGGACCGGATCCTGGCTCCCCGGTCCCGGTCCCGGTCCGTCCTGCCCCGGGTCCTGACTCTGTGGTTCCGCTCGTCTCGACCATGCCGATCAACGAAGCGCAAAGTGGGCCGTCGGACAAGGGGGCGCGCACACCCGGCTGCCCGGCCGCACCGGATTCCGGTGCGGCCGGGCGGGGTCAGATCACCAGGCTGAGAGCCGCGGCGACCACGAAACCGGCCACCGAGAGGACGGTTTCGAGGACCGTCCAGGACTTCAGGGTGTCGCGCTCCGAGATGCCGAAGTACTTCGAGACCATCCAGAAGCCGCCGTCGTTGACGTGCGAGGCGAAGATGGACCCCGCCGAGATCGCCATGATGATCAGCGCGAGGTGGGCCTGGGACATGTCCTGGCCCTCGACGAGCGGGACGACGATGCCGGCGGTGGTGACGATCGCGACCGTCGCCGAGCCCTGCGCGACGCGCAGCACCACGGAGATCAGCCAGGCGAGCAGGATGACGGGCAGGCCGACGTCGTTGAACGTGTCGGCGAGCGCGTCCGCGATGCCGCTGCCCTTGAGGACGGCTCCGAAGATCCCGCCCGCGCCCACGACGAGCAGGATGTTGCCGACGGGCTTGAGCGAGGACGTGGAGACCGATTCCAGCGACTTGCGGGACCAGCCGCGCCGGATGCCCAGCAGGTAGTACGCCAGGAGCAGGGCGATGGTCAGGGCGACGAAGGGGTTGCCGAAGAACTCGATGACGGAACGCGGCGTGGAGGGGTCCAGCGCGATGGAGGAGAACGTCGCGGCGAGGATCAGCGCCAGCGGGGTGCCGATGATCGCGAGTACGGTGCCGAGCGCGACGGGCTTCTCGCGCGGGGTGACCCCGGAGGCGCGCTGCTCGGCGGCGACGGCGGCCTTGGCCTCGGCGGCGGCCTCGACCATGTCCTGGGGGACGTCGACGAAGAGGCGCTTGCCGATCCAGGCGGCGTAGGCCCAGGCGGCGAGCACGGAGGGGATGCCGACGACGGCGCCCATCAGGATGACCCAGCCGAGGGAGACGTTGAAGAGGCCCGCCGCGGCGACCGGTCCGGGGTGCGGAGGCAGGAAGGCGTGGGTCATGGAGAGGCCGGCCAGCAGCGGCATCGCATACAGCAGGATCGATTTTCCGGAGCGCTTCGCGGCGGCGTAGACGATCGGCGCGAGGACGAAGATGCCGACGTCGAAGAAGACCGGGATGCCGAAGATCAGGCCGGTGAGACCCATGGCGAGGGGGGCGCGCTTCTCGCCGAAGAGGTTCAGGAGGCGGGTGCTCAGCACCTCGGCGCCGCCGGACACCTCCAGGATGGCGCCGAGCATGGTGCCGAGCCCGATGATGATCGCGACATGGCCGAGGATGCCGCCCATGCCGGATTCGATGACGGACACCGCGGCGGACTTCTGGACCGTGCCGAAGAGTTCGGTGACGGAGAGACCGGCACCGAGGCCGACGGCTATGGAGACGGCGAGCAGCGCGACGAACGGCTGGAGCCTCACCTTGATGATCAGGAAGAGGAGCAGCGCGATGCCGAGGACGGCGACGGTCAGCAGACCGGCGGTGCCGTCGATCAGCAGGAGCAGGCCGCCGGTGTGCGGGGGTGCCTCGGCCGGCGCCGGTGGAGCGGCAAGCAGCATGTTCGGTCAACTCCGGGGGGTGACAGGGTCCTTCTGGGCAGGGGGGAGCGCGGCACGGCGCCCCCGTGCGAGGGGGACGGGGTGCCGTGCCGTGATGCGGGGTGGGGCGGTGGGTGGGGGAGCGGGTCAGGGGGTCAGCCCAGGACCGCGAGGGCGTCGATCTCGATGAGCAGTCCGGCGGGGAGGCCGACGTAGACCGTCGTGCGGGCGGAGGCGGGCGCCTTGAGCCCCTGCTCCTCGAAGTACGCGTTGTAGATCGCGTTCATCTCGGCGAAGTGGTCGACGTCGGTGAGGTAGACGCGCATCATCATGACGTCGTCCCAGCTCGCGCCGCCCTCCTCCAGGATCGCCTTGACGTTGGCGAAGGTCTGCAGGGTCTGCTCGCGCAGCGTGGGACCGGCCGGGGTGGGTGCCTGGCCCTCGACGGCGGGCAGGAAGCCGACCTGCCCGGCGACCTGGAGGATGTTCCCCTTCTTCACGCCGTGGGAGAACTTGGCGGGCGGGGTGGTGTGGGTGCCGGGGGTGAGGGCGGTCTTCTCGGTCATGACGGTTCAGGCTTTCTTGACGGGGGTGGTGCCGGAGTACTCCCGGCTGATGGCGTCGGCGGTGCGGCGCACCAGGGGGAGCAGGGTGAGGAGTTCCTCGGCCGTGACGACGACGTTCGGTGCGGACACCGACATGGCGGCGACGACCCTGCCGTCCGCGCCCCGGATGGGGGCGCCGACGCAGTTGATGGACTCCTCGTGGCCGCCGAGGTCGGTGGCCCAGCCCTGTTCGCGGACGACGGCGAGTTCCCTGAGGAAGGCGCCGGCGTTCGGGGTCGAACGGGACGTGTACATGGGGTAGTCGAGCCGTTCGGCGATCACGCGCCGTTCCGGCTCGGTCAGGTCGGCGAGGAGCAGTTTGGCGACCGCGGCGACGGTGATCGCGACGGGTTTGCCGATCCGCGAGTACATCCGCACCGGGTAGCGGCTCTCGACCTTGTCGATGTAGAGGACCTCGTTCTCCTCGTACACCGCGAGGTGGACGGTGTGCCCGCACTGTTCGTTCAGCTCGATGAGGTGGGAGTGGGCGATCTCGCGCACGTCGAGGTTCTCGACGGCTTCCTGCGCGAGCGCGAAGAGCCGGGCGCCGAGGCGGTAGCGCTGGTCCTGCTGGCGGTAGACGAGTCCGTGCTCGTGGAGCGTGCGGAGCAGGCGCAGGGCCGTGGACTTGTGGACGCCGAGCCGTTCGGCGACCTGGCCGAGGTCGGCGGGGCCCTGGGCGAGCAGCGGCAGGATGCTGAGCGCGCGGTCGACGGTCTGGCTCATGTGACTCGTACCTCCTCGTTCGCCCCTTCGGCTGCTGTCCAGCCGGGGCCGAGACGAAGTGTGCCCCAGGCTGCGTCGTCCAAGGCTGCGAGACGGTCGGCGTGTGCGCGGGCCGGGGGGTCGGTGAGGTCGCCGGGGACGGTGAGGACGGCGGCGGCCATCAGGTGGCCGTGCCGGGCCCGGTCCCGTACGGGGAGGCCGCGGAGCGTCGCGGAGAGGAATCCGGCGGCGAAGGCGTCCCCGGCGCCGACGGGCGCGACGACGTCGACGCGCAGGGCGGGGACGTCGGTGACGGTGTCGGCTGCGGGCGCTCCGGGCGCGGTGGGGTCCCGCGAGAACACGGTGGCGCCCTCGCTGCCGCGCTTGACGACCAGCACCGCCGGTTCCGGCAGCGCCGCACGGATCGCGGTGGTCCCGCGGACGCCCCAGGCCTCCTCCGCCTCGTCCTCGCCGACGAAGACGAGGTCGCAGCGGCGGGCGAGGCCGAGCAGGACGTCACCCGCGGCGCCGTCGCGCCAGAGGCCGGGGCGGTGGTTGACGTCGAAGGAGAGCAGCGGGCGGCCGTCCCGGGGGGCGGTCAGGTCGTGGAGCAGGGCCCGGCAGTCGCCGGAGAGTGCGGCCGTGATGCCGGACAGGTGCAGGATGCGGCACGCGAGGAGGTCCTCGTGGGGGACGTTGTGCGGGGACATCGCGGAGGCGGCCGATCCCGCCCGGTAGTACGCCACCTCGTGGGTGTCGGTGGCCCGGTCCGTCGCCGTGCGGAAGTAGATCCCGGTGGGGCGGTCCGGGTCGCGGCGCACGGCGGAGGTGTCGACCCCGTAGCGGCCGACGGCGTCGACGAGGTGGTCGCCGAAGCCGTCGGCGCCGACCCGGCTGACCCATTTCGCCGGGTGGCCGGCGGCGGCGAGGGCGCAGGCGACGTTGGATTCGGCACCGCCGATTCCGCGGCCGAAGGTGGGCACGTCGGCGAGGCGGCCGGGCTGCGAGGGCAGGAACGTCACCATGGACTCGCCGAGGCAGACGACGTCCGCGGTGGCTGTCCTGGCTGCGGGTCCGGGCACTCTGGGCTCCTCGTGGTCGGGCGTCGGCGCCGGTGCTCACCATTGACCCGGCGTCGGCTCGGATGTTAGACAGCGTCAAGCGATATGCGCAATGACTGTTGCACATGATGCAACGACTCTTCCCGAGGAGGCTCCCTTGGCCGCCGACCAATCCGCCGAGCAGTCCGCCGGCGCGTCCGCGGGCCCGTACGCCGGGCAGGCCGTACGGGCACTCGCCGACGAGCGGGTCGACCACCGCTTCAAGGCCCTGCCGCCCGATGCGGACGGCCTGACGGTCGGCGCCCTGGCGGCCCAGCGCCGCAACCTCTTCACCGGCGGGTTCACCACCCCGGTGCTCGCCCTGTCCGCCGAGTCGGTCGAGGCCAACCTCGCGCTCCTGGAGACCTACGCGGAACGGCACGGCCTCGCCTTCGCCCCGCACGGCAAGACGTCGATGTCGCCGCAGCTCTTCGCCCGCCAGCTGGAGCACGGCGCCTGGGGCATCACCGCCGCCGTCCCCCACCAGGTGCGGGTCTACCGGGCGTACGGCATCCGGCGGATCTTCCTGGCGAACGAACTCGTCGACGCGGTCGCGCTGCGCCGGCTGGCCGGTGAGCTGGACGCCGACCCGGACTTCACGTTCGTCTGCTACGCCGACTCCGTGCGCGGAGTCGAGCTGATGGACGAGGCACTGCGCGCCGCCGGCGCCTCACGCCCCGTCGACGTCGTGGTGGAGCTGGGCGCGGGAGAGGGCGCGCGCACCGGTGCCCGCACGGAGGCCGACTGCGCGGCGGTCGCCGACGCCGTCGCCTCCGTGTCCACACTGCGTCTGGTGGGTGTCGCCGGATACGAGGGCGAGGTGCCGGACGCCTCCCCCGAGCGGGTACGGGCGTGGCTGCGCCGGCTCGTCGGCCTGGCGGCGGACTTCGACGCGGCCGGCCGCTTCGACGGGCTGCCGGCGGCCGAGGAGATCCTGGTCAGTGCGGGCGGCAGCGCGTGGTTCGACGCGGTGGCCGACGTCTTCGCGGAGATCCCGGAACTGAGCCGCCCGGTCTGCAGGCTGCTGCGCTCGGGCGCGTACGTCAGCCACGACGACGGCCACTACCGCCACCTCACCCCCTTCAACCGGATCCCCGAGGAGGGCGCCCTGCAGCCCGCCTTCCGGCTCTGGGCCCAGGTCGTCTCGCGGCCCTCCCCCGAGCAGGCCTTCGTCAACGCGGGCAAGCGGGACGCGGCGTACGACCTGGACCTCCCGCAGGCGCAGGTCGTCCGCTCGGCGCGCGACGGCTCCGTGCGGCCCGCCACCGGGATCACCGTGACCGGTCTCTCCGACCAGCACGGCTGGGTCCGCACGGAACCGGACACCGGGCTGGAGGTGGGCGACTGGATCGGCATGGGCCTGTCGCACCCCTGCACGTCCTTCGACAAGTGGCAGCTGATCCCGCTGACCGAGGCGGACGGCACGGTCACCGACTACATCCGCACCTTCTTCTGATCCCCGCGGGGGCCGCCGCGCCCCCGTCCCCCCGGCCGCCCGGGGCTCCGGGCGGCGCGGAGCCATAGCAACCGCTGAAAGGCAGCACGCCATGGACCTGGTCATACGCGACGCGCGAGTCGTCGACGGCACCGGCGCCCCCTCCTACCGCGCCGACGTGGGCATCACGGACGGCCGCGTCGCCGAGATCCGCAGGGAGGGCGACGGCCCGCGCCCGACCGGCGCCCGCACCGTGGACGCCGACGGCCTGGCCCTCTCCCCCGGTTTCGTCGACATGCACGCCCACAGCGATCTGGCCCTGCTGCGCGACCCCGACCACAGTGCGAAGGCCGCCCAGGGCATCACCCTGGAGGTCCTCGGCCAGGACGGCCTGTCCTACGCCCCCGCCGACGACCGCACCCTCGCCGAGGTCCGCCGCTCCATCTCCGGCTGGAACGGCGACGGGTCGGACATCGACTTCGACTGGCGCACCGTCGGCGAGTACCTGGACCGTCTCGACCGCAACTTCGACGGCCGGGGCATCGCCGTCAACGCCGCCTACCTCATCCCGCAGGGCACCGTCCGGATGCTCGCGGTCGGCTGGGACGACCGGCCCGCCACCGCCGCCGAGCTGACCCGGATGAAGGAGCTCGTCGACCAGGGCATGGCCGAGGGCGCCGTCGGCATGTCCTCCGGCCTCACCTACACCCCCGGGATGTACGCGAACGACGCCGAACTCACCGAGCTGTGCCGGGTGGTGGCCGGACACGGCGGCTACTACTGCCCGCACCACCGCTCGTACGGCGCGGGGGCACTCGCCGCCTACGAGGAGATGGTGCAGCTCACCCGGAACGCGGGCTGCGCCCTCCATCTCGCCCACGCCACGATGAACTTCGGCGTGAACAAGGGCAGGGCCCCCGACCTCCTCGCCCTGCTGGACGACGCACTCGCCTCGGGCGCGGACATCTCCCTCGACACCTACCCGTACACCCCTGGCTGCACGACCCTCGTCGCGATGCTGCCGAGCTGGGCGGGCGAGGGCGGCCCGGAATCGGTCCTGACCCGGCTCGCGGACGACGCCACGGCGGAACGGATCCGCCACCACCTGGAGGTCGTCGGCTCGGACGGCTGCCACGGCGTCCCGATCGAGTGGGACACGATCGAGATCTCGGGGGTCGGCGCACCGGGCCTGGCCGGCCACGTCGGCCGTACGGTGGCCGAGTCGGCCCGACTGCGCGGCGAGGCCCCCTGGGTGACCGCCCGCCGGCTGCTCGTGGAGGACCGGCTCGGCACGACGATCCTCCAGCACGTCGGCCACGAGGAGAACGTCCGGCAGATCATGCGCCACCGGGTGCACACCGGCGGCAGCGACGGCATCCTCCAGGGCGAGAAGCCGCACCCGCGCGCCTACGGCACGTTCCCGCAGTACCTCGGCCGGTACGTACGGGAGCTGGGCATCCTCAGCCTCGAGGAGTGCGTCGCCCACCTCACCTCACGCCCGGCGGCCCGTCTGCGGCTGCCGGACCGGGGCCGGGTCCACGAGGGCTACCGCGCGGACCTGGTCCTCTTCGACCCGGCCACGGTGGCGGCCGGCTCGACGTTCGACGAGCCGCGCACCCTGCCGGTGGGCATCCCGCACGTCCTGATCGACGGCCGGTTCGTCATCGAGGACGGCAGGCGGACGACGCACCTGGCGGGCCGGGCGGTACGGGGCACGGGGCGGCGCGCACCGGCCTGACCGGCCTCCGCCACCGCCGGCGGGGCACCGGGTGCGGGCCCGGCGCCCCGCCCACGCGCTACGGCCTGGGCAGCGCGCAGCCCGTCCGGTTCAGGTCGATCTGGTTGCCGGTGCCGATGCACGGCACGATGCCGTAGGTCTGCTGGGCGTAGTTGATGCCCTTGCGGACCGTCACGGTGCCGTTCTGGTCCACCTCGCACGGGTTGTTGTCCGTGCACCGCTGCCCGTCCTCGTTCCCGGTGTTGTTGACGGCGACGACCTTGCCCGTCGCGTCGTTGATCACCGGGGACCCGGACGTGCCGCCGATGGTCTGGCAGGCGGAGGTGTAGCGGACCGAGTCCTTCCAGGTCCAGGCGCCCTCCTTGAGGCGGTAGGCGAATCCGTCGACCGCGCAGCTGTACGTGCGCTTCCAGTAGCCGGACGCGACCGTGACGGCGGTGCCCTGCACCGGGCGCGCGGAGTCGAGCTCCAGGGCCTTGATGCCGTACGAGCTCTCGATCTGGGCGTAGGTACGGGTGAGCTGGTACAGCGAGACGTCGGTGTCCGTCATCGTCCCGTACGCGATCTTGCTGGCCCGCAGGGTGCCGACGCCGCTGCCCGCGGCGTTCAGCAGGGTGAAGCTGCGGGTCGACGCCCGGTTGAGCAGGACCTGGCCCGGGGCCGGGAAGCCGGTCTCCAGGCAGTGGCCGTTCGACAGGACCAGAGCAGGGTCGCCTGGCAGCGACGAGGGCGCCCGGACGACCGAGCCGGAACAGTTGCTGAGCGCGACCGTGCCGGCGAAGGTGACCGCCTTGGCACGGACTTCGGGTGCGTCCGGGCTCGTGGCCGCGGCCGCGGGTGCGACGCCCGCGCCCAGGAGCAGGGCGGAAAGAAAGGCGCCGACGAGAGGCTTCTTCATGTGGGGGTCCCCTCCAGATGCGTCTGTCACCGGAGTTCTTCCGGTTTTTGACATGCGCATGTTGGCGTACGGAGGGGATCTGCAACAAGGGGTGAAAACAAGCCGCCCGGCGGATCACCGCCTTCGACGCGCCCGCGAACGGCAGGAGCGGGAGGCCGTCGGCGGCCGACCCCCGTGACGTGGGAGCGACTACGTCCACCTCGACGCCCCACCGCTCGGCCAGGACGCACCCCGGGGAGGGCAGGGACACGGCGGTGGCGGAGGCGGGCACACCGCCCGGCGCCACCGGGTCCGTGCCCGCGCGGGCCGGGAGCACGACTCCCCCGCCCGGGACGCCCGCGCGGGCCGGCGGCGCGCCGGGGGCGACGCGCTACGCCGCAGCGGCCTCGCGCGCGTACGTCGTGGCCTGGAGGAGGGACAGGCCCGGCTCAGCCCGGCGGAGCGCCTTGATCGCGGCGACGGAGTCGACCGGCCCCTCGTGCCCGGCCGCCGCGAGCCGCTGCCGCACCCAGCGGGCGCGCAGCTCCGCGTCCGATACCGCGCCGGCCTCGGCGACGAGCGCGAGGGCGCGTTCCAGGCCGGGGCGCTCGGCGGCCGGCGCCGCGTCGAGCGCCTCGCGGAGCAGTTCGGTGATCCCCTGCGCGTCACGCAGCACGAGCACGGCCATGTCCTGCTTCATCCGCTTCTCGAATCCGATCATGCGGGCAGCCTGCCCCGGACCCCCTTGGCCCGCACAGGAATTGAGGAACATCTGAGCGGTCTGCGTAGTGTCGGGGCATGACACTCGACCTCGACGCCTACTTCGCCCGCATCGGCTGGTCCGGGGAGCGCCGCCCCACCGTGGAGGTGCTGCGGTCCGTGCACCGCGCCCACATGCTGGGCATCCCGTTCGAGAATCTGGACCCCGTCCTCGGCAGCGCCCCCTCCCTCGCACTCCCCGACCTGGAGGCGAAGCTCGTCCGCGGCGGGCGCGGCGGCTACTGCTACGAGCACAACACCCTCCTCGCGGCCGTCCTGACCCGGCTCGGCTTCCGGGTCACGCTGCTGACCGCGCGGGTGGTGCTGGGCGCCGCGCCCGGTGACATCAGGCCACGGACGCACATGCTGCTGAAGGTGGAGACGGAGGACGACCCCACGGCGTACGTGGCCGACGTCGGCTTCGGCGCGAGCGGCGCGCTGCTGGAACCGATCCCGCTGGTCGTCGACGCCGAGCTGCTCGACACCCCCCGCCACCACCGGCTGGTGCACGCCCCGCACGACGGACCGCTGGAGCTGTGGGAGCTCCAGACGGAGAAGGGCGGCGTCTGGGAGCCGCAGTACGAGTTCACGCTGGAGCCGTTCGAGACCCCGGACTACGACGTCATCAACTGGCACGTCGCGACGAACCCCCGTTCGCCCTTCCAGCAGGCCGTGTACGCCCAGCGCACCCTGCCGGGCCTGCACCGGGCCCTGTCGGGCCGCACCCTCGTGGAGACGGCCGACGACGGCACCGTCACGGAGCGGGAGCTGGGCGGCACCGCCGAGGTGCTGCGCGTGCTGGCCGAGGACTTCGGCGTACGGCTCCCGGAGGGGACCGTACTGCCCGGGTGAGCCGCGGTCCGGCCCCGGTGCCGGAGCGGCCCGCCGGACCCGCGCCGCGTGGCGCATCTCACCCGCCCCCGTGCGTCACGCCCGGATTCCAAGCCGCGGCGCCGCCCCGACCGCCCGTTCCCACGGTGGGCGGCCGGGGCCGCATGGCGATGGAAGACCGGACGGGTTTCCGGGCGCCCCCGGAGGGAGCAACCGGTGCGTGAACCGGGCGCACCGCGCGAAACACGGCCGTAAGCTCGCAGACATGCAGGTCATCCAGTCCACCAAGCTCTCCGGCGTCTGTTACGAAATCCGCGGCCCCGTGCTGGAGGAGGCCATGCGGCTGGAAGCCGCAGGTCATCGCATCCTCAAGCTCAACACGGGCAACCCGGCCGCCTTCGGCTTCGAGTGCCCGCCCGAGATCCTCGAGGACATCTTGCGCAACCTCTCGGGGGCGCACGGCTACGGCGACGCGAAGGGCCTGCTGTCCGCGCGCCGGGCGGTGATGCAGCACTACCAGACCAAGGGCATCGACCTCGACGTTGAGGACGTCTACCTGGGCAACGGCGTCTCCGAGCTGATCCAGATGTCGATGCAGGCACTGCTCGACGACGGCGACGAGGTGCTCGTACCCGCTCCGGACTACCCGCTGTGGACGGCGTCGGTCTCGCTGGCCGGCGGTACGGCCGTGCACTACCGGTGCGACGAGCAGGCCGACTGGATGCCCGACCTCGCCGACATCGAACGGAAGATCACCGACCGCACCAAGGCGTTGGTGATCATCAACCCGAACAACCCGACGGGCGCGGTCTACGACGACGAGATGCTGCGCGGGCTGACGGAGATCGCCCGGCGCCACAACCTGGTCGTCTGCTCCGACGAGATCTACGACCGGATCCTCTACGACGGCGCGACCCACACGCCCACCGCGGCGATCGCCCCCGACCTGATGGTGCTCACCTTCAACGGGCTCTCGAAGAACTACCGGATCGCGGGCTACCGCTCCGGCTGGATGGCGGTCTGCGGCCCGAAGGCGCACGCCACCTCGTACATCGAGGGTCTGACCATCCTGGCGAACATGCGGCTGTGCGCGAACATGCCCGCGCAGCACGCGGTGGCCACCGCGCTCGGCGGGCGGCAGTCGATCAACGACCTGGTGCTTCCGGGCGGGCGGATCCTGGAACAGCGGGACATCGCGTACGACCTGCTGACCCAGATCCCCGGGGTGACGTGCGTGAAGCCCAAGGGGGCGCTGTACCTCTTCCCGAGGCTCGACCCCAAGGTCTTCAAGATCAAGGACGACCGGCAGATGGTGCTCGACCTGCTGCGCGCCGAGAAGATCATGGTCGTGCAGGGTACGGGCTTCAACTGGCCGGAACCCGATCACTTCCGGGTGGTCACCCTGCCGCCGGCCAAGGACCTGATCGACGCCGTGACACGTATCGGGAAGTTCCTGGACGGCTACAGCCAGCCGTGACACCGGCCGCGCGGACCATTCTCCCGGACTCTTCACAACTTTAGACTGATTCCAGGATAGGATGGTGACACTGCAACGCCAGGAGGCCATCCATGTACGAGCCGATCCGCACCAAGTCGGTCCACACACCGGCCGCCGACGCCGGCTTCCCGCACCGCACCCGTGAGGAGGAGCTGGACATCCAGCTCGCCGGCCACCTCTCCGCGCTCCTCGCCGTCACCGACGAGCTGGGGCTCGGCGCCACCGGCGACCGCATCGCCGCACAGGTCGCCCGCCTCCGCGGCACGCCGCCCGCCCGGCACGCCGGACGGACCGACGCACCCGTGGCCGCGCTGCACCGCCGCGCCCACGACCTCGCGGGCCGGGTCCTCGTGGTGGCCGCGTCCCGCGCGGACACGGCCGTCGCGATCCTCGCGGCCGAGGCCATGGACGCGCACACCGCGGCGCTCGCCGCACCGCAGAGCGCGACCACGCTGGTCGGCGCCCACTGACGGCCCCGGTCCGCGGGCCGAGAAGGCGCGCGGACCGGGTGCCACGACACTCGGGGCCAAGGTCCTGTTTGGCACGGGAGCGGTACGTCACCCGCCGCCCGTCCGGCCGCGCCCGGAATGCGGAGGCTCCGAGAGCGGTCCGGCCGCTGCGCCGCTGATCGTCCGACGCGGGAGCGTCGATCGCCTTCCGGCGCGCGCCCGCCCCCGAGGCCTCGGCCCCTGCCGGAACCGCTGCGCGAGCTCACCGACGGGGAACCGCCGCCGGCCGCACCCGGCCGGCTCCGAAGCGGACCCCCGTCGGACAAGGAGCGGCACCCGGAGTCCGAGGGGACTCCGGGTGCCCGGGGCGTGTTCGTGCACGACCCCACCGCGGCGGGCCGCTGACCCCACAGGTCAGGGCGGATGTCGGGAAGCCCGGCCGCGGGGATCAGGAGTGGGTTCAGCCCAGGCGCTGCACCAGCGCGCGGTACTCGTCCCACAGCTCCTTCGGCGTGTGGTCGCCGAAGGTGTTGAGGTGCTCGGGGATCAGGGCGGCCTCCTCGCGCCAGATCTCGTTGTCGACCGTGAGCAGGAAGTCCAGGTCGGACTCGGAGAGGTCCAGGCCGTCGGTGTCCAGGGCGCCCTTGGCCGGCAGGATGCCGATGGGGGTCTCGACGCCCTCGGCCCTGCCTTCCAGGCGCTCGACGATCCACTTGAGGACGCGGCTGTTCTCACCGAATCCGGGCCAGACGAACGTGCCCGCCTCGTTCTTGCGGAACCAGTTGACGTAGTAGATCTTCGGGAGCTTCGACTGGTCCGCCTTGTCGGCACCGACCTTGACCCAGTGGTTCATGTAGTCGCCCATGTTGTAGCCGCAGAACGGCAGCATGGCGAACGGGTCGCGGCGCAGCTCGCCGACCTTGCCCTCGGCGGCGGCGGTCTTCTCGGAGGCCACGTTGGCGCCGAGGAAGACCCCGTGCTGCCAGGTGAAGGACTCGGTGACCAGCGGCACGGCGGAGGCGCGACGGCCGCCGAAGAGGATCGCCGAGATCGGCACGCCCTTCGGGTCCTCCCACTCCGGCGCGATGATCGGGCACTGCCCGGCCGGGACGGTGAAGCGGGCGTTCGGGTGGGCCGCCGGGGTACCGGACTCGGGGGTCCAGTCGTTGCCCTTCCAGTCCGTGAGGTGGGCGGGGGGCTCTTCCGTCATGCCCTCCCACCACACGTCGCCGTCGTCGGTGAGCGCGACGTTGGTGAAGACGGAGTTGCCCCACATGGTCTTCATGGCGTTGGCGTTGGTGTGCTCGCCGGTGCCGGGCGCGACGCCGAAGAATCCGGCCTCGGGGTTGATCGCGTACAGCTGGCCGTCCTCGCCGAACCGCATCCAGGCGATGTCGTCGCCGATGGTCTCGACGGTCCAGCCGGGGATCGTGGGCTCCAGCATGGCGAGGTTCGTCTTGCCGCAGGCGCTCGGGAAGGCCGCCGCCACGTACTTCGACTCACCGCGCGGCGGCGTGAGCTTGAGGATGAGCATGTGCTCGGCGAGCCAGCCCTCGTCGCGCGCCATGACGGAGGCGATGCGCAGGGCGTAGCACTTCTTGCCGAGCAGGGCGTTGCCGCCGTAGCCGGAGCCGTAGGACCAGATCTCGCGGTCCTCGGGGAAGTGCGAGATGTACTTGGTGGAGTTGCACGGCCACGGGACGTCCGCCTCGCCCTCGGCGAGGGGTGCGCCCAGCGTGTGGACCGCCTTGACGAAGAACCCGTCGGTGCCGAGCTCGTCCAGGACCGCCCGGCCCATGCGCGTCATGGTGCGCATCGAGACGGCGACGTACGCGGAGTCGGTGATCTCGACGCCGATCGCGGAGAGCGGCGATCCGACGGGGCCCATGCAGAACGGGACGACGTACATCGTGCGGCCGCGCATGGAGCCGCGGAAGACGCCCTTCGCACCGGTGAAGATCTCCCGCATCTCGGCGGGCGCCTTCCAGTGGTTCGTCGGGCCCGCGTCCTCCTCCTTCTCGGAGCAGATGAAGGTGCGGTCCTCGACGCGGGCGACATCGCTCGGGTCGGACGCGGCGTAGTACGAGTTCGGACGCTTGACCGGGTCGAGCCTGGTGAAGGTGCCCTTGGATACGAGCTCCTCGCACAGGCGCTCGTACTCGGCCTCCGAGCCGTCGCACCAGACCACACGGTCCGGCTGGGTGAGGTCTGCGATCTCGTCCACCCAGGAGACGAGCTCCTGGTGGTCGGTGGGAACAGTGAGGGGAGCCGCGATGTCGCGCGCCACGATCGCTCCTTGTCGAGGGTGTCTGCTTACTGGTGCCCCGTGGGGGCTGCGACCCGGATGCTGACCCCTTCGATTCCCCTGGCGCTCATCCGGTGCCGACCGCACTCATTTGATCATCCGACGATCGCGCCCATATGTCCAGAGGGCCGCACACGTGAGCATCGCCACTCGGATCGGCTACCTACGGAACCGTAGGTAGCATGGCGCCCATGACTTCTGCCGCCGCGTCCGGACCTGTCGAGCTCGACGACCCCGTCCCCGTGAAACCACGGATGCGCGGCTGGCTGCACGCCGGAATGTTCCCCGCCGTGCTGATCGCCGGGATCGTCCTCATCGCCCAGGCGGACAGCACCCGTGCGCGGGTCGCCTGCGCCGTCTACGTCCTCAGCGCCTGCCTGCTCTTCGGTGTGAGCGCGGTCTACCACCGCGGGACCTGGGGACCGGTCGGCGAAGCGATCCTGCGTCGGCTCGACCACGCCAACATCTTCCTGATCATCGCGGGGACGTACACGCCGCTGACGCTGCTCCTGCTGCCCGAGTCGACCGGGCGCCCGCTCCTGTGGGCGGTCTGGGGCGCGGCGGCGGCCGGCATCGCCTTCCGGGTGTTCTGGGTCGGCGCGCCGCGCTGGCTCTACACCCCGTGCTACATCGCCATGGGCTGGGCCGCGGTGTTCTTCCTGCCGGACTTCATGCGCACCGGCGGCATCGCCGTGCTGGTCCTGGTCGTCGTCGGCGGCCTGCTCTACAGCGCGGGCGGCATCATCTACGGCATCAAGCGGCCGAACCCCTCACCGCGCTGGTTCGGATTCCACGAGGTGTTCCACTCGCTGACCCTCGCGGCGTTCATCGTGCACTACGTCGGCATCTCGCTGGTGGCCTACGGGCGCGGCTGAGCGCAGCACGACCGGGCCCCGCACAGCTGTGCGGGGCCCGGTCGTGCCCGTCGTCCGTTCCGCCGGCCCTTCAGCCGCCCAGCTTCTCCGCCAGCTCCCCGGCGTCCGTGGTCGGCGCGTCGCACACGAAGTGCCGGCAGACGTACGCGGCCGGCGCCCCGCCCACCTCCGGCCGGTCCACCAGCAGCGGGAACTCGGACCCTGCGTCCGGCCCCTCACCTGCGGCGACCACGGCGCCGGGCGCCCGTCCCAGCAGGGCGGTCCGGTGCAGCTCCCCGCCGACCGGTCCGGCCACGGCGACCTCGCGCGGGCCGTCCAGCAGGGCCTCCGCGACCGCGAGACCCCAGCCGATGAACCGGGGAGCCTTCGGGCCGAGCGCCCGCACCACCCCGAGCGCCCCCTCGGCCGCCGTCCGGTGCGCTTCCGAGCCGGTGTGCGCGGCGTACGAGAGCAGTGCTCCGGCTGCGGCGGTCCAGCCGGCCGGGGTGGCGCTGTCCGTGGGGTCCTGCGGGCGGCGGATCAGCTGCTCGGCGTCGTCGGCGGTGTCGTACATCTGCCCGTTCTCGCCGGTGAACCGTTCCAGCACGATGTCCAGCAGGAAGCCCGCGAACTCCAGCCAGGCGCCCTCCCCCGTGACGGAGGCCAGCGCGAGGAAGCCCTCCGCGACGTCGGCGTAGTCCTCCAGGACCCCGGCGTTGTCGCCCGCGCGGCCGTCCTTCGAGGTGCGGCAGAGGCGGGCCGCATCGCCCATGTGGACCCGGACGAGCAGGTCGGCGGCCTCGGTGGCCCGCTCGACCAGGTCCGGCCTGTCGAAGTAGGCACCGGTCTCGGCGAGCGCGGCCACGGCGAGTCCGTTCCAGGCGGCGACGATCTTGTCGTCGCGCTCCGGCCCGACCCGCAGCTCGCGCGCCGCCAGCAGCCGGGCCCGCACGTCGGCGACCCTCGCCTCGTCCACCGGCCCCGACCCCGGCAGCCTGAGGACGGAGGAGCCCTCCTCGAAGGTGCCCTCACCGGTCACGCCGAAGTGCTCGGCGGCGAAGGCGGCGTCCTCCTCGCCCAGCACCTCGCGCAGCTGCGCGGGCGTCCAGACGTAGTACGCGCCCTCGACGTGCCGGCCCTCCGCGTCCTCGCTGTCGGCGTCCAGCGCGGAGGCGAAGCCGCCCTCCGCGGTCCGCAGCTCGCGCACCATGAAGTCCGCCGTCTCCAGGGCCACCCGCCGGGCCAGGTCCGAGCCCGTGGTCCGCCACAGATGGGCGTAGACGCGGCACAGCAGCGTGTTGTCGTAGAGCATCTTCTCGAAGTGCGGGACGACCCACTCCCGGTCCACCGAGTAGCGGGCGAACCCGCCGCCCAACTGGTCGTAGATCCCGCCGCGGGCCATCGCCGCGCAGGTGTCTGCGGCCATCTGCAGGGCGCCCTCGGCCCCCGTACGGGCGTGGTGGCGCAGCAGGAACTCGATGACCATGGACGGCGGGAACTTGGGGGCGCCGCCGAACCCGCCGTGCTTCTCGTCGTACTCCCGGGTCAGCCGCAGCAGCGCCTGGGCCAGCTCCTCACCCCCGGGTACGCCTTCGCCGCCGTGGGACAGGGAGCGGCCGGCGAGGTCCCGGACGATGCGCCCGGCCACCTCGGCGACCTCCTCGCGCCGGTCGGTCCAGGCGGCCACGACGCCTTCGAGCACCTGCTGGAAGGAGGGCAGGCCGTGGCGGGACTCCGGCGGGAAGTACGTGCCGAAGTAGAAGGGCTCGGCGTCGGCGGTGAGGAAGACGGTCATCGGCCAGCCGCCCTGGCCGGTCGCGGCCTGGACGGCCTCCATGTAGACGGCGTCGACGTCGGGCCGCTCCTCGCGGTCGACCTTCACCGGCACGAAGTGGGCGTTGAGGTAGGCGGCCACCTCCGCGTCCTCGAACGACTCGTGGGCCATCACGTGGCACCAGTGACAGCTCGCGTACCCGACGCTGAGCAGCACCGGGACACCGCGCCGACGGGCCTCCTCGAACGCCTCGGGCGACCACGGCCACCAGTCGACGGGGTTGTCGGCGTGCTGGAGGAGGTACGGGGAAGTGGTCTGCGCAAGTCGGTTGGCCATGTCCCAATCCTTGCGTACCCGCCCCCACGACACCCGCGCGCCACGGGCTGGGGCGTGAAGGTGCAGGTGGGACAGGAGTGCCTTTCCGACGTCGGGCGTCCCGGCATCACCGGACAGTAGGCTGACCCCTGCAGCACTGAGACTGCCGAGGCTCCTCGAAGGAGGTACACCATGACCGCCGAGATGGTGGTGCCCGCGTGGATGCACACCCAGATCAGTGCGGAGCAGTACGGCTCCTGGACCGAGGAACAGTGCGCCGGCATCGAGATGGTGGACGGGCTGGTCGTCGTGAGCCCGAGCGCCTCCAAACGGCACAACCGGCCGGCCCGCATCCTGGCCAACGCCCTGGACACAGCCGCAGGCCCCGACTGGAACGCGGACACGGACTTCGATGTCCGCCTGCAGGACGTCCCCCTCACCAACCGCCGCCCGGACGTCACCGTCTACCGGGCGGAGACCATCGATCTCGCACCGACCGGGCTCTCGTAAGGTACCGGGAAGCCGCCCCCGCTATCGGCGCTTGAGCGTCCGCGTCTGCCTCACGGTGCTCCGCGGACTCATCAGGACATTCTCCGGCTACGGACCAGATGTGCCACGTGCGGGTGCGACTCCAGCTCGTTCACGATCGTTCAGCCGTGCCCGGTCAAGAACTACTCAAGGGCACGTGGACGGTCGGCGCGCAGTCTCGCGGACTCCCTGTCGCTCACGCGCTCGGCGCAGCAGACTGGGTGCTCCATACAGCGGGCCCGGCCTGGAGCCGGAAGCGAGGGGGACGCATGCGGGACAGCCATCGGGTGGAAGCCGAACGGCTGGTGGTACGCGCCGTGGAGGAGGAAGCACGGCGCACCGGCGGACGCACCGACTCCGGAGCGCTGATGGCGCGTGCGCGGGGCGCACTCGACACCATGGCGGCGGGTGCGGCCGACGAATACGCCGCCTACACCCGGGCGTTGGACGCCGCCGGGGCGGGGTCGCAGCCGCTGTCGGCACGGTTCAGCAGGGCGGCCCTGGGAACACCGCTGCTGGTGACCGGGGTTGCGGCCGCTGCGGCCTTCGGCGCGGATCTGGTCCTCGGCACCGCGACCGGTCTCGCCCTCGGGGCGGGTGCGGTCGTCGCCGTGGCGGGGACGACCGCGACGGTGGCCCGGGCGACCGCCTCGCACTGGCCCGCCGCACATCGCAGCGCGGGCGAGCGGAATCAGCCCGGCGGCCCCGAACAGCTACGGCTGGAGTGGCTGACGGCGCTGGAGGTACGGGGCATCCGCCCGTACCTCGACCAGCAGCGCGTGTTGACCGCCTCCTCGCGGACGCCGAAGAAGAAGACCGCCTCCGTGGTGCCGAAGCTGCGTGGCGGGGACCGCAGCGCGGCCGCCCGCACCCGGTCGGTCCTCGAACAGTCCTTCGGTCATCTGCCCGCCGCCGACGGCCCGTTCGCGGGGCGCCGGAGCGAACTGGCGCAGATCGCCCAGTGGGTGCACGCCGCTCGCGCCTCCACGGAGACCAGGCCCACCGTCGTCGTGCTGCACGGCACGCCGGGCTCCGGGCGCACCGCCCTCGCCGTGCGGGCCGCCCACGCGCTCAAGGACCAGTTCCGGGGGGCGTGCGTGGTCGATCTGCGCGGCGATGTGGCGGGGGAGGCGCCCCTGCCGACCCGGGACGCCCTGCTGCACCTCCTGAACCGGCTGGGCGCACCGCGCGAACAGCTCCTCTTCCGGGACAGGTCGTCCGCGGGCCAGCAGGTGCGGCGCCTGAGCGAGCTCTACCACCAGCACCTCACGGGCACCCCCGTCACGATCATCCTGGACGACGCCACCGACGCCGCCCAGGTCCGCACCCTCCTCCCCGAGCGCTCCGACAGCCTGGTCCTCGTCACGGCCCGCGAGCCGCTCGAGCTGCCCGCGGACATCCCGGCCCGGGTGCACCTGCTGCCGGTCGCCGGACTGGACGCGGCGGGCGCCGAGGAGCTGCTGCGCGAGTCGGCCGAAGCCCTCCGGGCTCTCGGCACCGCGCAGGCCGGGGAGGCCCCGGCGGAGGGCGGACCGTACGACCACGCGTCCACCGACGCCGTCGTCGAGCTGTGCGGCGGGCTTCCGCTCGCCCTGCGCGTCGCGGGCTCCTCGCTCGGCACGCGCACCCGCGGTGAGCTCGCGGCGGACCTCGGCGCCTACGGCCCGGTCCCGCCCGTCGAGCGGGCCCTGTGGCTGCGCTACACCGACCAGTCCGAGCAGGCCCGGCGGCTGCTGCGCCGGCTCGCCCTGGCGGGGCGCGCGAGCCTCGGTGCCGCGGCGGCCGCGTCCCTGCTGGCCGCCGACGAGCAGGAGGCCGGACAGCTGCTGGACGCCCTGTGCCGGGCCGGGCTGCTCACCCATGTGCGGGGCTCGCGCTACCGGCTGCACGACCTCGTACGGGCCTTCGCCCTGGCCAGGCTGCTGGACGAGGAGGACGCGGCGGACCGCACCGCCGCGCAGGAACGCCTCGTCCGGAACTACGCGGAGCTCGCCGACGCGGTGATCCGGATGGTGGACGGGAAGATGTCCACCCGCGCCGGGCACTTCGGCTCGCACGGCTTCAGCTCGCTGGACGCGGCGCTTCGCTGGCTGGACGACGAGTCGAGCTTCATCACGTCGGCGCTGCGGCACTCGGAGGGCGTCGACCAGCGGGCCGTGCTGCATCTGCTGGGTGCCCTGTGCGACTACTGCCTGCTGCGCGGTGACCTCTACCGGCTCGGCGAGATCAGCGAGCTGACGCAGGCCGTCGACCAGGGGCTGCTGGAGCGGTCCGTCCAGTGGCGTACGGGCATCGCGGCCCGCCAGCTCGGCGAGCTCGACAAGGCCCGCACCACGCTGTCCTCCGTCGTCGGCCTGTACCGCGAGGCGCACAACGACGCGGGGGCGGCGCTCGCCCTCTGCTCGCTCGGCATCACCCTGCACCACCAGGGCAATCTCAGGGAGGCCTCGGCGCGGCTGCGGGAGGCGCTCGACCTGCAGGCATCCCCGGAACAGGCCGAGGACCGGGCCTGGTCCCTGCACGCCCTGGCCGCCGTGGAGCGCGACCGGGCGAATCCGGGCGAGGCCCTGGCCCTGCTCGACACCGCGCTCACCCTGCACCGGGAGGGCGAGTCGCTGCACGGCGAGGCCTGGACGCACTTCCAGCTCGGCCAGGTCTGCCTGCGGCTGGGCGAAGTGGCCCGGGCCGACGAGGAGCTGTCCGCCGCGCTGGACCTGTACGGCCGCACCCGGGACGAGCGCGGGGAGGCCTGGGCCCTGACCCAGCTGGCCCGCGCCCGGCTGATGGACGGAGACGTCAGCAGCACAGCCCCCGCGGTGGAGCAGCTGCGCGAGGCCCTGGCCCGGCACCGGGGCAACGAGGACGCGCGGGGCGAGGCCTGGACGCGGTACTACCTGGGGCAGGCGCTCGAGGAGGACGGCGACACCGACCAGGCGGTGCGGGAGCTGGAGCGGGCCCGCACGATGTTCTCGCGGATGCGGGACGTCTACGGCCTCGCCTGCGCCCGGCACCACTCGGGCCGGGTCACCCGTGACCAGCGGGCCGCCCAGACGGGGAACCTCCGCAACTCCGGCTTCGCCCGGCAGCTCCTCGCCGACGCGCGGGCCGACTTCCGACGGATCGGGGTGCCCCACGGGGAGGCCTGGACCTGCCTGGAGCTGGCCCTGGTGGACGGCGGGAACAACCGTACGGCGCAGGCGCTGGAGCTGTGCGACGAGGCGATCGGCCTGTTCGCCTCGTACGGGGACGCGCGGGGCGGGGACTGGGCCGTGTTCCTGCGGTGCACGCTGCTGCCGTACGCGTCGCCGGGCGGCAGCGAGGTCGGCACGGCGGTGGCCCAGCAGGAGCTCGCGGACCTGCTCCTGGCCGCCCACCCGATGCGGGACGGCAAGCTGGAGGACTGCGCCGAGGCGTTCCGGGTGGTCCTGAACCGCGGGGTGGACCTGGAGGACGGCTGGCAGGCGTGGCGCCTGGGCCTCACCCCGCCCCGGCACGCCCGCGAGGTCATGGGCGTGCCGGTGGAGGCCCGGCCGTAAGGAGGCACGGCCCTGCGCGTCGGCGGGCGACGCCCTCGGCCCCGGCGTGCGGGGGCCCGCTCCCCCACGCCCGGTGCGCCGGAGCGCGGGCCCGGGCGCTATTCCGTGGGCGCCCCGGCCGGCGCCTTCCCCGGCGCCTTACCGGACGCCTCACCCGGCGCCTTCCGCTCCGCCGCGGAGGGCTCCGGGGCCTCCTCGAAGTCGACCTTGCCCATGTGGCGGTTCATCGACTTCATCAGGAACCACACCCCCACGGCGAGCGCCGCGAAGACGAGGAAGCCGAGAACGCCTGGGGTCACCTTGTTCTTGTCGAGCTCGTCGGCGGCGAGCGGGACGAGGTGCGTCAGTGCCTGGGTCGCGTACATATCAGGCATTGTCGCGGATGCCCGCGAAGAGGTCGCTCTCGGGGAGGGAGGTAGCGACCAGGGACGTGGCGAGCTCGTACTCCTCGGTCGGCCAGACCTCCCGCTGGATGTCCATCGGAACCCGGAACCAGCCGCCGTCCGGGTCGATCTGCGTCGCGTGCGCGATGAGCGCCTTGTCGCGGATCTCGAAGAACTCGTCGCACGGAACGTGCGTGGTCAGCGTGCGTTCGGCGCGCTCGAACTCCTTCCAGCGCTCCAGCCACTCGCCGTACGGGGACTCCAGCCCCCGGGCGAGCAGCGCCTCGTGGAGCGCGACCGTGCGCGGCTTGTTGAAGCCCTGGTTGTAGTAGAGCTTCTGCGGCTGCCAGGCGGGGCCGAAGTCCGCCTCGGGGAACTTCTCGGTGTCCGCCGCGCCCTCGAAGGCGATCATCGAGATGGTGTGCGTCTTGATGTGGTCGGGGTGCGGGTACCCGCCGTTCTCGTCGTAGGTGGTGATCACCTGCGGCCGGAACGCACGGATCTTCGCGACCAGGCGCCCCGCCGCCGTCTCGTCGTCCTCCAGGGCGAAGCAGCCGTCGGGCAGCGGCGGCAGCGGGTCGCCCTCGGGCAGGCCCGAGTCGACGAAGCCGAGCCACTCCTGCTTGACGCCCAGGATCTCCCGGGCCTCGTCCATCTCCTTCTTGCGTACCTCGTGGATGTGCTCCTCGATGTACGCGTCACCCTGGAGTTTCGGGTTGAGGATGGATCCGCGCTCGCCCCCTGTGCAGGTGACGACCAGGACGTCCACCCCCTCGGACACGTACTTGGCCATGGTGGCCGCGCCCTTGCTCGACTCGTCGTCGGGGTGGGCGTGAACGGCCATCAGTCTCAGCTGCTCGGTCAAGACTCGGTCCTCAGTGATTGGTCGCGAAGGTCGGCTTCTATAGTGACTGAACCGGGGGGTGGAAAATTCCACGGTCCCCGGCACGGGAGGAACGATCATGGCGGCGGTACGCGAGGCCTTGCCCGACGGGCGCTACGGCAGGTCCGAGGACGAGCGCGCGGACCGCAAGCTGAAGATCATCGGTGCGGTGCTGGGTGTGGGTCTCCTCGGCATCGTCGGCTGGTTCGGCTACGACTACGTCGCCGGCCAGGACGTCAGCGGTGAGCTCATCAAGGCGAAGATCGTCTCCGACGACCGGGCCGAGGCGCACCTGGAGGTCCGCAAGGACCGGGGCGCCGACGGGTACTGCACGGTCCGCGCCCTGCGCGAGGACGGCGCCGAGGTCGCCCGCAAGGACTTCCGGTTCGACGAGGACGCCGACCGGGTCGACAAGGTCGTCTCCCTGCGCACGACCTCCAGGGCTACCGCCGTCGAGCTGATGGCCTGCACCGCCGGCTGACGGCGTGCGCGCCGGGCTCCCGGCCGCGCCCGAGGGCGCGCGACGCACCTGATCCGCGCGCTCCGGCTCTGACCAGGTGATACGCCGGTGTGCCGGTTTACGTTCTCCCCCTTTTCGCGGGGAATTGTTAGGCTCGTGGTTTCGCCCACCCGTGGCAGCGCATGCTTGGGGTAGGGCGTTGCTTTGTATTCACCAGTACCGACGAGGAGCACCCTGTGACCCAGACCAGCGAAAACGTCACCTGGCTCACGCAGGAGGCGTACAACCAGCTC
The DNA here is from genome assembly GCA_014651175.1 of Streptomyces clavifer. GTDB lineage: Bacteria > Actinomycetota > Actinomycetes > Streptomycetales > Streptomycetaceae > Streptomyces > Streptomyces clavifer. The sequence continues at coordinate 305,646 of BMWJ01000001.1, read as the reverse complement.
AAGGCCGAGCTGGCACGCCTCACTGGTCCCGCGCGCTCGGAGATCACCGTCAAGATCGCGGCCGCTCGCGAGGAGGGTGACCTCAAGGAGAACGGCGGGTACCACGCGGCCAAGGAGGAGCAGGGCAAGATGGAGCTCCGGGTGCGTCAGCTCACCCAGCTCCTGGAGCACGCGAAGGTCGGCGAGGCACCTGCCGACGACGGCGTGGTCGAGCCCGGCATGGTCGTGACGATCGCCTTCGACGGCGACCCGGACGACACCCTCACCTTCCTGCTCGCCTCCCGCGAGTACGCGAGCGCCGACATCGAGACGTACTCCCCGCAGTCCCCGCTCGGCGTGGGCGTGAACGGCAAGCGGATGGGCGAGGACGCCGAGTACGAGCTGCCGAACGGCAAGAAGGCGACGGTGAAGATCCTCACGGCGAAGCCGTACTCGGGCTGATTGCCAGGCCGCCGGGAAGTTACGGACACACATCTGCCCGAATTGCGGGCATTTCACTGCCCGTAACTTCCCAACGGCCCTGGGCGGATCAGGCGCGTCAGGCGGTGGCCGAGCGGTATTTGCGGACTGCCAGGGTGCGGAAGACCACGATGATCAGGACGGACCAGATCACCGAGGCCAGGATCGGGTGCTGCATCGGCCAGGCGTCCGGCGTGACGAAGCCCGGCGGCAGGTTCCCGAACAGCTCGCGGCAGGCCTGCACCGTGGCGCTGAAGGGGTTCCACTCCGCGATGTGGCGCAGCACGGTCGGCATCTGGTTGGCGTCCACGAAGGCGTTCGAGATGAACGTGAGCGGGAACAGCCAGATCAGTCCGCCGGACGTGGCCGCCTCCGGTGTCCGCACGACGAGGCCGATCAGCGCGCCGATCCAGGAGAACGCGTACCCCAGCAGGAGCAGCAGCAGGAAGCCGAGCAGCACCTTGCCGAGGTTCTCGTGGGTCCGCCAGCCGATGATCAGTGCGACACCGGCGAGCACGACGAGGGTGAGCGCGGTCTGCACGAGGTCGGCGAGGGTACGTCCGGTGAGGACGGCGCCCCGGGCCATCGGCAGGGACCGGAAGCGGTCGATCAGCCCCTTGTGCATGTCGTCCGCGATACCCGCTCCGGCGCCCGCGGTGGCGAAGGTGACGGTCTGGGCGAAGATCCCGGCCATCAGGAATTCACGGTAGTCCGCGGACGAGATGGTGCTGCCGACCTTGATGGAGCCGCCGAAGACGTAGGTGAACAGCACCACGAACATGATCGGCTGGATCAGCCCGAAGATGACCATCTCCGGGATGCGGGCCATGCGGATGAGGTTGCGGCGGGCGACGACGAGGGAGTCGGCGACCGACTGGCCGATACCGCTGCGGTGGCTCCGCGGGAGGAGTTCTTCCGCGGTGTCCGTGGTGGCAGTCACTGCCCGTCCTCCTTCGGGCCCTTCGCGGCCCGGGTCGATCCGCCCTCCCCGTTGGCCCTCTCCAGCTCGGCGGCGTGGCCGGTGAGCGAGATGAAGACGTCGTCGAGGGTGGGGCGGCGCAGGCCGATGTCGTCGATCTCCACACCGTGGCTGTCGAGATCGCGGATGACTTCGGCGAGCAGTTTGGCCCCGCCGGTGACCGGGACGGTCAGCTTGCGGGTGTGTTCGGCGAGGGAGATCTCGCCCTTGCCGTAGGTGGCGAGCACCGCGCGGGCGGGTTCGATCTGGTCCGGCTGGTGCACGACGACCTCGACGCGCTCCCCGCCCGTGCGGGCCTTGAGCTGGTCCGAGGTGCCCCGGGCGATGACCTTGCCGTGGTCGATCACACAGATGTCGTGGGCGAGGTGGTCGGCCTCCTCCAGGTACTGCGTGGTCAGCAGCAGCGTCGTGCCGCCCGCGACGAGCTCCTGGATGACCTCCCACAGCTGCTGCCGGTTGCGCGGGTCGAGTCCCGTGGTGGGCTCGTCCATGAACATCACCGGCGGGGAGACGACGAGCGCCGCCGCCAGGTCGAGGCGGCGGCGCATGCCCCCGGAGTACGTCTTCGCGGTGCGGTCGGCCGCGTCGGAGAGGTTGAACCTCTCCAGGAGCTGCACCGCCCGTTTCTTCGCGTCGCGGCCGCTCATCTGGTAGAGCTGACCGACCATCTGCAGGTTCTCGCGACCGGTCAGGTACTCGTCGACCGCCGCGAACTGACCGGAGAGGCCGATCGAGCGGCGGACCTCGTTGGGATGCTTCAGTACGTCGATGCCCGCCACGACAGCTCGTCCGCTGTCGGGCTGGAGCAGGGTGGTCAGCACGCGCACGGCGGTCGTCTTGCCTGCACCGTTGGGCCCCAGCAGGCCCAGAACGGTGCCCTCGGGTACGTCGAGATCGACGCCGTCCAGTGCTCGTACCTCGCCGAAGGTCTTCACCAGGCCTTCGGCGTAAATGGCGCCTGGCATACGGGATTCCCCCAGTTGCTTTCGGGTGACTTCCTGAGCCGATCCTAGATTTCCCGGCGCTCCCGCGCCGGGATGTTCGGACGGCTCGGCGGTGCACGCTATGGCCGGACAGGGCGGCCCACAACCGGTTTTGCGTTTCAGCGCATGACCAGGTACCCCTCGTCCCGCAGCGCGGAGGCGACGTCCTCGCAGTGCTCCGGGCCCTTGGTCTCCAGGTGCAGCTCCACCTCCGCCTCGGTGAGCCCCAGCCGGGGATCGGTCCGCACGTGGCTGATGTCGAGCACATTGGCGTCGGCCACGGACAGCGTGCCCAGGAGTGCGGCCAGCGCTCCCGGACGGTCGGTGAGCCGCAGCCGCAGGCTCAGGTACCGGCCCGCCGCGGCCATGCCGTGCGTGAGGATGCGCTGCATCAGCAGGGGGTCCACGTTGCCGCCGGACAGGACGGCGACGACCGGCCCGCGGAAGGCCCCGGGGTCGCTGAGCAGTGCCGCTACCGGGCTCGCCCCGGCCGGCTCGACGACCAGCTTCGCCCGCTCCAGGCAGAGCAGCAGCGCGCTGGAGAGCTCGTCCTCGGTGACCGTGCGCACCTCGTCGACCAGCTCCTTGATCAGCTGGAAGGGGAGATCGCCGGGCCGGCCCACCTTGATGCCGTCGGCCATGGTCTGCACGGAGTCGAGGGCCACGGGATGCCCGGCGGCCAGTGACGCCGGATAGCCGGCCGCGCCCGCCGCCTGGACTCCGACGATCCTGACGTCGGGGCGCAGCGCCTTGACCGCGACGGCGATCCCGGCGGCGAGACCGCCGCCTCCGATGCCCACGACGATCGTGCGGACCTCCGGGCACTGTTCGAGGATCTCCAGGCCCACGGTGCCCTGGCCCGCGATGATGTCCGGGTGGTCGAAGGGGTGGATGAAGACGGCCCCGTTCTGCTCGGCGTACTCCTGGGCGGCGGCGAGCGTCTCGTCCACGACGTGGCCGTGCAGCCTCACCTGTGCCCCGTACTCACGGGTCGCGGCCACCTTCGGCAGGGGAGCACCGACCGGCATGAAGACCGTCGACCGTACGCCGAGCAGTGAGGAGGCCAGTGCTGCACCCTGCGCATGGTTTCCGGCACTCGCGGCCACCACGCCCGCAGCCCGCTCTACGGGGCTGAGACCGGCGATCCGTACGTACGCCCCGCGCAGTTTGAACGATCCGGTGCGCTGCAGGTTCTCGCACTTGAGGTGGACGGGCGCACCGACGAGGGCGGTCAGATGGCGGCTGCCCTCCATTCCCGTCGTCCTGGCCACCCCGGACAGCATCTTCTGAGCCCCCCGGACGTCGTCGAGGATCAGCGGCGGAAACGGGCCAGTCGTGCGGAAGGTCATGACAGCAAGTCTTGCAGCTCGGAGCGTCGCGGGCCGTCGCATCTCATGGTGGCCTGCGGTGGTGTCCACAGGTTTGTGCAGCGCTGGTACGCGTTGCCCCGTGGCCGCGTACTCTGTCCCCCACCCATCCGACACCGCACGAAGAGAGCCCCAGGCCATGCCCCCTCAGGACATGACGACTGCCGCGTCTCCTTCCGGGGGCGCAGCCCCCGGACACCCGGGAACGGACCACCTCCTCGACGCACTTCAGCACCAGGTGGCCGTCTTCGCCCGCCGCGCCGAGCAGACCCGCCTCGGCGGTGTCGGCCAGGTCCGCAACTCCATGGACCGGGCCGCCTACCTGCTGCTCAACCGGCTCGACCTGGAAGGCCCGATGGGCGTGAAGGCGCTGGCCGCGGGCATGGGGATCGACTCCTCGACCGTGACCCGTCAGGTCGCGCCGCTCGTCGACACCGGTCTGGTCAAGCGCACCTCGCACCCGGAGGACGGGCGGGCGGTCGTCCTGCAGCTGTCGCCGCGCGGCCAGGCCCGTCTGGAGGAGGTCCGTGCCTCACGGCGCGAGCTGATGTCCCAGGTGACCGGTGACTGGAGCGAGGAGGAGCGCGACACGTTCTGCGCCCTGCTCACCCGGTTCAACGCCTCGCTGGCAGCCCGCCAGGCGGCGCACCAGCCCCCGGGCGACAACTGACCGGCACCGTGGCGCCGGCACCCGGCGGCTCTCGCACCGCGGGCGGCGCGACGTGGGGCGAGGCTGCCGCGCGCACCGGGTGGTGGTGTGCCTGTCGTGGACGGCGGTCGCCGTGTGCGTGGTGCGGGCGTGGGTGACCGAGCCCCCGGACGGCACCGTCGCCTCGACGACTCCCCCGCGGGGCCGGTGACGGCCGGTGTCCCCCCGGAGCGTGCGGATCTACCCTGGAAGGGACGGCACGGTCGAGCCGAGGAGGCCGTCATGACACGGAAGATCGCGGACTGCCGCAACTACCCGAGCGTCTCGAACTGCTCCCTCGCCATCACCGGCGAGGAGGACGAAGTCGTACGGGCCGCCGCCGAACACGCCGTCTCGGTCCATGAGCACACGGACAGCCCCGAGCTGCGCGATCAGATCAGGGCCTCGCTGGAGGACGAGAAGGTCGCCGTCTGACAAGCGGTACGCACGCACTGTCCGCCGGCGGGAGGCGCGGCGCACGCAACGCCACCGGCGGCCGGGGAGGTCCCCGGCCGCCGGACTCCGTCCGTCAGCCCAGCGCCTGCGTCAGGTCGGCCAGCAGGTCGTCGGCGTTCTCGATGCCGACGGACAGCCGGACGAGGTCGGCCGGCACCTCCAGCGGGGAACCCGCGGCGGACGCGTGCGTCATACGGCCCGGGTGCTCCAGCAGCGACTCGACCCCGCCGAGCGACTCACCGAGCGTGAAGAGCTTGGCGCGGTTGCAGACCTCGACCGCCGCCTCCTCGCCGCCCGCGACGCGGAAGGACACCATGCCGCCGAACGCCTTCATCTGCTTGGCGGCGATCTCGTGCCCGGGGTGCTCCGGCAGGCCGGGGTACAGGACCTGGGTGACCTTGGGGTGGCGGGTCAGCAGGTCGGCGACCTTGGTGGCGTTCTCGTCGTGCCGGTCCATGCGGACCGCGAGGGTCTTGATGCCGCGGAGCACCAGCCAGGCGTCGAACGGGCCGGCCACGGCGCCCATCGCGTTCTGGTGGTAGGCCAGCTCCTCGGCCAGCTCCGGGTCGCTGACGACGAGCGCGCCACCGACGACGTCCGAGTGGCCGCCCATGTACTTGGTGGTCGAGTGCACCACGACGTCCGCACCGAGCGCGAGCGGCTGCTGCAGGTAGGGGCTGGCGAAGGTGTTGTCGACGACGAGGCGCGCACCCGCCTGCCGTGCCACCCCCGCGACGGCCGCGATGTCGGTGATGCCGAGCAGCGGGTTCGACGGCGTCTCGACCCAGATCGCCTTGGTGCGGGGGGTGATCGCCGCCCGTACCGCGGACACGTCCGAGGTGTCGGCGACGGAGAACTCCACGCCCCAGCGGGAGGCGACCTTCGCGAACAGCCGGAACGTGCCGCCGTAGGCGTCGTTCGGGATGACCACGTGGTCGCCCGGCGTCAGCAGCGTGCGCAGGAGGCAGTCCTCCGCGGCGAGGCCGGACGCGAAGGCGAGCCCGCGACGGCCGCCCTCCAGGGCCGCCAGGTTCTCCTCCAGGGCGGTACGGGTCGGGTTGGCGCTGCGGCTGTACTCGTAGCCGCCGCGCAGTCCGCCGACGCCGTCCTGCTTGTACGTGGACACCTGGTAGATCGGCGGGACCACTGCGCCGGTGAGGGGATCCGCCGTGTTGCCGGCGTGGATCGCGAGGGTCTCGAAGCTGTGCTGGTCACTCATGAGGCCCGAGCGTAGTTCGTCCCGAGGGCACTTACGGGCCACGCCCGCCGTACGGGGACAATGGACCGCATGGAGATTCTGTGGTTCCTGCTCGCCGTGTGCATGCTCGCCGCGATCGTCGGCCCGGTCATGCTGCGCCGTCGTGGCGGCATCCGCCAGGTCGCGCCCGGTTCCCCCGACGCCGCCGACCCCGACACGTACGGCTTCGTACGCCAGGAGGAGCTGGACGTCCGGATGCCGGGGCCCGACCAGGACCTCCTCGACGTCCTCGACGTGGTGCAGGGCACCCAGGAGTGGCGGGCCGCCTCCCAGCTGCTGGCGGGCACGCCGAAGGAGAGCGAGACCCGGTGGCAGCGGGTGCAGGCGTTCGCCGGGGCGGCGTCCCTTGAGCTGGCGCAGCGGCCCGGTGAGGGCGGGGCGTGGCTGCGGAAGTGGCGGGCGGAGGCCCCGAAGGACGCGGGCGCCGCGGCGGTGCACGCGGAGTTCCTGGTGCAGCAGGCGTGGCGCACCGGCACGGTGGGCACCGACGACTTCCGGATCATCCTGGAGGAGGCGCGCACGGTCTGCGGCGAAGCCGCCCTGCTGGCACCGGGCGACCCGGTCCCCTACATCGTGGAACTGGCCGCCGCCCGCGGGCTGGGCTACTCCCACGAACAGTTCGACCAGCTCTGGGTGAAGATCATCGACCGTGCTCCGGCCCACATGGGTGCGCACATCGCCGCCCTGCACTTCTGGTGCGAGAAGTGGCACGGCTCCCGCGAGGAGGCCGACCGCTTCGCGACGTCGGCCGCCGCCCGCGCCCCGCAGGGCTCGCTCCTCGCGGCGCTGCCGTTGTTCGCGGTGTACGAGCACCTGCCCGAGATCACCCTGGTGCAGGGCTTCTACCGGGGTGTCGTGGTGACGAAGGCCGTCGAGGGCGCGATGTTCGCGGTGCACGCGGCCCGTGCCGACGATCCGATGCTCGCCCATGTGCGCCACCTGCTGGTCCTCTTCCTCGTCCGTATGGAGCGCTGGTCGGAGGCGGTGAACCAGCTCGTCCACATCGACGGGCACGTGGGCGCGCTGCCGTGGACGCAGAGCTCCGATCCGGCCGCCGAGTACACGGTGTACCGGGCGCTGGCCGTCGCCGGGTACGAGGCGAACGGCGGCAGCCCCGCGACGCTGCCGCAGTAGCGGCGGACGGGCGGGGCGCCGGAATCCACGGCGTCCCCTTCGTGTTGTACCGATCGAACACCGACCCCCGGAGGAGCCCCGCATGTTCCTGAGCCACCGCACCCCTCAGCTCCCCACCCCCGAGGAGGCCCTGCGCGGGCGTCCCGTCCCCGAATTCACGGTCCCGTCCCGCCACACGGTCCTGGGCAACCCGCTGACCGGCCCGTACCCGCAGGGGCTCGAGGTCGCCGACTTCGCGCTGGGCTGTTTCTGGGGTGCCGAGCGCAAGTTCTGGCAGACCGAGGGCGTGTGGACGACGCTCGTCGGTTACCAGGGCGGATACACGGAGAACCCCTCGTACGAGGAGACCTGCTCGGGTCTCACGGGCCACACGGAAGCGGTCCGTGTCGTCTTCGACCCGGAGGTCGTCGGCTACGCGGAGCTCCTGAAGCTCTTCTGGGAGTCCCACAACCCGACCCAGGGCTTCCGTCAGGGCAACGACGTGGGCACGCAGTACCGCTCGGCGATCTACACCCACTCCCCGGAGCAGGCGGAGGGCGCGGCCGCGTCCCGCGAGGCGTACCAGCAGGTCCTTACCGGTTCCGGCTTCCGCGAGATCACCACGGAGATCCTCCCGGCCGAGGGGCGCACCTTCTGGCCGGCCGAGGCGTACCACCAGCAGTACCTGGACAAGAACCCCGACGGCTACTGCGGCATCGGCGGCACGGGCGCCACCCTGGAGTTCCCGTCGGAGACGAACTGGGGCCGGGCCTGCCCCACGGGCATCGCCCCGGCGCCGACCGCCGGCGAGTGACGTGGCGGGCGGCCCGGGGCCGGGCCTGACGGCAGGGGCACTCCTCCGTCGGCGGTCGCGGCCGCGGCGGCCCGCGCGCACGCCGGCCGGAGTGCGCCGCCCCGGACCAGCGCGCCTGTCACCGGCTGCTCCCGGCAGGGGTTGACGGCGTCTGCACGCCAGGTGCGCCGCGTGCTCGACCCGCTGCCGGGCGCGAGCGTTCCGAGGCCCGTCCGGACTGGGCCGCCGTCCATGTGCCGTGGCGGTGGCCGCGGTCTGCCCGCGGCGAATCTGCCGAGGGCCGAGATCCCTTTCGTGGCGGCCCTCCCGGGCCAAGAGTGGGGTGAGCGCGGCCGTACGGGCCGCCCCACCACCGGGAGGTCCGATGTCGCCCCACCTCGCTGCCCCACCGCGCGCCGCCGACGAGGACACGCCGTCGACCCGGTTCGACGACCACCTCGCCTCGCAGCTCCTCACGCAGCGGATCATCTTCCTGGGCACCCAGGTGGACGAGGTCTCCGCGAACCGGGTCTGCGCGCAGTTGCTGCTCCTGTCCGCCGAGGACCCGCGCACCGACATCAGTCTCTGCATCAACAGTCCCGGTGGGTCCGTGACGGCCGGGCTGGCCATCTACGACACGATGCAGCTCGTCCCGAACGACGTGTCCACCCTCGCGATGGGGTTCGCCGCGTCCATGGGACAGTTCCTGCTCACCGTCGGGACCGCGGGGAAACGGTTCGCCCTGCCCAATGCGCGGATCATGATGCACCAGCCCTCGGCCGGCATCGGCGGCACCGCGTCCGACATCGCGATCCAGGCCGAGAACCTCGCCTTCACGAAGCAGGCCGTCGAGCGGATCACGGCGGCGCACACCGGGCAGTCCGCGGAGACGATCTCCCGGGACGGTGACCGGGACCGGTGGTTCACGGCCGGGCAGGCGAAGGCGTACGGCATGGTCGACCACGTCGTCGCGTCGCTCGACGACGTGCGCCCGGCCGGCTCGCGGCGACGGACGGGGATCTGACATGAGCCAGTACACGATCCCGAGCGTCGTCGAGCGCACCCCGCTGGGCGAACGGTCCTACGACGTCTTCAGCCGCCTCCTGTCGGAGCGGATCATCTTCATCGGTACGGAGATCGACGACGGGGTCGCCAACGTCGTCATCGCCCAGCTGCTCCACCTGGAGTCGTCGAGCCCGGGGAGCGAGATCGCGGTCTACCTCAACTCCCCCGGCGGCTCGCCCACTTCGCTGATGGCGATCTACGACACGATGACCTTCGTGTCGGCCCCGATCGCGACCTTCTGCGTCGGCCAGGCGGCCTCGACCGCCGCGGTGCTCCTGGCCGGCGGCGACCCGGGGCGGCGGTTCGTCCTGGAACACGCCCGGGTGCTGCTGGGCCAGCCGGCCAGCGGCGGGCAGCAGGGCACGGTCTCCGACCTCCGGCTGCACGCCGCGGAGATGCTGAGGATCCGCTCGCAGGTCGAGGAGGTCCTGGCCCGGCACACCCCGCACGACCCGGCGACCCTGCGGGCCGACACCGACAGGGACAGGGTCTTCACGGCGCGGGAGGCGGTGGCGTACGGCCTCGCGGACGAGGTCCTCAGCCGCCGCCGGGTGCCGGGTGCCCCCTGACGCCGCCGCCGGCCGGCGCCTGACGCGGCTTCAGGCGGCCAGCCGCACCTCGCCCAGGGAGGCGCGGGCCGGGGACGTCCGGGAGGCGGCGGTGCCGCGGCGGCCGATCTCCATCTGGGCCAGGGACAGGACGTCGGCGAGCCCGAGACCGAGCGAGCGGGCAGCCGCCGCGATGACCTCGGACGAGGCCTCCTTGCGGCCGCGCTCGATCTCGGAGAGGTACGGCATCGAGATCCGGGCGTCCTCGGCCACGTCCTTGAGCGTCCGCTCCTGGGCGAGCCGCTCGCGGCGCAGCACGTCCCCGACGACGTCCCGCCAGAGGGGCTCCCTGGCCGCGGGCGCGGGGCCCGGTGCCGCGGCGGGGACGGGACGCAGGGGGATGACGCGGGCGCGGTTCTGCGCGTGGCTGCTCATCGTCCCAGCCTAGGAGTGCAGGGCCCGGTGCGGGAGGTGGAAGCGTTCCGCGCCGGGCGAATCTGCTGTCCGCTAATTCGGTAGCCGGGGGCCCGGACCCGGGCGCCCGGACTCCGGACCCGGGTGCCGCACACCGGGTCCGGGCCGGGTCCTCCGTGTCAGCGGCCGATGTTCGACTGGGGGCCCGCGTACTGCTTGAGCAGGGCGGGCACGTCCGCCGCCGGGTCCAGGGTGTAGCCGTAGTGGTCGGACGGCTTGAAGGTCGTCCCGTTGGTCTGCTGCTTCCCGGTGCACGAGACGCAGATGCTGCCCGACTGGGTCAGGGACGCCGCGGAGGTGTCGTTGTAGTAGGGGTTGGCGACGTTCTGGAAGTAGGTGTTCTCGATGACGGTCCTCGAGGCGCCCCGCGAGAGGTTCCCGTACGAAGTGACGTTCTGCATGTAGTTGTTGTAGAGGTGGGCGAAGGCGACGTTGTCGATGCTGGGGTTGCGCTGGTTGGTGTCGTGGATCCAGTTGTGGTGGATGGTCATCCGGGCGGTGACGTTGTCCGTCCAGCCGATGCCGAAGGCCTTGTTCTGCTCGCCCATGACGTTCCAGGAGACGGTCAGGTGGCTGGTGTCCTTGCGGCTGTCGATGAGCCCGTCGTTCATCCGCTCGATGCGGTTGTGGTCGATCCAGATGTGGTCGGCGGTGTCCATCTGGATGCCGTCGTAGTCGTAGTCCTTGTCATCGGGATCGTCCTCGGTCATCCGTGTGTCGCGGATGGTGAGGTTGCGGATGATGACGTTGTGGACGCCGGTGCCGAGGAAGAAGCCGCCACCGACGATCTGCCCGGAGGTGCCGACGCCGACGAGGGTCTTGTCCGACTTCACCGGTATCTCGTGCCCGTACGGGGAGACCGTGATCGCCGACGCCACCTTGATGACGTACGGGGTCGAGGCGGTGGCGTACTTCACCAGGTCCGCGTAGTTCGTGACGGTGACGACCGGGCCGGCCGCCCCGCCGGTCGTGCCGCCCCCGGTGGCGGCGAAGCCGTCGGCCTTGTCGGACCAGGTGCGCCCGCCGGACACGGGCTCGAACGCCCACTGCTTGTTGCTGTTGGCGGTGCAGGTCTCCTGGATGACGGCCGCGCCGTTGACGGTCGATGCGCCCTTGTCACTCATGCAGAGACCGCTGTTCACGTTGACGATCTGGTACGTGTCCGTCCCGCTCGGAGCCAGCGTCCACTGCTGGTTCGTCTGCGCGGCACACCCCCACTGCTGCAGCTGCACCCCGCTCACCTTCGAACCACCGGGCACATCGACGCACTTGCCGCTGCTCCTGTTCACCAGCCGGTACCGCCCCGAACCATCGGCGGTCAGCGTGAACTGCTGCCACGTCGCACCCTCCGTACAACCCCACTGCTGCAACAACGCACCGTTCGCCCCCGACGCCGCCGGCACATCGGCACACTTACCGCTCTTCTTCACCACCAGTTCGTAGACCCCGCCCGCGGACGGCAGCGCCGCCGCACCGGCCGGTGTCACCAGACCACCGGCCAGGACACCTCCGACGGCAAGGAGCAGCGTCGTCAGCAGGGCCCCGAGCCCGATCGTCCTCCGCCTGTTCCTGTGCTTGCTCATGTTCATGTCCCTCTCTCGTACGCGGGTGTCGTGGGTGTGCGGTGCCCGGTCAGCGCACCGGGTTCCAGCCGTCCGTGCCGGCCAGGTACTTCTGGGGGGTGTGGTTCGCGGCCTGGGCGTCGGTCAGCTGCGGGCGGTTGCCGTTGACCGTGGCTCCGGCGCCGGTGTTGCGGTATTCGGCGAACCTGGCGTTCTTCCAGGAGTTGGTGGACATGTCCGTCCACGGCTGGGCGGTGGCCAGCGCCGAGGACAATGAGGACTCCCGGTACAGCACCTGCGCGTCAGCACGCCACGGGCGACCGAGCTGGGTGGTGTTCGCCACGGCACCGGTCACGGTGGACCGGTAGAACAGGAACCCGTACGCCTTGTCCGCGGGGGTGCTCGCCGCGGTGATCGGGCCACCGGTGCTGCGCTTCTCGTGGATGGTGCAGGCGTGGAACACGGCGGTGCCGCCGCCGTAGATGAAGTCCACGGTGCCTTCGACGTAGGAGTCGACCACGTAGGTACGGGCGCTGTTGTTGACCAGGAAGGTGTCCTGGTCACCGAGCAGCCGGACGTCGTCGAGGACGGCACGGTCTGCGTCGAGGTAGAGGGCGAGGGCCTGGTCGCCGGTGTCGGAGCTGTTCTCGTCGAAGTCGTTCGCCAAGGTCAGGTTGGTGGCCCGGAAGTCGTGGCCCTTGGCGACGACGGTGGCCGAGCCCGCGGTGCCGTGATCTCCGGCGTTGCGGTTGCCGATGACGACGACATCGTCCGGCGAGTCGCCGGTGCCCTTCAGGGTGATGAAGGGCTTGTCCGCGGGTACGGTCACCTGCTCGCGGTAGGTGCCGGGCTTGATGGTGATGGTGACCGGTTCGGTGTTCCCCGTACCGATGGCGTTCACGGCGGCCTGCACGGTCCGGTAGGTGCCCGTGCCGTCGGACGCGACGGTGGCCGGGGCGGTGGATCCGCCGACCGGTCGGAACGCCCACTGCTTGTTGCTGTTGGCGGTGCAGGTCTCCTGGATGACGGCCGCGCCGTTGGCGGTCGATGCGCCCTTGTCACTCATGCAGAGACCGCTGTTCACGTTGACGATCTGGTACGCGTCCGTCCCGCTCGGAGCCAGCGTCCACTGCTGGTTCGCCTGCGCGGCACACCCCCACTGCTGCAGCTGCACCCCGCTCACCTTCGAACCACCCGGCACATCGACGCACTTACCGCTGCTCCTGTTCACCAGCCGGTACCGCCCCGAACCATCGGCGGCCAGCGTGAACTGCTGCCACGCCGCACCCTCCGTACAACCCCACTGCTGCAACAACGCACCGTTCGCCCCCGACGCCGCCGGCACATCGACACACTTACCGCTCTTCTTCACCACCAGCTGGTACACACCGCCCGTCGCCGGCAGTTCCGCCGCACCGGCGGTCGATACCAGGCCCCCGGTCAGCAGCAGGGCGCCCGGCAGGGTGAGGGCCAGGGCGTGTCGCCTCTTGTTCGGTTTCTCGGTCATCGTTCGCTCCTCCAGGTGGTCGGGTGGCTGCGGTGCTGTGGAGCCGTAGCGCCCAGGTAGATGCGTGGGGCGGGTGGGGATGACAGAAATCCGGGAGAAACTTCCGCCGGAACCGGAGAGGCGTATGTGGCTGAAGTGATGTGAGTCGCGCATGGGCGGCTTTACGCCCAGGGGCCGTTGTGCCACGATGCGGGGCTCCGGGGCCCTTCGGCCGCTTGTTCGGGCCTTCCGGTGACCGGCCCCGAATCGACCGAGGGAGCCGGGACGGGATGACGGACAGCGGGACCGGCCCCACGGGGCGCGGCGTTTCGGAGCTGGTGCGGGACGCCGGGAGCGGCGACTCCGGGGCGATGGAGGAACTGCTGTCCTCGCACCTGCCGTTGGTGTACGGAATCGTCGGAAGGGCGCTCAACGGCCACGCCGACGTGGACGACCTGGTGCAGGACGTGATGCTGCGGATCGTCCGCGGCCTGCCGGGGCTGCGCGAGCCCGAGCGCTTCCGCTCGTGGGCGGTGGCCATCACCTACCGGGAGATCCAGCAGCACCAGCGGCGCACGTTCCGCGACCGGTTCCGGCGCAACGAGGTGGAGGAGGTCGCCGACCCGCTCACCGACTTCGCCGAGCGCACCGTCGCCGAGCTCGAACTCACCGGGCAGCGGCGGGACCTGGCCCGGGCGGCCCGCTGGCTGGACGCGGACGACCGCCGGCTGCTCGCGCTGTGGTGGGAGGAGGAGGCCGGCCGGCTCACCCGGGCCGAGGTCGCCGTGGCCGTGGGTCTGGACCCCGGGCACACCGCGGTCCGGATCCGGCGGATGAAGGTCCGGCTGGAGGCCGCGCGGACGGTCGTCCGCGCACTGGCCGTCGCGCCGCGCTGCCCCGGGCTGGCCGACGCCGCCGCCGGCTGGGACGGCGGCACGGGTGCGCTCTGGCGCAAGCGGCTGACCCGCCATGTGCGGGGCTGCCCGCAGTGCGGGGAGCAGGGGGCGGGCCTGGTCGCGCCGGAGAAGCTGCTGCCCGGACTGGGGCTCGTACCGTTGCCCGGCGGGCTGCTGGACGGGATGCGGCACGCCGTGGAGACGGCGTCCGTGGTCGGGCGGACGGTCGCCGGACGGGTCCGCGACCACGTCACGGCGAAGTCGGTGACGGCGTCGGTGGCCGTGCTCGCGGTGGTCACCGGAGGTCTGACCTACCCGGTGTGGCACGCCCCCGCCCCGTCACCGCGGGCGGCACCGCCGGCCGCGGGCCCTCCCGCGCAGCGGGCGGCCCCGGCGCCGTCCCGTCCGGCCCCGGTGCGCATCCCCGCGGCCCCGGCGTCCGGCAGTCCCTCGGCGGCGGCGACGTCCGCGGGCAGGACCGGGGGCGCGATCGGGGTGACCCGTGCGGACATCTATCTCGCGCCCGACGGGTCGGACTCCGGGGACGGCAGCCGGACCCGGCCGTACGCCACGCTCGGCAAGGCCGCGTCGGTGGTGCGCCCCGGGCAGACCATCGCGATGCGCGGGGGCACGTACCGCCCGGACCGGGGCGTTGCCCTCACCACGGACGGCGCGGCCGGCCGTCGCATCACGCTCAGCAACGTCCGGGGCGAACGGCCGGTGATCGACGCGTCCGCCGTCCCCGCGTCGGACTGGGCGGTCACGCAGCAGGCGGACCACTGGACCGTGCAGGGGCTGGAGATCCGGGGTTCGGCAAGTCACGCGTACGTCTGCCGGGGCTGTCGGAACACCGTGTTCAGGGGGCTCTCCCTGCACCACAACGCCAAGTCCGGGCTCACCCTGCGCGACGCCGGTACGGAGGACAACTCCGTGCTCGACAGCGACTTCCACTCCAACGGACCGAAACCGGGGGGCGGGGTCGGCCTGGGCGTCAAGTTCGGCTCCGGCGGGGGCAACGTGGTCCGGGGGTGCCGTGCCTTCGGCAACGGGGCCGACGGGATCGACCTCGGCGGGTTCACCACCCCGGTGACCGTGGAGAGTTCTTGGTCCTACCGCAACGGGAACGGCTTCACCCTCGGCGGGGGCGGCACCACCGCCGAGGTGGCGCACGTGCTCACCGACGACGCCGCGTGGGACAACACCGGGCTGGGCTTCAACGACGAGGGGAACGCGGGCGCCGTCCGCCTGACGCGCAACACCGCCTTCCGCAACGGCACCGGCTTCTACCTGCCCAGCGCGTCCGCCGTGCTGACCGCCAACGCCGCCGTCGGCAACGCCGAGGGGCCCGAGCCCGTGCTCGCGGACGCCGCCCGGTCCGAGGGCAACACCTGGGACGGCGGGGGCGCGGGCCCTTCGATGTTCGCCACCACCGACTCCGCCACGGCCGAGTCGCCCCGCACCGCCGACGCCGCCCTGCCCCGGACCGCGTTCCTCGCCCCGGACGGGCAGGTGCCCGGAGCGCGCATGGCCGCCGCGGGCTGAGAGCGCCTCCCCGCGGATGCGCTCTCCTTGCGGAACCGTGGCCCCGGCGGGGCCGGTGCACCCGTGACGGGTGCCGCTCGGCCATGCGGCCGGGGGCCGGGGTCGTGTCGGACACCCGCCCGGCCTGCTCGTCCGTGTGCGCGGACGCGGGCAGGGGGCCCGGGGCGCGCGCCGCGCCCCGGGCCGTCACCGCGTGGGGCCGCGGCTCAGATCAGACCCTGCGCGAGCATCGCGTCCGCGACGAGCTCGAAGCCCGCGATGTTCGCGCCCACCACGTAGTTGCCGGGGCTGCCGTAGCGCTCGGCGGTGGTGTAGCAGGAGTCGTGGATGTGACGCATGATCTCCGCGAGGCGCTGCTCGGTGTGGGCGAAGGTCCACGAGTCGCGCGAGGCGTTCTGCTGCATCTCCAGGGCGCTGGTGGCCACGCCGCCCGCGTTGGCGGCCTTGCCGGGGGCGAAGGCGACACCCGCGTCCTGGAACACGCGGACGGCCTCGGGTGTGGTGGGCATGTTGGCGCCCTCGGCGACGGCCTTGACCCCGTTGCGTACGAGGGTCAGCGCATCGGCCTCGTGCAGTTCGTTCTGGGTGGCGCAGGGCAGCGCCACGTCCACGGGGACGCTCCAGACGCCGGTGCCCTCGACGTACCGCACGTGGGCGCCGCGGCGCTCGGCGTACTCGGAGACGCGGCCGCGGCCCGTCTCCTTGACCTCCTTGAGCAGGGCGAGGTCGATGCCCTTCTCGTCGACGACGTAACCGCCGGAGTCCGAGCACGTGATGACGGTCGCGCCGAGCTGCTGCGCCTTCTCGATCGCGTAGATCGCGACGTTGCCCGAACCGGACACGGCGATGCGCCGGCCGTCGAGGCTGTCGCCCTGGCTGCGGAGCATTTCGGCGGTGAACAGCACGCAGCCGTAGCCGGTCGCCTCGGTCCGCACCAGAGCGCCGCCCCAGCCGAGGCCCTTCCCGGTGAGGACGCCGGACTCGTAGCGGTTGGTGATCCGCTTGTACTGGCCGAACAGGTAGCCGATCTCGCGGCCGCCCACACCGATGTCACCGGCGGGGACGTCGGTGTACTCGCCCAGGTGGCGGTGGAGTTCGGTCATGAAGGACTGGCAGAACCGCATGATCTCGGCATCGGAACGGCCCTTGGGGTCGAAGTCCGCGCCGCCCTTGCCGCCGCCGATCGGCATGCCCGTGAGGGCGTTCTTGAAGATCTGCTCGAAGCCGAGGAACTTCACGATCCCGAGGTTGACCGAGGGGTGGAAGCGCAGCCCGCCCTTGTACGGGCCGAGCGAGCTGGAGAACTCGACGCGGAAACCGCGGTTGACGTGGATGTCGCCGGAGTCGTCCGACCACGGCACCCGGAAGATGAGCTGCCGCTCGGGCTCGCAGATCCGCTCGATGATCCGCGCGTCCACGAACTCCGGTCGCTGCGCCAGGACCGGGCCGAGGGTTTCGAGGACTTCGCGGACCGCCTGGTGGAACTCCCTCTCGCCCTGGTTGCGCCGGAGGATCTGGGCGTAGAGCGGCTCGATGACACGGCTCTCGGCGGTGTGCGGGGTGACGGAATCGGAGCTGGCCGGCATCTGATCAAGACCTTCCGTGGGTGGGCGTCATGCGCGTCGGCGCTCCCGTCCCTGGGGCGCCGCGAGTCCCCCTCCCGGAGGAGAGCCCCACGGAAGCGACGCTGCTCCCGGGAACGTACGGAACCTCTGCACCGGCCGATTGTCCCAGTACCCACCGAAGATCTTCGTCGGCATCCACATGCCGGTCGCGGGTCACCCCGCGCGCGGGGCCTCCGGTGCGGCGGAACTCACAGCCGGACGGGCTCGGGTGTGAGAGTACCGGCGCTCAGGACTCACGCGGACCGCGCAGCATCCAGAGTCCGGCGCCGGAGCCGAGGACGACCACGCCCGCGCAGATGCTGAAGGCGAGCCGCAGTCCGCCGTCCTCGGTGAGGTTGAGGAAGACGTTCGCGACGAGGGCGACGCAGAGAGAGGTGCGGAGCAGGGCCTTCACGGGTTCCTCCATGGTGGGTGAGGTCTCCGAGTCTTCCGTCCTCCCCCGGCCCCCGCGAGGGTGCACACCCCCGGACCCGTGGTGGAGCGCACTGCACCCCTCACCCCCGGAACACCCGAGGCCCGCCCCTGGGGGCGGGCCTCGGAGCGTGCTCGGGGCGCGGGGCGTGTTCAGGCCGCCGCGTTCTCCGTCACCGTGACCCGGCCCTTGCGGATGGTGGCCACCCGCGGTGCCTTGCGGGCGATGGAGCTGTCGTGGGTGACCATCACGAAGGTCAGCCCGTGCTCCTTCCACAGCCCGTCGAGCAGGTCCATGATCTCGTCACGCATGGACTCGTCCAGGTTGCCGGTGGGTTCGTCGGCGAGCAGCACCTTCGGCCGCTTCACCAGTGCCCGGGCGATCGCGACGCGTTGCTGCTGCCCGCCGGACATCTCGCTCGGCAGGTGCGTGGGGCGGTCGCCGAGACCGACGGATTCGAGGGCCTCCGCGGCCCGCTCCCGGCGGGCCTTCGCGCCGAGCCCGAGGGGGACGAGCGCGGTCTCGACGTTCTCCTGGGCGGTGAGCGTGGGGATCAGGTTGAAGCTCTGGAAGACGAAGCCGATGGACTCGGCCCGGACCTTGGTGAGCCGGGACTCGGGCAGCTTCGCCAGATCGACACCGTCGAGCTCGATCGTGCCCGCGGTCGGCCGGTCGAGCCCGCCGAGCATCTGGAGGAGGGTGGACTTGCCGCCGCCGGTCGGACCCTGGATGACGAGCCTGCCGCCGTCCTCGATGGTCAGGTCGACACCGGCGAGGGCGTCGACGGCGGTCTTGCCGCGCATGTAGCGCTTGGTGACGCCACTGAGCTGGTACACGTGTGGACTCCTGCTGTACGTACGGAGGGGAGGGGCCGGGCGGCGTCCCGACGCGGGCCGGCGGTGTCCGGGGCGCACCCGGGACTAAGGGGTCCGGGGTGCGCGCCCCGGGCGGAGCTACTCGACGCGGCGCAGGGCGTCGGCCGGGCGAAGCCGGGAGGCCCGCCAGCCGCCGAAGGCGCCCGCGACGAGCCCGCCGGCCACGGCCAGGGCGACGGCGGTCAGGATCGTGGTGAGGGAGACCGGGGCGGTCAGTGCGATGTCGAGGGTCCTGGCCGCGGTCTGGCGGCCGGGGCCGCCGCCGCCCATCGGGCCACCGCCCCCGCCCATGCCGCCTCCTCCGCCGCCGCCCGAGGAGCCGAGCTGGGCGGTGAGGGTGGGGCTGACTGCGGTGACGGCGTACGCGCCGGCGAGACCGACGGCGATGCCGAGGACACCGCCCATGAGGCCGTTGACGAGGGCTTCACCGATGACCTGGCGGGTGACGCGGCCGCTCTTCCAGCCGAGCGCCTTGAGGGTGCCGAACTCCCGTACGCGGCGGCTGACCGCCGACGAGGTGAGCAGCCCCGCGACGAGGAAGGCCGCGATCAGTACGGCGATGGAGAGCCACTTGCCGACGCTGGAGGCCAGGTCGGAGGCGGTGGACAGGGAGCCGGAGACCGTGTCGGCGAGGTCGGCGGAGGTGGTGACCGTCGTGCCGGAGATGTTCTTCTGGATGGCGGCCTTGACGGCGTCGATCTGCTGCGAGTCCGCGGCCTTGACGTAGACCGTGGTGACCTTGTCCTTGGCGTCGGCGACGGTCTGCGCCTGCTTCAGCGGGATGTAGACGTTGGCGGCGGCGTCGCCGCTGTCGGCCGTCGAGATGCCGACGATCGTGTACGTGGTGCCGGAGATCGTGACGGTCTTGCCGACCGCGAGTTCCTTCTCCTCGGCGTACGCGGCGTCGACGACCGCGACCTTCGCGTCGGTCTCGGCGGCCTTGAACGTACGGCCCTCGGTAAGGGTGGAGGAGGTCAGCGGACCGAGGTCCTGCCGGGTGACGTCGGTGCCGTACACGGTGAAGGAGTTGACGTCGAAGGAGGCGCCACCGCCCTGCACCTCGCCCTGCGGCTGGCCGCCCCCGCCGCCGGGGCCGCTCCGGCCCGCGCTCTCGTCCTGCTTGAACTCGCCGCGCTGGAACTGGCCGTCGACCTTCATGACGGTCAGGCTGAGCCCGCCGACGGCGTCCGCGACGCCGTCCTGCCTGCCGACCTCGGTGACGGTGGCGGAGGCCAGCGTCTGGAAGCCCTGGACCATGACCCGGTCGGTGCTCTGGGTCGCCTCGTCGTCGTCCTTGGCGTCGAACTCGAACCGGGGGCGTTCGGTGCCCGACCCCTGGGCGGCGGCGGCGGCCTTGGTCACGGTCATGTCCGTGCCCAGGCCGTACAGCGATTCCAGGACCTTGTCCTGGGCCTTGCCCATGCCCGAGGAGACCGAGCTGACGATGATGACCAGCGCGATGCCGAGGGCGAGCCCCGAGGCGACGACGAGCGCCGCCTTTCTGCGGCGGCGCAGCTCGCGCCGGAGGTAGGTGAAGAACATGGCGCGAAGGTATGGAGCGGGCGTGATGAGGAGTTAAGTCTGCGATGAGAGCCGGATGAGAACCCTGCGGGCCCGCATACGCCGAAGGCGGCGGCACCCGGTGGACCGGGTGCCGCCGCCTTCGGAGCGGGGGATGGGGCTCGGTTGCGCGATCAGGCCTCGGAACCGGCCGTCCACTCCGACCAGCTCATGTTCCAGCCGTTGAGGCCGTTGTCCGGGGAGATGGTCTTGTCCGGGGAGTTCTTGACGATGACCACGTCGCCGATCATCGAGTTGTTGTAGAACCAGGCACCGGCCGTACCGGGGTCGTCGGCGCCCTTCGTGTCGGACAGGCCGACGCAGCCGTGGCTGGTGTTGGCGCTGCCGAAGATCGACTTGGCGCCCCAGTAGTTGCCGTGGATGAAGGTGCCCGACGTGGACAGGCGCATGGCGTGCGGCACGTCCTTGATGTCGTACTCGCCCTTGCCGTCGTCGTCCGTGAAGCCGACCGTGGCGCCGTCCATCCGGGTCTCCTTGAACTTCTCGGAGATCACCATCTTGCCGTTGTACGTCGGGTTGTCCGACGAACCGGCCGAGATCGGGATGGTCTTGATGGTCTTGCCGTCCTGGGTGACGGTCATGGTGTGCGCCTTGGCGTCCACGGTGGAGACCTGGTTGCGGCCGACCTTGAAGGTGACCGTCTTCTGCTGCACGCCCACGACGCCGTCGGCGCCCTCGACACCGTCCAGCGCCAGCTTCAGCGTGACGGTGGAACCGCCCTGCCAGTAGTCATCGGGGCGCAGGTCCAGACGCTGGGCGTTGAACCAGTGGCCGACGACCTCCTGGCCGCTGCTCGACGTCACGGTGATGCCGTCCTGGACGGCCTTCTTGTTCGTGATCGCCTTGTTGAAGTTGATCGAGACGGGCATGCCGACGCCGACGGTGGAACCGTCCTCGGGCGTGAAGTTCCCGATGAAGCTGTCCTCGGGCGAGACGGTGGTGAAGGAGCTGTTGGCGTGTGCCTCGCGCTTCTTCGAGTCGGCCGCCGTGGCGCTGATCTTGTACGTGGTCGAGCGTTCCAGCTGACCGGTGGGCTTCCAGCTGGAGCCGTCGGCGGCGAGGGTGCCCTCGACCGGGTCCCCGGCCGACGTGGTCATCGTGACCTCGGTCAGCTTGCCCTTGGCCACGGTGACCATGGCGGACTTGTTGATGCTCGCGTTGGTGGCACCGTTCTTCGGCGCGATCGTTATCTGCGCCTCGGAGGCGTCCTTGGCGGCCGCCTCGTCCACCTGTGCCTGCGACGTCTTCGAACTGCCGGCACTCGTGTTCCCCGTGCCGCCGTCGTCACTGCAGGCCGAAAGCACCAGCACGCCGCCGAGCAGTGCGGACGCGGCCACGAGACCCCTGCGCCGCTTGCTGTCCGTCATCACACGCTTCTCCATCGTTGCCGTATCCCCAAATCCCCGGACGGGGTCGCCGGACGGCGATCCCCCGTCAATGTTCCAAGAACACCCTCTACGGGTCTTCCGTTCCACATCCGCCGAAGATGTGGGGAACACCACTCATCGACGCATCCATGGCCGCGGCGGTTCCCGCGGGCCGGTACACCTGCCGGGCGGTGTCAGCGGACCGTCGCGCCGCCGCCCTCTTCGTCACCCGTCTCATTGTCCTCGATCCCGTAGTACGCCTCGTCGCC
Organism: Streptomyces clavifer; assembly: GCA_014651175.1. Classification (GTDB taxonomy): domain Bacteria; phylum Actinomycetota; class Actinomycetes; order Streptomycetales; family Streptomycetaceae; genus Streptomyces; species Streptomyces clavifer. The sequence continues at coordinate 283,848 of BMWJ01000001.1, read as the reverse complement.
GTCCTCCCCGGCCGTCCAGTCCTCGGCGTCCGGGTCGTAGTCGATCGTCTCGCTGCTCCAGGAGGCCTGGGCCAGCTCGACCCCGGGCACCTGGGCCACCAGGTCGAAGGGGTCGATCAGTGACGCGAGGGCCTCCGCACCGTCTTCCCTGACCGTCTCCTCGGCATGCGTACGCTCCTCGGCCGACTCGTCGGCCGCGGGGCCCGAGGCCGTGAAATCGGCGGCGATGCTCTCGAGCGCCGTGCCGGTCAGCGCGTCGGGATCGGTGATCTGCAGGACCATCTCCACGCGAAGCCGAACAAATGCCGTTGTCTCTGAAGTGCTCATACGCCGGAGCGTAAGGCTCCCGGGACCTGCGGGTTTCCTCCGACCCGCTGCTTTGCTTAGCATCGGCGCACGGGGCTAACTGATGGCTGTCGCAAGGGGATCGATTCTGTGTCCATCGCTCGTCGCACGCTGCTGACCTCCACAGCGGCAGGCACCCTGCTCTGTGCTCTCTGGTTCGTCCCCTCCGCGAACGCGACGGACGGATCAGAGCCGCAGGGCGGTTCCACCGGCTCGGCCGCCGGCTCCTCGGCGCCGGTCAGGCAGACCGGTTCCGCCGGGGACACCGGCACACAGGAGGTGCTCGCCGACACGGGTGCCGGGGTGGACACCACCCCGTATCTGATCGGCGGTACGGCCTTCCTGTGCATCGGCGCGGGATTCGTCGCCCATTCGGTACGCCGGGGCGGCACGCTGAGCACCGGTTTCTGACACCACACACAAGGGAGGAGGGCCGTCGCACCCGTGCGGCGGCCCTCCTCCCTTACCGGCCCCGCGGGTCAGGCCAGGGGCCCGGTCACGCTCTCCGCGGCGGCGACGAGCTTCCCCTCCCGCACGAAGGCGTCCGCGGCGGCGAGATCGGGCGACAGGAAGCGGTCGGGTCCCGGCCCCTGGACACCGGCGGCCCGGAGCGCCTCGATGACGGCGAGCGAGGCGGGCGCGGGGGACATGCCCTCGGCGACGCGCAGTTCGACGGCGCGGGCGGCCGCGTACAGTTCGACGGCCACGATCCGCGCGAGGCAGTCGACGGCGGTCCGCAGCTTGCGCGCGGCGGACCAGCCCATGGAGACGTGGTCCTCCTGCATGGCGGAGGACGGGATCGAGTCGACGGAGGCCGGGACGGCGAGCCTCTTCATCTCGCTGACCAGGGCGGCCTGCGTGTACTGCGCGATCATCAGCCCGGAGTCGACCCCGGCGTCGTCGGCGAGGAACGGCGGCAGGCCGTGCGACCGGTTCTTGTCCAGGAGCCGGTCGGTGCGGCGCTCGGTGATCGAGCCGAGGTCGGCGGCGACGATCGCCAGGAAGTCGAGCACGTAGGCGACGGGCGCGCCGTGGAAGTTGCCGTTGGACTCCACGCGTCCTCCCCCGGCACCGGAGGCGCCCCCTCGCAGCACGACGGGGTTGTCGATGGCGGAGGCCAGCTCCCGGTCGGCGACGAGCCGCCCGTGTGCGAGGGTGTCCCGCCCGGCGCCGTTGACCTGGGGCGCGCAGCGTACGGAGTAGGCGTCCTGGACCCGGGGAGCGTCGTCCTGGTGGTGGCCCGTGAGGCCGGATCCGGCGAGGACGCGCAGCATGTTGTCGGCGGAGGCGCCCTGGCCGGGGTGGGGCCGGATGGCGTGGAGCTCCGGGGCGAGGACCCTGTCCGTGCCGAGGAGGCCCTCCAGGGAGAGCGCGGCGGTGATGTCGGCACCTGTGTAGAGGTTCTCGAGGTCCGCGACGGCCATCACGAGCATGCCGAGCATGCCGTCCGTGCCGTTGAGGAGGGCGAGGCCCTCCTTCTCGCGCAGTTCCACGGGCGTGATGCCGTGCGCGGCGAGGAGCTCGCCGGCGGGGCGTACGACGCCGTCGGGCCCCTCCGCGTCGCCCTCACCCATGAGGGTCAGGGCGCAGTGCGACAGCGGGGCGAGGTCGCCGGAGCAGCCGAGCGAGCCGAATTCGTGGACCACGGGGGTGATGCCCGCGTTGAGCACGTCGGCCATGGTCCGGGCGACCTCGGGGCGCACGCCGGTGTGGCCGGAGGCGAGGGTCTTCAGCCGCAGGAACATCAGCGCCCGCACGACCTCGCGCTCGACGTGGGGGCCCATGCCCGCCGCGTGGGAGCGGACGATGTTGCGCTGCAGCTGCGCGCGGAGATCCGGGCTGATGTGCCGGCTGGCGAGGGCGCCGAAGCCGGTGGAGACGCCGTAGACCGGCTCGGGCTCGGCTGCGAGGGCGTCGACGATCTCGCGAGCGGCGGCAAGGGCTTCGACGGCGGCTGCGGAGAGCTCGACCCGGGCGCCCCCGCGGGCCACGGCGATGACGTCCTCGGCGGTGGTACCGGACGTCCCCACCACGACTGTATGCATATCCATATTCAGAAGCCTACGGACTGAAACCCTGCATGTCACCAGCGGTCGTGGGGTTGCCTCCCCACCGCTCCGTCACCGCGCATCCGGGGGCGGACTTGGCGGACTGCCCCGCAGTCCGCGCCGGTCGTGCGGGGAGCCGGGAGGATGGTCGGCGAGCCGGAGCACCTCGCCGTCCCGCCCCGCCACCACCGGTTTCCGGGAGTGCGCCCCCTTCGCCCGGTACTGGGCGGCGTCCGCCAGCCGGAAGAGCCGGCGCGCGGACCGGACGGGGCCGATGTCGTCGCCGGTCGAGGCGACCCCGCAGGCGACCCCGTCGCCGAGCTCGAGGGCGACGGCCCGCGCGCACAGCTCCTCGGAGACCCGGACCACGTCGTCCGCCGCGGGCCCCACGGCCAGCAGGCAGAACTCGTCCCCGCCCAGCCGTGCCGCGAGGGCGTCGGTGAGCATCGCCCCGCAGAGCGACAGCACGGAGCCGAATCGTTCCAGCAGGCGGTCGCCGACGGCGTGGCCGTGGGTGTCGTTGACCGCCTTGAGGCCGTTCAGATCGCAGACGACCAGGCTGACCACGATCCCTTCGGCATGGTGCCGCTCCACCGCCTCGTCGAGCCGGATGTCGACGGCGCGGCGGTTGGCGAGGCCGGTCAGCGGGTCGGTGAACGCCAGCTTGCGGACCTCCTCCAGCCGCTCGGTCTGCGCGAGGCCCGCCGCGACGACGGCGGCCAGCACGGTCGCGAAGTCCGCGTCGTCCCGGTCGAAGACCGGCACGCCCGCCGCGCGCGCCACGTACAGCTCGCCCCAGGCCCGCCCGTGCATCACGATCGGCGCCACCACGCAGCAGCCCCGCCCGCGCCGCCGCAGGGCCGCGACCCGCTGGTGGCAGTACGGCCTGGCTCCCCGCGCCGGGGCCCCGACGGCCGGAACGCCGTTCGCGGTCTCCACCCAGGCGTCCGGTTCACCGCCGCCCGCCCAGCGCTCGTGCAGGAATTCGGTGATCTCCGGGAACTGGTGCACGGGGTAGGCCTCCTCCTCGGGGAACTCCTCCTCCCCCTCGGCCCGCTCCCCCGCGTTCACCAGCACCCGCAGCCTGCCGCGGTCCCGCTCCCACACGGAGAGGGCGGCGAAGGTGCCTCCCAGCGCCTCGGCCGCCCCCCGCGCAGCCGCCAGCCACGACTCGCGCGGGGTGCAGGCCGCCGCCATCGACTGCGCGAGCGACACCACGGCCCGCAGCCGCACCTCATCACCACCCATTGCCCCAGCTTAGGGAGGTTCGTCGGCTTTGATCAGTCGACAGCGCTGATGATCTTCGTGGCTGCCCCGGCTCACTCGCCGGGCCAGTTCGGCTTCCGCTTCTCGTTGAACGCGGCGACGCCCTCGGCCCGGTCCCCGGAGAAGGCCACCGACCGCCAGGCCGCGTCCTCCACCTCCAGCCCGGCACGCAGGTCCAGACCCTGCCCGAGCCGCAGCGCCCGCTTCGCCGCCCGCAGGCCGACCGGGGAGTTGGCGGCGATCCGGCCCCCGAGCGCCAGCGCCTCCTCCCGGTCCCGCCCCGCGTCGACCAGCTCGTCGACCAGCCCCAGCTCCCGGGCCTCGGCCGCCTCGACCCGCCGCGCGGTGAAGACCAGCTCGGCGGCGCGCGCCGCACCGACCCGGCGGGGCAGCAGCTGCGTACCGCCGCCGCCGGGGATGACGCCGACGGACACCTCGGGCAGCCCCACCACGGCCGTGCGGTCGGCCACGATCACGTCGCAGGCCAGCGCGAGCTCGAAGCCCCCGCCGAGGGCGAAGCCGTGCACGGCGGCGACGACCGGCATCGGCAGTTCGAGCACCCCGGTGTAGGCGGCCCGCGCGGTGGGGCGCTGCCGCACCAGCTCGGCGTCGGAGAAGGAGTTCCGCTCCTTGAGGTCCGCACCCACGCAGAACGCACGCTCGTGACTGGAGGTGAGCACGGTGACGCGCACATCCGGGTCGGCACCGAGCGCGGCACAGGCGGCACCGATCGAGCGGGCCATGTCGGTGGACACGGCGTTCATCGCCCGGGGCCGGTCGAGCACCAGCTCGGCCACGTGCTCCAGGCCCTCGTGCCGCCGCACGACGACGAACTCCCCGAACCGCTGCTCCGACGTGACGGTCATGCTGCACCCCTCCGGTTAACGAGCGTTACCGGGGGATCCTAGGCGCAGGCCCGCCCCACGGGGCCTCCAGCCCGCACATCCCGACCCGCTTGCTCCACACCGGCCCGACACCGGCCCCCGCCTTCGAAGCCGGTCCGGCGCCCCCGAGCACACGCGGCCCACCCGAACCCGCCCGGCGACCGAGGGCGAAAGGGCAGGGAACGGAGCCCGGGCACGGGGAGGCGCGGGGACGGCCCGATGCGGCTCCGGCCGCACCCGCACCGCTCAGCGCGGCCCCCGCCGCGCAAGCAGCCAGGGCTCCACGACACCGAGCCCCCGCACCGGCCGCTGCCACATCGGCTGCAGCCCGAAGCGGTACGTCGGCAGCGGGGCCTCATCGATCTGGCGGCCCTCCTTCTCGGCCTGCCGGGCCCGCTCGGCCGCCGCCGCGACCTCCTCGGCCGCCTGCGCCTCGGAGGCGGGCGCGTCCCCGGTCCGCGTCAGCTCCTTGGCGAACGCGCCGTCGACCAGCACGGCGTCCTTCGGCGCTATCGACGTGAGCCGGCTGGCCAGATTCACCGTCGTACCGAAGACGTCCCCCATGCGGGTGGTGACCGTGCCGAAGGCGATGCCGACCCGCAGCGCCGGCATCGTGGTGTCCTGGGCCATCGCCTCGACCAGCCGGAGCGCTATCTCGCCCGCCGTGCCCGCGTCGTCCGCGGCGAACAGGACCTCGTCGCCGAGCGTCTTGATCAGCCGCCCGCCATGGGCGGCGACCAGGTCGGCGGAGGTCGTCTCGAAGGCCTCGACCAGCTCGCCGAGCTCCTCCTCCTCGAGCCGACGGGTCAGCCGGGTGAAGCCCACCAGGTCGGCGAACCCCACGGCGAGCCGCCGGTCGACCATCTCCTCGTCGTCCCCGGTCTGCACGACCCGGCCCGTGGCGGCGGCCAGCTGGCGTCGCCACACGTACACCAGGAACTCCTGCAGCTCGGGCAGGAGCAGTTCGATCAGCGGATACGTGACCTCGGTGCGGGTCATGCCGGGCTCGGGGGGCTCGGTCAGCCCGGCCAGGAAGGAGTCGATCTGCCATTCCGCCAGCCGGGCGGTGGTCTGACCGGTCGACCGGGCCACCTGGATCGCCATCGGCTCGCTGAGCAGCCCGGCCTCCACCAGACCGGCGAGGCGGCGCAGTGCCAGCACGTCGGCCTCGGTGAGCGCCTTGGCCTGTCCGATGTCGGCGAAGCCCATGGCCCGCCAGAAACGGGACGCCAGGTCCATGGAGACCCCGGCGGTCCTGGCTGCCTGGAAGGGCGTGTAGCGGCGGTCGGCCCCGAGGATCAGGGCCTCCAGCCGGATGGCGAGCGGGTCGTCACTCGGCTCGGCCGTGTGGTCGACCTCGTGGTGCGGTGTCGAGTGGACCGGGGGTCCCGACGAGGGCTCCACGCCGTCGCCGGAGTTCGTGTCGTCGACGGTCACCGGCCGCCTCCTGCCCGTTCCCTGGCCACTGCCCTGCCGATCTGTTGCTGGATCGCCTCAACGATACGGCAGGTGTGCCCTGGCTCACGTCTCCGGTCACCCGCTTCGGGTGCGTCATGGGTGGCATCACCCGTCCGTGCGGCCCGTCCGGCTCCGGACGTGCGCCCGGCGCCGCCCCCGATCAGGTCAGGCCGCCCCCGACCCCGCGCAGGTGCACGATGTCACCGGCCGAGACGGGCTCCTGGAGCCCGCCTGCGGCGGCCAGCACCAGCCGCCCGTCGCCGTCGATCGCGACGGCCTCACCGACGACGGTCCGGTCGCCCGGCAGTTCGGCCCGCACCGTGCGGTCGAGCGTGGCGCAGCCCGCCGCGTAGGCCGCCTGGAGGCCGCTCACGGCAGCGTCGCCGCCGGCCTCGCGCCACCGGCCGTACCACTGCTCCAGGGAGCGCAGGACGGCCCGCAGCAGTGTCTCCCGGTCGGTGGAGACGGCACCCGCGAGACCCAGCGAGCCGGCCTGGGGGGCGGGCAGCTCGGCCGCGCGCAACGAGACGTTGATCCCCATGCCGATGACGACGCCGTCCCCGGCGCGCTCGGCGAGGATGCCGCCGGTCTTGCGCTCCGTGCCGTCGATGGTCACCAGGAGGTCGTTGGGCCATTTCAGTGCCATGTCGACGCCCGCCGACTGCGTGAGGCCCGTGGCGGCGGCGACACCGGCCAGCAGGGGCAGCCAGCCCCAGCGCTCGGCGGGTACGTCACCGGGGGCGAGGTAGACCGAGAGGAAGAGGCCCGAGCGGGGCGGTGCCGTCCAGCTCCGGTCCAGCCGCCCCCGGCCCGCGGTCTGCTCCTCGGCGACCAGCACCGTGCCCTCCGCCAGCCCCGACGCCCGTGCCGCGAGGTCGGAGTTGGTGGAACCGGTCGACTCGACGACGTCGAGCGAGCTCCACAGCCCGCCCGGCTTCAGCAGCCCGCGGCGCAGCGCGCCGACGTTCAGGGGCGGCCTGTCGAGGTCCGACCAGCGGTTGTGGGGCGCATCCGGAGGTGTCATACAACCCACATTAGGTGTGGCCAACGACGCACTGCCGAACCGTATCCCCGCCGCTACGCTACGGATCAGTAGCAACACCGCCGACGAGCCGCCGGCAGTCGAGCACGCATGGGTCCAGCCTCTACTGGATGTGACCAGCCGTCCCCGTGACCAGGCAGGGAGCCGCCACCCGATGTCCGAGCCGCAGAGCGACATCCACACGACCGCGGGAAAGATCGCGGACCTGCAGCGCCGTATCGACGAGGCCACGCACGCAGGTTCCGCACGCGCCGTCGAAAAGCAGCACGCCAAGGGCAAGTTGACCGCCCGTGAGCGCGTCGAGCTCCTGCTCGACGAGGGCTCCTTCGTGGAGCTCGACGAGTTCGCACGGCACCGGTCGACCAACTTCGGCATCGAGAAGAACCGGCCGTACGGGGACGGTGTCGTCACCGGTTACGGCACGGTCGACGGCCGTCCCGTCTGCGTCTACTCGCAGGACTTCACGATCTTCGGCGGCTCGCTGGGCGAGGTGTACGGCGAGAAGATCGTCAAGGTCATGGACTTCGCGATGAAGACCGGCTGCCCGGTCATCGGCATCAACGACGGCGGCGGCGCCCGTATCCAGGAGGGCGTGGTCGCCCTCGGTCTGTTCGCGGAGATCTTCCGCCGCAACGTCCACGCGTCGGGTGTCGTCCCGCAGATCTCGCTGATCGTCGGGCCGTGCGCGGGCGGCGCGGTCTACTCCCCCGCTATCACCGACTTCACGGTCATGGTCGACCAGACCTCGCACATGTTCATCACCGGACCCGACGTCATCAAGACGGTCACCGGCGAGGACGTCGGCTTCGAGGAGCTGGGCGGCGCCCGCACCCACAACACCACCTCCGGTGTGGCGCACCACATGGCGGGCGACGAGAAGGACGCCATCGAGTACGTCAAGTCCCTGCTGTCCTACCTCCCGTCGAACAACCTCTCCGAGGCGCCCGCCTTCCCCGAGGAGGCCGACCTGGAGACCACGGACGAGGACCGCGAGCTCGACACGCTCATCCCGGACTCCGCGAACCAGCCGTACGACATGCACACCGCGATCGAGCACGTCCTCGACGACGGCGAGTTCCTGGAGACCCAGGCGCTGTTCGCGCCGAACATCATCACCGGCTTCGGCCGCGTGGAGGGCTACCCGGTCGGGATCGTCGCCAACCAGCCGATGCAGTTCGCCGGCTGTCTGGACATCAACGCCAGCGAGAAGGCCGCACGCTTCGTGCGCACGTGCGACGCGTTCAACGTGCCGGTCCTGACCTTCGTGGACGTCCCCGGCTTCCTGCCGGGTGTCGACCAGGAGTACGGCGGCATCATCCGGCGCGGCGCCAAGCTGATCTACGCCTACGCGGAGGCCACCGTCCCGCTGATCACGGTCATCACCCGCAAGGCCTTCGGCGGCGCGTACGACGTCATGGGCTCCAAGCACCTGGGCGCCGACCTGAACCTGGCCTGGCCGACCGCGCAGATCGCGGTGATGGGCGCGCAGGGCGCGGTGAACATCCTGCACCGCCGCACCATCGCCGCCGCCGACGACCCGGAGACCACCCGCGCCGAGCTGATGACGGACTACGAGGACGCCCTGCTCAACCCGTACGTCGCGGCCGAGCGGGGCTACGTCGACGCGGTGATCATGCCCTCCGACACCCGCGCGCACCTCGTGAAGGGGCTGCGCCAGCTGCGTACGAAGCGCGAGTCGCTTCCGCCGAAGAAGCACGGCAACATCCCCCTCTAACCACCGGGAGCCACCATGATCAAGGTCGTACGGGGCAATCCGACCCCGGAGGAGCTGGCCGCCGCCCTGGCGGTGGTCCGGGCACGTGCGGCTGCCGCCGCAGCCCTGCCGTCCGGTGCTCCGCTGCCGCCCGAACAGTGGTCCGACCCCGGCCGCATCGCCCGCGTCGGGACGCAGCGGCCGGGCCCCCGGTCCTGGGCGCGGACGTACTGGCCGGCGTGACGGGAAGGGCTGAGTGGCACGGCTGCGGCGCCTGAGTACGCGTACTCAGGCGCCGCAGCCGTGCCCGGAGCACCATCGGATCCATGCTGTGGTCCGATCCCGAGAACAAACCGCCGAAGGAACTGCGCGACGCCCAGGACATGATGCGCCGCGCCGGGCTGCTGCTCGCGCTGGCCATGGTCGTCGCGATGTTCGTCCTGGGCACCCGCTGAGCCCCGGGCGGCTCCCCGGAACCGGCCTGCGCGGGCCCCGGCGCTTCACTGCGCCCCCGGCGGCCACCGCGCCCTCGTCACCCGCTGCGCCGCCGTCACCCGCTGCGTCTCGACGCGCACCACGTCCACGGCGCCTGCCCCGTCCCTGGGCGGGCCGCCGCCGTCCTGCCCCGCCCGGCCGGCCCCGCCCGCACGCGAAAGCGCCGGGGGCACGAGGTGTTCCGAGCCCCTTCTACGATGACCCGTATGACTGATCAGCGCCGCCTCGTGCTCGCCTCCGCGTCCCCCGCCCGTCTCGGCCTGCTGCGCCAGGCGGGATTCGCCCCCGAGGTGATCGTCAGCGGCGTGGACGAGGACGCGCTCACCGCCCCGACGCCCGCCGAGCTCGCGCTCGTCCTGGCCGAGGCCAAGGCCGCCGACGTGGCGGACCGCCCGGAGGCCGGTGGCGCCCTGGTCATCGGCTGCGACTCGGTGCTCGAGCTGGACGGCGAGGCGCTCGGCAAGCCCGCCGACAGCGAGGAGGCAACCGCACGCTGGAAGTCCATGCGCGGTCGTGCGGGCGTCCTGCGGACGGGCCACTGCGTGATCGACACGGCGACCGGCCGCACGGCCTCGGCGACCGCGTCCACCACCGTGCGGTTCGGCGAGCCGACCGACGCCGAGGTGGCGGCCTACGTCGCGTCGGGCGAGCCGCTCCACGTGGCCGGGGCCTTCACCCTGGACGGCCGCTCGGCGCCCTTCGTCGACTCGATCGAGGGTGATCACGGCAATGTCATCGGGCTCTCGCTGCCGCTGCTGCGCCGACTGCTCGGCGATCTGGACATCTCCGTCACCGAGTTGTGGGTCTGAGCGGACGGCCGCGTCACGCGGGTGCCGGCGCCCCCGCTCCGGCACCGCTGTCGTGCCCGCCCGCGCCGGACACCCTCTCCCCGGGCTCGCTCCGCCCGTACACCACCAGGGTCAGCACGATCAGCGCGAGGACGGCCATCATGACGGCGAACGCCGACCAGCCGACCAGCCCGACCGCCAGCGCACCCAGGACCCCGTGCACGACCGCGCACCCGATGAGGGCGATGCGGCCGAACCGGCCGGGCGACCGGTCGCGTATACCGGCCAGGAGGGGTATCAGACCGCACAGCAGCAGGAGGACGCCGGAGCCGATGCCCATCCCCCAGGTGCTGGTGGACATGACACCCGGATCCATACCGGCCAGGGACATGTTCTGGTTGTCGACGACCGTCGCGAGGACGGCGTGGACGAGCACGATGCCCACGGCCTCCCCGAACAGCACGATCGCGGTCACCACCGCCACTGATCTGCGCACCACGGCACCCACCCCCTGTTACCTGTAGTACGTCCGGTACAGCGCGGACCCTACGTGGGGGTCCCCCCTGCTCATCAAGAGCTTGGGGGAGGGCAATGCTTCGTACAAGAGGTTGCGCTCCCTCCGTGTGCCCCTCGCGCCCGCTCTGCTCCCCTCGCACACCCGGATCGCGTCAGGCTCGCGTCCGGCTCGTGTCTGAAGCAAAGATTCCGTCGGCCGTTCGTGGGAAGTCCACAAAGAAACGCCGCGCGGCGTTGACCGTACGAACAGAGACTTGGACCACACCTCGTGGCTACTGTGCGGTTAAGGATCGCGGCGTACCGTGGTGCGACAAGGGATTTCGCGACTCGAGCAAGCCTCGAATCACACTCCGTGTGGGCAAGTTCACCATTGGGGACGGGTCGTACGTCCGTGTTGGTAGTCCCTAAACTCAGCTTGTTCTCAAGGAGGGAGTCATCGTGCGCAAGGTGCTCATCGCCAACCGTGGCGAAATCGCTGTCCGCGTTGCTCGGGCTTGCCAGGATGCCGGAATCGCGAGCGTAGCCGTCTACGCCGATCCGGACCGGGACGCTCTGCATGTCCGTGCGGCCGACGAGGCGTTCGCTCTGGGCGGTGACACCCCGGCCGCCAGCTACCTGGACATGGCCAAGGTGCTCCAGGCTGCCAAGGACTCCGGGGCGGACGCGATCCACCCCGGCTACGGCTTCCTCTCGGAGAACGCCGAATTCGCCCAGGCCGTCCTGGACGCCGGCCTGACCTGGATCGGCCCCCCGCCCCAGGCCATCCGCGACCTCGGCGACAAGGTCGCCGCCCGCCACATCGCCCAGCGCGCCGGCGCCCCCCTGGTCGCCGGCACCCCCGACCCCGTGTCCGGCTCCGCGGAAGTCGTCGCGTTCGCCCAGAACAACGGCCTGCCCGTCGCCATCAAAGCCGCCTTCGGCGGCGGCGGACGCGGCCTCAAAGTGGCCCGCACCCTCGAAGAGATCCCCGAACTCTACGACTCCGCCGTCCGCGAAGCCGTCGCCGCCTTCGGCCGCGGCGAATGCTTCGTCGAGCGCTACCTCGACAAACCACGCCACGTCGAAACCCAGTGCCTCGCCGACCAGCACGGCAACGTCGTCGTCGTCTCCACCCGCGACTGCTCCCTGCAGCGCCGCCACCAGAAACTCGTCGAAGAGGCCCCCGCCCCCTTCCTCACCCCCGCACAGAACGCCGAACTCTACGCCGCGTCGAAAGCGATCCTGAAGGAAGCCGGCTACGTCGGCGCGGGCACCGTCGAATTCCTCGTCGGCGCCGACGGCACGATCTCCTTCCTCGAGGTCAACACCCGCCTCCAGGTCGAACACCCCGTCACCGAAGAAGTCACCGGCATCGACCTCGTACGCGAGATGTTCCGCATCGCCGACGGCGAGGAACTCGGCTACACCGACCCCCCCGTACGCGGACACTCCTTCGAATTCCGGATCAACGGCGAAGACCCCGGCCGCGGCTTCCTGCCCGCCCCCGGCACCGTCACCACCTTCACCCCACCCACCGGCCCCGGCGTCCGCCTCGACGCAGGCGTCGAGTCCGGCAGCGTCATCGGCCCGGCCTGGGACTCCCTCCTCGCCAAACTCGTCGTCACCGGCGCCACCCGCGAACAAGCCCTCCAGCGCGCGGCACGCGCCCTCGGCGAATTCACCGTCCAGGGCATGGCCACCGCCATCCCCTTCCACCGCGCCGTCGTCACCGACCCCGCCTTCACCGCCGACCCGTTCCGCATCCACACCCGCTGGATCGAAACGGAATTCGTCAACACCATCAAACCGTTCACCGTCCCCACCGACACCGACACCGACGAGGACACCGGCCGCGAGACCGTCGTCGTCGAGGTCGGCGGGAAACGCCTGGAAGTCTCCCTGCCCTCCTCCCTCGGCATGACCCTGGCCCGGACCGGCCTCGCCGCCGGCGCCAAACCCAAACGCCGCGCAGCCAAGAAAGCCGGCTCCGCCGCCTCCGGCGACACCCTCGCCTCCCCGATGCAGGGCACCATCGTCAAAATCGCCGTCGAAGAAGGCCAAGAGGTCAAGGAAGGCGACCTCGTCGTCGTCCTCGAAGCCATGAAGATGGAACAGCCCCTCAACGCCCACCGTTCAGGCACCGTCAAGGGCCTGTCCGCGGAAGTCGGCACGTCCGTCACCTCCGGTGCCGTGATCTGCGAGATCAAGGACTGACGCCCACCGCTCACCGAGGGCCCCGGCCCTGTCCGCGCACCTCCGCGCCGACAGGGCCGGGGCCCTCGGTGGCATCCTGGACCCGAGCGGACACCAGGAGGGCAGCGCGATGGCGATGAGCACGGTACGGACGGCGGCCCGGCCGATGCGCGCCGACGCGCGCCGCAACTACGACCGCCTGCTGAGTGAGGCCCGCGCCTCGTTCGCGGAGCACGGCACGGACGCCTCGCTGGAGGACATCGCCCGGCACGCGGGCGTGGGCATCGGCACGCTGTACCGGCACTTCCCGAACCGGCACGCCCTGATGAACGCGGTGTTCCAGGAGGCCCTGACCTCGCTGCTCACCCGCTCCCGCGAACTCGCGGAGGCGGAGCAGCCCTGTACGGCGCTGGTGGAGTGGCTGGGTGCGATCGTCACTCATGCGGGTGAGTACCGGGGCCTGGCCCAGGCGCTCATGTCGGCCTCGGGGGACGAGACCTCGGCGCTGACGCAGTGCCATGTACCGCTGCGTCAGGCGGGGGCACGGCTGCTTTCACGGGCGCAGTCGAGCGGTTCGGTGCGGGCCGACGTCTCGATCGACGACCTCCTGCAACTCACGAACGCGATCGCCCTGGCCGCGGAACAGTCCTCGTCGGACCCGGGGCTCGCCGGCCGCCTCCTGCTGCTGACGCTGCAGGGCCTGAAGGCGGGGCCGGCCTCCTCGGACCAGCCCGCCGCCTCCTCGAGCTCGGGCGATCGGGGAGCAGGGTACGGGGGGTACGGGGCGGAGCCCTTGGGGCCACCCCACCGCACCGAGCCACCCGCGCCCTGACCTAGCGGCGTCGCAGATCCGCGACCCGCCCCCGCTCCACCGGGCCCTCCGACAGCGCCGCCGCACTCCGCAGCTGCGGGCCCAGGCCTCCCGGCCCGCCGTGTCCCCCCGGCTGGGTGCGCCGTTGCCCGGGCAGCGGCATCTCACGGCGGGGCCGGTGCCCCGGACCGCTCTCGCCACCCGCGGGCTCCGCGCTCTGCCCGGCCACCGTGATCTCGACGCCCTGGTCGGCCAGAGCCTGCAGCTCCGTGGCCGCGCGCTCGTCGTGGGCCGGTGGTTCGTCCGTCACCAGGCGGGTGATCAGCTCCGTCGGCACCGTCTGGAACATGGTGTCGGAGCCGAGCTTGGTGTGGTCGGCCAGGACCACCACCTCCGCCGCGGCCTGCACCAGCGCCCGGTCGACGCTCGCGGAGAGCATGTTGGACGTGGACAGTCCGCGCTCCGCGGTCAGCCCGCTCCCGGAGAGGAACGCCCGCGACACCCGCAGCCCCTGGAGGGACTGTTCGGCCCCGCTGCCCACGAGCGCGTAGTTGCTCCCGCGCAGGGTGCCTCCGGTCATCACCACCTCCACCCGGTTGGCGTGTGCCAATGCCTGGGCGACCAGCAGCGAGTTGGTGACGACGGTCAGGCCCGGCACACGCGCGAGCCGGCGGGCCAGCTCCTGCGTGGTCGTTCCGGCGCCGACCACGATGGCCTCGCCCTCGCCGACGAGACCGGCGGCCAGGTCGGCGATGGCCGTCTTCTCCGCGGTGGAGAGATGGGATTTCTGCGGAAAGCCGGACTCCCGCGTAAGACCGCCCGGCAAGACCGCACCGCCGTGCCGGCGGTCGAGGAGTCCTTCTGCCTCCAGCGCACGCACGTCCCGCCGTACGGTCACTTCGGAGGTCTGGACGACGCGGGCGAGCTCACGGAGCGATACCGCCCCGTTGGCACGCACCATTTCGAGGATCAACTGACGACGTTCTGCAGCGAACACGAAACTGACAGTAACCTGGCCGTAGGTTCCTTTTCAGCAGTTTGCGCCGAATAACAGAAGTTGTACGTGGACGGGGTCCCCCAGTGGTATAGGGGACCCCGTCGTTGTTCACCTGCTGTTCACGGGCGGCCCGGACGCATCGCCCGGGCCGCCCTCCCGCTGCCGGGAGTCACCGAGGCTCCGACGACCCGTCGGCCTCGGTCACGCCTCGTCCCCGAGCTTGCGGGTGTGCAGCTGCCGTGCGACTTCGGCGATCGACCCGGACAGCGACGGGTAGACGGTGAACGCGTTCGCGATCTGCTCCACCGTCAGGTTGTTGTCGACGGCGATCGAGATCGGGTGGATCAGCTCGCTCGCCCGCGGGGCGACGACACAGCCGCCGACGACGATGCCGGTGCCGGGCCGGCAGAAGATCTTGACGAAGCCGTCCCGGATGCCCAGCATCTTGGCGCGCGGATTGCGCAGCAGCGGCAGCTTCACGACACGGGCGTCGATCTTGCCGGCGTCGACGTCGGCCTGGCTGTAGCCGACCGTGGCGATCTCGGGGTCCGTGAACACGTTCGAGGAGACGGTCTTCAGGTCCAGCGGGGCCACCGCGTCACCGAGGAAGTGGTACATCGCGATCCGGCCCTGCATGGCGGCGACCGAGGCCAGGGCGAAGATCCCGGTGACGTCACCGGCCGCGTACACGCCGGGGGCGCTGGTGCGGGAGACCCGGTCGGTGCGGATGTGACCGGAGTCCTTGAGCTGGACCCCGGACTCCTCCAGGCCCATGCCCGCGGTGTTCGGGATCGCGCCGACCGCCATCAGGCAGTGCGTGCCGGAGATGACGCGGCCGTCCGCCAGGGTGACCTCGACGCGGTCGCCGACGCGCTTGGCGGACTGGGCGCGGGAGCGGGCCATGACGTTCATGCCACGGCGCCGGAAGACGTCCTCGAGGACCGCGGCGGCGTCCGGGTCCTCGCCGGGCAGCACGCGGTCGCGGGAGGAGACGAGGGTGACGCGGGAGCCGAGTGCCTGGTAGGCACCGGCGAATTCGGCGCCGGTCACACCGGAGCCGACCACGATGAGCTCCTCGGGGAGCTCGTTCAGGTCGTAGACCTGGGTCCAGTTCAGGATGCGCTCGCCGTCGGGCTGGGCGTCCGGGATCTCCCGGGGGCGTCCGCCGGTGGCGATCAGCACCGCGTCGGCGGTGAGCCGCTCCTCGGTGCCGTCGGCTGCGGTCACCACGACCTGGCGTGAGCCGTCGGCGGCCTGGAGGCCTTCGAGGCGCCCGCGCCCGCGCATGACCCGGGCACCGGCACGGGTCACGGAGGCGGTGATGTCGTGGGACTGGGCGAGCGCCAGGCGCTTGACCCGCCGGTTGACCTTGCCGAGGTCCACGCCGACCACCCGGGCCGCCTGCTCCAGGTGTGGCGTGTCGTCGGCGACGATGATGCCGAGCTCCTCGTACGAGGAGTCGAAGGTGGTCATCACCTCGGCCGTGGCGATCAGGGTCTTCGAGGGCACGCAGTCGGTGAGTACCGACGCGCCGCCGAGGCCGTCGCAGTCCACGACGGTCACCTCGGCGCCGAGCTGGGCACCGACCAGTGCCGCCTCGTAGCCGCCGGGGCCGCCGCCGATGATCACGATCCGGGTCACGAAATGTCCGCCTCGCGTGGTGTCATCCCCCGGCCGTCTGCCGCCCCGGCCGGGGGTCCGGGGGATCGCCCCGGGGAATGCAGTACGTAATTCATTGTCCCGCACGCGCCAAGCTGCTTCGCCCCGGGGCCCTCCATACGGGAACGCGCCCGCCCGGGCGGACACACCGCACCTCCGCACGGGGCCCCGACCGGGGGCTTCCTCGCCGGAAGGATCGGCACTCCCGCCCTCCCCTCCCGTACCCTCGACCCCATGTCGCTCTACGCCGCGTACGCCGGCAACCTCGACGCGCGGCTGATGACGCGCCGCGCTCCGCATTCCCCGCTGCGCGGCACGGGCTGGCTCAACGGCTGGCGGCTGACGTTCGGCGGGGAGCAGATGGGCTGGGAGGGCGCGCTGGCCACCGTGGTGGAGGCGCCGCGTTCCCAGGTCTTCGTGGCGCTGTACGACCTGGCGCCGATGGACGAGGACTCGATGGACCGCTGGGAGGGCGTCGGCCTCGACATCTACCGGCGGATGCGTGTGCGCGTGCACACCCTCGACGGCGAGGAACCGGCCTGGATGTACGTGCTGAACGGCTACGAGGGCGGGCTGCCCTCGGCCCGCTACCTGGGCGAGGTGGCGGACGCCGCCGAGTCCGCGGGAGCGCCCCACGACTACGTGATGGGGCTCCGCAAGCGCCCCTGCTGAGCCCCCCTCCCGGTCGCTTCTGTACGAAAGTACGAATACGACGGGCCAGACTCTGCGCCTGCACATCTACGCGCGTAGGGAATCACCGGTTACCCTCGTCCGCGTGAACGCATCTGTTATTCCGGACCACATCCAGGGCGACCCGCAGGCCGCCGCTGCCGACGCCGCCGCCCGCCTGCGCGAGCTGACCGGCGCCGAGACCCATGACGTCGCCCTCGTGATGGGCTCCGGGTGGGCCCCCGCGGGCGAGGCGCTCGGCGCCCCGGAGGCCGAGTTCCCGGTGACCGCGCTGCCCGGGTTCCCGGCTCCCGCCGTGGAGGGGCACGGCGGCACGGTCCGCTCGTACCTGATCGGCGAGAAGCGCGCCCTGGTCTTCCTCGGGCGCACGCACTACTACGAGGGCCGCGGTGTCGCCGCCGTCGCGCACGGCGTCCGTACGGCCGTCGCCGCGGGCTGCAAGACCATCGTCCTGACGAACGGCTGCGGCGGTCTGCGCGAGGGCATGCGCCCCGGACAGCCGGTGCTCATCAGCGACCACATCAACCTCACGGCGGCGTCGCCGATCATCGGCGCCAACTTCGTCGACCTGACCGACCTGTACTCGCCCCGGTTGCGCGCGCTGTGCAAGGAGATCGACGACTCGCTCGAAGAGGGCGTGTACGTGCAGTTCCCCGGCCCGCACTACGAGACTCCGGCCGAGATCAACATGGTCCGCGTCATGGGCGGCGACCTCGTCGGCATGTCCACCGTGCTGGAGGCCATCGCGGCGCGCGAGGCGGGGGCCGAGGTCCTCGGCATCTCCCTGGTCACGAACCTGGCCGCCGGTCTGAGCGGCGAGCCCCTCAACCACGAAGAGGTCCTCCGGGCCGGCCGCGACTCCGCCACCCGGATGGGCGCCCTGCTGGCCCGGGTGCTCGACCGCATCTGAGCGCACGGGTGACGGGGTGCGGCCCGCGGCGGCCCGGCACCCCGCGCCCCCGCCCCGCACCCCCACCCACCCGTACCCCCCGAGAGGCGGACACCGTGCAGCAGGACCTCATCGCCCGGGCCAGGACCTGGCTGGCCGAGGACCCGGACCCCGAGACCCGTGAGGAGCTCGCCGGGCTCATCGACGCCGGGGACCTCGTCGCGCTGGAGGACCGCTTCTCGGGCACGCTCCAGTTCGGCACGGCCGGCCTGCGCGGCGAGATCGGCGCCGGCCCCATGCGGATGAACCGCTCCGTCGTCATCCGCGCCGCCGCCGGCCTGGCCGCGTACCTGAAGGCGCAGGGGCGGACCGGCGGGCTCGTCGTCATCGGCTACGACGCCCGCTACAAGTCGGCCGACTTCGCCCGGGACACCGCGGCGGTGATGACCGGGGCGGGGCTGCGCGCCGCCGTCCTCCCCCGCCCGCTGCCGACCCCCGTCCTGGCGTACGCCATACGGCATCTGGGAGCCGTCGCGGGTGTGGAGGTCACGGCCAGCCACAACCCGCCGCGCGACAACGGCTACAAGGTCTACCTCGGTGACGGTTCGCAGATCGTGCCCCCGGCCGACGCGGAGATCGCCGCCGGGATCGCGGCGGTCGGCCCGCTCGACGGCGTGCCGCGTCCGGAATCCGGCTGGGAGATCCTCGGCGACGAGGTCCTGGCCGCCTATCTCGCCCGTACGGACACCGTCCTCAGCCCCGGGTCGCCCCGTACCGCGCGCACGGTCTACACCGCCATGCACGGCGTCGGCACGTCCGTCCTGACGGCCGCCTTCGCCCGGGCCGGCTTCCCCGAGCCCGTACTCGTGGCCGAGCAGGCCGATCCCGACCCGGCGTTCCCCACCGTCGCCTTCCCCAATCCGGAAGAGCCCGGCGCCATGGATCTCGCCTTCGCGACCGCGCGCCGGGCGGCCCCGGACCTCGTGATCGCCAACGACCCCGACGCCGACCGCTGCGCCGTCGCCGTCCCCGACCCGTCGGCCGCGGCCGGCTGGCGGATGCTGCGCGGCGACGAGGTCGGCGCGCTGCTCGCCGCCCACCTGGTGTCCCGGGGCGTCAAGGGTGTCCTGGCCGAGTCGATCGTGTCGTCGTCCCTGCTCGCCCGGATCGCCGCGAAGGCCGGCCTCGGCTACGAGGAGACGCTGACGGGCTTCAAGTGGATCGCCCGTGTCGAGGGGCTGCGCTACGGCTACGAGGAGGCGCTCGGCTACTGCGTCGACCCCGAGGGCGTACGCGACAAGGACGGCATCACGGCCGCGCTGCTGGTCGCGGAGCTGGCCTCCGTGCTCAAGCAGAAGGGCCGCACCCTCCTCGACCTGCTCGACGACCTCGCCGTCGAACACGGCCTGCACGCCACGGACCAGCTGTCGGTCCGGGTCGAGGACCTCTCGGTCATCGCGGACGCGATGCGCCGCCTGCGCGAGAACCCCCCGGCCGCGCTGGCGGGCCTCACCGTCACCTCGGCGGAGGACCTGTCGCGGGGCACGGAGCTCCTGCCGCCCACCGACGGGCTGCGCTACCACCTCACGGGCGCCCGGGTGATCGTCCGCCCGAGCGGCACCGAGCCGAAGCTCAAGTGCTACCTCGAGGTAGTGGTCCCGGTCGCCTCCGCGGCCGCACTCCCCGAGGCCCGCACGCAGGCGGCGGCCCTGCTCACCGCCATCAAGCACGACCTCTCCGCAGCCGCCGGCATCTGACCGGCCCGTCGGGAGGGAGGGGACGCGCGAGTGCCCGTTTCGACGGCGTTTCGCGGTCCCCGACCTCCCGACGACCCAAGGGCGTCAGGCGAGCGCCAGGAGGACGGCCAGGAGGACCGCGCCCACGACGGCGGGGGCGATGATCTCGAAGGCCCAGCGCACCGAGACGGTCGTCGTGGACTGCTCCGTGCGGTCACCGGCCTGCTCGGCCAGCGCCCGCAGCTCGACCACCGCCTGGTCCGCGGCCGCGACACCGGCCCCGGAGTCGAGGCCGGTCGTGTGCGCGGGGGTCCGGCCGCGCACGGAGGTCCGGCCGTGCTGGTCGTCGCCGGCCTGCCGGCCGGCCTTCCTGGCCGCCCGCTTCCGGTCGCGCAGCGAGACCGGGATCGCCCACAGCTGATAGGTGACTCCGCCCTGCGTGACGATCTCGCTGGAGTAGGCGGCGCGCACGGCGGCGACCTCGGTCCAGGGCAGCACGATCGTGCGGAAGGGGTTGCGGATCCGGATGCGCTCCTCGTTGGCGAACACCGCGGGGCGCAGTGTGAACGCCAGGATCAGCGGGATCAGGGTCAGCAGCGCGGCCAGCGCCTGCCAGGGCACCCAGCCATGGCCCCGGAACATCGCGTCGCCGCCGAGCCAGAGGCCCAGCAGGATCAGCAGCGTGCCGCTGACCAGCCCGGCGACCGACCGGAAGGTCCGGTCGGCGTAGGCGGGCTCGGCGGGAGGTGTGGGGCTCGTCATGGTCCCGATTCTGCCTGACGGCACCCGGCGGCGGCGGAGCGCCTGCCCGGGAGCGCTTCCCGGGCTGCGGAAGCAGCGGAATCGGGGAGGGGCCTGTACAGGTCGCTACTTGCGTAGATATGCTCATGTGGTGACCATGCCCACCACTGCACCCTCCCCCAAGCGCTCGGCTGCGTTCGAGCAGGGCGGGGCCTCCTTCGCCGACGCGACGGCGTCCGACGGTGCGCTCCGCCGCTTCCTGCACGGGCTGCCCGGCGTCGACGCCGTCGGCCTGGAAGCGCGCGCAGCCTCCCTCGGCACCCGATCGATCAAGACGACCGCCAAGGCGTACGCCATCGATCTCGCCATCTCGATGATCGACCTGACGACGCTGGAAGGCGCCGACACCCCGGGCAAGGTCCGGGCTCTGGCCGCCAAGGCCGTCAACCCCGACCCGACCGACCGCACCAGCCCGCGCACCGCCGCGGTCTGCGTCTACCCCGACATGGCGGCGACCGCCGCTGCCGCACTGGCCGGCTCCGGAGTGAAGGTGGCGTCCGTCGCGACGGCCTTCCCCGCCGGGCGCGCGGCACTGGACGTCAAGCTCGCGGACGTCCGCGACGCCGTGGCGGCCGGGGCCGACGAGATCGACATGGTGATCGACCGCGGCGCCTTCCTGTCCGGCCGCTACCTGAAGGTGTACGAGGAGATCCTCGCCGTGAAGGCCGAGTGCGGCCGGGCCCGGCTGAAGGTCATCTTCGAGACCGGCGAGCTGTCCACGTACGACAACATCCGGCGGGCCTCCTGGCTCGGGATGCTGGCGGGCGCGGACTTCATCAAGACGTCGACCGGCAAGGTCGCGGTCAACGCCACTCCGGCGAACACCCTGCTGATGCTGGAGGCCGTGCGCGACTTCCGGGAGCAGACCGGTGTGCAGATCGGTGTGAAGCCCGCCGGCGGTATCCGCACGTCCAAGGACGCGATCAAGTTCCTCGTTCTGGTGAACGAGACCGCGGGCGAGGACTGGCTGGACAACCACTGGTTCCGCTTCGGCGCGTCCAGCCTGCTGAACGACCTGCTGATGCAGCGCCAGAAGCTCAGCACCGGCCGTTACTCCGGCCCCGATTACGTGACGGTGGACTGATCCCCATGGCATCTGCATTCGACTACGCACCGGCTCCGGAGTCCCGCTCCGTCGTCGACATCGCGCCCTCGTACGGCCTGTTCATCGACGGCGAGTTCACCGAGGCCGCCGACGGCAAGGTGTTCAAGACGGTCAGCCCGTCGTCCGAGGAGGTGCTCTCCGAGGTCGCCCGGGCCGGCGCCGAGGACGTGGACCGGGCGGTGAAGGCGGCCCGCCGGGCGTTCGAGAAGTGGTCGGCGCTGCCCGGCTCCGAGCGCGCCAAGTACCTCTTCCGGATCGCCCGGATCATCCAGGAGCGCTCGCGCGAGCTGGCCGTCCTGGAGACCCTCGACAACGGCAAGCCGATCAGGGAGACCCGCGACGCGGACCTGCCGCTGGTCGCCGCGCACTTCTTCTACTACGCGGGCTGGGCCGACAAGCTGGACCACGCCGGGTACGGGGCGAACCCGCGTCCGCTGGGTGTCGCCGGCCAGATCATCCCGTGGAACTTCCCGCTCCTGATGCTCGCGTGGAAGATCGCCCCGGCGCTCGCCACCGGCAACACGGTGGTGCTCAAGCCCGCCGAGACGACCCCGCTGTCCGCGCTCTTCTTCGCGGACATCTGCCGGCAGGCGGGTCTGCCCAGGGGCGTCGTCAACATCCTGACGGGTTACGGGGACGCGGGTTCGGCCCTGGTCGAGCACCCCGACGTCAACAAGGTCGCCTTCACGGGATCGACCGCGGTCGGCAAGGCCATCGCCCGCCAGATCGCCGGCACGGACAAGAAGGCCACGCTCGAACTGGGCGGCAAGGGCGCGAACATCGTCTTCGACGACGCGCCGGTCGACCAGGCCGTCGAGGGCATCGTCACCGGGATCTTCTTCAACCAGGGCCAGGTCTGCTGCGCGGGTTCGCGGCTCCTCGTCCAGGAGTCGGTCCAGGACGAGCTGCTGCACTCCCTCAAGCGCCGCCTGTCCACGCTCCGCCTCGGCGACCCGCTGGACAAGAACACCGACATCGGCGCGATCAACTCCGAGGAGCAGCTGTCCCGGATCACCGCCCTCGTCGAGTCCGGCGAGGCGGAGGGCGCCGAGCGCTGGTCCGCGCCGTGCGAGCTGCCGTCCGCGGGCTACTGGTTCGCTCCGACGCTGTTCACCAACGTCACGCAGGCGCACACCGTCGCACGCGACGAGATCTTCGGCCCCGTGCTCTCGGTGCTCTCCTTCCGCACTCCGGACGAGGCGGTCGCGAAGGCCAACAACACCCAGTACGGCCTCTCGGCGGGCATCTGGACGGAGAAGGGCTCCCGCATCCTCGCGGTGGCCGGCAAGCTCCGGGCCGGCGTCGTCTGGGCCAACACGTTCAACAAGTTCGACCCGACCTCGCCGTTCGGCGGATACAAGGAGTCGGGCTTCGGCCGCGAAGGCGGCCGTCACGGTCTGGAGGCCTACCTCGATGTCTGACGGGCGACTGAGCGTCTTCAAGACCTACAAGCTGTACGTCGGGGGCAAGTTCCCCCGCTCCGAGAGCGGCCGGGTGTACGAGGTGACGGACTCCAAGGGCGCGTGGCTGGGACACGCCCCGCAGTCGTCCCGCAAGGACGCGAGGGACGCGGTCGTGGCCGCGCGCAAGGCCTTCGGCGGCTGGTCGGGCGCGACCGCGTACAACCGCGGTCAGATCCTCTACCGCGTCGCCGAGATGCTGGAGGGCCGGCGGGAGCAGTTCGTGCGCGAGGTGGCGGATGCCGAGGGACTCTCGAAGTCCAAGGCGGCTGCCGTCGTCGACGCGGCGATCGACCGCTGGGTCTGGTACGCGGGCTGGACCGACAAGATCGGCCAGATCGTGGGCGGGGCCAACCCGGTCGCGGGCCCCTTCCTCAACCTCTCCACTCCGGAGCCGACGGGTGTCGTCACGGTCCTGGCCCCGCAGGAGTCGTCCTTCCTCGGCCTGGTCTCCGTGATCGCACCGGTCATCGCGACGGGCAACACGGCGGTCGTCATCGCCTCGGCGGACGCCCCGCTGCCCGCGCTCTCGCTGGGCGAGGTGCTGGCCACGTCGGACCTGCCGGGCGGTGTGGTGAACATCCTGTCGGGCCGGACGGCGGAGCTCGCCGTGCCGCTGGCCTCGCACCAGGACGTCAACGCCATCGACCTCACGGGTGCGGGCGGGGACGCCGAGCTGGCGAAGGAGCTGGAGACCGCGGCGGCGGACAACCTGAAGCGGGTCCTGCGCCCGTCCGCGTCCCGCCGCCCCGCCAAGGGTGAGCAGGGCGAGAAGGGCGCCGACCGTCCACAGCCTGTGGACAAGGCCGACTGGTCGGCCGATCCGGGCACGCACCGCCTGACGGCGTTCCTGGAGACCAAGACGGTCTGGCACCCCACGGGCGCCCTGGGAGCCTCCGGCTCCTCGTACTGACCCCATGTGTGACAGCCCCTGGGGCCGCCCTCCCGACGGAGGGCGGCCCCGGGGCCGTGTACGGCGTCAGCCGGTGATCATGGCCGCCGCCGGGCCCGTCACGGGCAGGTCGCCGAGTGAGGAGCCACTGGTGATCGGGTCGGTGGCGAAGGCCGTGGTGACCGGCTTGAAGTCGGCCACCTGGGTGCCCACGGCGTTGTCCAGCGGGTCCACGCCCGTCCCGGCCATCGGGTCGAGCTGCAGGTCGGTGACGGGGGACACGGCCCCGGCGAGCCCGTAACCGAGCGCACTCGTCAGCGCGGGCGCCGCCGCGTCGCCGACCGCCCCCAGGGTGCTGTCCTCCCCCGTGGCCGGGGTGACGGGCAGCGGCGCGGCCTGGGCCACGGCACCCCCCGCGCCGAGAGCCGCGCCCAGCGCGGTGAGGGTCAGACCGGCGCGCAGCAGCGCGCGACGCCGGGGCTTGGACAGTGCATGACGTGCCATGTTTTCCCACCTGATCGGGCCGATCGAGTAATCATTCGTGCGCGCAGAGTAGTTGAGGTGTGATGCTCGATACCAACAGGGCCTCCCGGGGATCCCCTGCACGGGTCAATGCCTCACACTTCTGTTCTGTGAGTTCCCAACCGATCCCCACTCGAGTCGTGCTGCTTGCCGGTCCCTCCGGCTCCGGCAAGTCGTCCCTCGCCGCGCGCACCGGTCTGCCGGTGCTGCACCTGGACGACTTCTACAAGGAGGGAAACGACCCGACGCTGCCCGTGGTCACCGGTAGTACGGACATCGACTGGGACTCGGCGCAGTCCTGGGACGCGGACGCGGCGGTCGCCGCCATAGCGGAGCTGTGCCGGACGGGGCGGACGAGCGTGCCCGTGTACGACATCGCCACGAGTTCCCGGGTCGACCGTGAGGCGCTCGACATCGAGCGCACCCCCCTGTTCGTCGCCGAGGGCATCTTCGCGGCGGACATCGTGGCGCGCTGCCAGGAACTGGGCCTGCTCGCGGACGCGCTGTGCCTGCGCGGGCGCCCGTCGACGACCTTCCGGCGTCGGCTGGTGCGGGATCTGCGCGAGGGCCGCAAGTCGGTGCCCTTCCTGCTCCGGCGCGGCTGGCGTCTGATGTGGGCCGAACGCCGCATCGTGGCACGGCAGACGGCGCTGGGCGCGCACCCCTGCGGAAAGCCCGAGGCCCTGGGCCGGCTGGCCGCCGCGGCGGCGGGCCGCTGCCGCCGTACCCCCGCGGCCCCGGCCGCACCCACGGCCTGACGTCGGGCACCCCTCCTCGTGGCCTGCGGCGAACCGGGCGGGCGAGGGGGCCGCGGCGCCCGTACACGGACGCACGCCGCCGCCCTCGCCGACGGCAACCGGCTTCCCGCGGGGCCGGCTTCGCCGGCGCCGTGGTGCGCAGACCCTCCCGCGGCGGGCTCGCCGTCCGGAACCCCGGACACGGCTCACCCCGGTCCGCGCCCGGTCACGTCGGCCGGGCCGGGGAACGCACAGCGGGGCCGGACAGGACCCCCCGGCCCGTCCGACCCCGCCACGTACTGCCCCCGTACCGCCGCCTCCCCCGAAGCGGCGGCCCGTTCCCCCGTACCGCCGCCTCCCCCGACGCGGCGGTCGTTCCCCCGTACGCCTCAGGCCACCAGCTCGCCGAAGGACTCCTCCTCGTCACGGCCGAAGCTGAGGACCTCGTCCTCGCGCAGCCGGCGGAGCGACCGCCAGATGCTCGACTTCACCGTGCCGACGCTTATGCCGAGGATGGACGCGATCTCCGGGTCCGTGCGGCCCTCGTAGTAGCGGAGGACCAGCATCGTGCGCTGGAGTTCGGGCAGTCGCGCGAGCGCCTGCCACAGCACCGCCCGCAGTTCCGTGCCGCGCATCGCGTCCGTGTCGCCCACCGTCTCCGGCAGCTCCTCGGTCGGGTACTCGTTCAGCTTGCGCCTGCGCCAGGCGCTGATGTGCAGGTTGGTCATGGTGCGGCGGAGGTATCCGCCGACCGCCGCCTTGTCACTGATCCGGTCCCAGGCCCGGTACGTCGAGAAGAGGGCGCTCTGCAGCAGGTCCTCGGCCTCGAACCGGTCGCCGGTCAGGTGATAGGCGGTCGCGTACAGGGAGGCGCGGCGCTCCTGGACGTAGGCCGTGAACGCCGTTTCGGCGTCCTCGGTCCGTGTCTTGGACTTCCGCTCCCCCGTGACCTCCCCGTACGCGTTTCCCCCGTTGGCCCCGCTCCCCCCGTTTCCCCCCGTGGGCGCGTCGACCATGGTCAGGTACGACGAGTGCTGACGCCCGGCGCCGCGAGTGCACCCCCGCCCTCCCCCGAGCTCCCTACTCCGCTCGAGCAGGGAGGTACCCCCCTGGGCGCCGGACTTCTCCGTGCTCCGGCCGACGTCGTGGAGACGCGTGGCAACTGCGCTCGAGGTGGTGCTGTGCAGTGCGTTCATCTCGCGCCCCCCATCGGTGGAGTCCGTTCGTTCCCTGTGCCAATGAGCTTGCCGGGGCAGTTTCATGGCCCTGTCCCCCGACTGTCACAGGCCTGTCACAGGGCATGCCGGGTGTGTGCGGGACGTGTGGGAGTGCCGGATACGTCGGATCAAGTAGGGGGCACAGTCGAACCGCGGCACCGCCATGGGCCAGAATGGCCCCTGTGCCTTTCCCGTTGCTGATCGAGGACGACGACGCCATCCGCACGGCCCTCGAACTCTCGCTGTCACGCCAGGGCCACCGTGTGGCCACCGCGGCGACGGGAGAGGACGGCCTCGAGCTGCTGCGGGAGCAGCGGCCGGACCTGGTCGTGCTGGACGTGATGCTGCCCGGGATCGACGGTTTCGAGGTCTGCCGGCGCATCCGGCGCACCGACCAGCTGCCGATCATCCTGCTGACCGCGCGCAGCGACGACATCGACGTCGTGGTGGGACTGGAGTCCGGCGCGGACGACTACGTGGTGAAGCCCGTGCAGGGCCGGGTGCTCGACGCCCGTATCCGTGCGGTGCTGCGCCGAGGTGAGCGTGAGTCGACCGACTCGGCGACCTTCGGAAGTGTCGTCATCGACCGCTCGGCGATGACCGTCACCAAGAACGGGGAGGACCTGCAGCTCACGCCGACCGAGCTGCGTCTCCTGCTCGAACTGAGCCGCAGGCCCGGCCAGGCCCTGTCGCGGCAGCAGTTGCTGCGGCTGGTGTGGGAGCACGACTACCTCGGTGACTCGCGGCTCGTGGACGCGTGTGTGCAGCGGCTGCGCGCGAAGGTGGAGGACGTGCCGTCCTCGCCGACCCTCATCCGTACCGTGCGCGGTGTGGGCTACCGGCTGGACTCGCCTCAGTGAGCGATTCCGCGAAGCGTTCCATACTCGCGGGTCTTCGCTGGACCAGTCTCCGGCTGCGGCTGCTCGTCGTGTTCGCGCTGGTGGCGCTGACGGCCGCGGTGTCCGCCTCGGGCATCGCGTACTGGCTCAACCGTGAGGCCGTCCTGACGCGTACGCAGGACACGGCGCTCGGCGACTTCCGCCGCCAGATGCAGAACCGGGCGGCGGCGCTGCCGTTGCGGCCCACGGGGGACGATCTCCAGGACGCCGCGGAGCAGATGGCCACCAGCGGACCCGGCTACCACGTCCTGCTGATCGACACCAACGACGGCAAGCCGATCGTCGGGTCCTCCGACATCGACTCCTTCACCAAGGTGGACGTGCCCGCCTCCCTGCAGAAGCAGGTGAACAAGAAGCAGCCGCTGACGTCCACCAACACCTTTGAGTACCACCTGTTCTGGCAGCGTACGAGCATCGGCGGCACCCCGTACCTGGTGGCCGGCACGAAGATCATCGGGGGTGGTCCGGCCGGGTACATGCTGAAGTCCCTGGACCAGGAGCGCCAGGACCTCAATTCGCTGGCCTGGTCCCTGGGCATCGCCACTGCGCTGGCGCTGGTCGGCTCGGCGCTCCTCGCGCAGGCCGCCTCGACGACCGTGCTGCGGCCCGTACAACGGCTCGGTGACGCGGCGCGCAAGCTCGGCGAGGGCAAGCTCGACACCCGCCTCGTGGTCTCCGGCACCGACGAACTGGCCGACCTCTCCCGCACGTTCAACCGGACGGCGAGCTCGCTGGAGAAGAAGGTCGCGGACATGAGCGCGCGGGAGGAGGCGAGCCGCCGGTTCGTCGCCGACATGTCGCACGAGCTGCGGACCCCGCTGACCGCGATCACCGCGGTCGCCGAAGTGCTGGAGGACGAGGCGGACAGCCTGGACCCGATGATCGCTCCCGCCGTGCATCTGGTGGTGAGCGAGACCCGGCGGCTGAACGACCTGGTGGAGAACCTCATGGAGGTCACCCGCTTCGACGCGGGTACGGCCCGCCTCGTGGTGGACACGGTGGACGTCGCCGACCAGGTGACCGCCTGCATCGACGCCCGTGCCTGGCTGGACGCGGTCGACCTCGACGCGGAGCGCGGCATGATGGTGCGGCTCGACCCCCGCCGGCTCGACGTGATCCTGGCGAATCTCATCGGCAACGCGCTGAAGCACGGCGGGTCACCGGTCCGGGTGGCGGTGCGGACCGACGACGACGAGCTGGTCATCGAGGTGCGCGACCACGGTCCGGGCATCCCGGAGGACGTCCTGCCTCATGTGTTCGACCGGTTCTACAAGGCGAGTGCCTCCCGTCCGCGTTCCGAGGGCAGCGGTCTGGGGCTGTCGATCGCTCTGGAGAACGCGCACATCCACGGCGGCGACATCACCGCCTTCAACTCGCCGGACGGCGACGGGGCGGTGTTCGTCCTGCGGCTGCCGCGCGACGCGGAGCGGTCGGCCGATGTCCCGGGGGACGGCGACCCGGACCTGCACGAGGAGGGCGGCACCCAGTGAGGCGCAGCGAGCGCGCGGACGGCACACCCCGCCGGGGCCGTCGGACGGGGCGCCCCGCGGCTCCGGGGAACCGCCGCGCCCGGGCGGTCGCCGCGCTGGCGGCCGTCGTGGCCTGTACGGCGCTGGCGGCCGGATGCGGGATCAGGAGCACGTCGGTGCCGGTCGATGCCGGGGCCGCGCCCTCCCGGGTACCGTGCCGGACGTCGTCGGGGCAGGCGAGCGCGCCGCCGCAGGAGAGCATCGCGGTCCGGATCTACCTGGTCTGTGCCTCGCAGCTGGTGACGGTGGAGCGCACCGTCGAGGTGGACGAGGGCCGGTCGGGCCCGGTCCCGGTCGCGGAGGCCCTCCTCGACGAGCTGCGGCGCAGTCCGTCCGCCGACGAGCGGCGGGCGGGGTTCACCACCGACGTTCCGTCGGGGCTACGGGTCGGCGGGGCCCACAAGGGCGACCCGACGGGCACCCTGCGTCTCAGCGAACAGCCCGAGGACCTGCCTGCGGAGTCGCTCGCGCAGGTGGTGTGCTCGTACGCGGAGAGCGAGGCGCTGGGCACCGGGGGTTCGGTGGTCCTCGGTGGGCCGGGGACGTACGCCCCGCGTGCCTACCTCTGCACCTCGGAGACCAAGAGCCGGCCGGACAACGTACCGACGCTGGGCGCTGTGGAGCTCTCCTGAGCCTTCGGCGGTCCCGGCCCAGGGGTCCTTGACGGCTGTGGCGTCCTCCGGCACGGCGGGACCCCGGCAGGGGCCTCGTCCTCCCGCCGTACGCCGGCGCCGGCGACCGGGCCGTGTTCCCGGGTCCCTGCCGCACGATCCCTTCACGCCCCGTCCCCGCCGTCCGTGCCGCTCGTCACAGAGCCTCCCCGGAGACGAGCGGAACCGATCCTGCCGGTCGTGGCGTCTTGGTGGACGTGCGTCACAGTTCGGGCGGCCGGGCCGTCATCCATTTCCGCGCGGCGGGGACAGTCCTCCTCCTCGCGCATCTGCTCTTCGTCGGCTGGCTGACACTGCGCCCGCTGGACGTGCCCTGGGTGACGGCCGCGAATCTGCAGCCGTTCGCCGGGATCAGGGCCGATCTGGCCCTCGGCCCGGTCGAGGCGGCGCGCCGGATCGGCGAGGGGCTGTTGCTGCTGGCCCCGCTGGGCGTGCTGCTGCCGATGGCCGGGGGGCGGCTGCTGGTCTCCCCGTGGGCCTCGATGGCCCGTACGGTCGCGGCCGGGGCGCTGATCTCCATGGCCATCGAGCTGGGCCAGACCGGGGTGCCGGGGCAGGTCGTCGACGTCGACTCGATGCTGCTGAACACCACCGGCATCGCGCTCGCCCATCTGCTGGTCGTCCCGGTGAGCCGGGCTCGGCTGCGCCGGGGGAACCGGGCGGGCGCCGGTGACCTCTCGCACCTCGGGCACGAGCTGCGGTCCTTCAGGAACGAGGCCCCTCAGGGGGCGACCCCGACGATTCCCAGGGTCGGTATCGCCCCGTAGAGCGATGCTTTGCACCCCTTCGCGGAGTCACTATGGGGGTACCGGGAGCGCGACGGAGCCGCTCCCCGCAACGGTTCGCGAAGGAGCCCACCATGGCCGCACTTGCCCGCCCCCGTGACGGACGCATGATCGGTGGAGTGTGCGCAGCGCTGGCACGGCGCTTCGGCACCTCCGCCGGGACGATGCGTGTCATCTTCCTGGTCTCGTGCCTGCTTCCCGGCCCCCAGTTCCTGCTCTACCTGGCGCTGTGGCTGCTGCTGCCGTCGGAGAAGGCCTCGTCCGCGACGGCCTGGTGACCCGCGGGACCACGGGGAGGGCACGACGACGTCACGATGGGGCGCACACCCGGACCGGGTGTGCGCCCCATCAGTGCGTGCGGGGTGGTCAGCCGCCGAGCGGCAGACCACCGGTCAGGCCGCCCGCGGGCATCCCGCCGAGCAGGTTGGTGGCCGGGGCGGAGAGGTCGCTGCTGCCGCCCTGCTTGTCCAGCAGGCCGCCGGCGGCCTTCTGGAAGGCGGGCAGCGCGTCGGTCACGGAGTCGAGCGCGAGACCGGCGGGCAGCGCGGCGGCCGCGGCGTCGACGGGCACCGCGGCGGCGGAGGCGCTTCCGGCACCGGCGGCGGCGAAAGCGGCACCGAGAGCGGCGACACCGAGAATCCTGACAGCAGACTGCTTCATGTGAAATTCATCCTTGGGGAAGGGGATGTGAGCGGCTCCGCAACGTAAGCAGCCCGCCGCCCCTCCCGCAAACATGCCGGAACACGGAAAACGGCCGGGCTCCAGTGGTCCCGGCCGTTCCCTTTTCGGTTCACTCAGCCCACGACGGGAGAAGAACCGCTGGTCGCGGCCGTCTGGCGGAAGAGCCACTCGGACTTGAGCTCCGCGTACCCGGGCTTGACGACCTCGTTGATCATCGCCAGACGTTCATCGAAAGGAATGAACGCTGATTTCATCGCATTGACTGTGAACCACAGCATGTCGTCGAGCGTGTATCCGAAAGTCTCGGTCAGCCGCTCGAATTCCTGGCTCATGCTCGTACCGCTCATCAGCCGGTTGTCCGTGTTCACGGTGGCGCGGAAATGCAGCTTCCGCAGCAGGCCGATCGGGTGCTCCGCGTACGAGGCCGCCGCGCCGGTCTGGAGGTTGGAGGTGGGGCAGAGCTCCAGCGGGATGCGCTTGTCCCGTACGTAGGAGGCGAGGCGGCCGAGCGTCACGCTGCCGTCGTCGGCGATCTCGATGTCGTCGATGATGCGGACACCGTGGCCGAGCCGGTCGGCGCCGCACCACTGCAGGGCCTGCCAGATCGACGGCAGTCCGAAGGCCTCGCCCGCGTGGATGGTGAAGTGGTTGTTCTCGCGCTTGAGGTACTCGAACGCGTCGAGGTGCCGGGTGGGCGGGTAGCCGGCCTCGGCGCCCGCGATGTCGAAGCCCACAACACCCAGGTCGCGGTAGCGGTTG
Organism: Streptomyces clavifer; assembly: GCA_014651175.1. Lineage (GTDB taxonomy): Bacteria > Actinomycetota > Actinomycetes > Streptomycetales > Streptomycetaceae > Streptomyces > Streptomyces clavifer. Next base: position 252,280 of record BMWJ01000001.1, on the reverse strand, counting down.
GCGAGTTCGGCGATCTCCAGGGCGCGGGCGGCGTGCCGCATCGCGGTCAGGAGGGCGCCGACGCGGATGCGGTGGCCGTTCGCACGGGCCCGGCGCTCACCCTCGCGGAAGCCCTCGTTGACCGCCTCGACGACCTCTTCGAGGGTCAGACCCTCGGTGAGGTGCTGCTCGGGCGCGTACCGCACCTCGGCGTAGACGACGCCGTCCTCGGCGAGGTCCTCGGCGCACTCCGCGGCCACCCGGACCAGGGCGTCGCGGGTCTGCATGACGGCGCAGGTGTGGGCGAACGTCTCCAGGTAGCGTTCCAGCGAACCGGAGTCCGCAGCCTCGCGGAACCAGATGCCGAGCTTGTCGGGTTCGGTCTCGGGCAGAGCGTCGTAGCCCTGCTCACGCGCCAGTTCGACGATGGTTCCGGGGCGCAGGCCCCCGTCGAGGTGGTCGTGGAGGAGCACCTTGGGCGCACGGCGGATCTGGTCGGGACCGGGGACGTTCAGGGTCTGGCTCGTCATTGGGGCACTGTAGCGCCTACGCGCGTAGAGCGCTGGCTGCCGATGCGTAACAGTGACCGCGAAGTCGAGTGGAATACACCTGCCCTTCTGACACTGTTCTGTCATGGCACAGCGCGCACTTCCCCTGCCTGCTGCGAGGCTGGGACGGGCCGTTCACACGGCTGGAGCACCACCTGAGGTCAGCGGCGTGGTCCTGCTGCTCCCGGACGGCGAGACCGATTCGCGGCGCCGTCCCTCCACCCTGTCGTACGCGGTACAGCTCCCGTTCGCCCGGACGCTGGCGCGGGCCGGCCAGGAGGACGGTCTCGCGGTGCACGTGGTGCACTACCGCTGCCGCGGCTGGAACGACGGCGCGGATCCGGTGACCGACGCCCGGTGGGCCGCCGACGAGGTCGTACGGCGCTACGGCGACGTCCCGGTCTGCCTCGTCGGGCACGGGACGGGGGGCCGGGCGGCGCTGCGGGCGGGCGGTCACGAGGCCGTCACCTCCGTGCTGGCGATGGCCCCCTGGCTGCCGGAGGCCGGCGCGCCGGAGCCCGAGCCGGTGAAGCACCTGGCGGGGCGCCGGGTGCTGATCGTGCACGGCACGAACGACGCGCGGACGGATCCGGAGCTCTCCTACCGGCTGGCCGAGCGGGCGAAGAAGGCCAACCGGAGCACCTGCCGCTTCGAGGTCCACTCGGACGGGCACGCGCTGCGTCAGCACCGGGCCGAAGTGGTGGCGCTGGCAGCGGACTTCGTACGGGGGTCACTGTTCTCCCGGTCGTACGCCCGGCCGGTCGCCGACGCGTTCGCCGCGCCGCCGCCGCTGGGTCTGCGGATGCCGTTGGCGGCGGGTTTCGGGAAATCCCTGCGGCACCACTGACGTCCCGTTCCCGTGGCTCAGTCCGGCAGCAGGTGCCCCCTGCGGGACAGCAGGAAGCGTTTGAAGGCGGCCACCGGCGGGGTGTCGGGGTGGCCGTCCAGCCAGGCGACCCCGATCTCACGGGCTGCGCGCGGTGCGGTGACCGTCAGCTCGACCACGCCCGGCCGGGCGACCGCGGGAGGCGGCAGCAGGGCCACCCCGAGCCCCGCCGCCACCAGTCCGCGCAGTGTCTCGGCCTCCTCGCCCTCGAACGCCACCCGCGGGGTGAAGCCGGCCTCCGCGCAGAGGTCGTCCGTGATCCGCCGGAGCCCGTAGCCGGGTTCGAGGGTGACGAACGTTTCGTCGGCGGCCTCGGCGAGCCGGACGCGCCTGCGGCCGGCCAGCCGGTGGTCGTCGGGAACGACCAGGCGCAGCCGCTGTTCGTCGAGTCGGCGCGCGACGAGGTCGGGGGCGTCCGGGACGGGTGAGGTGAGGCAGAGGTCGAGGCCGCCCGCCCGCAGGCGCTCGATCATCGCCTCGCCGTAGTTCTGGACGAGCTGGAAGCGGACCCGGGGGTGGTCGACCCGGAAGGCGCGGATGAGCGCGGGCACCGTCTCGGACCCCATGGTGTGGAGGAAGCCGAAGGCGACCCGGCCGGCGGTCGGGTCGGCGTCCGCCCGAACCGAGTCGGCCGCCTTCTCGACCTCGGCCAGCGCGCGTTCGGCCGAGCCGAGGAAGGTGCGGCCCGCGGGGGTGAGGGAGACCGTCCGGCCCCGGCGGGCGAACAGGGCCACGCCCAGGTCCTGTTCGAGCCTGACCATGGCCCGCGACAGCGTCGACTGCGGTACGCCGAGCTCGTGCGCGGCGCGGGTGACGTGCTCGTGCCGGGCCACCGCCTCGAAGTACGCGAGGCGTGGCGCGAGCACGGCCCGGATGTCTTCTTCGTAACCGCTCGGTGACAGCCGAGGCTGTGAGCTGTACTGATGCACCATGGGAACGATTATGGCGGTTTCATGCATTGGACGCATGAAACCGCTCGGCCTACGTTCGTCGTATGCCTCCTGCCAGTACCGGGGCGTCCACCATCGCGCTGGACGCCTCCGCTCCGTCATCCGCCACCACCGCCACCCCGGCCGCCCCGGCCGCTCCCGCCGCTCCGGTCGGCCCGGACCGCCTGGAGCCGGGCCGCCCCGGCTACCGGCGCATGAGCTTCGCGCTCTTCGCCGCCGGGATCGCGACCTTCGCGCTCCTCTACTCCACCCAGGCCCTGCTGCCCGCCGTCTCCGCCTCCTTCGGCGCCACGGCCGGACAGGCGAGCTGGACGGTCTCCGCGGCGACGGGTGCGCTGGCGCTGTGCGTCCTGCCGCTGAGTGCCCTCTCGGAGCGCTTCGGGCGACGCCAGATGATGACCGCCTCACTGACGGTCGCGGTACTGATCGGGCTGCTCATCCCCTTCGCCCCGTCGCTCGGCTGGCTGATCGCGCTGCGCGCGGTCCAGGGCGCGGCGCTGGCCGGACTTCCCGCCTCGGCGATGGCCTACCTGGCCGAGGAGGTGCGGCCCAAGGCCCTGGTGGCGGCGATCGGACTGTTCGTGGCGGGCAACAGCATCGGCGGCATGAGCGGCCGCATCCTCTCCGGCTGGGTCGCCCAGGCGTGGGGCTGGCGGATGGCGCTGGGCGCCGTCGGGCTGCTCGCGGTGGCGTGCGCGGTCGTCTTCCACTTCATGATCCCCAAGGCCAGGAACTTCACTCCGGGTTCGCTGAACCCCAAGGCGCTGGCGAAGACCGTCGGCACCCACCTCTCCGACCCGCTGCTGCGCCGGCTGTACGCGATCGGCGCCCTGTTCATGACGGTGTTCGGCGCGGTCTACACCGTGATCGGCTACCGGCTCGTCGAGGCGCCGTTCAACCTCCCGCAGGGCATCGTCGGTTCGATCTTCCTGATCTACCTGGTCGGCACGGTCTCCTCGGCCGCCGCGGGCCGGCTGGTCGCCCGGCTGGGCCGCCGGGGCGCGCTCTACCTCGCCGTCTCCACGACCGCCGCGGGCCTGCTGCTCTCCCTGGCCGGTCAGCTGGCCGCCGTCCTGCTCGGCCTGGTCCTGATCACGGCGGGCTTCTTCGCCGGACACGCGGTCGCCTCGTCCTCGGTGAGCCGTACGGCGACCACGGGCCGCGCCCAGGCGTCGGCGCTGTACCAGTCCGCGTACTACCTGGGCTCCAGCGTGGGCGGCACGCTCGGCGCGGTCGCCTTCCACACCGGGGGGTGGGCGGGCACCGTCGCCCTGGGCCTCGTCGCGGTCCTCGGCGTCGTGTCGATCACGCTCCTCGGGACCCGGGCGGCGCGGACCGAACACCGCCGGGCACCGCGCGCGGTGGCGCTGCACAACTGAGACCTGCCGCAGCACAACCGCGGCTCCCCCGTGCGCGTCCAACAAGCGGAGTCACGGCACCGCACGGGACACGCGAAGGGGAGCGGACGTACATGGGAATCACGGGGAAGACACACGGCGTACGGATGCGGCGCGGCACCGCGCTGTCCGTCGCCGGGCTGCTGGCCGCACCGGCGCTGGTGCTGGGCACCGGGACGGCCGCCCAGGCGGCGTCCTGCACGGCGGGGACGGGCCCGTACCAGAAGCAGGTCGAGAAGTACCTGAAGCGGACCGCCGACGGCCGTCAGTCGACGGCGGACTGCAACGCGATCCGCTCGTTCCAGGTGGCGAAGGGCATCACGCCCGCCGTCGGGTACGCGGGTCCGGTCACCTGGCGCACGATGAAGACGATCACCGCCCAGAAGGCGGCCGGGAAGAACCCCAACGCCGCGAAGAAGTGCCCCACGAACAAGGGGCGCATCGCCTGCGTGGACCTGACCCGGCAGCTGAGCTGGATCCAGGACGGCAGCAAGCTGAAGTTCGGCCCGGTGGCGGTGCGGACGGGACGCAACGGCGCGGAGACGCGGACCGGTTCGACGAAGATCTACTGGCGCAACATCGACCACTGGTCGACGCTCTACGACGTGCGGATGCCCTACGCGCAGTTCTTCGACGGCGGCCAGGCGTTCCACTCGGTCACCAAGTCCATGTACAACAACCCCGGGTCGGCCGGCTGCGTCAACATGCGCCCGTCGGACGCGAAGTCGTACTGGAGCCTGCTGAAGAAGGGCGACGACGTCTTCGTGTACGGCCGCAAGCCCGGCACCTGAGCTGCGGCTTCCCTGCTTCCCACCCCGTTGTCAGTGCCCTGGGGTAGCTTCCACAGTGCCGGGTGAGCGGTGTCACAGCGCAACAGGGGTGGAGTGGAGCGATGAGCGATCAGGCGGCGACGGCCGACATCGACAGCCGTCTGGAGGGACACCGGGTCGAGCTGACCGGCTACTGCTACCGGATGCTCGGCTCGGCCTTCGAGGCGGAGGACGCGGTCCAGGACACGCTCGTCCGCGCCTGGCGCAGCTTCGACAAGTTCGAGGGCCGTTCCTCGCTGCGCTCCTGGCTCTACCGGATCGCGACGAACGTCTGCCTGGACATGCTGAAAGCGGGCAACAAGCGGGCCAGGCCGGTCGATCTCACCGGCCCGACCCCGCTGGCGCAGGCCGCGCTCAACCCGCTCCCGGAGAACACCTGGCTGGAGCCGGTGCCGGACGGCCGCATCCTGCCGTCGGTGGCCGACCCGGCCGAGGCCGCGGTCGCCCGCGAGTCCGTGCGCCTGGCGTTCGTCGCGGCGCTCCAGCACCTGCCGCCCAAGCAGCGCGCGGTGCTGATCCTGCGCGAGGTCCTGGCGTGGAGGGCGAGCGAGGTCGCCGAGCTGCTCGACACCTCGGTCGCCTCGGTCAACAGCGCCCTGCAGCGGGCCAGGGCCACGCTGGCGGACACGGACAGCTCAGCCCCGGACACCGCGAACCCGCTGGACGAGGAGCAGCGCAAGCTCCTCGACCGGTACGTGGCGGCGTTCGAGGGGTACGACATGACGGCGCTGACCGCGCTCCTCCACGAGGACGCCGTGATGACCATGCCGCCGTTCGACCTCTGGCTGCGGGGGCACGACGACATCACGGGCTTCATGCTCAGCATCGGCGCGTCCTGCGCCGGATCCCGGCTGCTGGCGACGGTGGCCAACGGCACCCCGGCCTTCGCCCAGTACAAGCCGGATCCGGACGGCCGGGGCCTCGTGCCGTGGGCGGTGCAGGTCATCGACATCTCGGACGGCGCGATCACCGGGATGCACTGCTTCCTGGACACCCCGCGCTGGTTCCCCCTGTTCGGGTTCCCGGACCGTCTGGACGACGCCGCGTCGTGAGGATCGGCAGACCGGTGGTGGCCGGGTGGGCGCTGCTCGTGGCGGGTGGCTGGGCGGCCACGCTGTGGCTGGGCGAGCCGTCCGCCACGGCGGGCCCGCGCCCGGCGCCGGCCTCCGGCAGCGCTCCGGGGGACGCCGCCCCGGGGCCTCAGCCGGAGGGCGGCTCGTGCGACACGTCACCGTCGTCCGTGACGGGCACCGCGCCACCGCTCCCTGCCGGGACGCCGGACACACGGGCGGTGCAGCACGTGTGCTACTTCGCCGTGGTCCGCTGAGCGGGGTCACTCCGGGTCGGCCCGGATGTGGCCCACCACGTCCGTGAGCCCCACGAGGTCGAGCAGGGCGGTGAGTTCGGCCGGGACGTTGCGCAGCCGGAGCTCGACGTCCCCGGCACGGCGTGCGACGAGCCCCAGCCGGGCCACCGCCTCGACCAGGGCCAGATCCGGGCGTATGACGCCGCCCACGTCGCAGTCCACGACGGTCGCGGCGGCGGGCGGCACCGCGACCGCGCGGCCGTCCAGCAGGGCCTGCAGCCGGGCGCAGAGTGCCGGCACATCGGCGCGGGTGACGCGGCCGGTGAGGACGAGGGCGTTCGGAGTGAGGGCATCCACACCACAGAGACCGGCGCGCCACCCGAAACTCATCGCTCGGGCCCGTGCCCGTGGCCCGGCTCACCGGGGACGTCCCCGGTGGGTGCGCTCGTGCCGGTCCCCCCTTGCGGTGCGTCACCGGGTCCGGCACGCCGAACGGGACCGGTGGTGCTCCACCGGTCCCGTTCGCCCGGAAGGGGAGACCGCAGGTCAGGCGATACGTTCCCGCACGACCGGGGTGGCGGTGAACGGCGTGCCGCCCGGGGCGATGTCGTAGGAGCCGGGCAGCGCCTTCAGGGCGTACTCGAACTTCTCGGGGGTGTCCGTGTGCAGGGTCAGCAGCGGCTGCCCCTCGGTCACGGTGTCGCCGGGCTTGGCGTGCAGCTCCACGCCCGCGCCCGCCTGCACCGGGTCCTCCTTGCGGGCCCGGCCGGCACCGAGGCGCCAGGCGGCGACACCGACGCCGTAGGCGTCCAGGCGGGTCAGCACACCGGAGGACGGGGCCGTGATCACGTGCTGCTCGCGGGCGACGGGGAGCTCGGCGTCCGGGTTGCCGCCCTGGGCGGAGATCATGCGCCGCCACACGTCCATGGCGGAGCCGTCGGCGAGGGCCTTCTCCGGGTCGGCGTCCTTGAGCCCGGCGGCGTCCAGCATCTCGCGGGCCAGGGCGAGCGTCAGGTCGACGACGTCCTGGGGGCCGCCGCCCGCGAGGACCTCGACGGACTCGCGGACTTCCAGGGCGTTGCCCGCGGTCAGGCCGAGCGGGGTGGACATGTCGGTGAGCAGCGCGACCGTCCGCACGCCACTGTCCGTGCCGAGCGCGACCATGGTGGAGGCCAGTTCGCGGGCGTCCTCGATGGTCTTCATGAAGGCGCCGGAGCCGACCTTGACGTCCAGGACGAGCGCGCCGGTGCCCTCGGCGATCTTCTTGGACATGATCGAGCTGGCGATGAGCGGAATGGCCTCGACGGTGCCGGTGACGTCGCGGAGCGCGTACAGCTTCTTGTCCGCGGGGGCGAGTCCGTCGCCCGCCGCGCAGATCACGGCGCCGGTGGTGTCGAGGACGTTCAGCATCTCGGCGTTGGAGATGTGGGCCCGCCAGCCGGGGATGGACTCCAGCTTGTCGAGCGTGCCACCGGTGTGGCCGAGGCCCCGGCCGCTGAGCTGCGGTACGGCCGCGCCGCAGGCGGCGACGAGCGGGGCGAGCGGCAGGGTGATCTTGTCGCCGACACCGCCCGTGGAGTGCTTGTCGGTGGTGGGGCGGGACAGCGCGTCGAAGTTCATCCGCTCGCCGGAGGCGATCATCGCGGCGGTCCAGCGGGCGATCTCCGTACGGTTCATGCCGTTCAGCAGGATCGCCATGGCCAGCGCGGACATCTGCTCGTCGGCGACCTCGCCGCGGGTGTACGCGTCGATGACCCAGTCGATCTGCTCGGGGCTGAGCTCGCCGCGGTCCCGCTTGGTGCGGATGACGGAGATTACGTCCATGGGAGGGAGTCCTTCCGGCCGGTTACGTACGCAAGAGTCCCGAATGACTCTACGCGCATAGAGAATGATGGATCACCGAACGGCTCGCAGCCGGCCACCCGGTACGGAACTTCACGCTCCCGCCGGGCACGAGCCGGCCCGCACCCGGTGAGCGAGGGGGGAGGGGCCGCCGGGCGAACCCCGGCGGCCCCTCCCCGTACTACCCCAGGTGCTGCGGCCCGAAGGCCTGCGGCAGCATCTCGTCGAGCGTCCGGAGACCGTCCGGGGTCTCCAGGACGAGCTCGGGCCCTCCGAACTCGTACAGCAGCTGCCGGCACCGCCCGCACGGCACGAGCACCGAGCCCGTGCCGTCCACGCAGGTGAAGTGGGTCAGCCGGCCGCCGCCCGTGGCGGCCAGCTGGGAGACCAGGCCGCACTCGGCGCACAGGCCGATGCCGTACGACGCGTTCTCGACGTTGCAGCCGACGATCGTGCGCCCGTCGTCGACGCGGGCCGCGACGCCGACCGGGTAGCCCGAGTACGGGGCGTACGCCCGGGACATCGCGTCCCGGGCGGCCGTGCGCAGCGCCTCCCAGTCGACCGGGCCGGCGTCCGCGGCGGGCGGTGTCACTTGCCCTCGCCCTTGCGGTACGGCAGACCGTCCGCCTTCGGCATCCGCAGCCGCTGCGCCGACAGCGCGAGCACGAGCAGCGTGGTGACGTAGGGGGCGGCGTCGACGAACTGGCTGGGGACCTGGTCCGTCAGCGCGTACCAGGTGAACAGCAGCGCGGAGCAGGCGGCCGAGATCACCGCGGCGACGTACTTCTTGCGGTACAGCTGCCAGACCGCGGCGATCACCAGCAGGATCGCCAGGAGCAGCAGCATCGCGTGCACGTTCTCTGCGCCGCCGCGCAGCTTGAGGCTGTCGGTGAAGCCGAAGAGCCCGGCACCCAGGGCCATTCCGCCCGGCATCCAGTTACCGAAGATCATCGCGGCGAGACCGATGTAGCCGCGGCCGCCGGTCTGGCCCTCCTGGTAGATGCTGGTGGCGACGAGGGCGAGGAAGGCACCGCCGAGGCCGGCCAGACCACCCGAGATGGTGACGGCGATGTACTTGTACTTGTAGACGTTCACGCCGAGGGTCTCGGCGGCCACCGGGCTCTCGCCGCAGGAGCGGAGTCGCAGGCCGAAGGCCGTGCGCCAGAGCACCCACCAGGTGACGGGGATCAGGAGCAGGGCGATGACGGTCAGCAGGGACAGGCCGGTGACCAGCCCGCCGATGATGCCGGCGAGGTCGGAGACGAAGAACCAGTGGTGTTGCTGGAGGTCCTGCATCCAGTCCGACAGGCCTGGAATGGTGATCTTGTCGATCTCCTCCAGCCGGGGCGACTGCTTGGAGGAACCGCCGGGCTCCTCGGCGAAGGTGAAGTTCGAGAGGTAGCGGGTGACGCCGACGGCGAGGATGTTGATCGCCACACCGGAGACGATGTGGTTCACGCCGAAGGTGACGGTGATGACCGCGTGCAGCAGACCGCCGAGCGCGCCGCCGATGATGCCGAACAGCACGCCCGCCCACGGGCCCCACTGGAATCCGGCCCAGGCACCGAACCAGGTGCCGAGGATCATCATGCCTTCGAGGCCGATGTTGACGACGCCCGCGCGCTCGGCCCACAGACCGCCGAGGCCGGCGAGGCCGATGGGGACGGCGAGTTCCAGGGCGCCCGCGACCTGGCCCACGGAGGTCACGTCGTTCGCGCCGCTGATCAGGCGGACCAGCGAGACGAGGGCGAGCGCACCGGCGATGATCAGGAGGACGACGGGCAGGGAGAGTTTGCGGCGTCCGCCCTTCTTGGCGGCGACGCGTGCGGCAGGGGCTTTGGTGCTCACAGGGCCGCCTCCTTCTCGGTGGTGAGGGAGTGGCCGGCGGCGAGCTCTTCGCCGACCTTCTGCTGCTGACGCCGGGTCCCGTAACGCCGGACCAGTTCGTAGCTGATGACGACGGAGATCACGATCAGGCCCTGCATGATCGTGGCGATCTCCTTCTCGAACCCGAACTGGTCGAGCGGGGACGAGGCCTTGTCCAGGAACGCGATCAGCAGGGCGCTGAGGGCGATGCCCACCGGGTGGTTCCGGCCGAGCAGCGCGATGGTGATGCCCGTGAAGCCGATACCTACGGGGAAGTCGAGGCTGTAGGTGTGGGTGTCGCCCAGCAGCGTCGGCATGCCCGCGAGGCCGGCGACCGCGCCGGAGATCAGCATGGAGGTGAGGATCATCTTCTTGGCGTCCACACCGGAGGCCTGGGCGGCGCTCTCGCTGGCTCCCGTGGCCCGCAGGTCGAAGCCGAAACGGGTGCGGTTCAGCACGAACCAGTACACGAGGCCGCAGCTGGCGGCGACGAAGGTGAAGCCGTAGATCTCTCCGGCGTCGGCACCCATGGACAGCCCCGGGAACCAGCCGGACTCCGGGATCTCGCCCGTGGTCAGGTTGTTGGAACCGGCTGCCTGGTCACCGAAGTTCTTCGGGAGGATCAGCCAGGCGATCAGCGAGGTCGCGATGGAGTTGAGCATGATCGTCGCGACGACCTCGCTCACCCCCCGGGTCGTCTTGAGGACGCCCGCGATACCTGCCCAGAACGCGCCCACCAGCATCGCGACGATGACGATGAGGGCGATCTGGAGCGGCCCGGGGAGGTCGACGCTCGCGCCGACCAGGGCCGCCATCATCGCCGCGAGCCGGTACTGGCCGTCGACGCCGATGTTGAAGAGGTTCATCCGGAAGCCCACCGCGACCGCGAGGGCGGCGAGGTAGTACGTGCCGGCCTGGTTGATGATCAGGACCTGCACGTCGGAGTACGACGCCTGCTCGAACAGCAGCCGGTACAGCTCGAACGGATCACGGTTCGACACGAGCAGCACCAGGGTGCTGAGCGCGAAGGCCACGACCAGGGCGAGCGCCGGCCCGGCGAAGCCCAGGATCAGCCGGTCCTTGTCGAATTTCCTCATCGGGCCTCGTCCTCCGGTGCTGCTTCGAGGTGACCGGCGGCGGCACCGGTCATGGCCGAGCCCAGTTCCTCGGGGGTGATGGTGGCGGGGTCGGCGTCCGCGACGAGCTGTCCGCGGTACATGACACGCAGGGTGTCGGAGAGCCCGATGAGCTCGTCCAGGTCCGCCGAGATGAGCAGGACGGCGAGCCCCTCGCGGCGGGCCGCGCGGATCTGGTCCCAGATCTGCGCCTGAGCGCCGACGTCCACACCACGGGTGGGGTGGGCGGCGATCAGGAGCTTCGGGTTGTGGCTCATCTCGCGGCCGACGATCAGCTTCTGCTGGTTGCCGCCGGAGAGGGAGCCGGCCGTGACCTCGATGCCCGGGGTGCGGACGTCGTACTCGCGCACGATCCGCTCGGTGTCGTGGCGCGCCGCCTTGGGGTCCAGCAGGAAGCCCTTGCTGTTGGGCTTCTCGGTGACGTGGCCGAGGATGCGGTTCTCCCAGAGCGGCGCGTCCAGCAGGACTCCGTGCCGGTGCCGGTCCTCGGGGATGTAGCCGATGCCGTCCTCGCGCCGCTTGCGCGTGGGCACACGGGAGATGTCCTCGTCGCCCAGGATGATCACCCCGCTGTCGGCCGACTTCATGCCGATGAGCGCGTCGATCAGCTCGGTCTGGCCGTTGCCCTCGACACCCGCGATCCCGAGGACCTCGCCCTTGTGGATGGTCAGGTCGACGTCGGTCAGGACGTCACGGACGACCCCGTCCGGGTCCGTCACGGTCAGGGAGAGCCCCTCGACCCGGAGCATCGGCACATCCGTCACCGTCGACTCGCGGGTCTCGGGCGACGGCAGCTCGCTGCCGACCATCAGCTCGGCGAGCTGCTTGGTGGTGGTGTGCGCGGGATCGGCGGTGCCCACCGTCGTACCGCGCCGGATCACCGTGATCTCGTCGGCGACCGAGAGGACCTCGCCGAGCTTGTGCGAGATGAAGATGACGGTGAGGCCCTCGGCCTTGAGCTCGCGGAGGTTCGCGAAGAGCGCGTCGACCTCCTGCGGGACGAGCACCGCGGTCGGCTCGTCGAGGATGAGGATGCGGGCGCCGCGGTAGAGGACCTTGAGGATCTCCACGCGCTGGCGGTCGGCGACCCCGAGGTCCTCGACGAGCGCGTCGGGCCGGACCCCCAGGCCGTACGCGTCGGAGATCTGCTTGATCTTCCTGCGTGCGGCGGAGCCGATGCCGTGCAGCTTCTCGCCGCCGAGAACGACGTTCTCCAGGACGGTGAAGTTGTCGGCGAGCATGAAGTGCTGGTGCACCATGCCGATGCCGCGCGCGATGGCGTCGCCCGGGTTGGTGAACGAGACCTGCTCGCCGTCCACGGCGATGGTGCCCTCGTCCGGCTTCTGCATGCCGTAGAGGATCTTCATCAGGGTGGACTTGCCGGCACCGTTCTCGCCGACGAGGGCGTGGACCGTGCCCTTGCGGACGGTGATGCCGATGTCATGGTTGGCGACGACGCCGGGGAAACGCTTGGTGATGCCGTGCAGTTCTACGGCAGGGGGGCTGCTGGACGCGTTGATGACGCACTCTCCTTGGCCGGACAGGAGCGGGAGCGGAGGGGCAGGGGGGCTGGGTGAAGTTATCGCGCCAGAGGGCTGTCTACACGCGTAGCGTTGCCGAATCGTCAAGCGCATGCGCCTGGCACGGCCAGAACACCGGGTTCGAGCCTGTCCGAGAGAGCACTGCATCGGGCGGAACTTCTTCGAGGAGCACCCCCGTGGGCCCGGAGCAGCATCGCTGCGCGCTCCGGGCCCACGGGGTTCCGTCCGTACGACCGGGGTCGTTACGGGGCGGTCTTGACGGTGATCTTGCCGTCGATGATCGCCTTCTTCGCCTCGTCCACGGCGGCGATGACCTCGGTCATCTTGGTGAACGCCGGGTTGGACATGGCCAGGCCGACGCCGTCCTTGTCGAGGCCGTAGCGGACCTCACCGGTCTCGGGCTTGCCGTCCTGCACCGACTTGATCAGGTTGAAGACGGAGTCCTCGACGTCCTTCGTGACCGAGGTCAGGATGGACTCCTTGTAGGCGGCGAGTCCTTCCTGGCTGTACTGGTCGGAGTCGACGCCGATGTTCCACTTGCCGGCCTTGGAGACGGCCTCGATCGCACCGGAACCGGCCAGACCGGCCGCCGAGTAGACCACGTCGGCGCCCTTGTCGAGCTGGCCCTGGGCCGCTGCCTTGCCGAGGTCGGGCTTGGAGAAGCCGTCGAAGTTCGGCGGCTGGGTCAGGTACTGGGGGACGACCTTCACCGACGGGTCGGTGTCCTTGACGCCCTGGGCGTAGCCCGCCTCGAACTTCTTGATCAGCGGGGTCTCGACACCGCCGATGAAGCCGACCGTCTTGGTCTTGGTGACCTTGGCGGCGGCGACACCCGCGAGGTAGGAGCCCTGCTCCTCGTTGAAGACGATGTTGGCGATGTTGTCGCCGGTCACCGAGGCGTCGTCGATGATGCCGAAGGTGATCTTCGGGAACTTCGGCGCGACCTTCTTGATGGCGGGCGCGTAGGCGAAGCCGACGCCGATCACCGGGTTGTTGCCGGCGCGGGCCAGCGAGGTGAGGCGCTGGACCTTGTCCGCGTCCGACTCGCCCTCGGAGGGCTCGGCCTCGGTGCCCTTGACCCCGAGGTCCTTCTCGGCGCGGTCCAGACCCGCGAACGCGGCGTCGTTGAACGACTGGTCGCCGCGACCGCCGATGTCATAGGCGATGGCGGCCTTGTTGTCCTTGGAGTCGGAGCTGCTGCTCGACGAGGAGGACGATTCGCCACACGCGGTAACGCTGAGCGCGAGCGCCGCGGACATAACGCCCACGGTGGCAATCCTGGTGATCCGGCGCAAGGGAAGGCTCCTTCAAACCTGACCGAAGCGCCTCTTCCGGCGCTGGTTTCGCCGCGATCGTAACGCGCGTAGATGTCAGATAATGACCTGTACGGAAGCCGTTATCGGATCGTCGCGAACGAAAGGTGTCCTGTCCGGTTACGAGCGGTTGCCGTCGAGCAGCGCGGAGGCGGTGAAGAGCTCCACCGCAACCGTGATCGCGTCCTCGTCGACATCGAAGTTCCCCCGGTGCAGGTCCAGACCGCGGGTGTCGCCGGGCGTACGCACTCCGAGCCTGGCCATGGCGCCGGAGACGTGCTCCAGGTACCAGGAGAAGTCCTCGCCGCCCAGGCTCTGTTCGGTGTCCTCGATCGCATACGATCCGCGCCGGGCGGTCATGGCGGCGTCCAGCAGGCCGATCGACTCGGCGTCGTTCACGACGGGCGGCACGCCTCGGATGTAGTTGATCACGGTCTTGGCCCGATGCATTCCGGCCACCTCGTCGATCGCCGCGTGGACCAGGTCCGGCGCCTCGCGCCAGGCGTTCAGGTCGAGGCACCGGACGGTCCCGGACAGCTCGGCGTGTTGCGGGATGACGTTGGGTGCGTGTCCGGTCTCCAGCCGCCCCCAGGTGACGGCGAGCCCGGAGCGCGCGTCGACCCGGCGGGCGAGCAGGGCGGGCACGTCGACGGCGACCCGGGCGGCCGCGGTGACCAGATCCGTGGTCAGGTGCGGCCGGGCGGTGTGCCCGCCGGGCCCGTCGAGCATGATCTCGAGCCGGTCGCACGCGGAGGTGATCGCGCCGATCCGGAGCCCGATCTTCCCCACGTCCACCTTGGGATCGCAGTGCACCCCGAGGATCCGCCCGACACCTTCCAGGACCCCGGACTCGATGGCATCGGCCGCCCCGCCGGGCAGCACCTCCTCGGCGGGCTGGAAGAGCAGCCGCACGGGGTGCGGCAGGAGCCCTTGCCGGTCGAGCTCGGTGAGCACGAGCCCGGCGCCGAGGACGGCGGTCGTGTGGACGTCGTGTCCGCAGGCGTGCGCGCGGTCGGGCACGGTGGACCGGTAGGGGACGCCGGCCTTGGTGTCGGGGATGGGCAGTGCGTCGATGTCGGCCCGCAGGGCCAGCATCGGCGTCACGCCGTCCCACTCCCCCACGTCACAGACGAGTCCGGTCCCGGTCGGGAGCACCCTGGGCTCCAGTCCCGCTCTCTCCAGCCGGGCCTTGATGGCCGCGGTGGTGCGGAACTCCTGGTTGCCGAGCTCGGGGTGCATGTGCAGATCACGGCGGAAGGCGATCAGCTCGGCACGCAGGTCGTCGGACAGGCCACCGGGCAGCGAGCCGGGCAGGGCGGCTCCCCCGGGCAGCTCGGCCTCGGTCTGGGACGCGCGGGACTTCAACTGGTTCACCCAGTGAAGGGTAGGCCCCCTCCCCCCTCAACTGGCCACAGATCAACAAACTTTCAGCCGCTCAGGCGAACAAAACATGGTGTTGTGGCGTGTGACGGGCAATCCCGGTGGGTAAACTCACCCGCTTTTCAAGCGATTCCCGACCGGGCCGCGAGGCCGGAGCCCGGCCTCCACCCGGCCGAGCCCAACCCTGACTCCCCCTTCCCGTTATTGTTCTACTATGATGCGAACAAGGGGGTAAACATGAAGCAGATAACAGGACGCGGCACCATGGCCGCGCTCACAGCCCTTCCCTTCGCCGTCGCGCTCACCGTGGAACTGGTGCTCTTCGCCGTTCTGCGCGACCGGCTGCCCGATCCGCTCGCCACGCACTTCGCCGGCACCGTCCCGGACGGGTTCACCGGCCGGACCGGATTCGCCGTCCTGTCCGCCGGGCTGACGGTGGGCACGGGCGCGCTCTTCGTCCTCGCCGGCACCCGGCGCGCGACGTTCGCCCGCTGGTCGGTCGTCACCGCTTACGCGACCGTCGGACTCGTGGGGTCCGCACTGGTCTCCGTACTGCTGGCCAACGCCGATGCCAACGACGCGGCGGCCGACGCCCGGATGCCGCTGTGGCACCAGATCGCCGCCCTGCTCGTCGGCGTGGCCCTGGGCCTCGTCGGATGGCTGGTCACGAGGCGTCTGACGCTGCCGGACAGTCTCTCCGGCCAGGACGGCCCGGATACCGGCCGGCTCGACCTGGCCGAGGGCGAGGTCGCCGGCTGGACCCGCACGGTCTCGTCCAGGCCGCTGGCCCTGCTCGGACTGGCAATCACCGTCCTGGGCTGCGCGCTGGTCGTGCCGGTGGGCTGGCCGGTGGCCGTACCGCTCGCCCTCCTCGGGCTGCTGACGGTGAACTTCTCCAGCTTCACCGTCACCGTCGGCCCCCGCGGCCTGGGAGTCTCGCCCGCAGTGCTCCCCCGGCCCCGGCTGCGGGTGCCCCTGGCCGACATGTCCGAGGCGTCGAGCCGGTCGATCAACCCCCTCGGCGACTTCGGCGGATGGGGCTGGCGGATCCGGCCGGGCGCCACCGGGATCATCCTGCGCTCGGGCGAGGCGCTGGTGGTGAAGCGGGCGAGCGGCCGCGAGATCGCCGTGACCGTGGACGACTCCGCCACAGCCGCCGCCCTGCTGAACTCACTGATCCCCCGGACGGCGGGCACCGTTCCGGCCGTCCCGCCGACCGGCACCACTTCGACCGATGCGAGTACGAGGCCCTGACATGCTCTTCCGCATCGAACCCGGCTCCGCCGTCCCGCTCGGCGACCAGATCGCCGCCCGGGTACGGCGGGCCATCGCGGACGGCGAGGTGGCCCCCGGCGACCGCCTCCCGGCGGCCCGCGCCCTGTCCGACTCGCTGGGGATCAACATCCACACGGTCCTGCGCGGCTACCAGCGCCTGCGCGACGAAGGAATGATCGAGCTACGGCGCGGCCGCGGCGCGATGGTCCTGGACGCACCCAACACCCAGGCCCGCGCCCGGCTCCTGGACCGCGTGGAAACCCTCGTCGCCGACGCCCGGGGGCTGGGCCTCACGGACGAGGAGGTCCTGGCCCTGGTCCGCACGGGCATGGGCATGGGCACGGAGGTCTCGCCGACGTGAACGCGACGGGACCGCTTCCGGTACGGCCTGCCAGGCCGCGGGAGGGCGGTCCCGTCGCCTGCGGGCGGGTGGCGGCCCCCTCCCCGCGCGGGCAGCCGGCGGCGGCGCGTTAAGCGGCGCGGGCTCGCCAGGAAGCTCTCAGCGGTGATGCGACTCAACGTGCGATGGCGCACGGGTTCGCGGGATGCCGAGGTTCCGGCCGACCGTGTCGAGAAGGGCGGCGTGACGGCTCCGCCAGCCGGGCCGCGAGATGGCGGACCTCTCCTGTGTGCGCGCGCATCGTCCGGCATCGCCCGCGCGTGCCCGATCAGCTCGACGGCCATCCCAGGTGCACCGCCTCGACCTGATCGGCGACCCGGGACACGGGGCCGGGCGCGCTCGGCTCCAGCGATGCAATACGCACGTACCCCCCGGAGCATCGAGGGGTTAGTGGGCCGTCGTGCGCACGCGCCCCTCTCCTCGGGCCGTGTCCTTGGTCTGTCTTCTGACCGGCGGCCGCTTACCGGAGGCACCGTCAGGCACGCCTCCCACAGAGCCTGTTCACTCCCGTCGCGCCTTCAGGAGGCCGAGCGATCACCCTCGAACAGGCACGCGATACGGTGTGCCTCGTGTCCGTCGGCCGCAGGCCCCGAAGGCGTCATCCACCGTGCCCGTGGGGGTTTACGGGTGCGGACGGCGGGAGACCGCCGGCGTGCTGTTGTCGGCTGCGCCCGCTGTGAGGCTGGAGGGGCGCGGGAACTGTTGCGGACCGCGCTCCGCGACTCTGCCGGCCGCGCGACGCCGCCCCCGTCAGTTGTCACGCAGAGGAGCCCATCACCATGGCCCAGCACGAAGAGGCGGCGGCCACGCAGAGGACCCCGGCCACGCAGGAGTGTGGGACCGGCCATCCGGAACAGGTTTCTGTCCCGGAGTCCGGCGAGCGGGATCCTGCGGCCGGACCCATGTCCTCCTCCGCTCCGGAACCGGGGGGCGAAGCGGCCGGAGCCGCGGGCTCGGCTGCCGGTACCGGGAGCACCGAAGAGCCTGGGGAGCCGAAGAAGCCCGGGGCAGGCACGGTGGCTGCCGAGGGCACCGCGAAGGCCGGGGAGCCCGAGGAATCAGGGCAGTCCGAAGGGGCCGGGGATCCCGGAGGGGCCGGAGTTGCCGCCAGGTCCGCGCCAGTCGGAACGTCCCTGGTCTCCAAGGACGTTGAGCGGCCGGCCACGGCGGCCGTCGCCGCCGAGGGTGACGGGGCGGAACCCGGCCCCACAGCAACAGCCACGGGCACCGGCGCGCCCGCTCGCAAGGAAGTGGGCCGCCCCGGCAAGGCGCTGCTGGCGGCTGCGGCGATCGCCGGTGTCCTGCTCGTCAGCATCCCCTTCCTGATCCTCGTCGGTGACGACGGGGACGGTGGGCGGCCCGGTGCGAGCGAGGCACCCGGCACGCTGCTCGGCGGTGGGGGCACGGACGCGCCAGGATCCTTCACGGCGGCCTCACCCGATGCCCGGCAGAGCGGGGGGCCCAAGGCCGGCGGGGCCACGGTCCCCGGCGGCGGTGCGGAGGCGTCCGGCCCGGGCTCGGACGAGGCCGGCTCCACGGCGGGAGGGGAGACCCCTGCGAAGGAGGCGAAGGGCGGGGCCGGCGAGCCCGGGACGAGTACCGCTGCCGCCTCCACCGCGGACGAGCCGGCCCCCGCCCCGAAATCCGGCGCCTCGTCCCAGGCACCGAAGGCGCAGGCGCAGGCAGCCTCCGCCGTCGTGTACACGGGGGTCGTGGGCCACGGTTGTCCCGTCCCGTCCGGTGGCGGCTACAAGCAGGTCAACTACTTCAGCGACGGCTCAGCGGGCTGGTACACCCGGACGACCGGAGCCTGGACGCGTGACGGGTGCAACGGTGGTTACGCTGCGGTCCCCATGTCGGGATCCACGGCCACGGACGGCAAGAACAGGGTGATGTGGTGGTGGCGGCCTGGCACCGGAGCGCGTACCTGCCAGATCTCCGTGTTCATCCCGCACAGCAACACGACCCTGTACGTGGGAGGGCACCCCTCCACGTATCACGTGCTGGTCGACGCCAACGACCGCACGACGAAGTACAGCAGTTTCACCGTCAACCAGGCCGGTCTGCGCGGTCAGTGGGTCAGCGCCGGTACGTTCCCGGTGAAGGGCTCCACCATCGGCGTGAAGCTCCTCGACCGGGGTGACGACTGGTCCAGCGGCTGGGGCAAGGCCCATCACGCGGCCGCGCAGATGAAAGCGACCTGCCGCTCCTGAGCGCACGGGCGACGGGCCGGGCCGTCAGGGGGACCGGAGCAGCGTGCGGAAGTCCGGACGTGTGCGACGGCGTCATGTTCTTGCCGTAGCCGGGGTTGACCTTCGGGTACGGGCGCGAGGATGCGGGGTGCGCGCAGGGCGGAGCCGAGGTTGCCGGGTAGCCACGGGATCGCCTTCGGGATCTTGCGGTGAGACCCCGGCCTGGTGCGATCAACACCTGGTCGGGGTCGTTCAGTTGTGGGCACCGCAACAGCCGCGACTCTTCGCCACGAATCGGTCATACTTGCTGGTCGTAACAGGTCAGGGAGGGTGGGGAGGTTGTACCCGTCCCCCCTCGCGGAGACGGTGACCAGGGTGGCGACCCGGGCCTGGCGGTGCTCGTCCGCCGACAGGACGAAGGAGCGGGCGCCGCTCCTTCGGGCCGCGAGGTAGGCGGGTACGCCACCGGGCGGCGACTCGCGTTCCACATGGGCGACCGGCCGCGACGTTCCCGGTCCGTCGGACAGGGTGACCTGGCAGTCGAGCTGCCCACCCGGAGCGGTCCTCGGTTTCCCCGGCATCCGCAGGGCCGGTTCATGGAGCGCCCGGCGGGCTCCATCGTACGTCTCCCCGCCCTCAGCCCTCCGCCGTCACCGCGGTGACCCGCCACGGCGACAGCCGTTGCACGTCCCGGGCCGTCTCCGTGACGCCGCTCAGGAAGCCGTGCGCCCGGGGGGAGGCCGTGTCGCGGAGCCATTCCGGGGCTATGTCGCACACCGCGACCTTCACCCCGGTGCCGACCAGGGCCAGCGGGAGGGTGTGGACCACCGTGGACGGGAAGCTGAGGACGGTGTGACCGATGGGACCGCGGCGGGCGATCAGTTCCAGGGGGAGGTCGGGGCGGACTATCTCCAGGCCGGTGGCTGCTTCCAGGGCGTGGAGCTTGTCCGCGGATTCACGGCGGTGGGCGAAGTAGCGGGTCGCGCCGTGGGTGCGGGCCAGGGCCGTCACCGCCTCCTGGTACGGCACCGGGTCGACCACGCCCGTCTCGACCAGGGACGTGCCGACCAGGTCGGCACCCTTGGTGATCAGGGGCGGGCCGAAGCGCTCGCGGGTCCAGGCGAAGGTGTTGGACGTGATGTCGACGCCCTGCGGTGCCTCCACCGGCATCGCGGTGAACACCTCGACCGTGCGGGTCGCCGACGGGGTGAAGCTGCGGCGGGCCGCCGAGGTGACCGGGGCCAGGAGCAGTTCGCGCGGGCCGCGGCTGCCGCGGCGGTGCCAGCGCACCAGGCGTTCGCCGCGCGCCAGCTGGGCGACGAACTCCATGGTGGCGGTGCCGTCGTCGACCACCGTGATCCGGCGGGTGCGGACCAGGGAGAGGAGCAGCTGCACGTACCGGGAGAACGGGTCCCCGATGACGATGCGGTCGGCCCTGCGGATCAGCCCCGTCAGGGCGCGCAGGGCCTTCAGAGGCGCGCCGGCCTCCCCGCGCGCCTCCTGCCAGCGGACCGTGATGCCCTCGTCGCGGGCCAGCTCCACCATCCTGCGCAGCTGACCGCGCGACATCGGGTCGACCGGGGGGAGGACGACGACCGTGGTGTCGGCCGGGCCTCCCCGGGTGTGGGTCCACTCCAGGACGTTCAGGAGCTGGACCGGGCTCTCGACGAAGGCGAGGTTCACCGGTCGGCCCGTCAGACCGCGACCGGCTCGGCGGCCGGCGCGCTCTCGGTCTCGGCGACGACGCCCGTGACCCGGCGGAGCTTCTTCATCGGGCCGAGCTCCGACTCGTACACCTTCTTCACGCCGTCACCGAGGGAGGCCTCGATGGTGCGGATGTCGCGGACCAGGCGCTGCAGGCCCTGCGGCTCGACGGAGGCGGCCTGGTCGGAGCCCCACATGGCGCGGTCGAGGGTGATGTGGCGCTCGACGAACGCGGCGCCGAGCGCGACGGCGGCGAGGGTCGTCTGGAGGCCCGTCTCGTGGCCGCTGTAGCCGATCGGGACGTTCGGGAACTCGCCCTGCAGGGTGTTGATGACGCGCAGGTTGAGCTCCTCGGCCTTCGCCGGGTACGTCGACGTGGCGTGGCAGAGCAGGATGTTGTCGCTGCCGAGGACCTCGACCGCATGGCGGATCTGGCGCGGGGTGGACATGCCGGTGGAGAGGATGACCGTGCGGCCGGTGGCGCGCAGCGAGCGCAGGAGCTCGTCGTCGGTGAGGGAGGCCGAGGCGACCTTGTGCGCCGGGACGTCGAACTTCTCCAGGAAGGCGACGGCCTCGGTGTCCCACGGGGAGGCGAACCAGTCGATGCCGCGCTCGGCGCAGTGGTCGGAGATGGCCTGGTACTCGGCCTCGCCGAACTCGACGCGGTGACGGTAGTCGATGTACGTCATCCGGCCCCAGGGGGTGTCGCGCTCGATGTCCCACTGGTCGCGCGGGGTGCAGATCTCCGGGGTGCGCTTCTGGAACTTGACGGCGTCGCAGCCGGCCTCGGCGGCCACGTCGATCAGCGCGAGGGCGTTGTCGAGGTCACCGTTGTGGTTGATGCCGATCTCACCCGTGATGTAGACGGGGTTGCCGGGACCGGCGGTGCGGGTGCCGAGCGTGCGCAGACGGGAGGTGCTGCTCATGGTGGTGCTTCCTTACCTGGTGGGGGTGTGGGTGGTGGTGAGGGTGGGGCCCAGGAGCCAGGCCGCGATTTCGCGGATGGCGCCGAAGCCTCCGGGTGTGGTCGTGACGGCGCGCGCCGCGGCGCGTACCGAGTCGTGGGCGCTCGCGACGGCGACGGGCCAGCCCGCCAGGCCGAAGCAGGGCAGGTCGTTGACGTCGTTGCCGACGTACAGGACGCGGCCGGGGTCGAAGCCCTGCTCCTCGCACCACTGCTTGAGCGCCAGGTCCTTGCGGTCGATGCCGTGCAGGACGGGGACCTGGAGCTTGCGGGCACGGGCGGCGACGACCGGGTTCTGTTCCGTGGAGAGGATCAGGAGCGGTACGCCGGCCTTGCGCAGGGCGGCGATGCCGAGGCCGTCGCCGCGGTGCACGGCGACGGTCTCGTGCCCGTCGGAGTCGATGAGGACGCGGTCGTCGGTCTGCGTGCCGTCGAAGTCGAGGACGACCGCGTCGACGTCCTCGCGGGTGGGCAGCGGTGACGGGTCCAGGAGTGGCGCAAGGGCGCGGGCGCGGGCCAGGTCGTGCGGGTCGTCGATCTCCAGCACCCGGGCGGGGTCGGTCCGTACGAGCGCGGTGTGGCCGAAGAAGCGGTGGCGGTGGGTGCGGAAGCCCGGGACGTCCATGGCGTACGCGGCGCCGGTCTCCAGCAGGTCCTGCGGGCGGTCCTGGCGGCGGGGGCGTACGGCCTTGTCGTGGTTGACGCCGTAGGTGTCGTCCTCCACCGCGCTGCCGTCGCGCCAGACGAAGCCGTGGAAGGGGGCGACGGTGACGGCCGTGTCGGCGCCCTCGCGGGCGACCGCGGCGGCGACGCCGTCGATGTCCTCGCGGGTGACGAAGGGGCTGGTGCACTGGACGAGGAGCACCACGTCGGCCGAGCGGCCCGGCCGTATCGACTCGTAGGCGTCCAGGGCGTGCAGGACGGCCGCCTCGCTGGTCGCGGTGTCGCCGGCGATGGCGGCGGGGCGGTGCACGCAGTGCAGCCGGCCGGACTCGCCGAGCGCGTCGCCCGCAGCCCGGGCCGCGTCCGCGATGGCCGGGTCGTCGGTGGTGACGACGACGTCCGTGACCTCCGGGGAGGCGAGGCAGGCACGGACCGCGCGGGCCACCAGGGGGACGCCGCCGACCTGGGCGAGGTTCTTGGCGGGGACGCCCTTGGATCCGCCGCGGGCGGGGATCACGGCGAGCACGGTCGGAGCCGGTGGCGGGGTCATGGCTGCTCCTGGAGCGAGGGTCGTGGCGGCGGGGTCGGCGGTCACAGGTCCCCCATGCGGCGGATCACGGGGGCGACCCGCTGGACGCCGTGGCGGTAGGCGCCGCGCGCCGCGTTGCGTACGGTCCGGCGCACCGCGCCCCTGACCCGGCCGGTCTCCCCGGGCGCCACGGCGCCCGGCAGCGGGTGGCCGTCGGCGGAGAGGTGGTGGCGGGCGAGGATGCCCGGGAGGTATCCCGGGGCGGTGGCGGGGGTGTAGTACGGCGCGAGGCCGGGGAGGGTGTCGCGTCCGAGGAGGACGGCGACCTTGGCCCTGGCGGTGTCGTAGGCCGACGCGTACGAGCCGTCGGCGGCGACGCCCTGGCCGGACACCCACTCCTCGTCGGGCCGCGGGCGGTGTCCGCCGTCGAGGCCGTCCCAGGAGGTGACCAGTCCGGAGCCGATGAAGTGGTGGTTGCCGAGGGTCTCCCGGACGCCGAGGTCGGAGAGGATCGCGGTCGGGATCCGGCGGTGCAGGGACTCCAGCGCCGCCGTCGAGGAGACCGTGACCAGCAGGTCGGTGCGGTCCAGGACCTCGCCCATGTGCCCGTACACCAGGCGGAAGTTGGGCGGCAGCCCGCCCGGGATCCGCTCCGCGAGCCGCTGGTAGGGCAGCTCCTCGATGTGGGTGGTGTGCTCGCCGGGCTTGGAGCGCAGCTTGAGGAGCACCTCGCGCTTCGGGTGCAGCCGGGCGTGCTCGACGAGCCTGCGCAGCAGATAGGTGCGGTCGGCCCGGGAGGCCGGTACGGAGGGCTGGGCGGCGAACACGACGGTGTCGCGGCCCTCTTCGGGCCGGTAGGGCGCCCCGCCGAGGAAGGGCAGGGCCGCCTCCGTGACGGCCGACGCGTCGGCGCCGACCCCTTCGTACACCGCGCGGAACCGCCGGGCGTCGTCACGGGAGTTGGCGAGGACGATGTCCGCGCCGTGCCGCAGCAGGAGCCCGTCGGCGAGCTTCTCGTAGACGACCCCCACGTACCCGGTGACGACCACGGGCCTGCGGGGCAGGCCGAGGGCGGCCAGGCCGTGCAGCATCGCCTGGACGGCGCCGCCGACGAGGGCGAGCACCACGACGTCGTACCCCTCGTCCCGCACGTCGTGCAGGAATTCGACGGCCGTCACCTCGCGCACCCGGCCGGCGTCCACGCCGACCTCTCCGACCTCGGCGAGCTGCCGGGGGGTCGGGGTGGCACGGCCGCGCAGCAGCAGTCCGCTGATCTCGACGGGACGGTCGTCCTCGCCGGGCCCGTCTCCCGGGGCGGTCAGGCGGCGCGCGGTGAGCGCGCCCCACTTCCACCGGGTGTCGGAGTCGGCGAGCACGGCAACCCTGAGGGCCGGGGAGGCGGCTGCGGTGTCGGCCGGGTCAGCCGAATTGCTGGTACGTGGAGGCACGTCCTAAAAGCTAGGAAGGCATTTCGATGGGCGGCCCAACGCGGGGGCAACAAATGGTTAACAGCCCACCGACGATTGGCCAATCGGCCCCGGATCACCCGTCGTCCCACCCGGAATCCGGCCGGTTCACCATTCCTACATTCGCCGTTCACCCGCCGTCCTCGCCGGGGACAAGGCACATGCCAGGGCCCGGCCTAGCGTGATGCGGGTGGTCAAGCTCTCCGTCATCATGCCGTTCTTCAACGTGCAGACATACGCGCCCGACGCCCTGAGAAGCCTGCGGGCCAACGCCCGCGAGGACTTCGAATTCATCCTCGTCGACGACTGCTCGACCGACGGGACCCGGGAGATCCTGGAGCGCGCGGCACGCGACCTGCCCGGCGCCGTTCACATCAGACGGGAGGAAAGCGGAGTGTCGGCCGCCCGTAATACGGGGCTGAATGCGGCGCGCGGTGAATTCATCACGTTCCTGGACGGCGACGACTGGGTGTCCCCCGGCTACTTCGAACAGCTGGTGGCGAACATCGAGGCCCTGGGCTGCGATTTCCTCCGGACGGACCATGTCCGGTGCACGGGCACCGAGCGCACCGTCCACCGGGTGCCGTACGGTCCGCGCGACACCGTGGTCGATCCGCGGGCGGTGATCCTGCCCTACGAGCGGTCGACGCCGGTCGACTACCCGTACTCCTGGGCGGGCGTCTACCACCGCCGGCTCCTCGACGGCGGCCTGCTGCACTTCCCGGAGAACCTCCGCACGGCCGAGGACCGGCCGTGGATCTGGCGGCTGCACCGCGAGGCGGAGTCCTTCGCCGTGTCCGGCCTGCTGGGCATCTTCTACCGGCGGGGCGTCGCCTCCTCCCTCACCCAGATCGGCGACATGCGCCAGCTCGACTTCATCCCGGCCTTCGACCAGGTCATCGCGGACACCTCGCTGGACCGTGACGCGGACCTGTACCTGCCGAAGGCCGTCCGCACCTACTGCGCGATCATCACGCACCACCTGTCCGAGATCTCGAAGTTCGAACCGGCCGTGGCCCGCGCGCTGCGCACCATGAGTGCGGCGGCGTTGCAGCGCATGCCGCAGCGGGTGCTGGACGACGCCCTCGACTCCATGGACGTCGAGCGGGCGACCCTGCTGCGCCGCCTGCGGCGCAGGCCCGGCACCGTGAAGGAGGTGGCCGCGGCATGAGCACGCCCCGCACCGGCTCCGCCGGAACCACACCGACCGCACGGCGCAGGACGCAGATCTTCCTCGCCTCCACCCTCTACGGGACGGCGACCCTCGCCGCCGCCCTCGACTCGGGCCTCTTCGGCGAGGCCGACCGGCGCATCCTCCTCGTCGCGAACAACGCGGCGGTCCCGGAGACGTCGCTCTCCGTCGACGCGATGCCGGGGTTCGAGCGGCTGCGCGGGCGGTTCGACGACGTGGTGTCCTGGAACGAGACCATCGCACCCTTCCACCCGAGCGCCTGGTCGCCCCGGCCGGACGATCTGCCCCTGTGGGAGCGGTACCTGCGGCTCGCCTGGGGTCTGGGTGACGACGCCGTCGAGCTGACGATCGAATCCATCCAGGTCGACCCGGCCATCGCGGTGGCCCAGATCTTCACCGGCGTACCGATCGACGTGTACGCCGACGGGCTGATGAGCTACGGCCCCACCCGCAACAAGGTCGACCCGCTGGTCGGGACGCGGGTGCGGCGCGTGCTCCACCTCGACCTCGTGCCGGGGCTGAAGCCGCTGCTGCTCACCGAGTTCGGCGCGGCACCGGTGGTCGTGGGGAGCGAGGACTTCCTCAAGGTACTGGGCGAACTGGCCGACGTGTCCGTGGACCTGCCGTCCGTGGACGGGCCGGCGCTGCTGCTCGGCCAGTACCTCTCCGCGCTGAAGCTGATCTCACCGCAGGAGGAGGAGGAACTGCACCTGCGGATGATGCGCGGCGCGTTCGCGCTGGGCCACACCCGCCTGGTGTTCAAGCCGCACCCCACCGCCCCGGCCCGGTGGACCCGGGGGATGGAGGCGGAGGCGGAGCGGCTCGGCGCCGAACTGACCGTGCTGGACGCCGGGATACTCACCACCCCGGTGCTCGCCGAGGTCCTCTACCAGCGGATGCGCCCCGCGCTGGTCGTCGGCTGCTTCTCGACCGCGCTGCTCACCGCGTCGGCGCTCTACGGGCTGCCGGTCGCACGCGTCGGCACGGAGATGCTCCTCGACCGGCTCTCCCCGTACGAGAACAGCAACCGGATGCCCGTCACCCTCGTGGACGCGCTGCTCCCCGAGCTGACCGACCGCCCGTCGGTCGAGGCCCAGCGGCCCTCCGCGGGGACGGAGCCGGACGTGACGGCCCTGGTCAGGGCCGTCGGCTACGCCATGCAGCCGCGCATACACCCGGGTCTGCGGCCCGACGCGGAGCGTTATCTCTCCACCCGGCTGGACGCGACGACCTGGCGGTACTTCAAGCGGCGACGGCTCACCTCGCTGGGGCTGCCGGGCGGAGTGCCCGCCCAGTTCGCCTTCCTCCCCCGGAACGCGGCGGTGCGCCGGGTGGTGCGCCGGGCGCGGCTGCTGCGGCGGGCCGTCCGGAAGTAGCGCGGGCACCTCCATGAAGAGAGCCGGGCGGACCTGGGACCAGGTCCGCCCGGCTCTGTTCGTCCCCGTGTGGGGAAAGGGCCCGTTCCCCGGGTCGGGCCCTCCGAGGAGCGCGCCCGTTCCCGGGAACGGGCCGTCCCCGGGAATGGCGTCAGACGGTCCGGCCGCCCAGGATGACCCGTAGGTCCGCCGCGTTGGCCTCGGTGACCTTCCACAGCTCCTGCTGCCTGCCGTGTACATCGGCGACCGCCGCCGCGTGGTCGGACAGCATTCCGGCCGCCCGCTCGACGAGCCGTGCCCCGAGGTGCCGGTCGTGGACGGAGATGCCCCACTCGGGCCGCTCGATGTCCGCCAGGAAGTACGCCATCTTGGGGTGGGAGATCAGGCTGATGATCGGCGTCCCGCAGCCGAACGGGATCATCCCCGCGTGCCCGCGCATCCCGATGACCAGCTTCGTACGGGCGTAGGTGTTTCGGATCGCGTCGTTGTCGAAGTCGTACATCGGGATCACCGGCAGCGAGATGCCGTGCTCGCGCCGCAGGTCGAACGCGATCCGCTCGTCGTCCAGGGAGTGCGCGACGCACTTCACCTCGGCGTGCGCGCCGAGCCCCTTGACCGCGGTGGCCATCTCGCCGAGGAAATGCCCGTAGTCGTGGCCGAAGCGGAGACCGGCCCTGTCGTACGCGGCGTTGACGAGGACGGTGTTCTCCCGCTCGGCGGGATCGGTCCAGCCCGCCGTCGTCTGCCGGGTCACGGTCGTCGGGCAGGGCTGGAAGCGCACCTTGTCCCGCAGGCCGGCGGGGAGCAGGTCCCGTACCTTCTCGATGGAACCGTGGTTGCGCAGCCCGAAGAACGCGGAGCGCTCCACCAGCTTGCGCAGGCTGGACAGGAAGCGGTCGCGGCTCCGGCCGTAGGCCTGGCCGTCGAAGGCGTTGAAGCCGACGGCGTAGACCATGACGGGGACGTCGATCCGCTCGAGCAGCGCGTCGGGCACGTTCCACTGCCAGCCGCTGTTGCCGTTGGGCGCGGTGTCCGGGATGAAGAGGCCACCGCCGCCGATGACCAGGCCGCGGCGGGCGTTGACCCGTTCCAGCGCCGCCTCGTCGAAGAGGCGGTGGGCGTGCACGGAATGCCAGCGGGCGGGGCCGGTGTCCCGGTCGAAGGCGAGGCGCACGCTCTCCGGCAGCAGCTTGTCCCCTGCGTTGCCCTGCTGCTCCATGTAGAAGGCGACATGGGCGAGCTGCTCGGCCGGAGCGCCTTCGGCGGCCTGCTTCGCACTCGTGGTGCGCCTGTACATCAGCCGGTTCGCCCGGTGCGTCGGGTCGACGCCGAGCCCGTCCAGGGCGTACTCGGCGGCCGCCGTGTCGTCCCCGTGGATCCAGGCGATCTGGGCGAGCCGCCCGAAGGAGGTCGCCGCCCTGTTGGGTGCGGCGGTGGCCAGCATCAGCTCGGTGCGGGCCTCCCCGTAGCGGGAGACGCTCATCAGGGCGTGGCCCAGCACCTCGTGCGCCCAGCCCTCGTCGACCGGGATCCGGATGCCGCCCAGGAGGTCCACCGCCTCCTGGTACTCCCCCGCCCCGATGTGCGCGCTCGCGACGCGCCGGGCGGTCTCCACGTCACCGGTCCGCCGGACGTGCGGGGTGCCGTAGTGCACCAGCAGGTCGTGGTGCTTGGCCCCGGGCAGGGAGAGGTAGGCGTCGTGGAACTCGGCCTCGGACAGCTCGTACGCGTGCCAGCGGTCCTCGGCCTGGCCGTAGCCGGCTTCTCCGCCCTGCCACGGCTTGTGCCGCCCGGTGAAGTGCAGGATCGCGGTGTCGTCCGGGACCGGGAGGTCTCCCGAGAGCCGTCGCTTGACGAAGTTGTACCGGGCGTCGAGGTGGAGGAACCCGCCGTCGAGCACGGCGTTGAGGATGCCCTGGTCGTGCTTGTCGAGCTCGTACGAACCCTTGCGCCCGACCTCGTCCAGCTTCGCGCAGAACGCGTCGCTCAGGTAGTCGCGCTGGATGACGAGCAGCCCGCTGTTGAGCTTGTGCTGTCCGTAGAAGAACTGCGGTACGGCGGCGAGGCCGTCGCGCAGCTCCAGCAGTTCGCCCAGGTCGCCGAGGACCACCATGTCGGTGTCCAGGGTGATCACGGTGTCGTAGTCACGCACCCGGAACACGTCGAGGATGAAGTACGCCTTGCGCACCAGGTAGTTGTCCTGGTCGCCCTTGGCGTAGCCGTCGTAGTGCGCGGCGTCGACCTGGCGGAAGGACACGCGCGGGTGCAGGGCGCGGATCCTGGCGATCGAGTCGGTGCGCAGGCCGTCGTGGAGGACGAGGAAGTCCTCGCAGACGGACGGGTTGGAGAGGGCCAGGCTGCGGAGCAGCGTCAGGAATCCCGGGAGGTAGTTCTCGTCCACGAAGCTTGCGAAGGCGACCCGGCGCTTGCCGGTGAGCGCGTTGGCGGCGGTCGGGATGGAAGGCGCGGTCGTCATCGCAGTCGGATCCTCGCATCGGTGACGCTCTGGGCGCGTTCCATGACCCACGCCTTTTCGCTGGTGTACTCGTGCACGGAGGTGATGGGCATCTTCATCGCGCCGGCCAGCCGGTAGGCCCCGCTCTCGTAGAAGTCGAAGCCGATCAGGTCGAGCCGCGGGCTGACGTCCAGGAAGTCCAGCAGCCACAGCATGTTGAAGCCGGTGGTGGGGATGGAGGGCCACACGTCGCTGCCGGTCCTGCCGATGTCGCGCAGCGGCCAGCGCAGCGACTCGTCGCCGAGGTAGGTCTGTGCTCCGGGTACGAGCCGGCTGCGCAGGGACTGCTTCCAGCCGCCGGAGACCCCTCCGAAGACGAGTCTGGTCTCCACGCGCTGGTCCCAGTTGAAGCTGTGCTTGTGGATGGTGGCGTGGATGTCGGTGCGCCGTCCGGTCGCCGCCGGGTCGATCTTGTACGAGTTGAAGCGGACGACGAGGTCGTAGGCGTCGATCTCGGCGCCCATCGAACCGTTGCCGACCCGCTGCGAGTTGGCGACCAGACAGATCGAGCGGCCCGCGATCAGGTTGCGGAACTCACCGAGGGTGATCCACTCGACGCCCCCGAAGGTGGGGTCGGCCACGGCACCGCGCGACCGGTTCCTGCGCTGTTCGGCGTAGAGCTCGGTGAGTTCGGTGAGCGGGTCGGGCCCGGTGGGGTCGCCCGTGCCGCCTCCGCCGCCGACGACGCCGTGCGCCTCCCTCGCGAGACCGAGGTAGTGGGACGCCGTCTCCTGGATCTCGGTCACCGGGGTGCCGTTCCGGGTCTGTGCCAGCAGCGCTCCGACCAGCCGCGGCTGCGCCCCGGCCCAGTCGCCGCGGGCGTGCAGCTCCAGGCCCTCGGCCCAGGCCTCGATGACGGGGCGGGCGGCGAACTCGCGGGACCCGGGGCAGTCGTCCTCCAGCCTCCGGACCAGCTCGTGCTGGATCTCCCCTCCCAGCCGCAGTCCGGCGGCCTTGGCGGCCACACCGAAGCCGTCGTCGTCGGTCAGGCCGAGGTAGCGCTCGTAGGCGTCGACGGCCGCGGTCTCCGACCCCATCGCCTCCAGGACCCGGGCGCGCAGCCGCCAGCCCGCGCGGGAGCGCTTGCGCTGGGTGAGCACGGTGTCGGCGACGAGCAGGGCGAGCTTCGTCTCGTCCTCGTAGCCGCACTCCAGCGCCTTGTTGCCGACCGCGAGCAGCGGGTCCATGAGCTCGTCGCCGAGCACCAGTCCGGTGCTCGCCCCGCTCTTGACGCTGCGCCGTATCAGCGGCAGCGGGACGGCTGCCGCCGGAGCGGCGGGGGCCGTCGTCGCATGGGCGGCGAGCAGGTGCCGCAACGCCTCCGCGAGGGCCGTGCGACGCCGGTCGAGTCCCGCGACGAGCTTTCCGCTGTGGGCGGCGCAGGCGCGCAGGCACACGTCCAGGTCGGTGGGGGTGACGGCGATGGGGGCCGTGCCCGCGCGTGGGGCCGGGACCTCCACGTCACGTTGCCGTTGCCAACGGGGGCGGGCTTTCGTCATGGCGCTCCAAGCGTCTGATGCCCGTGGGGGGAGGTGGGCGTCGAGTCGTACGCGGTCACGGACACCTCCGCCGAAACGGTCCGGGGGTGGCGTCCGCACAGCGGGTTGCGGTTCGGCGTCACGGTAGAAAACCCGTACGACCGCCAGATGAACTCGCCCTGTCAGCACGGAAAACTGCGCGCTTCCTGACCGTTCTGTCCCTCTGCCCCGCCCTACGCTGACGCGGCGCACCGGCTGAATGGAGTGGCTGTGACCATCACACCGCAGGACGCGGGGAGGACCGGAGCGGGGCCGTCGACGGCCACCGCGCCCCCGGGGACGGGCTTCGCCGAGGAGGCACGCGTCCCCGCGCCTCCCCTTCCCGGCGACGGATCCGGGGCCTCCTCGCCGCCGGCCCCGCGGCACTCCCGGATGCGCGCCCTCGACGGGCTGCGGCTGCTCGCGGCGCTGATGGTCGCGGCCTATCACTACGGTGGCCGGGGCGGTGACATCACCGCGGCGTGGGGCAGTTCGCCCGCGGTCCAGTTCCCGACCGCCCACACGTGGTTCGCCTACGGGCCGCTGGGCGTGCAGATCTTCTTCGTCATCAGCGGTTTCGTGATCTGCATGAGCGGCTGGGGGCGGTCGCTGTCCTCGTTCTTCGCCTCGCGGGTGGCACGCCTGATGCCCGCCTACTGGGCGGCGGTCGTGCTGGTGACCCTGGTCTTCGCGCTGCCCGTGGTGGCGTACGAGGCGGTGTCGCCCAGCGACGCACTGGTCAACCTGACCCTGCTCCAGCAGCCGTTGGGGGCGGACCGGGTCCTCGGGGTGTGCTGGACGCTGTGGGCGGAGATCCGCTTCTACGCGCTGTTCGCCCTGTTCGTCGTGCTGCCGGGGGCGAACCGGCGGCGGATCGTGCTGTTCTGCGCCGTGTGGACACTGGCGGCGGCTCTCACGAAGGCGTCCGGGGAGCCGTTCCTCGACGTGCTCCTGATGCCGGAGCACGCCCCGTTCTTCGTCGGCGGTATCGGCCTCTACCTGGTCCACCGTGACCGCCGCGACGCGGTGGCCTGGGGCATCGTCGGCGTGAGCTGGCTGCTGGGTCAGCACCACGCGGTGGCGGACCTGTGGCATCCGGCGGGCCAGGACGCGTTCTCGTACCGCTCGTCGGCGGTGATCATCCTGATCGTGACGGCCGGCTTCGCCGTGGTCGCCGCCATCGCCCTGGGCGCGCTGCACCGCGTCGACTGGCCCTGGCTGACGGTCGCGGGGGCGCTCACGTACCCCTTCTACCTGGTCCACGAGCACCTGGGATGGGTGGTCGTGGGGGTGCTGCACCGGACCCTCGGCGTCCCCGCGGCACTCACGGCCGTGCTCACGGTCGGGGCGATGTTGGCGCTGGCCTGGCTGCTGCACCGGTACGTGGAGCGGTGGTCCACCCCGCTGCTGCGGAAGGCCCTGACGCCCTCGGCCGCCCCGCGGAGAACCGCCCCTTGACCTCAAGCGTGCTTGAGCTCCTACGTTCGGGGACATGGACTACTCACACGACGACGCGGGACTGGCACGGCAGCCGATCGGCTACTGGAGCTGGGCCGCCCACGAGGCCACTGTCACCCACATCCGCGCCGCCCTGGCCGAACACGGCCTGACCCAGCCGCCCTGGTGGGTCATCAACCAGCTCGTCGACGCGGACGACGCGGGGCGGCCACGGGCCGAGGTGGTGGCGGTGCTGCGCGGCTATCTGAACGTCGGGGACGGGCTGGACCCCGAGATCGACGCGCTCGTCGTCAAGGGCCTGGTCACCCAGGACGCCACCACCCGGCTGCGGCTGACGGCGGAGGGGCACGCGCTGCGGAAGAAGGCGTACGAACGGGTCTCCCGCGCGAGCGCGGAGATCCATGCCGGCATTCCCGACGAGGACTTCGTCGCCGCCCTCAAGGTCCTCCAGCGCATGATCCACAACGTGGGGGGCCGGGCCTGGCACCACTGAGGGCCCTGCGGACCCGCACGGCTCAGACGCCGCTGAACGTGAGCTTCGCCGCGAAGCCGAGGAACAGCACGCCCGCCGCCGAAGTGGCCCCGGCCGAAAGCCGCTTGCGGCGGCGGAACGCGGCGGCCAGGCGGGTACCGCCGAAGATCAGCGCCGAGAGGTACAGGAAGCTCCCGAGCTGCAGCAGGGCGCCCAGCAGCAGGAAGGACAGCGCCGGGTAGGCGTAACCCGGATCGACGAACTGCACGAAGAAGGAGATCAGGAACAGGATGGCCTTCGGGTTGAGCAGGCTGACCACGAGCGCTCGCCGGTAGGGCCGCTCGACCGCCGCCGCGGGTGCCGCGTCCGCCTCCGTCAGCTCGGCGACCCGCCGGTGCCGCTCGCGCCACATCGACACGGCGGCACGCAGCATCCCGATGGCCAGCCAGGTCAGATAGCCCGCACCCGCGTACTTGACGACGGCGAAGAGCAGCGGCGTCGTCTGCAGCAGGGAGGCGGCACCCAGCGCGGACAGCGTCATGAGGACCGCGTCCCCGGTCCAGACGCCCGCGGCGGCCACGTAGCCCGTCCGCACACCGCGCCGGGCGGCGACGGACAGCACGTACAACGAATTGGGCCCGGGCAGCAGAATGATCAGCACCAGGCCGGCGAGATAGGTCGGAAGATCGGTCACACCCAGCATGGACGGAGTGTCGCACGCGGGTACGACGCCCTGTCCAGGCATTTCGGAATGCGGCGGATCCGTCCTGGACGCGCAGGGCGGGGAGCCCCTTCTCCGCCGGCCGGAGCGGGGCGGCGCCGGAGCGCGGGTGATCGGCGGAGATCACCCGCGCTCACGGGACCGGCCGCTCAGAACGCGTCCGTCGGGACGTACGCCCCCCAGACCTCCCGGAGCGCGTTGCACACCTCACCCACCGTGGCCCGCGCCCGGAGCGCGTCCTTCATCGGGTAGAGCACGTTGTCCGTTCCCCGCGCAGCCTTCCGCAGCTCCGCCAGCGCCGCGTCCACCGCACCCTGGTCGCGCTCCGCGCGGAGCTTCGCCAGCCGGGCGGCCTGCTGGGCCTCGATCGCCGGGTCGACGCGGAGGGGCTCGTACGGCTCCTCCGCGTCGAGGCGGAAGCGGTTGACACCGACGACGACGCGTTCGCCGCTGTCGGTCTCCTGCGCGATCCGGTAGGCGCTGCGCTCGATCTCCCCCTTCTGGAAACCGCGTTCGATGGCCTCGACCGCGCCGCCCATGTCCTCGACCTTGCGCATCAGTTCCAGGGCCGCCGCTTCGACGTCGTCGGTCATCCTCTCCACGACGTACGACCCCGCGAAGGGGTCCACCGTCGCCGTCACGTCCGTCTCGTACGCCAGGACCTGCTGGGTGCGCAGGGCCAGGCGGGCCGACTTGTCGGTGGGCAGGGCGATGGCCTCGTCGAAGGAGTTGGTGTGCAGCGACTGCGTGCCGCCGAGCACCGCACCGAGGCCCTGTACGGCGACCCGGACCAGGTTGACCTCGGGCTGCTGGGCGGTGAGCTGGACGCCCGCGGTCTGGGTGTGGAAGCGGAGCATGAGCGACTTGGGGTTCTTCGCGCCGAACTCCTCCCTCATCACGTTCGCCCAGATCCGGCGCGCGGCACGGAATTTGGCGACCTCCTCCAGGATCGTCGTACGGGCGACGAAGAAGAAGGAGAGCCGCGGGGCGAAGTCGTCCACGTCCATGCCGGCCGCGACGGCCGTGCGGACGTACTCGATGCCGTCGGCCAGGGTGAACGCGATCTCCTGCGCGGGCGTGGCTCCCGCCTCGGCCATGTGGTAGCCGGAGATCGAGATGGTGTTCCACCTCGGGATCTCGGTACCGCAGTACTTGAAGATGTCGGCGATCAGCCGCAGCGAGGGCTTCGGCGGGAAGATGTAGGTGCCCCGGGCGATGTACTCCTTGAGGACGTCGTTCTGGATGGTGCCGGTGAGCCGGTCCGCCGGGACGCCCTGCTCCTCCCCGACCAGCTGGTAGAGCAGGAGGAGGAGCGAGGCGGGGGCGTTGATGGTCATCGAGGTGGAGACCTTGTCCAGCGGGATGCCGCCGAACAGGACGCGCATGTCGTCGATGGAGTCGATCGCGACGCCGACCTTGCCCACCTCGCCGGAGGCGATCGGGGCGTCCGAGTCGTGGCCCATCTGGGTGGGCAGGTCGAACGCGACCGACAGGCCCGTGGTGCCGTTGGCGATCAACTGCTGGTAGCGGGCGTTCGACTCGGCTGCGGTGCCGAAACCGGCGTACTGCCGCATCGTCCAGGGACGGCCGGTGTACATCGTGGGGTAGACGCCACGCGTGAAGGGGTACGCACCCGGCTCACCCAGCTTCTCCTCGGGCCGCCAGCCGTCGAGTGCGTCCGGCCCGTACACCGGCTCGATGGGCAGCCCCGATTCGGACTCACGCGTCATGTGCTGTGCCTCCCGCTCAAGCTACTTCTCAGTAACAAATCTCGCGACGGACTCTAGCGGCGGCGGTACCACCCGTCAGGGCCCTCGGCTGGGACCTTGCTCACAGCGTTCGCCCCGCGGCGGGGCCGGACGCACGTTTCCCATCATGCGCAGGATTCGGCAACCGGGCAGGACGGGAATCCGTCTTCCAGGACATCCATGTCGCGGGCGCCGGGTACCGGGGCGGTGACGGGCGGGCCAGGGGGTCGCGATGGGACACGTAAGGATGAACGGGCGTGCGGGCGGGGCGCGGACGGCGGCCATCGGCCTGCTCGCCCTGGCCGCGCTCACGGCGGGCTGCCGGGCCGGCCCCGTCGGCGCCGCGGAGCCGACGGTGGCGGCCACGGCGACGGGCCCCACGGACGATGCCGCCCCGGGCAGCGGACCGGCGAGCGCGTCCCCGTCGGTGTCGCCCTCCGAACCGGCCACGGACCCCGCCCCGGTGGAGACGCCGAGCGCGCGGCCCTCGCCGCGGCCGGAGACCCTGATGTCGACCGGCGACAGGAGCGGGAAGGTCCGGGAGCTGCAGGCCCGGCTGCGCCAGATCGGCCACTTCCACCGCAGCCCCACCGGGTACTACGGCACCGCGACCGTCGCGTCCGTACAGTCCTTCCAGGGCAGGCGCGGCCTGTCCCGCACCGGCAGGACCGACACCGTGACCTGGGAGCGGCTGCTCGGGATGACCCGGAGGCCGACGGCCCGGGAGCTGGACCCGCCGGCCGCCGAACCGGTCGCGAAACCGGACGCGCGCTGCATGACGGGCCGGGTCCTGTGCATCAGCAAGAACAGCCGCACCCTCTCGTGGATGATCGACGGCCGGGTCGTCTCCTCGATGGACGTCCGCTTCGGCTCGCAGTACACGCCCACCCGGGAGGGTGCCTTCACGGTGTACTGGAAGTCCCGCGACCACGTCTCGACGCTGTACGACACCCCCATGCCGTACGCCATGTTCTTCAGCGGCGGCCAGGCGGTGCACTACTCACCGGACTTCGCGGCCCGCGGCTACGACGGCGCCTCGCACGGCTGCGTGAACGTGCGGGACGAGGGGAGGATCGCCTCGCTCTTCGACCAGGTCGAGAACGGCGACAAGGTCGTCGTCCACTGGTGAGAGGACGGCGGGGGTGATCCCACTGGCGCGGACCGGGAGCGGCGTCCAGAGGTAAAGGGGCGCGGGCGGGACCGGGGGAACGTGTCCCGCCCGCGCCTGATGCGCCGAGCCGAAGGTACGGGGGGAACCCCGGCTCGTGTGCGCTACCGATGACCAGTCGGCACTCTGTACTGCGCCGGGCAACCGGAAAACGTCACACCGTGTGGCCGAAGGCCGTATCCACGCAGGTCAGCGCGCGGCCGGGGAGAGGGCGGACGGCTCGCCCGCCGTGGACCGCTGGTTCGTGCCGCCCTCCGGGGGCGGGGTGCGGAAGGAGATCGACGGAAGAGACTCCTCGCCGTCCTCGCCGGGGCCCTTGCCGCCGTCCGGGCCGCCGGAGCCGTCGCCGGAGCCGCCGCCGCTCCCGTCCGCGTCGTCGTCCTCGAGGACGCGGTCGCAGAAGCGTGCCAGGTTGTCCTCGCCGTCCGCGAGATCGAGGAGTCGTCGCTCGTCCTCCCGGCTCAGGTCGTCGCTGCGGTAGTCGCGGCAGGCCCGGGCGGCCTTCTCGTGGAGATCGGCCCCCTTACCGCCCGCGGAGCCGCCGGGGGTCTCGTGTCCGTCGGTGCCGTCCGCAGTGCTCTCCGGGGTGCCCTTGCGGTCCGGGTCGCCACTGCGCCGGTCCGTCCCGCCGGCCGTGCCGCCGCCGGGGCGGCTCCGCCCGTCGTCCGGATCCGTGCCCCTGTCCGCCCCTTCGGGCGCGGTCGGCGACGCGGACACGTCGGGCGACGCCGGTGCGGACGACGGACCGCCGGCCTCGGGCACTTCGGCCCCCAGCTCCTCCGGGGACGCCGCGACGGAGACGGACGAGGCGGGAGCCGGGGAACCCTGGCCGCCGAACGGCGCGGGAAGCATGCCCGTGCCCCCGGCGACCGCCACCCCGCCGAGTGCGCACCCCGCCAGCGAGACGGCGAGGCCGTACCGCACGGGACGGGTCCAGCGGGGGCGCCGGGACGAGGGCGCGCGCGTGGCGCCGATGCGTACGGTGTGCAGGGTGTCCTGATGCCCGCCGGGTCCGGCGGCCCGCGCCCCGCCGTCCCGCTTCGTCCGGGCACCGGACGCCTCGCGGAACGCGGCCATCACGGCCGCCTCACCGGGCAGTTCCCCTCCCGGGGGGCCGGGGGCACGCACCTCGCGCAGCGCCGCTTCCAGCCGCCGGGCCGCATTCCTGGCGTGATCGTCGACGGGTTCGACGGGATCGCCGCGGAGCAGATTCTCCGCCACGTCCGCGTCAAGCCACTCGTCCTGCTCGTCGGCCATCACATGTCCTTCTGCGTCCACGGACGCGAATGCGTCACACCGGCGGGCGCCGCCGCGCCGTTGCGGGCGGGGCGCTGTGCGGGCACGGCTCCGAGTCCCGCACCCGCGGCCGGAATCCCGCCCTCCGGGCCGTCGTCCGCGCCGAGCAGCTCCGCCAGCCGCTTGAGCCCCCGGTGAGCGGCCGTGCGGACCGCTCCGGGGCGTTTGCCCAGCGTCCGGGCGGCGCTCTTCGCGTCCAGCCCGACCACGACACGCAGCACCACGGCCTCGGCCTGGTCCTGCGGCAACTGCGCGATGAGGGACAGCGTACGGCCGGTGGCCAGCGACTCCAGCGCCTCGCCCGCCGTGTCCGATTCGGCCGCCCGGGCCGCGAGTTCACTCTCGTCGCCGCCGACCGCCGGGCGCCTGCCCCGCATCCGTATGTGATCGAGCGAGCGGTTGCGCGCGATCCGGGCGGCCCAGCCGCGGAACCGGTCGGCGTCCCCGCTGAACCGGTCGAGATCACGCGCTATCTGCAGCCAGGACTCGGACGCCACGTCCTCGGCGTCCGGTTCGCCGACCAGCGTCCGTATGTACCCCAACAGCCGTGGGTGCACAGCGCGGTACACAGTACGGAAGGCGTCCTCGTCCCCGTCCTGTGCCGCGAGCACCGCGGCGGTCAGCTCCGCGTCGTCCCCCAGCACTCCCTCAACCCGCCCTGCCGATCCGAATCACAGCTGGTCATCGCTGCTGCGCCACCCTGCGCGAATCAGCACGCTACGTGGTCGGACTGTTCCGCGTCCATGACTTGTACAACCCGCAACAGTCTCCTGACGCAGCGGGGTGTGACAAAAAACGCACCGGTGGCGCTGAGATGAGTACGGGGCCGCACTGCGGCTCCGTGGAAGACGACCGGGGCCTCTCCTGTGGGGGGTGGCGGCCCCGGTCGTCGTTCCGTCCCGCCCGGGTCCGCCCCGGCCGTCAGGCCCGGCTGCGCGCCCTGCGCGACATCACCGCACGCAGCACGCGCTGGCCCTCGGTCGACAGGTCGAGCACCCGGAGCAGGCCGGCTCCACTGCCCACCGTGCCCGCGGTCTCCGCCAGGACGTCCAGGATATCGATCTGACGGCGCAGTTCACCGCTGACGAGCGGGCCCACGCCCTCCGTCCCGCCCGCACGGCAGCGCCGCAGCAGCTCCGCCCCACCCGCGGACGGGAGGTCGAACTCGCGGTGGACGTCCAGCGCGAGGAGCGAGCAGGCGTCGGACCACGCGCGCAGCGGCTCCGCCTCGAAGTCCGCCGGCGCGGCAGCGAGCAGCGCACGGACGCGGGCGGCCACGGAACCGGTGTCCCCGCCGCCCTCCGGCCCCGTACCCCGCGGCGCCTCGCCCTCCGGCGCGTCACACTCCAGCGCCTCGCGGACGCCGGCGAGCCGGGCCACCCAGTCCGCACCGTTCTCACAGCTCGCCCAGAGCGGGCGCAGCGGCTCCGGATCGCCCCGGCCGGTCGGTGGCAGGCAGCGGTCGAGACAGGCGAGCCCGCTCGCCGCCAGCCCTCGCTCGTCGGCAAGAGCGATCTGCTCCAGCAGGCTCATCGACGTCTCCCTCGGTCACCCGGTCGGCCGACCGGAAGCCGACGCACGGCGGAACGCCGCACGTCGTTACCGAATACTGCGCCGAATGGCTGAAAAGCGTCACTCTTACGACTCGGGAGGACACAGTGCGATGCGGTCGGACCGGCTCCTGATGCCCGGACCATCCGTAAAAGAGAGAAAATCGGCTCGGGCAAGGGCCCGTGACGCCCGATGCACCGCAGTCCGGGCGGCGGCCCTTCGAGGGCGCCACGGCCGGATCCGGCCGCCCACCGGGCAGCGCGGAGGGGCGGAGCCGGCTCGGCTCAGTACGTGGCCGGGTCGCTCGCCCGGTGTGCGGAGGGCGGCGTGGGGCCGACCGCAGCCCGCTCCCCCTGCATCGCGGTCAGCCTGCGCACGAAGAGCATCGCGAGGACCGCGGCGACGATGTCGAGCACGTCGGACGCGACGACCAGTCCGATCGCGTCCACGACCTCCTGCGGCAGCTCCGCGCGCTCGTACGTCCGGGCGGCGTAGCGGCCGAAGACCAGGTCGAGCACCCAGGCCGCCCACCAAAGGTTCATCGGCGTCCCGGAGACCGTGCTCCGTCCTTCATCGGCGCGGGTGCTGGCCGCCCAGACACCGCCGGCGACCCGGCGCGGCAGCCAGAAGTTGCCGACGGGGACGAACCACGCACCGACGGCCCAGCCGGGCCGCATCGTCTGCAGGCTCGCGTCGAACACCTCGGCGTTGAGCCGGACACGGCGGAACCAGAGGACGAAGACGACGGCGGTGGGCACCAGCGCGAGGAGCTGCAGGCTGTACGCCCGCTGGTGGAGCAGGTGGGCCTGGAGCGTCAGGCCGTAGGCCTCCATGTCACCGCCGGCGATGGCGACGAACACGCGCCGGACGTTCAGGCCCGCCGCGACGGAGAGCACGTCCGCCACGACGACGGCGACGAGCAGCACGACGACCGCCTTGGCGAGGCCCCCGGGGGAGCGCAGCCGGTGCGGCCCCTCCCCCTCGGCGCCCGGGTCCCTGCCATCAGTCCGCCCGCCGACGTGCGGCGCAGCGCCGCACAGGTGGTGCAGCGGCCGTCGGCGGACGTGGCCGGTCTCTTACGGCATGTGGTGCACAGCATGAAGTGGAACCCCCCAGGATTCGTCCGGAACGCGCTTGCCGCGCGCCCCTCCCCGGGGCACGCGGCAAGCGGAACCTAGCCTCTCCCGACGGAGGTGTCCACGCGGTTGCGGATCAGTCCGAGGAGTCGACCTCGTCGGCCAGCGCCTTGAACTGTGCCCAGGTCAGCTCCGGCTTCCCCGGGTCCCACAGCTTCTGGGAGACGGCGTTGAGCGGCATCCGGATACCGTCGGCCACCTGCTTCTGCGTCTGCGCGTTCGGGAAGTCCCCCCAGACCGCGAACCGGCCGCCCAGGATCTGCTTCGAGTAGCGCTCCGGGACCGGCTCGGTGCCGCGCAGGACGAACGGCGTCCACTGCTCGTAGATCCGCTCGCCGGTCGGGTAGACGAAGTCGTTGGGCTCACCGAGCACGTAGTAGAGGAACTCGTCGTTGAGGTTGACCACCTTGCGGCCCTCCGCCAGGTACTCCTGGGGCGGCCGGGCGCCGATCTCCTTGCCCGTCCAGTACTCGACCTCGATGCCCTTGTGCGCGGTGACCCGGCCACCGCTGAAGAACCCGTCGTTCCACGCCTTGGGGATCTTCTGCGCGTCGCGGACGACCGCCGCCCGGTCGTTGAGCCAGCCCTCCGTCAGGTCCTGGATGGTGGCCCCGGCGCCGTACTTCTCGCGGGCGGCCGCGGCCAGTTGCGGGTAGGAGGCCTGCGGGTCGCTCACCGTCAGCGCCTGGTACTCGTCCGCACCGACGTGGAACCACGCCCCGGGGAACAGCTCGGAGTACTCGCGCAGCAGGTCGTCGACGATCTCCGCCGACTCGGTCCTGGAGATGTCGATGGCGCCCTGCCGGGCGACCCCCTGCGTGTCGCGCAGTTGGAGGTCGGGGTGGGCGCGGAGTACGGCGCCCAGGTGTCCGGGGGAATCGATCTCGCCGACGACGGTGATGTGGAGGCTCTCCGCGAGCGCCAGGATCCGCCGGACCTCGGCCTTGGTGAGGTGCTCTTCGGAGACCACTTCCGGATGCGACTCGGATTCGATGCGGAAGGCCTGGTCGTCGGAGAAGTGCAGGCCGAGCTGGTTGAGTTTGAGGTCGGCCATCTCGCGCAGCCGGGCCTCGATCCACTCGGCGGAGTAGTGCTTGCGCACGATGTCGAGGTTGAGCCCGCGCTGCGCCCGGTCGGGTGTGTCGCGCACGACGCCCTCCGGCATCGTGCTGTCGGCGCTCATCGACTGCTTGAGGGTGCGGGTCCCGTAGAAGACGCCGGCCTGGTCGGGCCCGCTGATCCTCACCCGGTCGCCCGCCGTCTTCAGGGTGTACGACTCCGGGGCGCCCTTCCCCGGGGTCCCGATCTCCAGCTCGACGTCGCCGGACCGGGCCGAGGCCTCACCCCGGTAGCGGATGTCCAGCTCCTCGGCGAGCAGCTTCCCCTCGTCGGCGAGCTCGGGATCGGCCACGACGACCGTGCTGTCCTTCGCGGGTTTCCAGCCGGGTCCGCGTGCGGGGGTGTGCTCGCGCACCGCGGGTATGGTCCTCGGCGTCGTGGAGAGCGGGTAGCTCCGCGAGGGGGACGGCGAGGCCGAGGTGCTGGACGAGGACGCCGCGCCCTGCGTCCCGGGGCCGGAGCCCTCGGGCCAGGCGACGACGGTGAGGGTGACGGCAGCGGCGACCGTGGCGGCCGCTCCGGCCACCAGAACTCCACGTGAGGGCGACATCGCTCAGAATCCTCCGGGTTGGGGGGAGAAACAGGTCAGAGAAGAGGAGAAAGTCGGTCATTACCCCCGTCGAGACGTCCATCAAGCGTTCCGAAACTCTCCCGTCCGGGTGAAATTCGCGCACCCACCGGGCGCCCGTTGCCTGGTCTCGCTAGCGTTGCGTCACATTCATCTCAGCCTTCACTCTCTCCCCCACGCAACCTGTTCGCTCTCCGGCCCCTCTCCAAGATCACAGAAGCCATTCATTCGAGGAGTTCCCGCTGTCCAGGTCCAGCGAGCCCCCCGCCGGCCCGCCGAAGCAGCCGCAGCAGGCAGGGCGGGCGGGCGTACCCGTCCAGACCCGCGGTCCCGCCCCGCACGAGGCAGGGGCGGAGCCCTCCGTTCCGCAACCAGTCTCGGCGAGTACCTGCGGCAATGCCTACTCGAGCGGGCTCGGTCGCTTCAACGCCTGGCCCCGGGACACCGCCGAACCAGCCCTGCTGGAGTGCTTCGGCAGCCACCGCTGGGCGCTGCGGCTGGCCGCCCACCGCCCGTACCCGGACCTCGGGGCGCTGCTCGCGGCCTCCGACGAGGCGGGGTACGACCTCTCCCCGGTGGACATCGCGGAGGCACTCGCCGCGGAGTGCGCCCCCTGCCTGCACCATGACGCGCCCCGCGCCGCCCACCTGGCCCTGCGGGCGGCGCACGCCGCGTACGAGAGCCGATTCGGTCATGTGTTCGTGATCTGCCTGGACGGCGTGCCGCCCTCCCAGCACGTGGACCAGGTGCTCGTCGCCATCCGTACCCGGCTCGCGCACGACGCGGACGAGGAGCGGGCCCTCACCGCGGAGGAGATGCGACGACTCGCCCGGGGCCGCATCATCGACCTCGTGACCGAAGCGGGCAGCTCGCAGGGCCCTTTCCTGGTCGCCGGACAGCCCGTCCGATAGCCCGTCCGTGCCAGATTGATTGCCGCTTTGATCACACCGGAGGCCCCGCCGCCATCGAACCGACAAACCGTCGCTACGATGGCCGGGGCCGGTGGACCGTACCCGGCCGGGTCAGACCGACAGTCAAGCCGGCCGACCCCAATCCCCGCTCCCGGAGGGTTCTTCCGTGCCGGCTGGAACGCTGTACCGCGGCCGGGAAGGCATGTGGTCCTGGGTGGCTCATCGAGTCACCGGTGTCCTCATTTTCTTCTTCCTGTTCGTACACGTCCTGGACACCGCCCTCGTGCGTGTCTCCCCCGAGGCGTACGACGATGTCGTGGCCACCTACAAGACCCCGCTCGTCGCGCTGCTCGAGTACGGCCTGGTGGCCGCGATCCTCTTCCACGCGCTGAACGGTCTCCGCATCGTCGCCGTGGACTTCTGGGCCAAGGGCCCGCGCTACCAGAAGCAGATGCTCTGGACCGTCCTGGGTATCTGGGTCGTGCTGATGGTCGGGGCCCTGTACCCCGTCCTCGGTCACGCCGTACGCGAAGTCTTCGGGAGCTGAGGCCAATGTCCAGCGAGACCTCTTCCCCCGCGATCGGCGACGTCGAGGGCGTAAGCCTGTACGACGTCGACAACCCGGCCCCGGTGATCGAGCCCCCGCGCAAGCGCACGGGCAAGACCCCCAAGGGTTCGCGCACCAACTTCGAGATGTACGCCTGGCTCTTCATGCGCCTGTCGGGCATCGTGCTGGTCGTTCTCGTCATCGGGCACCTGCTGATCCAGCTGGTGCTGGACGGCGGCGTCTCCAAGATCGGCTTCGCCTTCGTGGCGGGCCGCTGGGCCTCGCCGTTCTGGCAGGTCTGGGACCTGGCGATGCTGTGGCTCGCCATGCTCCACGGCGCCAACGGCCTCCGTACGGTCATCAACGACTACGCCGAACGGGACAACACCCGCTTCTGGCTGAAGATGCTCCTGTACACCGCCACGGTGTTCACCGTCCTGCTGGGCACGCTGGTGATCTTCACCTTCGACCCGAACATCCGCTAGGCGCCGGGACAGAGGGACCAGAGGAAACCATGCAGATCCACAAGTACGACACCGTCATCGTCGGCGCCGGCGGCGCCGGCATGCGCGCGGCCATCGAGTCGACGAAGCGCAGCCGCACCGCCGTGCTCACGAAGCTCTACCCCACCCGCTCCCACACGGGCGCCGCGCAGGGCGGCATGGCCGCCGCGCTGGCCAACGTGGAGGAGGACAACTGGGAGTGGCACACCTTCGACACGATCAAGGGCGGCGACTACCTGGTCGACCAGGACGCCGCCGAGATCCTCGCGAAGGAGGCCATCGACGCGGTCCTCGACCTCGAGAAGATGGGCCTGCCGTTCGGCCGTACGCCCGAGGGCAAGATCGACCAGCGCCGCTTCGGCGGTCACTCCCGCA
This sequence comes from Streptomyces clavifer, assembly GCA_014651175.1. Taxonomy (GTDB): domain Bacteria; phylum Actinomycetota; class Actinomycetes; order Streptomycetales; family Streptomycetaceae; genus Streptomyces; species Streptomyces clavifer. Next base: position 207,940 of record BMWJ01000001.1, on the reverse strand, counting down.
ACCACGGCGAGGCCCCGGTCCGTCGTGCCTGCTACTCGGGCGACCGCACCGGCCACATGATCCTCCAGACGCTGTACCAGAACTGCGTCAAGGAGGGCGTGGAGTTCTTCAACGAGTTCTACGTCCTGGACCAGCTGGTCGTCGAGGAGGACGGCGTCAAGAAGTCCGCCGGCGTCGTCGCCTACGAGCTGGCCACCGGCGAGATCCACGTCTTCCAGGCGAAGTCGGTCATCTACGCCTCGGGCGGCACCGGCAAGTTCTTCAAGGTGACGTCGAACGCGCACACCCTGACCGGTGACGGCCAGGCCGCCTGCTACCGCCGGGGTCTGCCGCTGGAGGACATGGAGTTCTTCCAGTTCCACCCGACGGGCATCTGGCGCATGGGCATCCTGCTGACGGAGGGCGCCCGCGGTGAGGGCGGCATCCTCCGCAACAAGGACGGCGAGCGCTTCATGGAGAAGTACGCGCCGGTCATGAAGGACCTCGCGTCCCGTGACGTCGTGTCCCGCTCCATCTACACGGAGATCCGTGAGGGCCGCGGCTGCGGTCCCGAGGGCGACCACGTCTACCTCGACCTCACGCACCTCCCGCCGGAGCAGCTGGACGCGAAGCTCCCGGACATCACCGAGTTCGCGCGTACGTACCTCGGCATCGAGCCCTACACGGACCCGATCCCGATCCAGCCGACCGCGCACTACGCCATGGGCGGCATCCCGACCAACGTCGAGGGTGAGGTGCTGGCCGACAACACCACCGTCGTCCCGGGCCTTTACGCCGCCGGCGAGGTCGCCTGTGTCTCCGTGCACGGCGCCAACCGCCTGGGGACCAACTCGCTGCTCGACATCAACGTCTTCGGGCGCCGTTCGGGCATCGCCGCCGCCGAGTACTCCGCGAAGAACGACTTCGTCGAGCTTCCCGAGAACCCGGCGCAGCTGGTCCAGGAGCAGGTCGAGCGGCTGCGCAACTCGACGGGCACCGAGCGGGTCCACGCGCTCCGCACGGAGCTGCAGGAGTGCATGGACGCCAACGTGATGGTGTTCCGCACCGAGCAGACCATCAAGACCGCGGTCGACAAGATCGCCGAGCTGCGCAAGCGCTACCTCGACGTGTCGATCCAGGACAAGGGCAGGCGGTTCAACACCGACCTGCTGGAGGCCATCGAGCTGGGCAACCTGCTCGACCTGGCCGAGGTCATGGCGACCTCCGCGCTGGCCCGCAAGGAGTCCCGCGGCGGTCACTACCGCGAGGACTACCCGAACCGCGACGACGTCAACTTCATGCGCCACACCATGGCGTACCGCGAGGTCGCCGACGACGGCACCGAGTCGATCCGGCTCGACTACAAGCCGGTCGTCACGACCCGCTACCAGCCGATGGAGCGTAAGTACTGATGGCTACCCCGACCCTGGAAAAGACCGACAAGGCCGAGGCCGGCTTCGCCGACACCCCGTACATCACGGCCACGTTCCGGATCCGCCGCTTCAACCCCGAGGTCTCCGACGAGGTCCAGTGGCAGGACTTCGAGATCTCGATCGACCCGAAGGAGCGTGTCCTCGACGCCCTTCACAAGATCAAGTGGGAGCTGGACGGCACTCTGACGTTCCGGCGTTCGTGTGCGCACGGCATCTGCGGCTCCGACGCGATGCGGATCAACGGCAAGAACAGGCTCGCCTGCAAGACGCTGATCAAGGACATCAACCCGGAGAAGCCGATCACGGTCGAGGCCATCAAGGGCCTCACGGTCCTCAAGGACCTCGTGGTCGACATGGACCCGTTCTTCCAGGCCTACCGCGACGTCATGCCCTTCCTCATCACCAAGGGCAACGAGCCGACGCGTGAGCGCCTGCAGTCCGCCGAGGACCGCGAGCGCTTCGACGACACCACCAAGTGCATCCTGTGCGCCGCGTGCACGTCCTCGTGCCCGGTGTTCTGGAACGACGGCCAGTACTTCGGCCCGGCGGCCATCGTCAACGCGCACCGCTTCATCTTCGACTCGCGCGACGAGGGCGGCGAGCAGCGCCTGGAGATCCTCAACGACCGTGACGGCGTGTGGCGTTGCCGCACGACCTTCAACTGCACGGACGCCTGCCCGCGTGGCATCGAGGTCACCAAGGCGATCCAGGAAGTGAAGCGCGCGCTGATCACGCGTCGCTTCTGACCCACGGGCTCCGGGGCTCCCGGGCCCACGCCGTGGTCTTCGAGAGGCCCCGCTCCCCGCACCGACTGTGCGGGAAGCGGGGCCTCTTGGTGCGTCGAGGGGGTGGGGGACGGTACGGTCATGCGGAGCCCTGACCGGCTCGCCCTCTCCCGACGCAGCACGGCACGGGAGCAGAGGGTCTGATGGAGAACGGGGAACGTCGTGAGCGATCCGAATCCGTACGCGGACGACTCATACAAGTGGGGCCCGCCCCAGCAGCCGGGCAACCCTCCGACGATGCCCGACGGCCAGGGCTACGGCTACCCGGCGCCGGGCGCGGCTCCGGTGTACGGCTACCCGCAGCCGCTGCCCGAGTCCGCCGCACAGCCCGGTCCCGGCTACGGCTATCCGAGCCCCGGCCAGCCGACGCAGCCCGGCTTCAACCTGCCGGTCCAGCAGGGACAGCCCATGGGCGGCGGCGTGCCGATGCTGTCGCTCGGTGACATCACCGTCATGAACGACGGCATCGTGACGCCGTCCGGCACGATGCCCCTCAAGGGGGCGGTGTGGACGGCGACCGACATGTCGCGCACGGAGGAGAAGATCCCCACCGTGGGGGTCGTGCTCGCCATCGTCTTCGCGCTCTTCTGCCTGATCGGGCTGCTCTTCCTCCTGATGAAGGAGAAGAGGACGACCGGTTTCGTCCAGATCACGGTGACGAGCGGTGGACGCCACCACTCGACGATGATCCCGGCGATGGGCCCCGAGACCTTCCCGATGGTCATGGCCCAGGTCAACACCGCGCGCTCCATGAGCGTCTGAGACCGGGTACGGTCCCGCGTGGCCCGCTTCGACCACACGGTCACCGTCACGTCCCTGGACCGCGACTGGTTCGAGGAGTGCGCGAAGGCCGTCCTGGACACGGTCGACTCCTCGCGGGCGCGGGGTGGGGACATCGTGCTGGGGGACGGCGGGCCGACGGTCCCGGGCATCCGGCTGCTGAAGGGCCGGCACCTGCGCCCGGGCGCCCGGTACGAGATCACCTCGGACGCCGACGAGGCGACCGACGCCCTGCGCGCAGCCCCCTCGGACGACCTGATCGTCGTGACCGTGAGGGAGTGGCGGCGCGCCACCGCCATCGCCGTCGAGCAGCGCATGGAGTCCGCCGAGCTGACCGCCCGGCTGACCGCGCGGCTGCGCACCCCTGACCGGCCCGGGGCGCTGGACGTGGGATTCCGCATGCGCAACCCCGGCGGAGGTCCGCTGCAACGCGCCTCCGGCCGGGCCGGGCTCGACCTGCCCGCCTGGTGGGCCGCCGCGACCGCGCGTCCCGGGTCCCTCCCGCCGGCCCGCGCCCCGCTGGCGGTCCGCGCCAAGCACCGGCTCGGGCGGGCACGTCTGACCGTCACTCCGCGGCCGGCCGCCGGGGGCGTGTGGGAGGTCGGCGTCACCCTGACCGTGCGCGGGCGGTCACTGCTGCGCCCGGTGGCCGCGCTCGCGCTGTTCTTCGGGCAGGTGCCGCTGCGGCGTGCGTTCCGGTCCGGTGCCGACCGGGCGGCGGCCCGGTGGAACGAGGTGCTGGCGTCGGGACCGCTTCCGGACGCGGGTGACCTGCGGGCCGAGCTTCTCAGGGCCCTCGCCGACTGATCCCGCGTCACCCGCCCGCCCATTACCGCACTCCAGCGTTCCGGCCTTCACCGGGACGCTGCTTGAACATGTTCAAAAACGGGTCTACAGTCACTGGCATCAGCATTTTGAACGCGTTCAAGGGAGGGTGGGGCATGGACCTCACTGTGCTCGCGTATGTCATCTACCTGCTCATCAGCGTGGCGCTCACCGTCTGGGTCGCCCGCACGCTCAGCCGCAACGGCAAGGTCTTCCTCGGCGATGTGCTCCAGGGCGACGAGAAGCTCGCGGACGCCGTGAACCACCTGCTGGTGGTCGGCTTCTACCTGGTCAACCTGGGCTTCGTGGCCCTGTACCTGAAGAACGCCGACGGGGTCGCCGACGCCCGGCAGCTCTTCGAGGCGCTGTCGGTGAAGGTCGGCGTCGTCCTGCTGGTCCTGGGCGTGATGCACCTGGGCAACGTCTACGTGCTCAACAAGATCCGCCGCCGGGGCCTGATGGAGCGCGAGCAGACGCCGCCCGTGCCGCCGCAGGGCTGGGCCGGACCCGGGAACCAGGGCCCCTGGGCAGCGCCCGCCACCGGGAGGTGAGCAGGCCGTGACGGACATCCCCGGCCGGGCCGCGCCCGCCCCGGTCACGTACCCGCCGGTCACCCGGCTCACGGTGCTCTACGACGACCGGTGCCCGCTCTGCGTCCATCTGCGGCACTGGCTGCGGAAGCAGCGTCAGCTCGTCCCGCTCGATCTCGTCCCGGCCGGCTCGCAGGAGGCGCGTCACCGCTTCCCCGGTCTCGACCACGCGGGAACGCTGGAGGAGATCACGGTGGTCGGGGACCGGGGGCAGGTCTACCGCGGGACGTCCGCCTGGATCGTCTGCCTCTGGGCCCTGGCCGAGCACCGGCCCAGGGCCCACTGGCTCACCACGCCCCTGGGCCGTCCGTTCGCCCGTGCGACGGTGCTCGCGGCGGCGAAGTACCGGTCCGTCACGGCGGAGCCGTGCCGCTCCGCCGACGGACGGTGCCCGCTGCCGGATCCGGTGGCCGGATCTCCCGGTTAGCCTTGGGACCGTGGTGAAGGAAGAGAAGGACGTGGCCGACGCGAACGCAGCGAAGCCGACCGGAGCGGGCAGGACGGCCAAGGCCCAGAAGAGCGAGCAGACCCGCACGCTGATCCTGGAGACCGCGCTCAGGCTCTTCGAGGAGCACGGGTACGACCGGACGACGATGCGGGCCATCGCCAAGGAGGCCGGAGTCTCCGTCGGGAACGCCTACTACTACTTCTCCTCGAAGGAACACCTGGTCCAGGGCTTCTACGACCGGATCGCCGCCGAGCACGAGGCGGCGGTCCGGCCGGTCCTGGCAGGCGACAGGGATCTCGCCGTCCGCCTCCGCGGTGTGCTGCTCTGCTGGCTGGACGTGGCCGAGCAGTACCACCGCTTCGCCGCCCAGTTCTTCAAGAACGCCGCCGACCCGGACAGCCCGCTCTCCCCCTTCTCGGAGGAGTCCGTGGCCGCCCGTGAGGCGGCCATCTCCGTGCACGAGCGGTGCCTGGCCGGCTCCAGCACCAAGCACGACCCGGAACTGGCGGCGCTGCTGCCGCAGTTGATGTGGCTGATGCAGATGGGGCTGGTGCTCTTCTGGGTCTACGACCGGACCGAGGGCACCGAGCGCAGCCGCCGTCTCGTCGAACGCACCGCGCCGATCGCCGCACGGGCGATCGCGCTCTCCCGGTTCCGGGTGCTGCGACCGCTCGTACGGCAGCTCAGCGACGTCCTGGTGGAGTTCATGCCCGGCGCGGCGAAGCGCCCGGGCCGGGGTGCGCCGGACGCCCCCACCGCGGGCACCCGTGACGCCTCGGACGTCCCGGACGCCTCGGACGTCAGATCCAGCTGAGCTCCCACAGACGCCAGATCCCGGTGCCGTCCGAGAGGTACTGGGAGCCGGCCACGCCGGCCGTGCTGACGACGTAGTCCTTCTTCTGCCACAGCGGGATCAGCGGTACGTCCTCGCCGACCAGCTCCTGCAGCTTCTTGAAGTCGCCCGAGGTGCGGCTGCGGTCGCTGTACTGCTGTGTGGCGGAGATCAGCGAGTCCATCTTCTTGCTGGTGTAGCCGTTGTGGAGGCTGCTGTCGCGGCCGACCAGCGGCTGGCTGAAGGTGTCGGGGTCCGGGTAGTCGGGGAGCCATCCCACGGTGTACGCGTCGTACGCGCCCGCCGCGTACTTCTTCTGGAAGGCCTGCCACTCCACGGCCTTCTCGGTGACCTCGAACAGACCGCTGTCCTCCAGCTGGCGGACCAGTTCGGTGCTCTCCTGCTTGTTCGCGTCCTCGTCGCGGTGGGCGAAGGTGATGGGCAGCGGAATCTGCACCCCGGCCTCCTCCATCAGCGCCCTGGCCCGCTTCGGGTCGGGCTCCGGGTAGGAGTCGAAGAAGGGGGTGCTGTGCCCGATGTAGCCCTGCGGGATCAGCGAGTAGAGCGGTTCGACGGTGCTCTTGTAGACGTCGGTGACCAGGGGGCCCCGGTCGATGATCCACCCGACGGCCTGCCGGACCCGCTTGTCCGAGAGCGCCGAGCCGTCACGGACGTTGAAGACGAGGTTGCGGATCTCCGCGCTGTCCGCCTCGGTGACGCGCTGCCGGGTGGAGGCGACGTCCAGCCCGGCCAGGTCCTCGGGGGGCAGCTGACGGTGTGCGACATCGACGTCGCCGGTCTTCCAGGCCGCCCTGAGCTGGTCGGAGCCGTCGAAGTAGCGGATGTCGACGGCCACACCGGTCTGCTTCAGCGCACCCTTGTACGCGGGATTCGGCACCAGTTCGGCGCGGACGCCCGGCTCGTACGACTTCAGGGTGTACGGCCCCGAGCCGTCGACCTGGTCCCCCGTGCGGAGCTCGTCCTTCGGGTACCGGGTGGGGTCGACGATGGACCCGGCGCCGGTGGCGAGCTTCTGCGGGAAGGTCGCGTCCCGGGCCGTGAGGTTGAACGTCACGGTCCGCCCCTCGGCCACGACCGTGTCGAGGCTGGGGAAGAGCACCGAGGGACCGACGTCCGTCCTGATCTTCAGCATCCGGTCGAAGGAGTACTTGACGTCGGTGGCGGTGACCTCGCGGCCGTTGGCGAACGTCAGGTCGTCCCGCAGTCTGCACTGGTAGGTCTGGAGCTTCTGCCCGACGAAGCCGCAGCTCTCGGCCGCGTCGGGCTCCGGCACGATCGCCCCGGACTTGAAGGTCATCAGGGACTGGTACAGGTTGCTGTAGATCGCCCAGGAGCCGGCGTCATAGGCGCCGGCCGGGTCGAGGCTGGTGACCTCGTCCGACGTACCGACCGTGATCGCGTCGTCGCTCACCTCGTCCGAGGGAAGCAGCTGCCAGGCGCCGACGCCGGCGATGATCAATACCGCGAGAATCGCGAGAATCCGAAGCCGGACCAACCGCATGTGCCGTGCTCTCCTCTACCAGCCCTGCCGCGACCCATGTGCATGTATGCGCACATTGCCGCATGTTCACCCTCACCTGATTACACGTTATTCACACTTGGAAGAGCAAATCAGGTGTTCACAGCTTCTTGGTTGATATACGCCGAGAAACAGGCGGAATTGGGCATGGCGCAGCCTCCCGCCCAGCTCGTTGCGTGAGCGTGCGGGGTGACTGCGCGTCATGTCCTGCTGTGGGCCGGGCAGTTGACCAGGCGGCGCTCAGGCCTGTCGGGATGCGAGCTCCACCACGGTGATGTCGGAGGGCGCGCCGACGCGGACCGGCGGGCCCCAGGCGCCGGCTCCACGCGAGACGTAGAGCTGCGTGTCGCCGTAGCGTTCGAGTCCGGCGACGGTGGGGTTGGCGAGACCGGCCAGCAGGTTCCCGGGCCAGAGCTGTCCGCCGTGCGTGTGGCCGGAGAGCTGGAGGTCCACGCCGTGCTTGACGGCGTCGTCGATGACGACGGGCTGGTGCGCGAGGAGGACGGAGGCACGGCTGCGGTCCCGGTCACCGAGCGCCCGCACGAAGTCCGGACCCTGCCCCTCGCTCTCGCCCGCGACGTCGTTGACACCGGCGAGATCGAACCCGGCGATCTCGACCCGGGCGTTCTCCAGCGGGTGGAGACCCAGCTCGCGCACGTGGTCGACCCACTCGGCGGCACCGGAGAAGTACTCGTGGTTGCCGGTGACGAAGTAACTTCCGTGGCGGGCTTCGAGCCCGGCCAGTGGTTCGGCGGCGCTGCCGAGGTCCTTGACGGACCCGTCGACGAGGTCGCCGACGACCGCGACCAGGTCGGGCCGGGTCGCGTTGATCGCTTCGACGATGCGCCGGGTGTGGGCCCTGCCGAGGATGGGACCGATGTGGATGTCGCTGACGACGGCGATCCGGAAGCCGTGCGCGGAGCGCGGCAGCCTGGCGAGCGGCACGGTGATGCGCTTGACCCGGGGGCCGCGCAGCACACCGTAGGTGCCGTATCCGACCGTGCCGAGCCCGGCGAGGGCAGCCGCGCCGCCGACGGCCCGCGCGACGAAGAGCCGTCGCGAGGGGTCGACGACGGTCGGGGCCGCCGGGGACTCGGGGGGCGGGGCGACGTCCGTGCGCGTACGGGTGCCACCGTCCGAGCCGTTCTCCGTGCCCGTGACCTCGGCTTCGCCGCTCGCGGCGGCTTCGCCCGTGGCCCCGGCCCCACTCGTCGCGGCGGCTCCGCTCGCGACGGCACCGGCCTCGGGCCGCGCGCCCACGGTGGCCTCCTCCGCGCCCGCCGTGGCGTCCTCCGTGCCCGCTGCGGACCTGCGCGCCAGGAACCGGTGCAGCAGGGGGCGTGCGGCCTCCCCCACCAGCAGAGCCATCGTCAGGTACAGCAGCACCGCCAGCCACAGGTAGCCGGGCCAGGCCAGCACCTGCTGCAGCCAGAACGGGAAGCCCGCACGGGCCGACGTCATGGCGCCGAGGCTCAGCAGGGGCAGCACGAAGGCGGCGATGGTGCCCGCGCGCCGCGCGGGGCTCCCCTTCGCCGTCGTGTCACCGACGAGCCGGCGCCACACATAGCGGTGCACGCCCGCGAGCAGCGCGACGACCACGACCATCACCAGAACAACGACCACTACCACTTACGCTCCCCCGCCCACCCGCTGGACTACTGCTGTCCGGACTCTCACTTTTGCCCCGGTTGTCATGTGCGTTCGGACCGCAATGCCCTGACACCACGGAACCCGATGACTCCGACGGCCGTCCCCAGAAGAAACGACGTGATCGTGAGCAGCAGATGGACCCAGAAGTACGCGGTCGGGTCACCGGCGTCGTCGAACGCGAGCCCGCTGCCGTCCTTCCACAAGTTCTTGGCGAAAGTGATCCAGATGAACCAGCTCCACACCCCGAAGGCGAGCAGGAACCAGGAAACGGGGCGGCTGAGCTTCATGGACCCAGTATCGCCGGAGCGTTCGAGTCCGGGTTCCCGGGGTGGGCTGTCCCGGCGTCACGCCCGGCGGGTCAGGCCATCCGGGTCCCCATCCCCATCCACGCCCTGTACGTTTCCGACCGTGCCCGCTCTGAAAAAGACCGTGTTGACGGTCCTCTCTGCCGTATTGCTGTCCGTATGTGTCGTGGGTCCCGCAGGGGCGGCCGACAAGGACAAGACCGACGACAAGCAGCCGAAGCCGACGGGGCCGATGTCGACCGTGGGCGGGAAACGCCTGGGCGAGGTGGGCACCCAGGTCGAGCTGGGCCCCGGCGCACCGGTCCTGCCCAAGAAGCTCACCGGCCGGTCGTGGATCGTCGCGGACGCGGAGAACGGCAAGGTGCTCGCCGCCCACAACGCCCACTGGCGGCTGCCGCCCGCCTCCACCCTCAAGATGCTCTTCGCGGACACGGTCCTGCCCGCGCTGCAGCCGAAGACCATGACGCACATGGTGACCGAGGAGGAGCTCGCCGGGGTCGGCGAGGGCAGCAGCCTGGTGGGGGTCAAGGAGGACCACACCTACACGGTCCACGACCTGTGGCTCGGTGTGTTCCTGCAGTCCGGCAACGACGCGGTGCACGTCCTGGCGGAGATGTACGGCGGTGTGGACGCGACCGTCGCGGCGATGCAGCGGCACGCCGAGGAGCTGCAGGCCCTCGACACCAAGGTCGTCTCTCCCGACGGCTACGACGCCCCGACCCAGGTCTCCAGCGCGTACGACCTCACGCTGTTCGCCCGCAGCGGTCTCCAGAAGGCCGACTTCCGCGAGTACAGCGCTACGGCGACCGCACAGTTCCCCGGCGAGAAGAAGAAGGGCAAGAAGCGCGGGACCTTCGGGATCCAGAACACCAACCGGCTGATCACCGGTGACATCGGGGTGGAGCCGTACAAGGGCATCGCCGGCGTCAAGAACGGTTACACCACGCACGCGGGCAACACCTTCACGGGAGTCGCCGAGCGCGACGGCAAGGTGCTCCTCGTCACCGTCATGAACCCCTCGTCCGAGGAGAGCCACGCCGTCTACAAGGAGGCCGCCACGCTGCTCGACTGGGGCTTCGCGTCGAGCGGCAAGGTGACCCCGGTCGGCGAGCTGGTGCCTCCCAAGTCGGCCGCGACGGGGACCGGGAAGGGTGCACGGCCCGCAGGGGGTTCGAGCAAGGCAGAGGACAGGCCGGCAGCCGCCGCGTCCCCCGCCGCCCCCGCGGGCTCCAGCGGGGTCTGGATCGCGCTGTCGATCGTCGGCGGGCTGCTGGTGCTCCTGGCGGCCGGGGTGTTCCTGGTCAACCGGCGCTGGCCGCTCCCCGACCTGGTGCGCCGTCTTCCTCGTCGCTGAGGGCCGCCCTCTTCTCCTCCTTGCTCGGCGTCGCCGTCCAGGCGGCGCAGAGCAGCAGCAGCTTCGCACTGAAGTTGATCCAGAGGAGGAGTGCGACCGGCACCCCGAAGGCCCCGTACATGCTCTTCGACGCGACGCCCTTCATATAGCTGCCGAGGAGCAGCTTGAGCAGCTCGAAGCCGACCGCGCCGACGAGTCCGGCCACGATCAGCCGGCGGCGCGGCGGCTCCACACCGGGCAGCAGGGTCAGCAGGTAGATCAGGAGCAGGAAGTCGGCGAAGACCGCCACGGCCAGGGCGGCCGCCTGGAGCAGCGCTCCGCCCGCGCCGTCCTCGGGGATGCCGAGGAGGTCGGCGGTCCAGCCGATGGCGGTCGAGCCGACCGTGGAGGCTGCCAGTGTCACGAGCGCCGCGCCGCCCAGACCGAGCAGCAGACCGGCGTCCTTGAGCTTGCGGACGACCGGGTTGCCCTCGTCCAGGTCGTCCTTCTCCCAGACCGCGCGGAGGCACTCCCGCATCGCACCGACCCAGCCGATGCCGGTGAAGAGCAGCAGCGCACCGGCGACCAGCCCGACGGTGCCCGCGTGCGCCACCAGGTTGTCGATGCCGAGCTGGTCGGAGATCCCCGGCACCTGCTCGGCCAGCTTGCCCTTGATCGTGTCCAGCTGTTCGTCGGAGAGCAGGGCGGCACCGATCGCCGCGCCCACCGCGATGAGCGGGAAGAGCGCGAGGAAGCTGAGGAACGTGATCGCCGCCGCCAGCCTGGCCCAGTGGACCCGGTCCAGCGTCTCGTAGGAGCGCCAGGCGTGCGTCTCCATCAGCCGTGCGGCGAACGGCCCGATCAGGGGGAGATTCTTCAGCCAGTCCATGACGTACGCGTACCCTTCCGCACGCAGAAAACCGGTGTCCGCGGCCTTCCGACGCGCCAATCACCCATTTCGGTGAGTGCTGTAACAAATCCCTCAAATGGGTTTTCTCTGGCTATACGGTCACTTCATGTCTGTCGACACGGTGTCCATGACCGGCTGGGGCCGCACCGCCCCGACGACCGCGCTGCGGTTCCGCCCCCGCACGTACGAAGAGGCCGCGGTCGCCGTGCGGGGCCGTGGTCCGCGTGGGGTCGTCGCCCGCGGGCTGGGCCGTGCCCACGGTGACGCCGCGCAGAACGCGGGCGGTTCGGTGGTCGACATGACCGCGCTGGACCGGATCCGGTCGGTCGACGCCGTCACGGGCACGGTGGTCTGCGACGCCGGGGTGAGCCTGCACCACCTGATGGAGGTGGTCCTGCCGCTCGGCTGGTTCCTCCCCGTCACACCCGCCACCCGCCATGTCACCGTCGGCGGGGCGATCGGCTCCGACGTCCACGGCAGGAACCACCTGACCGCCGGCTCCTTCGCCCGGCACGTGCGGGCCCTGGAGCTGCTCACCGCGGAGGGCGAGGTGCGTACGGTCCTGCCGGGCACCGATCTGTTCGACGCCACGGCGGGCGGTCTGGGGCTGACCGGGGTCATCCTCTCCGCCACTCTCGTCCTGCGTCCGGTCGCCACGTCGCTGATGTCGGTCGCCACCGAACGAGCGGCCGGGCTGGACGAGGCGATGGCCCGCCTCACCGCGACCGCCGACGGCGCCCCGTACGCGGCGGCCCGGATCGATCTCCTGGCGCGGGGAAGGGCCACAGGGCGCGCCGTCCTCACCCGGGGGGAGCACGCACCTCTGGACGCGCTCCCGGCGCACGCACGGCGCATGCCGTTGGCGTTCCGGCCGTTGCAGCTGCCCGCCGCCCCCGCGTTCCTGCCGGAGGGGCTGCTCGGGCGGACCTCCGCGGCCCTCCTCAACGAGCTCCGCCACCGCGCCGCTCCCGCGGCCCGCACCGGGGAGCTCCGGAAGATCTCCGCGTTCTTCCACTCCATGGACGCCCTTCCGCACTGGAACCGCGTCTACGGCCGGGGCGGCTTCGTGCAGTACCAGTTCACCGTCGGGGACAGGCACGGGGAGACGCTGTACCGCATCGTCCGGCGGCTCTCCGTGCGCCGCTGTCCCGCCGTCCACGCCGTGCTCAAACGGTTCGGCGAGGGCGGCACCGGCTGGCTCTCGTTCCCCGCGCCGGGCTGGACCCTCTCCTTCGGGCTGCCCGCGGGGCTGCCCGGTCTGGCACGCCTGCTGGACGGGCTCGACGAGGAGGTGGCGGCGGCCGACGGCCGGGTCTGCCTCGCGAAGGACGCCCGGCTGCGGCCCGACGTGCTCGCCGCGATGTACCCGCGGCTGCACGCCTTCCGGGCCCTGCACCAGGAGCTGGACCCGGGCGGAGCCTTCCGGTCCGACCTGTCCCGCCGCCTCGCGCTCTGAACCTCCGGCCCCCGCTCCGCCCGACCGCCCGCTCCGTCATCCCCACTAGGAGTTCCCTGTGAAGGACGCCTTCGGTGCCCCGCAGTCCCTGCTCGTCCTCGGCGGCACCTCGGAGATCGGTCTGGCCACGGCGCGCCGGCTGATCGCCCGCCGCACACGCGCGGTCAGGCTGGCCGGACGGCCGTCCCCCGCCCTGGAGCGGGCCGCCGCCGAGCTGCGCGAGCTGGGCGCCGACGTCCGTACCGTCGCCTTCGACGCGCTCGACTCCGGATCGCACGAGGAGGTGCTCGGAAAGCTCTTCGCCGAGGGCGACATCGACATGGTGCTGCTGGCGTTCGGCATCCTGGGCGACCAGGCTCGGGACGAGGAGGAGCCGCTCTCCGCGGTCCGGGTCGCGCAGACCAACTACACGGGGGCGGTGTCCGCCGGCCTCGTGTGCGCGGGCGCACTCCAGGCGCAGGGCCACGGCTCGCTGGTGGTGCTCTCCTCGGTGGCGGGTGAGCGCGCCCGGCGGGCCGACTTCATCTACGGCTCCAGCAAGGCGGGCCTGGACGCCTTCGCGCAGGGGCTCGGGGACGCACTGCACGGGACCGGGGTGCACGTCATGGTCGTGCGCCCGGGCTTCGTACGCTCCAGGATGACGGCGGGGCGCGAGGAGGCGCCGCTCGCGACGACCCCGGGCGCGGTCGCGGACGCGATCGTGACGGGCCTGCGGCGGCGCTCGGAGACGGTGTGGGTGCCCGGTGCCCTGCGGGTCGTGATGTCGGCCCTGCGGCACGTGCCGCGCCCGCTGTTCCGGCGGCTGCCGGTGCGGTAGCGCCCGGTGGGGTCGCAGCAGCGGGGGTCGGTCAGGACTGCAGGGACGGCTGGTCGAGGGAGCAGCCGCCCTGGACGGGCACGGCGGGTGTCCCGCCGCCCGCCCGGAACGGGAACTCGTTGATCTTGCGCCAGACGCTGTCCGCGCCCTGCTCGTAGAGCGCGAAGGAACCGCAGGTCCACGCCGCCTCGTACGAGGAGAGCTCCTCGTACGCGCGGTCCATCGCCTCCTCGGCGATGCCGTGCGCCACGGTCACGTGCGGGTGGTACGGGAACTGGAGCTCGCGGACCAGGGGGCCCGAGGCCTCCCGGACCCGCTTCTGGAGCCAGGAACAGGCCGAGGCGCCCTCGACGACCTGGACGAAGACGACCGGGGACAGCGGCCGGAAGGTGCCTGTCCCGGACAGCCGCATCGGGAAGGGCCGGGCGGCCGTGGCGATCTGGGCGAGGTGCGCCCCGATCGCCGGCAGGTCCGCCGACCGGGCCTCGGTCGGCGGGAGAAGGGTGACATGGGTGGGAATGCCGTACGCGGCAGGGTCCCCGAAGCTCGCGCGCCGCTCCTGGAGCAGGCTGCCGTAGGGCTCCGGGACCGCGATCGAAACGCCGAGCGTTACGGTCCCCACGTCGTTCTCCTCAATCGTCGATGGCCGGTTTCCGGTCGGCCGACAGTCGTGCCGACGCCAGTGTGACCCCTGGGACCATGATCTCGCCAGGGTCCTTGGACTCAGTGCTTCGCGGGCAGAAGTCCCATGCGGTCGTAGGTCTGCGCCAGTGTCTCCGCCGCGACGGCCCTGGCCTTCTCCGCTCCCTTGGCCAGGAGGGAGTCCAGCGTCTCCGGATCGTCCAGGTATTCCTGCGTACGGGTGCGGAAGGGAGTGACGAACTCCACCATGACCTCGGCGAGGTCGGTCTTGAGCGCGCCGTACCCCTGACCCTCGTACTTCTGCTCCAGATCGGCGACGGCGGTGCCGGTGAGGGTGGAGTAGATGCCCAGGAGGTTGCTGACGCCGGGCTTCTTCTCCGGGTCGAAGCGGATCACGGTGTCCGTGTCGGTGACCGCGCTCCTGACCTTCTTGGCGGTGGCCTTCGGGTCGTCCAGGAGGTTGACGAGGCCCTTCGGCGTGGAGGCCGACTTGCTCATCTTGACCGCCGGGTCCTGGAGGTCGAAGATCTTGCCCGTCTCCTTGAGGATGTACGGCGCCGGGACGGTGAACGTCTGTCCGTAGCGGCCGTTGAAGCGCTCGGCGAGATCACGCGTGAGCTCGATGTGCTGGCGCTGGTCCTCGCCCACCGGGACCTGGTCGGCCTGGTAGAGCAGGATGTCGGCGACCTGCAGCACCGGGTAGGTGAAGAGGCCCACGGTCGCGCGGTCGGCGCCCTGCTTGGCGGACTTGTCCTTGAACTGCGTCATGCGGGAGGCCTCGCCGAAACCGGTGAGGCAGTTCATGATCCAGCCGAGCTGGGCGTGTTCGGGGACGTGGCTCTGGACGAAGAGCGTGCAGCGCTCGGGGTCGAGACCGGCGGCCAGCAGCTGGGCGACGGCGAGCCGGGTGTTCGCCCGCAGCTCCGCGGGGTCCTGCGGAACGGTGATCGCGTGCAGGTCCACGACCATGTAGAAGGCGTCGTGGGACTCCTGCAGCGCCACCCACTGGCGGACCGCGCCGAGGTAGTTGCCGAGGTGGAACGAGCCTGCGGTGGGCTGGATTCCGGAGAGCACGCGGGGTCGATCAGAGGCCATGGCCCCATTGTCTCAGGTGCGGAGGGGATCTCCGGCAACCGGTGCGTCGAAGACCGGGGGCGCACGGATGCCCGGTCTTCCACGCACCGCGGCGGGCAGAACGGAATCCGCCGCGGGGGCGCACGAGGGGCGCGCCGCGCGGGCGGAGGTTTCCCCGTCCGTGCCGCGACCGACGATACAAAGTGGGCACACCCCGCCCCTGCCGCACGACGAACGGAGATCCCGTGTCGACCACGGAGAACGCCATCGCCTCCGCCGAGGCGCACAGCGCGCACAACTACCACCCGTTGCCGGTCGTCGTCGCCTCGGCGGACGGCGCCTGGATGACCGATGTCGAGGGCCGCAGGTACCTGGACATGCTCGCCGGCTACTCGGCACTCAACTTCGGCCACGGCAACCGGCGTCTGATCGACGCGGCCAGGGCCCAGCTGGAGCGCGTCACGCTGACCTCGCGCGCCTTCCACCACGACCGGTTCGCCGACTTCTGCGCGCAGCTGGCCGAGCTGTGCGGCATGGAGATGGTCCTGCCCATGAACACCGGGGCGGAGGCGGTGGAGACGGCGGTGAAGACCGCGCGCAAGTGGGGCTACCGCGTCAAGGGCGTCCCGGACGGCATGGCCAAGATCATCGTCGCCGCGGACAACTTCCACGGCAGGACCACCACCATCATCAGCTTCTCCACGGATCCGGAGGCGCGGGCCGACTTCGGTCCGTACACGCCGGGCTTCGAGATCGTGCCGTACGGGGACCTGACCGCGCTCGCCGCCGCGATGACCGAGAACACCGTGGCGGTCCTGATGGAGCCGATCCAGGGCGAGGCAGGGGTGATCGTGCCGCCGGCGGGCTATCTCGCCGGGGTGCGGGAGCTGACCCGGGAGCGGAACGTGCTGTTCGTGGCGGACGAGATCCAGTCGGGGCTCGGCCGCACGGGCAGGACCTTCGCGCTGGAGCACGAGGGCGTCGTCCCCGACATGTACGTGCTGGGGAAGGCGCTCGGCGGCGGTGTCGTGCCGGTGTCGGCCGTGGTCTCGTCGGCCGCGGTGCTGGGCGTCCACCGCCCCGGCGAGCACGGATCCACGTTCGGCGGGAATCCGCTGGCGTGCGCCGTGGCGCTGGAGGTGATCGCGATGCTCCGCACCGGTGAGTTCCAGCAGCGCGCGGCGGAGCTGGGCGACCACCTGCACCGCGAGCTGGGGCTGCTGGCCGGCGGCGGCGCGGTGCGTGCCGTACGGGGCCGGGGGCTGTGGGCCGGGGTCGACATCGCCCCGGAGCTCGGGACCGGCCGGGAGATCTCGGAGAGGCTGATGGAGCGCGGTGTGCTGGTCAAGGACACCCATGGCTCCACGATCCGGATCGCCCCTCCGCTGGTGATCAGCAAGGAGGACCTGGACTGGGGCCTGGACCAGCTCCGCGGCGTCCTGGCCGGCTGAGCCCCGCCCGGGGCCGGGCCCGAGCCCCGCCCCGGACCTGGGTCAGAGGATGACGTGGGGCAGGAAGCGGGCGTACTCGTCCGTGACCGGCCCCGCCGATTCCCGGATGCCGAGCCCGGCCGCCTCGCTCTCGACCACCCAGGCGCCGAGCACGACGCGGTTGCCCGAGAAGTCGGGGAGCGGTGCCAGTTCCTGGTAGCAGCACGGTTCGTCGCGCGGCGCCGGTGCGCTGCCCGGCTCGTGGAGCGTGACCCCGGCGCCCTCCCGGCCGAGCAGCGGCTTGGCCACCCAGCCCGCTCCGCCCTCGGCGGCCAGTTCCCTGGGGCCGTCGAGGTAGGCGGGCAGCAGATTGGGGTGCCCCGGATACAGCTCCCACAGGATGGCCAGCAGGGCCTTGTTGGAGAGCAGCATCTTCCAGGCGGGCTCGATCCAGCAGGTGGTGCCCGTGCCGCCCCCGTTGTCGAGGGTGTCCAGGACGTGCGGCCCGAACCGGTCGGTCGTCAGCCACTCCCACGGGTAGAGCTTGAAGCAGCTGCGGATGAAGCGGAGCCTCTCGTCGACGAACCGGCCGGCCAGCCGGTCCCAGCCGATCTTCTCGACGGAGAGCGCCCGGGTGTCGATCCCGGCCTGCGCCGCGGTCTCACGGAGGTAGGCGACGGTCATCAGGTCCTCGCCCAGCTCGTCGCCGTCGGAGTGCGCGAAGTGCAGGGGCCCCGGCGGCAGCAGCGCCGCCTGCCGCTTCCAGGCGTCGACCAGGCGTTCGTGCAGGGAGTTCCACTGGTCGGCGCCGGGGAAGCGCTCCTCCATCCAGAACCACTGGGGACTGGCGGCCTCCACCAGCGAGGTGGGGGTGTCGGCGTTGTACTCCAGCATC
This sequence comes from Streptomyces clavifer, assembly GCA_014651175.1. GTDB lineage: Bacteria > Actinomycetota > Actinomycetes > Streptomycetales > Streptomycetaceae > Streptomyces > Streptomyces clavifer. Next base: position 190,216 of record BMWJ01000001.1, on the reverse strand, counting down.
TTCGCCGGGCCGCTGCCGTCGTAGCGCAGGTCGAACCGGCCGTACAAGGAGGGGAGCTCGTCGCGTCTGCGCCAGGACTCGGCTATCAGCCCCGCCAGCCGGCGGTCGGTGATGCCCAGGGCGGCGAAGCGGTCGTGGTCGACGATGTGCGCGGCCGCGGCCAGGCACATCGCGTGGAGCTCCTCCACGACCTCTTCCAGCGCCTCGACCTCGGGCAGCGAGAAGACGTAGTAGGCACTCTCGTCCCAGTAGGGGCGCAGCGACCCGTCCGGGTAGCGGGTCAGGGGGTAGATCAGCCCCTGTTCCTCGACGGTCTCCTGCCAGCCGGGACGCGGCTCGGTGGTGCGGCGCTCCACGACGTCTCAGCCGCCGCTGGACTTGGAGGAACCGAATCCGCCGCTCTCGACCGCGGACTTGTTGAAACTGCCCCCGGACACACGGTTGTTGTGGCTGCTGCCCCCGTAGTAGTAGGAACCGCTGCCGCTGCTGTCCTCGCACTCGTAGCTCGGCAGGATCTCCTGGGTCACCCGGTCGACGCACCGCTCGTCCGGTTCCGATCCGCATGCGGTGAGCGTTGCCGCGAGTACTCCCATGCCGCCGAGCACGACGGTGCCCGACCTCAGCCTGCGCCTGTCCATGTTCTGCTCTCCCCCGTCGTACCGCGAGACACCGGCTGCCAGTCGGCCACCGAGCTTCCCGTCAGATTAGATGGCTGGCCGTCCTGGCTGGAACCCGGTGTGCACGTCGCCCTCGCACGTGCGGGCGTCCGGGCCTACGGCAACACCCTGCAGAGCGCGTCCAGGGCTCCCGCCCATCCGCTCTCGGACGGGGAACCGTAGCCGATCACCAGCCCGTCGCGGCCGTGCGCGTCGGGGTGCCGGAAGCCCGAGAGGCCCTGCAGGGCGAGCCCCTGCCGGGCCGCGGCCTGGACGACCGGCTGTTCGGTGCCCTCGGGGAGTTCGAGCACGACGTGCAGCCCCGCAGCGATACCACTGACCCTGATGTCCGGCGCCCGCTCGGCGAGTGCCCCGACGAGCTGGTCCCGGCGGCGCCGGTAGCGCAGCCTCATGGAGCGCACGTGCCGGTCGTACGCCCCCGACGCGATGAACTCCGCGAGGGTGAGCTGGTCCAGCACCCCGGACGTCCAGTCGGTGCCGCCCTTCGCCGCGTTCAACTCCCCCACCAGCCCGTAGGGCAGAACCATCCAGCCCAGTCTCAGGGCGGGCGCCAGCGACTTGCTGGTCGTCCCCAGGTAGACGACGCGTTCCGGATCGAGTGCCTGCAGCGCACCCACCGGCTGCCGGTCGTAGCGGAACTCCCCGTCGTAGTCGTCCTCCAGGACCAGTCCCTCCGCGGACCGCGCCCAGTCGATCACCGCGGTCCGCCGCCCGGCGTGGAGGGGGACACCGGTCGGGAACTGGTGCGCGGGGGTCAGCAGCACCGCACCCACGCCCCGCATCCCGCCCAGCTCCCCGGTCACGGCCCCGAGCCCGTCCACGGGCAGGCAGGGGGTGCGCAACCCGGTCCCGGCCAGCAGGTTCCGGTGGATGTCGAGGCCGTACGACTCGACGGCGGCCTCCCGCACCCGGCGCTGCCGCAGCACCTTCCCCATCAGCGTCAGCCCGTGGACGAACCCGGAGCAGATCACGATGCGCCCGGGATCCGCGTACACCCCGCGCGCCCGCGCCAGGTACTCCGCCAGGACGGTGCGCAGCTCGACGCGGCCCTGCGGATCGGCGTACCCGAAGGACTCGTCGGGGGCGGCTGCGAGGGCGCGCCGGGCGGCCTTGAGCCATTCCGTGCGGGGGAACGACGAGAGGTCCGGCGATCCGGACACCAGGTTGTGGGCGGGCCGTCCCGTCTGCCGGGGCCGGGACGCCCGAACGGCCGGCGCGGGCGCGGCCGCCCGCCGGGCGACCCTCGTCCCCGAGCCCTGCCGCGCGGTGAGCCAGCCCTCGGCGACCAGCTCGGCGTAGGCGTCGGCGACGGTGTTGCGCGCGACCCCGAGATCGGCGGCGAGCGTCCGTGACGAGGGAAGTCTGGTGCCGGGGGCCAGCCGTCCCGTGCGAACCGCTTCCCTGAGCGCGTCCATCAGCCCGCTGCGCAGCCCCGGGCCGACGGGTTCGAGGTGCAGGTCGGCGCCGAAAGCGGCCCAGGAATCCGTCATGGAAATGGACCATACCGGTGCGCCACCCGAGCCGTAGCGTCTGAGTCATGACGACCCACCAGCACACATCCGCCGCCCACGCCCCCGAGCACCCCGCCCGCCTCGCGTGGGCCCAGCTCGCTCCCGACGTCTACAAGGCCATGGTCCGGCTGGACATGGCCTCCTGCAAAGGCCTGGACCCCACGCTGCGCGAGCTGGTGAAGGTCCGCGCCTCGCAGCTCAACCGCTGCGCCCTCTGCCTGGACATGCACACCAAGGACGCGCTGGCCGCGGGCGAGTCCGTCGAGCGGATCATCCAGCTCGACGCCTGGGAGGAGTCGCGGCACTTCTACACGGAGCGGGAGCTCGCGGCGATCGAGCTGACGGAGGCCGTGACGGTCCTGACCGACGGCTTCGTGCCCGACGAGGTGTACGCCAACGCCGCCAAGCACTTCGAGGAGGCGGAGCTCGCCCAGCTGATCGCCGCCATCACCGTGATCAACGCGTGGAACCGCTTCGGCGTGGCCACCCGTCAGGTGCCCGGTCACTACACGCCCGGCGACATCAAGCACTGAGGGCACGGCCCGCTCCCCGCAGTCCCCCCGCCCGCCCGCCCTTCCCGGAGCGCCGATGAACGAGCCCGTGTCCGTCTTCCGCGCACTGCACCACGGCCGCCCTCCCGGCGACCCCCTGGTCCTGCCGGGCCCGTGGGACGCCGCGAGTGCCCGCGCCTTCGAGGACGCGGGTTTCCCGGCACTGGCGACACCGAGCGCCGGGGTGGCGGCCTCCCTCGGCCACGAGGACGGGCACACGCCCGCCGCCGAGATGTTCGCGGCGGTGGCCCGGATCACCCGGGCCGTGTCCGTACCCGTGTCGGCCGACGTGGAGGGCGGGTACGGGCTGGCCGCGGAGGAGCTGGTGGAGCGCCTCCTGGAAGCCGGTGCGGTGGGCTGCAATCTGGAGGACTCGGCCGGCGGCGTCCTCCTCGAAGCCCGGCGGCAGGCGGACCGGCTCGCCGGGGTGCGGGCCGCGGCGGGCGGGCGCCTCTTCGTCAACGCCCGCGTCGACACGTACATCCGGGGCGTCCCGGCCGGTACGGACGTGGTCGGCGAGACGCTCGTGCGCGCCCGGCTGTACGCGGCCGCCGGCGCGGACTGCGTCTACCCGATCGCAGCCCCGGCGGGCGACCTGCCCCGGCTGGCCGCCGCCGTACCCGTCCCGCTCAACGCCAACGGCACACCCGACGGGCCGTCCGACGCCCGCCGGCTGGGCGCGCTGGGCGCGGCCCGGGTCACCTTCGGCCCGCTGCTGCAGCGACGGGCCGCGGACGCCGTGCGCGGGCTCGCCGAACGGCTGCGGGGCGCCTGAGCCCGTACGGCGAAGGGGCGCCCCGGGCAGCGTGTGCTGCCCGGGGCGCCCCTTCGGACGTGCCGGATCAGATCAGGCCGAGCTCGCGGACCGCGTCGCGCTCCTCGGTGAGCTCCTGCACCGACGCGTCGATGCGCGCACGGGAGAAGGCGTTGATGTCCAGGCCCTGCACGATCTCGTACTTCCCGTCCTTCGTGGTGACCGGGAAGGAGGAGATGATGCCCTCGGGGACGCCGTAGGAGCCGTCCGACGGGATGCCCATCGAGGTCCAGTCGCCCTCGGCGGTCCCGTTGACCCAGGTGTGCACGTGGTCGATGGCCGCGTTGGCGGCCGAGGCCGCCGAGGAGGCGCCCCGCGCCTCGATGATCGCGGCGCCGCGCTTGGCGACGGTCGGGATGAAGGTGTCGGCCAGCCACACCTCGTCGTTGACGACCTCGGCGGCGTTCTTGCCGGCGACCTCCGCGTGGAAGATGTCCGGGTACTGCGTCGCCGAGTGGTTGCCCCAGATGGTCAGCCGCTTGATGTCGGAGACCGCGGCACCGGTCTTGGCCGCCAGCTGCGAGATCGCGCGGTTGTGGTCCAGGCGGGTCATCGCGGTGAAGCGCTCCGCCGGTACGTCCGGGGCGGCGGCCTGCGCGATGAGCGCGTTGGTGTTGGCCGGGTTGCCGACGACGAGGACCTTGATGTCGTCCGCGGCGTTGTCGTTGATGGCCTTGCCCTGCGGCTTGAAGATGCCGCCGTTGGCGGAGAGCAGGTCCCCGCGCTCCATGCCCTTCGTACGCGGGCGGGCGCCGACCAGGAGGGCGACGTTCGCACCGGCGAAGCCGACGTTGGCGTCGTCCGTGATCTCGATGTTGCGCAGCAGCGGGAAGGCGCAGTCGTCGAGCTCCATCGCGGTGCCTTCGGCGGCCTTCAGACCCTGCGGGATCTCGAGGAGTCGCAGGTTGACCGGCACGTCCGGGCCGAGCAGGTGGCCGGAGGCGATGCGGAAGAGCAGCGCGTAGCCGATCTGGCCGGCTGCGCCGGTCACGGTGACATTCACGGGAGTGCGGGTCATGGCGATCTCCGTTAGACAGCTGGCGGTGGGGGTCCCTGCCCCTGGTGTGGGATACCTCTGAATCTTGACGTGAAGAGATATCCAGCGGTCAGGCTATCCGACCCGCACCTTCCCGGCCGCCCGCCCCCCTGTGGGACCGCACACAGCCGGTCACGCAGCGCATGCGGGGCCGCCCCTCACCCGGGCCCGGTGCAGCCGGTCGCCCCGGCGGCGAGGGTCGCGCAGGCCTTCGCGTCGGACGCCTTCCGCACGGCGACCATCGGCGTGTAGGCGTCCGCGTCGGCGTCCACCGTGCCGTCCTGCCCGGAACGTCCCGCGCTGATCCGCACGGTGTCGCCCGGGGCCGCCTGTGTGATGCGCGCCCACGCGGCCCCGCACGTCCTGCTGTAGCGGACCTCGACCGGAGTGGAGCCGACCGTGGCCCTGGCGACCGTGTCGGCGGACTGTCCGCCGCACCCCATGGCTTCGGGGTCCCGTCCGGTGCACGAGGCGCCGCTGCACCCGACCCCGGCAGGCAGCTCCCGCGCACCGGTGCCCGGACCCCCGGACGGGGACGCCACGGCCTTCCCGCCGCCGTTCCCGCCCAGGTCGGTGAGCAGCACCGCCGCGGCTATCACCAGGAGCGCGCCGACGACGCCCACGAGGAACATCGTCAGCGTGCGACGGCCGCCGCCCGCCCCCTCGGGCCCGTCCGGCCGCGGCGTCCCCGGAGCGCGGCCCTGCGGCCCTCGCGGAGCGGTCCCGCGCTGGACGGGTACGGACGGCGGGCGCCCCCCGGCACGCACCCCGTCCGCGGGTCCGGCGACGGTGGAGACGCCCGCGACCCCCGGGCGGCCGCTCCCGCCACCGGCCGCGGTGGCGCCGGTCTCGCCGAGTGCCGCGCGGGCCTGGGAGATCCGGACGGCCTCCATCGTCATGTCGTGGCGCATCTCGGAGCGGCTCCAGGCGCGCTCGGCCAGCTCCCACATGGTCGTCAGGTGGTTCGGATGGGTGCCGGTCACTTCGGCGAGCGCGACGATCGCCCCCTTGGGGGCGAGCAGCCTGCCGTTCAGATAGCGCTCCCACGATGTCCTGCTGTAGCCCGTACGGTCGGCGACCGCGGCCGGGCTGAGCCCGCTGCGGTCGACCAGTCTGCGTAACTGGCCGGCGAACTCCCGCACCTGCGGGTCGAGTTCCTCCGGCAGCGTCTTCCAACGAGGCATTGCTTCCCCCCAGTCGATTCCTCCGGCCGTGCCCCGGAGCGCCCGTCCCCCGGCACCGGGCCCTGCCGGCACCGTCCGGACCTGTGCCACCTCGCGGCCGTCCCGGACTACCCGGAAGGATGCGCGCAGGCGGGGTGTCAGTTCCGGACAAAGGGGTGCACGGGTGCACAAGGCAGTACCGCGCGCTCCGTCGAGCGCCGTACACGCCGGTCGTCGCACATCGTCGCCAAGCGATCACACGATGGCGGAATGGTCACTTCCGTGCCACAGGCGCGGGGCACCCCTTGATCGAGGCACCTCATGTACATGACGCTGGAGGCAGGACGGGGCAAGGCCGCTCAAGTCGCCTCATACGGGGCTTCTCGCACCGGTGCGCCCCGTCCGGTGTCCGTCCCTTCTCGGGGGAGGGGACGGACACCGTTCCTCACGGGCCCCAACGACGGCGGGGCGGCGTCCGCCCGGCCGCGGGGGTGGGGGGACGTCCACCCGGGAGCCGGGGGCGGGCGGGCCTAGCGGATCGTGAAGTGGACGATGTCCTGCAGGATCGGGACGTAGAGCCACGGCTTGGGCTGCGCCATCAGCGCCAGCAGCACGATCAGCGAGCCCATAAGGCCGTACGTGACGAGATCGGTGAACCGGGACCGCACGGCCAGCATGCCGACGGAGGGGACCACCCAGCGGAGCACCGCTCCGACGAGGAGGGCCACGCCGATCAGCATCGCCCCGATCCGGAAGGCCTCGGCGAACGGGTCGGTCCCCACGAGCAGCAGCCCGGCCCCCGCGGTGCAGAGCACCGTGAGCAGCGGCCACTGCCGTGCGGGGGCGGGCGCGTCCCCCGGCGCCGCCCGGCCGCCGCCCTCCGGGCGGGCGGTGTCGTGGGTCAGCGAGAAACGGCGCGACGGCGCCCTCGTCGAGCCGCCGCCCTCACCCGACTCGGCCGGCTCGTCGGCCGTACCGTCGGCCGCACGGGCCGCGCCGGTGACGGCCGTCTCCTCGGGCCCGCCGGCGGCGGGCCCGGCATCCTCGGCTCCACCGGGGGCGTGCGAACCGTCCGCCGGACTCGTACCAGCACCCATGGTGTTCCTTCCGGTCCCGGTCAGCCGGCAGCTGGGGCAGAGGCCGCGGCGACGGCGAGCTCGGCCGCCTCGACCACGTTGACCAGGAGCTGGGCACGGGTCATGGGGCCGACGCCCCCGGGGTTGGGCGCGACCCAGGCGGCCACCTCGGCCACACCGGGGTGCACATCGCCGACGATCTTCCCGTTCTCGTCCCGGCTGACGCCGACGTCGAGCACGGCCGCGCCCGGCTTCACGTCCTCGGGCTTGATCAGGTGGGCGACTCCGGCTGCGGCCACGATGATGTCGGCCTGGCGCAGGTGCGCCGAGAGGTCACGGGTACCGGTGTGGCACTGGGTGACGGTGGCGTTCTCGGACTTGCGGGTCAGCAGCAGCGGAAGGGGCCGGCCGATGGTGACTCCGCGGCCGACGACGACCACGTGCGCGCCGTTGATCTCCACGCCGTGGCGGCGGAGCAGGGTGACGACTCCCTGCGGGGTGCAGGGCAGCGGGCCCGACTCGTTCAGTACGAGCTTGCCCAGGCTCATCGGGTGCAGGCCGTCGGCGTCCTTGGCCGGGTCCATCAGTTCCAGGACGCGGTTGGTGTCGATCCCCTTGGGGAGGGGGAGCTGCACGATGTAACCGGTGCACTCGGGGTCGGCGTTGAGCTCCCGTACGACGTCCTCGATCTCCTCCTGGGTGGCGGTCTCGGGGAGTTCACGCTGGATGGAGCCCATCCCGACCTCGGCGCAGTCGCGGTGCTTGCCGTTCACGTACCACCGGCTGCCCGGATCGTCGCCGACGAGCAGGGTCCCCAGGCCGGGTGTGACTCCCCGCGCCTTGAGAGCCGCCACGCGGACGGTCAGATCGGACTTGATCGCAGCTGCGGTGGCCTTGCCATCGAGAATCTGGGCAGTCATGACTCCTATCCTCGCGGATGACCCCGCCCGCATACCAATTGCGGGGTCCCACGCGGACGCTTGGTTGCACTTGCACAACACATCGGTGAATCGGCTGGACAGAAAGCCGACGTCACGGCGACGATGAGGCGCGCAGTACCGCGGACAGTGTCGGGGGGACCAGCCGTTCAGATTGCGCAGCATTCCTCCGCCCGGGCCGCGTCGTCCCCGCACATCCGCAACGGAGGAAGACCGCCACGAGCTTCGGCGACCCCAACAACCCCTACGGCCAGCAGCAGGGCGGGCAGCAGCCGGGCTACGGCTATCCGCAGCAGACCCCGCAGGGCGTCCCGCAGCAGGGCTACGGCTACCCGCAGGCACCGCCCGTCCAGGGCGGATACGGCTACCCGGGCGCCCCCACCGAGATGCCCGGCGGAGTGAAGGCCGCGCGCGTCATGCTCTTCGTCATCGCCGGCTTCCAGGTCCTCGGAGCCGTCTTCGCGGCCTTCGTCGCCTTCGCCATCGGGAAGGCCAAGGACGATCCGACGCTGAGGGACGACATCCAGTTCCAGGAGGTGGCCAACTGGTCCACCGGCGCGGCGTGGGCCACCGTCCTGGTCATCCTGGCCTGGGGCGTCTTCGCCCTGGTGCTGGGCCTCAAGCTCTCCAAGGGCGGCAACGGCGTCCGCATCACCACGATCGTGTTCGGCATCGTCACGGCCCTGCTGGGCATCTACCCGTTCATCCTCATCCTGGTGGGCCTCGTCTACACCGTGCTGGCCGTCCTCGTCACCGTCTTCGTGGCGAAGTCCGACGGCGGTGCCTGGTTCAACCGGCAGCAGCAGGCGCAGTACTGACCGGCGCGTACGCGCCCGTCGCGTGAGGGCCGTGCACCCGCGGGTGTGCGGCCCTCAGCCCTTTCCGGGCGCCGGCGTCGTCCGCTCCATCACGACGAAGGACCCCGCCCGGTGTGTGAGCCGGTAGCGCGCCTCGGGGTGGAGCTGCTCGGCGTACTCCACCGGGTCGTCGATCGGCCTCGACCAGCCGAAGTCCAGGTTGATCGCGACGACGTCGGGCGCCGTGCCCGGGGCTCCGCCGACCCAGTAGACCGTGCGGTCACCGGTCAGGTGCGCCATCAGCGTGATGTCGGTCTCCACCCGCGCACCCACGGGGATGGCGTCCAGCGCCGATCGGGCCGCCTCGGTGCGCGCGTCGGCCCTGTACGTCTCCGGGCGCAGCAGCTCGCGGAGCGGAAGGTGCTGGGTGAGGGTAACGGCGATCGCGGTGGCGACGGGGACGGCGACGTTCGCGTAGGAGACGAGCCAGGGCCGTTTCGAGGCGCGGCTGCGGCGGACGCCGTCGGCCATGGCCAGGAAGACCACCGGCATGAGGATCGCGCTGTAGTGCCAGACCATGCCCCAGTGGTTGGAGTCCTGGGACAGCAGACGCCAGCCGAGCGTGGGCACGACGAGCAGGATCAGCGGGGAACGCAGCGCCATGAAGGCGGTGATGCCGACCAGGAAGACCAGCATCTCCACCTTGACGGAGGAGCCGAGCGCGCCCAGGACGGAGTCGAGCAGGGAGACCTCCTGCTCGCCGTTCCTCTCGATCTTCTTCCAGTAGTCGTACGACCCCGCGCTGCTGGCCGCCGGTATGAGGACGAGGACCGTCAGCGCGAACGCGAACACCCCGAAGGCCGCCAGCAGGAAGCCCTGGACCCGCCGGCCCCGGAGGGCGAGGAGGGCGCCGACGGCCGCGACGGTGACACCGAGGTCCTCCTTGATCAGGACCAGGGGCAGCGCCCAGAGGACGACGGCCCGCGGGCGCTCCAGGAGGAGGGCCCGGCACACGAGGGCGATCAGCGGGACGGCGAGGGCTATCTCGTGGAAGTCGGCCTTCACCGCTTCCTGGAGTCCCCAGGAGAGTCCGTACGCGACCGTGACGCAGAGACCGGAACGGCCGCCCAGGAGCTGCTGGGCGGTGCGCCCGACGATGACGGCGGAGACGGCGAACAGGGCGGCCTGCGCGAAGAGCAGGGCGACGGCCGACGGCCAGATCCAGTAGAGGGGGACGAGGAGCGCGACCAGCGGGCTGAAGTGGTCGCCGAGTATCAGATAGCCGGGGCCCTTGATGTCGACGACCGGGGCGTTGAACCCGGCGTACGCGCGGACCTCCTGCTCGAAGATCCCCAGGTCCCAGGAGGGCGACTGGAAGTGGCTGTACCGCAGGTAGGCGTAGAGGAAGTAGAGCGCGCAGAGGAGGGCGGCGACGATCAGGTACGGGCGCAGCGGTGCCGGGTGCAGCGGGCCGGCGGCCTTCTCCGGCTTCCTGTCCCCGTCCTCGTCCCCTGGGACGTCTCCGGGCGTCTGTGTCTCGCTCTTGTTCAGCTCAAGCAACGATGCCCCCGCAACGGATCGCTCACTGGTCACTGCCGGCCGCGCCGATCCCGCAGGCTGCGGCCGCCCGGCAAAGGCCATTCATTAGAACAGAGGGACGACCGGATTCCGTACGCCGGGACGCGCCGCAGGCCGCACCCGGAGCGGATGCGGCCTGCGGCGGAGCACGGTGGGTCCTCGGTGGATCACCCACCGGGTGCCCGGCGGGACCTCAGTGGAAGAAGTGACGCGTTCCGGTGAAGTACATGGTCACGCCCGCCTTCTTCGCGGCCTCGATGACGAGCTCGTCGCGGACCGAGCCGCCCGGCTGGGCCACGGCCCTGATACCGGCGGCGGTGAGGATCTCCAGGCCGTCGGGGAAGGGGAAGAACGCGTCCGACGCGGCGTACGCACCGCGCGCCCGCTCCTCGCCGGCCCGCTCGACGGCGAGCTTGGCCGAGTCGACGCGGTTGACCTGGCCCATGCCGACGCCCACGGAGGCACCGTCCTTGGCCAGCAGGATCGCGTTGGACTTGACCGCGCGACAGGCCTTCCACGCGAAGGCGAGCTCCCTGAGCTCGTCCGCGGAGAGCGCCTCACCGGTGGCGAGGGTCCAGTTGGCCGGGTCGTCGCCCTCGGCCTGGAGCCGGTCGGTGACCTGGAGGAGCGCGCCCCCGTCGACCGGCTTGACCTCGACCGTGGAGGCCGGGGCGTCGGGGCAGCGGAGCACCCGGATGTTCTTCTTGCGGGCGAGGACCTCGACCGCGCCGTCCTCGTACGCCGGGGCGACGATGACCTCGGTGAAGATCTCCGCGACCTGCTCGGCCATCTCGACGGTCACCGGACGGTTCACGGCGATGACACCACCGAACGCCGACAGCGGGTCGCAGGCGTGGGCGTTGCGGTGTGCCTCGGCGACGTCGCCCGCGATCGCGATGCCGCACGGGTTGGCGTGCTTGATGATCGCGACGCACGGCTCGGTGTGGTCGTACGCGGCACGGCGTGCGGCGTCGGTGTCCGTGTAGTTGTTGTAGGACATCTCCTTGCCGTGCAGCTGCTCGGCCTCGGCGAGGCCGCCGGTGCCGGAGGTGTAGAGCGCGGCGGGCTGGTGCGGGTTCTCGCCGTAGCGCAGGACGTTCTTGCGCACGAAGGTCGCACCGGAGAAGTCGGGAAAGCCCGAGTCGTCGGCGGGGGCGTAGCCGTCGGCGAACCAGGAGGCGACGGCCACGTCGTACGCGGCGGTGTGCTGGAAGGCCTCGGCGGCGAGCCGCTTGCGGGCGGTCAGGTCGAAGCCGCCGGCCTTGACCGCGGCCAGGACGTCGGCGTAGCGCTCGGGGCTCGTCACGACGGCCACGGACGGGTGGTTCTTGGCGGCGGCGCGGACCATCGACGGGCCGCCGATGTCGATCTGCTCCACGCACTCGTCGTCGGAGGCGCCGGAGGCGACGGTCTCCTTGAACGGGTACAGGTTGACGACCACGAGGTCGAACGGCTCCACGCCGAGCTCGGCGAGCTGCTCGCGGTGGGCGTCCAGGCGCAGGTCGGCGAGGATGCCGGCGTGCACCCGGGGGTGCAGCGTCTTCACACGGCCGTCGAGGCACTCGGGGAAGCCGGTGAGCTCCTCGACCTTGGTGACCGGCACTCCGGCGGCTGCGATCCTCCCGGCGGTGGAGCCGGTGGAGACCAGCTCGACACCGGCCTCGTGCAGACCGCGGGCGAGGTCTTCGAGCCCTGTCTTGTCGTAGACACTGACCAGGGCGCGGCGGATGGGCTTATTCACCGACATGACCGAGATGAACCTTTCGTCCCTCAATGCGATAGCCGTCGCGGGCGAGCCGCCCTACGGCCTCGACGAGCAGATTGCGCTCGACTTCCTTGATGCGTTCGTGGAGAGCGGCTTCGCCCTCCGCCGTGTCCTCTTCGGTCACCTCGACCACGCCCTGCGCGATGATCGGACCGGTGTCGACGCCGTCGTCGACGAAGTGGACGGTGCACCCGGTGACCTTCACGCCGTAGGCGAGGGCGTCACGCACCCCGTGGGCACCGGGAAAGCTGGGCAGCAGGGCGGGGTGGGTGTTGACGATCCGGCCGCCGAACCCGGCGAGGAAGTCCTTGCCCACGATCTTCATGAATCCCGCGGACACGACGAGGTCCGGGCGGTGCTCCGCCACGGCGGCGGTCAGCGCGGCGTCCCACTCCGGACGGCTCGCGTACGCGCCGAGCCTGCACACGAAGGTGGGGAGCCCGGCACGCTCGGCACGCTCGAGTCCGCCGGTGCCGTCGCGGTCGGCACCGACCGCGACGACCTGGGCACCGTAGTGCTCGGGGTCGTCACCGATCGCGTCGAGCAGCGCTTGCAGATTCGTGCCGGAGCCGGAGACCAGCACGACCAGACGGGCCGGAGCGGTGGAGGGGGGCGGGGAGGCCACAGCGGGGCCCTTTCTCGCGTGGTAAGGCAGGTGCGACGTACCGAGGATGCGTTTGTATGGTCGTACGAAAGAAACTCGCCCCGCGATACGGGGAACTCTACGAACGGGCCGACCGTCAGCAACGATACCGGCACACCCGGCGGCCCCCACGGGACGGGGGCGCGGCCGGGAGGTAGCGTCAGGTGACAGGCAACCGTCCTCAGGGCGGACATGACGAGATGGGGAAGACGTTCACCACATGCCGGACCGCCGCCGCACCGCCTTTGGCCACCCACTGCCCGAGCGGACATCCGCGCTGATGCGGGAACGCCGGCCCTCGTCGCCGGACTCCTCCTCGTCGGGTTCCTCCTCGGACTCGGGTTCCTCGCCCGCGTCGGGGCCCTCCTCCGCCTCGGGGTCCTCCTCCGCCTCCGGGTCCGCCCCCGCGCCCACGGACGACAATCCGTTCGCCGCGCCGCCCGAGGACCGGCCCGACCAGCCGTGGCAGCCCCGCCACCCGTCCCCCGGCGCGGGGGACCAGGGCAACGGGGACGGCGGTGACGGCCCGTCCGACGACCGCCCCGCCTGGGGCAGTCAGTGGAGCGACCACCAGCCGGGCCGGCAGAACGGCGGCTTCGGCAGCCGCTCCGGCGGTACCGGCGGGCAGGGTGGCAAGGGCGGACCCGCAGGCGGTTCCGGCGGAATGCGCTGGGACCCCACCGACCCTGCTCAGCGGCGCGCCCGCTACGCGGTGCTGGGCGGTATGTGGGCGTTCTTCTTCGCTCTCTTCGACTTCCAGGAGATCGCCCTGCTCCTCGGCGCCCTCGCCGTGTACTGGTCGATCAGCGCCCTGCGCACGGGGCCGCGGAAGGCCGGGGTGTCCGACGCGGCGACGTCCGGCGGGGCCCAGGACCGCACCCCGGCGGCCGCAGCGGTGTCCGGGACGGCTCCGGGTGGTACGGGCGCCGCCCCCGGCCCGGCCTCCGGCTCCGGACAGATCAGCCGTCGGCAGCAGACGACGGCGGCCGTGAGCGGCCTGGTGACCGCGCTCCTCGCGCTGACGATCGTCGCCACCAGCTACACGGTCGAGCTGGTCTACCGCGACTACTACACGTGCGTGAACGACTCCCTCACCAAGACGGGCGCCCTGGCCTGCAACGATCTGCTGCCCGATCCGCTCGAGCCCCTCTTCGGCGTGAAGAAGTAGTCCCGGGAGGGACAGTCGGCCGACGGCCTTCCGGCCGGGTTCAGGTGCCCTCGGGCATCCCGAACCCGGCCGGGCCCCGTTCAGGGGGTGGAGCCGGTCGGGGGGACGGGGCCGGGAGCGGAGTGCTTCGTGGGTACGGGGCCGGTCTCAGGAGTGGGACCCGGTTCGGGAACGGGGCCCGTTTCCGGTGCGGGGCCGAGGTCCGGAAGGGTGCCGGGGGCGGGATCGGGTGCGGGTGCGGGACCGGGGCCGGGGCGGGGGCCGGGTTCTGCTTCGGCGCCGGGGGCGAGAACGGGATCGAGGTCGGCCTCGGGGGCGGGTGCGGGTGCGGGGCCTTCCCGGGGGCCGGGGCCGGAGTCCTTCGTGGGTACGGGTCCGGGGGCAGGACCGGGGTCCGCCCTGTGATCAGGACCGGGGCCGGTGCCGGGATCGGCCTTCGGGCCGGGGTCCGCCTCGGGGCCGGGAACCGGACCGGGCCAGGAGGCGGTGTCCCGGTCTGCGGGGACGTCCGCCATCAGGCCGCCGGAAACCTTCCGGAGCGAGGCCCACCGGGCCTTCCTCGCACCGTCCTCGTGCCACGGGTCGGCCGACAGGAACTCGTACGGCTCCGCCGCCCCCTCCTCCGGCTCGTGCCGGCCGGACACCGCCCGGGCCCTCCGCCGCTCCTCCTTCGCCGCCCTCTTCTCCGCTCTCTTCCGCTCCTTCCTCGCCGCCCTCTCCTCGGTCGGCGTCCCGGTCTTCCCCACGGCCCGCTTCCCGGCCGGCGCCTCGGCCAGGTCCGCGGCCAGGTCCCGCCGCCAGCGCCATGGGTTCTCCCGCAGTCTCCACGCCCTGAGCAGCAGCGCCGCCGGGACACCGATCAGGGCCGTCCAGGCGAGCGCGGCAGGGCCCACCAGCCACCACACCGGGCCGAACTCCGCCAGTGCCCCCGTACCCAGCGGGCCGCCCGACGCCGCCGCGAGCACCGCCGCACCCGCACCGCAGCCCATGGCCGCGAGCATCGCCACCAGCGCCGTCACACCGAACCTCCAGGCGCCCCGCCGTTCCCCCCGGACGGGCGCCGCCCCCTGTGCGGTGAAGCGGGCGACGGCCAGGCCGGCGGCGACGGGCACTGCCACGGCCGCCCAGTTCGCCATCGTCCCCGGGCCCTGCGCCGGGACGGCGTGGAGCAACGGAAAGTCCGGCAGGGCGGGCCGCCCGGTGAAGGCCAGGGGGGTGACCGTGGAGGCCGTACCGAGGGCGAAGCCGGGCCCGAGCCCGTAGGCGGCCCCCCACATGGCCGCGTTCGGCACGAGCGCCAGCGCCAGCAGCAGGACGGCGACCCGGCCCGCCCAGTGTCCCGACAGCGCCAGGAACGACTCCTGCGTCGGACCCGCGTGCCACACCAGTGCCACGGCGACGAGCAGCGCCCCGCCACCCAGCAGCACCACCACCCCCGCCGTCGCCGCCCGGAGGGCCGTCTCCGCCGCGTCCCTGAAGCGGGCTCGGGCAGCGGCCTCCTGCACGGCGAGCGGCGCCCAGGCCAGCAGTGGACCCAGCGGGTGCCCGTGCGCCGCCCAGACCCCGGCCGCCGCCGCACCGGTCACCACGACGGCGAGCGGGAAGGCGAGCGAGGTCCGCTCAGCCGGCAGCCAGCCGCCCTGCGCGTAGGCGGCAGCAGCCATCGCCACCAGCAGGTATCCGGCGCTCACCGCGCAGAACGCACCGATCGCCGAGTGCTCCCCCGACGGATCCTCGTCGCTCTCCGCGGAATCCCGGGCGGCGCGGTGCACCAGCCACACCGGCAGGATGACGAGCAGCAGCGGGACGGTCGCCACGGGGGCCGGATGTCCGCCGAGGGTGTCGGACCTGACGAGCTCGGCGCCGTGCGCGAGGAGCCAGAGCCCGGCCGCGACGTGCAGGGCGCCGCCCGGGCCACTGTCGGGGTACGGGGAGATGATCCACAGCACCACGACCAGCACGGCGAGCGAGCCCAGCCCGAGCCCCGCCGCGATCGCCCCGCGTGCAAACGCGGAGGCCAGTACGGCGGACCTGCTCCGGTCGGCCGGCAACATCGGGCTGCGCTCGGTCACTTGGGTCACCCGGCCATGCTGCCAACGACACGCGCTTATTTCGTGTAACGGGCGAACGGCCGCTGTGTCGCCCAATATACGTTTATGTACCTTTTCACCCATTGCGGTGCCGCCGAGGGCCGGGTATGACACGGAGCACCACCGGTCCGGCCGCCGCCCCCCTGCCCTCCCCCGAGGAGCGCCGCAGGCTGCGTGAGGCCAGAGCACTGAGTGAGGAGCAGGTGGCGGCGGCCGTGGGCGTCACGCCTGCCACCGTCCGCGCCTGGGAATCAGGGCGCACCAGCCCACGGGGACGCCGGCGCACGGCGTACGCCGGGCTGATCGGCGCCGACGCGTCCCGCGCCGCGGTGCGGGACGCCTCGCCCCCCTCCGTCGAAGCCACCGGGAGCGCCACGATGTCCCCGAACGAGCCCGACACCGGCGCCACCTCGGGCACCGGGACCACCGCCTCCGCACCGGCCGGGTCCTCCCCCGCCGCACCGGCAGCGACCTCCCCGCCACCGGGCGCGACCGCCCCTGCCGCCCCTCGGCCGGGGGCCCCGACGGCCGAGGAGGCGTTCGACGCTCTGTACACACACACCGCGCCCGCCCTCGTCTGTCAGACCTATGTGCTGACCGGGCGCCGGCAGCTGTCCCGGGAGGCCGTCGAGCACGCCTTCCAGCTCGCCTGGCACCGCTGGCCCGAGGTCGCCAGGGACCGCGACCCGGCCGGCTGGGTGCGGGCGGCCGCCCACGAGTACGCGATGTCCCCCTGGCACCGGCTGCGCCGCGCACACCGCCGGCCCGACACGCGCCCGGACGATCCGGGACGCCGTGCCCTCCTCGACGCGTTGCTGGAGCTGCCGCCCTCGTACCGTCGCACCCTGCTGCTCTACGACGGTGTGGGGCTGGACCTGCCGGAGACGGCGGCGGAGACCGAGGCGAGCACCCCCGCCGCGGCGAACCGGCTGATGAACGCACGGGCCGCGCTCGCCGAACGGATCCCCGAGCTGGCCGGTCCCACCTCGCCCGGTGAACAGTCCGCGCTGCTCCACGAGCGGCTCGGCACCCTGGCCCTGTCCGCGGTCGACCAGGAGCCCGCCCGGCCCCCGGCCCGGGCGGTCCGCCGGGGCGGCGAGCGCAGGGCCGAGCTCTGGACCCGGGCGGCGATCTGCTTCTGCGCGGTGCTGATCGGTACGCCGGTGTTCACGCTGAAGACGGCCCCCGCCCAGTACGAGCAGCCGCTGGCACCTGCCGAACGGGTGGGCGGCGTACCCCCGCGGGGCGGCCCGCAGCGGCTCACGCCGCAGGATCTGAAGCTGCAGAAGGCACTGCGCGGCGAGCTCGCGCACGGTCCGGAACGCCTGGTGCCGCGGATCCCCTGACCGATGACGGCAATGGCGCGGGCCCGCACCCCCTGGATGAGGGTGCGGGCCCGCGCCGTTGCCACGGGTGACGCGGTGCCGCGGCGGACGGGCCGCCACGGCGCGCGGTCAGCCGCCGAGGATCTCGCGCGCCAGCTTGGCGGTCTCGGTCGGCGTCTTGCCGACCTTCACGCCGGCGGCCTCGAGGGCCTCCTTCTTGGCGGCGGCCGTGCCGGAGGAGCCGGAGACGATGGCGCCGGCATGGCCCATGGTCTTGCCCTCGGGCGCGGTGAAGCCCGCGACGTAACCGACGACCGGCTTCGTCACGTTCTTCGCGATGTAGTCGGCCGCACGCTCCTCGGCGTCGCCGCCGATCTCGCCGATCATCACGATGAGGTCGGTGTCGGGGTCGGCCTCGAACGCCGCGAGGGCGTCGATGTGCGTCGTACCGATGACCGGGTCGCCACCGATGCCGACGGCGGACGAGAAGCCGATGTCACGGAGCTCGTACATCATCTGGTAGGTCAGCGTGCCGGACTTGGACACGAGACCGATACGGCCGGGCTTCGTGATGTCGCCCGGGATGATGCCCGCGTTGGACTGACCGGGGGTGATGAGACCCGGGCAGTTCGGGCCGATGATCCGGGTCTTGTTGCCCTTCGCGCCGGCATACGCCCAGAAGGCGGCCGAGTCGTGGACGGCGATGCCCTCGGTGATCACGACGGCGAGGGGGATCTCTGCGTCGATCGCCTCGATGACGGCGGCCTTCGAGAAGGCCGGCGGCACGAAGAGGACGGACACGTTCGCGCCGGTCTTCTCCATCGCCTCGGCGACGGAGCCGAAGACCGGTACCTCGGTGCCGTCGAAGTCGACGGTCGTGCCGGCCTTGCGCGGGTTCACGCCGCCGACGATGTTGGTGCCGTCGGCGAGCATGAGCTTGGTGTGCTTCATGCCCGTCGAGCCGGTCATCCCCTGGACGATGACCTTGCTGTCCTTGGTGAGGAAGATAGCCATGGTGGTCTGAGTCCCTCTTCCTTACTTCGCAGCCGCGGCGAGCTCGGCGGCCTTGTCGGCCGCGCCGTCCATGGTGTCCACGCGCTGCACCAGCGGGTGGTTGGCGCCGGAGAGGATCTTGCGACCCAGCTCCGCGTTGTTGCCGTCGAGGCGCACGACGAGCGGCTTGGTGACCGCTTCACCCTTGGTCTTGAGCAGCTCCAGCGCCTGGACGATGCCGTTGGCGACCTCGTCGCACGCGGTGATGCCACCGAAGACGTTGACGAAGACGGACTTGACGTCCGGGTCGCCGAGAATGATCTCGAGGCCGTTCGCCATGACCTCTGCGGAGGCGCCGCCACCGATGTCGAGGAAGTTGGCGGGCTTCACGTTGCCGTGGTTCTCACCGGCGTACGCGACGACGTCCAGGGTCGACATGACCAGACCGGCACCGTTACCGATGATGCCGACCTCGCCCTCGAGCTTGACGTAGTTGAGGTTCTTGGCCTTGGCGGCGGCCTCGAGGGGGTTGGCCGCGGCCTTGTCCTCGAGCGCCTCGTGGCCGGGCTGGCGGAAGTCGGCGTTCTCGTCGAGAGACACCTTTCCGTCCAGCGCCAGGATGCGTCCGTCCTTGGTCTTCACCAGCGGGTTGACCTCGACGAGGAGCGCGTCCTCGGCGACGAAGGTGTCCCACAGGGTCACCATGGCCTCGGCGACACCCTCGGCCACCTCGGCCGGGAACTTCGCCTGGGCCACGATCTCGCGGGCCTTCTCGATGTCCACGCCGTCGACGGCGTTGACCGGGACCTTCGCGAGGGCCTCGGGAGTCTTCTCCGCGACCTCCTCGATGTCCATGCCGCCCTGCACCGACGCCATGGCGAGGAAGGTGCGGTTGGTGCGGTCGAGGAGGTACGAGACGTAGTACTCCGCCTCGATCTCCGGGGACAGCTCGGCGATCATCACCTTGTGGACCGTGTGGCCCTTGATGTCCATGCCGAGGATGTCGGTCGCGCGAGCGACCGCCTCATCCGGGTCTGCCGCCAGCTTCACGCCGCCGGCCTTGCCTCGGCCACCGACCTTCACCTGCGCCTTGACGACGGACTTGCCGCCCAGCCGCTCGGTCGCCTCGCGGGCTGCCTCAGGCGTGTCAATGACTTCACCGGCCAGCACCGGTACACCGTGCTTGGCGAAGAGGTCCCTCGCCTGATACTCGAACAGGTCCACGCGCGTCCGTCCCTTTTAGTGGTCTCGCGGTTCGTTTTCTGCGTGGGCGTGCCGCGAGGGCAACGTGACTGCGCAGTCACTAGGGAGGCGCACACGGTGTCCGAGTACGCGGCATGTCCATCCGGCAGGTTATCCCCGCGCTCGGCCGGACCCTAAATTGCGGATAGCACCTGCGCGGTGATAACAGTCACAGACCGCGCTGGTGACCGGGGCGCGAGGGACAAAACGGAGTGCTCGCCGGGCCTCCCGGGCGGTTCCCGGGCCGGGAAGCGTGCCCCCCGGGTCGCGGCCGCCGGACGGTCCCGAGCGGTGTCGGGCCGGTCGGGACCGTCGGTCTGCCCGTCCGGATCGGTGACGGCTCGTGCGCGACCGGCGCCGGCCCGCGTGAGCAGGTGGCGACCCGGCGGGAGCGGGCCGGCTCGTACGGCACCGGTGGCCCGCGCGGCAGCGCTGGGCCGGTGACGGCCGTGTCGGCGCGGGGTGGGGCCGGCACGGGGTCGGCGCGGGTCCGGGCGGATCCGGCGGCAGGTGGTGGCCTCCGTAGGCGGCGGCCTCCTCAGGTGGTGGCCGGTATCGGCAGGGGCCGCTTCTCGATCGCCGCCGCCATGACCTCCGGGAAGAGGTCCGGCGTGCAGGCGAAGGCCGGTGCGCCGAGCGCCCCCAGCGCGGCCGCGTGCTCCCGGTCGTAGGCGGGCGCGCCCTCGTCGGAGAGGGCGAGCAGCGTCACGAACTGCACACCGGATGCCTTCATCGCGGCGGCCCGCTTGAGCATCTCGTCGCGGATGCCTCCCTCGTAGAGATCGCTGATGAGCACGACGACGGTGTCGGCGGGCCGGGTGATCTTCGACTGGCAGTAGGCGAGCGCGCGGTTGATGTCCGTACCGCCGCCGAGCCTGGTGCCGAACAGCACGTCGACCGGGTCGTCGAGCTGATCGGTGAGGTCGGCCACGGCCGTGTCGAAGACGACGAGCCGGGTCGTCAGGGTGCGCATGGACGCGAGCACCGCTCCGAAGACCGAGGCGTGGACGACGGAGGCCGCCATGGACCCGGACTGGTCGATGCAGAGGATGACGTCCTTCCGCACGGCCCGGTTCGCGCGCCCGTATCCGATGAGGCGCTCGGGGACGACCGTGCCGTGCTCGGGCAGGTAGTTCTTCAGGTTGGCCCGGATGGTGCGGTCCCAGTCGATGTCCCGGTGACGCGGTGCGCCGATACGGGCCGAGCGGTCCAGGGCTCCGGTGAGTGTCGCCCTGGTGCGGCTGGCCAGGCGCTTCTCCAGGTCGTCGACGACCTTGCGCACGACGGCCCGTGCGGTCTCCTTCGTCGTCTCCGGCATGGCCTTGTTGAGCGAGATCAGTGTGCCGACGAGATGTACGTCGGGCTCCACGGCTTCCAGCATCTCGGGCTCCAGCAGCAGGGCGGACAGCCCGAGGCGGTCGATCGCGTCACGCTGCATGACCTGGACGACGGAGCTCGGGAAGTACGTACGGATGTCGCCGAGCCAGCGGGCGACGGACGGGGCCGACGCCCCGAGTCCCGCGGAGCGGTCGCCGCCGCCCCGGCCGCCCGGCTTCTTCCCGCCGCCGTACAGCGCGGTCAGCGCGCCGTCCATGGGGACGTCACGTCCGGTGAGTGTGTGCCCGGCGCTCTCTGCGGCGTCCGCGCCGAGCACCATGCGCCAGCGCCGGAGCCGCTCGTCGGCGGCCGGGGGCCCGGCCGGGGGCGTCGTCATCGTGTTCTCCCCTTCGCTCGCATCCGCACGATCCGTCGTCATCGGGTCGCCCTGCCCGTCGCCGCGTCGTCGAGCCCGAGCAGCAACCGGAGCACCGGGAGCACCGCGTCCGCCCGCTCCTCATCGAGGCCGGGGCCGAAGCCCGGCATGCCGGCCGTGTCCGCACCGCGCGCCGCCGCGGCGGACGGACCGCGGCGGACGAGCTCGCCCAGGGTGCGCCGTACTCCTGGTTCGTAGGCCGAGAACGTACGGCGGAGCAGCGGCAGCACATCGGTGAACAGATCGGCCGGTACGCCGGTCAGCCAGGTGTCGACGAGTCCGAGGATCCGCTCGTCGTGGACGAGGAGCATGCCGCCGCCCGCCGCCCCGCCCACGAAGCCCTCGATCCAGGCCGCGGCGTCGGCCGGTGGTGTGCCGGGTGAGAGCGCCAGACTCATCAGCCGTGCCGCCTCCTCCTCGGCGAGCCGCCCGTCGTCCAGGAGGAGGCGCGTGGCACGGCCCCGGATCACACCCGCGACCGCGTCCCGGGCGGACAGCTTGCCGAGGACGCCGGCCCAGCGCTCCCGCAGCCCGTCCGCGGGCACGGCGGCGGCCAGCATCCCGACCGCCGTGTGCACCCCCTCGATCCGGTGCTGCAGTTCCACCGCGCCGTCCGCGTCGAGGCCGGTGCAGACGGGCGGCAGGCCGACACAGATCCGCTCCGCGAGGCCGACGGCGACCTCACCCAGGGCCGTCGTGTCCGTGGACCGCACGTCGCCGTACCTCAGGGAGCGGGCCAGGGCGGGCAGGGCGTCGGCGAGGTGGCCTACGTCCGCGTCGAGGGCCGCCCGGTCGGCGAGGGCTCTCATGACGAGGGGCAGCGCCTCGGTCAGCCCGGCCGGCAGACAGCGCTCGGCCAGCGCGGTGACGTCGGCGAGCGTGGTCGCCGAGGCGGCCTCCGACTCGGCCCTGGCGGTCGCGGCGGAGAGCACCGTGGTGCCCCACACGCCGGCTTCCGCGATCCGTACGGACAGCTCCGGCTCCCAGCGCAGCCGCCAGCTCTCCCGGAACGTCCCCGTACTGCCCCGGCCGGCCACGGGTTCGCCCCAGCTGATGCCCAGGAGCCGCAGCTGGTGCAGCAGTCTGCTGCGGGCCGCGTCGGTGTCCTTGCGCAGATCGAGGCCCAGCTCCCGCTCCTGCGCCTCCGGCTTGAGCCGCAGGGTCCGCTGGTGCCGGGTCAGGTCGCGCTGGAGGGGTACGGCGGGCGCGGTGTCCGGTACCTCGCCGAGGGTCTCGCCGACGACGAGCCGGGCGTGGACGAGGGCGAGCGGCACGTCGGACCCTTCGCACATGACGGCCCGGACCGCGTCGGTGGCCTCGGTGAGGCCGGGGAACGGACGGTCCCGCAGGGCGGCCAGCGCCCCGGCGAGGCGGACGGCTTCGATGACGTGGGCGGAGGAGACGGGTCTGTCCTCCTCGCGCAGCATTCCCGCGACCTTCGTCATCCAGCGCTCGACGGGCCGGTCGGGTGCGCCGAAGAGGTGCCCGTACCAGCCGGGCGAGGCGACCCCCGCGCCGTATCCGCTGTGCCGGGCGAGCCGGCGATGGGTCCAGGGCACCCAGGTCAGCTCCGTCTTCACCTTGGGGATCCCCTTGAGGAGGGCCCGGTCGGCGGCGAGGGTCGTCCTGGTGGCGAGAGCGGGGACGTGCCAGGCACCGCAGACGACGGCGATGTCGTCGCCGAACTCCTTGCGGGCGGTGCGCAGCTGGATGCGCATATGGGCCTCCCGGACGGCGTCCCGTGGCTGTCCTCCGTCCCCGTACGCCTCGCGCAGTGCCGTCATCGCCTCGGCGAGGGCGGCGAACGGAGCCCTCGGGTCGGCCGGGGCACCGTCCGTGGAACGGTGCTCGACGACGTCCTCCCACCAGCGCTCCGGGTCGTCGTAGCCTGCCGTCCCGGCGAGGACGGCGATCGGATCGAGGACCGTGTCCGCCGGCCGGCCGGCCGGCGGCTCCGTCATGGCGAGGGAATGGGCGGCGGGCAGGTCCACGAAGCGCACGGGAACCCGGTGCGCCAGCGCCCATCGGATCGCCACCCACTCGGGCGAGAAGTCGGCCAGCGGCCAGAACGCGGCGCGCGCCGGGTCGTTCACGGCGTGGGCGAGCAGCGCCACGGGCGGCCGCATCCGCTCGTCGGCGGCCAGCGGCAGGAGCGCGTCGCCCTCGGGCGGGCCCTCGACGAGCACCGCGCGCGGCCGTACGGAATCCAGGGCGGCCAGGACGGCACGGGCCGAGCCCGGCCCGTGGTGGCGCACTCCGAGCAGCAGCGGGCCGCCGGACGTGGCGGAACCCGTCGTGCGGACCGTCATGCGGAGACCTCGCGGCAGGCGCGGTAGAAGTCCTTCCAGCCGTCCCGCTCGCGGACCACGGTCTCCAGGTACTCCTGCCAGACCACGCGGTCCGCCGCGGGGTCCCGGACGACAGCGCCGAGGATGCCGGCCGCGACGTCGCCGGACCGCAGCACGCCGTCGCCGAAGTGGGCGGCCAGCGCGAGGCCGTTGGTGACGACGGAGATGGCCTCGGCGGTGGACAGCGTCCCGGAGGGCGACTTGAGCTTGGTACGGCCGTCCGTCGTGATGCCGTCGCGCAGTTCGCGGAAGACCGTGACGACGCGCCTGATCTCGGCCATGCCGTCGGGGGCCGCCGGAAGGTCGAGGGAACGCCCTATCTGGCCGACGCGCCGGGACACGATGTCCACCTCCGCCTCGGGGGTCCCGGGCAGTGGCAGGACGACGGTGTTGAAGCGGCGGCGCAGGGCGCTGGAGAGCTCGTTGACCCCGCGGTCCCGGTCGTTCGCCGTGGCGATGAGGTTGAAGCCGCGCACGGCCTGGACCTCCTGGCCCAGCTCGGGGACGGGCAGCGTCTTCTCCGACAGGATGGTGATGAGCGCGTCCTGCACATCGGCGGGGATGCGGGTGAGCTCCTCGACCCGGGCGGTCATGCCCTCGGACATGGCGCGCATGACCGGGCTCGGCACGAGCGCGTCGCGGCTGGGTCCGTGGGCCAGCAACTGCGCGTAGTTCCACCCGTAGCGGACGGCTTCCTCGGGTGTGCCCGCGGTGCCCTGGACGAGCAGGGTCGAGTCTCCGCTGACCGCTGCGGCGAGGTGCTCGGACACCCAGGTCTTGGCGGTGCCCGGCATGCCGAGGAGGAGCAGGGCACGGTCGGTGGCGAGCGTGGTCACGGCCACTTCGACGAGACGGCGCGGGCCCACGTACTTCGGCGTGATCACCGTGCCGTCCGGGAGCGAACCGCCGAGGAGGTAGGTGGCGACGGCCCAGGGCGACAGCTTCCAACGGGCGGGCCTGGGACGGTCGTCGGCTGCGGCGAGCGCCTTCAGCTCGTCGGCGAAGACGTTCTCGGCATGCGGCCTCAGGACCTCACCGCCGCTGTCGGCGGCTGCGGTGTGCACGGATGCGGACGCGGTCATGGATCCCCCTCCAGATCGTTCGACCCGATGTGGATCCACCGTGCACCATGCCACTGACAATCGGGCCCGGGCCGGGTGGACCGCCCTGCGAGCGACGGCCGCACAACCGTTCCACCCGCCGTCGGCCGGTCCTCCGCACGCTCCTCTCCCCGAGGACGTGCGCACGGCGTGGCCCAGGACGTCCTGGGCCAGGTGAAGTCGCAGGTCGGGGCGCATTGTCAGAGGGGCGTCCTACCGTCGTACCCATGCTGCTATCTCACGGGGGAGAATCCTCGCCCGCCACCGGCCCGGTGGCGCGCTGGACGGTGGACCAGGTGCTGGCCATGGCTCCTGACGAAGCATCACGGGAGGCGGGGAGCAGACTCGGCTCGGGGCGCTCGTGGTCGGCGGCGGGCCCCGGCGGGGGGACGGCGCTGTGGGGGCTGTGCCGGGGAAGCGGCAGCACGCCGTACCGCACGGCGATCGACATGGACGGGCCCGCGTACACGTGCAGTTGCCCGAGCCGGAAGTTCCCGTGCAAGCACGCGCTGGGGCTGCTGCTCCTCTGGGCCTCCGACGACGCCGCGTTACGGCCGGGCGAGGCGCGGGCGCCGGACTGGGCCGAGGAGTGGTGGGAGGACCGCCGCAGACGCGCGGCGGCCCCGGCGGGCGGACGCCCCCCTGCGGGTCCGGCGGATCCGGAGGCGGCGAGGAAGCGGGCCGACCGCCGTGCCGCGCGGATCACGGGGGGTGCACAGGAGCTGGAGCAGCGTCTCGACGACCTGCTGCGCGGCGGGCTGGCGGCGGCCGGCCGTCCCGGGTACGGCCAGTGGGAGGAGACCGCGGCCCGGATGGTCGACGCACAGGCTCCGGGACTCGCCGGGCGGGTGCGTGAGCTGGGCTCGATACCGGCGTCGGGTCCGGGCTGGCCGACGCGACTCCTGGAGGAGTGCGCGCTGCTGCACCTGCTGGACTCGGCGTGGCTGGGGCTCGACCGGCTGCCCGGCCCGCTGGCGGCGACCGTGCGTACGAGGGTCGGGCTGACCCTCCCCGCGGAGGGCCCCGCGGTCCGTGACCGGTGGCTGGTCCTCGCCCAGTACGACACACCGGACGGCAGGGTCGTCGCCCGCCGCATCTGGCTGCACGGAAGCCGGTCGGGGCGCACGGCGCTGCTGTTGTCGTTCGGGGCCGCAGGCCGCTCGCCCGGCCTGTCGCTGCCGGTGGGCGTGACGATCGATGCCGAGGTGACGCCGTATCCGGGCGGGGGCCGGCTGCGGGCCGAGCTGGGGGAGCGGTTCGGCACCCCCGTCGCCGCCACGGCACCGCCGGCCGGCGGGACGACGGCCGACGCCGCCGCCGCGTACGGGCGTGCCCTGCTGGACGATCCGTGGCTGGACTCGTGGCCGGCCACCCTCAGCGAGGTCGTGCCCGTGCCGTCGGGGGACGGCGGCGGCTGGCAGCTGGTCGGGGCGACGGACGGTTCCGCCCTGCCGGTCGCCTCCTCCGCGGTGTCCCGACCGGGCCTGTGGAGGCTCGTGGCGCTCTCCGGGGGCCGCCCTGTGACGGTGTTCGGCGAGTGCGGGCACCGCGGCTTCGACCCGCTCGCCGCCTGGTGCCCGGAGGCCGCGGACGACGTGGGGGCGGGCACGACCGTGGCGCTCGTCTGACGCGACCCCATCTCCTGATCCACGACTTCCCGGACAACCGGAGGTACCGATGTCTTCCACCGCCACCTCGACGGCCGCCACGCCCGTGCACACCCCGTGGGAAGAACTCGTCACCTCGGCACTGCTCGGCACCGACCGGCGCCCGTTGCGGGCCGGTCCGCGGGGCGCCGGTGCCGCGGACGGACCGGCTGCCCTGCTGGACGCGGCGGCGCTCCACACCGTGCGGCGTCGTGCCGCACTGCTCCCGGCGTCCGGGGCGCCCGCGCCGGAACCCGCCCCGGCGGACCCCCGGCCACCGCTCCCCGCAGCCGCCCGGCGCCGGCTCGCGCAGCTGCTCGCCGACCGGTCCGCACCCGCGGCCGCCGGGCGGCGGGGTACCGCCCCCGACCTCACCGAGCTCATCCCGCAGTGGCTGGCGTCCGCCGGAGCGCGCGGATTCCGTGCTCCGGCGGACCTGCTGCCGGCGCTGCTGGACGCGGCGCGGGCGCGCACGGACCTGCGACCGGCCGTGCTGGAGTTCGCCGGCCCGCGCGGGCTCTGGCTGGCCGGGCTGAATCCGGAGTGGAGGTTCGCGCTGCGGACCTCACCGGGGCATGCGCGTCGGCCCGCCGTCGAGGACCCGGAGGCGGTGCGCCGGTTGTGGGAGGAGGGCCTGTTCGCGGAGCGGGTCGCGCTCCTCGCCGCCGTACGGGCGGAGGATCCCGCCGCGGCGCGGGAACTGCTCGCCACCACCTGGTCCACGGAGCGCGCCGAGGACAGGCTGATGTTCCTCGATTCACTGCGGACGGGCCTCCGCGGCGACGACGAGTCGTTCCTGGAGGTGGCGCTGGCGGACCGCAGCCGTAATGTCCGCGCCACGGCCGCCGAACTGCTGTCGGCCCTGCCGGAATCGGCGCTCGCCCGGCGGATGGCGGACCGAGCCACGTCCTGCGTGAATCCCGACCGTACGGGTGCCGCCGTGTCCGTCGCCGTGGAGGCCCCGCACGAGTGCGACGCCGCCATGCAGCGCGACGGTGTGGTGCCGGTGCCTCCCTCCGGCCGCGGTGAAAGGTCCTGGTGGCTGAGCCAGTTGGTGGAGGCCGGCCCCCTGGCAGTCTGGGGGGAGCGGTTCGGGGGCCGCTCCGCTCAGGAGATCGTCGCCCTGCCCGTGGCCGACGGCTGGGGGCCGGAGCTGCACGCCGCCTGGTGTCGGGCGGCCGTGCGACAGCGGGATCCGGACTGGGCGCGGGCCCTGCTCGGCGCCCCCTCGACCCCGCCGGCGAACGGCCCCGGGACGGCGTCCCTGGCGGAACGGTCGAAGCTCCTCGCCATTCTCCCCCCGGCCGAACGGGCCCTGTGGGTGGCGGACTTCGTAGCGGCACACGGTCTGTCCGAGGCCTTCCAGTTGCTCGGCGTCTGCACCGTCCCGTGGGCCGGGCCGCTCGGCCGGTCGGTGGTGGACGCGCTGGACATCGCCCGGGACGCGGGGAGCTACCCGTGGAGCTTCAGCGGGGTGATGGGCCTCGCCGAGCGGTGCCTGGACCCTGCGGAGGCGGGCCGGCTGGAGGTGCTCACCACCACTCCCGACGAACCGGAGGGCGCTTCACCGGGCGCGGGCGGTTACTGGTCGGAGGCGTTCCAGCGCCTGGTCTCCACCCTGCGCCTGCGCGCGGCCATGGACGCGGAGCTGACACCCGACGCCCCGGACGGCACGGACGTCGGCGGGCCCGGCGCCGTCTGACGGGCCGGACAGGACGGATCGGGACGGGCGGCTGGCCGGCGGCCCACCGTGCGTGCGACGGGCGGCCGGCAGTTGCCGCACCCGGCCCCGGCGGCCCGGGGCGGACTCCCACGGGCGACATCCGGGCCCCTGTCAGCCCGGGCTCCTGCCTCCAGGCACTCGCCCCGGGCAGTCGGGGGCTCCCGCCGACGGGCACGCGCTCCGGGCAGGCCGCACGGGACCCGACGGCCGCGCTCCGGTGGTCCCCCTCAGGGCCGCTCCCGGCCGGTGCAGGGCCGCTCCGGGCCCGGAGCGCAGGCGCTCCGATCGACGCACGATCCGACACGCGATCCGGCAGGCGGCCCGGCGGAATGGCAGCGGCCCGGAGATCCCCCGGGCCCGGCTCAGGCCTCCGCGCCCTGACGGACGTGCGTGTTGACCCAGTCGACGATCGACGCCGTCGTGGCCCCGGGGGTGAAGATCGCCGCGACGCCCTGCTCCTTCAGCGGAGGGATGTCCGCCTCGGGGATGATGCCGCCGCCGAACACCTTGATGTCCTCCGCCTCGCGCTCCTTCAGGAGGGCGATGACCTTCGCGAAGAGCGTGTTGTGCGCACCCGAGAGGATGGACAGGCCGATCGCGTCGGCGTCCTCCTGGATCGCCGTGTCCACGATCTGTTCGGGAGTCTGGTGGAGCCCCGTGTAGATGACTTCCATGCCCGCGTCCCGCAGCGCCCGCGCGATCACCTTCGCCCCGCGGTCGTGGCCGTCGAGGCCCGGCTTGGCCACCACCACACGGATCGGACCGGTCACACCCATCACTGCCTCCAGATGCGTCTCCCGTGCCTGAAGGGCCGGGGATGTGAACGAACGTTATCCACAGCATCTCGTACGGCGCCGTTTCGCGGTGGGCGGGGAGGGGGAAATCACACGTGGGACATGTTCGCCAAGCGTCGCACCCTGCGTCAGGCGGCCCTCGGGCCGTGCAGGGGCGGTCGCGAGGGGAGCCGCTACGAGGTCGTCGTACCACCGCGCCGTCAGCCGCACGGCACGGTGGTACGACCCCCGGCCGAGCAGGGCCGCAGCCCGCCTCCACCGCGACACCCCGTGAGGGCGTACGGGGCAGGGAGCCGCCTCCCCCGCATGCCAGTGCAGGAGGTCGGCCATGAAGGTCCTGTCCTTCCCACCCCTACTACTGCGCCTGACGTGTCTGCGCCCCGCCTGGCTGTCATCGGCGCTGGTGAGGGCCACCGCCCTCGAGCTGGCGATCCTCGCCGGGCATGTGCTCATCTACCCCTCCGGCCTCACACCCCGGCGGAGGACCCCCGCGGTCGCGCCCGGCCCGGCCGTCGACCCCGGGACCGATGACCCGTCCGGCGACCACGGCGGGGCGTCGCCCGCGGCGACTCCTCCCCTCACCCGTTCGGCCGAAGCCGTCGGCACCGTCGCCCCGTCGGCCGGGAAGCTCGAACAGCCGTCGGCCGACGACCGCCCTCCCGTGGTGCTGCTGCACGGCTTCATCGACAACCGCTCCGTCTTCGTCCTGCTCCGCCGTTCCCTCTCCCGGCACGGCTGGCACCATCTGGAGTCCCTCAACTACTCCCCGCTGACCTGCGACATCCGCACGGCGGCCGAGCTGCTGGGCCGGCACGTCGAGGAGATCTGCGCCCGTACGGGGCACCGCGAGATCGACATCGTGGGGCACAGCCTCGGCGGTCTGATCGCGCGGTACTACGTACAGCGGCTCGGCGGCGACCGGCGGGTGCGCACGCTCGTCACCCTGGGCACCCCGCACAGCGGCACCGCCGTCGCCCCGGTGGCGGGCGCGCACCCCATCGTCCGCCAGATGCGCAGCGGCTCGGACCTGATCGAGGAACTGCGCCGTCCGGCCCCCGGCTGCCGGACCCGGTTCGTCAGCTTCTGGAGCGAGCTGGACCGGGTGATGGTTCCGGTCGAGACCGCCTGCATCGACCACCCCGACCTCGACACGGTGAATGTGCGGGTCACCGGCATCGGCCATCTGGCGCTGACCGTGCACCCCGCGGTCGCATCCGCGATCCGCCAGGCACTCGAATCGGACGATTCGGCATCTCTCAGCACCCCAGGAGCGGCTTCCGCGGCCTGAGGGGGACCGACGAAATAGAACTAATTTCGAACATAGGGCCAAGCATGTTTCCGGAGTTCGCCGAAAGGCGTTCGATTGCCCGTTTCCTGCGGCCGTAAAACCTGCTGAAGATTGTCGTCGTCGCATACCGCCGGGTACAGTCGCGGCCACTGCTCACCCCTGGGATTCCCCCACCGGACCCAGAACAGGTCCTGCTGCCGAGGCGAGAGAGAAGTTGGTGAACGACCAGCACCCCCACGCCGGATACGCCGGATACGACAGCCGGTCCACCGGAGGCTTCGACACCGATCCGCTCTTCGGGTCCCTGTCGGACCATCAGGACGGCAGTCACGAAACGGCGTACGGCAGCGGTTACACCACCGCGTACGACAACACCCACGGCGGCTACGACACCGCTCACGCAACCGGCGCCCCTCAGACGACGGGCCAGTACGACACCGCGCAGCACGGCGGCCAGTGGGACACCGGAGCGCACCAGCAGGCCTCGTACGACGCCTACGCGGCGCAGGCCCCGCAGCAGACGTACGACACCACTGCCACCTGGATGCCCGAGGCCGGGATCCCTGCGCAGGCGGCGCACCCCGGGGCGGACGCCACGGGCCAGTGGGACACCACCGGCTGGGACCACACGGGCCAGGCGGACCAGTGGGCGGCGGGCGACACCGGGGCCTTCCCCACCTCGACGTTCAGCAGCACGGCCTACGCCACGGGCACCTACACGGCACCGGTCTTCGAGACCTCCGGGTACGGAACGGCCGACACGGGCACCTACGACGCCACCGCATGGAACACCGGCGGCACGCCCGAGACCGCTGCGTACGCACCCGAACAGACGTCGTATCCCGCATACGAACACCAGGCCGCTCCCTACGAGCCGTACGGGACCGCCGAGTTCGGCCAGGACCACACGGACGCAACCCCCGGGACCACGGCCCCGGAAGCGGAGTCCGAGGCACACACGGATTCCGTTGCGTACGACCCCGCCGACCGGTACGACCCGGCCGACACCTACGACCCGGCCGACGCCTACAGCCCGGCTGACCAGCACGACCCCGCCGACGCGTACAGCCCGGCCGAGGCGTACACCCCGGCCGGTCACCACGACGCGGTCACCGAGACCGCTGACGTCATCGACGTGACCGCGCCCCGCCCCGCCCCGGCGGCGCACCCCGTGGGCCGTTCCGCCCCCCGCGGCGGCAGCCGCGGCCGGCGCCGCACCCCGGCGAAGCGCTCCGCGCTCCTCACCGTCGCCGTTCCCTCCGCCTGCGTCATGAGCGTCGCGGGAATCGCCGCAGCCTCCGTGAGCGGCGTCGGCGGTGCCGAGGAGCAGAAGGACGACTCCACGTCCGTGGCGGCCGCCGAGACGATCGAGCCGGCCGTCGCCAACAACAAGCTGGACACCCAGCTCGCCAATCTCAGCGCCGACGCCGAGAACTTCGCCGACCGCGCCAGCCGCACCCAGGAGCGCATCGACCTGAAGGTGCGCCAGGCAGCGGACAAGAAGAAGCGCGAGGACGAGGCCGCACGCCGCGAGGCGGCGCGCCCCAAGTTCGCCCTGCCGGTCAATCAGCACGGTCTCAGCGCCTACTACGGCCAGGCGGGAGTGAACTGGATGTCCGCGCACACGGGCATCGACTTCCCCGTGGGGCTCGGCACCCCCGTGATGGCGGCGACCGACGGCACCGTCCGCACCCAGTTGAACAGCGCCTACGGGAACATGGTGATCGTCACCGCGGCCGACGGCACCGAGACCTGGTACTGCCACCTCAGCGCCGCGAAGATCCGTTCCGGCCCGGTCAAGGCCGGTGACGTCATCGCGTACTCGGGGGACTCGGGCAACTCCACCGGCCCGCACCTGCACTTCGAGGTGCGGCCCGGCGGCGGTGCGGCGATCGACCCGCTGGCGTGGCTCCGCAGTCACGGCCTCAGTCCCACCTGAGACCCCGGGGCCCGGGCGTGGACCCGGGCCCCTCCGCCGCCTCCGCCGGTCCGGCTCCTAGAGCTTCTCGACCGGTGCGTACCGCAGCAGCAGCTTCTTCGGGCGCTCGTCGCCGAAGTCGACCGTGGCCTTCGCCTGGTCCCCGAACCCCTCGACGGCCGTCACCGTGCCCAGACCGAACTGGTCGTGCGTGACGCGGTCCCCCGCCACCAGCGTGACCACCGGCTTGTCCGCGGAGCGCCGGGTCGCGAAGCCCGAGGGCCCCGCCTTGGAGCGCGACGAGGACAGCGACGAGGTGATCCCCGACGTCGGTCCCGCCGGAGCCGCCATCGGGCCCTTGCGCTTCCACTCCAGGTGCTGGTCCGGGATCTCCTCCAGGAACCGCGACGGCGGGTTGTACGAAGGCTGTCCCCAGGCGCTGCGCATGGAGGCCCGGGTCAGGTACAGCCGCTCACGGGCCCTCGTGATGCCGACATAAGCGAGCCGGCGCTCCTCCTCCAGCTCCTTCACCTGACCCAGCGCGCGCATGTGCGGGAAGACACCGTCCTCCATGCCGGTCAGGAACACCACGGGGAATTCGAGGCCCTTGGCGGTGTGCAGCGTCATCAGCGTGACGACACCGGAGCCGTCCTCGTCCTCGTCGGGGATCTGGTCGGCGTCGGCGACGAGCGCGACCTTCTCCAGGAACTCGGCGAGCGTGCCCGCGCCCTCGTCCTCCGCCCGCTCCTGCTCGAACTCGAGGGCGACGGAGGCGAGCTCCTGGAGGTTCTCGATGCGGGTCTCGTCCTGCGGGTCGGTGGACGCCTGGAGTTCGGCGAGGTAGCCGGTCCGCTCCATGACGGCCTCCACCACGACCGCCGGCCCCGCCCCCGACTCCACGATCGTGCGGAGCTCCTCCATGAGCGTGTTGAACCGCTTCACGGCGTTGGCCGACCGGGCCGCCATGCCGTACGCCTCATCGACGCGGCGCAGCGCCTGCGGGAAGGAGATCTTCTCGCGCAGCGACAGCGCGTCGATCATCGCCTCGGCGCGGTCGCCGATGCCCCGCTTGGGCACGTTGAGGATGCGGCGCAGCGGGACGGTGTCCTCGGGGTTGGAGAGGACCCGGAGGTAGGCCAGGACGTCCCTGACCTCCTTGCGCTCGTAGAAGCGCACTCCCCCGACGACCTTGTAGGGCAGCCCGACACGGATGAAGATCTCTTCGAAGACACGGGACTGGGCGTTCGTGCGGTAGAAGACGGCGACGTCGCCCGCCTTCACGTCCCCGGTGTCCGTCAGCCGGTCGATCTCGTCGGCGACGAACTGCGCCTCGTCGTGCTCGGTGTCGGCGACGTAGCCGGTGATCCGGGTGCCGGCGCCCGCGTTCGTCCAGAGGTTCTTAGGGCGGCGGCTCTCGTTGCGCTCGATGACGGCGTTGGCCGCGGACAGGATGGTCTGCGTGGAGCGGTAGTTCTGCTCCAGCATGATCGTCTTCGCGTCCGGGTAGTCCTCCTCGAACTGGAGGATGTTGCGGATGGTCGCGCCGCGGAAGGCGTAGATCGACTGGTCCGCGTCGCCCACGACGCACAGCTCGCCCGGGGCGTCGGCCTCGCCGGCCGGGCCCACCAGCTCACGCACCAGGGTGTACTGCGCGTGGTTGGTGTCCTGGTACTCGTCGACCATGACGTGCCGGAAGCGGCGGCGGTAGTGCTCGGCGACGTCGGGGAACGCCTGGAGCAGGTGGACCGTCGTCATGATGATGTCGTCGAAGTCCAGGGCGTTGGCCTCGCGCAGCCGCGCCTGGTAGAGCGCGTAGGCCTGGGCCAGCGTCTTCTCGAAGCCGTCGGCGGCCTGACCGGCGAAGGTCTCCTCGTCGATCAGCTCGTTCTTCAGGTTCGAGACCTTCGCCGTGAACGACTTCGGCGGGTAGCGCTTGGGGTCGAGGTCCAGATCGCGGCAGACCAGCGCCATCAGGCGCTTGGAATCGGCGGCGTCGTAGATCGAGAACGACGAGGTGAAGCCGAGGAGCTTCGACTCGCGGCGCAGGATCCGCACACAGGCGCTGTGGAACGTCATGACCCACATGGCGTTGGCGCGCGGCCCGACGAGCTGCTCGACGCGCTCCTTCATCTCGCCGGCGGCCTTGTTGGTGAAGGTGATCGCCAGGATCTGCCCCGGGTGCACCCCGCGCTCGGCCAGCAGGTGGGCGATCCGGTGGGTCAGCACCCGGGTCTTGCCCGAGCCCGCCCCGGCCACGATGAGCAGCGGGGATCCGGCGTGCACGACGGCGGCACGCTGCTCGGTGTTCAGCCCGTCGAGCAGCGCGGTGGAGTCGACGACGGGGCGCGGGGCGCCGTCGCGGTAGTACGCGTCGCGCGGCGGCGGAGGCGTGTCGAAGACGTCCTCGAAGAGGCCCTCCGGCACCGCTTCGGGCGCCTGGCCCTCGGGGGGCGGCGGGGGGCCTTCGTCCGCCTGCTGGAGGCCGGTCAGGAAACTGTCGTCAAAGAGGCTGCTCATCGCTTGACGAGTCTAGGCCGCCGCACCGACACCCCGGGGCCGCATTCGGCACGAGAGCCGGATCCGTACGCGTACGGAGACCGTCCGCCCACGGTGCGTAGGAATTCCGGGCCCGGGACCGCCCCGCGGACAGCCGGTGTGCGAAGGTCACAGAAATGTATCGGGCATATCGAACATCAACCTTCACAGGGACACCACGGGTTGGTTAGCGTGCTCCGACGGGCGACCCGTACCCCTTTGAGGCGACCTACGCCACACGGGCGCCCCCGCCGAATCCGTGCCGCCCTCGCGGGGGCCGGAACCGGGGACCCACACGCAGCACCGGGGTGAATCGGTCCGTCCCCAGGACCGTAGGGCAGCCTTCCGTTCCGCCCGAACCCGACAGCTAACCCGGTAGGCGGTCCACGGAAGGAGATGCCGGTCTTGGCATCGCATCGCAAGCCGCGCACGCGGGTGCGCAGCACCACCCCCGCCGTCGGCTTCACGACGGCGGCGCTGGCCTCCGTCACCCTGCTCTCGACGCAGAGCGCGACGGCCGCTCCGACGGAGCCGAAACCCAGCGTCGAGGAAGTACAGAAGAAGGTCGACGACCTGTATCGCCAGGCGGGCTCCGCGACGCAGCAGTACAACAAGGCGAAGACCGCGTCCGCGCAGCAGCGCTCCAGGGTCGACAGCCTCCTGGAGGCCGCGGCGAAGCGGGCCGACAAGCTCAACGAGACGCGCCGGGAGCTGGGCCACTACGCGGCCGCCCAGTACCGCGGCGGTGCGATCGCCCCGACGGCGACGTTCTTCCTCGCGGACGACCCGCAGGCGTACTTCGACCAGGACCAGCTGATGGCGCGGATGACCGCCCAGCAGCAGAAGGCGGTCGGCGACTTCCGCACGCAGCAGAACGAGGCGGCGGCCAAGCGGGTCGAGGCGACGAAGAGCCTGGAGACGCTGACCGAGTCGCAGGCCACGCTGCGCAGCAGCAAGCAGCAGGTGCAGAACAAGCTGGCCGAGGCGCGCACGCTGCTGTCGAAGCTGACCGCCGAGGAGAAGGCACGCCTCGCGGAGCTGGAGCGCAAGAAGGAGGCGGAGGCCGAGCGCAAGGCGGAGGAGCTCGCCCGCCAGCAGGCCGCCGCCGCGAAGGCGAAGGCGGAGGCCGACCGGGCGGCGGAGGAGGAAGCCTCCGCGGGGGAGGCGGACTCCGGCACGGGGACGGGCAGCGGCACCGGATCCGACAGCGGCTACGCGTCCAAGGCCGACAAGGTCCTGTCCTTCGCCCGGGCCCAGATCGGCAAGCCGTACGTCTGGGGGGCGACGGGCCCGTCCTCGTACGACTGCTCCGGCCTGACCCAGGCCGCCTGGAAGGCGGCGGGCGTCGACCTGCCCCGCACGACCTGGGACCAGGTGAAGGTCGGCACCCGGGTGGCCACGGCGGACCTGCAGCCGGGCGACCTGGTCTTCTTCTACGACGACATCAGCCACGTCGGCATCTACAAGGGCGACGGCATGATGATCCACGCACCGAAGCCGGGCGCGAACGTCCGCGAGGAGTCGATCTACTCCATGCCGATCTACGGCAGCGTGCGCCCGGCGTAACGGCGGACGGGCGCACGGCGGGCATACGGGGGGCGCACGCAGGGCGGGCGTTACGGGGGCGCGCGTACGGGCCCGAACGGCTCGTACGCCCGCCCCGCTCGCCGCGCACACCGGGCGGCCCCGCCCGCGAGGCACGGACCGGCCCCTGGACCGGGGGCCGGTCCGCTCAGGGAAGCGGACCGCGTCGGACGGGCCCGCTCAGGTCCAGAGCGTGGCGATGAAGATGTTGGCGACCGTCAGCCCGCCGACGGCGGCGAACTCGCCCTTCCCCACCCGCTCCTCGTCCCGCCTCACGTAGACGAGCGCCAGGATCACGATCAGGATCACCAGCTTGATGCCGATCTTGACGTTGTTCACCGTCTGGTCGTCGGCCTGGTTGAGCCCGACGAGGGCGATCCCCGTGACCAGCATGGTCAGCGCCCCGTGCAGCATGGCGGGCACGAAGCGGGCCGTGCCCGCCCCCATGGCCTTCATCTGGGTCAGGAAGCCGCCCAGCAGGGAGGCGATACCGATGATGTGCAGGGCCACGAAGACATTGATGAGTACGTCCATGGCCGCAGCCTAGCCGCGGGCATATCACCACTCTTCGGCCAGGTAGGACTTCCTTACGAGTTCGCTCGCACCTGGCACGAATTGCCGGACTCCGGTTGATTTTTCCGGTCATTCGAAGAGATCGAAACGTCAGATTGAGTCAATAGTCGTCATTACGCCTCTTCCCCATGCCTCGGGCTTAGCGTCCATCCCAGGTGACCGGTTCTTCACCGCCGCCCCCGTACAGGGCGGCACCCCGGTCGCCCCGCCAGGAGATCCGGCGGTGGACCCACTCCCCCTTTGGTGGCCCGCCGACGGATCTCCTGGCGGGCCCGCCGGCACTTCCCCGACGGGCAGTCGAACGGAAGGACCCACGCCCTCGTGGCCGCCCATCGCAAAGCCGCTCACCGCAAGCCCAAGCAGCGCTTCTTCACCGGCCCTGCTGCCCGCACCGCAGCCACTCTGGCGTTCGCAGGAGCGGCGGCGACCGCCCTGGAGGGCGCCGCCCAGGCCGATCCCCAGCTCTCCCCGGCCCAGGTCAGGGCGAAGGTGGACCGGCTGTACCACGACGCCGAGGTCGCCACCGAGAAGTACAACGGCGCGAAGGAGAAGGCCGCCGCCTCGGCCAGGTCCCTCGACGCGCTGCGCGACGAGGCCGCACGCAGGACCGACCGCCTCAACGCCGCACGCAACGCGCTCGGTTCGTTCGCCGCGGCGGAGTACCGCAGCGGCGGCATCGACCCCGCCGTCCGGCTGGCCCTCTCCTCCGACCCCGACGAGTACCTGGAGCGGGCCTCGTACCTGGACCGGGCCGGCGACCGCCAGGCCGGTGCCCTCCAGGGCGTACGCCGGCAGATCGGCGAGGTGGCCCAGCTGCGCGCCCGGGCCGAGGACGAGCTCGCGGTCCTGGCGTCCCGCCAGGCCGATCTCAAGAAGCACAAGGTAGCGGTCCGCACCAGGCTCGCCGACGCCCAGAGGCTCCTGGCCACCCTGACCGCCGCCCAGCGCGCCGACTACGAGCGCTCCGCGGACGCCGGGCACGGCGGCCCGGCCGTGCGGGCCGACCGCCACACCCCACGCGGTTCCGTCGCCGCCCCCAACCCCCGTGCGGCACAGGCCGTCGCCTTCGCGTACGGGGCACTCGGCAAGCCGTACGTCTGGGGCGCCACCGGCCCCGCGTCCTTCGACTGCTCCGGCCTCACCCAGGCCGCCTGGAAGGCCGCGGGCGTCTCGCTGCCCCGCACCACGTACACCCAGATCAACACGGGCCATCGGGTGTCGCGCTCCGAACTGGCTCCGGGGGACCTGGTGTTCTTCTACTCCGGGATCACCCACGTCGGGCTCTACATCGGAGGCGGCCAGATGATCCACGCCCCGCGTCCGGGCGCACCGGTGCGCGTGGCGCCGATCAGCGAAATGCCTTTCGCGGGTGCGGCCCGGGTGGCATAGGCTCCGCGCCGACCGGCCGGCGCCGACCGGATCCCGCGAGAGAGAAGGCTCCCCGTGCCCTTGGACGCCGATGTCCAGAACTACGCGCGTGCGCTCACCCTCCGCTCCCCCGACCACTACCGGATCGGCCCCTTCACGGTGCGCCACAACCCGGACTGGGAGCTGAAGTTCGCCAACTACGCCATCCCGGACCGGGGGGCGGAACCGAGCGCGCAGGAGGTCGCCGACCTCGTCGCGGCGTTCCGCGAGCGGGGCCGGCTGCCCCGCCTGGAGTACCTGCCGTCCTGGGCGCCCGCCGTCGGACCGGCCCTGCTGGCCGCCGGCTTCACCGTGGAGAGCCATGCCCCGGTGCTCGCCTGCACCACGGACGGGCTCCTCCCACCGAAGCCGGTGGACGGGCTCCGGATCGCCGAGCCCGTGACCGACGCGGAGTTCACCGCCGCCGCGGCCGTCCAGCACACGGGGTTCGGCGGTGAAGGGGGCCCCGACGACGGCGAGATCGCCTGGCTGCGCGGGGCCGTGGCAGGCGGAGGCGTCGCGGCGCTCGCCGTGTTCGGCTCCGAACCCGCCGGAGCGGGCGCCTGCTCGGTGCCGGTCGACGGCATCAGCGAACTGGCCGGCCTCGCGGTCGCAGAATCCTTCCGCCGCCGTGGTGTCGGTGCCGCGCTGTCCGCCTGGCTGACCACCACGGCGTTCGGACGCGGCTGCCACACCGTCTGGCTGGAGCCGGGCAGCCCGGAGGTCGAGCGGATCTACGCGGGCGTCGGGTACCGCAGGATCGGCGAGAAGATCAACATCTCACTCGTCCAGGACGCGGACCGGGACGCCCCCCAGGAATCCCCCTGAAACACCCGCAGCCGGGCCGGACCCGACCGCCCCGGGCCGGCCCCGAGGCCGGTGGCGGGCCCGGAGACGGGGTGGACCCGGCCGTGCGCCGACGCGGCCCCTGCCGACGCCGGCCCCGCCTCCGCGGCCCGGCGGGCTCAGACCAGCCGTCGCGCCGTCGCCCACCGGGTCAGCTCGTGCCGGTTGGAGAGCTGGAGCTTGCGCAGCACCGCCGAGACGTGCGACTCGACGGTCTTCACCGAGATGAACAGCTGCTTGGCGATCTCCTTGTAGGCGTAACCCCGGGCGATGAGCCGCAGCACCTCGCGCTCGCGCTGCGTCAGCCGGTCCAGGTCCTCGTCGGCCGGCGGCGCGTCCGTCGAGGCGAAGGCGTCGAGGACGAAGCCCGCCAGTCGCGGCGAGAACACCGCGTCGCCGTCCTGGACCCGGAAGACGGAGTCGATCAGGTCGGTACCGGTGATGGTCTTGGTGACGTACCCGCGGGCGCCGCCCCGGATGACTCCGATGACGTCCTCCGCGGCGTCCGAGACGGACAGCGCCAGGAAGCGCACCGGGTTCTCCACCTGACCCATCATCGGGGCGCAGCGCCGCAGCACCTCGACGCCGCCGCCGCCGGGGAGGTGGACGTCGAGGAGGACCACCTCGGGGCGGGTCGCCGTGATCACGGTGACCGCCTGGTCGACGTCGGCGGCCTCGCCGACGACCTCGACCCCGGTCTCCTCGGTGCGGCCGATCTCGGCCTGGACGCCGGTGCGGAACATCCGGTGGTCGTCGACGAGCACGACCCGTACCCGTCGCTCCGGGCCCCCGGTGGCTTCGGTGTTCTCGGTCATTGGCTCGCCCTCTCCATCTCCAGCTCGACTTCCGTGCCCCCGCCGGGCACCGAACGCAGTCGCGCCGTACCGCCGTTGCGCTGCATCCGGCCGATGATTGATTCTCGTACGCCCATCCTGTCGTCCGGTACGGCGTCCAGGTCGAAACCCGGCCCCCGGTCCCGTACGGAGACGAAGACCGTGCGGCCCTCGACCTCCGCGAAGACCTGGACGGCGCCGCCCTCGCCACCGTACTTGGCGGCGTTGACCATCGCTTCGCGGGCGGCCTGCATCTGGGCGGCCAGCTTCTCGTCGAGGGGGCAGTCGCCGACGACGACGACCTCCAGCGGTACGCCGTGCTTGTCCTCGACCTCGGCGGCGGCCCGCTTGACCGCCTCGGCGAGGCTCGTGGGCTCGTCGTCCTCGTCCTTGCCGGTGCCCTCCGGGTTGTACAGCCAGTTGCGCAGCTCGCGCTCCTGGGCACGGGCGAGCCTGCGGACCTCGCCGCCGTCGTCGGCGCTGCGCTGGATCAGGGTGAGGGTGTGCAGGACGGAGTCGTGGACGTGGGCCGCGACCTCGGCACGCTCCTGGGCCCGGATGCGCATCAGCCGCTCCTCGGAGAGGTCCTGCGTCATCCGCACCAGGTAGGGGCCCGCCAGCAGCGCGATGCCGGTGAGCACGGCGATGGCGGCGGTCAGTACGTTGCCGAGCTGGGCCGCCGAGCCGCGGACCACCATGAAGACGGCCAGGCCGAGTCCGACGAGGGCGACGCCGGCCAGGCCGCGGGCCAGCTGGAGCACCCGTCGGCGGCGGCCCACCTCGATCCAGCGGGCCCGGCGCGCGTTGTCCGCCTGGCGCCAGACCAGGACGGAGCCCGCTCCGATCAGCAGGGTCGGCCAGATGTAGCGGTCGGCCTCGCTGCCCATGTCGACGTTCCCGACGAAGACCACAGCGCCGACGAGCAGCGCGACCAGGGCGAACACCTGGCCCTTGTCGGGCTTGCGGAGCCTGCGCCGGCCGTCCGGAGCGGTCTCGAAGACGGACGTCTCGAAGACGGACCGCGTGGTCTCCACCCCGCCCACTCCGAGCGGGACGACGATCCAGAACACGGCGTAGAGGAGGGCTCCGAGACCGTCCGCGAAGAACAGCCCGAGGAAGACGAAGCGCACCCAGGCGACGGGCAGTCCCAGGTGACCGGCGAGCCCGCGGGCGACGCCGCCGAGCAGCCGTCCGTCGGCGCTGCGGTACAGCTTGCGCAGCGTCGGCTCCTCCAGGTCCGGTGCGTGGGGGCCCGGGGCTCGGGTCGTGGCGGCTGGCATGCACCGATCGTCACATGTCCCGACCGGTCGTGGCATCAGGGTCGGCCCCGGAACCGACCCTGAGAAGCCGCTGTTCCGTGCGCGGGCGTGGACGGGCGGCGGATCCGGGCCCGCGGGCGGCCCCTCACGGGGTGCCGGGGGCAATATCAGGGATCGGCCAGGGTCGTCGCGGGTCCCGCGGGGCCGTACGGGCCGTCACCATGGAGCCATGACCGTTCCCCAGGACACCGCGTCCGGCGTCGCGCCGCCCCCCGGGCCGAAACCGCAGCTGGAGCGCAGCCCGCGGCAGAAGGTGGTGGCCGGGGTGTGCGGCGGACTCGGCCGGTACTGCGACGTGGACCCGGTGATCTTCCGGATCGTGCTGGGTGTCCTGTCGGTGACCGGTGGCATCGGCCTGATCTTCTACGGTTTCGCCTGGCTCCTCCTCCCTCTGGAGGGCGAGGAGGAGAACGAGGCACGACGGCTGCTGTCGGGCCGGGTCGAGGGTGCTTCCCTGGTGGCGCTGCTGCTGGCGCTGGTGGGCTGCGGGCTGCTCCTGTCGATGCTGCACAACGGCGGGATGCTGGCCTTCGCCGCGATGCTGTCGCTGGCCGTCATCGGCTTCTCCGTGTGGACGCAGCACCGCAGGACGGCCCCCGAGGACCCACCGGGCGCGGCGGCGCAGGCACCGGGAAGTGCCGCGCACGCGGCGGGCCACGGAGCGCCGCCCGAGGTGAAGGCGCCGCCGACGCCGGGCAGCCCGTCCTGGTGGCGGGATCCGATCGTCAAGGACGGCACGACGGGCCCGGTGGGGCCCGGCTATCTGTGGGGACCCGCGGACGCGGCGCCCGACGCGGCGGCGAAGGGCAGCCGCGGGGCGACCCCGGACTCCCCGTACCGCGCGCCCCACCGTGCGCCGGGGACCCGGGGGCCACGCTCGATCGGCGGTGTCGTCTTCCTGCTCGCGCTGGTCGCGGGCGGCCTGGGTACGGGGCCGAGCTGGGACCGGCAGCCGCTGGGGACGAGCCTGCAGCTCGGGCTCGCCGCGGCGCTCGCCGTGTTCGGCCTCGGCCTGCTGAT
Organism: Streptomyces clavifer; assembly: GCA_014651175.1. Lineage (GTDB taxonomy): Bacteria > Actinomycetota > Actinomycetes > Streptomycetales > Streptomycetaceae > Streptomyces > Streptomyces clavifer. Next base: position 148,162 of record BMWJ01000001.1, on the reverse strand, counting down.
CGCCTCCGTCCTCGGCCGGACGGGTTTCGGCACGATCCTGCTGGCGGTGATCACGGCGGGACTGCTGGCGGGTGCCTCGGCCGTACCGAAGGACATCGGCACCGACTGGGTGCGCGAGGACTGGCGTCCGGCCTCGGTGGCGGCGGTACAGCCGCGGTACGAGCTGGGCACCGGGGCCGCGGAGCTCGATCTCTCCGGGGTGATCGTCCCGGAGGGCGACACGCTGCGCACCGGCCTGGGGGTCGGGGTGGGGCGCGCCCGCGTCGTCGTACCGCGCGGGGTGACCGTGAAGCTGTACGCCCAGGTGGGGCTGGGCGACGTCCAGCTGCCCTCCGAGACCCGCGAGGACGTGGACGTCGCCCCCGACCGGCGGACGCGGAGGACGATCGGACCCGAGAAGGGCAGCACAACGGCCGGCACGGTCGAGCTGCGCATGGAAGTCGGTATCGGACAGGTGGAGGTCACCCGTGCTGCGTCATGAGATCCGGCCCGGCCGCGCGGTGGCGGGCCTGACGATGCTCGCCCTGGCCGGCGGTTACACGGCGGACGCCGCGGGCGCCTGGGACGTTCCGTGGACGTTCGCCGCCCCGGTGTTCCTCGGAGGGCTCGGGCTCTCGGCCACGGTGACGTGGCTGAGCTACCGGCTGCGCCGCCGCCGGGACGTGAGGAGGGCGTCGGCGGAGAATTCGGCGGCGCCCGCGAGCAGCAGCGGCAGCCAGGCCATGAGGTAGATCAGGTCGTTGCCGTAGTAGTACGGCTCGGTCTGCCAGCTCACGGTCAGCCACAGGCTCAGCGAGATCAGCGCACCGCCGAGGGCCGCGAGCCGTGCCCACAACCCGAGGAGGGTGCCCAGACCGACGGCGACCTCGCCGAACGCGATGGCGTATCCGAAGCCCTCGGGGCTCTTCAGCGCGAGATCGACGAGGCCTGGGATCGCCGAGGTGTCCCGTACGGCGTTCATCATCTCGCCGATGGACCCGGCTCCGCCCGCCGACATGAACGCGCTGTCGGTCAGCTTGTCGAGCCCCGCGTAGACGAAGGTGACGCCGAGGAAGATCCGCAGGGGCAGCAGTGCGTACTGCCGTGCCCGGTCCCGCATACTCCTCGGCTCGTTCAGTCCGTAGGAACCGCCGCCGTACCCGTGCATCACTGCCCCGCCTTCCGTTGGCCCTTCGAACAGACCATACGTACGCCGTACGGGCGCGGCTCACCAGGTGCGCGGTCCGGTGGATTCAGTCCGTGACGTCGATCGAGCAGGGGTTGGTCTCCACACCCGCCGCCGTGATGACCTGGACGTCCACGATGCCCGGTTCGACCTCGACCGGTACGGGCACCGTCAGCACCGTGTCGGCCGGGTTGGCGAAGCCTCCGGCGACCGGGATCAGGGGCACGTGGACATGCACCCGGCCGATCCGGACGACCACCCGCGCCAGCCGGTCCGGGCTGCCCGCGCCGGGCGGTACGAAGCCGGCGCCGCGGATCTCGATGTCGTCGCCGGTGCGGATCGGGGCGTCCAGGTCCCCGGCCTCCCGGGCCCGCACGACCGACAGGATGACCGGACGGCCGCCCTCCGCGTACTTCCCGGAGAAGTACGTCGCGGCGGAGACGGCCACCAGGATGGCCAGGCCCCACGGGAGGTCGGGCAGCTGCTCGGGGCGGCGGGCGAGGCGGACGGCGGCGAACAGCACGGCGACGGCGCTGACGAGCACGTACTGCACATCGGTGAAGCTGCCGCGCCCGGAGTCGTCGGTGAGCAGGTCGGCGGCCCGCGGCCGGTCGGCGCGCAGCTTCTGCAGCCGCTGTCCCAGGACGCGCACGGTCACCACCCGGCGTACGAGAACGGCGACGGCGCACACCAGCGCGAGCACGGTCAGCACGCCGGCCGAACGGACCAGGTCCAAGCCCTCGATCAGCTCGTCCCGGTCGGCGTGGTCGGAGGCGCCGGCCAGTTGGAGGGCGAGGACGAGGACGGCGAAGACCGCGAGCAGCACCCAGGAGGCGGCGACGGTGCGCGAGGTGGAGAGCCGGTTGTCCTCGCCGATCAGGGGGGCGAGGAGACCGCCGCGGGCCCGGTGGAGGCGTGCGGCACCGGTCAGCAGGCCCGCGGTGACGAGGCCGGCGATCAGGCCGGCGGTGCGTGCGGTGGACCAGCCGGCGCCGATGGCGGTGACGGCCTCGCCGATGATCAGCAGGGCGACGCCGCCCCAGACGAGGGCGAGGGTGCGCCGCCAGACCACGTGGAGCCAGACGTCGCCGGCCTCGCGGCTGCGTTCGGCGACGGCGCGGGCCGACTCGGTCAGCTCGTCCGACACCCACTGCCGGGACGCCGACGCGGACTGGGCGACCCCGGCGGGCAGGCCCTTGCCGGCCGCCAGTTCGTCCCGTTTCACGAGGAAGGCCGCCACCGCGCGCCGATGTCCTTCGCGTGCTCCGTGCGGGCAGTCGCCGCACGTACAGCCACCGCCGTGCGTGCTGCTCGTTCTCGCCTCGTCCAACGCCACGGAGAGCTCCGCCCTTTCCCGCCCCGGTACAACCAACTCACTTGTGATTATTGCGAATTGTGCCGTACGGAGCGGGCCCGTCCCGCACTGGGGCGGGCTGCGCGTACATGTCGTCCACATGTACGAATGTCAGGCGCTGAGCACGAGGTACGCGAGACCCAGCGTTCCACGGTATCCCCCGTAGTAGCCGGTGCGGCGGGCGTCGACGGCCGCCGTCACGTCGGCCTGCAGCGGATGGCCGGGGTGGGCCAGTGCCCACCGCTCGCCCCGGCCGATGTTGGCGGCGGATTCGAAGAGGTCCCATTCGCGCTGATCGGCGACGGTGACCTGGAGCGCCCGCAGGCCGGCGGCCTCCGCCCGCCGGACCAGACCGAGGAGTGTGCCGAAGTCGCCCGGCTCGGCGCCGAGCCCCTCCAGGGCTGCCGCCGAGGGCTCACGCTCCCAGAACCCGTCCCCGAGGAGGATCCGCCCGCCGGGGCGCACCGCGGCCCGCAGCGCACCGAGTGCCTCGGGGGTGCCGCCGGGCCAGGCGTGCGCGGAGCCGATGGAGACGGCCAGGTCGTATCCGGCCCCCGGGTGCTCGGCCGCGGGCACCTCGTGGAACCGCACCCGGCCGGTGAGCCCCCGCTCCCCGGCCAGACGCCGTCCGCGTGCCACCGCCTCCGGGTCGGTCTCGACGCCGTCCCCGGTGCTCCCGGGTGCCGCCTCCACGAGGCGCATCAGCAACTCGCCCCATCCACTGCCGAAATCCGCGATCCGCGCCCCCGGAGCGGGTGCGCAGGCGGCGATCAGACGGGCGGCGTGCTCTTCGGAGAGCGGGGTGTTCCACGTGAGGTGGTCGTTCCCCGGGGCGGACATGAGGGTGCGGGCTTCGTCGGCGGACATGGGCGCGGATCCTGCCACGCCGTCGGCGGGCCGGACCACCGCTTTTCACCCCGGGCGGACCGGGACACGGGCAGGGCCGGGAGGACGGGCGGGACCGGATCCACCCGCGCGGCCCCGGAACGCGGCGACGCCGCCACCCCGGAGGGCAGCGGCGTCGGCACGGGTCCGGGCGGTCCGGAAGCGGACCGCCGTGGGACTACTCCCACTCGATGGTGCCCGGCGGCTTGCTCGTCACGTCGAGGACGACACGGTTGACGTCGGCGACCTCGTTGGTGATGCGGGTGGAGATCTTGGCCAGGGTCTCGTACGGCAGGCGCGACCAGTCGGCCGTCATCGCGTCCTCCGAGGAGACGGGACGCAGCACGATCGGGTGACCGTACGTGCGGCCGTCGCCCTGGACTCCGACGCTGCGGACGTCCGCGAGGAGGACCACCGGGCACTGCCAGATGTCGCGGTCCAGGCCGGCCGCGGTCAGCTCCTCGCGGGCGATGGCGTCGGCCTCGCGCAGCAGGTCGAGCCGCTCCTTGGTGACGTCACCGACGATGCGGATTCCGAGGCCGGGGCCGGGGAACGGCTGGCGCTGGACGATCTCCTCCGGCAGGCCGAGCTCCTGGCCGACCATCCGGACCTCGTCCTTGAACAGCTGGCGCAGCGGCTCGACGAGCTGGAACTCGATGTCCTCGGGGAGGCCGCCCACGTTGTGGTGGGACTTGATATTGGCGGTGCCGGTGCCGCCGCCGGACTCGACGACGTCCGGGTAGAGGGTGCCCTGCACGAGGAAGGCGACGTCCTCGCCCTCCGCGGCTTCGGCGATGATCTCCGCCTGTGCCTGCTCGAAGACGCGGATGAACTCGCGGCCGATGATCTTCCGCTTCTGCTCCGGGTCGGAGACACCGGCCAGCGCGTCGAGGAAGCGCTTCTCGGCGTCGACGACCTTCAGCTTGACGCCGGTGGAGGCGACGAAGTCCTTCTCGACCTGCTCGCTCTCACCCTTGCGCATCAGACCGTGGTCGACGTACACGCAGGTGAGCTGGGAGCCGATGGCCTTCTGCACGAGGGCCGCGGCGACCGCGGAGTCGACGCCGCCGGAGAGACCGCAGATGGCGCGCTTGGTGCCGACCTGCTCGCGGATCAGGGCGATCTGCTCCTCGACGACGTTGGTGGTCGTCCAGGTCGGCTCGATGCCCGCGCCCCGGTAGAGGAAGTGCTCCAGTACCTGCTGGCCGTAGGTCGAGTGCATGACCTCCGGGTGGTACTGGACGCCGTACAGCTTCTTCTCGTCGTTCTCGAAGGCGGCGACCGGGACGACGTCCGTGGACGCGGTGACGGTGAAGCCCTCGGGGGCGGCGGAGCAGGCGTCGCCGTGCGACATCCACACCGACTGCTCGGTGGGCGTGCCCTCGAACAGGGTGGAGCCGGCCTTGGAGACGGCGAGCGCGGTGCGGCCGTACTCGCGGGCGCCGTTGTCGTCGACCGTTCCGCCCAGCGTGGTGGCCATCAGCTGGAAGCCGTAGCACATGCCGAAGACCGGGACCCCGGCCTCGAACAGAGAACGGTCGAGGCTGGGCGCGCCCTGCGCGTACACCGAGGACGGACCGCCGGACAGGATGATCGCCCGGGGGTTCTTGGCCAGCATCTCGGCCACCGGCATCGTGGACGGGACGATCTCGCTGTAGACCCGGGCCTCACGGACCCGGCGGGCGATGAGCTGGGCGTACTGGGCGCCGAAGTCGACAACCAGAACCACGTCGGTGGTGGTGTCGGGGGCGGCGGGGGGCGCTGCTGGCACGGGGCGGCCTTCCGGCGGTGGAGAGGGGGTCGGTCCTCCCAATTCTACCGGCCGTGGGACCACCCCCTGCCGGGCTCCCGTCTCACCATCCGGGCCCCGCGTGGACCCGGTCCCGGAGCGGGGCCATACTTGCCCCCATGCGTCAGCACACGACCTTCGTCTTTACCTATGGCACCCGGCCCGCCGGCTGCCATGGTCGTGCTGCTTGAGCAACTGACGAGCAACGTTCCAGGCGCCCCGGGCCGACAGGCCCGGGGCGTTCTGGCGTTCGGGGCCCGTCGCTCCGGGGGCCGCACCCCTCAGGAGTCACGGATGAACAGCACCACCACCACGAAGACCACCCCCACGAAGACCGCCGCCGAGCGGACCGGCGCGCACACTGACGAGGCGGCCTCCCTGATCGGCGGCGCCCGGTCGCGCATCGACGCCCTGGACGACCGGATCATCGGTCTCGTCCAGGAACGGATGGCCGTCTCCGCGGTCATCCAGGAGGCGAGGATCACGTCCGGGGGCCGCCGGGTGAACCTCTCCCGCGAGATGGACGTCCTCGGCCACTACAGCGACGCCCTGGGCAAGCCGGGAACGGCACTGGCCATGACGCTGCTGGAGCTGTGCCGCGGCCGGGTGTGACGTACGGGAGGGCTGTACGGCCGCACCCGCGTTCGGCACCGGTCTCACCCGTACGGCGCGTGACCGGTCTCCGGGCGGCGTCGTTGATCCGTGTGTCCGTGCCAGCCAGGGGCGGCAGCGGCAGAGAACCACGCAGGGCTCCGTCGGGACGTGTGACGTACCGCAGGTACGTCGTGGGACCGCGTTCCGGCGTGTGTGACCGGACGGCAGGGGACAGCAGGCCGGTCACCCTCGTGCGGCCGGTCCCGGGGACGCCCGGGGCCGGCCGTCCTCGGTCCGGGGCGGGTACGGGTGCGGGCCTCAGCCCCGCCCGACGCGGCGCCGGGTCGTCACGTACAGCACCCCGCCCGCCACCAGCGCCATGGCCGCCGCGACGGATGCCGTCAGCGCGACCGAACCGGTGGAGGCGAGACCACCGCCCGTGTGCGCGGACGCCGGACCGGCCGAGAGGTGGGAACCGGTGGAGCCGGAGGTGGACGACGCACCCGGGCTGCCGGACGTCCCGGACGTCGAGCCCGGGGTGTCACCGCCGGTGGAGCCGCTCGTTCCGGTGGTGCCGTGCGAGGTACCGCCGGTGTCCCCCGACGCCTTCGCGGGGTTCAGCACCAGCTGCGCGGTGTTGTTGGCGGGTTCGGGGTCGAAGGGCAGCCCGGGAGCGGCGAGGCGGGTGTTCCTGACGGTGACCGCGCCGGTGGCGTCCGGAACCACCTCGGTGATCCTCAGAGCGAACGGGAGCCCGGTCTCCGCTCCGTCGCGCACCGCCATGGCCGTGTCGCAGACGTAGCGGGGTGCGCCGAGCTGCTGCTCGCGGTACGCGCCCGTGGCCGTCACGCCCTTGCAGGAGGCCGGCTTCCCGGTGACCTCGGCGCCCTCGGGGACGGTGAAGTCGACCGCGGCGACCGGCTCGCCGGAGCGGAGGTGGCCGATCCAGGCCGGCCCCTCGTTGCGGAACCCCACCTCCGCGGTGACGGTCTCGCCCACGGAGCCCGTCCTCCTGCCGCCGGTCGCCACGAAGTCGGCGGTGTTCTCCGTGTGGAAGTCGGCCTCCTGCTGGTTGTCCCGGGGGTCGAGGTCCGCGCCGCGGGCGGAGGCGGTGACCTTCTTCAGGGCCAGCTCCGGACCTGTGCCCCGGGTGAAGGGCGCTCCCGCGCGCTGCGCGGAGCGCTGGGAGGCGCTGTCCTCGGCGATGCGGTAGACGAACGTGTCGAGGTACGCGCGCTCGGTGGCCTCGACCGACAGCGGTACCGCGAGCGTGTACACGGCGCCCGGCTCGTACGCGCCCTCGACCGAGCACAGCGCGGTGGACCAGGCGAATGCGCCTGGTGGCCGCTGCCCCGCCCCGTCGCTGTACTCGCAGTTGGCGTAGCGCTCGGGGATCTCCAGGCCGCGGGAGTACATCAGGGTCAGCAGAACACCGTCGGCGGCCGTCGTGCCTTCGTTGGCGAACGTGATGGGGGCCGGCTGCACGTCCCCCGGCACGAGCGTCTGCTCGAACGGGAGCCTCTTCATGACCAGGTCGGGGCCGCCGATGGTCACCTCGGTGGAGAACGGGGTGAAGGTGACCCCGTCCGCGGCGCCGGTCACCGTGACGGTGCCGGTCGCGCCTTCCGCGCCGCCCTCGGCCGCCGTGAGGTCGAAGTCGGCGACGGAGCCGGGGTGGACACCCTGGTCACGGCAGACGGCCGTGGCACCGGTGATCCTGCAGTCCGCTCCGGTGTCCTCGGCGACGGAGACGTCGGCGATGCCCGCGATCCCGCCCAGGTCGACGGTGTAGGTCACCTCGCCCTCGTACCCGGAGCCGTCCTGAGCCGGGTCGTCGACGGTGAGCGTCAGCGAGGAGCTCCGCGGGGACCCGTCCTCCGGGAAGGGGTGGAGGGCCGTCGCGGCGGGACCGCCGAGTGTGAGGACGGGGTCGGCCGCCTGCGCCGGAGCACCCAGGGCGAGCGAACCGGCCGTGAGCAGCCCGGCGGCGGCGAGGCCGCTCCCGGTGCGGCGCAGCGCGGTTCTCGGGGAAAGGCGTGTCATCGCGCACCTCTGGGGATCGGCAGAAGCTGTGTTACTGCTGTGACGCACGAGAAGTCCGACCGCGCAGCAGTACGAAGAGTCGCACGGGCCATGATCACGGAGCGGAGCACAGGCCCGAGTGTGGCGAGCGCCACATAAAGTTCCTGTGAGATCCAGGACAACCGTTTCTCCGGTCCGCAGGTCATGCATGTCGAACACACCGGCTCGTTCCGTGCCCCACAACGGCAGGCCCGTTCACTCCTTCTCGCCGTACCGCTGACCCAAGCGGTACCACGGACCCGCTGAGGCACCATTTGAAGCTCCGCCGCACCATGGCAGTCGCTGCCGCGACCGCCGTCATAGCCCCCGTCGTCCTGCTGTCGGCGCCGGCCGCGTTCGCGTCGGGCACCCCGACGCCGACCGACACCACCTCCGCCACCGCCACCCCGGGCGAGACGCCCGGCGAGACGGCGCCCGCGGAGGAGACCGGGTCCGCTTCGCCGTCCGCGACGGACTCCCCCGAGGCCCCCGAAACCACCGAGCCGGCCGAGGAGACCCCCGAGACCACGTCCCCCACCCCCACCGGGTCGGAGACCGCGTCGGTGTCCCCGACGCCGAGCGCCTCCGAGTCCGAGGAGGAGGAAGAGGAAGAGGAGGAGGGGGACGAGGAGCTCGGTGAGTGCGAGCCGAGCCCGCTGAACCTGTCCGTCAACGGCCTCTCCGGGAAGATCGTCCGGGGCAGTGGCTGGGACACGTTCACGTTCAACATCTACAACAACTCGAAGAAGACCGTGAAGAACGTGGTCTTCTTCGCGGGTGCCTCGGCGGACAAGGCCGGCGAGGAGCTCTTCAGCTCCAAGCAGGTCCGGCTCCAGGCCCTCAACGAGGAAGAGGGCACCTGGGAGGACCTGGACGAGCTGGGCACCTCGTCCGGTTACGTCGGCGAGTCCGACGCGATCAAGCCCGGGTACGAGGTCGACATCGCCCTGCGCATCAAGGTGCAGGCGAGTGCGCCCCTGGGCGCCGGCTTCAGCCTCGGCGGCGGACTCGTCTTCGGCGAGGACTTCGAGACCCTGCCGTGCTTCAGCGACGTCGCGTACAAGTTCCAGATCGTCGACGCCGGTGACGACGACGGCAAGAAGCCGCAGGAGGGTGGCAAGATTCCGGCTCCGGCCGAGAAGCCTGCCCACACCACCCAGCTGAGCGGCACGCTCGCCGAGACCGGTTCGTCCTCCACGACGCCGATGTTCGCCCTCGCGGGCGGCGCGGCCGTGGTGCTCGGCGCGGGCGCGATGTTCGTCGTGCGGCGCCGCAACAACGGTGACGCCGCCGCGTAGGGCGCCGCACCGCTGAAAGCCTGAGGGGCTGCACTCGGAGGGGGGTGCAGCCCCTTGGTGTCTCCTCGCTCAGGCCCCGGTCGCGGTGGACTCCGGGGTGGTGGTCCCGGCCGCGGTGGGCCCGGGAGCACCGGCCCTCGTCGCCGTGGCCTCCGAAGCGGTGGTCCCGGCCGTGATCGTCCCCGGACCACCGGCCCCTGGAGCATCGGCCCCTGGGGCGGGTGACCTCGGCGGCACCGCGGGCACCGCCAGGAACGGCAGTTTCAGAGCGCCGAAGGCCTGCTCGGGCACAGCGGGCGCCTTCGGCGCCACCGCGGCCAGCCGCTCGTACGCCAGGCCCTGGGCCGGACGCGGGTCGGGCTCGCCCTTGTTGGGCCAGAGGGACATCGCGCGCTCGGCCTGCGCGGTGATGGTCAGCGACGGGTTGACGCCCAGGTTGGCGGAGACCGCCGAACCGTCGACGACGAAGATGCCCGGGTGCCCGTACACCCGGTGGTACGGGTCGATGACCCCCTCCTCGGCGCTCGCCCCGATCGGGCAACCGCCGAGGAAGTGCGCGGTGAGCGGGGTGCCCATCAGTTCCCCGACGTTCGACCCGGCGAAGCCGTTGATCTCCTGGGCGAGGAGCGTCGCGCCCTGCGTCGCCTCCGCGATCTGCGTCGGGTTGGGCGCCCCGTGCCCCTGCCGCGCGGTGAGCAGGCCCTTGCCGATGCCGCCCGGCTTGCGGTAGGCGATCAGCGAGTTGTCCACGGACTGCATGACGAGGCCGATGATGGTCCGCTCCGACCACCGGCGGTTGGAGAGCGAACGCGCGGTGAGCCACGGGTGCCGGGCCACGTTGCCGAACCAGCTCAGCACCCGGTGCCTGCTGTAGGGCACCTGGAGGATGGTCAGCGCGCCCATCGCGTTGGATCCCCTGCCGTAGCGCACCGGTTCGATGTGGGTGTTCTCGTCGGGGTGGATCGACGAGGTGATGGCGACGCCCCGGGTGAAGTCGGCCTTGGCGGTGCCGTGCTTCTTGCGGTAGCGGCGGTCACTGGTCTGCGCGCCCACCAGGCCCTCGGAGTTCGTCCGGGTCAGCTCACCGAGCTTCGCCGAGATCCGCGGCAGCAGCCCCTCGTCCTTCATGGCGTGCAGCAGGGTCTGGGTCCCGTACGTACCCGCCGCCACGACCACCTTCCGCGCCCGCAGCACGGCCGGCTTCGCCTTCCTGCGACGGTTCGTGGGGACGGTCGACACGCGGTAGCCGCCGTCCGGGTCCTCCGTGACCGCGACGACGGAGGTCATCGGGTGGATGACGGCACCGGCCTTCTCCGCGAGGTACAGGTAGTTCTCGTTGAGGGTGTTCTTCGCCCCGTGGCGGCAGCCCGTCATGCATTCGCCGCACTCGGAACAGGCTTTGCGTGCGGGGCCCGCGCCGCCGAAGTACGGGTCGGCGACCGAGGCGCCGGGCTTCGCCCGGGACGTGCCGTCGGCGTCCCGGCCGTCCCCGAAGAAGACGCCGACCGGGGCGAAGTGGAAGGTGTCGCCGACACCCATGGCCTCGGCGGTCGCCTTGAGGTGGACGTCCGCCGGGGTCATGGTCGGGTTCAGCCGGACCCCGAGCATCCGCTTCGCCTGGTCGTAGTAGGGCGCGAGCTCGTCCCGCCAGTCCGTGATGCCGGCCCACTGCCGGTCCTCGAAGAAGGGCGCGGGCGGCACGTACAGCGTGTTGGCGTAGTTGAGGGACCCCCCGCCGACGCCCGCACCGGCCAGCACCATCACCTTCCCGAGCAGGTGGACGCGCTGGATGCCGAACAGGCCGAGGGCCGGGGCCCACAGGTAGTTCTTGATGTCCCAGGAGTTCTTGGGGAGGGTCGCGGCCGTGAACCGGCGGCCCGCCTCCAGGACACCGACCCGGTAGCCCTTCTCGCTCAGTCTCAGGGCCGAGACCGCGCCGCCGAAACCCGATCCGACGACGAGGACGTCGTAGTCGTACGCGGCGTCGCCGTCGGGGCCCTCGGCGGGCGGGTCCTGCGTCTGGGCAGCACTGTCCTGGGACATGGCTCTCCTCGGTGCGGAAAGGGAAGGAAAGGCAGGAAAGGGGGTGCCGGGCGGCGGGCGGGCCGGAGGGCTCAGCGCAGCCCGACGGCCTTCATCGCCTTGAGGCCGAGACTCATCACCGCTGCGTACTTCTCGTCGTCCATCCCGAACGCCGGACCGAGCGGGATCAGCCGCTGCTGGGCGACGGTCTGGGCCTCGGTGTACTTGAGGATGCCCTCGGAGCCGTGCCGCCGGCCCAGACCGGAGTCCTTCATGCCGCCCATCGGGGACTGGACGCTGCCGTAGGCGGGCGCGTAGCCCTCGTTGATGTTGACGGTGCCGGCCCGCAGCCGGGCGGCGATCCGGTGGCCGCGCCGTCCGTCCTTGGTCCAGACACTGGCGTTCAGGCCGTACGGGGTGGCGTTGGCGAGGGAGACCGCCTGGTCCTCGTCGGTGAAGCGGTAGACCGAGACGACGGGCCCGAAGGTCTCCTGGGTGCAGACGGCCATGGGCTCCTGGACGTTGTCGAGGATGGTCGGCTCGTAGAACAACGGGCCGACGTCCGGGCGGGCGACGCCGCCCGCGACGAGCGTGGCACCCTTCTCCACGGCCTCGGCGACGTGCCGGGTGACGGTCTCCAGCTGGCGCTCGCCGACGAGGGAGCCCATGTCGGCGCCGTACGCCAGGGAGTTGCCGAGGCGCATGGCCTTCGTACGGGCGGCGAAGAGCTCCACGAACGCGTCCGCGACGGACGCGTGGACGTACAGGCGCTCGATCGAGATGCAGAGCTGTCCGGCGGACGAGAAGCAGGCCCGGACGGCACCCGCGGCGGCCTTCTCCAGGTCGGCGTCGGCGAGGACGATCATGGGGTTCTTGCCCCCGAGCTCCAGCGAGACGCCGACGAGCCGGGCCGCGGCACGCCGGGCCACGTCACGGCCGGTGGCGGTCGATCCGGTGAAGGAGACGTAGTCGGCGCGTTCGACGACCTCGGGGCCGACGACGGGGCCCTCCCCGATGACGACCTGGAACACCTCGGCGGGCAGTCCGGCCTCCACCAGCAGGTCACGGGCCCACAGGGCGGTCAGCGCGGTCTCCGTGTCGGGCTTCATCACGACGGCGTTGCCGGCGACGAAGGCGGGCAGCGCGTCGCCGACGGAGAGTTCGAGCGGGTAGTTCCAGGGGGCGATCTGGCCGATCACCCCGCGCGGCTGGCGCAGCTCGGTGACCTTCGTGAGGGCCGGGACGACTCCGGTGTGCCGCTTCGGCTTCAGGTAGGCGGCGGCCCTGCGCCCGTAGTGGCGGGCAGAGACGGCGACGGCCAGCACCTCCTCGTGGGCGTGCAGCCGGGCCTTGCCCGTCTCCAGCTGGATGAGGTCGAGGACCTCCGACTGCCGCTGCAGGACCAGGTCGTGGAAGCGCAGCAGCACCGCCGCCCTGGCACGGATCGAGGTCGCCGCCCAGGCGGGCTGGGCGGCGCGGGCGCGCTCGAAGGCGGTCGCCACGTCCTCGGGGGTGGACTCGGGCAGGTCGGCCAGCTTGTCCCCGGTGAAGGGCATGTGGTTGGCCGTGCGGCCGGACCCGACGACACCACGGGTCAGCTGGGCGATCACCTCGGGAGTGACCACATCGGCTGCGGTGCGCACCCCCATGGGGGCGGCAGCCACCGGGTTGGTGCCGGCACTCGTGCCGGGGGCTGTGGTCGTGGAGGCCTGCGAGTCCGTCATGAGGGCGAGAGTATGTCCACCGCAACACTTTGGGTACCCGTCGGTAACAGCTTTTCACAGACCCTACAACTGTCCCCGACCCCGCCCGGAGACCAAGCCAGTGATCACTGGCGGAATAACTGCTGATCAGGGGCTATCTTCCGACTGCGCGGGGAATCGTGGGGGCTTCGGCATCCCCTGCCCCGGGGACGCGTCATTTCGCCGCCGCGTGGGGCCGGATGGGCCGCGGGCCCGCCTCCGCGCCCCGCCGTACCGGTGACGGACCCGGGGCCGGGCGTCGTCAGCCGTCCTGCTCCGGCGGCTGCCAGCTGCGCAGCATCGTCTCGAAGCGCTGCCGGTTCTCGACCGCGTCCTCCTCGGGCCCCGTCATGTAGAGCGCGTACTCCGGACCGCCCGTCTCGCCGAAGTACATCTGGTCGATCCCGTGACGTGCGCCCGGATGGTCCTTGGACTCCACCCAGGTGAACTCCCACAGGGAGCCCGGCCGGTCTCGGAAGGTGTTCGACCGCAGGGTCAGCCGCTCGTACCCGGGAAGGCGCTCGGCGAGGTCCTTCTCGATGCTCAGCATGTGCGTGTACGAGTTGTCGAAGTCGGGCTCCGGGTCGAGGCTGATCCGGATGCGGTGCGCCCCGCCGTCCGGGGTGTAGTCGATCTGGCCGCCGTCCGTCTGCCGCGTCCATCCCTCGGGGACCGCGAGGCTGAAGCCCTCGGGGTCCACCACCCGCTGCCAGCCGTCGGGTATCTCCTTCGCCGCGGGCTTCGGGTCCGCGTCCCCCTCACCGCCGCCCCCGGCCGTCGCGGACGGGCCGGCGGTGCTCCGCTCCCCCGTGCCGCCGCTCCCTCCGTCGCCCGCGAACTTCATCGCGGCCAGCCCGGCCGCCCCGCCGAGCAGCGCGGCCACGGCGACGACCAGCAGGACGGTGCGCCACCGTCCCCCGCCGCGCCGGGCGGCGGACGCCGGGGTGTACGGGGGCGCGGCCGGCTCGGGCACCGGCCGCGCGAGGTGGGCCGTCGACCCGTCGGGCACCGAGGAGGCCAGGAGGTCCTCCTCCGAGATCCGCTGCGTCGGCACGTGCGCCTGCGCCGCGCGGGGCTTGCGGCCCTCCATCGCGTCCAGCAGCATGCGCTCCGTCTCCTCGGCCGTCGGCCGGTCGGCGGGGTCCTTGCGCAGCAGTGCCGTGATCACGGGTGCCAGCGCACCGCCCCGCAGTGGCGGCGGGGGTTCCTCCGCGACGACGGCCTGCATGGTGGAGATCGGGGAGGTGCGGCGGAAGGGCGAGCGCCCCTCGACGGCCGTGTAGAGCGTGGCCCCCAGCGACCAGAGGTCGGACGCGGGGCCCGGATCACCGCCGCGCACGCGTTCGGGCGCCAGGTAGTCGATGGAGCCGACGAGTTCGCCCGTCCTGGTGATGGTGGAGTCGCCCTCGATCGCGGCGATCCCGAAGTCGGTCAGCAGCACCTGCCCGTCGCGCGCGAGCAGTACGTTGCCCGGCTTGACGTCCCGGTGCAGCACCCCGGCGCCGTGCGCGGCCCGCAGGGCGCTCAGCACGTGGAGCCCGATCCTGGCCGCCTCGCGCGGCTCGAACTCACCGGTCTCCTTCGCGGCGTCGGCGAGCGAGGGGCCGTCGACGTACTGCATGACGATCCAGGGGCGTTGGTCGTACTCGATGACGTCGTGGACCGTGACGACCCCGGGGTGGGTGATCCGGGCGGCGGCACGCGCCTCCTTCTGCGTACGGGCGTGCAGCACGACCCGGTCCGCTTCGGCGGCGTACAAACCGGCCGTCAACTCCTTGACGGCCACCGTCCGGTGGAGCACCTCGTCGTGGGCCCGCCACACCTTGCCCATGCCGCCGCGGCCCAGGACCTCACCGAGCCGGTACCGCCTCGCCAGTACGATTCCCGCGTCCGTCCCCTGCGCATGTTCCACGTGTGCCCCCGCCCTATTCCTTCGAATGACAGGTTACGGACGGGAAGCGGTGCCGCGTAACCGCCCCTCGCCCACGAGACCGCACTGTGATGCTCGGCGCCGCGTGTGCTGTCGGGCGGTCAGGACCCCACACGGTAGGCGGAGATGGCCTGCTCGTAGATGTCGGAGACCTTGTCCCGCTCGTCCTCCGGGCCGATGACCTGGAGGATGTGGTACCTGCCGTCCACGATCATCGCCAGGTTGCGGACGTACACCTCGCGCCCGCCGCTCTCCTGCCAGGTGAACTGCCCCTCCGCCATCGCCTGCCGGCCGACGTCGACCCGGCGCAGGCCCGTCGACGTGGCCCAGCTGGACTCCCGGAAGGGCTTCAGCTCGGGTTCGCGGCTCCGCTGGTAGTCCAGCGGGTCGTCGCCGTTGGCCTTGACGGTGTCGCGGCCGGGCACGATCAGCACCGTGAACCCGTCGCTGCCGTAGCGGATCTGACGGTCGGTGGTGGCGGGGCTCCGCTGGAAGTCCTTCGGCACGGCGACCTCGAACCCCTCGGCGTCCTTGCGCAGGACGTAGCCCGAGGCGAGCGCCACGGCGGAGCGGCTGGTCTGGGGCGCCTGGGAACCGGCCTTGTCCGGCTCCTCGGCGGACGGGCTCGGCCCGGGATCCGGCTCCGCCGGGGCGGCGGAACCGGAGGGCTGCTCCCGGGCCCCCGTGTCCGTGCCCGATTCGGATCCGGCCTTGGGCATGAACATGAACGCGTAGGCCACGGCGGCGGCCATGGCGAGGAGTATCAGCACGAGCAGGAGACGTCCGAGCCGTCGCGGCGCCCGGCCGCCGGGCTGCCTGCCGGGCGGCGGCTGGCGCAGCACCCTGGGGCCCTTGGGCTCACGGGGCGCGCGCGGCGGCTTGTCGTACCTCGGCTGCTTCTCGTACCGCTGGGGCTTCTGCTGGCGGTGCCTGCCGTGCGTCGCGCCGCGGCCCCGGCGCCTGCGCACCAGCTCGCCCCGGCGGCGCACGACGGGCAGCCGGGTGGCGTCGGTGGGCGGCAGCGGTACGACGTCCGTGCCCGCCTCGGGCTCGGGGGCCGAGCGTACGAGGGAGCGCAGCCAGCCGCGCAGTTCCTCGAAGTCCGGTCGCTCCGTCGGGTCCTGGCGCAGCAGCGACTCGACGACGGGGCGCAGCGGGCCGCACTCCTCCGCGAAGGCGGGCGGCTCGCCGCAGACCATCTGGACGAGCTCGGCGGCGTTCTCCTCCGGGTAGGGGGCGTGGCCCTGCACGGCGCGGTAGAGGAGCGCACCGAGCGCCCACAGGTCGGTGGAGGGGCCGATGGGCGGGGCGAGCTGCCAGTTGTCGTGGACGGGGCCCGCCTGCTCGGGCGCCCACCGCTCGGTGACGGCGCCGACGACGGCGATACGGGCCTGCCGGGCGCGTTCGGCGGCGAGCGGGGTGGCGGGGCCGCGGTAGGCGGGGGTACCGGCTCCGCCGGCGACGACCTCGTCCCAGCCGCCGGCGGGGGTGGATGCGGGCACCGGCCGGGGCAGGCGGTCCTGCCGTTCCACCGGGCCGCTGCCGAGCCGGCGGGAGTCGGCGCGCAGCGCGTCCTCACCGGAGCCGCCCGAGCCTCCCGCGGGCACGGGGCGGCCGGAGCCGGCGCCGTCGCCCCAGGTTCCGGCGAGATGGACGCGGCGGCCGGGGGGCCGGGGGCCGTCGTGCCCGCCGGGGCCGGTGCCGGGCCCGGCACCGGGTCCGTCGTCCTCCTCGTCGTCGTCCTCGTCGTCATAGGGGTCGTACGGCGCGTCGGCCGCGCGGCCCCAGGCGGCGGGCAGCTGCGGCAGTCCGGCGGCGGGGCCGGCGGGGCCGACACCGCTGTCGTTGCCGTCGCGCCGCTGCTCCTCGGTGACCCGGGCGTGCGGGTCCTCGGCGCCAGGGGCCTGCGGGTCCTCGGTGACCCGGGCCGCGGCGCGGGCGCCCGCGCGATAGGCGGCGATGGCTCCGGCGCGGGCGGCGCGCAGCTGTGCGGGGCTCCCCGCCCCGGGCTCCGCCACCGGGACGGCGGGATGCGCCGGCCTCGGGACCAGCTCCTGGCCCTCCCGGTCCGCGCCGTCGCCGGCCGCGGGCGGCGCGGCCTCGATCTCCATGGGGTGACGCGAGGCGGGCACTCCGGCGGAGGGTGTCGCGGGCGCCTCCACCTCGGAGGGCGGGGGCGGTACGTACGGACCGGTGGGACCCGATGCCACCGCCGGCGGCCCGTAGTCGTCCTCGTCGTCGGACTGCGGCACGGGGACGTATCCGCACAGCGCCTCCTCGGCCGCACCCGCCGCCAGACCGGTCAGGACGACCCGGCCGTCGTCGCAGACGAGCACCGTGCGGACGGTGATGTTGCGGTGGGTCCAGCCGTGCGCGTGCAGCACCCGCAGGGCGGTGAGCACGTCGGAGCCGATCTCGGCGGCCCGGTACGGGTTGAGCGGGCGCTCCGCGAGGAGCGCGGCGAGCGGCCGGGCCGCGACCAGTTCACTCACTATCCAGAGCGAGCCGGCCTCGGCGAACACGTCGAAGACCTGGTCCAGACGCGGATGGTCGGGCACCTGCGCGGCCGCCTGCGCGGCCTCGATGGCCCGGCGGACCGCGGGGTCCGTGGACCGCCGCACCGTACGCCCTGTGGCACGCCTGGCCGCCGCGGGGAGCCCGTCGGCGTCGACCACTTCCGCGTCCACGACCTCCGGCAACGGCACCTGCCGTATCAGGACTTCCTGGCCGCTGTAGGTGTCGAACGCCCGGGTCTCGACCAGTTCGTAGGCATCGGACGGGGGCAGCGGAAGGCGGTAGCGGTCGGCAAGGACCCGACCCGCATAGTCGTCCACAACGCCTCCCCAGAGCGCACTGTCCCCCGGTCACGGAGACCGCAAGAATCCGTCAATTGCGGTCACTTGCTGTGCAATTGACCCATGATCCCGGCTGCGTACGGCCCATTGCCTCTCACGATACGTGGCAAGTGTCGACGGCGCGGCCGGGTCGGGGCAACCCGGCCGTTCCGTTCGGCGCGGCCGGGCCTACCGCCCCGTCAGTCCTTGGGCGCGAACGTGGCGAACGCCGTCTCGCGCAGCGTGGTGCACTCCTCGCCGTCCCACTCGCTCGCCTTGCAGCTGATCATGATCGAGTAGCCGTGGGTGGCGTCGACCTTGAAGCCCCGGTTGAGGACGTGGACCCGTATCCCCTGCTGGTTGCGCGTGAACTGCCAGTCGGCGACGGTCGGGTACCCGTTGAACTCGACCTTCTTTATGCCGATGTGCTCGTAGCCGCTGCTGCTTCCGGCGACCGCGCCCATCAGCCCGCGCCACGCGGCGGCCGCGTCGTCCCCGGGAGAGGAGTTGTAGTCGATCTGGACCCGCGGGAAGCCGCCGCCGTCGTTGTAGATGCCGCCCGAATTGCTTCCCGCTATGCCGTTGCGCTTGAAGCTCTCGGGCATCGCCATCGTGAAGTGGAACCGCTTGTCGGTGACCTTCCTGTACCCGGCCGGCAGGGCGTCCGGGTCCGGGGCCGCCGGTTCCTCGGCCTCAGGGGTGGGCGAGGGCTCGGTGGACGCCTTGCCCTTGTCCTCGCCCTGGCTGTCCTTGCCGTTCCCCTGGTCGGTGCCGGTGTCCTCGCCCTTGCCGGAGTCGCTGTCGGCGTCGCCGCCGTCCGTCACTCCCGCCGTCGCCGCGGTGTCGCCCTTGGCCGAGCCGTCGTTCCCGCTCTCTCCGTCGTCGCCGAGGGTGAGTGCGAGGACCGTACCGAGGACGGCCAGCACGACGACACCGGCGATGATCGCGAGTGTGCGGCGCGGCACGACGTCCGTGATCGAGGCGCGCGGTGCGGCGGGCGGGCCCGTCGGGCGCTTCGGTACGGCCGGCCCGGAGGCGGAGGCCGTGGCGGCAGCCGGGGCCTTCGCGTTCCGCACCGACTTCAGCGCGCCGCGCAGCCGGTCCTTGGCGCTCTCGCCGGTGGCGGAGCCCGTACCGGAGCCGGTGGCCGCGCCGGCCCCGGATCCTGTGCCGCCGGGCGCCGTGCCCGTGCCGGACGCGGAACCTCCCGTCCCGGCCGCCTTCGCCGGTCCGGCCGTGGACGCGGCTGCTGCGGCCGCGGCCGCGGCGGCAGCCTTCTTCCTGCTGCCGCCCTTGGGACCGCTCTTGGGGCCGGTGGTCCCGGGCAGCGCCATGACCTGGGTGGAATCGGCCGGAGGCGTGACGGGAGGCTCGGGAGCGTTGATCACCTTGTTGAGCAGGACGCGCGCTCCGGCATCGTCCAGACGCTGGTCGGGATCCCTGACCAGCAGGCCGTAGATGACCTCCTCCAGCGGACCCGCGTTCTTCGGCGGATCGACCGGCTCGGTCATCACGGCCGTCAGCGTGGCGATGGCCGAACCCTTGTCGTACGGCGGGCAGCCCTCGACGCTCGCGTAGAGCAGTCCGCCGAGCGACCACAGGTCGGCGGGCGGCCCCGGCTTGTGCCCGCGGGCACGCTCCGGCGAGATGTACGAAGGTGCGCCGACGAGCATGCCCGTCGAGGTGACCGAGGGGTCGCCCTCGACCTGGGCGATACCGAAGTCGGTCAGGACGACCCGGCCGTCCTCGGAGATGAGCACGTTGGACGGCTTCACGTCGCGGTGCAGGATGCCCTCGCGGTGCGCCGAGCGCAGCACGTCGAGGATGGCCAGACCGACCTCGGCCGCGCGCCTCGGTGTCAGCGTCCCGTCCTCACGGATCGCCTCGGCGAGCGACTTGCCCTCGATGAGCTCCATGACGATCCACGGCCGGTCGTCCTCGTCGACCACGTCGTAGACCGTCACCGCGCTGTTGTTGCGGATCCTCGCGATCGCCTTCGCCTCACGCAGGGTGCGCGTGATCAGCCGGCGCTTCTCGTCCTCGTCGATGGCCGAGGGGAACCGCAGTTCCTTCACCGCGACCGTGCGGCCCAGCGTCTCGTCGGCAGCGCGCCAGACCGTGCCCATGCCGCCCCGGCCGAGCACCTCCCCGAGCCGGTACCGCCCCGCGAGGAGACGTCCGTCCTTGTCCCGTTGGGAACCCTGCGCCTGCTCCGCCTCCGACATGCGTCCCCTCTGCGATCAACCCGCCCTGGCAGAGCGTTCATTGTCCCTCACCCCGGGACCGGTCATGGTCCCGGGTCCGGGGTCGGCCATGATGTGGCCGGAGGAAGGAGCCCCTGCCGTGCCGATACCCAGGGCGCTGCTCACCGCCCTGCTGGTGCTGACCCTGCTCCCCGCGGGAACCGCGAGCCTGCCCAGCGAACCACACCTCACGCCCGCATCGTCCTACCTGCACCGCCTCCTCGTCGAGGGCGGCGCCCCGGCGGCCGCCTTTCTGGCAGGCCCCAGCACCTCGGCACCGTACGGCACATACGGCTCTGCGGGGACCGGGATCCGGTCCGGCGACCGCTTCCGGGCGGGCAGCATCACCAAGACGTTCGTCGCGACCGTGGTCCTGCAACTCGCCGGCGAGGGCCGGCTGCGGCTGTCGGACAGCGTCGAGGTGTATCTGCCGGGCCTGATACACGGTCACGGCAACGACGGGGCCCGCATCACCCTGCGATCGCTCCTCACTCACACCAGCGGTCTCTACGACTACACCGAGGCGCTGCCCTCCTCCGACCCCGCCGTCACGGGTACCGCAGGCCCGTCCGCCCAGCCGCTGACACCCGGCACGGCGATCCGCGCCGCCCTCTCCCACTCACCGGCGGGGGCACCCGGCGCGTTCGCGTACTCCAGCACCAACTACGTCCTGCTCGGCCTGGTCGTCCAGCGCGTCACCGGACATCCCTACGCCGCCGAGATACAGAGCCGCCTCCTCACCCCCCTCCAGCTGTCCGGCACCTCGCTCCCCGGCGCCCTCAGCACCCTGCCCGTCCCGCACTCCCGCGGCTACCACCGCTCCGCCGACGGCACATTGCGTGACGTCACGGCCATCGACCCGAGGGTCGCGGGCGCGGCCGGGGAGCTGGTCTCCACGCTCGCCGACCTCAACCGCTTCTACGCGGCCCTGCTGGGCGGCCGGCTGCTGCCTCCCGCCCAGCTGATCGCCCTGCTCGACACCCGTGCCGCGCAGGGCCTGTACGCCATGGGCGTCTATCCGCAGACGCTCTCCTGCGGTACCACCGTCTGGGGGCACAACGGGCACATCACCGGAAGCTACGTACGGACCGCCGCGACCGCGGACGGCCGGCACGTCTTCACCTTCCGGGTCAACGCGGACGCGGAGCCCGACCCGGGCAGCGAAGCGGCCCTGCTGGAGGCCGAGTTCTGCCCCTCCCCGACGGCCTGACCGGCCTCCCGAAGGCCCGAGGGGCCCGAGGGGCCCGACGGACCACGCGGCCGGCCGGCCGCCGGCGACCGCGTGGTCGGCGACGGTTTCAGAGGGGCACGATGTCCGGCGCCCCCAGCCTCGCCGCGTCCGCCGTCAGGTCGTCCGGCTGCCGCTGCGACTCCCGCTCCGCCTCCACCCGCTTGCGGTAGTGCTCGACCTCCCGTTCGACCTGGCCGGTGTCCCAGCCCAGCACCGTCGCCATCAGGTCGGCGCACTCGCGCGCACAGCGGGTGCCCCGGTCGAACGTCTCGATGGAGATCCGGGTGCGCCGCGTCAGTACGTCGTCGAGGTGACGGGCGCCCTCGTGCGACGCGGCGTAGACGACCTCGGCCCGCAGGTAGTCCTCCGCGCCCGCGAGCGGCTGCCCCAGCGACGCGTCCTCCGCGATCAGGTCCAGCAGCTCCTCGGTCATCGAGCCGTAGCGGTTGAGCAGGTGCTCCACCCGGGCCACGTGCAGTCCGGTCCGGGCGGCGATCCTCGCGCGCGCGTTCCACAGGGCCCGGTAGCCCTCGGCGCCCAGCAGCGGGACGTCCTCCGTGACGCACTCCGCCACCCGCTGGTCGAGGCCGTGCACGGCCTCGTCCACCGCGTCCTTCGCCATCACCCGGTACGTCGTGTACTTGCCGCCCGCGACGACCACGAGCCCGGGCGCCGGATGGGCCACCGTGTGCTCGCGCGAGAGCTTGCTCGTGGCGTCCGACTCGCCGGCCAGCAACGGCCGCAGCCCCGCATAGACCCCTTGGACGTCGTCCCTGCTCAGCGGGGTGTTCAGCACCGAGTTCACATGCTCGAGCAGATAGTCGATGTCGGCGCTGGAGGCGGCCGGGTGGGCCTTGTCCAGGTCCCAGTCGGTGTCCGTCGTGCCGATGATCCAGTGCCGGCCCCACGGGATCACGAAGAGCACGGACTTCTCGGTCCGCAGGATCAGACCGGTCGAGGAGTGGATGCGGTCCTTGGGAACGACGAGGTGGATGCCCTTCGACGCCCGCACATGGAACTGCCCGCGCTCGCCGATGAGCGCCTGTGTGTCGTCCGTCCACACACCGGTGGCGTTGACCACCTGTTTGGCCCTGACCTCGTACTCCCCGCCCTCTTCGACGTCCTGCACCCGGGCGCCGACGACCCGCTCGCCCTCGCGCAGGAAGTCGATCACGCGCGCCCCGTTCGCCACCTGCGCGCCGTACCCAGCGGCCGTACGCACCAGGGTCTCCACGAAGCGGGCATCGTCCATCTGGGCGTCGTAGTACTGCAGGGCGCCCACCAGGGCGTCCTTCTTCAGCGCGGGCGCGACCCGCAGAGCGCGGCGGCGCGAGAGATGGCGGTGCACCGGCAGGCCGCGGCCGTGGCCGGAGGACACCGACATCGCGTCGTACAGCGCGACGCCCGAGCCCGCGTACCACCGCTCCCAGCCCTTGTGCTGCAGGGGGTAGAGGAAGGGAACGGGTTTGACCAGGTGCGGGGCCAGCCGCTCCAGCAGCAGCCCGCGCTCCTTCAGCGCCTCCCGTACGAGCACGAAGTCCAGCATCTCCAGATAGCGCAGCCCGCCGTGGATCAGCTTGCTCGACCGGCTGGACGTCCCGGACGCCCAGTCCCGCGCCTCGACCAGTCCGGTGGAAAGTCCTCGGGTGACCGCGTCCAGCGCGGTCCCTGCACCGACCACCCCCGCCCCCACGACCAGCACGTCCAGTTCCCGCTCGGCCATCGCTGCGAGCGCCTGGGTGCGCTCGGCCGGTCCCAGTGTCGCTGTCCTCACTGCTGCCTCCCGGTTTTCCCGGTACTCCCGGTGGATCAGGCTGGTCCGGCACGGAGCGGCACCGGCCGAGAGGCCGGGCGCCCGTGCCCACCTCTCGATTCTGTCCGCGGACCGCGACTTCAGCCACCGCCTGTGGACAACACTCGGTCGATGAGAGCCACAGAATGCGACATATAGGTCATATTTACTCCTAGTCTGACATTGCGCTGTCCCCAGCAGTTGCGCTTTCTGTCTTCTTGGTCTTAGGGAAGGACGGCCCTCGACATGCCCGCAGACCTCGCTGTCATCGGACTCGGTCACCTCGGCCTGCCCCTCGCCCAAGCCGCCGTCGCCGGCGGAATCCACACCGTCGGCTACGACACCGACCCGCGCCCGTACGAGGAACTCTCCGCAGGCCGTACCCCGGTCGAGGGGTCCCTCAGCGCCTCCGACATCCGCCGGATGCTCTCGGGAGGATTCCGTCCCACCGCGGACCCGGCCGAGCTGGGCCGGGTCCGTACCGCAGCGATCTGCGCCCCGACCCCCCTGGGACCCGACCGCACCCTGGACCTCTCCGCCGTGTCCGACGCGGCCCGCGCACTCGCCGGCCGGCTTCGCCCCCACACCACCGTGCTGGTGGAATCGGCCGTGCCGCCCGGCACCACGGAGAACCTCGTGCGGCCCCTCCTGGAGGAGGGCTCGGGCCTGCGCGCCGGACGCGACTTCCACCTCGCCCACTCCCCGGGCCGCCTCGACCCCGGCAACCGCACCCACGTCTACGCCAACACCCCCAAGGTCATCGGCGGCCTCACCCCCGCGTGCACCGAGTCGGCAGCCGCCTTCTACGGACGGCTGACCGACAAGGTCGTCCGGGCCCGCGGGCCGCGGGAGGCCGAGATGACGAAGGTCCTCGAAACCAACTTCCGGCACGTCAACATCGCACTGGTCAACGAGATGGCGGTGCTCTGCCACGACCTCGACGTCGACCTCTGGGACGTCATCCGGTGCGCGGAGACCAAGCCCTTCGGCTTCCAGCCGTTCCGCCCCGGCCCCGGGGTCGGCGGCCACGGCGCCCCCATGGACCCCGGCTGCCTCCCGTACAGCAGCCGCACCCCCGGCCACCCGCTGCGCATGGTCTCGCTGGCCAAGGAGATCAACGACCGGATGCCCGGCTACGTGATCCAGCGCTGCGCCACCCTGCTGAACGAGCACGGCAAGTCCGTCCGCGGAGCCAGGGTGCTGCTGCTCGGCGTCACCTACAAGCCGGACCTCGCCGACCAGGAGGCCTCCCCCGCCCGCGAGATCGCGACCCGGCTGATGGACATGGGCGCCCAGATCGGCTACCACGACCCCCACGTACTGGACTGGCGCGTGCGCGAACTGCCCGTCCCGCGCGCCGACTCGCTGTACGAGGCCGCCGCCGGAGCCGACCTGACGGTGCTGCTCCAGCACCACCGCACCTACGACCTCCAGGGGCTGGCCGTGAAGGCCCAACTCCTCCTGGACACACGGGGAGCCACTCCGGCGGGGGCCGCGCACCGGCTCTAGGGCAAGGACCCACGAGCCAGTCCCCCCAAGGATTCCGGTGGGCCCTGTCGGCGTGGACTGCTAGCCTGCGGCGTCACATCTCGCACAGCCGTGCGCATCGGTCCCAGGGGGAACATCCATCATGAGCCAGCCCGTGCAGCCGCCGAACCCGCCGCAGCAGCCCTACGGCGGCGGTCAGCCCGCCGCAGGCAACCCGTACGCGGCGGAGCAGCAGCCCGGCACCCCGGCTGACGGCAACCCCTACGCGGGCGCACCGGCAGCCCCGACCGGCAACCCGTTCGGCGGCCAGCAGCAGGGCGCGCCCACCGGCAACCCGTTCGCCGGCCAGCAGCCCGGCCAGTTCGGCGGCGGCGCCCCGTACCCGCCCGCCCCCGCCCCCCGCGGCGGCTCCGGTCTGGGCCTCGGCATCCTGACCGCCCTCGGTACGGCGATCGTCGCGGCGATCCTGTACGGCGTCATCGCGGGCTCCATCGAGCGCGAGGTCGGCTACGCGGCCGTCGGTGTCGGCTTCCTGGTCGGCTTCGTGGCGAGCAAGGTCGGCGGCTCCAACCCGGCCGTCGCGGTCGCGAGCGCCGTGTTCTCGCTGGGCGCCGTCTTCCTGGGCCAGCTCGTCGCCATGTCGATGATCCTGGCCGACGGTCTCGGCGTCGGCTTCACCGAGGTCTTCTTCGACCACTTCGGTGACGTCATGGACATCTGGAAGGAGGAGGCCGACTTCATGACCTACCTCTTCCTGGCCCTGGGCCCGGTCGCCGCCTTCGGTGGCGCCAAGAAGGCCACGGCGTAACCACCGGGTACGCATACGGGAGGGCCCGGACCACACCTGTGGTCCGGGCCCTCCCGTATGCGTACCCGGTGCGTCAGCGGCGGTGCTGCGAGTCCGCCACGGTGACCTCGACGCGCTGGAACTCCTTGAGCTCGCTGTAGCCCGTGGTCGCCATCGCCCGGCGCAGCGCGCCGAAGATGTTCATCGAGCCGTCGGGGTTGTGCGAAGGCCCGGTCAGGACCTCCTCCGTCGTGCCGACGGAACCCAGGTCGACCAGCTTGCCGCGCGGCACGTCCTCGTGGACGGCCTCCATGCCCCAGTGCCGGCCGCGGCCGGGCGCGTCCGTCGCACGGGCCAGCGGCGAGCCCATCATCACGGCGTCCGCACCGCAGGCGATCGCCTTGGGCAGGTCGCCGGACCAGCCGACACCGCCGTCCGCGATCACGTGCACGTACCGGCCGCCGGACTCGTCCATGTAGTCGCGGCGGGCCCCGGCGACGTCGGCGACGGCGGTGGCCATCGGGACCTGGATGCCGAAGACGTTGCGCGTGGTGTGCGCGGCGCCACCGCCGAAGCCGACGAGCACACCGGCCGCGCCGGTGCGCATCAGGTGCAGGGCCGCCGTGTACGTGGCGCAGCCGCCGACGATCACCGGGACGTCCAGCTCGTAGATGAACTGCTTCAGGTTGAGCGGCTCGGCCGCGCCGGAGACGTGCTCGGCGGAGACCGTCGTACCGCGGATGACGAAGATGTCCACGCCCGCGTCGACGACGGCCTTGGAGAACTGGGCGGTGCGCTGCGGCGAGAGCGCGGCGGCGGTGACGACACCGGAGTCGCGCACCTCCTTGATGCGCTGCCCGATCAGCTCCTCCTGGATGGGCGCGGAGTAGATCTCCTGGAGCCGCGGGGTGGCGGTCTCGACGGGCATCTCGGCGATCTCGTCGAGGAGCGGCTGCGGGTCGGCGTGCCGGGTCCACAGCCCCTCGAGGTTGAGGACACCGAGGCCGCCCAGCTCACCGATGCGGATGGCGGTCTGCGGGGAGACCACCGAGTCCATGGGAGCGGCCAGGAAGGGCAGCTCGAAGCGGTAGGCGTCGATCTGCCAGGCGATCGAGACCTCCTTCGGGTCACGGGTGCGTCGGCTCGGCACGACGGCGATGTCGTCGAACGCGTATGCCCTGCGGCCGCGCTTGCCGCGCCCGATCTCGATCTCAGTCACGATGGTGTGGCCTTTCCTCTACGTCTGCGCTGACCAGTATCCCCGACACACACATGAGGGGCGGTCCCGGGAACCCCGGTCCGCCCCTCACCTGCGGTGATGCGTTACTTCCTGCTGTAGTTCGGCGCCTCGACCGTCATCTGGATGTCGTGCGGGTGGCTCTCCTTGAGCCCCGCCGAGGTGATCCGTACGAAGCGTCCGTTGGCCTGGAGCTCCGGCACCGTCCGGCCGCCGACGTAGAACATCGACTGGCGCAGCCCGCCGGTCAGCTGGTGCACGACCGCGGACAGCGGGCCACGGTACGGGACCTGGCCCTCGATGCCCTCGGGGACCAGCTTCTCGTCGGAGGCCACGCCCTCCTGGAAGTAGCGGTCCTTGGAGTACGAGCGCTGGTCGCCCCGGGTCTGCATCGCGGCGAGCGAACCCATGCCGCGGTACGACTTGAACTGCTTGCCGTTGATGAACATCAGCTCACCCGGGGACTCCTCGCAGCCCGCGAGGAGCGAGCCGAGCATCACGGTGTCCGCGCCGGCCACCAGGGCCTTGGCGATGTCGCCGGAGTACTGCAGGCCGCCGTCGCCGATGACCGGAACACCGGCTGCCTTGGCGGCGAGCGAGGCCTCGTAGATCGCGGTCACCTGCGGGACGCCGATACCGGCGACCACGCGGGTGGTGCAGATGGAACCGGGGCCGACACCCACCTTGATGCCGTCCACGCCCGCGTCGATGAGCGCCTGGGCGCCGTCACGGGTGGCGATGTTGCCGCCGATGACGTCGACACCGGAGGTGTTCGACTTGATCTTGGCGACCATGTCGCCGACGAGGCGGGAGTGGCCGTGCGCGGTGTCGACGACGATGAAGTCGACACCGGCCTCGGCGAGCGCCTGCGCCCGCTCGAAGGCGTCGCCCGCGACGCCGACCGCGGCGCCGACGAGCAGCCGGCCTTCCTTGTCCTTGGCGGCGTTCGGGTACTTCTCGGCCTTGACGAAGTCCTTGACGGTGATGAGGCCCTTGAGGACCCCGGCGTCGTCGACCAGCGGAAGCTTCTCGATCTTGTGGCGGCGCAGCAGCTCCATGGCGTCGACACCGGAGATGCCGACCTTGCCGGTGACGAGCGGCATCGGCGTCATGACCTCGCGCACCTGACGGCCGCGGTCCGACTCGAAGGCCATGTCACGGTTGGTGACGATGCCCAGCAGCTTGCCCGCGGCGTCGGTGACCGGGACACCGCTGATACGGAACTTCGCGCAGAGCTGGTCCGCCTCGCGCAGCGTCGCGTCCGGGTGCACCGTGATCGGGTCGGTGACCATGCCGGACTCGGAGCGCTTCACCAGGTCGACCTGGTTGGCCTGGTCGGCGATGGAGAGGTTGCGGTGCAGAACGCCCGCGCCGCCCTGCCGCGCCATGGCGATGGCCATGCGCGCCTCGGTGACCTTGTCCATCGCGGCGGAGAGCAGCGGGATGTTCACCCGGACGTTCTTCGAGATGTGCGAGGAGGTATCGATCTGATCGGGCGCCATGTCGGACGCGCCGGGCAGCAGCAGCACGTCGTCGTATGTCAGCCCGAGCGTCGCGAATTTCTCGGGCACTCCGTCGACGTTTGCAGTCATGACACCTTCCCCAAATGGCCTTGATCGGTGCGGATGTCCATGCTAACGGGCTCGCGGGGTGTCTCATTCCACGATCAAGATCACTTGACGTTTTCGTGGCTTTCCACGAACCGACCGGGGCCGGTCCGAGCCGTTCACTGCCCCGCGAGGGCCCGCAGTCTGCTCAGCGCGCGGTGCTGGGCGACCCGGACCGCGCCCGGGGACATTCCGAGCATCTGCCCGGTCTCCTCCGCGGTCAGTCCGACCGCGACCCGCAGGACCAGCAGCTCGCGCTGGTTCTCCGGAAGATTGGCGAGAAGCTTCTTGGCCCAGGCCGCGTCACTGCTGAGCAGCGCGCGTTCCTCGGGGCCGAGGGAGTCGTCGGGCCGCTCCGGCATCTCGTCGGAGGGCACGGCCGTCGATCCGGGGTGCCGCATCGCGGCCCGCTGGAGGTCGGCGACCTTGTGGCCCGCGATGGCGAAGACGAAGGCTTCGAAGGGCCTGCCGGTGTCCTTGTACCGCGGCAGCGCCATCAGCACCGCGACACAGACCTCCTGCGCGAGGTCCTCCACGAAGTGACGGGCATCACCGGGCAGCCGGTTCAGCCGGGACCTGCAGTAGCGCAGGGCCAGTGGGTGGACATGGGCCAGCAGATCGTGGGTGGCCTGCGCGTCGCCGTCGACGGCACGGTGCACCAGAGCACCGATCACCGTCGTCTCGTCGTCGCGCATCGGACCATGGTGCCTTGACGCCGTCTGATCCGCGGCATCGCGTCCCGAGTTGTGCACCGAAGCGTTATGAGCGGGTGCGCCGGATGTCATCCCCTGCGCCCTCCCCTTCCGCTGGACCGAATCGTTCCCGAGGAACTCCACACCTCAAGGATGCGGCATCGGCCGGGAAGCGTCACATAACGCTGGTGGGGAGGGCCCGGCCGCAGGTCCGCCGCCACCGTCGCCCCGTCCGCCGGTGTGCGGACGGGATCGAACAGCTACCGGTCACGCCGGGGCATCAGCGGACCAGGCCCCAGCGGAAGCCGAGCGCCACCGCATGCGCGCGGTCCGAGGCCCCGAGCTTCTTGAACAGGCGCCTGGCGTGCGTCTTCACGGTGTCCTCCGAGAGGAACAGCTCACGCCCGATCTCCGCGTTGGAGCGGCCGTGGCTCATGCCTTCGAGCACCTGGATCTCCCGCGCGGTGAGCGTCGGCGCCGCCCCCATCTCGGCGGACCGCAGCCGGCGCGGGGCGAGCCGCCACGTCGGATCGGCCAGCGCCTGGGTCACGGTGGCCCGCAGTTCGGCGCGCGAGGCGTCCTTGTGCAGGTAGCCGCGGGCGCCCGCGGCTACGGCGAGCGCGACGCCGTCCAGGTCCTCGGCGACGGTCAGCATGATGATCCGGGCACCGGGATCAGCCGAGAGGAGTCGCCGGACCGTCTCCACACCTCCCAGACCGGGCATGCGTACGTCCATCAGAATCAGATCCGAACGGTCGGCTCCCCAGCGGCGGAGGACTTCCTCGCCGTTGGCCGCCGTCGTCACACGCTCGACGCCGGGCACGGTCGCAACCGCGCGGCGGAGCGCTTCTCGGGCAAGCGGGGAGTCGTCGCAGACGAGGACGGATGTCATGACCGTCCTCCGCAGCTGATGCGCGTCACCTTGAGCCTCCAGGCTGATACAAGTCGTCACCTGTGCGGTTGACCCCCTCGGACATGTGCCCGAGCTCGCTCTCCGTCAACCGCCTCGCCCTTCTCAACGACGGTCACTCGAAAGAGTTACGGGTCGAAGCCTTCGGTTCGGCACTCTAAGTGAGGGGCCGCGCACGGAGGAGAGCGACGCGAGATCATTCACCCGTCAACCGGTGCATCACCCCCAGGCGTGCCCCATTTAGCGGTTTTTCTTCCCTTTTGCTGGCGTCTATGGCTAGATTCACAATCAGTCATATTTACATCTACTAAGACCGTAGATGTACGGTCGGAACACCGGCCACAAGGATCACCCCGGCGGTCGACGACGGTCGAGGTTGCCGTTTCCGACGCAGCAAGGTTTCGAGGGGACACGCAATGGCAGATTTCTCCCGCCTTCCCGGGCCCAACGCAGACCTGTGGGACTGGCAGCTGCTGGCTGCCTGCCGCGGGGTCGACAGCTCGCTGTTCTTCCACCCCGAAGGAGAGCGCGGGGCGGCTCGGAGCGCCCGTGAGACCTCGGCCAAAGAGGTCTGCATGCGCTGCCCCGTCCGCGCCGAGTGCGCCGCGCACGCGCTCGCGGTCCGCGAGCCCTACGGTGTGTGGGGCGGCCTGACCGAGGACGAACGCGAGGAGCTCATGGGCCGCGCCCGCAACCGTCTGATCTCCACCCATGCGAACGGCACCGCCCAGGGGTCCGGGGACACCTGACACCTCGCACGGCCCAGTGAACGCAGAAACGTTTCTTTAGATCTGGCGCGCCCTCCGTCGGACGCGCGCACCAGGTACGCGGTGACACACGCGCTCAGCGCGCGGCCGCCCGCGAAAGCTGGTCCAGGGTGGCGGCCACGGCCGGGACCCGGGCCAGGTCCGGCAGGGTCAGCGCGACGATCTCCCGCTCCACGGCCGGCTCCACGGTGACGGTGCGCGCCCCCTTGGGGCGTACGGACTCGATGGCCAGCGCCGGCAGGACCGCCACGCCGAGGCCGGCCCCGACCAGGCCGATCACCGCCGGGTAGTCGTCGGTGGCGAAGTCGATCCGGGGGGTGAATCCGGACGTCTCGCAGACCTCGACCAGCTGGCGTCTGCAGCGGGGGCAGCCCGCGATCCACGACTCCTCGGCCAGCTCGCCGATGCCCACGGTCTCCGCTCCCGCCAGCCGGTGGCCCTCGGGAAGCAGCCCGATCAGCCGGTCCGTGAGCAGCGGGCGCACCACGAGGTCCTCCCACTCGTCACCGGTCGCCCCGTACCGGAATGCCAGCGCGATGTCGCAGTCGCCGTCGCGCAGCATCTCCACCGAGCGCGGCGGTTCCGCCTCGACGAGCGAGACCTGAGTGCCGGGGTGGGCGGCCCGCAGTGCGGCGAGGGCTCCGGGCACCAGCGTGGAGCTGCCGCTGGGGAACGACACGAGCCGGACCCTTCCGGCGCGCAGCCCGGCGATCGCGGCGACCTCCTCCTCGGCCGCGGTCAGCCCCGCGAGGATGCCGGAGGCGTGGCGCACCAGCGCCTCCCCCGCTTCGGTGAGCCGCATCTCCCGCCCGGTGCGGATCAGCAGTGGGGTGCCCGCGGAGGACTCCAGTGCCTTCATCTGCTGACTGACCGCCGGCTGGGTGCAGCCCAGCTCGCGCGCGGCGGCGGAGAAGGAACCGGTGGTGGCCACGGCCCGCAGGACGCGGAGGTGACGGGCTTCGATCATCCCTCCACCATAAGCGCTTCTTGTAGAGTCGTGCGGATATTCATGAGCACCTTTGGGCGGGGACTCGTTAGCGTGTACGGCATGAAGCTGCTGACCGTGAATCTGGGCCGCCCCGAGGCCGCCGCGTACGCCGACGGGCTCACCGGGATC
Organism: Streptomyces clavifer; assembly: GCA_014651175.1. GTDB lineage: Bacteria > Actinomycetota > Actinomycetes > Streptomycetales > Streptomycetaceae > Streptomyces > Streptomyces clavifer. The sequence goes on along the minus strand of BMWJ01000001.1, from coordinate 116,617 downwards.
GACAAGCGTCCCGCCGACGGCCCCGTGCGGGTCACCGACCCCGGCCCCAAGGGCATCGGCGGCAGCGGGCTGGCCGGGGACTCGGTGTGCGACCTGCGCCACCACGGCGGCTCGGACCAGGCGGTGTACGCCTTCGCGCGCGAGGAGCTCGACTCCTGGGAGAAGGAGCTCGGCCGTCCCCTGCCCAACGGCTCGTTCGGCGAGAACCTCACCACGTCCGGCATCTCCGTGAGCCACGCGCGGATCGGCGAGCGCTGGCGGGTCGGCGACGAGCTGGTCCTCGAGGTGACGGCGGGCCGTATTCCGTGCCGTACGTTCGCCGGTCACCTGGACGAGCGGGGCTGGGTCAAGCGGTTCACGCGCGAGGCGGCCACCGGCGCGTATCTGCGGGTGATCGAGCCGGGGACGATCCGTGCCGGCGATCCGGTCGAGATCGTGCACCGCCCCGACCACGAGGTGACGGCGGCGCTGCAGTTCCGGGCCGTCACCACCGAGCGGGACCTGTTGCCGCGCCTGCTCGCCGCCGGGTCCGCGCTGCACCCCGAGGCGCTGCGCAAGGCGCGGGAGTACGTGGCGGCCCAAAGGGTGTGACCATCCTCCGGGCGGGTGGGCGGCCCGCGATCGCGGGCCGCTAACGTGCCGCATATGACGACTGCACTGATTACGGGCGCTACGGCGGGGATCGGGGCCGCCTTCGCAGGGCGCCTCGCGGGTGACGGGCACAACCTGGTGCTGGTGGCCCGTGACACGGAGCGGCTGCGGGCCCAGGCCACGGAGCTGCACGACCGGCACGGCATCGAGGCCGAGGTACTGACGGCCGACCTGTCGACGGACTCCGGGATCGAGGCGGTCGAAGCACGGCTGGCGAACCGCGTGAGCCCCGTCGACCTGCTGGTGAACAACGCCGGTTTCGGCAACAAGGGGCGCTATCTCGACGTGTCCATGGCCGATGAACTGACGATGCTGAAGGTGCACTGCGAGGCGGTGCTGCGGCTGACCTCGGCCGGGACGGCCGCCATGCGGGAGCGCGGGCGCGGCGGAGTGATCAATGTGGCCTCGGTGGCGGCCTTCCTGCCGCGGGGGACGTACGGGGCGTCGAAGGCGTGGGTCGTGCAGTTCACCCAGGGCGCGGCGAAGGACCTGGCGGGGTCGGGGGTCCGGCTGATGGCCCTCTGCCCCGGCTTCGTGCGGACCGAGTTCCACGAGCGGGCCGGGATGGGCACGGGCAACATCCCGGACTGGATGTGGCTCGACGCGGACAAGCTGGTCACGGCGGCCCTGGCGGATCTGGCCCGGGGCAGGACGGTGTCGGTGCCGGACGCCCGGTACAAGGCGCTGATGGGCCTGGTGAAGGTGGCGCCCCGGGGCCTGCTCGGCGGAGTGACGTCCCGCGCCGGCCGGACGTACGGACCGAAGTAGCGGAGCCGGCCCACGGGAACGGCCGAGGCCCGGCGCCCCCGCGACGGGGGCACCGGGCCTCGGCTGTGTACGGACCGTACTAGTGGGAGTGGCCGTGGCCGTGACCGGCGTCGGCCTCGTCCTCGGCCGGCTTCTCGACGACCAGGGTCTCGGTCGTGAGCAGCAGCGACGCGATGGACGCGGCGTTCTCCAGGGCGGAGCGGGTGACCTTGACCGGGTCGATGACGCCGGCCTTCACCAGGTCGCCGTACTCGCCCGTGGCGGCGTTGAAGCCCTGGCCCTTGTCGAGCTCGGAGACCTTCGAGGTGATGACGTAACCCTCGAGGCCCGCGTTCTCGGCGATCCAGCGCAGCGGCTCGACGGCGGCGCGGCGCACGACCGCGACACCCGTGGCCTCGTCGCCGGTCTTGCCGAGGTTGCCCTCGAGGACCTTGACGGCGTGGACCAGAGCGGAGCCACCACCGGAGACGATGCCCTCCTCGACCGCGGCGCGGGTCGCGGAGATGGCGTCCTCCAGACGGTGCTTCTTCTCCTTGAGCTCCACCTCGGTGGCGGCACCGACACGGATCACGCACACGCCGCCGGCCAGCTTCGCGAGGCGCTCCTGGAGCTTCTCGCGGTCCCAGTCGGAGTCCGTGGACTCGATCTCGGCCTTGATCTGGTTGACGCGGCCCTTGACGTCGGCGGAGTCGCCGCCGCCGTCGACGATGGTCGTGTCGTCCTTCGAGACGGTGACGCGGCGGGCGGTGCCCAGCACGTCCAGACCGGCGCCGTCGAGCTTGAGGCCGACCTCTTCGGCGATGACGGTCGCACCGGTGAGGGTGGCGATGTCGCCGAGCATGGCCTTGCGGCGGTCACCGAAGCCCGGGGCCTTCACCGCGACGGCGTTGAAGGTGCCACGGATCTTGTTGACGACGAGGGTGGAGAGCGCCTCGCCCTCGACGTCCTCGGCGATGATCAGGAGCGGCTTGGAGGCGCCGGCCTGGATGACCTTCTCCAGCAGCGGGAGCAGCTCCTGGATGGAGCCGATCTTGCCCTGGTGGATCAGGATGTACGGGTCGTCGAGGACGGCCTCCATACGCTCCTGGTCGGTCACCATGTACGGGGACAGGTAGCCCTTGTCGAAGGCCATGCCCTCGGTGAACTCGAGGTCCAGACCGAAGGTGTTGGACTCCTCAACGGTGATGACACCGTCCTTGCCGACCTTGTCCATCGCGTCCGCGATGAGCTCGCCGACCTGGCTGTCCTGCGCGGAGAGCGCGGCCACGGCGGCGATGTCGGACTTGTCGTCGATCGGGCGGGCGGTCGCGAGGAGCTCCTCGGACACGGCCTTCACGGCGGCGTCGATGCCCTTCTTCAGGGCGGCCGGGGACGCGCCCGCGGCAACGTTGCGCAGACCCTCGCGAACGAGCGCCTGGGCGAGCACGGTGGCGGTGGTGGTGCCGTCACCCGCTACGTCGTTGGTCTTGGTCGCCACCTCCTTCACCAGCTGGGCACCGAGGTTCTCGTACGGGTCGTCGAGCTCGACCTCGCGCGCGATGGTGACACCGTCGTTGGTGATGGTGGGAGCGCCGAACTTCTTGTCGATGACGACGTTGCGGCCCTTCGGACCGATCGTCACCTTCACCGTGTCGGCAAGCTTGTTGACGCCGCGCTCAAGGGCGCGACGGGCGTCCTCGTCGAACTTCAGAATCTTCGCCATGGGCTGAGCTGTCCTCTCGAACGAACTGCGCCCCTCACCACCCGGCTAGTTATCTCGCAGGGGGGCCAGGGGCGCAGAACAGAAGCAAACGTGGATGAACTACTTCTCGACGATCGCGAGAACGTCGCGCGCCGAGAGGACGAGGTACTCCTCGCCGTTGTACTTCACCTCGGTACCGCCGTACTTGCTGTACAGAACGACATCGCCGGTCTTGACGTCGAGCGGAAGGCGCTCGCCGTTCTCGAAGCGGCCCGGGCCCACGGCCAGGACGACGCCCTCCTGGGGCTTCTCCTTGGCGGTGTCCGGAATGACCAGGCCGGAAGCCGTGGTCTGCTCGGCGTCGAGCGGCTGGACCACAATGCGGTCCTCGAGCGGCTTGATCGCAACCTTGGAGCTGGTGGTCGACACGATCCGGTCTCCCCCTTCGGAGATCTCACGGGGTTTAACAGTCTGAGGGTGGCGACCAGGTCGATCCGTCGTCGCGGGTGCCGGACCTGCCCTGTCGCACGGTGGTGCTGGCACTCTCCAGTGGGGAGTGCCAGACCTGAGACTATGACCGCGATTAGCACTCGGTCAAGCGGAGTGCCAATTCACCACCCTCGCGTGGCGCGCTCGGACCGGCGCACGCCCGGACAACGCGGGAGAGGGCCGCGGCGTTCCGGGCGCGGGGAAGTGCCCTCAGACGTAGTCCTCCAGCCTGGCCACGGCGTACCCCTTGCCCGTGATCGTCTTCATGACGCTGCGGACCATGTCGGTCATGGACCCCTTCCATTCCTCGCGCCCGCGGAAGTGGGTGAGCACGATGTCGCCGGGGTGCAGGTCCCGGTCCGGCTCCCGCCACTCCATGTGGTCGGGGAACGCCTCGGCCGCCCACAGGGGAACGGCCTCGATGCCGCAGGACCCGGCGATGCGCAGGGTGTCGCCGTTGTAGTTGCCGAACGGCGGCCTGAAGAGGGTGGGCCGCTTCCCGAAGTACTTCTCGATCTTGTCCTGTTCGCCGCAGATCTCCCGCCGCTGGTCGGCCTTCGAGAGTCCGGGCAGGTAGCGGTGGTTGAGGGTGTGGTTGCTGAGGGTGACGCCGCGCGCCTGCATGTCCTTGAAGTACCCGTAGTCGTCACTCACGACGTAGTCGCTGATGAAGGCGCTGTAGGGGATGCCCAGCTCCGTCATCATCCTCAGCAGCTCGGGGTCCTTCTCCGCGCCGTCGTCGATCGTCAGGAAGACGATCCGCTCCTTGGTCGGGACGGTGGTGAAGACCGGGGGGAGCGCGTCCCCGCCCTCGACCTCGAACCCCTCGCGCGTGGTGATGCGCGGCTTCTCGGCGGGCGGCGCCGGGGGGACCAGCGGGACCTCGGCCAGCCCCCACTTCTTCGCCGCGGCCACGCGTGCGGCCTGCTGCCGCTTCAGCCGCTCGGCACGGGCGGCCGCCGGCGGGGGAGCGGCGGCCGCCCCGGGCCGGCCGGCCGCCGGCTCGGCCCGCCGCCCCTGGTCCGTCCCCCCGCCGTCCGTCCCTTCGGCACACGCGGAGGCGATGGCGGCGACCAGCAGAGCCACCAGGACCGCACGGACCGGTCTGTGCCGCTTCATGGCGGATTTTTCGTTTTGTCGTACTGGCTGCATGGCGCCGCATCCTGCCAGCCGGTCAGAGGGCCCCCGCCCCGACACCTCCGGCGGGCCCGTCACGTCCCCCGGCTGGCTCACAATGGACCGGTGAACGCCCACCCCCCTGCGGACCCCGCAGACCCGTCCGACCCGCTCGCCGCCTTCACGGCCCTGCGCACGCCCGAGGGCGCGGCGCTGCTGGCGGAGCTGCGCGACCACGACCCGGCCCACGAGCTGGCCACGGCGACCAGGCTGCGCCGTACGCACCCGGCCGCCCTGGTGTCGGCCGCGCTCGGCCAGGCGCGGCTGCGGCAGCGGGCGGTGGCGAAGTTCGGGGCGGCGGACGCGTACCGGATGTTCTTCACCCCGAACGGCGTGGAGCAGGCGACCCGGACCTCGGTCGCCACCCACCGCGCCGAGCGGTTCGCGGGGCTCGGCGGCGTGCGGAGCGTGGCCGACCTCTGCTGCGGGATCGGCGGCGACGCGATCGCGCTGGCCAGGGCGGGCATCTCCGTGCTGGCCGTGGACCGTGACCCGCTGACCGCGGAGGTCGCCCGCGCCAACGCCCTGGCGCTCGGCCTCCAGGACCTCGTCGAGGTGCGGTGCGCGGACGTCACCGGGATCGACACGTCCGGTCACGACGCCGTCTTCGTCGACCCGGCCCGGCGCGGCGGGCGCGGCAGGATATTCGACCCCGAGGCCTACTCGCCGCCGCTCTCCTGGGCGACCGGGGCCGCGATGAAGGCTCCCCGCGCGGCCCTGAAGATCGCCCCGGGCGTCCCGCACGAGGCGATCGGGCCGGACGCCGAGGCCGAGTGGATCTCGGACGGCGGTGACGTGAAGGAGGCCGTGCTCTGGTTCGGCGAGGGCTTCACCCCGGGCCGCTTCCGGGCGACCCTGCTCCCGTCGGGCGCGACCCTGACCGCCGACGCCCCACTCCCCGCCCCGCCCGTCGGTCCCGTCGGGCGCTACCTGTACGAACCCGACGGCGCCGTCATTCGCGCCCATCTGGTCGCCGCGGTCGTGGAGCGGTGCGGGGGGAGACTGGTCGACGAGACGATCGCGTACGTCACGAACGACGAGCTGTACACCTCCGACTGCACGACCGCCTACGAGATCACCGACCGGCTCCCGTTCAACATGAAGAAGCTCAAGGCCCTGCTCCGCGAGCGGCAGGTCGGTGTGCTGACCGTCAAGAAGCGCGGGTCCGCGGTCGAACCCGAGGAACTGCGGCGCAGAATGAAGCTCGAGGGGCCGCACGCCGCCACCGTCTTCCTGACCCGGGTGGCCGGGGCCCCGACCATGCTCATCGGGCAGCCCGTGAAGCGGCCCTGATCACCGCCGGGCGGCGTCTCCCGCCGACGCGCCCGGGTCCGGAGCACCCCGGCGTGCGGACCCCCGTACGGGCCCCGACCCGGGGTCCGCAGCGTCAGGTCGGGTCGTGTCAGGTCAGCGGGTACGACGTCCGGCCGGACGCGTCGTCGATCTCGTCGTGCGCCTTGGTGAGCAGCTTCATGGCCAGTTCGTTGAGCGCGCGGGCTCCCGCGATCTCCTCGCCGACCCTCGGCTGCTCCGCGTCGGAGGGATGACGGCTGGCGTATCCGTGGGCCCGTACCTCGGTCCCGTCACTCAGCCGCACGAGAGCGGCCGCGCGGGTGCGGTGCGTGTCCTCTTCGAATTCCAGCTCGATATGCCATCCGACAGTGGTCTCCATCATGACGGTCACCTCCCGGAAGTCCTGTCTCCAGGGTGCGCCCGTCCGCCCGGCCTCGCACGGCGTGCGGGCGGGCGGGTCTCACGCGTCCCGCAGCGCCCGGACGTCCAGCTTCCGCATGCCCAGCATGGCCTTCATCGCCCGCTCGGCCCTGGCCTTGTCGGGGTCGGAGAGCACCTCGCGCAGGGCGCGCGGGATGATCTGCCAGGACATGCCGTACCTGTCCTTCAGCCATCCGCACATGCTCTCCTCGCCGCCCTCGGTGAGCTTCGCCCACAGCGTGTCGACCTCCGCCTGGTCGGCGCAGTCCACGCTCAGCGAGACGGCCTCGCTGAAGGTGAACTGCGGGCCGCCGTTGAGCGCGGTGTACTCCTGTCCGGCGAGCACGAAGTCCACGGTCAGCACCGTCCCGGGCTCCCCCGGGGAGGCCTCGGTGTAGTACGTGACGTCGACGATGCGTGAGTCGCCGCCGAAGACGGAGACGTAGAACTCCGCGGCCTCCCGGGCCTGGCCGTCGAACCACAGGCAGGGCTTGATCTTCTGCATGGTCTCTCCTTCACACGGTGGGCGGCGTCGTCGGACACCGTGCAAGGTAGACCCGGCCCGCACCGGAAACTCATCGGGACACGCCCTCGCGCCGGGCGAGCGGCAGCGCCCGATCGGGCACCTTGCGGGGTCGGCTCCGCGGCCCGTACGAAGGCCGAGAGATCTTTCCGGCGGTTGCCGCTGGACGGCTCAGCCGTCCAGCGGCCCCAGCGATTCGAAGCGCCAGCGGTGCACCGGGCGGGTGACCAGCCCGGCGTCCGGCTCGGGGAGCTCAGGCAGCTCGTCGTCGTACGCCGCCTCCCACCAGGTGAGGACGAGCACCCGGTCCTGCGGGGCGCGCAGCAGCTCGCTGCGCAGGGGGCGCCGGGCCAGCTCCGCCGCCGCGGACCGGGCCCACTCCAGGAGCTCGGCTCCCCGGCCTCCGGCGGCGCGGGCCTCCCACATGAGCGCGACGGTCATGAGTACAGGTTGTCCTTGCTGATCTCGTGCACGTGGTCGTGGTCGTGGGTGTGGCTGTGCGCCCCCGGCATGTGGGGTTCGGTGACGGGCAGCGAGGAGTCCGCGGAGAGCTCCCAGTCGGAGGCCGGGCGGTTGCGGGCGACCATCTCCGCGCCGAGCGCGGCGACCATCGCCCCGTTGTCCGTGCACAGGCCGGGCCTGGGCACCCGCAGCCGGATGCCCGCGCGCTCGCACCGCTCCTGGGCGAGGGCGCGCAGCCGTGTGTTGGCCGCGACACCGCCGCCGATCATCAGGTGGTCGACGCCCTCGTCCTTGCAGGCCCGCACGGCCTTCCGAGTCAGCACGTCCACGACGGCCTCCTGGAAGGACGCGGCGACGTCCCGTACGGGAACGTCCTCGCCGGCCGCCCGCTTCGCCTCGATCCAGCGCGCCACGGACGTCTTGAGGCCGGAGAAGGAGAAGTCGTACGCGGGGTCGCGCGAGCCGCTCAGCCCGCGGGGGAACGCGATCGCCTTCGGGTCGCCCTCCTTCGCCAGCCGGTCGATGACCGGGCCGCCGGGGAAGCCGAGGTGCAGCACCCGGGCGATCTTGTCGAAGGCCTCGCCCGCCGCGTCGTCGATGGTGGCGCCCAGCGGGCGCACGTCGCTGGTGATGTCCGGGGCCAACAGCAGCGAGGAGTGCCCGCCGCTGACCAGCAGCGCCATGGTCGGCTCGGGCAGCGGGCCGTGCTCCAGCTGGTCGACGCAGATGTGCGAGGCGAGGTGGTTCACCCCGTACAGCGGCTTGTTCAGCGCGTACGCGTACGCCTTCGCCGCCGAGACGCCCACGAGGAGTGCCCCGGCGAGCCCGGGGCCGGCCGTGACGGCGATGCCGTCGAGGTCACGGGCACTGATCCCGGCCTCCTTCAGGGCACGCTCGATGGTGGGGACCATCGACTCCAGATGGGCGCGGGAGGCGATCTCCGGGACGACGCCGCCGAAGCGGGCGTGCGTGTCGACGCTGGACGCGACGGCGTCGGCGAGCAGCGTCGTGCCGCGCACGACGCCCACGCCGGTCTCGTCGCAGGAGGTCTCGATGCCGAGTACGAGCGGTTCGTCAGCCATCAGTCAGGTCTCTGTTCCTTGTACGGTCAGGCGCATGACGAGTGCGTCGACGTTCCCCGGCTGGTAGTAGCCCCGGCGGAAGCCGATGGGTTCGAAGCCGAAGCGTTCGTAGAGCTTCTGCGCCCGTGTGTTGTCCACCCGGACCTCCAGGAGCACCGCGGTGCACTCGAAGGCCGTGGCGTGTCTGAGCAGGTCGGTCAGGAGCTCGGAGCCGAGGCCGCCGCCCCACTGCCCCCGGCTGACGCCGATCGTCTGGACGTCGGCGAGGTCGCCGGCCGAGGCGAGGCCCGCGTAGCCGACGATCCGTCCGTCGGCGGGGTCCTCGGCGACGACGTAGCGGTGGGTGGCCCGGGGACCGCGGGAGCGGGCCAGCTCGGACCAGAACATGCCGGCCGACCAGGAGTCGTCGGGGAACAGCTCGTGTTCCAGTTCCAGCACCGGGTCGATGTCCCACCAGCGCATCTCGCGGAGCACTGCGGTCGCGGTGGTCACTTCGGGGTGACCACCTTGTAGTTCTTCGGCACCTGGGCGTCGGGCCTGCGCAGGTAGAGCGGCTGCGGGGGCAGCAGCGCGGCCCCGGCTGCCAGGCGTTCGGCCGCGAGGGAGGCGAGCGCGCCGGCGGAGACGTGTTCCGGGCCGCGGGGGTCCGGGAACGCCTCGGGGTAGAGCAGGGCGCCCGCGCCGACGACGGGGAGCCCGGCAAGCTGTTCGGTGATGTCGGCGGGCCGGTCGACAGCCGGTTCGCCGGAGGTCTCGCCGTCCTCGTACCGGGCCCAGTAGACCTCTTTGCGGCGCGCGTCCGTCGCGACGGCGAACGGGCCTTCGAGGCCGCCCCGCCGCGCGGCGTACGCGAGGCCGTCGAGCGTGCACAGTCCGTGCACGGGGACGGAGAGGGCGGAGCCGAACGTGGCCGCGGTCACCAGGCCGACGCGCAGCCCGGTGTACGGGCCGGGGCCGACCCCGACGACCACGCCGGTCACGGCGTCGAGCTTCACCCCGGCCTCCGCGAGCACCCGGTCGACGGCGGGCAGCAGGAGTTCCCCGTGCCGTCGGGCGTCGACCTGACCGGTCTCGGCGACGACGGAGGTCCCGTCGTGGAGGGCGACGGTGACGGCGGGGGTGGCGGTATCCACGGCGAGCAGGAGCACACGAACAGCCTACGGCTCCACCGACCCCGTCACGCATGCCCGTACGGCGTCCCGGTCTACCCTTCCGCTGCTGGTACCGTCGCCCGGGTACACGCGTGTACGACGTAAATGCTTGTACGACATACGACGGCAGGCACGCGAAAAGGGAGTTCACGGTGGCAAGGGGCAGCTCGGGAATCGTGGCCGCACTCACTGCCGCGGCGGTGGCCGCGGTCTGTTTCCTCGCCTACCAGGCGTCGGCGAACGCGCCCGAATCGGTGGCCCAGCCCTCGGCGAAGACCTCCGCCGGCGCGTCACCGGAGCCCAGCGAGAAGCCGGCCCCTCCCAAGGAGCCGCTGGCGGTCCCGGAGGACTCCGACTCCGGGGCGCGCGTCGTGTACGCGCTGGAGGACCGGCGGGTGTGGATCGTGGACGCCGAGGAGAAGTCGCTCCGGACGTTCGCCGTCATGCCGAGCTCCGTGAGCCCGCTGCCCGGTGTCTACACGGTGACCTCGCGTTCGGGCACCATCAAGGGCTCGGACGGCGTGCTGATCGAGCACGTGGTGCGTTTCGCGAACGTCGACGACGTGTCCGTGGGCTTCAGCGCGGCGCAGGACGGCTCCATGGAGACCCCCGATCCCACGATGAAGACCGGCGGCGTGCGGATGAAGCGCGCGGACGGCGACGCGCTGTGGGCGTTCGCGACGGTCGGCGTCAAGATCGTCGTCGTCCCGTAACGGCCGGCGGTCCCGCGGCGGGGCTCCGGAGGCCGGTCAGGCCGCGTCGAGCCCCTGTTCGTCCTCGGTGTCCTCGGGCTCCCCGCGGGGCGGCGTCGAGACCGCCGTGGCGGCGGCGCAGGAGGCCAGCAGGTCCTTCATCGACACCGCGGACACCGGTGGCGGATCCGCCTGCGGCGACTGCGGCTGCACTTCGCGCTCGGGTGCCGGCATGTATGCCTCCTCGGGCTTCGGCGAGAGACATGGTTAGGTAGACCTAACCAGAGCTCACGTCCATGTGACCACGGCCGCAGCCCCGTGCGCAACATTTTACCGACGGCTTGTCGGAAAGCGCCCCGGTGTCAGGCCGGCGCCAGGTCCTCCCGCAGCCCCGCCCAGCGGGCGCCGATGCCCATCAGGGTCACGGTGCGGCGCTCGTCGTCCGTGTCGCCGACCGCGCGGTCGATCAGCACGCGCAGCCGGTCCTCCGACAGCTCCTCGACCTTCCCGTCGCCCCACTCCACGACGATCACCGACTCCGGCAGCGACACGTCGAGGTCCAGGTCCTCCATCTCGTCGAGCCCTCCGCCGAGGCGGTACGCGTCGACGTGGACCAGCGCGGGACCCGTGCCCAGCGGCGGGTGGACCCGGGCGATCACGAAGGTGGGCGAGGTGACGGCACCCCGTACGCCGAGGCCCTCGCCGAGCCCGCGGGTCAGGGTCGTCTTGCCCGCGCCCAGCTCGCCGGAGAGCATCACCAGGTCGCCGGGTGCCAGGACACCCGCGATACGGCGGCCGAGTTCCCTCATCTGTTCGGGGGACTCGACGATGAGGTCCAGGGTGACGGTGCCCGGTACGGCGGTGCCGGCCGCCGGGCCGTTGTGCGCTGCTTCCATGCGGGCAACGTTAGAGGATCAGGGCACCTCGGCCGGAACCGCTCCGATCCGTACCAGCAGGTCCGCGAGACGGTCGGTGACCGTCTCCGGGTGCTCCAGCATCACCAGGTGCCCGGCGTCCGGCACGATGACCAGCTCGGCGTCGGGGAGCTGGTCCGCGATGGCCTCGCTGTGCGAACTGGGCGTCACCAGATCCTTGTCGCCGGCCAGGATGAGCACCGGGAGATCGAGGAAGGCGGGCAGCGCCCCGCTCTTGTCGTGCTCGGTGAACGCCGGGTAGAACTCGGCGACCACGTCGATCGGGGTGGACTCGATGAGCCGCTCCGCGAACCGGGACACCGCCGGATCCACGTCCCGCGACCCGAACGAGTACCGCTTGATCAGCCCCGCGAACAGGTCGGCCGTCGCCCGCCTGCCGCGCTCCACCAGCTCCGCCTGGGAGCCGAGCGCCTTCAGCACGCCGGGCAGGACCCGGCGCACCGCGTTCACCCCCGCCACGGGCAGCCCGAAGTTCACCTCGCCGAGCTTCCCGCTCGACGTGCCGACGAGTGCGACGGCTGCGACCCGGTCACGGATCAGCTCCGGGTACCGGTCGGCCAGCGCCATCATCGTCATGCCGCCCATCGAGTGCCCGACGAGCACCAGCGGTCCCTCGGGGGCCGCCGCGTCGATGACCGCCTTCAGGTCGCGGCCGAGCTGGTCGATGCCGACCGGTACACCGTCGGCCTGCGCCCTGCCGCGCTCGGAGCGGCCGTGGCTGCGCTGGTCCCAGTGGACGGTGCGGACCAGGCCGCGCAGGGCCGCCCGCTGGAAGTGCCAGGAGTCCTGGCTGAGGCAGTAGCCGTGGCTGAAGACGACGGTGACGGGCCCGGGTGCCTTGCGGCCGAAGAGCCTGCGCCGGCGCGAGGAGCTCGCTCCGGCGCCCTGCCTGGCGCCGGAGCGGCCGGGGGCGCCGTCCTCGACCTCGTCGACCTCGTAGTACAGCTGGGTCCCGTCGTCGGCGACGGCACGGCCCGGGATCCCGCGCAGGGAGCCGTACGGGCCGGAGGCGTCCAGGGCCAGCCGGGCCTTCCTGCGCATGCCTCGGCCCACCGTGAGCCGCTCGACCGCGACTCCTGCCGCCGCGCCTGCGGCGATGACGCCTATCGCCGCTCCGGCGAAGCCCGCCCGCCGCCAGCCGGCCGCCGCGACGGCCGCCGTCGCCGCCACGTCCCCCGCGCTGGTCTCGCTCACCGTGCCGTGCTCCTCACCGTTGTCGTCGCGGTCGTCGGGTCAGCCCCGGTCGGGGGCGCCGTGCAGATGGACGCGGGGTACGCGTTGGCCGATGCGCGTGACGATCTCGTACGCGATCGTGCCGGCCGCCTCCGCCCAGTCCTCGGCGGTCGGCTCGCCCCGGTCCCCCGGCCCGAACAGCACCGCCTCGGCGCCCGGCTCCGGGGTGTCTCCCCCGAGGTCGACCACGAACTGGTCCATGGCAACCCGGCCCGCGATCGTCCGTCGCCGCCCGGCGAGGAGCACGGGGCCCTTGCCCGAGGCGTGCCGCGGGACACCGTCCGCGTAGCCGACCGGCACCAGGGCGAGGGTCGTCTCGGCGGAGGTCGTGTAGTGGTGGCCGTAGCTGATGCCGTGACCCGGCGGCACCTGCTTGACCAGCGCCACCGAGGCGCTGAGCGTCATCACGGGGCGCAGGCCGAAGTCGGCCGGGGTGCCCAGCTCGGGCGAGGGCGAGATGCCGTACATGGCGATCCCGGTGCGGACGAGGTCGAAGTGGGACTCGGGCACCGTCAGCAGCGCCGGGGAGTTCGCGATGTGCCGCACCTCCGGCTCGACGCCCTCCTTCTCCGCGTACGCCACCATGTCGCGGAACACGCCCAGTTGCGCCTCGATCGACGGGTGGCCCGGCTCGTCGGCGCAGGCGAAGTGCGACCAGAGGCCGGTGATGCGCAGGGTGCCGGCGGCCTCGGCGGTCCGGGCGGCGGAGACGAGCTCCGGCCAGTCGGCGGGCTGGCAGCCGCCCCGCCCGAGGCCCGTGTCGGCCTTGAGCTGCACCCGGGCGGGGATTCCCGCCTCCGTGGCGGCGGCCACCACCTCGTCGAGGGCCCACATGCCGCTCACCGAGACGTCGATGTCGGCCTCGACGGCCTCGCGCCAGGGCCCGCCAGGTGTCCACAGCCAGCACATCACCCGGCCGCCGATCCCGGCGGCGCGGAGCGCGAGCGCCTCCTGCGGGGTGGCCGTGCCCAGCCAGGTCGCGCCCGCCTCCAGCGCGGCTGCGGCGCAGGGCACCGCCCCGTGCCCGTACGCGTCGGACTTCACCACGGCCATGAGCTGCGCCCCGGACGCCCGCGCGCGCAGGGCGCGCACGTTGGCGCGCAGCGCGGCGAGGTCGATCTCGGCACGGGCTCTCAGGGACGCTGTCTCGTTCATATCGCGTCCAGTGTCTCAGAGCCGTACGCCTGTGCCCTCGACCTCCCTGGCGCGGTGAGGCGTCAGCCGTGCTCGAGTGTGTGCCTCAGGTGCTCGGCGAGGACCGGGACATGACTGGCCCCGACGTCCTTCACGGCCGTGACCAGGGTGACGGGGCCGCCCTCGCGCAGCAGGCCGAGGAGTTCGGCGACGGCGTGCTCGTGGGCGGGGTCGCCGAGCTCGGTGCGGTAGCGGTCGACGAACGCGTCGTACCGCTTACCGGAACGGTCCTCGTGGTACCAGGAGCGGAGCTCGTTCGACGGGGTGGCGTCCTTGGCCCACACGTCGACGGCCGCGTGCTCCTTGGACACCCCGCGCGGCCAGAGCCGGTCGACGAGGACGCGTGTGCCGTCGTCCTCCTCCGGGGGGTCGTACACCCTGCGTACCCGTACGGCGTCGCTGCTGCCCACGTCCGCTCACCCTTCCGGCTCGTGTCCCGCTCCTGCCAGGGTGGATCAGGCCCGTACGTCCCGCCAGGCAGCGGGGACGGCGTCGGCGACGTCCTGTGCGGCGACCGGCGCCCCGTCCGAGGCCCGGCGGGCCGCGAGCCCGTGCAGATAGGCGCCCACGGAGGCCGCGTCGCGCGGGGCGAGGCCCGCGGCGAGCAGCGAGCCGGTCAGCCCGGAGAGCACGTCGCCGCTGCCTGCCGTGGCCAGCCAGGACGTGCCCGTCGGGTTGACCCGGACCGGGGCGTCCCCGGCCTCCGCGACCAGGGTCGTCGATCCCTTGAGCAGCACCGTGGCGCCGTAGCGCGCGGCCAGTTCGCGTACGGCGGCGAGCCGCCCCGCCTCGACGTCCTCGCGCGGGACGCCGAGCAGCGCGGCGGCCTCCCCGGCGTGCGGGGTGAGCACGGTGGGGGCGGTGCGCGCGCGTACGGCGCCCGCGTCCATCAGCCGCAGCCCGTCCGCGTCGACCAGCACGGGCACGTCCGAGGCCAGGACGTCGGACACCGCCCCGGCCGCCGCCGGGGAGTCGCCGAGCCCGGGCCCGACCACCCAGGCCTGCACCCGCCCGGCCTTCGAGGGCGGCCCGGAGTGCACGAGGGCCTCCGGATGGCGGGCGATCACCGCGGCGGCGCCGGGACCGGCGTAGCGCACGGCTCCGGCGCCGCCGCGCAGCGCGCCCGCGACCGCGAGGACCGCGGCGCCCGGGTACCGCTCCGAGCCGGCGGCCACACCGACGACACCGCGCCGGTACTTGTCGCTCTCCGCGCCGGGCACGGGCAGGAGGGCGGCGACGTCGGCGTACTGGAGGGCCTCCAGGTCGGGGCGTCCGGGCAGTTCGGGCCCCAGGCCGATGTCGACCAGGCGCAGCGCGCCCGCCCGGGTGGCGGCCGGGTCGATGAGGAGGCCCGGCTTGTACGTGCCGAAGGTGACGGTGGCGTCCGCCCGCACGGCCGCGCCGAGCACCTGTCCGGTGTCGGCCTCGACCCCGCTGGGCAGGTCGACGGCCAGCACGGGCGCGTGGCCCGTCGTGGCCGCGCGCACCAGGGCCTCGGCGTCGGGGCGCAGGCCGCCCCGGCCGCCGATCCCGGTGATGCCGTCGACGACGAGGTCGACAGGGCTCAGGCCGTCGGGGGTGTCCAGGACCTGCCCGCCGGCCGCGAGCAGGGCAGCGAGTCCGCCCGGGTGGACCTTGTCCGGGGAGGTCAGCAGGGCCCGTACGCCCGCCCCGCGGCGGGCCAGCCGGGCTCCGGCGTACAGCGTGTCGCCGCCGTTGTCGCCGCTGCCGACGAGGAGGAGGACGCGGGACCCGTACACCCGGCCGTTGCGCCGGAGCAGGTCGCCGCAGGCCACCGCCAGGCCGGCGGCGGCGCGTTGCATGAGGGCACCCTCCGGCAGCCGTGCCATCAGCGCCTGTTCGGCGGCCCGTACGGTCTCGACGCTGTACGCATGTCGCATGTGCTCAACCCTCCGCGATCACCACGGCCGACGCCACCCCCGCGTCGTGGCTGAGCGAGACGTGCCAGCTGCGCACGCCCAGCTCGGCGGCGCGGGCCGCGACCGTGCCACGGACCTCCAGCCGGGGCTGTCCGCTGTCCTCGACGCACACCTCGGCGTCCGTCCAGAGCAGCCCGCCCGGGGCGCCGAGGGCCTTGGCCAGCGCCTCCTTGGCGGCGAACCGGGCCGCGAGGGAGGCGATGCCCCGCCGTTCCCCGCTGGGCAGCAGCAGTTCCCGTTGCAGGAAGAGGCGGTCCGCCATCTGCGGCGTCCGCTGCAGTGCCGCGCCGAAGCGTTCGATCTCCGCCACGTCGATCCCGACCCCGATGATCACGTACTCACCCTCATCCACTACTCCACGGTCACGGACTTCGCCAGATTGCGCGGCTGGTCCACCTCGTTGCCGCGGGCCGTCGCCAGTTCGCAGGCGAAGACCTGCAACGGCACGGTGGCGACCAGCGGCTGAAGCAGCGTAGGCGTAGCGGGGATCCGGATGAGGTGGTCGGCGTACGGGACGACCGCCTCGTCACCCTCCTCGGCGATGACGACGGTACGGGCGCCGCGGGCCCTGATCTCCTGGATGTTCGACACGATCTTGTCGTGGAGCACGGAGCGGCCGCGCGGGGACGGCACGATCACGACGACCGGCAGCCCTTCGTCGATGAGCGCGATCGGCCCGTGCTTGAGCTCGCCCGCGGCGAAGCCCTCGGCGTGCATGTAGGCGAGCTCCTTGAGCTTCAGCGCGCCTTCCAGGGCGACCGGGTAGCCGACGTGCCGGCCGACGAACAGGACGGTGTCCCGGTCGGCGAGCGAGCGGGCCAGCGCGCGCACGGGCTCCATGGTCCCGAGGACCTGCTCGACCTGGCGGGGGACCTCGGAGAGCTGGCGGACGACGGTGCGGATCTCGTCGCCCCACTTGGTGCCGCGGATCTGCCCGAGGTAGAGCGCGACGAGGTAGCAGGCGACGAGCTGGGTCAGGAACGCCTTGGTGGAGGCGACGGCGACCTCCGGCCCGGCGTGGGTGTAGAGGACGGCGTCGGACTCCCGCGGGATCGTCGAGCCGTTCGTGTTGCAGATGGCGAGGACCTTCGCGCCCTGTTCGCGGGCGTGCCGCACGGCCATCAGCGTGTCCATGGTCTCGCCGGACTGGGAGATCGCGACGACGAGGGTGTGCCGGTCCAGGATCGGGTCGCGGTAGCGGAACTCGCTGGCGAGCTCCGTCTCGCAGGGCAGCCGGGTGACGTGCTCGATGGCGTACTTGGCGATCATCCCGGCGTGGAACGCGGTCCCGCAGGCGATGATGACGACCTTGTCGACCTCCCTGAGCTCGCTCGGCGGGATTCGCACCTCGTCGAGGTGGAGCGTGCCGGAGGCGTCGATCCGGCCGAGGAGCGTGTCGGCGACGGCCTTCGGCTGGTCCGCGATCTCCTTGAGCATGAAGGAGGCGTAGCCGCCCTTCTCTGCGGCGGAGGCGTCCCAGTCCACGTGGTACGCGTGGACGTCGGCGGGCAGGCCGTCGAAGCCGGTGACGGTGGCCCCGTCCCTGGAGAGCTCCACGACCTGGTCCTGGCCCAGCTCGATCGCGTCCCGGGTGTGGGCGATGAACGCGGCCACGTCGGAGGCCAGGAACATCTCACCGTCCCCGACACCCACCACCAGCGGCGAGTTCCGCCGGGCTCCGACGACCGTGTCGGGAGCGTCGGCGTGCACCGCGACCAGGGTGAACGCACCGTGCAGACGCCGGCACACCTGGCGCATGGCCTCGGCGAGGTCGCCGGCCGAGGAGTACGCCTCCGCCAGCAGGTGGGCGACGACCTCGGTGTCGGTCTCGGAGGCCAGCTCGTGGCCGCGTCCGGCGAGCTCCTCGCGCAGGGCGGCGAAGTTCTCGATGATCCCGTTGTGCACGACGGCGACGCGGCCCGCGTTGTCGAGGTGCGGGTGCGCGTTGACGTCGGTCGGGCCGCCGTGCGTGGCCCAGCGGGTGTGTCCCACACCGGTGTTCCCGGCGGGCAGCGGCCGGTCCTTGAGCTCCTTCTCCAGGTTGAGGAGCTTCCCGGCCTTCTTCGCCCCGGCCAGCCCGCCGTCCGCGAGGACGGCGACCCCTGCGGAGTCGTATCCCCGGTATTCGAGGCGCTTCAGTCCCGCGACGACGACGTCCTGCGCCGACTGCCCACCGACGTAACCCACGATTCCGCACATATCGGCACCATAAGGCCCCTGCCCGCCGCTGCCCGGGGTCCGGCGTGTGTCGGGAGGTCCTGCGCACCGAAATCCACGTGACAGCCTGTCGGCGCAGGCTGCTAACCTGCGGCTTCCCCCCTCACCGTCGCCCGTCACCCGTCTGTGCCCGCGCGTTCTCGAACCGGTCGAGTCCGCGTGTCCCACGGCCGCGCCCGCTCCGAGGATTGTCATGTCTCCAACCGTTCCCCCGATGCACGCGGAGTTCGATCCGTGTGTCAACATTCCCTCGCTCGCAGATCTGCGAGCGGCCGTCCGCGACAACGACTGGGCGAGGACCGAGGCCTACTTCGATTTCCTCGACGACGAGAGCGACCGGGCGATCGCCTCAGGGCTCTTCCACGACCTCGGCTCCAGTGAGCGCTTCCTGGAGCGGGCCGTCGCCGAGAACCCGGGCTCCCCGCTCGCCCGGACGCTGCTGGCGGTGCGGTACGTCTACGTCGGCTGGGACATCCGCAGCTCCTACCGCGCGGAACACGTCTCGCGTGACCAGTTCCAGGAGTTCCACGCGTGGCTGCGGCGCGCCGAGGGGCTGCTCATCGACGTGTGCGCCGAATACCCCACCTATGCGCTGGCCTGGGCAGCCCGGCTGAACACCGCGCGCGGGCTCGAACTCGGGGGGAGCGAGGTCCGGCGGCGCTACGAGCGACTGGCCGAGCATCACCCGCACCACATCTACGCGCAGACCTCGCTGCTCCAGCAGCTGTGCCCGAAGTGGGGCGGCAGCTGGGAGGAGGCGTTCGAATTCGCCCGCGGCTGCCTGCGGTCGGCGCCCGCGGGCAGCCCGGCCGGCCGCCTGGTGGCCGAGGCCCATCTGGAGCGGTGGCTGGACGACTCCGGCGACAACCACAGCACCTACCTGCGCTCGGCCGAGGTCCGCGACGAGATCATGGCCGCTGCCGACGCCTCCGTGAAGCACCCGGACTACCGGCCCGGCTTCCACTGGGTCGGTGACCACAACGACTTCGCCGGGGCCCTGAGCCTGGGTGGCCACCACCGCGAGGCGGCGCCGTTCTTCCGGACCCTGGGCGACAGGGCCACCGAGTCGCCCTGGGGCTACGCCGGGGACAAACGCGTCCAGTTCCTCAAGCACCGCAAGACCGCACTGTCGAAGGGCTGAACCGATGACCCAGGAAAGCCAGACAACCCAGGCACCCCCGGTGACCCCCGAAGCCCGGATACCCGGCGCCACCGCTCCCGGCCCCGCTCCCGCCGCCCCGCCCGTCGGCATCCGCGAGGCCGAGGTGGACGGCATCCGCACCGTACTGGCCGCGGGCTCCGGACCGGTGACGGCCGGCCTCTTCTTCCGGGTCGGGGTCGCGGACGAGACGCTCGCCACCACGGGTATCACCCACCTCGTCGAGCACCTCGCCCTGCACCGCCACGGCCTGTCCGACCTGCACTACAACGGCGCCACCTCCGCCACGTACACGCTCTTCCACGTCACCGGCACACCCGCCGAGGTCACCACCTATCTCAACGGTGTCTGCGCGGCCCTGCGCGACCTGCCGCTGGAACGCCTGGAGACCGAGCGCGAGATCCTGCGCACCGAGTCCGCGGGGCGCAGCCGCGGCCCCAACCACCAGCTGCCGCTGTGGCGTTACGGCGCCCAGGGGTACGGCCTCGGCAGCTACACCGAGCACGGCCCCTGGCACCTGACGGCCGACGCGGTCCGCGACTGGGCGCGCACCCGCTTCACCCGCGACAACGCGGTCCTGTGGATCACCTCGGACACGGTGCCCGAAGGCCTGGACCTCACCCTCCCGTCCGGCCCGCCCCACCCGCTGCCCGCCCCGGTCTCGATCCTGCCCGTCACCCCGGCGTACATCAGGGGCGACAGCGGCGGTGTCGTCGTGGACGGGATCGTCCGCCGCTCGTC
Organism: Streptomyces clavifer; assembly: GCA_014651175.1. Lineage (GTDB taxonomy): Bacteria > Actinomycetota > Actinomycetes > Streptomycetales > Streptomycetaceae > Streptomyces > Streptomyces clavifer. The sequence goes on along the minus strand of BMWJ01000001.1, from coordinate 96,810 downwards.
GGCCGCGACACTCTTCGCCGAGGTGCTGAGCCGCGCACTCTTCGTGGACCTGCGGCAGAAGGGCGGCTACTCCTACGTCGCCGACGCCGACTACAGCCCGCGCGACAACGACTTCGCGGCGATCACCGCGTACGCCGACGCGCTCCCCCAGAAGCAGGACGCGGTGGTCGGCGGCCTGATCGACACCCTGGCCCGGCTGCGTGCCGGCTCCATCGAGCAGTCGGAGCTCGACGCGGCCCGCGCCAAGTACCTCAAGCAGTACGACACCCCGGACCTCGCAGCCGCCCAGTTGCCCTCGTACGCCCTGAACCTGCTGACCGGACACCGCAATCTCACCCCCGACGAACAACGGGCCGAACTCGCCGCCGTCACCCTGGACGACCTGCGCGAGGTCGCCCGCGAGATGCACTCCTCGGCCCTGCTCCAGGTCCCGGGCCGGGGCGCGGACTGGGCCGGATTCACGGAGGCGCCGCAGTGGTCACCCGAGGCCCCGCCGGCCCCGGGCACCCGGCACCCCTCCCTGGAGGGTGACTCCACGGTGCTGACCGTCTCCCCCGACGCGGTCACCCTGACCACCCCGTCCGGCCAGGTGGTCGTCCGCTACGACGCCTGCGCGGCCCTGCTCGTCCACCCGGACGGCGGCCATCACCTCACCGGCCTGGACGGCTTCCAGATCCGTGTGGAACCGACGCTCTACAAGGGCCTCACCCCGGCACGCACGGCGGTCATCGGCGCATCCGTACCGCCCGCAGCGGTGATCCACATGCCACCCCGCGCCCCGGACCGCATCCCCCGCCCGGACGGGGGCGGCACGCCACGGCGCCTCCGGTCCGAGCCCGTGGGGCCTGCACGCAAGGCACTCATCTGGCTGGCGGGGCTGGCGACCGCCCTCTGGGCGCTGATCGCGACGGTCGCCACGTCCCAGGAGCTGGACGCGCCGGAACCGGACCCGGCCACCATCGTCATCATCTGGCTGCTGATCGCGGCACCCCTGGGGGCGTTCCTCGGTCTGCGCCGGAAGCGCGGCTGACCACTTGCGCCGTCCGCGAGCGGTGCGGCGGCCCGCCCCGGCGGGCCGCCGTGCCGACGACGCGCGGCAGTCCGCCGCACCGCTCCGTCGGCACGGCGGAACCCCGATCGCTCAGTCCGTTCGCGTCATCCGCGCCGCCCGGGTACTCAGCGCACGTCGACGTAGTCACCGGCGGCGGTCGCGGCGCCCGTGGTGGACCAGCCACCGAAGCTCCATCGCCAGTAGCCGTCGACGGACGCCTTGACGGTCGTCTTCAGCGCGCCGGTGGAACTACTCTTCACCGTCTTGACGGTGGTGTAGGCGGAGCTGCCCTTCTTCCGGAACTGCAGCTTGACCGAAGCCGCGCTCACCCCGGTGTAGGAGTGCTTCACCCAGTCCGCACGCTTGAGGGTGCCGGTCACCGTGAGTGTCTTGCCCTTCGTCACCGGCTCCGGCGAGGCGTTGACGGTGGCCTTCGCCCACCGCTTCACCTGCAGGGTGCCGGAGGTGGTGGCGAACTGCTCCTTCTTGAGCCCTCCGTCGGGCTTCCAGAGCCGCGTCACGACACCGATCTTCCAGGCGGTGGCGTCGTTGTTCGAGTCGAACTCGTAGTACGGATCGATGTACAGAGTGCCCTCGCAGTCCGCGATCCGGGCACTCGTCTCGTAGCAGGTGTAGCTCATACGGATGTCGGCGTTCGCCTCCCCCACGGCCGGGGTGGTGTCGTGGTAGAAGAACGGCTGCGCGGACCACGCGAACCAGTCGGCCGTGCTGTATCCGGCGGGAAGGGTGACCCGGAAGCTGACGGGCGGCTCCTTCACGTCCGAGGTGCCCACCACGACGGGCTTGCCTCCATTGACGACGATCCGCGACACCGTGATCCCGGTGCCTGCGGCCTGTGCCGTCGGTGCTGTGAACGCCGAAAGGGCGAGTGCCCCTGCAACCACACCCACAGCACCGGTTCTGCCACTTGTCTTCATTCGCACCTCATGAGTCGCGTAAGGCCTACGGACCTGCCTGGCTGATCAGCCGTCACCTGCGGCAGGCGGTGCGGCAGGCTACCAACAGGGCGGGCGGTCGGTTCGCGCAGGGTGAGCGCCGCCGCTGTCCCTTAGTGCCACGGCGCAGGAACGGGCCGGGCGACGGGTACGGGTGTGCGGCCCGACGAGCACTCCGCCGGACGTCCACCGGTGAGCACGGGTCGTGCACGGAGAGTCGTACGGCACCAGGAGGACCTGTACCCCTCGACCGGAGATCGCGCCCGAGGCGCGCCCGGCACATCCCCCACGTGACCGACCCCACCCCCCACTCCGTTAAAACTCCCGCAACAATGAAGACGTGATCACTTCGCCCGCACGGAGCCCCCGCCGCACCGAGCACGCGCCGACGCCCTACGTCGACCTGACCCGGGCGGAGTGGAGCGCGCTGCGCGACAAGACACCGCTGCCGCTGACCGCGGAGGAGGTGGAGAAGCTGCGGGGCCTCGGTGACGTCATCGACCTCGACGAGGTGCGGGACGTCTACCTGCCGCTGTCCAGGCTCCTCAACCTGTACGTGCAGGCCACCTCCGGCCTGCGCGGGGCGCTGAACACCTTCCTCGGGGACGCGGGCAACGGGCACGGCGAGCAGCGCGGGACGCCGTTCGTCATAGGGGTCGCGGGCAGTGTGGCCGTCGGCAAGTCCACCAGCGCGCGCATCCTGCAGGCGCTGCTGGCGCGCTGGCCGGAGCATCCCCGGGTGGAGCTGGTGACCACCGACGGGTTCCTGCTGCCCATGAAGGAGCTCGAGGCGCGCGGGCTGATGTCGCGGAAGGGGTTCCCGGAGTCGTACGACCGGCGGGCCCTGACCCGGTTCGTCGCCGACATCAAGGCCGGCAAGGACGAGGTGACGGCGCCCGTCTACTCGCACCTGATCTACGACATCGTGCCGGACGAGCGGCTCGTCGTGCGCCGTCCCGACATCCTCATCGTCGAGGGCCTGAACGTGCTGCAGCCGGCGCTGCCCGGCAAGGACGGCCGGACGCGGGTCGGGCTCGCGGACTACTTCGACTTCAGCGTGTACGTGGACGCGCGGCCCGAGGACATCGAGACCTGGTATCTGCATCGCTTCCGACGGCTGCGCGAGACGGCGTTCCAGAACCCGTTCTCGTACTTCCGCAAGTACACCCAGGTCTCCGAGGAGGAGGCGCTGGACTACGCGCGCACCATGTGGCGGACCATCAACAAGCCGAATCTGCTCGAGAACGTGGCACCGACCCGGGGCCGTGCCACGCTGGTGCTGCGCAAGGGGCCGGACCACAAGGTCCAGCGGCTTTCGTTGCGCAAGCTCTGAGTCCCCCGGGGGTCGTTCCGTGCTTCATCTGCGCCTCATCGTGCCCGCCGACCGCACCGACGAGGTGGTCGGGCTCCTGGAGCACACGGTCGGCACCGCCCACCTCGTGGTGCTGGCCGGGGCGGCCCGCAGCCCGGCCGGCGACGTGGTCCTGTGCGACGTGGCGCGCGAGTCGGGCGACGAGCTGATCGGCGCGCTGCGGGCGCTGGGTATCGACAGGTCCGGCTCGATCACCGTCGAGGTAATGGACCTGACGCTCTCCGCGCGTGCCGACGAGGCCGAGCGGGAGGCCCCCGGCGAGAGCGCGGACGCCGTGCTGTGGGAAGAGCTGAGCGAGGTGACCCACGAGGAGTCGACCTTCAGCGTCACCTACGTGGCGTTCCTCTCCGTCGCGACGATGCTGGCCGCCTGCGGCGTGATGCTCGACAACGCGGTCCTCATCGTGGGCGCCATGGCGGTCGGCCCGGAGTTCGGCCCGCTGGCCGGGATCTCGACGGCGCTGGTGCAGCGCGCCCCGCGGCTGGTCGGGCGCTCGCTGTGGGCGCTGGTCGGCGGCTTCGCCGTGGCGATGGTGGTGACGGCCGGGTTCGCCTGGCTGATGGACGTCTTCGGGCTGTTCGACGCCGGAATGGTCACGGCGGAGCGGCCCAACACCGGGTTCATCTGGCATCCGGACTGGATGTCGTTCGTGGTGGCTCTCCTGGCGGGCATCGCCGGGACGCTCTCGCTGACCTCGGCGAAGTCCGGGGCGCTGATCGGTGTGGCGATCTCGGTGACCACGGTGCCCGCCGCCGCCAACGCCGCCGTCGCCTTCAGCTATCAGGACCTCCAGCAGACCTGGGGGTCGACGGCGCAGCTGCTGGCCAACCTGGGCGGCATCGTCGTGGCGGGGACGCTGACGCTGCTGCTCCAGAAGGCCCTGTGGGCGGCGCGGCGGCGGGCGGACCCGGCGGTGAAGCCGGGCCCGTCCCGCATCGACTGAGGGCCTGTCGGATGGTCCGGCGGGCCTAAAGGGCCCGTCAGCCCAGTGCGGACTTCACCACGTCGGCCAGCCGGCCGGCCACGGCACGCGCCTGCTCGATGTCGGCGGCCTCGACCATGACCCGTACGAGCGGCTCGGTGCCCGACTTGCGCAGCAGGACGCGTCCGCTGTCGCCCAGCTCGCGCTCGGCCTCGACGACGGCGACGGCCAGCTCGGGCGAGGTGTCCACGCGGGACTTGTCGACGTCCGGGACGTTGACGAGCACCTGCGGGAGGCGCTGCATCACACCGGCCAGGTCGGCGAGCGTACGGCCGGTGGCGGCGACCCGGGCCGCCAGCATCAGGCCGGTCAGCGTGCCGTCGCCGGTCGTGGCGTGGTCCAGGACGATGACGTGGCCGGACTGCTCGCCGCCGAGCGCGAAGCCCTCGGCCTTCATCGACTCCAGGACGTAACGGTCGCCGACGGCGGTCTGGACGAGCTGGATGCCCTCCCGCTCCATCGCCATCTTGAAGCCGAGGTTGGACATGACCGTACCGACGACGGTGTCCTTGCGCAGGTGACCGGCCTCGCGCATGGCGAGGGCGAGCACGGCCAGGATCTGGTCGCCGTCGATCTCCTCGCCGGTGGCGTCCACGGCCAGGCAGCGGTCGGCGTCGCCGTCGTGCGCGATGCCGAGGTCGGCGCCGCGCTCGACGACGGCGGCCCGGAGCAGCCCCAGGTGGGTGGAGCCGCAGCCGTCGTTGATGTTGAGGCCGTCCGGCTCGGCACCGATGGTGACGACCTCGGCCCCGGCCCGGGCGAACGCCTCGGGCGAGACGCGGGCTGCGGCGCCGTGCGCCTCGTCGAGGACGACCTTCAGCCCGTCGAGCCGGTTCGGGAGGACGCCGATGAGGTGGGCGACGTACCGGTCGAAGCCCTCCGTGTAGTCGGTGACCCGGCCCACGCCGCCGCCGGTCGGGCGGGCCCAGGGCTCGCCGGTGCGGTGCTGCTCGTAGACCGTCTCGATGCGGTCCTCCAGCTCGTCGGCGAGCTTGTGGCCGCCGCGGGCGAAGAACTTGATGCCGTTGTCCGGCATGGCGTTGTGGCTGGCGGAGAGCATGACACCGATGTCGGCGCCGAGCGATCCGGTGAGGTACGCCACGGCAGGGGTCGGCAGCACCCCGACCCGCAGGACGTCCACGCCCGCGCTGGCCAGGCCGGCCACGACGGCGGCCTCCAGGAACTCTCCCGACGCGCGGGGGTCGCGGCCCACCACAGCCGTCGCCCGATGCCCCTCGAAGGTGCCGGCCTCGGCCAGTACGTGCGCCGCCGCGACCGAGAGCCCGAGCGCGAGCTCTGCCGTCAAGTCCGCGTTGGCGACACCGCGCACGCCGTCCGTGCCGAAGAGTCGTCCCACTGGTGTCCTCCGAAGGTGCTCCGAAACCGCAAAACCAAAGTAATCAAAACAGGGCATAGCGAGGCAAGGCGCAGCAGAATGAGGTGCGGCGAGGCCGCCAGCCCTATAAACGTCTTAAGCCGTTATACGCCCGGTAGCGCCGATAGACGAACGCCCCAGCAGCACGAGGTGTGCCGCCGGGGCGAACGTGTAAAGCAGTCGAGCAGGCGATATTTAGCGCTTGCTGTACTGCGGGGCCTTACGGGCCTTCTTGAGACCGGCCTTCTTGCGCTCGACCGCACGGTCGTCGCGGGAGAGGAAGCCGGCCTTCTTGAGCGCGGCGCGGTTGTTGTCCACGTCCGCCTCGTTCAGCGCACGGGCCACGCCGAGGCGCAGGGCGCCGGCCTGACCGGAGACGCCGCCACCCGAGATGCGGGCGATGACGTCGTAGCGGCCGTCGAGCTCGAGCACCTTGAAGGGCTCGTTGACTTCCTGCTGGTGCACCTTGTTGGGGAAGTAACCCTCGAGGGTGCGACCGTTGATCTTCCACTTACCGGTGCCCGGGACGATCCGGACGCGGGCGATGGCGTTCTTGCGACGGCCAAGGCCGGCGGCGGGCTGCGGGTCGCCGAAGCGGCCTGCGAGCGACTCGGAGGTGTACTCACCCTCGACGGGGACCTCCGACTCGAAGGTGGTCACCTCGGCGAAGGTCTCTTCGCCCTCGGTGCCCTCGACGGGCGTCTCAACAGTGGTCTCGGCCACGATTCTCCTCAGATCTTTCTTTACGTCTTTGGGGGGAGGCCGGAACTACTGCGCGACCTGGGTGATCTCGAACGGGACCGGCTGCTGCGCAGCGTGCGGGTGCTGGTCACCCGCGTAGACCTTCAGCTTCGAGATCATCTGACGACCCAGGGTGTTCTTGGGGATCATGCCCTTGATGGCCTTCTCGACGGCCTTCTCCGGGTTCTTGGAGAGCAGCTCGTCGTAACGCACGGAGCGCAGACCGCCCGGGAACCCGGAGTGGCGGTACGCCATCTTCTGGGTCTTCTTGTTGCCGGAGAGGTGGACCTTCTCGGCGTTGATGATGATGACGAAGTCGCCCATGTCCATGTGGGGGGCGTAGATCGCCTTGTGCTTGCCTCGGAGGAGGTTCGCAGCCGTGGTGGCCAGACGACCCAGGACGATGTCCTCGGCGTCGATGATGTGCCACTGGCGAGTGACATCGCCGGGCTTGGGGCTGTACGTACGCACTTCGTAGCCTTCGCTTCTTCAGTGGATGGGGTCCAGACACATGGCACCTCTGAAGCGACATGCAGCTGGGGCGCACAATGCCGGGGACGCTGCCCGTATGCGAGCCACTGGTAACTGCTCCAGAGAACCTACGTAAGGGCCCTTCGCGTGAGAACGACGAAGCCGATACGCATAACAGTCCTCGACACTACCCGCCCCGCCCCAGACGGGTCAAAACGCGCCGACCCTACCGTTCCCGCACGACCCGCCGCTCGTCCCAGACAGGCTCCGTGGACTCCCGCACCACCCCGTCCGAGCCGAAGACCAGATAGCGGTCGAAGGACTTCGCGAACCAGCGGTCGTGCGTGACGGCCATCACCGTACCGTCGTACGCCTCGAGACCGTCCTGGAGTGCCTCCGCCGATTCCAGGTCCAGGTTGTCCGTCGGCTCGTCGAGCAGCAGCGCCGTCGTTCCGGCCAGCTCCAGCAGCAGGATCTGGAACCGCGCCTGCTGCCCGCCGGACAGCCTCTCGAAGGCCTGGTCCCCCTGCCGCTCCATCTCGTACCGCCGCAGTACGGACATGGCCCCGCCCCGGTCCTTGGCGTGCTCCGTCCACAGGATCTCGACGAGCGTCTTGCCCTGCAGCTCCGGGTGCGCGTGCGTCTGCGCGAAGTGCCCCGGCACGACGCGCGCCCCGAGCTTCCACTCCCCGGTGTGCGCCACCGTGTCCCCCGCCAGCAGCCGCAGGAAGTGCGACTTCCCCGACCCGTTGGACCCGAGGACGGCGACCCGCTCCCCGTAGTAGATCTCCAGGTCGAACGGCTTCATCAGACCGGTCAGCTCCAGGTTCGTGCAGGTCACCGCCCGCACCCCGGTCCGGCCGCCGCGCAGCCGCATCCTGATGTCCTGCTCGCGCGGCGGCTCCGGGGGCGGGCCGGCCTCCTCGAACTTCTTGAAGCGGGTCTGCATCGCGTGGTACCGGTTCGCCATGTCGGGGCTGTTCGCCGCCTGCTGCCGCATCCGCAGGACGAGTGCCTTCAGCCGGGCGTGCTCCTCCTCCCAGCGCCGCAGGAGCTCCTCGAAGCGCGCGAAGCGCTCCTTGCGGGCCTGGTGGTACGTGGCGAATCCGGCACCGTGCACCCAGACGTCCGAGCCGGCCGGGCCGGGCTCCACGCTGACGATCTTCTCGGCTGCCCGGGACAGCAGCTCCCGGTCGTGGGAGACGAAGAGCACCGTCTTGCGGGTCTCCTTGAGCTTCTCCTCCAGCCAGCGCTTGCCGGGGACGTCCAGGTAGTTGTCCGGCTCGTCCAGGAGCAGCACCTCGTCCGGGCCGCGCAGCAGCGCCTCCAGGACCAGCCGCTTCTGCTCGCCACCGCTGAGGGTGCGCACCTCGCGCCACTGCGCCTTGTCGTACGGGATGCCGAGCGCGGCCGTGGTGCAGATGTCCCACAGCGTCTCGGCCTCGTACCCCCGCACCTCCGCCCAGTCGCTGAGCGCCTGCGCGTACGCCATCTGCGCGGCCTCGTCGTCCACGGTGAGGATCCGCTCCTCGGCCGCGTCGACGGCCTCCGCCGCCTTCCTGATCCCCGGCCGGGCGACGGACACCAGCAGGTCGCGCACGGTGCGCTCGTCGCGCACGGAGCCGACGAACTGGGCCATCACCCCCAGCCCGCCGCTCACCGACACCGAGCCGCCGTGCGGCTGGATCTCTCCGGAGAGCAGCCTCAGGAGCGTCGTCTTGCCCGCTCCGTTCGCTCCCACGAGGGCGACGACGGCCCCGTCGGCCACCCGGAACGAGGCGTCGCCGAGCAGCACCCGCCCGTCGGGTAGGTAGTACTCCAGATGGCCTGCTTCGAGATGTCCCATACACAGCATTGTCACGGCCCGCGAACCCTTGACCCAACCGGTTAACGGTCGGTCTAGGATTCGCCGCATGAGCTTTGGGCAAGGGGGGCCCTCCTGGGGGCCGGGAGACAGCGGGACTCCGGACTGGGCGGCGCTGGCCGAGGAGTCGGCGGCGCGGAGCCGGCGCAGGAAGTGGCTGATGATCGGCGGCGGCGCCGTGGCCACGGCGGCCGTGGCCGCGATCGTGGCCACGGCCGTCATCACGACCGGCGGGAAGTCCGAGCCGCGCACGAACGCGAGCGAGCTGCCGGGACCCGCGGACCTGCCCTCGGACCCCTCCGTGCCGCAGCCCTCCTTCTCCTCGGTGGCCCCGGCGCCTCCGCCGGACCCGAGGGACTACATAGGCGACGCCGGGAAGGACCGGGCTCCGGTCACCGTCGACGCCTTCTTCCCCGGCAGGAAGCTGACGATGGGCGACCGCGTGTACGCCAAGGGAGCGACGAACCGGACCACGAGCTGCGCCGCGACCACCCAGGGCGCCCTCGGCCCCATCCTCACGGGCAACGGCTGCGACCAGGTCATCCGGGCCACCTACAGCAAGGACGGCGTGGCGGTCACCGTCGGACTCGCCGTGTTCGGCACCGAGGCCGAGGCGAAGAAGGCGGCCCAGCAGGCGACCGGCGGCATCGCCTCACTCGAGGGCGCGGGCGTCCCCACCTTCTGCCGGGGCGGATCGATCTGCCGGCGCACCGCCAACTCCTACGGCCGCTACGCCTACTTCACCGTCGGCGGCTTCACCAGCGGCAAGAACGTCACCAAGGCGGACAAGGGCGTGTTCGCGGTCGGCGACGACCTGACCGACTTCACGTTCCGCCAGATCCACCACCGCGGCGAGGTCCAGGCATCGGCCGCCGCCGCGGCCCCCACCACCTGACCGCCGGGCACCGCCCGCCCGTCCCCACGCGCCCGTCCCGTCCCCTCCCCTGTCCCGAGGACTCCGCCGCCGTGCGTCTGACCGCCCTGTTCACCATCCCGCGCGTCCTGCGCCACAGCGATGCGATAGGCGCCGACCTGCCGCCCGACGAAGCCGTCGTCCTCGACGCCGCGGACCCCTCGCTGCGGGCGGCACTCACCGCGGCCGCCGCCGGTGACCACGCCCCGGCGGCCGAGCTGCTCGCCGCGACCCGCGAGCACGCCCAGTGGGAGCGCAGGGACGCGTGCGTCTCCGGGCTCGCCCGCGCCTCGCTGCACCACCCGGGCTGGCTGGACAGCTGGCTGGAGGAGTCGCCGGAGGACCCCGACGCCGTACTGGTCAAGGCCGACCAGTACGTCTACCAGGCCTGGAAGATCCGCACGGGGGCCCGCGCCCGGCATGTCGAGCACGACCAGTTCCAGGCGTTCCACGCCCTGCTGCGGGACGCCGTGCCGGTCATCTCCGCGGCTGCCGAGCTGAACCCCGACGACCCCGTGCCGTGGCGCATCGCCCTGACCCAGGCCCGGGGCATCCAGGCCCCGCGCGAGGTCTTCCACTCCTACCTGGCCGAGGCGAACGACCGCGATCCGCACCACGAGGGCTGCCACGTCCAGGCGCTCCAGTACCTGTGCCGCAAGTGGTACGGCTCGCACGAGGAGATGTTCGCCTTCGCCGAGGAGGCGGCCGACCAGGCACCGCCCGGCTCCAAGCTGCACGCCCTGCCGCTCCAGGCCGTCGTGGAGTACCTGATCTCGGACGACGAGGTGGACGAGCCCGACCTGTACACCCCCCGTACCGAAGCCGCGGTGACCCGGGCCCAGGCGCTCTCCGACGCCTACGCGCCCGGGGACCGGGAGGCGGCCGGCTTCCGCAACCACCTGGCCCTGGTCCTGTGGTCGATGAACCGCTACGAGGAGGCGCTCGCCGCCTTCCGTTCCATCGGCGTGCACGCCACCACGTTCCCGTGGACCTACTTCGGCGACGCCCGTGCCGAGTTCCTGGAGGCCCGCTCCGACACCCGGGTCGAGCTGGCGATGAAGGTCCCCTTCTTCAGACCCTCGCCCAAGCCCCCGGCCGGCGACACCCCGGCCTGGGAGCAGGAGCAGGCGCCCCGGTCGGTCGCCATCGCCGCCACCGGCCCCGCCGAGGTCGCCCAGGCCGCACTGATCTGCGGCCACAGCCTGCGGACCGCTCCGGCGGGCAACAGCCACACCTACGTCGAGATCGTCCCGGACCCGGTACGCGGCACACGCGCCGCCCTGCTCCCCGAGGACCCGCTCACCTCCGCCGCCGACAACTTCACGACCGGCGAGGACTGGCCGGCCCTGGTCCTGCACCGCACCCCCGAGCGCAGCAGCTTCGCCCTCCTGCACCGGGGGAGGAAGGTGGCGTCGCACTCCTGGGAGACGGCCGCCCCGGCCGTCGACCACGCGGAGGCGACCTCCACGGCCGCGGCCCTGGCCCGCACCTACGGCCTGCCCGACCCCCGGCCCCTGGCCCACATCCTGCGCGCCGCCGGCGACCCGGCCCGCCACCAGAGCGCGCTCGTCGCCGCCCTGGGCCTCCCGCCGCTGCCCCCGGGGTACGGCGGCGACCAGGAGGTCCTCGCCGCTCTCCCGGGAGCCCGGGTCCTGGCCCGGCGGGGGTTCCTGGCAGGCATGCGGGACACCATGACCACGAAGGACGGCGTCCACCCCGGGACCCCCGCACCGGCCGCCCCCCACCCGGCCCGGTGGTGGATCCTGCGCGCCCTGGGGCTGCTGGTGTTCACCGCGGCGGCCGTGTACGCCTGGTGGACCCCCGACATCGGCTGGTTCCGCTCCGCCGCCGCGACCTTCGTCGCCCTGTACTTCGCGGCCAAGCTGCGCCGCGCACTGCGCCACCGAAGGGTCAGCAGCAGCCGGCCCCCGGCAACGTCCTGACGTTCCGGGCCTCTTCGGCCCTGGCCGCCAGCAACGCGTCCGCCGGGTAGGCCACTTCCTCCAGCGTCAGCCCGTGCGGGCGGGTCACGTGCACCGCCGGGTCCCGCACCTTCGCCGCCAGCACCTCGGCGGGCCACCCGGGCGGCCGACGGCCGTCCCCGACGAACAACGCCGCGCCGATCAGCGCCCGCACCATGTTGTGGCAGAAGGCGTCGGCCTGCACGGTCGCCGTCAGGACCCCCGACGCCTCGTCCCGCAGCCAGTGCAGCTTCTGCAGCGTGCGGATGGTCGTGGCGCCCTCGCGCTTCTTGCAGTACGCCGCGAAGTCGTGCTCACCCACCATCAGTGCGGCCGCCTCGTTCATCGCGTCCACGTCCAACGGCCGGTCGTGCCACAGCACATGACCCCGCACCAGCGGGTCCACCCCGCCCGGCCGGTCCCCCACCCGGTACGCGTAGCGGCGCCACAGTGCGGAGAAGCGGGCGTTGAACCCCGCCGGTGCCCGGGCCGCCCGCCAGATCCGCACGTCCAGCGGCAGCCTCCCCGCCATCCGCCGCAGGAGCTTCTCCTCGTGCTCGGCCCACACCGCGGCCGGCAGGTCGACGTGCGCCACCTGCCCCCGCGCGTGCACCCCGGCATCGGTGCGCCCCGCGACTGTCAGGTCGTACGTCACCGAGGACCGCGTCACGGTCCGCAGCGCGTCCTCGATCTCGCCCTGCACGGTGCGCCTGCTGGTCTGCTTCGCCCAGCCCGAGAAGTCCTTCCCGTCGTACGAAAGGTCCAGCCGTACCCGTACGAATCCGGGCTCTGCTTCGTCACTCACCCGCGCATCCTCTCAAAACAGAACGGGCCCGCACCGCCCCGAAGGGTGGTGCGGACCCGTACCGGGGTCCAAGGACGCTCAGGCGTCCTTGGACTCCTCAGCAGCGGCGTCGGCCGGCTTGGCGTCCTCGACGGTCTCGGCCGGAGCCTCGTCCTTCTTGAGGGCGTCTTCCTTGACCGCACGCTTCGTCGCGGCCTCGGCCTCACCGGTGGCGGCCTGCGCCACGGTCAGGGCCTCGACGAGCTCGATGACGGCCATCGGGGCGTTGTCGCCACGACGGTTGCCGATCTTCGTGATGCGGGTGTAACCACCGGGGCGGTTCTCGTACCGCGGGGCGATCTCGGTGAAGAGCGTGTGCACGATGCCCTTGTCCGTGATCGACTGCAGCACCAGGCGACGGTTGTGGATGTCGCCCTTCTTCGCCTTGGTGATGAAACGCTCGGCGACCGGACGCAGGCGGCGGGCCTTGGCCTCGGTCGTGGTGATGCGGCCGTGCTCGAACAGCGACTTCGCGAGGTTGATGAGAAGAAGCTTCTCGTGCGCAGCGCTGCCGCCCAGACGGGCACCCTTGGCGGGCTGAGGCATGGTTTTCTCCTTGTGTGCTGCACCGGCCGTACCAGGTACCGGTGTCAGTTCCCGTGAAGCGGTCGCCACACGGAAGTATGCGTGGGCCGTCCGCACCCGAATGCGGGCCTCAGCCCGTATTCAAGCCCGTCCGGCGATTGAGGACGAAGCCCTCGCCCGGCCCGGGGCACCCGTCAAGGACAGGCACCCCGAGCCGGAGGCGACTCAGTACTGCTCGGTCTCCACGAAACCGGCGTCCGCGTCGTCGTCGGCGCCGAAGGCGTCGGCCGCGGCCGTCGGGTCGAATCCGGGCGGGCTGTCCTTGAGCGCCAGGCCCATGCCGGCCAGCTTCGCCTTGACCTCGTCGATCGACTTCGCACCGAAGTTGCGGATGTCGAGCAGGTCGGCCTCGGAGCGGGCCACGAGCTCACCCACGGAGTGGATGCCCTCGCGCTTGAGGCAGTTGTACGAACGGACCGTGAGCTCGAGCTCCTCGATCGGCAGGGCCAGATCGGCGGCGAGCGCGGCGTCCGTCGGCGACGGGCCCATGTCGATGCCCTCGGCGTCGATGTTGAGCTCGCGCGCCAGACCGAACAGCTCGACCAGGGTCTTACCGGCCGACGCCATGGCGTCACGGGGACGCATGGCCTGCTTGGTCTCGACGTCGACGATCAGCTTGTCGAAGTCGGTGCGCTGCTCGACACGGGTCGCCTCGACCTTGTACGTGACCTTGAGCACCGGGGAGTAGATGGAGTCGACCGGGATCCGGCCGATCTCCTGGCCCACCTGCTTGTTCTGGACGGCGGAGACGTAGCCGCGACCGCGCTCGACGGTCAGCTCCATCTCCAGCTTGCCCTTGCCGTTCAGCGTGGCCAGGACCAGGTCCGGGTTGTGGACCTCGACACCGGCCGGCGGGGCGATGTCAGCAGCGGTGACCAGGCCGGGACCCTGCTTGCGCAGGTACATCACGACCGGCTCGTCGTGCTCCGAGGAGACGACCAGCTGCTTGATGTTGAGGATGAGGTCGGTGACGTCCTCCTTGACGCCCGGCACGGTGGTGAACTCGTGCAGGACACCGTCGATCCGGATGCTGGTGACAGCGGCACCGGGGATCGAGGAGAGGAGCGTGCGGCGCAGGGAGTTGCCGAGGGTGTAACCGAAGCCCGGCTCGAGCGGCTCGATCACGAACCGGGAGCGGAACTCGTCGACGACCTCTTCGGTCAGCGACGGACGCTGAGCGATAAGCATGTGGTGATCCTTCAGTCGTGGGCACCCACTATTTGATGCCCGACAGATAAAACAAGGGTACGGGCGGCACGCCCCCGAAGGGACATACCGCCCGGACCCACGCTACTGACGCACGGCCGTCACCGGCCGTGACGGATCAGACGCGGCGACGCTTCGGCGGACGGCAGCCGTTGTGCGGCGTCGGGGTGACGTCCTGGATCGAACCGACCTCGAGGCCCGTGGCCTGGAGGGAACGGATCGCGGTCTCGCGGCCGGAGCCGGGACCCTTCACGAAGACGTCGACCTTGCGCATGCCGTGCTCCTGCGCGCGGCGGGCGGCCGACTCGGCGGCCATCTGCGCGGCGAAGGGGGTGGACTTGCGCGAGCCCTTGAAGCCGACGTGGCCGGCGGAGGCCCAGGAGATCACGTTGCCCGAGGGGTCCGTGATCGAGACGATGGTGTTGTTGAACGTGCTCTTGATGTGGGCGTGCCCATGAGCGACGTTCTTCTTTTCCTTGCGACGCACCTTCTTGGCTGCGCCCTGACGACCCTTGGGGGGCATGTCTTTACTCCAGATGGAGAGGGGAGGTGATCGGTCCTACAGCGAAGACCGCTGGTTGCTGCGAACGTCCGGTGGCCCGGACACCCGCAGTGCGTCCGCTGAGGACTACTTCTTGCCCGGCTTCTTCTTACCGGCGATGGCGCGACGCGGGCCCTTGCGGGTACGCGCGTTCGTGCTGGTGCGCTGACCGTGGACCGGCAGACCGCGACGGTGCCGGATGCCCTGGTAGCAGCCGATCTCGATCTTGCGGCGGATGTCGCCCTGGATCTCGCGGCGAAGGTCACCCTCGGTGCGGAGGTTGGCGTCCACGTACTCGCGGATCTTGACCAGGTCCTCTTCGGCCAGGTCACGAACGCGGGTGTTGGGGTTCACGCCGGTGGTGGCGAGGATCTCCTTGGACCGGGTACGCCCGATGCCGAAGACGTAGGTGAGGGCAACCTCCACGCGCTTTTCGCGCGGGATGTCAACACCTGAAACGCGTGCCATTCAATGGCTCCAGTTGTCATTTCGGGGGTCTTCCGCAGTACCACTCCCGAACGCCGACCCCGCCCGTATGGGAAGAGGTGGTACGCCCGGGTCCCCGGCCCCCGCCGGAGGTGTCGTCAGCCGAAGCGTGGACGGGCACTGCGTATGTACGTTTACGTGCGTCGCGCGAAGAACTGCGAGATGCAGGTGGTCGTGCGTCAGCCCTGGCGCTGCTTGTGGCGCAGGTTGTCGCAGATGACCATGACCCGACCGTGACGGCGGATCACCTTGCACTTGTCGCAGATCTTCTTGACGCTCGGCTTGACCTTCATGGGATGTCAGGTTCTCCGGGTCAGTGCCCACACCGCGCCGAAGCGACGGTGGCGGCAAGATCTACTTGTACCGGTAGACGATCCGGCCACGCGTCAGGTCGTACGGAGACAGCTCCACCACGACCCGGTCATCCGGGAGGATACGGATGTAGTGCATCCGCATCTTGCCGCTGATGTGCGCGAGGACCTTGTGACCGTTCTGGAGCTCCACCCGGAACATCGCGTTCGGGAGGGACTCGATCACGGTGCCCTCAATTTCGATGGCACCTTGCTTCTTGGCCACGCTTCGCCTTTCGAATCGGCTACCTTGATCGACTCCGGCCGCCGCATGTGGACACACGGATGCACGAGAGCCGACGAGTCAGTCTACGTCAGCGGACCCCAAAAGACGAATCCGTCAAGTTTGCCCACTCGAGCTGATCCTTAGACACCTGTGGGCCGTACAGTCCTGGCGCTTCCGGCGCCGGGGACAGCCGGAACGCCCCGGGGCGGCCCACCGGACGCCGTCCGCGGGGCCGCCCCGGGCCGGTGAGGGTGCGGGCCTCAGCCCAGCGGGTCCGGCGCCGCCTCCACGCCGTACTGCGCCAGCTTCGCCCGCCCGCAGTCCGGAGCGGTCAGGACCAGCGGCCCCTGCTCCGTGAGCGCGATCGAGTGCTCCCAGTGCGAGGACCGGGATCCGTCCGTCGTCAGGACCGTCCACTCGTCGTCGAGGACCTTCGTCTGCGCCGTACCCAGCGAGACCATCGGCTCGATCGCCAGGCAGACGCCCGGGACGAGCTTGATGCCCTTGCCGCGCTTGCGGGAGACGTAGTTCAGCAGGTGCGGGTCCATGTGCATCTCGGTGCCGATGCCGTGGCCGCCGTAGTCCTCGATGATCCCGTACTTGCCGGTGGCCGGCCGGGGCTGGCGGCGGATGTAGGACTCGATGGCCTTGGAGATGTCGACGAGCCGGTTGTTCACCTTCATCGCGGCGATCCCGGCCCACATGGACTCCTCGGTCACCCGGGAGAGCTCGACCAGCTCCGGGGCGTGACCGGTGCCCACGAAGGCGGTGTACGCCGCGTCGCCGTGCCACCCGTCGATGATCGCGCCGGCGTCGATCGAGATGATGTCGCCGTCCTTCAGGACCGTCTTCTCGTCGGGGATGCCGTGGACGACGACCTCGTTGACCGACGTGCAGATCGTCGCCGGGAATCCGCCGTAGCCCAGGAAGTTCGACTTGGCGCCGTGATCGGCGATCACCTTGCGCGCGACCTCGTCCAGGTCCCTCGTCGTGGCTCCGGGCACGGCCGCCTCGCGCGTGGCCGCGTGAATGGCAGCGACCACCAGGCCCGCCTCGCGCATCTTCGCGATCTGCTCGGGGGTCTTGATCTGCACCATTGCTCGGCGCCTCTCTGCGTACGAAGGGGAACGGTTGGAGCCGTACTCCACGATACGGCGCAAACAGTCGGCCGCGGCGCCCTGGGGCGCCGCGGCCGGCTGCAGTGGTGGAACAGGAGGGCTCAGCCCTCGTCGGAGCTCTTGAGAGCCTCCATGGCCCGCTCGGTCACGTCCGTGACCTTGCCGAGCGCGGAGATCGTCACCACCAGGCCCTGGGCCCGGTAGTAGTCGATGATCGGCTCGGTCTGCGTGTGGTAGACCTCGAGCCGCGTGCGCACGGTCTCTTCGCTGTCGTCGTCGCGCTGGTACAGCTCGCCGCCGCAGGCGTCGCAGACGCCCTCGGTCTCCGGCGGGTTGTACGTCACGTGGAACACGTGCGCGCTGTCGTTGCGGCAGATGCGGCGGCCCGCGATGCGCTTGACCACCTCGTCCTCGGGGACCTCCAGGTCGAGAACCGCGTCCAGCTTGAGGCTCGCGCTCCGGAGCATCTCGTCCAGCGCCTCGGCCTGGCCCACGTTGCGCGGAAAGCCGTCCAGCAGGAAGCCGTTGACGGCGTCCGGCTGAGCCATGCGGTCCTTGGCCATTCCGATGGTGACTTCGTCCGGCACCAGCTGTCCCGCGTCCATGTAGGCGCGGGCCTGTTTGCCAAGGTCCGTGCCCTGGCTGATGTTGGCGCGGAAGAGGTCGCCCGTGGAGATGTGCGGAATCGAGAGATTCTTGGCAAGGTACGCAGCCTGCGTTCCCTTGCCGGCACCGGGCGGCCCGACGAGGACGATTCGCATCAGCGGAGGAACCCTTCGTAATTGCGCTGCTGGAGCTGACTCTCGATCTGCTTCACGGTTTCCAGACCCACACCCACGATGATCAGGATGCTCGTCCCGCCGAAGGGGAAGTTCTGGTTCGCGCCGCCGAAGCCTGCCAACGCCATCGTCGGCACCAGAGCGATCAGACCCAGGTACAGCGATCCCGGCCAAGTGATCCTGTTGAGCACGTAGCTCAGGTACTCAGCGGTAGGTCGACCAGCCCGGATACCCGGGATGAAGCCACCATACTTCTTCATGTTGTCGGCGACTTCCTCGGGGTTGAACGAAATCGCCACATAGAAGAAGGCGAAGAAGACGATCAACAGGAAGTACGTCGCGATGTAGTACGGGTGGTCGCCCTTGACGAAGTGGTCCTGGATCCAGGTCGCCCAGCCCGCCTGGGAATTGGAGAACTGGACGATCAGAGCCGGGATGTAGAGCAGCGAAGAAGCGAAGATGACGGGGATCACACCCGCCTGGTTCACCTTCAGCGGGATGTACGTGGACGTACCGCCGTAGGACCGCCGGCCGATCATCCGCTTCGCGTACTGCACCGGGACACGGCGCTGGGCCTGCTCGACGAAGACGACGAGGGCGACCATCACGAAGCCGATGAGGATGACCGTGATGAACTCGATCCAGCCGTCGGCGAGCTTGCCGCTCTCCTTGATCGCCCAGAGGGCGCCCGGGAAGCTGGCTGCGATCGAGATGAACATGAGGATCGACATGCCGTTGCCGATGCCCTTGTCGGTGACGAGCTCACCGAGCCACATGACGGCGGCCGTTCCCGCGGTCATGGTGATGACCATGACGACGGTCGTGAAGATCGACTGGTTCGGCACGATCTGGTCGGCGACGGGGCAGCCGCTGAACAGCGCCCCGCTGCGGGCGGTTGCCACCAGGCCGGTGCCCTGCAGGATGGCCAGCGCCACGGTCAGATAACGCGTGTACTGCGTGATCTTGGCCGTGCCCGACTGACCCTCCTTCTTGAGGGCTTCGAGACGGGGGATGACGACGGTCAGCAGCTGAAGAATGATGCTGGCCGTGATGTAGGGCATGATTCCGAGCGCGAAGATCGTGATCTGCAGCAGTGCACCACCGCTGAACATGTTCACCAGACCGAACAGGCTGTTGTTGCCCTTGCTGGCCTGATCAACACAAATCTGGACGTTCTCATAGCTCACCCCCGGAACGGGAATGTGCGCCCCGAGACGGTAGAGCACGATGATGCCGAGCGTGAAGAGCAGCTTCTTGCGCAGGTCGGGCGTCTTGAACGCCCGGGCGAACGCGGTGAGCACGGTGCCTCCTGCGACCCCCGCGCAATGCGTAGAGGTGACGGTCTTGAGGATCGACGATTACGTAACGGTCAAAGGATCCCGGGCGTTTGCCCAGGACTTACCACAGCAAGTGGACGCCACCTTACCGGCGGACATGCCCCCCTAGGAACGACCAACCGGGGATGCCCCATATGAGAGGCATCCCCGGTCGGATGTTCAGACCACCGACTTGTCCGTGTTGTCTCAGACGAGTTCGGTGACGGTGCCGCCGGCAGCGGCGATCTTCTCCTTGGCGGAGCCGGAGACGGCGTCAACCGAAACCTGCAGTGCCACGGAGATCTCGCCCTGTCCGAGGACCTTGACGAGGTGGTTGTTGCGCACAGCGCCCTTGGCGACCAGGTCGGCCACCGTGACCTCTCCACCCTCGGGGTAGAGCGTCGCGAGCTTGTCCAGGTTCACGACCTGGAACTCGGTGCGGAACGGGTTCTTGAAGCCCTTGAGCTTCGGGAGACGCATGTGGAGGGGCATCTGGCCACCCTCGAAGCGCTCCGGAACCTGGTAACGAGCCTTCGTACCCTTGGTACCACGGCCTGCCGTCTTACCCTTGGACGCCTCACCACGACCCACACGGGTCTTGGCGGTCTTGGCGCCCGGGGCAGGCCGGAGGTTGTGGGCCTTCAGCGGGTTGTTCTCCGCCATGTCAGTCAACCTCCTCAACCGTCACGAGGTGGCGGACGGTGTGAACCATTCCGCGGAACTCGGGGCGGTCCTCCTTGACAACTACGTCGTGCAGGCGCTTGAGCCCGAGCGAACGCAGGGTGTCGCGGTGGTTCTGCTTGCTGCCGATGTACGACTTCGTCTGCGTGATCTTGAGGCGAGCCATTACGCACCCGCTCCCGCACGTGCACGAAGCAGAGCCGCGGGGGCGACGTCCTCGAGGGGCAGACCACGGCGAGCCGCGATCTCCTCGGGACGCTGCAGGCCCTGAAGGGCCGCCACGGTCGCGTGCACGATGTTGATCGGGTTCGAAGAACCGAGCGACTTCGACAGGATGTCGTGAACGCCGGCGCACTCCAGAACGGCGCGCACCGGGCCACCCGCGATCACACCGGTACCGGGGGAAGCGGGCTTGAGCAGAACGACGCCCGCAGCCTTCTCGCCCTGGATCGGGTGAGGGATGGTGCCCTGGATACGCGGAACCTTGAAGAAGCTCTTCTTGGCCTCTTCAACGCCCTTGGCGATGGCCGCGGGAACTTCCTTGGCCTTGCCGTATCCGACACCGACGGTGCCGTCACCATCGCCCACCACGACCAGCGCGGTGAAGCTGAAGCGACGACCACCCTTCACAACCTTGGCGACGCGGTTGATCGCGACGACGCGCTCGACGTACGCGGTCTTCTCGGCGGCGCTGGCGCCACCGTCACGGCCCTTCCGGTCCCGCCGCTCGCCGCCACCGGCACCGCTTCCGCGGCGCTGGGGTCCAGCCATTGGATTTACCTCTCTCTGTTACGTCCGCTGTGCGTAGGAACCGGGGCTTAGAACTTCAGCCCGGCTTCACGGGCGGCGTCAGCCAGAGCGGCAATCCGCCCGGCGTACCTGTTACCACCGCGGTCAAACACGACGGTCTCGACGCCTGCGGCCTTGGCGCGCTCGGCGACCAGGGCCCCGACCTGCTTGGCCAGGGTGCTCTTGTCACCCTCGCCACCACGGATGGAGACGTCCAGGGTCGACGCCGACGCGAGCGTGTGGCCCGCGATGTCGTCGATGACCTGAGCGACCATGTGGCGGTTGGAACGCGTCACAACCAGGCGCGGCCGCTCCGGCGAACCGGAGATGTGCTTGCGGACGCGGATGTGGCGGCGCTTGAGGGCGGCACGCTTGTAGGCGTCACCCTTGGCGATCTTTACACCGTATGCCATGGCTTACTTACCCGCCTTTCCGACCTTGCGGCGGATAACCTCGCCGGCGTACTTGACGCCCTTGGCCTTGTACGGGTCGGGCTTCCGCAGCTTGCGGATCTTCGCGGAGACCTCGCCGACCTTCTGCTTGTCGATGCCCTCGACACTGAACTTCGTGGGCGACTCGACCTTGAAGGTGATGCCATCCGGAGCCTCGATGAGGATCGGGTGGCTGTAGCCCAGGGCGAACTCCAGGTTGGAGCCCTTCGCCTGGACCCGGTAACCGACACCGCTGATCTCGAGCGCCTTGCTGTATCCCGCGGTCACGCCGGTGATCATGTTCGCCACCAGCGTGCGGGACAGGCCGTGAAGGGCCTTGTTCTGACGCTCGTCGTTAGGGCGGACGACGTTGAGCACGCCGTCCTCACCCTTGGTGACCTCGATCGGCGCGGCAACGGTGTGCGAGAGGGTGCCCTTGGGGCCCTTCACCGCGACCGTGCGGCCATCGATGGTGACGTCCACACCGGCGGGAACCTGGATGGGGAGCTTGCCGATTCGCGACATGAGCTATTCCTCCGTTCCCGACTACCAGACGTAGGCGAGGACTTCCCCACCTACGCCCTTCTTGCTGGCCTGCTGGCCGGTCAGGAGACCGTGGGACGTGGAGATGATCGCCACGCCCAGGCCGCCGAGAACCTTCGGCAGATTGGTGGACTTTGCGTATACACGCAGACCCGGCTTCGAAATGCGCTTGATGCCGGCAATCGAACGCTCGCGGTTCGGCCCGAACTTCAGCTCGAGAACGAGGCTCTTGCCGACCTCGGCGTCCTCGACCTTCCAGCCGGTGATGAAGCCCTCCTGCTGGAGGATCTCCGCGATGTGCGACTTGATCTTGCTGTGCGGCATTGCGACATCGTCGTGATACGCCGAGTTCGCGTTACGCAGACGCGTGAGCATGTCTGCGATGGGATCAGTCATGGTCATGAGTTGGCCTTCGGCCTCTCTCGCCGGGGTTTCCTGTATGCGCCATCCCTCTCCCCACTCAGTGGCGGGACGGGTGCGGTGCGGGGACCTACGGCGTAGTAAGTCGGTCAGGGCGGCAGGCGCCCAACCCTTCAAGCCTACGGCATGAAGAGAGGGGCTCCTGCCGACCAGATACTTACCGAGAGCTTTCTGGTCCTCCCTGCCCCGAGGGGCGAAGGAGAATTACCAGGAGCTCTTGGTCACGCCCGGCAGCTCGCCACGGTGAGCCATCTCACGAAGGCACACGCGGCACAGGCCGAACTTGCGGTAGACGGAGTGGGGCCGGCCGCAGCGCTGGCAGCGGGTGTACCCGCGAACGCCGAACTTCGGCTTACGGGCGGCCTTAGCGATCAGAGCCTTCTTCGCCACGGTCAGTTCTCCTTGAACGGGAAGCCGAGGTGACGAAGCAGGGCACGACCCTCGTCGTCGTTGGTCGCCGTGGTGACCACGGTGATGTCCATGCCCCGGACCCGGTCGATCTTGTCCTGGTCGATCTCGTGGAACATGACCTGCTCCGTGAGACCGAAGGTGTAGTTGCCACGGCCGTCGAACTGCTTCGGCGACAGGCCGCGGAAGTCACGGATACGCGGAAGCGCGAGCGACAGCGTACGGTCCAGGAACTCCCACATGCGGTCACCACGAAGGGTGACGTGGCAGCCGATCGGCTGCCCCTCACGCAGCTTGAACTGCGCGATCGACTTGCGGGCCTTGGTCACGGCCGGCTTCTGGCCCGTGATCGTGGTGAGGTCCCTGACGGCACCGTCGATCAGCTTGGAGTCGCGGGCGGCGTCGCCCACACCCATGTTGACCACGATCTTGACCAGACCGGGAACCTGCATGACGTTCTCGTAAGAGAACTCCTCACGCAGCTTGCCGGCGATTTCCTCGCGGTAGCGCGTCTTGAGACGCGGCGCAGTGGTGGTCGTCATCAGATGTCCTCACCGGTCCGCTTGGCAACGCGGATCTTCTTGCCCTCGTCGTCAAAGCGGTAGCCGACGCGGGTGACGACCTTGTTGCCGTCCTTCTCCACGACCAGCTGAACGTTGCTGACGTGAATCGGGGCCTCGGTGGTGACAATGCCACCCGTCTGCGAGCCGCGAGCCGTCTGACCGGCCTTGGTGTGCTTCTTGACCCGGTTGACACCCTCGACGAGAACACGGTCCTGCGTGGGGTAGGCCACAATGACCTTGCCCTGCTTGCCCTTGTCCTTACCGGTGATGACCTGAACCAGGTCGCCCTTCTTGATCTTCATGCTTACAGCACCTCCGGCGCGAGCGAGATGATCTTCATGAACTTCTTCTCGCGCAGCTCTCGGCCCACCGGGCCGAAGATACGGGTGCCGCGGGGGTCGCCGTCGTTCTTGAGAATGACAGCGGCGTTCTCGTCGAAGCGGATGTACGAGCCATCCTGACGACGACGCTCCTTGACGGTGCGAACGATGACGGCCTTGACGACGTCACCCTTCTTCACGTTGCCACCGGGGATCGCGTCCTTGACGGTGGCGACGATGACGTCACCGATACCCGCGTAGCGGCGACCCGAGCCACCGAGAACACGGATGGTGAGAATTTCCTTCGCACCCGTGTTGTCGGCGACGCGCAGTCGCGACTCCTGCTGGATCACGTCTATCTCCTGATCGTCTGCCGGTTCCCGGCGGGGACTCCGGTGAAGGAGTCCCCGCCGAGCCTGGCGGAACTTTCCTGAGGGGAGACCCCCTCAGGGATTACTTGGCCTTCTCGAGGATCTCGACGATGCGCCAGCGCTTCGTGGCGGACAGCGGACGCGTCTCCATGATGATGACGCGGTCGCCGACGCCTGCAGCGTTCTGCTCGTCGTGGGCCTTGAGCTTGTTCGTACGGCGGATGACCTTGCCGTACAGCGCGTGCTTCACGCGGTCCTCGACAGCGACGACGACGGTCTTGTCCATCTTGTCGCTGACGACGAGACCCTCACGGGTCTTGCGGAAACCGCGGTCGGTGTTGGTCTCAGTCACAGTCTTCTCGCTCATCAGACGCTCTCCACCGTCTCGATGCCCAGCTCGCGCTCGCGCATCAGGGTGTAGATCCGGGCGATGTCCTTACGGACGGACTTGAGCCGACCGTGGTTCTCGA
Source organism: Streptomyces clavifer (assembly GCA_014651175.1). GTDB lineage: Bacteria > Actinomycetota > Actinomycetes > Streptomycetales > Streptomycetaceae > Streptomyces > Streptomyces clavifer. Next base: position 72,677 of record BMWJ01000001.1, on the reverse strand, counting down.
GCTGTCCGGTCGCCGCCTGGAAGCGGAGGTTGAACAGCTCTTCCTTGGCCTCGCGGAGCTTGTTGAGGAGCTCCTCGCCGCCCAGCTCGCGCAGCTCGGACGCCTTGGTACCGGCCGACATCACGACTCACCTGCCTCGCGCCGAACGATCCGGCACTTCATCGGAAGCTTGTGAGCAGCGCGGGTGAGCGCCTCACGAGCAATCTTCTCGTTCGGGTAGGACAGCTCGAACATCACCCGACCGGGCTTGACGTTCGCGATCCACCACTCGGGAGAACCCTTACCGGAACCCATGCGGGTCTCGGCAGGCTTCTTCGTCAGGGGGCGGTCCGGGTAGATGTTGATCCAGACCTTGCCGCCACGCTTGATGTGGCGGGTCATCGCGATACGAGCTGCCTCGATCTGGCGGTTCGTCACGTACGCCGGGGTCAGCGCCTGGATGCCGTACTCGCCGAACGCAACCTGCGTGCCACCCTTGGACATACCGCTGCGCTTCGGGTGGTGCTGCTTGCGGTGCTTGACCCTACGGGGGATCAGCATTTCGGTCAGGCCTCCGTTCCGGTGCTCTCAGCCGGAGCAGCGGCGGCGGGAGCGTCGGCCTTGGGGGCCTCCGCTGCCGGCGCGGACTGCTGCGGCTTGCGGCCGCGACCGCCACGCTCGCCACCACGGCCACCGCGGCCGGCCGGGCGGTCAGCGCCGCCACGAGCCGGACGGTTACCGGCGCGGGCCGCGGCGTTCTCGGCGCGAACCTCGGCGATGTTCTTGACGTCGCCCTTGTAGATCCAGACCTTCACGCCGATACGGCCGAAGGTCGTCTTGGCCTCGAAGAAGCCGTAGTCGACGTTCGCACGGAGCGTGTGCAGGGGCACGCGGCCCTCGCGGTAGAACTCCGAGCGGGACATCTCGGCGCCGCCGAGGCGGCCACCGCACTGGATCTTGATGCCCTTGGCGCCGGCCTTCATCGTGCTCTGCATGCTCTTACGCATGGCACGACGGAAGGAGACGCGGGAGGAGAGCTGCTCGGCGACGGCCTGGGCCACCAGCTGAGCGTCGACCTCGGGGTTCTTGACCTCGAGGATGTTCAGCTGGACCTGCTTGCCGGTCAGCTTCTCCAGCTCGCCACGGATGCGGTCGGCCTCGGCGCCGCGGCGGCCGATGACGATGCCCGGGCGGGCGGTGTGGATGTCGACACGGACGCGGTCGCGGGTGCGCTCGATCTCAACCTTCGAGATGCCGGCACGCTCCATGCCCTTCGTCATCATGCGACGAATGGCAACGTCTTCCTTGACGTAGTCCTTGTACAGCTTGTCGGCGTACCAACGGGACTTGAAGTCCGTGGTAATGCCGAGCCGGAACCCATGCGGGTTAACCTTCTGGCCCATTACCGGGTTCCTTCCTTGCTGCTGACGACCACGGTGATGTGGCTGGTCCGCTTACGGATCCGGTAGGCACGGCCCTGAGCACGCGGACGGAACCGCTTCAGGGTCGGGCCCTCGTCCACGTACGCCTCGCTGATGACCAGCGAAGAGGCGTCAGGGTGGTCGTAGTTGTGTGCAGCGTTGGCGATGGCGCTGTCAAGCACCTTGCCAACCGGCACGCTCGCGGCCTGCGGGGCGAAACGCAGGACCGCCTGAGCCTCCGTGGCATCCATGCCACGGATGAGGTCCACCACTCGGCGGGCCTTCATGGGCGTGACGCGGATGTACCGCGCCTGGGCCCTGGCTTCCATGGTTGTCCCTTCGGTGTGAGTCATAGTCGTTTCCACCCCGCGCTTAGCGGCGCTTCGACTTCCGGTCGTCCTTGACGTGGCCGCGGAAGGTGCGAGTCGGCGAGAACTCGCCGAGCTTGTGGCCGACCATCGACTCGGTGACGAACACCGGGACGTGGATCTTGCCGTTGTGCACCGCGATGGTGTGACCCAGCATGGCCGGGATGATCATCGAGCGACGGGACCAGGTCTTGATGACGTTCTTGGTGCCTGCCTCGTTCTGTACGTCCACCTTCTTGATGAGGTGGCCGTCGACGAAGGGCCCCTTCTTGAGACTGCGCGGCATCTAAACCCGCTCCTAGCGCTTCTTGTTCGTCTTGCGGCGGCGGACGATGTACTTGCTCGATGCCTTCTTCGGCGAGCGAGTACGACCCTCCTTCTGACCCCACGGCGAGACCGGGTGACGTCCACCGGAGGTCTTGCCTTCACCACCACCGTGCGGGTGGTCAACCGGGTTCATCGCGACACCGCGGACGGTCGGGCGAACGCCCTTCCAGCGCATACGGCCGGCCTTGCCCCAGTTGATGTTCGACTGCTCGGCGTTGCCGACCTCACCGATGGTGGCGCGGCAACGGGCGTCGACCAGCCGGATCTCTCCGGAAGGCATACGAAGGTGGGCCATCGTGCCCTCCTTCGCCAGCAGCTGCACGGAGGCACCCGCGGAACGGGCGAACTTCGCGCCGCCGCCGGGCCGCAGCTCGATGGCGTGGATGGTCGTACCGACCGGGATGTTACGCAGCGCCAGGTTGTTGCCGGGCTTGATGTCTGCGGTCGGACCGTTCTCGACGCGGTCACCCTGCGACAGACCACGGGGGGCGACGATGTAACGCTTCTCGCCGTCCGCGTAGTGCAGCAGCGCGATGCGCGCGGTGCGGTTCGGGTCGTACTCGATGTGCGCGACCTTGGCCGGCACGCCGTCCTTGTCGTGACGACGGAAGTCGATCACGCGGTAGGCGCGCTTGTGGCCACCACCCTGGTGGCGAACGGTCACACGACCGGCGTTGTTACGGCCGCCCTTGCTGTGCAGGGGGCGGACCAGCGACTTCTCCGGCGTGGACCGCGTGATCTCGACAAAGTCGGCGACGCTGGAGCCACGACGGCCCGGGGTCGTCGGCTTGTACTTGCGGATACCCATTTCTCAGTCCTCGTCCGATTCCGGACGACTCGACTCCGTTAGGAGGTCGGGCCGCCGAAGATGTCGATACGGTCGCCCTCGGCGAGGGTCACGATGGCGCGCTTCGTGTCAGCGCGCTTGCCGAAGCCGGTCTTGGTCCGCTTGCGCTTGCCCTGCCGGTTGATCGTGTTGACCCCGGTGACCTTGACCGAGAAGACCGCTTCCACGGCCTGCTTGATCTGGGTCTTGTTGGAGCCGGGCGCGACGATGAACGTGTACTTGTTCTCGTCGAGCAGCGCGTAGCTCTTCTCGGACACGACCGGCTTGACGAGAACGTCACGCGGGTCCGAGTAGGTCTTGCTCGTGATGGTCGAGCTGGTAACGGTCGCCTCGCTCATCAGGCGTCGCTCCCTTCGGTCTCAGCGGTCTGGGGGCCAGACACGAAGGACTCGAAAGCGGCCTGGGTGAAGACCACGTCGTCAGAGACGATCACGTCGTACGTGTTCAGCTGGCCCGGCTCCAGGATGTGCACCTGGGGCAGGTTGCGTGCGGACAGCCACGCGGCCTCGTCGGCGCGGTCGACGACCAGGAGCAGGTTGCTGCGCTCCGAGATCTTGCCGAACAGCGTCTTGGCGGCCTTCGTGGAAACTCCACCCTCGACCACGCCGGTGACGACGTGGATGCGGGAGTGACGCGCCCGGTCGGAGAGGGCACCGCGCAGGGCGGCGGCCTTCATCTTCTTCGGGGTGCGCTGCGAGTAGTCGCGCGGCTTGGGGCCGTGAACGACGCCACCGCCCGCGAACTGCGGCGCGCGGGTCGAACCCTGGCGGGCGCGGCCGGTGCCCTTCTGGCGGTAAGGCTTGCGGCCACCACCGCGGACTTCACCGCGGCGCTTGGTCGAGTGCGTGCCCTGACGGGCAGCTGCCAGCTGTGCGACAACGACCTGGTGGATCAGCGGAACGCTGGTCTTCGCGTCGAAGATCTCCGCGGGGAGCTCGACGGTACCGGCCTTGTCGCCTGCCGGCGAAAGGATGTCAATGGTGCTCATTACCTCAAGCCCCCTTGGCCGCGGTACGGACCAGGACGAGGCCGCCGTTCGGACCGGGGACTGCGCCCTTGATGAGGAGCAGACCCTTCTCCGCGTCAACCGCGTGGATGGTCAGGTTCTGGGTGGTGACGCGCTCGTTGCCCATCCGGCCGGCCATGCGCATGCCCTTGAAGACACGCCCAGGGGTGGCGCAGCCACCGATCGAACCGGGGGAACGGTGCTTGCGCTGGACGCCGTGGCCGGCGCCGAGGCCCTTGAAGTTGTGACGCTTCATGACACCGGCGAAGCCCTTGCCCTTGCTCTTGCCCGTGACGTCAACCTTGACGCCGGACTCGAACACCTCGGCAGTGACCTCCTGGCCCAGCGTGTACTCGCTGGCGTCAGGGGTGCGGAGCTCCACCATGTGGCGGCGCGGGGTCACGTCGGCCTTGGCGAAGTGACCCTTGAGGGGCTTGTTCACCTTGCGCGGGTCGATCTCGCCGAAGGCGATCTGGACCGACTCGTAGCCGTCGCTGTCGTTCGTACGGACCTGCGTCACGACGCACGGCCCGGCCTTGACGACGGTCACCGGGACGACCCGGTTGTTCTCGTCCCAGACCTGGGTCATGCCGAGCTTCTCGCCCAGGACGCCCTTGATGTTCTTGCTCATCTCGGCCCGTCCCCTCAGAGCTTGATCTCGATGTCGACGCCCGCCGGGAGGTCGAGGCGCATCAGCGAGTCAACCGTCTTCGGCGTGGGGTCGAGAATGTCGATGAGGCGCTTGTGCGTGCGCATCTCGAAGTGCTCGCGAGAGTCCTTGTACTTGTGCGGCGACTTGATGACGCAGTACACGTTCTTCTCAGTGGGCAGCGGCACCGGGCCCGCGACCGACGCACCAGTGCGCGTCACCGTCTCGACGATCTTCTTCGCCGAGGAATCGATGACCTCGTGGTCGTAGGCCTTGAGCCGGATGCGGATCTTCTGTCCCGCCATGGCTACTAGTAGTCCTGTCTCTCATAACGCTCTGGAACCCGGGAGTTCTCGTAACTCCACCTCCGACCCACGCGGTCGGGCGTGTCGCATCCCCTCTACGAAAATCTCCCGAAGGAAATCCCAACCAAGGGGGTGCGGGCCGAAACCGCGCTGCCGGGGGTGAAACCCCACCGGGCGCCTGGTCAGTACCCCACTGACGCTTCCCGGAAGATTCCCGTACTTCCGGCCCGCATGGGGCCGACGAGTACTGTGGGACTCGCTTCCGGTCCTCCCGGCGGGAGGCGCGCAGCATTGACACTCAACCGAGCAACCTGGCTAGTGTGCCATACGGTGCGCGAGCCTGGCCAATCGGGCGCAGGATCCTACCCCCCGCGAGGGAACGGTCAAACGCAGGCGCGTTTCGGAGTCCTTCACGTCCGGCGGCGCTTCCACCCGCCCCGGCCGCGCACCGGTCAGCCGCGGGTGACGTTCTCCGTCAGCAGACGGAGCAACTGCTTGGCGGCGGCGTCCTGTTCGGGCGTCAGCCCCATGGCGTCGCCGATGGCCAGAGGCACCGCGCGCGCCCGCTCCCGCAGGTCCACCCCGGCCCCGGTGAGGCGTACCGCCACCGAGCGCTCGTCGTCCGCACGCCGTTCCCTGCGCACCAGGCCGTTCACCTCCAGGCGCTTCAGCAGCGGCGAGAGCGTGCTCGACTCCAGCTGCAGCGCCGCACCCAGGTCCCGCACGGAGACGGCGTCCCGCTCCCACAGCACCAGCATCACCAGGTACTGCGGGTAGGTCAGGCCCAGCTCGTCGAGCAGGGGGCGGTAGCGCGCCGTCACCGCACGCGAGGCGGCATAGAGGGCGAAGCAGAGCTGGTCCCGCAGCTGGAGCGAGCCCTCGGCGGGCAGGGTGTTCGCGGCGGTCTCCATGGGGCTGACTCCTCACTGCGGTCGACGGCGAGCCGTGGGGCGCCGGCGGAGCGCCCAGTGTACTTCTTCGGGTACCCGCGATGACATCGCACTCGATTAAGTTGTGCACGACTAAGTCGAGCGCTATGGTTCAGCTCGTGTCCACCACTCCGGTGGCCGTCCCGTCCCCCGAGGAGTCCGTCGTGTCCGAGCAGACCACCCCCCGACCTGTCGTACTGGAACCGGCGGCGGCCGCCTTCGCCGAGGCCACCGCGAACCCGCCCTACCTGTTCGACCTCGGCCCGGTCGAGGGCCGCAAGACCGTGGACGAGGTGCAGTCCGGTCCCGTCGAGGCACCCGAGGTCACACAGGAGTGGGTCACGGTCGAGGGCGGCCCGACCGGATCCGTCCGGGCCCGCATCACCCGGCCCGCCGGCGCCGACGGGCCGCTCCCCGTCGTGCTGTACGTCCACGGGGCCGGCTGGGTCTTCGGCAACGCGCACACCCACGACCGCCTCGTGCGCGAGCTGGCCGTCGGAGCGGGGGCCGCCGTCGTCTTCCCGGAGTACGACCTGTCCCCCGAGGCCCGCTACCCCGTGGCCGTCGAGCAGAGCTACGCGGTCGCCCGCTGGGTCACCACCGAGGGCGCGGCCCACCGGCTCGACCCCGCGCGGCTGGCTGTGGCCGGCGACTCCGTCGGCGGGAACATGGCGACGGTCCTGACCCTGCTCGCCAAGGAGCGCGGCGACGTCGCCTTCGCCCACCAGGTGCTCTTCTACCCGGTGACCGACGCCGCCTTCGACACCCCCTCGTACCACGAGTTCGCCGAGGGCTACTTCCTGCGCCGCGACGCGATGCAGTGGTTCTGGGACCAGTACACGACCGACGAGAAGCAGCGCGCCGAGATCACCGCATCGCCGCTGCGCGCCACCGTCGACCAGCTCACCGGCCTGCCCCCGGCCCTCGTCATCACGGGTGAGGCCGATGTCCTGCGCGACGAGGGCGAGGCCTACGCGGCCAAGCTCCGCGAGGCGGGGGTCGCGGTGACCGCCGTCCGCTACCAGGGCGTCATCCACGACTTCGTGATGCTCAACGCCCTGCGCGGGACCCATGCCACCGAGGCCGCCATCGCCCAGGCCGTCGCCACGCTGCGCACGGCCCTCGCCTCCGACTGAGCCGAAGATCGCACGAAGGTGCGACCTGATCACTGCATCGAGTGAGCCGAATCGCCCTTGGCATATTCCAGGGGCGATTCGGCTCTAGCGTCCGGAGCATGGTCAATTCATCGCACGAGGCGATGCACCGGATCTTCCAGGAAGACCCAGGCATCTTCACCGGGACGTTCAGAACCCTGGGCATCCCGTTCCCGGACCCCGTCGCCGTGTCGCTCCTCCCGACGGATCTCACCGAGACGAAGCCGCTGGAGCGGCGGGTCGACACCCTCTTACGGGTGGACACGGCCGACGGCGACGGGTACCTGCTCGCCGTCGAGGCCCAGGTGAGGAAGGACCCGGCCAAGCACAGCAGTTGGACCTACTACCTGGCACACCTGAACGCCAAGTACGGCATCGGCCCGGTCCTGCTCGTCGTCTGCCAGGACGAGTCGACCGCACGCTGGGCCGCACGGCCCATTCGCATCGGCCCCCCCGCAGTGGCCCTCCCTGACCGTTCGGCCCCTGGTCCTCGGCCCGCACAACGTGCCGGCGGTCACCGATCCCTCCGCGGCGGCACGCGACGTCCCGCTCGCCGCGTTCTCGGCGATCACACATGGTAAGGATCCGAATGCGCCTGCCATACTCAAAGCCCTGGCCGCCGCACTGAAGACCGTCGACGAAGAGACCGCGGTCATCTTCGGCGAACTCACCGAACTCGGCCTGGGAAAGACCCCGGCCGCCCAGATCTGGAGGGACCTCATGGCCGTCGACCTCTCATTCTTCCGCTCGGAGACCTCACAGCGACTGCGTGCCGAAGGAAGGGCCGAAGGTAAGACGGAGGGCTTGGCCGAAGGCAAGACAGAGGGCTTGGCCGAAGCCGTGGTGAGGGTTCTCGAACGGCGCGGTGTCTTCGTCGGCCGGGACGTCAGCGACCGCATCCACCGTTGCACCGACACCTGCGTGCTCGACGAGTGGCTGGCCCGGGCGCTCTCGGTGACCGTGGCCGAGGACCTGTTCACCGACGCCTGACCTGCCTCCGGCCGGTGGTGCCGTCGCGATGGCACGCTCCACGGCGTGACCCGTCGGCCGGTCACTCTCATCACCGCGGCGAAGGTCTCCCTCCGAGGCCCGTGCGGACCGGTGCTCCCTGCCGACACGTCACGCTGCACGGGCAACCCGGGCGGACCGGGTCATCTCCTTCGGTTCCTTCGCTCCCGGATACGGGTTCCCACCAGGGTCCCGCCCCCGATCCCGACGATCCCGAGTGCTGCCTGGCTCAGCCGGCCACCCCCGAAAGCCAGGGCCAGTCCGGCACCGAGCGCCAGGAGGCCCAGGAAGATCGCTATGTCGGACAGCTTGATCATCGCCTGCGTTTCCCTTTCCTTCTTGACCGGCGGTCACACCGCTCTCCCGACACACAGAGGCCCCTCGCCCGCGGGCGAGGGGCCTCTGCCGACTCCTGGCTCTGGACTCAGCCGCCGGCCGTGTACGTCACGAAGTCCGCCCATGCGTCGGATGTGAAGCCGATCTGCGGGCCCGGCACGTTCTTGGAATCGCGCACCTGCACCGCACCTGGAGCAGCCGCGACCTCGACGCAGTCGGGTCCGTCGTTGCTGCTGTAGCTGCTCTTGCACCAGGTCGGCGTGAAGTCTTCTCCGCCAGTGGACTTGAGGCTCATGTCTCTCCTCGCACTTTCTCGATGAAGGCCAGTGACTCACGCGGTGTGAGCGCTTGGGCCCGGATCATTCCATACCGCATCTCAAGGATCTGGACCTCCCTGGGATCGGAGATCAGACGGCTGGTGAGCTGCGCTTCCGAGTAGCCCACCGTCGTGCCGTCCTTGATCTTCAGCACACGGAGCTCCCCGGCCATCCCGGCGTGTTCCTCGCGGTCCGTCGGCATCACCTGGATCTCCACGTGCCGCAACCGGCCGCTCTCCAACAGCCGTTCGATCTGGCGTCGCAGTACCATCCTGCCGCCGATCGGGCGTCGAAGCGTCACTTCTTCCAGGACGAAGGTGAGCAGCGGGGCAGGCCGCCGGCCGAAGATCTCCTGCCTGGCCATGCGAGCGGCCACATGGCCGTCGATCTCGTCCTCCCCGTATGCCGGACGCCGCATGGCGAACAGTGCTCGCGCGTACTCCTCTGTCTGCAGCAGGCCATGCATGTTGTGGTTGCTGTACGCGCCCAGTTCGACCGCGTCGTCCTCCAACCGCGCCAGATCCCGCACCTTCTTCGGGTACCGGGCCTCCGCCACGTCCCCCCGCATCGCCGCGATCTTGCCGCCCGCCTCCAGCACCCGGTCCGCGTTGTCCAGGAACTCGGGCTTCGGGGCACGTCTGCCACGCTCGACGCAGGAGACCATCTCCTCGCTGTACCCGATGGCGGCACCCAGCTCCGCCTGCCTCAGACCGGCGGACTCGCGCCACAGCTTGATCTGCCGGCCGACCGCCTTCATCACCGCCCCGGAGTCGTCCTCCAGGTCCGTGTCCCAGCGCGAGCCGTCCGCGCCGTCCGTCGTGCGGTCCGCGTGTCCCGCGCCGCCACCGCCCACGCCCATGCGTGCCCACCTCCGTCGTGCTCGTGTCCAACGGCGCCCGTGCTCGGCACGTCACGGTGTACGGGCCGGACCGATCGGGACCACACCCGGACAAGAACACTCGGCACGGACGTCACTCCTTCCGGCGGGGGCACGGGGCGACCACGCTGAGTGACGTGAACCGAGAAACCACCCGAACCGAACGGTCCGCTCCCACCCGGGAGTTCACCGTGCTGCTGTCACCGACCCGGCGTGCGGCCCGGCTCGCCCGGCTGCTCACCACCGCGCATCTGGGTGACTGGGGACTGCCGACGGAGGCAGCCGCGCAGATCGTCGCCGAGCTGGCCAATAACGCCATGCTCCACGGCCGCCTACCGGGCCGGGACTTCCGGCTGCGCCTGGCGGCCCACTGCGACGGGCTGCTGCGGATCGAGGTCACCGACACCCGGGGGGATCGACTGCCGCAGCCGTCCGCCTCTGCACCGGACGCGGAGACCGGGCGAGGCCTGCTGATCGTGGAGGCGCTCGCCGACCGCTGGGGCGTGATCCCGGGCCCTCTCCCGCGCAAGACCGTCTGGGCCGAGATCGACCCCGCGCCGTGACCGCCCCCACCGGGTCGCGGAGGCCCACGACCCGGTGGTCCGCGACCCGGCTCGCCACGACGCATAAAGCTTTGAAGAACTGGAAGAAACAACCTTCCCCACCCCAACCCGACCCCACCCACCACCCGGTCACTCACACGGGTGAATTAGGGCAACTGGGCTGGATTTGCGGCGGGTTGCCGGGCATATGCTCGCCCCGACAACCACAGACATGCGACGGCCCCCGGCGGGACAGCAATCCCGACCGAGGGCCTGACCACGAGGAAGTAAGAGGCTTCCCGATGGGTACCCAGCAGGTTAGCGCGCCCCCGTGCGCCCCGTCCCCCGTCTCCGGGGGCATCCCGCCCTCGTCCGGCGTCATGCACGACAACGTCCGGCACGCGTCGGGTTTCACCGTCATCGGCAACCATCTCGCCCAGCATCGAGGCCTCTCGCTCGTCGCCCTCGGGCTCGCCGTGCACATCCAGTCGCTGCCCGCCGGGGCGAAGGTCGGCATCAAGGTCCTCGCAGGCCGCTTTCCGGAGAGCGAGACCCGCATCGCCGCCGCCCTGCGGGAGCTCGAGGCCACCGGCTACCTCCACCGCAGCCGCGTACGCCTCCCCGACGGGCGCGTCGTCACTCGTACCGTCTCGTACAACCGGCCAGGCGCCGAGGCTCCGGCCCCCACGATCCCCCGGCAGCGTGCCGGTCGCGCCGCAGCCCCCGCAGCCCCCGCAGCTCCTGCGGCCCCTGCATCTCCCGTACCACCGCGCGCCCCGGCACCCGCGACCGAACGACCCCCGCCCACGTCGGTGCCGCTGCCCGCGCCCGTCCACGGACCGGCTCCCACCGCACGCACGGCTCCGCCACCGCCGCTGCCCCAGCCGCGGGAGGCCGTACCGGAGCTGCACCGGGCCGCCGCCGCGATCCTCGCCGACCTGCGCCGCCACGCGCCGCAGCTCGTGCTCTCCGAGCGCGACGTCCTGGCCCTCACCCCCGGCGTCGCCACCTGGCTCGAACGCGACGCCCACCCGGACACCGTCCGCCAGGCCCTCGTCACCGACCTGCCCTTCCCCCTGAAGCACCCGGCGAAGCTCCTGCGACACCGCGTCACCACGCTTCTGCCGCCACCGCTGCCCGGGACGCAGGAGCTCGCACCCGTACGCAGCGGAGTCCTCGTCATCCCGCTCCAGAACTGCGACACCTGCGACCGGGCCTTCCGCTCCCGCCATCCGGGCCACTGCCGCGGCTGCCGACCCGATCTGCCCACGGCGGCCTGACGACCGAGAACACCACCCGCGACCCGAACGGACCTCCATGGTCAGCTCACCGCACGAAGCCATGCACCGGATCTTCCAGGAGTACCCCAGCCTGTTCTCGCGCCTCTCCGAAGTGCTCGGGGTCGACTTTCCGCAGTCGACCTCCACCCGGGTCGAACCCACAGACCTCACCGAAACGTGGCCCATCGAACGCAGGGTCGACACCCTCCTCCGCATCGAAACGGAGAATGACGGGCCCTTCCTCCTCGCCATCGAGGCCCAGGGCAGGAAGGACCCCGACAAGTTCGCCAGCTGGGCGTACTACTTCACCTACCTGCTGGAGAAGTACCGTCTGCCCACCATGCTGCTGATCGTCTGCCAGGACCGCGCCACCGCCCAATGGGCGGCCCGTCCGGTCCCGCTCGGCGCACCCCAGTGGCCCGCGATGACCTTGCACCCGCTGGTAGCGGGACCGCACAACATTCCGGTCATCACCGACGTGGCCGAGGCCCGCAAGGACCTCGCGCTGGCCACGCTGTCCGCCATCACACATGCCGGTGATCCGGACGTCGGTGTGATACTGAAAACGGTGTCTGCCGCGCTTCGAGACACCCCGGACGCAGTCGCAGAGCCCATCGTCGAACTCATCGCACAAGGCCTGGGCAACCGTCCGGCCGCACAACAATGGAGGAACCTGGTGGCCGTGGACCTCTCTTTCTACAAGTCACCCCTCTCGGAAGAAATCCGGGACGAAGGCCGAGAAGAGGGCCGAGAAGAGGGCCGGACCGAAGGCCAGGCGAAGAGCCTGCTCCTGGTCCTCGCCGCGCGCGGCGTCGAGGTCGACGACGAGACCCGCGAGAAGATCACCGGCTGCGGCGACCCCCAGCTCCTCAGCCACTGGCTCAACCGTGCCGCTACCGCGTCCACCACCGAGGAAGTGTTCGCCCGGGGCTAGGGTCCTTCGCCGGATCAGGCTGGATCAGGGAGCCGGGCCCGGTGCCATGCATCGCGGCGCGGGGCGTCGCCGGCCGACGAGGTGCGGCACCGGGCACGCGGGCCCGACATGATCCGGGCGAGCGGCCCCGGCCGCACTCCGGCCGCCGGGCAGGCAACCCGGACGGGCTGATCGCCGTCTGACCCCTCGCGAGAGCGCAGCACCGGGCCATGAGGTGCCCATCCGCTGCGGGGGGAGCGGACGACGTGCACAGCATGAGGGACCAACTCGGCCTGCCCGGAAACGGTGAGCGGCTCGACCGGCCACGGCGCGGGGCGGCACCACGCGTGCGGCGACGGGCCCTGCTCACGGCCGCCGCCCTGGGATCCGCGCTCACCGCCTGCTCCGTGCCGCCGCCCCGGCGCACCGACCCTCCCCCGGACCCGGCACCCGGATTCCCGATCAGCACCGGGCGGCGGGCCCTGCTGATGCAGATCCTCGCCCACCCCGACGACGACCTGTACTTCATGAACCCGGACACCCGGCTGGCCGTCGACGCCGGTACGCCACTGGTCTGCGTCTACCTCACGGCGGGCGAGGCGGACGGTGTCAACAGGGTCCCGGGTGCTCCGCGCCCCGCACCGGACAAGGGCGCCTACTCCTCCGCCCGCCACCAGGGACTGCGCCAGGCGTACGCGACACTGCTCGGCCTGGAGAGGTTCGCGCCCTGGGAGACATCCGTCGCCGAGCTCGACGGCGGCCGACGGGCCGAGGTGAACACCCTCACCGCCGGGGCACGACGGGTCGAGCTGGTCTTCCTCAACACGGCCATGCACACCGGCCGTCACCGGCCGGGGCTCCCGAGCCTCTGGCAGGACCGGCGGCTCGTGCTGCGTACCGTCGTCGCCGACGGGTCACCTCTGACCAGGGCCGGTTCGTACACGTACGACGGACTCGTCGACGTACTCGCCGGGCTGCTGGAGAATTACCGGCCGACCGTCGTGCACACCCTGGACCCCGATCCCGACATCCAGCGCAGCCCCGAGGCAGTCCGCCGCGCGGACAGCGAGCAGCCCGGGTACTCCGACCACCCCGACCACACCGCGGCCGCCTGTTTCGCCTGGGCCGCGATGATCCGCTGGGTGGCCCGGACGACGGCGCGCGGCGGGGACGTACCCGGTTTCGTCACCACCTCCTACCGCGGGTACTACAACCGGCACTGGCCCAAGAACCTGCCGCCGGTGGTGCTGTCCGCGAAGGCCGCGCACCTCGTCCCGTACGGCGGCTCGCCGGACTGGGAGTGCGGGAACGCGGCAGGCTGCGGCGACTACAACGTGGGCGGCGACCGTCCGCTGACCAACAGGAAGGGGTGGGTCCGCTCCACCCACCACCGGTACCCGGGCGCCCGGGTCGCCGTCTCCGCCGACCCCGACGGGCGACTCGCCGCGCACGCGGTGCTGGGGCTGCGGGTCGTACGGTGGCGCGAGACGGAGCCGGGCAGCGGGGTCTGGGGGCCGCCGCACGACCTCGGCGGGGGTCCGCTGGCACCGGTGCTGGGCTCGACGACCACGGCCGGCGGCCGACTGCTGCTGTTCGGGCTCCGCTTCGCGGCGCTCGGCGGGCACGGCGGTGACAACGAGCGCGAGATCGTGGTGCTGGAGCAGCGCGCTCCGAGCGGCGGCTTCCTCGCCTGGCGCGGTCTCGGCACCCCCTCGCCCGGGCCGGACGGGGGGCGGCGTATCGGTGTGCCCGTCGCGGTCACGGCGCCCGACGGTCGCATCCACCTCTTCGTCCGCAACGCGGAGAAGGGCCTCAGCACCCGGGTACGGGAGGGGGACGGCCGGTGGAGCGGATGGCGTGACATGGGCGGCGGCGAGGTCCAGGACGGTTTCAGCGCCGTGGTGGACGGCGAGGGGCGGGTCCATGTGCACGGGGCCGGCCACCACGCGGTGCACCACTGGACGCAGGACGGGCCGGGCCACGCACTGACCGCTCGCACCCAGATCGACGCGGGCCCGGTGCCCGGCACTCCCCCGGCCGCCCTGCCCGCCGCCGACGGATCCGTGGACCTCTTCTACCGCGCCGAGGCCGGGGCCGCGCTGGTCTCCGTGCACGCGGGAGGCACGGCGGAGCTGCCCGGTTCCGACGGGTACGGCCCGGTCACGGCAGCCGTCTCGCCGCACGGCCCGGCACTGCTCGGCCGCTCCGGTGAGGGGCTGCTCCAGCTCCGTACGGCGGCGGGCGTCCTCATGCGTACCGGGGGCCGGGTCGCCCTGGACGGGCCGGCCCTTCACATCGGCGAGGAGGGGCGGCCGACTGTGGCGGGGCTGGGCACGGACGCGCTGCCGTGGCTCTGGCGCCCGTAGACGGCCGGGACGACGCGGGGGGTCCGCCCGCCCCTCGGTCCGGCTACAGCCAGCCGTGGTCGTCGGCGATGCGGACGGCGTCGACCAGCGTGCGGGCGTGCAGCTTGCCGACGGCGGAGGACAGCCGGTTGCGTATGGTTCCCAGGCTCAGGAAGAGGTCGGCGGCGATCTCCCGCGCGTGCGCGCCGGAGGCGGTCAGCCGCAGTGCCTCCGCCTCACCTTCCGTCAGCGGGCTGGGCCGGGAGCGCAGGGCGTCCCGCATCCGGGGGTCGATCACCCGGCCGCCCCCGGCGACCCGCCGGATGGCGTCCGACAGCTCGGCCGGGGCCGCCGTCTTGAGGAGGAAACCGGCGGCGCCCGCCGCCAGTACCCGCTCCAGGTGTCCGGGCCGGTCCAGTGCCGTGAGCATCAGGGAGCGGCAGTCAGGCATCCGTTCGGCGAGCTCACCCGCCACCGTGATGCCGTCCGCTCCCGGCAGGTCGATGTCGAGGAGCGCCACATCCGGGCACAGGCGCCGGGCCTCGTCCAGCGCGTCCCGGCCGTCGGCGGCCTCACCGACGACCTGTATGCCGATCTCCCTCGCCAGCAGGGCCGTCAGCCCGGCCCGCACGACGGCGTGGTCCTCAACCACCAGCACCTTGATCATGGGCCCGATTATCACCGGTCTCCGCGGCCCGCCGGCCCGGCCCGTCAGGCTCGGTGCCGGTCCGCTCCGGGCCTCCGGACTCCCGGCCGGCCGCCCCGGCCCGGGCTTCGGCGATCGCTCGGCGCACCAACCGGACCGCCACCAGCGAGCCGATCAAGGCCGGCACGAACGGCACCAGCGACCACGGCCCGGCCACCACCACGGACACGACGGCCGCCCCGTGCACCAGCACCGCGAGCACCCATACGGCGGCGGTCTCGACCCGCTCACGTCGTGTGAGCACACTGGCCGCCATGAGTCCCCCTGCTCGCACCCGCCCGATGCGCGCTACGCGGTCCAGGCAGCACGTCGGACCCATCCGACCACGTGGCGGGCCGCAGCGGGAGTGAAATGTTCACGCGTCGGCGGGCCCGGCGTGGTCGGTCACGCGTCGGTGGACCGGGCGTGGTCGTTCACGTGTCGGACGGGGCCCGGCGTGGTCATTCACTCCTCGGGCGGGCCCGGCGTGGTCGTCCGCTCATCGGCGGGCCCGGCGTGGTCGTTCGCTCATCGGCGGGCCGGACGCGGTGGCGAGGCCCACCGCGCCGGGCGGGTGGCACCGGCGGTCTCACCGCTCCGGGTGCTCGGCCCCGGGGCGGGCCGCGAACTCCGACGTCAGCCGTTCCGGCCGGTGGCGCGTCCCGTCTTCCTGTGGAGCAGGCCGCCACGGATCTCCTTGACGGCACCGGCGAGTACGCAGACGGCCAGGACGATCTCGCCCGCCCCCAACAGCGGCGACCAGCCGGATTCCTGGACCCGGTCGATCCCGCCGACGGCCATGAAGGGGACGAAGAAGAGCAGTGAGGTCAGTCGGTAGTCGCGCATGGGATCTTCCCTTCATCCGGGCTCGGCACTCCCGTGCCCGGCCCGCCTCTCCCGGATGGATCTCTTCCGGTCCACGGCACCTGTTGCCGTAGGTCGCCCCGGGCGGACCCGGACCGGGCCGGCGAACCACAGAAATGATCTTCGACGGCCCACGGTTGGGCCACAATGATGCGGGCCGGCCGAGGGACAGGGGACCACATGTGCGGGACACTCCGTCGGGCCCCTCGGCCGCAGGGCTCCCCGGTGGCGCTCGGGGCACTGGTGGTCCTGGTCGTCTGCTCACTGGCCCTGGTCGCCCAGGAGGTCGCCGGCTCCCACCTCAGCAGGCGCTCGGTGACCACCGGCCTGTCGCTGCTGGTGCTGATGCCCGCCGTGTTACTCGGCCAGTACGCGCCACCGCCCTACCGGCTTCCGTACCGCTGGCGGTGGGGACTCCTGATGATCCAGGCACTGCTCACCTACCTGCCTCTGCTGCTCTTCCACTACCGGTGGCTCAGCCTGCTGGGCTTCCTCGCCGGAGCGGTGCTGCTCACCCTGCCGCCGGCCCGGTCCTTACCGGTCGCCCTGCTGGTGGTCGTCAGCGGACCCCTGCTGGTGCACACGGGCCTGGTCCGCACCGACCGCGGGGCGATCGGCGTCCTGCTCAGTACGGTGATCACGGCCAGCACCGTCTTCGCCGTCGGCCATCTCGCCCTGCTCTCGGCCCGTCTGCACGGCAGCCGCGAGCAGGCGGCGCGGCTGGCCGAACAGCGGGCGCAGGCGCGGATGCGCCAGGACCTGCACGACCTGGCGGGCTCGTCCCTCTCCGCGATCGTGGTGCAGGGCGAGGCGGCGCTGCGTACCCGCCCCGAGGACTCTCCCCCCGACCCGTCGCGGCAGGCACTCACCGAGATCGTCGCGCACGCCCGCCGCCTGCACGCGGAGATACGGGCCATCGGCCTCCCGGACGACGAGGGCTCCTCGCTCAGCGAGGAGCTGACCCACGTCCAGCGCCTGCTGACCGGTTCCGGCGTCGCGGTGCGCACCGTGCTGCGTCCGCACGCCGTGCCGGATCCGGCGGCGTCGGCGTGCCTTCGCTTCGTACTGCGCGAGGCGGTGGGCAATGTCCTCCAGCACAGCAGGGCCGCCCTGTGCGAGATAGAGCTGCGGTCCGACGCCTCCGGAATCCGTCTCCTGGTGCGCAACGACGGCGTCCCCGCCGGGACGCCCGCCCCGGAGCCCGGCCGGCCGGGCACCGGCCTGGCCGGACTCCGCTACCGGGTGCTCACGCTGGGCGGGACGCTGCACACCCGGCGGCAGGACGACACCTTCGCCGTGATCGCGTTCCTTCCCGGCGGCTGACCGGCCGGTAGCGGACCGGTCGGCAGCGGACCAGCAGCTGACCGGCAGCGCAGCGCACCCCGCACACGGCGAAGGGCCCCGCACCTCTCTCGCGAGAGGTGCGGGGCCCTTCTTGGTGCTCTGTGCGGAGCTACCAGGTCAGACGATCAAGCAGGAACTACTTGATGATCTTGGTGACCTGGCCGGCGCCCACGGTCCGGCCACCCTCACGGATGGCGAACTTCAGGCCCTCTTCCATGGCGACCGGCTGGATCAGCGCGACGTCCATGAGGGTGTTGTCACCCGGCATGACCATCTCGGTGCCCTCGGGGAGGGTCACAACGCCCGTCACGTCCGTGGTACGGAAGTAGAACTGCGGGCGGTAGTTGTTGAAGAAGGGGGTGTGACGGCCACCCTCGTCCTTCGACAGGATGTAGGCCTGGGCCTGGAAGTCGGTGTGCGGCGTGACCGAACCCGGCTTGATGATGACCTGGCCGCGCTCGACGTCCTCGCGCTTGATGCCACGGAGGAGCAGACCGACGTTCTCACCGGCCTGGCCCTCGTCGAGCAGCTTGCGGAACATCTCGATGCCGGTGACCGTGGTGGTGGTCTTCTCGGTCTTGATACCGACGATGTCGACGGTCTCGTTGACCTTCAGGACACCACGCTCGATGCGGCCGGTGACGACCGTACCGCGACCGGTGATCGTGAAGACGTCCTCGATGGGCATGAGGAACGGCTTCTCGACGTCACGCTCGGGCTGCGGGATGGACTCGTCCACGGCAGCCATGAGGTCGAGAACGGTCTGACCCCACTCGGCGTCGCCCTCGAGAGCCTTGAGCGCCGAGACCTTGACGACCGGAAGGTCGTCGCCCGGGAACTCGTACTCGGAGAGGAGCTCACGAACCTCGAGCTCGACGAGCTCCAGGATCTCCTCGTCGTCCACCATGTCGGCCTTGTTCAGGGCGACGACGATGTACGGAACGCCGACCTGGCGGGCCAGGAGCACGTGCTCCTTGGTCTGCGGCATCGGGCCGTCGGTGGCGGCGACGACGAGGATGGCGCCGTCCATCTGCGCCGCACCCGTGATCATGTTCTTGATGTAGTCGGCGTGACCCGGGCAGTCGACGTGCGCGTAGTGACGCGACTCCGTCTGGTACTCGACGTGCGCGATCGAGATCGTGATACCGCGCTGACGCTCCTCAGGAGCCTTGTCGATCTGGTCGAAGGCCGAGGCCTCGTTCAGGTCCGGGTACGCGTCGTGCAGCACCTTGGTAATGGCGGCCGTGAGGGTCGTCTTACCGTGGTCAATGTGACCGATGGTGCCGATGTTGACGTGCGGCTTAGTCCGCTCGAACTTTGCCTTCGCCACTGGGGTCCTCCTGAGTGGTTCTGTACGCCTTGCTTCATCGGCGCCAGGTGATCTTTGCTGGAATGCCGGTGCCGGGGGCATTCGCCGCGGTGCGACGAATGCCCGTCCGGGCTCCGGTGACAAGCCTAAAGCGTGGACTCGGAAGAGTTACTCGCCCTTGGCCTTCGCGATGATCTCCTCGGCGACGTTCCGCGGAACCTCGGCGTAGGAGTCGAACTGCATCGAGTAGCTTGCGCGACCCGAGGTCTTGCTGCGGAGGTCTCCGACGTAGCCGAACATCTCCGAGAGGGGCACGAGGCCCTTCACGACGCGAGCGCCGCTGCGCTCCTCCATGGCCTGGATCTGGCCACGGCGGGAGTTGAGGTCGCCGATGACATCGCCCATGTAGTCCTCGGGCGTGGTGACCTCGACGGCCATCATCGGCTCGAGGAGCACGGGGGACGCCTTGCGGGCACCCTCCTTGAACGCCTGCGAACCGGCGATCTTGAAGGCGAGCTCCGAGGAGTCGACCTCGTGGTAACCACCGTCGAGAAGGGTGACGCGGACGCCGACCATCTCGTAACCGGCCAGGATGCCGAACTGCATGGCTTCCTGGGCACCCGCGTCCACCGAGGGAATGTACTCACGGGGGATGCGGCCACCGGTGACCTTGTTGACGAACTCGTAGGAGGCGTCGCCACCCTCGATGGGCTCGAGGGCGATCTGCACCTTCGCGAACTGGCCGGTACCACCAGTCTGCTTCTTGTGCGTGTAGTCGATGCGCTCGACGGTCTTGCGGATCGTCTCGCGGTACGCGACCTGGGGCTTGCCGACGTTCGCCTCGACGCGGAACTCGCGCTTCATGCGGTCGACGAGCACCTCGAGGTGAAGCTCGCCCATACCACCGATGATGGTCTGGCCGGTCTCCTCGTCGGAGTGCACCTGGAAGGAGGGGTCCTCCTCCGAGAGACGCTGGATGGCTACACCCAGCTTCTCCTGGTCACCCTTGGACTTGGGCTCGATGGCGACCTGAATGACCGGCGCCGGGAAGTCCATGGACTCCAGGATGACCGGGTTCTTGTCGTCACACAGCGTCTCACCGGTGGTGGTCTGCTTCAGGCCCATGACGGCGACGATGTCGCCGGCGCCCACCGAGGGGATCTCCTCACGCTTGTTCGCGTGCATACGGTAGATCTTCCCGATGCGCTCCTTCTTGCCCTTGACCGAGTTCAGCACCGCGGTGCCGGCCTCGAGGCGACCGGAGTAGATCCGGACGAAGGTGAGCTTGCCCAGGTGCGGGTCGCTCGCGATCTTGAACGCCAGGCCGGAGAACGGCTCGTCGTCCGAGGGCTTCCGCTGGATGACCTTCTCCGGGTCCTTGACGTCGTGGCCTTCGATGGCCTCGACGTCCAGGGGGGAAGGCAGGTAGCGGACGACCGCGTCGAGCAGGGGCTGGACGCCCTTGTTCTTGAACGCGGTGCCACAGAACACCGGGGTGACCGTGACGGAGTCGGCCGTGCCCTTCGACGCGAGGGTGATCCGACGGATCGCCTCGTGCAGCTGGTCCTGGGTGGGCTCGACGCCCTCCAGGTACAGCTCCATCATCTCGTCGTCGTTCTCCGAGACGGCCTCGAGGAGCTTGCCGCGCCATTCCTCGGCGGCTTCCTTGAGGTTGTCCGGGATCTCGACGGTGTCGTACATCTCGCCCTTGACGGCCTCTTCGGGGTAAACGAAGGCCTTCATGGTCACGAGGTCGACGACGCCGCGGAAGTCGGCCTCGGCGCCGATGGGGAGCTGCATGACGATCGGGACCGCGCCGAGGCGCTGGACGATCATGTCGACGCAACGAAGGAAGTCGGCACCGGTGCGGTCGAGCTTGTTGACGAAGCAGATACGCGGCACGCCGTAGCGGTCCGCCTGACGCCAGACGGTCTCGGACTGCGGCTCGACGCCCGCCACACCGTCGAACACGGTGACGGCACCGTCGAGGACGCGGAGCGAACGCTCCACCTCGACGGTGAAGTCGACGTGACCCGGGGTGTCAATGATGTTGATCGTGTGGTCAACATCATTGAGCGGCCAGTGACAGGTCGTCGCGGCCGACGTGATCGTGATGCCGCGCTCCTGCTCCTGCTCCATCCAGTCCATCGTGGCTGCGCCGTCGTGGACTTCACCGATCTTGTACGAAACGCCGGTGTAGAAGAGGATCCGCTCGGTGGTGGTCGTCTTGCCCGCGTCGATGTGGGCCATGATCCCAATGTTGCGGACCTTGGCCAGGTCAAGCGAAGTGGTGGCCATAAGGCTCAATCTTCTCTCGGTCTCGATGGGGTGAGCGACTACCAGCGGTAGTGCGCGAAGGCCTTGTTCGACTCGGCCATCTTGTGCGTGTCCTCGCGCTTCTTGACGGCAGCGCCAAGACCGTTGGAGGCGTCGAGCAGCTCGTTCATGAGCCGCTCGGTCATCGTCTTCTCACGACGGGCGCGGGAGTAACCCACGATCCAGCGCAGGGAGAGGGTGGCGGCGCGGCCGGGCTTGACCTCGATCGGCACCTGGTAGGTGGCGCCACCGACACGGCGGGACTTGACCTCGAGCGAGGGCTTGACGTTCTCAAGCGCGCGCTTCAGCGTGATGACCGGGTCAGCGCCGGTCTTCTCGCGGAGGCCTTCCATGGCGCCGTACACGATCCGCTCGGCGGTGGAACGCTTGCCGTCGAGGAGGATCTTGTTGATCAGCGAGGTGACAAGAGGAGAGCTGTAGACCGGGTCGATGATGACCGGGCGCTTCGGGGCGGGGCCCTTACGAGGCATTCTTACTTCTCCTTCTTGGCGCCGTAGCGGCTGCGGGCCTGCTTGCGGTTCTTGACACCCTGGGTGTCGAGCGAGCCGCGGATGATCTTGTAACGAACACCCGGCAGGTCCTTCACACGGCCACCACGCACGAGCACGATGGAGTGCTCCTGCAGGTTGTGTCCCTCACCCGGGATGTAGGCCGTGACCTCGATACCGGAGGTCAGACGCACACGCGCGACCTTACGGAGCGCCGAGTTCGGCTTCTTCGGGGTGGTCGTGAACACACGCGTGCAGACGCCACGACGCTGGGGCGAACCCTCGAGCGCGGGCGTCTTGTTCTTCTCGACCTTGTCCTGCCGGCCCTTCCGGACCAGCTGCTGGATCGTAGGCACTACTTCTCCGGTTTCTGTGTGCCGTTCGTTGAAACTAACCTGGAACACTCGCCGACCCACGCGGTCGGGTGTGTCGAACACTGCAAGCTCCTGCCGTGAGGCAGGCGGAGCGCAGATTGCGGTGGCCACTTACGGACTCGCCATGCGGTTGAGGACACGCACCCGAGCCCAGGCACACCCCAGGCACAAGGCTTGAGCGTACCTACCTCACGGAGCTGGGTCAAAACAAATGCCGTGGAGTGCGGCGTGCGGGGCCCCCGGGAACACCCCGGCACGTCACCAAGGGCCAAAACCGGCTTTCTCCCGGCGGACGGCGTTCACTGCCAGTAGTTTGACCTGCCCGCTGCGTCGGCGGGAGAGCCGCCGGCGCGGCCGCCTCGACAGCGGGACGGGCACGGGGTCCCGCTGTCGCGACGGCGGGACGGGTGCGGGGCCGAGGACGGGCCGTCCGCACCGGAGCGGGACAGCCGACGCGTGATGTTCAGGGGGCACGATGACCATGCTGGAACCGCCGGGGGGCCACGGACTGGACGACCGCGTTCCCTTTCTCGCCAGGCTGGAGCGGGCGGACCGCACCGCACTGCTCGCACTGGGCAGCGTGCTCCGCTTCGGGACGAGGTCCGCGCTCATCCACCAGCAGGAGCCGTCCTCGCACGTCCTGCTGATCACCGAGGGCTGGACCAAGGTCACCGCCTCCGCGGCGAACGGCTACGAGGCTCTCCTCGCCCTGCGCGGCCCCGGGGACATCGTCGGGGAGTCGTCGGCCCTGACCGGCCGCGCGAGGTCGGCCACCGTCACCGCGCTGGAACCGGTGAAGGCGGTGGCGGTGGAGCACGACCTGTTCAGGGAGTACCTGTCCCGCTCCCCCGCCGCGTCCTTCACCCTGCTCGGGCTGACGTCCGACCGGACCAGGGCCGCCGACCGCCGACGGCTGGAGTTCGCCTCCCTGACCGTGCGGGAACGATTCGCCGTACTGCTGCTCGACCTGGCTCGCACCCACGGTGTCCGTACTCCGGAGGGAATCGAGCTCACCGTGCCGTTGAGCAAGCAGGAGCTCGCGGGTTCTGTCGGGGCGTCCCGGGAGATGGTGCAGCGGCTGCTCAGGGACCTGCGCGCCCGGCAGGTGGTGTCGACCGGCCGGCGGACCCTGCTCATCCTCCGCCCGGACGTCCTGCGCCGGATAGCCCGGTCCCAGGACCCCGGGGACTGACCCGGGGCTCCCCACCCGGGCCCCGCCCCGACCGTATGTACACACGGTCACACTTCCAGTGGGTCATCTGCCCTCACCGGTACGGTCCCGGCGGGCCCAGGCTGCTGCCACTCGCAGATCACCGAGAGGCAGCCATGACCGATCCCGTGAGCCGCACCATCCTGCTGTTCGACATCGAGCGCTTCAGCGACCGCGACGACATCGAGCAGAACTACCTGCGGCGCATGCTCTACGACATCGCCGACCGCACGCTCACGGCGGCCGGGATCGGGGAGGACCGGCGGATCCGCGCCGACCGGGGCGACGCGGTCATGGAGTTGATCGACGCGAACGCCTCGGTGACCGCACTGCTGCGGGCGCTGCTGACCGAGACCCCCGTACAGCTGCACGGGGTCAACCGGATGGCTTCGAGCAGCGCCCAGATCAGGCTGCGGGCCGTCCTGGCCACGGGGTACGTCGCGATCGACGAGCGGGACGGCTGGGTGGGGTCCGACCTGAACCACGCCTGCCGGCTGCTGGACGGGGACGTACTGAGGGCGGCGCTGCGCGAGCGTACGGGCGATCTCGCGCTGTGCGTGTCCGAGGACGTGCACCGCGGGATCGTGCGGCACGGACACCCCGGCATCGTGCCGGAAGAGTTCCGCCCCGTCACCGTGGCCGGCAAGAACGGGCCGATGAAGGCCTGGCTGCACGGCACGGTGCCAGGGGCGGGAACGGCCGCGGCGGCGTACGGGGGCGCCGCGGCCGGTACGGCGGAGGCGGCGCACGGGGGCGTCGCCTCCGCCACGGGGGAAGCGGCGCACGGGGGCGTCGCGGGCGGGTCGCCGGAGGGGGCGGACGGGGGTCCCTCCGGCGGCCCGGCGTCGGGGGCAGGGGGCGCCGCCGTGTTCCACTTCCACGGCGGCGCCCCCTCCTTCGGCGGCAGTCTCGTCGGCGGTGACCTGCACGGAGTGAGCGGCGGGTTCGTCGCCGGCGACGTCGTGCTCGGCAGCACCGGCGACGGCCGGCCCGAGGGCCCCCGCGACCCCCGTCCCTCCGACGGACCCTCGGACGGAAGTGCCCGCCGATGATCCAGGACCCGTCCGGGCCGGACGGCGACGGGCCCGCCCATGCCTCGGCCACCCCCGGCGCCGCGTCCACGGCGGCGCCCGACGCGGAGGCACCACAGCCGGGGGACGGCTCGCCCTCCCCCGCGTCCGACGTGCCGGAGGAAGAGGAGGAACAGCCGCAGGACGCCTGGAGCGCACGACGCGACCTCTACGCGCACAGCCCGGGGATCATGGTCGGCGCGTCGGCCCGCTTCGCAGGCGGGCTGAGCGGCCGTGACCAGCACGGTGTCAGCGGCGGACACGTCGTGGGTGACGTGATCATGGGCAGCAAGACCGAGATCTACCAGCTCGGGGTGGCCGGCGACACGCACACCTCGGGCCTGGTCCCGCAGGACAGCCTGGACCGGACGGCGGCCCTGTTCGTCCCCGGCGGGGACGGGGCGGCGTTCGCCGCGCTCGTGGAACGGCTGCGGGCCGAGCGTGTCCTGGTGCTCTCCGGCCGGCACTTCAGCGGCCGGCGCACCGCCGCCCTGATGCTGCTGAACCGGCTGGGTGCCACTCCCGTGCGCTCCCTCGACCGCGACATCGCCCCCGCCTCGCTGGCCGGGCTGCTCGACGGAGCCCGGGGCCACGTGCTCTGCGACCTCGCCCTACGCCGCGATCAGCCCCTGCGCGACACGCATCTGCTGGCCCTGCGGGAGCGCCTCGTCGAGCAGGACGCCCATCTGGTCATCACCGTGGACACGGCCGCGGCGCTGGAGGACGTGGCCGTCGCGCAGTGGCAGCCCCCGCGGTCGCGTGCCGTCCTGGAGGCCCATCTGGCGGCACTGCTGGAGGGCTCCGGCGACCTCGGGGCGGACGCCGGAGCGCTGCTGGAGCACAGCGCCGTCAAGGAGTTCCTCGACCGGGGCCACCAACTGCGCGAGGTGGCCGCGTTCGCCCGGCTGCTGGCCCGCGTCGCCCTCGGCCGGGCCGCCGGGCAGGACCTGGACCGCTTCTCGCTCGCGGCCCTGGAGAGCCAGGTCGAGGAGTGGTTCGGCGATCCGTCGGCCTCCCTCTCCGACAAGGCCTTCCTCGTCTCGCTCGCCGCCTTCAACGAGGCCCCGTACGCCCTGACCGCCGAGCTGAGCGATGTGCTGTACGCGCTGCTCCAGAAGACCGAGGACCCCTCGAAACCGCCCCGCGTACCCGTCTTCGGCAACGCGGCGAGCGGCCGGCTCGACCGGGCGCGGGCCGAGCGGTACGAGGAGAACGAGGTGACCGAGTGGGGCCCGGTCGCCCAGCGCAAGGCCCGGTACCGCGACGACCGCGCCGCCCTCGTCCTGCTGCGCGAGGTGTGGACCGGCCATCCGTCGGCCCGCCCGGCCCTGGTGGCCTGGCTGGACAGGCTGGCCGACGACGGGCGCCCTCTCGTGCGGACCCGTGCGGCCTCGACCGCG
Source organism: Streptomyces clavifer (assembly GCA_014651175.1). Lineage (GTDB taxonomy): Bacteria > Actinomycetota > Actinomycetes > Streptomycetales > Streptomycetaceae > Streptomyces > Streptomyces clavifer. Next base: position 46,993 of record BMWJ01000001.1, on the reverse strand, counting down.
GCCGTGCTCGCCGCGGCGGACCTGCCGTCGGCGATGGCTCTCGTCATCAGCCGCTGGGCCACCTCGCGGCGCTATCGCCATCGGCTCGTCGCGGTCAACGCCCTCACGCTGGCCCACTTTCTCGGAGCCCCCAACATCCAGAGGATCCTGGGGAGTTGGTGCACCGGCGGCGACCGCAGGGAACGCTGGACGGCGATCCGCACCTACGCCCTGATCGGCCCCGCCCATCCGACGGAGGCCCTGCACGCCCTGCGCTCCGCCGCGCGTACGCACTTCGCGGCGGGCGACGGACGGGGCGACGACACCACCGGGCTCGCCGAGGAGGTCGACGAACTGGCGTCGTCCGTAGCCCTGCTGCTGCTCTCCCCGGCCGGCGGGCAGGTGCTCGCCGAGATGGGTCACTGGCTGAATGACGACCCCGCCCTGCGCGACCTCGCCCTGCGCGCCTTCCTTTCCGCGTGCGCGCACCCCGAGGACGACGATCCGACGGCTTCGGCGGCCCCGCTGCTCGAGTGGTACGCGCTGGCGTCCGCGGCGCGCGCGGCACAGGCCCGGGGCCTCGCGGAGCTGTGGACGACCGCCCTCCGCGACCGCCACCACACGGACGACGCCCTCACCGTCCTGCGCACGTGGACGTGGTCGGCGGACCGTGTCCCCCGCGCGGAGGCCGCCCTGGCCACCCTGCTCCCCGATCTCGTCGGGACCGACACCGACCGAAGGCGGCTCGCCCACCTGCTGCGCACGATGCCCGCCGAGGACGGCGGTACGACGCCGCCGCCGGTCGCGGGCCGGCTGCTGGCCGTCGTCGATCCCGGCTGAACCAGCCGCACCCGTCAAGGAGAAGAGTCCCGATGGCCGACTTCCGCCGTCCGCCCGAATGGCAGCAGAGCGCCGACCGCCACACACAGCTGACCGATCCGGTGCTGACCGTGCGGCAGCTGACGCGCTTCGAGTACGTGACCCGCAAGCCGGTCACCCAGGTCGATCACGCGCTGGTGTTCGTCACCGCCAGGGGCGAGTACGACACCTTCCTGCCTCCCCACCGCCCCGCACGCGCGGACATGGCGACCCGGCGCTACACCGCGGTCTACGAGGTGGACATGGGGATCCATCCGGTGCGGGCGGAGCTCGCCCTGCCCAGCGACAACGACGCGTTCGAGTTCGGCGTGGCGGTCGACCTGTCCTGGCAGGTACGGGAGCCCGACGTGTTCGTCAGGAGCGGCCACCGCCACGTCCCCGAACTCCTGCTCGGCGAGCTGCAGCAGGCCGCGCGGCCGGTCACCCGGACGTACCCCGTCCACCGCAGTGCCGAGGCGGAACAGGCGGTGCTGCGGGCGGTCGAGGCGCAGGGCGTGCTGGGCGCGACGGCCGGACTCCTGGTCACGTGGACCGTGCGGGTCCGCCGGGACGACGACAACATCGCGCACGAGAAGCGCAAGCAGGCCATCGAGCACCAGAGCGCGGAGCAGGTCCTCATCGCCCGGCGCGGCATGGACATCGATCTGGAGGCCGACCTCCGCTCCCGGCAGCAGGACCTGCTCCTGGCGGGACGGTCCCTCGAACACCAGCGGCAGCAGCACGAACTGGCCATGCAGCAGCAGGCGTTCCAGCACCAGCACGCGCTGCTCGCGGGCCGCCAGGACCTGGAGCTGCAGGCCCTGCAGGCACAGAAGATCAATTTCTACGCCTACCACCTCCAGCACGGCGGTGTGCACGCCTGGGCGCTCCACCTCTCCGAGCACCCGGAGGACTCCCGACTGGTGATGCAGTCCATGCGCGACGACCAGCTGCGCCTCATCCAGCAGCAGAAGGAGCTGGTCTCGGAGCTGCTCGGGGGCAAGCACGCGGAGGCGTTCGAGCTGGACGGGCCGAAGGAGCTCGCGCTCAGGACCGTCACCGAGATCCTCGCGCAGCGGTTGCCCGGCGTGGCGGACACCGTACCGACCCCGGTCCCGCCCGCCCCGCTCCCACCGGCGGACGCCGAACCTCCCGAGCCGGCGCTCCCGCCCGCCCCGCACGCACCTGCGGACGCCGCACCACCCGCGCCGCCCGGCACCGCTCCCGGACAGCCCGGCACCGCTCCGCCCTCGGCCGAATCCGGCCCCCCGCTCGCCGGGGCTGCGGTCCACGGCACGGCGCTCTTCGACGGGTACGTACCGCCGCCCACCGCCCACGGACCGTATCCGGGGCGGCAGCCGCTCCACGGTCCGCCGCTCACGGCCCCGCCCGGACCGTCCGTGCCACCGCCGTACGGCTTTCCGCCCCCGCAGCCTCCCGCCGCGCCCGCCACACGGGCCGCGAGCCCGCCCCCGATGCCCGCCATGCCCTTCACGGCCCCGTCACAGGGTCTCGTCACCCCGCGGAGCCTCGTCCCCCCTCACGACACCGCACCCTCGCAGGAGCCCGTCACCGGGCCCCAGGACGAGCCCTCCGCCACGGACCGCGAAGGCAGGCCGTCATGACCGCCGAACCGGCCGGAGTCCCCACGGAGGCGGCCTCCCTGGAGGCGGCGGTCCGGCTGCTCACCGACGCCCGCAGCGAGATCGCACGCGCCGACAGCAAGGCCGCGGTACTCGCCGGGGCACTGGGGGTGACGGTGGGTGTCCTCAGCGGCTTCCTGTCGGCCAGGCGCTGGCGCCCGTGGGACCTCAGCGGATTCAGCAGCGTGCTGTGGTGGGCCGGGGCCTGCTGCGTGGCGCTGGCGCTGCTGTCCCTGCTCATGGCGATCCTGCCCAGGTACCGGCCGAGCTCCTGGGCACCGGGGCAGCCGCTCACCTACTTCGCCGACACCCGGCGGGCCTCGTCCCAGGGCCTGCTCGCACAGGCCCTGGCCGACACGGCCCGGTCCCCGGCCGACGCCCTGCTCGTCTCGCTGGCGGAGACCAGCCGCATCGTCGCGGACAAGCGCCGCTGGATACGGATCGGCCTGGCCGCCTTCTTCCTCAGCACCGTCTTCTTCCCGGTCGCGGGGCTCCTGGGCTGAGCCGCCCGGCCAGTCAGCCCGCACCCGCGCCGCACACCCGAGGAGCAAGCCCGATGACCCACTCTCCCGGCCAGGACATACCCCCGCCGCCGACGTACCCCGGACACCCGGTCGAACCGGCTGCCTTGCCCCTGCCCGAGCACCCGGACACCTCCGCACCCGCGTACCCGGGCACAGCGGACGGCACCCCGCCCCCACCCGACACCCCGGACAGACCGCTCGCCTCCGCACCCGCACCCGCGTATCCGGGCACAGCGGACGACGCCGCACCGCCACCGGCGTACCCCGCCGCACCGGCCGTCACCGCACCACCACCCGCGTACCCGGGCACACCGAACGACACCGCACCACCACCCGCGTACCCGGGCACACCGGACGACACCGCACCCCTGTATCCCGGCGCGCCCGTGAGCGCCGCGCCCGCGTACCCCCGTGACCCGGCGCCTCCCCCGCCCCCCGGGCAGCTCGGCCCGGCCCCGGACCCGCTGCCGGGCCGGCCGGAGCAGCACCCCCACCAGATGGACTTCGAGCAGCGGCGCGTCCATCTCACCGCCCGCCAACGGGGCGCGGACGCCACCGCACTGAGCCGGCTGCTCGTCCAGGTGCCCGCGTTCCTCTGCAGCCTCGCCGTGGTGACCGGCTTCGCGAGTGCGTTCTTCGGGTCGGCGGCCTGGCTGCCCGTCACCGTCTGGGTGCTCAGCGGCGCCCTGGTCTTCCACCGCCCCACGGAGAGCTTCCTCGCCCGCAGGCTGCTGCGGCTGCGCGTCCCGACGCCTGCCGAACGGGCCCGGCTGGAGCCGGTGTGGCGCGAGGTCACGGCGCGGGCGGGAGTCGACCACCAGCGGTACGAGCTGTGGATCGAGGAGAGCGACGACATCAACGCGTACGCCGCGGCCGGCCACATCGTCGGCGTCACCACCTTCTCGCTGAACCACCTGCCCAACGGGCAGCTGGCCGCCGCACTCGCACACGAACTCGGCCACCACACGGGCGGCCACGCCTGGGCCTCCCTGCTGGGCCAGTGGTACGCGCAGCCGGCCGAGCTGACCTGGCGGGCGATACGCGCGATGTCGCGGTTCGCGCTGCGCGTGGCACGCGTCATCTCGCTGCCCGCGACGGGCGTCCTGGTCCTGCTGTTCGGCTGCGGACTGCTGGCCCTCGTCGCGGCGGCCTGGATGGTCCTCCTGCCGATGGCGGTCGCTCCGTACCTGCTGGCCCTGGTCAACAGGAGGGCCGAGCTCCGGGCGGACGCCCACGCGGCCGGCCTCGGCTTCGCACACCCCCTCGCCGGGGTCCTGCACACCATGCGGGCGCACGAGGAGGCCCGGTACGCGGCTGCGGGGCCCCGCGCCCCCCGCGCCGCCGGTCCCGCCAAGCTGCTGTCCTCGCACCCCGACTACGCGGACCGGCTCCAGCGCCTCCAGCCCTACCTGGACGAACGTCCCCCGCGCTGACCCCGGACACGCCGAAGGGCGGCCACCCCGTACGCAACGGGGTGACCGCCCTTCGGTCGTATCAAGCGACTCGCTTACTGGTTGTACGGACCGTAGTCGTAGTCCTCCAGCGGAACGGCCTGGCCGGAGCCCGTGCCGAACGGCGAGTAGTCGATGTCGTCGTAGCCGACGGCCGAGTACATCGCGGCCTTGGCCTCCTCGGTCGGCTCGACCCGGATGTTGCGGTAGCGGGACAGACCCGTACCGGCCGGGATGAGCTTACCGATGATGACGTTCTCCTTGAGGCCGATCAGGGAGTCCGACTTGGCGTTGATCGCCGCGTCGGTCAGAACCCTGGTCGTCTCCTGGAAGGACGCCGCCGACAGCCACGACTCGGTGGCGAGCGACGCCTTGGTGATACCCATCAGCTGCGGACGGCCGGAGGCGGGGTGACCGCCCTCGGTGACCACACGACGGTTCTCGACCTCGAACTTCGACCGCTCGACGAGCTCGCCCGGCAGCAGCTCCGCGTCGCCGGACTCGATGATCGTCACGCGGCGCAGCATCTGCCGGATGATGATCTCGATGTGCTTGTCGTGGATCGACACGCCCTGCGAGTTGTAGACCTTCTGGACTTCGCCGACCAGGTGGACCTGGACCGCGCGCTGACCGAGGATCCGCAGCACGTCGTGCGGGTTCGTGGCACCGACGGTGAGCTTCTGGCCCACCTCGACCGCGTCGCCCTCGCCGACCAGCAGACGGGCACGCTTGGAGATCGGGAACGGCGTCTCCTCGCTGCCGTCGTCCGGCGTGACGACGAGCTTCTTGGTCTTCTCGGTCTCCTCGATCCGGACCCGGCCCTTGGCCTCCGAGATCGGGGCGACACCCTTGGGCGTACGGGCCTCGAAGAGCTCGACGACTCGGGGCAGACCCTGCGTGATGTCGTCACCGGCCACACCACCGGTGTGGAAGGTACGCATCGTCAGCTGGGTACCGGGCTCACCGATGGACTGGGCGGCGATGATGCCGACCGCCTCACCGATGTCGACCAGCTTGCCGGTGGCGAGCGAGCGTCCGTAGCAGAAGGCACAGGTGCCGACCGCGGACTCACAGGTCAGGACCGAGCGGGTCTTGACCTCCTCGACGCCGGCGCCCACGAGGGCGTCGATCAGGACGTCACCGAGGTCGACGTTGGCAGGCGCGATGACCTTGCCGTCGATGACGACGTCCTCGGCGAGCATGCGGGCGTACACCGAGGTCTCGACGTCGTCCGTCTTGCGGAGGACACCGTCGGCACCCTTGACCGCGATCTTCAGCTTGAGGCCGCGGTCGGTGCCGCAGTCCTCCTCGCGGATGATGACGTCCTGCGAGACGTCCACCAGACGACGGGTCAGGTAACCCGAGTCGGCGGTACGCAGGGCGGTGTCCGCCAGACCCTTACGGGCACCGTGCGTGGAGATGAAGTACTCCAGAACGGTGAGGCCCTCACGGAAGGACGCCTTGATGGGACGGGGGATCGTCTCGTTCTTGGCGTTCGACACCAGACCACGCATACCCGCGATCTGACGCATCTGCATCATGTTTCCTCGGGCACCCGAGTCGACCATCATGAAGATGGGGTTCGTCTTCGGGAAGTTCGCGTTCATCGCCTCGGCAACCTCGTTGGTCGCCTTGGTCCAGATCGCGATGAGCTCCTGCGTGCGCTCGTCCTTGGTGATCAGACCGCGCTCGTACTGCTTCTGGACCTTCTCGTCCTGCTCCTCGTAGCCCCTGACGATGGCCTTCTTGGCCTCGGGGACGACGATGTCGGCAACAGAGACGGTGACCCCGGAACGGGTCGCCCAGTGGAAGCCCGCGGCCTTCAGGTTGTCGAGCGTCGCCGCCACGATGACCTTGGGGTAGCGCTCGGCCAGGTCGTTGACGATCTCGGAGAGCTGCTTCTTGCCCACCGAGTAGTCGACGAACGGGTAGTCCTCGGGCAGCAGCTCGTTGAAGAGCGCGCGGCCCAGGCTCGTACGCAGCCGGAAGGTGTCACCCGGCTGGTACTCGGGCTCGCCCTCCTCGGCGACCGGCGGCACCCAGCCACGCGGGGGCATGGTGCCCACCGGGAAGCGGATGTCCACCTGTGCCTGGAGCGAGAGCTCGCGGGCGTCGAAGGCCATGGTCGCCTCGGCCGTGGAACCGAACGCCCGGCCCTGACCGATGACCTTGCGCTCCTCCTCGTCCGTGGTGAGGAAGAACAGGCCCAGCACCATGTCCTGGGTCGGCATGGTGACGGGACGACCGTCGGCCGGCTTCAGGATGTTGTTCGAGGACAGCATCAGGATGCGGGCCTCGGCCTGCGCCTCCGCGGAGAGCGGAAGGTGCACGGCCATCTGGTCACCGTCGAAGTCCGCGTTGAACGCGGTGCAGACGAGCGGGTGGATCTGGATGGCCTTGCCCTCGACCAGCTGGGGCTCGAAGGCCTGGATGCCGAGGCGGTGCAGGGTGGGTGCACGGTTCAGCAGCACCGGGTGCTCGGCGATGACCTCTTCGAGGACGTCGTACACGACGGTGCGGCCACGCTCGACCATGCGCTTGGCCGACTTGATGTTCTGCGCGTGGTTCAGGTCCACCAGGCGCTTCATCACGAACGGCTTGAAGAGCTCCAGCGCCATCGCCTTCGGCAGACCGCACTGGTGCAGCTTGAGCTGCGGACCGACGACGATCACGGAACGCGCGGAGTAGTCCACGCGCTTGCCGAGGAGGTTCTGACGGAACCGGCCCTGCTTGCCCTTCAGCATGTCGCTGAGGGACTTCAGGGGACGGTTGCCGGGACCGGTGACCGGGCGACCGCGGCGGCCGTTGTCGAACAGCGCGTCGACGGCCTCCTGCAGCATCCGCTTCTCGTTGTTCACGATGATCTCGGGGGCACCGAGGTCAAGGAGACGCTTGAGGCGGTTGTTGCGGTTGATCACACGGCGGTACAGGTCGTTCAGGTCGGAGGTCGCGAAGCGGCCACCGTCCAGCTGCACCATCGGACGCAGGTCCGGCGGGATGACCGGCACGCAGTCGAGCACCATGCCCTTGGGCTTGTTGCTGGTCTGCAGGAACGCCGAGACGACCTTGAGGCGCTTGAGCGCACGGGTCTTCTTCTGGCCCTTGCCGGTCCGGATGATCTCGCGGAGGCGCTCGGCCTCCTCGTCGAGGTCGAAGGACTCCAGGCGCTTCTGCAGGGCAGCGGCGCCCATGCAGCCGTCGAAGTACGTGCCGAAGCGGTCACGCAGCTCGCGGTAGAGCAGCTCGTCGCCCTCGAGGTCCTGGACCTTGAGGTTCTTGAAGCGGCTCCACACCTCGTCGAGGCGGTCGATCTCGCGCTGCGCACGGTCGCGCAGCTGCTTCATCTCACGCTCGGCACCTTCGCGCACCTTGCGGCGCACGTCGGCCTTGGCGCCCTCGGCCTCGAGCTCGGCCAGGTCGGTCTCGAGCTTCTTGGCGCGGTTCTCGAGGTCCGAGTCGCGACGGTTCTCGACCTGCTGGCGCTCGACGGAGACGTGTGCCTCCAGCGACGGGAGGTCGCGCGTGCGGCGCTCCTCGTCGACGAACGTGATCATGTACGCGGCGAAGTAGATGACCTTCTCGAGGTCCTTCGGCGCGAGGTCCAGCAGGTAGCCCAGGCGCGACGGGACGCCCTTGAAGTACCAGATGTGGGTGACGGGAGCGGCAAGCTCGATGTGGCCCATGCGCTCACGGCGCACCTTGGCGCGCGTGACCTCGACGCCACAGCGCTCACAGATGATGCCCTTGAAGCGGACACGCTTGTACTTGCCGCAGTAGCACTCCCAGTCCCGGGTCGGACCGAAGATCTTCTCGCAGAAGAGTCCGTCCTTTTCGGGCTTGAGCGTGCGGTAGTTGATGGTCTCCGGCTTCTTCACTTCGCCGTGGGACCAGGTCCGGATGTCGTCCGCGGTGGCAAGGCCGATCCGCAGCTCGTCGAAGAAGTTGACGTCGAGCACTTGTCGTCAATCCCTCTTTCGGGGGTTCGAGCCCCCTCGCTTCACGCGAGAAATCGGGGCACTTCAGCAATGGTCTGAACGGGTCCGGGGAGAGCCGGCCGGATCACTGGGATCCGGCCGGCCAACCCGTCAGACCTCTTCGACGCTGCTCGGCTCTCGCCGGGACAGGTCGATACCGAGCTCCTCCGCCGCGCGGAAGACGTCCTCGTCCGTGTCGCGCATCTCGATGGACATGCCGTCCGAGGACAGCACCTCCACGTTGAGGCAGAGCGACTGCATTTCCTTGATGAGCACCTTGAAGGACTCGGGAATGCCGGGCTCGGGGATGTTCTCGCCCTTGACGATCGCCTCGTAGACCTTCACGCGGCCGGTCACGTCGTCGGACTTGATCGTCAGCAGTTCCTGGAGGGCGTATGCGGCGCCGTAAGCCTCAAGGGCCCACACCTCCATCTCGCCGAATCGCTGCCCACCGAACTGCGCCTTACCACCCAGCGGCTGCTGCGTGATCATGGAGTACGGGCCGGTCGAACGGGCGTGGAGCTTGTCGTCGACCAGGTGGTGCAGCTTGAGGATGTACATGTAGCCGACCGAGACCGGCTCGGGGAACGGCTCGCCGGAGCGGCCGTCGAACAGGTTGGCCTTGCCCGAGGGCTGGACCAGCCGGTTGCCGTCGCGGTTCGGGATCGTGGCCTCGAAGAGACCGGTGATCTCGTCCTCGCGCGCACCGTCGAAGACGGGCGTGGCGACGTTGGTGCCGGGGGCGACCTGGTCGGCGCCGATGCTCTGCAGGCGCTTGGCCCACTCGTCACCGAGGCCGGAGACGTCCCAGCCGCGGCTGGCAAGCCAGCCGAGGTGGATCTCCAGGACCTGTCCCGGGTTCATTCGGGACGGGACACCCAGCGGGTTGAGGATGATGTCGACCGGGGTGCCGTCCTCCAGGAACGGCATGTCCTCGATCGGCAGGATCTTGGAGATGACGCCCTTGTTGCCGTGACGGCCGGCGAGCTTGTCACCATCGGTGATCTTGCGCTTCTGCGCGACGTAGACGCGCACCAGCTGGTTCACGCCCGGCGGCAGCTCGTCGCCCTCTTCGCGGTCGAAGACGCGGACGCCGATGACCTTGCCGATCTCGCCGTGCGGGACCTTGAGCGAGGTGTCACGCACTTCGCGCGCCTTCTCACCGAAGATCGCACGGAGCAGGCGCTCCTCCGGGGTCAGCTCGGTCTCGCCCTTGGGCGTGACCTTGCCGACGAGGATGTCGCCGGCGACGACCTCGGCACCGATACGGATGATGCCGCGCTCGTCGAGGTCGGCGAGGACCTCTTCGGAGACGTTCGGGATGTCCCGGGTGATCTCCTCCGGGCCGAGCTTGGTGTCACGGGCGTCGACCTCGTGCTCCTCGATGTGGATCGAGGAGAGGACGTCGTCCTGCACGAGGCGCTGCGACAGGATGATCGCGTCCTCGTAGTTGTGACCCTCCCACGGCATGAACGCCACGAGCAGGTTCTTGCCGAGCGCCATCTCACCGTTCTCGGTGGCCGGCCCGTCGGCGAGGACCTGGTCCTCGATGATCCGGTCGCCCTCGGAGACGACGACCTTCTGGTTCACCGAGGTGCCCTGGTTGGAGCGCGAGAAGTTGACGATGCGGTACGTGGTGTACGTGCCGTCGTCGTTCGTGACGGTGATGTAGTCCGCGGAGACCTCCTGGACCACACCGTCCTTCTCGGCCTTCAGGACGTCACCGGCGTCGGTGGCGCAGCGGTACTCCATGCCGGTGCCGACGAGCGGCGCCTCCGACTTGATGAGCGGCACCGCCTGACGCATCATGTTCGCGCCCATGAGGGCACGGTTGGCGTCGTCGTGCTCCAGGAAGGGGATCATCGCGGTCGCGACGGACACCATCTGGCGCGGCGAGACGTCCATGTAGTCGACGTCGTCACCGGGGATGTAGTCGACCTCTCCGCCACGACGGCGGACGAGGACGCGGGGCTCGGTGAACCGCATGTCCTCGGAGAGCGTCGCGTTCGCCTGGGCGATCACGAAGCGGTCTTCCTCGTCGGCGGTGATGTAGTCGACCTCGTCGGTGACCCGGCCGTCGACGACCTTGCGGTACGGCGTCTCGATGAAGCCGAACGCGTTGACGCGGCCGTACGAGGCGAGCGAACCGATCAGGCCGATGTTCGGGCCTTCAGGGGTCTCGATCGGGCACATGCGTCCGTAGTGGGACGGGTGCACGTCACGGACCTCGAAGCCGGCCCGCTCACGGGAGAGACCACCGGGGCCGAGCGCCGACAGACGGCGCTTGTGGGTGAGACCCGACAGCGGGTTGTTCTGGTCCATGAACTGGGACAGCTGGCTGGTGCCGAAGAACTCCTTGATGGAGGCGACGACCGGCCGGATGTTGATCAGGGTCTGCGGCGTGATCGCCTCGACGTCCTGGGTCGTCATGCGCTCACGCACGACGCGCTCCATACGGGCGAGACCCGTACGGACCTGGTTCTGGATGAGCTCGCCGACGTTGCGCAGACGACGGTTGCCGAAGTGGTCGATGTCGTCGGTCTCGACGACGATCGAACGGCCCGACTCACCGACGGTCTCGAGCTCACCGGCGTGCAGCTTCACCAGGTACTTGATGGTCGCGATGATGTCGTCGCTGGTGAGGACACCGGCGTCGAGCGGCTCGTCCGCGCCGAGCTTCTTGTTCACCTTGTAGCGGCCGACCTTCGCGAGGTCGTAGCGCTTCGGGTTGAAGTAGAGGTTCTCGAGCAGCGTCTGAGCGGCCTCGCGCGTCGGCGGCTCGCCGGGACGCAGCTTGCGGTAGATGTCGAGCAGCGCGTCGTCCTGGCCCTGGGTGTGGCCCTTCTCCAGGGTGGCGCGCATGGACTCGTACTCGCCGAACTCCTCGAGGATCTGCTCGGTGGTCCAACCGAGAGCCTTGAGGAGGACGGTGACGGACTGCTTGCGCTTGCGGTCGATGCGGACACCGACCATGTCGCGCTTGTCGATCTCCATCTCCAGCCAGGCACCCCGGGAAGGGATGATCTTGGCGGAGAAGATGTCCTTGTCGGACGTCTTGTCGATGGAGGAGTCGAAGTAGACACCCGGCGAGCGGACCAGCTGCGACACGACGACACGCTCGGTGCCGTTGATGACGAAGGTGCCCTTGTTGGTCATGAGCGGGAAGTCGCCCATGAAGACCGTCTGGGACTTGATCTCGCCGGTCTCGTTGTTGGTGAACTCGGCCGTGACGAAGAGCGGCGCGGCGAACGTGAAGTCGCGCTCCTTGCACTCGTCGATGGAGTTCTTCGGGGGCTCGAAGCGGTGGTCGCGGAACGTGAGCGACATCGACCCGGAGAAGTCCTCGATCGGCGAGATCTCCTCGAAGATCTCTTCCAGGCCGGACTTGGTGGGGACGTCTTGTCCGCTGTCCAGAGCAGCCTCGACGCGAGCCTTCCAGGCGGCATTGCCGAGGAGCCAGTCAAAGCTCTCGGTCTGCAGCGCGAGGAGGTTCGGAACCTCGAGGGGCTCCCTGATCTTTGCAAAAGAGATGCGCAGCGGGGCGGTGCTGGCACCGTTGTTCGTATTCGAGGTCGAGGCGTTGCGCGAGGCGGCCAAGAGGGGGTCCTTCCGAGGGCTCGGACTCACTACGCGCGTACCGGCCCCAAGCCGCACACAGAGACAGAAATCCCAAGGTCAGGGAATAATCGGTCATCGATGCTAGGCGTGGGCATGCCCCTGGTGACGGGCAGGAGGCAGCTAACAGGCAGCGCAAAGGGTCAGTGTAGCCAAACGCCACACTGATGTCCAGTCGGGGTTCTCAGAGACCCACGTTGCTCTCAACAGCTGTTCTCAACACCTATGAATAGCCCTCGCGCGGTGTGCGCTCTTCTTTACTGCCCTCTTCGCTCTCGATCCATGCCTCGGATGCGGATCGAGATGACGACGCGTCCTGAGAATTGCGCGCCGCGTGCGGTTCGTCAAGGCCCCGAGGCCGGGACGGATCCCCGGCGATCTTCACCTGGGCCCCCAGGACGGCTGTTGACGCCCCCTGGGAGACGCACAGCGAAGATCACCCTACTCGTCGCCGCCGGAAGATCAAGGCAGCCGCCCGGGGTACGCCAGAGGGCGACCACCCGGATGGGTGATCGCCCTCTGCGATGTGACATCCCCGCCTTGCGGCAGGGACGGTCCTGAGGAGTCAGATGACTCGCAGGGTCACTTGACCTCGACGGAGGCGCCGGCGCCCTTGAGGGACTCGGCAGCCTTCTCGGCGGCCTCCTTGGCGACCTTCTCGAGGACGGGCTTCGGGGCGCCGTCCACGAGGTCCTTGGCCTCCTTGAGGCCCAGCGAGGTCAGCTCACGCACGACCTTGATGACCTGGATCTTCTTCTCGCCGGCACCCGTGAGGATGACGTCGAACTCGTCCTGCTCCTCGACGGCCTCGGCGGCCGGGCCGGCGCCCGCGGGACCGGCAACGGCGACCGCGGCGGCGGCGGTGACGTCGAACTTCTCCTCGAACGCCTTAACGAACTCGGAGAGCTCGATGAGGGTGAGCTCCTCGAACTGGGCGAGCAGGTCTTCCTGGCTGAGCTTCGCCATGATGGCGTCCTTCCACTAATTCGGCAGGTGCCGGATGTATTTGTAGGCGGGCGTACGGGCCCGCTGCGAGCCGGTGGAGCGGAGTGTTACTCCGCCACCTCGGCGTCGGCGGGAGCCGGCGTACCGGCACCGCCCTGCTCGGCCTTCTTGGCGCGAAGCGCTTCCGCGGTGCGGACGAACTTCGACGGCAGAGCCTGGAAGAGCTGCGCAGTCTGCGTCTGCTTGCCCTTCATGGCGCCGGCCAGCTTGGCGAGCAGAACCTCGCGGGACTCGAGGTCCGCGAGCTTCTTGATCTCATCGGCGGACAGCGCCTTACCGTCAAGGACACCGCCCTTGATGATGAGGTTGGGGTTGTCCTTGGCGAAGTCACGAAGACCCTTCGCCGACTCCACCGGGTCACCGGTGATGAAGGCAACCGCCGTCGGACCTGCGAACAGGTCGTCCAGCGTGTCGATCCCGGCCTCGTTGGCCGCAATCTTGGTCAGCGTGTTCTTCACCACGGCGTACTGGGCGTTCTCACCGAGCGAACGACGCAGCGTCTTGAGCTGCGCCACGGTGAGACCCCGGTACTCGGTCAGCACAGCGGCGTTCGAGCTGCGGAACTGGTCCGTCAGCTCGGCTACCGCGGCAGCCTTGTCGGGCCTTGCCATGAGCGTCGGCCTCCTTCCGGGTGATGAGGACCGCTCAGAAGGGGCCGGGAAAGACGAAACGCCCCGGCGCAGGCGCCAGGGCGTAGCTCGACCGGATCAGATCCGGGAGCTTTCCACAGTCACCTGCGCAGGTCGTCCGTTCTCGACGGATCCTTCGGTCACCGTCCCTCTTGCGAGAGCGCGGTAACGACCAGCGGTCTTTGGCTTCCTGTGGAGAGTACGCGACCGGGGCCGCGCCGAGCAAATCCGTCCCGGTTCGACCGGTGCGGGAGGTTTGGGAGAGGCCGACCAGGGTCAGGAGGCGCCGGCGGTGCTGCCCTGCTGCTTCAGGATGTCCTTGAAGTCGACCGTGTCACCGGCCGCGGGCTTCTCCACCGCCACCGCGGTGCCGTAGTCGCTGTAGAAGACCGTCGAATTGAGCTCGCCGGTCTTCGTCTCGCCCCGTTCGGTCTTCTTGACCAGCAGGTTGTCCTGGTCGACCCAGATGTCGACCGTCTCGGTCGTGATCCCGAGCTGTTCCAGCTGCTTCTTGAAGTCCGCGAGCTGCCCCGCGTCGAGCGCCGAGTTCTCCGCGGTCAGCTCCGCCACGTCGACCGTGCCGGAGTAGTGGGTCGTGGCGACACCCCGTACGTCCTCCTGGCCGACCTTCTTGACGTCGCCGGAGGCCAGCAGCGCGTTCACCCCCTGCTGCGGGGTGCTGTTCTGCATCTGCTCCCTCATGACCTCGCCGGAGGCGCCCGCCAGCTCGGCCAGATCCGCGTAGCCGTACCGGATCCAGTGCTTGCCGCCCACGTTCGCCGCGAAGGCGTCGCCCATGTTGGCGTAGTACTCGTCCTTCAGGTAGCGGGCCCGCATCGTGCCGTCACCGCCGGCCTGCTTCAGGGCGTCCCCCATCGTGCCCCCGGTGTACGTGATCTCCAGCGCGCCGGTGATCCCGTCCGTCCAGTCGATGGCACCGGACTGCTTCATGGACATGCTGCTGCCCATCACCGTGGTGCCCTCGACCCTGGCCGACTCGGCGCCGCCCGTCTCCTTCTGCACCAGGCGCAGGGCCGCGACGGCCTGGGTGCTCACCGCACCGCCGCCGTCCGCACCCGAGGAGCCCGCGGAGCCGTCCGGCCCGCCGCAGGCCGCCACCGATATCAGGGCCGCTGCCGCGGCCAGTGAGACCCCCGCACGCCGCACCGTATTGATCGTCATGGATCGCTCCACCCCTTGCTCGGCGATTGGTTCTACGGATACGAGGACGGGCCCCGCACCTCGAAAGGTTGCAGGGCCCGTCACATGCCGAGAAAACGGCTACCGGGTGAGCACGGATGCTCAGACGGAGGCCGGGTCCTCCTCGACGAGGAGGTTGCGCACGCGGTTGGAGTCCAGCGGAATGCCGGGGCCCATCGTCGTGCTCATGGTCGCCTTCTTGATGAAGCGGCCCTTGGCGGCGGACGGCTTCAGACGGAGGATCTCCTCCAGCGCCGCGCCGTAGTTCTCGACCAGCTTGGTGTCATCGAACGACGTCTTGCCGATGATGAAGTGCAGGTTCGAGTGCTTGTCGACGCGGAACTCGATCTTGCCGCCCTTGATGTCGTTGACAGCCTTGACGACATCGGGGGTGACGGTGCCGGTCTTCGGGTTCGGCATCAGACCACGCGGACCGAGCACACGGCCGAGGCGGCCGACCTTGCCCATGAGGTCCGGCGTGGCGACGACGGCGTCGAAGTCCAGACGGCCCTTCGCCACCTCGTCGATGAGCTCGTCGGCGCCGACGATGTCGGCGCCCGCGGCTTCCGCGGCCGCAGCACGGTCACCGGTCGCGAAGACCAGGACCCGGGCGGTCTTGCCGGTGCCGTGCGGGAGGTTCACGGTGCCACGGACCATCTGGTCGGCCTTGCGCGGGTCGACACCCAGGGCAAACGCGACCTCGACGGTGCTGTCGAACTTCGTGGAGGCGGTGTCCTTGGCGATACGGACGGCCTCGAGCGGGGCGTACTGGCGCTCCCGGTCGATCTTCGCGTCCGCAGCGCGGAGGTTCTTGCTGCGCTTCACTTCTACTCCTGTTGTTTTCAGAGTGTGGAGTCGTGGTGCGGACCAGCGCTTGGTCCTACCACTGTGGGGCTACGGGGCTGACTCAGCCTTCGACCGTGATGCCCATGGAACGGGCGGTGCCAGCGATGATCTTCGACGCGGCGTCGAGGTCGTTGGCGTTCAGGTCGGGGAGCTTCGTCGTGGCGATCTCGCGCACCTGGGCAGCCGTGAGCTTGGCGACCTTGGTCTTGTGCGGCTCGCCGGAGCCCTTGTCCACACCCGCGGCCTTGAGGATCAGCTTGGCGGCCGGCGGAGTCTTCGTGATGAAGGTGAAGGAGCGGTCGTCGTAGACCGTGATCTCCACCGGCACGACCATGCCACGCTGCGACTCGGTCGCGGCGTTGTAGGCCTTGCAGAACTCCATGATGTTGACGCCGTGCTGGCCCAGTGCGGGGCCGACCGGCGGCGCCGGGTTGGCCGCACCGGCGTTGATCTGGAGCTTGATAAGCCCCGTGACCTTCTTCTTCTTGGGAGGCATTGCTCTCTCCGGGTCCTAGTGAGAGTGTTTCGCCGCCATTCCGGTCATCCGGATGGAGGCATACCGCACAACGATAACGGGTATAGCTGCGCGACCAAAAACCGAGCAGGTCAGACCGGCTGCGAAGCCTGTCTGACCTGCTCGGTAGGCATGTGTCCAGAAGTCGGCGGAAAGCGTCAGTTCTTCTGGATCTGGTCGAAGCTCAGCTCGACCGGGGTCTCGCGACCGAAGATCTCGACGAGGCCCTTGACCTTCTTCGAGTCGGCGTTGATCTCGTTGATCGTCGCCTGCAGCGTCGCGAACGGGCCGTCGGTGACGGTGACCGAGTCGCCGACCTCGAAGTCCAGCACCTGGACCTCGACCTTGCGGGCCGGAGCCGGCTTGCCCTCGGCCTCGGCAGCCTCGCGGGCCGCCTTCTCCTCGGCCTCGGGGGCGAGCATCTTGACGATCTCGTCCAGAGTCAGCGGGTACGGGTCGTAGGCGTTGCCCACGAAGCCGGTGACGCCGGGCGTGTTGCGGACAACACCCCAGGACTCGTTCGTCAGGTCCATGCGCACCAGGACGTATCCCGGGAGCTTGTTCTGACGGACGTTCTTCCGCTCACCGTTCTTGATCTGGACGATCTCTTCCTCGGGCACCTCGGCCTGGTAGATGAAGTCCTCGACGTTGAGCGAGACGGCGCGCTGCTCCAGGTTGGCCTTCACGCGCTTCTCGTAACCGGCGTACGTGTGGATGACGTACCACTCGCCGGGAAGTCCGCGCAGTTCCTCGCGCAGGGCGGTGACGGCGTCGACGGGAGCGGCCGGCTCGGCCTCTTCCTCGTCGGACTCGGAGGCGTCCTCGTCCTCTGCGGACTCGTCCTCGGTGTCCTCGTCGGACGCGGCGGCCTCCTCGGCCTCCGCCTCCTCGTCGGACTCGACGTGCACGGCGTCCTGCTCGGCGGGCTCACCGTCGGCGGCGTCAGCAGCTTCGACCTGGTCCGGGGCCACGGCATCCGCCGCCTCGACGATGTCGAGCTCGTCCTCGGCGGACTCGACGGCGCTCGCCGTGGGCTCGGCGTCGTCGTTCAGGTTCGGGTCAGACACGATGGCTGCTTCTTCCTGGATACAAATGGGTGGAACATGCGAAAGGGGCGCCGGTGAGGCGCCCTCCGCGGGGATCAGCCGAAGACGTACTTGATGACCCGCGCAAATCCGAAGTCGATCACGGTGACGAGACCGATCATGACTACGACGAAGACGATCACCACGGCCGTGTACGTCGTCAGCTGGCTGCGCGTCGGCCATACGACCTTGCGCAGCTCGGCGACGATCTGGCGGTAGAAAAGCGCGAGACGGCCCAGAGGGCCCTTCTTGCCGCGCTTGCCGCCCTTCCGAGACTTCTTCTTCGACTCGGGGGCTTCGTCCTCGGCATCAGGCATGTCGATGGAGCCCACGGCGTCCGTCACGCTACTCACCTGATTCCGGGTCATGGCCGTGCCGCGCCCGGTGGAGCCGCACGGCGGTGCATTGAAGTACGTACATGCGCACACATCCTGGCGAAGGAGTGTGTAGCAGGGCCGGAGGGACTTGAACCCCCAACCGCTGGTTTTGGAGACCAGTGCTCTACCAATTGAGCTACGACCCTTTGTGGTTTCCACCAACCTACCGCATCCGCCCCGGTGGGCCGGGTGGGAAAACGGTGTGGCTGATGAAGGCCAACGACAGGTGAGTGTACGTGCTCAGCGGCGCTGCGTCGAACAGACAACTACCGACCGCTCCTGTCCGCATGCTGTCCGAGTGCTGTCCGGTCCCTGAAACCCCTGTGCCGACGGCATTTCGGGTCTGCGAGCATGGGGGGCATGAGCGCTGCAACTTCTCCGTCCGAGCGCCGGGTCTCGGCCCGCATCGGTGCGATCTCCGAGTCCGCCACCCTCGCCGTCGACGCCAAGGCAAAGGCCCTCAAGGCCGCCGGGCGCCCGGTGATCGGCTTCGGCGCCGGCGAGCCCGACTTCCCGACCCCCGGCTACATCGTCGACGCCGCGATCGAGGCGTGCTCCAACCCGAAGTACCACCGCTACACCCCGGCGGGCGGGCTTCCCGAGCTCAAGGCCGCCATCGCAGAGAAGACGCTGCGCGACTCCGGCTACGAGGTCGAGCCGTCCCAGGTCCTGGTGACCAACGGCGGCAAGCAGGCCATCTACGAGGCCTTCGCCGCGGTCCTCGACCCGGGCGACGAGGTCATCGTCCCGGCGCCGTACTGGACCACCTACCCCGAGTCCATCCGTCTCGCCGGCGGTGTCCCGGTCGAGGTGGTGGCCGACGAGACCACCGGGTACCGGGTGTCCGTCGAGCAGTTGGAGGCCGCGCGCACCGAGCGCACGAAGGTCGTCCTGTTCGTCTCGCCGTCCAACCCGACCGGCGCCGTGTACAGCAGGGCCGACACCGAGGCGATCGGCCGCTGGGCCGTCGAGCACGGCCTGTGGGTGCTGACCGACGAGATCTACGAGCACCTGGTCTACGGGGACGCGGAGTTCACGTCGCTCCCGGCGATCGTGCCCGAGCTGCGCGACAAGTGCATCGTGGTCAACGGTGTCGCCAAGACCTACGCGATGACCGGCTGGCGGGTGGGCTGGATCGTCGGCCCGAAGGACATCGTGAAGGCCGCGACCAACCTCCAGTCGCACGCCACCTCCAACGTCAGCAACGTCGCGCAGGTCGCGGCGCTGGCCGCCGTCTCCGGCCCGCTGGACGCGGTCGCGGAGATGCGCACCGCCTTCGACCGGCGCCGCCGCACGATCGTGCGGATGCTCAACGAGATCGACGGCGTGTTCTGCCCCGAGCCCGAGGGTGCGTTCTACGCGTACCCGTCGGTGAAGGAGCTGCTCGGCAAGGAGATCCGCGGCAAGCGCCCGGCCACCTCCGTCGAGCTCGCGGCCCTCATCCTGGACGAGGCCGAGGTCGCCGTCGTCCCGGGCGAGGCCTTCGGTACCCCCGGCTATCTACGGCTGTCCTACGCCCTGGGCGACGAGGACCTCGCCGAGGGCGTCTCGCGGCTCCAGAAGCTGCTGGGCGAGGCGCGCGACTGATCCGCCCGCTCCCCGAGTGAGTGAGTGGCCCCCGGCTCCGGCCGGGGGCCATTTCTTTGTTCGAGAGGTAACTCAGGAAGGGAACCGGCTACCGCGACACGCACCGCATGCGGCAAGATCCTTCAATGGAGCGTGACGTAAGGCTGTTGCCCAAGGCCCACCTGCACCTGCACTTCACCGGGTCGATGCGGCCCACGACCCTGCTCGAACTGGCGGACAAGTACGGGGTCCGCCTGCCCGAGGCGCTCACCGGCGGTGAACCGCCCCAGCTACGGGCCACCGACGAACGCGGCTGGTTCCGCTTCCAGCGCCTCTACGACATCGCCCGGTCCTGCCTCCGCTCCCCCGAGGACATCCAGCGGCTCGTGCGCGAGACCGCCATGGAGGACGTCGCGGACGGCTCCGGGTGGCTGGAGATCCAGGTCGATCCCACCTCGTACGCCCCGCTGCTCGGCGGTCTGATCCCGGCCATCGAGATCATCCTGGACGCCGTGGACAGCGCGTCCCGCGAGACCGGGCTCGGGATCCGGGTCGTGATCGCGGCGAACCGGATGAAGCACCCGCTGGACGCCCGGACGCTCGCCCGCCTCGCCGTGCGGTACGCGGACAGCGGGGTCGTCGGCTTCGGGCTCTCCAACGACGAGCGCCGCGGCCTGGCCCGCGACTTCGACCGCGCCTTCGCCATCGCCCGCGAGGGCGGCCTGTTCGCGGCCCCGCACGGGGGTGAGCTCGCCGGCCCCTCCAGCGTCCGGGACTGCCTGGACGACCTGGGCGCGGGCCGGATCGGGCACGGCGTGCGGGCGGCCGAGGACCCGAGGCTGCTGCGCAAGCTCGCGGAGCGGGGGGTGACGTGCGAGGTCTGCCCGGCCTCCAATGTGGCGCTCGGCGTCTACGAGAAGCCCGGCGACGTACCCCTGCGCACTCTGTTCGACGCAGGGGTCCCGATGGCGCTCGGAGCGGACGATCCACTGCTCTTCGGCTCGCGGCTGGCCGCGCAGTACGACCTCGTACGCCGTCATCACGCGTTCACGGACGAGGAGCTGGCCGAGCTGGCGCGGCAGTCCGTACGCGGGTCGGTGGCGCCCGTCGACGTACGCGAGAGGCTGCTGGGCGGCATCGACGCGTGGCTCGCCGACTGATTCCGCCCAACGGGGTGCGGGCGGCCGACGCGGTGGAGTCCTCCGTCGGCCGTGAGGGCGCCCTCGGGCCATGGCGCGCGGCCGGCTACGGGCGCCGGCAGCAGGGACGGGGCGGCGCGGGTATCGGTGTCCGCGCGGAGGGGGCGCGCCCGCTGTCCGGCGCGCTGAGGGTCGCTGTCCGGCGCGCCGGTGGTCAGCTGTTCGGACCGCCGGTGGTACGGCGCATGCCCGTCATCCGGTGCGCGGAGGGGTGTGGAGCCCTTGGACCGGCTGACGCGGCCCGTGCCGTGCTCCCGCTGACCGACGATCCTGCGGAGGCGGAGCGGGGCGCGGCCCCCGCCCCGCTGTTCCGTTCGTCCGGCCGTACCGCTACAGGCTGACGCCGACCGTCACCGGTTCGTTGACGAGGGTGACCCCGAAGGCCTCGTGGACCCCGTCGACGACCTCGCGGGCCAGGGCCAGCAGGTCCTCGGTGGTCGCTCCGCCTCGGTTGGTGAGGGCGAGTGTGTGCTTGGTGGAGATGCGGGCCGGGCCCGTGCCGTATCCCTTGGTGAAGCCGGCCTTGTCGATGAGCCAGGCGGCGGAGGTCTTCGTGCGGCCCTCTCCGGCGGGGAAGGCGGGGGGTGCGGTGTCCTCGCCGAGGCGGTCCCTGACGCGCGCGAGGAAGGCGCTGTGCTCCGCCTCGTCGAGGATCGGGTTGGTGAAGAAGGACCCCGCCGACCACGTGTCGTGGTCCTCCGGGTCGAGCACCATGCCCTTGCCGGCCCTCAGCCGCAGAACGGCTTTGCGGGCGTCGGCGACGGGAACGCGGTCGTCCTGTCCGACACCCATGGCACGGGCCGTCTCCGGGTAGCGCAGGGGTGCGGACTGCCCGTCCGCGTCCTCCAGCCCGAAGCGGACACGGAGCACCACGAAGCGATCGGGTTCCGCCTTGAAGCGGCTGTGTCGGTAAGAGAAGGCGCACGCGTCGTTCGGGATCGTGACCGTCTCACCGGAGCGCCGGTCGTAGGCGACGACCTCGGTGATGACCGAGGACACCTCCTGCCCGTAGGCGCCGACGTTCTGGATGGGGGTCGCCCCGGCCGATCCGGGAATTCCGGCGAGGCACTCGATGCCCGCCAGGCCCGCCTCGACCGTGCGGGCCACCGCGTCGGCCCACGGTTCGCCGGCTGCCAGTTCCAGCGTCGTACCGGAGAGCTCGAAGCCCCGGGTGGCGATGCGCACGGCGGTCCCGTCGAAGCCCTTGTCCCCGATGACCAGGTTGGACCCGCCGCCGATGATCAGCAGCGGGGTGCCGCTCGCGTCGGCTTCACGCACGGCGGCGATCACCTCGGCATCGGTGGTGGCCGTCAGGAGGCGGTTGGCGGGGCCGCCCAGCCGGAAGGTGGTCAGGGGGGCGAGGGGGGCATCGTGGAGTTCCTGCACGGGGACAAGAGTACGGTCCGCGGCCCCGCCGCTCGGGCGGGGCCACGGACCGCAGGGGCGCGGAGGGCGTGCCGGGGAGCCCTCACCCGCCCTGTGCCGCACCGCGCGGAGAGGAAGGGGAGGCCGGCGCGGCGACTCCGGGAACGCCACCGGCCTCCACGGAGCGCTGTCGGCGGCGGAGGCGATGCCCGCTCACCCGGCCCCACGCGGCGAAACACCCCGCCGGCGGCGGGGACGGGCTTCGCCGCGACGACCGTGGACGCCCGCCACGGACGACGAAGGGGCGCCTCCCGAAGGAGACGCCCCTCACCGCCGGTCGTGACCGGCTCCGGCCCTCAGGCCAGCCGGACCACGGCGCGGGACATGCCCAGCACCTTCTTGCCGTCGCTCATCGCCGTCAGGTCCACCCGCACCAGGTTGTCGTCCAGCTTCGCGGCGACCTTGCCGCTGACCTCGACCACCGCGCCCGTGTCGTCGTTCGGCACGACGACCGGCTTGGTGAACCGCACGCCGTACTCGACGACCGCACCCGGGTCCCCGGCCCAGTCCGTGACCACGCGGATCGCCTCGGCCATCGTGAACATGCCGTGCGCGATCACATCGGGCAGCCCGACCTCACGTGCGAACTTCTCGTTCCAGTGGATCGGATTGAAGTCCCCCGAGGCTCCCGCGTACTGCACCAGCGTCGCCCGGGTCACCGGGAACGACTGCGCCGGCAGCTCGGTGCCGACCTCGACGGCCGCGTACTCCACAGTCGCCGTCATCACGCCTCCTCGGCGGCACGCGCCACCAGCTTCGTCCAGGCGGTCACGACGTGCTCGCCCGACTCGTCGTGCACCTCGCCGCGGACGTCCAGGATGTCGTTGCCCGCCATGGACTTGACGGCATCGATCGTCGAGGTGACCGTCAGCCGGTCCCCCGCCCGCACCGGGCGTTTGTACGCGAATTTCTGGTCACCGTGCACCACACGGCTGTAGTCCAGACCCAACTGCGGATCCTGGACCACCTGACCTGCTGCCTTGAATGTGATGGAGAAGACGAACGTGGGCGGAGCGATCACGTCCGCGTGCCCCAGAGCCTTGGCGGCCTCCGGGTCCACATAGGCGGGGTGGGTGTCACCCACCGCCTCCGCGAACTCACGGATCTTCTCCCGGCCGACCTCGTACGCCGGGGTGGGCGGATAGGTCCGCCCCACGAAGGACTGGTCGAGCGCCATGAGCTCGCTACCTCCTGATGAAAAGTCGAAAACAGGGCGAGGAACAACCCAATACAACGACACGAGGCCGCCCCCAGTGGGGACGGCCTCGTGCACGAGCCTGTTTTTAGCGCGTTTCGCGGTGCGCAGTGTGCGAGTTGCAGCGCGGGCAGTGCTTCTTCATCTCAAGACGGTCCGGGTTGTTACGCCGGTTCTTCTTGGTGATGTAGTTCCGCTCCTTGCACTCCACGCAGGCCAGCGTGATCTTCGGGCGGACGTCGGTGGCAGCCACGTGAGTGCTCCTTGGACGGACGGATGGACGGATGAACGCAAAAAAGAGTAGCCGATCGAAGGACCGACCCCACAATCGGCTACCGTTAGTAGCGGTGACCGGACTTGAACCGGTGACACAGCGATTATGAGCCGCTTGCTCTACCGACTGAGCTACACCGCTTTGATGACGAGCTTCCCCGCCGAAGCGGGGTCACCCGATCACCAGAGCCCCAATGCGGAATCGAACCGCAGACCTTCTCCTTACCATGGAGACGCTCTACCGACTGAGCTATTGGGGCGAGCGAGGAAGACATTACACGCTCTGTCGCCGATCGCCCAAATCCGTTTCCGCGGCCCCCGCCCGGCCCGTGATCCACCTCCCGGGAGACCTCGGTCGAGGTGCCCTGATCAGGCCGTTGATCAGGTCCAATGCCACCTGGTCGAGCCGCCCCGCGCCCCCGCCGCCGAGTCCGGGAGACCCACCCTCCCCGCAGGCCCCACAGGGCCACATTCGTACGACTATTCCGCTCCTCCGTCGGACGCGTCGGACCCCGCAATAGGCTCGGCCCACTCTGCGTGACGTGATCTTGCACCCCCTCCCAGGAGCGCGATGCCCGAAAGCCCGCCGCGGCGGCCCGACAACGGCGAAACCGCCCCCGGCGCCCCGGCCGGCACGTCGGCGCTCCTGCTCTGCGGGGTCCGGCTCACCGACGGGCGCACGGTCGACGTCCGGATCCACGGGCCGCTCATCGAGGCGGTCGGCACCGCGGGCAGCCTCACCACCCGGGGCACACGCCTGGACCTGCGCGGCTATCTGCTGCTCCCCGCCCCCGCCGAACCCCACGCACACGGCGACACGGCGCTCACCGCCTCGGCCGCCGGCCCCGTCTCCCACCGCCCCGAGGACGTCCGGCGCCGCGCGACCGAGGCCGCCCTCCTCCAGCTCAGCCACGGGGCCACCGCCCTGCGCGCCCACGTGCGCGTCGGGGACGTGCAGGGCCTCGCCTCCCTCGAAGCCGTCCTGGCGGCCCGCCGCTCCCTGCGCGGACTCACCGACGTCTCCGCCGTCGCCGCGCCCCGGCTGCTCACCGGTGTGGCGGGGGCGGAGGGCCTCGCCGTGCTCCGGGACGCGGTGGACATGGGCGCGGGCGTCATCGGCGGCTGCCCCGACCTCGACCCCGACCCGTCCGGCTACGCGGAGGCGGTGCTGGGCCTCGGCGCGGAACGCGGCCGCCCGGTCGACCTCCACACGGACGCCGACGACCCCGTACGACTGGCCCGGCTCGCCGCCATGGCGGGCGGGCTCCGCCCCCGCGTCTCCCTGGGGCCCTGTGCGGGCCTCTCCCGGCTCCCCGGCGACGCGGCGGCCCGTGCCGCCGACCGTCTCGCCGCCGCGGCCGTGACGGTGATCTGCCTCCCCCAGGGCGGCTGTTCCGGTGCGCGGCTCCGCGGTACCCCTCCGGTGCGCCTCCTGCGGGCCGCCGGAGTGCGGGTCGCGGCGGGCAGCGGCGCCCTGCGCGACACCGCCAACCCGGTGGGCCGAGGCGACCCCCTGGAGGCCGCCTACCTCCTGGCCTCCCGGAGCGGGCTCACCCCCGAGCACGCCTACGAGGCCGTCTCCACCACCGCGCGGGCGGTCATGGGCCTGCCCGACGTCCGCGTCGAGGCCGGCTTCCCCGCCGATCTCCTCGCCGTACGCGGGGACCAGCTCTCCGGGGCGCTCTCCCTCGCGTACAGCAGGATCGTGGTGCACCGGGGGCGGGTGGTGGCGCGCACCAGCGCCGTACGCGAGTACTGCGACTCGGAGGCCGTCGCCGCCCTGGACCTCCCCCGCCAGGGACGCGCCGATTCCGGCCCGGGCGGCAGCCCTTGAGCACGAGCGCGCGCTCGGGCGTACGGTCGGAGGCATGCGCATTGTCATTGCAGGTGGACACGGTCAGATCGCACTACGACTGGAACGGCTGCTCGCCGCCCGCGGCGACGAAGCGGTGGGCATCATCCGCAACCCGCAGCAGAGCGAGGACCTCCGGGCCGCGGGCGCCGAGCCCCTCGTCCTGGACCTCGAATCGGCCTCGGCCGAGGAGGTTGCCGAGGCCCTGCGCGGCGCGGACGCGGCGGTCTTCGCCGCCGGTGCCGGCCCGAACAGCGGTACGGAACGCAAGGGGTCGGTGGACCGCGGCGCGGCCGTGCTGTTCGCCGACGCGGCGGAGCACGCGGGCGTGCGCCGGTACATCGTCATCTCCTCCATGGGTGCCGATCCCGACCATCCCGGCACCGAGGTCTTCGACGCGTACCTGCGGGCCAAGGGCGAAGCCGACGCGTACGTACGCTCCCGGGCAGCCCTGGCCTGGACGGTCCTGCGCCCCGGCATGCTGACGAACGACGCCGGCACGGGCCAGGTCCTGCTCCAGGCCTCGACGGGCCGCGGCCCGGTCCCGCGCGACGACGTGGCGGCGGTCCTGCTGGAGCTGCTGGACACCCCGGCGACCGCGGGCCTGACGCTCGAGCTGATCTCGGGGAACGTGCCCGTGACGGTGGCCGTGAAGGACGTGGCCGGGAACTGACCTCCGGCCGGGCCGACACCGTCGGCCCGGCCACCGGAGAACGACAGAGCCCCCGACCAGATGTACTGGTCGGGGGCTCTGTTCGCGTGGCGGCGCCAGGGTTCGAACCTGGGTAGGCTGAGCCACACCGCCTCGAACGACGCGTCGGATCCCTGTGGGGGCTCCTTGGCGACGTCGTAAACGATACCCGATGCCCGGGGGTGCTACGCCACCTGATTGATCAGTGCTCGGCGCCGGCGGGGGTGGCTAGGCTTTGCGGCGTACCCCAACGCATACGACGCAAGGAGCCACACGTCATGGCCGACTCCAGTTTCGACATCGTCTCGAAGGTCGAGCGGCAGGAGGTCGACAACGCCCTCAACCAGGCCGCCAAGGAGATCTCCCAGCGCTACGACTTCAAGGGCACCGGCGCCTCGATCTCGTGGTCGGGCGAGAAGATCCTGATGGAGGCGAACGGCGAGGAGCGGGTCAAGGCGATCCTCGACATCTTCCAGTCCAAGCTGATCAAGCGCGGGATCTCCCTGAAGTCGCTGGACGCGGGCGAACCGCAGCTGTCCGGCAAGGAGTACAAGATCTTCGCCACGATCGAGGAGGGCATCTCCCAGGAGAACGCCAAGAAGGTGGCGAAGATCATCCGTGACGAGGGCCCGAAGGGCGTCAAGGCCCTCGTCCAGGGCGACGAGCTGCGGGTCAGCTCGAAGAGCCGCGACGACCTGCAGACCGTCCAGGCACTGATCAAGGGCAAGGACCTGGACTTCGCGGTGCAGTTCGCCAACTACCGGTAGACGGTCCGCCGCCGCGTGCGGCGGCGTTCGGGCGGGGTGGGGCGTGCCGGTCGGCACGTCCCGCCCCGCCCGCGTATGCGATGTCTGAAAACCGCCGGTCGGGATGCGGCGGAGGTCGCAGACTCGTGAGTACGGGGTTGCGACGGTGCCGTTCCGCGGCCCACCGGGCAGGGAGTGTGACGAGTGATGACGACGGTGTACGCGCGAGTCGGCAGCCCGCTGGGCGAGCTGCTGCTGGCCGGTGAGGAGCGGGCCGCTGCGGGCGGGGCGGACGGAGTGGCGCTGGCCTCGTTGTCGCTGCCCGGGCAGAAGGGCGCCGCGACCGTCCAGGACGGGTGGCGGCACGACCCTGACCTGTTCAGCGGAGTCGCTCGGCAGTTGGCGGCCTATTTCGAGGGGCGGCTGACCCGCTTCGACCTCGTGTACGCGGACGGCGTGGGCACGGAGTTCCAGCGACGGGTCTGGAAGGCCCTGGACGCCATTCCGTACGGCCGGACGATGTCCTACGGGCAGATCGCCGCGCAGGTGGGATCCGCGGGCGTCGGGGTCCGGGCCGTGGGGACGGCGATCGGGCGCAATCCCCTGCTGGTCGTCCGGCCGTGCCACCGGGTGATCGGAGCGGACGGGGCGCTGCGGGGCTACGCGGGCGGCGTCGAGCGCAAGGAGCGGCTGCTGGGGCTGGAGGGCGCCCTGGCGGGACGGTGATGTCGCGCGGGGCGCCGTACGCGTCCGACGGGCTGTTCCCGCGGCCGCGGGCGGTGGTGGCACCGGGGGCGGTTCATGTGCCCGGGTGGCTGTCGGCGGCGCGGCAGCGGGAGTTGGTGGAGGCGTGCCGTGAGTGGGCGCGCGGGCCGGTGCCGTTGCGGCACACCGTACTGCCGGGGGGCGGGGTGATGTCGGTGCGGACCGTGTGTCTGGGGTGGCACTGGCTGCCGTACCGGTACGCGCGGACGGCCGAGGACGTCAACGGGGCCCGGGTCGCCGCCTTCCCGCCCTGGCTCGCGGAGCTGGGGCGGGCAGCTGTGGCGGATGCCTACGGGGACGCCGGGGCGGGAGCCGGGTACACACCGGACGCCGCGCTGGTCAACTTCTACGACGGTGCGGCGCGGATGGGGATGCACCAGGACCGGGAGGAGCGTTCGGATGCTCCCGTGGTGTCGCTGAGCCTCGGTGACACCTGTGTGTTCCGCTTCGGGAACACCGAGGACCGGGGGCGGCCCTACACGGATGTGGAGTTGGCCTCCGGCGATCTGTTCGTGTTCGGCGGTCCGTCGCGGTACGCGTTCCACGGGGTGACGAAGGTGCTCGAAGGATCGGCCGGCCCCGCGTCGGGGATGCGGGCCGGCCGGCTCAATCTGACGTTGCGCGATACGGGCCTGGGCGGCGGTTCGGAGTCGGGCGAGAGGTCCGGGGCGTAGTTCAGCGGCGGTCGCGGGAGTTGCCGAAGAGCAGCCGGTAGGCGATCAGCAGAACGAGGGAGCCGCCGATGGCGGCGAGCCACGTCGCCGTGTCGTAGAAGTCGGTGCTGATCGGGCGGTCGAGGAAGCGGGACGACAGCCAGCCGCCGAGGAACGCGCCCACGATGCCTATGAGGGTCGTGCCGATGATGCCGCCGGGGTCGCGTCCGGGCAGGAGGAACTTGGCGATGGCCCCGGCCAGCAGGCCGAGGATGATCCAGCTGATGATGCTCATGTCCGCGAACCTACCCGTCACGTGATCCTGCAAGCCAGGACGCTCGTGGGGCGGGTTCGGTTGCCGGATCGCTGCCGGTCTACCGCGTCGCGAACGGCTGGTCGGTGCGGACGATCTCCTTGCCGAAGGGCATCAGGGAGACCGGGATCAGCTTGAAGTTCGCGATCCCCAGCGGGATTCCGATGATCGTGACGCACAGGGCTATGCCGGTGAAGATGTGGCCGAGTGCGAGCCACCAGCCGGCCAGGACCAGCCAGAGGATGTTCCCGATGAACGACGGGCCGCCGGAGTCGTGGCGGTCGACGACGCTGTAGCCGAAGGGCCAGAGGGCGTAGACGCCGATGCGGAACGCGGCCAGGCCGAAGGGGATGCCGATGATCGTGATGCAGAGGAGGAGGCCCGCGGCGATGTAGCCGAGGAACATCCAGAAACCGCACAGGACCAGCCATATGACGTTCAGGATTGTCTTCACGGTCGATAACCTGCCATCTGCTCGAGTCGGGCGATGCGTTCCGCCATGGGCGGGTGGGTGGCGAACATCTTGGACATGCCACGGCCGGGACGGAACGGATTCGCGATCATCATGTGGCTCGCGGTCTCGATCCTCGGTTCGGGCGGCAGCGGAAGCTGTTTGGTGCCGGCGTCGAGCTTGCGCAGGGCACTGGCGAGGGCGAGCGGGTCGCCGGTGAGCTGGGCTCCGGACGCGTCGGCCTCGAACTCGCGGGAGCGGCTGACGGCGAGCTGGATGACGGAGGCGGCGAGCGGGCCGAGGATCATGATCAGGAGCATGCCCACTATGCCGGGGCCCTCGTCGTCGTTGGAACGGCCCACCGGGATGAGCCAGGCGAAGTTGACCAGGAACATGACGACGGAGGCGAGGGCTCCCGCGACGGAGGAGATGAGGATGTCGCGGTTGTAGACGTGGCTGAGCTCGTGGCCCAGGACACCGCGCAGCTCGCGTTCGTCGAGGATCTGGAGGATGCCTTCGGTGCAGCAGACGGCGGCGTTGCGCGGGTTGCGGCCGGTGGCGAAGGCATTGGGCGCCTGGGTCGGGGAGATGTAGAGCCGGGGCATGGGCTGACGGGCCGCGGTCGAGAGCTCCCGGACGGTGCGGTAGAGCTGCGGCGCCTCGAATTCGCTGACGGGGCGGGCCCTCATGGCGCGCAGGGCGAGCTTGTCGCTGTTCCAGTAGGCGTAGGCGTTGGTGGCGAGCGCGACGAGAAGGGCCACGATCAGGCCGGCGCGTCCGAAGAAGCTGCCGATGACGATGATGAGTGCGGACAGTCCCCCGAGGAGTACGGCGGTCTTCAGCCCGTTGTGCCGGCGGTGCACGGTACGCCCTCCAAATGGTGCAGCAGGGGAACCCTTGCTCGGTGGTGCTCCACTCCCCAGTGGAGCCTCCCGTACTGGTCAACGCGAGGCGGGGGGAGCTAGTTCCCTTGTGCGTGGAGGCCGGGGGCAGGGCGGAAGGGTCGGATCCGACCGGATCCGGCCCCGTGCCGGACGGGTGGCCGCCCCTGTGCCGTACGGGTGGCCGTGTCTGGGCCGTACGGGTGGCCGTTCCTGCCGCGCCGTGTGGGCCGCCGCCGCGCCGTTCGGCGCTGCGGTGTGGCCCCGGGCCGCGGCGCGGCGTCAGCGCTGCGCGGGGAGGCCTGCCAGCGCGCGGGCCTCGGCGTCCGGCTCCACGTCGCTGGTGCAGTGGCCGCAGCGGGTGGCGACGACGGGGATCTCGGAGAAGCAGCGGGGGCAGTCGCGCAGGGCGGCCTTGATGTCGGCCTTCTCCTCCTCCTCCTTGGCCGTGAAGCGGTTCTGGACCTTGGCCATGGGGACGACGACCAGGAAGTAGAGGACGGCGGCGGTGATGAGGAAGGCGATCGCCGCGCTGATGAACAGGCCGTAGGGGAAGATCGCGCCGTCGACGGTGAACGTCGCCTTGCTGAAGTCGCCTGTGCCCCGGGTGAAGAGGGCGATCAGCGGCACGATGAACGCGTTGCTGAAGCCGGTGACCACGGCGGTGAACGCGGCTCCCACGGCGAGGCCGATGGCCAGGGAGATGACGTTTCCACGCAGGATGAAGTCTTTGAACCCGTTCAGCACCGCTCTGGCTCCTTTTGCTCTTCTTGGGTGACGTGCAGGCATGACCATGCCTTGCGCGGACCTCGGCGAGCAAGCCGATCTTGCGGGGGGTCAGAACAGGTTGACGGCAGCGAAGCGGAGGACGAGCTGGGGTGCGCCGGAAAGGGCGATACCGGTCACGGCGGTGAGGGCGATGGCGGTGGTGAGCGGCGCCGGAACACGGTGCTTCTGCTGTGTGGGGGCCTCCCCCCCGGCGGCCGCCTCCGGCGAGCGGAAGAGTGCCGCGGTCCACTGGAGGTAGTAGTAGAGCGCGATCACCACGTTGACGGCCATGACGACGGCGAGCCAGCCCAGTCCGGCGTCGACGGCTGCGGAGAAGACCGTGACCTTGGCGAAGAGGCCGATGATGCCGGGCGGCAGCCCGGCCAGGCACAGCAGGAAGAAGCCCAGGGCGAGCGCGGCGAGGGGGCGGGTGGCGTACAGGCCGCGGTAGTCGCTGAGGCGGTTGCCCGGGTGGGTACGGGCGACGAGGGCGGCCACTGCGAAGGCGCCGAGGTTCACGACGGCGTACATGAGGGCGTAGGCGACGGTGGAGCCGACCTGTGCGTCGCTGGAGTACGCGGCGGCGGCGATCGGGACGAGCAGGTAGCCGGCCTGGCCGACGGACGACCAGGCGAGCAGGCGTACGGCGCTGCGGGCGCGGGTGGCGGTCTGCCGGAGTGCGGCGACGTTGCCGACGGTCATGGTGAGGGCCGCGAGGACGGCGAGGGCGGGTCCCCAGACGTCCGCGTACGACGGGAAGCCGATCACGGTGACGAGGATGAGGCCGGAGAAGCCGACTGCCTTGCCGACGACCGAGAGGTAGGCGGCGATGGGCAGCGGGGCTCCCACGTAGGTGTCGGGGACCCAGAAGTGGAAGGGCGCGGCGGCCGTCTTGAACGCGAAGCCGACGAGGGTGAGGGCGACGCCGGCCTGGGCGAGGGTGTCGAACCGGCCGGGCACCTCGTCGAGGCGCGCGGCGATCTCCGTGAGGTGCAGGGTGCCGGTGGTCGCGTAGACGAAGCTGACGCCGAGGAGCATGACGGCGGTGGCGACGACGGAGGAGAGGAAGAACTTCAGTGCGGCTTCGGAGCTGCGCCGGTCGCCGCGCTTGATGCCGACGAGGGCGAAGGCGGGGAGCGAGGCGACTTCGAGGGCCACGACGAGGGTGGCGAGGTCGCGGGCCGCGGGCAGGAGCGCGGCTCCCGCCGCGGACGCCAGCAGCAGGAACCAGAACTCTCCGGCGGGGAGCTTGCGGGTGTCACCGATCGAGAGCAGCGCGGTGAGCAGCGCGCCGCCGAGCACGAGGGCCTGGATGACGAGGGCGAAGTGGTCGGCGGTGTAGCTGCATGCCTGGGTGCCGCCGGTGAGGCAGAACGTCGAGCGGTCCCCCGCGCGCAGCGGGACGAGCAGGGCGAGCGCGGCGACGAGTCCGGCCACGGCGCCGTAGCCGAGGAGCGGCTTGTGCCGTTCGCCGACGAAGAGGTCGGCGACCAGGACGAGGAGGGCCACCGTGGCAGCGGTGACGGGGGGTGCGATCGCCAGCCAGTCGACGGACTGGACGAGGCTTGCCGCCCCGGTTGCGCTGTCGGCTGCCACGGTCACGACTTGCCTCCTGCGAGGAGCTTCTGCACGGCCGGGTCGGTGAGGCCGAGGAGGACCGCGGGCCAGAGTCCGGCGAGGACGGTGAGGGCTGCGAGGGGGGTCCAGGCGGCGAATTCGTAGGTCTGGATGTCGGCGACCGGGTGCGGTTCGTCCCGCTTCTCGCCCATGCAGACGCGGCGCACGACGATGAGCATGTACGCGGCGGTGAGCAGGGTGCCGAACGCGCCGATGGACATGAAGGTGAGGAAGGCGGGACGGTTGAGGCCCTCGGCGGGGTCGAAGGCGCCGAACAGGGTGAGCATCTCGCCCCAGAAGCCCGCGAGGCCGGGGAGGCCGAGCGAGGCGATCGCCGCGAAGGCGAGGAGGCCGCCGAGCCTGGGGGTGCGGCCGTAGAGCGCGGCTCCGGTGGCTCCGGCGAGGGTGTCGAGGTCCGCGGTGCCGTAGCGGTCCTTGATGGCGCCGACCAGGAAGAACAGCAGGCCGGTGATGAGGCCGTGGGCGATGTTGGCGAAGAGTGCGCCGTTGACCCCGGTGGGGGTCATGGTCGCGATGCCGAGGAGCACGAAGCCCATGTGGCCGACCGAGGAGTAGGCGATGAGGCGCTTGAGGTCGCCCTTGGCACCGGGGCGGGCCAGCGCGAGGCAGGCCAGGGATCCGTAGACGATGCCGACCACGGCGAACGCCGCGAGGTAGGGCGCGAAGGTCCGCATACCGTCGGGGGCGATGGGGAGCAGGATGCGGACGAAGCCGTACGTCCCCATCTTCAGCATGACGCCGGCGAGGAGGACGGAGCCGACGGTCGGGGCCGCGGTGTGGGCGTCGGGGAGCCAGCTGTGCAGAGGCCACATCGGGGTCTTCACGGCGAGGCCGATCCCGATCGCGAGTACGGCGACGACCTGCACGGATGCGGTGAGGCCACGGCCGTTGTCAGTGGCGAGTGCCACCATGTCGAAGGTGCCGCTCTTCAGTCCGATGAGGAGCAGTCCCAGCAGCATGACCACGGAGCCGAGCAGGGTGTAGAGGATGAACTTCCAGGCGGCGGGCTGCTTCCGGTCGCCGCCCCAGCGGGCGATGAGGAAGTACATCGGGATGAGGACCATCTCGAAGGCCAGGAAGAACAGCAGCAGGTCGAGGACGGCGAAGGTCGCGAGGGTGCCGGACTCGAGCACGAGGACGAGAGCGACGAAGGCCTTCGGGGAGGGGCCCGCGGGGAGCTTGAAGTAGCTGTAGAGCGCGCAGAGGAAGGTCAGCAGCGCGGTCAGCACGAGAAGGGGGAGCGAGATGCCGTCGGTGCCGAGGTGGATCCGGACGTCGAGTGCCGGGATCCAGCTGATGTCGGTGGTGGCCTGCATTCTCGACGGGTGGTCGTGGTCGAAGCCGGCGGCCAGGACGAGAGCGGCGAGGAGAACGGCGCCGGTGACGGTCACGCCGTGGCGGAGCACGGCCTGGTCGGGGTTCCTGCCCCTGAGCCCGGGCGGGGCGGGCAGGAGCGCGGCGACGGCACCGAGGAGCGGGGCGACGACGACGAACGCCAGAAGGAACTGCATCACGGATGCGCTGATATCGATCACGGCTCACGCCCCGGCGTTGACGTTGGCAAAAACGACGGCGGCGATCGCCAGGACAAGGGTTCCGGCGAGCAGCGCGCCGAGGTAGGTCTGCACGTTGCCGGTCTGGGCGCGGCGGACGGCGGTGCCGAGTCCGCGGGCGAGGCTGCCCGAGCCGCGGACGTACGTGTCGACGACCTCGCGGTCCAGGAACCGGACGAGGCGGGCGGCGGCCTGGACGGGGCGGACGAAGAGCGTCGAGTACAGGGCGTCGAGGTGGAAGCCCGTGACCGCGTGACGGTGGAGGGGGCCGAGGAGGAGCCGGCCGGGGTCGGACGGGTCGGGGGCGTCCGCGATGGTGCCGTACGCGGCGGTGTGCGACGTCATCGCCTCGAGCTCGACGAGGGCGGGTTCGGCGTCGGGGTGGGCGGCGACCGCGCCGACCGGCGGGCGGGCGGCGAGCGCCGTGGTGTGGCGCCAGGCCCCGTAGGTGACGAGCCCGCCGACGAGACCGACGCCGGTGGAGAGGACTGCGGTCGTGAGGGTCGGGGCGAGGCTGTGTCCGTCGAACCAGTCGCTGATGACGCCTGCCGTGAGGCCGAAGGCCATGGTGGGGACGGCGAGGACCCAGAGGACGGAGGTCATGGCGGCGGGCTGCCTGCCGTGGTCGGGGGCCTCGGTGCCGCGCCCGTGGAACGTGAGGAGCCACAGGCGCATGGCGTAGGCGGCGGTGAGGACCGCTGCGAGGAGTCCGGCGACGAGGACCGTCCAGCCGGCAGCGGCCGGGGCGATGTCGCGGTCGCCGAGGGCGGTGTGCTCGGCGGCGACGAGGACGGCTTCCTTGGAGAAGAAGCCGGCGAACGGGGGGATGGCGGCGAGCGCGAGGAGGGCGACGGTCATCGTCCAGTAGGCGTCGGGGATCCGCTTGGTGAGGCCGCTCATGCGTGACATGGCGGCGAGCGAGTTGGTTCCCGCGGCGTGGATGACGACACCGGCTGCCAGGAAGAGGACCGCCTTGAACGCACCGTGGGAGATGAGGTGGAAGACGGCGGCCCCGCGGTCGCCGACGGCCAGGGCACCGGCCATGTAGCCGAGCTGACCGATGGTCGAGTAGGCGAGGACGCGTTTGATGTCGTCCTGGGCGAGGGCGGCGAGTCCGGAGCCGATCATCGTGACGGCCGCCATCACGGCGAGGACGACGAGGGCCGCGCCGGAGGCGGCGAAGACGGGGAGGAGCCGGGCCACGAAGT
Source organism: Streptomyces clavifer (assembly GCA_014651175.1). Taxonomy (GTDB): domain Bacteria; phylum Actinomycetota; class Actinomycetes; order Streptomycetales; family Streptomycetaceae; genus Streptomyces; species Streptomyces clavifer. The sequence goes on along the minus strand of BMWJ01000001.1, from coordinate 12,116 downwards.
AGATGCCGGCGGCGACCATCGTCGCGGCGTGGATGAGCGCGGAGACGGGGGTGGGGCCGGCCATCGCGTCGGGCAGCCAGGTGTGCAGGGGGAACTGCGCGGATTTGCCGGCGACCCCTGCGAGGAGCAGCAGGGCGATGAGGGTGGGGTGGTCGAGTCCGCCGTTCGTGACGGCCGCCAGGATGCCGGTGATGCGGAACGTGCCGGTGTCGGCGGCCAGGGCGAACAGTCCGATGAGGAAGGGGACGTCGCCGAGCTTGGTGACGAGGAAGGCCTTGAGGGAGGCGGCGCGGGCCTCGGGCGTCTCCCAGTAGTGGCCGACGAGGAAGTACGAGCAGATGCCCATGATCTCCCAGCCGACCAGGAGCACCATCAGGTCGCCGGAGTAGACGACGAGCAGCATCGCGGAGGTGAAGAGGGAGACGAGGGCCGAGTAGGACGTGTAGCGGGTGTCGTCACGCAGATAGGCCGTCGAATAGATCTGTACGCAGGTGGCGACGAGTCCGACGAGGACGGCCGTGAGGACGGCGAAGCCGTCGAGGTGCAGGGCGAGGTCGATGGGGACCGAGCCGGTGGGGGTGAGCTGTGTCGAGGCGTCGATGGCCCGGCCGCCGCCCTGGCGCACTGCGACGACGACGGCGATGACGGCTGCGGTGAAGGTGGGCAGCACGGCGAGCGGGCGGGCGAAGCCGGGGGCTGTCCTGCCCAGCAGGAGTGCGGCGGCGGCGCCCAGGAAGGGGAGGAGGGGGACGAGGACGGCGAGGGTCGTGGTGGTCACGCGGTGGCCTCTGCCTTCTTTGCCTTCCCTGCCGGAGCAGTGGCCTGGTCTGCGGTGCCGTGGGTGGCGTCGTCGGCGTCCGCGTCGCCGGGGAGCGTTTCGGCCTCGTCGGTCTCCGCGGTGTCGCGGAGACGGTCGATGTCCGAGCTGCCCCGGTTGCGGTAGACGGCGAGGACGATCGCCAGGCCGATGCCGATCTCGGCTGCGGCGATGGCGATCGTGAAGAGGGTCAGTGCCTGGCCGGAGTGGAGTGCGTCGCGGAGCCAGACGTCGAAGGCGACCAGGTTGAGGTTGACGGCGTTGAGCATCAGCTCGACGGACATCAGGACGAGGATCGCGTTGCGCCGGGCGAGGACCCCGTACAGACCGGTGCAGAAGAGGAGGGCGGCGAGCACGGCGGGATAGGCGAGGTGCATCAGCTCTTGTCCTCTCGGTCCTTGCGGGACAGGACGATCGCGCCGACCAGGGCGGCGAGCAGCAGGACGGACAGCGCCTCGAAGGGCAGCACCCAGTGCCGGAAGAGGAACGCACCGGTGGCGTCGGTGGAGCCCTGGGCCGGCCCGTCCAGGTCGATCCAGGTCGTGCGGAAGGCGTCGACGACGACCCAGACGAGGGCGATCGCCGAGGCTCCGGCCACGCCGAGAGCGATCCACCGGTTGCCCGAATCGGCGTCCGGGGAGTGGCCGATGGGAGCCCTGGTGAGCATCAGCCCGAAGAGGAGGAGGACGACGATGGAGCCGACGTAGATCAGGACCTGCACCCAGGCGATGAACTCGGCCGTGAGCAGGAGGTATTCGACGGCCAGCCCGCCGAGCGCCACGACGAGCCAGAGGGCGGCGTGCACCAGCTGCCTGGTCGTGACGGTGATGAACGCTGCGCCGAGGGTGACGATGCCGACGAGGACGAAGGCGATCTCGACGCCGGTCGGGGAGAGGAAGCCGGGGTGGCCGGCGGTGGCTGCCAGCATCACTCCTGTCCCTCCTGTTTCGGCTGTTCCGGTCCTGCCGCGTCCGTCGGCCGTTCCGCCTGCGCCGCCTGTCCCGGCTGTCCCGCCTGCGCTGTGGCTGCCGCCTCCGCCTCTTCCGCGGCCTGGGCCGCGCGGAGCTTCTCCGCCGTCTTGCGGGCGGCGGCGATCTCCTTCGGCTCCTCGGCTCCCGGGTCGAGCGCGGGCGGCTCGGGCACGGTCCACATCCACTCGCGGAGCTTGTCGCGCTCGTGGGTCAGCTCGTGGATGTCCGTCTCGGCGTACTCGAACTCGGGTGACCAGAACAGCGCGTCGAAGGGACAGACCTCGATGCAGATACCGCAGTACATGCAGAGGGCGAAGTCGATCGCGAACCGGTCCAGGACGTTGCGGCTGCGTTCGCGCCCACCGGGGGCCGCCGCGGGCACCGTCTCCTTGTGGGAGTCGATGTAGATGCACCAGTCGGGACACTCACGGGCGCAGAGCATGCAGACCGTGCAGTTCTCCTCGAACAGCCCGATGACGCCCCGGGTCCTGGGCGGCAGTTCGGGCTGGACGTCGGGGTACTGCGCGGTGACGGTCCGCTTCGTCATGGTCCGCAGGGTGACGGCGAGACCCTTGGCCAGGCCTGCGCCGGGAATCGGAGGCACTAGTTGATCGCCACCTTCACGATGCCGGTGAGCGCGATCTGCGCGAGGGCGAGGGGGATGAGCGTGGTCCAGGCGAGCTTCTGCAGCTGGTCCTCGCGGAGACGGGGATAGGTGACGCGGAGCCAGATGACGACGAAGGCGAGGACACCCGTCTTGAGCAGGGTCCAGACCCAGCCGAGCCCGTCGTCGCCGAGCGGACCGTGCCAGCCGCCGAGGAAGAGGACGGTGGTCAACGCGCACAGGACGACGATTCCGGCGTACTCGGCGAGCAGGAACAGGGCGAACCGAAGGCCCGTGTACTCGGTGTAGGCGCCGAAGATGATCTCCGAGTCGGCGACCGGCATGTCGAAGGGCGGACGCTGCAGCTCGGCGAGCCCCGCCACGAAGAAGACCAGTGCGCCGACGATCTGCCAGGGCAGCCACCACCACTCGAAGGCATCGAGGATGCCGGGGAGCGAGACGGTGCCGGCCGCCATGGCCACGGAGGCTGCGGCGAGCAGCATCGGCAGTTCGTACGCGAGCAGCTGCGCGGCGGTACGGAGGCCGCCGAGGAGGGAGAACTTGTTGGCGGAGGCCCAGCCCGCCATCAGTGAGCCGAGCACGCCGACGCCCATGACGGCGAGCACGAAGAAGATGCCCGCGTCGACGACCTGGCCGACCGCGCCCTCCCCGGGGCCGATCGGGATGGCGACGATCACGAGCAGGTACGGCAGCAGGGCGACGGCGGGGGCGAGCTGGAAGATACGGCGGTCCGCCTCGGCGGGGACGACGTCTTCCTTCTGTACGAACTTCACCCCGTCCGCGACGAGCTGGGCCCAGCCGTGGAACCCGCCCGCGTACATGGGGCCGAGCCGGCCCTGCATGTGCGCCATCACCTTGTGCTCGGCCTGTCCGACGACCAGCGGGACGACCATGAACACGGCGAAGACGATGAGGAGCCGGAGGGCGACGTCGAGTACGTCGTTCACGCGGTATCGCCTCCGGCGGGACGGTCGGTTCGGGGCGCGGGGTCAGGATCGGGCGCGGGGCCGGTGTCGTCCTGGGGCTCCGGTGCGGGGGCCTCGGACTCGCTTCCGGAGTCGGCCTGCGGTTCCTCGAGCTGCCGTTGCCCGGGCTCGGGGGCCTCGGGCTCCGGGGCCTCGGGCTGCCGTTGCTCAGGGGTCTCTGCCGTGTTCGGCGAGTCGCGCTCGGCGGCGCCTGGCTGCGGACCGGCGCCCGGCTGCGTCTGAGCGTCCGACTGCGTCACCGCCCCAGGCTGCGGCTCGGACCCCGGCTGCGGCTCGGTGGTGGACGCGGACTTCGGGCCGGGGGCGGTGGAGCCCTCGCCCGGGATGCGCTTCTCCGGAGTGCCCTCGCCCGGAGTGCCCTCGCCCGGGGCGCCGTTGCCCGCAGTGCTGGAGCCCGGCTCCGGGTCTCCGTCGAAGGCGGGCCGGGCGTGGTGCCAGGGCGCATCCGTGCTGCGGACGGCGCGCGACCCGCGCGGCCCCTTGGGCTGCGCACCGGTGACCCCGGCGTCAGCCGGTGCCTCGGTGACGGACGCCTCGTCCGGCCCGTCGGCCCGCGACGGTGCGATCTGCCCGGCGTCGGACGGCGCGTTCTGCCCGGCACCGGACGGGCGCGCATCGCCCTGCCCAGCACCGGCCGGTGCCGGCGGCGGGGTGCCGGTGGTCTGGGAGGCCGAGCCCTGGGAGGCGCTTCGGGTGCGCCGCGCCGGTGCGGCCTGCGGGGTCGCCGCGGCATCCGTCGCGCTACCCGCAGCCGCCCCCGGAGTCGGGTCCGTCTCGGCGGGCCGCTGCGCGGCCGAGCCCTCGCTCACGCTGCGGGCCCGGCGTACGGGGCGGTCGCCCGCCGCGCGGGCGCCCCTCGCGGGGCGGGCCGGGGCCGGCGGGAGCTGGCCCTTGAGCGGGCCCCATTCGTTCGGGTCGGGTACGCCCGGCGGCAGCATCGTGCGCCGCTTGGGGCCCCCGTGTTCGGACTCGCCCGGCTCCTTCGCGCCCGGCCAGGCCTTGGCGACCCGGGCCGCCAGGACGAAGTCCTTCCGCAGCGGGTGGCCTTCGAACCCCTCCGGCAGCAGCAGCGGGACCAGGTGCGGATGGCCCTCGAAGCCGATGCCGAACATCTCGTGCGTCTCGCGCTCGTGCCAGGCCGCTCCCGCGTACACGCCGATGGCGCTGGGCAGGGTGGGCGCGTCGTGCGGGACGACCGTACGGACCAGCAGGCGCCGGACCGTACCCTCGCCCAGCGCCGCGACATGGGCGCAGACCCGGAAGCCGGTGCCCGGTTCGTCGACCGCGCTCAGCCAGTCGAAATAGCGGCAGCCCAGTACGTCGCGGGCCGTCTCGAGGGCGTCGGTCCATGCGGTGGCGGGGACGTCGACGGTCAGCAGGTCGTACGCGAACGCGGCGGTTGCCTCCGCGCCGAAGATGTCGGTGACCGCGTCCGGCAGCCGGTCGTAGGTGTCCGCGGCGGTCACTCCCGCTCCTCCCCCGGCGTCTGCGGGGCCGCGACGAGACCGCTGCGCAGGGCGGCGGCCGAGGTACGGCCCGGGCCCCCCGTGGCGTACCTCTCGGCGAGCGACTCGCGGGCGATCTTCTCCTGGAGCTTGAGGATGCCCTGGAGCAGCGCCTCGGGCCGGGGCGGGCAGCCGGGCACGTACACGTCGACGGGGATGATCTGGTCGACGCCCTTCGTCACGGAGTACGAATCCCAGTACGGGCCGCCGCAGTTGGAGCAGGCGCCGAAGGAGATGACGTACTTCGGTTCGGGCATCTGCTCGTACAGCCGCTTCACGGCCGGAGCCATCTTGTCCGTCACCGTGCCGGACACGATCATGAGGTCGGCCTGCCGGGGCCCGGGCGCGAACGGGATCACGCCGAGCCGGATGAAGTCGTGCCGTGCCATGGACGCGGCGATGAATTCGATGGCGCAGCAGGCGAGTCCGAAGTTGAAGACCCAGAGGCTGTAGCGGCGGCCCCAGTTGAGGACCACCTTCATAGGTTCGGGCGCGAGCCGGGACAGCACGCCGAGCCTCTGCGGCTCGGGCAACGGCGTCGGATCGGGCAGCGAAACGGGAGGTTCGGGATTCGGCCGGCGCGTCACGCCCATTCGAGGACGCCCTTCTTCCATGCGTAGAGCAGTCCCACGGCCAGGAAGCCGAGGAAGATGAACATCTCCACCAGCGTCGTCGCACCGTATCCGGGCGCCGCGAACACCGTCGCCCACGGGAACAGGAAGATCGAGTCGACGGCGAAGATCACGTACAGGAAGGCGTACACGTAATAGCGAACCTGGGTGTGGGCCCAGCCCTCCCCCACGGGGTCCACGCCGCACTCGTACGTGAGGAGTTTCTCCGGCGTCGGGACCACGGGCCTGAGCAGTCGACCGGCCCCGAAGGCGACGGCGACGAACAGCACGCCGACCACGGCGAGCAGTCCGACGACTGAGTAGCTCTGGAAGTAGTCCGACGCGAGAACGGTCGGTCCCGGCACGTCCGCCACGTCCGCCCCTCGCTCCCTCAGCCTGTTCGACGGTCTGTACGCACGGGAGTCTAGGCCCTGTTAAAGAGAGGGTAAGCAGCCGCGTCACACAAGTAGTGGGGTTATCCCTACTTCGCCCCCACCCACGAACCCCATGGCGTGGGCGCCGCCGGCCCGGCAGGGTGGCCGTATGACCATGAGCCCCGCCATGCCGGACAGTGACCTTCCGCCACCCGCGCGCTTCGCCTTCGACGGGTCGACGTGGAAGGAGATCGCCTACCTCCTGGCCAACCTGCCGATGGCGATCGCCGGGTTCGTCTACACCGTCTTCCTGATCGGTGTGGGCGCGGGACTCTCGGTCACGGTGGTCGGGCTGCCGCTCCTCGCCCTCGGGCTGCAGGGTGCGCGCGGCCTCGGCCGGGCGGAGCGGGGGCGAGCGCGGGGCATGCTCGGGGTGCGGATCGACGAGCCGAGTCCGATGGCGCGCAGCACCCGGGAGACCGGGTTCTTCCCCTGGCTCTGGTCGAGGCTGAAGGACCCGGTGGCTTGGCGGGCGTTGCTGTATTCGTTCATGCGGCTGCCGTGGGGTGTGGTGACGTTCGCCGTGACGCTGGTGAGCCTGGTCGTGCTCTGGCCGGTGCTCCCCTTCATCGCACGGGTGCTGACGAACGCCGACCGGGCGATGGCGCGCGGGCTGTTGTCGCCCTCCGACGGACTGGAACGCAGGATCGCCGAGCTGGAGTCGGACCGGGGTGTGGTCGTGGACACGGCAGCCGCGGACCTGCGCCGCATCGAACGCGACCTGCACGACGGCGCCCAGGCCCGCCTCGTCGCCCTCGCCATGGGTCTCGGCCTGGCGAAGGAGAAGCTCACCGACGACCCCGAAGCCGCCGCACGCATGGTCGACGAAGCCCACGGCGAGGTCAAGGTCGCCCTCCAGGAACTCCGCGACCTCGCCCGAGGCATCCACCCCGCCGTCCTCACCGACCGCGGCCTGGACGCCGCACTCTCCGCCATCGCCTCCCGCTGCACCGTCCCCGTCAACGTATCCGTGGACCTCACATCACGACCCGCACAAGCCATCGAAGGCATCGCCTACTTCACCGTGTCCGAACTGCTCCAGAACGTCAGCAAGCACAGCCACGCCCGCTCGGCCTCGGTAGAGGTCTGGCGCACCGCGGACCGGCTGATGATCCAGGTGCAGGACGACGGGGCCGGCGGTGCGCGGCTGGACGGTGGTACGGGCATGGCCGGGCTGGCGGAGCGGCTGGGGGCGGTCGACGGGCTGTTCGTCCTGGACTCCCCGGAGGGCGGGCCCACCACGGTGACCGCGGAGCTGCCCTGGCGGGACCGTTCGGACGCCACGGCGGCACACGCCTGACCGGACCGGGCCCAGCGGGGAGGACCACGCCCCGAGCCCCCGGACGCCCGTCCGGACACGCCCGGCCAGGGACGGGGCCCGTCCGGACACCCCCGCCCGCGGGTGGGGAAAACCCCCGGCCGGATACGGAGACCGCCCTCATGGTGCGGAGCCGCCCGGCGGAGCAGTCTGGGGATATCAGCCGATGTACAGGCCCGCGGGAAGTTCCCGCTCGGAAGAAACGGACGGACGCCTCTGATGGCCACGGCATACGGACCGGACACCCGGAACCACCACAGGACCGGTGCCGGATCGGGCGACCACCCGCAGGCACCGCGGACGAGGCACCTCTTCCCGGCGGTGCTGCGTGCGCCCCTGGAGGCACGCACCTACCGCGAGCTTGCCTACCTGCTCCTGAGCCTGCCGATCAGCGTGGTGCTGTTCAGCTTCGCGATCACGATGACGTCGCTGGGGCTGGGCATGCTCATCACCTTCCTCGGCATTCCGGTACTCGCCGCCGGGCTCGTCATGTGCCGGGGGTTCGGCGCGATGGAACGGGGCCGGGCGCGCGGGCTGCTGAAGCTCGACGTAGCGGACCCGGAGCCGTTGCGCGGGAGGACGGGCGGCCTGATGTCCTGGGTCGGCGCGGTGCTGAAGAGCGGGGCGTCCTGGCGGCACCTGCTCTACGCGGTTCTGCACCTCCCGTGGGCCCTGTTCGCCTTCGTCGTCGCGCTGACGTTCTGGTCGTACGGCTGGGCGGCGTTCACCTATCCGCTGTGGCACTGGGTCTTCCCGGCGTACGTGGGCATCGACGGCATCCAGCTGTACGGGGACCGCACGCACCAGGTCTATCTCGACTCCCCCTTCGAGCTGGCGGTGACCGGCGGTGTCGGTCTGGCGCTCGTCCTGGTCACCCCGTGGATCATCCGCGGCCTGGCGTCCGTCGACCGCCTGATGGTCGCCGGCCTGCTCGGCCCCTCCCGGCTGGCGACCCGCGTCTCGGAGCTGGAGTCGGACCGGGGTGTGGTCGTGGACACGGCAGCCGCGGACCTGCGCCGCATCGAACGCGACCTGCACGACGGCGCCCAGGCCCGCCTCGTCGCCCTCGCCATGGGTCTCGGCCTGGCGAAGGAGAAGCTCACCGACGACCCCGAAGCCGCCGCACGCATGGTCGACGAAGCCCACGGCGAGGTCAAGGTCGCCCTCCAGGAACTCCGCGACCTCGCCCGAGGCATCCACCCCGCCGTCCTCACCGACCGCGGCCTGGACGCCGCACTCTCCGCCATCGCCTCCCGCTGCACCGTCCCCGTCAACGTATCCGTGGACCTCACATCACGACCCGCACAAGCCATCGAAGGCATCGCCTACTTCACCGTGTCCGAACTGCTCCAGAACGTCAGCAAGCACAGCCACGCCACCCGCGCCTCGATCGACGTGTGGCGCACCGCGGACCGGCTGATGCTCCAGGTCACCGACAACGGGCGCGGTGGGGCCGACATCGCGTCGGGCAGTGGCCTGGCCGGGCTCACCGAGCGCCTGGACGCGGTGGACGGTGTCCTCGTCGTCGGCTCCCCCGCGGGCGGACCGACGACGGTCACGGCCGAGCTGCCCTGGCGGGGCTGACCCGCCCGGCCCCGCACCCGCGAGCAGCGGACAGCGGACAGCCTCGCACGGAGCCGCGGACAGCAGCGCCCCGGACGCCACCACGGCGTCCGGGGCGCTGCTGAGCGCGTGGGGCACAGCCCGCACAGGACCGTCGGCGCCCGCGGGCGCACCTACGGAAAGGTCCGCGTACGGCCCCACCCGGGCGCCTGATCCTGGGATGCTGGACGCCGCAGGGGCGGCGCGTACAGCGGCGCACACGGAGCAGTACCGACAGTGGGGGACAACAGCGTCGTGGAGGACAGAGTGCGGGTCGTCATCGCCGAGGATTCGGTACTGCTCCGGGAGGGACTCACCCGGTTGCTGACCGACCTCGGACACGATGTCGTGGCGGGGGTGGGGGACGCCGAGGCGCTGATCAAGACGGTGAGCGACCTCGCCGCACAGGAGGAGCTGCCCGACGTGGTGGTCGCCGACGTGCGGATGCCGCCGACCCACACCGACGAAGGGGTGCGGGCCGCGGTGCAGCTGAGGAAGGAGTACCCGGACATCGGGGTGCTGGTGCTCTCGCAGTACGTCGAGGAGCAGTACGCCACCGAGCTGCTGGCCGGCAGCAGCCGGGGGGTGGGCTACCTGCTCAAGGACCGGGTCGCCGAGGTCAGGGAGTTCGTGGACGCCGTGGTGCGGGTGGCGCGGGGCGGGACGGCGCTGGACCCCGAGGTGGTGGCGCAGCTGCTGGGCCGGAGCCGCAAGCAGGACGTGCTGGTCAGGCTCACGCCGCGCGAGCGGGAGGTCCTCGGCCTGATGGCGGAGGGCCGCACGAATTCGGCGGTCGCCAAACAGCTGGTGGTCAGCGACGGAGCGGTGGAAAAGCACGTCAGCAACATCTTCCTGAAACTGGGACTTTCCCCCAGTGACGGGGATCACCGGCGTGTTCTGGCGGTTCTCACCTATCTGAAGTCCTGAAAGTCGGATGATCTAGCGGCAGTGCAGCGAAATCCCAGGCCTACAACGAAAGGATGAGCCCCGAGGGCGTTCGTCCGACGGCTTGGGGGGTCCGTGACCATGGCAAAGCGTGACGAACCGATGTCTCGAAAACGCGTCCACCATATGATCGGTCCAAGGAAGGCGACCCTTACAGAAGTAAGGTGGGGCCTGGACCGCCGGCGGGCCGGCCGGTCCCGAGCCGCCGCCCCGAGGGAGGTCCAGTTCAGTGACCAGCCAGGTCAGTAGCCCAGCCGGAAAGACCGACGAGCCCAGTGAGGCTGTCGTCGGGGAGCAACGCGCCCCCCAGTCCGATCGAACGGGTGCCACTGAGAAGGAAATCCGCCGTCTGGACCGGGTGATCATCCGCTTCGCGGGTGACTCCGGCGACGGGATGCAGCTGACGGGTGACCGGTTCACGTCGGAGACGGCGTCGTTCGGGAACGATCTGTCGACCCTGCCGAACTTCCCGGCCGAGATCCGGGCGCCCGCCGGGACCCTGCCGGGCGTGTCGTCGTTCCAGCTGCATTTCGCGGACCACGACATCCTGACGCCGGGCGACGCACCGAACGTGCTGGTCGCAATGAATCCCGCCGCCCTGAAGGCGAATATCGCGGATGTGCCGCGCGGGGCCGACATCATCGTGAACACCGACGAGTTCACGAAGCGCCCGATGGCGAAAGTCGGATATGAGACGTCTCCTTTGGAGGACGGGTCGCTCGATGCGTACAACGTGCATCCCGTGCCGTTGACGACGTTGACGATCGAGGCATTGAAGGAGTTCGGTCTTTCCCGCAAGGAGGCCGAACGGTCGAAGAACATGTTCGCGCTCGGGCTGTTGTCGTGGATGTACAACCGGCCGACGGAGGGTACGGAGAAGTTCCTCCGGTCCAAGTTCGCGAAGAAGCCGGTGATCGCCGAGGCGAATGTGGCTGCTTTCCGGGCGGGCTGGAATTTCGGGGAGACGACCGAGGACTTCGCGGTCTCCTACGAAGTGGCCCCCGCGTCCCAGGCGTTCCCGACGGGTACGTACCGCAATATCTCCGGGAATCTCGCACTGTCGTACGGGCTGATCGCGGCCGGCCGGCAGGCGGATCTCCCGCTCTATCTCGGTTCTTATCCGATCACCCCGGCGTCCGACATCCTGCATGAGCTGTCCCGTCACAAGAACTTCGGTGTGCGGACGTTCCAGGCGGAGGACGAGATCGCGGGGATCGGAGCCGCGCTGGGCGCCGCGTTCGGCGGTTCCCTCGCGGTGACGACGACGTCGGGCCCGGGGGTGGCGCTGAAGTCGGAGACGATCGGGCTCGCCGTCTCCCTGGAGCTGCCGCTGCTGATCATCGACATCCAGCGGGGCGGGCCCTCCACGGGGCTGCCCACCAAGACCGAGCAGGCCGACCTGCTGCAGGCCATGTACGGCCGCAACGGCGAGGCACCGGTCCCGATCGTCGCGCCCAGGACCCCGGCCGACTGCTTCGACGCCGCGCTGGACGCGGCGCGTATCGCCCTGACGTACCGGACGCCGGTGTTCCTGCTGTCGGACGGGTACCTGGCGAACGGCTCGGAGCCGTGGCGGATCCCGGAGGCCGACAGCCTGCCGGACCTGCGGACGCGGTTCGCGACCGGCCCGAATCACGAACTCGCCGACGGCACCGAGGTGTTCTGGCCGTACAAGCGTGACCCGGAGACGCTGGCCCGCCCCTGGGCCGTGCCGGGCACACCCGGCCTGGAGCACCGGATCGGGGGGATCGAGAAGCAGGACGGCACGGGCAACATCTCCTACGATCCGGCCAACCACGACTTCATGGTCCGTACCCGCCAGGCGAAGGTCGACGGCGTCGTGGTCCCCGACCTCGAGGTCGACGACCCGGCGGGCGCGACGACGCTCGTCCTGGGCTGGGGCTCGACGTACGGGCCGATCACCGCGGCGGTCCGCCGTCTGCGGGCGTCCGGCGAGACGATCGCGCAGGCGCACCTGCGCCATCTCAATCCGTTCCCGAAGAACCTCGGCGACGTGCTGAAGCGCTACGACAGGGTCGTCGTGCCCGAGATGAACCTCGGACAGCTCGCGATGCTCCTGCGGGCCAGGTACCTCGTCGACGTGCAGAGCTACAACCAGGTCAACGGAATGCCCTTCAAGGCCGAGCAGCTCGCCACCGTCCTCAGGGAGGCCATCGATGCCTGACACCAACGAACTCCTCCACCTGGTCCCCAGGGCCGAGGGCAAGCAGTCCATGAAGGACTTCAAGTCCGACCAGGAGGTGCGCTGGTGCCCCGGTTGCGGTGACTACGCGGTCCTCGC